>NZ_JBRASR010000002.1:0-2249470 GCF_056033805.1 Kordia sp. E
TTTATTATCCCAAAACTTTTTAAACTTATTTTTTAAAAAACTTTTTTCCTCCAAAAAATCAATAACTATCAGAACTTTTTTAGCTAATTCGTTTCCTCTTTAGCGGCTGCAAATATAAATACCTTTTGTAAACTCACAACCTTTTTATTACCTTTTTTTACCTTTTATTTTAAACCCCAACACAACAACCTATTTACAAGGATTTTACATCACAAAATTATTTTCCAAATTTATTTCAATTACTCGTTTGGTGTTTGGTGTTTGGTGTTTGGTGTTTGGTGTTTGGTGTTTGGTGTTTGGTGTTTGGTGTTTGGTTAAAAAATTCCTTTTGTATTTAATTCACAAATGCTTCCTTCATCTTATATAGGTAATCATAAGTAACCTAATCGGGTTAACGATGGAGCTTTTGTTGGAGCTCCTCACCTTTACCTATCATTACTTCGACTACGCTAAGACTATAATTTAAATACACTTGGTAGAACATATATATATAGTGAGAGCGACTCGCGAGAGCGTGGCCAGTTTTCGTTTACTCTAATAGTAAAAGAAAATGGAAACCCCATAAATTAGACTACACTCAATAATCCCGCTTCGACAAACGTTATTTGTGAATCTATTAATTGATTTATTTGAGACTATGGATATCTATGAGAAGAAGTTCCAAACGAGACCGAAACGCACTATGAAGTCTCTGTACGGATAGTTTGGCGCAGAGAAAAAGTTGTATCCAGTAAAGGATGAATTTAGATGCTCAGCTTTTAGATAGATACGTGTTCGTCTTACTTTGGCATTTATAAATATATCAACACGAGGAAAGCTTCCTATTTTTTGTTGATTTTGACTGTAGAATTCTCCCAATAACGGACTGTAGCCATCTGCATTGTATTCGGTGAAGTAACTAAAGGTTATTCCTGTTTGAATGAATAATGCTTTTTTGAACCATTTATCTGTAAAGTATAGCGTGTTTCGCGTTACAAGTTCAGGCACATTGAAGATGTCTCCTGTTTGTGTCACTTTTTGATACATTACAGTATTGTTTAATGCAAATTTTCCATAACGGAATTCTTTCCCAACTTTAACTTTTAGATACGTAATAGCATCTGGTGATTGTATTGGTGTTATTTGCTGACTTGTATCTAATCCTGAAAAGTATGCATAGTTATCCATTGACGTAAAACTCACATCTGCATTTAACCATTTTTTCGACTTGAAACTAAAGTTCAAACTTTGTGTACGTTCTTTTTTAAAATCAGTTCGCCAATTGTAATTTATATAATCACTTTGATTGATAATGAAGTTAAAGTTTGGTGCTTTGGAATTGATAACAATAGAAGCCTCTACATTTGCATCATCATTGAACTTGTATTTTGCTTTTCCTTTGAAATAGTTTCCTCCAAGTTCTCCTGAAACATTTGCTAGTAAATCAGCTCGTAAATCTATACCGGCAATTGTATGTCGCCATTCTCCTCCAATAGCGATGACATCACCTTCTATTTTGTTTGGAAGCACATTATTATTATTTGATGTAAATAGTATAGAATTAAAGAAGTAGTTGTATTTGGTATGATTTGCTTTGAATTTTACATCTCCAAAGGTTTTCGTTCTGTAACTTACACTTCCTTGATTGAATAGTTTTCGAAGTTGTGCTCGGTCTCGCAATCCATTTGCCACAAAACTATCTCCAAAAAAATCACTTGATGCAGCTTGACTGTAGATGTAGTATTTGGTTTCGTAGTTAAATGTATGACCAACTCTTAAGTTTGAATCACGCAATGAATCTTTTTGCTTTAGTATTTTGTAGTCATGCTCTATATAGTAACGCTTTCCTACTAATAAATTTTCTACATCTTGTGAAAATTGTACTGCAAGTCGCGATCTATCCGTAAATTCGTCTATGCCATTTTCAAAATCTGCAAGTCCTTCCGTTGTCAGACCACCATTTTCTTCGTTTAATACATCTTGAGAGTAGAAATGTCCACGAACTGCATACCGATCATTTTTAGTTCGGTAGTTTGCTGTAAATTTAAAGTTCCCTGTACTACTTAGTATGTTTTGATATTTTCCAAGCGAACGCATTCCTTTGTATGCAATAGAAAAGTTTGTGCGTTTCGTAGTATTCATTGTAACGAATGCATCTAACAATTGCCCTTGCTCCATTGCCGTTTTGAAAAACAGTTCTGTAGTTGGTGTTGGCACATTAAAATAACGCACATCTTCTACCTCATCATAATTAAAGTGTTTTGCGCGCATTCCTATACTTGGAAAAGCTGCAGGTCTGTCAAATGAATATCCTAAACGATTGTATGATTGACCTAAGTTAGAGAATGGCAATAATTCAAATTCGTCTTTACGTAAGTAATTGTATTTGTATTCTTTTTCAATTGTCAACGTTGTATCAAAAACCATCGAGTCACGTTCATGTGTAATGATTTTGTAAAGATTGATATCGTATTCTTTTCGTTTTGCTGTTTTATCTTTCTCAGAAGACTTATCACTATTAGGATTAGTGCCGCGCTCTCCTTTTTGACTAATCTTTTCTTTTTTCCCTTCTACAGGTTCAAATTTAGTCTGTGCATTTACAGAAGAAATGGAAATACATAAAAATATAACGAAAAGGATGTGCTTCACTTGTTTTGTTTTTTAACGTGCAAACGATTTATAAACCAATATCTTTTAGAGGCTTCGTTGACAAAAGTATACTTTTTGAACGAAATAAAAAGCCTTGAATTGTTATTGAAATCATAAATTGTGATTTTCACTCGATAATCGAGATTTAAATATCGCTAAGCTTACGACTAAACATTGAACACATTTTGCTTCGCTGAGCTCTTAGATTTGCTGCAAGAATGTTTATTTATAATAGTTTCTATTTTGAATTGAATGCAAGATAGAATAGTTTTGTTTGATACTATTTTACTTATGCTAACACTACAATTACTTGATGGATTAGAAGCTGGAACCGATGAAGCTGGTCGCGGATGCCTTGCCGGACCTGTTACAGCTGCTGCCGTTATACTGCCTGAAAGTTTTAAAAACGATATCCTCAATGACTCCAAACAGTTAAGTGAGAAGAAGCGCAAAATATTGCGTCCTATTATAGAATTGAAAGCTTCTGCTTTTGGTGTTGCACATATTTTTCCTGTTGAAATTGATAAAATCAATATTTTAAATGCTTCTATTTTGGGAATGCACAAAGCAATTGATCAACTTTCTATAACACCCGAACATATTGTAGTAGACGGAAATAAATTTAAACCATATAAAGAGATTCCACATCAAACTATTATAAAAGGTGATGGAAAATATATGAATATTGCCGCTGCTTCTGTCTTAGCAAAAACATATAGAGATGCGTACATGGCAAAAATTCATGAAGAGTTTCCAATGTATAACTGGAAACAAAATAAAGGATATCCAACTGTAGAACATCGCGAAGCCATTAAAAAATATGGTACTACAAAATATCATCGTATGTCGTTTCGATTGCTACCTGAACAATATTCGTTGGATTTATAGTTTTATATTTAAATTTCTCCAGACGCAACCTTTTTACACATACTGCATCTACTAAATATTAAAACCGATTATTATGAAATTTAAATCATTTCTTCTGTTTATCTGTATTGGGTTATTTTTTTCTTGTACTACTGATGATAACACTACCTATGTTGTCGATCATCCAATAGGAGGAATCTGGAAAATGATTGATGTTTCATGCGAATGCGCACCACCAAATTTTCAAGCAGATCATCTTTGGAATTTTAACACATCTCAAAATGCAGTTACAGTTACCAATGTTGCTAACGAAAATTTACAAATATTAGATAGTGGAACATATGTTTTTACATTGACTACAAACTCCATTACTATAGAATCTGTAGCATATGATTATTATTTTGAAGGTGAAAACTTATTTTTAGCTGACGAACCAGAAAGTGATGGTCCTTTAATGAAATTTGAAAGACAGTAGTTGCACCTACATTTTTTAAAACTGTAACATTATCCTAAAAGAATACTCTCTAAAGGTAAACACCAACCATGAGATTATTGTTAAGCATCTTTGTCTGTATCATTTTTTCAACTTCAGTATTCGGGCAAGTTTCTCCGAAAGACTTCAACTTAAAACACGGAATATATAACGTAGGTTTCAAACAGTATCAACAAGTTGATGCTACTCGGACGTATAAAAAAGTGTTTCATTGGACAAATAAAAGCATTCCACGTCCAATTCCAATAAGCATCTGGTATCCATCAATGGAAGCGTCTTCAAACAAAACCACTATTCTTTCCTATTTAGAAATTTTTAAAGCTGAGCGCGAATGGGAACATTTACCCAACGAACATTTATTGAATTGGTTTCCGCATCCTGTAAACAACGAACACAACAAAGCAATTTTAAACAATGAAACAAACGCTTTTCAGTATAGTAAGGTTGCAAACGGAAAATTCCCAGTCATTATATATGCACCAAGTTATGAAGCATCTTCTATAGAAAATTTTGTACTGTGCGAATACTTAGCTAGTCATGGATATGTTGTTATTTCTAGTCCAAGTCGTGGTGCAGATACAAAATATTTTACTGGCGGCACCGAAAAAGACCTAGAAGCACAAGCGCGTGATATTGAGTTTTTAGTACAAGAAGTATTAACGCTTCCATATGTTGATACAGAAAAAATTGCCACAATGGGATTTAGTTTTGGCGGATTGTCTAATGTGTTAGCACAAATGCGTAACGACTATATAAAAGCTATTGTAAGTTTGGACGGAAGCATTCGTTATAATTATAAAACGTTGAAAACGTCTCCTTTTGCTGATATTCTAAAAGTTGATGTTCCATTTATTCATATGGCACAAAAACATATTCCTGAAACTGTATTGAAAGCTGACAAGATTGATCCGAAACTAAATTATGAATTTGAATTTTACGATAGTTTAGTACACAGCAACGCATATAAATTGAAGTTTCACGATTTAACACACTCAAATTTTAGTTCGTTTGGCATTCTATTTAGACCACGAGATAAACGTCAAGATAAAAGTGATGAAAAGATTCTTACTTCATACAAACTTGTTTCAAACTATACGTTACATTTTTTGAACGCATATTTAAAAGATGATTCAAATTCGTTGCAATTTTTAAAAAATACTCCTGCACAAAACGGAATCTCTTCTGAATTGCTTTCAAAAACTTCTAAAAAAGCACTTCCAAAATCATTTACATTCCAACATTTTAATGATCTTGCTGCAAAGCAACAGTACAAAGATTTACAAAGTTTATATAAAAAAGTCCTTAAAAAGTATCCAAACCTTGAATTAGCAGAATGGAAATTAAATAATCTTGGATTGCAATTAAGCTTTAACCCAAAAACTTCACATCAAGGAATTTTAGTGTTCAAATTCGCTATTTATGCTTATCCAACATCAGCAAACTTATTTGATAGTTTGGCAGAAGTGTATTTATTTATGAATGATCAACAGCATGCAATAATCAACTTTAAAAAATCATTAGCACTAGATCCTGAAAATCAAAATGCAGTAAATCGTTTGAAACAATTGAAAAAATAGCCTAACTTTAATCTTCTAAATTATTTTTTATGTGGGAAGAACGACTTAAGATTTTTGATGCTATTGTGGATAAATGTGCTCGCTTTGAGCGTAAAGGAAAGAAGATGATTTACACTTCAGCCAATGGACATATGTTTGGATTACTCAACAAAGCTGGCGAAATTGGGTTTCGATATGGAAAAGAAGTTCAAGAAACGTATATCAAAGAATTCAACTCAGATTACTACAAATCGCACGGCGCAACCATGAAAGGTTATGTATTAATTCCTGATGAAATGCTGAATGATATAGACAAACTTGCCAACTATTTAAACGAAAGTTATGACTATGTGATGTCATTACCAACAAAGTAAAACATATAAAAAGCGCTTCCAATTTATATGAAAGCGCTTCTAGCAATACTTTTATTTCCTAGCCGCGACGAAAACAACCAGCGCTACCATGACAGATAACTGGAAGTGTAAACGGCGCACAACCTAACGTTGCAGGAACTGTAACACTACCTGAAGGTTGACAAGCGCCACCGCTAATTCCTCCAACAATTGCATCTGCTCCTAATTCTGAAACAGTATGCTTACTTAATTTTAGCTTTTTTAATTTTGCTTTTTTCATACTAATAAATTTTAATGTTATACTTCTAAGGGTATAATTCAAAAATTCATTACCCAAAAAAAATAAACTATTATTAGAATCGTTTACTGGATTGTTAATAACAACTGTAATTCTATCACGACAACAATAATTTACAATCGTGTAAGTTTTATATTTTTGTAACATTCACTCAACAAAGAACAACGACATTATTGATGTTTTTAAATAGATTTTTCATGAAAAGAATTCTGCTGTTAATTCTTACCATTTTTATCATTGGTTGTACAACCGAAGAAACTCCTAAAGAATATGCTTTATTAAAGTTTGCACCACAAGATGCTGCAGTTATTTTGCAGATTAATGATTTTGAAGGATTTCAAAGCGAACTTAAAAACAATCAGTTATTACAATCGTTTAAGAAACCAAAGTTTAAACAAGATTTTAATTCGTTTGTAGATTATTTGAAATACATCAAACCAAACTCTAAATCGTTGTTATGTTTTAATGAATTGGGAAAAGATAGTTTTGAATATACGTTTGTCACCAAATCACATCCTGATTTAATCGTGCTCGATTCACTTCAAAAAACAACAACTAAAAGTATTGCTTATAATGACACCACTATTATTGAAACTAAAATTGGCGAACAACTAAACTATTCATTCTTTGCAGATAGCGTTTTTGTAAATTCTTCTTCAAAGTTATTGATTGAAAATTGTATTCGATCTTATAAAAAAGCCATCATTCCTGAACCATTAAAGAAAGTATATGCTACTATTGACGAAAGTAAATCGGCAACTTTGTTAGCAACTCCAAAACAGCTTTCTCCATTATTAAAACATATATTTCCAAACGCAAACACCAAGTTTGTTGCCACATTTGGCGAACAAATGGCGTTAGATATTGATATTTTACAAGATGAAATATCCTTTACAGGAATTATTACAGAAAACGATTCGTTGTCTCATGCATTGAGCTCGTTAAAAAACACGTCACCACGTGAACATAAAATGGCAAATGTAATTCCGCCAATCTTTTCACATTTCAATTCAATTACATTTGATTCGTATGAGAAGTTTCATCCGGAAACTCAAAACTCACTATTAGACGCATTGGAAGAAGTCAGTACGTTTTCTTTTAACGGAAATACATTTACAGGTTTGCGCTTTATTTCTTCAAGTAATGAAGCTGCTACGCAATTAAAAAATAATCCTGTTCAGAGTCAAGCTCGATATAACGCAATTCGAGAAAACGAAGACACCAAACTTTTTCAAGGTCAGTTTACGCCATTTATAGACACATTTGACAATCAATATTTTATTATTCTTGATGAATATATTGTTTTCACAAATGTTGATGGCTTGAAAGATTTATATATTTTATCAGCATTGTACAGTGATCAACAAACACTTGCTTTTCAAAAAAACTACCAAGAAACGATGGGAGATTTAGGTGATGAATCGTCTGTTTTATCATTTGTAAACACAAATAAATTTAAGAGAACATTCGCGGAAAGCACAAAAAAATCATATCAAAAAGAAATTCTAAGTATTAATGTAGATGATTATCCATTTGCGGCATTGCAGTTTACGAATGAAAAAGGAAGCAATTATGCGCACGTTCATGGGATTTTGAAACGTAATACGGCAAAACCAACAGAAAATACGGTTTCGCAAATTTTGAATATTGTATTGGATAATCCTGTGGCAACTGATCCGCAGTTTGTAAAAAATCATATTACAAAACGAAAAGAAGTTATTGTACAAGATGAATCGAACATACTGTATTTGATTTCTACACAAGGGAAAATTCTTTGGAAGAAGCAATTAGACGGAAAGTTATTAGGTGACGTTTCACAAGTAGATTTGTATAAAAATGGGCGTTTACAATTGGCATTAACTACGCCACAATCCTTTTACATTTTGGATAGAAACGGAAAAGATGTAAAACCATATCCAACAAAAGCAACAACTTCATATACACAAGCAGTCGCTGTTTTTGATTATGATAAATCTAAAAATTATCGTTTTGTATTTACGGAAGGAAATAAAGTAGCAATGCGTGATAAAGCTGGAAAAAAAGTTTCAGGATTTAAGTTTTCAGGCTCGGAGAATGATTTTATGAATGCGCCACAACATTTTAGAGTGCTTACCAAAGATTATATTACGTTTCAAGAAAACAATGGAAAGCTTCATATTTTATCACGAACTGGCGCACCAAGAATTACTGTAAAGAAAAATATTCAGTTTTCTAATAATAAAGTATACATTCACAACAACTTGTTTACGACTTCTGATCGTGATGGAAACTTGATTCAGGTTGATAGTAAAGGACAAATAGACAAAACAAAATTACCAGTTGGTGAAAGTCATGATGTAGTGATGACAACTAAAACCTTGGTAAGTTTCTTTGAAAACAAATTACATATTAAAGATAAAACTGTTGAACTTGATTTTGGCTCCTACAGTAAACCTGAAATCTTCTTGATTCGAAATAAAATCTATGTTGCAATTACAGATATTGATGCACAAAAAGTGTATTTATATGATAGCAATGCGAAGTCAATTCCTGGCTTTCCTGCTTTTGGAAGTTCGGCAATCGATTTAGAAAATTTTGACAAAGATCCGAAGTTAGAGTTTGTAACAAAAGGTGAAAAGAATACAGTTTTGGTGTATAAGTTGAATTAGATGTTAGATGTTAGATGTTAGATGTTAGATGTTAGATGTTAGATGTTAGATGTTAGATGTTAGATGTTAGATGTTAGATGTTAGATGTTAGATGTTAGATGTTAGATGTTAGATGTTAGATGTTAGATGGAAATTAAAAATCTAAAACGTCATTTCGAGTGATTTTCGATAGAAAATTGTATCGAGAAATACTTTGAAGTAAAAATAGAAAATGAGATATCAATAGTCAATCGTGAAACTTTCTCAACATGTAATACTAATTCCCTATCGTTTCAATTTCACCCTTAGTTTCTTGCTCTTTTTTTATTTTCTTTATGCGCTTGCGTAAAAGTATCGTTTCAAGAATACTAAAGATTCCAAATAAAGCAATAGCAATCACAGCAAACAGTATTAGAAATCTTAACTCAGTTCTACTTGCCAAAACTCCTAACATTGCAAAAATTCCAAATAATAGAAAATAAACGCCACACATTACTGCTGGAATCAAGAGAAAAATAGAGATTTTCGCTTCTTTTTCATCATACTTCGATTTTCTGTAAAAACGAAAGCTTTTTATGTGATAAAATAACGTCAATAACCCTAAAATCATTCCAATAGCTACAAATAAGAAAATAAAAATAAACTCTCCATTAGATTCAGAATCGTTGTAAATATCTACCATCCCAAATATTAGAAAAAGAAATAATCCTATCAGAAATAAAATAAGTATGATTTTATAAACACGCATATTGCCTGAATTTTAAATAATTGAATTCCCAATTGTTTCAATGTCATCTTTAGTTTCTTGCTCTTTTCGGAGTTTTTCAATTCGTTTTCTTAGTAATGAAAGCTCTAAAAAACCTGCAAATGCTGCAGCCATAAAAGTGAGAATGAAAAGTATTTGTTTGTTATCAAAATCGTATTGTATGAAACGTAAAAAACTATACAACGACGCGCCACTAACGTAGAGTAAAAAAATTGAAAAACAAATACTCGCAATCCATAGAACTTTTGGTATTTTTCTATTGAAATCTATTTTTTCTTTTTGTCTGCAAAAGTGAAAACTCACAATATGATACACAATATTTAAAGTAGCTGTGATAAAAGCGATGCTTAAATACAGATATACTGTAAAAGGTACATTACTCCATGACTGACCAAGCATTTGATGAAAAATTACATATAAAATAATGACAACAAGTGCTAAAGAAGCTAGAATAAGAAGTATTTTTAGTAAACGTATCATGCAAATATTTATGTACTAGAAGTTCCAATATCGTTAATTTCTTCTTTAGTATCTCGCATCGCTATTAATTCTTTGATACGCTTCTTTAAATAGAAGAATTCTAAAAACCCAATCGATGCTGGAATAAGAAACAAAGCTATAAATAATATATCATCCCATTTATAGCCTCCACTCCAATATCGATACCAATTGTTATAGATTCCTTGTCCTAAAAGAAATAGTAAAAAAGCATATAAACAAGTGGCTCCGATCCAATGAAACTTAGATAGTTTTTTGTCTAAATTTTGTTTTTCTTTTCGTCTGTAAAAACGAAAACTTTTAATATGATATACTATATGTATGATTGATAATATGGTTATCAATACAAAGTATACTAAAGCTAATAATGGAATTTTATTTAACATACCATTAAATTCACTCACAATTACAAAAGTTATAGCAAATAAAGTTACTATGGAAAATAAGATTAATATGATTTTTAAAAAGCGCATCCTTTAAATTACAAACCTAATACGTTACCAATATCGTCAATTTCATCAGTTTCAATAGTTTCTTGTTGTAGTTTTTTATAGAATGTACTTACTTCTACTATACCTGTAACTCCAATAACCATAAAAACAATTGCTACAAATCCGTCTGAGAGATAATCCTGAAACATGCCCATTTCTATTTTAGAAAATAAAAACATAGCGATTTCTCCAACCAACCATAAAAAGAAACAAGAAAAAATTAGTGAAGCTACTAGCAATATTTTCGGAAACTTTTCAATTCCTTTTTCACTATTTTGACTTTCGTAATAGCGCAAACTTTTTAGATGATAAATGAAGTTTAAAATCACAATTGTAAATGCTACGACTTCAAATACATAATTAAACCATACAACACGACTACCTGCGGAAAGCATCTTACCCATTGCAAACAACAAAAAGCAACTACTAACTACAGTAATTAATAATAAAAATACTTTCGCAATACGCATGATTTATATTAGTATACGTTTGAATTTCCAATATCGTCAATTTCATCGTCTAATAAAACTTTTTCTTCTACGCTTTTTATTTTATTGCGCAACTGTACAATTTCAAAAACACCCAAAAGTCCAAATAGAAAAATAGATACATCAATAAGTTGATTCAAACCTAAAACAAAGATATTATTATAGAAATTTACACCGTAACCAACTAATGCAATAAAGGTTTGATATACGATATATCCATTAAATCCCAACGCAACGAAACTAGCTGCTAATACGAGTTTCTTTTCTAAATTCTTCAATACTTTATCTTCGTAATATACATTACTCTTGTAATGATATCCAACAACAACCAACAGTATCAAAAAAAGAAAATATACTCTTGTCAATACTTCATCTCCTGAAGCCAATAAGAAAAAGATAACACCAGAAATAAGTATACAGAGTAACGTTGTGACTACTATAAGTATATTTTTTATGGTTCGCATGTATGGTATTTTATTTAGTCACACCTTTTATATCATCAATTTCTTCCTGACGTTCACGACGTTCTTTATATGAAACAATGTACTTATTTAAAAGATACACATCTATCAAAGTCCACAAACCAAGAACTAGAGGAAAAATAGACCCAAACGAAAAAGAAGAATCCATATTTGTTCCAAGCCCAATTGAAATAGCTCTGGCGCCAAGAATAAACAATACTAAGCCAAAAGAAATATGTAATGCCCAATATTTCTTAGAAAGTTCTTCTAAAGGCTTATTAAATTCATGAAAAGGATAGAGTTCTTTTGTCTTAATGTGAAAATATACACTAAAAGCTCCTGTACAACCTAGGAAAAATATTGCTGTACTAGAAGAACTAGAGTCTCCTGATTGTAATCCTAAGAGATAAGTTACTGATCCAAGAATCAAACTTATCATGGTCAATAACCCTGTAAAGAATGTCAAAAGAAGTTTTTGGGCTCTCATTTTTTTAGTAATTCCGCTTCAAAAAGTGTTTGAAAGTGATGTAATAATTTTTCTTTGACTTCATTTTCATCAACATGTGTTTTTCCAAGTTCTACTTGTAAAGAAGTCACCGCTTTTCCACGAATTCCACATGGAATGATGTTATCAAAATAACCTAAGTCAGCATTTACGTTTAACGCATATCCATGCATCGTTACCCAACGACTTGCACGAACGCCCATAGCACAAATTTTACGCGCAAACGGAGTTCCTACATCTAACCAAACGCCTGTTTCACCATCGCTTCTACCAGCTTTTAAGCCATATTCTGCCAAGGTTAGAATAATCATTTCTTCTAACAAACGCAGGTATTTATGAATATCTGTAAAGAAGTTTTCTAAATCTAAAATTGGATAACCTACAATTTGCCCAGGTCCGTGATAGGTAATATCACCTCCACGATTTATTTTATAAAAAGTAGCACCTTTTGCTGCAAGTTGCGTTTCATCTAACAATAAATTAGACATATCACCGCTTTTCCCTAATGTATATACATGTGGATGTTCTACAAATAAAAAGTGATTTGACGTTTCTAAACCTGCATCTTCACGTCTGTTTTTAATTTTTGTATCTAAAATTCCTTTGAATAATTCTTCTTGAAAATCCCAAGTTTCCTTATAATCTTTCGTTCCTAAATCCTGTACCTGTATCGTTTTGTTCAAAGCCTGTCTATTTTCAACTACAAAAATACGACATTATCAAAAAAGGAGATTCTTTTTAACAAAACTATTTATTCCTGTACAAACATCCGTGTTTTCCCTATGATAGAAATAGTGGATTTGCTGTTTTATAAAACTGAACTTTTAAAGTTCTTTGCCTTGAAACAAAAACAGAATATCATGAAGAAAAAATCACTAAAATCTTTATCATTAAAGAAAAGTAATGTTGCTCATATTGCAGGAGGATTACAAGATGCACAAGCAAATCAGGCACAAAATGCTGTTAGTTTACTAGCATGTCCAAGCCCAACAGTTGTATTAACACTTCATACAAATCTTCCTATGATTTGTATAACACAATGTTGCAATTCAAGATGTGAATCTTGGTGTGTAGATTGTTAAAAAAACAAAAGAGGAATTACAGCTGTAATTCCTCTTTTAATAGCATTGAACATACAATTGCTACTTCTTATTTTGTTTTGTAAATCTCTATTTAATTTTTTGGATTATTTAGGATTACTAACGCAGCAATGGTTCCAGGAACCCAACCGCATATCCACAAAAGAAAGACAATTACTATTGATCCGCAACCTTTATCTAATACAGATAATGGTGGAAATATAATTGCCAATAATACTCTCCATATACTCATAATGTTTTTTAATTTGATGATTGATGATACTTATATGACTCATAAACTACCGAAATGTTACAGATAATATGCTCTGCAAACGCTAAGACTTCAAATATTTCCAAATCAATACATTGGTATACTAATGAAATGTATTTATCTTTGCGAACTTAAAATTTACACAAAATACTATGCAATTATCAGAACAAGAAATCGTTCGTAGAGAAAAACTTTCAAAGTTGCGCGAACTTGGCATTAACCCGTATCCTGCAAATCTTTATCCTGTAAATCATACTTCGAAACAGATAAAGGAAACTTTTGCGGAAGATAAACAGGTTGTAATTGCTGGTAGATTGATGTCGCGTCGTATTCAAGGTTCGGCTTCATTTGCAGAATTACAAGACGCCGACGGAAGAATTCAAGTGTATTTTAACAGAGATGAAATTTGCCCTGGAGAAGACAAATCTCATTACAATGATGTATATAAGAAATTACTAGATATTGGTGATTTCATCGGAATTGAAGGTGTTTTATTCACAACGAAAGTTGGTGAAAAAACAGTAATGGTAAAGAATTTTACTTTATTAAGTAAAGCTTTAAAACCATTACCACTTCCAAAAGAAAAAGATGGTGTTGTCTACGATAAATTTGATGATCCTGAACAACGTTACAGACAGCGTTATGCTGATTTAGTAGTAAACCCGGAAGTAAAAGAAGTATTTGTAAAGCGTACAAAGTTATTTAACGCTATGCGTAACTTCTTTAATGAAGCTGGTTATTTTGAAGTTGAAACGCCAATTTTACAACCAATTCCTGGTGGAGCTGCGGCACGTCCGTTTGAAACACATCACAACTCATTAAATATTCCATTATACATGCGAATTGCCAATGAATTGTATTTGAAAAGATTGATTGTTGGTGGATTTGATGGTGTATACGAGTTTTCTAAAAACTTCAGAAATGAAGGAATGGATCGTACACACAATCCTGAATTTACTGCCATGGAAATCTATGTTTCATACAAAGATTACAATTGGATGATGGATTTTGCAGAATCATTGTTAGAACACTGTGCTACTGCCGTAAACGGAACAACAACAGCAACATTTGGTGAACATACAATTGACTTTAAAGCACCATACAAACGTGTGACGATGACACAATCTATCATTGATTTTACAGGGTTTGATATTACTGGAAAATCTGAAGAAGAATTGCGCGAAGCTGCCAAAGGTATGGGAATTGCAGTTGATGAAACAATGGGGAAAGGAAAATTGATTGATGAGATTTTCGGTGAAAAATGTGAAGGAAATTATATTGAACCTACATTTATTACAGATTATCCTAAAGAGATGAGTCCACTATGTAAAGAACACCGTGAAAACCCAGAGTTAACGGAACGTTTTGAATTAATGGTTTGTGGAAAAGAAATTGCAAACGCATATTCTGAGTTAAATGACCCAATTGATCAGCGTGAACGTTTTGAACACCAATTAAAATTGGCTCAAAAAGGTGACGATGAAGCAACCGAATTTATAGATCACGATTTTTTACGTGCGTTAGAATACGGAATGCCTCCAACTTCTGGAATGGGAATCGGTATGGATCGTTTGATTATGTTTTTAACAAATAATCCTTCTATCCAAGAAGTATTGTTCTTCCCACAAATGAAACCAGAGCGCAAACAAGTTGCATTAACAGATGAAGCTAAAGTTGTATTGGAAATTTTAAAGAAAGCTGAAAAATTACCGTTAGCTGATTTAAAAGCGCAAGCAGGATTATCTAACAAGAAGTGGGATAAATCTGTGAAAGAATTGACAAAAAACAATTTAGCAAAAGTTGAGAAAAACGATGATGGACTTTTTGTAGAAATTGTCTAGCTTCGATAAATTCAACTACGAATTATCAAATATAAAAAGGCTGTCTAAAAAGTAATTGAAAGCGTCATTCTGAATTTAATTCAGAATCTCATCATAATGATTTACGATGATTATGAGAAACCGAATCAAGTTCGGTTTGACGAAAATTCAACTTTTTAGACAGCCTTTTTTTTAACGAATCCAGTCTCCGAAATCCGTTGGTACTTTTTCATCGTGAAATAGCTTTAAGAACTCTGTCATGTTTTTTGCAATATATCTCGGCTTCTTTTTAGGTTTTACTAAAATGATTTGACCTACATGTCCTTTTTTTCCTGGAAGCATATCTACAGCATAGGAAAATGTATCATCATCATAAAAAGGAATCCAATACGGACTTGCATATACAGGCAATAATCGTTCGTCAATTTCATCTTTTTTCCTAAGTGCAGCAAGGGTTGCGTACTCATACCTTGCATATGATTTTTTTGTCTTTGAATAGAAAAAGTTCCAACTAAGAAACGGACCATTTCCATCATGTCGTTTAAACATTCTTCTCAATTCATCTGGAAGTATATTGCCCGTTTCCAACGTAAATTTACATTCATACAATCCACTTTTCTCTTCATTTGCTGGTCTTGAGCTATATGAAAATCTAAATTTAGCACGCATCTTTTCCCATGCTTTTTCTTCTTTAACAAGATCAACTGCTGCGATTTTTTCATCTTTTTTACCGTAGTCAGCAAATAGTTGTAGTTTTTCTTGCTTTTTTTTAAATACATCTTTATTTTTTTCATAATACCAATCAGTTGCATAAAAACCATATAGCGGAGTTGGCGACTCGTATTCAGTTTTATATGCTTCAGCAGGCGTATGCAACAACTTCAAATTATCATTTTCATAGAGTGCAATGAAGTAATTATAGTACTTTTTTGGATATTTCTGTATTAAAAAGTTTTTAATTTGACTTACCAGCACACAACCTTCTACTTCTTTTAGTTTTCTTGCTTCCTTTACGTCAATTAGCAATAATAACTTGTGATCTTCAATTTTAGATAAAAGTGCAACTTGATCTTCGTTTAGGTCATATTCGGAAAACTGAAACTCTTGTTTTATGGTATACGAGATAGAATCTGTAGCAAAACTAGGTGTAAGCTGTATACTTTGTTTATCGTTTGCAAATACTTCTTTCCTTTGTCCAACTTTTACCGCTTCTGCCGCTTTTTCATCTTCGTATTTTACTTCTTGCATCACTTCTTCTACATAAGCAGATCCGAAAAAGAGTATAGCAGAAACTAGTTTATACAAAATAAATATTGGCGCAATTAAATGCCATATTGGTCTTCTGATTTTCTCCTGTTGTACAGCTTTTCTAATCTCTTCTGGGAAATTTTCCTCCGCGACTGTATTATGACAATCTATACATTTTACATATAGTTCCTTTAGCAAAGGAATTACAGGAATCCAAAATAAATGAAAATAGTTTGCTTCTCCTTTTACGACAAAAGAGCTTTTTCGTTGGCAATTAGGGCAGGTCGTATTTGAAGTAAGTCTTTTTTCTTTAAGTTTAGAAGATTTTACTCCAAAAATTAAAAAGTATGTCATGATCTATCCAATATGAGTGAATTTCAAATCTATTTTTTTCGATTCAGTTAAAATAAAGAATCTACTAGAAATAAACCTAGTTTGTGAAAATAATCTATAGAATCAATTCCTCCTTTTGTCATATACGTTCCTTGTATTGCGATATCAACTCTTTTGTTTCAAAATGCATGTTTGGTACTTTTATTTCATTATTAAAACAAACTTAAACATTATGAAAAAACAGAAATTAAACAGTTTAAAATTAAACAAGAAATCAATTTCAAGTCTAAGCGAAAAATTTACGGTTGTAGGTGGAAGAGGTAAAATGTCTCTTATCATTAAATGTCCTATCGGACCATCAGATGATACATTAGATCGTGATTGCCCATCATTTTGGTGTTAATCAGTCATTTAAATTGATCTAATAAAATTTAACATGCCTAAGAAATTATTTTCTTGGGCATTTTTTTTATTTACGATATATCTGCGCTCACTAGAGTTCATTTTTTTATATCTTTAACATAAATAAAACAACTATAAGTGAAGCGTTCTCGAGATTCCAGATATGATAAAAAACGTTCGCGCGATAAGAAAGACGATCAGCGAAAATTAAAGTTTAGTACTGGTAGTACTGAAAAAAACGAACGAACTCGAACTAGTAATAAGGATGAGAGAAAAAAGAGTACGCCAGAAAAAAGAACACCAAAACCTGAAAATAGAAACCTGCCTAAAACGCAAACTCCTATAACTTCAGTAACTCCAATACAAGAAAGTACTACTCAAACGCAAAAGCCTTCGTTAGATTTTGAAGTGTATTCGCAACAAGATAAAGCGTATAAACAACGTACTACGCACAAAAAGAAGAAAAGTTCGTATCCAAAAATCATATGGCCACTTACTGCTGTTGCTGTTCTTTTTCTTTTTAGATTTTTATTAAACATAGGAGATTCATCTTCAGATACTATTACAAATGATATTCCTGACAGATACGATCCAGTATCTCAAGAACGAGTTGTAACGACTCCACCACCAAAAAAGCGAACAAAAATTAATGCGGCAGCTTTTATTATTGGTCAAGAAAAACGACTACAGGAAATTACACAACTTAAAAAAGATTCTATAATAGATATTATTCCAAATGTACAAGTACGCTTGTTTAAGGGTTTTCATGTATATGATTCGGAACCGTTTCCAACTATTCCTATTTTAACATCGTATTCTAAATATCACTTTTTCTATGATGTTCAAGATAAAGTTGCGGAACAATCTATGAGTGAGCAATGGAGTATTTTACGTGAAAAGATCGCTGAAAACAACTATAATGGTTATTTCTTGTATCAATATCCAAAAGAGTATAGTGTTGATGGTTTACTTATAAATGAAACAGAATTTTCTATTTCAACAAAAGGCAATATAATATATGGTGTAGCTACGCTTGTAGAGTACAAAAACAAACGTTATTTCTTTCAATTCATCTCTAAAGAAAGAGGAGAAAAAGATCCGAACTATAACTATTTACGAAAATATCTGAATTATTATTTAAAAATCGGATAATACATAACAGTTTCATTTGACGTAACATTCTTAAAGACACCAGTCGCTTTTGATATTTTTAAAAATGATAAAGCTATGTTAAAATCAATATAACTAGTAGGACATTTTAAGAGTAAATTGTTTCATACATAAATATTGCCTCGATAATACCCTATCTTCTCTTTTAGAGAATTTTAAAAAATCTATATTCATGAGTTTTTCAACACTTATAATTTGTATCACTATTATTTGCCTTACTTATATCATTGATCATCTTATTTATTTAATTAGGAAACGTCTATAGTTCGCTTTTTTATTTGTTTTAAATGCCTTCACCAAATTCACTGTAGTTTCATACAAATCAGCTTTGCTCATTTTGGCTTTTAGCCAAGCATAAAAACTCATGACAAATATATCTTCTTGTTCTGGAGATTTCCACCTAAAGGAAGCTTCTACAGCTGCTAAAAATGTATCGGAAGTTACGTTTTCAGGTGTTTGATAATATTGCTTAACGAATTTCAAAAATGTAATTACACGCTGTTCTCCCGATTTTTTAAGAAACGGATAATACTTTCGTTGAAAACTCGTAAAACGTGAATCTACATAGGAAATATTTCCTAATTCAATGTGCAATAACAACTCAATTAAGTTTTTCTTAATGACCCAATCTACGCCAGCTTTTTCCTCATACCATTTATCCGTATGATAAAATTTAGAAAATACTTGTTGTGCTTTTTTAAATTCTCCTTGCTGAAAATAAAATACAATTAAACTCAAATGCACATCTAACATTACTTCTAAATCGAACTTCTTTATCTGAATAATTGTTTCTAAAATAGAAATGGCTTCAGTAGCATTTCCTGAATAGTTATGATTTAGTGCCACCAAACATTGATACGATAAGAATGAACCTTTATAAAATTTTCGCTTTTGTCGTTCCATTTCCTCATGCATCAAGTGTAAATATTCTAAACTTTCCGCAAATGCTTTCTTTCTGAAAAATATATTCGCAATAATGTATAATACTTTTATATGATAAAATAAATGTTTGTCGGTTTGTTTCAATCGGTTGGAAATGTCTTTATAGTTTTCCAGCAAAAAAGGCGTAATCGTAGAAAAATCTTTCGTTACTGAGGCTGCCGAACTCACCATTTGTGCTAATTGATACAACGATTTATACGTCAAGCCTATTTCTTGTGAAATTCCAAAACGTGTATACGTATCTTGAATCAAGGCTTGAAACGAGATAATTTCTCCTTTGTATACCACTTTTTGCACATTTTCTTTTATGACTGCGTATGCCATGTTTAACTTTTCTTCTTGTAAAAAGTCTTGTTGGTTTGCGGTAAATTTTTCAATTAACGTTTCTAATGGTGGCGCAAAAGAAGTTGTATGCGCATATTGTATTTGCGTATGATACACTTCGTTTAGTAACGAGAAGTGAAGAATATCACGCGCTTTCTTTTCTGCTTTATTTAATACTTTAAAAGCTGTTTTGAATTGTTTTTGAAGTAATAAGTTTCGAGCAACGAGTACACGCTTGGTTATATCGAGTTCATCGGAAACTTCATGCGTAAGACTTTGTGTTGCCATAAAATCGAGTAACGAACTCCACAAACGCTTTCGCAATGCATGATACGCACTTTTATTATCGGTTCCATATAACTTTTTAGGAATTTCCTTTGCGGGACAATTTGCGAGCAGCAACTTAAACAATTGTACGTTTTTCGTGTCGTGACGCTTGTTCTTATAGGTAAGATATTTTATAAACTCCTGCTGTTCTTCTTTAGAAAACTGAGAAATCATAACATCAATTGCAATCATTATATCGTCTGTTTTATATTATTTAATAAATTAATAATCAATTATTTAAATAATTAAAATTTATATAAATATAGTCCTTTTTATTGAAAAATTGAATTTTGCAGCCAAAAATACCATCGCATATTTGTCCTGTAATCAAAAACAAAAATTAAATCAAGTAACATTTAAATTATAGTAGTATGGAAAATCAAAAATTTTTAAATTCAGAAGAAGAAAAAAAGAAATCTATAAACATTAAAAAAGAAGAAAAAAATCCATTTAAACCAACGCCAGCTTTTATTTCGGCAGCTTGGGCAGCATTATTTATTGGAATGGTTGCCTACTGCGTAGGATTATGGAATGCAGGCATGGAATTGAACGAAAAAGGATACTACTTTACTATTCTATTATTCGGATTGTTCTCGGTGGTTTCGGTACAGAAATCTGTAAGAGATAGAATGGAAGGTGTTCCTGTAACAGATATTTATTATGGAATAAGTTGGTTTACAACCGTAGCTTCTATCCTATTATTAGTTGTCGGATTGTGGAATGCCGAATTAGAATTGAGCGAAAAAGGATTTTACGGAATGTCGTTTGCACTAAGTTTATTTGCTTCGGTAGCCGTACAAAAAAATACAAGAGATTTACATGCATTAAAACAACAAGAAGGATAAATGTTGGTTGATTACCAGAAACCTCGTAGCACAATTGCATATGTTGTTGCGAGGTTTTACTTTTATGAAAACAACAACCAATTAGACGATAATGATAAAACACATTCAGTTGTTTTCAGCACACATACTCATATCTTATATTTCCGTTATTTTATATATCCATTTATATGAAGATGTAGAAAGTGAGATTGTAAAAACGTTACTTATTGGTTTTCAATTTATAACAATTTTAAGCCTTTATATCCTAAGCGGTTATTGGGTCACAAAGAAAACTAAAAAGTTTCAACTTAGCAGTTATTGGATTATCGCTATTGTTGGTATTTGCATTTGGTTAGTTGCCTTTATCAGTTCTCCAACAGATTTGAATTGGAAAACTGGAAGCGGCGGAAACTGGTTTTTTTATAGATTGTATATCTGCAGAATTGAAGAGCTTTTTTATTTTTCTGAGTATACACGAAGATACGGAACACCTATCATTATCAAACACATTATACTACTGAGTGCTTCTATAATTCCGGCTACGTTACAAGCATTTGGCGGATATCTAAAACATAAAAAAAGATAAATTTTTATCAGTACATTTAATCAAATGAAAAAAATACTTATAACCTTATTAATCCTTAGTTTTATTTCATGTTCAAAATATGGTGAAGATGGCGATGGAAACGGAAATTTAAAGCATGATGTGCTTATTGAAGAATGTGAAACAAACCCTGATATAGTCAGTTGGTTGTTTTTGCATCCGCAAGATAAAACAACCTGTTATTTACTATACAAAAAGAAGAAATTCACTGGAACATCCGTTGCGTATCATGAAAATGGAAATATTGCTTTTATTGCTACGTATATAAAAGGAGAGGAAGTCGTCGAAAAAAGAATAGCGTACGATGAAGATGGAGTTTTTATTGAAGAAATAAACTTTTAAGAATCATATTATTAATGATTAAAGAATTAAAATTATGAGTTCAAAAATCACAAGAGCATTGCCCGAATTGGTCGAAAACGGCATTATTACGGACGAGATTGCTCAAAACATACAAACCTATTACGAAACATCACAAGAATCTGGCACAAGCAGATTGTTTACGATTTTCGGGATTTTAGGCGCAACATTAATCGGATTGGGAATTATTTTAATTATGGCACATAATTGGGATAACTTTTCACGGTTAACAAAAGTTTTTTTAGCTTTTCTACCGATGTTAATTGGTCAAGCAGGGTTAGGTTTCAGTATTTATAAAAACAAAAGTAAAACTTGGAAAGAAACTTCAACCGTATTTCTATTCTTTGGAGTTGGCGCATGTATTGCGATGGTAAGTCAAATTTATAATATTTCTGGCGATCTAGAATCGTTTCTTCTAGTTTGGATTGCGTTATGCATTCCATTGCTTTATTTGACCAAATCAACATCTGCAATTGTATTACACCTCATCTTTAGTACGTATTATGCTTTTGAAGCTGGTTATGGTCGTAACACCACAATTCCACATACGTATTTCTTATTACTCTTATTACCATTACCAATGTATATCAAAATGATTAAAAACAATTTGAAATCGCCCGCTGTAAGCGTTTTACACTGGCTTTTTCCATTGAGTTTAATTGTTTCCTTGCCCGTTTGTATTGATAGCAGTGAAGGAATTGGTTTCTTGATGTACGTTACATTATTTGGAGGTTTATACAATATTGGACAACTTCCATACTTTAAAAACAAATCACTACTTCAAAACGGATATCGATTTTTAGGTTCTCTTGGAACTGTAATCGTATTACTAATATTAAGTTTTCGTCACACATGGGAGCATGAATTTAATGATGTACATTTTGACTCGTTAGAATTCTATTCTGCAATGATTTTATTTGCAATTACATGTGTTGTCCTTTATTTCAGTAGCAAATTAGAAAAGCTACGAGAAGTGAACTTATTTCAATATGTATTTCTACTTTTTATTATGATTTTTATGCTTGGGCTTTTTGATGATCTTTTACCAACGATTATAGTGAACATATTATTATTCGTATTAGGAATTATGGCGATTAAAATTGGCACAGATTCATTCAGTTTTGGTATTCTCAATTATGGAATGCTAATTATAGCCGTATTAATTGCGTGTCGCTTTTTTGATGATACAATTCCTTTCAAATTAAGAGGATTACTATTTGTATTGGCTGGTGTAGGTTTTTTCGCCGCGAATTATATTATGCTAAAAAAACAGAAATCTAAAACTCAGTAAAGATGAAAAAAACATATATATACATACTTTTTAGTTTAATGGTAATTGCACAAATTGCCGCTTCCGCTCAAATTGTATACAAATACGAATGTACTATTGGATCTGACAATGTGTACAAATTTAAAACGGCTCCTGTAGATCCAAATGATCCGTTTAGAGGAAAATATATCACGCTTAACTATCAAATCAATTCTTTTGAAACCAAAGATGTAAGTTGGGATAGTTACGATACTGGATATGTATATTTCTCAAAAGATGAAAACGGCTTTGCAGTTATAGAAACGCTTGTTAAAGAACCTTTTTCTAGTAGTGAATTTGATTATATAAAAGTAGAAATTAATAATTACCATGATGGCCTTATCCGTTTTGAGTTGCCTTTTGACAGGTATTATATGGAAGAATCCAAAGCATACGATGCAGAAGTATTAGCTAGAGAATTAAATCGTAATGGAAAAGAAGATGACATTTACGCTATTGTTCATATTAAAAATGGCACACATGTATTAACGGATATTATGGTCAATGGTGTTTCTATGAAAGATGCCGTTGCAAAGTAATTTTTGATGATGAAAGAACTCTTAAAAAAACAATGGAAATACACACTATACGTCAACGAAATTGGATCGTATATTTTAACGGTCATTTGCGGAACAATTGGGTTGTATGAAATTGAACACGTATTAACCAACAAACAGTTATTGAACTATCATAAAAAAGGGAAACAATTTATTGATGCGTTGGCAAATGATATTAGTTACAATCCAAATAAATATATAAAGAAATAGAGCTCTAAATTGTATCAATTTTAAAACAAAACATCATCAAGCTCTTCAAGTTTGATGGTGTTTTTTTGTGTAAATAATTATAAATCCTCTTCACTCACATTCCACTTTAAGACATTGTTTTACTGAAAATTATGATAATTTTTAGATAAAATTCAACGCTTACACAAAATGTTTAACGCTTATACAAAATGTAGTATACAGTGTTTGATTATTCTCTACATTCGATAAGAATATTCACCCCTATCCAACCAAATCACATCTTAATTAATAGTTCAAAAAACATTGAACAGGCATCTCGTATGCCAAAATTTAAAGTATAACAATTATTATTTATTAATTTATGAAAGATCAAATTTCACAAACACTATTTCGCTTCACAAGTCTAAGAAATCCAGATTTGAGCGAAGAAAAAAACAAAGAATTACGATTCATTTTCCCTTCTGAAGCTGCTAAAGGATCTGTTTTTTATGATGCTATGACCGACAGAGAACCTGGTGTATCCAAATGGCAAGTATTGCAAACTGCTGCAACAACTTTCAGTGTTCTCACAAAAGAAGGAGTTCAAAATTTAGATTCAAAATTATTTGAATTCTCTGAATGGTTAGCTAAAAACAGAGCGACTGCAACCGTTGGCGAAATTGAAGCCAAAACATTTGGAATTAGCAGCTTATATGATGATGGAGCTTTATGGGATAATTTATTTTATCAGTTTATAACAGAAGAAGATTTCTATATCAAAGAAGCTGCAATTCACTTATTAAAAGCAAATCATGTGATTGCTAATTTTCCGAAAGGAGAAGAATTAGACATCCAAGAAAAAGAAAGTTTAGTAAAAACGATTGTGTATGCAAAAGTAATTTTACCAAAAGAGTTATTCGACTTTTCTGACGACACTGCAACCGATGACAAAGCTTTAAAAGATACAACAACGTACAAAGCAGTTTCTTTACCAAAAACATTACTAGCAAGTATTGCTAATCAAGAATTACAAAATTTAGAAAAAGTAACTGATGAAGTTGTTACACTACACACTGCATATGAAGCTGATTACAATGCTGCATATGAAGTTGCAAAAGCAAATCATGATAAAGACGTAAAAGCTCTCTTAGATCAATATCAAGAAGATTTAAAAACTGCAAAAGCCGCTTGGTGTACTATTAGAGAAGGTAGTCCTTATGATGCTTCAAATGTAAATCCGTGCGATCAACCTGAGCATGTAAAATATCCAGATTTACCAATATTTTCTTTTTCTTTTAGAGAAGAAATTGATGCAACAAAAGCTAACACACTATTTTCATCACTTGCGTACGAAACATTATCTTTTCTGAAACCTATCAATAAGATTAAAACATTCGCGCAAGCAACAGCATTATTAACAAAAGAAACAGGAAATGTTACCGCTGCTTTATATGAAAATACAGATTTTTACAAAAAATCGGTAAGTGTTAATGGTACAATTTTACCAGTAAACAATGATGGGAATGACGCGACAAAAACTACTACTGCTTTTTGTTCTAGAAGACGTTTTAACAAAGAAACAAATTTAGCCTATTGGGGATTTTTTGTACACATTACAAATCCTTCAGAACAAGCATTGTCGCCTATACAATCTGTAAGTGCAGAAGTTTTTGACATTTCTGACAACTTATTACATAGCAGTACTTCTTTTAATATTATTGCAGATGCACTAGGTTCAGTAAAAGTAGGTTTATTGAGTGATGTATTGACAATTCCGACAGCGCAACATGCAAATCTTCGCCTAAAAGCAATTGTGACATTATTAGATGGAACTGTGTTTACACACGATCAAATTTTAAAACCAAACACTTGTAATTTAGGTAGCATTGCTATTGATGATAGTATACCAGTTTCAAGTGATCAAAATTTTATTCCTTCTGGTTACGGAATGCGTCAATTGGGAATTGCAGATTATAGAAAGGTTGAGCAAAGTGTACATTGTTACTCAGAAGGAGAAGTATCTCACATTGAAAATGTAATGGCGCGTGAATACAAGGAAAAGTCTACACGTAGATTACGTAGTTCTGAAAATACAACGTCTACCAGTTCTGAAACTGAAAAAGAACGCTTGACAGATACAACTTCGACAGATCGTTTTGAAATGCAAAATGAAATCTCACAAGTCATTTCAGAATCACAAGATTCTTCAGCTTTTGTAAATTCAAATGTTGGAAGAAATTCAGGTACTGGATTTAGCTTCAATTTAAATGTTGGTGCTAATTTCGCCACACATACATCAAGTGAAGACAGCATTAATCAAGCGATGACAGAAGCACAAGAAATTACATCGAGAGCAATGGATCGCGTTGTGCAACGTGTAAAAGAAGAACGAATTAGTAAAATTATTGAAGAGTTTGAAGAAAACAATTCACATGGTTTTGACAATCGAAAAGGTGACAAACATGTTGTTGGTGTGTACCGATGGATTGATAAAATATACAAAAATCAAATTTTCAATTATGGAAGACGATTAATGTATGAATTTGCCATTCCGCAACCGTCAAAATTACATCGTTTGGCTTCAACATCAATGGCTGAAGATACTTCAAGCGAAACAATGATTCTGTCAGAACCATTAGACCCAAGAAAAGTGACTATAGAAGGTGTAACAATTAGTAATGCTTCTGAGATTAAAATAGGAAACTATAAAATATTGGCAGCTATATATAATGCAGAAGTGAATCAGCCACCTGTAGAAACAATGTTTATTGGAAAAGCATTTTCATACAAATCAACAGAAGCGTTAACTGATGCACACGAAAGTTTTGGAGAAGACATTGAATTAGAAATTCCGGAAGGTTACTACGCTTATCAAGCTAAAGCTGCATGGGTAGATAGTGAAGATTCTGGAGATGGACAAACACATATCATTGTTGGTGGCATAAAAATGCCTCAAAATTCAACAAGATCACTTTCAAAGTTTGTAACGAGTATTCCTGTTTCTTTTTCATCGTTAACACATCTTTCAGGAAATTCTAACGTAAGTATTGAATTAAAAAGATTAGACGAAACATTAGAAAAATGGCAATTAGAAACATTCAATGCTATTATTACAGCGTATGAAGACAAACTTGCTGAATACTTAGCACAAAAAAATCAAGAAGAGACAAAAGTAGCGGAGTTAAAGGAATCGAATCCGTTATTCTATCGTCAAATTGAACAAACGGTATTACGCAAAAACTGTTTATCATATTTAATGGATCAAGCACCAACAGCTACAAATACATTTGGTAAAAAGATGTACACAGGTGATGCATTAAACACACATAATGTAACAGTTACACAATCATTAGATGCGTATGCGTCTTTTGCTAAGTTTATAGAACAAGCATTTGAATGGGAAATTATGTCGTATAGCTTCTACCCTTTTTATTGGGGAAATCGTAACGAATGGAATGAATTATACAACTCCGAAATTAACGATCCATTATTCAAAAGCTTCATGCAAGCAGGTTTGGCAAGAGTTGTATTAACAGTTCGCCCAGGATTTGAAAAAGCAGTATTACATTACATGAGTACAGGAAGTATTTGGAATGGTGGAGAATTGCCAGTATTAGACAATCCTTTATATCGTTCAATTATTGATGAGCTTGATAAGCCATTAGGTATGAAAGAAGGAAAAGCTTGGAAAACACGTGTCCCAACTTCATTGACTATTTTGCAAGCAGACAGTCTTGGTTTAAAAGTAGAAAAAGCATTGCCTTGTGAATGTGATGATATTGATGATTTCATTGAATCAGATCAAACAGAATGTAGTAGTAATATTTCAAATGACATTACTGTATTTAACGATTTACAAATTGGCGATACTAGTACTACTAAAAAGGAAATTCAAGTTTCATTTTTAAGAAATTTTGGCACACACATGCAAACTGTATTTGATTTAGATGATGCAGAAACATTCCCGATCATATTTAAATGTATGGATCAAGAAATTGTAATTCAGCGTGATGCTGCTTGGAGTCCTGAAGACAGTGCAGGTGTTGTACATCAAGAACTAGCAAAGAAAATTTCGTTAATTTCTGGTGTAGAAGCTCAGCATGTATTTGATTCGGTTGGAAATCCTTCGGGCTTACAATTTCGTATCGATTATGATCGTATTTCCACATTCACATTTGAAAAACCTGTTACAGAAGGTTCAGGTTCTATAAATGATCCTGCACATGATGTATTGAAAATGAATATCAGCTCAGAAGGTGTTATTGTAAGTTCGCCTACTAAGTACATTGATAGAATTCAAGATAGATATGCAACATCACTTATAGATGGGGAAATTGACGTATTACTTCCATTGGCTAGATTCCAATAATGAGTACAATACAATTAGAAATGATATGGCAGCACGATAAAGTGTTGCCATACATTCTCCATGAGCTAAAACAACACGTAGAACGCATTACGCCTGTGCATCAAATTTATTTGTATGGAAGCAGGGCCAAAACGCCTATACAAGGTTGGAAAAAATTAGACGGAAAAGATTGGGACATCATCATGGTATGCAACTTCCCAATTATCAACACACACATTTGGACAACAGCCAAAAATTATCACATAGATCTAACGATTACTACGGAATTGATACTACAAAAAATGATGCGCTATCAAGAGTATGTAGAATTATATCCCAATAATACATTAATATAAAAAAAATAGAAAATTATGAGTGATATATTTAATTTTCTTAACCAAGAAAATGAAGAAGAACCACAAAACATTAGGTTTGATAGCCTAGAAGCGCTGCAAAACTTAAGACCCAAAGATCCATTAGCTAATATAAGAACCTATAAAACAGCTCGTGAGATTTCTAACGAAATAGCAATGAGTACGCCTTTTGGGAGAAGGAGCAAGTTTTATAGTCCAGAATACATAAATAAAAACATCGATTTTGTGAAGCTTTCAGAACTAATATCTAATCAAAAAGATGTCGTATTTAATTGGAAGGATTACATAGGTACTACTACCAAAACAGTTAAGAAAACTATTTCGCATGGAATAGATGCAAAATTCGACCGTATGGCAGGCAACCCAACCAGCTATACAGAAACTGTAACGGTAAAACGTGAAAACCCTTTAAAAGAAAATACAGTATCTGGTGAGCGTGTTTTAAATCTTAATGCTAGGTTAAATACAGAAATAGGCATAGTTAATATTCACATAGATAACTCATATGATTTGACAGGTAAAATTGAATTCGATTTTGATTACAAAAATCGTAAAGTTGCCTATAAACTACATTATTATTACGATGGCAAAAAACGTGTAAAAGAAAAAGACAATAAGGGCGAAATTGCATTTACTGTAAGCTCCTCAAAATATGATGACTTTGATGCGTTTTTAAAGCACAGTAAAATTAGAATAGCTCCTAAAAGGTTGGAAGAATTTCAAAATGAAATTATAGACACCTTTAAAAAAGCAATAATGAAAGTGTCCAATAATTATCCTTACGACCAACGGTTAATTGATTATAAATATGGTAACCTACAATGGATTTATGAGAACATACCATATTTTGTAGGTCAACATCTAGATTTTGAAGATACTTTTAAAATTGTTCTTGAACTTAGTAGTTGGGATAAAGGTTCTGCTATAATAGATACTACGAAATCTATTCTCAAAGCATTACGTATTCTAAACCCGCTTACTGTATATAATCATTTTAATAAAAATCCACAAAAAATTATAGAGCTTTTTAATGGGTTTCATGATGATAACTCTGTAGAACAATTTTGCACATTCCTTACAGCAATTGTATTAGCCATAAAAGGGAAAAGTTTTTCTGAAGATAAAGCAAGAGTTTTTGAACTAAGTGAAGATAAACATATAGAAACCAATATTTTATACAGTGATGACAAGGGCAAAGTTGAGTTAGTAAATGAACGGGATCGCCCAGTTCAATATGTAGCACTTCCTTCTGGCGGACTTGGTATTTATATTGTGTTGCCAGATGAAGAAATTAACAACCAAAATAATGCATCCAATAAATTTCATCCTTTTGATATTGTATATCTTAGTTATTATGATGAAATGCTACAAGCGCATGTAAAAATTCCTACTATTGCCATGTATGCTAAATATTTAGGTGACAAAGGCGAGTGGGGAGATGTACTTACAGCTACTTTTGCGGTTATTGATGTTATTAGTATTATATTTAGTGGAGGTGCTTTAGCCGCAGGCGTTAGAGGAATTGCCCGTATATTTGCTATTATTGATATAACAGTTAGTACAATAAATTTAGCCATTTTAAGCCCTGCAGTAAAGCGAGCATTGAGTAGAACTGAAGCAGGCAAATGGTTTGTAACACACTGGCCTATTATTAGTTTTTGCGTAAGCGCAGGTATGATCTCGCACTATTTAGCAAAAGGGATATTAAAATATGGGAAAACAGTAAAAGGGCAGCTTAAAAATAATCCTAAACTTGGCAAGCAAATTGATGAGCTGATTGAGGAGAGTAAGAAAGTTGGCGGACATGCTAAAGGTCGTTCTGTAGTAGTAACAAGTAACCCTGTAAAAGTAAAAGCATTTGAAGAAAGTTTTGAAAAACTAGATGATTTATGGAAAACAGGGAAATTAACAGGGAAAAATGCTATTGATTATTTAGAGGAAGCTATAGTTCATTTTAACCATATAGCAGTGAATGGTAAAGTCGTTCAAATTAGTTATAAAAATTGTGGAAATACCGTTAAAGTTTTAGATGATTTTCTAAAAACAGGAAAAATAGATCGGGCAGCAAAATCAAGTTACCAATCTACAGAAATAGTTGCTGCAAAATTTAAAGCTGGAAGATTTACTGATGTGGGGAATAAGCTTAAAGCTCTTGAAAGACTAAATGAGAACCCAGTATTGATAAAGGATGGTCAGAGTTTTATATTTTATGGTGTTTTCGATAAACGAAAAGTAATAGGAAGATATGGAAATTTTGATTATGATATGTTTGGTCACTATATGTATGGTATAAAAAGGAATAAAACCATACATTTATATGATCCTCAAACAGGAGAGTTTGCTAAATTTAGTACCGAACAAGGTTCTGAATTCATGAACCTTTTAATTAACAAAGGAAGACGTCCAATTTACAACGAAGGATATCAGTATTTAAAAATCGAATAATAAAATATAAATTATGTTAACAGACAAAGAGATGTTAGAAATAGCAAAGAAATATTTAAAAAAAATAGAAGAAGAAAAAGCGCAAGAATTAGGACAAGAAACAAGTTATGAATTAATGATTAATGAAACTATTAAAAAACCGCTTGGCAATGTTTACTATTTTATTGCTAAGCTTTTTTATGAAACATTAGACCGTAAATATAGAATAAATGCCACACCATTTTTAGTAGAAAAAGAACATCGTAGAGTTTTACATTTTGGGACTCATTATCATCCTGAAGAACAATATGAAGATTACAAAAATGGAAATTTACAAACAGCGTTAGATACTTTTTGGTATCCTGATGAAGATCGATATAGTCATGAATAAATATTCATATAATGCTAACAGACAAAGACATGCTAGAAATAGCAGAAAAATATATTGATTTTCTTAGTAGAGAGTATGATACTGAGTATATGCTTTTTCCAGAGTATATCGAAAAAAAAGCGTATGGAAACATTTATGCTTTTGATGGAAAAAAATATTTTGAAACACAAGATGTAGAAGATCATTTAATAGGCACACCTCCTTTTTTGGTCGATAAAGAATCGGGTAAAGTGGTCCTGTTTGGAACAGCTTATCCTTTAGAAAAGTATTTAGATTTTTATGAGAATAATGCATTAGCTCCAAGTTTGGATCGTTATTGGTATCCAGATACAGAAGAGTTTAGTCACAAGTAATAAAACTATGCTAACTGACAAAAAAATAAATTTTATAATTGAGCATGGTCAAGTATATAGAGATGATATGCTTTCTCCTTATGAAAAGTTTGCTGTTTTTAATCTAACTATATCATTTTTAAACTCTATTAAAAACAAAGTAGAATCAAAGTTAGATTTTCAAATTGAAGTTAACCAGTTAAAAATTATAACTTTCAAAATTGACGAAAGAATAAAAACCTTATTATTTCATCCAGACTTCGATCCTACAAAAGAAGAACTTAGAAGAAAATTTAAAGAACAATACGAAAGCTACCCCTCGCTACCGCACGATTGTATCGTGTGGTAATGCTGAAATTATAAAAAGTCTGACCACGCTAGCGCGAGCATCTTGCTTACGCTAGCTTTGAATAAAGCTACAAACTCTCATATTAACATAAACATATCAACTATAAACTAACAAATACAATTCATGAAAAAACTCCTGATAGCATTTATAACGTTGAGCTTTTTAAGCTGTTCGCAAAACAATCAAGAAATAAAACTATCGTATAAAATTCCAAAGGAGAAAACATATGCGTATGTTTTTAGTATGGAATCTAAGAAATTAACAATTACACAAGAAATAGATTTCAAAGTAGTTGACATCGCACAAAATACATTAGAGATGAATGCTGAAATCAAAAAAATGAATTGGAAAAGTAATTCGGCATTAGACAAGGAAACGAATGAGTATTACCAACGAAATTTCATAGATCGCCCTGTAGTTTTCAAAATAAATAAGCAAGGCAAAGTCATAGAAAATCTTGCATACCTAAATAGTAATCAAAAAATGGAATTGCTATTTGACATTAATAACTTCTTCATTGAATTACCAAATGACTCAATTCAACCAGGCTATTCATGGAAACGAACCAAACCTATTGATGATATCATGTTTAATGAAGTAACTACAACATACACGTTAAAAAAAATCAGAAAAGATTCACTGGCTTATATTAATATATTTTCGGATCTTAAAGGAGATGCCGAAGGGTTTACCAAATCTTTTAATGGAATTTATCTCTTAAATATTAAAAATGGAATGTTAGAAGAAGGGAAATTAGAAATTACCGGATTTAATGGTTTTAATAATATTTCTGGCGATATTCGTATCTACAAAAAATAATACCAAATGCAAAACCTCTGGACATTTCCAAAATCAACTGATAATTCATTAATCTTTATAAAAGATAAAACGGTCTACATTAGTACGCAAAAAGAAGACGATTTAGAACAACAACTAAAAAGTATTGAAGCCGATCGACTTCCTAAAGGTTTGAATGAAATTCATTTTGCAACTATTGAACACGTTATTTTCAGTGGAAATAGAATCGAAATTCATCAGAAAAATGCAAAAAAGACACTGTTTATTGATGAAGTTGCTGATAGTAATGCTGTATTCAATACTTTAAAAAAAGAGATTTCCGTTTTAAAATATACAGTTACAAGACCAAGTGCTATAAGTCATATTAAAATTCACTTGCTCGTTGCTATCTTGATTTTTGCCCGTTTAATCTATTACTTATTCAAGATTGCAGATATTGGCGAAAGAGCAGATATAACTTCTTTACAAGAATATTACGGTGTTAGCTATGGAAGTTTTATAAGTGGATTTGCCAATTTTGGGTTTGTTGGCATTTTTGTAATTGGATTGATTTATATATTAGTTGCGATGTTTTTGTTGAATAATGCCGCTGAAAAAAGACCGTACACAAAGACTTTAAAGCGTATCTAAACTTACAAACTTCCTTGTGAAATATATTTGTAATCTTCCAATTCGGTGAGTTTTTGAACACGTTTAGAACTTCCATTTTTGATTAAATAGATAGCATCCGAAACTTCAGTGATTTCTCTGAATAAATGATCCGTAATCACAATAATTTTATGTTGCTTTTCTTTTGCGATCAATTCTTTAATGACCTCTACTTGTACTGGTGAAATATGTGAAAAAGGTTCATCTAACAGAATAATTCTAGTAGGTGATTTTAAAGTTAAAAACACTTCTACAATTCGGCGTTGTCCACCTGAAAGGTTTCTGAATTTTTGAGATAAATCGAAATTATCTTCAACAAAAAATGACATAAAATCTTCCTCTGTAACTTTATATAATTGCAATGCTTTTCGAATAGATAAAAAATCAGGAATAAAATTATGCTGCGGTAAATATTTGGCAATTCCTGTTGTGTACATTTTTTTTAACAAAACATTCCCGTCAATCTTAATCAGTTTATATTTTGGTTTTAATGTGCCAAATATAATTTTCAATAAAGTACTTTTTCCGCAACCATTACTTCCTAGAATGCCTGTAACTTGCCCTTCTTCTGCTTTCAAATACACACCATACAATATCTGAACAGCATCATAATATTTCTCTACATTATCAACTTCTAACATATATTATTAAATAAAAAATTGCACTATTAAAAAATCAATCATACAAAATAGAAACAGGAGAAATAGAATCGTACGATTGCGTATTCCTAAATTATATAAAAAGTATAATGTACTCTGATTGTTCATTTTTTTAGTAATAAAAAACACTAGTGGTAAGATCAGTTTTACACTAATAATCAATGGTTCTATTGATATGGAACACAATTTACACACTACATAACACACCGTAAGAAATACGGAAAGTGTAAGCAATTCTTTAGCATAATAAAAAACGTGTATAATGTTTTTCATGTATATCTTTTTGGTGTTTTTCAAAGAAATGAATTTCAATTAAGTACCACACGTTAAAAACCGTTAGTTTCTTGTTAAACAAATCCTAAATTCAACTTTTAATTAAACCTTCTGAAATCTTTCAAGTCATAGAAGCAAACAATTTAAAACAATAAAAAACATGAAACACATTGTATATGCACTCGCAATTATATTTACATTAAATGTAGCTGCACAAGAAGGAACTGATCAAACAGATCGTCATGAGCGAAAAGAAATGAAAAAAGGAAAAGCAAAGAAATTTATGAAAGATCTTTCTCCTGAGCAAATGGCTGAATTGCAAACAAAGAAATTGACTTTAGCCTTAGATTTATCTGAAAATCAACAACAACAAATTTTAGCTTTACATACAGCAACTGCAAAAGTTAGAAAGCAAAAAATGGACGCTCGTAAAGCTAAAACGGAGAAAAAAGAAAAACTTACTTCCGAAGAAAAGTATGCAATGATGAACCAACGTTTGGATGCTAAAATTGCTTACAAACAAAAAGTGAAACAAATTCTATCTAAAGATCAATACGAAAGATGGGAGAAAATGTTAGCGCGTAAAGGCAAAAGAAAGCAAGGAAGAAAAGGAAAGCGCAACAATAGAAAATAGTTAAGTACAACGAAAGAGAAGTTAAAAAGCTTCTCTTTTTTGTTATTTCTCTACAATTTTAGTATTATTGAGTTATTATTCAGCTAACAACAACCAATAATAGTTATGAAAAAATATATTACACTATTCACTTTTGTTTGTGTATTGTTTTTAGGAATTCAAACAACAACCGCACAAGAAAGTCTTGAACTAAAAGCAAAAAATGAAACAATCAAATTGCAAAAATCATTAGAGCTTAGTTCTGCACAAGTAAAAAAAGTATATAAAATCTTTTTAGCTTTAGAAACAGAAATAGTAAATGGTACTACAGAAAATGAAGCACTTACCGCAGCAAGAAAAAAGATTAGTGACGTTTTAGAAACTGATCAACTCAGAAAATTCAGCAGATCATTCATGAAAGATAGAGCGAGACAAGAAAAAAAGAAAAGAGGGCAGTAACAGCTACTTATATCATAAAAAAAACTCGGCAAATTGCCGAGTTTTTTATTTATCAATATTTTAAAATTATAGTGTTTTTGCTACTTCTTCTATAGCTGTAATTGTTTTGTCTAAATCATCATATGATAAAGCATCCGATAGAAACCATGTTTCAAATGCTGATGGTGCAATATAAATTCCTCTATCTAGTAATCCATGGAAAAATTTCTTGAATGAATCATTATTCCCTTTTGCAGAAGAAGCGAAATCAATAACTGGCTCATCACAGAAATGTACTGAAATCATAGAACCAATACGATTAATTTGATGTGTTACACCAGCGGTAGTTAATACCTTTTCAATTCCTTTGTGTAGATATACTGTTTTATCGTGTAAACTCTGAAAAACATCACCTTGATTTAATTCTTGCAACATTGCTAATCCTGCAGCCATTGCCAACGGATTTCCGCTCAATGTTCCCGCTTGGTACACTGGTCCAAGTGGTGCTAAATGTTCCATAATTTCTTTTCGAGCAGCAAAGGCTCCAACGGGCAATCCGCCACCAATTACTTTTCCAAAACAAACAATATCTGCATCAACTCCAAGTAGTTCTTGAACACCACCTTTTGCCAATCTGAATCCTGTCATCACCTCATCAAATACTAATAATATATTGTGTTCATCACATAAAGTTCGTAATCCTTCTAAGAATCCTTCTACTGGTGGAATACAACCCATATTTCCAGCTACAGGTTCTATAATAATACATGCAATCTCTCCTTTATTCTGAGAAATGATTTCTTTTACATTTTCCAAATCATTGAAACGAGCCAACAAAGTATCTTTTGCTGTTCCTTGCGTAACTCCAGGACTGTTTGGACTTCCAAATGTAACGGCTCCACTTCCAGCTTGAATTAAAAAAGCATCACTATGTCCATGATAACAACCTGCAAATTTGATCATTTTATCTTTTCCAGTAAATCCTCGTGCTAAACGAACCGCACTCATACATGCTTCCGTTCCACTATTTACAAAACGAATCATATCAATATTTGGCACCATAGAAACCGCCAATTCTGCAATTTCAGTTTCGATAGCTGTTGGCATTCCAAACGAAGTTCCTTTTTTAGCTTTTTCTACAACCGCATCAATTACAGGTTTAAAGGCGTGACCTAAAATCATTGGTCCCCACGAATTGATATATTCTATATATTGTTTATCGTCTTCATCAATAATGTAAGCGCCTTTTGCTTCTTTCGCAAAAATTGGTGTTCCGCCTACAGCTTTGAACGCACGAACAGGTGAATTTACACCACCAGGAATCACTTTTTGTGCTTCTTCAAACAGCGCGCTGCTACGTTTATATTCCATTATATTATTTATTTTTAATGTCAACATCTAAACAACTTATTAGTTCTTCAAATGTGTTTTTATTATTTATTGTATCTGCAAATTCTCCTAAAGTATCTAATTTCTCTGAATCAAAAATTTCTAGAAATTCTTTTCGACTATTTATGATTTTAAGTTTTAACTCACTCAAATCTATAGTTTTTAATTTTTTCCCTACATAAGAAAAAGTATGATCAAGCGCATCATGATATACTTTATGATCTACGGTATACTCACATCCATTACTATCAACAATTATTTCATTAGTATCATTTACATCTTTAGTTCCTGATAAATCCCATCCCCAATGTCCAGAAATAGACTCAGCAATTAAATCTTCTTCTCTAAAAAATATTCTAAATTCATGAAGAAGATCATTATCAAAATGTATAATAGGAAAATGAACTCCTAAATGTTTCAACGATTCTACAGTTTTTTCCGTTTTTCGCTGCCATCTAACTTGAGGATCTTCTTTATTGAAGAGAAAATTCATCAAATTTTTAAACATCTTAAAAATCTTTTGGAAGTGGTTTTACAAATAGTACCTGTCCAACGAAAATTTCATTAGACTCAAGTCCATTTAACGATTTTAATGTTGCGACCTTTATTTTATGTTTTCTAGCAATGCTGTATAATGTATCTCCTTTTGAAACCGTATACCGATCATTATGTGTAGTTACTTTTTTAGCATCTTCAGGTTTTTTACCCAACACTTCTGCATCATACTTGTACAATTCGTAACGCTCAATTAGCGCAATTAACTTTTTAGGATATTTACGATCTGTAGCATATCCTGCTTTTTTCAAACCCTTTGCCCAACCTTTGTAATCGTCTTTAGGTAATTTGAATAAAGGAGCATAACGCGATCTTCCTGTTAAAAATAAGGAATGATCTGTAAATGAATATGCCGGATTTGCATACTTTCGGAAACATTCTTGGTCTTTATCGTCATCATGATATACACGTTGCCCTTTCCAACCTGTATGACATTTGATTCCAAAATGATTGTTTGATTTCATTGTCAATTTGCCTTTTCCTGAACCCGATTCTAAAATTCCTTGTGCTAGTGTAATACTTGCCGGAATTCCATGTCGCTCCATTTCTTTTTTGGCAACATCTCTATACGTTTCTATGTATAATTCTGCTATATTTTTTGTAGAAGTTGTTGTCGTTTTCACTTCTTCTTTTGGCGTTGAAGTAACTACTTTCACAGGTTCCTTTTTAGGTTCTGTAGTAGTTTTGACAACTCTAGTTGTTTTCTTCGTTCGCTTTTTCGTTTTAGAAACGCGATTTTGCGTTCCGCAACTAGATAATACCAATAAACCTAAAAGTGTGTAGATTATATGTTTCTTCATGCGCCTATGTGATCGTTTGTTGTCCTTTTCTTTGTAGTTTCTGATTCATGCCTTCAATTCCTTGCAAACCACCAGAGTGAATTGCTAAAATACGGTTTTGTTTGGCAAAATATCCTTTTTTGATTAAATCTATGATTCCAAAAAGCATTTTTCCTGTGTAAATTGGATCTAATGGAATTGCTGTTTGTTGTTTAAATGTATTGATAAACGTAATTAACTCTTCCGAAACCTTCCCATATCCACCAAAATGATATTCGTTGACAAGCTTCCAATTGTCTTTGTTTGTAAATTGTATAATCTCTTTCTGTAAAAAATTACCTTTTAATGCTGGAAACCCAAGTATTTTCTGATGTGAAAATGCTCCATTACATATTCCTGCAATCGTTCCGCCAGTTCCAACAGCACAACAAATAGTATCAAAAATTTTTTCTTTTTCTGTGATGATTTCTGCACAACCTTTTACAGCCAACTCATTTGTACCACCTTCTGGTATGGTATAGAAACGACCAAACTCATGTGTTAATTGTGCTAAGAATTCTTTTGAAGTTTTTTCACGATACTTTTCTCGTGTGATAAATTTTAATTGCATCCCATTTTCAACAGCAAATTGTAATGTAGCATTAGTGTCTATTTTAGTTACAAGTTCTTCTCCTCTAATGATTCCTATAGTTTTGAAACCGTAAATTTTTCCTGCCGCAGCCACCGCCGCAATATGATTAGAAAATGCGCCGCCAAATGTGAGTAATGTGTGTTCTTTTTCTTTTTTGGCTTCCGCCAGATTATAGGTGAGCTTCCTGAATTTATTTCCAGATACAAACGAATGAATCAAGTCTTCACGTTTGACGAATAAGCGCACATCTGTAGCAAAATCTAGTTGTACTTCTTGAATTGGTATGTTTTCTGTTTGAAATTCCATTCAGTTCACAAAAATACCGCAAAATTTGGAATCCTTTTCAGTTCTTACATTGAAATATTAATTGAAGAAATAAGGATTGATTTTTAGGGTTTATTTATTAAATTCACACATAAAAAATTATAGACAGCATGATAAAGAATTACTTTTTACTGGCAAGTTTATTTCTTATTTGTCTTGGCAGTTTTTCTTGTACGACGTTACAATGGCGTAAATCAGATCAGGAGATTCAGCAAAAATTTAATGATTTAGAGATTGACAGTGAGATTTCCTATTTTAAAGTAGATAGTCTTGATTTAAATATTCGCGTACATTCAGTTATAGCTAATGAGAAAAGTGTCAACTTGGTTTTCTTTCACGGTTCACCTAGTTCTTTATCTGCTTGGGAAGGATATTTGTTAGATAAGAATCTTAGGGAAGTTACAAATATGCACGCCATAGATAGACCAGGGTATGGTTATTCAAACTTTGGTAATGAAATGACTTCTATTGATACACAAGCACAACTCATGAGTGCGCTCATCAACAATAAAAAATTAACGAATGTAATTGTAGTTGGTTCTTCTTATGGCGGTCCATTAGCAGCAAGAATCGGTTTTTTAAATTCGAATGTAAAAGCAGTCGTCATGATTTCTCCTGCAATAGATCCTGCTATTGAAAAAGATATTTGGGCATCTCGTTTTACACAATGGAAATTAACACGATGGCTTGTTCCTACTGGTTATCGCGTAGCTGGTGATGAAAAAGTTGTTCATTCAAAAGAACTCGCATTAATAAAGAATGACTGGAAAAGCCTTCGCATTCCTATATTACATTTTCATGGAGATATTGATGATATTGTACCATATGAAAACATTCATTTTAGCGAAGAAAATTTTCAAAATATAGAAATTATTTCTATTCCTGAGAAAGGACATGAAATTGCTTGGAAAAATACAGAACTTATCATTCCGCACTTACTAAAACTCATTCATCAAATACAAAAAGAAGAATAAGTTGATCTGTTTGTTAGTAAAACTTTTACTAACAAACAGACCATAAAACTTGAAGTATGTTATTATTTTTCAAAGAATAAACTTCCAATCTCTAATTCTCCTGCGGTGTCAGCTAATCGAACGATAGAAACTTCTTTTTTCTCGTTTTCAGTTCCGTAATTTGTGTATAGTGTTACTTTTAAGATAGTTGGCCCTGATATTTTTTGAACGCTGTTTGCATAATGATTCACATACACTTTGTATTCTCCCTCGATGGCATTTTTCAGCATAAATTCTTCTGGTCCGTATCCTTGTGTTACATCATTAGACATGTGTCCGCCAATCTTCGTTTTTTTATGACCATAGTATGCTTTTTCTCCATTCGGATCAAATACCCACAAATCAATATCTGTATCATTATGATTCCAATCAATAACAATTCGCACATTCGCGGGCATTGCTACAAAGTGATTTTTCATTTCTGTACTTATACTGAGTTTATTCCCATACATGGAAACCAATCGAGTTAATTCTATAAAAGCGATTTTTTCAATTCCTCTAAATCTTTGTCCTTGATCTTTTTCAAGTAATTGTCCATCATATAACTTATACAGTAAATCATAACTTTTTTGAAACTCGCCTACATGCTCATACGCTAATGCTAAATCACGATATGATTGCGGTTCTTCTGGCCGTAATTCTAACACTTTTTCATATGCTAATACTGCCATATTATAACGTTTAAAATATTCTAACTTGTATGCCATTGCTTTTAACAATTCATAGTTATTCAATTCAACTTCCATTAAATTTGTAATCACGGTTGTTGCAATATCAAATGCTTTTTTATCGTGGAAAAAATCAGCCACATCTAAATAAAAAGTTGGCATATTAGCATACGATTCTCTAATTTCTAAATACTTTTCATACGCCAATGCAATCGTAGTTTCCTTTTCTAATTCTTTTATATACGGTTGATTTGCATCCCAAGATTTCATCGTTATTTTGTCAGCTATCCTTTCTTCAAATGCTTCAATTTCTTCTTTATTTTCTGTAAAACCGTTTTTAGTAGTAACTATAATTACACCATTTACGCCTCTGCTTCCATACAATGCTGTCGCTTCCGCATTTTTCAATATAGATAATTCTTGAATATCATTCGCAGTAAGATTTACACGTGCGTTTTGAGACACAATTTTTCCATCAATCACAAATAATGGTTCAATATTTCCATAGATCGTAGTTCTTCCTCTAAGGACTACTCTATCGCTTCCTGTCGGTTTCCCTGAACCATTTGAGATTCGTAGACCAGCTGCTTGTCCTTGTAATATTTGATCTCTAGAAGCATTGGGTACTTTCTCCATAGATTCTGATCTTACCACGGAAACTGCTGATGTTACATTCGTTCGTTTTTCACTTCCATATGCAACAACGATAACTTCTTCTAGTTTAGCACCAAGTTTCAACTCCATATTTAGATTGCTATCATTTGCCGTAATTGTATGTTCTATTGGCAAATACCCTACATAACTATACGTGATGACTTCCCCCGTACGCATGCTAATGCTGTAATTACCATCAAAATCACTTGTAACACCAACAGAAGTTCCTCTGACTGTAACTATAGCGCCTGGCAATGGCAAACCTGTTTCATCTGTAATTGTTCCTGAAATACTTCGTAATGAATTTGAAGAGGTATTTACTTCATTATTTTCAACACGTGTCGTTGTAGTTGTGTTTTGTTGTGTTTCTGACAGCGTTACTTTTGGCACAGACTTTTTTACTTCTTCCATATTACGGTCAGTTCCGTACCATTTTAAAAGATCATTATACCCGTTTTGCAATTTTCTTCTTTGCGCCATGATTCGAGCTTTTTTGTTTTCTTCATCATCTTTCACCAAAGCCAAACGCTGTTTGTATTGCGGCATTAATTCTTGTGGTGGCTCTATTCGGTAACGTACATAGTCTTCGATTCGATCTAAAATCAACATTGATGTATAATCTGTGATTAAATCATATTGTTTTGCTAAAGAAATAATTTGTAGTTTGTTTGCTGCTTTAGCACTATTTAAGTCTTTCAGTTTTTGCTTTGCCCACAAACGCTTTACAACTTTTGTTCCATTAGAATTCTGAATATTTATAGGTATCTTTTTTGTGACTTTTCCTCCGTATCCAAACAATAATTCTATGGTAGTTGATGCTGTAAATTTTCCTGTAATAGCAAAATCTTGATACACATTTGTACGTTGTTTTGGATATACTTCACGAACATTTTCATCATGATTAACTCCTAAAAACTGATACGTTTCTTCTTTTAACATTTTTGTAGCTTTTGAAACATCCAAACGTGTTAGATTAATATAGCTTCCGCCAGATTTTGTAGCGATGTCAATTAAGTTTTCATGATTGGAAGACACCAACGAATTGATTGTATACACAGGTGCTTTTGTATTCGACATAAAATCTCCCAAATTCGCCAAACCATCTGAAAACAATAATATTTCATCTGTTTTTATGTTTAAATTTTTAAAGATGTCTAGTTTTGTTCCACCATCATATTGAACATTTTTTATCCCATCAATTAACGTTGAAATGTCTCCTTTTCTAATTCGAATTTCTTCTTGTTGTTGAATGGTATTATTAAATACAATGAATGTTACTTTTGTATTGCGTACATAGCCAAAATAATCCGTTAATAATTTCAACTCATTTTCTAAATTTCTGTACCGCATCGAATACGAAGCATCCCAAAGTATGGTTACTTTTCTTGGCTTTGATTTTAATCGTGAAGTTGGCGCTAATACTTTATAATATTGAAAATAGCCATTATGTGTAGAAAGACTTTCTTGGTTTTCCTTATTAGGAATTTGCACTACAATTGGCTTCATAGGCGCATGTGCTTTCTTTGAAATTGTAGCAACATACGCTTCCTCCTTTTTAGTGAAAAAGAAATCTTTATAATTCACTTTACTAACAATAGGTTGTTGTGCATTAAAAATCGAAATTTCTACTGAAAACGTGTCTAGTTTTTCTGCAATTCCTAATGGCAACTCGTAAGTTTGCATATTGTTTAATGTGCTTAATTGTTGCTCAAATTTTATAACAATATGCTTATGTTTTTTTGGTAAAATTGGATATACACGTGCTTTGTAATTGTTTCCTTCTGTTTTTTCTAACAACCCTGGATCAATTTTTTGGCGTATTGTAGTTTCATACGCAACTCTTGCTAATTCTTTTTCTACAATAACAGCATCACGCAACTTTCCGTTTACGTCCATTGCAAATCCTGAAACGACCTGTCCTTCTCCTAACGGAAACACAAGTTCTCCTTCTAAAGTTCTATCCAACCCATTGTAAAACTTCATATCGTAGGTTGTTACCGCAAGGTTTCCGACAATATCTACGCTTACTTTTAAATCTGTTAGTTTTAACTGTCCTTCATCTGACAATGTAACTTTAGGTATATTCTGCCCAAATACAGACAGACATATAATGTAAAAGAAGAAATGTATATATTTTTTCATGAGTCCCTAATTTATTAGTTCGTCACAAAACTCTTGATTAATAGAATGCCAGAAAAGGGAGAATGAGTAGACGCATCTTTTCAATGAGTCAACGATTCTTTTTATATAAGTTTTATAATTTGAAGTAATTCTTTACAGATATTTCAAAAATTGAAACCATTTGCGCTTCTTCAAATAGTTTACATCTTTTTCATTGAGATAGGCTTCTTGTTCAAAACTCAACATATGATATGCCTTATAACTATTGCGATAGATGCATAATCGTATCAACCATTCTAACACATATAAAATGTAAAAAGGAAGAATTAATAATTCCTGTTGTTGTCGCAAATGAATACGTTCATGATGAATCAAAATAGTGTTCTTTTTATCTTTCGCATGACGCAAAAAAATAAAAGGATATAAAGTAATTCCTCGAAAACCTCTCGGAACTAGATATTTTGATACAAAAACCATAACAATAGCCATTCAAAATTTAAGCCAATTTAAGTACCTTTGTAGAAATGAAGAAATTAATTCCTATTGAAGAAGGCGATTTTTACCTTTCGCCAGAAGGTTATAAGGTGTTTACAGAACAATATCACCTTAAAAGAGGCTACTGTTGCGAAAATGGTTGCCGACATTGTCCATATGGATTTAACAAAAAAAGAAAATAAATATTCATGGATCTTATCTTTATGAAATATAAAAGAGCTACTGCATATTTTCATCGTGTAGATATTCGCTATCCCTAGTAAATGCTAAAGAAATCTATTTTTTAGCAGAATAAATAACGATACAATCAAAATTTAAAATGACAGTACAAGAACATATTTTACAAGGAATACCAGATACGTTACCAAACGCAAAACAGTACGATCTAGATATTAATCACGCACCAAAGCGAAAAGAAATATTATCTCCAGAAGAGAAAAAATTAGCATTACGAAATGCATTGCGTTATTTCGATAAGAAACATCACGAAGTTTTATTGCCAGAATTCAAAAGCGAGTTGGAAACCTATGGAAGAATCTATATGTATCGTTTTCGTCCAGATTATAAAATGTATGCACGTCCAATAGACGAATATCCAGGAAAAACGAATCAGGCAAAAGCAATTATGTTGATGATTCAAAACAACTTAGATTATGCCGTTGCACAACATCCACATGAATTAATTACCTATGGTGGAAATGGTGGCGTTTTCCAAAACTGGGCGCAATATCTATTAGTCATGAAATATTTGGCCGAAATGAACGAAGAGCAAACATTAGTGATGTATTCAGGTCATCCACTTGGTTTATTTCCTTCTCACAAAGATGCACCAAGAGTTGTTGTTACTAATGGAATGATGATTCCTAATTATTCGCAACCTGATGATTGGGAAAAGTTTAATGCACTTGGCGTAACGCAATATGGACAAATGACCGCAGGAAGTTACATGTACATTGGTCCACAAGGAATTGTGCATGGAACTACAATTACCGTATTAAATGGTGGACGAAAAATTTCTAAAAATGGTGAAGGTTTAGCCGGAAAGTTATTTGTAACAGCTGGATTAGGCGGTATGAGCGGTGCACAACCAAAAGCAGGAAACATTGCAGGTTGTATTACAGTTTGTGCGGAAGTAAATCCGAAAGCTACAGAAACACGTCATTCACAAGGTTGGGTTGATGAAGTTGTGTATGATTTGGACAAGTTAGTTTCCAGAGTCAATTCTGCGAAAGCAAACAAAGAAATCGTTTCCATTGCCTATCAAGGAAATATTGTAGATGTCTGGGAAAAGTTTGACGAAGCCAATGTATATATTGATTTAGGAAGTGATCAAACATCTTTACACAATCCTTGGGCTGGTGGTTATTATCCAACTGGAATCTCTTATGAAGAATCTAATGAGATGATGGCAAACAATCCTGAATTGTTCAAAGAAAAAATACAAGAAACTTTACGCAGACATGCTGCTGCTGTAAATAAACATACAGAAAAAGGAACCTACTTTTTTGATTATGGAAATGCATTCTTATTAGAAGCTTCCCGAGCTGGCGCTGATATTATGGCGGAAAACAGTATTGATTTTAAATATCCAAGTTATGTACAAGACATTATGGGACCTATGTGTTTCGATTATGGTTTTGGACCATTCCGTTGGGTTTGTGCTTCTGGGAAACCTGAAGATTTAGCAAAAACAGATCAAATTGCTTGTGAAGTTCTTGAGGAAATTATGAAAGTTTCTCCTAAGGAAATTCAACAGCAAATGGCGGATAACATTCAATGGATTAAAGGTGCGCAAGAAAACAAATTGGTTGTTGGTTCGCAAGCACGAATATTATATGCGGATTCTGAAGGGCGTATGAAAATTGCTCAAGCATTCAATGAAGCAATAGAACGCGGCGATATTGGTCCTGTAATTTTAGGACGTGATCATCACGATGTTTCTGGAACAGATTCTCCATACAGAGAAACTTCTAATATCTATGATGGTTCAAAATTTACAGCAGATATGGCTATTCACAACGTCATTGGTGATAGTTTTAGAGGTGCAACTTGGGTTTCCATTCACAACGGTGGTGGCGTAGGTTGGGGCGAAGTAATCAATGGTGGATTCGGCATGGTTCTTGATGGTAGTAAGGAAGCATCAAGACGTTTACATTCGATGTTATTTTGGGATGTAAACAATGGAATTGCAAGACGAAGTTGGGCACGAAATGAAGAAGCAATTTTTGCGATAAAACGCGCAATGGAAGTAGAACCAAATTTAAAAGTAACACTTCCAAATATAGTTGATGATGCATTGTTAAATTAGGCTAAGATTAAGAAAATACATTAACCCAAAAAAAAGCAGTGATATGAAAACAATTAAATTACTTTTTCCGGTAGTCGCGTTACTACTTGTTACCTCTTGCGTCTCAATCAGAGTTGCTTCTGATTACGATCAACAAGCGGATTTTAATTCATATAAAACATTTGCGTTTTATAAAACTGGAATTGATCAAGTTGAGATTTCAGATTTAGATAAGAAAAGAATTCTTCGTTCTATAGAAAAGGAGATGCTCGCAAAAGGTTTTGTGAAATCTAATAACCCAGATCTTTTGGTAAACATTATGACCAAATCAAATAAACGCGTTAACGTTAGCAACAATGCTTGGGGTTGGCGTGGTGGCTGGGGCTGGGGATTTAATCCTTGGTTTTGGGGCGGTGGTCCAACGAATAGTGTAAGCACACGTATAGAAGGTGTTTTATATATTGACTTGATAGATACCAAACAAAAAGAGTTGGTTTGGCAAGGAAAAGGTACAGGAAACTTACTAAGAAGTAGTATTGAGAAAAAAGAAGCACGTATTCAAGAATTTGTTGCTGAAATTTTCAAAGAATATCCGCCAATGGCAGAAGCACGATAAACAAGATTCACTTATAAATAAAAAACCTCGAAAGTTAGCTTTCGAGGTTTTTTTATGCGGAAATTCCTTTTAACATTAATTTGATTTCATATAGTCAGGTTCTTCATTATCTTTGCATGTTGTTGTTATGATAAAGAAAACTTTTATATTACTTATCTTTTTTACTATAATCTCTGTAAATGCGCAAAACATTTCTGTAGATAGTCAAACGTATACACCGCAGCAACTTATAGAAGACATTTTAATAGATAGTAACTGTATTTCTAATGTGCAAGTTACCAATACTGTTGGCGGCGATTTTGCAGGAAGCGACCAAAGTTTTGGTTTTTTTGATGCCACAGGAACAACATTTCCTTTTCAAAATGGTATTGTGCTAAGTACTGGAAGACTTGCCAATGTTCCAGGACCAAATGATAGTTTAAGTGATGATGATGCTACAAACTGGAATGGCGATTTAGATTTAGAAATAGCTTTACAAGAAACAAATACTACTAACGCAACCATTATAGAATTCGATTTTACGACGCTGGCAAATCAAATAAGTTTTCGTTACATTTTTGCTTCCGAAGAATACCAAGAAGGCAATCCAAATACGTGTAATTTTTCAGATTTGTTTGGTTTTTTAATAAAACCTGCAAGTGCTCCTATTTCAGATTATACAAATATTGCATTAGTGCCTGGCACACAAACACCAGTAAAAGTAACAACTGTACATCCAGAAATTCCAAATGGTTGCGATGCAGAAAACGAAACCTATTTTGATACGTTTAATGGTTCTGTTGCACCCATAAACTTTAATGGTCAAACCACTATTTTAACAGCTACAGCTAACACTGTTCCTAATATTACATATCATGTTAAGTTAGTAATTGCAGACGAACAAAATTTTCGTTTTGATTCTGCTGTATTTCTTGAAGCTGGCAGTTTTCAATTAAATACAGATTTGGGTATAGATAGACTTTTTTCAACAAATAACCCTATTTGTGGCTCAGAGACTATTACTTTAAATGCTGCGCAAACTGGAACATCAACCTATAAATGGTTTAAAGATAATATAGAGCTAACTACCCAAACTTCAAACGTACTTGATGTTACTACAACTGGAACTTATAATGTAGAAGTGACCTTAGATAATGGCTGTATTTCTTATGGAGAAGTGACCTTAGAATATGCACCAATACCCAACATAACGAATACAACACTTTTTGAATGCGACAGCAATCAGGACGGATTAACAACTTATAACTTGTTTGATGCATCAAATGTGATAACAAATAGTGATTCAGATTTAGGTGTTATAGATTTCTACACCTCTTTCACAGATGCCGAAATGGAAATTAATCCCATTTTAAATCCTACTAACTTTAACAATACAAGTGTATTACAAACGATTTATGCTTTAGTGCTTAACCAAGTATCTGGCTGTAAAGCTATAGCGGAAGTAATTTTAGACATTTCTACAAACACCTTAACACTACAAGATGTAGCGGTTTGCGATGATGACATAGTAGATGGTTTTTCTACTTTTAATTTGAATGACGTTATAACCGAAATTCAACCACAAATTCCAACAAATTCAACAGTAACATTTTATCTTACAAGTATTGATGCTTTTGCTGAAACGAATAGCATAAACGGAAACTTTAGCAATACAGTTCAAGATTCACAAACCATATTTGTGAAAATAACTACAGATACGAATCAATGTTATGCTATTTCAGAGTTAACACTTACTGTTTTATTCACACCGCAATTATTGGAAGACGAATCGTTTTTGTATTGCTTAAATAGCTTTCCGGAAACTATTACGCTAGTTGGTGGTATTACAAACGGTATTCCTAACAACCACTTTTACCAATGGTTCTATAATGGTACTGACACAGGAATTACAACTCCTTTTTTTGAAGCCAACCAAATTGGAACCTACACTGTAATTGTTACTGCTCCCAACGGATGCTCTAATTCTAGAGATTTAATATTAGTACCATCTAACGAGCCAACAATAGACAATTTAGAATTCACAGAGCTAACAACCAATAATACAGCAACTATTAGCGTTTCTGGTGAAGGTGATTATGAATTTGCTATTGATAGTGAATTCGGTTTTTATCAAGATGAAAACACCTTTTCAAACATCGAACCAGGTTTTCATACCATTTATGTTCGCGATAAAAATGAGTGTGGTAACACTTCTATTGAATTTTCCGTATTAGGTTTTCCTCAATATTTTACGCCCAATGGAGACAGTATAAATGATATTTGGAAACCTATTGGAGTGTCAATAGACTTTAATTTTAATTTAGAACTTTTTATTTTTAATCGCTTTGGTAAACTATTAAGCGCAACAACCTCCCTAAAAGGTTGGAACGGACAATTAAATGGTTCTAACTTACCAAGTAATGATTATTGGTATATTATGAACCATCCAAATGGCAAGCAATATAAAGGACATTTTAGTTTGGTGAGATAGTGCAACTCTAAAAACAATAAGTTCCAATGTGTAAAAACCTAGAAAGTGATTTTCAAGTTTTTTTGTACTTCTATTATGAACTCTGTACACCACATTTTCATATCTTTATCTTTTAAAATTTCATTCAAAAATGATCAAAAAAGTATTCTTCACACTCGCTATTTTCTTTGTATTCACAAACGCATCATTCGCGCAAAGCGAGTTTTACATAAAACTTGATAAAAAGAATCGTGTGCGAGAAGCTGGCACATTTGTTAATGACAAAAAAGAAGGGATTTTTGTTTCTTTTAGACGTAACGGAAAATACAAAATAAAATACTACACCAACGGAAAAAAGCAAAAACTAGCTAAAATTGCTATTGAAAAGCGACATGATATTCAAAAGGAAGAAGATAGTTTTGGAATGCTAAAAGACGGAAAAAAGGAAGGCGTTTGGTTTTCGTTTAATAGTAATGATCTAATTTCTAGCATTCAATATTACAAAACTGGAATTTTAGAAGGCAACTATTATCGCTTTCACGCAGATGGAGAAGTACTTGGTTTGGATATATATGCGAATGGAAAAAAGAATGGCATTTGCAAGGAGTTTCATAGTGGTCGTGCCTTACATTATAGTACGGAATATAAAAATGGTAAGATTGTAGATGGAGAAAATGTATACTATCATCCAAATGGAAACATAAAGTTTTTAGATTATTATAAAAATGGACACAAGTTTGGAAAAAGTACTACGTATTACGAATCGGGAGCAATAGAGGTTGAAGGTGAATATCGTGATAAAGGCCTAGCTGAAGGACCTTGGAAAGAATATTACGAAAGCGGAAAATTGAAAGAAGAATATTATTATAAACACGGACTTTTTCATGGTGAATACACCATTTACGATGAAGAAGGAAATATTACTGCACAGTATGTTTATAAGAATGACAAGCTGATTAAGACAATAGTTGAATAGACATTTTTATATTAGAAAAAGCTCGCAATAAAATCACGACACGTATTACTTTTGCATAAATTTATCAAATGCATTAATGGCATGTGCACGTAAATACGCTTCTTCTCCAATCGTATTTCCTTCATTAGAATCGTAGTCCATCACAATTTTCCACATAGTACTCTTTTTGATCAACACCACATGAAACTGTCCGTAATAAGCTTTTATTTCACCTGTTTTTTCAGTTCGAACCAATTTATACACTCCTCGTTCACTTGCCATAGAATCATTATAAACTCTTTCAAAAAACCGTAATGATATTGTATTTGAAATACCTTCCTTTTGTGCTCTTTCAAAGCTTTTTTTGTAATTATCCATACAGGTATCATAATCCGCAATTCGTTTTCCTCCCGAAACACGAACTAATTCCTTAGCATGGATTTCCTGTAATAACTTGTAATCTAGCGATTCGAAAGCTTGATAAAATTTCTCCCAAGTCTGATTGACAGCTTTTAGATTATCTAGTGATTGCCCGCTACTTTGACTTGTAAATAAAATGACGCATAATGGAATACAGATCAGTTTGCCTAATTTTTTCATAATCATCACAATTTTAAAAACACTTTATGGTATGTATTTATCTATTAAAGGTACTCTTTTTTTAATACTTCATCAACTCTTCAATTTTTGCTTTTACTTTTTCTGTAGATGGAATCATGGTTTGCTCCAAAGTACTATTTAGTGCAATTGCTGGCATAGCATCCCTATAAATTAATCGCATAAAAAAGCCACCAATTTGGCGGCTTTTAGGTATGTTATTTAAAAAGGTTAATTATTGCTTAACAATCTTGATTGTATCTGTAATACCATCAACAGTTACTTCTACAAAGTACGTTCCTGTTGTTAGTTTAGAAGTATCAATATCTTTCGTTAATGCATTGGGAGACGTCGTTAGTACTTGCGCTCCTAAAATATTGTAAATCGTTACATTTTCAATTTGCTTTCCTGCTAGTAATGTTAACTTATTATCAACTGGATTTGGAAAGTAAGTGAATGCACGTCCGTTTCCAAAAGAAATTGTAGATAGTGTATTACAGTTTACGATAGCTTCCCATCCATCTAGTTGTACATCTCCGTCAGAAGTAAATACAAATGTTAAACATCCTGAAGCATCGGTAGAAGTAATCGTTTGTCCTAGTAAGTTACCTGTACCTTCAGCAGCATCATTATCATAACACCAAATGGTTCCACCTCCTGGAGGATCAACCGTTGTTGCTGTTGCATCTGCACCATCATGTATCGTTAATCCATCAAAACAATCAGTTGTTCCATCATTCTCTGTTGAGAATGCCGTGAATTCAACTTCTACGATATCTCCAGCCATGCCTGGACATATTGTATAGGTAATGTTTTCACTAAATCCATAATCTCCATTTATACCTCCTGAATCTAAGAATATTCCGTTGGTACAATCTGGTGGGACCGCTACATATTGTGATGAAAATCTAAATGGTCCAGCCCACATTGATGTTCCATCTACGCCACAATCTGCCTGTACAAAAAATCGGTATGCGTTGTCAGCAACTAAACCAGTTTGATTGTATGGAATTGTTGTAACACCAGAAGCAGTTGGTGTTCCTGTAAAAGTTCCTCCTGCGGTAACATCTACTAATTCGATATTCCATGAAGTAGCCGTTCCGTTTTCTGTCCAGTTAAAATCAGCTGTTGTTTCCATGATATTCGCTGCTGATAAAGTCGATGGTATAGGACATGTTTCTAATGTTGTGAACGCAAATGGTCCAACCCAACCAGAAAGTCCTCCTGCTACACAGTCAGACTGTACATAGAATTCATAGTTATTATTTTCTGCTAATCCTGTAGCCATATATGGATTTGCAACTCCAGAAGCCGTAGCTGTTCCTGTTACAGTTCCTCCGCCAGTTACATCAACTAGTTCAACATTCCATAAGGTAGCCGAACCTGATTCAGTCCATCCTAAATCAGCACTATCATCTGTGATGTTTGTTGCTGCTAAAGTTGATGGATCTGGACATGATGGTAATTCTTCTAATGAAACATCATCAATAGCGATATCATCATAGAAACTTCCTGAATCTGCAATAGAGAAACGTACTTGTGCATCTCCAGTGAATGTTAATCCACTAAGGTCTACTACTTTTTGTTCCCATCCACCTGCGATAGTGTTTGTATTATAGGTTCCAACTACATTCCATGCAGCTCCATCCCAAACACTAGCTGTTAAGGTAGCATTAGGACGACCTAGTCCTTCATTATTACTAATTTCATAAAAAATAAGTGCTGGTGTCGTTAAACCTGATACATCTACAAATGGTGATGTTAATTCAGCATTTGCTGCATCTGGTACAGAATCATCTACTACTGCGTAGAAATTACCTGAAGGCGTGCTTCCTGAAAGTACACCACCGTTACCAACATGGTTAGGTCCTGTAGTATTGAATTCCCACTCATCATCTCCTCCAAGTGTCCAACAAGCTGGCACTGCTCCTCCATTTTCGAAGTCTTCCAAATATGGTGCAGTAAATGCATTACATAATGTTGTAAATGCAAATGGTCCAGTCCATGTAGACGTTCCATTTACAGTACAATCGGCTCTTACATAGAATTCATAATTATTATTATCTGTCAAGCCAGAAGCACCATAAGGATTTGCAACTCCAGAAGCTGTAGGTGTTCCTGTTGCAGCGCCTCCACCAGTGATGTCTACGATTTCAACATCCCAAAGTGTTTCTGCTCCTCCAGCAGTCCATCCAAGGTCTGCAGTAGTTTGTAAAATATTTGTAACATTTAATGCCGTTGGTTGTGGACAGGCAGGTAACGTTGTAAATGCAAAAGGTCCAACCCATGTAGAAGTACTTACTGCACATTGAGCTTGTACATAAAATTCATAATTATTAGAAGGCGTTAATCCAGTTTGATTAAATGGATTTGCAACCCCTGAAGTTGTAGCTACTCCTGTTGCAACTCCTGCAGCAGTAATATCTACTAACTCAACATTCCATAATGAAGCACTTCCTGCTTCTGTCCATCCTAAATCTGCAGAAAAGCCGTCAATGTTAGTTGCAGTTAATGCAGTTGGATCTGGACATGCTGGTGGCGCAGCTGATGTAATTGTTGGTGAAGTTACACACCAACCCCATTGCCATCCACCATTATCGTCATACGTAATACGATATTGGAAGCCAGATAATTGTGTTGCAGTATATGCTGCAATATTAATTATAGGTGTTGTGTATGCTACTGTTCCAGCACATGTTTGAAAATCTGTATTTATAGAGTTATTTCCAAACGTTTGTACTGCAGACCAAGTCATTGCATCCGCATCATATATTTCTATATTTAATACATCTCCTAGTTGTCTATATACAAAATCACCACTAATGGTAATCCATACTTCTCCAGCAGTACTTGCAGCCGTCAAATCGATTACTGGTGATGTCGCTTGAAGATCATCTGCAGAACCGTTACCGGCTGCATCATCGTCAAAACCAAATGTAGCGTCTATGCTAGGATCTCCGAGTAATCCTCCAGCTGTATAGGTACCAGATAAAGTCCAGTTAGCATTAGGCCAACTTGCCGCTTGGTTTAATGTTTGTGAGATACCTATATAGGTACCTAACAAGAACATTACCATAAAAAGTTTAAGAGTAATTTTTTTCATCAATAGTTTGATTAGTTGTTAGTTAAAATCGCAGGGGAAAGTACGTCCTTTATTCAGTTATACACGAATATTAGTTCATTATAACTGTTGATTACGTATATAAACCTACATCTCCTTTTTTCTTTCTTACAAATGTGTAATCTTTACTTAGGAAGTCTGTTTTTTTGTGGTGATTTGTACTACTCTGGTTTAGACGCGGCTTCGCCTGTTGGTATATTGGATGTCATTCCTGCGAAGGCAGGAATCTACCATAAAAAAAAACCAGCGAAGTAAACTCCGCTGGTTTTAATTAAATTTACATAAAAAGGCATCTCGACACTATAAATTCTTAAAGATTATGTGAAACTGAATCAAGTTCAGTTTGACGAAAATTAGAATTAAATTTAATATCGCATCAACTCCTCAATCTTTGCTTTTACTTTTTCTGTAGATGGAATCATAGTTTGCTCCAAGGTACTATTTAGTGGAATTGCTGGCATGTTTTCTGAACCAATAATCATTACTGGTGCATCTAAATATTTGAAACATTTTTCCTGAATCATTCCGCACAAAGCTCTTGCAAACGAATTGTTTACAGGTTCTTCAGTAACTACTAAACATTTCCCTGTTTTCTTTACAGATGCAATAATTGCTTCTTCATCCAAAGGAAATAACGTTCGTAAATCAATGATTTCAATGTTTTCACGTTGTCCTTCCGAAGCGTTCATTGCCCAATGTGTTCCCATTCCGTATGTAATAACCGTCATGGTTTCTTTTTCGTCTTGCTTCCAGATTTCTTGCAATACATTTGCTTTTCCAAATGGTAACATATAATCTTCTGATGGTTCAACTGAAGTTGCGCCTTTTGTTCCAGGCACTTTAGACCAATACAATCCTTTGTGCTCTAAGATTACTACAGGATTTGGATCATGATATGCAGCTTTCATCAAGCCTTTTAAATCGGCTCCATTACTTGGATACGCAATTTTTATTCCTCTAATATTTGTTAAGACAGATTCTACTGAAGATGAATGATAAGGTCCACCACTTCCATAGGCACCAATTGGTACACGAAGAATCATAGAAACTGGCCATTTTCCGTTTGATAAATAACACGAACGACTTACTTCTGTAAATAATTGATTGAGTCCTGGCCAAATATAATCAGCAAACTGAACTTCTACAATCGGTTTTAATCCAACTGCGCTCATTCCTACTGTAGAACCTACAATAAACGCTTCTTGAATTGGCGTATTAAATACACGATCATCTCCAAATTTTTGCGCTAAGGTTGCCGCTTCACGGAAAACTCCTCCTAAACGTCCACCAACATCTTGTCCGTATAATAAACATTCTTTGTGTTCGCGCATCAATTCTTCAACTGCGAACAAAGCACAGTCAACCATCACTACTTTTTCTTCACGTTCAGGGCTTCTGTCTCCTACTTCTGTCGTTACAGGCGTTGGCGCAAAATCATGTGTAAATAAATCGCTAGGTGTTGGATCTTCTGCTTTTAAAGCTTCCTCAAAATCTGCTTTTACTTGTGCAATTGCGTCTGCTTCTATTTTATCTACAGCTTCAGCTGAAAAACCATTGTCTAGTAATTGTTGTTTGATTACTGGATATGGATCGCGTGAGCGTGCTTCTTCCAAATCATCACGATACCATTCCATTCGCACACCAGATGTATGGTGATTTAATAACGGAACTTTTGCATGTACTAAGATTGGACGACGTTCTTCACGAATGGTTTTGATTACCTTTTCAAGTGTTTCATAACTTTCAGTAAAGTTTGCTCCATCAATGGAAACAGCATCTAATCCTATAAACCCTTCTGAATATTCTGCTGCGTTTTGCGCTCTGGTTTCTGCGGCATTCGCCGAAATATCCCAACCATTATCTTGTACTAAGTATAGAATTGGCAATTGCTTTAACGCTGCCATTTGAAATGCTTCTGCAATTTCTCCTTCCGTCACCGAAGCATCACCTAACGAACAAACCGTAATTGGATTTAAATCGCGTGTTTCATCAAATGGAGAGTCTTTTGCTGCTTGATCAGCAATTCCTTGCATTTCTTTGTATTTCATTCCCATCGCAACTCCAGTTGCTGGAATGGTTTGCATTCCTGTAGCTGATGATTGATGTGGAATTTTTGGCTTATCAGCTTCTTTTAAACTTGGATGCGAATAATAGGTTCGCCCACCAGAAAAAGGATCATCTTTTTTAGCTAGTAATTGCAACATTAAATCATACGGACGCATTCCGATAGAAAGTAACATTGCATCATCTCTATAATACGGAAATGCATAGTCTTGTGGAACTAATTGCATTCCTAACGCACACTGAATTGCTTCGTGTCCGCGAGACGTTGCATGTACATATTTGGAAACTTGCTTGAAATTGTCTTCGTATAATGTTGCCATTGCTTTGGCTGTACATAGCAATGAAAATCCTTTTTGTAGTGTTTCTTTATTCATTGTTTTTATAGTAGTGAGATTTTAGTAGTGAGTATTGAGATACCTTCTTTGCTAATTTCTCATTTCTTTTTTACTTTTTGTTTCTGAGTACTTCTCAATACTAACATCTAAATACTCAATACTATGAGTTTCTTTGAGTTTCCCATTTTCATGAGAACTTTAGCGTTAGCGATTGAGGCGGCATCCTTTTTTCGTCAGTTCGAGTGAATTTGTTTTAAGTAGCGAAAGCGAAATGAAACAAATTTGTATCGAGAATAGAAAAAAGATATAGTCGAAAGCGCGACCTTTAGGTAACGCCCAAATATTTTATTCTGAAACAGCAACCATCCAATTGTGTTTGTCCTCTAGTTTTCCTGAACGAACTCCGTTGATGGTATCCATTACTAATTGTCCAACCGGACTTTCGTCAGATACGTGAATTTCCTCCTCTTTGTGTCCGATAGCTTGAATCATGGCAATACCAACCGCCGTTCCTGTTCCGAACGCTTCTTCTAAAGTTCCGTTTTTTGAAGCTTCTTTGATTTCGTTTAATTTAATTGGACGCTGTTCAATTTCATATCCGTTATCTTCTAAGATTGCAATGACACTTTTACGCGTAATTCCGTCTAGAATGGCTCCATCTAAACTTGGTGTAATAAATTTTCCGTCAATTTTGAAGAAGATATTCATGGTTCCAACTTCCTGTATGTATTCGAATTCGTGTGCATCTAACCATAATACTTGATCGAATCCTTTTGATTTTGCAATTTCTGTTGGACGAATAGCTGCTGCATAGTTTCCTGCTGCTTTTGCTTCTCCTGTTCCACCTTCAGCTGCACGAATATATTTTGTTTCTGCGTATAGTTTGATGCGCTTTGTGAAGAATGGACCTGCTGGTGAAGCTATAATGATAAAATGATAGCTTGTTGCTGCGCGCATTCCGATAAATGGTTCCGTTGCATACATAAATGGACGCAAGTACAAAGCACTTCCTTCTTGTGGTGGAATCCAACCACGTTCCATATCAACAACTTTTTTTAATCCTTCTACAAATAAATCTTCTGGAAATTCTGGCATTCCCATACGACGCGCACTAAAGTTTAATCGTTTTGCATTTTCTTCTGGACGAAATAGTAACGGTTCTCCTTCTCCACTTACCGTCGCTTTCATTCCTTCAAAAATAGCTTGTCCGTAATGCAAAGCCATTGCTGCAGGATGCGTTGGAATCATTCCTAATGGTTGAATTTTTGGTGTTTGCCAAGCGCCATCTTCATACGAACATATAAACATGTGATCTGTGAATGTTCTTCCTAATGGAATGTTGTCAAAATCGAGTTTTGAAACGTTTGATTCTGCTGCTTTTGTGACTTCTATCGTATATGTTTGTACCATTGTTTGTTTAGTATTGAGGGATTAGTAGTTAGTATTGAGATTCATCTCAACTGCGCTCGATGTGACAAGTTTGAAATAAACTTTTCAACTTCTAAACACTTTTATATTTTTCTATTTGGATCGAATGCTTCTAGGTAATCTCCAACTTTTCGCAAGAATGATCCACCAAGATATCCATCGACAACTCTGTGATCAAATGATAAGGATAGATACATCATACTACGAATAGCGATTTCGTCTCCTTTTTCAGTTGTAATTACTTCTGGGCGTTTTTTGATGATTCCTAATGCTAGAATTGCAACTTCTGGCTGATTGATGATTGGTGTTCCCATAAGACTTCCAAATGTTCCAACATTGGATATTGTGAATGTACTTCCTTGAATTTCCTCTGGTTTGAGTTTGTTTTCGCGAGAAGCGTTTGCTAAGTGATTTACCTCAGCAGCCAATCCTTTTAAGTTTTTTTCGTCAGCATTTCTTACCACAGGAACAATTAAGTTTCCACTTGGTAAAGCTGTTGCCATTCCGATATTGATGTCTTTACGTTCTATGATTTTCTTTCCATCTTCTGAAACCGAAGCATTGATTCCTGGGAAATCAACAACTGCTTTTGCTACTGCTTCTACAAATAATGGTGTAAAAGTTAAGCGCTGATTGTATTTTTCTTGGAACGGAATTTTATGTGCATTTCGCCAATTTACCATATTGGTAACATCTATTTCGATATATGCAGTTACGTGTGGTGAAGTGTGCTTAGAATACACCATATGATCAGCGATCATTTTTCGCATACGATCCATTTCTACCACATTATCATGTCCTTCTACATATTTTATTGGTGGTGGATTGTAACTACTTTTTGCTACTTTCGGTTGCACTTGTGGGCGACTTGCCAATGGATATTGCCTATTTTTTAAATAGTTGAACACATCGCTTTTGCGAATACGACCTTCTGCTCCTGTTCCGGGAATGCTTTGCACTTCCTCGATGGTCATGTTTTCCTTTTTGGCAATACTGACAATTAAAGGAGAGAGAAATGCATCAGGATTTCGTACGAATTCTGAATTCTGAGTTATTGTCCCTGAATTATTTGAAGGTGCAGTACTCACTTTTTTAGGTGCTTCTGACTTTGTTTCTTCTTTTGAAGTTTCCGCTATTACTTCACCACCTTCAGAAGCTTCAATTAGTGCAATTATTTCACCAACTGGAACAACATCATTTGGCATAAAAAGTAATTCAGTAATAACACCTGTACATGGCGATGGTACTTCAGAATCAACTTTGTCCGTTGCTACTTCTAAAATGGTTTCTTCAATTTCAATGGTATCTCCAACATCTTTCATCCAACTTATGATTGTGGCTTCCGAGATACTTTCTCCCATTTTGGGCATTTTCAACGGTATGATAGGCATGAGTGTGTGTGTTTTCTTTTGGGCTATTTTTTAAGTGTATGTATTTATAACACATTTTCAGAAAAAATAAGAACAAAAGTAATATTTTTTGAAATTATAAAAATGAATACACTACTTATGATTCTCATTTGTAGTGTTTTTTTCTGTATTTTTACCACTTAAATGTATTTTTTTCTTTTATAGTTCTTCTATAAAGGCGTATACGAAAATTTTATCTTTATGAGTTTAAGATTAGATCAAATAGATTTTAAGATTTTGAAATTACTTCAAGAGAATAGTAATCGTACCACTAAAAGTATGGCAGAAGAACTTCAAATGTCTACTACACCTGTTTTTGAACGTATTAAAAAGCTTGAAAAAGAAGGATATATTGACCAATATGTAGCGTTATTGAATGCAAAGAGACTAGGTTTAAAGCAGACCGTTTTTATCGGAATTACACTTCAAGGGCATACGCGTAGTTATTTGGAAAAATTTGTAAAACAGATTAATGATTTTCCAGAAGTTGTTGAATGTCATCGTGTAACCGGGAATTTTGATTACTTGTTAAAGCTTATTGTAGAAGATGTAGAAGCATATGAAAAGTTTATTATTACAAAACTTACGTTACTTCCGTATCTGGGAAGTGTACAAAGTTATATTGCACTATCAAAAGGAAAGCAAACGCACGAATTGAATTTGAGCGATTTGTAGTCTTATTTAATTTTTTCCTATATTTGTATCATTGAAATTTAGTAACCAATGTGTTACACACTTGTTTTTCAACTTTAAGGAAGAATATTGGAAAGATAAGTGAGATTTCTACGGAAAACCTCCGTATACCTTAAAATCAATAAAAATTGGTTTTGGTGTACGGAGGTTTTTTTGTTTCTAATTATTAATACTTTAATATAAATTGTATGAAAAAAATAGGCGTTTTTTTAATAATCATAATAGTCATCTTAGTGGCTATTGTATTCTTCTTTCCGCAAGTTTTATATAGTAGTGCTTTTGGACAACGAATATTAATGAAAATGGAAGGCGAACAAGTTGCTGAATTTTATTATAAAGAAAATCAAGTTGGAAAAGATACTATTTATATGAAAGGAATTATCTATTCTAATACTTTAGATGACATACAAGAAGCATTCGAAGCTAATCCAAAAATTACAACCTTGGTTATGGAAGAGGTTCCTGGTTCTATAGATGATGTTGTTAATCTTGTAGCTTCACAAGAAATCAGAAAGCATAATATCAACACGTATATTCCTGAAAACGGAATGGTCGCTTCTGGTGGAACCGATATGTTTTTGGCGGGAAAAAAGCGAGCAGTGCATCCTACAGCAAAGTTAGGTGTTCATTCTTGGTCTGGAGGTGATCAAGTTGCTTTAGATTTCCCAAGAGATCACGATGAACATAAAAAGTATTTAAACTATTATACCGAAATGAATATTCCGTTAGATTTCTATTGGTATACACTTGAAGCTGCGCCTGCTCATGATATTCATTGGATGACTACAGAGGAAATTGAAAAGTACAGTATTGTAACTACAAATCCATATTCAAAACTTCTAGACATTCAAAAAACACTTGCATCTGATGCTTTTAAAGGGCGCGGAACAGGAAATAATAAAGAAGCTCAAGATTTAATTACAAGTTATTTTAATACAATTGGACTTCATCAACTAACTGATAGCTATAGTATTCCTTTTACTTTTACAGATGAAAAGACTAAAAAAGAAAGAGAAGGTATCAATATTGTAGGCTACGTAAAAGGGAAAACGTATCCGAATAAATATATCGTAATTGGCGCGCATTATGATCATCTCGGTATTGTAAATGATACTATTTATAACGGCGCAGACGATAATGCTTCAGGAACTTCAGCTTTGTTGTTTTTGGCAAATCACTTTTCAAAAAACCAACCTGAACATTCTATTGTTTTTGCTGCTTTTGATGCAGAAGAGTTGGGCTTACACGGTTCTATAGCCTTTGTAAACAAACCTTATATTCCGTTAGCAAATATTAAACTGAATATCAATTTTGATATGATCAGCAGAAATCCAAAGAATGAAATTTATGTAGTAGGTACTTTTCCATATCCACAATTTAAAACGACTATTGCTGCAGTTGCTAAAAATAGTCCGTTAACTGTTTCTTACGGACACGATAATCCTGATGATAAAACAAAAGATTATTGGATGTATTCTTCCGATAATGGTCCTTTTTTCCAAAAAGGAATTCCTAATATTACATTTAGTGAAGAAGATCATCCTGGCTATCATAAAGCTACAGATGACTACGAAGTAACAAATCCTAACTTCTATATCAATGTAGTAAAACTTATTAAAGCTTCTACTGAAGCAATAGATCAAAAATTTCCAAACTCAAAATCATGATTTCTAAAAAAGAGATAGAACAGAGATACGAAGTCATTAAGAATGACATAGACAAAACTCCTTTGGTTTTTTCTCCTGAATTAAGTAAAATTTCTGGAGCCAATGTGTATTTAAAAATGGAGAACTTACAACGCACCGGATCTTTTAAAATACGCGGTGTTTTAAGTAAGGTCAGTACTATTGACGCAAAAGAGTTTAAGAAACCATTTGTTGCTGCATCTACAGGAAATCATGCAGCCGCTTTTGGGCATGCAGCCAAAAAACATGGTTTTAAAGGTATTTTATTTCTCCCAGAACAAACAAGTGAAGCTAAAGTAAAACCGCTAGATAATTATCCTATAGAGAAGTTTTTTTATGGTAAAAATAGCATGGAGACAGAAAAAAAAGCTACTGCTCATGCTAAAGAAATTGGAGGTGTATTGATTCACCCTTATAATGATTTAGAAATTATAAAAGGTCAAGGAACTATTGGACTTGAAATACAGGAACAACTTCCTGAAGTTGATACTATTTTAACTCCTATTGGCGGCGGCGGACTGATTTCGGGAATTGCTTCGTATTATGCAGATAATGATGCTGTGAATGTTGTAGGTTGCCAACCAGTTAATGCTGCGGAGATGTATGATTCTGTTCAAAAAGGAAGCATTGTTCCTCCAAGTACTTTAGACACTATCGCAGATGCTGCTGCGGGTGGAATAGAAACTGATTCGGTTACTTTTGACATATGTAAAAACTTAGTTTCTAACTTTGAACTTATTGAAGAAGAAGACACAAAAAAAGCATTGGCATTCATTGTAAAATATCATCAAACCATTATAGAACCTGCTTGTGCACTTACAGTAGCTCCATTATTAACTACTAAAAAGTATACAGGCAAAAATGTAGTTCTAGTACTTACTGGAAAGAAAATAAACATCGATTTACTAACGGAAATTTTACAGAGTTATGGCAACTATTATTCATAAAAAAGAAATACAAAGCATTTTACAAAACATTGATGTCATTGCCGCAATGGAAGAAGGTTTTACAGCCTATAGTAACGGAGATACTGTTGTTCCTCCTGTTGGTGAATTGATTTTTGAAAAACCAAAAGGCGAAGCACATATTAAATATGGTTACATTAAGAATGACGATTATTATGTCATCAAAGTAGCTTCAGGTTTTTATGATAATCCTAAGTTAGGAATTCCGTCTAGTCAAGGATTGATGTTATTGTTTAGTCAGAAAACTGGGCAGCCAGTTGCTATTTTGCTTGACGAAGGTTTTTTGACTGATATTCGCACGGCTGCTGCTGGCGCTTTAGCTGCCAAATATTTTGCACCAAAACAGATTTCAGCTATTGGTATTATTGGCACAGGAATTCAAGCAAAATTGCAATTGCAATATCTTCAAAAGTATACACCTTGTAAAACCGTTTGGGTTTGGGGAAGAACTCCTGAAAATGCAGCTAAATTTAAATCGGATTTAGGAACTGATTTCGATATCCACATCGCAAATACTCCTACAGAAGTTGCTTCACATTCCAACTTAATTGTGACGACAACTCCTTCAGAGAAACCTTTGCTCTATGCTGAAGATGTTTCACCTGGCACACATATTACAGCAGTTGGTTCTGACACTTCAGACAAACAAGAGCTTTCTAGTGATTTACTCGCTAAAGCTGAAATTATCATCGCTGATAGCATTCCGCAAAGTAAAAGTAGAGGAGAAATTTATCGCGCTACAAAAGATGGAAAATTAGATTCTAATAAAGTTATAGAACTTGGAAAAGCTATTCAAAATTCTTCGTTACAACGAGCAAATGAACAACAAATCAGCATCGTAGATTTAACTGGCGTTGCCGTACAAGATATGATGATTGCAAAAGCTGTTTATACAAATACATTAACCTAAGAATCATGTTGAAATATATTAGTAATAAAGGCGGAGGAAAAGCTGTTGACTTTGAAACAGCCATTTTAGATGGTTTCGCAGTTGATGGAGGATTATATGTGCCCGAAACAATTCCTAACATCACACTTGAACAATTATCTAAGTGGAAAGGTTTATCATATACAGACTTGGCTTTTGAGATTCTTTCCTTATATATTGATCGATCAATTATTACCGCAAACGAATTAAAAGAGATTTTACGCGTAGCTTATGCTGATTTTGAAAAAGATGAAATTATTCCGCTACACAAACTAAAATCTAGAGAAGAAACGTATATCATGGAATTATTTCATGGTCCGACAATTTCATTTAAAGATGTTGGATTAGCTTTTCTAGTGAATTTAGTCAATTTCTTTTTAGAACGAAAAGGAAAATATATGTCTTTTGTAGTTGCTACAACTGGCGATACAGGACCTGCAACTGCTTATTTTGCTGCTGGAAAATCAAATTTAGATGCTTGGGTTTTATATCCTAAAGGTATGATTACCGAAGAACAAGAACGTCAGATGACATGTTTGCCACATCGCAATATTTATCCAGTTGGCGTATTTAATTGTCCAAATGGAGGAGATGATTTAGATGATGTAATTGCCAAAATGTATGGAGACACTGCTTTTAAAGAAAAATTGAACCTTTCCAGTGTAAACTCTATCAACTGGGGAAGAGTGATGATGCAAACGGTACATTATTTTTATGGGTATTTACAAGTAGTCGATACAATAGGAGAAAAAATTAATGTTTCAGTTCCTTCTGGCGGATTTGGAAACTTGAGCGCAGGTTCATTGGCAAGAAAAATGGGACTTCCTGTAAAACATTTTATAGTAGCCAATAACACAAACGCTACTTTGCATCGAATTTTCTCTAAAGGAGTTTTTTCAAAAGAAGCAATTTTTGAAACACCTTCATCCGCTATTGATATTTTAATACCATTCAATTTTTGGAGACATTTATATTTTAGTCTCGGAAAAGATGTAAAAAAGATAAAGTTTTGGATGGATGAGTTTGCCCAAAACGGAAAAGTAGTTTTTGATCAAGAAACGTTTGAAACCTACCGAAAAGGCTTTTTATCAAATAGTGCTACAGACGAAGAAACCTTGCAGCTAATTTATGAAATATACAACGCCGAAGGTTACTTACTAGATCCGCATGGAGCAGTTTCGTTACAGGCTGCCGATATTTTTAAAGAAGTTGCTGGCAATGAAAAACTCATTTGTTTAGCAACTGCACATCCAGCAAAATTTCCAAAAATTATAAAAAAGGCAATTCGAACAGAAATACTTCCAAAAGAGGCAACACATCCAAGTATTGAGAAAGCAAAAAAGCAATGTGAAAAAGTATATTTATGCGACCATTCATATGCAAAAGAAGCTTTATTTCAGCTAATGGAATCTAATTGGGAACTTAAAAAGAATTAATGATGACACGCACACATTTAAACCAAACTGATTTAGAAAACATTCTAAATACTAATTACAAGTTAGGGAGTATTTCGGATTATAAAGTGCTTAGCGGCGGTTCTGAAAACACCAATTATTGGGTACAAACTAAAAATAGAGAAATACTTCTAACTGTTAGTGAACAAAAATCATTGAAGCAAGCTACAGAACTCGCTTTATTGCTAGAATATTTAGCTAAAAATAGTTTTGACACATCTAAGATTATCAGAACAACTAAAGGAGAATTGGCAACAATAGCTAATGAAAAACCTATTATAGTAAAAGAATTTATTCAAGGAAATATTATTGAATACTTACCTGATAATATACTAGAGTATGTAGGTGAAGAATTAAGCAAGTTACATCAAATAAAGGCGCCTGATTCTTTGTCAAGAAAATTGAATTATGGTATTGAACATTTTGACATTGTTAAATTATACGCTCCCGAATCAGATTTTTATAAATGGTTGAAAAGTATGGCGCAGCTCATAAAAAAATCATTAAAAACAGAACTCCCTTTTGCGCTAAATCATAGTGATATCTTTTACGATAATATCATTGTTTCCAAAGATAAAGAAAAGGCAACCATCATGGATTTTGAAGAAGCCTGTAATTATTATCGAGTGTATGATATTGGCATGATGATTATTGGTACGTGTACTGAAGGTGAAAAAATAAATCTCACAAGAGCATCTTATATACTGAAAGGATACCAAAAACAAATTCAATTATTACAAATAGAAAAAGAAGCGTTGCAACTATTTACAGCGTATGCTGCTACAAACACGGCTTTTTGGCGACATAAAAATTTCAATTATGTCAGTCCAGAACCAACTAAGAAAGACCATTATTTGCAAATGAAAAACCTTGCTGATAATGTGATGCAAATTTCTAAAGAAGAATTTAAAGCACTAACAAACTAAAAATCGAAATCATGAATATTCCAATTTTTGAACTAGAAAGAGTACAATCATTATTTGAAAACACAGTAGATTATAATTTAACGGAAAGTGGATTTCATCCGTATACATTAAATGAATTATTAGATAAAAATCAAATAGATACACTTACCAATACTGTTTTGGGTTACGGGCAAACAAACGGTTCTATTCCTTTACGAAAAAGAATAAGCGCTATGTATAATGGTGCTCATGAAGAAAGTATATTAGTTACCAATGGTTCTTCAGAAGCTAATTTTATTGCTTGTCATACACTTTTAGAAAAAGGAGATGATGTTGTAATGATGGTTCCAAATTATATGCAGATTTGGGGAATAGCAGAAGAAATGGGTTGTTTTCCAAAAGCATTTCATTTAAGAGAAGACAATGAATGGAAGCCCGATTTAGCTGAGTTAAAATCTTTGGTTACACCGAATACAAAAATGATTGCGCTTTGTAACCCTAATAATCCAACTGGTTATACATTTACCAATGATGAAATGCAAGAAATTGTTGCTATTGCCAAAAGTGTTGATGCTTGGATTTACTGTGACGAAGTATATAGAGGCGCAGAACTGAATGGAAAAACTATTGAAAGCTTTATTGGAATGCATGATAAAGTAATGGTGAATGGCGGATTGTCAAAAGCCTATGCTTTACCAGGATTGCGTTTGGGTTGGTTGGTTGGTCCTGAAAATTTGATTGCTGATACTTGGGCATACCATGATTACACATCTATTACAGCTGGAATTATGAGTCATTATATTGGTGAAATAGCGTTACGACCTGAAAAAAGACAAGAGATTTTAACTCGTAACAGAACAATGCTGAATGAAAATTTAGTTGCTGTAAAAGCATGGTTAGATCAGTATGGAGATTTGTTTGAATATACAGCGCCAAAAGCTGGAGGAATGCTATTTATAAAATATAATTTAGATATCAATTCTACCGAATTAGCAGAATGGTTACGTACTGAAAAAAGTGTATTTATCTTGGCTGGCGATTGCTACGGAATGGACCATCATTTTAGAATTGGAATTGGAGAACGCAAAACATTTATTCTAGAAGGTTTAGAACGTGTAAAACAAGCATTGAAAGAACGTTTTGATTTATAAACGCGTCGATGTTTAAAAATTATTTCTAAAAATCGTAGATTTATACACCTTCTAACTTAGATTACAATAAGTTTTTGGAAAATGTATAATGAAGAATTAGTATGAAAATTGAATACGCAAATTTATTAGATAGAGTAAAAGCTGCCGTTGTAGACAGTATAATTATTATAGCAATGATGTTTGCCGCATCGGAAATTCTTGCTTTATTTGATACTGTTCCCAACTTTGTAAGAATCCTTCTTTTCCTATTTATTTTTGTGCTATACGAACCATTATTTATAAGTATGTATGGAGCAACTATTGGACATTCGAAGATTGGAGTTTCCGTACGAAAAGATTCTGATACAACTAAAAAAATATCTTTTCCTGTAGCTATTATTCGATTTCTAGCAAAGGCATTTCTTGGAACATTTTCTTTATTTACAGTTACTGGAAATGATAAAAGAAAGGCAATTCATGATTTTGTGGCAAATTCTGTTGTAATTAAAGATAGTTAATATGGTAGATTTTAAACTCGATTTTTTAGATCATGTTGCAATTAACGTGAAAGATATGAATGCTTCGGTTGCTTGGTACGAGAAGGTTTTAGGCTTGAAACGGTATCAACTCGAAAAATGGGGAGAGTTTCCAATTTTTATGTTGTCTGGAAAAACAGGAGTTGCGTTGTTTCCAGCAAATACGAATGATCCAAAACTTGATGCAACTTCCAACAATGTGAAAATTGATCATTTTGCGTTTCAGGTTAGTCAGGATGCATTCGCGAAAGCGCAACAACATTATACAGATTTAGGATTAATATTTACAGTTAAAGATCATCATTATTTTCATTCGATTTACACTAAAGATTTAGATGGACATAATGTTGAATTGACGACGTTGGTTGTGGATGAAAAGGAGTTTTATACATAATAGCATAAAATGTGGTTATGAAAATAGGAAAGCGTTTTAATCAACTTAGCAAAAGTGAATATATTCATTATATCGATCATCATAAAAAATATACGGATTTCAATACTTTAGGACTCTATCGATCTATTTGTGAGAATGAAAAATTAGCACTTCCTGACAAAATTGAGATTAGAGATTATGCCAATACTATTTTTGGTAAAACATTCAACTTTTATCAACTTAAAGATCCAAAAACATATTTTGACCTTACTACTTTAGGGAAAGAATTAACTGTTGCCGATGTCCAAAAAGTTTGGGATGATATTAAAGTGAATCAGCAAAAAATCTTAACTGATAAAAAAATTAAGCATCGAAACTTCGGAGAATATTCAAAGCACAATTGTGGTTACGATGATTGTCGCTATAATGGTTTAATGATAAAACAAGGATCTTTTTTAACCGAAAGTGCAATACATTTTGATTCTGACAAGAATAAATATGCTACTAAAGACAAATCGGAACGTATAAAGAAGCAACGAAAAAATCAGAGTCAAATTATTAAAGATGAGTTGAATGATTTGTTGTAACTAACTTCTTTAGCTTTAAATAAAATAATATGTTTTTGTAACAAGATTCTTTTTATACATACGTATATAATAAAGTCATTTACATGAAACTCATCACGTTAAAATCATTTGACAACTTTATTGATGCTCACTTACTAAAATCAAAATTAAAAAGTGAAGACATCAATAGTTTTTTATATGATGAAAACATAGTCACTTTAGACCGAGCTATGAGTATCTCTTTTGGCGGAATCAAACTAAAGGTTAATGAATCTGATTTTGAAAAAGCTACTGAAATTATAACACATATTGAACGTCAACCTTTTACCGATGAAAATCAAAAGAAACTACTTTGTCCAAATTGCGGCTCTCAAAAGTTATATTCTGGATTTAGATCTATGAAAGGAATTAGAGGGATTTTATCAGCAATTGTGTCATTCGGCTTATTAATATTTCCAATTTATTATAAATCTCTTTATAAGTGTAAAGATTGTGATATTGAGTTTACTAACAAAAAATAACTTTTTAAGTTACTTCTTCATAAAATACTTCTTACTTTGAATGAATATGCAGTTTAGCTGATAACAATAGTTAGGAATGAAAGTACGTTTTACAATTAAAATAATAAATCTATGAAGTTCAGTTTTATAATTATTTTAAGCATCATATCGATACATTTTACAAACGCTCAAGTTGAAAATAAGAAGGAAGTTATTTTAAAAAACAATGTAAAATCTTCTTTGGAAAAACATTGCTTTACGAACTCTAGCGGAAGTTGTTCCGTAATTTTTGAAGCGTATGATAAAAGAGGAAATACTACGGAATGGAATATGGGACGAATAGGTACACGATATAAATACCTTTATGATGAAAAAAATAGAAAAATTGCTACACTTTGGATTGATAAAAGTGATTCTACAAAGATTGATACAATTCGTTTCTTCTATGATGATTTTGATGAAATCATTTCTGAAAAGAACCATCCATATGCGTATAACAGTAAAAATAGCACGAATAGATACGATGGCAAAAATCGCCTGACAAAGCGAATCTCTAAGTCCAAAAACCATGATAATGATTCCATTATAACAACGGCAACGTTTACATGGACTACTTTTGACGCAATTGAATCTGAAAATGTTTTTAGTGTAATTCAAGGTAAAGAACAAGATACCTTACATACAAGTTTAAAAACCTATGAATATGACACATACAAGAATTTAACGAAAGAGATTCACTATGGAAATCATGATATTATAAATACAATTTGTTATGATTACGATGCCTCTTTACGGTTAATTCAAAAGAAAGAACATGATTATGACCGAATAGAAAGTGCCAATAAATACAAGTATGGCGGCCGAGATGATATTGATGTATTCTTAACTACGTTTACGTACGATGCTAAAGGAAGAATTAAAGAAAAATACACGTATTTTAGTGATCCATGCATTAGTTTGGATGATCATTTTACCTATAAACACTTTTACAAAAAAAATGGTTTACTGAACAAAGTTGAGGCTTCTAATGCACATCGAAAAATGTTTACGATTACGTATGAATATGCGTTTTATCGATAATCACTTCCCCATAAAATCACGTAATGTATCATAAAACGCTTCTTGCGTTGGTCTATCTTTTGGAACTTCGCGTAATGGTTCAACTTCACGTAGACTTTCATGACAATCGGCTGGTAATTGCTGATACAACTCTGTTCCTTTAGTTTTCCAAGCAATCATTTCATCACTTACTTGCTTGATCACTTTTGCAGGATTTCCAACAACTAAACTACGACTTGGAATCACTGTTTTTGCTTTTACAAAAGCCATTGCGCCAATGATACTTTCATCGCCAATTTCGGCATCATCCATAATTACAGTGTTCATTCCGACAAGGACATTTTTACCGATATTTGCTCCATGAATAATTGCTCCATGACCAATATGAGCACTTTCTTTTAATACAATCGATTTTCCAGGAAACATGTGTACGGTACAGTTTTCTTGCACATTAACGCCATCTTCTAAGATAATTTCTCCCCAATCACCACGAATTGCAGCACCAGGTCCGATATAACAATCTTTTCCAATGATAACATTTCCGGTAACTGCTGCTAATGGATGCACAAAACTACTTTCGTGCACAACTGGTATATATCCTTTGAAACTATAAATCATGTTGATTAGTATTGAGGTTTTAGTAGTAAGTATTGAGAGTCGTCATTCCCGCGTAGGCAGGAATCTTTTTTTGCTCGTAATTTTTAGCAAAGTTACTGTATTTTAATAGTATGAAAAAGATTCGTTTTTGTTAAAACTCAATAAATCACACAATTTTATGTAAGTTCTAGAGTTGAATTTACTACTACCCTACTATAAAATTGAAAAGCTATGAATTACACAACACCATCTTGTATTATACAAAAAGAAGATATTCCTGCATTAAAATTTTCTAAAACAGATATCTTAAAAAGCCCTAAAAAAAGAAACTTAAGATCTTATTATTTAAGCCGAGCAACAAAGTTAGGCAACTTATTAAAAAATAAAGTAACTATTTATTTTAAAGATCATACGAATCAATCAATGCAAGTAAATACAACCATTTGGGCGGTTACTAGTAATTTTGTGGTGTTAAAGCAAGGTATTACCATTCCCAAAGGAAGCATCACTTATATTGACTAATTGTTTTTAGAAATATTTTAGGAATCTAAATCTTCGAGTCTTTTTTGAAACTTCACAAACTCTAAACAAATTATTTAACAAATTTATGCAGATGGACTTTGGTATTGAGTTGTAAAAGGAATTAACCGTATCTTTGCACCAATATGCAAACGAACAAACTTTCAGATTGGTTACCAACAACGAACAAAGAAGTAAAAATTCGAGGTTGGGAAGAATTAGATGTTATTCTATTTAGTGGAGACGCTTATGTGGATCATCCTTCATTTGGACCAGCTGTTATTGGTCGTATTTTGGAAAGTTACGGATTAAAAGTAGCTATTGTTCCACAACCAAGCGTGAACGATGATTTGCAAGATTTTACAAAATTAGGAACACCAAAATTATTTTTTGGAGTTACTGGTGGTTGTATGGATCCTATGGTGAGTAATTATACCGCGAGTAAAAAACGTAGAGATAAAGATGCCTACACTCCAAATGGTGATAAAGGATTTCGACCAGATTATGCCACATCAGTTTATTCAAGTATTTTAAAAGATAAATTTCCAAATGTTCCTGTTTTAATAGGAGGAATTGAAGCTTCTCTGCGTCGTGTAACGCACTACGATTATTGGAGCGATAAACTAATGCCAAGTATTTTAGAAACTTCTAAAGCAGATATGTTGGTGTATGGAATGGGAGAACAACCTTTGCGGGAAGTTGTAAAGCTATTGCAAAAGGGAGTACCTTTTTCAAGTTTACGAACCATAAAGCAAACCGCTTTTTTTGTACATAAAGACGAAACCGTTCCTAAAAATAAAAATTGGGATGATGTAGAAATTGAATCACATGAAGTTTGTTTAAAGGATAAGAAAAAATTTGCTTCTAACTTTAAAGTGATAGAGCAAGAATCTAATAAACTTAAAGCAAGACGAATTTTTCAAGGGGTAAACAATAAAACATTGGTGATTAACCCGCCATATCCAACCATGACAGAGAAGGAAATTGATGCTTCTTTCGATTTACCTTACACACGTTTGCCACATCCAAAATATAATAAGCGTGGACCTATACCTGCGTTTGAAATGATTAAAACTTCTATTAACATACACCGTGGTTGTTTTGGAGGTTGTAGTTTTTGTACGATTTCTGCGCATCAAGGAAAATTTATTGCAAGTCGTAGTGAAGAATCAATATTAAAAGAAGTAGATAAAGTTGCCAACATGCCTGATTTTAAAGGCTATTTATCTGATATTGGTGGACCATCTGCCAATATGTATAAGATGAAAGGAAAGGTACAATCCATTTGCGACAAATGTGTAGCGCCTTCATGTATTTCACCTGTAATCTGTAGTAATTTAGATACGTCTCACAAACCGTTAACCAAATTATATCAGGCAGTAGATAGTCATCCTAAAATAAAAAAATCATTTATTGGAAGTGGTATTCGTCACGATATGCTTGTACCTGAATTCAACAAGAATGCAGACCCAAAAGAATTAGATGATTATACAGAAGAAGTGATGACAAAACATGTTTCTGGACGTTTAAAAGTAGCTCCAGAACATACGTCTGACCCAGTTTTAAAGTTGATGCGTAAACCATCATTTCAATATTTTCATAAGTTTAAAGAGCGTTTTGATAAAATCAACATAAAGAAAAAATTGAAGCTTCAACTGATTCCTTATTTTATTTCAAATCATCCTGCTTGCGAAGTAGAAGATATGGCAAATTTGGCTGCCGAAACTAAAAATATGGGTTTTCAGCTAGAACAAGTACAAGGCTTTACTCCAACACCAATGACGGTTGCTACAGTTATTTATTATAGTGGTTATCATCCATATACTTTAAAACCAACTAAAACTCCTAAATCTAAAAAAGAAAAGGAAGAACAACATCGTTTTTTCTTTTGGTATAAAAAGGAAAATAAAGGTTGGATTAGAAAAACGTTGAATAAACTAGGTAGAAAAGATTTAGTAGAAACGTTAGTGCCTGAACAAGAAAATAATTCTTGGAAAAGCATTAAACCAAAAAATGTAAAAAACACGTTTGATGATGCCATTCCTTCAAAAGACTCACGTCGTAGGAAGAAACATAAACCAAGAAAAAAACGACGTTAAAGTATTAGGTCAGTCTATAATTTAAATATCTAAAACTTGGATAAATAAATAGCATCAAAAATCTTGAATTGTATGACTATTATTTTGAAATTCGATAAAGAAAACTCTTAATGCCAAAGCTCGAAGTTATACATGAAAATAACGATTATCTAGTCGTAAACAAAGCTGCTGGACTTATAAGTGAACAAAGTCCTTATGAAGCTATCACTGTTGAAATTCAAGTTTTTAATCATCTTCTAAAAAGTAAACGGAAACCTTATGTAGGAATTATACATAGATTAGATCGCGTCACAAGTGGCGTTTTAATTCTGGCAAAGAAAAAAAGCATTCTGGTAGCATTTAATGATTTGTTTAGTAGCCGTAAAGTTCAAAAAACGTATTTGGCAATTGTTAAAAACAAACCAGCGAAGAACAAAGGAAACTTAGTAAACTTTCTCGTAAAAAATAACAAAGAAAAAAAAGCAGAGATTGTCCAGTCAAAATCAAAGGACACTCAAAACTGCATGCTTTCCTACGAAGTGATAGGCAAAAATGATGTTGGTTATCTTTTAGAAATAAAACCAAAAACTGGTCGATTTCATCAAATAAGAGCTCAACTAGCAAACATTGGTCTTCCTATTATTGGAGATAAAAAATATGGTTCAAATCAAGAGTACGTACCATTATCAGTTTGTCTTCACGCGTGGAAATTAACCTTTGAAACACCTAACTCTAAAGAACTTAAGACTTTCGAAGCACCTTTACCTAATAACGATTTTTGGGCGTTTAAATCCATTTAGAAATATCAACTATTTTTAATAAGACTATTTGCGTAGATTAGCTTTACTGAAACGGAATTCGATATCCTTTTTGAAGATATTAATAGTGAGAATTGAATAATTAGAAAAGTCTAAATACTCAATTCTCACTACTATAAAAGTTTATGCAAAACGTTTTAATGTTTCTTTTGTGAAATCACTCAAAACTAAACGTCCCGAAATTACTGCGCGTTCTGCTAGTAAGTTGTCCCAATCTTCAGTTCCTGTCCAAAATGCTTTTTTCATTTCTGCCATAGCTTCCGGATTGTATGTACATAGGTGATTTGCAAAAGCCGTTACAGCTTCATCTAATTCTTCATTAGTTTCGTAGACTTTCATGTATAAACCTTTGCTTCTCGCCCATTCTGCATCGTAGAAACTGTTTGCATCAATTGCAATTTGCGACATTCCGCTTAAGCCAAGTTTACGCTCTACGGCTGGTCCAACAACAAAAGGTCCAATTCCGACATTGAGTTCACTTAGTTTGATAGAAGCAAATTTTGACGCCATACAATAATCTACTGCAGAAGCCAATCCAACGCCGCCGCCAACAGTTTTTCCTTGTACACGACCGATGATAAATTTTGGACATTTACGCATCGCGTTGATTACGTTTGCAAATCCTGAAAAGAAGACTCTCCCAGTTTCGGCATCGTTGATATTGATGAGCTCTTTGAAACTTGCACCTGCACAAAATGTTCTGTCTCTTCCACTTTTTAGTACAATAACTTTGATTTCGTCATTCGTTCCTGCATCTGTGATAGTTTGTGCTAGTTTAGCTAGTATATCACCTGGCAACGAATTGTGTGCTGGGTGAAAAAATTCGATGGTTGCTACACCGTTTTGTATGTCTTGTTTTACGTATGGATCTGTCATAATCATAGATATTAGTAGTGAGTAATTAGTATTGAGTCTCGCTACTTGTGTTTTTTGTTGTTCTTTTATTTTTTGTTTTTGGCGTCAATTCGAGTGAGGAATCTATGATTCGTCATATCGGAAACTACTTTGAGTTTCTTAGTAGTTCTCGATACAATTTTTCATCTATCTCGATAACTATGTTAAGCATTATTAAAATATATTTTAATAATGCTCGAAATAACGTTTGTATTTTTCTCACTACTCAATTCTAATGTCTCAATACTCTATTTATTACAAAAGATTGAATTGTTCAAAATGATGATTAAAATGCTTCGTATTCATCAAACTCCACTCAAATTTATCTAAATGTCCGAAGACTGCGTTTTTCGTGGTTGCTTCAGGATTTTCTTTGAAATACAATTCGTATGCATCGTATGCTTCTAATAATTTCGCTTTGGCTTCCGCCAGATTTTCATAACGCGATTCACTAATTAATCCTTCTAATAGTTTTGGCGCGTCAAAGTTTCTTGGCATTTTATCGTGTGTATACAAGCTATCTTGTACTTTTTCAAGATACTTTTCTGGTGTTTCTATTTCGAAATCTTGAATTTCTCCAGAAGCAACTTTCAACGTGTATTCTAAATGTTCTACCATTTGCTGTGGCGACATTGTTCCCCAAACTGGTTTTGTATCTTCTGTAAGTTTCCCTAGATAGTTTTGAATTGTCTTTTTGTTGATTGTTGCAAAAGGTGTTTTCTTCTGAACCATTGTCAAAATAGTTGCAATTGCTACCAATTCATCTTCCTGATCGAAAACTTCAACAAACCATTTTACAATTCCACTTGGCAATTCTTTTCCACGTGAATCTCTGTCAATTCTTTCTTTACACGTCAATCGCACATAAATAGTATCATTATGATAGATTGGACGCAAGAAACGACATTCTTCCAATCCATAATTTGCAGCTACTGGACCTTTGTTTGGATATACAAACAATCCTGCTGCAGCGGCAATAATAAAGTATCCGTGCGCCGTACGTTTTTCAAAAATACTTCCTTCTAACGAAGTAATATCCGTATGTGCATAGAAATGATCCCAAGTCAAATTCGCAAAGTTGATGATATCCGTATCTGTTACTGTACGCTTGTGCGTTTTTAAAGACATTCCTGCTTCGATATCTTCCCAATGATATGCAAATGGATGCTTTTCTGTTTCTTTATATTCGGCATTCGCCTGATAAATTCCTGTAACTTCGGTTAATGTTGTTGGCGAACCTTGAATGGCGCAACGTTGCATATAATGCTTAATACCTCGCATTCCACCCATTTCTTCTCCTCCACCAGCACGTCCTGGGCCACCATGAACCAATAATGGTAATGGCGAACCGTGTCCTGTACTTTGTTTTGCCATATCACGATTTCCAACTAAGATTCTTCCGTGATGTGACGCAGCTCCAACTACATATTCTTTGGCACGTTTATCATCATTTGTAAAGATTGAAGAAACTAGTGAACCTTTCCCCATTTGAGCTAACTCAATAGCTTCATCCATATTTTTATATGGCATAATAGTACTTACTGGCCCAAAAGCTTCTATTTCGTGAACTGCTGTATTTTTGAATGGATTGTTTTCTCTTAGTAAGATTGGGCTTAGGAAAGCTCCTTTTTCACCATCTGCACCAACTGCATCAATGTTGTCTAGACTTCCGTACACCATATCTGCGGTTTGAATCAATTTGGAAACTTGATCTTTTACCGATTGTACTTGCGCTTTGTTAATTAATGCGCCCATTCTAACTTCTTTTAATCTTGGATCACCGATTGTGACTTTATCTAATTGTTTCCCTAAAGCAATTTGCACATCTTCTACTAAGTTTTCTGGAACAATGATTCTTCGAATTGCGGTACATTTTTGACCTGTTTTTACGGTCATTTCTTTTCGAACTTCTTTGATGAATAGATTAAATTCTGGCGTTCCAGGTACTGCATCTTCTCCAAGAACTGAACAGTTCAATGAATCAGCTTCCATTGTAAATGGAACTGCTTCTTGCGTTAATCTTGGATGCGCTTTTAAGATGCGACCTGTATGTGCAGAACCTGTAAAGGTTACGACATCTTGTGATTCAACTGTATCAAGTATAGATCGTGTCATTCCGCTTAGTAATTGTATTGCGCCTTCTGGTAAGATTCCAGAGTCTACAATAACTCTTACAACAGCTTCTGTTAAGTAGGAGGTTTGTGGTGCAGGCAATACAACTGCTGCCATTCCTGCCATCCAGTTTACAGCACATTTTTCTAACATTCCCCAAACTGGGAAGTTGAATGCGTTGATATGAACTGCAACTCCACGTTTTGGCACTAAAATGTGATGTGCCATAAAACGTCCTCCACGAGATAAATCGATTGGATCGCCTTCTACATGATACGGTTGATTTGGAAATAGTTTACGAAGTGATGCATTTGCAAATAAGTTTCCGAATCCACCTTCAATATCTATCCAACTATCTACGCGTGTAGCTCCTGTTTTGTAACTGATATCGTAGAATTGCTCTTTTCTTTTATTTAGATATAAAGCTAATTTTTTGAGCATGTTTCCACGTTCTTGGAAGGTCATTTTTCGAAGTTTTTCGCCTCCTTTAGTTCTTCCATATTGTAATGCTGCTGGAATATCGAGTCCTTCTGTAGTTGCAAATCCGATAGTTTCTCCGGTTACGGCATCAAACATTGGAGAACCATCTCCAGTTCCTTGTGTCCATTGTCCGTTGATATAGCTTTGTAGAATCATGCTTTAATTGTTAATTTTTGTTGTTAGTTGTTGAGTTTTGGTTATGTCGCTTTGCTCTTCTTTTTTGTTTATTCGTTTGTTTGTATTTTGTTAATTTGACTAAATTCTTAAACTTATAAACTACTACACTTTTTTTTGGTTTTCTCAATACTCAATACTAATATCTTAATACTAGTTTCCCGCGTTAGCGCTGGAGCAATTGTTGAAGCTCTTTTGTAAGCTGGATTCCTGCCTGCGCAGGAATGACAGTTTGCAAAAAGCGACTTGCGACATAGCGACCGCCATTTTTCATGGTGGAAACGCCCAAATTATTTCAAACGTTTTCGTTTTTAGAACATTTTGTCAAATTTACTAAATTCTTTACTTAAGAATGTTGATATTTTTGAGCAAACTTGGTTTGAATCGTTCACTGATTGTGATTTTGTCTTGACTTTTGAGTAAGACCAAGTTGTCATTGAGAAATATGTCTTCTATTTTTTCAATATTGATGATGTATTTTCGGTGTGTTTGAATGAATTTTTTTGTTGGTAAAATGGTTTTCATTTTTTTGAGTGCAAGTTGTACCGTAAATTTTCCCTGTTCGCAATAAATGTAGCTGTAATTGCCATCAACTTCGATGTAGTGAATATCTTGAATGTATACTTTTTTTAGATGATTCCCTTTTTTGATGAAGATGGATTTTTGATTGAGCACAGCACTTTTTTCTTCTTCAAGCGCATTTGGTTGTTCGTAATATTTACCAATCACAACTTCCAACATGTAGAGAAATTCTAGTTCATTGAACGGTTTTATGACATAACTAAATGGCTTGGTAAGTTTGGCTTTTTCGAATACTTCTTTGCTTTTGGAAGATGTTAGAAATAGAAATGGAATGTCTTTTTCTAAGTCGTTTACTTTTTCGGCTAAGTCAATTCCGTTTTCATTTTCGCCTAAGAATATATCAATAATGAGCGCATCAATTTTTGTAGTTTCCACCAAATGCAATGCTTTTTGAATTGTACTCGCTAATATAACTTCATATCCATTTTGTGAAAGCGTATTCATGGTGATTTCCGCTTGCGAAATGTCATCTTCTACGACAAGAATTTTTAGATTTAGCATGATTTTAGTTTTAGTGTAAACGTGGTTCCAACTCCTTTTTTACTTTGTATTTCGAGTGTTCCTTGATTTTTATCAATCAACGTTTTTGTTAAGTATAAACCAAGACCTGTACTGTTTTTATTGTGTTGTTGAAATTCGTTTTGTAAGATATTATTTTTGATAGTATCGTCCATGCCAATTCCGGTATCTGCAACTTTTAAGATCGTATGATTTTCATCAAGTGTTTCTGCCGTTACTGTAATTTTTCCGCCTTCGTTGGTGTATTTAAATGCATTGTCTAATAGATTTCGCAGTATGATTTTTAATGATTCTCGATCAACAGTTATTTTTATGTTTTTTGGAATTTTGGTTTCTAAGGTAATTTGTTTTGTTTTTACAAAGAGTTTGTAATCGTCAAGTATTGGACTTGTAAGAATGAACACAGGAACCATTTCCATGTTAAAATGTAATTGTTCCGATTGATCTAATGACCAATTTAATACATTGTCTAACATTAGATATACTTTGTCTGTAATTGATTTGTTACTATTGACTAATTCTTGTGTTTTATCAATGTTTTTACTTTCGATACTTTCACCAAGCTTTGCATTATTTTTTTGAATTGCATTTACGGGCGAGCGCAAATCGTGTGAAACGATGGAAAATAATCGGTTTTTTGTATCGTTTAGTTTTGCTAATTTTTTCTTTTGTTTAACTCTTTGACGATAGAAATATGCGCCAATTCCTAAAAATAAAAGTAGAAATATAGAACTAACGATAAATAGATTTCGTTGCCAGTTTTTACGTTTGAGTTCAGCTTCTTGGTATTTTTTATCTATTTGTAATAATCGTACTTCCTGTTGTTTTTCTTTGACAGCAAATTCTTTTTGTTGCTTTGCTAAACTCCACACTTTATCACGATTCCACAGTGAATCTTTCCATTGTTCGTATTCTTTTCGGTATTGAATACTTTTTGCGAGTTGTTTTTGATTTTCTGTAACAACTGCCATGTTTAGCGCTGCATTTTGTTTGAACTCGAAATCCTTTAGTTTTTTAGACAGCTTATATGCTTTTTCAAATAAAGGAATTGCCTGATCATCTTTGTATTGATTGTAATATACATTCGCCAAATCCATTAATGTAAAGCCCATTCCGAGTGAATCTTTGTCTTTGATTTCTAACTCATAGGTATCTTTCAGGTATTTTTCAGCCAACTCATATTTTTCTACATGCAAGTAGCACAATCCAATATTGTGGTAGATATTTTTGATATTATAATCATTTGGAGCATTTGCATAATAAACTTCCCACTTTTTGTATGATTTTAGTGCTTTTTCAAATTTGTTTTGTTGAATGTAAATTTCACCTAAATTGATATATTTCAGATACGCATAAGGAAACGCTTCTGAAATTTTCAAGAAATGTTGTTCTGCTTCATGCACAACTTCCTTAAGCAGTAATACTTTTGCTTTCATGAACAATGCATAATCTAACAACTCTTTATTAAGTTCTTTTTGATTGATGTAACGGTCGCTATACAACAATGCCGAATCTAGTTTATTTTCAAAGAAAAAGATATGTGCTTTATGGTATGCTTTTGGAGAACCATGATTTTTGCACACAGTTTCTGCCTGTTTTTCAGACTCTATAGAAACCTGTACATGTTGTGCATATACAAGTACAGAACTAAACAACAAAAGGAACGTGATTATTTTCTTGATATTAATTACCAACACCACTATTTCTTACTGTGGTTACTGTTCCTCTTTTCGTTCTAGGATCATCATCACCATCTATTACGATACGTGTATAAAAAACACAATCAATATCTCCATCTGATGTTTGTATTAAAACGTCACAAGTCCATAAATTGTAGAATTTAGGAGTTCCTGTTGTTAGTTTGTATCGAACATCAATCCATCTTCCATTTTTAATTTCTCCAACAGATGTCTTAATAGGTACTAAATTAACCAAATCAGTAACATCCAATCTTAAGTTTTCACTTTCTTCGGGAATATATGCCTGTATGACCATTTTATAATCTCCGTCAATTTTTTCATCTAAGTACGATGTTTCAAATACAGATACTAATGGTGTTAAGCAAAAAGAAGGATCTGTTTGTCTTATTTTTTGATTGTCTATTTGATTAAACTTTGGTTTGTTTTTGATTTCCATTGTGTGAATTGATTGTAGTTTATATGTTCATGAAAGGTATGAAATATTAACAACTTTTTTTAAGTGTTTATTTGAGCGAATTCCCTTATAAGTATTGGTTTTCTAGATATATTTTAACTTAAAAAACAATGTTTCTACGCTTATCAATCATTTTTCCGCACTCGTAATTATAAACGGAACGCTTATACGATTCTCGTCATTCTCTTGCTGAATTTTTAGCAGTTTTGAAGTATCAAAAAAATAGTTGTAGTCACTTATTTTTTTGTGAGGCGTTACCTGAAAAGCCTATTAATAATAGAGTAAGGAGAAAACTTAAAATTTAAAAATTATGGGAATTAAAATTAAAAACGAAACGGCCACAGAGATTTACTATTCTAATGAGACGGGTCAATTAAATGGTTCTGGATCGCTTGAGCCAGGACAGGAAACAGGAGAAATAGCTGATTTAAATGCTGAAATTGGTTACTTTGAGTCAGTAGGTCAAGAACCAGTACCTGGCGGGTTTTTTGGAGCATTTACTCCAGGTAAAGATAACAATTTTAGTGTATTTACAGTTATTGGAGGCGTAACTAAAACTAAGTTATAAGAGTAGCCTCTAAATTATTAAAAGAGAAGTGTAAAAGCTTCTCTTTTGTTCGTTTTTATGAAAAAGGCGTTACCTGAAAAGCCTATTAATAATAGAGTAAGGAAAAACTTAAAATTTAAAATTATGTCAATTGTAATTAAAAATAATACAGATCAAAATCTTAGCTACCAAACATTTAACCCTAATACTGCTGGATCAGGAACACTTAAACCAGGTCAAAAAGCAACATTGAAAGAACCTGCAGATTTAGATTGTGGTTCTGATTATGACACTAATCCAATTCAAATTAGTGCACGTTTTAGAGCAGAAGAAGATTCAGAATATATAATCAACGGTGTTGGTGTTATCTCATAATTATTTTCTATGATAAAAGAGAAGTATAATACTTCTCTTTTACTTGTTTAATCTAACAACTCTTTACTTTGAAAACTACTGAATCCATTTTTTTAGAAATTCCAAATATTCCCAAGCTACAAATGCACATTAAACCGCAAGACGATTGGATTATTTCTGGATATTTGAAACGACACAAATTTTGGGAATATTACAATACATGTATTTTACATGAATTATTGCAAAAAGGCGATTGCTGTATTGATATTGGCGCCAATTTAGGATATTTTTCTTTGATTGCTGCTGAAAGTACTGGCGAACATGGAACCGTAATTTCCTTTGAACCAGAAGCTTCTAATTATGCGTTATTGACTGAAAATATTAATTGTAATAATTTTCAAGATCGTATTCATACACATGATGTTGGTATTAGTTTTCAATATGAAGAACGCTTGTTGTTTATGTCTGACCATAATCATGGTGGACATCAGTTTGATTTTCCAACGCTAGATACACAAACTGCATCAGGTAAGTTGTGCAAAAATGTTCGCTTGGACGATTTTATGCATGAAAATTACCCTAAACAAAAAGTCAATTTCATTAAAATGGACGTACAAGGATATGAAACAAAGGCATTAAAAGGAATGGCCAATGTTATTGAGCAGAACAAAGAACATTTGGTCATGCTTATTGAATATTCGCCAACCTTATTACAAAATTTTGATAATGAACAATTGGGTTTAACAGCTTTTCACGAGTTTCTGGAAGCAAATTGTTCACATATGTATTTGGTACATCAATATGTTGATGAAGCTAAAAACCCTATTATTTCCTCTATTTCCTTATCTCAAATTAAAGCACAAATTCCACAATTGGAAAAAGCAACGCAAACTAGCGGTTTAGATGCTTGTTTGGATCTTTTATTACTCTTTTCAGAAGATGGACACACTTCTTTTTTAAACAAATTATCTTAATTATGAAACGAGCATGTTAAAAGCATTATCATTAAAGGGAATGATTAATAGCGAACAACATGTGACCATTAAAAAATAATACATATAAACACATGAAAACACAAAAACCACGAATATTAATTTTAGGAGACGCAGTAGCTACTACTGGATTTGCAAAAGTTATTTACGAAATATTTTTTCCTTTAAAAGACGAATACGAATTGTTTCAACTTGGCACTAACTATTTTGGCGATCCGCATGAATGGCCTTGGAAAATTTTTCCTGCAAATACAGGGAAATATAGCACAGGAGAACAAAGACTTGCAGATTTGGTTAAAGGTATTAAACCTGATTTAGTATTTATGCTGCAAGATCCTTGGGTACAGATTAAGTATTTAGAAATTATGAAACATTTCCCCGATATTCCAACAGTTGTGTATGCTTCTTTTAATTCTGGAAATATTGAAGCTTCATTACCAGCAAAATTACAAACAGCTAATCGTTTTGTGGTGTATACCGAATTTGCGAAGACTGCCTTAAAAGAAGCGCTTTCTTCTCATGACTCTATTAGTTTCCCCGCTATTGAGGTAATTCCCCATGGAGTTGACTCAGTCACATTTTCGCCTTTAGCATCAGATAGAACAACCGCTAAGAAGTTAGCGCGACAAGAATTGTATCCTGATGAAAATCATGCACTGCAAAACGGTTTTATAGTATTGAACGCCAATAGAAATCAGCCACGAAAACGTATTGACACAACTATGGAAGGTTTTCATTTGTTTTCTAAAGACAAGAAAGACGAAACCTTTTTACACTTACATATGGGCTTGAAAGATATTGGTTGGGATATTCAGAATTTAGCAAAACGTTATCAATTGGAAGATCAGTTAGTGTTTTCTACAGAAAGTCCTAGAGCTCCCAAGTTTACAGAAACTACCTTGAATACTATTTTTAATGCTGCCGATGTTGGTATTAATACAACTTCAAGTGAAGGTTGGGGATTGTTGAGTTTTGAACAAGCTGCTGCTGGTTTAGCACAAGTTGTTCCAAATCATACCAGTGGAAAGGAGTTATGGAATGAATCAGCATGTTTGCTAGAACCCTCTATTACGTTGGTGAATCCGCATTCAAGTATTAATGAACATATTATTCGTCCAGAAACAGTTGCGGAATCTTTAGAAAAATTGTGGAACGATATGAATTATTTGAAACGTGTAGAAGAAGCTTGTTATCAGAATGCGTTACAAGATAAGTATGATTGGAAACGAATTTCGAGTCAATGGAAAACTATTTTTGAGGAAGAATTAGCAGGCGTTTTGGTTACTGATTGTTAGTTGTGTCGCTTTGTTGATTTGTTTTCTTTAGGACTGAATTTTCAATACTAAACTAATGTTTCAATACTTTTTATTTCGCGTTAGCGCTGGAGCAATTGTTGGAGCTCTTTTGAAAGCTATCATTCCTCTGCAGGAATGACAGTTTTCAAAAAGCGACTTGCGACATAGCGACCACAAAAGCACACTGAGTTTTCTCGAAGTGTGCTTTTGTGGTAACGCCCAAATTTATATATTAAATATTTACATTTTCAATGATTGCCGCATAGCCTTGTCCAACACCAATACACATGGTAATTAGTGCGTAACGCTTTCCAGTTTCCTGTAATTGCAATGCCGCAGAATAGGCAATACGCGCACCTGTAACTCCCAATGGATGACCAATTGCAATAGCTCCACCATTAGGATTGAGTCGCGCATCATCATCAGCTAATCCCCATTCGCGAATGCAGGCTAAACTTTGTGCTGCAAAAGCTTCATTAAGTTCAATAACATCCATATCATCCATCGTTAAACCTGCTTTTTCCAATGCTTTGTTGGAAGCTTTTACAGGTCCAATTCCCATGATACGTGGTTCTACACCAACAACTGCCGAACTAACGATTCGCGCCATTGGTTTTAGATTGTATTTTTTAACTGCTGCTTCAGAAGCTACAATTGTTGCCGCTGCACCATCGTTTAAACCTGAAGCATTTCCTGCAGTTACGCTTCCTCCTTCTTTTTTGAAGGCTGCTCTTAGTTTTGCTAAGATTTCAGGTGTTGTCGTTGGTTTTATAAATTCATCTTGATTGAAGATGATTGGGTCTTTTTTACGCTGTGGAATTTCTACAGCTACGATTTCTTTGGCTAATCGTCCAGATTTTTGTGCTGCTGTTGCTTTCATTTGACTTCTGTATGCAAATGCATCTTGATCTTCACGAGAGATGTTGTATTTTTCTACTAGATTTTCAGCAGTTTGCCCCATTCCGTCAGTTCCATAAGCTGCGTGCATTTTTGGATTGATAAATCGCCATCCGAAACTTGTATCATACATTTTTGCATCTGTTCCAAAAGCGCTTGAAGGTTTTGCAATTGCATATGGTCCACGTGTCATGTTCTCCGTTCCACCAGCAATGAATAGATCGCCATCACCAGCTTTGATAGCACGATTGGCGTGAATGATAGCAGATAATCCAGAACTACATAATCTGTTTACTGTTTCACCAGGAACCGTGTATGGTAATCCAGCAAGTAGTAATGACATACGTGCTACATTACGGTTGTCTTCTCCTGCTTGATTTGCACATCCGATGATAACATCGTCATACGCGTCTTTTGGAATGTTTGGATTACGATCTGTAACTTCTTTGATGACTAAAGCTCCTAAATCATCAACACGTGTAGTTGCCAATGTTCCTTTGAATTTTCCTATTGGAGTTCGAACTCCATCTATGATGTATGCTTCCATTTTGTAAATATTGAATATCGAATGTTGAATACTAAATGTTGAAGTTTTATTTTCTACATCTATTCAAAATTCTTCATTTTTATATTGTTGTTTACTTCACTTCAAAATTCGTTATTTTTCTGTTCAGTATTTGTTATTTTATTCTTCCCAATCTTTTTTCGTTCTGTATACAACTCCTTTGAAGAGTGCAATGAGTTCATCACCACGTTTAACTTCAATGATGTTGAAACCCAGTTTGTTTTTCACTTTTTCTATGACTGATTCGGCAACGATGAAATCACCTTCTTCTAATGCTTCAATATGATTGATAGATGTTTCAATGGAAACCGCATATTTCCCATGTGTGTTTGCAGCAAAACCAAAAGCAGTGTCTGCCAATGAGTAACTGATTCCACCATGTGCCTTTCCCATACTGTTGAGCATGTCTTTTTTGACCGTTAACCCAACTTTACATCTTCCTATTTCACATTCTAATATCTCGATTCCAAGCCATGTACTGAACGGATCGAGGCTAAGCATTTTATGTGGTATTTTTTCTCCTTTAATAGGCATTTGTATTTTAGGTATTAGGGATTAGTATTTTTACTGGAAGCACTAGTTATCCATTTTAAACATTTGTACTTTTTCTTTCTTTTATTCTTCTTCTTAATGAAGGCATCATTTTTGTCAACTCAGAAATTAACTTTCTATTTTCTTCATCTTCCTCAAAGTTAATATAGTTTCTTCTTTTTGATTTGGTACTGCAACTTACACATTCATTTGCGCTGTAAATAGCATGATTTAAATGTTTCACAAACTGTGCATCTGAACCTGGATAACCTTCCGCTATATTTAACGCAATGGAATCGGCAGCTCTTCTAAATTGTGATGATAAAGCATAAAGTTCATGATTTGGGAATTTCTTAACCAATTCATTGACTAATTCACCAAAATCCATAGCTTTTTGATAAACTTTTAAATCTTCAAATTTAAATTGGTATTTACTTTCTTTACTCATGCCTAATTCCTATTGCCTATTCCCTAGTTAAAGAACGTTTTCCCTTGTCGATTCAGTTTTCTCAATAACGGTGAACAACGATATCTGTCTTCATGGTATTCGTCGTACAATTTGTCTAAAGTTTTCACACACCAATCAATTCCTTTTTCATCTGCCCAAGCTAATAATCCTTTTGGATAGTTTACACCTTTAGTCATTGCATTGTCGATATCTTCTGCGGAAGCGATATTTAAGAATAAAGCATCAGCAGCTTCATTGATTAACATGACTAATACACGATCGAATATTTGTTGTGATAACTCACTGTTATGAGATTCTGAATCAAGTTCAGAATGACGTGTGATAACTTTACCATTTTCATCATAGTCATAATATCCTTTTCCTGTTTTTCTTCCTAAGTAACCAGCTTCTGACAATCGTTTTTGCGTAAATGAAGGTTTGTATCTTGAATCGAAATAGAATGCTGTAAAAACCGTTTCTGTTACGGTATAATTTACATCGTTTCCAATGAAATCCATTAGTTGAAATGGTCCCATACGGAATCCACCAAGTGTTCGTAATGCTTTGTCAATCGTTGCAAAATCAGCCAAACCTTCTTCGTAGATTCGTAACGATTCTCCATAGAAAGGTCGTGCTACTCTGTTTACAATGAAACCTGGCGTATCTTTTGCCACAGCAACCACTTTTTTCCAATCGGCAATGGTTTGTATTGCTTTGTCTAATACTACTTTTGATGTTTGAATTGCAGGAATTACCTCAACTAATTTCATCAACGGTGCTGGATTGAAGAAATGAATTCCAATACAACGTTCAGGCTTTTGTAATGCCGAAGCAATAGAAGCTATTGATAACGATGAAGTGTTTGAGGCTATAATTGCATTATCAGAAAGATAGGTTTCTAACTCTACAAATACTTTTTGCTTGATGTCTAAGTTTTCAATGATCGCTTCAATTGTTAAATCAGAATCACCTAATGCTTTGAGTGAATCTACATAAGAAATATTTCCTTGAATTCTATTTTTCTCGGCTTCGTCAATACGTCCTTTTTGAATGAGGCGATTTAATATTTTTTCTAAAGCAGCTTTACTTTTGTCTAAAGCGGCTTGTTTTGTATCGTACAGTTTTACTATGCATCCAGCGGTTGCTGCAACTTGTGCAATTCCGCTTCCCATAGTTCCTGATCCTATTATTCCTACTTTCATAATGTTTGAATATCGAATATCGAATACAAAATATTTAATGATGAAGTTTAAATTTTAGTTTGATTCACCAATTTTGTTATTTGATACTCACAAGTTATTGTTTTTACTTTTTGAGGTTCGAATACTTGATACAAAAATTGCGATGAGTTCATTATTCTCTTTTATCAATCTTTCTAATTCTTCTGTATCAGAAATACTTTGTATTCCTTTTTGAATTTTTAAATTTACTAAAGATTCTCGTAGCTCTTTTAAACACAACTTCATCTTATGTTGAAAATCTCTAGAAGATTCTGCGCCTTGAGCTTCTCCATAATTCAATGCTGCAGATGTAGATGAACGAATTATTTGTTTTACTAAGTGTTCTGACGCAAAGTTTTTTGCTGTTTTTTGACAGATTTTTATAATATCAATAGAAAATTGAATTAAACGTTGCTCTATATCGTACTTTTTATTTTCCACTTTTTAAAACTTCAACATTCAGTATTAGTTATTCTTTATTCAATATTTACTTCCCTTTGAAGTTTGGTTTTCTTTTTTCTACAAATGAAGCAACTCCTTCGCGGTAATCTTCTGATTCACTCGCTTCTATTTGATGTTTTGACTCTAACGCTAGTTGTGATTCTAAATCGTTACTTAATGATTGATTTAATACTTTTTTCGTCAAACCTAATGCTTTTGTTGGCATCTTTGCTAACTTTTCTGCTAGAGCAGTTACGTCTTCTTTGAAAGTTTCTAACGGTAATACTTTGTATAGCATCCCTAAACGTTCTGCTTCTACTGCACCAACTTTATCTCCTAACATCATAAGTGCAGAAGCTTTTTGGAATCCGATTAGTCGTGGTAAGAAGAATGTTCCAGCACTATCTGGAATTAACCCAATTTTACTAAACGCCTGAATGAAGCTTACTTTTTCATGTGCTACTACAATATCACACGCAAGTGCAATATTTGCTCCAGCACCAGCTGCAACACCATTTACAGCACCAACAATTGGTTTTTCAATGCTACGAATTCGCTTAATGATTGGATTGTAATGTTCTTCTAGTATTTTTTTGAACCCTGGATTGAGTTCTGGATGTGTTACTTCTTTTAAGTCTTGACCAGCACAAAATGCTTTTCCTTCTCCTGTAAGAACAATAGCTCTTACTTCTTCATTTTGCTCACATTGATCTAACGTATCTTGTAAACGCAATGCCATTTCACGATTGAAACTGTTGAATACTTCTGGTCGATTTAGCGTTACATACGCTACATTGTTTTCAATTTTTAGTTCAATTGAATTGTTACTCATACCTTATTTTTTTATTTCTATTATAAATAGAGATTCCCGCTTTCGCAGGAATTATCATTTTAAACATTTAAAGTAGTCAAACGGTTCTAAACAGTCTTCGCATTTGAATAATGCTTTGCATGCTGTGGAACCAAATTGACTGACTAGTTTTGTATTGGATGAATTACAGTTTGTACATTTTACAATTCGCTTGTCGCCTAGCAATGCTTCTTTATCTGCATCAGCGTTTAACGGCGGTGCAATTCCGTATTCTCGAAGTGCATTTCGTCCTCTTTCAGTAATCCAATCGGTTGTCCAAGCTGGTACTAGAACTAGTTTCACTTTGGATTCGTAACCGTTTTCTTGAAGTACTTTTGTAATATCATCACCAATAACATCCATTGCTGGACAGCCAGAATATGTTGGTGTAATGCTGACCTCAACAATTCCATTGTTCAATATTGCAGTTCGTACAACGCCCATATCCATGATAGACAGTACAGGAATTTCTGGATCCGATACTTTTTCTAGTATTGGAATCAGCACTTCATCTATATGTTGGTTGGTTGCGATCATAATTAATATTGAATAATCAATAAAGAATATCAAATAATGAAGTTTTTTAATTCTTCTAAATTTTCACTTCTGTATTAATAATTTGACATTCTGTATTCGTTATTCTTTTACCATTTCATATTTGGATATGCTCTTTGCATGTATTGCATATCAGCAAGCAAATAGCCCATGTGTTCTGTATGAATTCCTACTTTTCCTCCTTTTTGGAAGTATTTTGATTCTGGAACTTGAATTGTTGCTTCTTCTAATAATGCTGTTACTTTTTCGTAATACACATCTTTTAGTGCTGAAACATCTACACCAATTCCTTCTTTAGCCATTATTTCTGAATCTTCCGTAACTTGAAATAATTCGTTTGTATATGTCCAAAGACCATCAATTGCATTTTGCACTTTTTCATGACTGATTTCTGTTCCATCACCTAAACGCTTAATCCAATCACCTGTGAAACGTACATGATACAAAACTTCTTTGATCGATTTTTTTGCAATTGCACTTAGGATAGCATCTTGACTAAATTGTAATTTTTCTAGTACTAGTAAGTGATAAACATCAAATAGATATTGCCTTGCTATTGTATAAGCAAAATCACGATTTGGTTGTTCTACCAATAATACATTTTTGTATTCACGTTCATTACGTAAGAATGCAATACTATCTTCCGTTGCTTCTTCACCTTTGATTTCGGCAGCATATTGAAAATAACTACGCGTTTGTCCAAATAAATCTAACGAAATGTTTGTACATGCAATATCAGTTTCTAAGCTTGGTCCGTGACCACACAATTCTCCTAATCGTTGACCAGCTATTAAGCAATTGTCAGCAAGTTCGAGTATGTAGTTGTATAAGTTTGTTTTCATATTTATTGCCCACGAAAGTGGGTAACTTTTAAAATGATACTTTGTTATTTGATAATGAGATTCCCACCTGCGTGGGAATAACGCAAAGCGTTACATATGCTTAATTTCGTCTGGCAACGTATAAAATGTTGGATGACGATATACTTTGTCTTGTGCTGGTTCAAATAATTCACCATTATTTTCAGGATTTGAAGCAGTGATATCTTTCGATTCTACAACCCAAATACTTACACCTTCACTTCTACGTGTGTATACATCTCTTGCATTTTCTAATGCCATTTCTGCATCAGCAGCGTGCAAACTTCCAAAGTGTCTGTGTTCTAATCCGTTTTTACTTCTGACGAATATTTCCCAAAGAGGCCAATTTTTTTCCATATCTTTTATAGTATTGAGTTGTGAGTATTTAGAATTGAGATTCCAGCTTTTCACCACTTGTTACTTTTTATTTTTATACTGCTTTCGCAGAATTTTCTTTTTTTGCTTGTTTTTTCTCGGCATGTGCCATTGCTGCATCACGAACCCATTCTCCTTCTTCCCACGCACCAACTCGTGCATTCATACGTTCTTTGTTACAAGGTCCATGTCCTTTTACTACTTGCCAAAATTCATCCCAATCAATTTCTCCGAAATCGTAATGACCAGTTTCTTCATTCCATTTTAAGTCTGGATCTGGAACTGTTATTCCTAAAATATCTGCTTGTGGAACTGTTTGATCAATAAATTGTTGACGTAATTCATCGTTCGTTTTACGTTTTAGTTTCCACTTCATTGATTGTTCTGTATGCACAGATTCTGAATCTACTGGTCCTAGCATCATTAATGATGGCCACCACCAACGATTTAGTGCATCTTGTGCCATTTCTTTTTGTTCTGGCGTTCCGTTACACAATTTCATCATGATTTCGAATCCTTGACGTTGGTGAAAACTTTCTTCTTTACATACACGAATCATTGCTCTTGCATATGGTCCGTAAGAAGTATTGCATAATGGTACTTGATTGATAATCGCTGCACCATCTACCAACCAACCAATTGCGCCCATGTCTGCCCAAGTTACCGTTGGGTAATTGAATATACTTGAATACTTTGCTTTTCCAGAGTGTAATTGTTCGTACAATTCGTCACGAGAAATTCCTAAAGTTTCACAAGCGCTGTATAAGTATAAACCATGTCCGGCTTCATCTTGTACTTTTGCCAATAATGCTACTTTTCTTCGTAGTGAAGGCGCTCTGGAAATCCAGTTTCCTTCAGGTAACATTCCTACGATTTCAGAATGTGCGTGTTGCGATATTTGTCTGATGTGTGTTTTCCTGTATTTTTCGGGCATCCAATCTTTTGGCTCAATTTTTTCGTCATTTGCAATACGCTGCTCAAAAATTTCATTAAGATTTTTTAATTGTGCTTCACTCATGATACTAGGTTTTAATGTTTTTTGACTTTTTGATTTCAATTGATGATTTCAAACTGTCTTTTTCTTTTTTAGTTTCTCATTTTCATGAGAACTACGGCGTTAGGGATTACTCATTGATTTTGATTTTATTAAATCGGAAATCGTGAATATTCATTTGAACAATCTGTCTGAGCTCTTTTGTGAGATGGATTCCTGCCTCTGCAGGAATGACAACTTACAAAAAGCGAGTTGTGATAGCCCGACCACTTTTTTTAGTGGGAACGCTCTAAATTATTTATATTATACATCAAAGTCTACTACGACTTTTTCTGTTGTTGGCACTGCTTGACATGATAATACTAATCCGCTGGCTAGTTCGTCTTCTAGTAATGCATAATTGATTTTCATTTCCACTGAACCTTCCAATACTCTACATTTACAAGTACTACAAACGCCTCCTTTGCAGGCAAATGGCAAATCGGCTCCTGCAGCTAATGCACCATCTAATATGTTATCATATTCGTCTTCCATGATGAAGTGAAATTGTTTCCCACCATCAACGATTGTTACATCTGTTCCGTCTACTTTTTGCTCTAGTATTTGTGCTATTTGAGCATTTGATGCTGCTTTGTCACCTGAAAAGAATAATTCGTAGTGAATGTTTTCTTTTGGCAATCCGGCTGCTTCTAGCTCATCTCTGATTAGGAAGATCATTTCTTCTGGTCCACAAATGAAGCAATCAGCTGTATCTTTTATATCGATGAACGTTTTTGTCAATGTTTGAATTTTCTCTGTTGTAAAACGTCCATTTAAGAATTCAATATCACGTTGCTCTTTCGTTAGAAAATAGAAAACATTAAATCGCTCTAAGTATTTGTTTTTCAGCTGTTCTATTTCTTCTTTAAAGATAATAGATTTTACAGTGCGATTCAAATAGAAGAGTTTGAATGTACTTTCTGGCTCTAATGCTAGATGCGTTTTTATGATGGATAACATTGGTGTGATTCCGCTTCCTGCGGCAAATGCAATGTAGTTTTTCTTTCCATTAGGATCAACTTCAACATAAAAGCGGCCAGCGGGCACCATAAGTTCAAGTGTATCTCCTGCTTTTAATTCTGTGTTTGCGTAGGTTGAAAATATTCCACCAGGAATTTGCTTTACGGCAACTTTCCACTGGTTGTCAACTGGACTTGAACATAACGAATAGGATCTACGAACGTCTTCATCGTTGATCATTTTTCGTAAAGTTAGGTATTGCCCTTGTATATATTGAAATTCTTCCTGAAGGTTTTCAGGAATATTGAATGTGATTACCGTACAATCTGAAGTTTCTTTGTGTACTTCAGCTACTTCGATTTCATGAAACTTTGCCATGCAGTTTTTATAGTTGTTTCCACAAAACTAACAATTGTTAGTTTGACTTGCAACTAATTTTTTGTTAAATATTACAAGTCAACTGATTACCAAAGAAAAAGAGCACTGAATAGCGCTCTTTTAGTATTTAAAATTATCTGTATTGACTTAGCATGTCCGATCACATGTTAACCCATTACACGTATAACCCTCACAGGTTAGGCATGTTACTTCTGGTATACAAGAATTACTTCCAGGTGGTGTAGGCGGTCCGCCAGCAACAATAGTGTTAAGATTTGAGATCATACTCTTTTTGAATCTTAACTTGTTCATAGATTTCGTTTTCATTATGGTAGGTTTTTAAAAGATTTGTGATCATCAATCTACGAATTATATGTTACAAAACTTTAATGCTTTACATTAGTACTTCTAATGCAAACTGCTTGTTTTTTCCTACAAATTTTATTATTTTATAAAGTAACTCCTTTTAAAAGAACATTACTTAATGAAGCTACTAGACCTTGTTCATCGAGATCTTCTTTTTTTGGAATCCAAAGATACAAGGAACGTAATGTGGAAAGAATAGAAAATAGTATGATTTCGGGTTTTACTTCTTTTAATTCGCCTTTTGCGATTCCTTCTTTTAAGATTTGACGAAAACTTTCTTCGTAGTTTCTTCGCAATGTTAGGTAGTAATCAATTTTTTCTTCTAGGTGCATCCAATCATTATTCATGGTTGCCATTTTGGAAGGGTTTTTCATGGTAATATGAACATGCAATCCTATAATTTGTTCTAGTTTTTCGATGGTTGTGAGTTCTGCAACAACAATTTTTGCCATTCCTTGCGTAAAGTCTTCTCCAATAGCAATGATGATCTCTGAAAGTATTTGTTGCTTGGATTGAATATGATTATATAGACTTGCTGCTTTTATTCCCATAGCTTGCGCTATGTCGCGCATTGTTACTGCACTATATCCTTTTTTCTTGAAAAGCATTTCAGCAATGCGTACAATTTCTTCTTTTCGAGTTTCAAGTTTTTGTGTCATGATTTTGCCCTTAAAGTTTGTGAAGATACATATTTTATAAAATACGTTGAATTTCTACATTTTATTGCTCGAATATTTTATGTTTTAATAGTTTTGTTAAAAATTACTCCATGAATCAGCATATTGAAACAAACCCATTGTTGGATAGACTTCCTCCACATTTACAACAATATATTAAACCGCAGAATTATGACGATTATACAGCTGTTAACCAAGCAGTTTGGCGTTACGTGATGCGTAAGAGTGTTTCTTATCTGAGTACTGTTGCTCACGATTCGTATTTGGATGGTTTGGAAAAAACAGGAATTTCTATTGATGATATTCCAAGTATGTACGGAATGAATCGAATTTTGAAAGAAATCGGTTGGGCAGCTGTTGCTGTTGATGGTTTTATTCCTCCAAACGCTTTTATGGAGTTTCAAGCGTATAAAGTATTGGTGATTGCTAGTGATATTCGTCAATTAGAGCATATTTCATATACACCAGCGCCAGATATTATTCATGAAGCTGCTGGACATGCGCCAATTATTGCCAATCCTGATTATGCAGAGTATTTAAGACGTTTTGGAGAGATTGGAGCCAAAGCCATTTTATCCGCACATGATAATGATATGTATGAAGCCGTTCGTAAGCTTTCTATTGTGAAAGAAGCGCCTGGAAGTACAGATATTGAAATAGAATCTGCCGAAAATCGTGTAAACGAGTTACAAGCCAAGAAAGTAGAATTGTCTGAAATGGCAATGATTAGAAATTTACATTGGTGGACAGTTGAATATGGTTTGATTGGCACTACGGAGAATCCGAAAATTTATGGAGCAGGTTTACTTTCTTCTATTGGCGAAAGCAAATGGTGCATGACAGATGAAGTACGGAAGATTCAATATTCCGTTGATGCAGCATACCAAGAGTTTGATATTACACAACCGCAACCACAATTGTATGTTACTCCAGATTTTTCATATTTGATGCAAGTTTTGGAAGAGTTCACCACAACAATGGCATTACGAAAAGGTGGGTTTAGAGGTTTGCGAAAGTTAATTGAATCTAAAAAGATCGGAACTATTGAATTGAGTACTGGTTTGCAAGTTTCTGGAATTTTTACTGAAATGATTACCAATGAAGATAATGAAGTTGTGTTTTTTAGAACAGAAGGACCAACAGCTTTATCTAATCGAGAAAAAGAATTAATTGGTCATGGTGTATTGACACATCCGCATGGTTTTAGTTCTCCTTTAGGAAAATTGAAAGGAATTAATTTGGCAATTGAAGATATGAGTCCAAGAGACTTAAAAGCATATAATTTTTATGATGGAGAACGTATTGCGTTTGAATATGAAAGTGGAATTAAAGTAGAAGGATTAAACGTAACTGGAATTCGAAATATTAATGGAAAGTTGATTTTAATTCAGTTTACCGATTGTACTGTTACGTATAAAGATGAAGTTCTTTTTAAACCTGAATACGGAACATTCGATTTAGCTTTGGGTAAAAATATTGTTTCCGCGTATGCTGGCGCTGCTGATTATAGATCGTTTGACACCACACATTTTATATCTGAAACGCAAACTGTAAAGATAGAAACTTCTCAAGCAGCTCAAGAACTGGAAGCTTTGTATGCAAAAGTTCGTGAGTTTAGAGCTGGAAAGGATAAAGTCATTTCGCTAGAAACTATTTTTGAAAAACTTTTCAATGAACATCCAGAAGATTGGCTTTTATTAGTTGAATTGTATGAGTTAACAGCTAAGAATATTAGCCTACAAACTAAAATATTAGAACGCTTACAAGCTATTCAAACGGAACGACCAGAAGTTGCAGAACTAGTTACGGATGGAATTGATTTGGTAGCTACTAAATAGCATAGTTATTATTGTTATTGTTTCTTTTTATTATACTGAATTACTGAGATAATTCCAGAAATGATTATTGTAGCTAAACCACCAATAAGAATTTCATAACCATATGGCCAATGTTGAATTCGAAATAGATATCCGATAATCAAGGCAATCATTCCTAGATAGTATAAAACTGTTGTGTATTTTATTTTCATGAACTCAAAATACAAAAAAAACGAACCGAAGCTCGTTTTTTTTATATCCTAATTAATTTTCAATCGTTAGCAAAGAGCAATCGTATCTGTATTTACCTGATATGTATTTGGCACACATCCGCTAACTTGTGTATGCCAACAGTTTTTAACCGATTTAAAACAAATATTTCCTCCTTGAATAGGTTTTGATTTAAAACAAATTTGAATCGTATTTATACTTCCACCAACAATATTTTCTGATGCATGAAGGCTAGAAATTGATTTTTTGTTTAATGTCAAGTTTTTTAAATGTTTCTTTTTCATAATAACTATATTTTGAGTTTATATATATTAGGGTTAAAACTTAAAATTCATTACCCATTATTTACAAAAAAAGCGAACCGAAGTCCGCTTAATTACATATAGATATGATTATCATTACTAAAAATAGCATATTATCTACGTCTAATAATATCACACCAACAATCTGTATGATTTAAAGTATCTGTATGACATGGCACAACCATTGTTCCCGGATTACCAATTGGCAATGCTGTTGTTGGACTTGCAGGATTAGCAACTAATCCACCTACTAATGATGAAATTGACTTTTTGTTAAGCGCTAAGCTTTTTAAATTCTGTTTTTTCATAATATCTGTTTTAAGATTATATGTAGTAGGGTTTATTTTTAAAATTCATTACCCAACAAAAAGAAAAAGTCATAAAAAAAGCGAACCGAAGTTCGCTTTTTGATAATTTAGTATGCAATTATTCCTAAACTATTCAAGTTTGAAAATTTTTCTTTTTCATAACATTCCTTTATAGTATTAATGTTTAGGGCAGAAACAATCTGTTACCGTTACATTGCACCAACAAGATCCAAACAATCCTGTACAAAACACACTATTTCCTCCTTTTATATTTGAAGCTTGATTCAATGTTGACACTGAATTTTTGTTCAATTTTAAGTTTTTAATTCCTTTTTTCTTCATGATTATATTTTTATGGTTTGTTATTCTAAAAATACACGAAATAGAAAACCATCAAGTACGGATAAACCTTACTTAACTCAAAATTAACACCTTACACCCATTTATTTGGAACTTTTACAAAATGAATTGTAACTAAAGTTATCCTGTTTTTTTATTTACAAACTAAAAAAAAGCAAACCGAAGTTTGCTTTTCATTTTTACTACCAAAAAGTTACGTTTAACAAAGTGCAACTGTATCAGTGTTTACCTGATATGTATTTGGCACAGTGCATCCAACAACTTCTGTATGCCAACATTCGTTATTCTTCGTTTTAAAACAAAGATTTCCTCCATGATAAGGCTTTGACTTAAGACAAACTACTATAGTGTTTGCATAATCTCCTTCTCCACCAACTATGTTTTCTAATGCTGTAAGTTTAGAAATTGATTTTTTGTTTAATGCTAAATTTTTTAAATGTTGTTTTTTCATGATAAATATATTTTTAAGTTATATACTACAAGGTAAAATCAAGAATTAATTACCCCATTATTTTAAATAAGAAAAATGAACTAACATTCACTTTTAGAAATAGTTCTACTAAGGAACCTGACAACAACCAGTTCCTCTTTGACAAGGTGACCTACAGGTACCAACTTTTTTGTCATAAATTGGATCTTCATTCGGGTCTGTAACGCCTCCAAAGAGCTGATAGATGATATTCTTTTTTAATTCTAATTTTTGTAAATGTTGTTTTTTCATGATTCTATCTTTAAAGATTAATTAATCACAATTAACCATAATAAAAAAGATAAAAAAAGATAGTGTAGTGACGCTTTATAAAATGTCAGATGTAGATAGAAAGTAAGAATATTAAAACTCTAACTGAGGAAATTGCTGTTGAAGTTCTACTATTTTACTTTGAATTTTAACTAAAAATGCTTGATGTGCTTCCGAAGTTGGATTGAAAGGTTTGTGTGCCAATCCTTTTTGAATGTCCTCAATTGTTTTCATGGTTGTTTCACTTTCGCGAGAAATCCATGTGTGTGTAAATTTTCCCCAAATGTATGCTATTGCCGTTGTATTTGGATGAATCATATCTTCTGAATAGAAACGATAATCGCGCAATTCGTCCATCATAATTTCATAAGAAGGAAAATAATGTATTTGATTTCGTGCTTCTACAATTTGATGAATTCCTGCCAATAAATATGCCTTACTTTGCTGATTTTCTACAAACCCATCTTTTAAGTGTCGCACAGGTGAAACAGTAAATATAGTTGTGATTTTAGGATTGATACTTTTCAGTAATGCGATACAATTTTCTACACTTGCAGCAATTTCTTCTACAGATAATAATTCCTTTAAAAATTGCTTTTGCGGTACTTTATGACAATTTGCTACAATTGTATCTGTTTCAATATATCGATATACCCAAGCCGTTCCTAATGTGATAATAATATGAGAAGCTTCTTGCAATGCTTTATAAGTCTCGCTTACGGCAGTATTTAAGCTTGATAATAAAACCTCTTTATCAGGATTGCTTAATGCAGAATGTACTTCAAAACAATGCCAACGTTCGTTTATATAGAAAATATCATCAGTTGTGAATTCTTCTTCGTTGATTGCTCTTAATAATAGGCTTTCTATTGCTTTTGGGTGAAATAGAATTCCAAATGGATTCTGAAACGTATTGAATTTGTAATAGGATAATTTTTCACCAATATGTTCCGAAAAGCATGAACCCAATAAGCATACGTTTGCATCGTATGTTATTGGGTTATACGTTTCTTTTTTTAGCGGAATATTGGTTTGCAATATCATATTTATTGCTTTCCTTCTCTTGCTTTTTTTGCAGTATAATATGCTACAATTAGCCTATTTTTCATTCCTTGTGTAATTCCTGTCAATACTTTTGTATTGTATTTTACACCTCGTGCGCTTTCCATTCTTAAAATAGCATCACTTGTTTCTCTATTAAATTCACCTCTTTTTGTAACAGCTTCTGCATCTAATAATTCAAGATAGATTAATTTATCTTGAAAATCTGCAACTTCTCCAGGAGTTGGTGTTTTTAGCGTAAGCCATTGTCCTTTATCCTTTCCAGGCATTGTACATAATACAGAAACTTCTCTTGGAGCTTCTTTCTTTGCTGTTTCTTGTGCCAATGCTGGAATAGAAAATAGCATGACTAAAACAATAATGTATACATTTTTCATTTGTTTGTTTTTATTAAATTAATTTGTCAAATGGAATTCACCAATTGTACTGTTAGTTAAAATCAACTATAGTGTTATGGCTCATTTCATAAGGCTATTTATAATTTATTTTTTGAGTTATTTAATATAATCTTTTACACGTTCAATTGCTTTTGGAATTCCACCTGGGTTTTTTCCTCCTGCTGTAGCAAAAAATGGTTGTCCGCCGCCGCCGCCGTGAATTAGTTTTCCAAGTTCACGAACTACTTTTCCTGCATCATATCCACGTTCTGCGACTAACTCTTTAGAGATGTAGCAAGTTAACATTACTTTGTTTTCATTCGCGGTAGCAAAGAATAAAAATAGGTTTTTGAATTCACCACCAAGTTCAAAAGCTAAGTTTTTGATTCCGTTTTGATCTAAATCTACTTTTTGTGCCAAGAAGTTTACTCCATCAATTTCTTCTAGTTGACTTTTTAAATCTCCTTTTAGATTTTTGGCTTTGTCTTTTAGTAAACTTTCTATTTGCTTGCGCAATTTAGCATTGTCATCTTTTAAATCAGCAACTGCTTTTACAGTATCTTTTGGATTGTTTAAAGCATCTTTGATTTCATAATATGCTCTATTATTTTCAAAGTAAAATTCTTTTGTAGCATCTAATGTAATTGCTTCAATTCTTCTAATTCCTGCCGCAACAGCTCCTTCAGACCTAATTTTAAAGTGCCAAATATCTCCTGTATTTTCAACATGCGTTCCTCCACACAATTCAATCGATTGTCCAAAACGAATAGAACGTACTGTATCTCCATATTTTTCACCAAACAACGCCATTGCTCCATCTGCCATAGCTTCAGAAACCGGTCTGTTACGTTTTTCTTCTAGCGGAAGCTTTCCTTCAATTCTAGCATTTACAAAATTTTCAACATCACGCAGTTCTTCTACTGTCATTTTTGAAAAGTGAGAAAAATCAAAACGTAAATATTTTGAATGCACTGCCGAACCTTTTTGTTCAACATGTGTTCCTAATATTTCGCGTAATGCTTGATGTAATAAATGTGTTGCCGTATGATTTGCCGCAGTACGACTACGTTGCTTTTTATCTACTACTGCACGCAATGTTTCATTTACGTGTTTTGGTAAATTCTTTGTGATATGAATAATTAAGTTATTTTCTTTTTTCGTATCTAAAATATATACAACATCACCATTTGGAACTTCTAAATATCCTTTGTCTCCAACTTGTCCTCCACCTTCTGGATAGAATGGCGTAAGATTGAATACTAATTGATATTGAACACCTTCTTTTTTAGTTTCAATTTTACGGTAACGTGTTAATTTAACATCAACTTCTAAGGTATCATATCCAACAAATTCTTCGTCTTCATCTTCTAATAAAACTACCCAATCATCAGCCTGAATCGCTGTTGCTTTTCGTCCGCCTTCTTGTTGTTTTTGTAATGCCTTTTTGAATTCTTCTTTATTATATGACAAATCGCGCTCACGCAGAATTAACTCTGTTAAATCTTCTGGAAAACCATACGTATCTTTTAATTCAAATACTTTTTTACCCGAAATTACAGTTCCATCTACATTTTCAATAACACGATCTAACAATACTAAACCTTGATCTAACGTACGTAAAAAAGATGTTTCTTCTTCTTTTATTACATTCTGAATGAGTTGTTTTTGCTCTTTAAGTTCAGGAAATGCTTTCCCCATTTTTTTATCAAGTACTTCTACCAAACGATAAATAAATGGTTCTTTTTTATTTAAGAATGTAAATCCATAACGAACTGCTCTACGCAAAATTCTACGAATTACATATCCTCTAGTATTGTTGCTTGGCAATTGTCCGTCTGCAATAGAGAAAGATACCGCACGTACGTGATCGGCAATGACACGAATAGCAACATCTACTTTTTCATCATTTCCATAATCTACATTCGCAATTGCCTCAATTTCTCTTATAATTGGTGTAAAAACATCTGTATCATAGTTCGATTTCACATCTTGTAATACCATACACAAACGTTCAAATCCCATTCCTGTATCTACATGTTGCGCAGGTAATTTCTCTAACGATTTATCTGCTTTACGGTTGAATTGCATGAATACCAAATTCCAGATTTCCACTACTTGTGGATGATCCATATTGACTAAATCGGCACCTGATACTTTTGCTTTTTCTTCCGCAGAACGAATATCTACATGAATTTCAGAGCAAGGTCCACAAGGTCCTTGACTTCCCATTTCCCAGAAATTGTCTGCTTTGTTCCCCATCAAAATACGATCTTCTGGAATAATTTCTTTCCATAAATCATACGCTTCCTGATCGAGTTTCAATCCATCTTCATCGCTTCCTTCAAAAACGGTTACATATAAAATATCTTTATCTATTCCGTATACTTCCGTCAATAATTCCCATGCCCAAGTAATGGCTTCTTTCTTAAAGTAATCACCAAAGCTCCAGTTTCCTAACATTTCAAACATGGTGTGATGATAGGTATCATACCCAACTTCTTCCAAGTCATTATGCTTTCCGCTTACACGTAGACATTTTTGTGTATCGGCAATACGATTGCTTTTTGGCGTTCCGTTTCCTAAGAAATATTCTTTAAAAGGTGCCATTCCAGAGTTGACAAACATCAAAGTTGGGTCATTCTTCGTTACCATTGGCGCAGATGGCACAATTTGATGTGTTTTAGATTTATAAAACTCTAAAAACTTAGCTCTAATATCCTGAGATTTCATGTGTCTATATATATTGTTTTTAAACGGTCACATGCTGTTCGCTATTCATCATTACTTTAAATGATAACATTCTTAACATGCTCGTTTCGTGTGTTATACTTTTATACTTACTACGTAAGATAATTCGCGAATCACTCTTAAATTTATCTTAACCTACTTTAAAAAACTTAAAAACTGTAAAACAATAGCTATATTTGTTCGTTTTACGGATATTTCATGATATTAGTTCATGAATAATCTGTGCAAAAATAGAATAATTTAAGGAATGAGTAAGGTAAAATATTATTACGATTCAGAAACACTGTCATATCGAAAGATTGAAACCAAGCGTGGACGCAAAATTGGGTTCGCTATTTTGTTTATTTCTGCAGTTGTTTTATGCTCGTTTTTTCTACTAACTATTATTTTCAATACAGCTTTGGAAACGCCTAAAGAAAAGGTGTTACAACGCGAATTGGCAAATTTGAAGTTTCAATACGATTTGCTAAATAAGAAAGTAACACAGGCTGAAGCTGTACTTGCTAATATTGAAGAACGCGATAATAATATTTACAGATTATATTTTGAAGCAAATCCAATTCCGGAAGAACAACGAAAAGCAGGTTTTGGTGGTGTAAATCGTTATGAAGCTTTATATAATTATGAAAATTCTGATTTAATTATTGAAACGACAAAGCGGTTAGAAATTTTACAAAAGCAAATGGTTGTTCAGTCTAAGTCGTTGGATGAAATTGCCAAATTAGCAGAAGATAAAGAAGAGTTTTTAGCGTCTATTCCAGCTATTCAACCTGTAAACAATGAAGATTTGACTCGAATGGCTTCTGGTTACGGGTTTAGAAATGATCCATTTACGAAAGCTCGGAAGATGCATTGGGGAATGGATTTTACAGCACCAAGAGGAACGCCTATTTATGCTTCTGGAGATGGTATCGTTGTCAGAGCTGATAATTCTGCTTCTGGCTTTGGAAAACACATTCGTATTGATCATGGATATGGTTATGTTTCTCTGTATGCACACATGAGCAAGTATAATGTTCGTAAAGGAAAAAAAGTAAAACGTGGTGATTTAATTGGTTTTGTGGGAAGCACAGGACGTTCACAAGCACCGCATTTACATTATGAAATTCGCAAAAATGGTGAAAAAATAAATCCAATCAATTTCTATTACGGAAACTTATCCGCAAAAGAATTTGAAGAGTTATTAGAAAATGCTGCTAAACAAAATCAATCGCTCGACTAATGCATATTGATTTACCAGAAAAATTATACTACAGTATTGGCGAGGTTGCCAAGGCTTTTGACGTAAATACTTCTTTGATTCGCTTTTGGGAAAAGGAATTTGATGTAATTCAACCAAAAAAGAATGCGAAAGGAAATCGTAAATTTACACCAGAAGATATTAAAAATTTAGAACTTATTTACCACTTGGTAAAAGAACGCGGCTTTACACTTGACGGCGCAAAAGTTCATTTGAAAGAGGAAAAGAAAAAAACACTTTCCAATTTTGAGATTATTCGTAAATTACAGCATATTAGAGCTGAACTTGTGAAAATCAAGGACAATCTGTAACGTTTGAACCAAATACAATAGTATACTAATAAATAATCCCGAATAATTATGAGTAAAAAAACAATAATTGTTTTAGTCATTCTTGCCATAGTTGCAATTCTCTCATACACTAAATACAATGGAATGGTTGTATTAAATGAAGATGCAAAAACGGCTTGGTCTAATGTAGAAACTGAATACCAACGTAGAAGTGATCTGATTGGAAATTTAGTCAAAACTGTAAAAGGTGCTGCTGATTTTGAACGCACAACACTTGAAGCTGTTATCAAAGCTAGATCAGAAGCAACAAAAACAGAAATTAATGTTGATGATTTAACGCCAGAAAACATGGCAAAATTTCAACAAGCGCAATCAGGACTATCAGGTGCTTTATCGCGCTTATTGGTTACTGTAGAACGCTATCCTGACCTAAAAGCAAACGAAAATTTCTTAAAGTTACAAGACGAGTTGGCAAGTACTGAAAACTCTGTCCGTACTTCAAGAAAACGTTTTAATGATGCTGCAAATGATTTTAACAAAAACATCAAAACCTTTCCAAACAATATGTTTGCAGGTGTATTTGGATTTGGCGAAATGGCAAAGTTTAAAGGAGATCCAGGTACAGAAAAAGCTCCTGATGTAGATTTAGATTTTAACTAAGTAACTCACAATAATATATGTCTAAAGTAGAAGATTTCCTTTCTGCAAAAGAAGAACAAGAAATCATAGCTGCTATCAGAAAAGCAGAGCGAAGTACTTCTGGCGAGATCAGGGTTCATATCGAAACCCATACCGATATGGATCATTTTGATCGTGCTTTGGAAGTATTTCACTTGCTTAAGATGGACAATACTCGTTTGCAAAATGGTGTATTAATTTATGTTGCCGTTGATGACAAATCATTTGTTATTTATGGTGATGAAGGAATTAATAACGTTGTTCCTGCCAATTTTTGGGATGCAACACGCGATACGATGCATCATTATTTTTCACAAGGAAATTTTAAACAAGGACTCATTGAAGGTGTATTACATGCTGGATTGGAATTACAGAAGCATTTCCCTTGGGATGTTGACACACATGAAGACGAACTACCAAACGAAATTTCTAAAGGCTAATGCACACGATTGCTAAAACATATATAAAATCAATCTTTTTTATTTTAGGAATATTCTTCTTGAATGTTGCTAATGCGCAATATAAAATCCCTCCAAAACCTAGTGATGCAGATCAAAAATTTGTCTATGATTATGCTAAATTACTTTCGAAAGGAGATAAAGCTTTTTTAGAATCAAAACTCAATCGCTATGCCGATAGTACTTCTACACAAGTAGTTATTGTAGTGATAGAAACACTTAAGGGAGAAAGCATTGGTATGTTAACTCCAAAATGGGGACATAAATGGGGAATTGGACAAGAGAAAAAAGATAATGGTGTTATTATTCTTTTGGCTAAGAAAGAACGTAAAATATGGATTTCTCCAGGATATGGAGCCGAAAATAAATTAACCGCAGGAATTACAGGACAGATTGTTCGAAATAGAATTATTCCGCATTTTAAACGCAATGACTATCCAAGTGGATTAAATGTTGGAATTGATAGTATTATTGAAGTACTGAACGGCGAATTTGAAAATACACGAAAACGATCTGGCAATGGTGAAGGTATTCCAGTAGCTGTGATTATCTTTTTAATCATCTTTTTCATAGTTCTCATCTCTATTTTAGCAAATAACAAACGTAATGGCGGCGGCGGAAACCATCGTGGTGGACGACGTAATGCAGGAGGCGATTTAATGGATATTATTATTTTGAGTAATATGGGTCGTGGCGGATTTGGTTCTGGCAGTAGTAGCGGCGGCGGCGGATTTGGGTCTGGCGGTGGTGGATTCAGTGGTGGCGGCGGATTCGGCGGCGGCGGATTTAGTGGTGGTGGCGCTGGTGGAAGCTGGTAGTTTCCATAAAATCAGTTACCAAAATAAACTTTTACCTAGCTAACTAATACTTCTTAAAAAAGAACGCTAATCATTATATTTGATTATATTTACTGCGCTAGTCACGCATAATATATCCTATAAAAATAGCAACTCAAATACTTCATTTGAAGTTGTTTTTTTAAATTTATAGTTAGGATTAACTTGAAAAGTTTAGTGTATAAAGTTCACTCCTTTTCATATATAAACCATTGCGTGTCATAAAAAATAATAGCTATACATCAATGATAAAAAAGCTTTCTATAATAATTCCTGCTTATAATGAAGCTGCTACAATTCATTTAATTTTAGAGAAAATTAAGCAAGTTCAATTAGTGAATGATATTGAAAAAGAAATCATTATCGTTAATGATTATTCAACAGACAATACTAAAGGAGCGGTTGAAACTTATATTTCAAAAAATGAAGACTTAAATATTCAGTATTTTGAACATTCAAAAAACAAAGGAAAAGGTGCAGCACTTCATACTGGAATAAAAAATGCTACTGGAGAATATTTGATAATACAGGATGCTGATTTAGAATATACTCCTGTTGAATACAATGATTTATTGAAGCCCGTTTTAATTGGAGTTGCAGATGTTGTATATGGTTCAAGATTTGTAGGGAGCAATCCTCATAGAGTGCTTTTCTTTTGGCACACTATCGGCAATAAGTTTTTAACATTTCTATCTAATATGTTTACCAATCTGAACTTAACTGATATGGAAACATGTTATAAACTATTCCGAACAGAAACCATTCAAAGTATTAAGCTGAAAGAAAAAAGATTTGGTTTTGAACCTGAGGTTACTGCTAAGATATCAAGGATTCCAAATATTAGAATATATGAAGTTGGAATTTCTTATTTTGGAAGAACTTATGAAGAAGGTAAAAAAATTGGTTGGAAAGATGGTTTTCGGGCAATTTACTGTATTCTAAAATATGGCCTTTTTAAAAGATAATATATGATCACGGCACGAATAAAAGCATGGAGTTCAAAAATTATTGGTGATTTAAAACCTGTTGATAAAGCAGATTATTTTGTATTAATTGTTTCATTAGGATTATTAATTTACACTATTACATTTGCTTTAACATCAGATATTACATACGATGAAGCGTATACATACATGTATTACAGCACAAAGTCAAAGCCTAATTTTTTAGCATTTGATCTTGCCAATAATCATCCATTAAATTCTTTATTAATATATTTTTCAAGTTTCTTGTTCCCATATAGAGAGTTTTTTATTCGCCTACCAAATATTTTATTCTTGGTTTTATATTTAGTGTATTCAATTAGAATTTCTAAGTCAAGAATATTTTTATCCATAAAAGTGCTAGCATTTTCACTTTTAGCATTTTACCACTTCTTAATCCCTGACTTTTTTTCACAAGCAAGAGGATATGGAATGGCATCCTGTTTAGTGCTTATTTTTTTACATCATTTTATTCAGAAGGATCAAAGTTTTAAAAATATCATAAGGAGTTTTTACATCTTACTTCTTGCAACTTTCGCTTTTACAGGTTTAATCCCTTTAGTCGCTGCTGTTTCCATTTACTATTTATTCTTTGAAATTAGATTCAAAGTATTCGCGTTTATACAAAAAACTTTTATTGATCTTTTTCTGTTACTTTTAGGTTACTCGTGGCTGCTTTATAACTTATTTGTAACCACTAGTACCGGAAAGCCCTTGTATGGATCAGAAGAACCATTTGCAGTCGCAACTATGGGATACTATTTAAATTCCTTTTCTGATTTTATACCAACATTAGGGCAGCATGGTATACAAATCTTTTATGCTATTATTATACTGGTTTTCTTGTTTTTCTTTATTAAGAAACCCAAATCAGCCAAAATCACTTTTATTACGCTCTTGACTTTTTTGATGTTTTTTATTGCTTCAAAATTTTCAGATCGTCCAAATATCACAGGAAGAATTTTACTTCCCTTATTTCCACTTGTTGTGCTTTCATTTTCAGAACTATTACTGCTAGCCATAAAACAGTTAAAAATTTCGAAAAAGTATGTATTTGTTTTCAGTAGTATTATGGTTGGTTTTATTTGTTTGAATTTTTTATATAAAACTTATAAAGCAGACCCAAGAACTGCGAGAGGAAATTTTCAGAAAGAAATTTTCGAGAATTTAAATCTCAATGTTACAGCAGATGAATGGACTCCAGTAATTCCTTTTTATTTAAATAAGTTTAAAAATTATCCACCAAAAGAGAATCCTCTTTTCTCAGAAATAGTTCTTACAGAAGAGATAAAATGTTTCTATTCTTTTGAAAAAGGAGTACTTGTATTAGAGGCTTCAAGTAAGATAGATATAGACAAACCTTTTTTTCTTCGCATTTTCCCTAGAAACCAAGAAGATTTACCAAAAGATAGTATTGAATATGGTTTTGATAATCATGATTTTTCATGGAAAAACATAAAAAAGATTGGTGAAAATTATGAAGTTAAAACTTTACCAAATTACCCTATTAAGCATATTACAATAGGACAATTTGATGGAACAGGAGAAAAATGGACTAAAAAAATAACTAACGAAAACATGTTATGATTGATCGAGAAAGATTGCGCATATCTGTATAAGTATCATCCTAAAATAAGTGTTTTTTTGTGTACTTATACTTCTGTTTATTTTTTTAACAACTATAACGCTATAGTTGATGAAATTAAATCTGCACGATTTTTTCTGGGTATTTTTTTTGAATTTCTTCTTGTTCAGCTTTTGTCAATTCTTCAAACGAACGTTGATACTTTTTCATGGCAATTTCATTTCGAAATGTGTAGATAATTTTAGATATCTCTTTTTTGATTGCCGTTATAAATTGCTTTGAAATGTTGTCTTCCGTTTTCAATGCAATTAATGTGTTCGATGTACTTTCTTGAATGTATTTTTTAGTTTCTTGTACTAATTCTCCAAACGAAACTTCTTTGTTATTGATGATGATTTCATCTTGTGCTTTGATATGAATTTGCAAGGAAGTTTTTAATATTTCTTCACTGAGTACTACTTTTTCATTTGGTGGTTTTAAATTCTTTCTTCCGTTTATTTCTAAGAAGTTAAGAATTCGTAATCTATAGTATTCATGATCAAGATCGTTTAAGGTTAGTATTTTTGCAATCTTACTTGTAACATCTTGTACGTTGTTTGCTGTTTTGATTTGCTCTAACGTTTCTTCTACTTGATACATTTTAGAGTTTTTGTATCCTTCATGCGCTTCTAAAACTGCTGTACATGATTTGAATTTCTCCATATCAAAATTGCTCGCACTCAGTTGCCCTAACATAAAGTTTATAAATCCTAATTTAGAATATTCTATACTAGTGTATGTTCCACTATTGTTTAGAAAGTATTGATAACTTTTGCTACTTATTCCTTTAAACACATTAGCATCTGAAAGTACTTTTTCTGATTGTTGAATAAATCCACGTAATGCCTCTCCGTTATCAGAAAATGTTGTGTCATAACATTTTATGTATTCATCTTCAAAATTCACACTGTTTGATTGTGCTGTAACGATTGAAATTGAACTAAGGAAAATAATGAGTAAGCGTATTGGTTTCATGAGCAATGTATTTTCTTAAAGATACGAAGTTATGCAGGAACTTTTTAGTAATGCTTATTTTTATCTTGCCACAAAAGAGTCAAAAAAGTCAAGACTTACAATTGCTTATTGATAAAATTTAGCAGTTTGTTTTCATAGTCTTTTCCGCCTTTAGCGTATACATCAAAATGTCCTGCGTCTTTTACTAATACAAATTCTTTTTGTGGAGAAGCTGCATTTTTATAGAGTTGTTCTCCGTATGTATAATTTATGTTTTCGTCATTGTCACCATGCGCAATGAATATCGGTTGTTGAATGTTAGCAATAGAACGAATTGGTTTTACTTCATCAGGATTGAACTTAGCAATTTTTCCAGCTTCTTGCAACGCAGTATTTGTAATGAAACGAACACCAATACCTTTGCACATTTTCTTTTGGTAATCATACACAATTTGATCTAACTCCGTAAATGTACTTTCTATGATGCCAAATTCAATACGTTTATCATGTTCTAACGCCTGAATTGCAATAGCGCCACCAAGTGAGTTTCCCCAGATTCCAACAGGAAGTGTTGGGTTTTTCTTTTTTATGAAATCAACAATTTTAGAGATATCTTGCTTTTCATAGTAACCGTATGTACAGTATTTTCCGCTGCTTTCTCCATGCGCTCTTCCATCGAATACAATAGATGCAATTCCGTTGTTGGCTAAGTTTCCTGCCAAACCTAAAAAGTGTTCTTTACAACCACCAATTCCATGAATGAGAATCATGATTCCTTTTGTTTCTTCTGTACTAGATTGTACCCAATAACCCTTTAACACAATACTATCTGCTACTTCAATTGAAAGTTTTTCACTTTGTAAACCTAATGATTGTGGTGTGCTCGCTAAGTTGATTCGTTGCGGCTGCATAATCGCATATGGAGCTACATGAATGGTTAGTATATACGTAGCAATTCCGAGAATAACAATAAGTGTTATGAAGAAATAGAGTATCTTTTTTTTCATTCAACAACTATGGTTTTTCTTTTTTACCTTTTGATGGATTTGCTTTTGGGTTAAATTTATCTAAGAGTGAAAATGTAAGGTATTTGTAAAAATCTTGCTCAAAATCTTTTGCTTCAAAGATTAGCAGCATTTTACTGACTAGGCTTGTTATTGTTGGATTATTATCCCCAGAACTAGACAATTTGATAAATACACTCAATTTTGAATCTTTAAAGTTCGGAGATTGCATGATTCCTTGCATACAACCCATGTATTCTTTTATTTTTTTGTTGTTACTCATTCCTTGAATAACATGATCACTGATTTCAAAATTTGGCACATCTCCTTCAATTACTTTTTCAATATTTTTGTAAAGTGCTAAGTAGCTTTCTCCACTTGCATCTTTTAGTATTTTCCCTTGAATAAGCGATTGTTCTGCTTTTTTAATGAGTTCTTTTAACTTTACACCTTCATCTTCATATATACCGTACATGCAATTCATGTAGGTGTTTTCTAATTCATATTTTTTGTTTTGTGCAAAACTTACGCAAGTAATGAATAAGATAAGAGCGTAAATACTTGTTTTATAGATATTATTCATCTGTTTCTAAGTCTTTAATTTTTAATGGATATATATTTTTGATTTCTAATTTTTCAGCTTCTTTCAACTCATCAAATGTACGATTGAATTTTTCTTTAGCCAATTCATTTCTTACGATTTCAAACCCAGCAACAATTTCATTTTGCATATCTAAAAAAGCTTTATAGCTCGTTTCTTTACTGTTTTTTATCAAAATTACACTCTTTGATTTGTTTTGCTTTAAATAGCTAATCACCTTCTTTTGCAACTCTTCTAGAGTTGTCTTTTTGTCATTTACAAAAAGGCTACTTTCTGAATCAATTTCTACTTTTAAAGCACGTTTGAGTTCTTCTTCTGTGAATGTTTGCGCTTCTTTTTTTGGCAAACTTCTATTCATATTTTTATTTTCAAATTTTGACACTTTAAATGCATCTATAAGTAAAAAAGTAATGTGTTTATAAAAATCATGTTCAAAGTCATTCTCATTCATAAATCCTGATAAAATACTTTCTAGTACTGAACCTTCTATTTTCTCAATATTTATAGATTCTATTACTGTAGTAAATTTATTCATTTTGGACGCTAAGCGTTTTGGATGCTCCATAAATTCTTTCTCACATTCAAAATATACTAACATATCTATGTTTTTCATCATTCGTGATGTCATATAATCTAAAACTCCTAAGCTTTGATATTCTCCGCTTCCAACTTCTTTTATGTTTTTATAAAGTGCTATATAACTCTTACCACTTGTATCTTTCAATAATTTTTCGTCTATAAGTTTTTGTTCTGCTTCTTGAAGTATCGCTTTATATTCAGCTCCATTATCGTTCAACGATTTATACATACAATTCATATACATTGTTTCTAACTCATAAGTATATTCTTGTGCAAAAATCATGGAAGAATTCATCAAAAAGATGATACAAACAAGTCGCTGTATTATATATTTCATTTTTTAATTACTTTTATTTGACGATTGTTTTCTTTTTCGGTTACATTATGGTTCTAAGATACAAACTCTATTCCATAAAAAAAGTCTCTGAAAATATTCAAAGACTTTTTAAGAAAATTATTTTTTAGTATTCTTAATCAAAAAACTGAACGCCACCTTTTTTCCCACCTACTTTACTCAGTTTATAGGTAAACCCTAACATAAAGTAACGTTGCAATACTGTACTTTGAGAATCCTGAATAAAATCTGCTGTAACGCTTCTACGTGTATTGATATTTTGATCTAGTAAATCGTATGCAGTTAGTTTTATAGTTCCTTTGTCTTTTAATATTTTCACACCTAAACTCATGTTCCAAAACAAAGCACTTCGCTCAAATCCTGGTGCAACATCGGTTCGGTAAGAGTAACGTAAATCATTTCCAAACACTATCTTTTTTGGCCAAAAAGTTGTTGTTTTTAAGCTTACATTATGTCGTTGAAACGTTTCGTTATTTAAATTTTCTAAACTGTAACGAGTTGTATTGAACGAGACTGAATAGCGTGGTTCAATTTCTATCAATTCTCTATAATTATATGTCATTCGTACACTTGGCGTCAACGCATTTCGCTTGGTTGAGAATTTCACACCATTACTAAAATTGAATTCTTTGTTGAAGTTTGAATACAATCCAGCTCTAAGACGAATCGATGTACTATCACGTTTTATCGTTTTACTATATGAAAATCCTCCGCTTCCTCTAAGAACACCATCTACATTTGTATAGGTAGTCGTTCTAATTCTATTTTCATCTGTTGTTGAAATTGGAACAATTTTATCATTCGTAAGTCCTCCAGAAAACCATAAAAAGAAACCGCTTTTACTTTTATAATCATAGTTGTTGAAGTTTGCATACATACGATGATTAAATTCACGATTTAAGTTTGGGTTACCAACTGTAATGTTTAACGGATTACTCACATTTGCAACTGGCTGTAATTGCTGTGCTCTTGGTGACTGACTATTTGTATTATAATTAAGCGAAACACTCATTCCTTGCTTGATACGATAGCGCATGTAACTATTGATATTGATATCTGAGAATGTTGATTTCACAATAGTGTTTTGGATAAATTCCTCATTTTTTAATTCAGAAAGTTGTAATCCTGTATTAAAACTAAGGTATAGTTTTTCGCCTTCATAATTGACTCCAATTTTTGGCGTATGTGTTCGGTAATTTACTTTTAAGTCTGAACTTAATGTTTGATTAAAGTCGTCGTATTCATTCGTTGTATTGTCAAAGTCATATACACGCTTGTCACTACGTTCGCTTGCGTTACTAAAACGATAGTTTAGATCTAAAAATAATTTCTCTTTCAACGGAATACGGTATTCAATATCTACTGAAAATCTATTTTCTTTAGATTCAATATCTGTTAATTGATCTCTGGTTTCAGTAGATGGTGTTGTTCCAAATATTTCGTTGGTTGTATTTAAGAAATTTTCAGATGTATTATTGACGCTATTATTATTTACATTAAAACTTACATATGAACCTTTGCTTCCAAACTTTTTAATAATATCAATATCTCCCAAGAAATTACGACGTTCAGATTCGGTTCTGTTTTGCGAATCTCCACGGTTTAACATTGTTCCATCTTCATCTAAGGATTCTTCACTTCTAGAAGAAAAGTTTTCTCCTTCTGTAAATCGGAAGCTTGGTGATACTACTACTTTAAACGTAGAATCAATTTGAAATTGTAGTTCTGCATTTGCTCTATGGCTGTCATTATTATTTAAAAAAGTGCTTCTAGAGTTCGTAAAGAAACGTCCGTCAGGCAGAATGTTTTCACGCTGAATTCTATTTTCATTTTCAGAATCGGCACGTGAGAAAAAGTAATCAGCAGTCACTTCTGTTTTATCTTTGTACTCATCTACAAAACTTGCTCCACCATTAGTAGATGTTGTAATTCCTTGTCCGCCACCAAAACGCTGCCCTCCAATAGAAAATGAACCATTATCACTGTATGAGATTCCGCCTCCAGCATTTCCCATCATATCATAAATTTCATCAAAACTAAATCCAGAACTATTGATATTGTTTTTACTTGCCAATACACTAAAACGTTGTTTGTCGTTGAAATAGTTTCCAATTCCACTCATGGCATAGCGTTCATCGGTTCCGCCGCTTACAGTGGCTCGCCCAAAGAAACCTTTGTTTTGATCTTCCTTAAGTTCAATATTTATGGTTTGTTCTTCAGAAGTTCCTTTTTTACCTGTAAATTCTTCCGACTCACTTTTTGTTGTCGTTACTTGAATTTTATCTACGATTTCTTTTGTTAAGTTTTTTGTTGCAATGTTTGGATCATTTCCGAAAAATGGTTTTCCATTCACCAAAATCTTGTTTACTTCTTTCCCATTGACTTTTATTTTTCCATCACTATCGACTTCAACTCCTGGTAACTTTTTGATTAAGTCTTCCACTGTTGCTCCTGGTCGTGCTTTGAAAGAATCTGCATTAAATTCTAACGTATCTTTTTTCACCGTAATTGGTGCTCTAATTGCAGTAATTTGTACTGCATCTAGTTCATCAGAAGCTAATTCCATTGCAATTTCTGGCAAGGTAATTATTGGCTTATCAATTGTTATTTTTTGATGATAAGCTTTAAACCCATTGAAGGTTACAAATAAGTTTACTTCTTTAAGCTTCGTTCGTCCTGCCAATTCAAAACGTCCTTTGTTATCGCTAATTGTGTACGTAATTAATGTTGAATCTTTAATTGTTTGCACATAAACAGTAGCAGATTCTAACGGTGTTTTTGTAGTGTTGTCAATAATTTTTCCTTTAATTTCAAATTCTTGTGCGGTAAGTTGTACAGAAAATAAACTGATCATAGCGATCAGTAATGTGATAAGTGGTTTGCTCATTTTTTTTTGATTGATGGTAATCGGTTTATTCCACAAACAAACAGAAAAAATGATAATTTATTATTAAAATAATCTTAAAAATATTTTTTAAATCTTAAAATATGAAGACACATTAAAAAAAGAGATTCATTTTGGCATATTTGTGAGTTTTTTATGTACTCTCCTCGCTAATTTTAATATATTTTAAAATGTACGATCGCATATAAATAGAGTTTCCATACTTTTTTAAGTTCGGTTTCCTTTATTGGTTACTTTTGTGTTTCATCTACATGTATTAATTCTTATCAATTTATAATGAAATTTGTATTTTCAGTTGTTACCTATCTTGTATTCTCTATACATCTATTTTCACAAGAAAATACGATACAAACAGACAGTTTAGCTCCGTATTCTTTTGAACAATTGACTGAAAAGTATAATTCCCATAAGAATACAAACCCAAGTGAAGCCATTGTTTATCTTGATCAAATGCTTTTGAAAGCAAATACTTTAGAGCAACGTGTTTCTTCATTTTTGACTGCTTCCAGGCATGAAACATTTTATGGAACTCCAAAGAAAGCATTTACCTATGTTGATGCTGCAATTTCATTAGCGAAAACTGAACAAAATCCATCGTTATTGGGCAAAGCGTACGAACGAAAAGGATTTATTTTTTATTATAAGGAGAAAGATTATAATACTGCATCGGACTTTTATTTGAAAGCATTGAATCTTGCAAAAAAAAATCAAGATGAATTATTAATGATTACTGTGAATCATAAGATTGCTGCGTTGTATTTTATGATTGATAACACAGAAGTTGCTTTACAAAAGTATCGTACTTTGTATGCGCAAACGTATGATAAAACAGCGATTCCGTATGCGGTAAAGATTCCAATTTTAAAGAGTTTGAGTAATGTGTATTTTAAAAAGTATTCACTTGATCCTACTAAGAAAATATTACTAGATTCATCTTCATTCTTTGGTGAAAAAGGGTTAAAACTCGCTTTGGCAGAAAAGAATCAAAAAGATATTACTTATTTGACAAATTTGTTAGGAATTGCATCTTTTACGAATAAAGAATACGACAAGGCTTTGAAATATCTAGCGAAAGCGGAAACAACAGCTACTAAAATTAGTTTGAATGAACGCTTGAAATCTGTATATCATTATAAAGGAATGGTGTTTTTAGCACAAGAGAAATCAGATTCTGCCATTTATTATTTTCAGAAGAATGCTGTGCATTTAGCAGATACTTCCAAATTGTTTGTATATCCGAATACTTATGCACTTTTATCAGAAAGCTACGAACAGCAAAATGATTTGAAAAAAGCGTTACAGTATGCACAACTCGCCATTGATTACACAAATAACACGTATTCTAAAAGAGCCACATTGCAACGAACATTGGAGACAAAGTATGATCTTCCAATGTTAAAAGAGAAATCGCAACAATTACAACGAGAATTACAACAGACTTCTTACACGAAAAATGTTTGGATTGTTTTAGCATTACTTTTAGTGATGATCCTGATTGGCAGTTTTGTGTTTTTTAAACGAAAAGAACGTTTGAATCGAAAGAATTTTGAGCAAACATTAGCTAATTTATCAAAGATAGAAACAGAAATTTCGGTCCCTAAAAATTCAGCTACAACACATGTTTCAGAAGCACAAACAGAAACTATTTTGAAAGCTTTGGAACGTTTTGAACAAAGTACATTGTTTGTAAATCCTGATTGTACATTGTCGTTTTTAGCGCAAGAATTAGGCACAAACACAACTTATCTTTCCAAAATTATTAATACGCATAAAGAACAGAGTTATACTGAGTATTTGGTAAATTTACGAATCTCATATGCGCTGAAACGATTGAAAAACGAGAAACGTTTTAGAGCATATTCTATAGCGTCTATAGCAAATGAATGTGGTTTTAAAAGCGCAAAATCATTCTCAAGAGCTTTTAAAAAGAATACAGGAATTTACCCTTCCTATTATATTAAAAATATAGCTGTCGAAATTGTCCCAGAATAATTTGTTTGTGATCAATTTATAAATGGGCACTAGTACTTTTGTTACTATGAATCTTTAACTAGTACATTTGAAAACACATATAAAAACATTGATATTATGAAAAGAAAACTTGTATTAAAAAAATGTTCTATCTCTAATTTGAATATTTTTAAGTTAACTGGTGGAACTGGAAATTCACTTGATGATGAAACCAACACTGCACCACCAACAAACTATTGTGGCCCTACACAAAATCAAAATACCTGTGTATACACAGAATGTCATGATACTTGTAGCGTAGATCCTATGCGATGTATGATGGAACCGCCAACACATCCATAAACTATTTTATGCTGAGAAATAATTCCATTGCCATTAGAATACATAAAATGACAATGGAATTATTCAATGAATTATGGTCCCATTGGCTCACACATTCCATTGAAACAAGATTCTGCACAACTGATAGCTGTTGGGCAGTTGTTTGAAGGACATGTTACCGTACAGTTTACTGTGCAACCTGCCGAAGGACAATTTGCCACACTTAGACATACAAATATTTGCGACGTATCACAATTAACTTGTGCAGTAAATGCAGTTCCTCCTTTTACTTTTGATGCTTTAAAGTTAGACACCGTACTTTTGGTTAATAAAAGTTTTGCTTTAAGATTTCTTTTTTTCATGGTATTATTTTTAAATTCCTGTACTTTGAATGGTAGTTGCAGTCAAAGTTTCTGCAGTTGAATTGTGTTGATTCTGAACTAAAATTAACCATTTGCTTTATGCATAAAAAGAAAAAGGTATGCCCATTTATAAATGGGCATACCTTTTTCTTTAAAAAGTCTGCTTATATAGTACATTTGAATAAATCGTAAAAACATTTTATATCATGAAGAAAAAACTTGTATTGAAGAAAATTTTAGTTTCAAATTTGAATGCTCAAAAATTGCTTGGAGGAACAGGCGGTGGAAATTCTTTAGATGATGAGACCAACACAAATCCGACATATCTTAATTGTCCAGATTCGGAACAACCTAATTGTAGTGCAGATCCAAGGAAGTGCATGGTAGATCCACTAACACATCCGTACTAAAAAGTATCGTAATTTTTACTAATTATTTTACAAATAGAAGCGCTATAGCTTTTTGTTTTGTTTTAATAGTTGCTTCCATAGCGGTTAATCGTGTGTAATTAGCAATAGCTGGGAAGTCTTTAAAGTTATATACTAACCAATCTTCATTGTTGCTTGTATTACGTAGTTTTGATGATGACGTTTTCGTCTTAGGAAATTCTATGTGTACAATAGCGAGTATATTTTCGTATGTTTCAATTTTTGCGATAAACTGTTTGCCTTTTTCAGCATATACATTTGAGTTATTACTGAAGAGAATGTCATTTTTATGTGCATCCATTTCTTCATAATTACCGCTATCTGCTATATAGTCTTCTTTTAAAGCTTTTATATGTTGCAATAATTCTTCAGATGCCTTTTGATATTTCTGTATAATTTCGGGATACTTTTCAATAGAAGTTTTAAGTTCTTCTTGTTTCAAATCTTCTTCAAGAGAACTTTCTGTATTTTTGAATTCTTGTTCTATTTTAGAAAAATCATCCAATATAGAGTTACTTCTCATACCTGCTACCAATAACATCAATCCAATTAATAGTAGACTGACAATGAGTACAGCTATGAGAAATACTTTTTTTGTCATTTATTTTTTCCTGAAATATACCGTTACGGGAACTCCATTAAAATCAAATTGTTCTCGCAGCTTGTTTTCTACAAAACGCTTATATGGTTCACGCACATATTGTGGTAAGTTAGCAAAGAAGGCAAATTGCGGATATCCTGTTGGTAATTGTGTACAGAATTTGATTTTTACATATTTTCCTTTGTATGCTGGCGGTGGTGTACGTTCTATAATGTTTAACATAACATCGTTTAGCTTACTTGTAGAAATTCTGTTCGATCTGTTTTTGTAGACTTGAACAGCAGTTTCTATCGCTTTGTAGATACGTTGTTTTGTTAATACCGAAATAAATACAATTGGCACATCGGTAAACGGTTCTATTTGTTGACGAATGTGTTGTTCAAATTCTTTTACTGTAGATGTATCTTTTTCAACTAAATCCCACTTATTAACTAAGATTACAATTCCTTTGTTATTTTTTTCTGCCAACCAGAATATGTTCTGCACTTGAGCATCAAATCCACGTGTAGCATCTACGACTAATAAACATACATCACTGTGTTCTATAGCACGAATAGAACGCATTACAGAGTAAAACTCTAAGTCTTCTTTTACTTTCGCTTTTCTACGAATTCCAGCAGTATCCACTAGGTTGAATTCAAATCCGAAACGATTGTATTTTGTATCAATGGAATCACGTGTTGTTCCTGCAATATCAGTTACGATATAACGATCTTTACCAATTAAGGCATTAATCAACGATGATTTCCCTGCGTTTGGTCGTCCAACTACTGCAAAACGTGGTAAATTTTCTTCTTCAACTTCTTCTACTTCTGGCAAAGCTTCAATAAGTGCATCCAACATATCTCCTGTACCACTTCCGTTGATACTTGCTATTGGGAAATACTCACCTAATCCTAACGAATAGAATTCGGCAGCATCATGCAAACGATTTGCTGCATCTACTTTATTTACAACTAATAATACAGGTTTGTCAACTCTACGAAGTAGTTTTGCTACATCTTCGTCCATTCCTGTAATTCCAGATTCTACATCTACTACAAAAAGAATTGCATCAGCTTCATCAATTGCCAATTCTACTTGTTTATCAATCTCTTTTTCAAAAACATCATCACTTCCAACAACATATCCACCAGTATCAATTAGTGAAAATTCTTTTCCATTCCAATCTGATTTCCCGTAATGTCTATCTCTTGTTACACCACTTACGGCATCAACAATCGCTTCTCTACGCTTGATCATTCGATTAAACAAGGTTGATTTTCCAACATTTGGACGTCCAACTATGGCTACTATATTACTCATTTCATTCTTTTTGTGCCTGCAAAGGTACGTTTTCTGTTTATGAGTAAAAAGTAAAATTGAGTAAGTCTTTGTATGAAGTTTGAATTTTAATATTCTTGTTTTGAGTTCTATGCGGTTTGATTGTATCTTCACTGCGCTCGACATGACAAAAAAGATTCATAATTAGTAACATGATATTTATCAGTACACGTTTAAACAAAAGCTAGTATTTTGGAATCATTAAAAAAACCAGCAATGAGTTTAGGAGAAGAAATTGTATTACGTCCACGGTTTAAACGAACAATTCCACATGCTAGTGAAGGCGTACTTAATCGTTTGGAAGCTTCAAAAAAGACACAAACTGATTTTATTGTTTCACGAATAGACAATCATGTTTTTATTCGGATTCCAAAAAGCAAACAACATTTTTGGTCTCCACAATTGCATGTAGAAATAGATGAAATTGACGATCAAAGTTGTGAGTTACATGGTTTGTTTGGCCCAAGTCCGACTGTTTGGACATTTTTTATGTTCCTTCATTTTTTAGTCGTTTGTTTATTTATCGGGTTTGGTATTTGGGCATATACCAATGCTGCTTTGAAAAACTCGTATGGTATTCAAATCGGTTTGATGGTTTTGATGATGTTTGTATGGTTTGTGCTTTATTTTGGTGGACGAATGGGAAAAGCTACTGGAAAACCTGAGATGATTGAACTGTATCAGTTTTTGAATAAGACAATTAACTTTTAGCAATTTCTTTATATTTACCATCAGCTAAAGTGTAACAAATCTATTTGTATTTACACACATATTATATATAAACATGATCCCTACACATTGCAAAACATTAAAACCAAACTTCAAAAAATATACATTCCATTTTTATTAGTTTCTATAGGAACTATACTGTTTTACTATGGTTTTCGTTGGCTATTCGATATTAAACTTGGTATTATTCCACTAAAAGAAGACGTATTAAATATTTGGATTCCAATTGCCTTATCTTGGGTTCCCATACTTGTCTGGCTTCGCAGACGCATCCGAATTGTAAATTTGCGCGGAAAAAATGGTGATGGTCATTTTCTTGTGCAACTACTGATGTGTGTAGTAATTACCATTCCAATGGTTATCAGTCAGAAATATTTAGAAAAGAGCGCTTACAGTCTAAATGAAGTTGAAACAAGTTTTGAGCTAGAAAAACTTCATAATGAAAAGTATTTTAAGATTAATCAGTTTGACATAACTTCTACTTTACATCATTTTTATGTATCGAGGCGCACTTCTGGTAGACATAATGAAGATTTAAACGTTTCCATATATATTGCTTGTCCTTTTAACAACTCAACTCTTACTTGGTACGGCGTTCAATATGATATACGACTCAGAAACAAAGACAGTGAAGCGAAAAAAAGACAAGCTTATCAGCAGTTTTTAAGTGCTTCCAGAAAAGATTTTGAATCTTATGATTTTAAAGATGTTACCTATTTTGAAAAGCTTGGCTATTCTGATGATAAAGACGGATTTATAAGAGCAATTAAAAAAAACATTCCTATTATCGATGAAAAGGAAGAAATTATTTTAATTCCGAAAAGGAAGCCTTTTGAAGATCGATTTGGAAGCTCACTTTCAGCTGCTTTTATCATTTTTGGAGTTGGTTCATTAATTATCTTATTGTTCGTATTAATTCCAAAGATTGATAAAAAAGAATTAGCCAATTTCAAAAAAAATAAACCGTTAAAAGATGATGACATAAGAGATATACTAAATTATCTCAATCCATTAGGCAAACACAAAGCTACCGCTATTTTACTGCTTTTAAACTTGTTAGCATTTTTAATTATGATTTTTAATGGTATCAGTATTATTTCTCCTACTGCATATGAATTGTTAGAAATTGGCGGAAATAGGAAATTTGAAGTATTGTTTCATGGTGAAGTTTGGAGATTACTTACATCTATATTTATTCATGGTGGAATAATGCATTTGGCATTAAATTTATTCGGAATTGCTGTCTACAATAGCTTTTTAGAAAAGATTCTGAGTCCTGCAAAATTAATTATTGCCTTTATAATTTGCGGATGCCTTTCTAGTGTTTCCAGTATATTTTGGTATGATAACACAGTGAGCATTGGTGCTTCTGGCGCTATTTTTGGAATCTCTGGTATTATCTTAGCTTTTATGGTTTTTAAAATTTATCCGAAGTCTATGAGAAGTATGATTTGGTCAGTACTTATATTTTTTGGTGGCCTTAATCTTTTGCTAGGGTTTATTACAAGTGGAATTGACAATGTCGCGCATGTTGGTGGACTAGTATGCGGATTTGTTTTAGGGATTCTTTTTATCGCAAAGGATAAGGAAGGATTAATAGCGAAAGTAAAACATGGTCTATATAAATAAGGGAAACTATATGATGGAACAAACTGAAAACATCATTTCATTAGAAGAACAAATTAAGTCAATTCGTTTTACGTGAACTTTTAATATTACTTCTTAATTACAGAAAATCACATAACCTTATGAATTTCTTACTTCACTTCAAACAAACTTATGGTTCCACTAATTTCATTAGAAACTACCAAAATGTTTTCTTTCGTTGGACTTTCTGCAGCCGGAATCACAAATAATCCTTCTGGAGAAATGTCGCCTTCATGATTAATCCACTCTAAGAATACAGGTTGTTTTGGGTTAGAAATATCATACATCAATACACCGCTTGTGCGTTCCAAACCAACAAAAAGTAATGTTTTTCCTTTTAGTTTTAATGTTGCTAAGGCTTCTGGTTCCGAACCTTTATCATCACTTCGTGTATCATTTTGATTGAATGCTTTTGCATTTATCTGTGTTTGCCTTGCGATATCATTTCCACTATCATACACTAAATTACCTTTAGTATTCCAAATAGAAAATGAACGTGTTCCAAACATGTACAATTCATCATAATCGCCATCATTATCAATATCACCTTTTGTAATTGTTACTTTTAAACGACCTAACTGATCATTTTTTTGTAATACTGCGGCATTAGGAAATGCGGTAGGATCTAGTTTTATTTCAGAGACACGCACTTCTTCTGAAAACCCAGCATAGTCTCTTGAATCGCCTTCATTTGCAGTAATAATATACGTGGCACCATCTATTTTAGTATTTGTAACTGCATCTGGCAAATAAAACCCTTTTAGATTTTTCCATGTTCTAAACTGTATTTTACCATCTTGATCACTAACATCTAAGGCATTTTCAGGCAAGCTAAAATCTTTTACACCTAATGGAAATACATCGGTAAGTTCTGCATTGATGATATCTACTTCAGCAATTGCATTATTTTCTTGTAAAATTACCCAAGCAGTTGTTCCGTCTTTTGAAATCGTTAAATACTCAGGTTCAGCATCTTTTGAAAACGTTGCATTTTTACCAAAACTTCGCAATCCTTTTTCTTCTAGTTCCTTTATTTTATCATCATATAATTCAAAACCTAAAGTGGTAACTATATTATTTTTTTTATCAATGATTGTAACCGAACCGTTTGGATCAATAGAATAATCATCATTTGGCTCTCCTTCATTTGCTGAAATAATATAATTTCCGTCTGGTGAATATGCTACCATATCTGGCAAAGCATCTGCAAAATGAACTTCTACTTCTTTCAATTTCTCTGTATCATACACAACAATAAAACCATGTTCTTGTCGATTAGTATTTTCTACAGCCATCGCAACATTTCCATTATTAGTTGCCACGCTATTTACATTTCCTCCATATTGAGAAATATCAATAGTTGCTATTTTTTGGGGATTACTAACATCGGTTATATCATAAACTAATACACCTTTATGCAACGTACTTGCGGAAAATAAACGCTTTGTTTTTGCACAATACGCAGTAATTTCGACAGCATTTATTCCACCAGCATTAATGGTATTTACATAAGAAACTTTAGTAGTTTCAGAGGTTTTATTTGTTGGTTTTGAGGCACAACCAATTATCAAAAGTGTAAAAAATAGACCGAGTACTTTTTGCATTATGTATTATTTATTATTGTAACCAAAACGACGTAATTGCTTCGCATTGCTACGCCAGTTTTTATTTACTTTTACGTAAAGTTCAATATGAATTTGTTTTCCAAAGAATTTCTCTAAGTCTTTTCGAGCCTGTATTCCAACCGTTTTTAATGCGCTTCCTTTGTGCCCAATAATAATTCCTTTTTGGGTTTCACGCTCTACCATAATTACGGAACGAATACGAATGATATTTTCTTCTTCAAAAAATTCTTCTGTTTCTACCTCAACAGCATATGGAATCTCTTTTTTGTAGTTGACAAGGATTTTTTCACGAATAGATTCGTTAACGAAGAAACGTTCAGGTTTGTCTGTCAATTGATCTTTCGGATAAAATGCAGGCGACATTGGAAGCAACTCTAAGATTCTTGAAAAGACTTCGGTTACATTGAAGTTTTCCAATGCTGAGATTGGATAAATTTCTGCAGTTGGCACTTTTTCTTTCCACAATTCCATTTGTGTTTCCAATTCTTCTTGCGAAGATTTATCTATCTTATTTAAAAGTAATAATACTGGAATTTTAGAGTTGATAATTTTATCGAAGAATGCTTCGTCTTTTAGACTTTTTTCACCAATTTCAACCATATAAATTAACACATCTGCATCTTCAAATGCCGATTTCACAAACCCCATCATCGATGATTGTAATTCGTAAGCTGGTTTTATAATTCCTGGTGTATCTGATAGTATTACTTGAAAATCATCTCCGTTGACAATTCCTAAAATTCGATGGCGTGTTGTTTGCGCCTTCGAAGTAATAATTGAAAGTTTTTCACCAATAAAGGCGTTCATCAATGTTGATTTTCCAACATTTGGGTTTCCAATGATGTTTACAAATCCTGCTTTGTGTGTCATGTATTTTTATGGTCATCAAGTATAAATAATTGCATTATTGCATTTTTACACTTGTCATTCGGTGGCAAAAGTACGTATTATTTCATAATAATTGCAGTTGTTATCGTTTTAAAAGCATTGTGTTTTAAGGCTTTCCATAGTACTTCAGCATACATTCTTTCCTTTTTTCTAAAAAAATAGTTAAACTTTTATTTTTTAATAGTATTACTATTATATTTGCATTAAGTAGTATGGAAAACTTACAGATACATATTGTCATAAATAAAGAGCTTTACACTAAAAATCCTGAATCTTCGGAACTAGGGAAGAAAATTGTATCGCGAAGTATTGAAATGATTGATGAATTAGGATTTGAATGTTTTACATTTAAAAAATTAGGACAATCCATTGGTTCTAACGAAAGTTCTATTTATCGTTATTTTGAAAGCAAACACATGCTTTTAGTGTATTTAAATTGCTGGTATTGGAGTTGGGTTGAATACAAATTAGTTTTTGCTACAACCAATGTACAATCGAAAGAAGAAAAGCTTTCTTCAGCAATTAATATTTTAACTAGAAAAGTAAATGTTGACAATTCGTTCTCATATATCAATGAAGTAATCTTGAATAGAATTATCATCGCAGAATCTTCAAAAGCGTATCATACAAAAAAGGTTGATTCTGAAAATGAAAAAGGATATTATAAAGTATACAAACGTGTTGTAGAACGTGTCAGTAATTTTGTTACCGATATTAATCCAAGTTTTGAATTTCCTCATATGTTAATTTCAACAGTTATTGAAGGAGCTCACAACCAACGTTATTTTTCAGAACATTTACCGGCTTTAACAGATGTAAAAGAAGGCGAAAATGTTATTGTAAAGTTTTATACTGATTTAGTTTTTAAAGTAATCAAATAAATGTCATACAAAGATTCACACATATTCAATATTTTTAAACACATTTCTTTTGTGTTGGTTTTGTGTGTAATGATATTACAACCAATTTCAGAGATTTTTTCTGATTCTTCCACATCAAACTATGAAATGGTAGATATTGATTGGGAAGATGATGCTGACAAAGAAGATACAGAAGAAAATACTGAAGAAGGTAAAAAAGTAAAACCATATGCAACTAGTTTCTCATTAGTTGATACAGATTTCAATAATTACAATGTACATTTTTATGTACCCAAATCAAGTGTTAGTCATAACCTTGAAATATTAATTCCACCGCCTGAATTAATATAATATATAATACTCACCATATAACGTACTTGATTATAAAAAGTACGTTAAGAATTGTTCTCCATTCATTATAAAAATAGTGATGGAGCATACTTCTTACATTTTCATATAAAAAACAAAAAAATAGCTAACAACGAATTGAAATCGTGCATTTTGTGCGTTTTCTTTTCAATTGAACAAATTATTATTATCATGAATAGTTCCAATCCTTTTAAAAATTTAAAAGCGGATTTCCCCGCAAGTATTGTCGTATTCTTTGTTGCACTTCCATTATGTTTAGGAATTGCTGTAGCCAGTGGGGCATCTCCTTTTTCTGGTTTAATCTCTGGTATTATTGGAGGAGTTGTTGTAGGAATTATTAGCAAATCTCAAATTGGAGTGAGTGGTCCTGCAGCAGGGTTAGCAGTTATTGTCTTAACAGCTATTGGTTCACTTGGTTTTGAAAACTTTTTAGTTGCAGTTGTATTAGGTGGAGTTATTCAAATGCTATTGGGTATACTGAGAGCTGGAATTATTGGATACTTTTTCCCTTCTTCCGTTATTAAAGGAATGCTTACAGGTATTGGTATAATTATTATTTTAAAACAAATACCTTACTTCTTTGGATATATTCCTCCAAAAGGCCAAGGTACATTTACAGCAATAGCTAAAACGTTTAATGAAATCAGTTTAGGAAATACACTTATTGCTGTAATCGGATTAGTAATCTTGATTGCCTGGACTTTTTTAATGAAAAAAGCAAAGTTTTTCTCATTGGTTCAAGGACCTTTAGTTGCTGTAGTAGTCGGAATTTTATTTTATGTATTTCTTGGAGATTCAGAAACCTTTGCTATTGCCGATAAAAACATAGTAAATGTTCCTGTACCAGAAAGTATGAACTCCTTTTTAGGTCAATTTCAATTTCCAAATTGGTCAGCTATTACAAATCCTGAAGTACTCATTACTGCGTTTACTATCGCTTTAGTTGCAAGTTTAGAGACTTTATTGTGTGTAGAAGCAACTGATAAAATAGATCCTTTAAAACGTGTAACACCTACGAATAGAGAATTAGTAGCACAAGGTGCAGGAAACGTAATTTCTGGATTAATTGGAGGATTACCAATTACACAAGTAATTGTGCGAAGCTCTGCAAATATTCAATCAGGTGGACGTACCAAAATGTCAGCGATTATTCACGGTTTTTTCTTGTTAATTTCAGTGATTTTAATTCCTACAATCCTTAATAAAATTCCACTTTCTGTATTAGCCGCTGTATTACTTATTGTTGGATACAAATTAGCTAAACCGTCTACTTTTATAAATATATGGAATGCTGGATGGAAACAATTTGTACCTTTTATCGTAACTGTTTTAGGAATTGTTTTTATCAATTTATTATGGGGAATTGGATTAGGTTTAGCAGTTGGAATTGTAGTAATCTTAATTAAAAGTTTCCAAAATTCACACTTCTTACATATTGAAGATAAAAGTAACGGAAAACATAAAATTAAAATGACTTTCGCTGAAGAAGTAACTTTCTTTAACAAAGGAGCTATTTTAAAAGAATTAGACAGTTTACCAAGAGAGACATTCCTAGAATTGGATGTACGTAAAACACGTTTCTTAGATAGTGATATTATTGAAATATTGGAAGATTTCTCAGAAAAAGCACGTAACAGAAACATTGACATTCGATTGATTTCTGAGCGCGGAACAGTAGAAAACCCAAAGAGTTTCATTGAATTTTTCAAACTTAGGCCAAAAAGTGCCTAACATTTTTTAACTTTAAAATTGAGCATCATGCACAACCAAAAATATAAATTACTTGTTTTAACTGACCTATCTAAATCAGCTGCAGAAGCTATAGATAACGCTGTAAATCTTGCAAAGATTGTCAACGGAAGTATTGACGTTTTCCATGTATTAAAACCTTCAGAGGTCGTTGAATCTGATAATCAACATTCAGCAATCCGAACAATTGATGAAGAACGCAGTAAAGCGAAACATAAATTAAAAACGTTGGTTCGTGAAATTTCTCAAAAAGAAAACATCAAAATAAACGCAAATTTTCGCTTGGGTAACTTAAAAAGTGAAGTACTTGACGAAATTGAAAACTTGAACCCTGATATTATTGTACTTGGGAAACGCACACCAAAATTCGTGCGGTTTTTAGGAGATAGTTTTACTAAATTTATTTTGAAAAACTTTAATGGATCTGTATTAATTTCTGGAAAAGAGAACACTATTCAAACTACAGAAACAATGTCTTTAGGGTTGTTAAATACTACCACAGCCGATTTACCACAAGGTATTACTACAGAGCTGCAAAGACATATTAAAAACCCTATTAAGCAATTTCATGTAGGCACTGCGCCAAATAAAAAATCAGAAAATGTTATAACTTACGAATTCGAAAGCACTTCTAATGTTATGGACAATATTGCAGCCTATGTTTCCAAAAATAATATTGGTTTGTTGTGTGTAAACCATCAAACAAAGGAAAATTCGCTCTTTAAAAATATTACATCAAATATAAAAGAAGCCATCCATAAAATTAATGTACCAATTTTAATTGTAAAGAATTCACCTGCTATACAATTACAATCATAAACGGTATAGATTAATATAAATATTAACAACAAAAATCTAGAATTAAACAAAACTATATGAAAGCACAAACAAAAGAAACACAAGCGGTAATGACTCCTGATTCGTCTATACAAGCATTAATAGATGGAAACGAAAGGTTTATGCAAAATACACAAGTAACTCGCGATCTATTAGATCAAGTTTCAGACACAAGTACAGGACAATATCCATTTGCTACGATATTGAGTTGTATTGATTCTAGAGTTTCTTCAGAATTAATTTTTGATCAAGGAATTGGAGATATTTTTAGTGTTCGTGTTGCTGGAAACTTTGTCAATGAAGACATTTTAGGAAGCATGGAATTTGCTTGTAAACTAGCTGGAACAAAATTAGTAGTTGTACTTGGACATACTGCATGTGGAGCTGTAAAAGGAGCTTGTGATCATGCACGACTTGGAAACTTAACAGCATTGATTAACAAAATTGAACCTGCTGTAGAAGCTGTAACTGAGCCAACAGACGAAAGTATTCGTAATTCTAAAAACATAGATTTTGTAAACAATGTAGCTGTTAAAAATGTAGAAATGACAATTGAAAACATTCGCAAGCAAAGTCCTGTTTTAGCTGAACAAGAAGAAAATGGGGAAATTAAAATTGTTGGTGGAATGTATGATATCAGCAATGGTAAAGTAACATTTTTATAGAAATGAAATTTAGTATAAAACAGAAAATCATTGTACTAATGCTTTTCATGATTCCACTAATGAGCTGGAGTCAAGATGAAACAGGAAATTGGCTCATGTATTTTGGGTCAAACCGCATTAGCGAAAAATTTAGTATTCATACGGAAGTACAATTTCGTAATCATACTGTTTTTCCAAATAATACGGAACAATGGTTATTACGTACTGGGTTGAATTATCACTTTGCAAAAAATGCCTTTGCAACTGCTGGTTATGCATACATTGGTAGTTTTGCGTACGACAGTGAACGTGATAGTCCAGAAACGGAAGAACACCGTATTTGGCAGCAGTTAATTACAAATAATAAACTAGGACGTGTAAAATTTGAACATCGCTACAGAGCCGAACAACGTTGGGTTGAAGATGATTTTAAAACTCGTTTTCGTTACCGATTGATGTTATTTATTCCTGTAAACAAACCTGTCATAGAAACTGGAACGTTTTTCTTTGGTGTATACAATGAAATTTTTGTTAATGGACAAGAAGAATTATTCGATAGAAATCGTTTGTATGGCGGCATTGGATATCAGCTAAATAAAAACCTAAACCTTCAATCTGGAATGCTCTATCAACGTGTGCGTACCACTGGAAAAGGATATTTACAATTTAGTGTTGTGTACAATACAGATTTGCGTAAAAAACAAAAAGAGATAAAGAAATAAAGACAGTTAGTTTATTTCTTTAGTATTACAAAAATGCACAAAAAACCATATCAATACGATATGGTTTTTTGCTCTATATAATTTTATAACGTATTAATTTAAAATATTTTAACAGTTGCTGTTAAAATAATAATAAACTATGGCGTCAACAAAGCCATATGCTAGTAAACGCAGCTTTTAAGTCGTATCTTTACAGTGCTTAAAAACTAAGAAAAAGAAAATTATGTTCGGGATATTTAAGAAAAAATCAGTAAAAGAAAAACTCTACGATCAATATAAAAAATTGACAAAGCAAGCATTCAACCTTTCCTCTTCAAACAGAAAGCTCAGTGATCAAAAAACGGCCGAAGCAGAAGCTGTTATGAAACAAATTGAAGCGTTGTAAATACTTCAACAACAAATCATAATACAAAAAACTCCAACACTTCAGTTAACTATTTTGTGTTAAAATAGAAATAGCTATATTTATGTAAGAAAATTAACTACTAAATTTACTTATAAACATGAGTTTTGATAAAGAAGATAAGTCAGAAGAATTAAAAGAAACTAAAAAAGAGGAGGATTTTTTTCCAGAATTCCCTCAAAGTGAAGCGTCTGAAGGCGATAACACTGTTGATCCTAAAACTAAATTCCCAGACTTCCCAGAAAGCGAAGAATCTATAAAACCTGGTGGTTTTTAAAAAGAAATAAAACTTAACTAATTAATAAAAAAGCTATAATCAAGTATATAGGTAACAATATTACAATTGCATACATTACATTTTTCATCTTATTTCCTAATTTTCTATTTTGTTTAAGATTAAAATCTATTTTGATTTGAGAGTTTTCAATTTCTTGTATAATGAACATGAGATAACTTTCTTTTTCACTTAACTCTGGGATGATTAAGAAGCGTTCCTGAGCCAACTCTCTAGGCAATCTTCCTTTGACCATTATTTTTTTAGGAAATATAATTAACGATAAATAAATGATTAGAAACGTGATTGTAAAAATAAAAAAGAAGTTAATATAAATAATATTAGTTAATTCATTATTTATAACTTTATCAAAACTATATCCTACAATAGCAGATAACAAAGTGATTAAAATAAGAATCAAAAAAGATGACCTATTCGTAATTTTTTCAGATGCCTTTAAGGTATAATCAACATACTCCTTACTTTCATTTAAAATAAACTCTGCTGATTTTACAGGTATCGATTTCCAATTTTCTTTAGGAATTTTAAACTTACTCATGGTCTAGTTGTTTTGTTCCACTAAAAATAAGAAATAATTTATTTAAAAGATATTTCTTACAAAACAATACTACTTAAAATGTAACCTTTGTTACTGACCCTTTTTAATAAAAACAATAATTTTGCAACATCAATACTTTTAGTATTTTTAAGGGAACTGTTTTAAAAATTCAAATCGCATTTCATGATTCAAGAACTTAAAGACAATTATGGACATCTTTTTGAAGATGATTTATTGAACGAAATTGCACAAGTAGGAACCTACAAAGAAGTTCCTGCTGGGTTTACTATGATGGCAATTGGTGATTATGTTCGTGGAATGCCGCTGCTTATTTCTGGAGCTATTAAAGTACTTCGAGAAGATAAAGAAGGTGACGAATTATTATTGTATTATTTAGAACAAGGAGAAACTTGCTCCATGACGATGAATTGCTGCATGGGACAAACCAAAAGTGAAATAAAAGCCGTTGCCGAACGCGATACAACGCTTATTATGGTTCCAGTACAAAAAATGGAAGAATGGACAGCCAAATACAAATCGTGGCGAAATTTCGTCTTTCAGAGCTATCACACACGACTTAATGAAGTATTGCATATTCTGGATAGTGTTGCGTTTGAAAAAATGGATCAACGGTTGCTCAATTATCTAAAAGAAAAAGTTCGTATCAATAAAACTAACACAATTCATAATACGCATCAAGAAATTGCTTATGATTTACACAGCTCGAGAGTAGTAATTTCAAGACTTCTAAAAAAATTAGAGCAAATGGGTCGCATAGAATTGCATAGAAATCATATTAAAATTATAAATTTAGCCTGAATATGTAACTTTTGTTACTGCACAGTCATTACATGAACTGTACTTTGCACTAACAAATATTTAAACAACTATGGAAATACTTGGCTATGTTAGCGCCTTAGTTATTGGAATCTCACTTGGTCTTATTGGCGGCGGCGGCTCTATATTAGCAGTTCCTGTACTCGCATATTTATTTTCAGTAAACGAAAAAGTGGCTACTGCATATTCTCTATTTATTGTTGGCACAAGTGCTTTTGTTGGTGGACTCAAACAACATTTAAAAGGATTTGTTGACTGGCGTACCGCAATCGTTTTCGGAATTCCGGCAATAATAGGTGTTACACTAGTTCGTTACTATGTTGTTCCTGCTTTACCAGATGTATTATTTACAGTTGGCACTTTCAACTTTACACGGCGAATGGGAATGTTTGGTTTATTTGCCATACTAATGATTCCAGCTGCATTTTCTATGCTAAAAGAACGCAAACAAAAAATAGCATCAGGAACAATTCAATACAATTATCCATTAATATTAATTGAAGGATTAGTTGTTGGCGCAGTTACAGGAATGATTGGTGCTGGCGGCGGATTTCTTATTATTCCTGCATTAGTTTTATTAGCAAATGTAGACATGAAAGTTGCCGTTGGAACTTCTTTAATCATCATTGCATTTAAATCTCTATTAGGCTTCTTTTTGGGCGATGCATTAACCATGAAAATTGATTGGCAATTCTTAGCGATATTCACTAGTATTTCACTCATTGGAATCTTTATTGGAAGTTATTTAGGGAATTTTATCGACGGAAAAAAACTCAAAAAAGGTTTTGGCTATTTCATCTTTATTATGGCAATCTTCATCTTCTATATGGAGTTTTTTGTAAAACAATAACAACCTCTTAGTTACATAGTTATCATTTACATCGTAGTTGAAAAGCATGTGAACTTCTTCATTCTTTCACTAAATATTTATAACATCCATGAAGCAATAAATATCTTCAAAAAAAGAGTTTATCTGTAACTCTAGTTACTGTGTACAAACTTGTCTCTTCGTAATTTTATATCAAATTAAAATTACACATTATGAACATAGAACAAATATATACAGGTTGCCTTGCTCAAGGCGCATATTACATAGAAAATAACGGTGAAGTAGCTATTATTGATCCATTACGAGAAGTACAACCATATCTCGACAAAGCACAACAGCAAAATGCTTCTATAAAATATATTTTTGAAACGCATTTTCATGCAGATTTTGTCAGCGGACATGTAACGCTTGCTAAAAAAACTGGCGCTCCTATTGTTTATGGACCAAACGCAAAACCTTCGTTTAAAGCAATAATTGCAGAAGACAATCAAGAGTTTCGTTTAGGAGACATTACTATTATTGCATTACATACGCCAGGTCATACAATGGAAAGCACTTCATATCTATTACGTGATAAAAATGGAAAAAATCATGCGTTATTTAGTGGTGACACTTTGTTTTTAGGAGATGTTGGAAGACCAGATTTAGCTCAAAAGATAGGTGAAATAACTGTAGAAGATTTAGCAAGTCATTTATATGATAGCTTACGCGAAAAAATAATGCCCTTAGCAGATGATGTGATTGTATATCCTGCGCATGGTGCTGGCTCTGCTTGTGGGAAAAACATGATGAAAGAAACGATTGACACACTTGGAAACCAAAAGAAAGTCAATTATGCATTAAGATCAGATATGACACGAGCAGAATTTATCAAAGAAGTGACTGATGGCTTATTACCACCGCCAAATTATTTCCCTGAAAATGTAAGGCTCAACAAAGAAGGTTATGATGACATATCAGAAATTATAAAACGTGGTACAACATCTTTATCTCCAACAGAATTTGAAGTTATTGCTAACGATACAAATGCAATCGTTTTAGATGTTCGTCATCAGGATGATTTTGTAAAAGGGCACATTCCGCGTTCAATTTTCATAGGACTAGACGGAAGTTTTGCTCCTTGGGTTGGCGCGTTAATTGCAGATATTCAACAACCAATTCTATTAATAACTCCTAAAGGTCGTGAAGAAGAAGCAGTCACACGATTATCGAGAGTAGGTTTTGATCATACACTTGGTTATTTACAAGGCGGATTTGATACTTGGAAAAAAGCTTCTAAAGAATATGATACAATGAGTTCGGTCGCAGCCGAAAAATTCAATGAAGATTTTCATGACGAACTCCCAATTTTTGATGTGCGAAAAGAAAGTGAATTCAATGCAGAACATATTCTGAATGCAAAAAACACACCTTTGGATTACATCAATAATCACCTTGCTGAATTTCCAAAAGAGAAAACATTCTACCTGCATTGTGCTGGCGGATATAGAAGTGTTATTGCTGCTTCAATTATAAAAAGTAGAGGCATTCATAATGTTATCAATGTAGAAGGCGGTTTTAAGGCTATCAAAGAAACTAAAATTCCTGTTTCAGAATTTGCCTGTCCTTCAAGTTTATAAATTTAGGTATACATACACTAAAAAGAATACTTTTTAAGCTGTTTTTTTAGTGTATGTAACCAAAGTTACTTTATCAAAGAAAGAACAACATTATTTTTACGACTGAGATACTATCTTAAACCTAAAATATGTCTTTTATAAACACTTTATTTGGCAAAAAAGCCGCGTCTTCAGACACTATAGAAATTTTAGATGCCACAGCATTTAAAGAGGCTATTACAGTTGAAAAGGTACAATTAGCAGATGTCCGAACAGGATTAGAATACAAAGGTGGACACATTGAAAATGCTGTAAATATTGACTTTTTTGATCGTGCCAACTTCAATGAAAACTTTGCAGGGTTTGACAGAGAAAGACCTGTATATTTATATTGTCGTTCAGGAAATCGAAGCCAACGAACTGCGAAGAAATTACTCAAAATAGGTTTTAAAAAAATATATGATCTCAAAGGTGGTTTTAAAGCTTGGAAGTAATATTACTTTGATAAAACTAGCGTAGTCATACTTCGTAAATCGTTCACATTTGTGCTTTTTACATTTTCTAAGAATGAAAGTTGATGTGTTTCCATGAGTTCATTTAACAAACTACGAGTTAATAAGAAACGTTTGGATTCATCAGGCAAAAAATAAACTCCTTCTTGCAAAAGCGTTCCTCTACCTTCAACACCAATATCAGAAGTCATGCGTATAAATAAACTTCCTCCTTTTTTTAATACACGAACCAACTCAGAAAACATTGCTTTAAAATGTATTTCGCTTTGCGCGAAATGTAACACGGCATTACACAAAATATGATCAAAAGTATTGCCTGAAAACGATATTTTTTCTAATGCAGCAACCTTGAAATTCTTAGACAATTTTGGATAACGCATTTGAAGATTTTCAATATATGTCTCGTTTGTATCAATTGCATAAAATGTAAAACCACTTTCGTGGAAATAGTGCAAGTTTCGTCCAGTTCCACAACCTGCATCTAAAATAAGATCGTTCGTTTGATAACGACCTTTTAAAATTTGATCGATCAAATAAATATCTGCATTCCCTAAAATTTCGGTTAATACCTGCTGTTTCATCTCATAAAAAATTTAAACCAAGATATCATTTTTATATCGACAAAAATAATTCCTTTTGCGTTATAAATACTTCTCAAAAAAACAGACCTTATTCATTAAAATTCACTATTTTATATAGTATAATATACGTAAAAAATAATTATTAAAAAAATGTTTTATGTAACTCAAATCGCCTGTAAATCTGGGCTTTGTAATGTATCTTTGTAATATCAAAACTCTCCTTTATGGATACAGAAATTCTTGCTCGAATCCAATTTGCCTTCACTATTGCATTTCATTACATTTATCCACCTTTAAGTATCGGCTTAGGACTTTTAATGGTCATTTTTGAAAGCGCTTACATGCGTACCAAAAACAAGCAATACCATATTTTAGCAAAGTTCTGGACAAAAATCTTTGCGCTTACTTTTGGTATTGGTGTTGTCACCGGAATAGTCATGGAATTCGAATTCGGAACCAACTGGGCGGTTTATTCACGATATGTTGGTGATGTCTTTGGAAGTGCTTTAGCAGCAGAAGGAATTTTTGCTTTTGCCTTAGAAAGTGGATTTCTTGGAGTTTTATTATTCGGTTGGAATCGTGTTAAACCTTGGGTACATTTAGTATCAACTATTGGTGTATTTCTAGGCTCTATGTTTTCTGCTGTTTGGATTGTTGTTGCAAACAGTTGGCAACAAACACCTGCAGGTTATCATATTGTTGGCGAAGGATTGAATGCACGTGCTGAAATCACAGATTTTTGGGCAATGGTTTTTAATCCATCAAGTGTAGATAGAATATCACATGTGTGGCTTGGCGCATTGTTGGCTGGTGCTTTCTTAGTGTTAAGTGTACATGCGTATTATATAATTAAAAATAAATTTGTAGAAATATCAAAACCTGCTTTTAAAATTGCATTGACAGTTGCAGCAATATTTTCATTAGCGCAATTGTTTACAGGACACAGATCTGCAGATGGAGTTGCCGTGAATCAACCTGCAAAGCTAGCCGCTATGGAAGGACATTTTGAAGCAAGTGCGCCCGCAGACATGTACTTGTTTGGTTGGGTTGATAAAGAATCGCAAGAAGTTACAGGTATAAAAATTCCTGGCGGACTTTCGTTCTTATTACACTATGATACAGAAGCTCCTGTAACAGGTTTAAATGCTTTTCCGGAAGAAGACAGACCTGGACAAATTAACGCTGTATTTCAGTTTTATCATATTATGATTGCAATTGGAATGATGCTGATTGCTTTATCACTATACGGTGTGTTTTTATGGTGGAAAGGAAAACTCTTTGAAAAAAAGTGGGTACTGTGGACGTTTGTTTTTGCTGCAATTTTACCACAAATTGCGAATCAAACAGGATGGTTTGCAGCCGAAATGGGACGACAACCTTGGGTTGTATATGGGCATTTACGAACCAATCAAGCGTTTTCACAAGCAGTTACTGATAATCAAATATTGTTTTCGTTGATTCTATTCTTGATTGTGTATAGCATGTTATTCTTACTGTTCATTTATCTTCTGAATAAAAAAATTCAACACGGACCATATGAAACTTCAGAAGATGAAGAAAATGACAGACCTTTAACTAAAGAAATCACACAAGTAGTAACAGGAAATTAGATATGGAAACTTTTTTAGGCTTAGATTATCCCACATGGTGGTTTTTAGTAATTGGAGGTTTATTCTCTGGTTATGCAATTTTAGACGGTTTCGATTTTGGAGCTGGCGCTTGGCATTTGTTTTTCAAAAAAGATCATAGTAGACGTATTGCTATGAATGCCGTTGGACCTGTTTGGGATGGAAACGAGGTTTGGCTTGTTATTGGTGGTGGCGCCTTATTTGCTGGTTTCCCTGTAATGTACGCAACGTTTCTTTCAGGAATGTACATTCCGTTTATGTTGTTTTTAGTCTTCTTAATTCTCAGAGGAATTTCTATAGAAGTTCGTGGAAAAGAAGAATGGACTTGGTGGCGAACAATGTTTGATGTTATTTATAGTGTTTCGAGTATTATGCTAGCATTTTTACTTGGAGTTGTTCTCGGAAATGTATTGCAAGGAATCGCAGTTGGTGAAAACTATCAATATCAAGGTGCAGGATTTTTTGAGTTCCTAAATCCATACTCACTACTTACAGGTTTTACAACTTTGTTTCTATTTATGACACATGGTGCGATTTATTTATTATTAAAAACTGAAGGAAGATTATTTGCAAAATTGACCATTTTGATGAAAAAAGGAATGATATTATTTATGGTATTTTTTGGAATTACAACCTTATACACTTTATTATACATTCCACACTTATCAGATGATTTTAAAGCAAATCCAATTTTATTTATAGCGCCATTAATTACATTTTTATCTATTGCCAATGTACCACGATTAGCAAATAAAAAAAGATACAAACGCGCGTTTATTTTTTCAACAATTACAATTGCTTCCATGCTAGTTTTAGTTGCCATAGAATTGTATCCAACTTTATTATTTTCAACAGTAGATGCCAAATACAATATTGACATTTATAATGCGGCTTCTTCACAGAATTCTATGAAAAACATGTTAATTATTGTTGCCATTGGAACGCCGTTAGTATTAGGCTACACTTATTTCGTATATCGAACATTTAGAGGAAAAGTACTGTTAGATGAAACCAGTTATTGATTAAAACCTGCTTTACAATTATTTTTTATGCCTTTGTGATTAAAGTTAGTAGTCGTTATGTTGAATTTAAAAAATATACGATCTCATAGACGAAGTGATTTTTCACAATACTAAACAGATATTATCTCAAATAGATACTATATTATCCTAATTATGTAATATTTTTTCTTTTTTGGAATAAATTTTAAGATTTCACTATCTTCCACTTTGTATGGAAAAAATTGCTCAAATAGATAGTTCTTTTATAAATTCTAATACTTCATTTAAAGAATTAATCAGCACAATACAACAAGCTTTCGCATCTAAAAACACTATTGTTCCACTAAGACATCATCACGATTTCCCGAATCCTAAGATGAATACTGATACTACATTATTGTTAATGCCTGCATGGAATCCTAGTAAAGATGCAGGTGTGAAAATTGTTACGGTTAGTCCAGAAAACAGTCAGTTTGATTTACCTTCTATTAATGGAACTTATATTTATTTAGACGCAACCAAAGGAACAATCAAAGCTATTTTTGAAGCTAAGAGTTTAACTGCCAAACGTACAGCAGCAGCTTCTGCTTTGGCTTCATCATATCTATCAAAAAAAGATGCTTCATCTTTACTTATGATTGGCACAGGTGCATTATCTACAAACTTAATTTTGGCTCATGCTTCTGTACGACCTATTAAAGAAGTATTTGTTTGGGGAAGAAACTATGCAAAAGCAGCATCCATTTGCGAAGAATTAAAAAATGAACGCTTTACTATTTTGCCTATAAAAACAATTGAAGAAAAAATCTCAGATGTAGCTATTATTTCGTGTGCAACTTTATCTAAAACGCCACTTGTTTTAGGCAAAAATCTTCGCGCTGGTCAGCATATTGATTTAGTAGGTGCATACCGAACTGACATGAGAGAGTCTGATGATTTGGCAATACAAAAGGCTTCAGTTTTTGTAGATACTTTTCAAGGTGGATTAAAAGAAAGTGGAGATATTGTTCAACCATTACAAGCCAAAATCCTAAAAGAAGAAGATATCAAAGCAGATTTATTTGAACTATGTGCTAATGAAAAAACAGGAAGATTGTCTGACACTGAGATTACATTGTTTAAATCTGTTGGACATGCTTTGGAAGATTTAGCTGCAGCTACTTATTATTTTAAAAAATTCTCAAATGTCTAAAAAAACGTATCAAACTATTTTAAAAAACACTGATTTTAAACCACCAGAAAATTGGTTGCAAATTAAAACCATTGACATGCATACTGGAGGCGAGCCATTACGCGTAATTGTGGATGGTTTTCCTGAATTACAAGGAAACTCAGTATTGGAATATAGAAGGTATTGTAAAGAGCATTATGATCATTTGCGTACTGCACTTATGTTTGAACCTCGCGGTCATGCAGATATGTACGGTTGTATACTAACGCCTCCAAACGATGATGAAGGTGATTTTGGAATTCTTTTTTTACATAATGAAGGATATTCGACCATGTGTGGTCATGCTATTATCGCTATATCTACATTGGTTGCAGAAATGAATTGGATTGATATCAAAGAAGGAGAAAATATTTTAAAAATTGATGCGCCATGTGGTCGTATTACTTCATATATTCAAATACAAAATAACAACGTTGTAGGCGTGAAATTTCATTGCGTACCAAGCTTTGTCGTTGGACTTGATAGAACTGTAGAAATTGACGAACTTGGAACAATAACGTATGATCTAGCTTATGGTGGAGCATTTTATGCATATGTAGATATGGCTAAAAATAATTTTGATTTCGATCTTTCTTCTGATTCATACCGTAAGTTAATATCTAATGGAATGATTATTAAAAATGCGGTTATGGAACAAGACAAGGAAATTCTTCATCCGTTTGAAAACGACTTAAGTTTTTTATACGGTACTATATTTATAGATAATAACAAACAAGCATCTGGAAATAATAGTAAGAATGTATGTGTTTTTGCAGAAGGAGAAGTTGATCGCTGTCCAACTGGATCAGGCGTTTCTGGAAGAATGGCTATCCATAAAAAAAGAAACGAAATAGACTATGGAGAAACCATGACAATTGAAAGTATTACTGGATCTATTTTTAAAGGATCAATAGTTACGGAAAAAGAGTATGGACCTTATGCTGCAGTGATTCCGCAAGTAGAAGGAACAGCACATATCACAGGAATTCAAACTTTTATAATTGATCCTAATGATCCGATGAAAGATGGGTTTATTTTTAGATAGGCTTGCATTTAGTTTTCAACCATAAAACTTCTTGCTCGTTCAAATGTGGAGAAAGTTTTGTTACTACTTGTTGATGATAAGTGTTTAACCATTCTTTTTCAGTAATAGTTAGCATACGCACATCTATCAATTGTACATCAATGTAACATAGCGTTAGTGGTATAAATTCGAGAAACTTTCCGAAATCAGTTTCTGTAGCAATTTTTGATATTACAATATTTTCAACTCTAATACCAAATTCATCGGTTACATAGCAACCAGGTTCAATAGTAGTTAATTGATTTGGAAGATGTTCTGTAGTTCCTCGAGATGTAGTAGCACCCGTAGCAAAACCTTGTTCTGGCTCATGCACCATACCAAAACTTCCTATTCCATGACCAGTTCCGTGTGAATAATTAAGTCCATTTTTCCATAAATGCATTCGGGCAAAAGCGTCTAGTTGTACTCCAATAGTTCCTAACGGAAATTGAAGTTGTTCTAATTCAATATATCCTTTTAAGACCGAAGTGTATACTGTTCTAATTTTTTGTGGCACTTCGCCTCCTAGCCATAATGTTCTCGTAATATCTGTTGTACCATTTTTGTATTGCGCTCCACTATCAATCAGTATAATTCCATTTTGAGAAACCATTGCTGATCCTTTTTCGGGAGCAGTATAATGAATGATTGCTCCATTTCCTTTATATCCCACAATGGCAGCAAAAGATTCTCCTACATAATGATCTTGAAGTTTTCGAAAACTTTCTAGCTTTTGCCCTATTTCATACTCAGAAATAGTACGTTGTTTTAACTCTTCTTCTAACCATATAAAAAATTGAGTAAGCGCTACTCCATCCTTTATCATACATTCTTTTGCTCCTTCAATTTCAATATTATTTTTTATAGCTTTTAACTCTTTTACTATTGAATTTTGAAACACCCATTTTCCGAGAGAACTTTTAAAAATTGCATAATTCATTGAACTTGCATCCGCAATAATCGTTTTATCCTTTGTAATTACTGGCAATTCATCAAAAGCAGCAGCATAGTTTTCAACTATAATATCTAACATCGAAAGTGTTTCTATTGCTTCTTTTGAGAAACGATTTTTATCACAAAACAACAATGTTTTAGTCTTTCCAACAAAAGCATAAGCAGTTACCAAAGGTGTAAAATCTACATCTTGAGAGCGAATGTTAAAAAGCCAAGCAATTTCATCTAATGCAGAAAAAAAGTAATAATCAGCAGTATGCTTGCTTATTTCGTATTGTACTTTTTTTAGTTTAGATGCTGTTGATTCTCCACTAAACTCTAGTGGATGCATAACAACTGGAAAGTTTGGTAAATTGGGTCTGTCTTTCCAAATTTCACCTGCAAAATCTTTTTGATGCTGTAATTGAATATTTTTAGGTTCGGCATGTGCGATTAAATAATCGATCTGAGATTTAGAAAATTGACAAAAATCCAATCCAATTACTGCATTTTCAGGCAATATATCACATAGCCAAGGAATATGTTCTGGCGCATGCGGAATAGATTGTTTATGTAACATTACTTCAGTATCCTTACATTCAAATTCTACTTGCAAAAAATAACGTGAATCTGTCCACAATGCTGCATCTACAGAAGTAATTACTAACGTTCCTGCTGATCCTGTAAAGCCCGAAAAATAAGCTCGCAACTTCCAATGATCTGCTACATATTCGGATTGATGTGGATCTGCTGATGGAATAATTACAGCATCTAACTGTTTTAATTCCATATAATTCCTTAGTAAGTCTATTGGTTGCTTCATTGCTTAGATTTTCATGTTTCAAACTACCAGTTTATTAACTAAAAACAAAGTTTTTTAACGCTGTTTTTCTCTCTCTGTAACCAAAGTTACTTTAGAAACAATTTGATTTTCTTTTTTTTGTTGAAAATGATAAAGTATGGAATGGTTTTATGAACCTTGGCCGTGGTATGTTTCGGGTTTTATGATTGCATTGGTTATGTTTTTATTAATCATGATTGGAAAGAACTTTGGAATGTCTGGAAATCTCAGAACAATTTGTAGTATTTGCGGCGGTGGATGTAAAACAGCTTTTTTTCGGTTTGATTGGAAAGCACAACGTTGGAATTTGGTTGTTGTCTCAGGCGCAATTATTGGTGGATTTATTGCAAATCAATTTTTAACAATTGATACTTCTGTCGCGTTAAACCCAAAAACGATTACTAGTTTACAGCAACTAGGTTTTGAAAACGTTGGAGAAACGTATGTACCTGAACAATTATTTTCTACAAGTGTTTTTTCAGATATAAAAAACCTTGTATTGCTAGTAATTGGAGGTTTTTTCGTTGGTTTTGGTGCTCGTTATGCTGGTGGTTGTACTTCTGGACATGCCATTTCTGGATTGAGTGATTTACAATTATCCTCTTTAATTTCTGTGATAGGCTTCTTCATTGGTGGCTTGATCATGATTCATTTAATTTTCCCTTTACTTTTTTAAACTATGAAAAGAACACTTATTTATTTATTGATAGGAATTGTATTCGGAATTACCATGTTTAAATCAGAAGCAGCTTCTTGGTATCGTATTTATGAAATGTTCCGATTTGATTCATTTCACATGTATGGAATTATAGGAACTGCATTATTTTTAGGAGTTATTGGTATTCAATTAATTAAACATTTCAAGATAAAATCATTTTATGGTGAGCCGATTACGTTTCCACCAAAACAAAAAAGCTTCGCCCGTTATGCTTTTGGCGGAATATTGTTTGGTTTCGGTTGGGCTTTAGCTGGCGCATGTCCTGGACCTATGTTTACACTTATAGGCGCTGGGTATTCTCCAATTATTATTACAATTCTCGCTTCACTTTTAGGAACATTTGTGTATGGTTTATTGAAAGATAAATTGCCGCATTAAATAGGTTTAAAGTTTTATTCGAAAGATAGAATACTATAAAAGAAAAGCATTCGTTTCTTAGTTAGATTATCAAATAACCTACGCATGAAACAAACTTTACTTCTTCTCTTTTTGATTATACATACTATTGGTTTCACACAAAATCAAGAAACTTTTAAGGTACTAATTGATGCAAATGTTGAGAATGCTAATGACCCTAACGAACAAGAAATTATAGCACTTTGGACTGCATATTTACAATCTGGCGAATATGAAAATGCAGAAACTACTTATTGGGATACAAGTCAACATAGAATTCCCGATAATTTTTTGTGGATGGTTAACATCAAAACAGTACGTACTAGAACTCCAAAAGTTCAATGTACAATACTTGGTGTATTTGCTGTGGAAAACGGTCATTATGCAATAAAAACTTCTTTAGCACATTTAGATGAAGAAAATAAAATTGTATTGGAAGCTATTCTTTCAGTATACGCCAAAAAAGTGAATGGCAAATATTTGTTGGTAAATAGTTCGCAGTATCACGAAGATATTTGGCAACAAAAACAAATAGGTACTATAAGTTATTATATACATCCAATGCATCAATTTGATGAAAAGGATGCTGCTAGAATGAACGTCTTTAATGAAGAAATTGCAAAGATATTTAAAACCAACCCTATTCCATTTGATTATTTTCTGAGTAGTTATTCTAGAGAAATTGTTCGTTTGTTAGGATACGACTATATGTCTAAAATTTACATTCCCGGGCAAACTGGTGGCGTGGCAGATATACGTAATCGCACTGTGTATGCAGGAAATAATTCAGCATATTATGCGCACGAATTAGTTCATATTTACACACACGAACTTTTCCCTGATGCAAATCATTTTTGGTTAAATGAAGGTTTTGCAACTTATATGGGCGGAAGCGGCGGCAATGATTTAGATTGGCATATTAAAAAACTAAAAGCATATATTTTGAAGAATCCAGATTTTGAGATTTCATTATCTGAATTACGTGGTTATATTCCAAATGGTGAACATCATACAGAATTCCGCTATGTTATTGGCGGTCTTATCTGCAAAAAAGTATTTGAAAAACATGAAATGAAAGGAATCATTGACGGTTTACGAACTGTTGACACCGATGAAGATTTCTTTAATTTTGTCAAAGAAAAATTAGGCATAAGCCAAAAGGACTTTTCAAACTATATAAAGAAAATTGCTGTTGAATAAAGTTTCAAAACTACAACTATCTTCTAAGAAGTCTAAAACTATATCAGCTTCTGAGATTTTGCTTTTTGTACCGCTTCCATTTTGTTATGAACTTTGAGTTTACGATACGTATTTTCAACATGTTTCCGAATGGTTCCTGAAGATATAAATAGATTTTCTGCAATTTCGTTATAATTCAACCCTTTACTCAATTGCAATAAAACATCCGTTTCACGCTTGGTCAATTTTACTTTCTCAATAGCTTCATCTTCTGTAATTGTTAGTGGATTTCGGAGTAAATTCAATGCTTTTAATGCGATACTTGGTGACATTGGCGCGCCATTATTGACAACTTCTAAGATAGATTTATGAATGTTTTCTGCGTTGATTTCTTTTAGTAAATAACCATCAGCACCAGCTTGAATCGCTTTGAATATATTTTCTTCATCATCAAAAACCGTCAACATAATAATTTTGATTTGCGGATGTTTTTCTTTGATAATTTCTGTTGCTTTTATTCCATCCATTTCTGGCATTTGAATGTCCATCAAAATCACATCAATATTATGATTTGCTTCTAACTTTCCAATCATTTCTGCGCCATTTGCAGCTTTAAACTTGAATATAAAATCATCAAAAAATGATAGTTTTTCTATCACGGCTTTCGCCAAAAAATGATTGTCTTCTGCAATGGCTATTTTAAGTTTCATGGTTGTATTTTATTTTTAAAATATATCTCAAATGTGCTCGATATGACAATTGTTTTTATTAAAATTTAGATGTGATATTTTACTGTAATTGTTGTTCCTTTTTTAAGCTCGGAATCAATATCAATATGTGCGTTTATTTCATCCATTCGCTTTTGCATATTGTACAATCCGTTTCCAAGTTGAACTGTTTCTTTTTCAAACCCGATTCCGTCATCTTGAATTTTTAATAACAATACGTTTTCGTTTTCTGAAAAATCAACTTTTACAACTGTTGACTTCGCATATTTTAATGCATTATTTACAGCTTCTTGAATGACTCTGAATAAATGCATTCCTTGAATTGCTGTAAACACAACTGGCGTTTTCACATCACTATTAAATTCAAACTTCACATTTTGCTTAGCTACTTTTGCTTTTTCAATAAATGCCAGCGTTCTACTTTGCAAATCGATAATTGAGATTTCATCTTTATTCATTGCCCAAATCGTATCGCGCAATTGATCAATAGTTGCTGACGTAAATTCGCTGATGTAACTCAGTTTGTCCTTAAATTCATTTGAAGTTTCTTTGGAAGCATATTTTAAGTTATCAATTGATGAAATGATAAATGATAATTGTGCACCAATATTATCATGTAAATCACGTGAAATTCGCAAACGTTGTTCTTGTAATTTATTTTGTGTTTCTATTTCTTTCAATGTAACTTTTAACTGATTCTCTTTCACTAATTGTCTATTTTTCAGCTTTTGCTGATTGTAAAATAGATAACCTAAAACAAAGATTAACAATGCCAATCCTAACGCGCCATATATTTGATATTGACGATCTTTTAATAATAATTCTTTATCCTTAAGTGCTAGATTTTGTTTGAAGATTTCACGTTCTTTTTCAGCAGTTTTATATTTGGTTCGCATTTCCGAAATACCATCTGCAAAACGCTTGTTATATTGTGTTATTGCTAAGCCATAAATTGAATCTCCTAGTTCATTTGCTACTTCATACCTTTCTGTCTTCACCAGCATTTTTTTCTTCTCTCCATACGCGTATAATAGTAAAGGAATATCGTTACTATTTTTGTATATTTCAACGGCTTTATTGAATGCTATTTCAGCTTGTTTGCGTTGCTTACGCTCAAAAAGCAAGTTTCCTTTTTTTATGAGTGCAAAACCTTCTTCTAGTAGGTTTTCTCCTTTTTTAGCAAAGTAAATTGAACTGTCTAATAACTGAATTGCGCGTTCTTTATCTCCAAGCTGATTTTCACTCTCGGCAAATAAGCTATAGTTAGAAGCTAATTTACCATAATCCATATTTTTTTGATTAATGGAAATCGCTTTTTTAAATCGTTGATTCGCGTCTTGAAATAAAGAATTGTCTTTTTGTTGCATGCCCAATTCAATATTCATTGCGCCTACCTTTTCGAGTGCTATTACGGCTAAATCTTCACTAACATATTGCTCATTCTCCAAGATTTCCAACATTATTTCCTTGGTATCTTCTCGCCTATTTACATAGTAATAACAGTTTCCTATTTTATAACGTCCACGATAGTAATTTTTGTAATCTTTTTGTAACCTAAAAAACTCCGTAGCATTTAGCAATACTTTCATTGCTTCATCTGATTGCGTCATGCGTATTAAAACGGAACCACGAACTAAATCGGCTCTGTAATTATAAGATGAATCTTGAATTTTGGGAAGTAATGCATCTAACTTTTTCAAGTAGACTTGCATGGAGTCGAGTTCGCGTATTTCGTTGAAAACGTTACTTTTTCGTTCATATTCTTCAAATAATAAAATGGCTTCTTTTTTGGCTTCCGCCGAAATAGACACTGCATTTTGCGCAACAAGTACCACAGAAAATAATAGTAAGAATATAAGTATGCGTTGTTTCATCTTTATAAAGATAGAAAAGTTTTTGATTGATTTGTTTTGCATGATTTTATCACACTAACAATATTCTCTCTTTTTTGATGATTTTCCTATACGATGAGTTGCGTATATTTTTTGAATTGAAAGATTTAATGATTAAAAAAGTGAAACTTAAAAATGATTACTCCTTTTCTTTAAAACCATACCTGATTAAAGAAATGGTCGCTATTAACACAAAAATAAAAGCAGCAAAACCGCCAATTAAGCTTCTAATTATTGAGAATAATATTCCTATAATCAAAGCTAAACCTATAAAAATGAAAAAATTCTTTATCGCTTTTAAATGTAACATACATAATATGTAGACAATTTAGAAGAAAAGTTACAAGAAAACGCCATTTCGAACTTGATTTAGTATAATGGAATTGACCGTTACTATTACTTTTTAGCACATAGTTTTTTAAACAGAAAATCTATCAAAATTGAAAAAGTTACATAGTATAAAATGTATTTTGGCGCGTATAAAAAACCAAAGAATGCGCCATAACTTTCGCGTCCGCTTACGTATGGTTCGCCAATAGAAGCATCAATCCAAAGTGTAGTGAGTATTAGTCCAAAAATAAACATAAACGGAATTAAGAATGCGCCAATAAATGCAGGTGTAGAAAATTTATGTTTTGGATATTTTTTTCGGTAACGAAACATTTGCCACACATGATATAATACAATGAAACTTATTAAAATGATTGCCAACCAAAATGATTCTATTTTCATAAGAAATTTGGTAAAACCACCTAAAGTTGGTATTCGGGTAATTTGTAATACATCTACTGGTAATTTATCAAATGTATAGCTAGAAACTCCATTGACCTCACCACTTTTTGGTGCTCCAACATTCATAAAAACAGCATCTTTTACTTTACTTGCATCTATTGTAACATTTAATGTTCCGAATGATTTCCAGTATTTTGCAGGTGCTAACGCATAACGAAAACTGTCTTCGTTGAGTCGGTTGTGTTTGTAACGCCAATTGGTTGCCGTATACGTAACTTTTATAGTATGATTTCCTTCTGAAAGATCGGTTTCAAAGTATAAGAAATCATTTAGATAGATCCGATCATTTCTTCCATATTTGAATTGATTTTCAATTTCAGAAACTGCTTTTCTATCGTTATTGTATAAATAATGAAAGTTGGTTAGTTTTTCTTTTTCAGGTCCATATGCATTCCAAAAATCTTCTTGTCGCGCTAGTGTAACTTCTTTTCCGTCAATGGTTACTTTGAAGTTTTCATAGTACGAAGATGCATAGAATAGTAACGGAATTTGTGTACCGCTTTTTTCTGCATGAATGTCATATTCGACCACAAAATCAGCATATTCAAAGTTTTCATCAATGGTTATGTGTAAGTTTTCATGTAAGATGTTCACATATTGACTGATGAAAGGTCGCGTACCAAATGTTCCTTCATTGACTGGAGAAGCCATGTTTGCATTGAGCAATAATGAATTTAATATGCAGATTAAGAAGAGTTTGATTCGCATAACGTTTATTTAAACTATAATATGAGGAATTATTTTAAGTATTTAAAAGATTGCCAAACTTTAGAAATGCTTAGTTTGTCTTTGAAATCTTCGTGAGTTGCTATGTTTTGATCGTCTCTTGCTGCCATTAACATAACAATATGCGTGTTTCCGTATGGATTTGGTTTGGCGATAACATTAAAAAGATATCTTCCCACAAATAAATCACTGAGTCCTTCTTTCATCGTTCCAACTGTTTGAAGTGAAAGATATTCTTTACCATCAAAATTTAAGATTCCAATGTTATCATCTTCTAATTCATATCCTCCACTTTTGAGCATGCTTCTAATTTGCTTCATGAAAGACAAACCATCTTTGTGTAATGACATTCCATCTAAAGAAACGTATCCAAAAGAGTACATTTCGGTAACGATACTATCTTTTCCAATTTCTTGAATCATTCCGTATGAATATGTCTTTTTGCCTTCTACAGGTTTTTCAAGCTTTAACGTTTTAGGAATGTCTACCGTAAAATGAACTTCTGGTTTGTCTATTTTTTTGGCAAATTCAGGAGTTACTTCATAGGTTTCTACTTCTACTTTAGTTTCACATTGCACAAAACAAAATTGTACAAAAAGAGCGAATGCAATTAGTTTGATCTTATTCATTGGTAACTTTATTTGTTATTTTTTTTATTAGTAATCTTTGACTTTTGCGCCATCTTTGTTGAATACACCTTGTACAGTATTGCCTGTTTTCTTGTATTTCATAACGCCAAGCCCATTGATACGATCATCTTTATAGATTCCTTTGAATACCGAGCGATCTACATACGTGTATATTCCATATCCATTTCTTTTTCCATCTTTAGTATATCCTCCTGTGTATACACTTTTGTTTTTCCATAGATATGTTCCAACTCCGTAACGTTTGTTCTCTTTGAAGAATCCCCAATAAGTATCGCCATTGCTGTAAGTATACTTTCCAAATCCGTCAGCACAATTTCCTGTACAATTTCCAGTTGTTTTTCCATCTTTGTAATCATCCGCTAACTCTTTAATGAGTTTTCCATTTTCAAACATTCCACCACTTGTGATCTGACTTTCCTTGTTCATCGTGTACCCTAAACCATGTTGTTTTCCATCTTTCCAACCTCCAATATATGTGGTTCCGCTTGACCATTTGTAATAACCAACTCCTTCACGTTGATTGTTTACATATTGCCCATGATAATATGCGCCTCCTGGATATGATATATATGCAACTCCATCAATAGTGCCATCTTTGAAGGTAGCATCTGTAATGATTCCGTCTACAGTAACGCGTCCCCAACCATCTACACAATTACCTTTTACACAATTAAAATCAGTACTTTTTTTAGTTGTATCCGTTGTTTTTGTTGTCGCGCTTTTTGTTTGTTTTTGACCTAATTCACCGTTATAAATACGTCCTTCTAATACTTCTTCATTTTTGGCAGCTTTAAAACCTGTTAGAATGTATAAAGGTTCGTCTTCAATAAAAATGACAGGATCGCCATTTGTTAAGTATTCAAACCGAGCTTTTTTGTAATCGATATGTTTTCCGTTTACTACTATAAAAAAGTTGTCTTTTGTTAACTCGCGCGAATATAGAATTGAAGTCGCATTCGTTGTAAGTAACTTCATTTCCTTAACCGCTTGAGTTTTTAAGTTTTTATAGTTGTATATAATATATGTTCTTCCTGTACTTTTTTCTACACGATAATCAACCATATGCGATCCCATAAAAGCAAAATCACGCGCTTTCACTTTGTTTTGTCCTTCTACATAGTTGATAAATTTTCCATCATGTGCGTAGTTAATCATTGGTTTTCCTTTCGAAATAACATTCGTTATAGGAATACGTGTATCCACCGTATGGGTTGTTTTATCTTGTACATTCGCTAACGCATAGTATGTTTTTGTTAAGCCATCATATATTACTTTTTCATTTGGCTTTACTCCTTTACTAATCACAATATCTGAAGCTCGTTTATTATTGATAAAGACAGCTTCTATTTTTTTCTCTGTTATTTTTCCATTAGGAATGTAATATCCAAACTCAAGCTTTGAAGGTTTGTTAATATCACTGTAATATCGATTGTATTTTTTGTAATGCTTTGCATTTGGATCATTTGCCATGTAGAAATCAATTCTATTTCCATTGGCATCTGTATCAACCTGATAATCGTAAGTCCCAGAAGTTAGCTTTTCTTGTACTAAAAAACCATTTTTGTAATGATATCTACCGATGAAATCTAACTCATGATTTGATTTTATGTATCGTACAAAAACGACAACTAAGTTTCCTTTTTTTTCATAACTAAAATCACGTTGTCGATGAAAAACACCTTTTTTATTTAAGACCATTTTTACAACTCTATCTTGCGAATCGTATGTATATGTCTTCTCTTCTCCGTAGGTGTTTTTCTCAAATATCAACAAGTCTTTATTGTTGAATGAATAGTTGCTAGTACTTCCACTTTTGTATTGAAACATAATTATATTTCCACGCGAATCGTATTCAATTATATCACCATAATTATTCCCGATCATTTTCCCATTATCATCATAATAGTAACGCGTTCCGTAGTTATACAGTAGGTTTCCGTTTTCGTCAAATATTTTTCCACTTGACGTATAGATATCACCACGCAACAAGAAATGTTCCTTTTTGTGTTTGAAACCCAATGGATTTCTTGGTGCATTAGTTATGTCTATTTTTTGTGCAATTGTCAATTGACACATGAAACAGAAAAGTAAAAGTAGTAACGTATTTTTCATTGTTTTTTGTGATTATTATTCTGCAACTTTCACGGTATTCATAAGTTCATCACACATATGAACTTTTAGTGGTTTATTGTCAAAAACTGTTTTAGATATTTCGCCTCCAAATAGTTTTAATAAGGTAACTGTTGATTCGTTTTTAAGTCTTTCTTCATTTAGTACCATTTTAAAAATGTAGGTATCGTTTTCCTTATCAAGTTCAACCGTCTTAGGATTGGCATCATCTGAAAATCCATAAGAGATTAAGTGGTCTTTTAGCTTTTCTACTTCTTCAAGTGTCACGTTCTTAGTATACCGAATTTCTGTAGCTTTCGCCATTACTATTTTTCGAGCATCTTCTAGTTTGTGTACACGTAATGTATTAAATGAATCATCACATAAATGTAAATCGACAGGCAAATCCATATAATCTGATATTTCTTTTGGAAAGAAATTGAAGACACTTTTTAAGGATTCGTCATTTAAAAATTCTTCTTTGATGACCATCTTAAATAGATAAACATCTCCATCTTTTACAAATTGAACCGACTTTACATCTCCATCTGCAAAACCTGATGTTATTAAACTTTCGCCTAGTTTGTCTGCGATTTCTTCTGTAACTCCATCTTTATAATAGACTTCTGTACCGTTGTAAACTTTCTTTTCTCCATAGTTGGCACATGAAACAAACAGTGCAGCGGCAGCAATTAATGTGATTATTTTTTTCATTGTATTGTTGTTATTGATTTTTAAAGATATTTTAACTTACTACAAAAATCTTCCTTTTCGAATGTTTTCACAATACGACGTATTACGTATTTTTATACGTATAACACTGTATTACTATTGTTTGCATTTTGCTTCATAACGTCTTTGATTCGCCATATATCCTAGCGTTATTGCCTTTTTCCAGTTTTCGCATGCTTTTGTCCGTTCATTTTTCATATCGTATATATTTCCCACATTAGAATATGCTTTTGCATACTTGGTATCTATTTCAATAGCTTTTTCAAAATGTGTTAATGCCAACATCAACTTTCCTTTTTTCGCATAGCAAACGCCCATACTATTGTAAACTTCAGGTTGGTTTTTATCAATTACAATTGAATTCGTATAATCAAGGAATGCTTCATCTAAAAACCCCATAGCATCATGTGCGCCACCTCTGAAGAAAAATGCTTCTGCATGTTTTGGCTGTAACTCAATAACCTTAGTATAGTTTGTAATAGCTGCTTTGTAGTTTGCATAATCTTCTCCTGCATTTCTTTTCTTGATTAATGCAGTATGAAAACCAGCTTTATAGAAATACGGATCTGACAATGTACTATCTAAAGCAATTGCTTGTTCACATAATTTTATGCCTTCAGTAAACTTTAGTTGTTCTTTTTTCACCAAAGCACTATCTAATAAAGCTTTTGTGGTTTGCGCTTTCGCGAAAGAAAACACACTTAGAAATAGAAAAACGTATATAGACTTCATGAGTAATAAATTAGAGTTTAAAATTCTATTTTTTTACGACTCGAAACAATACGATGAATTGCGTATTTTAATGTTTTTTGTTGAATGATTTCATTAAAAATATGTACATTCCTTTTATGAAATCAAATATTATTTATATCGCCAGTTTTTTAAGTTTACTTTTATTTGTGAATTGTACTGAAACAGAAAAGAAGAAAACACCTGACACTACCAATATAGAAGCAGAAAAGCAATCAACTCCAAAAGATACAATTGCTGATACAATTACGTTGGAAGATATAGAAAACGCCAAAAACAATATTCCTTATCATTATATTTGCTATACCAATGATGGTAATACATCTGTGCAATTTTCTATTGCTTTCAATGCAGCTTCAAATGCATTATTTGTAAAATATAAAGGGCAAAAAGATTCTATTCCGTTGGTAAATGTAAAGGAAGATTTTCAAGAAGGTGGTGCATATCCAACGATTACACAATTTTATGATGAAATGCTAAACGGAAAGAAAAACGGAACTTACGAATTAACACATTCTGGAAATTGGGATTACGCAAAATATAGACCTGTACAAAAAGATACTATATACAAGTTTACCATTGATCATGATGCATCTATTGTTGGTGGCGCTTATAGAAAAACACCTTGTTTTAGTGATTCAAAATAATCACAAAACTCGTTTTACTTTTAATTTTTGTAGTTATGAGTTGTATACGGATGAGTCGCAAAATAATCGCTGATATTAAATTTTCGATCTTCAAACTTTTCTTCTAATATTTTAAAACTTTGAATTCTGTCTATCCGAAATGCTCTGACTTCATTACGCAAATGACACCATGCAATTAAAATCCATTTGTTGTCTGTAGAATACATGGCGCATGGTTCTATTTTTCTTGTAGAAATTTGATAATCGTTTGCCTTTTTATAGTTGATTTCCATCACATTAAAATTCGTAATTGCTACTTGAATTTCCGAAAGCGCATTGCTTGTAGTATCTTCTAATTTCCAATTGAACACATGAATTTTATCATTCAGAATTTCACTTTTTTCCTGAATAGATGTTTTAAAAACCGATTTTATTTTAATCAATGCTTCTTTAAAATCATTCACAAACGAAACATCTTTAGACTGATTAATTATATGCTCGGCAGTAATTAACGCATTGGCTTGCTTTTCTGTAAATTGCACAGGTGCAATTGTGTACGTATCTGTTAAGCTATAACCACGTCCTTCTATCGTATACACTGGCACGCCAGCTTCTTCTAACTTTCGAATATCTCTATAAATAGTGCGTACGCTAACATCGTATTTCTCTGCCAGTTCGGTTGCTGTTAACAATCGTTTTGACCGTAATAGTGTTAGTATTGATATGAGTCTTGCAAGTTGTGTCATCTTATATATGCGTAGCGAACCTCAACGGAGATTCGCTACTTTTGTGTTCTTATGTCATTGAATGAAATGCTACGCGATTTCCTTCTGTATCTATAAATTGTGCAATAAATCCATTCTCTTGAATGTCAGTTTTTGGCATAATTATTTTTCCGCCAGCAGCTTCCACTCTTCCCAAAGGAATATTTAAATCATCTCCTCCATTTAAGTACACTGTAGAACCATGTTGAGACGGATCAGTTCCTTCCATTTGCATGATAGCTCCGCCAACTTTATGACTTTCCATATCGTACGGAAAAATTCCGTATTTCATATTTTTGTCTTCCATATGATGATCTACAATTTTTTCTCCTAATATTTCAGAATAGAATTTCTTTGCTCTTTCGTAGTTTGCTACTGGAATTTCAAACCAATTTACCGCGTTTTTCATGTTGTTGTATTTTTTTAAATTATTAATACCACAAATGTATCTGCGTCCTTGACAGATGATGTCAGAGGTGTTTTTATTTTTTAAAAATTAATGTCCCTCGTTGGTATTTACAAACGTCTTCTACATTTTGAAGTGACTTATATTTCTTAAGTACGTCTTCATGAATTAATGTTTTTGGAAGCGGATGATGCGCTCTGTAATTTTCTCCTTTAAAGTCAATTACAGTTAAATTATTCGTCTCACACAATTCCAAATAATATATATATGACAAGCGGTTTGTGTAAGCAATATCATTTCCCGCCCAAAAGTTCCAAGTTTTATCATCGTACTTTAGAAAGTTGAATTCTGAAATACTTTTATCTTGAAAAAATCCCGGGTTTGCAAAATGATCTATAAAATTTATGGTGTGAACTCCAACACCATCTTTTGTCAGCCAAGTTTTCATCTTTTTGAATAGTTGTTCTAAAAATTCTGGTGGAATGTGCTCAAAAACTACTTGCGAACAGATATAATCAAATGAATTACTTTCTCTTTCTATTGCTACTAAAGTGTATTTTGGAATGTATACAATATTGCAAAATGCAAACAAATCCTCTAACGTTTCACACGATTGTATTTGTTGTAATTTCTGTTTAATTTCAGTCAAGCTGAATATACCTCTTTCAGCAATTTTGACTAAAAAACCTTCTTTTTCAATGTGTTGAATTTGCTTTTGAAATGTTTTAATAGAAACATCTTTTGAAATATCAACCGTTACAATCTTATCAAACCCAAGTAAATACAAAACTACAGGAGAAATTAGTGAATATCCTGTTCCAATTTCCAACGCAATCATTTCTTTTTCAGCATTGAATGTAATTGTTGTTTCATCAAACTTTCGCAGACATTCATGTGCTTGATAAATCATTACGTTTTTGTGATAGTTTTTTTTCAACGTAGCCGGAATGTGATTGAGCTTATCGCCAATCTTTGTAAAATGCAGTACTTTTTGCAAGCTTGCTTTTAGTTTCCAGTTCATGTTTCTATTTGTCTGGTATGCAAATTCCAAAATTTATTACAAACTGCCAATAAACTTTGAAAATCATTTTTTAAAACATTTCAAAATATACTTTACAAATAATAATTCGCAGTAGTGATTTGCTAATTTATACAGTTTTTTTACTAATTTGAAATCAAAATATGCTTAACTCATGAAAATCACAACAGCGATTGCCAAACATTTTAGGGAAATTCATTTTGGTGGAAATTGGGCAGGAACAAGTTTCAAAGAAGCTTTGGAAGGTGTAACTTTTGAACAAGCCACGACCAAAGTGTACGATTTAAATACGATTCATACACTTGCGTTTCATATCAATTATTACATTGCCGCTGTGTTGAAAGTTTTTGAAGGTGAACCACTGAATGCAAAAGATGCATATAGTTTTGATCATCCTGAGATTCATTCACAAGCCGAATGGGAAGCTTTTGTTTCTAAACTTTGGGAAGATGCAGAGTTGTTTGCAAATGAAATAGAGAAACTACCTGAAGATTGTTTTGACAAACCTTTTACGGATAAAAAGTATGGAAGTTATTACCGAAATATTCACGGAATTATTGAACATACACATTATCATGTTGGACAAATTTCTTTGATTAAGAAGATTTTGAATAATAGATCCATATAGATTATTAAAATCAAATTTTCTGTACTTAATTAATGTATCTTTCACACAAAATTCAAACCATCTGAATGCACGTTTTTGTTCGTTTTATTATCATATGCACACTGCTTTTCTCTTCTTTCGCACATGGCCAATTGAGTGATTTGGCACGTGTGGATTACACCTATATTCCTAAAGCAAAATCAGACGTAGAATATACGCGTTTGCGTGTGCTATTTAATTATCCTATTAAATTAAAAAAAGAAGGAACGTATTTATTTTTAGGCTTAGATTATAGTAATATTCATTTAAAATCAGATCGTGAATTTCCTTTTGTCACTAGAGATTTGAACGATTTTCAATTACTTGATTTTGCTTTTAGTTATACAACTCCATTAAAGAATGATTGGCGTTTAGGGCTTCGTTTCAGACCTGGGTTTAGCACAAATTTAGCCGCGAATGCATTGAGCTTGGAAGATGTAATTCTTTCAGGAGATATTATTTTCATTAAACAAGGTGAAATGCACTATGGAAAACGACAAAGGTGGGTTTTAGGTGTATATTATTCTGGAAATTCCGGATTTAATTTTCCATTACCATACATTACATATTATAAAAAATTTGCACCAAATTGGTCTATGAGTTTAGGAGTTCCTAAAACAAATGTACAATATTTCATTTCCTCTAAAAATCGTTTAAAAGCCTATGCTCAGTTAGATGGTTTTACGTCTAATTTACAACGCGATGTTCCTGTTATTGAAGGAGAAGCTGCTAAAAGCATTAACATGTCTTTGATTTTATCAGGACTTCAATATGAATATCATTTTACAAAACAATTACAATTTTATGCGCGTGCTGCGTATATTTTAGCAATTGATAATGAATTGAGAAATGAACAAAGAGAAACTATTTTTTCTTTAGATAGCAAAGCAAAAATATATTTAAGAACTGGTATAAAGTTTAAGATCTAAAGCAAAAAAATGAGCCGAAACTCATTTTCTCTATATTAACATGTGTTTTGTATCATGGGCAAATAGGCTGTGTACCATCTGCACATGTACTATTACAAGGAACTTGTACAAGTCCTCTAAATGTAAAACAATAGCATGGCATCGGATCGTTGTTTCCACCGTTTCCGCCACCGCCACCTGGACCTGTAATTGGATCTGGACTAAGTCCACCTTGCATAGCACTTTGCTTTTCTTTACTTAATGATTTTGTTCCATCAATTTTTAAAATCTTTTTTAACATCGTATAAAGTTTTTGGTTAATGATCTCAAGGTAGGGAACATCTATTGGCTTTTGAAAAGAATGTACTCGCGCTTTATAAATTGTGAGTATAAAAAACTAACTTTCATAAAGCTTCATTTTTCAATCACTTATTAATAGTTCGTAATCCTCTTTTTACAATATATGCTGTTTGTTTTGTAGGTGAATCTTTTTCCCAGTTTGCACACATAGTTTGTACCCAAGTTGGTTGTGACTTACTAGCATCATTTAGCCAATTCCCGACAGCATCTCTAACATATTTTGAAGTATCAGATTGTAAAGGCTTCAGAATTGACAATGCTTTTGCTGGATTTTCTTGAAAAGCGGCAATTTTCTTTGTCCAAACACCAACAGGTCGTAATGCTTCTACTGCAAAACGACGAATATTTTCATCTTTATCTTTTGTCCAAGTTGCTAAAATATTGATTGCTGTATCCAAATCTTCGATCATGCGTTCTTTACTAGCAAATATGACAACTTCACGTACGCCAAAATGTGAATCGGCGGCATATGGTTTCATCGTTGCAAGTAAACTTGGTAATTCATCATGATGTGTACTTTCTGCCCAACATGCCCAACAACGAACCAAATCGGAAGTATGTTTTTTAAAATGATCGTACACTTCTTTATTTCTAGTTAAGACTCCTAGTGTTTCACCAATAACTTTGGTATTGCTATTTGCTGTTGGTTTTTTTTGAGCATTCACAGCAACTTCTATAGTTTCAAGCCATGCTTCTTTTCCAATATCTTTCAACACCAATTTTAGTAAACCTACTTGATCCGTTGCTAACCATTCCATCAAATTTTTAGTTTCTACTAATCCTTTATTTAAATATTCAATTGCTTCAGGATTTATATCTTTTAGACTTCGTGCGCCTTTTCGATTTAATATATGTTCAGGAATCATGATGGTTTATTTTTTATCAGTCATCCAAAATTATAGAAATTAACAATAGTTCATCAACAAAATTTAAAATAATTATTATTTCATTTTTACGAATGAACTGTGAAACTGGTACAATTGTTCTCTATTTTTTTTCTAATTTTAAGGATTCCAAAAAAACACTATGTTTCAACAAGATCAAAATATTTTTAATGTGCTTTTAGGCTCAGTTTCTGAAGGTGTTATTATTGTTGATGAGCATAAGAAAGTAGTAGAAGTTAACGTTGCTGCCGAAAAAATGTTTGGGTATTCCAAGGATGAGCTTATTAAACAACATTTAAACGTATTGATTCCAAAAAATTATCGTGCCAACCATGATGCGCATTTTAATGGTTTTATGAAGGCCAAACAACGACGTCAAATGGGACATGGTCGTGATGTGTATGGCGCACATAAAGATGGAAGTATTTTTCCTGTAGAAGCTGGTCTGAATCCTTTTTCTATATATGGAAAAAACTATGTAATGGCATTGGTTATTGATATTTCAATTCGAAAAGAACAGGAAAGGAAGATTCAGGAATTGAATGCTGAACTGGAGAAAAAAGTATTGGTAAGAACGCAAGAATTAAGTGAAACCATTCAACAATTGGAAGTAGAAAATGCCAAACGTTTAGAAGCGGAAGAAGATGCTAAAACTGCTTTGAAAAGAGAACAAGAACTCAACGAATTGAAGACAAAATTTTTATCATTGGTTTCACATGAGTTTAAAACACCTTTGAGTGGAATTTTGACTTCTACGATATTGTTAAGCAAATACAAGCTTACCGAACAACAACAGAAGCGCGATAAGCATATTAAAACCATTACTGACAAAGTACATTACCTTAATAATATTTTGAATGATTTTCTTTCAATCGAAAAATTACAGAAAGGGAAAGTCAATTATAAGTTTTCAACTTTTAAAGTGAGTAAGGTTGTAAATGAAGTTGTCTATAATGCAAATATGTTATTGAAAGATGGACAACAGATTAATTATCCTGAAAATATTGATAGTTTTTCGTTGCATCAAGATGAAAAAATTGTAGAGTTAGCTTTATCTAATTTGGTGAATAATGCCATTAAGTATTCTTCTGAAAATACCATTATTGATATTAGTATTATACAAGATAAAAATATCACAACGCTTCAAGTAAAAGATAATGGAATTGGAATTCCTGAAAAGGATCAAAAGAATATTTTTAATCGTTATTTTAGAGCTGAAAATGCCTTGTTAACACAAGGAACAGGTATTGGATTAAATATTGTAAAAGATCATTTAGAACATTTACACGGAAGTATTGCATTTGAAAGTATTGAAAACGAAGGAACTATTTTTACGATTACAATTCCTAATAAAGCTGAACTATGAAGAAAGTATTACTAATAGAAGATGATGCCGTTTTACGCGAAAATACTGCCGAATTGTTAGAACTTTCCGAGTATGATGTTACAACTGCTCAGAATGGGAAAATTGGTATTGAAACTGCAAAAAAATTGTTGCCCGATATTGTTGTATGCGATATTATGATGCCAGAATTGGATGGTTATGGTGTTTTAGAGTTTTTGTCAAAAGAAGAAAGCACCAAACATATTCCATTTATCTTTTTATCTGCAAAAACCGAGCGTAAAGATGTTCGTAAAGGAATGGATATGGGCGCAGACGATTATATTACAAAACCATTTTCGGAAGATGAATTGATCAGCGCCATTGAAAGTCGAATTGCAAAAGCATTGATTTTAAAAGAAGAGCGCGAAAAGTATCAGCAAAATATTCAGGTTGAAGATGAAAGCGAACTACGAACGCTTAACGACCTAAAGAACTTTTTTGATGATAATGGTACTATTTTCACTTATAAAAAGGATGAAGTTATTTATGATGAAGGACAAAATTCAAACTTCATTTATTTGATTTTAAAAGGTGTTGTAAAGTGTCATAAATTAGATGAACAGGGAAAAGAATTAACGACAGCTTTACATAAAGAAGATGATTTTTTTGGTTATACTTCATTTACACAAAACATGGCATATCAGGAAACTGCAACTACAATTAAAGAAGTTGAAATTGTTGGTTTGTCTAAAAATGAATTGAAAAATGTGTTGAATAAAAATCATAAAGTGACACTGGAATTGATTCAATTATTGACTGATAATCTTTCTGTAGTAAAAGATCAATTGTTACAAATGGCGTACAGTTCAGTACATAAAAAAACAGCAATGACTATTTTAAAATTTGCAGAAAAATTGAATCGTAAACCTAATGATCCTATTAAGATTTCTAGAAACGATTTGGCAAGTGTTGCCGGAATTGCCACAGAAACTTTAATCCGAACAATGTCGAGCTTTAAAAAACAAGGATTAATTGCTATTGAAGGACGAAATATTAAAATTTTAGATCTTCAAAAACTACAACATATTTGCTAGTTTCTCTGTAAAAACACTAAACATGACGAATATCATGTTGTAACTGATTTCTACCATTTAGATTTGCTATTAAAGTGTCATCTAGATGAAAAACATATTATTACCAACAGACTTTTCTGAAAATTCATGGAACGCCATTGTATATGGGCTCCAATTTCTAAAAGATTACAACTGTAACTTTTATCTTCTCAATGTTAATAGACTTACCAATCTTATTGATGAAGAAGTTAAATATACGCCAACGTTAGATGTCATTGAAGATGTGTATATAAAACCTGCAAAGAAGGAATTACAACGTGTTTTGAAACGAATTACAACGACGCTTCCAGCAAATAATAAGCATCATTTTTATACGCTTACAGATCATAATTTTTTTATTGAATCGATTCGAAATCATGTGGAAGATAAAAAGATTGACATGATTGTGATGGGAACCAAAGGTGCTTCAGGCTTGACAGAATACATTACGGGAAGTAACACAGGCGCTGTGATTACGAAAGTAAAATGTAAAACATTGGTAATTCCTGAAAATGCTCAGTATAAAGATATTAAAGAAATTGCATTTCCGACGGATTTCATTTTGTCATATAACATGCAAACTTTATCTCCCATTCTAGCTATTTTAGATCGCACAAATGCTTCGTTACGTATTCCACACATTGCAAAAGAGAACGAAGCGTTAAATATAAACCAGCGAGCAAATAAAGAGTTGTTAGAAGACTTTCTTGATAATTACAAACATAGTTATCACTTTTTAACTAATCGTAATGTGGAAGATGCAGTACAAGATTTTACTGAAAGCAGGCATATTGATTTGATGGTGATGGTTGCTAAAAATCTAAATTATTTTCAACAGATATTATTTCACACGAAAGTGGAAAAGATTAGTTATCATACAGATATTCCTTTTTTGGTGTTGCACGAATAAGTGTAGCAAATTTCCGCGCTAGTTACAGCTACAGTTCCTTTGTTTTATTATCCTATTTATACATACGTTTGAAAGAAATATCATATATTTAAAATCAATACGAATGTTACTATTAATATCTTAGAAGAATGAAAGCAGCTGATCAATTTAAAAAGTATGCCGACCAATGGTTGGCGAATAATTCTGAATATGTTGTTCCAATTATTGGCAGTGGCGTTAACATGCAAGCTGCTGCTATGGAAGGCGATACAGAACGATTGGATTGGGATAAATTGATTTCTGATATTGTTAAAGAATGTGGCGTTACTGATCCAAAACTATTAGAACTACCTGAATCATTTATTAGAATGTGGGAAACAGTTTTAAGAGTTGTTGCTGTAAATACTAGAGGTTATATGCCTTATAAAACAGAAAATGATTTACAGAAAAAGGTGCAAAAAATCTTAAATGCATATGAAGATCGCAGTAAAAATTATGGTTTGTATAAAACGATATTAGATAGTGGTTTTAAAGATATTATTTCTTTAAATTTTGATCGTTGTTTGTCTTTAGCAGGAAATGCAAAGGCTATACAATCATCTCCTAAAGAAGATAGTAAAGACGCTATGCCATTGTATCGACATAGTGTTGTAAAGAATGCTCAAAAAACGCGTATATGGTATCCGCATGGTGATACAAAACGATTTGACACCATTAAGTTAGGCATTCGGAAATACGGAATGTATATTAATTGGGTTGAAAATCTTCGCGGAACGTATATGAATAGGTGGTTTGAAGAAGATACAATTTATTGTAACCGACATAGAAGAGATTGGATTCCGCCAACTGAGTGGGACAAAATTGTTAGAACGTGGAATACACCTTCGAGTTGGGTAAATGTATTTAAAAGCGCGCCATTATTGTTTATTGGTTGTAGTTTATTGAATGATGAATGGCCGTTGTGGTATTTGTTGAATCAAAGAGCGCGACAAACTGCTTTTTTAGATCAAACTGGTTCACCTGACAACAGACCAGAGACAATTGTTTTATCTGCTGGAAAAACAAAACCTGCACATTTACAGAAAGAACCTGAATATATTATTAATATTCATTTTGACACCTATGATGAAATGTGGGAAACTGTATTAACCTTTTTTGAAGACAGTCGTTTGGCAAATAGTTAGTCAAAAAAAAGCGAACCGAAGTTCGCTTTGCTAAGTTATTGTTTCAATATTATTTTATAAGAAAACACAAATACCGTTTACACATCTAGATGCTCTATCAATAAAGAAGCAGTCCGATCTACGAACACATCCTATTGGAAATCTGATTCCTCCGTTAATGTCTCCTTGCTGTTTTTTGTTAAGCTCTTGTACTCCTTTTACATTTAAAATTGTTTTTAACATGATCTATTTTTTTTGGTTAAGTTTATAAATTATAAAATTCACCTTTCAAACACGTACGGTAAAGCCGTAATTCTCAACAGATTATCATCACGCCAAAAAAAAAACAGCTAAAATGCAAAGATCGTTTCCTATTTTAAGTTTATGAATAAAAATAAAGAGCAGAAAAAAAGCTCCTGATTTCACAGAAGCTTTACTTGTTTAATAAGCTTACGCTATTAGTTTATTTGTTAAATAGAATCATCACATGTTCTATTACCGTAAGTTAATACAGTTGTTCCCCAACAATCTATTAATTCACTTCCTTCAGAAGGTGCTTGTTCAGTTCCTGCACACTCCAAAGAACTACATAGGTAGTGAAACCCAGATATACCTCCTTTAATTTCTGTTGGAAGATTCAAGTTTGAAATAGATTTTTTGTTAAGTTTTAAATTTTTTAGACCTCTTTTTTTCATAATATAGTTTGTTATATGAGATTAATAATGATCTAATATTCAAAAAAAGACATCCGGAAAACAAGGAACTATATTGACCATTTATGAATCATCAACAAGTTCGCTTGCTAAACTCCTGTTTCATAAAAAAACCTTCTTGATCTCTCAAGAAGGTTTCGTTTATTTTATAATTCTGTATTCTTAATTTTCTAAGAAATCCTTTAAAACCTCTTTCAAAACTATGGTGTCATTTTCTGTATTTCGAACCAATTTATCAGTTTCATTACATTCAAATTGAGCATAATTGATTTTCATATAACGAAAACTTTTGTTGAGCACAGCTTCTTTTTTAAGCGTGTCATAGTATTTTATTTGCGTAACACGTGCTTGTTCTTTTTCGTCTAATTTTTCAAAGTCCTTCTCTTTCTGAAAGAACTCAATCACCAACTTTAAGTCTTTGTAATACGCATCTAGAGGTAGTTTTGTGCGTCCTTTTCCTCTTTTATGAAGATTTCCTACTAAGGTATCAAACGTGTGTTTTCTTGAAGCTTTTTGCTCTAGTAATTCATCACACAAATCTAATAGGTAATTTTCATCACTATTTTTAATATCTAGTATATGTTGTTGCTTTTTAGAAATCTCAGGAATTGCCTCTTTTGGAGTATATTCTTTCCCTTCTCTTACCAAATACCAATACGTATTTTCCGTTCTTCTTTCTGCATGTACAGCAGGTATTTTAGTAAGTTCCGACTTCTGATCTAATTTGCGAAGTACTTTACGAAATGGAAATCCTTTTTTTACATCTTTTTCAAATACACCAGCTTCTACTAATGCAGGCATTATTGTTTTTACAGGAATCCAATCAACAGCAGTATTTGTATCGAAATACTGAGCTATTGCTTCATTAACTTTTTTTATATTTTCATCAGTCATACGATTGCATTTTACCTCTTGATATATACATTGAATTCATATTTTTAGAATGCTGGTTACACGCATTTCTAACTTCAATACTCCTTAATGTTTTACAAGGCGACAAATATAGGTTAATAAATCATAAGCTGATATCTATTTTATTTTTTTGAAAAGAATTTAGTTTCCACAAATACATCAATTTAGCGTCGATTTATTTTAAAACAATTTCTACACGTCTGTTTAATGCTCTTCCCTGTTCTGTAGTATTTATAGCTAAAGGTGATAATTGCCCAACTCCATGCGCTGAAATTTGAGATGATTTAACACCATATTTTGTTTTTAAGGCTGTTAAAACTGCTTTTGCTCTTTTCTCTGAAAGTGTTTGATTTGCTGCTAATGACCCAACATTATCTGTATGCCCAACGATATAGTAATTTTGGTTTGGATTGGCTTTTAAATATTCGGACAGCGTTTTAATAACTGCGTATGATTCTTTTGTCAAATTATCACTTCCAAAATCAAATAAAATATTATGAAATACTTCTTTTCCTTCGTTCTTAATTTTTTCATCAATTGAAGCAGCAGATACTTGACCTGTTTCCATATCTTCCCTTTCAACAATAATAGCTTGAACAAAAATATTGTTTGTTAAACCTTCCCAATTAGATGTACTTTTATGTATTAATAAAGCAATAATGAAGGCTTTTCCATCACGTTTTCCTCTAGCCACGAAAAAAGCATCATCTGCATCAACATTTTTCCCAGTAGAACTAAAAGCGAAGCGGAAATAGCTTTTCGACTTTTTGTATTGGTAACTGTCTAGAGCTTCTTGATTTGCAAATATTTTATAAGAACGTCCAATTTTTGAGTTTCCAGCAATGTTCTTTTTACCAAAAGCTGAGTATACTATTTCAAAATCTCCATTTTTTAATGCTTGCTCATAATTTCGCTGAACTTCAAGTACCGTTGCTCTTCCTGTATTTTCAATTCCATAAATAATACTCGTTACTTTTCCTTCTTCTGTAATTTCCTTATCAGCTTTCCATTCTCCTTTTTTATATTTTATTAATGATATAGGAAATGTTACTTGATTAAATTTAGATTCATCATAAGCAACTATACAACTGTTTTTATATTTACTAAGTAGTGAATGCTCAACTGCGCCTTCTACATCGGGACAAATAGTTCGTTGAGAGAATGCAAAACTGGAAATACAAGTGAATACAATAGCACAAATAAATTTCATAGGTAAATTATTTTGAGAATGAATTGAGATTAAAACAAGTTATTTTTTTACTTGGTTTATAAGTAGATTGGCAAATTTTGTAAGTTCATCATTTGATAATATACAAGGATTTGTTTTGTGAATTCCTTCAACTTGAATAGCGATTACAACATTCCCCATTCGTATATGCAAACTTTTTTGTTTATGTTCTTTATGATGACCAAAGTAAGCTGCATCTTCAATATCAACATCTGTTGTACTTGTAAATATATAAGCACTTTCACGACTTTTCAGGAAAGCTTGTTCATGAATATTCTTTGCCATTTCTGGATCGTTATAAATGCTTTTTTCATAGTTATTATACTTAACTAACACATATATTTCCGTTCCAAATTCTTCTAAAAGCATTTTGTATTGACAGTTATCTCCCGAACCGTTTTTTGCTTTTTGAATCTTTGGTGTTTTGTCTGAAGTAAAACAAAGCGAGGAAAAATCTATAGATTGATAAAATGTCTCGCAATCTAATTTTGGCGTATAGGTTTTACCCTTTTTACTTTCAGATGTTTCTTGAGTAGTTTTGGGTATTTCTGGAGTATTTTTAGATGTTTCTTTGCAACTATAAAAAAGTGCTAAACAAGCTACTATGAGAATTGTGTTTTTCATTTCAGTTGAGTTTTGGGCAGAACTATACTGTAGTATTTTTTCTATCTCAAATTTATTAAAAACAGAAAAGAGAAGTACCAATTAAGGAATATGATTTCATGACTTGTTGCGTCATTTCGCGAATTGACGCTATACAAATATTTTTAAATCAACCAGTTAGCCTCGAAATGAGCTTGAATGGCGTTTCGTTGTATTTAGAAGAAAATGCACGTTCAAAACTTTTTTTAGATCCAAATCCGCAGGCTTTTGCGATTTCTTCAATTTTATAGCTTCGGAATTTCTTATCATTTTGAATACGATTGTAAGCATATTCAATTCTTAAATCATTTATAAAAACAGAAAATGATTTCTTAGAGTTTTCATTAATGTATTGACTGAGGTAACGTTCAGATTTTATATTGCTGTCCGAACAAAACGATTTTCTAGTAATATTAGGCGTTAAAAACAGTTGTTTTTCTTTTAACTGATCGATTGCAATTTTTATTTTTTCAACTTCACTATCACTGATACTAATTTTTTTGCCTGGTGTTTTTTCTGGAGCAGTATCCGAAACCTTCTTTTTACTTTTTAAGTAATAATGCGCAGCTAAGAAAATTAGCAATAAAAAGATAGAACCGAAAATTAGATACTTTCTAGAGTTTGCTGCTTTAATACTATTTAATTCTCTGCTTTTTTCAATATCGTATAAGTCTCTATATTTCTCTACAGAAAAGCTTAACGAATCGTTTTTAGCTTCATTATAGATTTTGTGATATGCATTTGCCTTTTCTTGGTTGCCTAATGTTTCGTATACTTCAATAAGCTTATTTGCAGCAACTTTTATTTGTTCTGGATCTTTGGTTTCAAAGGTTAGTTTTAAAAATTCATCAAAATATGTAGTAGCTTCTTGTAAAGAATCCTGTTTCACTAAACAATCGCCAATCATAGCATACGCATAGCTTTTAGCATTTAAAAAACTAGTTGAATCTTTTATGGTTTTAAAGTTTAGCTGCTTACAAACCTCATAGTTTTTATTGAAAAAATTATACTGCATGGCAACATGATCGCTCATTTTAACATTCACAGCTGAATTTGCAGTTATTTTGTATGCTTTCGTAAGAGATTTTCCAGCATTTACAGAGTCTTTTTTTCCTAAATATAGATCTGATAATAAAAGATGTGTTTGAACTGCTAAAGATGGATTTTCGTCATTCGCAACTACTAAATTAAAATATTCTATCGATTTATCGTAGTCAGAGATTGCAGAATATATAGCGCCAATCATGAAATTAAATTTCACTTTTTGTGTTTCATCATCAATTAAGTCTAGTGAGTTAAAAGCTTGTTTCAAAGCTTTGTCATAAGATGATTGTATAAACAACACTTTTACCAATTGATAATTGAGCGCAGTTTTATCTTCCTGTTTATGTAGTGTTTTAAGATTGGATTCAATATATATTTTAGCAGAATCTAATTGTGCTTGTGAGATATGGTAATTTACTTTTTGCTGAATAGAATCTATATTTTGCGCATTGATCGTAGTAACAATCAAACCAAGAACAATAAGCTGTATTAGTTTAAATGTCTTCATCTGCGTATTAAAATATATAATATTCATTTCAAAGGATTCTACTAAATTATCTTTTACAATTATTGCTTTTTAATACGATATCAACAATAACTATTTTCTGTTTAAAACTCTGTTGACTATAAAAGTATGTATTCTATCGTTTAAAATATACATGCTAGACTATTAGTTTTGAATAAGAGATGAATTGAATTGATACTTGTGTGTCTTTTAAACAAAAAAAGCCTTGGATTATGAGTTCGCTCCTAAAAATTAATCATTGATTCTTAAATAGTTAACTATTATTTTTCTGCTTAAATTCTCAAATCGTATTCAGAACTGTATTCAATTTTCTGATTATTAATTGGTCAAATATAACTAAACAAGGTTTTTTTCATACTAATTCGTTACTTTTAAAGTCAAACACTTTTTCTAACTCTAAAAGGCATCTACTTTGAAGATTAAAAAATTATGGAAACGAATTTTATTAGGACTAATATTAGTTCCAATTTTAGTAGTAGGAAGTGTTATACTCTATATCCAGAGCAGTCAAAATGAAATTATTAAAGGTGAGATCCAAAAACTAAACAAAGAACACAAAGGTCTTATTACTATTGGTGAAAGTGATTTATCCCTTTTTGGCGATTTCCCATATATCTCTGTAAAAGTATACGATGTCAAAGTTTTTGAAACTAAAGAAGACAATGCACCTGTAATCATGGATGTAGAAGATATCTATGTTGGCTTTAACTTATGGGATATTGTAAATGGAAATTATGACATTCAATCTTTAATTGTAGAAGAAGGTGTTTTTAACCTTGTTATTCATGAAAACAATACGACGAATATTGAAAACTCTTTAGCAAGTACGTCTGAAACAACAAGTTCATCCACCAATGTACATTTCAAAAAAATTGAATTTAAAAATTTAGATATTCACACCTTAGATGAAGCCACCAATACAGATGTGGAAAATTTTATATACTCAGGTAAAGGTAGTTTTAGTGTAAAAGATAATATCATCGCTGGACATGTAGATACAGATTTTGAATTAAACGTGATCTCAGAAGCTATTGTTCCAGATTTTATGAAAAAAAAGCATTTTGAAATTCATACAGATGTTGTATTTAACGAACATACAGGCATTCTTGACATACAACCTTCTGGTGTTAAAATGGAAAATGCCGATTTTGAGTTAAAAGGCTCCATAGATACAAAGAATGATGTAGATCTTGATCTTTATATAAAAGGAGCAAAGCCCAATTTTGACATGCTCATTGCTTTTGCTCCGTCCGATATGATTCCCTTCTTAGAGAAATATAACAACTCTGGTGATATCTATTTTAATGCGACCATCAAAGGAGCTTCAAACAAAGGAAATAGACCTGCTATCAATGCTGAGTTTGGAGCTGGAAAAGCCTTTTTAGAAAATCCTGCAAGAAGAAAGAAGATTGACAATGTCGGCTTCAAAGGACATTTTTCCAATGGAGCCAATAGAGATACCGACACCATGGAGTTTTCACTTACCGATATGACGGCATCTTTGGAGAAAGGAAAATTTAAAGGTTCGTTATTTGTCAAAAATTTTAAATCTCCAGAAGTGGATATGCAAATAAACTCGAACTTCAATCTCGATTTTATTGCTGATTTTTTTGAACTAGAGCAAGTACAAAATGCCTCCGGACAAGTTTCGCTGAAAATGAATTTTCACGATATTATTGATATTGATAACCCCGAAAAGGCATTACAAAAACTGAATCAAGCATACTCTGCAGAATTAATTGTAAAAGATTTAAGTTTAGTTGCCAAAGAACTTCCTGTTCCTTTGGACAGTTTAAATGTACATCTAGTAATGAATGGCAAGGAAGCAACCCTCAACCAGTTTGAATTGTTGATGGGAAATTCAGATCTATCGGTAAGTGGTTTTCTTTCGGACTTACCCGCCATTGTACATCATACTAACATTCCAGTAGAAGCTCATTTAGACATTACCTCTAATTACTTAGATATTGCCCAATTAACTGGTTTTTCAAAACAGGACACGATTCAAACTGGTTTCGATGAACAAATAAAAGACCTAAGCTTGGGACTTTCTTTTAAAGCTTCTGCTAAAGATTTTACTGAATCTAAGTATTTACCGAAAGGTGAATTTTTTATCGATAGTTTATATGCAGAGTTAAAACATTATCCGCATAAACTGCATGATTTCCATGTCGATGTGTTAATCGATAGCGTAGATTTGCAACTAGTAGATTTTACAGGATATATAGATAATAGTAATTTTCATTTTGATGGGCTCATACATGATTATGCCTTTTGGATGCAGCCCGAACTTAACGGAGATGTAGACTTAGATATAAATCTTACTTCTAACAAGTTAAGACTGGAAGATGTTTTTTCGTATAAGGGAGAAAATTATGTTCCAGAAGAATACAGACATGAAGAATTTGATGATTTGGCATTACATTTTGCGGCTAGTATGCATTATAAAGATTCTGCTTTACATTCCATCGATCTAGCTTTAGATAAATTAGACACAAAAATGAAATTGCATCCGCTACGCTTTCACGATTTTAAAGGAAATATACATTACGAAGATCAACATGTGGTGATAAAAGACTTTCATGGAGAAATAGGAACTACCAATTTTAATTTTGATTTAAATTATTATTTAGGGAAAAATCAAGAAATCAAGAAACGAGACAATTATCTCTTCGTAAAAGCAAATTATATCGATTATGATGCACTTTTTAATTTTGATTTAAGTCCACCAAAATCAACAGAAGTTGTTGCATCAAAAACTGCAGATGTAAAAGAACACGCAGATGCTTTCAATTTATATGAGCTGCCATTTACAGACATGCAATTTAAGGTAGATATCGCTCATTTTATTTATCATAGAATTGATCTTAAAAAGATTAAAGCTAACTTAAGAACAACACCCAATCATTACATTTATGTAGATACGTTACATATGGATGCTGCAGGAGGAAATATTCAATTAAGCGGATATTTTAATGGTAGTGATCCAAAACACATTTATCTACAGCCAGATTTGGTTATGAATAATGTTGACTTGGATAAATTGCTGTTCAAATTCGAAAATTTCGGGCAAGACCATCTCGTTTCAGAAAACTTACAAGGAAAACTCACCTCTAGAATTAAAGGAAAGATTAGAGTATACCCAGATATGGTGCCAGATTTGGACCAATCTACTATAGAAATGGATGTAAAAGTATTAAATGGAAGATTAAAAAATTACGATCCAATGCTAGCACTTTCAGATTATATGGGAAATAAAAACCTGCGAAACATTCGGTTTGACACCTTACAGAATAGCTTAGATATACAGAAAGGAAAGATTCATATTCCTTCTATGACGATTGAATCTACTTTGGGGCATATAGAATTGTCTGGCACACATGATAAAGATCAAAATATCGATTATTATTTACGTATTCCATGGAAAACTGTAAGAAAAGCTGCTTGGCGAAAATTATTTGGACGCAAGAAAGATACTATTACTAATCAAGATCAAGAAGAAGAGATTGTAGAAATAGATCCTAACAAACGAACAAGATATCTCAATATAAAGGTCAAAGGGAACATAAATGACTATAAGATTTCATTGGGTAAAAAGAAGAAGAAAAAATAAAAGTATATCACACTAGTAATCGTTGCATAAGTGTATTTCAAACAATTACAACGTAAAAACTCTAGATAGTTCAACAAAACTATATTCAATTTTGTATTTATTTTGAAGAAAATTGTCGAATAAAAAAAAGCTTCACATTTCTGTGAAGCTTTGCTTAGTAGCGGGAACTGGACTCGAACCAGTGACCTTCGGGTTATGAGCCCGACGAGCTACCTACTGCTCTATCCCGCGCTATTGGATTGCAAATATACAAGGTTTTTTAATTCTACCAACAAAAAAATAATTTTTTTTATTGTTCTATGTTTCTTGCCTGAAATCCGCTTATTTCCCCATCTTCACTAACAACCTCTAACTCAATCGGATTGCAGCAAACTTCGCAGTCTTCAATGTATTTTTGAGAGTACACAGAAGTATCAATTAACATAGAAATTTCTTCCCAACAGTAGGGACATTGAAAGAAATGTTCGTTCATATTAGCTTAATTCGTCCATTTGTTCTTGCAATTCTTCCCAATCTTCCATCAAAGTTTCTAAAGTTTTCTTTTTTCCTTGATATGTATCAAAGAAATCTGGCTTTGCAATGGTTTCTTCATAATTTATCGCCAATTCCATGTCAATGTCTTTGATTTCTTTTTCTAGATCAGAAATAGTACGTTCAACTTTATTGAGTTTGTTATTGAGTGATTTTAACTTTTTCTGCGCTTCGTACGATTGCTTTGTGTCTTCACTTTTTACAACTTCTTGCTTTATAACTGTGCGTTTTTCAACTTCACGCATATCAGCCACTTTTCGCTCATCTAAGTAATAATTAATATCACCTAAATATTCTTTTATCTTTTGATCTTTGAATTCATATACTTTATTGGTTAATCCTTGTAAAAAGTCACGATCATGCGACACTAAGATTAATGTTCCTTCAAAGTTTTGTAATGCCGTTTTTAGAACGTTTTTGGATTTAATGTCTAAGTGATTTGTTGGCTCATCCATCACCAATACATTGAAAGGCTGCAACAACATTTTACATAATGCCAATCGATTTCGTTCACCTCCAGAAAGTACTTTTACTTTTTTTTCTGCTTCTTCTCCTCTAAACAAGAAGGCACCAAGCATGTCGCGTACTTTTGGTCGTGTTTTTTCATCCGCAGCTTCAATCATCGTTTCTTCAGCAGTCAATTCGCCATCCAAATATTCTGCTTGATTTTGCGCAAAGTATCCGATTTGAACATTGTGTCCTAATTCGAACCTTCCTTCATGTGGAATTTCATTGACAATTATTTTTGCCAAAGTAGATTTTCCTTGACCATTTTGACCAACAAACGCAATTTTACTGTTTCTTTCTACAAATAAATCAACATTTGATAGTACTTGCTTTTCACCATAGTGTTTGGACACATTTTCACCTTCCAAAACTACTTTTCCTGGTTGAATTGATACAGGGAATTTAATCGTCATTACACTGTTATCATCTTCATCTACCGCAATACGATCAATTTTCTCCAGCTTTTTAATCAGTGATTGTGCCATCGTAGCTTTTGACGCTTTCGCGCGAAATTTCTCGATAAGCTTTTCTGTATGTTGAATGTGCTTTTCTTGATTTTTCTGTGTTGCCAATTGCTGTTCGCGAATTTCTTGTCGTAAGACTAAGTATTTCGTATATGGCTTATTGTAATCATAGATTCTACCTAACGAAATTTCAATAGTTCTGTTTGTTACATTATCCAAAAACATTTTATCATGCGAAACAATGATGACAACACCTGTAAACGATTTTAAGAACTGTTCTAACCAAATGATAGATTCTATATCTAAATGGTTTGTTGGCTCATCTAGAAGCAAGATATCGTTCTTTTGCAGTAAGAGTTTTGCCAATTCAATTCGCATACGCCAACCTCCAGAAAATGTTTCTGTTTTTTTATCAAAATCTTCTCGCTTGAATCCTAAACCTTGTAATACTCTTTCCGTATCACCTTTGTAATTGTAACCACCTAATATTTCATATCGCGATGTAAACTCACTCAAGTCTACAATCAATTGATTATATGATTCACTATCATAATCTGTTCGTTCTGATAGTTGATGATTTATTTGATCAATTTTGAGTTCTAACTCACGAATTTCTTCAAATGCTTCATAGCTTTCTTCTAAAACCGTTCTTCCTTGTACAAACTCAATATCCTGTTTTAGAAAACCGATGGCAATATCTTTGTCTGTAGCAATTTCGCCTTCATCAGGTTCATTTTCTTTAGCAAGAATTTTTAAGAGTGTCGATTTCCCTGCGCCATTTTTCCCGATCAAACCAACACGATCACCTGCATTTAAACGAAAAGCAATGTCTTTAAATAAGTATGTTCCGCCAAAGGCAACAGCGATGTTATGAATATTTATCATATGTGTGACAAAAGTTACAATGTTTCTAAATTGGAAGTCTTATTTTTGTTTTTCGTAAGACTCGCTATAAATATTTTACAAATGTTAAAAAAAGGATCGAAATTATATAGTATTTTAACGGGAAGTTGCCCAAAATGTCATAATGAACGCATGTACGAAGAGAAAAATCCGTATAAGCTTGCTAGAACTTTGAAAATGCACGAAAAATGTTCGCATTGTGGAACTCGTTATAAGATTGAACCTTCTTTTTTTTACGGCGCTATGTATGTGAGTTATGGAGTTGGAATTGGGTTTGCATTTGTTGCCTTTATGGTTTCTCGATGGCTTTTAGGAACTAGCTTATTGACTTCCTTTTTTGCTATTATGGGTACATTAATTGGTTTTATGCCTGTAATTATGCGCGTGTCTCGAAATATTTGGATCAATCTTTTTATGTCTTACGACAAGAATTTAGATAAAAAACATTCTTAGCTTATTTCCACTTTTGATGCTTTCTGAAGGTGTTCAAAGCGCTTGATATTGATATCATCTGGTAATTCAACTTGATGCTCTAGATGCGCATACAACTGTTTTGCCACTGTTGGTCCAACCATAACGCCACGCGTTCCCAAACCATTTAATACACCTAATTGTGAATACTTTGAATGTGTTCCAATTAACGGTCTTCTATCGACTACAGTTGGACGAATTCCTGCTACTTGATCAATAATTTCATAATCACATGTAATAAGCTTAGAGAGTTTTTCTATGAGTTCCTGTTTTGCTTCTTCTGTTATTGTATGCGTTTTGTCTTTCCAATCATACGTTGCACCAACCGTGTAGATGTCATTTCCTTGTGGAATGATAAAGACAGAAGATTTTAATACATACTCCATTTTTAAATCTGGAGCTTTTATGAATAGTAATTCGCCTTTGGTTCCTTTTAGTGGTAAATAACTAAAGTATGGATTGAATTTGACTCCGAAACCTTCACAGAAAATAATTTTCTTGGCTTTTATTGTTTGATAACGTACTGAATCTTCTTCAATAATGAGATCAGCATACTGGAAACGTTCACTTAGTATTGCATTTTTTTCTTTTAGATATTCGCGATACGCTTCTAATAATTTACCTGTACGAACTCTTCCTGTTTTCATTACTTTTCCTAATGAGAAAGGCGCATTTACAGCTTCATTTGTATTTTGAATGAGAGTTGCATCTAAGTATTGTGAAAGCTTTGGTTTATCGGAAGCTTCAAACCACATATTTTGTTCTTCAATAGCAGAAAACCTTCTCACTACTGAAATTTTTTCATCAAACGTTTTTGCTAATTTTTCCTCTAACTTATCATAGAAAGGCAATGCAACTGCTAATTGTTCATCCGCATTCCAAACTGGCGTGAATCTTTTTAGTATAACTGGATTGTATAGTCCACCAGCAACTGTAGATGCATGTTGTGAATTGTCTTCATATACAACAAATTCTTTTCCTGCTGCTTCTAGTTCTTCACAAAAAGCAATTCCTGCCAAACCTAATCCGACAATTATATAATCTACCATAGTGCAAAAGTAAAAGGTATTGATTCTTAGTACAAGTTCAGAGCTAAAATAATTCAGATAAAAAAAATAATAACTCTAATTGAGTTTCTCTAAAACAAAAAACGCTCACTATAATAGTGAGCGTTTATATTGTTATGTTATGAATGTGTTAGTAATTCCACATGTCTTGTTCTCTTCCTCTGATCTTATCTTTGATACGTTCAGATTCTAATAACTGCATCAATGAGTTTTCACGAACATAGTCTTTGACACGCCTATCGCCTTGTACATTTTCTTCTTTATAGATCAATCCGTTAAAACGTCGTGCGTTTAATACGTGATCAAAAGATAATGGTTTGGCAGCATTACGGTCATTGAATGCTTTTGCTTCATGAAGTATTTCTCTAGCGTCTGGATAGAATACCCAAAATAGTTCAACTAAATCTTGTTGACCTTCGAGATCAATAAAGTTTACGTCTGGCGCAACTGGTGCGATAGCTAATAATCTAAATTTTAATTCTCCTTGACGTTTGTCAAAATACCATACACCTTTGACTCTGTATTCTTCAATATCTGCAGAAGTTAAATCTCTAACATTGATATACTCATCTGATAGTTTTTCACCAGCATTTAACTGTTCTTTACCAACATCAGTTGTATCAACTTTTCTAAGTGTAGCTTTAATATCATCGTATGATCTTTCAGATGTAAAATTCCCATCACCATATACTTTCTTGATGTTTCCATTTTTTACATTCGTCAATAATACATCATATAGAGAACGTCTGTCATTACGTATTCCAATGGTATCTATTGGATAGTACAATGGAAAGTTTACTCTTTCATCAAGATCTATGATTTCCCATGTTGTAGCTGACCAAAGAATATCTCTATCATCTACATATCCATAAGGTAATGGACCATCGTTATCTGCATCTTTTTGTGCTTGCGTTTTCACTCCAATTTCACCTGGATCTTTAGCATTCAATAGATTTGCCTGCCCAAGAACTGTTCCTGAAATTAGTAGCGTAATTGCTGCAGTAAATAAACCTCTCCAATTCATAACAAATGTTTTTTTTAATTTAGTTTGTAATCTCAATAATTACAGGCGAAACTTTTTTAACGAAATACCCTGAGTTTGTAGCAAGTTTTGCATTAATGTCAAAAACTTGAACGCTTTGTCCTCTTTTTGCTCTAGATAAAGCTGCTTTAGCTCTACTATCTAATCGACTTCCATTTACTTTGATTGTTGGTTGTCCTGGTACTTTGAAACTAAATCCATTGACTTTAAGTTTTAAATCAAAATCAAAGTCTTCAAGGATAGCTCCTACAGTAACCTTAGATAAGTTGTTTTTACTCATTTTTAAGCTTCCGAATTCTCCTCTTACTGTTCCAGTTGGACGAGGAATATCTTTTATTCTAAATACTGCTTTATCAGGTGCTGTACTTCCATCGTCTAATTTTGCAGTTACATTAATTGTAACTTCTCTTCCAGCTCCAGGCTTCATTGTATACTTTCCGTTTCCAACTTTAGTTAATCCAGGTGCATTCGCCGTAACTTTGTTATCAGAAACTCCTGCAAAAGAAATTGTCATTGGATTCACAACCCCACGATATACAACGTTCATCTTATCAGCAGAAATTGTTGCCGAGTTAGGACGTGGTACAACTACGTAGTTTGCTTCGATAGGAATTTTTAAGTTCTCTCCGTTTTCAATAAACGTAAATTCTCCATCAATAGTATGCTCTCCTACATTACCTACGTTAAAATCTAATTTTACAGCACCTAATGAATCAATTGATTCACCGATGTTGATATCATTTCCTTTTACCGTAAGTTTTGTTGGTGTTACATTTTCGTATTTACCGATTACTACTTTTCCTTTGAATGATTCACCTGCGAAAAATGCTGATTTTTCAGCAAGTACAATTGCTTTGTACTTTCTTAATGTAATTGCATCTTCTAATGAGTTTCCTAAGAATAAGTTGTATGCTGCAGATTCAGATACTTTAACATCATTTTGCATTGCTGTTAGTTTCGTATATGAAGCAATTGATGGATATCCATTAAAGTTATACTCTAACCAGTTTAATTTTTTACCATCTTTATTTTCAACATCACTTAAATCGAAACGATTGTTGAAATTTTCTTGAACTTTTAAATACGATTTATCTTTATCAAAGATTTCATTCATATCAGCTTTGTAAGCTTCGATACGTGCAACAATTGCTTGACCTCTTTTAGATAATCTATCTCCAGTAAACCAATATTCGTTAAGAAAATCACTTTTTTCCATTGATTGAAAAGGCAAAACTCCTCTATCATCAGCTTTAAATTTTCCTCTATCAAGAATATCTTTTTCTTTTACTTCTGCTAAGAATGCATAGAAATCATTAGATATTCTACTTACATCTTGTGCTAATGCATAAGGTACAGCGAATTTCTCTTTCTTTTCTTTTGCTTTTTCTTTTAATCCTTCAAGCATATTATTGTTAGTCTCAGACGCCGTAACGTTAGAAACAGCAAACTTTTGTTCCATTTGCCCAAATGCTGATAATACTTCTTTTGACATTTGCATTGCCATCATTGCGATGAAAACCAAATACATCAAGTTAATCATTTTCTGCCTTGCAGATGCTTTTCCTCCTGCCATGTCTAATTAGCTTTTAGTTAATTTTTGTTGAATTAAGTTATATTACTAATTAGTTTTTGTTCATCGCTGATAACATTCCACCGTATACACCATTTAATGATGAAAGGTTAGATGCTAGAGATTGCATTTGCTCTTTTAATTTCGTTGCATTTTCAACAGCTTCTTCGTTGATTGTTGCTTGACGATTAGCGCTTTCCATTTGTACTTTGTAAAGGCTATTTAAAGATTCCATTTGTGCAGCAGCTAAAGACATTTGCTCTCCATATTTCTTAGTAGAAGAAATTGCGTCAACTGTTGGAGAAATGCTTTTTGCAGCTCCTTCAAAGTTACGTATACTTGATCCTAAGCTTGTCATTAACTCACTGTCAATTTTAGCATCTTTTAATAAGTTATCTAATTTCTTAGATAATAATCCTTCTGCATCTGTAGCTTCTTGCTTTTTAGCTTTTGCTTTTGCAGATCCTCCAGATAATTCTGGATATACTAGAGACCAATCAAGGTCATCTTGTTGTCTTTCAAAGGCTGAATATGTAAATACTAGTGCTTCTACAATCATTCCAAGCGTTAAAATCTCACTTCCGTAAGGCCAGTGTTGAATTTTAAATAATGCTCCTACAATTACAATTGCCGCTCCAAGTCCATAAACCATGTTCGTTAGCGTGATCTTGCCATTCTTTGCCATAATAATCTAATTTTAGTTTAGTGTTTAGTTAATAAAATTTAAGTGTTGGGTTTACCTAATATTTTTTTGTTGAATTATGAATTATCTTTTTCCGGTACCTACAACATCAGTTCCCATGTAGCTTTGTACTGTTCTGAACCCGATGTAACTTCTTGCTGAGTCTCTGTATTCGAAATCTCTAGTGTTTACTTGTAAGAAGTATTCAACGTCTTTCCACGATCCACCACGAATTACTTTACGTGCATTTAGTGTATCGTTTACGTTAGGACTCATTGTAGACATGTACTCATATGAACTAGGATCGTAAGATGATGCTGTCCATTCTGCTACATTTCCAGCCATGTTGTATAGGTTAAAATCATTTGGCTCATAAGCATCAGCTTCTACGGTGTATAATGCTTGATCTGCCGCGTAATTACCTCTTAATGGCTTAAAGTTCGCCAAGAAACATCCTCTATCATTCATTGTGTAAGGTCCTCCCCAAGGATAGGTAGCTCCTTCTAAACCACCTCTTGCAGCATATTCCCATTCTGCTTCAGATGGTAATCTGAATTTGTTGATTTGATGACGTTTTCTTTCTCTTCTGTAGATGTTCTTTTTTAGTGTTCTCCACTCACAAAATGCTTTTGCTTGTTTCCAAGTAACACCTACTACTGGGTAGTCATTGTATGCATCATGCCAAAAGTAGTCATTATGCATAGGCTCGTTATACGAGTATTCGAAATCTCTGATCCATACTGTAGTATCAGGATATATTTCTAAGTTTTCTCTTTTGATAAAATCTGAACGCTTTAAACCAGTATTTCTAGTGTTTTTAGCAGCACTTTCGATATCCATCCAAGTGTATTGGAATCTCACCTTTGTCCAATCTATAGTACGTTGTCCGTTGTATGCTTCTGCTTCAGGAATTAACATAGAATCCATTACTTCTGCATAAAACTCGTCTGGAATTTCTGAATAGTCCCAAATTAGATCTATATCTTGGTTTAGACGTCTACCTTCATAACCAGTAGGTCCCATTCCGGCATAGTTATCTATATTATACTTTTCCCATGCAGTTATGTCTGTAGTGTCTGCATCTTTAAAAATATATTTTGCAATTCCATCTTCGTCAGGATCTGTTTTCCCTTCTTCATCAGCTAGTATTGCTAATTTAGTACGGATTATAGAATCCCTAACCCAATATACGAATTCTCTGTATTCACTGTTTGTGATTTCAGTTTCATCCATGTAAAATGAAGGAACGGTAACTGTTTTTGTGGGTGCATTTTTGGTTTGAGCAATGTCGTCATCGGATTTACCCATGATGAAGGATCCACCTGGGACTAGCGTCATCCCATAAGGTTTTTCGGGATGCCATTTTTTACCTTTGACACCGACTAGCTCACCTCTATCTTTAGAACCACAGCTATAAAGAAATGCTAAAACGGCTGTTAATACAACAATCTTTTTCATACGGAAATATTGAGGTTAATACGTTTTTTATAGATTTTAAGGGCGTAAACCTATCTATTTATTTTCAAAAAAACAATTTTTTATTCTAAAAACTAATGGTTTTGAATTGCTTTTTTTAAATATCATTTTAAGGTTTTCTTAACACGCTTATTTAATTTATACTTTTTTTATACGCCATCCACCATCTTTCAGGGATTATTTGGTTGCATGCATTCAAATAATCTTGGTGTGTGCAAGGTAATAACGTATGTCTTTTTAATTTATTATTCAAACTTGAAATAAATGGTATTTCTATCCACCATCTTTCAGTTCTATTACTTTTATAGAAAATCATCTCTTCTCTATCATTTGGCACAATATACTTTAAATAGTCGTCTTTTGAGGCAAAAGGGTAATCATTAACACGATAATTTACACCTTCAATGAAATACCAGATCATTTGCGCCACCAACATTGCTGTTATTTCTTCATCTTTTGAGTTTTTATATTCAAAAATTCCAAATGACGAAACTTTGTCACTTATTCCCGCATAACGACTGATAGCACATATTTCTTTTCCATCTAAACCATTTGGTGATGTGTTTTGATTTCCGCTTACTTCTGAAGCTTTTACGGCTGATAAATCAATTCCGACAATATCGGCATCACGTGTAATTGGTTCTACAATACTGATATCATTTGAAACTTGTCCTAAACGATATGCATCAAAAAATAGTTTTTGCATTAAATCTATTTCTTCTTGTGAATTGAAATAGGTTTGATATCCAATATTACTGTAATTAAATAGATTGTGCGGCGCTTCCATGATAATTTTTCCCATGTACGTATGATTACTTACCGTTTGGGTAACAGCGCCAAAATCAAATTTACTATCTACATTTACAATATTCACCATTTGCTCAAGGTTATCATATGCTCTATACATAGCATACATTAAATCCTGACTTCCACCAATGATGATAGGAATAATATTCTTTTTTAATAACGGCTCCATAATTGTTTTTAAAGCTGCGTATGTATCGTTTACTGACGCACCTTTGTATAGATTTCCTAAATCCACAATTTTTTCACTCCAGTTTCCTGGAAATAGGCCGTATAATGCTTTACGAATTTCTAATATATTAAGTTCTTCACCTAAGTAATTGATGTCACTACGGTTTTCTAATACTCCTATAATAGCGAATTTTGCATCTGCAATCGCTTCAGGAATTCCGTTTTTAGATGTATGTACTGTTATTTGATTCCCAAATGCTTGATTTGACAATAACTCATTATGAGCCATTAATAAATCGTTGACAGGAGATAAAAATTGCAACTCCATTATTTTTTAGCTTTTGCTTTTGCCTTTGGTTTCGCCTTTGCTTTTGCTTTCGTTTTTTTCTTTGGAGCTTTGTCCTCTATCATTTTCTGAACTTCTTCTAAGGTTAATTTTGTAGCATCAACCGTTTTTGGAAGTTCTATTTTTATTTTTCCTTTGAGAATATTGCTTCTTCCCCAACGTGCTTTTTCTACGCGGATTCCTTCTGCTTCCCAATTATGAATTACTTTATCGCGTTCTTTCTGCTTTTTATCTTCTATCAATTCTTCAATATCAGCTTGTGAAAGATTATCAAAATCGTATTTTTTGTTTACGTTGATAAAGATTCCGTTCCATTTTAAGAAAGGTCCAAAACGTCCAACACCTTTTGTTACACCAAGACCTTCATATTCAGCAATTGGTGCATCTGCTAATTCACGTGCTTTGATTAGCTCTAACGCTCTATCCATTTCTACACTTAGTGGATCTTCGCCTTTATCTAAGGAAATGAATTTTTTACCAAGCTTCACATATGGACCAAAACGACCATTATTTACCTCAACCGTCTCTCCTTTGTATTCTCCTAATGTTTTTGGCAATTGGAATAAATCCATTGCTTGCTCAAAAGTGATTGTATTTAATTGTTGATCTGGACTTAAACTTGCAAATTTTGGTTTGTCTTCATCGTCTACAGTTCCAATTTGAACCATTGGTCCAAATTTCCCCAAACGCACACTTACTTGTTTTCCACTTTCAGGATCTTTCCCTAAGATACGCTCTCCAGATTCTCGTTCTGCATTTTCTTTTACATCTTCTACTTTTGGATGGAAATCGCTGTAGAAACTTTTCATCATCACTTTCCATTCTTCATTTCCAGATGCAATATCATCAAAGTCTTGCTCTACTTTTGCCGTAAAGTTATAATCTAAGATTGAAGAGAAGTTTTTTACTAAGAAATCATTTACAATCATCCCAATATCCGTTGGAACTAATTTCCCTTTGTCCGAACCAACTTTTTCAGTAAGTTCTTTTTCAATGATTTTATCACTTTTTAATAAAAGTTGTTCATATTGTCTCTCTACACCTTCAACAGTTCCTTTTTCAATATATCCTCTGTTCTGAATGGTAGAAATTGTTGGCGCGTATGTTGACGGACGTCCAATTCCTAACTCTTCTAATTGCTTTACCAAAGAAGCTTCCGTAAATCTGTATGGTGCTTTTGTATAGCGTTGCGTAGCCGAAATGAACTCGTTTGTCAGTTGTTCACCAACTTTTAATGCTGGCAACATTCCATCTTGCTCTTCTTCGTCATCATCTTTTCCTTCAAGGTATACTTTTAGGAAACCTTCAAATTTTAACACTTCTCCGTTTGCTGTAAAACGCTCTCCGTGTGTATTTGCTTCTATTTTTGCGTTGGTACGCTCTAATTTTGCATCACTCATTTGAGAAGCCAACGTACGTTTCCATATTAATTCATACAAACGAACTTGATCATATTCCGCACTTACCGTATGGTTTTCCATATTGGTAGGACGAATTGCCTCGTGTGCCTCTTGTGCTCCTTTTGCTTTACTTTTATAGTTTCTTGGGTGACTGTATTCTTCTCCATATGAACGAATGATTTCTTCTTGCGCTGCATTTTTTGCATCGTTAGAAAGGTTCACACTATCCGTTCTCATATATGTAATGTAACCAGCTTCATATAAACGTTGCGCCAATGTCATCGTTTTACTTACTGAGAAATATAGCTTTCGCGATGCTTCTTGTTGTAAGGTTGATGTTGTAAATGGTGCCGCTGGTGATTTTTTAGCTGGCTTAGTTTCTAGGTTTGCAATTTTGAAGTCTGCACCTACATTTTTAGCTAAGAAATCTTTTGCTTCTTGATGTGTTGGAAATGTTTTATTAAGTCTGGCTTTGAATTTTTTCCCTTGTGAGTTTAAAAATTCTGCAGCTACTTTAAAAGATACTTGTGGTTTAAAGTCTTGAATACTTCGTTCACGTTCTACAATTAAACGAACAGAAACTGACTGCACTCTTCCGGCAGATAATCCACCTTTTACTTTTCTCCAGAGTACTGGCGACAATTCGTATCCAACCAATCTATCTAAGATTCTTCGGGCTTGTTGCGCATTTACTAAGTTATAATCAATATCTCTAGGATTATCAATTGCTTTAAGAATGGCAGTTTTTGTAATTTCATGAAAAACAATTCGCTTTGTACGTTCTGGCGTAAGCTTTAATGTCTCAGCTAAATGCCATGCAATTGCTTCTCCTTCACGATCCTCATCACTTGCGAGCCAAACCATTTCTGCTTTTTTCGCTAAGTCTTTTAATTTTTTTACTACTGCTTTTTTGTCATCAGAGACTATATATTGAGGCTCAAAATCACCCTCTACATTCACACCTAATTCTTTGGATGGTAAGTCAGCAATATGCCCAAAACTCGATTCTACTTTGAATTCTTTTCCAAGAAATTTTTCAATCGTTTTCGCTTTTGCAGGTGACTCAACAATTACCAGATTCTTTGCCATATATTGTTATTTCAGAGTACAAAAGTATGTAGATTTTTAAAAACGGACACATTTTTTTGTGTTTATACTTTTTGCGCACCTTCTAAAATTCACTTTTTTGGCGTTTAAAAATCATATTTTAAACCTATGATGAAACCGCCGTATTTCTTGTCCCCAAGGTAATTTACGTATGGTGAAAGTTCATATTTAAAAATAAGTCCAACATTTTTATAATTTATCCCTGTACTTAATCCGTAATTGACCTTTTGATCAAAAAAGCTCTTTACTTTATTGTTAAAAAATTCATTATTTGGCGAATAAATCTCATATCCCAAATACGCACCAGCTTCTATACTATAGTCTCCATACTTTTTTTCAATGTTAGAAAATAGGTTTAAACTCAGCTCTCCACTATTGAAACGAATGCTGTCTTTTTTGAAGCGCAAGTTTCTGAACTGTAATCCTGCTCCATAATTAAATGAGAAGTCGTTTTTAAGTTTTCTTTTTACTTCATATGAAATTTCAATAACATACGATTCAAACACTTGGTAATCATTTGGCGTAAAGAATCCGTTGAGTCCAACCATTACATCCATGTTTTTATATAATGGCTCAAGTTTTATTGATTTTTTACGTTTTTTACGTTTCTTCTTCTTCAATACTTCTGGCGAAATTAGTTCCCAAGCATATAATTGTAAACCTTTTGTTTCCGCAGAAATTTCTTCATCTGCCGCTATCTCGATTTCACTTTCAGTGCCCGATTGATCATTTTGCAAGTTTTCATCACCATTATATATAGTATTGTTTTTTGTATCGCTTGCGCTAGAATTTACTTTCGACTCTGCACTTGTGATCCTTCTTTCACTTCCATGTATTGTATTTATAGCTTGATGATTGATTTGTGTTCCATCATCATTTTTCCTTAACGCGTCTTTTTCAGCTTGACTGATATTAGCTGAAATAGAATCTGAATTTGAATCTGAAATCGAAGTCGAAAGCTCATTACCTTCTACATTTAACTTTTTAGTTCCATCAGAATTAGTTGTATTTTCAGATTTTATGTGTTCTGTATTTGTATTGGTTACCGAATTTACATCTATTCCTGAGTCAAAATTGATTGCTTGATAGATTCCAACAGAACTCATTACCACAAACAAAAGCAATAAAAAGAATAGTCTTCGCTTTTTCTTTTTGCGTTGTAGTTTTTCTTGAACAATGTTCCAACCATCACTGGAAGGCATTGCTTCACGACTCGAAAGTTCACTTTTTGCAAGTGAATCTATGTAATCAAAATCTTCCATTGGACTTTTTTGTTGTTAATAATTGTTCTTTTAATAATTGTCGCGCTCTAAATAATCGCGTTTTAGAGGTAGCTTCAGGGATTTTTAGTAATTCTGAGATTTCTTTGTGTGAATATCCTTCTACCGCATATAGATTGAAAACCAATTTGAATTCTACTGGAAGCTGCATTACCAAACGTTGTATTTGCGAAACTTCTTTTACTGGTTTTTGATATGTTTTTTGATGCTCTAGTATGGTATCACTTTGATCTGAGATTAGGAATTTCTTTTTCCGCAGAAATGATAGACTTTCGCGAATCATAATTTTACGAACCCAACCTTCAAAGCTTCCTTCTTGTTTGTATTTTTTGATATTGAAAAAGACTTTTACAAAACCATTGTTCATGACTTCTTCTGCCATGGACCGATCAGAAATAAAGTTAAGACAAGCTCCTAACATTTTGGGAGCGAGCGCTTCGTAAACTGCTTTTTGCACCAGTTCATCATTAGCTCGCAACCCATCAATGTTATGTATTTGTTTCTCAGCTTTTCCCAAAAATGGTTGACCTATTTTAGTGTTTTGTATTTTGATTGCTTTTAACAACTTATCGACTGAATTTCTATTGGAATTAATATAAACTCCGTACTCATAGCATAGTCAAAACGAACATATATAATTTGTACGCTCGATGTATTTTGATACGAACTTAAAGATAACGGATTTGTTTGATTGTTAGCATCTTCTTCAGTTTCATAAAAAGCAACAGTATCATCCATTGTTAATTCATCCAAATCTTTTATTTCAATGATACAAGGTATGTATTCTTCAAATACAAATTCGGAAATTTCAGAACCATCAATATCTTCACATTCTACAAAGACCAATTCTGTACAATAATCTTCTTCGTCACATTCTTGGACAAGCGTAAATACAATATTATCAGTATTTGTAAAAACCATCTCATTATCTGGCAATATTTCTGTTTTCCAATCAAAACTCCAAGCGTCTGCAGTTTCGCTTGGTTCGTCAAATGCAATGTTGATGTGCAATTCATCTTCAATAAAATATACAATTCGAGTTCCTTCAAATAGTTCGCCGTTGTTGTAGAATTTAAAAGTTCCATCTTCTGCAATATCAAATACAGCGTTTTCATACGTATCTACTGTATCATCTTCATGTGTTACAACCCAAACACATTCTTGCAATAGCTGACGACAATTCCCTGCAACTTGTGTTTGTTGTACTAAAACACAATCGTCAATAGCTTGTTTGAGCTCATCTTTATTTTGAATTAAAAACTCTTCTCCATTTTCTAGTTCACTTTGAATTGGAAAACTGATTCCAATACTATTTCCATCTTCAATACCTTCTAGTATAGAACTAAATTGTGCATCGCTTGAAACTACATGCTGCGCAACAACTCCTACAGCATCATTAAATTCTAACATTGTAAATGAATAAATGAATTTGATACAGGTAATTTCCTTATCAGAATCTTCATCTGCCACACGTGATATGAGATCAAATAACTCTGATTCTTTTTCAATTAGATTTACGAGATCAACTGTTCCAATTTCTTCGTTATCATCTAAATCGGAACAAGAAAAAGTAATAATTCCGAGTAGTGCGCAGAGCCCTGTTTTTAAAAATTTTGTTTTCATAGTAAAGTTATTGTTAATATTCTTGTATCCTATAGATGCATGAATTGTGAAAAGGTTTCAAAGAAACATGATAAAAAACTCAATTAAATTGATTTCTCATGTTGACTGCTTCTGTAACCGCCTCTATAACAATAGACGTAAACTTTTAAAAGAAGGTTCCCGAAAAAGTAAAAAGTTTTTAGTTTTTTCCTGTAGGTCTTTTGTATTCGTGTAATTTTTGAATGATTAAATCTGTTTTTTCTTGATATGAATCAACAGGTTTTTCATCATCAAAACCGAAGATAGATTTATAGATAAAGTATAGTGGTAGGTTTATAAACGTCATCGTAAAAATAAATCCGAATCCACAAAGAATGAATCCTAAAATCATAGAAATAAATCCAAAGAATAGTATAAACCCAATAGAAATTCCCCATTTTTCAGTTCCAAGCTTAAAACCAACACTAATAATATCTTTTGCACTCATTTCCGGATTGAAGGCAAGTATTACAATAAAAAAATAGATTGGAACAGCAAGGTATACTAAAGGAATATATGATAAGTACTCAACTGAAGGAACAATGATTGCCACAGATAGCAATGCTACAACTATGAGTTTTGAAAAATATTTTTTCTTTAAGAAGAAATAATAATCATGATAACCATCTCTATTGTGGTCTTTCATTTTACAAACTCTACAAAATGCGGCTGATACGGCAATAAAAATAGCGCCTACAGCAACCGAAAACATACCTCCAAACAAGTATGATAAAATACGAACTCTTTCATCGTTTGAAACGTGAAAATCCATAGTCTCAGAAGTAAGTCCAAAAAACACTAATGAAATCGTGTAGGGAATAAAAAATATAATTCCAGCGACAATACTAAATAATACAATTAGCAAACTACTTAAAAAAGCTTGTCCCCAAACTTTTGAAAATAAAGTTCCCGATTCACTCGCTATATTTTGAAAAGATAAATCATCTGCTTCTTCTATTTTTTCTAATAGTATTTCTTTATTCATAAAATGCATTCGTTTCAATTGCACACAAAAATAATAGAATTATTGTAAGTGTTACAAATTGGGTAGAACAGATCACAAAGTTATTTAACATGTCATTATGTCATATATTTTGAAATAATCCTATCTTTGCATCTTAATTGATAGTAAACTACCGTTCAGATTACAGCATACATGGAGAAGATTATAGACGAAAGTAAACAAGGAGAAAGCATTGTTTTAGACCAAAAACTTGAAAACAAGCGCAAACTTTATATTGAAAGTTACGGTTGCCAAATGAATTTTGCAGATAGTGAAGTTGTTGCTTCTATTCTTGCAAAAGAAGGTTTCAATACTACAAATCGTTTGGAAGAAGCAGATTTGGTATTGGTAAACACATGCTCTATTCGTGACAAAGCCGAACAAACCGTTCGTAAACGTCTTGAAAAATACAATGCCGTAAAACGAATCAATCCAAAAATGAAAGTTGGCGTATTGGGTTGTATGGCAGAACGCTTAAAAAGTAAATTTTTAGAAGAAGAAAAAATTGTAGATATGGTTGTCGGACCTGATGCATACAAAGACTTACCAAATTTACTACAAGAAATTGACGAAGGACGCGATGCAATAAATGTAGTGCTATCTAAAGATGAAACTTACGGCGATATTGCTCCTGTACGATTAAATACAAACGGAATTACTGCACTCGTTTCCATCACAAGAGGTTGCGATAACATGTGTACTTTTTGTGTAGTTCCTTTTACACGTGGACGTGAACGTAGTCGTGATCCACAATCAATTTTAGAGGAAATACAAGATCTTTCAGATAAAAATTTTAAAGAAGTAACCTTACTAGGTCAAAATGTAGATAGCTTTTTATGGTATGGCGGCGGCTTGAAAAAAGATTTTGAAAGAGCTTCTGAAATGCAAAAAGCAACTGCTGTAGATTTTGCAAAGTTATTGGATATGGTAGCAACCAAATTCCCAAAGTTGCGAGTTCGATTCTCTACATCAAATCCGCAAGACATGCATGAAAATGTATTTCATATCATGGCAAAACACAGAAATATTTGTAAACATATACATTTACCTGTACAAAGTGGAAGTAATCGTATTTTAAAAGAAATGAATCGTTTGCATACGCGTGAAGAATATTTTGCGTTAATTGATAAGATTCGTGAAATATTACCAAATTGCGGAATATCACAAGATTTAATTGCTGGTTTTCCAACAGAAACAGAACAAGATCATAAAGACACACTTTCATTAATGGAATATGTAAAGTATGATTTTGGATATATGTTTACGTATTCTGAACGTCCAGGAACAATGGCTGGAAGAAAAATGGACGATGATATTCCAGAAGCAACAAAAAAACAAAGACTTGCAGAAATCATTGAACTGCAACGAAATCATAGTGCTTACAGAACACAATCGCATCTAAATACAGTAAAAGAAGTACTTGTTGAAGGAACTTCTAAAAAATCAGACACACATTGGATGGGAAGAAGTTCTCAAAATACAGTAGTGGTATTTCCAAAAGAACACTATAAACTTGGAGATTTCGTAAATGTAAAAATTCACAATTGCACTTCTGCAACGTTAATCGGAGAAGCAATTGATCATTCAGACAATAATTAAAAAGCACATAACTTTTATTCAATCAACCATCAAAAAATAATATTATGAAAAAAACACTTTTAGTAACCTCAATCATACTAGCATTTTTTTGCTTCTCATGTGATGATGAGCCTATAGATTTTGATGTTGAAGTAACAAATCCTACTACACCAACAGATCCGACGGATCCTACAGATCCAACGGACCCAACTGATCCGACAGACCCAACCGATCCGACTAATCCGACAACAACATTAACGGCTTATTCTTATGACATAAATTCTACATTGCCAATTTTTGGAACTGTTATTACAAATACCGATTTTATCATTGGTCAAGGGCAAATAACAGGCGCAATGATTGAGCTAACTACGTTAGGTATTACATCAAACGGAACAAGTACAATTACCAGAAATACTTCTGGAAACATTACCGAAATAGCAAATAGTTCTGGCGGAACAATTCAGAACACCACCACGTTGACATATACAGGATCAAACATTACGCAACTTGTATTTAACGATTTAGAAGATGCTACTGAAAACTATACGTATACATTTACATATAGTGGAAATACAATTACACGTACAAATGCTGGAGCAAATGAATCAGCAATATTCACATTTGACGCAAGCACAAGTTTATTGACTCAAATGGAGTCTTTAAGCGGCGGAACAACTACACAAACAGAAACTCTTTCGTATGCAAGCGGGAATTGTACAGGCTCTATTGTTACTGGTGCAAACCCTGCAACAAATTCATACGAACATGATGGCTTTGTAAATCCTTTAAAAACTGTATTTAACGATCAATACTTATTGAGCATTTTAGATCATGACAATGAAGATGAAATAGGAAGTAACTTAACTCATTTTTACAGTACCAATAACTGGACACGTATTGAATCGACTGGAGGTACATTTGATTTCACAATTACATACAATGCAGATAACAACATTACAAGTAGAAGTGGAAACTTTGATTTAGGAGATGGCATTACCATTATGCAATCAGAAATGTTCCAATACTAATAGTAAGATATCAGTATCAAAAAAAACATGTTTAACTCATAAAAATAGTCTAATGAAAAAAACCTTTTTACTGACAACAATTATTTTGGCATTTTTATGTTTCTCATGTGATAATGAACCTGTTGATTTTGAAATTGTAGTAGAAACTCCTATTGACGGAAACCCGACGGATCCTACAGATCCAACGGATCCCAATCCTACAGACCCGACGGATCCTGACCCAGGAAATAGCAATCAACTATCTAACTATAGTTATTTAAAAGAATTTACAGCTACTGGAAGTGATACATCATTTGATACAGATTTCAATATTAATAATCAAAATCAGTTCACCTCGCAAGACACAAGTCTTATGCTTTTTGGAACAACCATAAATGCTAATGCTGCTGTCATAAGAGATCAAAACACCAGAGTTATAGGCGTAATTACTAGAGTTGACGGAATTATCATCAACAGAGCATCAGTAACTTATAATATTGGGAAAATTGCAGAGATTGCATATGAAGATCTACAAGATGCTTCTGAAGATTACACATTCTCCTTTATACATTTAAACAATGAAGTAACGCGTACAAAAGAAGGAACTATTTACAGTACGAAATTTACATTTAGTAGCACTAGCAGTAGACTCATCAAAAGAGAAACGATGGAAAATGGTACTATTGTTAAAACCGAAGATATTACCTACGATACTAATGGAAATCTAACTATGTCAGTAATTACAGGACAAAATCCAAATACGTACACATACACACATGACAGTAATGTAAATCCGTTAAGTTTGACTATGAATGATTTATATAGTTTCTCAATATTTTATGATGAATATGACGATCAATACGAACATTGGCAAGCTATGGTGTACAGTAATAACAATGTAACTGCTGTAACAACTTCGCAAGGAGCTTCAAACTTGGACATTCAGTACGATACAAGTAACAGAATAACAAGCAGAACTGGAACCATATTCTCATCATTGCCAAATATTTCAAATGATGTAACCATTACCATAAGTGAAAACTTTCAATACATAAATTAAAAACAACGCACAAAAAACATGGAATCCATACAAGCTATAAAACAACGTTTTGGAATCATCGGAAATGATGCTGGACTGAATCGTGCTATTGAAAAAGCGATTCAGGTAGCGCCAACAGATATTTCAGTACTTGTAACTGGTGAAAGTGGTGTTGGAAAAGAAAGTATTCCAAAAATCATTCATTCACTATCACATAGAAAACACGGAAAATACATTGCGGTAAACTGTGGAGCAATTCCTGAAGGAACTATTGACAGTGAACTATTTGGCCACGAAAAAGGAGCATTTACTGGTGCAACACAAACTAGAAATGGTTATTTTGAAGTTGCTGATAACGGAACTATTTTCTTAGATGAAGTTGGTGAATTACCATTAACAACACAAGTTAGACTGTTACGTGTACTTGAAAATGGAGAGTTCATAAAAGTAGGTTCATCTAAAGTGCAAAAGACGAACGTTCGTATTGTTGCCGCTACAAACGTAAACATGTTTGAAGCCATAAAAAAAGGAAAATTCAGAGAAGATTTATACTATCGTTTAAGTACGGTTGAAATATTACTTCCGCCTTTGCGAGCGCGAAAAGAAGACATTCATTTGTTATTCAGAAAATTTGCTTCCGACTTTGCAATGAAGTATAAAATGCCTTCTATTCGTTTGGATGAAAATGCTACTGAAATGTTGACAAAATATCGCTGGAGCGGAAATATTCGTCAATTACGAAACGTAGCAGAACAAATTTCTGTTCTAGAAGAAAACAGAGCAATCACTGCCGAAATACTACATCAATATTTACCAAATACTACAGGAAATTTACCTGCTGTTATAGAAACGTCTAAAAGCGAAAGTGACTTTAGTTCGGAACGTGAAATATTGTACAAGGTACTTTTTGATATGAAGAGTGATTTAAATGACTTAAAAAAGCTCACCATGGAACTCATGCAAAATGGAGCTTCGCAAAAAGTACAGGAAGACAATGAAAGCTTAATCGAAAAAATATATGGTAATGAAAATGAGGAAGTTTTTCACCAAGAAGAAGAAAGCGTAAAATTATTACCAGTTTCGCCTGAAGTTACCGTTGTTCAAGAAGCAGATAAATATCATTTTGCAGAAGAAATTGAAGAAGAAGAAACACTTTCACTTCATGACAAAGAACTTGAGTTAATCAAAAAAGCATTAGAACGCAACAAAGGAAAACGTAAAGCCGCAGCTAGTGAGCTTGGTATTTCTGAACGTACTCTATACAGAAAAATCAAACAATTCGATTTATAATTATATACAATAAAACCGATGAAACCTATAAAAATATATACTACCTCTATTATTATATTACTCCTGTTTACAAACTGTAAATTTTACAACTTTACAGGAACTGGAGATTTAAATGCTTCAACATATCAAGTAAGCTTTTTTCAAAATAACGCTCCTATTATTGAACCTGGATTGGATAGAGATTTTACAAATGCTTTGCAAGATCTAATTCAAAATCAAACGAGTCTTACTTTAGTTAGATCGAATGCAGACTTAATATACGAAGGTGAAATTGTAGAATATAGAGTTTCACCAATGAGTGCAACTGCTAACAATACTGCAGCTCAAAACCGTTTAACAATTAGTGTTCAAGTGCGTTTTACACACAACAACAGACCAGACGACGACTTTGACCAACGTTTCTCATTTTTCTTTGATTATCCAGCAACTTCGCAATTATCAGCTGTAAAAAGCACCGCTTTTGACGAGATATTTGAACGTTTAACACAAGATATTTTCAACGCAAGTTTAGCAAATTGGTAAGCACATGAATATCTCTGATTTTACATACATATTAAAAAATCCTGCGTATATCAATGCTTCGCAAACGAAAGCTATAGCTGACATTACGAAAGAGTTTCCATACTTTCAAGCTGCACGTATTGTACACTTAAAAGGATTAAAAAATCAAGATAGTTTTAAGTATAATCAAAATCTAAAAACGGCAGCAGCATACACTACAGATCGCAGTATTCTATTCGATTTCATTACCTCTGAAATATTTGAACAACACCAAATATCAAGTATTATTAAAGAAGCACAAAGTAATCCAGATGCTGTTAACATTAATGAAATTTCGATTGAAGTTGAAGAAGTAAAAATTGATAAAAATCTTCGTATGGAAGATGCTATCAAGACAAAAATACAAGAGGCAAACGCCATTCTTGATCCAGATTTATTTCAACCTAAAGTTGATCTAACTTCAGTTATAGAAACAATTTCTAGTACAGATAAAAAAGAAAATAGTAGTATTGAAGAAGAAGTAATTTTAGAAGAAACTTCCTCCGAGAAATCACCTGAAGAGACACTACAACTAGGCAAACCATTATCTTTTGAGAAAAAAGAAAAACACTCTTTCTCAGAATGGCTACAACTCGCAAGTTTCAAGCCTATTGATCGTAGTAACGAAACAGAAATTGTTGAAAAAGAAGTAGAAACAGAAACGCAGCACGCAGAAACTGAGTCAAACTCTACTGTAGCAGAAACCGAAAAAGACAAAAGATTTGATCTTATAGATAAGTTTATAGCAACAAATCCAAAAATAAAACCGAAGCCAACACTTGAAAAAACAACAAACTTAGCAAGCTCTTCAACCGTTGATCAGTCTATCCTCATGACGGAAACGCTAGCCAAAGTTTACCTAGAACAAAAGAAATATAAAAAAGCAATTAAAGCTTATAATATTTTAATTTTGAAATATCCAGAAAAAAGTGGTTTCTTTGCAGACCAAATTCGAGCAATAAAAAAATTACAACAAAATAATTAGTACAAAATGAGTTCAACTTATTACATATTTATAATCTTAATCCTTATCGTAGCATTTTTATTAATGTTAGTAATAATGGTACAAAATCCAAAAGGTGGAGGATTATCTTCTTCTTTCGGAGGTGGTGGAAGTCAACAAATTGGTGGTGTTCAAAAAACAACCGATTTCCTTGATAAAAGTACATGGGCTTTAGCTACAATTTTAATTGGTTTAATTTTAGTAACAAACTTCACCAACTTAAGCAGTGCAAATAGCAAGTCTAAAGTTGCAGGTGACAATGTTCCAACAACAGAACAAACTACGCCACCAGCAGACACAAACACTAATACAACAGACGGAACAAAGACTGACGGACAGTAATTTTTCCATCTCAACATATAAAAAAATGCCAGCTTGTCAGAAGCTGGCATTTTTTGTTTCAATTTGTCAGTATTCGTACAATGGCATAGTTTCTGACTATTTCCTACACGTAAAAAATAACATAATTAATCAAATAAAATAATTAACAAAATGAGCAAAGTCAACATCAAACCACTAGCGGATAGAGTTTTGATTGCCCCATTGCCAGCAGCAACAAAAACTGCTTCAGGGCTTTACATTCCAGATTCAGCACAAGAAAAGCAACAACGTGGAACTGTTGTCGCAGTTGGATCAGGTAAAAAAGACGAGCCTATGACGGTAAAAGTTGGTGATACAGTTCTTTATGGAAAGTTTTCTGGATCTGAAATCAAGTTCGATGGAACTGATTACATCATCATGAGAGAAGAAGACATTTTAGCAATTATTTAATTTTAATACGAAAGAACATGGCAAAAGATATAAAATTTGATATTGAAGCACGCGACGGACTAAAACGTGGTGTGGATGCATTAGCAAATGCAGTAAAAGTAACATTAGGACCAAAAGGAAGAAACGTAATTATTAGTAAATCATTTGGTGCGCCATCAGTAACAAAAGACGGTGTTACAGTTGCAAAAGAAATTGAATTAGAGAATCCATTAGAAAACATGGGAGCTCAAATGGTAAAAGAAGTTGCTTCTAGAACGAATGACTTAGCAGGAGATGGAACAACAACTGCAACAGTTTTAGCACAAGCAATCGTAAAAGAAGGTTTGAAGAATGTTGCAGCTGGCGCAAATCCAATGGATTTAAAAAGAGGAATTGACAAAGCAGTTATCGCTATTGTTGATGACTTAAACAAGCAAGCTAAAAAAGTTGGTGATTCTTCTGAAAAAATAAAACAAATTGCATCTATTTCTGCAAATAATGATGAAGTTGTTGGTGATTTAATTGCCAAAGCATTCGGAAAAGTTGGAAAAGAAGGTGTAATAACTGTTGAAGAAGCTAAAGGAACAGAAACATACGTTGACGTTGTAGAAGGAATGCAGTTTGACAGAGGATTTTTATCTCCATATTTTGTAACGAACTCTGAAAAGATGGAAGCAGAATTGGAAAGTCCTTATATCTTATTATTTGATAAGAAAATTTCTTCAATGAAAGACTTAATGCCAGTTTTAGAACCCGTAGCACAAACTGGAAAGCCATTATTAATTATTGCTGAAGATGTTGATGGTGAAGCATTGGCTACGTTAGTAGTAAACAAATTAAGAGGAGCTTTAAAAATTGCTGCTGTAAAGGCACCAGGGTTTGGTGACCGTAGAAAAGCAATGTTAGAAGATATCGCAATCTTAACTGGCGGAACTGTAATTTCTGAAGAAAGAGGTTTTACGTTAGAAAACGCGACAATCGATATGCTAGGAACTGCTGAAAAAATCACGATTGATAAAGACAACTCAACAGTTGTAAATGGTGCTGGAGATGCAGATATGATTAAAGCACGTGTTGGACAAATAAAAGCACAAATAGAGTCTACAACTTCTGATTACGACAAAGAAAAACTACAAGAACGCTTAGCTAAATTAGCTGGTGGAGTTGCAGTTTTATATGTTGGAGCAGCTTCTGAAGTAGAAATGAAGGAGAAAAAAGACAGAGTTGATGATGCATTACACGCTACAAGAGCAGCCGTTGAAGAAGGAATTGTTGCTGGTGGTGGAGTTGCTTTAGTAAGAGCTAAAGGTGTATTAGAAAAAATCACTACGAATAACTTAGATGAAGTAACTGGAATCAAAATTATTGCACGTGCAATTGAAGAGCCATTACGTACAATTGTTTCTAACGCTGGTGGCGAAGGAAGTGTTGTTGTTTCTAAAGTAATGGAAGGTAAAAAAGACTTCGGATACAATGCAAAAACAGATGAATATGTAGATATGTTGAAAGCTGGAATCATCGATCCTAAAAAAGTAACGCGTATCGCATTAGAAAATGCTGCGTCTGTTTCAGGAATGATCTTAACAACAGAATGTGCATTAATCGACATTAAAGAAGAAGCTCCTGCAGGAGGCGGAATGCCACCAATGGGCGGAGGAATGCCTGGAATGATGTAAGAATCTTTCACAAATACAATATAGATTTTAAAACTCCGGAAGTAAATTTTCGGAGTTTTTTCATACACTATTATCATAACTTGGTATCTTTTTTGATGCACTATTAGTACATTAAAACCAATTACTATGATTAAAAACTACATTTTTCTATCCCTATTTTTATTGTCTTCTCTTGGCTTATTTGGTCAAAAAAATCAAAAAATTGAAGATAATTATACTACTTATTTTAATCTTCCTAGAGAAACATTACACCTTCATTTAAACAAAACCACCTATGTTTCTGGAGAAGAAATTTGGTTTAAAGGCTATGCCTATGACCAAAAAAATCAATTAACGTCAAAAGCAACTACAAATTTCAATATTGGGCTGTATGATGCTACTGGAAAACAAGTTAAAAAAGCATTATTTAAAGGTGAAAATGGCGCTGCAAAAGGAAATTTTTTAATTGACTCTACATTTGTTTCTGGAATCTACTACGTAAAAGCATCCACTAATTGGATGAAAAACTTCAATGATGATGGTGCATACATTCAAAAAATTGAGGTATACGCAGATGAGAATACCAATAAAGATGTAAGTCAAAAAATTGATACAAGCAATACTGAAAAATTAGTTACTATTGAAGAAACTACACAAAACTCATATGATTTTCAGTTTTTACCAGAAGGTGGACATATTGTTTCAAACACTAAAAATAACATTGGTTTCAAAGTCACAAACGCTAATGGAAAAGGTGTTAAAGCTTCAGGAAGTATATACAATGAAAAAAATGAAGAAATCACGAAGTTTGAAAGTAATGCGTTAGGCATTGGGAAGTTTCTATTTCAACCTAAATCCAATCAAAAATATACTTCAAAAATTACGATTGATTCAAGAGAAACGATTACGCAAGAGTTGCCAATGATAAAAAATCAAGGGATTTCTGTGATCATTAATAATTTATTTCCAGAAAAAGTAATTGTAAAATTAAACACAAATGCAAAAACTTTAAAGAAGATAGAGAGTTCAAATTACAAATTATTGATTCATCAAAGTGGCAAACTAAAAACAATCAATTTCACGTTTGACGAAGGAACTTCAAAAACAATTAGCATTCCTAAAACAGATATATTTAAAGGAGTAAATATCATTACATTATTTGATGAAAATGAACAACCTATATTAGAACGTTTGTTTTTTAACGCACTCGCAATTAAAAAAACTGATATTGCAATATCGGCTTTAAACACAATTAACGACACTATATTACTTTCTGCAAAACAATTCAATACAAATACAGAGACAAATATTAGCATTTCTATCTTGCCAGAAGAAACCGAAAGTTATCGTCCTGATCACAGTATTATCTCAAGTTTTTTCTTAAAACCGTATCTAAAAGGAACTATAGAAAATCCATCATATTACTTCACAAAACTAGATCGCAAACGACAGTACGAGCTTGATGTTTTACTACTTACACAAGGTTGGAGCAAATACAGTTGGAATGATATCTTTAAAAGTCATCCACAAAACAATCATGCTTTTGAAAATGGAATTACCATACGAGGAAAGGTAAATTTACCAGCTTCGGGCGTTGACAAACTGTTTGTATACGCTACTAAAAATCATCCTGCACAGTTTATTGACTTAAAAAAAGATCAATCATTTATCATTAAAAACTTATACTTAGAAGAAGAAGAATCAATTCGTTTTTCATACTTAAATAAAAAAGGTGCTTTTAAAAAACCTTCTATGTATGTTGCTTTCAATATAACGAACAATCAAGAATCAATTGTTGGTTTAGAAAATGAAATCCCAACCAAACTAAACACTACTAATTTTAGCATTTTAGAAGATTTCCTTGCGCCTGACTCTGAACAACTTAATGCGATCGTTATTGAAGCCAAAAAAGAAAAAGAAGATGAGGACAAACCAATTGTGCTTTTTGGAAAATATCAAAAAGTAACGATAGATACTTACACTCGATACCCATTTGTAACAGATTACATAGAAAGTAATGGATATAGAGTTATTGAGAGTTTTGGAGGCTTAACTATTCTAACACGAAATCCTTTTAGCACTGGTGCCGCTTCACCTTTGATTGTATTTGATGGTGTTCCGTTAAGTAATGCAGATATTTTATATAAATTCTCGATGGCAAACGTAGAAAAAATTATCATCGACAAACTTGGCTCTGAATTTGGATCACGCGGCGCAGGCGGTGTAATCAAAATTTATTCAAGAATAACTCCACTTATTGATGAAGCAGACTACGAAACGCAACTATTTAGCGAAAACACAGCTCCGCATGCTTTTAATACAGCCAAAGAATTTTACACACCTAAATACAATAGTTATTCTAGTAATTTATTTAAGAAATATGGTGTAATCTCATGGATTCCTGAAATAAATTTAACAAAAGATGAAGTGAGTGTATTTAAAATTCCAGATACAAAAACAAAATTTATCACGTTATATATTGAAGGTGTCACCAAAGAAGGATACTTAATTTCCCAGAAAAAAACTATCGGTTTTAGTACGCCTCATCTAAAAAAATAGACATTATAAAAAGTTCCTTATAATTTTCAAAACTCCAAAAAATACTTTTGGAGTTTTTGTTTTATTTAACACTTTCATAATTTTTTTATGGTATTTTTAATACCAAAAATTAAAACCGATCATTTTAGTATGAAACGCTTATTACCACTACTACCCATTTTTATGTTACTATTTTCATTTGCTATGTTTTCCCAAACGGAAACCAAAGCCGAAAATAAGTATACAGAATACTTCAAATTACCACGTGAAACAATATTTCTCCACCTTAATAAAACGACGTATTTATCTGGCGAAGAAATTTGGTTTAAAGGCTATGCATATGACCAAAAAAATCAATTAACGTCAAAAGCATCTACAAATTTCAATGTTGGGATTTATGACGCCAATGGAAAACAAGTTAAAAAAGCATTATTTAAAGGTGAAAATGGCTTCACTAAAGGAAACTTATTAATTGATTCTACTTTTGTTTCTGGAACATACTATGTTAAAGCAGCTACCAATTGGATGAAAAACTTCAATGATGATGGCGCTTACATTCAAAAAATTGAAATCTTTGGAAGTAAAATTATAGGTAATACTGAGGACGCAATTACTGAAAACACTCATGATTTTCAATTTTTACCAGAAGGTGGACATATTGTTGCAAATACAAAAAATACGATTGGATTTAAGGTCACCGATGTCAATGGAAAAGGTGTTGCTGCTACAGGAAGTATTTTTAACGCAGCGAATGAAGAAGTCACAAAATTTAAAAGTAACTCGTTAGGACTTGGGAAATTTTTATTTCAACCAGAAGCCAATCAAAAGTACACTTCAAAAATTACACTAGCTTCTGGCGGAACAATTGAACAAGCACTTCCAACGATTAAAAATCAAGGAATCACGATTATCATGAATAATCTTTTTCCTGATAGAGCAATCATTACACTAAATACGAATGCTAAAACATTGGAACGATTTAGTAGCTCGAAATACAAATTACTAATTCACCAAAGTGGAAAACTTAAAACAGTGAATTTCACATTTGATGAAGGAATGGCAAAAACAATCACAATTCCAAAAAAAGAATTGTTCAAAGGAATTAATACCATTACATTATTTAATGAAAATGAAGAACCAATTTTAGAACGCTTATTTTTCAATGCTTCCGAAATGAAAGAAGCTTCAGTTACTGTATCTAAATTGAATACTATAAACGATTCTATCATTTTATCTGTAAAAGAATTAAATCTAGATGCAGACGCAAACATTAGTATTTCTATGTTGCCAGAAGAAACGGAAAGTTATGCGCCAAATAATACTATTATTTCAAGTTTTTTATTAAAACCGTACGTAAAAGGAATCATTGAAAATCCTGAATATTATTTTACAAAGTTCGATAGAAAACGTGCATATGAATTAGATATTTTATTGCTTACACAAGGTTGGAGTAAATACAATTGGAATGCAATTTTTAGCAACCCACCAAAACAAAGACATCAATTTGAAAGCGGAATTACAATCAAAGGAAAAGTAAACTCTCCAAACTCTGGCATTGATCGATTATTTTTATATGCTACTAAAAATCATCAAGCACAATTTATCACTCTTGGCGATGATCAGTCGTTTATACTTCGAAATTTCTTTTTAGAAAAAGACGAAAAAATTCGTTTCTCTTATCAAGATAAACGTGGTATTTTCAAAAAACCAGGCATGTATATTTCATTTAGCATCACTAATATTGAAGACATTGTTAATACTACTATTGAAGATGCAAAAACGCTAGACACAAAGTTTGTAATGCCAAATCTTGACCTTTCAAAAGACTTTTTCTATGAAGATTCTGTAGAGTTAGATGAAATTGTATTGGAAGCAAAAAAGAAAGAAAAAGAAAAAGATCCTATCGCTATAAATGGAAAGTTTAAAAAAGTAGATGTAGAAACCTATGCACAGTATCCTTTTGTTTCAGATTACATTCAAAATAATGGATACCGTGTTTTTGAGCGTGATGGAAATGTAACTATTACAACTCGAAATAGATTGAGTATTCAAGGATCAACATCACCTTTGGTATTTTTTGATGATGTCCCACTGACTAATTTTAATATTTTATACAGTTATTCTATGGGAAATGTTGAGAAAATTTTAATAGACAAAAGTGGATTTGGTTACGGACTTCGTAGTGCAGGTGGTGTTATTAAAATTTACACGCGTACCACAGCATTATATAAAGATGAAGGAGAAAGTGCTTCAATTTCAAATGCGAGTGTAGCACCTTTCGCATTTTCAACAACAAAAGAATATTATGCTCCAAAATACGCTAGTTACACTGGAAGTACATTCAAAAAATATGGTGTTGTTTCATGGATTCCTGAAATTATGCTAACTAAAAACGAAACAGCAACATTCAAAATTTTCAATACACGTACAAAGTATGTTACGCTATTTATAGAAGGAATTACAAAAGATGGAAATCCAATTTCTCAGAAGCAAACAATTGATCTAAGAAATTAAGAACTATACTTCTTCATTTTTAATTTTACGCTGATAATAAAAAGCAGGTAATAGAATTAACACAAAAAGTGGTTGAATTAAAAAGCGACGTACGTAAAAAGTTAATAAGTAATCGTCTGCTAAATTGTGTTGAATAAAATAAAAATACAACGCAATCAAAATTACAAAAGCAACTGCGTACAATCCAGCGCATAACTTAAGCACATGTTTATTTTGAAACGCTACATATATAATTCCTAATGAAATAATCATATTGAGCGCATATCGAAATACATGATTTACAAAAAGTAGCCACGCATTATACTCAGGAATATTTGCTTGTAAATAGTCATCCTTGAAGAAATTCAAAAATGGATCGTAAAAAAGTTGGTTTTCAAAAGCTCTTATCAGAACTAAAATTCCGAAAAGCAACCCTGCAATGCTATATTTCCAAATCTTTTTCATCTACTTTTTCGAAAATTTCTTTACCCAAAACATCCACAACAAAAATACCATTCCGTAAATAATTGTTGGAAAAACAATATGATGTAATATATTTTCATACTCTGGAAAACGGTATAATCCAATTCCTAATATAACAATTCGCAATAGATTTGCGGTATACACACAAACACTTCCGATAAGTGTAAACAACAGTGTATTCTTAAAACTTCCTGTAAAGGCAATCACAAATGTGATAAATAAAATAAGTACACTAATAGAATTACAACCTTCTACAATTCGTCCTACATATGTATCATTGACAAGCAATTTCATAGTAGGTTCTGTTTCATGCTGTGTTACATTAGCATTGTACCCAAATATATCAATAATAGACGCTGTTTGATCAGCAACAACACATGTAATTCCATCAGGTTCACCATCAAAATTTGACAAATACAAACTGTATACAAACGTTAAAACGATGTATACAATGAAGAATTTTATAATAAATCCTAATGCTGATTTATATCGAAGAATACTTTCTAACACAATTCTAATTAAAGTTCGAACTCCTACAAACTTACTGCAAAAGCTATTGAAAATCTCACAAATTCAATAAATTTTGTTCGATTCGTTTTTCAAACAACTTTATTCAAGGATTGAAGAAAGATTTTTATACTTTTTTCGACTATTTTTGCAAGCATTAAAAATTTAGAATACATGACATTTGCAACATATAAACCACAAGTAATCGAAATCTTATCAAATGAAACACTTTCTGTAGATGATCGTATGACAAAAGTATGCGAATTATTACAGGAAAACTTTAACCATTATGACTGGGTTGGCTTTTACTTCAAAAACGGAGACAAGCCTGAATTGAAACTAAGAGCATTTGCAGGTGAGCCAACAGATCATACCATTATTCCATTTGGAAAAGGAATCTGTGGACAAGTAGCGGTTTCTAATGAAAACTTTTTAGTTCCTGATGTAAAAGCGCAAAATAACTACATCGCGTGTAGCATTTATGTAAAAGCCGAAATTGTAATTCCATTATTTGTAAATGGTGAAAATATTGGGCAAATAGATATTGATTCGCACACACCAGATCCGTTCACAAAAGAAGACGAAGAATTCTTAGAATTCATCAACGTGAAAGTTGCTGAGATTTTGAGTTAGTCATCACATAGCATAAAGTTAGCGAAATTTCTTATCTTGACTTTTAAGATTCATCTTAAAAAAATCAAATGAAAAGAGTACTCATAACGCTTATTTCACTCATCATTCTAACAAGTTGTAATGTTGATAAAAAGTCAACTATAAAGGAGAAAGATGCTACAAATTTGAGCACTAACGATACGTTTATAAGTCAACGTCATTTGCATGATCTCAAGTATGGAAAATTCAATTTTAAAACAGAACAACAATGGGATAGTCTAAACAATATCTCTCATAAAAAAACACTTTACACAAAAGGGGAAATTCATCCTGATGTACGCACATTTGGATGGCATCTATATTCCAATGGTTCTTCCTATAAAAATTACAATTTTTCCATGTTATGGGGACTTTCGTACTTTTCATACACTGTTGAACCAAAAACTGGAAATTACAAAAATATTCATCAATGGAAAACGACTTCTTTAATTGATAGTGCAAAAGCAAAAGATTGTAAAATCTTTTTATCGGTTTCAAATTTTGGAGGTAAAAACAATGCTACTTTTTTAGAAAACCCTAAAGCGCAAAAAACACTCATAGATAGTTTATCTAATTTATTAGCGCTTAGAGCTGCTGATGGAATAAACATTGATTTTGAAGGCGTTTCAAAAAACAATAAGAACGATTTTACAAAATTTATTATTCAGGTATCTAAGAAGCTAAAACAAGACAATCCAAAATATATGGTTTCTTTATGCTTATATGCTATTGACTGGCATGATATTTTTGACATAGAAGCTATCAACTCACATGTAGATTTTTATACTTTAATGGGATATGATTATTATGGGAGTTTTAGCAAAACTACTGGGCCAGTTACTCCATTTAAAACCAGCACAGAATTTGGAAAAGGTTTAGAGTCATCCGTAAATTACTATAAAAACAAAGGCGTTCTTTTTGATAAATTAATTGTTGGATTACCATATTATGGAGCAGAATGGCATACGCAAAATGCTAAAATGGGCGCAAAAGTAACAAAATTCAAATCACATCCACCGTACAAATCAATACGAGAATTCTATATTGATTCTTTAAAAATTCCACTCCAATTTGATTCTAAAAGTGCTTCAAGCTATCTTGTTATTAAAGATGGAAACAACAAGTATCGACAACTATTTTTTGAAGATGTAAAATCATTATCAATTAAATACGATTGGATAAAAAGTAATAACATCAGTGGCGTCGGAATTTGGGCGTTGGGATATGATGATGGTTATCCTGAACTATGGAATTTATTAGCTGAAAAATTTTCACAAGAACAAAATTCAACAATGACCAACAACAAATAAGATGTCATTAAAACAGGCATTTACTCAAAAAAGTCATCAAATTTTATCTATGTAAAATTCAGAATACTACAAGCAAAGATTAAAATTTGTATTTGATGGTTTTTTTATCTCTATAAAAGGCTGTTTTTGGGTGTTAATTATTACTTTTGCAGCTTCACAACAACACAATTAACAACTTACACTCGAATGAATTCCCAGAAACAAGCAAAATCAGCTTTAATTTCGGTCTTCAGCAAAGATGGATTAGCTCCAATTGTTGAAAAACTGCATGCATTAAACATCACTATTTATTCCACTGGTGGAACAGAAAAGTTCATAAAAGACCTTGGAATTCCTGTGGTTCCTGTTGAAGATGTAACTTCATATCCTTCAATTCTTGGCGGACGTGTAAAAACATTACATCCTAAAGTATTTGGCGGAATTCTAAATCGTCAAAATAACGAAAGTGATGTTGCTGAATTAGCTGAGTATGAAATTCCACAAATTGATATTGTCATTGTAGATTTATATCCATTTGAAAAAACAGTTGCATCTGGCGCAAGCGAACAAGATATTATTGAAAAAATTGATATTGGAGGAATTTCTCTAATTAGAGCTGCCGCTAAAAACTTTGCAGATGTACTTTGTGTATCTTCTGTAGATGATTACGAAAGCTTTTTACAGTTATTAACAGCACAAGAAGGTACTTTCTCTGTTGAAGATAGAAAAGCGTTTGCCGCGAAAGCATTCAATGTATCTTCACACTATGATACTGCAATTTTCAACTACTTCAATCAAGATCATGCGATTCCTGCATTGAAAGTGAGCGAAACTAAAGGAAAAGTATTGCGTTATGGCGAAAATCCACATCAAAAAGGGTTCTTCTTTGGGAATTTTGATGAAATGTTTGATAAGCTTCACGGGAAAGAATTAAGTTATAACAACTTATTAGATGTTGATGCTGCTGTAAACTTAATGAGTGAGTTTACAAATGACGATCCAACATTTGCCATTTTAAAACACAACAATGCTTGTGGTTTTGCAACACGTCCTACAATTCATCAAGCGTATGTAGATGCATTAGCTGGTGATCCAGTTTCTGCTTTTGGTGGAATTTTGATTTCAAACAAAAAAATTGACAAAGCTACCGCTGAAGAAATTCATAAACTATTCTGTGAAGTTGTAATTGCTCCAGAATATGATACGGATGCATTAGAAACTTTAAAAGGAAAGAAAAATAGAATTATTTTAATTCAAAACGAAATAGCTTTACCAGAAACACTAGTTCGCACCTGTTTAAACGGTGTATTAGTGCAAGATAAAGATGGTAAAACAGATTCGCTAGAAGGTTTAACATATGCTACTGAGAATAAACCGACAGACGCACAGTTAGAAGATTTACTATTCGCTTCTAAATTGTGTAAGCATACAAAATCAAATACAATTGTATTAGTTAAGAATAAACAATTGTGCGCAAGTGGAACAGGACAAACAAGTAGAGTTGATGCATTAAATCAATCTATTGTAAAGGCAAACAGCTTTAATTTTGATCTCAATGGAGCAGTGATGGCAAGTGATGCATTTTTCCCGTTTCCAGATTGTGTAGAAATAGCTGGCAACGCTGGAATTAATGCCGTAATTCAGCCTGGCGGATCTATAAAAGATCAATTAAGCATCGATTATTGCAATTCAGCTAATATTGCGATGGTATTTACAGGCACAAGACACTTTAAACATTAAAAATTTTATACCTTTGTATTTCATTATTAGTGACTTACAAAACGTATTCAAACAGCAGATATAACACATGGGATTTTTTGATTTCTTAGTAGAGGAAATAGCAATAGATTTAGGAACCGCTAACACATTGATCATTCACAATGACAAGGTCGTTGTAGACAGTCCATCTATTGTCGCCAGGGACAGGATTTCTAATAAAATCATTGCCGTCGGACAGGAAGCTGCTCGTATGCAAGGAAAAACCCATGAGAACATCAAAACGATTCGTCCATTGAAAGATGGTGTAATCGCAGATTTTGATGCATCTGAAAAAATGATCAGTCTGTTTATAAAAAATATCCCTGCGCTTAAAAAGAAACTTTTTCCACCTTCACTTCGTATGGTTATTTGTATTCCATCAGGAATTACAGAAGTAGAAATGCGAGCGGTAAAAGAATCAGCAGAGCGTGTAAATGCAAAAGAAGTTTATTTGATACACGAACCAATGGCAGCAGCCATTGGTATCGGTGTCGATATTATGCAACCAAAAGGAAACATGATTGTTGATATTGGTGGTGGAACTACTGAAATTGCCGTAATCGCTTTAGGCGGAATTGTCTGTGACAAATCTGTAAAAGTAGCTGGTGATGTATTTACCAACGATATTGTATACTACATGCGTACACAACACAACTTATATGTTGGAGAACGTACTGCAGAAAAAATTAAGATTCAAATTGGAGCAGCAACCGAAGATTTAGAGGTTCCGCCAGAAGAAATGTCGGTTCAAGGACGTGATTTATTAACTGGAAAACCGAAGCAAGTTCAAATTTCATATCGTGAAGTTGCTAAAGCGTTGGACAAATCTATCTTACGTATTGAAGATGCGGTTATGGAAACATTATCTCAAACGCCTCCAGAATTAGCGGCTGATATTTACAACACAGGAATTTACCTTGCTGGTGGAGGATCTATGTTACGTGGATTAGACAAGCGTCTTTCTCAAAAAACAGATTTACCTGTATATATTGCCGAAGATCCATTACGTGCCGTTGTACGTGGAACAGGAATTACCCTGAAAAACCTTAGCAAATTCAAAAGTGTATTGATCAAATAAGAACATATATAGTACATGCAACAGATTCTTAATTTTCTGATAAAGAATAAAAACTTTATTCTCTTCATGCTGTTGCTATTTATATCACTTGTTTTTACGATTCAATCGCATTCATATCACAAAAGCAAATTTATAAACTCTGCCAATTGGCTTACAGGTGGAATTTACGAACAGTCGAATAGTGTTTCTACTTATTTTTCACTCAAATCTGAAAATGAAAAACTAGTTGAAGAGAATCGTAGATTAAAAGGTTTGGTATACAGTAAGAAAGATAGCCTACACAACATGCAATTTATTGACAGTAGTTCGTTTGCTACTAATTATTTATTTCGTGCTGGAAAAATCATTAAAAACAGTTATTCAAAGCCTGATAATATAATTTTAATCAACAAAGGAAGCTCGGATAGTATTAAAACAGATATGGGCGTTGTAACACCTAACGGAATTATTGGTATTGTTGATAGAGTTGGTGGAAGTCATGCAACAGTGATTAGTATTTTGAATTCAATTTCAAAAATTAATGCACAATTAAAGAACACTAATTACTTTGGAACATTAATTTGGAATGGCGAAAATCCAAATATTGTTCAATTGATCGATTTAGAAAAACTAGCTACATTTAAAGTAAATGATACGATTACCACTGGAGGACATTCTACGTTATTTCCAAAAGGAATTCCAATTGGTACGGTAAAAGATTTTAAGTTAGATACAAAACAAAATTTGTACACAGTGAACGTACAATTATTCAATGACATGACTAATTTGGAAAATGTATATATCATTGAAAATTTACACAGAGAAGAAATAGATAATTTATTAGCACCTAAAAATTAAATGAGTTCCGTTGTTTTTTGGAATACAGTTCGGTTTATTATAGCTGTTTTGGTACAAGTTTTAATTTGTAACCATATCGACTTCATGGGATATATTAACCCAATGGTGTATATCTATTTTATTTTATTATTTCCTTTTAATTCCAACAGAAGTTTATTTTTGGTTTTAGCATTTGTGTTAGGTCTAACTGTAGATATGTTCTCTGATTCTGGTGGCGCTAATGCAGCTGCTTGCGTTATTATTGCATACATAAGACCGTTTGTATTACGCTTTGCTTTTGGTATTAGTTACGAACACCAATCTATTAAGTTAGAGAATACCGCTTTTGGGCAACGTATCGTGTATATTGTTATTCTTACGTTCATACATCATCTTTTCATGTTTTTATTAGAAATTTTTAACATTTCAAGCATACTTCTTGTATTGAGAAACACGTTATTCTTTGGTATCTTTACAACTATAGTCATCACTTTATCAATAACTCTTTTTAGTCGAAAAAAATCATGAGGAAACTTTTGCTATATCTTGTTGTCATTTCTGTTGGAGTCATTTACACAGGAAGGCTCTCGTATTTGCAATTGTTTAATGAAAATGTAGTTGCGACTGATCTTACAAATGATAGCGCTATAAAAACTGTATATGATTATCCACAGCGTGGTTATGTATACGATAGAAACGGAATTTTGCTCGTTGCAAATCAACCTTCATATGATGTAATGGTCATTCCACGTGAAGTAAAAGAATTTGATATTCCTGAATTTTGCAAGCTTTTAAAAATCACCGAAGAAGATTATACCAAGTTGCTAAAAAAAGCAAAGAAACACTCTTGGCGAATTCCGTCTGTATTTGTGGCGCAAATGGCAAAGAAAGACTATGCGTTTCTTCAAGAAAAAATGCATCGTTTTAAAGGTTTTTACATTCAAAAACGTTCTATTAGAAATTATCAAACTACTGTTGGAGCCAATGTTTTGGGTTCTATTGGTGAAGTAAATAATGCTGATTTAAAAAAGAATCCATACTACCAATCTGGTGAATTGATTGGTAAAACAGGTATTGAAAAATCGTATGAAGACGAATTACGTGGAATTAAAGGAGTAAAATATATTCAAAAAGATATCCACAATAAAGTATTAGGATCTTATGAAGACGGACGTAATGATACACTTGCCGTGAATGGAAAAGATATTCAAATTACGATTGATAGTAAATTACAAGAATACGGCGAAAAGTTAATGATTAACAAACGTGGTGGAATTGTCGCTATAGAACCTTCATCTGGAGAAATACTAGCTTTAATTACTGCTCCGAGTTACAATCCAAATTTATTAGTTGGCCGAAAACGTTCTAAAAATTACAACAAATTACATTACGATTCTATCAATAAACCATTATATGACAGAGGCTTATTAGCTATGTATCCACCAGGCTCTCCATTTAAAACACTAAATGCTTTAGTTGCTTTACAAGAAGATGTCATCACAACTGAGACTACTTTTAGATGTCGTCATGGATATGTATATGGACGTAGTGGACGAAAAATGGGTTGCCATTGTGGAGGCGGAAATCGTAGGTTAATAGATGGTGTTGCCAAATCGTGTAATGCATATTTTGCAAACACATATCGACAAGTTATTAGTAAATATGATTCTCCACGCGAAGGAATGAATGTTTGGAGTAATCATATTAAAAGTTTTGGCTTAGGTGAATACTTTAATAATGATTTATCTACTGGACGAAAAGGTAGAATTCCAACAGGCGATTATTACACAAATAATTATTTTAAACATGATAGATGGCATGTTTTAAATACGATTTCTAATGCTATTGGACAAGGGCAAGTAGAAATGACGCCAATTCAATTAGCGCACATGACAGCTACAATTTCTAACAGAGGTCATTATTACACACCACATATCATCAAATCAATTGGCGGAAATCCTCTTGAAAATGATCACTTTACCAAACCAAAATACACAACGATTGACAAAGAACATTTTGAGCCAGTAATTCAAGGTATGCACGATGTTTTTAGCATGAAAAAAGGTGGAACAGCAAAATGGTTAAATGTGCCTGGTATTGAAATTTGTGGAAAAACAGGAACAGCCGAAAATTTCACCAAAATTGATGGAGAAAGAAAACAGCTAACCGATCATTCTATATTTATAGCATTTGCACCAAAAGATAATCCAAAAATAGCTATTGCAGTTTTTGTTGAAAATGGATATTACGGTGCGCGTTGGGCAGGAAAGATATCTAGTTTAATGATTGAAAAGTACTTGAATGGTGAAATCACCTTGAAAGCAATGGAAAAACTAGTATTAGAAAAGAGTTTAGAAGAAGAATATGCAAAGCCTTTGAGCGGGAAACCTTTTACCATTAATGAGTAGAGAAGTAAAATTTATAAAAAAAATTGATTGGCTTTCCATTCTTCTGTACTTTATGTTAGTCGGAATTGGTTGGATTAATATTTACTCAGCCTCTGTTACAGATGCTTCTACAGGTTTTTTTGATATGAGCGAACTCTACGGAAAACAGCTCGTATTCATTACCACAAGCATTTTTCTTATTATTCTAATTCTTTCCATAGAAGCTAAGTTCTATGAACGGTTTTCTAGTATTATTTATATTATTGGCTTACTGGCTTTAATGGGTGTCGTCGTTTTTGGTAAAAATATCAATGGCGCCACTTCTTGGTATGCTATTGGAAGTTTCACGCTTCAACCTTCTGAATTCGCGAAAGCAGCAACCGTATTAGCATTAGCAAAGTTTTTGAGTGATATTCAAACGAATATCAACAACTTCAAACATCAATTGATTTCATTTGCTATCATACTTGCGCCACCAGTGCTCATCATGCTACAACCTGATGCCGGAAGTGCTATGGTATATATGGCATTCTTTTTTGTATTGTATCGTGAAGGTTTACCAGCAATTTATTTAGGGATTGGCTTTATTTTGGTTTTACTATTTATCATCACACTGAAATTAGGGTATCTCATTACAATTATTGCTACGTTAATTATTGGGCTAGCATGTATTTTTATATTCTTTCGAAAGAAATTAAAACGACAACGTCACACATCTTTAGCTATTACTTCATTAGTTACAGCTGTTATGTTTATTCTTGCCGTAAACTATATTTTTTACAATGTATTTCAACAACATCATCGTGATCGTTTCACCTTAGTTTTAGGTTTAGAAAAAGATCCTATAAAGCTTGAACAGATGCGAAAAACGTTTGGTTTTAATACAAATCAATCTGAAATTGCTATTGGTTCAGGAGGATTTTTCGGAAAAGGTTGGCTTAAAGGAACACGTACACGCGGAGATTTTGTCCCAGAACAAGATACAGACTACATCTTTACAACTGTTGGTGAAGAATGGGGATTTATAGGAAGTTTTGCGGTCATTTTTATTTTCGTCGCCTTACTCCTGCGAATTCTCAGTAGAGCCGAACAACAGAAAAACAAATTCAGTCGTGTGTATGGTTATAGTGTCGCCGCCATACTATTTTTCCACTTTGCTATTAACATAGGAATGGTGATTGGTTTATTTCCTACGGTTGGAATTCCACTACCTTTCTTTAGTTATGGTGGTTCTGGACTTTGGGGATTTACTATTTTACTCTTTATTTTTATCAAGCTTGACGCGAATCGAATTAATGAGTGGTAAGCCAATTATTAAGTAATTTCAGACATAATCAACTTCACCTTTCTCCATTTTATAAATTGAACAGAATCAACTCTTAAAAAGACCTATTCATACTTCTTACTTCCAAAATACTTTCTATCTTTAGCTAACTATAACCAAGATTTTAATTTCCCCTACCAAAATTGAAATAAATTAGATGGAACATATTATCCTTTCTTTACTAAGAACCAATGGCTATTTAACTATTGATAGCGAACGACTCAACTTGCAATTATTATCACATCCTGAATATCCAAGTTTAAAATCAATTACTGATACGTTAGATTATTTTGAAATTGACAACTTAGCAGCTACAGTGCCTAAAGAAGCGCTTTCAGAAATGCCAAAATCATTCTTAGCCTTAGTGAATTCTGAAAAAGGTGACGATGTAGTATTAATTGAAAAGAAACGTGGCATGATTCATATGTCATTATCTGATGACACTAAAGAAAAACTAACTGAAGAAACATTCACAAATCGCTGGACAGGAACTATTATTGCAGTTGAAGAAGTTGAAAAAGTAGTCGATACACAATCAATCAAAGCAGCACTTCCCTACTTTATTGTGGCCATTGTTGCTGCTGTAAATGTATCACTAAACTTTAGCTTTGAATACCTATTATATACATCACTTACACTTGTTGGCTTATATATTAGCGTGTTGATTATTAGAGAAGATCTAGGAATTAAAAGTAAAGCCGTTGCCAAAGTTTGTGGTGCTATATCTAAAAATAGTGATTGTGGCGACGTTATTACCACAAAAGGAAATTTACTCTTCGGATTCATTACCTTGAGTGATGCATCTTTTGTGTTTTTCTCAGCATTATTTTTAATATTATCATCTATTGGATTTCATCAAAGTACACTATTTGGTTTGTCTTTAGCAGGAATTCCAATTGTGCTATATGCCATTTACAGACAAGGAATTGTACTTAAAAAATGGTGTGCATTATGTTTATTAATTGCAGGAATCTTAGTGTTACAAACTGGATTATTAGCTGCTACATTTTCATATAACTGGATACTTGACTGGGCATATATTGCCAAAGCAGCAGGGATTTTTGGCTTACTATATATTGCATGGAATTATTGTAAAACTTATTGGGAAAGTCATGAAAAACTTGGAAATGCTGAACGTGATTTCTTAAAGTTTAAACGAAACCCTGAGTTATTTAAAACGATGCTTCAAGAACAATCTGTGCTAAATCCGAATGTGATTCCAGCACCTTTGCGTATTGTTTTTGGGAATCCAAATGGTGCAATTCAATTGCAAGGCGTTACAAATCCACTATGTGGCTTTTGTACAGCTGCTTTTGAATCGTATGATAAATTATTAAGTACATATGGAGATGATATTCGTTTAGAGTTTATTTTTAATGTTCCCAAGAATGCTGAAAATAAGAGTACACAAATCGCTTCTCGATTAGTTGATTTGTATTTACAAGATCCTAAAAAATCATACACAGCTTTAAAAGAATGGTTTGCCAACAGAAACATTGACGAATGGCATAAAAACTTTGGATTTTCAGAAAATAAAATGGTTTCAGACGTATTAGACGCACATAATCAATGGTCAAATATTAATGATGTACACTATACACCTGCAAGCATCTTGAATAATAATTTCTTCCCAAAAACTTATGAAATAAAAGATTTACCATTGTTTATTCAAGATATGATTTTGGAAACACAACAAGATTCTGAAGCAACTGTTTCGTAATATTTTTAACCTAATAAAATAATAATAAATATGGAAAACTTAAACAAAGAAAGACATGGATGTGTTACTGCATGGTTGGTTTTTATAATCATCGCAAATTCAATTACTGCAGTTTTATATCTTTTTGCTGGAGATTTGGTTTCTAACAACATTCCTGGTGGAATTTCAACTTCAATGATGATTCTTTTAGGAATACTAGGAGTAGCAAACATCGTTTTTGCGATTCTCCTATTAAGTTGGAACAAAATTGGATTTTGGGGATTTTTATTTGTAAGCATTATCGCATTAGTAGTTAATCTAAATATTGGATTAGGTATTGGACAATCATTATTTGGATTAGTTGGAATAGCAATCTTATATGGAGTTTTACAAATTAAGAAAGATGATGTAAGTGCATGGGACAACTTAGATTAAAAATACGATACAACCAATCGTCATAATCTACTGCATTGACAAAGATTTATATAGTGTAAAAATTCACAACGGAATTATTCTGTTGTGAATTTTTAAATTAAAGAACTACCTAAAACTCCATTGCTTATAATTCGTAGAAGCTTCAAGCTCGTTTTCTTTTGAATCCTCTAACTCAGGAAAGAAGTCAATTCCTGTGCGTTTTTCTATTTCGTCAACAGGTACTACAAATTCGTATAAAGGCTTGTCTATATCTTTGTGTGGCATCAAAAAAGCAATGATTTTAGTTTCTCCTCCAGAAGTATCTAATAATATTTTATAAAAATAATTAGGCACAGCTACTTCTTCGTTTCCAATCGTTTTTAACCCTTTTTCTAAAATTCCGCCTGTAACGACATATATACCATCATATTTTTTTGCCCAGTACCGAACTTTTTGTTCTAATGTATTCCAAATACCAGCATTAAATCCATGCTTTTGTGGTGAAATATTACTTGTTAGAAACGTTTCTGTAAAGACTGCTTTGGTATATTTACGATCCGCTGCAGGACACAAATGTCCACGGTCATATCCTGATTTTTTGTAGTTTCGCCAATGCGCAGATTCGCTTCCTACAGCATTATCTTGTTCAAAATAAGGACGTTTAAAGTCTGTATATACTACTTGATTCTTCTTTAATTCATACGCAACCCATTCAGCTTGCTCATAAGCTTCATGATATGATAATGAATACCCTTCATGATGAATTATTTGCCCTGTTGTAGAACTTGGCAAATAGTATGTATTTGTTAATTCCTTCGGATTACTATTGGTCGTTTGTGTTTTACTTCCGTGAACATCATTATTTGGGTTGTACTTTGTTTTTCCTTTTAATTGATCTCCATATTGTTCATATACAATAAAAGCAGCTCCAATAAATAGTACTAATAGCGGATATATTTTTTTTCGTTTCAATTCTTTAAGGTTTTCGGTTTATATCAATGTTATTCGCGGTTCTAATTTTCAAATTCAAGTTCGTCTTCAATTTCAAAAAACATTAATTCTTCACATCCAATGCATCTCGCAATGCATTACCAACTAACATAAAAGCCATTACTAAACTCATAATAGCAATTCCTGGAATGATAGCCAAATATGGTTTTCCAAGAATGATATAACTATAATGGTCTTTAATCATTGCTCCCCAACTTGGCATTGGCGGTTGCGCTCCAATTCCTAAGAAACTTAGTCCACTTTCAATTAAGATTGCTGCGGCAAAGTTTGCAGCGGAAATGACAATAACTGGCGCCATGATGTTTGGCAAAATATGTTTGATGATAATTCTAAAATCGTGATAACCCAAAGCACGTGCCGCAGTTACATATTGCATTCGTTTTACACTTAAGACTTGCCCACGGACAATTCTGGCAACTTCAACCCACATGGTTAATCCTACTGCAACAAATACTTGCCAAAAACCTTTTCCTAAGGTTAGTGTAATTGCAATTACCAATAATAAGGTTGGAATTGACCAAGTTACATTGATGATCCACATAATCACTGCATCTACTTTCCCTTCAAAATAACCAGCCAAAGCTCCTAATGAAATACCAATTAATAATGATATAAATACTGCTACAAAGCCAATAGTAAATGATATTCGCATTCCAATTAACATTCTACTCAGTACATCTCTCCCATATTTATCCGTTCCTAAACGAAATGTTTTTTGTTGGATGAATTGTGCTGGAACTTCACTAGCATTTGTCAGTTTGGGGAATGAAGTTAGTGGAATTTCTTTTTCGATTCCAGCAACGACTCCATCTGAATATTCTGTGACAAAAAGTGCATTCTTTTCTATTCTGTAGTTTGAAATTGGAATTTCAGTAGCTGTGTTTTCTTTCCCAAAAAAAAGTGTACTCAGAAAACTTTCCTCAACTTCTTCAGCTGGTGGAATTGTTAGCATTTGAACCGAAAATCCAGGTCTTTTAGAATGAATTGATAAATGCATTTGATTTGCATTTTTCGTATCATCAGGTGTAAAAAGATAAGCAAAGATTACAATGAATGCGCAAAGTACAATAAAACCAAAACTCAAAACGCCCCAAAAATTCTTTTTGAATTTCTGGAGCGCTAATTGTGCTAATGAATTTGAGTTTCTACTCATTAATATCTTTTATATTATCCTTTTACAACAGCTCTTTTTCTTTTTTTGATGTTGTTGATTTGGATATCACTTAATACGTTAATTGCTTCTTCTACGTAAACATCTTTAGCTAAATCTTCATGCCAAGCTTTACGTTTTCTTTGCAATGAAGAATCTTTTTCCATTAATAATTCTTCATAAGGCAATGATGTGAATACTAATTTTGTATCATAATCAGAAAGTGCTTTAAAACGTTTTGCATAGTCCTCATCTGCTTCTGCTTCTTTTCTATACACTGCATAATTTAATGGATACTCGTTGTCATCACGACGCTTACGAATCCATTTTGCATTTTCTTCAATCAATTTCAATTGCGCATTATTTGACATACGCGCTTTACTCTTTTCGATAGTTTCTTCGTATCCTATATATCCATCCCAAACATCATACGATGCAGGATCAATTCGATCCCAAGGTAATGGATTTTCTTGATCTTTTTCACCGATGTCAATAAAACTATATTTATCAACCACAACAACATCACTTTTCACACCTTCTAATTGTGTTGAACCACCATCAATTCTATAGAATTTTTGAGTTGTTAATTTTAAAGCACCAACATTACTATCGCCACCTCTAATGAATCTGTTTAAGTCAACTACATTCTGTACTGTTCCTTTTCCATAAGTTTGCTTACTTCCAATTACAACAGCTCTTTTGTAATCTTGTAATGCTGCCGCTAGAATTTCTGAGGCTGAAGCTGATAATTCATTTACTAAGATCACTAAAGGTCCGTCCCATTGTATGCGACTGTCTTCATCACTTAGCACTTCTTTTCCATCTATAGAACTTTTCACTTGAACAATTGGTCCGTCTTTAATAAAGAAACCTGCCATATCTACTACAGTTTTCAATGATCCACCGCCATTATTACGAAGATCAATAACTAAACCTTCCATGCCTTCTTTTTTCAAACGCTCAATTTCTTTTTTCACGTCACTTGCGGCATTTCTGTTGTTATAATCTTGAAAGTCTACATAGAATTTTGGCAAATTAATAACTCCAAATGTTCTTTGATTTTTCTTAACAACTGCTGATTTAGCATAAGTTTCTTCAATCTCTACTAAATCTCTTTTGATTGTAATTACATCTATTGAACCATCAACCTTTTTCATTGTTAAGGTTACTTTTGTTCCTTTTGGTCCTTTGATAAGTTTTACAGCATCATCTAAACGCATTCCCACAATATCAATCGGTTCTTCACCTTCTTGTGCAACTTTTAGAATGATATCTCCAGCTTCTATTTTTTTACTTCTCCAAGCTGGTCCACCAGAAATTACTTCAAATATTTTTGCACCTTCTGTACGTTTTTGTAATCGTGCTCCAATTCCTTCTAAGGTTCCAGACATGCTCATATCGAAACGATCTTTGTCTTCTGGTGCTAAGTAAGAAGTATGCGGATCAAATTCTTCTACAATTGTATTTACATAAATGCTAAACCAATCTTTACGTTCTAAATCGCCCATTAAGTCAAAAAACTCAACGTATGTTTTTGTTGTAGATTCACGTGCTTCTTTTTCTAAAGCAACATCATCTTTGATTGCATATGACTTGTCTTCTTTCTTTTTGTTTTGCTCAATTTCAAGTTTGATGTCGTAATTCGCTAAGGTTGAGAATTTCAACTCTTTTCTCCAACGCTCTTTCAATTCTTTCACGTTTGCAGCAAAAGGTAATTTTTCATAATCACGATTAATCGTTTCATCAACTGTAAAATCGAAAGGTGAACCTAGTAATTCTTTTTGAAACTCCTTGGCTTCTGCCATTCGTTTTTCCAATCGTGTATGCACTAAATTGAAGAACTTTACGCCTGGTTCTTTGATTTCATCATCAATTTTATCTTTGTACGCTGCAAACTCTTCAATATCTGACGCTAAGAAATAACGTTTCATTGGATCAACTGATCCTATAAAATCGTTGTATACATTCTCAGAAAATTCATCATTAATATCTTGCGGATCAAAGTGCCATCTATTCAACACATAAGAAATCAAGTCTACTAAAGTTTTATCCTTTTCTGGATCATCAAATGACTTTTTCGCAAAGCCGCATGACACCATTGCAAATACTAATAGTGCCACTAAGTATATTTTATTCCTTCTCATAAACGCTCGGATTTTCACACATTTTATTTTTTTCATTCGCATTAATTAGCGTGTTATTCTTTTTCAACTTGAGTACTTTAGGAGTAATCAATGCTAATCATTTTAATATTCCACTAAAATAATGAAAAAACCATGCCATTTTTTAACAATCTTACTAATTTTTTGTTAAAGATAAAATGCTATGTATGTAATAAGTAAAATGCGTACTTTAGCAGTCGAAAATGAAGTACTTTTTATATGAAAGATAAACCGTTAATTTTAGTTACCAACGACGATGGTATTACCGCGCCAGGTTTGCGCGCATTAATCGATGTTATGAATGAGTTAGGCGATGTATTCGTTGTTGCTCCTGATAGTCCACAAAGTGGTATGGGACACGCTATTACTGTAAACTCAACTATTTACTGCAATGCCATCACTATTGATGATGGACCACAAATTGAATATTCTAGCTCTGGAACACCTGTTGATTGTGTGAAGTTAGCCGTGAATGAAATTTTGAATCGTAAACCTGACATTTGTGTTTCAGGAATTAATCATGGTTCAAACTCGTCTATTAATGTAATTTATTCAGGAACGATGAGTGCTGCCGTAGAAGCTGGTATTGAAGGAATTCCTGCTATTGGTTTTTCGCTACTTGATTATGATTGGGAAGCCAATTTTGAAGCGACTAAGAAATACGTAAAGACAATTACTAAAAAAGTGCTAGAGCACGGTTTGCCCGAAGGTGTTGTGTTGAACGTGAATTTCCCTAAATTGAAAGAGAAAGAAATTAAAGGAATTCGTATTTGCAGACAAGCAAAAGCATACTGGGCAGAAGATTTTGATAAACGCACCAATCCGCATGGGCGCCAATATTACTGGCTTTCTGGAAAACTTGTAAGTCAGGATAAAGGTGAAGATACTGATGAATGGGCATTGGCAAATGGATATGTTTCCTTAGTTCCTGTTCAGTTTGATTTAACAGCACATCATGCTTTTCAAAAACTTAATAGTATAGGATTTAATGAAAAATAAAGAGATCATTATCGGAATTATTGTTGGATTGATTTCAACAAGTATTGGAACACTTTTTTATTTACTATACATAGGAAATCAACGAAATGCTTCTTTTGATGCCATTTGGGATTTTGCAATTTCTACTGGTCAAATTAGTTCGGTAGTTGTGTATGGAGCTGCATTGAACTTTTTAGCATTTTTTGGTTTTTTAAAGTTTAATAAAGAAGCCAGCGCCAAAGGCGTTTTGATTGTTACAATTGTTACCGCTGTATTAGTTTTATCGCATAAGTTATTGTTTTAAAAAGTTATGAAGTATTACATTGTTGCAGGAGAAGCTTCGGGAGATTTACATGGTTCTAACTTGATGAAAGCCATTGTAAAGGAAGATCCAAATGCCGATTTTAGGTTTTGGGGCGGAGATTTAATGCAAGCAGTTGGTGGTACTTTGGTAAAACATTATAAAGAACGTGCTTTTATGGGATTCATTGAAATTATCATGAATCTTCGTAAAATTTTGGGCATGATGTCTTTTTGCAAAAAAGATATTGCCGCATTTCAACCAGATGTTATTATTTTAATTGACAATTCGGGCTTCAATCTTCCTATTGCTAAATGGGCAAAGAATGAAGGTTTTACAACAAATTATTATATTTCTCCACAGGTTTGGGCAAGCAGAGCTAGCAGAGTGAAGAATATTAAAAAGTACGTTGATAAAATGCTTGTGATTCTTCCTTTTGAAAAAGAATTCTACAAGAAATATGACTGCGATGTACATTTTGTTGGACATCCATTGTTAGATGCAATCGCAGACAGACCACAAATAAATGATGCCGAATTTAGAGCTACACATCAACTTGATGATAGAAATATTATTGCATTATTGCCCGGAAGTAGAAAGCAAGAAATTAAAAAAATGTTGTCTGTAATGCTGTCTGTTGTGAATGATTTCCCTGAATATCAGTTTGTAATTGCTGGCGCGCCAAGTCAAGAAAAAGCATTTTACAATCAATTTATAAATGATTCGAATGTAAAATTTATAGATAATAAAACCTATGATTTGTTGAGTGTTTCCCATGCAGCTTTGGTTACTTCTGGAACAGCTACACTTGAAACTGCTTTGTATAAAGTACCGCAAGTTGTGTGTTATAAAGCGAGTAACATTTCATATCAAATTGCAAAACGAATTATTACGCTAGCATATATTTCTTTGGTGAATTTAATTATGGATAAAGAAGTTGTAAAGGAACTTATTCAAAACGATCTTAACACTAAAAATCTAAAAGTTGAATTAACTAAGATTCTAGATGCAGCTACTCGTAAACAATTATTTTCTGACTACTATGATTTAGAGCAAAAATTAGGTGGAAAAGGCGCAAGTGCTAACGCAGCAAAGTTGATTGTTGAAAAAAATTAAGTACATTACCGCATGATTAAAAAACTACTATTCCTTCTTCTTGCTTTTTCTGTATTGTCTTGTGGTTCTTCAAAGAAAACTACATCTAAACGAACCGTAAAGACAAAAACGACCAAAACACGTTCCAATAACAAACGATCTTCTAGTAAATCAAACGCAATTGTTGCTACAGCTTTAAAATACAAAGGAACACGTTATAAGTATGGTGGAACTACGAAAAAAGGAATGGATTGTTCTGGCTTAATGTATGTCACTTTTAAAAAGCATCAAGTTGAGTTGCCAAGAGTTTCTTATCAACAAGCTAAACGCGGTAAAAAAATTGGAAAATCGTCTGTTAAGAAAGGTGATTTACTTTTCTTTAAAACGAACAAAAACAAAAATCGAATCAATCATGTTGGTTTGGTTGTTGAGTCCAAAAGAGGCGTTATCCGATTTATACATTCTACCACTTCAAAAGGTGTATTAGTTTCTACTTTGGATGAACGTTATTGGAAAAATGCTTTTGCCGAAGCAAGAAGAGTTCTTTAAGGTTTAAGAAAATAATTCAACATTAACTTTCTTTATTCTTTTATTAAAATTACAATCTAAATACTCAATACTAACTTCTCAGAACTCTTTTTACAACGCTTATTAATTTTACACTACGCTTATACAAAATATAACCTATAAGCTCTTTTTATTACCTACTTTATTCAAGTAATTGATAAATGTTTGTAATGAAATTATTCGACTTTTTGATCACTAAAGTTACATTGTACCTGATTATTGGAATTATAATTGGTTATCATTTTTCTATTCCTATAAATTTTAATCTTGCATGTTTTAGTGTTGGATTTTTCTTATCATGTATTTTCTTTTGGAAAGCACAAAAGCAGTTTTTACAAACAACATATTTTGGAATTATTGCTTTTTTGACTGCAATTAGTTTGGGAATTCTGATTGAAAATTTTCATCAAGAAAAAAATCATTCCACACATTACACTCAACTTTCATTACAACAACTAGAAACTTCAAATAGCACCATTCAAGTTCGAGAAGTTTTAAAGTCTACCAACTATTATCATCGCTATATAGGTGAAGTTTTACTAAACGATAGTTTGCACGTTTCTGGAAAATTATTGATTCATGTGCAAAAAGATAGTGTTTCCAAGTTGCTTCACGTAGATGACATTTTATATACATACTCTACCTTAAAAGAAGTTCGCACACCATTAAATCCTACCAATTTTAATTATAAAACATATTTAAACGATCGTTATATTTTTCATCAATTGTATTTGAAAACTGACGATTTTATTATTGCAAAAAATACTCCAAAGACTATTTATGGATATGCAGAAACAATTCGAAATCGGATTCATGAAAGCTTAGTTGCGAATCATTTTTCAGCAGATGAATTAGCTGTTATAGAAGCACTTTTATTAGGACAACGCCAACATATTTCTAAAGAGTTACAAAGTAATTATGCAAATGCTGGCGCTATTCACATTTTGGCAATTTCTGGATTACACATTGGAATTATTGTATTATTATTAAATTTTTTATTGAAACCCATAATACGTTTTAAGTATGGGGAAATCATAAAATTACTCTTAATGCTTTCTATTTTATGGAGTTTTGCAGTCGTCTCAGGATTGTCCGCTTCTGTCGTTAGAGCTGTAACAATGTTTACAGCCATTGTCGTTGCAACATATTTCCGAAGGCAAACAAATACGTTTCAGGTATTAATGATTTCCATGTTTTTCTTATTGGTTTGCAAACCGCATTTTATTTTTGATGTTGGTTTTCAATTGAGTTATGCCGCCGTTTTTGCTATTGTTTGGCTACAACCTTTGTGGAAGAAACTCTGGAATCCGAAATCATGGTTTTTTAAATCGTTTTGGAGTTTACTTACTGTAAGTCTATCGGCTCAGTTAGGCGTTTTACCATTGAGTTTGTATTATTTTCATCAGTTCCCTGGATTGTTCTTCGTGGCAAATTTGACCATTATTCCTGTACTTGGGATTATTTTGATTACTGGAATTTTAGTCATTATACTCGCCTATTTTGAAATATTGCCTGCATTTTTGAGCACAATATATAGTTATATCATTCAGCAAATGAATCATTTTATTGCATGGATTGCTTCACATGAACAGTTTTTATTTGACGATATTTTTATCAGTTTATTTCAAATGATTGGTTGCTATTTGGTGATTATTGCGTTTGCAAATTATTTCCATCTTCCGAAAGGGAAGCACTTAAAAATTGCATTAATGAGTATTTTAATGTGTCAAGGTTTATGGTTTTTAGACCGTTTTCAATATGCACCAAAAAATACTTCTTTCACCGTATTTCATCAACATAGAAGTTCTGTTTTAGCATTTCAACACAAAACAGATTTACATATTTTTCATGAATTGGACAGTATCGCTTTCGCGAAGAATTATATCATACGACAACAAATGTCACAACGATTTTTAACTTCCACAACAGTTGACAGTATTCAAAATGTATATCAATTAGAAGATGATTATGTGTTACGAATTGATAGTTTGGGCGTGTATGAATCATTAAACTTTACACCAAAATATGTATTGTTGACAAATTCGCCAAAGATTAATTTTGAGCGCATGCTTGAAACGCTTCAACCCAAATTCATTATAGCAGATGGAAGTAATTATAAAAGTTATGTAGCACGTTGGAAAGTTGCTGCTGCAAAACAAAAAATCCCTTTTCATGCTACATATGAAAAAGGATTTCTGTTTATTTATTTGAAAAAGTAAACTTAGCTTTTGAATTCGTATTTAAATGTTTCTTGATATTTAGCCCAGTCTTCTTTAGAGACTACTTCTTTATATTTATCTGTTTTGAAAAGCTTTAAGTATACTTCAATTTGTTTTGGCAACAAGTACCCAGATATTGGCGCAATGAGTTTAAAATCTTCATCAAAGAATACCATTGTTGGATATGCACGAACACTTAAATAACGAGCAAATTGATGTTGTGCATTTCGTCTGTTTTTCTTTGCAGGATCATAGTTTGGATTTGTAAATGTATTTCCTTCATAAATCATACTTGAATCGCCTTCTGCATTGAATTTGATTGCATAATAGTTTTCGTTGATATACTTAGCTACATCAGGATTCCCGAATGTGTTTTTGTCTAACATTTTACAAGGTCCGCACCAAGTTGTATATACATCCATGATCACTTTTCGCGGTTCTTTCTTCATTAATTCTTGTGCTTCTTCCATCGTTACCCAATTGATTTTTTGGGCGTTCACCGTCGTAATACTTACTAAAAGTACTGCAACTATAGCTATTATATTTTTCATTTGTTTCATCTTTTCTTTTTGTCAGTCGCAAAGTTTGTGCCTTCTTTACGAATGCTATACAATTTACAAATTGCAATGTATTAAAAAAGCGTTTCTCAGAGAAAAACGCTTTTTTAATATATATGTTGTTTTTATTTATCGAACACCATGCATTAGTTTTTTAACTACTGGCGTTAATGCCATTACTAATAATCCTGCTCCGATTGGTACTGCTGTGAATATTAAGAAGAATGTACTCATATCGTATTGTTCTGTAATAGAGTCAATCATTCCTCCCATAGAACCTGCTGCTTTGTTTCCTAAACCAATAGCGATGTACCATAATCCGAACATCATTCCGATTTTGGCTGCTGGTACTAGTTTAGATACATAAGACAATCCTACTGGTGATAAACTCAACTCACCTAACGTATGGAATAAATAGGCTAAGATTAACCAAATCATACTTACAGAAGCGGTTGTTGCTCCTTGTGGAATTGACGCTGAACCATATGCTAATATTGCAAATCCGACTCCAAGTAATACTAATCCCATTCCGAACTTAACAGTTGCTGGCGGATTGTATTTACTTTCCCAAATTTTAGAAAATAAAGGCGCCAACGTAATGATAAAGAATGAATTTAAAATAGAGAACCAAGATGCTGGCACTTCCGTTTTTACTTCACTAAATTGATTGTTTAGCATCCAAAGAACAATTATCCATATAATTACGAAACTTGTTCCAAGAAATATGTTTGAGAGTGCATATTTGCTAAATGTGATTTGAAATAGCTTGAATAATACATAGGTAATTATGAGTAGTGGAACTACTGTGAGTAATGTATTTGCAACTCTAAAGATATTGGCGGCATTTCCTTCTAATATTCTTTCTGTATAATCGGCTGCAAAGATAGTCATAGAACCACCTGCTTGCTCAAAAGCTGCCCAAAAGAATACTGTAAAGAACGCGAGTATCCCAACTACAATGTAACGATCACGTTGAACATTAGCTGGTGTTACTTCTTTTTCAAATTTCTCAATTTCAGTTTCTTCTTCAGTTGTATTTCTGTCTTCAATTGCATCTTCATAGTCAACTGCTTCCGATGGCGATAATCCTACTTTTCCAAATATTTTTTGTGCAAACCAGAATTGTAACATTCCAAAGAACATAAAAACTCCTGCTAATCCGAATCCATAATGCCAACCAACATTTTCTCCAATGTATCCACATAGTAAAATTCCGATAAACGCTCCTGCATTTACACCCATGTAGAAAATTGTGAATGCTCCATCTTTTTTATCTTGTGCATTTACATAAATTCCACTGATTATAGAAGTAATATTCGGTTTAAATAAACCATTACCAGCTACTAAAAGTCCTATTCCTGCGTATAATCCCCAAGGTGTATCAAAAGCCATTGCGGCATGTCCTAAGGTCATTATTGCAGCTCCAATAGCAACTGCTTTACGGTATCCTAAAAATTTATCTGCTAGAAGTCCACCTATTATTGGTGAGAAGTATACTAACATTGTATATGTTCCGTATAATCCTAAGGCATCTGCTCTAGCCCATCCCCAACCGCCTTCCATCAAAGACCTTGTTAAGAATAATACTAAGATAGCACGCATTCCGTAGTACGAAAAGCGCTCCCACATTTCTGTAAAGAATAATACAAATAATCCTGATGGATGTCCCATCAATAACTTTCGGTTCATTTCAGAACCTTCAAATCTATATTTACTAGTACTCATATAGTCTTTATATTTTAGTTATCAGCTAATTCAAAACCTTCTGCTTCTTCATGCATGGTTCTTTCATTGTCTTCAGCACCATGTGTCAATGTTTCCAGTTTCTTTCTAAATAACATAACTAATAATCCAAATACTACACAGAATACTGCAATCCCTGTAAAGATTGTATATTCTCCTAAGCTTTCAGAAGCTTCTCCTAGAATTCCCGCTAATTTGTTTCCAAATCCTGTCATCGCAAAATATACACCCATCATTAACGATGCGTACTTAAGTGGTGCCAGTTTTGTAATGTATGATAATGCAACTGGAGAGATACATAATTCTCCAACCGTATGGAATAAATATGCTAATACTAACCAGTACATTGCAGAACCTCCAACACCGTCAACAATTGGTCCATTAGAATTAAATTCTGCTGCTGCAGCTGTCATAAAGAAGAATCCTGCTCCCATAATGATTAACCCAAGAATCATTTTGAATAATGAGGTAGAAATTTTTCCTTTTAACTTTCTTGATGCCCAATATCCCGCAACTAACGTTCCTAAGAAGATGATAAACATTGCATTTAATGACTGGAACCATGAAGCTGGCACTTCCCAACCCATTAACAATCTGTTTGTTTTATCAGCAGCATAAAGATTCATTAATCCACCTGCTTGCTCAAAAGCTCCCCAAAATACAATTACCAATAAGAATGATATAAATAATACTATAATTCTATCTTTCTCAATTTTTGTTAATGGTTTTTTCATTGCTTCTTTTTCAGCAGCATTTTCAGAAGTCCCTAAGAAGTTTCCAACATGTGATAAGTATTTTTGACCTACTAAGTATTGTAATAATCCTAATGCCATTCCTATTCCGGCTAATCCGAAACCATAGTGCCATCCGTGAACTTCACCAACATATCCTACAATTAAACTTGATAAGAAAGCTCCAACATTAATTCCTATGTAGAATATTGTAAATCCTTTGTCTCTTCGGATATCTCCTTGTTTGTACAATCCACCAACCATCGTTGAGATATTTGGCTTTAACATTCCTACACCAGCGATGATTAATCCTAAACCTGTGTAAAACGCCCATAACTCTTCAACAGCTAAGATACTGTGACCAGCAACTAGTAAAATTCCTCCGTAGAGTACAGATTTCTTTTGTCCTAAAAATTTATCTGCAATCCATCCACCTGGAATCGACATTACATATACTAACATTGTATATGTTCCATAAAGCGATAATGCTTCTCCATTTGTCCAGCCAAGTCCAGCATTATCTCCTTGCGTTTGTGCTACAAGATATAATACTAAGATTGCTCGCATTCCATAATACGAAAAACGTTCCCACATTTCTGTGAAAAACAACACGTATAATCCTACTGGATGTCCAAATAGCTCTTTTTGATGAGCTTGTTTTACTGAGTTTGTCATTATTTTAAATAGTTTGGGTTAGTATATTGTTAGAAATTATTTTTTAAGTAACGTATTCTCTATGAATTTTGTCATTTTCGTATATAAGTGTAAACGTGTATAACCACCATAGATTCCATGATTTTTATCAGGATAAACCATCCAGTCAAATTGTTTGTTTGCTTTGATTAAGGCATCAATCATACGCATTGTGTTTTGTACATGTACGTTATCATCACCTGTTCCGTGAACAATTAAGTAATCTCCTTTTAATTTTTCCACGTGATTGATTGGCGAATTGTCATCATATCCACTTGCATTTTCTTGTGGTGTTTGCATGTAACGTTCTGTATATATTGTATCATAAAAACGCCAGCTAGTTACTGGTGCTACTGCAATTGCCATACTAAATACATCATTTCCTTTTAAGAGACAGTTACTTGACATGAATCCTCCGTAACTCCATCCCCAAATTCCGATACGATCTTTATCAACATACGAACGTTTTCCTAATTCTATAGCTGCATCAATTTGATCTTCTACTTCGTATTTTCCTAATTCTTTATAAGTTACTTTTTTAAAGTCTGCTCCTTTAAAACCTGTTCCACGTCCATCAACACACACAATAATTACACCTCTTTGTGCTAACATTTGAAACCAATAATCATTACTACCATTCCAACTATTCTTCACTTGCTGCGAACCTGGACCTGAATATTGGTACATGAATACAGGATGTTTTTTTGAAGCGTCAAAGTTTGCAGGTTTTATCATCCAAGCATTTAACTCATGACCTTTTGCTGTTGTTAATGTAAAGAATTCTTTTTTAGACATTTTATAGTTGTCTAATTTTTCTTTTACGTTCGCATTGTTTTTAATTTCTTTCACCAATTTACCATTCTTTGCTAGATGCAATGAATATTCTGGTGGTGTTGTTGCACTTGAAAACGTATTGATATAATATGTGAAGTCTGCACTAAATTTAGCAGCATTTGTTCCGTCTTTTGCAGAGAGTCTTTTCTTTTTCTTTCCATTAATTTTAATAGCATAAATATCTCTGTTAACAGAACCATTTTCTACAGATTGATAATATATAATATCATCTTTTTCATTGTATCCATAGTATCTAGTTATTTCCCAATTACCTTTGGTTACTTGGTTGATCAGTGTTCCGTCTTTTTTGTAGTGATAAATATGGTTGAATCCATCTTTTTCACTTGTCCAGATGAAACTATTGTCTGCCAAAAACGTTAAGTTATCGGTAATATCAACATATGCTTTATCTGTTTCTTTGATTGCGATTGCTGTTTGATTTGTAGCTGCATTGTACATAATCAAATCCAATTCATTTTGATGTCTATTGATTACTTGTACACTTAATACAGCTGGATCATTTGTCCATTTAATTCTTGGAATGTAGAAATCAGTATAGTTCCCTAGATTGATTTCAGATGTTTTTCCAGAATTTAAACTGTATAAATGCAATGAAACGTCTGCATTTTTCTCTCCAGCTTTAGGATATTTAAACACATGTTGTTTAGGATATAATTGACTTCCATACACGTCCATTGAAAACTCAGGAACGGCTGTTTCGTCAAAACGAATAAATGCAATATGATCACTTGCTGCGTTCCACTGAAAAGCTCTTACAAAACCAAATTCTTCTTCATACACCCAATCCGTAACTCCATTGATGATTTTATTATTAACACCATCTGTTGTGATTTGTTTTTCCGTTCCGGACATTAAATCTTTTACATAGATATTGTTTTCATAAACGTAAGCAACCTTTTTTCCGTTAGGAGAAAAGGTTGGCTCTTGTATTTTTTTATCTGAAATCTTTGTTGCTTTTTTTGATGCAATATCATACACGTAAAAAATCCCTAATGTAGACCTTCTAAATACTGCTTCTACGTTTGTTGCTAATAACAATTTACTTTCGTCATCACTGAAACTATAAGAAGAAAATGAATTAATTTCCGAAAGATCGCCAGCACTTACAATGGTTTCAACTTTCTGAAGCGTTTTGTAATCGTATTTGTCAACAGAACCCGACCTTCTATTGAGTATCGTATATTGTTGTCCGTTGTTCATTGAATGCAACACGTCCATTCCACGAGTTCTAAAAGCACCACTCCAAATTTCTTCTAATGTAATTTCTTTTTGCTGTGCTATTGTAAAGTTCGTTAGCCCCAAAAAGACAAAAAGAAAAATATATTTTAATTTCATTCGTGTTAAGTTTTTAAGAATATGCTTATTGAAAGCCTATTATTTTGAGTAATTTTTAATTCTAAGGCTGACAATATACAAATATCAAGCAAGTACCACAAAAATCAAACCTTAAATTATAATTCAAAGAAAATGATTCTTTTTAGCCATCATTAGCAGTTAATTTGCATTAAACACGCTATAAAATATTCACTTTGAATCACTTTTGATGCTAAAAGCTTTGTTTTTCATCTATATTTTAGCGCATTGGAAGTAAAATTGTACTTTTTCATTGTGTATCTTTGCGACATCTAACGGATATTAAACCCTTTTTTATGATTGCTCCCATTGCTGGATTTTCAAAACTTTCCAAAAGCGAAAAAATTGAATGGCTTGCTACTACCTATTTTCAAAACAACGAAACAGTTATTGATACGTTGCAGAAATACTGGAATTCAGATGAGATATTACAAAAGTTACACGATGAGTTTATAGAAAATACCATCTCTAACTTTTATCTTCCGTTAGGAATTGCGCCTAATTTTTTGATTAATGATCAATTATATGCTATTCCAATGGCAATTGAGGAAAGCTCGGTAGTTGCTGCTGCAAGTAAAGCTGCAAAGTTTTGGCTTGACCGTGGTGGATTTAAAACTACAGTAGTAAGTACAGAAAAAGTTGGACAAGTTCACTTTATGTATTTCGGCTCGACCGAAAAACTACAAGCATATTTTAATTCCGTTAAAGCTGAATTATTTGCTTCCACACAACATATTACACAAAATATGGAAAAACGTGGTGGTGGAATTACGGATATAGAATTACGAGATAAGACAACAGAACTCGACGGATATTTTCAGCTGCACTGCACTTTTGAAACAGTTGATTCTATGGGCGCAAACTTTATAAATTCATGTTTAGAACAGTTTGCCAAAACATTTAAAGATACCGCACAGTCATTTGACGCTTTTTCAGAACAAGAAAAATCGATTCAGATTGTGATGAGTATTCTTTCTAATTATGTTCCAAATTGTATTGTAAAAGCTGAAGTGAGTTGTCCTGTAAGTTCTTTAACCGAAGGAGAAACAATGGACGCTGATGAGTTTGCTGCTAAGTTTGTTCGTGCGATTCAAATTGCGAAAGTAGAACCATATCGTGCTGTGACACATAATAAAGGAATTATGAACGGAATTGATGCCGTTGTGTTAGCTACCGGAAATGATTTTAGAGCTGTAGAAGCCGGAATTCATGCATATGCTGCAAAAGATGGACGTTATTCGAGCTTAACACACGCTGAAGTAACTAATGGTATTTTCAAATTCTGGATAGAAATTCCATTGTCGTTAGGAACTGTTGGTGGATTGACTTCTTTACATCCATTGGTGAAATTAGCTTTAGAAATGCTAGGAAAACCAAATGCAAAGGAATTGATGCAAGTTGTTGCCGTTGCTGGATTGGCGCAAAATTTTGCTGCGATTCGTTCATTGGTTACAACAGGAATCCAAAAAGGACATATGAAAATGCATTTGGTGAATATTCTAAACCAATTGAAAGCTACAGAAACAGAGAAAAAACATTTTATTGAGTTCTTCAAAGATAAAACCGTTACGCATAGTGCCGTTGTAAATGCATTTAACGCGTATAAAGTAGCTCAAGCCTAATGAATTTCTATAGCAACGGAAAACTATTGTTAACAGGCGAATACGTCGTGTTAGATGGCGCAAAAGCTTTGGCAATTCCGACAACATACGGACAATCATTAATGGTAACACCAATTGAAGCTTCAAAATTAGTTTGGGAAAGCGCAGACACCAATGGAGTTGTTTGGTTTCAGAATGATTTTGACTTGAATTCTATTGCTCCTGATACACAATATACTGACGAAGTTTCTCAAACTTTAAATAATCTTCTGGCGGAAGCCAAACGCTTGAATCTTGAATTTTTAAATAACACAACAGGTTTTCATATAAAAACCACCTTAACATTTCCTCAAAATTGGGGATTAGGTTCTTCATCTACGTTAATTCATAATATAGCGCTTTGGGCAAATGTGAATCCGTTTACACTACTTTGGAACGCTTTTAAAGGAAGTGGTTATGATATTGCTGCTGCAAAGCATAATACTCCAATTGTGTATCAACTTGAAAAGAAGAAACCAATTGTTACCGAAGTTAATTTTAATCCTTCTTTTAGCGATCAATTATACTTTGTGCATTTAAACAAAAAACAAAATAGTAGAAATGCTATCAATAATTATAATAATCGAAAAGGAAAGATTGCTAATGAAATTAAAATCGTTAACGCGATTACTTCTGAAATGATTACAAGTTCGTCTTTGGTTGATTTTAATTTATTATTGAAAGAACACGAAGCTATTATTGCAGATATCATTCAAGAAATTTCTGTGCAAGAACGTTTGTTTCCAGATTACTTTGGACAAACTAAGAGTTTAGGCGCTTGGGGCGGCGATTTTATTTTGGCAACAGGAAATGCTGATACTCCAAATTATTTTCAATCGAAAGGATATGAAACGATTGTCCCTTTTGATGAGATGATGCTTTAATGAACCTGACTTCTACTTAAGTCCAAAATTACACAAGAATCTTTCAGTAACGCTCATTTTTGTCTTGACACAAAAACGAGCCAAAAAAGTCAAGACGATCTATAGGAAATTGCTATGCAACATTCGCTCATGCGTTTCATGCTTGAAGCTTTGCTTCGCAGTTCCACTTTTCCCTCATTATTTCTGAAGATCGTCGCACAAACAAGCATTCACCAATTTAGAAAAGAACTCTACTTGTTTATACATATTGAAGAGAAGGTAATCAAATTAATATATTATTAAAGAGTGTGATTCCGAAATAAATACAAAATAACAAATAGCACTATAAAAAAAGCCTGTAAATTACTTTACAGGCTTTTTAGCATTCTATGATTAGAATGTTATTTTATATATTTCTTAGTAGAAAATAGATCTGTTATCTTCAATTTCAGAAGCACTTTTCAACGCATTGAAAACTGTTCCTGTTGCGCTTGAAGCTCTCTGATTTCTTAACATATTCATTTCTGCTAAGTAACTATCTTTTGCTGCTGCTGGCGTATTTTTTACAACTTCAATCATGTACACACCTTTTTTCCCAGCGATTAGTTTTGATGTTGTTCCTTCAGCTAATGCAAATGCTGCTCCAACTACTTTTTTCTCTTCTCCTGCTCCTGGAATTACAGGTGCACTCATTGATAAAGAAGTTGCTGTTTGAACTTGCAAACCGTTCGCTGACGCTAAGTCTGTTAATGTAGTTGCCGTATTGTTAGATTTGATCATTTCAGCTTTTTTGTCATCTCTTAAGTACTGAATAACACGTGCAGAAGCATCTTCTACAGTTGCTAATCCTTCAGCATGTTTTTGAGTTAACTGAACTACTACAAATCCGTTTCCAACAGAAAAACGCTTGATATCTCCTGTTTTTGTTCCAGGCTCAAATGTCCAACGTACAATTTGACGTTGATCTGTTACGATTCCAGAAATTCTTGAATCTAACGTTTTCATTTTATTTACAGGCTTTACTTCGTAGTTGTTTGCTTTAGAAACTTCTACAAAAGCATTATCGCTTTTTCCTGCATCTGCTTCAAATTTTGAAGAAGTTGTGAATAAATCACTTAATGATTTTTCAGAAGACTCTACTAGTTTTGTAACTGTTACTAGTTTTATAGCTTTTTGCTGATTTTTTTGTTCTTGAATTTCAATGATGTGGAATCCGAAAGGAGATTCTACAACATCCATATCACCAGTTTTATTTCCAAAGATGTATTCTTTGTATGCTGGCGTTAATCCTGAAAGGTTAGAATACCAACCTAAATCTCCACCTTTATCTTTAGAACTGTCATCTGACATTTCTTTTGCGATACTAGCAAATTTAGATTTGTTTCTTTTTACGATTGCCAAGATACTGTCAGCTTGTTTTTTAGCTTCATCTTTAGTTTTCTTTAAATCAGGATCTGCTCCAGCCGAACCTTGAAAACGAATTAAGATATGTCTGTTCTTTACAGAATCAGGCATTTGCTGTGCTTCAACAACTTTAGAAATTTTGTATAAGTCTCCAACTTTGTATGGGCCGAATACTTTTCCAACTTCAGTTGCATATAAATTTTCCGCTACATCTTTAGGCAATTGATTTTTGTATAAAAATGTACTAGCTTCATTCGTATCTGTGTTTTCAATTGCATATCCTTCGGCTTCAGTTGAAGCTTCAAAAGCTGTAATCATATCAGCGATTTCAGATTTTGCATTGTCTTCATCTTCTTTAGAAGGCTTTTCTTCAAAATATACATATTGAATATCTCTTGAAGCATCTTCTTCAAACAAAGATTTATGATTGTTGATATAGTTTTTGATATCACTTTTCTTAATCTCTACATCTTCATTCTTTACCGTATTGTAAGGAATTTGAACATATTTGAAAGTTACTTTATCATTTTCTAAACGATATGCTAACTCTCCTTCTTTTACCGTTGCAATTGAACCTGATTTTACTAAGTTGTAGTAAAGGTTTTGTTTTGCTTGACTGATAAAGAATTCCTCTGTTGCTAACCAGCTTTGATACTGTGCAGCTTTTGTAGGATCATCTTTGTCATTTTTTGTAGCTTCAAGTGTATTAATATATTCTCTTAGCTTTCCTTCTACAAAAACTCCTGCTTCATCTTGAAATTGAGGATTGTTTGTGAAGTTTGGATTGGTAATCATTAAGTTCCAGATTTCATCTTTCTCAATAGTGATTCCTAATTCGTCTAATTGCTGAGAGATTAACTCAGTTCGTAGTTGTTGATCCCAAACATTATTTACCACTTGAATAGTAGACTGGCTACCTCTAGCTTGGTTTAATACATTTTCTACATTGTTACTAAAGCTTCTGTATGGAATGCTTTCTCCGTTTACTAATCCTATTTCGCTTGGTTGCTTTGCTCCGTTATCTGAGTTTGTAAATACGTCTGAGATTACGAAAGCAAATAGCGCTAATCCAATGATTAAGATTAAAACTAATGTACGTTGTCTAATTTTTGCAAGAATTGCCATTTATCTTCAATTTTATGAAATTCAGTGGGCGAAAATACAATTTCCTACTAAATAATAAAAGAAGAACCGCGTATTAATTCGTTTATTTAATGGATTTTAATCTTCTGAAAGAATTTGTAGTTGAATTGTATCAATTTTTGTATTGGAAACTTCTAGGATTGTGAACTTTACATTGTTGATAATGATGACTTCATCTTTTTGAGGAATTTCTTCAGTTTCGCTCACAATAAGTCCTCCAAGTGTCTCGTAATTTTCATTTTCTGGAAGGTTTAGCTTGTAGGTTTCATTGATGTAATCAACTTCCAATCGGGCAGAAAACATGTATTCGTATTCTCCTATTCTTTTTTCGAGCAATTCCGTAACATCATGTTCATCTTCAATTTCACCAAATAGTTCTTCTACGATATCTTCAACCGTAATGATTCCGGATGTTCCACCATATTCATCTAAAACGACAGCAATACTTTTATGTTTTTTTGTGAGCACATTTAGCACATCGTTTGCCAACATTGCTTCAGGCACAAACACAACAGGTATTACTATGTTTTTGATTGTTTTTGGTTTTTTAAACAATTCAAACGAATGCACATATCCAATGATATCATCAATACTGCTTTTATAAACTAGAATTTTAGAATATCCAGTTTCAGAGAAGAGTTTTGCTAAACTTTTGGTTGTTTCGCGTAATTCGATTGCTACAATTTCCGTTCTTGGAATCATAACTTCTCTCGATTTTACCGCAGAAAATTCTAATGCGTTTTGAAATATTTGAATTTCGGAATCTACATCTTCATCATGATGCGTTGCTTCCATTTGTTCTGTAATATAGTCTCCTAATTCAACTTTACTAAATTCTAATTGTACTTCATCTCCTTCTGTTTTGAAGAATTTTTTTAGCACAACATTCGATATCCACATTACAAATTCTGAGATCAACCAAAATAGTTGATAGAACATGTACGCTGGAATTGCTAAGAATTTCAAGAACTTGTTAGCATATACTTGAAAGAATACTTTTGGAAGAAATTCTGCTGTAAATAAGATAACTAGTGTTGATATGATTGTTTGAAAAAGCAACTCATATTCGGAAGTTATGTATTGATTGAGCCAAGCAGTTTCATGTACCCAACTTAGCAACAGTTTCCCCATAAAAATACCATAGATTACTAATGCTATATTGTTTCCAACTAGCATTGTTGCTATGAATTTAGAAGGTTTTAATGTAAGTCGAGTTAATACTTTTGCAAGAATTCCCTCTTGCTTTTTTTCGAGTTCAATGTGAATTTTATTCGCAGAAACGTATGCGATTTCCATTCCGGAGAAGAAAGCTGAAAACAGTAATGCCGTTATGATAATGAGCAACTGTGGTTCCATTTATTTTTGATTTTTTCGCTCTTCAAATTTTTTCCCGTAGTGTCTTCTAAAGAGAAACATAAGAAATGATATTACTGCAAACGCAATGAATATATATGATTCTGTTCCTACATTCCACAATTCTATTGCTTTATATGTAGCTAATACGGCTACTATAAGGTACAAATATTTTGTATAACTTAATATTTTCACGGCTTTTAGGTTTTGTTAGTATCGTATTTATTTGTCTTTTTCGTCAATAGGAATTGTACTGTCATAGATTTCATGTGCCTCCATAACGCTAAGATCTCTATTAAAATCTATTCCATTTGTTCCTTGTAGCAACACGCCATACTCATTACTTATTTTGAATTTTCCTTCTGTAAAAATCCATTCCCTGTCTTGATCCCAAAATAATTGAGGTGCTTCTAAAACATCTCCTTTATGCGTAGTAAGCGTTACATTCCCTTGTAAATCTACTAATCTTGTAGCACTATACAAAATTGCATATTCAGCAGTTATTGTGTTTTCATTGTTTTGTTCGTCAAAAAACTTTACTTCAACTCCATTTGGAAATTCTGAAAAAGGGAATTTTTGATTGGAAAAATCTTTATTATAAGGACTTCTTAGCGTAGATTTTACTCTTCCTGAATCTGTATATACTAAAAACATGTTTTCAGCTTCACCAGCTGGAAAACGCTTTGTATACGATAGCTTTTGAATTTCACTATTGTAACTGCCTTGACATGAAAAAAGCATTGTCACAGCGAATGCTGTGACAATGCAATATAAAATATGTTTTGTATATATATTCATTTGTTTTATAAACTTGGAACTCTAACGCTTCCGCCAATCCAACAGTTTAATGGAACTGATTCTCCACCTTTGTATCCTTTGTTAAAGATATCTGACTTACTTGGTGCTGATTTCATGTATGAGTTTACAGTTCTTGAAGCGATACTTTTTAATGATGGATCTACTTGCCCAGCTTTTCTAGCCATTTCTGCAGCTTTCCAGTATCCTGCTCTTTTTGAGAACTCATCTTTTCCACATTGGTTTACACTTGAAGCGTATAGTTGTGCAATTTTCAAATATGCACTTCCTAATGATGGATTGTTTTGTACAGCATCTAAGTAATACTTTCTAGCTTTTGATTTCTGACCTCTTTTCTTAGCCTTGTCAGCAATTTTGTATAATAACTTTCCTTTTCTAATTGGATCAGTTTCCATACTTAATGATTGCTTTAAGTACTCTTCAGCTTTTGCTGCATTTCCTTTTCTTGCATAGATTCCAGATAAATATCTTTTAGAGTTTGCAGATGGCTCTAATGCATCTACTGCTTCTACTAATTCTACGAATAATGGATCTTCATCACATCCTTTAGCATCTAATCTTCCGGCTGCTCTTTTTAACCAAAGTGCATTACTTCTGTTAGCGTCAAAGTTTTTTCTAAATAACGGAATTAACGTTTCACATGTAGATACTTTTTCGATTAAAGATTCCATGTTACCAGAGAAAATTGCAATTGCTTTTACATTTGTATCTGCAATTCTTTCTTTTCTTTTTTCTTTAGACGTTAAGTCTTGTCCAGCATCTTTTTTAGCGATCAACCCATTTTTAGTTTTTGCTAATCTTTCACTTTCAGATTCAAACTTTTCGTTTAATTCTTCATACTTCTGGATTAAGTTTTCTAAAGCGATACCTTGATTTCCTCCTTTATACATGTTATAGTATAATTCGAAATACTGGTATAATGATTTTGGATTCTTGAAGTTTGCCAAGTCTGTCTTGAACGCTTCATCGAATATATCATATTGGCTTTTAGTAGTTCCTATTTTGTGATCTACCATTAATGTTCCTATTTTCCCAAGGATATCTCCTTTTTTAGTTTTAGCTGGAACATTAGCCATTCTGTCTTTATATAATTGAATCAATTCTTCAACAGCAGCTTTCTTATCTCCGCCAGTTTTGATTTTATTTTTATAAATTCTTTCACCGTACGCATACAATGCAGAGCTTATTGTTGGACAATCTTTTCTTAATTCGTTTAATTGTGTTTCTGCTTCAGCATAGTTCTTAGCTTTAGCGTTTTCAGCAAATAGGGATAACTTTGTTTTGCAATCTTGAGCATTTAAAGTTGTGAAGCTTGTTATCGTAAACAATCCTGTTACTAATAATGTAAAAATCTTCTTCATTTCTCTAATTTTATTCGGTTAATTATACTTTCTTTTTATGAACCATCTATCATTAAGTGATAAACTTAAGTGGAAATTTACGTAGTTTTCTTTAATTAATCCTGCGTTTGTTGTTCCTCTCTTTCCGAACTCTACACCAAGGTTCAAGTTTGATATTGTTCGTCCTACTGGTAATCCTACTCCAAAAGATATGCCAAAATCATTTAAGTCTTCATTTCGAATCGTAATTCCTGTATGCTCATAGCGAATTCCAGCTCTATAAGTTACTCTCTCCCAGTAACTTGTAAATGAATTGTATTTTGGAATATAAAATCCTCCAACTGCTAACTTTGAAGAGTTTTCATATGAAACATTTTCAATCGTTGTTAAACTGTTTCCAAAGTTACTACTATTTAGAAAAGTATACTCTACACCAGCAAACCATTTATTTTGTTCTCCTAAACCAGCACCAAGCGATGTTTTTGTTGGCAATGTTAGTTCTGTTGTTTGTTTGCTTCCTAAATCAACAACATCTAATTGACCTGGACTTACAATTTCTCCACCAGTTCCTGATACGTTTAACGCTAGTAGCTCACGTTTGTTATCTGAATTAATATCTGATTGTGGCGAGAAAGTTAACGAAGTTGTGAGTGATAGTTTCTCGTTGAATTTTGTTTTGTAGTAAGCACCTATGTTATAACTTAGTCCACTTAACTTTGATTCGTCTTTAGAACGCGTACCATAATTTAGTGTTCTACTAAAGTTTCCATCTGCATCAAGTTCACCTAAAAATTCTGTGTTTTGATTTTTGATGTTTCCAAAGTTGTAGTTTACAGTTGCTCCTACTGAAAAGCTTTTTGTGATTTTGTATCCTAATGAAAGAAATACAGAGTTCAATCCTCCTTCACCTTCGTATTGTGCAAATTTGTTTGGAGTTGAAGCGATTCCTGTTTCTCCAATTCCTTCAAAGTTGTATCCTACCGAACTAAAAGGTAAGATTCCAAATCCAATTCCCATTTTTTTACTAAGTGGAAAACCGACTGCTAAGTAGTCTAATGCGGTGGATGAACCTTTATCAGTTCCTGATGGACCTTCGAGCTTTAATTGCCCGTAACTTGCTCCTAATGTATATGTTGTGAATTTTAAACTTCCAAATGCCGCTGGATTTTGCAAGTTTAAATGTAGACTATCTGAATAGACACTCATTCCTCCCATACTTCTATTTTCCGTTGTTCCCTTAAACTTCAAGTCTCCAATTCCTAAGAACGAATACGGCGAAGCTGTTCCTTGCTGTGCAATACTTGCTTGGCAGATAAACAACAAAATTGATAATACTAAAAACTTTCTAATCATTGTATCTATTATATTCTAAAACATTATTCAATCCTTGTAACAAGAATTTTGAATTCGCAAATATGGTATTTTTTAACCTTTTAGCCAAGAAATTAGTGTCGCCGCCTGTTAAAATAACTGTTAAATGTGCAAATTGTTCTTTATAACGCTCAATTATCCCATCAATTTCGGTAATTACTCCTAAACTTACTCCTGAGTGAATTGCACTTTCTGTGGAATCTCCAATGTAATTTTCGGGCATTTTGGGTTCGAGTAACGGAAGATTTGCAGTTAACATATTTAATGTCTTATATCTAAGTTGTATTCCAGGTGATATACCGCCACCTAAATATATTTCTTTATCTGTTTTAAAATCATAGGTTATACAAGTTCCTGCGTCAATAACAAGTACATTTTGTTTTGGGTACTGCATTACTGCCGCAACAATCAATGCAATTCTATCTACACCAAGCGTTGATGGCGTTGTATAATTATTTTGAAAAGGCACATTTGTTTCATGCGTCAATTTCATCACTTTCAAATCAAGTTTAGACAAGAACTCTTTTGTTTCTTTTCGCAACTTTGTCACCGAAGAAGTGATCATTTGATCTACTTCTGGAAACTTTTTTAAAGTTTTTTTAATTTTTTTTTGAAATACTTCTTTCTTGAAGCTTTCATGAGACAACATTTTATCTCCCTGAAAGACAGCAACTTTTACGAACGTATTTCCTGCATCTACAATTAAATTCATAATATCTTTTCAACGCTGCTAATTTAAGAAACGTTTTTTTTGCAAAATAGTTTTGTCAAGTTTAAAAAACACTTATATTTGCATCCGCATTTGGCACTGGTGCCTTAGCTCAGTTGGTAGAGCAAAGGACTGAAAATCCTTGTGTCCCTGGTTCGATTCCTGGAGGCACCACTAGAAATGTTAACCCGATCATATTTATGATCGGGTTTTTTGTTTTAAGTACAGAAAGTGGGATGAAAATAAATTATTTTAAAAAAACAGGAATATTATTAATAAGGTGCTTCTTGGAATGGTAATTAAAAATCTCTTTAACCCACGGATATCTTTCCCAATGCTCAAACATACCATATTCACGCTCACTACTTAGTAAAATCGGTTGGATAGTTAATGATGGATAATTTGGAATAATATGACTTAACTCTTGAGGAATACTTTTTGGATCTGTAATATCTGCAATAACCATTTTAGCCATATTAGCTATCAATTGTATAGTTTCCGTTAAATCTCTATTTGAGGAAGGAGAAAAAGTAAATAGTATTGGAACATGGCCATTTTTTGTAACTTCATCTTTTACTGCTTCTAAAACATTCAATCTATCTTCTGTAAAACGACCGAGAATTAAAACTACTTTGGATGTAAGAGATGTAACAATATTTCTAATTTTCTTGTTATCAATTAACATATAGATAAACTGAGCTATTTCAATATTATCTACCGAAACTTCTGAATCACCTTTCCTCGTTATGATTAAATTTCTAGTTTCTGATTTATCTAAGTTAACACTCCAAATCGAAGCTCCATATATTCTTGATCGACTAATAATTGTCTCAAAAAAGTATGTTTCAATTAATTTAGACATCATCAAATTAGTATCTTTTAAGCTACATTTATGATATTCTGTACGATATTGCTCTGATCGACTTAAATTTGAATTAATGAATACACAGTCTTTAAATTTACTCAGATTGAGATTAGCATTGATAAACTGAGTTTTTTCAATTCGACAACTTTTAAACGTGCAATTTCTAAATATTGAATCATTAAATTGAGTTCTATAAAATTTACACTCTATAAAAGTAACATTATAAAACTCTGAAGAGTGAATAATTATCCTTGAGAAATTAAAACTATTAAATATGTTACCAGAAAAATTTAATATAGGGAAAGTTGCTATTGTAAATGAAATTTTTGGTCGCTTATAATCTCTTAAAGTATTATCTGAGCGTAGTTCTATTTTAGGTGTATTCCTTGTTTTATCTTCTACCCATTTATTCCACACTTTTGCCCCTTGATCTATTAAATCTAAAATTTCTTCTCTTGTCATAATTAAAAAATAAATTCACCAATACTTAAAAGTAAGCATTTATTTATATTTCATTAAGATTATTCCACTACACACCCATGTTTTAGAAACGAAAAAGAACAAAAAAAGCCATTCAAATTAATGAATGGCTTCGTTTATATTGTATGCAAAGAAATTACTCTTTAATAAGCTTTACAGTTTTTGATCCTGAAGTTGCTTTTATTTTTGCAAAATAGATTCCTGATGGTAATCCACTCATGTCAATTGTTTCAAGGTTTGATGTTTTGTTTAAAACACGTTGTCCGTTTATATTTGTAACCTCAACAGCTTCTAAATCACTTACACCAGATATAGTAGTAATATTCTTTACTGGGTTAGGAAACACACTCACACCTGTTAATTCTACTTCATTCGTACTTAACGTTGAAAAATCAAATAATGCTGGGGCTGATACTGCAGAAGCATTCGGATCAACTACATTAACAAATTCTGCCATTCCATTATCAATCATATCAGCTTGCATAAAAGATTTTAAAGGCGTAACTGTATTCGCTAAAGCTGAGTTATTTTCTAAAATATAAATAAGCCCTGACGTAGGACTTCCTTGTACTGAAAAACTGTACATAATAGAGTTCATTCCTGCTGAAGGAGCAGGTAAAGTAGCTGGACTCCCTAATGTTTCTGTAATTAAGTATCCATCAAGTGTTGGTTGTGCTACATTAGTTCCATCAAAGAAAGTAGCGCCTGCAGCACCACCTAAAGAAGTTGCAGCACCTGTATTAATTGTTACACCATCAGGTAGTATAATTGTAAACCCGTAACTCTGTACAGAAGTAGCAAAGTTACTAGCACTTGCGTTTGGCACTGCTTGTATTGTAAAATCATAGACATTCATAGGATCCTGCACTAATGAATACGTGTAACCGTCTTGCGCATTTACATTGCTTGTAAATAGCGAAAAAGCAGTAAAAAGTAATAAAATAAAAGTAGTTTTTTTCATGTCGATTTGTTTGATAAATTAGTTTTAATTCCCTGGTAATTGTTCTTGTATAAAATAAGTAGCAAAGTTAAGAAAATTTCCCGGATGTGCTAATATATTTTGTAAGACGAAAGGAGTATCTGGCGATGTTCCACTGTATTGAGTAATTCCATTCATATTTACATCTTGGTTATTATATCCAATAATCTCATACGTTGGAAAGTTTAAAAAGTTTCCTGAATCATTCAATACTGCACTCAAAATGGTTGGTGTATCTGACATTGTTCCGGAATATTGCACAACAGTATCATTATTCACATTTCCTGCCCACATAGCAAATTTACCAGAAGGTACTAAGGTTGTTTGCGAATTACTTCCAAAAGTTATAGTATTAGAATCAAGCGAAAAATTGATTGAAACTGCACTACTAGATAATTGCACTTCACTAATAGTCATAATTCCTAAATGGTTTCGGTGACGAATAGCTACATAATAATCTGCAGGTGGCACATTTAGTTTTAGTGTAGAAACTCCATCAATATCAACCACATCACCATCACGTTGTAACAAAGCTGAACGCCCATATTTCACTTGTGTATTGTCGGAAGCATCTCGTAATTCTACATAAATCCAATCTACAATATCATTGTTTTCAGCTCCAATATTCGCATTAAAAACATTCACATTGCAAGTTATAGCATCTGCATATGGTGAAGTTGTTGGTAAAAGATTATTTCTGCGTAAATCGTCTCGCATGAGTTGTTCCTCTCCAACAATCGGGTTGATTCCTGCACCTTGCAAGTATACAATTGGAGACACCGTTGCAGTTTTAATTGAAAAATCAGTCACAACTGGAAAATGATCTGAAGCTGTTCCAGTATCTGTTTGCTGTAAATTATAGTTAGTCAATCGTGTTGTTGACATCAATTCTGTTTGTAAAACAAATGATTTTTCTGCTTTCAGCGTGAAATCTGAAAAAATGATAAAGTCTAACTTTCCTGGAGGAAATGCTTGTGTATCTGATCTCCATGTATAATTCATTCGCACATCAGTTTGAAGGCAATTTTCTTCTTTTAAATCTGTATCATTCCAGTCTAAAGATCCACCTTGTCCATAAGTTGCTGTATTTTGAATATCGCCTGTTTTTAGTGTTTCTAATTGTTGTGCAGAACCTACCAAATTTAAATCGCCGCCATATACAAAAGGTGTATTTTCAGGAAGATCAATTAATCCACCAGACGTTTTCGCATCTAATATAAATGCTGCATATTGATCTACCTGATCTTGTCGAGAAACATCCGCGCCGCAACAACTCAAATGTGCATTTGTAAATAATAAATCTGTATGATATAAAGTATCAGGGAGATCTATCAATACAGGAAACTGGCGCGTTAAATGATCCCATTGCTGTGTAATTTCCCATCGAGAAACTGTGACTTCTCCACCATGTTTCCTCACATACCAACCATCAACTGTTCCTAAAGGAAGCCACGTATCAAAAAGTCCTTTCACATACGTTTCCGAAGTTCCGGCGCTTTCAATAAAACCTATAATATCAGGATTTAACGACTTTATAATTCGCTCAAAATCATCCAAACGATTTACATCTAATAAGCCATCCAACAAGGTATTATACGCAACAATTCGTATTTGTTCAGCAACACTTTTATTAATATCAATCGGCGTATATACAGAAACTGGCGTTTCATCAAATGTATAGGTAAATACATTTCCTATATTGGGAACTCTATCAAAATTACTATCGTTTTTTATTAAGATTTTAATGGTTGATGATGGAAACAACGGATTACTTCCATCTGGAAGTACATGACGACCAATTGCAATTTCAAATTCACTGGAAGTTACAGTTGGTGCAGCTCTTAATTTTAAGTCTGAAAGACTAACTTGTGAATATGGCGTTACATTATAATGTGCATATAATCGTGTAAATAGCAATCCAAGTTCAGAACCGTATCCTTGTTGAATATCAAACCCTGTATTGGTATCATTATCAGTATCAATAAAAAGTCCTAATTCGTGCAGAATGGTATCGTCTGTTAAATCAAACTCTTGATCTGCTTTAATTTTGATAAACAAAAACTCATCATCATTTGTTATTTGAATCTCTAACAAATCTATTCCAGTAATTGTTTCGTTCGTATCTACATATGTAGTTAAACTTGAATTCCAATCATCAAAAATACCATCAATAGTTATGGCTGTCGATTGTGAACATACAAATTGAAGATTCAACAAAAAAAATGCAAAAATGTATCTCAATTTCATAAGAAGATTTGATTGAATGATATCGCATATAAGGTTTCTCATCATTCTTAAATTTAATCAATTATTATATTTACTGACCGCAGCTTCTAATTTTTTACGAATTCGCTTGCGCAATAATCGCGGTTGCATTACTTCAATAGCATCACCAAAACCAAGAATTAAACGTTCCAATTCAAAATTAATATGCACTTGAAGTTTTATAGTTACACTACCATCTCGGTCTTTTTCTAAAATTTCTTGTGTTGTATGAAATGGTTTTGTAATCACATAAGGTGCATTACTTTTATCTATCTTTAAGATGATTTCCTGAATGTGTTTTTCATCCAAAACTGTCACTCCAACTGTATTTTTATAATATGTATCTCCATTGAAGTTTTCATTTCTATACGGAATGTCCAAATCATAATCTACTTTGATAATTCTATCCAATGCAAAAGTGGAAATCTGTGACTTATTTCCTGTAACACCAACCAAAAACCATCGATTGTTAAATTCTTTCAAGATAAATGGATGGAAAATAATTTCAGAAGCATGTCGCGCTTTAAATGATTGATACGTTAGCCGCAATACTATTTTTTTCAGAATAGCTTGATACAATAAATCCAGATGCTCCAAACCTTTTAAGTTTTCATTTTTGTCTAAATGAATAATTGAAGCTTGATGTGTTTTTTCTGTATATACTTTGTCTTCCAATCGCTGAATAATGCCGCCTAATTCTGAAAACAGCGAAAAATCTTTAAACTGTTTCAACATTTCTACAGTTTCAGATAATACATTCATGTCATTTTCCGTCAGCGGAATATCTGTAATAGAATAGTCTTCATCTTCGTATTTATAAAACTTACGATCATACACAACAATCGGCGCATTATAACCCAACTTATCACTTCGCATCATTTGAATATCTAACTGCACTGTTCTTCTACTCACATTCACTTCGCGACCTTCATATTCATGTAAAGTATCAGAACACGCTTCAATCAAATCGTTCAACGTCCATTGACGATAACGGTTTTGCAAACACTTATCAATTGTTTTATAACGAATCAATGCGTTTTTATTAATTGCCATGTTTCTTTTATTTGGTGTGAAAATAGAAAAAAAATATGAAGTGCGTAAAAAGATTGCGTAGTTAAATAACATTCTTTGCACAAGTTCTTTACATAGTAGTTGTGCGTCGGCTTTCATCTGTCAACATTAAACATTAGGTCTCGTTCTTCAACGAGATTAATTCAACTTACAATTTTGAATGCGTCTTTAGACTTTTCAAAAAGTGAGTTTCATTAAATTAAAATCATTAAAAAGATGAAAACAACAAACAAAATCCTAGTGGTAGACTTAGAAGCTACATGCTGGGAACAAGATGGTGAATACCAACGAAATCATAGCGAGATTATCGAAATTGGTATTTGCGAATTGGATGTTCCTTCCGGGGAAATTTCCAATCGACGAGGAATTCTAGTAATTCCTGAACATTCCGAAATCAGTCGATTTTGCACAGAACTCACATCAATTACACCTGAAATGGTTGCGCAAGAAGGCGTTTCGTTTGAAAATGCAATTGATATACTCTTTGACGAGTATGATTCGTCTGCGTACACATGGGCCAGTTATGGTGCTTATGATCGCAACAAAGTAATCGAACAATGCAAACAGAAATATGTAGATTATCCTTTTGGAGATCAGCATATCAATGTCAAAGAAGAGTTTAGACGTTGCAATCGAATGCAACGTGGAATTGGAATGGCACGTGCATTAAAACAACTTCGAATTCCTTTAGAAGGAAAACATCACCGAGGAGTTGATGATGCCAATAACACCGCAAAAATCTTACATTGGTGTTTAAATAATCAATAAGATGAATTTTACAAATTTTTAATTTTGATTAGCCGAATGGCTAATTTTTTTGTTTTAATTTTAAACTACGCATAACTATTGCGTACAATGTTAACATATTTGCTTCAAAGATAATATCATGGAAACATTACAATTAAAAATATATAATACCATACTAGGAAAAATAACCATCCCTGAGTTTGAGCAATTTCTTTATACGAATGAAAACATCTTGAGGAACTTAGAAAGCAACCATTTTTTCTATAAAATAATGACCTTAAATTATAGATTAGAAAATAGTTTGTTTCATCTCCAAAATGAAGTTTGTTTAGAATATAGCGAGGATTTCAAGAAAGTATTAACTGTAGAACAATGCTGTGTTGAAATCACTCAAAAAACTAGTCTAGAAGAGTATTACAATATTTTAAAAAAAGTTATGATTGACTATGATTATGATCAAGACTCTATAGTGCTTTGGGACTTTTATGACTTGAATGAAAGACTTGGATTAATATTTTCTGGTTACGGCTATGAAAAAGAAGATATATATCACTTGAAAATTCAATCTTTTGCAGAAAAAACATTAAGCAAGTTACAAAGTTGTACTTCTTTCAAACAAAAGGAAGCAATTGTTTTTGAAGAACCAAAAATAACTTCTGAAAAAGAAGAAGTTCAACCTATAAAAATGCAAAAACCAATTACAAAAGAAAAAACATCACTACGTAAAAAGATTGCGCACTTCTTTTCTTCTTTTGTAAAAGTTCATTGAAAATACTTTTGAAACAGTTTTAAGAAAGATATGTGTGACAATAATGGCACATATAACTTTTAAAAACTAAAAACTATGAATTGGAAAATTCAAAAACTATTGGATGGAGAAACCATCATTTCAAAAGAACCTGGTAATTCTATGTTGCCACTTTTAAAATCGAAGCAACCTGTAAAGTTGCAACCCATTTCTTGGGAAGATTGTGAAGTTGGTGATATCGTTTTTTGTAAAGTTCGCGGAAATGTATTTACACATTTAGTGAAAGGAAAAAACGAAAAACGAGGATTGCAGATTGGAAACAATCGCGGTAGAATTAACGGATGGACAAAAAATGTATATGGTAAAGTAATAGAGATATTACCAATGTCATAGACATTCTTCAACTACTACTTTTCGGAAAAACTAGTTCCTTCAAACTGAATATAAGAAGCATCAACTCTTGATTTCATGATATCAATTACATCATTTAATTCGTATACATTTTTATAACCATAACCGTATAAGTTTATATACGTTGGAATATTCAAAGCTAACATTAGTGGTTGATTATTCTTTGGCAATGCAATTTTTGATGCAAAATGAATAGGATCATTTTGAATATTATTGTTACAATAAATCAAAATTCTAGTTTCTGGATTAGGTATCAAACGCATCAAATTCTGCTGCGTAAATTTTGTAAAAGGCAAATTAACAGCGCCTTTTATATGACTCCTTTTATAAAGGTCTTCAGCTCTTGCATCTAGGATAATAACATCTTCTTCTTGGTTCATTTTGACAAAAGTTTCTAAATCGACCATGCGTTCTTCTCGATGCTTTTCTACTTTACCAACCAATTCTTTAAAATCATCAAAACTGACCAGAGGTTTACTATCAGAAGAATTATTAAACTCTTGTGTAAAAACATCTATCCGTTCTAATTCATCTTTTGAAGTATCTGATTCTTGTGCTATCATATTACAAATAAAGACCATTGCTAAAAAAATAAAACTTGTAGTTCTCATGATATTTAATTTTTGAGCTAAACTAAACATTCAAAATGCATTATGTAACTTATAATGAGCGAACTGACCATATGAATTAGTGAACACAATTTTACTGCGCAAAATAATTGCGTAGTAGTGTAACACATTTGTACCGGAATCATAAATACGTCATTTGTAAATGACAAAGTAGAAATACTCCGTTGAATATTGAAGTCAACGGAGTTAGATTAAAAAAAATAGAGAAGTCATGAAAGAACAAATTCAAATTAACGGAAACACATTAATCGATTTAGGTTTTAAACCTAAAAAATGGTTTAAAGAAGCAATTGTATACATCAATGATAACCAATTGCAACGTGATGAAATGCTTACGTATTTGGAACAGTTCAAATCTGATCCTGAAATAGAATTACATGAAAATCCAGTTGCATTTGCAATTAATATAAAAGCAGAAAATGAAGTTGAAGAAGGCAATGTTGAATCGGTTATTAAAACGATGAATACTTTAATGAAAACACCAACTTTGGTCAATGGAGCTATTATGCCTGATGCTTGTCCTACAGGTCAAAATGGTGTCATTCCAGTTGGTGGAGTTGCGGTTGCAAAAAATGCCATTCATCCAGGAATGCATAGTGCTGATATTTGTTGTTCCGTAATGTTGACAGATTTTGGAGATGCAAATCCTAAAGACGTTTTAGATGCTGCGCATAGCATTACACATTTTGGTCCTGGCGGAAGAGATAGAGATTCACAATTTAGATTTCCAATGGATTTATTAGCCGAAATTGAAGCGAATTATTTTTTAAATGATCAAAAATGTATCTCAGCAGCACGTTCGCATTTAGGAACACAAGGTGATGGAAATCATTTCTTATTTATTGGAACATCTAAAAAAACTGGAAATACGATGATGGTTACGCATCACGGAAGTAGAGGTTTTGGTGCAAACTTGTATAAAAAAGGAATGAAAGTAGCAGAACAATTCAGAAAAGAATTATCACCACAAACGTTAAAGAATAACGCTTGGATTCCATATGATACAGAAGAAGGAAAAAACTATTGGGAAGCTTTACAGATTGTACGTAAGTGGACAAAGAAAAACCACGAAGTACTTCATGATGCAACCTTAGAAAAGTTAGGAATTGAAAAAGAAAACAGATACTGGAACGAACATAACTTCGTATTCAAAGATGGAGATTTATTCTACCATGCAAAAGGTGCAACGCCGTTGGATAAAAAGTTTATGCCAGATATTACGGGACCAAGATTAATTCCATTAAACATGTCCGAACCTGTATTAATTGTTGAAGGAAAAACGACTGAATCAAACTTAGGTTTTGCGCCACATGGAGCCGGAAGAAATGTAAGTAGAACGCAACATAGAAAAAGTAAAAGCGGAACGATTCAAGAAATTTTTAATGAAGAAACAAAAGGAATTGATGCACGTTTCTTTTCAAATGAAATTGATATTACCGAATTACCTTCTGCTTATAAAAATGCAGAAACAGTTCGTAACCAGATGACAGAATTTGGTTTAGGTGAAGTTATTGATGAAGTAATGCCATACGGTTGTATTATGGCTGGTGATGTTGGTAAAAACGCACCTTGGAAACGTAGAAAGAAGAATAGGAAATGAAATTAATAAAGAAAATATGTAACATCATTGGTTTTACTATATTTATAGTGCCATTAGGTATATTAATTTGTGTAATTGTAGGTCCATTTTATATAATTATATCGTTATATAAAGACATGTTCAAAGAACTCACATTAAACGAAGAAATAAAAATCAATGATGGTAACATATTTTTACTGTATACAGATCATAATAAGTTTGACTTTGACAATTATTTTAAAAAACATGATAAACCCATTTCATGTATTAAAATAACTGATGGTAAGGCGAAAAATGACTTTAGCAATTATTTAAGTAAAGATTGTATACCAACATCATTTCCTACTTTAGTGAAAGTTGACGGCAAAAACTTAATCCATAAAGACCTTAACAAAGCTTTCAAGCAATTAGTAAAAAGGAATGACAATCCATATAGTTTTTATAAGCAAATAAAGCTGTCAATTCGGAAGTTAAAAAAAGAAATATCCCAAGAAGTATAAAGTTGTGGAAAAATAAAATCATACTATAATGAATCAAAAAGATCTAAAAAAGAAAGTATATCAGCTACTCTTTGATAAAATCTCTAAAACAGACTTTAAAAAAGACATACAAGTATTAAATGATGTATACAAACCAGATTCAGGTTCATTATTACATGATTTAACACAAGTAGATTATGATTCTCATGATTACAAAAAGCAGATAATTGAAGTCATATCAAACTATACAACGAAAGAAGAATTGATCAGTCTTAAAATTTATCAAGATTGTATAAATATTGTTGAAACAACAGACAAAAAAATTGCTTTTCAGCATTCAGTAAACTTAGGGCAAGTATATATTAATAGTAAAAATCTATATCAAATTGTATATGATTTTTATAGGTTTAATGAAGGACTGTCATACATAAAAGACGATTTGGTAAAGGCTACGGAAGAAGATGTATATTTTAATATTAAAAAATGTGCACGAGCAATTGTAGAGCAATATAATATTTCTCAGAAAAAACAACAGTGGATAGAGTTTTTACAGACTTCTTTGGGAATTATTAAACACAAAGAATCACTCAAAAATAAGCAAAGAGAAGAAATAATTAATCAAGCTATCCATGAACTTGCCAACTTAGAATCCAAGTCAAAGATAAAACGCTTATTGAAAGAAAATGGTTTTACTGATACTGAAATTGAAGAAATAATGAAAGTATCGGGAAAAACTTCTATAAAAATAATGAAGAAAAAACTGCTTCCAACATTAATAATTGGAATTATACTCACTACATATAGCATTGTAATTCTAAGCAATGAAAACAACACCAGATATTATGGTGCTTTTACACTTTTAATTGGAATAGGACTTTTAATATCTTCCGGGCTAATGTTTTTGAAGGTCAAAAAGGAAAAATAACTCATCATGGCAACGCGAAGTAGAGGAAAAGAAGGAAGTGATGATCGATTGTTTGGCGATCCAAAAATGCAATCAAAAATGCGAGAAGCCATAAAAGATCAATCGTATTTATTGAGTAGAGGATTCTCTGAAAAATCATCGTTGCAATTGGTTGGTAATCGTTACAAACTCAACAATCGTCAACAACGTGCTGTACAAGGAATGAGTGAAGCTTCAGACAAACTCATCAAGCGTGCTGCAAATTGTTTACAACCAAATCAACTAGCAAACAAAGAAGTAATGCTAGATGGTTTTAATGTACTAATCATGTTAGAAAGTGCTTTATCAGGAGCTTTTCTTTTCAAAGGTTTAGATGGTTGCTTTCGCGATTTATCAAGCGTGCACGGAACCTACAAAAAAGTAAAACAAACAGGCAAAGCCATTGAATTAATTGCAGACTTTTTACAAAAAAACAACGTAAAAAAGGCAATATGGATATTTGACAAACCTGTTTCAAACAGTGGTCGATTAAAAACGATGTTACGTGAAATTGCAGAAACGAAGAATTACAATTGGGAAGTTTTATTAGACAATAATCCTGACAAATTCATTGCAGAAAGTGGAAATATTGCTATCAGTTCGGATGCTTGGATTTTAGACAATGCAACTTCTTGGTGCAATATGGTACGACACATTGTAGATGAAAAAGTTCCACAAAAAAATGTAGTGGAAAGTGACAACATTAATTAAACAACAGTGAGAAAATCTTTTATGCAGAATAGTAATAGATCTGCGTTAAAATTTTTTGAAGCCGTGGAGAAAAATTAGCATTTCTATTACGGTTTTAGTTCTTTCAAAAAAGAACTAAAAATTCCTCATAAAAGTGCCCTTTCTTTTGGTTTTTTTCTTTGGACAATCAAAGAAAACGAACAATTAAATAAATTAAAAAAATGAATCATACAAAAAATATAATCATCGTTGACTTAGAAGCAACTTGCTGGAATGGAAAAATTCCTGACGGACAAGTCAATGAAATCATAGAAATCGGAATTTGTGTCTTAGACACAGAAACTGGAAATATTACGCAAAACGAAGGCATTCTTGTCAAAAATGAACGTTCAGAAATCAGTGAATTTTGCACAGAATTAACAACAATAACACAAGAATTACTCGATTCAGAAGGAATTTCCTTTGAGGAAGCTTGTACAAAACTGCGCAAAGAATACGATCCAAAACACTATACGTGGGCAAGTTACGGTCAATATGATCTCAACATGCTAAAAAGGCAATGTCGCTTAAGAAATGTAGAATACCCTATGGGCACAAATCATATTAATGTAAAAACAACCTTTTCAGAAGTAAAAGGAATGCGTAAAAAAGTAGGTATGAAAGGTGCTTTGAGAATTCTAGACATTCCACTTGATGGAACACATCACAGAGGAATTGATGATGCGCGAAATATTGCCAAAATATTACATTGGTGTTTAAACAATAATAACTACGCAAAATAATTACGTAGTAACAATTCATCTTTGGGTATCGAAAGAAATTATACAGTGATGAAAACACGAATACTAGAAAAATTGAACGAAATAGAACGCGATAGAAATATCGAAATCTTATTCGCAGTAGAATCAGGAAGCAGAGCTTGGGGCTTTGCTTCTCCCGATTCTGATTATGATATCCGTTTTGTATACAAACACAATACAGAATGGTATTTAAGTTTATGGAAGCATAAAGATACGATTCAGTTCATGACTGAAGATGAATTAGACGGTTCAGGTTGGGACATTCGAAAAGCATTAAAATTGCTTTCAAAATCGAATGCCTCATTATTGGGTTGGCTCTTCTCGCCTATTGTATATCGAAGTTCTGGAACTTTCTTGGAAGAAATGAAAACGGTTGCCGTAGACAATTTCAATCCTGTTTCTGGATTTTTTCATTATCATAGTATGAATAAAAATTTTGAAGAGACTTTAGGTTCTGAAGAAATGACCTTGAAAAGTTATTTCTATGCAATTCGAACAGCTTTATGCGCCAATTGGATCTATAAAAACGGAAGCATTCCGCCAGTAGCATTCCGAGAAATGTATTCATTACTTGATGAAGATTCCTGTAAACTTTTGGATGAATTAATTCTGTTAAAAAGCAAGCACATTGAAAAAAGTGACGAACCTGTAGATATCCGTTTAATCAATTTAGTAAAGAAAATCGTTGCAGAGAATAATGAAGTTCGAAAAGATTTGAAAAATGTAAAAGCAAATCCAGATGATTTTAATAAACTATTTACAAAAACAATAGCATGACACTCCAAGAACTCAAAAAATCTGGGCATATTATATTTGAATGTATTAGCGGAAGTCGAGCGTACGGATTAGATACGCCGACTTCCGACACAGATATTCGAGGTGTTTTTGTATTGCCGAAATCTATATATTATTCACTTGATTACATTGACCAGATCAATGATGAAACGAATGACACTGTGTATTATGAATTGCAAAAGTTCATTTCATTGTGTTCAAAAAACAATCCAAATATTTTAGAATTACTGAATGTTTCTGAAGACTGTATCTTACAAAAAGATCCGCTATTTGATAAAATTAAATTAGACATCTTTCTATCCAAACAATGTGAAAAATCTTTTGCTAATTATGCGTTTACACAAATTAAAAAAGCGCGTGGACTCGAAAAGAAAATTGTCAATCCAATGGAAAAAGAACGAAAATCTGTATTGGATTTTTGTTTTATGTATGAAAATGGAACTTCGATTCCTTTGCAAACTTTTCTAACAGAAAAAAACATAAAACAAGAACATTGTGGAGTCACGAATATTCCACATTTAAAAGATTGTCACAATCTATACCACAATGAAAATATTCCCTATAGAGGAATTATGAAAAGGAAAAATGCAAATGAATTGTCACTGAGTTCTATCCCGAAAGGGGAAAAATCAATTGGACTATTATTTTTTAATAAAGACAGTTATTCTTCATATTGTAAAAAATACAAGGAATACTGGAATTGGGTTGAAAAACGAAATGACGAACGTTACAAAACAACCATTTCACATGGAAAAAATTACGATTCTAAAAACATGATGCATACGTTCCGATTATTACGCATGGCAAAAGAAATTGCTACGGAAAATACAATTCATGTAAAACGTCTAGATCGTGAATTCTTGTTAGACATAAAACATGGAAAATTTGAATATGATGAATTAGTAACTTGGGCTGCGGAATTGAAAGTGGAATTAGAAACATTATACGCAAATTCAAATTTACCAGAACGCCCTAATTTGGAAATAATCAACGAATTACTAATTGATATTAGAACTGAATTTTATAACAAAATATAAGTTTCATGTAAATTAGAGCGCGAAGTTTCTTTTTCCGAAGTATAACAAATGTTTTTCGTTAAAAATTTTTGAAGCCTTGGAGAAAATTTAGAAAAACATTTGTGGTTTTAGCTTTTTCAGCTAAAAATACCTCTGGAAAAGGCGCCTTTTCTTTTGTTTCTTTTCTTTGGGCGAACAAAGAAAAAGAAAATTGAAAACCATAAATGAAATACGAAACATATAAGTCATTGAATACTCTAAATTTAAATTGAACATAAGTTAAAAACGCATGAACGCTTTACTAGACATTGCATATTCCTGTAAAAGTTTCCTTTCGGATGAATGGAAAGAGCAATATGATGGGTTTTTACAAAACGAACATCTATCATTGCTTGCGCGAAATGTCTATGCATTATATCGAAATGATTTTACTAAAATTCATGGAAAACCACATTTTGAAGAAGAAATCATTCCCGATATTCAGGAAGTATTTTCTATCTTCAAAACACAATTCCATATCCTCAAAAAATATAATTTTGAATGGAATGTAATTACGCGAAAGGCGTTTGCTACTGCATTGGAGCAAACGCCTTTCGCATATACGCTAATTTTAGCTGGCCAACGATTAACCTCAGCGAGTATTCAAAATGAACAAGCAATTCCTAGTTTGCGAAAAGAATTGTTAAAACGCAGTTTTGAAGCACATAATAATCAAATTTCAAAAGCTGTTCGTGCTTGGGAAAAACATGCGCAACGTTCTTCGGATAATTTTTGGGGAACCATCAAAGGAAACAATCAAGAAAAAGAAGAAAACGTGCAAAAACTCATAAAACATATGCTGAAGCATAAAACCTGGTGGAATGTATTTACACATTACAAACACGAATTGGTATATGAAGTTCGCATTGCAAGTGGTCACGGAATTCGTTGGAGAAAAGACACAAATGAACTTATTGGATTTTTAGAACCTTTTGAAAGCTATGATTATGACAGAAAATGATCAGACATATAATTTTTCACAACAAGAATGGGAAACGTGCCTAAAGGTTTTGCATGCGCTGAAAGAAAATCCATTAGAGAATCCAGACAATCAACAGTTTGGAACACTCATTACGAAAATTCATAAAAAAGCGAAAAAATCAAATCGGAAAGAAAGCTATTCCGCTAAAAAAATAGCAGATTTAGAAACAATTCTAAACAGTGAAATTTCAAAAAAAGCATTAAAAAACACAACGGTTTATCAAACAGCCGAAACAGAAACTCCGCAATCATTCACAAAGTTGAATGTTCCAAAAAATTGTTATTGTTGTAGTATTTCCTATTCATTTGCACATTCATTCTACAATCGTTTATGTCCGTCTTGCGCGGAAATGAACTATGAAAATCGATTCAAAAATCTTGAATTATCAGGTAGAAACGTAATCTTAACTGGTGGACGCGTAAAAATTGGGTATGCAACTGCGTTGAAAATGTTACGTTCCAACGCACATGTAACAGTAACAACTCGCTTTCCAGGAAGTGCTTTGGATCAATTTCGACAAGAAAAAGATTATGAATACTGGAAAAGTAATTTAGTAGTTTATGGATTAGACTTACGAAATCTGAAATCGGTTGAAAACTTCATCAGTTACTATAAAAACAACCACGAAACGCTCGATATTCTAATCAATAATGCAGCGCAAACCATAAAATATACAGATCAATATTACACACCATTAATTACAAAAGAACAGCAATTGGCTGTTGGTTTTTCTGGTCAACAAAACTTTATTGCGAATGAAACGCCTGTAGCAAATGTAAAACTCCTAGAAAATCATGTAGAAAAAAGTTATTTAGAACTCAATCGATTTGGGCAACCTATAGATAATAGAACTAAAAATAGTTGGAATGCTACCTTGGAAGAAATCTCTATGCAGGAATTAATTGAAGTAAACTTAATCAATCAGATTTCTCCATATTTCTTAATTAAAGAATTATTACCATTATTGAAGAATTCAACATTTGAGAAAAAACATATTATCAATGTAACTTCTTCGGAAGGGCAATTTAGCTACAACAACAAAACCATGTTTCATCCACATACAAATATGACCAAAGCAGCATTAAATATGATGACGCGAACTTCAGCAATGACTTTTGAAAAAGATAGCATTTATATGAATGCAGTTGATGTTGGTTGGATTTCTACTGGTGCAAGAGAAACATTACGTAAAAAACAATTTGAAAAAGGATACATTCCACCGCTTGATCCTGTAGATGGCGCAGCAAGAATCGTACATCCTATTTATGAAAATGAAAAAAACAATGCTATATTTACAGGGCAGTTACTGAAAAACTATACTGTTGTAGATTGGTGAAAAAGACAAAAGATGCAGCAGTAGTTCAGTTGGAAGAACACTATCACTACACGATGGAGGTCGCGGGTTCGAATCCCGTCTGTTGCTCTTTTAAAATAATATAATAAGAAATTTTGATACACAAAGATTGATAGTTTAATTGGAAGAATATCTGGCATCATCTCTGGAGGTGCGAGTTCAAGTCTCGCTCAGTCTTTGTAAAAACGGCAACGGTAGTAGCTCAATTGGAAGAGTGTCTGCCCGTCACGCAGGAAGTTGTGGGTTCGAATCTCACCTATCGTTGCTTATTTTTAATATAAAAACAAACTAGATTCAGTATAAATAATCCTTCTAATTTGGAAGTAATCGTATAAAAATCACATATTTGCCGCACTAATGACAAGATATTATATACATATAGCCTCTATTTGCCTGAAAAGTCAGGACAGAAATCGCGGAATGGTTGAACCATTTTTGCGAAACGGGACGCTTTATGTAGATTTTTATCAGTGAAACATACTATGAAATAACACAAAAACTATAAAAACAACAAGCGTCTAAGAAATTAGACGCTTTTTTTATGAAAAAAAATTAAAAAATGTTCAAAGCATAACCAAATAGAAAAATAAAAGATTGAAACGAAAAACAATTGAGAGACAGCCAGTTGCTAAAAAGTTTAGTATCCGTTAAAAAACGGACAGGAATTCTTATGCATAAAATAAAACATAACCAACTGATTATCAGTTAAATAAATTCAAAAAAACTTGTGTAATCAAAAAATGATTTTCATATTTGCAACGTCGAAAACAAAAAGAGACATCATGAAATTTACTATACATCACATATCCGATTTAGCCATTTGCCTTCGTTCGCCGAAGAATTGGGAACAGTTTTTACAAGAACTGACAGGAGATAGTATGTATATACACAAACGGGAGAATTATAAAGGTATGTTACGCTGACAGTAACTATATATGAACTTTATAAAAGCATCTCCCGAAAAAAGAGATGCTTTTTTTGTGGTTTATATTTTGGAAGAGCAATTGGCGGTGGCCACGGTCTTAAAATAAGCTTGCGAATTCAATGAGACAAAACTGGAAATAGAGTGCGGAATTAAAACCGTTCGGAGTTAATGACTCGTGTGGGTTCGACTCCCACTTCTTCCACAACAGATCAAAATTTTGGGGATATAGTTTACCAAGCGAAAATAGTGGGTTTGCATCCCGCAGCACGGAGTGCAAGTCTCCGTATCTCCACAAAATGATATTGTAGCTCAATGGCAGAGCAAGAAGCTGTTAACTTCTAGGTTGAAGGTTCAAATCCTTCCAATATCGCAATGACAAGGTGGCTGAATGGTGAAAGCAACAGTCTGCAAAACTGTTTTTTACGAGTTCGACTCTCGTCCTTGTCTCTAATATGGAAGTATTGAGTAATTGGTGGCTCGCCTGACTGTAAATCAGGTCTTTTAAAGCGTGTAGGTTCGAAATGCTAGCATTCACGAACACCAATTTATCAAATGGAAAAGTAGTGAGCTAATCCTACTACTTCCACAAATATAGTATCGTGACTCAATGGCTAGAGTGCTCGACTGTCTCTCGAGAAGTTGCGGGTTCGAATCCCGTCGGTACTGCAAACTGAGAATAGAACAATTGGCTGTTTACTCGCCTTGGACGCGAGAGGATGTAGGTTCGAATCCTGCTTCTCAGACGAAAGAATCAAAACAAGTGTACTTGAATTTGATTTGCAATGAGATATTGCAGGAACACTTTGTGAGTCCTGATTCTCAGACGAAATAATTAAAATGCTCCGTTCGTCTAACGGCTAGGACACCTGCCTTTCGAGCAGATAACAAGGGTTCGATTCCCTTACGGAGTACTAAACAGGAATGGCGGAACCGGCATACGCGGCTGTCTTAGAAACAGTCTTTTGAGAGTTCGAATCTCTCTTCCTGTACAAATGCAATCTTGAAAAGAGTGCAACAAGTTTATGGTGTAACGGATAGTACATTAGCCTACGAAGCTAAGAGTATAGGTTCGAATCCTATTAAACTTACATATTGATCTGTTGTGTAACGGCTAGCACACGAGATTTTAGCTCATGCGTTCATATTCCATTAATTAGGAATTCGTGAATGCATAGCATTTGATTCTCGGAGAAGAGGTTCGATTCCTCTCAGATCTACTATAGCGATATAGCTTAACTGGTAAAGCACTGGTCTCATAAGCCAGAAGTTGAAAGTTCAAATCTTTCTATCGCCACTAAAAATAGTGATATAGCTTAATTGGTAAAGCGTCAATCTGATAAGTTGGCAGATGAAAGTTCAAGTCTTTCTATCACTACAAAATGGTGACTTTAGTTTATTTGGTAAAACGCCTCACTGTGAATGAGAAGAACAGGGTTCGAATCCCGAAGTCACCCAAAAAGGAATAGTAGCAAAGTTGGTCAATGCGCTGGATTGAAGTCCCAGAAATATAGGTTCGAATCCTATTTATTCCACAAAAAGAATGTAGTTTAAATTTTAAAATAGTGAGTGTATATCTCAAAGATGCAAGTGCAACACTTGCCATTCTATAATTAGTAAATCACTGGTAACATATTATGACCTAAGCCTCTTAATGTTCAAAATATAGTATCAGAAAAAATAAATTTTAACTACGCAAAATGAATGCGCAGTAATGTAAAATATTTGTTCCAGAAAGAAAAACAGTTGCTAATCAATATACTGTTTAGTTAGTCATCCTCGCTATACGTGGGTTGTAGCGAGGAAAAAGCCTCTTTAGCATAAAAGGAAGTCCTGTGGTAAAAGATTAGACGTAACCACGGAGTGATTGGAAGATGTCGTTAGTGATACGCTTACTAATGAATAGAATTTGCAGAAGCACCGAAACAAACAAAATTTAAAGTAGGGAAGCGCATTTATAGCCAATCTGTTCGTATTAACGAAAGTACCAGTTCGAATCTGGTAAGAGGTACTATTAAAATATCAAGCGAGTCTTGTTGCGTGTTTCTGTATAGCACGATTGTATAAAACGTTGCAGCGATGCATCATGTTTTTATATCCAACTCGATTTGAAGGCTTCGGGTTATTAGCCAAATAATAATCTTCCATAAGGGGAACATGGGTCATGGGTTCGAATCCCATTCTCGCAAGAGATAGTTCAGCGGTTAGAACAATGTTTTTTGGATGTTGCCGGTTCGAGTCCGGTCAGTAGCTCCGAAAGGTTGGCTATTGTAACTCAATTGGTAGAGTACTACACTGTTAATGTAGATTGAAGTTAGGTTTCTTCTAAAAAAATCACCAGCCTGTCACGCTGTTAAAATTGACGAAAACGATGACGTATCAATCTGCTGAAGTTTTACTAAAACGAACAGCAATTTTGAAACTACTTTGACATATTGAATGTGTACAGATAGAAACTAGGATTTCTTGACAATCAAATCAAACTAAAAAAAATACAATAAAAGTGTTTTGCTTAGCGCGATTCCATTCTCAAAAAAGAACTATCGAAAACCTGTAGACATCAATATTTCCGTAAAGGATGAATGATTGATACGAATCGTTTTTACTAAAAAAATGTATAAATCGCCAGTAATGGCACTTATTAATAATAGAGAAATGAAACGAGTACGAATTAACACAGGAATGGTAGGTTTGGTTTTCAAAAACGGAAACTATCAAAAAGTAATTACTGCAGGAACGTATTGGCTAAAATATAGTCAACATGTAACCGTGTACAATCTTACTGAAAAATTTCATGCTCAAATTGCTAGTGAAATTTTATTGCAAGATGAAACATTAGCAAATATGCTAGAAGTAATTGACATTAAGGATACTGAAATTGTATTGATGTTTCAAAAAGGAAACTTCAAAGCAGTATTAGAAGCAGGACAACATTTGTTTTGGAAAGGCTTGGTAGAAAGAACTTTTACACGTATTGACTTAAGCAAAATTGAAGTTACCGAAATCAAAGACAAAAACTTACTCGGTAATTACAAATTGGCAAACTATTTAAAAGCATTTGAAATACTTGAATACGAAAAAGCAATCTTATTGATTGATGACAAATTTGAAAGAATTTTAGAATCAGGAATGTATCGCTTTTGGCGAAACGCTACAAGTATCAAAATTTCAAAAGTAGATATGCGTCAATTGCAATTAGAAATTGCTGGTCAAGAATTACTGACAAAAGATAAAGCTGCAATCCGAATTAACTTTTATACACAATATAAAGTTGTAGATATTAAAAAAGCAGTTTTAGACAATAAAGACTTTGAAAAGCAACTATACATTGCTATGCAATTAAAGTTACGTGCATTTGTTGGAAACTACACATTGGATGAATTGTTAGACCAAAAGGAAAACATCGCCAATGCAGTATTTGAAAACATCAAAGATACTGTTCAAACGCTTGGAATACAGGTATTGTATTGTGGTATTCGCGATGTGATTTTAACGGGAGAAATGAAAGATATCATGAATCAAGTTTTAATTGCACAGAAAAAAGCACAAGCAAACATCATTACGCGACGTGAAGAAACTGCTTCTACTAGAAGTTTGTTAAACACAGCAAAATTGATGGAGGAAAACGAAATGCTATATCAGTTGAAAGAGATGGAATATGTTGAAAAAATCGCAGATAAAATCGGCGAAATTACAGTCGCTGGAAACGGTGGCGTTGTAAAACAATTGAAAGATATATTTTCAGTCAGCAAATAACGATTGATATATACTAAAAATACATAATCACTATGTTTTTAATCCAAGTCTCATGACCGTTCTACCAAAACGGTTTTGAGACTATTTTTTACTATTAATACAAATTTTACCTATTGTAAAATGTCACGCTTACTAAACAAACTAAGTCACTTCTTTGAATACTTTTTTAAAAAAGAAGAACCCAAAAATACAAAGCTTGAAATCAATGAAGATGTTATCTTGAACATAATGGACAAGCTTTCTAACTTTGAGAACAATAAAGGTTTTTTGAAACCAGTTTCTTTACATTCATTAGCAAAGAAATTTCAAACAAACCCAAAATACTTATCTAAAATCATCAATATTAATTATGAAAAAAATTTCAGCTCGTACATTAATGATTTACGTATAAAACATCTTTTAAAAGAGTTACAAAAAGATGATTTACTAAAAACATATACTGTAAAAGCATTAGCAAAAAAGTTTGGGTTTACGAGTACAGAAGTATTTTCTAAAACATTCAAAAAACATACTGGAATTAATCCGTCAAGCTATTTGAATAATTTACATCATAATTAATTTGCCTAAAAGCAAGCTCTTTTAGAGTTGTCAATTAATTTTCTTGAGCTAACAAGTTCCTTCATCTTACTAATTATAGATGTTGGAACTTTTCTTTTTTACAATTCTACAAAACAAACAACTAAACTACTGATAATCAAATAAAAAAGTCACCACTAAAACATCATTAGGTGTTTATTACGGGCATAAAAGTGATAATACTCAATCTCAAAACCAAGTAAAAACACGCATCTATAATAGGGCTGTAATTTGCAACTTTGAGAACCTTATAAACCTTATCATCTTATGGAAGCTACTCAAGACAACACTACACACGAAGACGTATTGGAAATTAAAGTATACGTACCAATCAATGAAATTACGAAACGACAACAAGGAATGATCAATAATGCGATTGACAAACATCCTAAAGATCGTAAATACTTATCAAATACTTCACACTCTAAAATCTTCGCTCCTAGCAAAGACGATGCAGACGAAATAATTGAACACGCCAAAGCACATAATTGGGAAGTAGATTATGATAAAAAGGCGCGTGAAATTACCATCAAAATAAAATCTAATGATATTTCTGATGAAGAAAGCCCTGTAAACATTGAAGCATTAAAATTTTTAAGCTCACAAGGAGACATTCATTTAGATGCAGAAGGTGAAGAAAAGCAAGAAAGTGCAAGTGCAGAAGATATTGTGAATCCTTCCCAAAAAACTGGGTTTGTAAAAACCAATCAAGAAAAAAGAGTTGGTGACGGACATACAGTTCCAATTCAAGAACCAGCACATGGACATAGTGCAATTGAAATTGCTGATGTTTATAACTTTCCTGAAGGTGACGGAACTAAGCAAACAATTGGAATTATAGAATTAGGTGGAAAATTTGAACAAAGTGACTTAGAAACATATTTTGAAACGTATGATTTAGAAGTTCCAGAAATTCAAGTTGTTGGTGAGCCAGCTTCAACTCCAATAAATGATAATGTGGAAGTAACTGCCGACATTCAAGTACTTGGAGCATTAGCGCCAAAAGCAAAGTTAGTAGTCTACTATGGAACTACTATTTTGAATGCAATGAAGGTTGCTTTAGCAGATACGAAAAATAAATTAACGGTTATTTCTATCAGTTGGGCAGGATCAGAATTAGGATATTCTCAACAAGAAATTATAGAATTAAACAACGTCTTTCACGAAGCAGCTTTAAAAGGAATTACGGTTTTGGGTGCTTCTGGTGACAATGGAGCTCTAAACAATAAACCTTATGCGAATGTAAATGTTCCTGTAAATTTTGAATATGTTTTAGGTTGTGGAGGAACGCGACTTGAAATTTATGAGGAAAGAATTATCTCTGAAACTGTTTGGAATGAAACTACTAGTCAGACACAAATAGGTTCTGGTGGCGGTTTTAGTCAACGAGTAGCAGAAGCTTCCTATCAAGTAGAAGCTATTCAAGAATATTTAGAAAAATTCCCGCAATTTGAACCCTATCACAAAGCAGGAGGAACTGGTATTCCTGATGTTGCTGCAAATGCTGCAGATGCAACTGGTTATGCTATTTTCTTTGAAGGAAATTGGGCTAAGATTGGTGGTACAAGTTTAGCAACACCGCTTTGGGCAGCACTAATTGCTCGTATGAACCAAAACTTAGGTTACAGACTAGGGTTCATCAATCAACACTTATATGCTTTAATGAATTCAGAAGCATTTCATCAAATTTTAGAAGGTAACAACAATTTATATCTAGCAGCTTCTGGCTGGAATCCTTGCACTGGTTTAGGATCTCCTGATGGGAAAAAGTTAATGGAAGCCATTAATGCCTTAGACTAAACTAGGATACTTAACTACACTAAAAATATAAAATCATGGCAAAAAAATTAGCATTAGATGAACTTCCTAAACGCTTAATCATAGATGGTGAAAAAATAGAAGATGTAATTATGATATATGGTTTTGTTGCTGAAGGTACTGAGGAAGATAACATTACATTTTACCTAGATACATTGTTAAAAACTTCAGTTATAATAAAAGATGAAGATATCATACACGATGTAAATATTACCAAAACGCATAGTGCCATTGGCGGAACCATCATTTGGGTTAAAAACGCAGCAACATATTTACAAGGAAATTCTGCTACACAACCTCAACAAGATGCAGAACAATTCTTCCAAGGAGACATTTATCAACAATATGCAAATACCGCACAAGGAAATACAGCTACACAACCACATGGAGCACAAGCTTCTATTTGTGGATGCGGACAGTGCGGGAAATAAATAATTCAATAAGATCAATATTACAGTCTATTACCTATAAGGAATTAAAGATCATATTATTAACCTTTAAATTTAATTATTATGTTTACATTTTTTCACGGATGTGGAATACCTCCTATTACCCTTACTTGTGGTAATGGTGGTGGCGCACATGCACAAAATGTTGGACCCACAGGAACACAAGGTTGCACACAACCTGGTCACTGTCTTGGTCCAACTGGAACGCAAGGATGCACACAGCCACAAACTATTTTGGGGCCAACTGGTACACAAGGATGTACGACGCCTCCACATTGTTTAATTGGACCAACTGGAACACAAGGTTGCACACAACCAGGTCATTGTGTTGGACCAACTGGTACGCAAGGTTGCACAATTGTTGGACCAACAGGGACACAAGGTTGCACACAGCCACAAACTATTTTACCTCCAACTATTGGATGTATAACAGTAACTACTACAATTGCAACTACTGTTGGAGCACAGGCGCAAAATGTAGTACCAAATACTATTGGATGTACAGCAATTACACCATGTGTTACTATTCCTCCACAAACGGTACCGCCTAAATGTGTACCAAACACAGTAGGTTGTACAGCAATTACACCATGTATTACTATTCCTCCAACAGGAACACCACCTGCTACTGTTTGTCCTAATGACGGAAACGCACAAGCACAAACGCTTGGGCCAACTGCATATCCAGGGTGTACAATTGTTGGACCAACTGGAACACAAGGTTGTACACAACCAGGTCATTGTGTTGGACCAACTGGTACGCAAGGTTGCACACAGCCACAAACTATTTTACCTCCTACATTACCACCAGCATGTGTACCACACACAATCGGATGTACGGCAATTACACCATGCCCAACAATTAATCCTCCATGTGATGGAAATGCACAAGCACAAAATGTTGGAATTACAGGATGGCAAGGTTGTATTCAACCAACTGGCACGCCTCCAGCAACTGTTTGCCCACAACCAACTTATCTATTAGGATGCACAGGATACCAAGGATGTCTTACACCAACAGGAACACCACCTGCTACAGTTTGTCCTGGTAATGGAAATGCGCAAGCACAAACGATTTTCCCAACAGAAATTTGTCCAACATTAATAGCATGTCCAGGAGCACATGCACAAAATGTAGGACCAACTGGAACACAAGGTTGCACAATTGTTGGGCCAACAGGAACGCAAGGATGCACACAACCAGGTCACTGTGTTGGAGAAACTGCATATCCAGGATGTATTATAGGACCTACAGGTTACGAAGGATGTGGACAAGGTGATGCGCAAGCACAGACACTTGGACATACTGCATACCTAGGATGTGGAGAGCATGGAACTGCTGCTACACTTTGCACACAACCAAGTATGTGTGGTGGTGGAGATGCGCAAGCACAAACGCTTGGACATACTGCATACCCAGGATGTGGAGATCATGGAACTGCTGCTACACTTTGCACACAACCAAGTATGTGTGGTGGACCAACTCATCTTTTAGGATGTACAGGATACGAAGGATGTCACCAAGCAGGAACTGCCGCTACAGTATGTACGCAAGTAGGATGCGATGGTGGAGGAAATGCGCAAGCACAAATCCATAGTATTCCAGTTGCTGATTGTATTCCAACACGTAGTTGTACAGGAGCATGGCCAGTATGTTAATAATAGCTTATCTTACTTAGATACAGTTATTTTTTTATAAAAAGCTGCCTGTATTTACAGGCAGCTTTCAAAAAACTTAAAAATTATTTTTATGCGCTTAACAAAGAAAAATATTACTCATTACCTCCTAGACAAAGGGTTTTTAGAACCTACTTCATTCATGTCAGGAGATTATATGCTTACACAAATTCAAAGTAGAAATTCTATCTTCAAAATTCAACAACAACAAGCACACGGATTATTTGTTAAGCAACTCATTGCGCAAGATTCAACAAATAGCTACTTAATGCAGAAAGATGCTACAAGTCACTATTTAATTCATCAATCAGATTTATACAAAGAAACAGCAACTCATATTCCAGATTACTATGGATACGATCCGTATCATAACATCTTAGTCACAGAATATTTTGCCAATACTAAAAACGTTCATGAAGTAACGTATAGAGATAAAAAATTATCAAAATCACATGCAGTTAAAATGGCGCATATTTTAGCTTCTTTTCATTTTGATATCACAGAAAAAATTAAGGACAATAGTTCATTACAGTTTTTCAGTAAGCAATTACCTTGGATTTTAAACACAGGACAATTGTTAAATGCAAATTCAAATGGTATTACAAACACGGTCATAGCCGAAATTCACAAACACCAAGACCTAGTAAAAAAAATAGAAAAAATAGCAGCTCAGTGGGAAACTACAAGTTTGATTCATGGCGACATCAAGTGGATGAATTTTATTGTAATGCCCAATAATGAAGATGTAAAATTAGTTGATTGGGAAATTGCTGATTTAGGTGATCCTTTGTGGGATGTTGCTGGTGTTTTTCAATCATATTTTAGTGCTTGGGTTTTAAGCTTCAACAATCAAAATATAAAACAACATGAGCAAGTACAAGGAAACGAATTTATATCTATAGAAACCATTACTCCAGTTGTAAAACTACTTTGGAACACATATGCAGAGAAGCAAGAATTTACACCTGCCGAATCAAAAGACAAACTACTCAAAGCACTTTCATATATGTCAATTAGAATGATTCAAACTGCTTTTGAAAATAATGTTGCACAAAAACAATTGCATCCAAATTCAGTACGCATATTACAATTCTGCAATCATATTTTAGGGGATGCAGAAGGAATTGCTAAACAATGGAATTTAATAGACTAAGGAGATGAAAGATACTATACACACAAAGCAAATAAAAGAAATTACCAAAGCCATTGAAATTACTTCACTAAGTACATACAAAGTGCATGGAGAAGAAGAATATGTAAAAAATCAAATGCCATATCAAACATTTGCAGAAGATTTTAAATCGTTTGGAAGCAACTCTACAGTTGATGCACAACAACAACGTTCCAATCTTATAAATGCATTGACAAATACAATTTATGCAAAATTCTATTGTGGTATAAAAAACGGTGATCACACATCAAAAATTCCACCGAAAGGAGAACGAGAAGCTTTTATGGAGCAACTTTCGCAAGCAAATACTTCCACAAATGGACTTGATTATCATTGGAATATTTATAACGTAGATGCTTCCACAGGAAATGCATACGTTCAAAAAAATGGAGAACTACGTTGGTTGCAACCAAAAGGATATCAATTTGTAAATCCACAACAAAAACAAGCTGCAGTAAATACAAAAGTTAATATTTCACGTCAAAAAGAAAATAGAAACATTCAACCTGTATTCTATCATGTATTTAGCAATGAAATGTTTCCACAAGAAGTAGAACTGGGAAGAATATACTGGAATGTAACTCCCGAAGGTGCTGCAACGTTAATTAACTTAATAACGACAACACTAAATGAATACAAAATTCCATTTCAATTTAAATGTTTAAATCATCCTGAATTATATGTTAGATCTGACTCTGCAGTTTTATATCTAAGTAAAAATCACATACAAATTGTAGCAATTATATTAAAAAATGTAATTCCAAATTTAGAACCGTATCTTGTAGACGAAATTCCGATGTTTACCAAACAAATACATAAAGGTGTTAGTTACGCGGAAGATCCAGGGAAAGGACAAAGTTTTGGAATGAGCAGATCATCAACCATTGCAGAAGCATTAGTTGATGCTTTTCAGCAAGAAAAAAATAAAAAGGAAACTCTTAATAATGTAATCAACTTTCTATCCAGAAAAGGAATGACATTAGATCGTTTACACCTCAACAAACATACATCACTAACGCCAACGTTCCCAACTTATGAATAATATTGAAACCACTCCAAAAACAGCTATACATATGTATGTGAAAACAGCACACAACATTGGAAAATATTTAGCAAAAGAAGCTATCTGGTATAAAGATATGTGCAATTGGGCAGGACATGAAGTAACTGTCGTTGGCGACAAATACGAAACTGCTTTAAAAGCATGTAGTATTGATTTATATAGCGGACTTACAGGAATTGCGCTATTCCTAACAGAATTATACAACAAAACGCAAGATCCTATCATATTGCACACGCTACATGGCGCATTAAACACAATTCAATTCAACCTAGAAGGCGATAAAGTAAATAATTTCGGGTATTACTCTGGTAAAATTGGTGTTGGATATACCTTATGGAGCATTGGAAAAAAATTAGGAGACAATGAACTTTCTGCTAAAGGATTGGCATATGTGAAATCTGTAAAAGACAAAGAAATAACAGCACATGAAGTAGATATTATTTCGGGCGCAGCCGGATCAATTTCTGTATTGCTAAAATTACACTATGCTGAACAAGATGACGAATGCTTAGAAATCGCCAAAAAATGCGGGGAATTCTTAGTAAATAGAATGATCAAAAATGAAGATACATGTGCTTGGATGACTGTCGATAAATCCAATGCTTTAACAGGATATTCGCATGGAGCTTCAGGAATTGCTTCTGCATTAATGGAACTATATGCAACTACCAAAAGTGAAGAATATTGGCATGCAGCTATGGGCGGATTCAACTACGAAAAAAAGTGGTATAATGACCAAACGCAAAACTGGCCAGACTTACGTGAATACACAGGTAAAAAACCATTAAACTACGGAACAATGTGGTGTCATGGTGCGCCAGGGATTGCCATTGCAAACCTAAAAGCGTATGAAATGACAAAGCATGAATACTTCTTACAAGAAGCAAAAATTGCGCTAGAAACTACAAAAAGAAGTGTAATCAGAGATACACAGATCAACTCAAAAGCAAACTTCTCATTATGTCACGGATTGGCTGGAAATGCTGATATACTCTTATATGGACACCAAATACTAAACATTCCTGAATATGCAGAAATTGCACAAAAAGCAGGTGATTTTGGTATTTCACAATACGATGCAACTGGCGTTGTATTTCCTAGTGGTGTAAATGATCCTAGCGGATTGACCATTGGACAACAAGAAAATCAAGGACTTATGTTAGGAATGTCAGGAACTGGAATGTTCTATTTACGTTTGGCAGATATGAATACGATTCCTTCTGCATTGGTTCCTTAAGATATTAATCTAAAAGAGTTTGGTATAAGTCAAAAGTATATCAAACTCTTATTCACAATCACAATTCACTGATTACCAACACCTCTATACCTATTATTTCATTCTACAATTAGACAATCATAGCTTACATTTCTTTGATCTAAGTTTTTTTTTTCGAATATTAGACTTGATTATTAATTAAAAAAGTAATGATGAAAAAAGCAATCTTAATTCTAGTATTCATCTCATTATTTTCTTGTCAGAATGATGAAACAACAAATGAATCAAAAACTGCTCAAACGGAAACAGAAGAAATATCTATCAAAAGTTTAGACCTTCCTGAAGGTTGTCCGTATTCGTATGATACTTACACTACTGAAGATGCAGATTTTATTGTATATAATGTTGCCGAATTGAAAACAGCTATTACCAATTCTATAAACGGAAATGTAATATACCTAGATGATAATTCTGATTTTATTCCAGTCGAAAGTGATATGCCTATCATCATCGATAAATCTATAAAAATTGTGAGTAATAGAGGTCTTAAAGGCTCAGAAGGAGCAAAACTTTACAGTAGCTTTTCCTCTAATACAACAATGTTCAAAGTAGAAGCTGATGAAGTTACTTTTAGCGGAGTTAGAATCATAGGACATAGTACTGAAGTTTTACCTGCAGTTGGTGAAACAAGAGGTATTGACATAAACGATCATGATAAATTAGTAGTAGAAAACTGTGAAATTTCAGGTTGGTTCTTAGCTGGAATAAGAATCTATAACTCCAAGGAAAATAGAATCATTAGCAACTATATTCATTACAATAGAAGGTATAGTTTAGGTTATGGAATTGCAGTATATAATGACGCCATTAAACAAACAGATGTATTAATTTCATGTAATCGTTTTGAATATAACAGACATGACATCGCCGCTAGCGGTGGAGAAAATCAATCGTATGAAGCTTCTTATAATGTCATAGGAGAACCTGGTCGTATTGGAACAACTAGAACACACAGATTTGATGTACATGGAAAAAATGGCGGCACTGAAGAAGTTGCTGGAAAATACTTTAACATCCACAATAATACTTTTTTATTTGACAGAGAAGAAGACGCCGCTATTAGAATTGGAGGAATTCCCCAAATAGGTGTCGATATTTACAATAATACTTTTGCTAAAAAATGCAAAAAATATGCTATAGAACAAAGAAAACTAAACACAGTACTAAATCAAGAAAATTGGGTTTCCATGAGTGTATCTGATAATAACTATTCAGGAGAAACAATAAATAATATAGATCTTGATAATTACTTTTTAGCGATCAATGAAGCCTATGAATTTCAACGATATGAATTTGGAAATGAATGTAACTGTTACAATGAAAAAGTAAAAGTTGCACATACCAGTCCAAGTATATACAAAAAATTCTACGTTGGAAACTGGACAGGAAACGGAACTGATGATGTTATTGGCTTAACTCATAGTGGGGATTTTATCTTACTGCCATACGACAACAATACTTTTTATGGACAAGGAGGTCCTATTCAAGTTGCACACATAAACCCAACTACGTACCTGGATTTCTATGTTGGAAATTGGACAGACAACGGAACTGATGATCTCATAGGACTAACAAATACTGGACAATTCATTTTATTGCCTTTTAACGGAACTTCTTTTGGCGGTTCAAGTTATGGTGATATTGTTGGAAGTGTTAGCACAAGTACATATGCAAAATTCTATTCAGGAAATTGGACAGGTAATGGAACAAATGATCTCATTGGTTTAACTAATAGTGGGGATTTCTATCTATTACCTTTTGACGACAGTCCTACTTTAGGTTTTGGTAGTGAAACACTCGTGGGAAGTACTGCTCCAGACCTGTATCAAGATTTCTATGTTGGAGACTTTAAAGCTAATGGCACTGATGATTTAGTAGGCTGGAGAAATGATAACAAAATTGTCTTATTCCCTTTTGATTCTAATATCTTTCAACCAAGTTCAGTAATTAGTGGAAGCTTCATTCATTACAAAGATTTTATCGTTCATAAAAAAAGTAGCGGACTAGATGGATTTATTTTTGTTACAAAAAACAATCGCCTAGAATCATTTCAACTTAGTAGTACTGTATTATACAATAAACAATTTATTGGTTGTGTAAAAGAATACGAATTATTTTTAGATGGACTGTGGAAATAAAAACACACTAAATTCCTACAACCCAAACTTCATAACTAGGGTTATTTTCCCGTATAATTTTATGGTATTACCTATGGAAGAAACATACGGAAGACAGTAATTTTACCAATTCAAAATTCGAAAACATATACATGTGTTTATGAATAGAGGTTGTAGTCATTCATAATTAGTGAAACACATGAAAGCATTGAGTTTTGGAAAATCCTAAGGCTTGTACTTAGGATTTTTATTTCAATGAAACTCCACTTTTTAAATACAGGACTTATTACAAAGTTCAATATCTTTTATTTTCTTCTACTTACATGTAAAGTTTTGAAAAAATTCTCGTCTGAATGTAGACTGTTTGATTTTGCGTATTTTAGCAAATCTCAAATACAAACAAGCACAAAACATGGATAAATCATACTACAACCCAAGAGATTTAAAGAAATTCGGAGCAATAACAGAATGGAGTGAAGAACTGGGTAATAAATTCTTTGACTATTATGGTAAAGTCTTTGAAGAAGGCGCATTAACACCACGTGAAAAAGCATTAATCGCTTTAGCAGTATCACACACAGAGCAATGTCCGTACTGTATTGATGCCTATACAAAAGATAGTCTACAACGCGGGATTACAAAAGAAGAAATGATGGAAGCCATTCATGTTGGAGCCGCTATCAAAAGTGGTGCAACTTTAGTGCATGGTGTACAAATGATGAACAAAGTGAATAAATTAGAGATGTGAACAGACTGTTGATTTTGCAAAGCAAAATGTTACAGATCGCTCATTCTGATGAAAATCAGGATCTGATTATCACAAATGTAAAATCCTAAAGCATACAAATTGCTTACACATTTAGGAACAAAATAAAATTGATCAATGGCGACAAAGTCCCTACAAAAAAGAGAAAGCGAACTTGCAAATAGCAATCGACAATTGGAAATTCTGTCTAACGGAATCTTTCAAAGTGGCGAATTGCCAACATTTGCAAATAAAATAAAAGAAACAAATCAGTTTCCTCTGAAGCCTAAAAGTATTGAAATATTACAAATCAATGTTGGATATATGTGCAATCAGGTTTGTTCACATTGTCATGTAGATGCAGGACCAGATAGAAAGGAAATCATGACGCGCGAAACCATGCAACAATGTTTAGATGTCATTGAAAAAACAGGCGCGCATACACTCGATCTTACAGGTGGCGCTCCAGAAATGAATCCACACTTTCGTTGGTTTGTAGAAGAAGCTTCAAAAGTTGGTGTAAAAGATTTCATTGTTCGATCAAACTTAACAATCATTCGCGCGAATAAAAAATATTACGATTTGCCTGAATTCTTCAAAAAACACAATGTTCATGTAGTTTCGTCAATGCCACATTGGACACGAGGAAAAACAGACAAACAACGTGGAGATGGAGTTTTTGACAAATCAATCAAAGCACTACAAGAATTAAATGCCGTTGGATACGGAATGCCCGATAGCGATTTACGATTAGACTTGGTATATAATCCGTCAGGAGCATTTTTACCAGGCGATCAAGTTGCCATGGAAAAAGATTTCAAAAAAGCATTATTGGACGATTTCAACATTCAATTCCACAACTTATTTGCCATTACAAACTTACCAATTAGTCGTTTCTTAGATTATCTAATTGCTTCTGAAAACTACGAAGATTATATGTATTCGTTGGTAGAAGCGTTCAATCCTGGTGCAGTTGCTAATGTAATGTGTACCAATACAATATCTGTAAGTTGGGATGGTTGGTTGTATGATTGCGATTTTAATCAAATGCTCGATTTAAAAGTCGCTAGCAAATCACAACACATATCTGAATACAACGAAGAAGACTTAAGCAAACGAAATATTATCATTTCACAACACTGTTACGGTTGTACAGCTGGTGCAGGAAGTAGTTGTCAAGGAACTGTTGCTTAAATACCTATTAATTAGTATCCAAATTAACATCGTTTTGTTTTTTTACGTGATGTTTCAAGAATTACTATCGACGATCTTAAGAAATAAAGAGTGAAAAACGGAATTGCGATGCAAAGCATCAAGCATGAAGTGCATGAACGAATGATGCATAGCAATTTCCTATAGATCGTCTTGACTTTTTTGGTTCGTTTTTGTGTCAAGACAAAAATGAACGTTATAAAAATCGCTGTAATACTATTTCAAATTTTGAATATTTCACTATTTTTATTTGAAGGAATTAAATCGAAATAAAATGAAAAATATTCTTTATATACTAAGTTTTCTAAGTTTCGCTTTCGCGAATGGACAAACGGCACTCGACAGTCTATTACAAAAAGAAAACAAAGAATCAATTCCATACATTACGGTAGAAGAATTAATCAAAAAAGAAAATATTGTTCTGCTTGATAGTCGCGAAAAAATAGAATTTGAAACGAGTCATATCAAAAACGCAACATTTGTAGGCTATGATAAATTCAAGCTAAAAAAAATAAAAAAACTTCTTCCAAAAGACAAAAACGAACCTATTGTTGTGTATTGTTCATTAGGAATTCGTTCTGAAGATGTTGCCGAAAAACTCAAAAAAGCAGGATATACAAATGTCTACAATCTATACGGCGGAATTTTTGAGTGGAAAAACAAAAACAATCCAGTCATTGACATCAAAGGAGAAGAAACTGAAAAAGTACACACCTTCAATGAAGATTGGAGTATTTGGTTAAAAAAAGGAATCAAAATCTTCGAAAAGAAAAAAACTACAAAAGAGAAGCAATAACATGCAAAAAAACTCAACGCTCCTCATGACGTTTACACGAAATCCTGAACTAGGAAAAGTAAAAACGCGCTTAGCAAAAGGTATTGGAGAAAAAGCAGCTTTAGAAGTTTACATCAAGCTTTTGGAACATACAGAAAGTGTTCTTCAAAAAATAAATACGGATAAATGTGTATGGTATTCTGTTTCTGTTCGACAGAACGACATATGGCCCGATGATTCATATCAGAAGAAGGCTCAATTCGGTAATGATTTAGGAGAACGCATGTTACATGCGTTTCAAGATGCTTTTGAAAACAATTATGAAAAAGTAATTATCATAGGAAGTGATTTGTACGATTTACAACCAAAACACATTGAAGAAGCAATTGTAGCTTTAGACAATAATGATGTTGTAATCGGTCCTGCACAAGATGGCGGATATTATTTATTAGGCATGAAAACACTTCATAAAAAAGCGTTTGCGCCTAAAAACTGGGGAACAGAAACCGTATTAGCAGACACGCTAAGCGATTTAAATACTCAAACAATTCAGCTACTAGAAACATTAAACGATATTGACCACGCAGAAGATTTAGAACCATACGAGGCTTTTAAAAACTATTTACTATAAACTATGTAACGTGAATTTGTCATAGCAGTATTTTTTTAGACAAAGAGTGTTTTTTTCCGCAGTTTAATAATTGTTTTTCGTTAAAAATTCTCGAATCCTTGGAGAAAATTTAGGAAAACAATTGCGGTTTTAGTTTTCGATAGAAAAACTAAAAATACCTCTGGAAAAATTCCCTTTCTTTTGTTTCTTTTCTTTGGGAAAGCAAAGAAAACGAAAGTAAAAGTCAGAAAATAAAGTTATATCAAATTCTTGTTATTCTTAAAAAGCTTACTATGAAAACAAAATTACTCGTAATCTTATGCGCAGCATTTGGCGCACTACAAATGAATGCACAATGTTCACGATCAGGAAGTTTCGTTCAAAGCGATCCTGCATACAGTATCTCTGGAACTGCAAATATTACATTTCAAACAAATGGTGCAAAAGATGTAGTATTTGATTCAAACTTCATGACGGTTCAAGGTGTTGACTTAAGAGTATATCTATCAAAAGAAGACGATATCAATACAGCTGGAGCAGATCCAATTGAAATTACTACTTCTCCGCTACTTGGAGACAACGGAATGACATCTCCAGTGTTATCTCCTATCACAGGAATGAAAACATTTGCCATCAATCAAACACTATATCCAAACGTAAACTTAAGCACATATGATCATATTGTGATTCAATGTATTGGAATCAATGAACGTTGGGGATATGTAAACTTGGGTGTTGCAAATGGACCAGATTGCAATGTCTTAAGCGTTGATGAAAAAAGTTTAAAAGAAGCCGTAAGCTTATATCCTAACCCTACAAATGACAAGTTTGAAATCAATAACGATTCTCAATCTGCATTAGCTGTAAATATTTATGACATCTTAGGAAACAGAGTTATTGCTTCAGAAGCTTCACGATTAAAAAAGCAATCGTTTTCTTTAGCAAGCTTAAATTCTGGCGTATATTTAGTCGAATTAAAAAGCGACAATCAAAAACTAGTTAAAAAACTGATTAAGCGCTAAAAATGCACACATATTTATGTTAAAACAGATTATAGAAACAACTGAATACTTAGTAAATAAAGGATTTGATAATCCTGAAATTGGAATCGTTCTCGGAACTGGTTTAGGAAAACTAATTGATGAAATCGAAATCATCGCGGAAGCACATTACAATAACATTCCATACTTTCCATTAGCAACGGTAGAATTCCACACAGGAAAACTCGTTTATGGAACATTGGCAGGAAAAAAAGTAGTAGTAATGCAAGGGCGTTTTCATCTATATGAAGGATATGACTTTGTAGATATTACGTATCCAATTCGCATCATGCATCAACTAGGAATCAAAAAACTATTGGTTTCAAACGCTGCCGGAGCTATCAACCTTAATTACAAAAAAGGTGACATCATGATAATTGATGATCATATCAACTTACAAGGCGGATCGCCATTAGCATTTAAAGGCGTTAGTGAATTTGGAGAGCGTTTTGCAGACATGAGCGCACCGTATGATGCAGGCATGATTGCAAAAGTGGAACAAATTGCCACAGACCAAAACATCAAAATTCAAAAAGGTGTTTATGCAAGTGTCGTTGGTCCACAATTAGAAACACGTGCTGAATACAGAATGCTGAAAATAATTGGCGCAGATGCTGTCGGGATGAGTACAGTTCCTGAAGTTATTGTTGCAAATCATTTAAGTGTTCCTTGTTTGGCAGTCTCTGTATTAACTGATGAATGTGACCCTGATAATTTAGCTCCTGTAAACATTGCAGAAATCATTGAAATTGCAGGAAAAACAGAACCAAAAATGATTACGCTCTTTAGCGAACTCATTAAAACACTATAAATTTGGGCGTGTCCAAAAGACTATTTAAAAAGTCTAATTTTCGTCAAACCAAACTTGATTTGGTTTCTCATAATCATAAGAAATAATATGATGAGATTCTGAAATAAATTCAGAATGACGTTTTCAAAACTTTTTAAATAGTCTTTTCGTCGTGCTCTCGCTAGTCGCTTTTAAAAAGAGCTCCAACAATAACTCCATCGCTCACGCGAAATAGTGCTGAGATGTTAGTATTGAGAATTGAGAAAACAAAAAAGTGCGGTCTGAGACTCTCAAAGACCAAAGCGACAAACCACAACAGACAACAACACCATGAATACAAACAAAAAAATTGCTTTACTTACGGCTAGACTCTTACTTGGTTTTATCTTCTTCTTTCAAGGATTTGGTAAAATATTCAAATTCGGAGTAGACAATGTATACAACAACTTTTTTGCAAAAACCTATGATGGTATATTACCAGACTTTTTGCTACAAGCAACTGCATATTACACATCCTATATAGAATTTTTTGGTGGTATTTTGTTAATTATTGGTCTAAAGCGCGACTACACATTGTATGCTTTGGCATCTGTGTTAATAATCGTAACTTTCGGGCATGGTTTAGTAGAGCCTATTTGGGATTTATCACATGTAATGTATAGAGCTATTTTATTGTTGGCCTTGCTCCTATTACCAAAAGAATGGGATCAATATCGACTAGACACATTATTCAAAAAAAAATAAACACATATTATTAAATGAGTTATTTAGAAACTACACACGACGTATACAAAGAAGCTGCTTTGACTCCTGATGTTGGACTTTGTTGTACAACGAACCCAATTTGGGAATTACCAGGACTAAAAATTCCTATAATCATGCAGGAAATGAATTATGGTTGTGGAAGCACAGTACATGCGCGTGACTTAACTAACAATCCAACAATGTTATATGTTGGTGTTGGTGGTGGAATGGAATTATTGCAATTCTCCTACTTCAATCGTCAAAAAGGCGGTGTTATTGGTTTAGATGTTGTAGACGAAATGTTAGAAGCTTCTCGTAAAAATTTCGAGGAAGCAGAAGCACAAAACGATTGGTTCAAAAGTGAGTTTGTTGACTTGCGAAAAGGTGATGCCTTAAACTTACCTGTTGAAGATAATAGTATTGATGTTGCAGCACAAAACTGTTTATTCAACATCTTTAAAACGGAAGATTTAAAAAAGGCTATTGCCGAAATGTATCGTGTATTAAAGCCAAATGGAAAACTTGTAATGAGCGATCCAACATGTGAGCAACCAATGAACGAAACACTTCGTAACGACGAGCGTTTGCGTGCTTTATGTTTAAGCGGAAGCTTGCCAATTGCAGAATATGTAAAAATGTTGACAGACGCAGGATTTGGAACGATTGAAATTCGCGCTAGAAAACCATATCGTATTTTAGATCCAAAGAATTATCCAACAGAAGAATTAATCTATATAGAATCTATTGAAGTTGCGGCAATCAAAGATCCAATGCCAGCTGATGGACCTTGTATCTTTACAGGAAAAGCAGCAATTTACTTTGGTTCGGAAAACCATTTTGATGATGAAAAAGGACATATTCTATTGAAGAATCAACCAATTGCTATTTGTGATAAAACAGCTGGAGATTTAGCTGATTTAGGAAGAGATGATATTTATATTTCAGATTCCACATATCACTACGATGGCGGCGGATGTTGCTAAATAAAAAAAGTAATGAGAATTGAGAGATTAGTATTCAGAATTTTTCAATTATAGCATTATAAAACGTCACTTCGAGTGATTTTCAACAGAAAATAGTATCGAGAAGTATTAGGAAAACAAATTTCAAATTATACAAACACCACATTTCAATATATGAAATGTGGTGTTTGCGTATTGGGTATTTTGTAACCTGCATTCAAACAAAAAAAGTACTTAAATCTGTAATATGCAGAAAAAACGTCTCCTAATTTCAAGGTTAAAAGGTATATACATTTAAATATCACTCTTAAATGTTAAACTTGGTAAGTTATGTGATTCATTAGCGTCAAATTCATCATACTTATTTTTAACACTATGATTTTAATTCTCTTATTTATCTCTGCTTGTTTTTTAGCATACAGTAATGGCGCAAATGACAACTTTAAAGGAGTAGCTACCTTATTTGGAAGCGGAACTACCAATTACAAAAAAGCTATTAATTGGGCAACTGTAACTACATTTTTAGGTTCTGTAACCGCAATTTTCTTAGCTAATGAATTGGTTAAAAACTTCTCTGGTAAAGGACTTGTTCCTGATGAACTTATCACCTTACCAATTTTTGCAATTTCAATAGCATTAGGCGCAGCGTTAACTGTTTTTATTGCTACTAAAATAGGTATGCCAATTTCTACAACGCATAGTTTAGTTGGAGGATTATTTGGTGCTGGAGTTATGGCTGTTGGTGCTCAGTTTAATTTCGATAAATTAATAGACAAGTTTCTATTTCCTCTAATTGCTAGTCCATTAATGGCGGCGGTTGTGAGTTTCGTTATATATCTCATATTTAAATTTGTCAGGAGACAACTAGGTATTACCAAAACGACTAGTCTAGATTTACATAAATCACAAACACCAGAACTTTCAACGTTAAACATGGATAACACCATAACCTTGAAGACTGAAGTTAAAGCTACAATTAAAGATGAAATAGAATCTTATGAAGGTAAAATTTTAGGATTGAGTTCTCAAAAGGTTTTAGATAGTTTACATTACATAAGTGCTGGAGTTGTTAGTTTTGCTCGTGGACTAAATGATACACCAAAAATTGTTGGTTTACTTTTAATTATTAATGCTATTGATATCAAATGGAGCATGATTATCATTGCACTGATTATGGCTATTGGTGGATTGCTAAATGCTAAAAAAGTAGGAACGACAATGAGTAAAAAAATTACACCTATGAACTCTGGTCAAGGATTTACAGCAAATCTTGTTACAGGATTATTAGTCACAACAGCAAGTATACATGGAATGCCTGTTTCAACAACACATGTTTCTGTAGGTTCTATATTTGGAATTGGTACAGTAACTAAAAAAGCCAATTATAAAATGATTGGTAAAATATTATTATCGTGGCTTTTAACACTTCCTTTGGCTGCTATTATTAGTGCGTTATTGTTTAAAGTGCTGGAAGTTAGTTTTTAGATTTACATCTATTTTTAATTGACAAACGAAAAGAAATATTCGTTAGATAGAAACGAAAAAGAATATTTAAATTTGTAATCTATGGAAAGGTATCTAGAAATCATCAAACAATCATATAGCGACTATTGGAATTACTTTCAAGGGCAAGTATTTTTTCAAAATTTGGAAAACTATTTTTATGGTTTGATTGTGATTTCGTTGATTGTTTGGGTTTTGGAAATTATCTTTCCTTGGCGTAAAAACCAATCCATTTTTCGTAAAGATTTTTGGTTGGATACATTCTACATGTTTTTCAACTTTTTTATCTTCAACCTCATCATTTTTATAGCTCTTTCCAATACAGCCGCTACCTTTTTCAATGATATTTTAGGATTGATTGGCTTATCTATTGATAGTTTTCAATTGTTCGATGTAGACAACTTACCAACATGGCTAAGTTTGATTGTTTTCTTTGTTGTAGCAGACTTTGTACAATGGAATACACATCGTATGTTACACAGAATTGACTTTCTCTGGAACTTCCACAAAGTACATCATTCTGTAAAAGAAATGGGCTTTGCGGCGCATTTGCGTTATCATTGGATGGAGACAGTTGTATACAAATCAATGTTATACATTCCAATGGCGATTATTGGTGGATTTAGCGTGAATCATGTTGCTTTTGTATACTTTTTTACGATTGCTGTCGGACATTTAAATCATGCTAATTTAGGTTGGGATTATGGTTTCTTAAAGTACATTTTCAACAATCCAAAAATGCACATTTGGCATCATAGTAAAGAGCTTCCTGTAAGGTTTGGCGTGAATTTTGGACTAACTTTAAGTGTTTGGGATTATGTATTTAAAACAAATTACATTCCTAAAAACGGACGCGATATTGAATTGGGCTTTACCAATGACGAATCGTTTCCTCAAGATTTTTTACAACAAGAAATCTATCCTATCAATCTAAAAAAAGAATAACTTTTATGATCCGATCTATTTCTATACTGTTAGTTTCCATACTATTTATTGCTTGCGGAACACAGCAAAAAGTTGTTAAAAACACTCCTGAAGAGACAACAACTTCGACTGTAAATTCAGCCGTGATAGATTCTGTAAATGCGCAACATGATAAAATTGCACCTAGCGATTCATTAAATACAATTAAGAATAAAAAAGTTGGTTCCACAAAAGTAAAAAAAGGAGATACCGATGGTTATATTACTGATGATGGAGAAACGGTAACTGTAGAAACTGTCTTAGATGAAAAAGAAAAAACAGCTTTCAGTCACAAGGTTTTTAATACATTACTCCAAAAACATGTTACCAAAGACGGAATCGTAAATTATAAAGGATTCAAAAAAGATCGTGCACAATTACAAACATATATTACTTCATTAAGTGAAAATATGCCAACTGATAATTGGTCTAAAAACGACAAATTAGCCTATTGGATTAATGCATACAATGTCTTTACAGTAGATTTAATTCTGCGAAATTATCCAACAAAAAGTATCAAAGATATCAGTAAACCTTGGAATCAACGTTTATGGAAATTAGGAGATAAATGGTATAATTTAGATGAAATAGAACATAAAATTCTGCGTAAAATGAACGAACCCAGAATTCATTTCGCCATCAATTGTGCTTCGTTTTCGTGTCCACCATTATTGAATGAAGCTTTTTCCGAAGAAAATTTAGAAGCACAACTTACGCAAGTTACCAAAACCTTTTTAGCGGATTCACAACGAAATACAATTACAAAAGACAAGCTTGAAATTTCAAAAATTTTCAAATGGTTTTCAAAAGATTTTAAACAAAATGGTTCATTGATTGACTTTTTAAATCAATACAGCGATGTTAAAATAAACGCAAACACAAAAAAGAAATACAAAGATTACAACTGGAATTTGAATGAATAGTATTTCCATTATCATACCAATTTTCAATGAAGCAACAACCATTGTTTCATTACTTAAACATATCCTGAAATCACTAAAATATCAACAACACGAAATTTTACTGATTGATGGCGGAAGCACTGACAACACCGTACATACAGTAACTTCTTTTATTTCAGAATTTCACAAACAACACAATGCTACCAAAAAAAGATGTGTTGATTCATTGTTTGAAACGGAAAAATTAAACGTTCAAATTCAACTATTTCAATCTGAAAAAGGTCGTGCAAAACAAATGAATTTTGGTGTCCAAAAAGCAATAGGAAGTATTTTATATTTCTTGCACGCTGATACATTTCCGCCAAAACATTTTGACGAACTTATTCTTCAAAAAGTACATGAAGGACATAAGGCTGGTTGTTTCCGAATGAAGTTTGATTATCCACATCCAGTATTGCTAGTTTCACAATTTTTTACACGTTTTAATGTTTCTTGGTGTCGTGGCGGCGATCAATCATTATTCATTGAAAAATCACTTTTTGAATCTCTAAATGGTTATAATGAGGCATATCCTATTTATGAAGATTGTGAATTTATCAATCGTTTATACGAAAAAGAACAGTTTACCATTATTCCAAAAAGTGTAAAAACTTCTGCCAGAAAATACAAAGTAAACGGAACTTGGAAACTGCAATATCATTTTGCTATAATTCACATTAAAAAATCAAAAGGCGCAACACCTGAAGAGTTGTATGCGTATTATAAAAAACATGTTGCTTCTTAGCTTAATTGGACGCGCTTCGCTTTTAGAAGGATTTAAACACCAAGAGCTTTCTTTGTGATAATTCTTAAAGAATTCAAAAAAATAAATCACTTTTCTGAGAAAAAGAAACAATTAATAATCGATTGTTAATTTATTGAGGTAATCTTTTCAAAATCAATTTGATTTGACCTTGATGACAGAGTTCATCATGCATAATGTGTCTAAGCTCGTAGTGATGATTCATTATAAGCTGTTGATTCGGTAAAACGATCTTTTTTTCTAACCATTGATCACTTAGTTTTTTCATTTCATTTAGCGTGGTGCTTCTAACCTCCTTCAACGTATCTATATAATATTCTAAGGGATTACTATCAACAAGTCTTTTATCCATATTAAAAGGAAAGCCTCCTCCGAATTTTTTGATTTCTTTTTCAGAAAAAGATCTGTCAAAAAAATAATCCAATTGAAATTTGAGTTCTAAGGCTGCAATATGAAGAAGCAAAGTACCAATACTATTACTTTGATCATCAAAATTGTAATCTAGAGACTTAACAGATAAATCTTTAGCTAATCGAAAGGTTTCATTTCTTATTGATATCATTTCTGAGACTATATATCCTAAATGAGGACTATAATCTTCATGAGAGTTTATTTCGTTATTGACCATAACTGTTTTCTTTAAAATGATTTGTTTTCTAAAAACGAACAATTCCTTTTTTTATTAGAAAAAGAAATTGTTCTATTTTACAAATAGCAGCATTATTTTCCACTATTATAAGATAATTTTGATAAAATTCTTAAGTCTTAACGAGGTGAATCATTAGAATTCGTATGATAAGACCATCCACATTGCCCTGGAAGATCTGACTTAAAGCAAATCCAGTCAGAGTAAGGACATGTAGGATCTTCTGAAATAGGAAGACCTAGATGATTTTGACCTCCAACGATTTTCTTTTCGTTCAATTTGGAAACAACTTGCTTGTTTAAGCTTAGTTTGAAATTGTTTTTACTCATAATTTAAATAATTTTAAGTTAATAATAATAGTGCCTACTTCTAAAGTTTCGGATACTATTGCGTATTTGGTCCAGACCAAGGACATTGATAATTAGCTGAAGGACAGTTATTATCAGCTGAAAAACATTTATCTGTTCTAAAGCAAATCCAGTCAGAGTAAGGACATGTAGGATCTTCTGAAATACCTAGACCTAGATGATTTTGATTTTGTTGACCTCCTACGATTTTCTTTTCGTTCAATTTGGAAACAACTTGCTTGTTTAAGTTTAGTTTAAAATTGTTTTTTCTCATGATTTAAATAATTTTAAAGTTAATAATCATCAATGATACCCGTTTTTAAGTTTAAATCATATAAGAGGTTCTTCAGATTTATGAATTCAGAGTAACTTATAAACATTTTTACGAAGCTATTAATAACCATGTGCTGGATCTGAGATGTAAAAAATATCTTTCTTAATTTTATAAAAAGGGAAAAGTTTAATCATTCTTTTTTACTAATTCTTGCATTCCATAATACTCAATCGCCTTTTGCTTTAATGGGTTTTCACTCCATTCTTCCCATTCATTAGTATATGGACTATAACCACATTTTAAAGGTTTAGAATAGTTGTCTTTTGGGTTTTCAGTATAAGCGCGACAATCTGTACAAATATGTCTAAACTCACAATCTTGACATACCTTTATATCATCTTTTTTAATGTTCCAAAACTTCTTAAAATTGGAATGATTAAGTGCTTCTTCTAACTTAGTATTCTTAATATTACCATAGCTTTGAGGCATTGATGGACAATTTTTAATACTACCCTGTTTATCAACTGAAATTTTTCGATTAAGACAAGTATTAAATTGTTGAGATTCGGTAAAAAGCTTAATATTAGAATAAAAATAATCGTCTTTTATAATACCACAGTGTTTTTCATTTAATATATTTTTAGTGACGTAAATTAAATAACCCATATCTCTTCTAATTGGGTCGAAATTTTTATTCTCTAAAGCATTATATATAATAATTGAATGTATTCTTGGGTTTTGTTTTAAAAGATCTTCTAATTCTAATTTAGTAAACTTTACGCTTGAAGGCATTATAAAACTTACAGACGCTATTCTTGATTTTTGCTCTTTTATAAACTGAGCCATTCGTGAAACATTCTCTATTGTCGTTTCTTTAAAAAAACGTATTTGTAAATAGGAACATTTAAGTTTTTCTAACTGTAAAATTATAGACTCAAAATCATGGTTTATTGTGTCATAATCTATAACCATATTAGTGATTTGAGATGGAGAATCCCATTTTAAATTCATTCTAGGAAAAAATTCAGGATTTTCATCAAAAAAAATGAAGTTATTTAAAATAAGAAAGTTAAAATACTCGTCTATAATATCATTATATTTATTCTTAAACTCCTGCTTAATAAAGTCAATAGACTTACCATTATAGTTTTCTAAAATATCACATAACCCATTTGGTATAAAAAAATATTTATTGTTTTGAAGGTCACACAAAGTGCTTCTGCTTGCACCTTTTACAGGTATTATATTTGAAAAAAGAATGAAGTTTTTTTTGTTCAATTTTAGAAAATTTTTGTAATAGGTTTAACAAATGGCTTCGAAAGGTTTGATGAGTTTTTATAAGCTTTCATTGCTACTAAATGTGATGGAATGGATTGTTCTTTAGGCTTAGAACTTTCATGCTTAAATTTTAAACCATTATATATATTTACAGGATCTTTATGCTTCATTTTGTAATAGGTTTGCTAATTTGTTTTCTATGTAATAATTACAAGCATTATTAAAAAAACTAACTTGTCCTGTAGGGTTTATTTCTAAAAAATAGAAATCACCATTTTTATACATTAAGTCTGCAGAACCATAGTTTAAATTGAATTTTTCAAATACTTTTTCTAGTTTATTCTCTATGTCTTTTGGCAGTTTGAAAGATGTTGTTCGCATGTTTTTCAATGAACCAAATTTTGTTCTATAATCAATTTCGTTGTCAAACGTGTGTATACTCATGGCATAAAAAAAACCTTTAATATATACAACTCTAATCTCAAAATCTGCTACTATTTTCTCTTGAAATAAAGAGATTGCGAATTGATTAGGTATTTTATCTAAAATTTCTGAGTCAATTGAAAATGTTAAGTTAAAATCGCACCAAAAGTCATCTGTTTCATAAATATATTGATCTGTTATTCTTTTACTGATAATGCCATTTTTAGTAATATGTTTATTATAAAATGCTACTAATGTGTTTTTGTTTCCTGTTATTAGTGCTTCAGGAACTTTAAAACCTTGTTTTTTTGCTTCTAGTGGTACATCTAGTTTATTAACTTCAAAATCACTTCTTAACCGTCCTATTTTAAGCCCTGTTTTGTAGTTTAAAAAAGAATCTATAACCATAGACAAACAACTATTTTCATAACTGCTACCAATAGTGTTAGCAAAACCACCATTAAACCAAATAGATGTTACAGTATTAAAGTCTGTTGCTTTAAAATAGGCATTGCTAACATTAAGTTCGTTTTGTGATTTGTTTATACTAAAATCTTCAATTATAAGAGCATCATTTTCGCCTCCTATTCTTATAAAATTTGTATTTAAACAATCTATTACCTGATTTACAAAATCGTCTATATCTTTACTATATATTAAAATCATATTTATGTAGTTGGTTTTTAATAAAAAACCGGCATGGTAGAATACCATAACCAGTTTTTATTGCTAAACTTCTACTTGTATTAGATTAATGGACATGAAGGTCCGGCCATATATGTTCTATCATGGTAGGTTTTTACTCCATTACCTCTATCAGAATCATAACCATAAGTATAATGACCTCTAGGATCACCTGGATCAGCTCTACATCCGCCAGGAGTTACGGTTCCAACTTGTGCTTTCCCTCCATTTAATTTAGACATCACTCCTTTTTTAAGTGTATCTTTTTTAAATTTGTTTAATTCTAAACTTTCTAATTTCATAATAATAAATTGTTTAATTAATAGTACCTACTCTATTTTAAAGGCTTTTCGGTTTCCGCCTAAAACCGTTGTGGACGTTCTTTCATAAATTCACAAAATTGATCCTCCGAGAAAAACAATCCAAAGCATCTATCTTATCAAAAAAAGATAAACACATGAATATCGAGCGTTTATTTTCTATGCTCACAACGAATTGGCCTTTTTTCTAAAGTTTCAGATGCTATTGCGTATTTGGTCCAGACCAAGGGCATTGATAATCATCTGAATGACATTTATTCGAAGGACATTTATCTGTCTTAATGCAAATCCATTTAGACCAACAATCATCATATGTTTGATCTTGGCGACCTCCTATGATTTTTTTTTCGTTCAACTTGGAAACAACTTGTTTGTTTAAGCTTAGTTTGAAATTGTTTTTTCTCATAATAATGTTTTTATAAAAATTAATAATTACAAGACGAAATAATGACTAAAAAGAACATGTTACAAACATTGTAAGTCGTAATTATCGAATTGAGGGTTCTTCAAACTTAGAGATCCAGTGTAATTTAATTTCCTTGAAACCCTTAATAAGACTGGGTGTTCTTTCATAAATTCACTAATTGCATTTCTAATACTGAATCAAGAAAGTTCGACTGTAGAAACCTTGAAGTTATGGAATGTGATAAATTAACATTATTCTTTAATAGAAATCCAAACCTGAGATTTTTTGAACTAAAAAGATAGCATCGCTACTTAATTAGAAAATTATTATTTTAGTTGATGGAAGCTTGAAACAAAAATTGCTACGAGCAGAATAAATTATTCATAAAACCTCTTGATTAAAAAAACACTTTCGTTAATATTTATTTGCACTTCGTTTTTGATGTTAGCACAAGAGTCTGTTGCTATACATCTTACAGAAGTAGACAACTTACCAGATACCGAGTTTTACGATATTATTGAAGATGAAAAGGGCTTTATATGGCTGGCTGCTAATAATGGTTTGTATAGGTATGATGGTAAAACATTTAAAAATTATACCAATTCCGAAAAACGTGGACATTCAGTTTTTGAATTGTTTGAAGATTCACAAGGAAGAATTTGGTGTGTTAATATTTCAGGGCAATTTTTTTATGTAGAGAATGAGAAGCTTGTTACATTCATTGATTTATCTAGTCAATTAAAAGGAAGTTTACCAAACTACAAATTGCTAGGCAACACAATGTCTGTGTTTACAAGAACTAGATGTTTCCAAGTATCTTTAAATACAAAAAAAATTACCGATTTATACACAAGTGCATCTGTAGGCGTACCAATAGAAAAAGAGTCTACAGTTTTGGTTACTATCAATGATAAATTATTAGAATTAAAAAAAGACGCAACACCAAAGCAAAAGCTTAATATTAATTCATTATACAGTACTCATGAAAAGCAGCTTTCTCTTTTTTCAGGACCTACTATACTTATAAGTATTGATGATGATCTTTATTTATCACAGTTAATAGGAACAAATCATCATTTTTTCTTTTGCGATACAATTAATAATACCGTTAAGCAATATCCTTTACCAGAAAAATTAAAAGACAAACATATCTCTAACATTAATGTTACAGATACTGATGTATGGTTTTGCACGCAAGATGGAGTGTTTCATTACAAATATGAAAACAAGAAATTTGTTTATCAAAAAATATATTTTGAAAACTTATTTGTCACAAAAGTGATGTCCGACAAAGACAATAATTATTGGTTTACAACAAAAGATAACGGTGTTTTTGTAATCCCAAATATTAATATAGAAAAGTATCCAGGTATTGTTAATAACCAAAATATAGCTTGTGTTCAAAAAATAAACGATTCAACACTAATCTTTGGTACAACAAAAGGAATTTTTGGTATTTATAATTTGAAAAATAAAAAAGTAAAGACCGTAGCATTAAATACGACAAGTAGTATTTCTTCATTGCTATACAATTCGTTCTATAAAAAAGTAATTATTTCTCAAGATAATGCGTCCAATATTTTAGATTTAGAAAGTTTTGAGCTTATAAATAAAGGACCATTTATAGGCGCAAAAGAACTCTCTATAACATCAAATAATGAAATAGTTGTATCCAGTTATAATAAAAATAGTTTGATAACATGGGAAGGCAAAAAAGAAAATAATCCGTTATTTTTAGAAAAGACACTTACTAATAAAAGAGGATATCATAATTACTACAGTCAAAATTCAAAAGCTACATATGTATCAATGGTAGATGATTTTGTTCGGTATGATTCCTTATTTACACCTCGTAAAATACGATTTAAAGACAAGCCCATTTTTGCGCTAGATATTACTGAAACAAATGATAGTATTATATGGGTAACTACTTTTAAACAAGGAATTTTAGGCATTAAAAATGATTCTGTAATAATTAATTATTTAGAGAAAGATGGTTTAGCATCAAACCAAACAACGAAACTAAAAAAAGATGGAAATGATTTATGGATTGCCACTAGGAGAGGTTTGCAATTTTTAAATAGAAATAATAATACCTTTAAGACGCTTACTAAAAAAGATGGATTGCCGCCTCTTAAGGTTTCTGAAATTTCTGTTTTTGACGAGCATGTTATTTTTTCTAGTAACAATGGTCTTTTTGGAGTAGAAAAGAGCAAAGCATTCAAGCAAGAATCGATACCAAGCGCTTATATCACAAACGTCACTATTAAAGGTAAAGAAACCACACTACAACCTACATATAGTTTAGCATACAATCAAAATCAAATAAGTTTTTATTTTAGAGCACGAAGTTTTCAAGCAGATAATAATATTAATTATCAATACAGATTACATGAAAATGATCAATGGATTACGCTAGCCAATGGTGTTGATAATGTTCAGTTAAGCAACTTAGCATATGGCAAATACACGTTTGAATTAAGAGCTAAAAATACGTTTGGCAAAAACATTTCAGAAGTCAAAAAAGTAGGATTTACTATAGCAGCTCCTTTTTGGAAACAATGGTGGTTTTATGTTGCCATTATCATGTTGCTATTGTGTGGTGTTTATATTTATTTTAGATCTAAGATTGAACGGATTAAAGAGCAAGATCAGCAAAAACTATATCAACAAGAATTAGAAACCAGTTTGGCGCATTCTGAGTTAAAATCTTTAAAATCACAAATGAATCCGCATTTTATGTTTAATGCTTTAAATGCAATTCAATCATTAATCATAAAAGATAAAAAGGAAGAAGCTTACATTTATCTCACAAAATTTTCGTCGTTAATTAGAAACAACTTAAACATGAGTGAAAAATCTTTTGTAAACTTCAATGAAGAATACACCTTACTAAAAACGTATTTAGAGTTAGAAAAATTACGCTTTAATAAAGATTTGAACTATACATTTATAGATGTTGAAACAATAGCAGATATAAAAATTCCTTCTATGATTATCCAACCTTTTGTAGAGAATGCGATCAAACACGGTTTACTACATAAAACTGGAGAAAAATTAATATCTATAAAATTTAAGCAAGAAAAAGTATTTAAGTGTATCATTACGGACAATGGAATTGGTAGAAAAGCTTCAGAAGCTATAAATAAACACGATGGCGGTAAACCAAACTCTTTTTCTACAACGACCATTAAAAATAGATTTAATCTACTAAGAGAATATTACAAATTAGATATTGGATTTGAATATATAGACCTAGAAACTGATGGCGTTTCCTCAGGAACAACAGTAATCATCAATATTCCATATTTATAACTTGAAAGCTTTTTTGTAGTATTCGGAAACTTTTTAATTGAAAAACGATAATAATAACGCTATTTTATGTCAAATTATTTTTTTAGATGAAACAGAAAGTAACAGCAATATTAATAGATGATGAGCAAAGTGCTCGTGATAATTTAAAATACTTATTAGACAATTATTGTCCAAATATTACCATTGTTTCTGAGGCTAATAGTGTAGATACTGCAAAAGTTGAAATAGAAAAACACGCTCCAGATGTTATTTTTTTAGATATAGAGATGCCGCAAAAAAATGGGTTTCAATTATTAGAAACCTTTACTAAAATTCCTTTTCAAGTAGTCTTTGTAACTGCTTACGATAAATATGCAATAAAAGCCTTTGAGGTAGCTGCATTAGACTATTTACTAAAACCGATAGATATTGACCGATTGAAAGAGGTTGCTCAAAAAATAAAAAACACTTTAGAAAGTGCAGATAATCGTTTACTACTTTTAAAAGAAAATAATAAAGTGTTAAGTAAAATTGCAGTGCCTTATAAAAGTGATTATGTTATTTTAAATATTGAAGATATCATTTGTATAGAAGCTGACAGAATGTATTCCATCATACATTTAAACAATACAAAGAAATACATAACAGCTAAGAAGCTCAGTCATTACGAATCTTTATTATCTGAAAACAATAAATTTATACGAACACATCGTTCTTGGTTGCTTAATACTAATCATGACATTTCATACTCAAAAAAAGAAAGAATGCTTACAGTAGAAGGTTTTAAAATTCCAGTAAGTAAAGGCTATAAAGCACAATTTGAAGCTATTTACATAAGCTAAAACTCAACATTAAATTTTTTCTAACGACCTCATAATAAATCGTTTTCCCTTCTCGGAAACAAAAATAGTTCATTCGGAAACTAATTTTGAATAACACAAAAAATACATCTTTTATTTGCTTTCATAAATTATAAAAAATCTATTTCATGAAAACAAAATTACTGTTAAAGTCAATAATTATATGCTTTATATTAATTCCATATATAGGAATTGCACAAATACAAATTGGGCAAGATATTGATGGAGAAGCAGCAGGAGACGAAAGTGGTTATAGTGTGTCATCGTCATCTGATGGTACTATAGTCGCAATTGGAGCTCCTACCAATGATGGTGTTAATGGAGGTGATTCAGGACATGTTAGAGTGTATAAAAACATAAGTGGTATTTCTTGGACACAGATTGGTCAAGATATTGATGGAGAAGCAACAGATGATCGTAGTGGTCAAAATATTTCACTTTCTTCAGATGGAAATATCGTTGCTATAGGAGCTGAATTTAATGATGGTAATGGCAGTAATTCAGGTCACGTTAGAGTATATGAAAATATAAGTGGTACTTGGACGCAAATAGGCCAAGATATTGATGGCGAAGCAACAGATGATCGTAGTGGTAGTGCAGTATCACTATCTGCAGATGGTACTATAGTTGCTATTGGTGCAGGACGTAATGATGGTACTGGCGGTGGTGCAGGTCATGTAAGAGTATATCAAAATATAAGTAGTACTTGGACACAAATAGGTCAAGATATTGATGGAGAAGGGTCAGGTGATGCTAGTGGTAAAAGTGTATCATTATCATCTGATGGTAGTATAGTTGCTATAGGAGCTGAATGGAATAATAATCTTAATGGAAATAATTCAGGTCATGTAAGAGTATATCAAAATATAAGTGGTACTTGGACACAAATAGGTCAAGATATAGATGGTAAATTTGCTAGCGATCGTAGTGGGTCAAGTGTATCATTATCGTCAAATGGTACCATAGTTGCCATTGGAGCTCCTTTTTATAATGGTAATGGAGTTAATTCTGGTCACGTTAGGGTATTTGAAAATATAAGTGGTACTTGGACGCAAGTAGGCCAAGATATTAATGGGGAAGCAGCAGGTAACTTTAGTGGTGATAGAGGTACTGTGTCATTGTCTTCAGATGGTGCTATAGTTGCAATTGGAGCTGTTCAAAATTCTGCTAATGGAGTTAGTTCTGGCCATGTAAGAGTCTATCAAAATGCAAGTGGAATTTGGACACAATTTTCTTCAGATATCGATTCAGAAGCAGCAGGTGACTTTAGTGGTTTTAGCACATCTTTATCTTCAGATGGAAGTATCGTTTCTATAGGAGCTGTAAGAAATGATGGAAATGGAACTAGCGCAGGTCATGTTAGAGTTTTTAGTTTATCTAATCCTGTAAAAAGAGTAATCTATGTAGATAAAGATGCTACAGGAAGTAATGATGGAACTTCTTGGGCAAATGCTTTTACAGATTTAAAGGATGCATTGCTTACAACACCAGATAATGAAATATGGGTTGCAGATGGTATTTATGCACCACATGCATCAGATAGAAATATTTCATTTTTAGTTGGTAATAGTAGTGAAATATATGGCGGATTTAATGGAACAGAAACTGATTTATTTCAAAGAGATTTTACTATGAATGAAACCATATTATCTGGAGATTTATTAGGGAATGATACAAATCTTGCAGCTTTTAATCATGGTATTAAAACTGATAATACCTTGCATATAGTCAAGGTAACTTCAGAGAATGTTATTTTGGATGGAATTACAATAACGAATGGCTATGCATCAGTAACTTCGCCTGCAATAGATAGCGATGGTGCAGCTATATTGAAATCAGATGTTGTAAATAATTTGACAATTAAGAACTGTACGATTAAAAACAATGTATCATATACGAGAGGAAATGTTTTAGCAAATTTTAATGGCAATGGTAATTTGACAATAGAGAATACCATTTTTGATAACAATTTAGCACTTTATGCAGCTGGAATATATAGTTTTACAAATACTAGCTCAGTAACAACAACAAATATTACAAATTGTTTATTTACCAATAATGCCACAAAAGATAATGGACCACCAAATGCTATTGCAGGAAGTTCAATGTGGTTAAGAGCCGTAGGAAGTGGATCTACATATAACGCAAATATTACCAATTGCACATTTGCAAACAATCAAGATTCCACGACTAGAAATATCGTAAAATCTACAGTAGCACTTAGTCAGAGAAATGGATTTGGAATAATGAATACCGCAGTTGCTAATTCTATTTTTTATAACAATTTTATTATAGGTGGTACACCACCATCTATAACTCCGTTAAGTGATAACATTCCTAGTACAATTAGCATAGTCAATTCAATAGGAGCCGATAACTTCTCAAATATTAGCGCAACAAGTTTAACAAATACAAGCAATGCAAATCCGTTATTTACCGATTCAATAAATAATGATTTTACACTACAATCTGGTTCACCAGCTATAGATTCGGGCGATAACACGAAAGTGCCTTCTAGTATCCTTGCAGATTTATTAGGAAACCAACGTATTTTTAATACAACTGTAGATATGGGCGTCTATGAATTTGGCGCACCAATGCTGGGCATAGATGATGTTTATGCTAAAACAAAAGATATTAAACTCTATCCTAATCCTGTAAGAAACACACTAAATATTCTACTAGACGACACATTAGAAAAAGTAGAAATCTATACCATACAAGGTCAAAAAGTATTAGAAAACAACACTTCTAATACCATAAGCGCTGTAAATCTGTCAAAAGGATTATACATTTTAAAAGCACAAACTACATCTGGTAAATTAATGATGAAGCGTTTTATCAAAGAGTAATCGTTCTAATAACCCTAAAACTGTACCTACCATGTTTAATCAGTGAATTTCTTTAAAACTCTATCCAGAGATAGCCAGAAAATAAGCGATTAAATGTCTATGAATTATGGAAATAAGAGTGTAGAAGTATCTTTTTATAAACTTTCATAAACATCAGAACTACTAAAAAGTAATTCACTATATATTAGTGAGTTACTTTTTTTATTAAATAGTTTTAATGAACTCAAAATGCTCAGAAAAGAAGTAATTAAGTATATAAAATTTAGCCTGAAAATGTCATTCCGCACTTATTACGAAATTCACTATGGAATGAAATAGATTACTGCCTTCGCAGGAATGACACTATCACGCTTCCATTTGCTTCAAAATCTCTTCTAATTTCCGTACATGTACGCCATACAATTTATCAGCCCATAGTACTGTAATATAATAGATAAATACTACAGAAAGTAAATATCCTACGATCACTAAGAGCAATGTTGATGCTGGCATTTGTAATAAAAACCATTCTGAAAACCGATCCGTTCCAAGAAGCACAGTTCCTCTAAAAATAGCAGTTGTAGAAATTGGTAATAATAAGGAACCCGCAATAATTGCTGTTTTATATACTTCCATCGTGAGTTTTATATCATGGATGAAACGTAAAATTGTCTCCTTTGTTTCTTGTCCAACATTAGATGTTCTTTTTAAAAACCAACCCATTTTTGCCAAATATCCTAATGTTATTAAAGCCATCACAAACATAAGAATAAAGTAAACTGCTCGTGGTAATGTGTACATTTCTATGACAAATGGAAACGCAAAAAAGATAACGATTACGATCAACTGTATCACAATTTCACCTTTCATCGTTTTGCGGATTTTTGCAATTGGCATTTGACTTTCTTTTAAGTTTTCTAAACTCGTTGGTAACTGAAAATCATCTTGATTTTCATCGTCCATTAATTCTTTTATTTTATCAAAATCCATATGATTGATTTTTTATAATTTCTTGTAATTTTTTCTTTGTTCTGTTTAGCTTTACGCGAACATTTACAGATGACATTCCTAAATTTTCTGCAATTTCATCTCCTGAAAATCCTTCAATAAATTGAAATATGAGTGCTTTTTCTATCTTATTTAATTCCTGAACTGCTTTGTAAAAAGATGCTAACTGTTGTTCTTTTTCATCCGAATAATCTTCTTGTTGCAATTGTATATGCTCGGGCATTTTATAACTATCTGGCTTTCGTTTTTCTTTCTTAAAAAATACAATCGCAGTGTTTAATGCTACACGATACATCCAACTTGAAAATTGACTTTTTCCATTGAATGATTTTAAAGACTTCCAAAGCTGCAAAATAATTTCCTGTACCAAATCCTCACGGTCAATCGCATCTTCAAAATAGATGCGAGAAACCTTATGGATAATCCCTTTATGGGCAGCAATCGCTTTTAGAAATTCTTGTTCGGTTAGTTTCAATGAATGTGTTTTTATAATACAGGAGTTACTTTATATCCTTGCTTTCGTAATAATTCAATAACGCCGTTCTCTCCTACCAAATGTGCCGTTCCAACTGCAAATAAGTTTGATTGTTTTTTCATCATATTTGGCATTAATTTCACCCAATTCGTATTGCGATATGTTAACATCCAATATTCTGCATTTTTATTTAAAAAACGTTCATCTTTCATCTCATCAAACAAAGCGCTTATGTCTTCATTTTTATAGCATCTAATCATGTTTTGAAACGCAACTTTATATTCTTGATACAATTCAATTTGTTGCCATAAAAAGTCTTTTGGATACGCTTTCGCAAAGAAATCAACTTGACCGTTGAAGGTTTCTAAACCTTGAATATTTTTATGTTTCGCTTTCGCCATTGTGGTTAATTCAAACTCATACATCTTTTTCGTAGTGCACGGTAAACTTTGTTGAATTAAGAGTGAATAAATGGTCATTAAACTATAATTGTCAACCATTTTCAACGACATCTTCATTTCATTTTTCAGTAGATTGTCTAAATATTCTTGTCGTTCTTTAGATAATGTTTCGCTCAATTTTTCTTTAGAAACCATTGATTTTTGCATTTCCATCAAAGCTGCTGTATCTGAAAAATCTACTTCTAAAACTAAATTTTCAGTTTCATTAAACGCTTTGTTTACTTTTTCAGGAATGGAAAAATCGTCTTCACATAAAATATGAATCGTTCCTAAAAGATAGGAAGGTTTTCCCAAATCTTTGTGTTCAATTTTCCATAACACAGAATTTTCAAGTATTGCATTTTGTGCGTTTCCAACGAAACTACAAGTAATAAAGCATATAAGTACAATTAATTTTTTCATGTTTTTGTTTTAGTAACAAAAGATTCTTTCAGCGCTGATTTGTAATCTCAATGTTCGATTTATAATCTATTTGCTCCGTAAGTATCAACTTTGGAAATATGTTACAAAAAAAATGAAATTGTTTTTCATAATTCCATTCAAGAGGGATATTTCCCCAAATAAAAAGGTGTTTATATCTTCATAAATCAGCATTTTAACTATTCCATAAAATCCTGTTCGTCTGTTTCTTTGCACTGAAACTTAAAATAGAAAAATAATGAAAAAACAAAGTATTACTTCAGGATTACAATTAAAAAAATCAACAATTTCTGATTTACACACAAGTCAAGTAAAAGGTGGTTTACCAACTACGTTACAATCAACAGTTCTTACGATACCGGACATTCCGTTGCCAGATCCAAGACCAATGACAATTAGTTATTCCAATTGTGATAATTGCACTTCTTGGAAACCAACTTGCTAAGACGCAATTTTTAATCTTAAAAAATAAAAACAGCATGACGAATTTAATTCATCGTGCTGTTTTACTTTATATTAAATACTGCTTACTTCGCAGCAATTACATCAATTTCAATTTTTGCTCCTATCGCTAATCCACCAGCTGCAAATGTTGTACGTGCAGGTTTGTTAGGAAAATACTGTACATATACGCTATTGAAATCCTTAAAATCATTTATATCAGCTAAAATTACCGTGCATTTTACGACACGATCTAAAGAAGAATTATGTTGTGCCAAAACTGCTTTTATATTTTCTAATGCTTGTTTGGTTTCTGCTTTGATTCCGCCAGAAACTAAAACTCCTTTTTTATGATCTTTCCCTATTTGACCAGATAAGAATAATAAATTTTCAGTTTCGACAGCTGCACTAAAAGGTGTGTTTTGTCGTTCAGATAAGTGTGAAGGATGAAAAGTGATGTCTTTTTTCCCTGATTCACAACCGAAGAAACTTAGTAATAATAGAATATATAAACAGTTGATTGGTTTCATAGTAAAAGAGTTTAGGTTTTAACAAATTTAAGGAATAATAGTATGCGATATCTGATCGTTTTTTTATTGATTATTTTTTTGGGTTGTAATGAAAAAGTAGCGGAAACAGGAACTTTAGAGATTACTTATAATTATTGCAAATACAAACCTGAATATAAATTTCCTATTTCTGGAAGCTGCAAACTCTTCAAAAACACAGGAGAAGAAGTCAAATCTTCAGAAAAAAACAAACTCATTTTCAAAAATTTATCTTTTGGCGATTATTATATAGAATACACTACCATTTATAATGAACGTAAGCGTTTAGATTTTAAAATGAATGAAACGATAAAAAACATTCACTTATGTGTAGATACTATTTCATATGATAATGATCAAAATATACTCTTGATAGATGAATTAAAAACTAATGAAACACTTCAACTGCATTATAAAATACGTGGCTGTTTTCACGGTGGAAAAGAAGATTTAAAAATTATAAAAACAGAAACAACATACATTTTATCTTATGTAGATAAAAACTATACGCTATCAGAAAAACAGATTCAATTATTTAGAGAATTTGAAATTGAGTTGTATAAAAATCATTCAAGTATATGTTCAACAATAGATACTTATAATATAGGAATTTTAGCAAATAATAAGAATTTTGAAAGATTTAAAGCGTATAAAATTGTTGATGGAAGTTGTGCTTGGCGAGGTTTCCCTAATTTGATAGCATTGTTGAATCTTGAATAAGTATCTTTATGTTATCATAGATAAACTTCCATAATTTATTTTGAATGAAAAAAATGCTTATCCTTGGCGGAACACAGTTTATAGGACGTACACTTGTTGAACAATTACTAAAATTAAACAAGTTTGATATTACATTATTTAACAGGCAGCGAACACAAGCTGATTTATTTCCGACTGTAAAGAAAATAAAAGGCGATAGAGAAACTGACGATATTCGTCAAATTGAAAATGAAGATTGGGAGTATGTAATTGATGTTTCTTGTTATTATCCTGAATCGCTTTTAAATGTATTAAATTCTATAAAAGGAAAAGTAAAGAAATACATTCTCATCTCTACATGTTCTGTGTATGATGATACTGACAATCATGTTGATATGAGAGATGAAACAGCACCGATACTAAATTGTACTAAGGAGGAACGCATAGATCGTACACCAGCAACCTACGGAAAGCGAAAGGCGGAATGTGAGCGTATTTTAGTGAATTCTGGACAAGCGTATTGCATGTTTCGTCCAGCACTTGTTTATGGCGCTTATGATCATACAGATCGTTTTTATTATTGGTTGTATCAAGTAAAAAACAATGAAACTTTATTACTACCTAATAATGGAAAAAATGTATTTTCTATCACGTATGTAAATGATCTTGTACATGCTATTATTGGTTCAATAGAAACACCTTTTACTGGTGTTTATAATATCATGACAACTCCAAAAACGTCTATAAAGCAGATTGTTGAATTTGCAGAAAAACTACTTAATAAAACAGTTAATAAAATAAATGCAACGCCCGATTTTTTGTATCAAAACAATATTAAACAATGGACAGATATGCCATTATGGGAAGATGGAGATTATTTTACATACAGCACTCAAAAACTAAAAAATGATTTTAATATTCAGCTTACTGACTTCGAAAAAAGTATAGAAAATACTATTTCATATTACAATTCGCTTGGTTGGAAAGAACCGAAATATGGAATATCTGAAGAAACTAGATTAAATCTATTAGCAAAAATAGATGCTACCTAAGGTTAAAAAAATTAGTAATTCAACATATAGATTCCTGCCTACGCAGGAATGACAGAAAGATAATTATGATGAGATTTCCGTTTTCACGAGAATTAGAAATATTGACCAATTCCAAAAACAATTCCATTACTTGAATCTTTAGTAATTCCGTAACCGTAATCGATTCGGAAAATTGCATTAAAAATTCGTTTGTGGATGAAACGCAATCCAACTCCTGGATAAATTCGGAAGTTACTACTATCTGTAAAATCGCTAAAACTTCCACCTGGATTTCTCCATGTTCCAGCATCTACAAATCCATTTCCTTGTAGAATAAACCAACCTTTTTCGTATAATGTATAGCGATATTCAGTATTTAACACCATACTTGCCGTTCCGCGATCAATAATGTTTCCTACACCACGAATGTTTAAATTATTGTCAACTGAAAAAGGCGCAAATGGACTTGCACTGTTAGATGCAACTCCAAATCGGAAGCGGTTTGCCCAATTTCCTTTTTCTCCAACACGTTTGAAATACATAAAGTCACTCCAGCCAATTAAAAAGTTATCTTGAAAATCGTTTTCAGTCGTTACATATTGTAAATACAAGGTGTTTTTGATTCCTTCAATGTATTGATAATCATAATTCAAGTTGTCATATTCGTATACTAACTTAAACATGAGTTTGTCTAGTTCTAAGTTTTGCGGAATGGCGTCAGATGTTACTCCGTTAAGATAACTATATTCTTCTGTAAATATATTTGCGCCAAATTGCAAGCGATGTTTAAAGTTGATTTGATACAGTAATAATGCTTCAAACGATGTGTTACTGTATTTATAATTTGCCGAACCTTCATCAAAGTATAGTGGTTCTTCACTTGTCCAATTTTGATGATTTAGCGCAATTCCGAAGTTTCGTGCAAACAAATTCGGTGCACGCAAATTGATTCCGTATGAGTCAAATCCGTTATTTTGGTAAAATCCGCCAAAAGCGATATTCCGACCTAAAAAATTATAATCATACAATCCTATTTTGTACGCAACTTGCTCATTTGTAGTTGTCCAAACATTTAAATTTGGAATTAGCGTAAAGTTTTCTTCTATATTAAAAAATACATTATACAAGTTATCATGCGAAACAAACACTTGATAATACGCATGTGAAACTCCTGCCAAACGTTTTAACAAAATGACATCTTGATCCAACTTAAGTGAATCTAATACGTCTCCATTTCGAACGCTTACATACTTTTTCAGAAAGCCAATTTTGTTCTTTTTCTGTCCTTGAAACTTTACATCATACACAATTTTATCTTGTGCAATTCCTTGAAAGACAAATCCAAAAAATACGATAAGGAAAATTATTTTTTTCATCTGTTCTTGTTATTTTCCAAATTTGGTCAGATGGAATTCGTCGATAATCATATTGATTGGAAGCAATTAAATTATTTGTTGGGACTCATTTCATAGCTATTGAACTACAAAGATATCTTGAATTACTGTATTTACCCAATTATCTTCACTAACATCCATCAATGTAAATTTATATGAATTACCTGTAGTTAAGTCTTGTGGAGTTCCATCTGTAATATTTAAAACAACATTTGAAGTATTGTAATACTGGAACTGATTTTCATACGTATAGGTTCCGGAAAGCAATTCATAATCAATTGTTGAAACTACTTGAAAGTAAATTGCGTTGTCACCATTGGCATTATCAATCCAAGAAAATTTAGGCATTTGAGAAACTTGCTGATCAATCACAACTTCATTTGTCCAAATAGTAGGTTTGGTTACATTTTTAATTCTGATCGGGTTTGAAATTTTCACTTCTCCATTCAATTCGTATGTTACAATAATCCACTTTTCATGTGCAGAAATACGTGTAAACTGTCGTAAATAACCATTAAAAAAAGGTTCAGAAGTAATTTCTAATTGCTGGTAATTTTCGTAATTATTGGAATCAACATCAACAGTATTTGTTTCAAAAAATTTAATATTTGTTGCGCCATTTTCTGGAAAGAAATAAATTTGTACACTATCAGAATCCGTTGCATTACTTGCTGCACAAGCAATCACAGCGCCAGCTTCTATGGTTCGATTCAGAATAACTTCTGATAATTTTGTAGTGTTTTCTATGTTGATTGAATCATCAGATTCACAAGATATGATTGCAAAAAACAATACTAAAGATGTAATTAAATATAGAATTGTCTTTTTTGCTTTCATGATTTTTTAGTTATTGATATAACTTATAATTTTCCCTAACTATATTTTCAGCAGGTTTATTCTGTGGCGTAAATTGGGTGTTTTCCAAACCACCTGATTTTTCATAATTGTGAAACCATTTCCAAATGAATCCGCCAGCAAACCATTCTTCTTTCCAAAACTCGTTATACATTGCTTGCAAAGCAACCTCCTGTACTTTTAAGTTGAGTGTTTTTCCTTTTCTACTAGAATCCCAAGGTTCTTTTCCTGTGAATTCCATACTACGATAACCGTATTCTGTAAACAGGATTTTTCTGTCTAACTTTTTTGTTAACGCAATAATTTTTTCTTTGTGTGGTTGCCATCCTTTTTGCAAACTTTCTAAAGAAGGTGTTTTTTCTTCACTTAATGGAAAGTATGCATCAACTCCAATAAAATCTAGTTGTTCCCAAAATGGTACTTTATCAAACGAGTCCCAATTTTCAGCATAGGTGAGTTTTCCTTTGTAAACTGTTTTTACTTTCGTGATAAGTGCTTTCCAAAATTCTGGTCGTGCTGCTACAAACTTGTGCAATTCGGTTCCGATACAAAATATTTCAGCATTAATTTCTTCCGCTAACGCTGCATATTCTAGAATAAAACTTTCATAAGAAGTCTCAAATGCTTTCCAATCTTCTTCATTTTCCATTGCAATAAAACCTGTAAACTCACCATTCCAAACCCAAATCTGTGGCTTTATCATGATTTTAATATTGTTCTTTTGCAAAAGTTCGGAATATTGCTTTGCTCCTTTTCTGGTTTCACCAAACCATTGTCGGTCTGTATTGTGAATAACTTCAGTAGCAGTCAATTTTTTGAGAAAGCCAAAAGGCATAATTGCTGCATAGTTTGCGTGGAGCTTTACAACAGGATCTACATTTGTTTGATCAATTGCTTGTGGAGCAGCTACAAAGCTAACTCCATTCATTTTTTGAGTCTGACTCGTACATGAAAACTGCAATAATCCAAAGAATATACAAAGGAGTCTAAATTTCATCAGTGATTTTTTTTAGACTCCTAAAATACTATATTTCTTAAAATAGCGCTCTTAAACCTATGCTAAAAGTTTGTCCTAATCCTTGAAAATTGTTTCCTCTAACAAACTTGTCAAAAGATGCTTCAACGTTTAAGACATCATTTAATTGGTATTTACTTCCAATTCCTACAGATGTAGAATTTTGCGAAAAGTTATTTCCTAAATCAATTAAGAAAGCTTGTTTCGTATTTACATATACTGTTGATTTATCCGTTGGAAAGTAGCTTAAAAATACGCCTAATGGTAAAAATAAACTGTTGTTTGCAAAACGCTCACCTACATTAGAATCTGCATCTGCATCTTCACTTTTTTCTCCAAAGTTAAATCCGAAATCAGCTTGTGTAAACACTTGCCATTTGTCTTGTCCGAATGTTTTATCGTAGAAAAACTTAGTTTCCCAAAAAACACTTCTCTTATCTAAATACGGTGCATTTGCTTTGTCTTTAAATATTGGTAAATAGATAGAACTCGTAAATGAGAAGTTTGAAATATTTTTGAAAGGTTGTACACGAATAGAAGGTGCAATTGTTGTTAAACCACTTCTTGAACTTGGGCCATCTTCAAATTTGAATACATCTAAAGCACCAGCTCCACCAAATGTATTAGATCGTACTTGAAAAATAAACCCAATGTTGATTCTTCTATTATCGCTAATTCCTGTGTAAATTTCTGTTGTATTTGTAAAAAACGTTTCTCTCGGAATTGTTACAGATGTACTTCCTGCATCAGTTCGTTCGGTTTGTGTATAAATACTATTGAAGAATTTAATATCCCATTGTCCTTTTTTCAACAATTTTGAAGGTGTATATTCTTGAACATTACTCTTTTCATCAGTTGATTCATCATCTTGATCTTGAGCAAAAGAGAAGCTTACAAATAATACTGCAAGCATTGTTAAAATTAGATTGTTTTTTTTCATTTTAGTGTAATTTAGTATTGTGTATTTAGTTCTTTATATTAAATGTTAAATATTGAATTATAAATTATTTATAACTCGTCATATCGAGCGCAGTCGAGATGTTATTTTGTTTGATTCAATTTCCAGTTATACGGATAGTAACTGATTTTAGATTTTTCTGCGATTTTTTCTTTTCTATATTTATTAATAAAATCGATTTCATTTCCGTTTTGAGTAAAATCTTCTTTGTACCATTTCATAATTTCAGAAAGTTGCACACGCTTTTTCTTTGCATTTACTTTGATGAAATTATCATTATTTAAGGCAATTCGCGTTTGTGTATCTAATTGTTTATCAAGTGTATTTGGCATGTAGGCTTCGGCAATAATTGGGGGACAACCCAAGCCTGCACATACCAATACAAAGTGAAAACGTGCATCATTAAAATTCCCACGTAATAACTTGTGCTCTATATCATTCAAAGTAATTTTCTTTCCGCCAACCGAATGTTTTGTTTTATCGAAGAAACCTTTAATATCTAAAGGCGATTTTACAGGATATTTTTTCACAATTCCTTTAATTACTGACAAATTGTAAATATTTATCCAATATGCTTGATACGTATTTGCATCACTTTTAGCAACTTTAATACTATTTGTTGAAGCTAAAATTTCATCTAATCCAGCCATATTCTTTTTAACAGCTTTATAATTTACACGTCCATCTTTCACATATGCTGCAAAAAAAGCATCCGAAGCTTTAAAAAATGTATCCGTATTTTGCGCAAAACCTAAAGAGGTAATAAATACAGCAATGATGGTGATTGTTATATGTTTCATAGCAATTGTTTTCAATTTAATTTCAATTCGTAATGATGCTTAAGTCCACAAAACTTTTAGGAACTTACAAACTTTCTTAAAAAAGTTGAAGTCATATATACATTTGATTTTCAAGTATAAAACACGTGTTGCTTTTTTAAAATCCTTACATAAAATTTTTAATTTATAATTATTCTAAATTCTATGTCCCAATATAAGTTCTTAACTTTAATGTCGACAGAATCCCCGACACGAACCATTTTTTGCGTAAGCAGAAAATATTAAAACACAATCAACATTCTTATGGAACACATTGTAATTATAGGTAATGGAATTTCTGGAGTTACGGCTGCTAGACATATTCGAAAACTTTCCGATAAAAAAATTACTATCGTATCTGCTGAAACTGACTATTTCTTCTCTCGTACTGCTTTAATGTATGTATACATGGGACATATGAAGTTTGAACATACACAACCATATGAGAATTGGTTTTGGAAAAAGAATCGCATCGAACTCAAAAAAGGCTATGTAGAACAAGTAAAAGATGCTTCTAAAGAATTGGTTTTTACAAGTGGAGAAACCATGAAATATGACAAACTCATCATTGCTACAGGTTCAAAACCAAACAAATTTGGTTGGCCAGGACAAGATTTAGATGGTGTCATGGGTATGTATCACAAGCAAGATTTAGAAAATCTGGAAAAATATGCGCCAAACAATAAAGTATGTAATCGTGCAGTAATTGTTGGTGGTGGATTGATTGGAATTGAATTGGCTGAAATGCTTCAAAGTAGAGATATTCCTGTAACTTTTTTAGTTCGTGAAGAGAGTTTTTGGAGTGGCGTGTTGCCAGCTGGCGAATCAGAAATGATTAACAGACATATAAAAGAACATCATATTGATTTACGCTTAGGCGTGAATTTACAAGAAATAAAAGCGGATGAAAACGGAAAAGTAAAATCTGTAATCATTAAAGAAACTGGCGAAGAAATTCCATGTACAGTTGTTGGATTAACAGCTGGAGTTTCTCCAAATGTAGCGTTCTTAAAAAATTCAAATATTGAACTCGGACGTGGTGTCAAAGTGAATCGAAGGTTAGAAACAAATATTCCAGATATTTATGCAATTGGTGATTGTGCCGAACAACATGAAGCTATTGGACAACGCAGACCTATTGAAGCTGTTTGGTATACTGGACGAATGATGGGAGAAACTTTAGCGCAAACGTTGTGCGGAAATCCTAGAGATTACAATCCAGGACACTGGTTTAATTCTGCCAAATTTTTAGACATTGAATATCAAACTTACGGTTGGGTTTGGGCGCAACCAAAAGAAAACGAAGCACGTTTTTATTGGGAACATTCAGGCGGAAAAAAATGCATTAACATCAACTTTGATAAAAATACCAAAGAATTTATAGGAATCAACACCTTCGGAATTCGCATGCGTCATCATAGTTTTGATACATGGTTAAACGAAAAGCGCTCGGTTGAATATGTTTTAGAACATTTAGCAGACGCTAATTTTGATCCAGAATTCTACAAGTTGCACGAAAAAGAAATCGTAGCAAAATTCAATCAAGAAAACAACACCAATATCCAACTAAAAAAGAGAAGTTGGAAACGTATTTTCAGTTACTAATCACCTCATTTTAAAAATTACATTATGAAATTCATACGAATTGCAGGACTCTATATATTTATTGCTTCGGTGTTGTTATTTATTGCAACGCTTTTTATGGGGAATTATACCTTATCCGAAACTTCTATTCAACAATCTTTTAGTGGAAAAGATGCAAGAGTAACTGAAACTTTTACCGCTGTTGCAAAAGAAAATGGCGTTTTAGACAAAACTTACAATAGTCAATTTTCTTTTATGAACGATGTAAAAGGACTATTTGACAAGCACAATAAAAGTGTTTCTAATGCTGTTGCAGAAGAAACAGGAATCTCAACTGCTGAAACTGATAAAATTGTAGCAGCAGCTTCGCAAGGCGGAAAAGTAACGTATACAAAAGAGCTTTTACAAAAAAACTTATCGGAAGCAAAAGTCAACTTATTAGATGGTGCCACAGGTTGGATGTACAGCCCTGGAAAAACATATGATTCGGTTGATGCTTTCAAAAATGATTTAAACAATAAAATCTCAGAAATCAATCGCAGTCAAGCTGGAGCATTTTTATTATACGATAACAAATATTCACGTTTTGACATTACTGAACGTGCAGCAACAGGAATTATAGCTGATAATAAAGGACTCTTTTTATTCTTAACCTTCGGATTGGGAATTCTAGGTTCGTTGATGTTTATCATTACTGGATTGTTCTTAAAGCCAATTCCAGGAATTAAAAACAACGGAATTTATTTACACAATGCAACCAATCGTGGTTGGGTTGGAATTGCTGTCTTCGGATTCTTAGTAGCATTTTATGTATTGCTATACTTTCATCCGTACATTATTGCCAATTGGACCAATATTGTCGATCCACTGAAAAGTATGTTTATTAAAAACGGTTCGGCTTCACAATGGTTTTTATACGGAATCTTATATTGTGTATCCATGATTGTAATGGGAATTCGTATGTTCATTAAATATCGTCACAATCAATATCAAGTTGTTAGAACAGCAAGTGTATTATTCTTTCAAATCATATTTGCCTTTTTATTAGTAGAGATTTTACCATTATTTGATTTACCTGGTGTTGATTTAAAAAATGCATGGCCATTGGATTATAATTTCTTGACCGATTGGAATGTATCAAATTATTTAAATGCTGGACATTTAGGAAAGTTCATGTTCTTTTGGGGATTCATACTTTCTATTGTTGTAGTACCAACTTTAGTATATTTCTACGGAAAGCGTTGGTATTGTTCATGGGTTTGTGGTTGTGGTGGATTGGCTGAAACACTTGGAGATCCGTATCGTCAATTATCTGACAAACGCTTGATTGCTTGGAAAATAGAGCGTTGGATGATTTATCCAATCTTAATTTTTGCAATTATCATGACTATTGTTGTTGGTGATAACACGTATCATATTATTGCAGCGCCAGAACTTGCAAACGATCATACTTTTTTAGGTATCAACGCTTATAAAATTAATGAATGGTACGGGTTTTTCATAGGATCTATTTTTGCAGGTGTTATTGGAACAGGATTTTATCCAATTCTTGGGAATAGAACTTGGTGTCGTTTTGGTTGTCCATTAGCTGCATACATGGGAATTGTACAACGTTTTAAGTCTAAGTTTAGAATTACGACTAATGGAGGACAATGTATTTCATGTGGAAACTGTTCTACCTATTGTGAACAAGGAATTGACGTTAGAGCATATGCGCAAAAAGGACAAAATATTGTACGTTCATCATGTGTAGGTTGCGGAGTTTGTAGTGCCGTTTGCCCAAGAGGTGTTTTAAAATTAGAAAACGGAAGCGACGATGGAGCAACACGTCACGAAATTCCTGAAGTAATTTTAGGAAACGATGTCAATTTATTTGAAATGTTAGAAGAGAATAAATAAGTCATGAGATATTAGTATTGAGAATTGAGTTAAGATTGTCATTCCAACGTAGGCAGGAATCTATTATGATTCAATATGGATTCCGCAACTAATGCGGAATGACAAAATAATAAACACAAAAAGAAAAAATGAAGTATCTATTTATCATTATTTGTTTCAGTGTCACATTCAGCGTAAGCGCACAAAAAGAATATCAAAAAACATATTATGATAGTGGTCAGCTCAAAGAAGAAGGCTGGATAAAGAATGATGTAAAAACAAAATATTGGAAATTTTACCATCCAAATGGTGTTGTTCAAAAAGAAGGTCGCTTCAAAAATGGGAAACCAACGAAATATTGGTACTTTTATCGCGAAAATAAAACCAAAGAGAAAGAAGGTCATTATATAAAAGGCGTAAAAAGTAAATGGTGGCTTTTTTATGATATAAATGAAAAGGTAAATCATAAATGCCAACTAAAAAATAATCAAAAAAATGGTTATTGTTTACGCTATAAAGATGAAGAACTTGTACGTGCCGAAAAGTATAAAAACGGCAAAAAAATTGGCGAATGGACCGATTTAAAAAGCTTTAAAAAAGAAAATAGCATTTGGGATTTACAGTAAAAATCAAAAGATCATTTTTTGTCATTCCACACTTGTTGCGGAATCCATTATAAAGTAAAAGCTAATTAAAAATTAAATTATAGATTCCTGTCCAAGTTTATCTTGAGCATAGTCGAAAGGCAGGAATGACAATACAAAAAGCCAAAGGCAATAGCCAAAAGCTAAATAAAAATATATGATTATAAAAGTCATCATTCCTGCATATAATGAAGAGGATTCTATTGCGAATGTTATTCAGGAAATCCCCAAAACTGTAACCGAAGTTATTGTCGTAAGCAATAATTCCACAGATCAGACAGAAGTAAACGCAAAAGCGGCTGGCGCAACGGTTTTAAAAGAACCTAGAAAAGGATACGGCTATGCGTGCTTGAAAGGAATGGAATACATTGCTAATCAAGAAGAAAAACCTAATATTTTAGTATTTTTGGACGGTGATTATTCAGATTACCCAGAAGAATTAACAAAAATAGTTGCTCCAATTATAAAGGATGATATTGATTTTGTGATTGGTTCAAGAGTAAAATCATTACGTGAAGATGGTTCTATGACGCCGCAACAAATATTTGGAAATTGGTTGGCAACATTTTTAATGAAGTTATTCTTTGGTGCAAAATTCACAGACTTAGGACCTTTTAGAGCCGTCAAATATGATAAGCTTCTAAAACTGAATATGGAAGACAAAACCTATGGTTGGACCGTAGAAATGCAGCTCAAAGCATTGAAACAGAAACTATCGTATGTAGAAGTTCCTGTAAAATATAAAAAGAGAATTGGTGTCTCAAAAGTTTCAGGAACCGTAAAAGGTTCTATATTTGCGGGCGTAAAAATTTTAGGTTGGATTTTTAAATATAGTTTTAAATAAATGGGATTTGATGCAGAATTTTATAAACTAGCGTTGTCTTTCTTTGTAATGGCAATATATTCTATTGCGCTTATACTTATTTTAATGTATAGCTTGGCGCAATTGAACTTATTGATCAATTATCTAAAAGCAAAGAAGAAAAAAGACACATGTTCAAAGTTTGATTTAAACAATCCAAACGAAGTTCCGTATGTAACAATTCAGCTTCCTGTATACAATGAATTGTATGTAATGGAGCGTTTGTTAGATAATATTGCGGAAATTGATTATCCAAAAGATAGACTTGAAATTCAGGTATTGGATGACTCTACAGATGAATCTGTCGCTTCTACAGCAGCACAAATTAAAGAATTAAAAAAACAAGGTTTAGACATTTCACACATTCGTCGTGAAGATAGAACAGGTTTTAAAGCTGGTGCGCTAAAAGAAGGTTTGATTGATGCAAAAGGTGATTTTATTGCCATATTTGACGCAGATTTCTTGCCGAAAAAAGATTGGCTCAAACAAACAATTCCATATTTCAAGAATGAAGAAATCGGCGTTGTGCAAACACGCTGGGGACATATTAACCGCGATTATTCATTGTTAACTAAGATTCAGGCATTCGCGCTTGACGCACATTTTACACTAGAACAAGTTGGACGAAATTCTAAAGGACATTTTATCAACTTTAATGGAACTGCCGGAATTTGGCGTAAAACGTGTATTATAGATGCCGGAAACTGGGAAGGTGATACACTAACCGAAGATTTAGATTTAAGCTACCGTGCACAGTTAAAAAACTGGAAATTCAAATACTTAGAAGATGTAGAAACGCCTGCCGAATTACCTGTAGTTATTAGTGCTGCACGTTCGCAACAATTCCGTTGGAATAAAGGTGGCGCGGAGAATTTCAGAAAAATGTTTAAGCGTGTTATTTTCTCTAAAAACATATCATTCAAAACAAAAATTCACGGAATATTACACTTACTAAACAGTACCATGTTTTTAAATGTTTTGATTGTCGGAATCTTAAGTATTCCAATGTTATACATCAAAAACACATACGGACATTTAGAAATTTACTTTACAATTTCGAGTTTCTTTATCATCAGTACCATCATATTTTTTGTGTGTTTTTGGTTTCCGTTCAAACGTGTACAAGGTGGCGGATTCATGAATTTTATAGATTATATAAAGATGTTTTTTACGTTTTTTTCTGTCGCAATGGGATTTTCAGTACACAACTCAGTTGCCGTTATGGAAGGACATTTAGGGAAACGAAGTGAGTTTGTGCGTACGCCAAAATTCAACATCAAAAACTTGAAAGATTCTTGGAAGAATAATAAATATATCAAAAAGAAAATTTCAGCAAATACTATCATTGAAGCCATTTTAATGGTGTATTTCTTATTTGGAATGTATAGCGCATATCCGTTAAATGACTTCGGATTATTTCCGTTTCACTTAATGTTATTCTTAGGTTTCGCTTTTGTATTTTTTAATTCAATTCGATCTAAAGTGTGATCGCTTCCATCGGGAAATATCATAAATTCTCTATCATACTTGTGCTTATTAGTGCCTTTGTATATTACTACATTGGCTATCCATTAGTACGAACTGATGTTACACTTTTGATTTCATTGTATGGAATTGCTTTCCTAAGTTTTTTTGGTTTAATCAAATTAGAAAAGAATAATTTTTATATCCTTACGGGAATTGCCATCGTTTTCCGATTGGTTTTTTTGGGAAGCATTCCAAATTTATCACAAGACTTTTACCGCTTCATTTGGGATGGAAGAATGCTTATAGAAGGCTGGAACCCGTATTTATATTTACCAAATGATTTAATGACTGCTGGAACTGCTCCAATTGCAGAAGCGCAAGAATTGTTTAATGGAATGGGCAATTTAAGTGCGTCACATTACACAAATTATCCACCAATAAATCAGTTGTGTTTTGCTATTGCAGGATTATTTTCAGGAAACAGTATTCTAGGTTCAGTAGTTATCTTACGAGTTTTGATCATTCTAGCTGATTTGGGAACGTTATATTTTGGAAAAAAACTACTTGAAAATTTAGGTTTACCTATCAAAAATATTTGGCTCTACATTTTAAATCCATTTATCATTATGGAGCTTACAGGAAATCTACATTTTGAAGGTGTTATGATTTTCTTTTTCGTTTGGAGTTTATATTTATTACACAAAGGATATTGGAAATGGGCAGCTGTATTACTCGCTTTCTCTGTTTCTGTAAAATTGATTCCATTGATTTTTCTGCCAATCTTTTTTCAATGGTTTACAAAACATAAAGCTTCCGAACTTTCTAAAAATACGTTTCCAACAATTTGGAAAGGCGTTTTAAAACTGATTGCTTTTTACGGAATTGTTCTTGGTACAATTGCACTTTTGTTTTTACCATTTATATCAAATCAATTCATTGAAAACTATAAAGCAACTGTCGGATTGTGGTTTCAAAATTTTGAATTCAACGCAAGTATATATTACATCGCACGCTGGATTGGTTATAAAATTATTGGTTGGAATATGATTGCTACTATTGGTAAAATTACACCAATAATTGTGTTAGTTTTTGTAACAGGAATTAGTTTTTTCAGAAATAATAAAGATTTTAAAAAAACAATTGCAGCCTTACTTTTTGGGCTTTCATTTTACTTTTTCACTACAACAACCATGCATCCTTGGTATTTGGCTACATTGCTTATTTTAAGTGTGTTTACTAACTATCGATTTACCGTTGTTTGGTCATTTATGATCATTCTTAGTTATACGGCGTATCGCAATGAAGGATATGCTGAAAACTTAGGTTTTGTAGCGTTGGAATATAGTATTGTATATGGCTTTTTGATTTATGAATTGTACAATCAATATAAAAACAAGTTGCATTTTAAGACTTCTGTGTAATCTCGTTTGATCACTTTCTTCGATCAGTAGCCGAAAAATCTCATTTTTTTTCAGTATTTTTAAGTTCAAAACCAATACATTAACTACTATGAAAAAATTACGCATGTTACCTGTCGCACTTTTATTTTTATACAGTGCATCATTATTTGCTCAAATGAGTGGCGCTCCAAGAGAGTTTGAAAGTACTTCACAAGTGTATGACGCACTTATGAAATTTATTAATACAAAACAAAAAGATCCTTACGAAATAGACTGGGAAAATGTAAAAGGAAGCCCATATTTATACGAACAATATAAAGTTGGGACGTTTTTTGTTGGTGATAAATCGTTTGGAAATGTTTTGATGCGATTAAATACGTATACGGATGAAGTTGAGTTGTTACCTGAAGATGACACAAAGGAAACAGAAGCGTTAATGAAAGTTACCAATTCAAAAGTTATATTTGAAAATAAAACATTAAAAGTATATACATACAACGACGAAGATGGATACGAAAAAGAAGGTTATTTCTTAGTCTTAAGCGATCAAAAAAATGCTTCTTTATTACTTCGAAAAAAATGTGTGTTTTCTCCAAATGAAAAGGCATTAACTGCTAATCAAGCAAATAGAGCTGCAAAATTCTCACAATATGATCGTTATTATATTGTGAAAGATGGAAATAAACCTGTGCAGGTTGACCCTAAGAAGAAATCAGTTTTAAAGTTATTTCCAGAGAAAGCAGACGAAATTAAAAAGTATATCAAATCGGAAAAGTTGAAACTAAAAAGAAATGAAGACTTTGCGAAATTAATCACATATGTTGCTTCTATTTAAATAGCATACAACTCAATATAAAAATCCACTACGTAAAATCATTAGATGAAAGTAGTGGATTTTTTATGTCAAAACATTCCTCCATTTTATTGGAGTGAAAAACATATAAAGCACTTTATTGTAGTAAAATGGATTCTATTATGGATAAAATTGTGGTACACTACAAATGCAATTATTGCTTGGAGAAATGCTCTGTTTTTCTATATCAAACCTAAATCTTTTGCATTTGCTATTAAGTGAACAGCATTGTGTGCTTTGAAATAAATTTTAAGCTTACTCAGTCGTTTTTCTATAGAACTTAAGCTATTGGGAGAAATACTTCTTCCTTTTAAGTCTTCAGCAATTTCATCTTGATTCAATCCTTTGGATAGTAATTTTAGCAAACCAATGTCATAATCATCAATTTCCATATCTTTTTTGTTGCTGAGTGCCATTTTCACTTCTGGTGACAAATGTGTTTTACCACCCGAAACTACTTTGATGGCTTTAATGAGCTCTCTCAAACTTTTTCGACCTTTGCATACATACGCATCAATTTTATGATTATTAAAAAGTCTACGTACTTGTTGCAACTTATCTTCTACAGAATACACAATTACTTTTAGATCGGGTTGATCACTTTTTAATTTAGCGAGCAATTCTTCTCCAGAGTTCAACTTTTGTTCTCTGTGATCTTTTTTAAATGATAAATCTGTAATTAACAGCTCATAAGGCACATTATCCTTGCGTGCTTTTCTGGCTTTTAAATCTGCATCATCACAATATTGAGCTTGATCTATTATGGCAATTTCCAACTCGGAAAGTGCTGTCAAGACACCTGCGTTGATGTCATCCATATCTTCTGCAATTAATACTTTTTGAAACATAGGCTATCATACTGGAACGTTAATACTGAACTTACAACCTTTCTGAAGTTCTGTATCAAAAGTAAGCGATCCATCAATTGCGTGAATACGGTTTTCCGCATTTTGGAGTCCGTTTTTTGAAATTTCCTCAGAAAATCCTTTCCCGTTATCGATATATTGGATGAATAATTTTTTATTGGCTTTTTCTATGGAAACCACTACCAATACTGCATTGCTATGCTTTTTCATATTGGTTAATAATTCTTGTAATACACGATATACTGTCGTTTTTACGTGAGAAGAAATATCTTTCCAAATTTCTATTTCATAACGTTTTAATAAAACATTCACATCATCAGATTGGTAACTTCGGAGTAAATTATTGAGTTCGTCTGCAAATCCTTTTCCAGTATCTACATTTTGAATTTGCTTAGAAATATCGCGCGCATTGTTATAAATAGAATCTAATTTATCCAACACCATTTCCCTGTTTGGCTTAGAAGTTTCAAGTTGCGTCATCAATTTATATACATCATTGGCAAGTTCGTCATGTACTTTTGAAGAAATCCGTGCTTCTGTAGTATGCACCGTTTTTACTTTTTCAATCCTATGACTGCGTTTTATTTTTTGGTAGATGAAATAAACAGTAATTGATAAAATTATAAGTACTAGTGCTAATATTAATGTAGTTACTCTATTTCGTGCAGCAGTTCTACTTGCTAATAATTCTTTCCGTTCAGCTTCAATTCTCTTCTTTTCTGATAAATCAAAATCAAACTTATTATTATTATACAAAAAATTCAATCCTCTTTGTTTTGCTTCAAGATCTTGCTTCACTTCAAAAAAATCATTCTTAAAGCCAAGGCTTACAAAATCTTGTGTTTGGAATTTCATTTCCATTGCTTCATAAATTGATGATAAATTGTCTAACTTTTTTGCCTTTAGGATTGCTTCATCAATATATTCTAATGAAATACGTTGATCTTTTTTGCTGTATAAATCAGCCAATTTTTGATTTATACCTAACTGTAATGATATATTACCTTTTTGTTTAACAGTATGAAGTGCTTTTTTTAATAATGAATCTGAGACTAAATTAAAACCATTTTTCAACAAAATAGCATTCGCCATATTTCCTTCAATACGAGCTATTTCAATACTATTTTTTTCTTCTTCCAATAGCGCTTGGTAGATACCTATAGCTTCACCATATTTTTCCTGTGCAGTTAAAATATTAGCATGAGTGTTTTTGTAAACATTAATGTCACTTGCAGAGGGATTCTTTTTATAAGTAGAATCTAAAGCTATCGTTAATGCTTTTCTATTTTTTTCCAAAGCCTTTTCATATTCTCCATTCTCTTTTAATATAACCGAAATAATATGGTTCAATGAACTCTTTGTTATTCCATCACTTGAAGATTCATGATAACCTAATCCTTCTTGAGCTGCATCCAAACTTGTATTAAAATTTCCTACTTTTTTTTGTAAATAGGCGATATCTAACAATACACTTCCTGCTCTCAAAGTGTCTTTAATTTTTAAAAATATATCTTTTGATTTTGAGTAATTGATTTGAGAACTATCTAATTCTTTAATTCTTCTAAATGCCTTTCCTTTTTTCCGAAGTGCTATACCCATACTTGTACTATCCTTCAACTTTTTAGAAATCGCATACCATTTTTCTATGTATAGAAATACAGAGTCATATTTTTCTTGTTGTTGGTATAAATGATTTAAGTTGGAATATGAAAATTGTATAGAAACAGAATCTTTAAGCCTTATCGCTTCTTGTAATGCAACACGTCGATACATTTTTGACGTTTCGTACTCTCTCTCTTTTAGGCAAATTGCTGCCATATTTTCGTTTTCAGTGATCAACGGAGAGTATATTATTTTTTTCGCCTTTTCAGTTTCACAAGAAATTATTAACATAGCTGCTAATAAAATCAAAAAGAAGGATGTCACCGATAGTAGTTTCATCCTTCAAAAATAGTAAAAATATAATTACAATTATTATCCATTCCCTTTTGTAGGTGGATCACCATCATCAGAAACTTCTCCGTCATCACCTTCCGTGGCTTGTTGTTCATATTGTATCTCATCCTCGGCTAAAGAGTTAGGTGTACAAGAAAATATTGCTCCATTGAGGAAAACCGTAAGTATTATTAAGCTGAATTTTTTCATTTTGTTATTATTAAAAATTGGACATACGTGTTGCTGTCCGAGGAATACTCAGATGTTCATTTTCAGCAACACAGTGAAATAGAAAAGGCGCCGTTTTCTTGTGTTTTGGGAAGTGTAGAGACAAGTGCAAATAATTTGACTACTTCCAGGAGCCGTCCTATTGCTTCTTATCTCAAGAATAAACCGAGCATTAAATGCAAGAGATCAAATTGATTTAAACCTCAGTTTGAGAAATGTTACTGAAGCAAATTAACTGCGGAATTGTGGAAATGAATGGAAGGTTTAAGGAAGAGTGTGGGAAAGTTTAGGGAAAGTTATTTCCCTTGATTTTTCTTATGCGATTCTAAGTAACGCTTTGTTGTAAAAGGAAACCTAAAACTAAAAGTAATGCATAAACAATTAGTATTAAGTGCTTTTAAAAAAGCCAAAGAAGATGCCAAAGCAGCGACAGGAGTAAACATGTCTATTACTGCATTGTCCAAAAAAATTTCCGATTATATGTTGGAAGAATGCCGTTTTCAATATCATGAAAAAAGCTTACGAAATAAGTATAATTTAGCATCAAAAGAAGATGAAGCTTTAGAACTAAAAAGCGCTGTAGCCAATTGCCTCTGTTGCTATTTGGATTATAAAAATTATGAAGAGTTTGTGATAAAAAATGGTGTGAAGAAAGAAACGTTTTCAATTACAGAACATAAGATTGATAGTCCTGTAAAAACTTCTAAAAGAATAAAAAGTGAGTCAACGTCGTCTATTGGAGAGAAATTAAAGATTGTGATTCATAAGAATAAAGTAACATTGATTTTCTGTTCTTTATTCTTTTTACTGTCCGTTAGTTTGTATACAATTGACCGGCAACGCTGGATGATTTGGAATGATGATCATTATGTTGAAGTATCTTTTGATGTTGAGCAATATGATATATCTAGTTTGAAGTTATATAAACATGAGCGGATAAAAGATTTTAAGAAAGTAAAACCCGATTGTAGTTATGCTTTTTTTAAACCTGATGGAAGTGAAAATTTATGGTATCAGAAATCAACTGATAGAGAACTACAATTTTTCACTTCTTTTGGATTACATCCAGAAACTGGAAAAACATTGAAGAAGATTACGCCTTATATGATTAGAAAATATATTTGCGAATCGTATTAAAACAAAAAAACCTCCCAAGATTGAGAGGCTTTATTTTTATAAGTTTTTTAAATTTATGACTTCCTGAGCAGTTAGATGTCGCCATTGACTTCGTGGTAAATCTTTCTTTGTTAATCCTGCAAAAACGACTCTATCCAAACGAACAACACTATATGATAAGTGTTCAAATATCGCTTTTACCAAACCATTACTTCCAGTACTTACTTTGATCCCAACTTCGCGTTTTGAAGCTCCTTGAATCCAAGAAATTTCATCAATTTCATGTCTATCTCCTCGAATGTTTACACCATCTTTGATTTTATTGAAATCAGTTTGGGTCACATTTTTGTCCAATTCTACATGGTAGATTTTACGAACTTTTTGATGTGGATCCGTTAATTTTCTAGCTAATTGACCATCATTAGTAAATAATAATAATCCTGTTGATTGACGTTCCAGACGACCTACAGGAACAATTCTAGATTTTGTAGCAGTCGCCACTAAATCCATCACCGTTTTGCGATCTTTCTCGTCTTTTGTAGTTACTAAGAAACCTTTTGGTTTGTTTAGTAAAACGTATTCTGTCTTTTCAGGAGAAATAACTCTTCCATCAAAACGAACTTCATCACTTAGCTGAACTTTATAGCCCATTTCTGCGACTACTTTTCCATTAACAGTGACACTTCCAACAGAAATATGCATATCTGCTTCACGACGTGAACAAATACCTGAATTTGCAATATATTTATTTAAACGAATCTCATTTGGATTGCTTGGAGATTTAGGTTTTGATGCTGCTCTTTTTCTATAAACTGGCTTTTTTCCATCAAAAGGCTTCTTCCCTTCAACAGCTTGTTTTTCACCAGAAGGTTTTTTTCCTTCAGAAGATTTTTTCTTATTGAAAGGCTTTTTTCCTCCATGATCTTTACCGCCTGACTTCACTTTGCTCTTTCCGTGTCGTTCTTTTGCCATTGTACTAAATGCTATAAATTTTGCGCAAAGATACTTTTTAATTTATCATAAACGAATCTTGAATCAATTATTCGTTTTCATCTTTTGAAACAAATAACGTATTCATAATCAAACAATAAACTAATCTTGAATCTTAATGGTACTTTGACGTTCTCTGTTTACAGTTAATTGCGTTACGTCTGGACGCGAATAATGTCCGACAGCATCAAAGTTCTGCCGTTCTTCTAAAACTTTATTAAAATCGAGCGTAGCGATAATTAAACCTTCTTTGTGTAGTACTGGCGGAATTAACCATTCGCCATCTGGACTTGCAATACACGATCCACCATTAGCTATTTCATTAGGAGTATTGTTTAAGATTTCTTCCACATGTGGAATATCGGAAGGAATATCATTTTTGTTCATCAAACTAGAAACAGAAATAACATATGAACGTGATTCGCGTGCAATGAATCGTGTAATATCTTTTGTATTGACTTCACTTCCTGGCCAAACTGCAATGTGCAAATTTTCGCCCATTCCGTATAAAGCTGCTCTTGGCAATGGCATCCAATTTTCCCAACAATTGAGCCCACCAACTGTAAAGTCTTTTAACGGATGAACTTTTAAACCATTTCCATCACCACTTGCCCACGTTAACCGTTCTTCATAGGTTGGCATTAACTTTCTGTGCATCGATTCAATACTACCTTCTTGATTTATATATGCTAATGAACAGTAAATACTATGTCCGCCTCTATCAGCTGCGCGTTCCATTAAACCCAAATAAATAGCAATATTGTGTTGTTTTGCTAAATTGCAAACTTCATCTAAATCACCTTTTTCAACCTGAATTGAGTTTTGCACATAATGTGAATGAATTTCTTTTTGTGTAATAGAATTAAATGCAGCACCATTTGTATTGGCAACCCAAAACGGATATCCTGGTAATAACGCTTCTCCGAAAACAATAAGTTCACAATTCTCCTGGCTTGCATCAAGAATTTGTCGTTTTATTTTTTCTAGTGTTTTCGATTTATCTAACCAAACAGGAGATATTTGCGCCAAAGCGACTTTTAATTCATGTGAAGATGACATAGCTTTATTTTTGTTACAAATTACCAATTTTCAAGAAGAAAAACATACTTCTAAATCGCTTTAACAATTTTGAATCGTTTGTAAACTTTTATCACAAAACCGTCGTAATTTTATTCAGAATGGCATCAATGTTTAATAATGGAATGCTAAAAACACCAGCGACAATGATAAATTTTAGAATGTTATGAAGTAACAAATATTGTGGTTTTGAAGTAGCTCTATACAATATTACAACAGAGAAGATTAGTAAAATGATACTTCCACAAAAGTAAAATTTCATGTAACCAGTATCGTATTGAGAAATTAAAAAAATTGTAACTAAAATAGCAATCGTAGCAAAAAGCGTAATAAATCCTTTGGATACTTTTTCACCATAAATGATTGGAATGGTTTTATAATCTTGTGCTAAATCACCCTTGATGTTTTCTAAGTCTTTAATGAATTCACGGATTAGAATGAGCAAGAATAGAAATGCGGCATGTACAAAAATGACACTGTTTAAATTTCTATAGTAGATAAATACCGCAAAAAAGGGTGTAATCGCTAACATGGCTGAAGTCAGATTTCCTAAAAATGGAATCTTTTTCATTTTATGCGAATAGAACCAGATTCCGAAAATGTATGCTGAAAAAAAGATGACAGCATTTATTGACACAAAACTTGCAATACCAACAGAGATAAAGTTTAACGTAAAATATACTGCAATTTTTGTACGCTGACTCACCAAACGATCTAACATTGACTTTTTGGGTCTATTGATTAAATCTTTCTCGGCATCGTAAAAGTTATTAATAATATATCCAGCAGCGATTGCTACAGCAGATGCCAAAATTAACCCAAATAAATGTCCGTCACAAACAACTTCCATAAAGCTTGTTTTTGGCGCTAGTATAAACTTAGCTGCCAAATATTGTGCTATTACGATAATGAGAATATTATAGCCTCTTACAACAGAAAACAAGCTGAAGAGTTTGTAATAAAATAGCTTGTGTTTTCTAGATAACATGTGTGCCCAAACTTTAGAAGTTATAGACTACTTCAAGTTTGTAATCTTTTAATGTTTCTTTTGTCTTATTAATATTTTGAGTGAATCCAAGAATGTATCCACCTCCACCAGAACCACACAGTTTTAAGTAGTAATCATTTGTTTCAATTCCTTGTTTCCAAAGTGAATGAAATTGTTGTGGAATCATTGGTTTGAAGTTATTAAAAACAACTTTTGATAATGATTTTAAGTTCCCAAATAATGATTTCACATCTCCATTTAAGAAATCTTCCACACACGAATCTGTATGTTTAATGAACTGATCTTTTAGCATTTTACGGAAACCTTCTTGCTTCATGTTTTCCATAAAAATGTTTACCATTGGAGCCGTTTCTCCAATAATTCCGCTATCTAATAAAAATACAGCACCATTTCCAGCTTCATTCTGCGAAGGAATTCCTGTTGGTTCAATATTATCTTTTGAATTGATTAAGATTGGTAAACTTAAATAACTATTTAATGGATCTAAACCAGAACTTTTTCCATGAAAAAATGATTCCATTGCACCAAAAATCGCTTTTAGTTTTAACAACTTTTCTCGCGTTAAGTTTTCTAAAACTGTAATTTTATCAAATGCATATTTATCATAGATAGAAGCAACTAACGCTCCTGAACTTCCAACTCCATAGCCCTGTGGAATTGAAGAATCAAAGTACATTCCTTTTGCTAAATCACTTTTTAACAATGCTGTATCAAACTTTACTAAAGTGTCTTCTAAAGCATCTAAATGATCTGCAAATTTTACTAAACTTTCGTTTGAATGTATAGCTTCTTGTGAAGGATTTTCGTCAATTTTCAATGCTCCTTTGTAAAAATTATAAGGAATAGATAATCCTTTAGAATCTTTGATGATTCCATATTCTCCAAAGAGTAAAATCTTAGAATAGAAAAGAGGTCCTTTCATTATTACTTATTTTGAGGCTGTTTATTACTGTAAAATTACGCTTTTTTTGCTCCAAAACCTATTCTGTCACAAATGTGATGTCCATTTTGGCAAAATTTTACCAGTTCTTTTTGAATGAACGGATATATTTTATCTTTTTCATTTTCAGGATATAATATGTGAACATTTGCGCCTGCATCTAACGTAAAACAAATATGCGTTCCAGATTCTTGACGGAATTTCCATATACGATTGATGATTTCCAACGTGTTTGGCTTCATTAAAATAAAATATGGCATCGAAGTCATCATCATTGCATGAAGCGTTAAAGCTTCACTTTCAACGATAGCAATGAATTCATCCAAATCGCCATCAGCTAAAACCGATTGTATTTTCGTTAAATTTTCATGTGCTTGCGCGAAACGTTGCTCAGCAAACGGATGATTGTGCATTAAATTATGTCCAACCGTGCTACTCACTTGCTTTTCTCCTTTATCAACAAGTAAAATAGTGTCATGAAAATTTTTGAAAACTTCGTGTACTTTATAAGGATATTTTATAGCATACAAATCGTTACTTCCAACAGTATCTTCATGATTTCCCCAAACGATTAAATCACCTTCTATGCTTCTACTTGCACTTCCAGAACCCAAACGTGCTAAAAACGATGCTTTTGTATTAAACTCTTCATCGTTCATTGTTGGATTTAACTCTCTTTCCAAACTCATTAAGCATAATGCTAATGCGCTCATTCCTGAGGCTGAAGAAGCAATTCCACTACTGTGTGGAAATGAATTTGAAGTTTCAATTGTAAAATCATATGCTTTTAAAAATGGAAGATACTTTTCAATTCTGTTGAGAAATGTATTGATTTTTGGTTTGAAATCGTCCTTTTGTTTTCCTTCAAAATATAACTCAAAAGAGAAATCATCGTTTGCATTTTCACGTTTTTCATAGGTCAATGTGGTCGTTGTTGCACACGCATCAAGTGTAAAACTGATTGAAGGATTTTGTGGAATTTGATCCTCTTTTTTGCCCCAATATTTTATGAGTGCAATATTACTTGGTGATTTCCAAGTGACGCTTCCGTTGTCAATATTTTCCGTATAATTCTTCGGTAGAAATGTAGTTATTTCCATGGACGATTTTAAAATTTAGGCAAAGATACAATTCTTAGTAGATTTGTTTAGACTTCTTGAATTTTTAGATTGTTAGAATTGAAACTTAGTTTGTTTGTGGCACGCGTTACAAACGCGCACTAGCAAATAATTATATTAGTTGACGTCATTCTGAACTTGATTCAGAATCTCACACAAATTGATACATGCTCTTATACGAAGCTGAATCAAGTTTAGCTTGACGAAAAATTTTGAAAATTGAATTCTGAGTTTTGAAGTATTTCTCGATACAAATTTGCAAAGAAAATTCACTCGAAATGACGTTTTGAGGAACTTATGAGCGAAGTGATCCTAACCTATAACTCAATACTATTTGCTATGATATAACTTCCTGTCCAAGCATTTTGAAAGTTAAATCCGCCAGTAATGGCATCAATATTAAGAATTTCACCAGCAAAGTATAGATTTTTTTGCTTGCGACTTTCAAAAGTTTTGAAGTTGACTTCTTTAAGATCAATTCCGCCAGCCGTGACAAATTCTTCTTTAAAGGTACTTTTTCCTTTTACGTTGAAAATTGCTTCTGTGAGTTGACTCGCCAATTGTTCGGTTTGTTGCTTGTTTAGATCTGCCCAACGCGTATCTTCTTTAATTCCAGAAGCATTGATGATTCGATGCCACAAACGTTTTGGCAATTCAAATGGATTGTTTTTTTGAACTGTTTTTTTCGCCAATTCTATTTTATATTCTTTGATACTTGCCAAACAATCTTCTTTTGAAACATCATCTAACCAATTGACTTCTATTTGAAAGTTATAGTTTTTGTCTGCCAATATTCGTGCGCCCCAAGCTGAAAGTTTTAAGATTCCAGGTCCGCTCATTCCCCAATGTGTTATGAGTAATGGTCCATTAGATTCTAGTTTTGTATCTACAACTTTTATACTTGCTTGTGTAGCAATTCCAAGTAAATCTTTAATTCTTGGATCTTTGATATTAAAGGTAAATAATGATGGAACTGCAGGAATTATTGAATGTCCAAGTGTTTCGAGTTCCTTCCACATTTTCGGATTGCTTCCAGTGGTGAATACAATATTTGTTGCTTCTAATAGTCCTTGACTTGTTTCCACTTGCCACAAATCGTTCACTTTTGACACTTTTTGTACTGCATGGTTTTTTCTAAAATCCACTTTGTACATTTGCGCTTGACGCAAAAAACAATCAATAATCGTTTGCGAAGAATTCGTTACTGGAAATATTCTTCCATCGTCTTCTATTTTGAGTTCTACGCCGCGTTCTTCAAACCAACCCATTGTATCTCCACAACAGAATTGGTGAAAAGGTCCCAACAATTCTTTTTCGCCTCTTGGATAGTAGTTTACTAATTCTTTCGGATCAAAACACGCATGCGTTACATTGCAACGTCCGCCACCAGATATACGAACTTTGGTTAAAAATTCTTTTCCTCTTTCGAGAATGACCACAGATGTTGAAGGATGTTTTTCTGCAATGTTTATTGCTGTGAAAAATCCGGCTGCGCCACCGCCAATGATAAGTACGTCTATAGGTTGCATGAGTATGTTTTGAAGCTGCAAATGTACTATTAAAAAGAGTAAAGACAATAGAATCAAGAGACAAGACTTTTTAATTTAAAATTTAGCATTTGACATTTCTAATTTCAAAAATCCTAAAGTATTCATAATACATAATCAAAATTTTATGTTCCGTAATGAAAGTTCTATTTTTACAGAAATACCTATATATGCTATTCAAATTTCTGAAACGATTTTCATTGATACTGCTTTTTACAAATTGTGCTGTAAATTATGGCCAATTGAACTATGCTGGAAAATTATCAAGTGACTTAAAAGAAGTTTCTGGGATGGAAAGTATTCCTGATTCTGATGAGTTTTGGATGATTAATGATAGTGGAAATAAGCCGAGAGTTTATATCGTAAATACCAAAGGAAAGACTCAAAAAACACTTTATATAGAAGCAAAGAATAGAGATTGGGAAGATTTAACCCTAGACAAAGAAGGCAATTTATATATTGGTGATTTTGGAAATAACGCCAACGATCGAAAGCATTTAAAAATCTATAAGCTTTACGCGAACGATTTGAATCATGGGAAAAGCATTGTTCCAGTTAAGATTGAGTTTTCTTTTCCAAATCAAAAGAAGTTTCCGCCAAAGAAGAAAGACAAACATTTTGATGTAGAATCATTTTTCCATCATAATGGATTTTTATACCTATTTACAAAAAGTCGCACAAAGAAAGATTATGGTAGAACTGATTTGTATAAAATTCCGGCTGTAGCAGGAAAACACAAAGCTCAATTTATCAATACTTTCAATACCTGTAGTGATATGAATTGCTGGGTAACTTCTGCTGATATCAGTCCTAATGGAAAGAAAGTTGTATTGTTATCACATGAAACAATTTGGCAGTTTACTGATTTTAAAGGCGATGATTTTTTTAGCGGCAAGCTGACAAAATTCGATTTAGATCATACATCTCAAAAGGAAGGAATTTGTTTTAAAGACAATACTACTGTTTATATTACAGATGAACGAGCGCATGGAAATGGTGGAAATTTATACGTATTTACACTTGATTAATCGTCGTTTTTTTGCAGCAGATTAATTTTTCTGTAACTTGATTGTTATTCTAACTAATTAATCAAAATTTACTACCATGTCTACACAAGCCAAAGGAATTGACATTTCTTATAATCAAGGAAATTTAATTGATTCTATTGATACTACTAACACCGATTTATCATTTGTGATTTGCAAAGCCACAGGAGGAATTACCATTCAAGATCCTGATTTTGCACATAATTGGGAAACAATTCCTCAGAAAGGTTTTATCAGAGGAACGTACCACTTTTATTACACCAACGATGCGCCACAATCACAAGCAGATAACTTTTTTAATGTTGTGGGAGATAGTTTTCCTTCTGATGCATTACCACCTGTTGTCGATTTTGAAAATGGAAGTATTAAAACAAGTGATCATGCGCAAATAATTACTGATTTACTAGATTTTCTTGATTTGATAGAACAAAAATACGGTCGTACTCCTATTATTTACACCAATCAAAGTACTGGCGATAGTTACTTAAATGATGCTCGATTTGCTAAATATCCTCTTTGGGTTGCGAGTTATGCTTCATCTCCAAAAATTCCTAGCACATGGACAGACTGGACTTTATGGCAATATAGCGAGAGCGGAAATATTAACGGAACTGCTGTTGATGAAGATTATTTTAATGGTGATGTGAACGATATGAAACAATTTATTAGACAAAGTATGGTTTCTAGTTAAAAAAAGATCGTTACGCTTCTAGCGTAAAGAATATAGACAATTTATTTTCCTTAGCTTTGCACTTTGAAAGGATTTTAGATGAGTGATACACAATTGACAAGAATCAATAAGTTTTTAAGTGAAGCTGGTTACTGTTCGCGCAGAGCCGCTGATAAATTAATTGAACAACGACGCGTTACTATTAATGGCGTTGTTCCAGCTATGGGAACTAAAATTGCGCCAGGCGATGAAGTTCATGTTGATGGTAAATTGATTTCTGATCCAAAGGAAAAACCTGTGTATTTAGCTTTTAATAAACCAATCGGAATTGTCTGTACAACGGATACAAAGGTTGAGAAGGATAATATTATTGATTATATTAATTATCCTACGCGTATTTTTCCAATTGGACGTTTAGATAAACCCAGTGAAGGTTTAATTTTCTTGACAAGTGATGGCGATATCGTGAATAAGATTTTACGTGCGAGAAATAATCATGAGAAAGAATATGAAGTAACTGTAAATCATCCGATTACAAGTGATTTTATTCAGAAAATGGGCGATGGAATTCCAATTTTAGGAACGCTTACAAGACAGTGTAAGGTAGAACAACTTACAAAGTATTCGTTTACAATTGTTTTAACTCAAGGTCTAAACCGTCAAATTCGTAGAATGTGTGAGTATTTGGATTATAGAGTTGTAAAACTAAAACGTACACGTATTATGCATATTCCGTTGGATGTTCCTGTTGGACAATGGCGTGATTTGACAGAAGAAGAACTACAAGGAATTTACGATTCAACAAATCATTCTTCTAAAACGCATCTCGATAAAACATAATTTTGTATTTCAGTACTTTTATACAAATGTCAAAAAGCATGGATTTTAAAATCCAAAAACTTCTTTAAACTTGTACGATTGTCTACGAGAAACTTCTATTTCTTGTCCTGAATTTTTCATCACAGCTTTGAGTTTTCCGTTAAACCAAGGAACTACTTTTTCTATATACTGCAAATTGATGATTTGTTGGCGATTTGCTCTAAAAAACGTTTCTTCCGGTAACTTCGCTTCTATTTGATTGAGCGATTTGTAGATTAACGGTTTGTTGTCTTCAAAATATACACGTGTATAATTGCCTACAATTTCAAATATTGCAATTTCAGAAATCTTTATTAACCAACAGTTTTCACCATCTTTTATAAAAATTTGACGATGCAACTCAAATGGTTTTTCTTCTGATGTTTCTTTTTCAATCGTTGTGATGACTTTTTCTATGGTTTTAGAAAATCGATCTTGATTGATAGGTTTCAGTAAGTAATCAAACGCATTGTATTCAAATGATTTTATAGCGTATTCATCATATGCTGTTGTGAAAATTGTGAGTGGAACATTTTCTAACATTTCTAACAATTCAAAACCATTTTTTTCGGGCATGTTAATGTCTAAAAACAATACTTTTGGTTGCACTTCATTAATTAAATCATACGCTTTGTCTACATTTTCAGCTTCGCCAAGCAATTCAATTTGCGGATGTTTTTTTAGGAGTTCTTTTAATTCATTTCGCGCCAAGCGTGAATCTTCTACAATAACTGCTGTGATTTTTTCCATAACTACGATACAGGTATTTGAATGATGGCATGTACTTCATTTTCAACTTCTTTTAGCATAAAACTCGCTTCATTTCCATAGAGTAATTCCAATCGTTTTTTGATGTTGTTTAATCCAATTCGGGTAGAATCTGTTTCCGTTTTTAACGTTCCAGTATTATTTACTTGTAAAATAATTTTTTCGTGATCATCCTTCACTATCAATGTTATTTTTCCACCATTTTTCTGATTGGAAACACCGTGTTTTATTGCATTTTCCACCAACATTTGTAATACCATTGGAGGAATTTTTATTTGTGTGAGTTCTTTTTTCACATCTTGTTCATATACTAAACGATCTTCCAATTGTATTTTGGATAAAGCAATATAATTGTCTACAATTTCAAGTTCTTCCGAGATATGAATTGCATCAACTTTGTTCATATTTAGCGAGTAGCGCAACATTTCCGAAAGTCGTGTTAACATATCTCTGGCTTTGTCTACATCTTCTAACATGAGTCCGCGAATATTGTTTAGACTATTAAACATAAAGTGCGGATTGAGTTGTCCTTTAAGCGTATTTAACTGTGATTCTTTTAGAGAAGCTTCTAAACTTAAATGATCTATTCTATTCTTTCGAATTCGTGCTGCAGATTTTACAACTACATAAATAACTCCCCAAATAAATATAAAGATTGTAATATTTAGGAATGTTGATAAAACACTAAGAATTGACCATTCATTTACTCTTCCATTAAAATGCAGAAACATAAAATCTGCACAAATCATCAGTATTAAAGAAAAAGTAAGCGATATAACAGCTAGTACAAGAAAAGCTTTTAGATAGCTTTTTGAGTTTTGATTGGCGACAAAGTCATTTTTTTTAAGATAATATCTAAACAATGTTGTAAGTCCTATTCCTAAAAAGAGAAAAATTAGTCCTTCAAAAAAAAAGTAAATTGCTGTGCTTTTACTTTCTGGCACAAGAAATATCTTTGCCCAAATATTTGCAGCTGTTATAAATCCCCAACCTAAAAATTGTAAGATCCAAAAGATAACTGTATTTACTTTTTTTGACACTGCCATGAAATGTAGATTCTAAGTAACGTTAAAAATATGCACTTTTTGACGTTTTTGTATTAAGTCTAGAAGTGCATATTGTTTTTTGATTGATTCGATTGATGATTCGATTAAAATCTTTCTTTGATCCAACTAGATACAAAGTTAAGCGCAACTGGTGCAAATGTTTCTTCTATTTTTGCATATTCTGAAAACGCTCCTGTTTCTGAAGTTTGAAATAAATGATTTAAGTCTTTAAACTCTTTTATAGTAACGTCTTTATTATGTTTTAATCCTTTTTCTATGGCATCAAGATTTAGTTTTGAAATTACTTGAAAATCTTTTTCTCCATTTACTGCTAACACTGGACAATTTACTTTTGGCAATGATGTTTGCGGATCGTATCCTAAGAATTTTAACATCCAAGGTGATGTAATCATTTTCACTTGTGCACTGATGGCTTCGTCAGTAAGTTCTTTTTGTGATTTTTCTGAGGTCATTTTCGTTTTCATTTCTTCATATAAAGCTTTGATTTCTTTTTTAGAACTTTCACCTTTATAATTTGCACAAATATCATAGATCTTCCCTGAAAATTTTTGAGAAACTTCAACCTCATCCGCTGGATATCCTTCTAATTCAGATGCTTTTTTTCCTTGTGTTAATAGTACTTCTTTTCCTGAAACTCCAGGTCCTGCAAGCAAAACACAAAAGGCTACATCTTTATTTCTTGCTGCAATTATCGGTGCAATAAGTCCTCCTTCACTATGTCCTACAAATCCAATTTTCTTTACATCTACATCAGTACGCGTTTTTAAATATTTCATTGCTGCTTCTGCATCATCTGCAAAGTCAAAAGAAGTTGCATCTTCAAATTTCCCTTCAGATTTTGCAACACCTCTATCATCATAACGTAGTACTGCAATTCCTTGACGTGTTAGATAATCAGCTAATACTAAAAATGGTTTGTGCCCTAATAATTCTTCATTACGGTTTTGTGGTCCAGATCCGCTAATTAAAATCGCAACAGGAGGATTTTTCACATCTTTTGGAAGAGTTAATGTTCCTGCTAACTTAATTCCTCCAGCTTTTGAATTTTCAAAAGTTACATCTTCTGAAGCGTATGGAAATGGTTCTTTAGGATCTTGTGGCTTCCCTTTTTTTACGACTTCTCCTTTTGTTAAGATCAGTGGAAATTCTTGTCCTGCTTGTTTGAATGTCCCTTTTAAAGAACCTTCTACTAAAGTTGCTGTATATTCTATTCGTGCTTTACTAAACACTATAGTCAATACATTATCTTTAAAAGTTGCACTATCCATTGGAATTCCAAATGCTCCTTGTTGTGGACTGTCCATGGTAGCTGAAAATGCTCCATTGTCTTCAGAAACATTAAAGGCTAACGGAAGTTCTGAAGATTGTACTTTTAAGTCTCCTTTCCAAGTTCCTGAAATGCCTTGAGCAGAAGCCACTACCGTGGCTAAGAAGAACGCTAATTTGAAAATGATTTTGTATAGTGTTAATGATTGCATGTCTGTTGTTTTTTGATTACGATGTAAAAGTATATGGTTATACGTCCTTAGACAACGAGATTATGACGAACGGGAAATTGAATGTGCTGAACGGTTCATCTCCATATTTCTACTATAAGTTTAGAGGTAATCTGTACCAAGAAACATTGTTTTTTTTGATAATGCAAAATATATGGAATTTTTCATACTCAAACACCGACAACAATTGAAACTTACTATCTTAAAGGAAGGAAAATAATTATTAATATATTTGAATCCCTAAAAAATAGTATAAGTTGTTGTGTATGGTATCTAAGAAAAGGATGTTTGTTTTTTTGTTATATTTTTTAGTTGCTCATGTACATTATATTGGTTTTTCTCAAGAATATCTCCATCAAAAAGATTCATTAAACGACTATACTATAGAGGAGATTAATACTTTATTTATCAAGTATAAGTATTCTGATCCTTCACTAGCAAAAGTATATGCTGAAACTTTATTGAAACGTGCCGAAAAAGAAAATGACTCACAAAATAAGTACAAAGCCTATTCATATTTAGGCGAAATTGAAACGATTAAAGGTGATTATAAATCAGCAATTATTTATTATGACCAAGCAATTTCGCATATAAAAAACACAGGGAAAACAGATAAGATATGTGAAGAGTTGCTCAAAAAAGTAAGTGCATATTTAGATCTTGGCAATCAAAAAGAAGCGCTTAAAATCTATAATGAAGCAACCGCGTTGTATACTGATGCATATAAGCTTGTGCAAAAAGAAAACGATTTGGAGTATGAACTTTTTTTCTCTTCTTCGCTGGCTGCTATAAAATATAGGCTTGGAAAATATGAAGAGGCGAAAGAAATATTTTTACGAAATCTACATTTAGCTAAGGGGAAAAAATTTAAAAACAAGTACATCCATATTAATTTATTACTAAATGTCGGTGTTAGTTATTTAGATTTAAATCAACTCGATTCTTCTTTATATTATAATAAAATAGGTCTTAAGAAAAGTATTATTGCTGATGATATTGATGGATCAAGTTATTTCTTGCTGAATATGGGTGTGGCTCATTATAAAAAGAAAAATTATTCGGAAGCTATCGAAGTATTCCAAAAAGCAGAAAAAGTTATTATTGGCCTAAAGAATGAAACACGTTTAACATTTGTACATTTTTATATTGGGAAGTGTTTTATGGCAATGCAACAGTATGACACAGCTATAACTTCTTTTATGGATGTCATTGCAATTGTAGAGAAACATTCTTTTATACCTTCTGAATTGAAAGATACTTATAAGTTATTGGCCGATTGTTATACCGTAAGAGGAGATACAGAAGAAGCCACTCAGTTTTATCAAAAACATATACAGTTAAGCAAAGAAGCTGTAGATCATAAAGAAGAAGCCGTTGAGTTACTACACAAAGATGAAGTTGGAGGTTTAGAACAGGAAATTATTGTCAAAGAAAAGATTAAATCGCAACAGCAATTTTATATTTTAATCCTTATTGGACTTATAGGAGTCGTTATTGGCATTTTATTTTTCTTGATCCATATGCATAAAAAACAAAAGCTTCTATTTGAAAAAATTATTGATCAGCAAAATTCCCATACCCAAAAAGAGGTTGCTATAAAACCCATCATTACTGATGAAAAGATACAAGATATTTTAGTGCGATTAGAAAAGTTAGAGCAACAGGAATATTTTTTAAAGCAAGAATGTAATCTGAAAAATCTGGCTACTAAAGCAAAAACCAACTCTACTTATTTGACAAGAATATTAAAAGAATACAAAGGAAAAGTCTTTTACGATTATATTAATGAACTACGAATAACCTATGCAATAGAACGGTTAAAAACAGATAAGAAGTTTAGATCGTATACTATAAAATACATTGCAAAAGAGCTGGGTTATAAGAGTTCGGATTCTTTTTTGAAACATTTTAAAGCGCAAACAAAGTTGTATCCTTCCTATTTTATTAAAAATTTGAATAAGCTTTCACAACAAAAAGATAACTAGAAAGCACTACCTATTTTGCACAAAATAGGTAGCATACTTTTGATTATCTACATTGTTTTTTCAACCTTAGATACTTCATTAAGTAATTCACATTTTTAACTCTTAAAACAACTACAATGAAAAAAGTAAAGCACAAGAAATTCTACTTCAACAAAGCTGTCATCACAAAAATTAATTTTCCTACTCTTTCTAAAATAAATGGTGGTGGTGATGGTGCAAATGGTCAGATGAGAACCATTTTAGGATATAAATGTCAGCATGATTGATATGAAAATAGAATAGTAAAAGCGTTCCCTATTTTGCATGATATTGGGAACTGTTGTTTTTTTTTAGCATGCTTCTAAAATACTTTTATCTCATCAAAATTTACCAATAGAATTATGTATTGATTGTTTTGTAGGGAGAAAGCCAAAAAGCCCTTTTTACTAGAGTAGGCGTATTTAACAATCTTAATTATCATGAAAAACAACAAGCCAAAATCTAAATTAACCGTTAACAAAAAAGTGATTTCTAATTTCGAAATTCATCAAATTAAAGGTGGATTCTTTTCACGCTATTGCTCACTTTATCTTAAGTGTGCACATCATTAATATTCATAAAAAAGAGAGTGGTTTAAATCACTCTCTTTTTTTTATTTCTTCAAGGATGACTTTTGCTCGTTTCTTAAATATTTCTAATTCTGGCAAGAATACTTTATAGGTTATAAAGTAGATCGTTGCAATTCTATTTTTATAGTCAGCATCGTTTAATGCATAATCAACAAATTCTTTATTTGGTTTAAAAGAGATTAAGTCTGCCCACCATTCATAATTTTTTTTGAAGTGTGAATAGTTTTCTCTAAAGTCAGAAGCGCGCATATCATCGTCAATTTTTATTTCGCGCAAGCGTTCCGTATAAAATTCTATAATCTGTGTTGGTAGACTGTCTTTATAACTATCTGTATTAAAATCCGTTAATTGATTGTACCCACGTTTATTGAATGTAATTTCTGGAAATCCAATGGTTAAATACGCATATTGCGGCTTCAACACATAATCTATACGTCGCACAGAATCGTTGAGAACTTTTGTAAATAAAGGATCAGCTGTTTTATAGAAGTCTTGAATTTTTTCTATTTCTTTTAGATCATTTTCTAAATCGTCCTGAATAATGCTATAAATATTGAGTAGTTTTTGTTTTTCCTTTCTATTTTCATTCCAATTGTTGAGCGAAACTGCAATCAATATTCCAATTACAACCAAAATAATTTCACCTATTGCATACCCAAAATATTTTCCTATTTTTTGATTTTTCAAAAGCTTGTTTCTTTGATTCCTAAATAGTTTCATGTGTGTTTCAATTAAAACCCAAATCCTACTCCAAATGCAAAACGTCCTCCGTCATCTGAACTGAACAATGAGAATCGTGCGCTTATAAGGTTTGCTCCAGTTACCCAAATTCCACCACCGAGCGATGTATTCCATTTGCGAGAAGCATCATTTTCTATCCAAACTCTACCATAATCAAATCCTCCAAAAACACCAATGTTTATTGGTAATACACCAGTTTTTATTCGTCTTAAGTTTAAGCGTATATCTGTTGTTTGTACAAAAGCACGTTTTCCTGTAAATCGCTCATTTCTAAATCCACGCAATCCTGTATTGGCTCCTAGAGTAGCTCCTTGATAGAATTCAAAACCATCACCAAGGTTTAAGTGTCCTCTAAGTTTCGTTGCCAACACCAATTGTCCACTTGGGATTAGTTTGTGATCAATGGAAAATTCTGGAATTATGTATCCAAACCCTTTAGAGGTACTTACATTGTTTTTGTATCCAGTTTGCAAACTTACTTCCATTCCCATTGTTGGGAATGCTTCATTGTCTACATTTTTGAAATGATATTTTGCGTCAACTCCATAGAAATCTTGTTGATCAAACACTGTAGAATTTGCAGGTAAACTTAAATCTAAGAATCGCGCTGATGTACGTTCTACCTCATTGCTTTCGTAGAAAACTCCAGCTGCAAAACTTCCACCAAGTTGTCCTCTCCAAACAAGTGAAGGCGCTACTTTGAACGTTCTTACTTTTACTCTATTGAAATCTAAGTCTGCGTCAACTCCATCATCATCATCTGCTTCAAAGTTTGGTGTTTCATTTCCAAATCCAAAGAAATTTATAGCGTAGTTTGGACTGTTGAATTGTGCTTGCACTTGAAGATTAAAATTCCCAACTACATTGGCAAATTCGCCTGTATATCCTAAATCAAAACCATTTGTTGCAAAGTAATATGCTGCCGAAATGGTATGTTTTGATGTAAATGGATTGCGTTCAAAACCATAGTTTGTAAATGTGTTTGATACACCAATTTTGAAACCATCATCAGGATTGGACCCAATTGTTGGAATTAGTTGATTGGTATTGTTTTTTAGTTTTTTATAATCATACACATTTGTTTCGTAATCATCCGTAAGTTTTTTGCTTCCTTTGTTGGTTACAAATTCACTTTTCTTTGATTTGTAATCGTATATTTTTACTTGTGTACCATTTTGAATGTCGTATATATCTTTGTTTTGTCCGCCAATCAATCGAATTTTAGTTTTACATTTTCCATCACCAAATACATGAAATTTATCATCATCATCTAAACCATAAATCCAGATTTCTTTTGTTTCCGTATTCGTATAGCTACGTTCGTGAAACTTTTTGCCTCTTTCACCTTTTTTGATTCGATATGCCGTTACTTTCGTTTGTCCATTAGCCAAACGTTCAACATCAAACCAATCGTCTTTGTTTGTTCCTTTTATGATTGCAAACTTGTTCACTAACGCATAATATCTATCGGCTATTTTTTGAAGATTTGCACGTCGTGCTTTTAGCTTCTTTTTTATATCATCTACAGCTGCGTCACGTACTTCTTTTGGAAATTCTAAGAATGCTTTTTCAATTACCTCATCTGTTAGTCCTTCTTGAATTGATTGTACTTGTGCGTCCCAAACTGCTTTATCTGATTGCTGAATAAGTTCCATATCTAGCGGATATGGCTCTACATTTACACCTTTTACATCAACTAAATCATCATCATATTCACGCAATAATCGGGCAGTTGGCATTATTCTTACAGCTGTTCCAAGTAAGAAACCATCAGACATTATTGAGAAAGCCTGATCGCGATCACGTGGCATCGGGCGATATACTTTTTTACCGTTTTCTTTGAATTCTATCCAACGCCATTGATCTTGATGACGATCCCAATCACCAATTAACATGTCAAATAAACGTGCTCTAATGTATGAAGCTTCGTCTACAATGATATCTTCATCTTTGTGAATTTTCTTCATCATGTCTTCCGTACTGATCAATTTATCCTGAAAACCAAAACTTGCTAATTTGCTATGTCCTTCAGAAGTATGTTCTTCAATCATGTATAATTCGCCTCCAAATTCATCATTGTATTGTCCTAATGCATTTTGTTTTGGCACATAGTATAGTACTGGATTCGTATGATAAATACCTACAGCATCCGCCAATGTTCCTATGGCAAAAGGTGCATATGGATGTGCTCCTGTAAATACATCTAAGATTAAATCTTCCGTAGCCGTATCATTAAATTGCCCTTCTATGTATTGATCTTTAAATAGTACTGATTGTAAGTATTGCAATGCTTGTTTACGAAGTGCACGCATTACATATTGCGCTCCATTTTTATCTTTTAATCGTAATGATTTTGATTGATTTCCTCCACCTTTTCTAACAGGAGTTAGTCCACCGTATAAAGTATCTAAATTTACTGTTGGTGCGGTTACTTTTGTACTGTATTGTTTTCGATAGCGATCTCCCCATAGAAATTTACCAAATCCTGATGTTTTTGTTTCTTCTTCTGTATAGATTGATGCTGCTTTTTCTTTTGGAAATTGAACAGGATAATTTTGAGCTATTATTTTTTCAGTTGCTGCCAATACTTCTGTTTCAAAAACAACTTTGTTTTCTTCTGCTGAATAGAAACGTACATGTGACGAACCATCTTTGAATACATCTAATCGTGCATATCCTGGTGTTCCATATGAGAATTGTCCGCCTTCAACATTGCGTGTTCCAGATGTTTTTGCTCCTGAACCACTTACAATTTGGCGTAAATTATCTTGAATTAAATATTGTAAACTATGTTCGTGTCCTGAAACAAATATGACTTTATCATTGTGTTGTGCAATTGTTACCATTCGTTTTTTGAACTCATTGTAACGTTTGTTAGACAAATCGACATTTGCAACACCACTCGTACTTCGTATGATGTTTTTTAAGGACCCAAGTATTGGAATTGGAGACATGTGACTTTTAAACGTGTATTGTCCGCCATGAGATCCATTTGTATACATTGGATGATGTAGTGCTACAATTGTTGTTTTTCCTCTTGATTTTTTCACCAAACTACTGAATTCATCAAAAAATCGGGTTCTTGTTTTTATATCACAATCGTCATTCATTGTTGGATGATTGTCCCAATTCGTAATATACCATTGACTATCAACCAAGATTAGTTCGATGTCTTTACCGATGTGAATTTTTTCTATTGGACAACCATTTTCTGGTAAGAATGTATTTTTCCCTAGTTTCTTTTCTATGAATTTTTCTTGACGTTTTAGTCCTTTTAAACCATTACTATACCAATCATGATTCCCAGGAATAAAGATTGTTTCTCCTTTAAAATCTTTTACAATTCCTGTTTGAACTTCTAGTTGATGTTCTGCAAAGGCACGATCTTCATGATTTTTTTTAGGCAATCCTGCAGGATATACATTATCACCCAAAAATATAGCTGTACTATTTTTAGATGCTTTTTGGAGTTCTTTTTCAAACATTTGCAATGCTTCAGAAGTTTTTCCTATTGGAGAGTTTCCTGCATCACCTATTAGATAGAAAGAATGTTTTATTTCTTTATCGGCTGGAAATGAATTCACATTCATTGTTTCTTTGTATTGTGCTTTGAAGGTAGCACAAGCACTTACAAAAAAGATACAAATGATTACTATGAACGATTGTAATGATTTTATCATTGGTTGGTTTTTTAATGATTTAAAGATACTCATTCAATTTAAAAAATGAATTACTTTTTATAACTGAGTTGACATGTTTCGCAGCTATATGTATCTTTTTTTAATGTTATCTTATCAAGTTTGCTAACAACTTCATGAATAAAGTTGTTGTATTCATTATGTTCTGGGGTAATATTATTTGCTTTTAGTTTTTTGTAAAACTGACCTTCCCACTCTTGTTTTCCCCAACAGTTAGGACAAATTCCTTCTGGTGCTTTTGCAGTAGTTTTATCTTCTGCTTTTTTGCTAAAATATTGCTTTACACTTTCTAAAATGTTCATACTACGATCCTATTTATAAGTTATTTTACTATTTCATAATTAGTTAAAAAATGAATCACTTTTTGTTCTGGCATTTCACAAGGTTTTAAAAGCTCATCTTTTGTTGTAATATAGTAATTTAGACTTATAAAGTCATTACCGCCTAACTCTTCTGCATAGATTTTATAGCTATTTCCATTGTTGAATTCACTTTTTGTAATACCATATTTCTTAGCATTGTAAGTCACTTCTGAATATCCTAAAGCTATCGCATCAATTCTTTCTTTAATCATGCTGGTTTTTATTTCAGATCAATTCCTCCCCAAACTACTGAATATTTTTCACAAAGAATGACAATAGATTTGTAGGTTGAAAGTGTTTCAGCGTTTGGCAAATTATATTGTTGTTTTCCTTTTATTGCTTTTAATTCATCAATGTACAATCCATCAATATTAACAGCTTCATTTACACCAATGTTTGCCATTTCTTTTTTTCCTAAAAAGATTTTTAAATCTGGACCATCTGGCGTTTCAAAATTGTCATCTAGTATGAAAAAATTGCCTTTTTTGGTTTTTAGCACAGTCCAATTTCCTATGGTGATTTCATCTTTGTTAATCCAAGTTTTTCCTTTTTCTTCTGAAAGTATATGATTCATTTTTGTTTGCTTTTTATTTTAGTTTATTTATAAGCTAGATAACCATGCTATTATTTGCTTTTTTTCTGCGTCTGATAGTTTAGCATCAGAATGAATCATTGTGTATGATGATAATGGCATTTTATTTTCTTGAATGTTTACTGCTATTTCAGAAATTAAACCATTTCTATCTCTTTCATCTATTGTTGCCCAATTTGAAAAATTGAGTATTGCCTTTCCATTTTTTATATGACTGTCCACATACCAAGATGCTGGAGCAATGTTATCATACCAATAGTATTTTGTATAGTTGGAATGACAGTTGTAACAAGATGTTTTTAGTAAAGAACTTATATGATTTGGTGCTTTTTCCGTGATTAAGAAATCATCTGTAGTCGTTTCTTTTTGTTCATTTTTATTCGGTCTATAAAACTGAATTGCAATTACTATTAAAAGTATAACTAATCCGACTTTTTTTAATTTCTTTGACATCGCACTTTTTTTATTTAATGATATTCCGCCATTTTTCACTTCGTTTTGCAACCGCTTTTACATAACTGCATACAGCAATAGCCTTGTAACCTTCGTTTGTTAGTTTTTCAAATGTTTTTTCTACCAATACTTTCCCAATACCTTGACCTCTTAAGTTGTATGGAACTTCAGAGTGCACTAAATACATTTTATCATTTCGTAATTGGTAAGTGACCTTAGCCAGTTCGCCGTTAATATTTAATGTGTATTGATTGTTTTCTTTGTCATGAACAATTTTCAAACGACTCGGAATTAGCTTGTTTAACCATTTTTCTAACTCTTCTTTGTATGGATTCCTTAATTTCTTTTTTCCGATTGTAATCGTTGGAAAATTGAGTTTTCTATTTTCATATAGATTTCTTAATTCTTCGGCATGATCTTCATTCTCTTCTACATCTAAAAATTGATATGGCAACTTTGTTTCATCTAGCAAAAGTTTGTAATAATGTGTTTTATGACAACCTTCAGCACCATATAATTTTATTTCAGGAATGTTATTCATAGTTGAGTCCTTTTAAAAAATCAATTGCTGCATCTGTATTTAGATGAAAATCTGCAAATACTATATTATCATGCTTATCTATGAATATAAACCAAGGCGTTCCTCCTGTTTGATAGTTTTTCATGATGTTCGATGTTGATTTCCCATCATCGCCAGCATCATGTCCAAAAGGAATTTTTAATTCATATTGCTTTTGTGTTTCTACCATTTTTTCATAGGTATTCTTCTCAAATCCTTCAAAAACAGTTTGAATTGCTAAGAATGTAATTTTAGGATTATCCTGAAGCGCTTCTACCATTTTTTTAAGACTTGGCAAACCTCTACTATGGCAACCTGGACACCAGTTTTGAAAACAGTATATGATTTTAAAGTTTCCTTTATAGTCTGAAAGTTTTATAGGAGTTGTGACATTCCCATTAGCATCAATCCATTGATTGACGTTAAATTCTGGCGCTTTGAAAATTTTGTTTTCTTCTGTTTGATTTGACATTTTATGTCCTTTCTTTTTTTACTGTTTATTTTAAATAACTTCTAATACCATAACTTGCTAAAACACCTTCTCCAGTGGCTGCAGCTACTTGCGCTATTGCGCCTTCTCTACAATCTCCAGCGGCAAATATTCCTTCTACAGAAGTTTCAGCCAATCCTGTTGTTTGAATAAATCCTCTATTATCCAACGCCACAACATTTTTAAATGATTTTGTATTTGGAATTAGTCCAATAAAGATAAATACGCCATCTGCTTCTAAAATTGATTCTTCATTCGTTTCATTATCTTTTATTCTTAAACCATTAAATAATTCGTTTTCATCCGAAATAAATTCTAAAGACGTTTTATTCATATAGGTTGAAATATTCTCTATAGTGTTTAGTTTTTCTACATAGGTTTCTGAAGCCGTGAAGCTTTCAGATCTGTGTACAATTTTGACACTTTTACAAAAACCAGCTAAAAATATACCTTCTTCTAAAGCTGAATTTCCACCTCCAATTACAATGATATCTTTATCTCGATAGAAAGCACCATCACAAGTTGCGCAAAAATGAATTCCAGAACCTATTAGTTCTTCTTCATTAGGAATGCCCAATTTTCGATAGGTTGAACCTGTAGATAATACTACTGATTTCCCTAAATACGTTGTGCTTTTCGTTTGAATTGAAAATATGTCATCGCTTTTTTCTATCGCTACAACTTCTTCGCCTGTTTTGATCACAGCTCCGTACGTTTTGGCTTGCTCTTCCATTTTCTCCATTAGTTTTGGACCAGAAATAGATTGAAACCCTGGATAGTTTTCAATTTTTTCCGTTAGAAATGCATTTCCACCAATAGTAGATTTCTCCAAGATTAGCGTATCAAAGCGATCTCTTTGTGCATAAATAGAAGTCGTTAATCCGGCAGCTCCACCACCAATAATAATGGTATCAAAGATTTTATGTTCTTTCTCAATATTTATAGAAAGTAGTTCTGTTAATTTTACATTATCTGGATTCGTATGCGGAACATCATCTATTAAAATTGTTGGGATGATTCGTTTTCCATTATTTATCTCTTCCACTTTAGTGGTAGCCCAATCGTATTTGTCAACATCAATAAATTCAAAGTTAATTCCATTATCTCTTAGGAAACTTTTAGCTCTTCTACAATCTGGACACCAATCTGCTCCAAATAATTGGACTCTTCCTACTTCATTGATTCCTAATATTGAAGCTAATTCAACATTATCAGGATTTGTATATGATTTTCCTTTAATAATAAGCGTTGGAATAATTCGTTTTCCATTGTTAATTGCTTCTACTTTAGCAGTAGCTTCTTTATCCAAATCAACATCTACAAACGTATATGTTATGTTGTTTTCTTTTAGATATGCTTTAGCTCTTCTGCAATCTGGGCACCAATCGGCACCATATAATAAAATATCTGTCATTCTTTTTATGTTTTTAAAACAGGCTTCCAAATTGTTCGCATTTGGAAACCTTGTTTTGTTTTTATTTTAATTTATCTCCGTGAAGTTTGCGAAGCTTTGTGAGTTTTGGTGTAATTACAAAACTACAATAGCCTTGTGCTTGATTGTTTTTGTAATAATCTTGATGTTCTTTTTCTGCTTCATAGAAAATATCTAATGGAGATATTTCTGTTACAATCGGATCTTCGTAATATTTAGCAACTTGATCTAACACAAGTGCTGCGCTCTCTTTTTGCTTTTCATCATGGTAATAAATTACAGATCGATATTGCGTTCCTCTATCAGCTCCTTGACGATTTAAGCTTGTAGGATCATGCGTTGTCATAAATATGAGCAAGATATATTCGTATGAAATTATACTTGGATCATATGTTATTTGAATCACTTCTGCATGTCCAGTAAGTCCAGAGCATATTTCTCTGTACGTTGGTTTCCCTGGAGCATTTCCTCCTGAATACCCAGAAATCACTTTTTCTACTCCTTTAACTTCTTGAAATACGGCTTCTGTACACCAAAAACAGCCGCCACCAAAAGTTGCTAATTTTAAGTTGTTAGTTTCCATTTGTTTCCTCCTTTTTTAGTTCCATTGATTCAGAGTTGATACAGTATCTCAGTCCACTAGGTTCTGGTCCATCAGGAAATACATGTCCAAGATGTCCGTCACAGGTATTACACATTACCTCAACCCGAATTATACCAAAAGCAGTATCTTTTTCATACTTGATAGCATTTTCTTTGATTGGCTGTGTAAAACTTGGCCATCCAGTTCCTGAACTAAATTTGATTGTAGAATCGAATAAAGGTGTATTACAACATACACAATTATATTTTCCTGCATCATGAATACTACAAAGTGCTCCACTATGTGGACGCTCAGTGCCTTTTAATCTTGTAATTCTGTATTGTTCTGGCGTTAATTGTTCAATCCATTCAGATTCTGTTTTTTCAACACGATTGTCTGGAGTTGGATTTCCATTTACGGAGAAGCTAATTACATCTTTCCAAGTAAGCATATTATTATTCCTTTCTTTAATTATTAATAACACAAAGATACACCGTACGCATCCTATTTAGAATATCTATAATTCCTCTGAAATTGTACTTTTTTCTAAAAAACGGTCATTGTATTATACCTTCTTGTTTCTAGTCGTTTTTTTAAGTTTTAACTTTCAATAGATTGGTGACAGAATTAGAACTCATAACTCAGATGAAATCCTCCAAAAAGCCTGAATTCTTTTCCCGCAAGCATTCCCAACGTTGGTCCAACATGAAGGTTTCCAATTTTGAAAGCAAATTCACTTTCTATGTATGCAGCTATTTCTGTGTCTTTATGTGCGTTTGGTAATGAAAAACTTGGTCCTGCGTTGATGGTTAGAAAAGACCATCGTTTGTGACTTATTAAAGCTGCTAATTCGTGTCCAATTCTTTTATCGTCTTCAAATAACATTGTATAGCCAACTCCAAACGCCCATTTATGGGAAGTCCAATAGGTAAGATGAACTTCTGTTGCGAAATCCGAATGACTGTGTTCTGGCGTATAAATTAGTAATCCTGAAACTACAAGTTCTAGTCCAGGATCTTTTTCTGTATTGTTTTCTGAAGTATGATTGTGTTGTTCTTGCGCAATACATATTGTACTACATACAATACTAAACAATATATATAATAGTAGTTGTTTTGTCATTTGTTTCATTTTAAAAAAACCTAAAAAGGTAAATTATATGTATATAAAATTTATTTCCTTTTTAGGCTTACTATAAACAATCGAGTGAAAAATAATTTCCTTCTTTATTTTGCAGCAGTTCTTTTAGCTACATTTTCTGGAGCTGTTTTTTCTCCAACTCCTTTTGCTACTGACAATACAGGATAGTATTGTGTAAATACAAAGTCGTCTCCAGCACTTGCGTTATGACAAGCATTACATTGTTGTGTTTCAAAAGCCTTTCCTGTAGCTGCTAATGTTCCTTCCGTTGGATTTGTAAAACTATAGTATGCCCAATTTCCAGGTTCATTTGGGAAATGTTTTTTACTTTTTATGGTAGCTTCTAATCCAATAAATTCTCCCATAAAATATCCTTTACCACTTACAGCAGCTTTGCTTCCAACACTTACTAATTCTTTAATTAGAATTGTTCCTTCTCTCCATGTTCCCGTTTTTTTATAGTGTTTGTAACTTGCTGGATCTATGTATACATTATGAAATTCAGGGAACGCAGCTTTTCCATCGTTCATATCATTTGGAGTTAGTGGCGTACCAACATATACCCAACTTCTGTAGTTCGTTGGACGTATTAGATCACCTTCATTATTCATTTCAAAAAAGGTTACGTCTCCATATTCTTCGTTGTTTCCACTAGAACAAGCGATGAGCATTATTGATGCAAATACGGCGGTTATTATAATTTTTATTGTTTTCATTTGTTTCTTTTTAGTTATTTTATTTTAAAGGATATGTAGTTCTAACCATGTCATTTCCTATGGTATGACAACCAACGCAACCTTCTACACCATTACCAATTGCGGCAAGTTTATTAGCATCTTTAGGATCAGTAACTTCATACCAAAACCATCCATTTCCACCATCTGATTTTTCATGCGTTTTAGCCATTACTGCCCAACCAGAAAGTGTATTATCTGCGTTAAACATTTCTTTTACAATTACAGACCCTAGTGGATGTTCATCATTTCCTTTTTCTAGAGATGCTGCAATAATATCATTGATAAAAACACGAACTGGCAATCCCAATTTTTGATGCGGTCCTAAAGACGGATGTGCTTCTTTTTCTTTGTTTGTATATGTTTTGTATTTCCCCGCTGCTAGGTATGCAAATAATTGGTCTTTAGACAGTGGGATATCTAATGTCAATCCATCTGGTGTTGGTGCTGACGCTTCCCACTTCCCTACTTTTTTAACTTCTTTTTTTGCTGCTGCGGCTGTTCTTCTTGCTGCATTTTCAGGAGTTATATTTTCTCCAACACCTTTTGCTGCTGATAATACTGGATAATATTGCGTAAATACAAAATCATCTCCTGCGCTTGCATTATGGCAAGCATTACATTGTTGTGTTTCAAAAGCTTTTGCAGTTTCTGCTAACGTGCCTTTTGCAGGATTGGTAAAACTAAAGTATGCCCAGTTTCCAGGTTCATTTGGAAAATGTTTTTTACTTTTTATGGTAGCTTCCAAACCAATAAATTCTCCCATGAAGTATCCATTTCCGCTTACGGCTGCTTTTGAACCAACACTTACTAATTCTTTTATTAGTATAGTACCTTCTCTCCAAGTCCCCGTTTTTTTCCAGTATTTGTAGCTTATAGGATCTATATATACATTGTGCAATTCTGGAAAAGCAGCTTTGCCATTATTCATATCATTTGGCGTAACTGGCGTTCCTACATAAATCCAGGTTCTATAGTCTGTTGGACGTATTAAATCTCCTGTTGCATCCATTGTGAAATAAGATATCTCTTCATATATATCTTTGCTATTTTCACAAGCAAAAAATGGTATTATCAGTACAAACAACAGGTACATTTTGTTAATTTTTCTTCGCATAATTCTATTGTATTTTAAGTTGGTTAGTGACTCGTTAATTTATATGTAGTTTTATGTATGCTTTTGTTTTTCCATTTATTATTCATGGCTACTTCTGTGAAAAATAAATTCCCTTTAAGATTTTTACATATAATGTGAATCTTAAATGAGATATTATTATTCAAGGTTTCTATTTCGCTTATATTGAATTGCATTACTTTAACAGATGAATTCAATAAGTTTCTTCGCAAGTACTTAAGCCAGCTACTTTTTCGTACAGTTCTTTCTTTTTGATTGTAACTAATGACCAAATTTTGATTCATATATGTACGGATTGCTTCCTCCACTTTTTTATGTTTTAATAGTGTGATGAATTGCAATGATTCAAGATGACTTTCGCTAGTATTATTCATATTATCGAGTTAATTTACTATTTATCAAAATCAATTACTTGGACATTTTTCCTTTTTTAATTTCCGTTTGCTTTCTAAAACAAAGCGCAGTGATACCTTCATTTTTTTTGAAGAATCTTGCAAAGTATGCTGGATCATCAAAACCTAGTTCGTAACAAATTTCCTTTATTGGCTTGCTTGTGTATAGCAATAACTTTTTTGCTTCCATCAGCAGCCTTTTCTTTATAATATTATGTGGTTTGTCAATGCCTTGTTTTCCTAGTTTAATAAGCAATTGCTTTGGAGGAATATTTAGTTTACTCGCATAGTTTGCGACTAAATGATCTGTTTTGTAGTAACTAAAAACTAGTTCATTAAAAGCCAATACCGTTTTATATTGTTTTTCAATTTTAGCATTTAATACTTTTAAAAAAATTGCGTTGATATGATGATCTATTTCACAACGTTCTTGTTCATTATTTTGAAATAATGTTATGATATTTGCTACAAGCCTATTTATTAAAGTTGCATCAGTTCCTCTAAATTCTACGATAGAATTATTAAAGTGATTACTCGTGATCCAAGGATTGAAATGTATTTTTAAAATTGCACTAGGTAAGCTCTTTACTTCTAGTATTACAAAAGCATTTTCTTGTTTAGACGAAGCATAAAACACTTGATCTGGATTAAGAATTAGAATAGAATTTGCTTTGGCTTTTTTTTCTTCAAAATCTAGATTGTATAAACATGCATCCTTTTTAATCCAAACAATTTTATAATGACTAACATCATTAATTAAAATGTTTGAACCAATTTGAATGTCAAAAATATTTTCGGAAGTTATCATAAGTGTACCTCTTATTTTTCGAGGTAAAATTAACTCATGATGTAGTTAGATAGAATGGCTATTCCACCTATATAATTGTAGATTTTTCTTTTGAGGTTACTTTAAATTATGTTTAAAAGCAGATGGAGAATATCCTGTATGTTTTTTAAAGAATTTTGAAAAGTGTGAAGCTTCAGAGAACCCTAATTCTTCTGTTATTTCGTTCATGTTTTTATCAGAAAATCGCAATAAACGTTGTGCTTCTAAATTGATTCGTTCACTAATTACTTTCAGAGGTGTTTTATAATTGTATTTTGAAAAGATGTTTGAAATTGATTTTGGCGCAATGTTTAGCATTTCTGCATAGTCCGATACTTTATGATGTACTCTAAAGTGTTCTTCCACCAATAAATTGAATTGTCGTATGATATCTAATTTCGCATCATAAAAACCATTATTAGGCATTCCTTTTCGAACCAATCGCACCGATTTTATAAGGAGTCTTTTTAGTAATACTCGCAACATTTCTCCTTGAATATGATCATTATTCATAAATTCTTCTTCAAATATCATCAGTAGAATATCATAGCTTCTTTGCTCTTCAGCATCAAGTATAATTAATGGAGGAACAGATGAACCCAAAAATAAAAGTCCATTACACGCTACTTCATTATCATGATCTCTGATACAATAAAATTCTCTATTAAAAACGTACGCAATCAAACCACTAAAAGGAGTTTCTATTTTTATCGTATTTAATGGTGTACAGAATAATAGTTGATTTTTTTCAAGACTTATATGGTATCCATCAACTGTAAGCATTACTTCAGCTTCTTTTGCCCATATAATTTTATAATTGTCTTTGTTTAAAGATGCTGTGAAGTTTCCTTCGCTAAAATCAGTTAGTATAAAAACACTTTGTTCTGTAAATCCTTGAAATTTAAAATTCATCCTTTAGAATTATATTGTTACGCTTCTACTTTTTATTAATATTAGGCTACCATATTGAGTAAAGGTATTTAGTATTTGATTAAAATGATAATGCAGCTAAATATTCTTATTGCACATTTTTCTTGTAATCATCCAATAATAGCTTGAATAATTTATGTAATATTAGCATTCAAATATATTATTTTTTAAAAATATTTATGAAAACTTACAAGTATATGTTTAACAAAACCTTATGAAAGGTTCTGTAAAATATATGACTAATTCTTACGTTTTAATCATCTTTATTAAACATTAATTAAAGTTTAGTATTTTTACTCAAATTAAAGAAATCTTTATGGACACTCTTATTGTTGAAGCTGAAAAATTTGTTATTGATTTTTTAAATAAGAATTTAGACAGCAAGTTTGTTTATCATAATTTATCACATACAAAACGTGTTGTTGAAAAAACTCAAGAAATCATTGAGGGTTTAGCACTTTCTGAAACAGAGGCACAACAATTACTACTTGCCGCTTGGTTTCATGATACTGGTTATACTAAATGTATGGACGATCATGAAGATGATGGAGTTACCATTGCTACTGGTTTTTTGAAACAACAAAATGTTTCTGAAGAAACTATTAATGTTGTCAATCAATTGATTATGTCAACTAAAATGGGGCATTCGCCAACTACACTTCTTGAAAAAGTTATTTGTGATGCAGACTGTTCACATATAGGAAGTAAAAATTTTAGTGATTTAACAGAGTTGCTTCGTAAAGAATGGGAACTTACGAAAGATAGAGTTTTAACGGAAAGTGAATGGCTTGAGGAGAATATTAATTTTCTAACAAGTTCGCACAAGTTTTATACTTCTTTCGCAACAGCAAAATGGGAAAAACAGAAAGGGAAAAATCTAGCAAAGCTTTTAAAAGAGAAGAAGAAGATAGAGTTAGAAAGTTCAAAACTACAACAGAAAAAAGCCGAATTAAAGTTTAAGAAGAATAAAGTTGAGTTACCCGAACGTGGAATTGAAACTATGTTTCGTGTCGCGTTACGAAATCACATCACGCTAAGTGATATTGCTGACACTAAAGCAAACATACTTTTATCGGTAAATGCCATTATTATTTCTATGGTGCTTTCTAATTTGGTTTCTAAGTTAGACAATCCTTCTAATAATTATTTAATTTATCCAACAATCATTTTTGCCGCTTTTACAGTAGCTTCTATGGTGCTTTCTATTTTGGCAACACGTCCAAATGTAACACAAGGAAAATTTAGCAAAGAAGATGTTGCAAATAAGAAAGTAAATTTATTATTCTTTGGGAATTTCCATAAAATGAAGCTTGGCGAATTTGAATGGGCAATGGGCGAAATGATGAAAGATCGCGATTATTTATACGGTTCACTCACAAAGGATTTATACTTTTTAGGACTCGTTTTAAATAGAAAATACGGCTTATTACGAACTACGTATACCGTTTTTATGATTGGTATTGTAGTGAGTGTATTATCTTTTGTAGTTGCTTTTTACTTAAGAGATCCTGAAGCTGGAAGAAAAGTACATGATACAGCAATGGCGGTTTTAGCTTAATATTTCAAAGCACTACATTTCTGTTTTTTACTTTCGTTTTCTTTACACTACAGAAAAGAAGAATTCTATTTGAATTCTTCCATTAATTGATCTATAGTTAACGATGATTTTTCACAAAAATCTTCTTGATATATTACTTCTACACGCAACGCTCGTAAACCAGAAACACCTTGTAAGTCTTCAAGTTCTAGCTTTTCAAGTTTTCCAAAGTAGTTTTTAGATTGCATGTATTTGATATACTTTATGTATTCACGTGCATCTTTGTCTTGCGAATATACAATGGCAATTTTCCCAGGAACCGTTAAACGTTCTGTCGTGTCTTTTATATTGGCTTTGTCAATACGTTTTTTAATAATTTCATATCGAATATTATACGCGCCATCAACATCAAATTGCTTTTCGTCCATGCGGAATTTAATTGCCAACGGATTGCTATGCACTAAGATTAAAGAAGCCACTTGCAAATCATGATCCATCTCTTTTCTAGTATGATGCGCTACTTGCTCCATCTCGTAGGTATTTTGCAATTGCCATAAACGCAAGTTGTATAAATACAGTGAATGGAACGATTTATCTCTTACTAACGATTGTCCTATATACATGTTATACTCAACACCATCCGTTTTGTATCGTTCAAAATAGTGTGGAAACATTTCTTGCGCTTCTTCTTGCTTTTTGTCTATATAATTAGCCAACTTGTTGTTCAAAATCGTAACACTATGCTCGTATGCTTTACGTTTTTCATATACAACTTTTAGTTCATCATCCAAACGATTCATGTACGTATCTACATGTATTGCAACTTCAGCGTCTGACTCTTTTAAATGTCTAAATACTGGATAAATATCTTTCTTTAAAAATTCTAAAATCCCTAGTTCATCACCAGCATTTAAACCATCTTTTGTGTGATCTAAATATTCTGTAATTCTAAATGCAAGTTCTTCATAAATTGGCAAGTTTGCCTTTTGAAGCGCGGCTTTTAATACATCAACTGCCAATTCTAATTGAATCGTTAAATCTTCTCTAATTGCTATATTTCTTGCAATAGATGAACCTTTTATATCACTTTGTCCAAATAATGGGTGAACACCTTCAAAAACGATATCATCTACGATAGGGTTTTCTGCATTTTCTGCTAGTGCAGATTGGTACTTCTCTGCAGCTTCATAAAAACGCCATTTTACAGACGAATGAATAGATGTGTAGTGTTCTTGAATTGTTGCCTCAAGTATGTTTTGATAATCTTCTGCCGAACGTGTTACTGCCGATTCAAATACAGGAATGATATCTCTTAATTTTTGCTGATTTACCGAATTGAGCTCATATGCTCTTGGTGAAGCAATTTCTAAAATTGCTAAATCATTACTTTTCTTTGCTTTGATAGGAATTAAAATAATACTTTGTATTCCTTGATCTTTTAAGCGTTTAAAGAAGTTATTTCCTTCCGTATTTTCCCCATATGCTTCTACATCAGATATTGCAATTGCTTCTTGTTTGTAAAACACTTTTTCAACAATACTATCACAGAAAAATTTTGCGCAAGTAATTTCTTTTTCTTGCTTAAATACTAAACTATCTGCTTGTTTTATGCGTGTTACATGTCCTTCCTCATTTCCTGTAGCATTTACAAATACCGAATACCCAAGTTTCAAGTCTTTTATATTGAAAAATTCTCGTAGATTTTGACGAACATCTGTAATTAAATTATCATCGCTACGCAATAGATTTGTTCGGATTGAAGATAAGGTTTCATCAAACGTAACATCAAAAAGATTCATGATTCCGAATCCTTTAAAAATGTAACTATCTTTTGGAAATTTCTCTTTCCAAACGTCTATATTATCAAAATTATCCAACAACATTCGAACATCTTCATCTGTGATTTTAGGCGCATTTTCTGTTGGAATTACTTTGCAAAAATCACCATTAAAGGCAACTCTATAATGTTTTGTAACACCTAATTTTTTATCTGGAATATCAAAATAAAAAGGACGCTTTAAGTCAATATTATATCCATAACATACTGCCAATATCATAACGCATGCATGTAGATACATTTCTTTCTCGTCTAAATTCCTTGCGGTAAAGTCGTATGAATCGTCTGCTTCTTTAAGTATTTCTTTAAGTCTATTTGAATATTTGAATGATTGAAAAGAAAATGGAACTGTAGCTACTTTGATTTCGTTGTTTGTCAGTATTTCTGGAAACAAACCTTCTAAAACCAAATCAATTTGTTCTTGATATTCTTCCAGTTTTGAAAAATCAGTAAATCCTTCTCTAAGTTCTGGATAATTATCTAAGTATTTAATAACTTCAACGGCCGATTTATGATATGGATGGTTTTCATCTGCTGCATATTTATCATAAAAAGCCATTACTTGGTCAAAGCCAATGACAAGCTGTAAAGGTAAATTTAAATCGTGGTTTTCATTTTTTTGATCCATAGTCAAAATCATTTAGTATACAAAGATACGAAATCCTCAGTTTTAAAGGTATTAAAAGAGAATACGCAACTTTAAAGTATTCGTTTATTTATTAATTGCACTATATATAGTAAGACGTTATAGTCTGCTTTGTATTGCAATATTTAGTAAGTTTATTTATGCGACATATTTTATTGCCGCAAATAAAAGAAGCTTGTTTCTAATTTCGCTGCTTTTTCCTAATCTGTACTGTAGTTGCAGTAGTTGTTTTTTTTACGGATATTTAGCTCTATAAAATTATCTTATGTCTTCACAAACTCGTTTGACACGAGCGTATCAACAGGCGCTTCAAATTCCGTTTGATCACAATTCTAAAATTGTGCTTTTTAGCGATTGCCATCGTGGAGATAATAGTTTTGCGGATGATTTTGCCAATAATAGAAATATTTATTTTCATGCATTAAAACAATACTACAAACAAGGTTTTACATATTGCGAGCTTGGTGATGGTGATGAACTTTGGGAAAATTCAAGTTTTGATTCCATTTTTAAAGCACATAAAAATGTATACATGATTATGAAAGCTTTTCATGAAGCCAACCGATTGCATTTAATTTGGGGAAATCATGATATGGTGTATCGTAAGGAAAAATATGTACGGAAGCATTTATCAACGTATTTTGATCCAAAAACAGGAACCGATCAGCCATTGTTTACCAATTTGAAATACCATGAAGGTATTGTGTTAAAACATACAGAAACACAGCAAGAAATATTCTTAACACATGGACATCAAGCTGATTGGTGGAATTATATTTTTTGGAAATGGAGTCGTTTTATGGTGCGTGTTTTGTGGAAACCTATGCAAGTCTTAGGAATTGCCGATCCAACAAGTCCTGCAAAGAATTATAAGAGTTTGATTAAAGTAGAACGCAAAATTAAAAAGTGGATTATCGATAATAATAATTTAATGACAATTGTTGGACATACACATCGCCCACGATTTCCCGATCCTCATGAGATTTCTTTTTTTAATGATGGAAGTTGTGTGCATCCACGAAGTATTACAGGAATTGAAATTGAAAATAACGCCATTTCGTTGATTAAATGGTATACTTCTACAACTGATGATGGTATTTTAAAGATAAAACGTGAAGTACTGGAAGGTCCAAGAACATTGACTGAATATCAGCCTAGATAATCTGTTTTCTAAAAATTGTTATTTAATTATAAATCAACACTAATCTTTAACATTTTCAAACGCAACTTTTCTTAATAATTGCATCTTACAAATAAGAAAAAATAATATCATGAAAAAATATCTCTTCTTATTTTTAGCAAGTATCACTTTTATAAGCTGTTCAAATGATGATGATGTTACCAATATTTCAACAAGTGAAAGAATTATTGGAGTTTGGAATTGGGATCAATCTACAGGTGGAATTAATGGCGCAACACACACGCCTGAATCTACAGAAAGCATACAAAGATTAGAATTTACTGCAAGTGTGATGAAAAGATACTATAACGATGTACAATTATCTGACAATAGTTACACAGTTGAAACTAGCACGTCTTATCTTTTTGATGAAGAGTTAGAAATGATTATTGAAGAAAATAATCGTAGTTTTATTATTCGATTCGAAAACAATAAAATGATTCTAATAGGTGATTGCAACGATTGTTATACTTCAGAGTATTCTAAGTTGTAGGTTTAAAAGAAATACTTTGATATTTAAAATTTAGCGTTTTACATTTTAATTTCGGATTCCGAAGTACTTCTCGATTGATCCTGAATCAAGTTCTGGACACTCGAAGAGACGTTTTGAGAATCGTAAAATGAATTTGAAATCACAAGCGTCATTTCGAGTGATTTTTGAAGCAAAGCGGAAAAAATTGTATCGAGAAATACTTTTATCTTTTTTGTAACGATCATTTTTTCTTGATAAAAAACGAACCAAAAAATCAAGACTGTGTATAGGAAATTGCTGCGCACCATTCATGTTTGAAGCTACATGCTTAAAGCTACGCTTTGCAATTCCGGTTCACATTCATTATTTCTGAACACAGACAAAAACAAGTTTCAAACTACCCGTTTTTTGTCAATTGTAATGATTAGTTTATTTTGTTGCTTGATAGCAAATCATGTTTTATATATTAAAAACTGTAATCAATACTTCATTTTTCATGAAAATCCAAAACTAATCCAAATCATTTTACACACTGACTATCAATGTGTTCGCTATCCCGAACACCTGTAAAAATTAGAATCTCGATATTTATATATCGAAAAATAGATACTTATTTACAGTTTACTGAAACATGCTAGCAAACGAAAAATTCACACTTACGGAAGCACAAAAAGAACTATTAACATTACTAGATTCACATGAAATTCATGATTATTTTGATGCTTTAAAAAAAGTACATTATTTAGGAACGTATTGCGTACAAAAAGATATGGTAGAGTTGGAAGCTTCTGCGTATGTTCATAATTTGTTGGATGTTGTTCAGAAATTGACGTTGGAGAAGTGATTTAAATTATAAGTTTTTTCTTTCTTTTATTGTTGGTTTTGAATAAAAATCTAACTTTGAAGATAAAAGAATTTATAATGATCTATTATTCACCTCAATCTTTATCAAATCAACTAGATTGGCATATAAAAAGAGAACCAGTATTCAGAATATTTGATGATATTAGATGGATGGAGAACTTCTTTAAAAATGGAGAAATTATGCTAAGTTGTTTTAACAACTTTAGAAATTATGAAGATGAGATGCAAGGCGATAAAAATGAAGGAAATGCGACTGTCGGTGGGACTGATGAAAAAGGGAATGTAAAAGCTGTAGTATATGAATCAGGCTTAAACGCTTATATTATGTCAACAACAACAGAGTTAACAGAAAAAGTTAAATCTGATTTCAAAGGTAAGTGTGCAATTAGAATTAATAATCCTACACTTTTTGGATTAGAGTTATCAAAAAAATTACCCTTTGTTAATAATGGTCTCGAAGGGCATTGTAATTATGTGAAATCAAGAGTTCACTTTATGGACAACGAAATCAAGGCAAATAAAATGTTTCAAAACTTAGATTTTCATAATGATCCTAATTCAAAAAAAATATTTATGAATATTACTGGTGGAATGGAACTTTTTTTAAAACTTAATAAGTATAAACATCAAAAAGAATATCGACTGGTTTGGTTTTCAAAATCAAATATAAATGAATCAATTGTCGTAAAATGTCCAGAGGTGATTGAATTATGTGAAAAAGTATATTTCTAAAGTTAAAACAAATCTAACTCTCCGGCGCTAACTCCACTTCCAAACCGTCCATTTCTGGTGTCATTTGAATTTGGCAACCTAAACGGCTATTATCTTCTACGTGAAACGCTTCTGCAAGCATCATGTCTTCATCAACGCTCATTTCTGGTAATTCATGCTCAGATTTCACATAACATTGACAAGAAGCACACATGGCCATTCCGCCACAAATACCAATAGTTCCTTCAGGCGCTAATTCGTACGAACGTACAATTTCCATAAGGTTCATTGCCATGTCTGTTGGCGCTTGTACTTCGTGTACAACGCCTTCTCTGTCTGTTATTTTTATGTTGATGTCTACTTGTGACATGATATTTTATTTTACTTTAATGTAAATGTATAACTATTAATTTTCATTTTCTTTGTTTGCCCAAAGAAAACGAAACAAAAGAAAAGGCATTTTTCTGGCAGGTATTTTTAGTTTTCTCGCTGGAAAACTAAAACCGAAAATGTTTTGCTAAATTTTTTCCAAGGCTTCAAAAATTCTTAACGCAAAACCTTTTCTACACTTCAGAAAAAGGATAAGCTATCGAGAAACTATTTTCTTTGATTGAAAATTTAACTCTAGTTGATTGCTTTCACTACTGCTTTTGGTGCTTCTTTTCGTGTTCCGTCAAAACCATCAACTCCACTAACTGTTGTGTATTTCATAACATATTTTTTGTCTGGAAATATACGTTGATATGCACTTTGACACATTAATGTAGCTTCGTGAAATCCGCAAAGAATCAATTTTAACTTTCCTGGGTATGTATTTACATCTCCAATTGCATAGATACCAGGAATGTTGGTTTGATAGTCTAATGTATTATCAACCTTGATTGCGTTTTTCTCTATTTCTAATCCCCAATCTCCAATTGGACCAAGTTTTGGCGCCAATCCGAATAGTGGAATAAAATGATCTGTTTCTAAGGTAAATGACTCTTCACCTTTTTTAGCAACCTCAACTCCTGTTACATGTTCTTCTCCATAAATTCCTTTTATTTCTGCAGGTGTAATTAGGTTGATTTTTCCAATATTCTTCAATTCTTGTACTTTTTCAACAGAATCTAACGCACCACGAAATTCATTTCTTCTGTGAACCAACGTTACTTCCGAAGCAACATCTGCTAAAAAGATACTCCAATCTAAGGCAGAATCTCCGCCACCAGCAATGACAACTTTTTTGTCTCTATAGATTTCTGGATCGCGAATAATATATTCTACACCTTTGTCTTCGTAGTTTGCTAAATCTTGAATAGGTGGTTTTCGTGGTTCAAAACTCCCCAATCCGCCAGCAATGGCAACAATTGGTGCATGATGTTTTGTCCCTTTATTTGTAGTAACGATGAAAGTTCCATCGTCTAATTTTTCAATGGTTTGTGCACGTTCACCTAATGTAAAAGAAGGTTCAAACGGCTCAATTTGCTTCATTAAATTGTCTACCAAATCACCTGCTAATACTTCAGGATATCCTGGAATATCGTAGATAGGTTTTTTTGGATATATTTCAGAGCATTGTCCACCTGGTTGTGGCAATGCGTCTATTAAGTGACATTTTAATTTTAATAATCCTGCTTCAAAAACTGTAAATAGTCCAGTAGGACCAGCTCCAATAATGAGTATATCGGTTTTAATCATTTTTCTTTAATATAATCTGATATAAAAATAATGTGCACGTATGTGTCTTTTTATGACATTTGTCAGTTACTCAACATTGATTACTTTTTCAATTTGAGGCACATGTTTTTTGATGGTCATTTCAACACCTGACTTTAGTGTCATTTGATTCACACTACATCCGACGCAAGCTCCTTCTAACTGAACTTTCACCAACGTATTATCATTTTCAATGCCAACAAGTTTTATATCGCCGCCATCACTTTGAAGAAAAGGACGAATTTCATCCAATGCTTTCTGTACGTTATTTTTTATTTCTTCGCTTGTCATCTGCGTGTTTTTTATGTATTATTTTTTTACTGCTGAACATCCAGCCATTGTTGTTATCTTGATAACTTCCGTTGCTGGTAAACTTTCATTTCTATTTACAACTTCTTGTACAACATTTCGTGTCAACTCTTCAAAAGCAGCTTCTATTAATGTTGCTGTTTGCATTGCTGCAGGTCTTCCGACATCACCAGCTTCACGAATACTTTGTATTAATGGAATTTCTCCTAAAAATGGTACATCAATATCTTTTGCTAAGTTCTTAGCACCTTCTTTTCCAAAGATGTAATATTTGTTATCTGGCAACTCTTCAGGAGTAAAATACGCCATATTTTCTATAATTCCCAATACAGGAACGTTTATACTTTCTTGTTGGAACATTGCAACTCCTTTTTTAGCATCAGCTAAGGCAACATTTTGTGGTGTGCTTACCACAACAGCTCCTGTTAATGGTAACGATTGCATAATGCTTAAGTGAATGTCTCCTGTTCCAGGAGGAAGATCTAGTAATAAGAAATCTAATTCGCCCCAAGCGGCATCAAAAATCATTTGATTTAATGCTTTGCTCGCCATTGGTCCACGCCAAACAACTGCTTGATTTGGTTTTGTAAAGAATCCAATAGAGAGAATTTTTACGCCATAGCTTTCTACAGGTTTCATTTTAGAAACATTGTCAACTTTTACAGCTAATGGTTTTTCTCCTTCTACATCAAACATTATTGGCATTGAAGGTCCATAAATATCAGCATCTAATACACCTACATTGAAGCCCATTTTTGCTAAGGTAACTGCAATATTTGCCGTTACTGTAGATTTCCCTACACCACCTTTTCCAGAAGCTACTGCAACAATATTTTTAATATTTGGCAATTGCTTTCCTTTTATTTGTGGCTTTTCAGGCGCTTCTACTTTGATATTTACTTTTACTTTCGCATCAGCATATACTTTTTCGCGCAGTACAGAAGTGATATCCGATTCTACTTTTTTTCGAGCTTGCATAGCTGGATTTGTAATGACAATATCTACTACAATTTCATCTGCAAATGTCATGATGTTTCTAACTGCTCCACTAGCAATCATATTTGCACCTTCACCAGGAACGGTAATAGTACTCAAAGCTGCTTGTATATCTTTCTTTTCTATTTTCACGTAGTTTTATTTTTATCAATAATATAAATTGATTCTAAATTGCAAATATACTGCGAAATGTTAAGAATTAGAAGCTGTTGTATTGAAATGATTGATGGTGCAATACAATCTTACTATGATTGATTTTCACAACAGCTATGTCTTAAATTTCCTTGTGTTTTGTCGAAAATTAAATAAATTCTTTTCATTTCTTTTTTTAATTACTTTACTTCGTGTTTTCCCCCAGTAATTTAATCTCGACCTACAAATGAAGAACTTTTACCTACTTTGTACATTTTTGTTATGTGCATACATTTCGCATTCACAAATTGCAAATATTGGAGATTCAAGACTTAAAGCTGCTATTTTAAACACTGGTATTGATGTTAACAATGATGGTGAAATTCAACTTTCCGAAGCAAGTACGCTTACAAGCTTAAACGCAAATTTTATCTCTGCCAGAACTTTTCAAGGTATTGAACATTTTATAAACCTAACAAATTTAAATATTGGTTCTTCAACACATGGAACTGATGCTGAAAATATAGATTTGAGAACACTAACAAATTTACAAGACCTTTCCTTGTCAAATTTTTCTGGAGAAATAAACCTTTCTGGCTTAGCAAATTTAAAAACTATAGAAGCAAGTCTTCAAAATCCTAATAAATTTGATATAACTGGACTCCTTAGTTTGGAAAAGTTTAGTCATTGGTCTGGTGCTTCAAATAGCCCTAACTATTATGTAAACCATTTAGTTAATTTAAAAGAACTAGACTTAGATGGACGAAGTTTAACATGGCTAGATGTAGGAAATTTGACCCAACTGGAAGATTTACTTTGCTATGAAAATCAGCTTACAGAGTTAGACCTTTCAAATTTAACAAACCTAACAAGACTTTCCTGCGGTCAAAACCAACTTACCTCTTTGGATATTAGCCATAATAACATTTCTTCGCATATAGGTTATAGTGGCAATCCTCTTACTTCCATAAACATAAAAGATGGAAATACAAATAATTTTACGCTTGTAAGCACGATTGAATCTATTTGTTGTGATGCTAATGAACTAGAAAATCTTCAAAATTTAGCTTCTAATGCAGGATATACTGGAATAACCTTTGATACAGATTGCCCACCAACACCAGTAACTATCTACTATACAATTCAAGGAAAAAATACATTAGATACAAATCTTGATGGTTGCGATGCTGGCGATGGTTTTTTACCTGAAGTTGAATATACCGTTTCAAACGGTAGCGATGAAGTGAAAATTTACACAGATAAATTCGGAAATTATGAATTTATCGGAAAAGCAGGCACGTATACGATTACACCAACCATTCCAAATACAAATTATTATTCAATTTCTACAGCAAGTGTTACGGTAAACCTTCCAGCAGATGGAACTACAGTTGTGCATGATTTTTGTATAACGCCAAATGGTGCACCAATAGTAACAAGCCTTTCTCCAGAATTAAGAAATGATATTATTGCACGAAATAATATCGACACCAATAACGATGGTGAAATACAAATTACTGAAGCTGAAAGCGTGACGAGTTTGACTATAAAAAGCCCAATTATTAAAGGGTTGGATAATTTTATAAACTTGGAAACATTAAGTTGTGGTCCTATTATAGACAGTTCAAACTCTTATAACTCAACTTATGTCCTCTACTTAGATGTAAACCCTTTAGTCAATTTGAAAGAATTACACGTCTCAGGAAACAGATTAGGAACGCTAGATGTGAGTCAAAATACACTCCTAGAAGAATTAAATTGTTCCGGAAATTTACTAAACACGCTGATACTGTCTAACAATCCTAACTTAAAACGCCTTAACTGTGGAAATCTTGGAGTTTCAAATGATCCAATCAGTACTAATTTAAATCGAAATACATTCAAAACATTAGACTTAAGTAATAATCCATTGTTAGAATATGTAAATTGTTCTTATGCCGCGATGGATGCGCTTGTTCTTGGAAGTAATACTAACCTAAAAGAACTACACTGTGCAAATAGTAATTTAACATCACTCGATGTAACACAACTTCCTAATTTAGAGGAGTTAAATTGCGGAATATACTTTCGTTATTCTAATTATCCTATATACACATCTAATCAATCACCAAATCAGATTACAAGTTTAGATCTTTCTCAAAATCCAAATCTTTGGTATTTGAATTGTAATGGAAACCTATTAAGTTCACTTGATACTGCTGCGCAAGGAACAAGCTTATCTATTTTATACTGTGATGATAACCCATTAAACACCATCGATGTATCGCAAAATACATCCTTACAGTTTTTAAGATGTAACAATACCGGAATTGATACATTTGATGCAAGTTCAGTTCCCAATTTAAGACGATTGAGTTGTGCTGATAATGCGCTAACGACTATTGATATTTCTCAGAACCCTAATTTAACGTATTTAGATTGTCATGATAATCAAATAACACAGTTATTTGTGAAAAATGGAAACACCTTTTTCTCTACCACTTTATATGGTGAAACTTTTAATGAATTTAAATATTACGGAAATCCTCTTGAATATATTTGTGCAGATGAGTTTGAAATTCACGAAATGCCATCTAGTCCTAGTATCGCCGTAAACACGTATTGTTCTTTTACGCCTGGCGGAAGCTACAACACTATTGAGGGAACTGTTCGTTTTGATGCGAATGGAAATGGTTGTGATACAAATGATAGTCCATACCAATACTTAAATTTGAATATTACAGACAGTAGTAACGAAACAGAAACTATTACTTCTTTGAACGATGGTTCGTATGCTTTTCATGTTTCTGATGATGATGTATACACCATAACGCCTGTTTTAGAAAGTCCAAGCTATTTTACAGTGACTCCAGCAAGTATTACTGTAGATTTTCCAACAGATACCAGTCCGTTTATACAAGATTTTTGCATTACTCCAAATGGAACTCATAATGATCTTGATATTATATTAATTCCGTTAAATATTGCCAGACCAGGTTTTGACAGCAATTATAAATTGATTTATAAAAACAAAGGAAACACAACTTTATCAGGCGCTATAAATTTAGTATTTGAAGACGATTTCATGGATTTAGTCACTTCAAATCCGGCAGTTGCGACGCAAGCAGTAAATTCATTGCAATGGAATTATACCAACTTAGCTCCTTTTGAATCACGTGAAATTATAGTTACGATGAATTTAAATCCGCCAACAGATCCATCATTTCCTTTAAATGCGGATGATGTATTAGCATTTGAAACAACAATTACACCTGTTGTTGCTGATGAAACAATGGATGACAATACATTCACGCTTTCACAGCTTGTTGTAAATTCTTTTGATCCAAACGACAAAAATTGCTTGCAAGGAACTGAAGTTACTATAGATTTGGTTGGAAAGTATATAGATTATATGATTCGTTTTGAAAACACAGGAACGGCAAACGCAATTAATGTTGTGGTAAAAGATATTATCAATACAGCTATGTTTGATGTAAGTTCTATAGTTGTTACGAACGCTAGTCATGAAGTAGCTACAAGAATTAAGAATACAAATACGGTTGAATTCATTTTTGAGAGTATCAATCTGCCTTTTGATGACGCTACAAATGATGGTTTTATTACATTTAAAATTAAAACATTGCCAACATTAGTCATTGATGACACCTTTGAAAATAAAGCAGAAATTTATTTCGATTACAATTTTCCAATTGAAACAAATACCGCTATTACACTCATTGAAGATACATTGAGCGAAACTGACATTGAGTATGCTAATTTTGAAATGTATCCAAATCCTGTTGAAAATGTATTAGTCATTAAAACGGAAGAAATGGTTGAAACTGTAAAAATCTATGATATTTCTGGAAGACTAATTCAACAGACTTCATACGCAAACACTCAAAACACTATTGAGATTGCAACCGAGAAACTAACCTCAGGAACGTATTTTGTAAAAGTTAATACAGCATCTGGCGCTACTTTAGTCAAAAAAATTGTAAAAAATTAATAACTACCAACTCCCACTATTGATTTAATTTTCAAGAATTTAGATATTTTCTTGAAGAAAATTTAAAAATGTTAATTTTTTTAACACAAAAGTAATCTAAGGCATATATTTTGATGCGAAATAGTTACGATTCTTATTTTAACATTCTATGTAATTATATATAATGTTAAAATATAGTATATTTCGTCTCGTTATTTTAATATGCATATGAAAAAACCTTTACGATTTCCCCTAACGTTAGTCTTGCTATTATTTTGTACTATTTCTTTTGCGCAATTAAAGGACTTTTCTACAATTCCTGATTCTTTAAAAGTAAAGTCGAGTGGTGAGTTACATAAAATTATAAAGTCACAAATTATTGACTCAACGCTATATATACCATCTGTTGTATATGTAAATACCCTTTTAGAAAGAGCTGAGCGTCAAAATAGTTTAATGGACATCGTACGAGCAAATAATTACTTCTCTCATATATCAAAATCCATTGGAGATTATAAAGGTTCTATTGAATATATAGATACTGCAATTGAAATTGCGGAACAACAAAATTTTAAAGATTTTATTCTTTCAATATTATATAGAAATAAAGGAAATGCTCATTTTTTACTTAATGAATATGATGAAGCTTTAAAGTTCTATTTTAAAGATTACGACATCGTTAAAGAGCAAGGGAATTATGAAGTTGAACTTTCTGTAATTTATAATATTGCTTTAGTGAAGCTAGATTCGGGTGATAAAAAAGATGCGAAAAAAATAATACTTTCTAATCTTAAAGCATATGATTCTTTACAAAAATTAGGTCTTGGAGATTATAAAAAAGCTAAAGCTGAAACGCTTAATGGATTAGGAAGAACATATACTGATTTCCGAAAATATGACTCAGCGCATATAATATATGATGAATCATATGAACTTTCCAAAGATAAGTATCTAGTACAAGCTGCATATACACTAGCAGGGATAGGAAATGTATATTCACTGGAAAAAAAGTTTGAAGAAGCACTTCCCTACTTAGAATCTTCAACAAAGCTTTCGGATTCATTGCATCTTAAAGATTTGATCCCATATATTTATTTACACAAAGGAAGAACCTACTATGGTTTAAAAAAGTATTCCAAAGCGATTTCATATTTAAATAAAATAGATTCTCTAGTAAACGCAAATGAATTTAAATCTTATGAAATTCAAGAATATTATGCATTGCTAGCAAATGCTTACGATCAATTAGGCAATGATGAAAAATCTAAAGAAAACTTTAAAAAATTTATTGCAGTAGATACTAAAAATGATGATGAAAAAATTGACATTGTTAGTACTATTTATGAAGATTTCAATTTAAAGAATCTAAAAACAAAGATTGAAAAATTATCTCAAGAATCAGATGATCAGAAACAAATGCTAAGTAGTACAAAAGTCATCATCTTTTTTTTAATATTGATTATTTTGTTTCTTTTTGGATTTTTTCGATATAAAGCACGTCAAAATCAAAAACGATTTGAAGCTTTACTCAACAAACCTACAGGTGTTAAGAAATTAAAAACCGTTGCAAAAGCAAAAAAGATTGATCGTAAAAAATTAATTCCTGAAGAAAAAGCACAAGAGTTATTACAAAAACTTCAAAAACTGGAGAAACAAGAGGTCTTCTTAGATCAAAATTGCACCATTGCTTGGCTTGCTAAAAAGATGGGCACGAATGCTTCATATGCGTCTATCATAATTAACGATTTTAGACAGAAAAAGTTTCCTGAATATCTTTCAGAATTACGAATTGATTATGCTACTGAACGTTTAAAAGAAGATTCTAAGTTTCGTTTATATACGATAAAATCCATTGCCAAAGATGTAGGGTATAAATCGTCTGAAGCCTTCTCAAAATCATTTAAAAAGATCAATGGAATTTACCCTTCATACTTTATTAAAAAACTGAATCAACAAGCCCAAAATGCGGCGTAAATTCATGAATATCGACTCACTTTGCTTGCGTAAAACCTACAAAGACTATATGTTTGCTCCAGAATAATTCCCTTAATTAAAACAAATATTTTATGAAAAAAATGAAAAAGTTAAACCTAAACAAGATGCGTATTGTTTCATTAAGAAACTTACAAATAGTTAAAGGCGGAGTAACAGCTATTGATTGTCCAGGCACAAACACTTGTCAAGATCCATCTACATCATTTGATCCAGACAATTGTCACTCAACTGGACGAACTAATCCTTTTGAAGGAGGAACATTTTCTGTTGATCCACTAGCTACAAATACTTGCAGTGCTGTTATAACAGAATGTGAATTAGGAGACATGTAAAACCCATATATTTACTACAGAATAAATCCCTTAATTAAAACAAATATTGTATTATGAAAAAAATGAAAAAATTAAACCTAAACAAGATACGTGTTGTATCATTGAGAAACTTACAAACAGTTAACGGTGGAGGAGGTACACACACTTGTCCAGACCCAACTGAAACAATTGAAGGAGACACTTGTCTCTCAACTGGAAGAACTAATCCTTTTGAAGGAGGAACATTTTCTGTTGATCCAGTAGGTTCAAATGCATGTGATACTGTTAGTCTTGTTGTAACAGAATGTGAACTTACAGATGTTTAAAAAATAATTGTTATTCTTTAAATTTGAGAATCCCTTGGAAGCTTTTAAGTAAGTTTTTGAGGGATTTCTTTTTTATAACTCTTTAGCAGGATCCCAAAAGTAAGTATCCATGTTTTGAATTTGATTATCAATAACCTCAACACCTTCACTTTCTAATAGTTGTTGCATTAAGTTTGTTCCTTGAAAATGATGCTTCCCTGTCAATAATCCTTTTTTATTTACCACACGATGCGCATGTACATCTTCATGCTTCCCAGAACTATTCATTGCCCAACCAACCATGCGCGCACTTCTTGCTGCGCCCAAATATTTTGCAATAGCTCCATAACTTGTAACACGTCCGTATGGAATTAATCGTGCAACATCATATACACGTTCAAAGAAGTTTTGATTTTCAGGTTTCATCTATTGCTTTTTATGATTTAAAAAAGATACGAATGAGCGTTATAATGACCAAAACGAGCATTAAAATACTTAAAATATAATCTGAATGTTTTGAAAATTTTCCTGAACTCGATTGTGATTTGTCAAAGTAAAAAACATACATATATAACATAGCAAATGTTCCTAAACCTGCCGCTAATACAAACACAGCAATGTAAGCAACGGTAAACTCCATTAAGCCTGAAACATTCCATAAAGCATTTAACCCGGCGAAGTATGGAATTGGCAATACATTTAATGTAGCCAAAAAGATTCCTTTGAAAAAGCTGCTTTTTTTACTCACTTTTACCATTCGGATCGTCTTTTCTTTTTTCTTTTTTGCGATAATGAAAAAATAAATTCCAAGCAATCCAAAAATAACCAACGCTACTTTGAGTAGCGTATCTATAACTTCTCTATTTTTATAAAGGTATTTTGAGATTAACACCGCTATAAACGCTTGAAGAAGTACAATTACAGCCGCTCCAACAGAAAAGATAATACCATTCATTTTCCCTTTTTGCGTGCTTATTTTCGCCGCAGTAATATTAATCAACCCTGGCGGCACAACACCCAAAAGTGCAGCCGAAAAAGTGATAAAAAAGAGAATAATGAAATCAGTCATTACTTAATTTTGAAGTGAATATAAGTAATAGGTTTGTTTACTTCCAAATATTGTAACTCATAAAATGTTTGAACTTCGGTCACTTCTTCAGGACTTCCTTCATTTTTATACACATCATGATTTGCATATAATACCTCGTGTCCTGCACCATGTAAGAGTCCAAGTGTATATCCATGCATAAATTCGCTATCTGTTTTTAAATGTACAGTACCTTCTGCATTTAATACTTTTTTATACCTAGCCAAAAACGATTCGTTTGTCATTCTATGCTTGGTACGCTTGTATTTTATTTGTGGATCAGGAAAAGTAATCCAAATTTCAGAAACTTCATTTTCAGCAAATAAACCTTCTAGTAGTTCTATTTGTGTTCTAATAAAACCAACATTGTTCATTTCGTCTTCAACTGCAGTTTTAGCGCCACGCCAAAATCGTGCTCCTTTGATGTCAATTCCAACAAAGTTTTTTTCTGGAAACTTTTTAGCTAATGCAACCGTGTATTCTCCTTTTCCACAACCTAATTCTAATACAATTGGCGCATCATTTTTGAAAAAATCTGTATTCCATTTTCCTTTAAATGGAAATTCGTTTGCTACAATTTCTTCACGCGTAGGCTGAATTACATTTGAAAATGTATCGTTTTCTCTAAAGCGTTTGAGTTTGTTTTTACTTCCCACAATGTTTTCTTAATATTTTGACAAAACTAAGGAAATCTTGCAGACCTTCTAATATTCTTATCTTTGATTTTATGAAGAATTCCAAAACTATTCTTGTAGCGCCATTAAATTGGGGTTTAGGACACGCTACACGATGCATTCCTATCATTCGTGCGTTGCTTGCACATAATTTTACACCTGTACTCGCTTCCGATGGAATTGCACTGCAATTGTTACAGAAAGAATTTCCTGATTTAGAAACAATCACATTACCCGATTACAAGATTGAATATGCTAAAAAAGGAAAGAATTTTAAGTTGAAAATGCTAAAAGATTCTCCTAAAATGCTAAAAGCGATTTCAAAAGAGAAGAAGATTATAAAAAAGTTAATGAAAGAGCGCGATTTTTGCGGAATCATTTCAGATAATCGTTTAGGTGTCTACAGCAAAAAAGTGCCTTCTGTTTTTATTACGCATCAGCTAAATGTATTGAGCGGAAAAACAACATGGTTTAGCAGCAAAATTCATCAATTAATTATAAAGAAATTTAATGAATGTTGGGTTCCTGACGTTGAAGGAAAACCAAATCTTTCAGGGAAATTAGGACATGTTAAAAACGATTCTTTATCCTTAAAATATATTGGTCCATTAAGTCGTTTGCATCCGCAAGAATCACCAATTGCATATGATTTAATGGTGATTTTATCAGGTCCAGAGCCACAACGCACCATGCTAGAAAATAAATTGTTTGAAGAAGTGAAACTTTTTAACGGCAACGTAATTTTTGTTCGTGGAAAGATTGAAGCCAAACAAGAAAGTTTTCAATTTTTGAATTGTGAAGTACATAATTTTATGCAAAGTGAACAACTCGAAAAAGCATTTAACGAAAGTGCAATTGTATTAAGCAGATCAGGATATACAACTGTAATGGATTTGGCAAAACTTGGAAAGAAAGCCTTTTTTATTCCAACACCAGGACAATTTGAACAAGAATATTTAGCGGAGCGTTTACAAAAACAACAATTGGTCCCAACTGCCACACAAGATGATTTTTCTATTGATCAACTAGCGAGTGTAGCAGATTTTAAAGGGCTGAGTAGTTTTAATTATGAAGAAAATTATGAAAGTTTATTCCAACTTTTCCAAGGTAAATGAAAACTCTGAACCAACATCGTATTCACTTTCTACATATATTTTTTCGTTGTGAGCTTCAATAATATGCTTTACGATAGAAAGCCCTAAACCAGAACCGCCTTCTCTACGCGAGCCGCTTTTATCAACACGATAAAAACGTTCAAACAATCGCGGTATGTTTTCTTGTTCTATTCCTTCTCCATTGTCCGTAACACGCACAATAACTTTGTTACGAATAAGATTTTCAATACTGATTTCAGTAGTTCCGTTTTCACGACCGTATTTGATGGAGTTTACAACAAGGTTCGTCAATACTTGCTGAATACGTTCTTTATCGGCAGAAACCATAATTGGGTTTGCATAATTCATATCAAACGCTAATGAAATTTGCTTTTTGGCTGCTTTCATTTCTAATAAGTCAAATACACTTTGTACCAATTCAATAATATCAAATTCTTCCGCATCAAGATTCAAATCTCCAGTTTCAAGCTTGGTAATCATATCTAAATCTTTCACAATATAGATTAATCGCTCTACACCTTTTTCAGCACGATTTAGATATTTTTTACGAATGTTTTTATCATCCATTGCACCATCAAGCAATGTTAATATATAGCCTTGTACGGTAAATAATGGTGTTTTTAATTCATGAGAAACGTTTCCAATAAACTCTTTCCTGTAGTTTTCTCGAATTTTTAAGGTTTCTATTTCGAGTTTCTTATTCGTAGCAAATTTTTCAATTTCTTTCGTCAACGTTTCCATATCTGTGGTGATTGGATAGTTTTGGAAATCACTCACATCTAATAATGTTACATCATCATAAATTCGTTTTACACGCCTGTAAATAAAACGCTCTACTCTAAATTGAATGATAAAAAAGCAAAACGCGAAACATATACTCATAAATATGATTGGCATTGCAAAATGAAAAACACCGAAACCATAGAGTAACGCAACAACTACAGTTGTTACGAATAAGGTAATATATAAAGAAGATCGTAAGGCAAACTTATAGGATCTTTTTAGTTTTCTAGCCATCTATTATTCTACGTATTTGTAGCCTACTCCTTTTACAGTTTTGAAATGATTTTCGCCAATCTTTTCTCTTAATTTACGAATGTGAACATCAATGGTTCGTCCACCAACAATCACTTCATTTCCCCATACTTTATCTAGTATTTCTTCTCGTTTGAATACTTTTCCTGGTCGTGAAGCTAATAATGATAAAAGTTCAAACTCTTTTCTTGGTAAGATGATTTCTGTACCATCTTTTACAATTTTGTATTCCTCTCTATTGATGACAATATTACCAACAGTGAAAATTTGAGCATTTTCTTCGTCTTTTTTAAGTCTACGTAATAATGCCTTTACTTTACTCACCAATACTTTTGGTTTGATAGGCTTTGTGATGTAATCATCCGCGCCAGCATCAAACCCAGCTACTTGTGAATAATCTTCTCCGCGTGCTGTTAAAAATGTAATTATTGTATTTGTAAGATTCGTATCTTTTCTAATGTTTTCACAAGCTTCGATTCCGTCCATTTCTGGCATCATTACATCCATAATGATTAAATGAGGTTTTACTTTTTTTGCTTTCGAAATTGCTTCCACACCATTAGTTGCTGTTGAGATTTGATATCCTTCTGATGATAAATTGTATCCTACAATTTCGAGTATATCTGGTTCATCATCAACCAATAATATTTTAATATCCTTTTTTTTCATTTGTGTGTTGTTTAGATTTAAGCAGTTGATTTTGTTTACATTAAACAATAATAACTGTTTTTTTACCTCTTCAAAAGTAAAGATAAAATTAAAATTTGAAAGCAGTTAACAGTCTTTTAATATGATAACAATAAGCTAACATACATATTACAAAGTTTTAACCTGCAAGTAACACCATCTTTACATACCTCGCATTTCTTTGCCTGAGAAATAAAAACCTAGATGACACAAAAAATTACATTTACGATTCTCCTATTAATTACTTGCTTTTTAGGGTATGCACAAAACGGAACTATTGCCGGAAAAGTGCAAGATAAAGAAGTTAATAATGATCCTTTACCGTTTGCTAATATTTCTATTAAAGGAACCACCAAAGGAACAACTTCTGATTTTGACGGTTTATACCAAATTCAAAATGTAGAACCGGGAACATATACATTGGTATTTAGTTTTGTTGGATACGAAACAACAGAAGTTCCGAATGTGGTGGTAAATCCAGGGAAAATTACAACAGTTGACATTATTTTAAGTGCAAATGCTGCAAGCTTAGATGCTGTTGTCATTAAAGCAACAACTCGTAAAGTGTCAGAAGCTGCTTTGTTATTAGAACAAAAGAAAGCTGTTGACATTAAACAAAGTATTGGTGCTGAGGAATTGGCTAGAAAAGGAGTAAGTGATGCTGCTGGTGCGGTAACTAAAATTTCTGGAGTTTCTAAGCAAGAGGGTTCAAGTAACGTATATGTACGTGGATTGGGTGATCGTTACTTAAATACAACTTTTAACGGATTGCCATTACCTGCAAACGATATCAACAAAAAGAACATTGAATTAAGTTTATTTGCTTCTGATGTTATTGAGAACGTTTCTATTAGTAAAGCATTCTCTTCTAAACAATACGGAGATTTTGCTGCTGGTAATGTAAATATTGACTCGAAAGATTTTAAAGGAAAAACATATTTAGATGCTTTCGTTGGAACAAGTGTAAATACTAATGCTATCGGAGAAAACTTTGTCGTAAGTGAAGGTTCTGGATTCTTTGGAGATTATGCTCGTCATAACCAAAATCCTTTTGCTGTCGTTTTATCGCATGGAGTTGATCCAGAAGATGTAAGTACTCCAATTAATATAGCTTTTGGAATTTCTGGAGGAAAATCATTCAATTTTGAAAATGGTTCTCGTTTAAGTGTATTTGGAACAGTTTCTTTTGAGAATGGATACGAATACAGAAGAGGTGAAGCAACCGACTTTACTACTGTTGAAAAGAAAGCTTTCCAAGATGCAGAAGAATTTGAGTACAGTACTACTACAACTGCTATGGGATCTCTTAATTATAAAATTGATGACAATAACAAAATAAAATTTAATTCTTTATTCATTAATAGTTCTACAAATGAAGTTGGATACTTTGGTATTGATGGAAAAGGTAGAAATAGAGATGCCATTTTAAATACTGATGAAGGTTTTTATCAAATGAATGCACAATTTGATCAAAATCAAGTTTATGTAAATCAATTAATTGGTAATCATAAATCTGGTAAATTTGAATTGGATTGGGCAGCAGGTTACAACGTAGTATATGCGAAGCAGCCAGACAGAAAGCGTATTAGTATTGAAAACTATCAATTTGCTTTAGATAATGATCCTACGACAAATCCAACATTTTTCAGCAATGTAGATTATGACAATCAACGTTATTTCCAAGATATTGATGATACGGAATTTAATGGTCGTTTAAACTTAACATACGAAGCTAATGAAAACTTCAAATTAAATTTCGGTTACAACGCAAGAAGTAAAGAACGTAATTTTGAAAACATTCGTTACGGATATGACATCATCGATTCAGATTATGCAATTACTGATGTAAATGGCTTAAATAGTGTATTTACGCCTGCAAACTTAAATTTAACTTCTGGTGGAATTTACGAAATCAAAGTCATCAATACATTTCCTGGGTTGACTAACACAAACAGACCTGGATCTGCCGAAAACACATACAAAGGAAACTTAGACTTATTTGCTGGTTATGCAGATGCTGAAATCAAAACTGGAAAATGGTTAATCGTTCCTGGAGTTAGAATTGAATCATTCGATCAAAGTATTGACTATGATGTAATCAACTTAGGAAACAACGGAAATGCTACTGCAAGTGCTTATGAAAACTTCGTATTACCAAGTTTAAATGTAAGATACGCATTAACAGAAGAGCAAAACTTACGTTTCTCTGCAAGTAGAACAGTTTCATTACCTGAATTTAAAGAAACTGCTCCTTTTGTATACATTGATGTAACCAACAGAATTGGTGGTAACCCTGATTTATTAGGATCAAGTAATCCTGATTTCATCAACGTAAGTGATGTATCATACTCTAACGTAATCAACCTTGATTTAAAATATGAGTGGTTTTTCGGTAAAGGAGAAATTTTCTCTGTATCTGGTTTCGCGAAGCAAATTTCAGATCCTGTAAACCGAGTAGTTGCTTTTGATGCTACAGGAACACAACGTTACTTTAGAACAGGTGAAGAAGCAAGAGTATTTGGAGTTGAAGTAGAGTTTAGAAAAAACTTATTACAAAACGAGGACGAAGAAACATTACTTTCTGCTGGGTTAAACACTACATTAATGCACACAGAACAAGATTTATTTGATGTAATTCAAGGAACATACAGTGTAAACTTCAGAAACGATAAAGAAGAATTACAAGGAGCATCTCCAATTATTGTAAATGCTGATGTAAGCTACTCTCCTACATTTGGAAGCTACAAACCAACAGGAAACTTAGTATTCTCGTACTTCTCAGATAGAATCGATGCTTTAGGATCTGGTCAATTAGGAAACATTATCGAAAAAGCTGTTCCAACATTAGACTTCATCTTAAAGAATAAAATTACAGACAAATTTGAAGTAAACTTCAGCATAAAAAATCTTTTAAACCCGGACATCAAATTTGTTCGTGAAACAAGTAGTGGAGATGTTTTAGTAACGTCTACCAACGGGAAAGGTGTTTCTGGATTTGACAGAGGAAGAAATATCGGATTACAACTAAAATATAAATTTTAACAAACACAATTAAGAAATACAATTAAAACAAAAACACAATGAAAAATCGCTTAATATTTGGACTTGCACTTTTAGGAGCTTTAGCTTTAACTTCATGTGCAACAGATGACACTGCTGACATCAACATTACTGATAACAGTGTTACAAACAACACAACAACTGGAGGAGGAAGTACAGATGGTCAAACTATCTTTTTATCAGGAACATATACTGAAGATTTAACATTAGACGCTAACAACAACTATGTTATAAATGGATCATTAATCATGGAGTCAGGAACTACATTAACAATTCCTCCATGTATGACAATTGAAGCATTAGCAGCCGGATCTGATGTATATATAGCTATCGCTCAAGGAGCTAAAATTGACGCACAAGGAACCGCTGACTGTCCTATTGTATTTACTTCAAACGCTTCTGCACCAGCTGCTGGAGATTGGGGAGGATTAATTATCTTAGGTAGTGCACCTATCAACTCTGTTGCTGGAAATGCTACTGCAACTTCAGAAATTGCTAGTTTACCTTACGGTGGAACAACTGCTGATGATAACTCAGGAATCTTACGTTATGTTCGTGTTCAGTACTCAGGAGGATCTGCTGACGGACAATCAGAAAACAACGGTGTTTCTTTCTACGGTGTTGGAAACGCAACTACAGTTGAATACGTTCAAGTATTTGAAGGAAAAGATGATGGATTTGAATTCTTTGGTGGAACAGTAAATGCTGATTACATTTCTGTTGTAAATGCACAAGATGATTCTATCGACTGGACAGAAGGATACACTGGAACAATCACAAATGCTTACGTAAAGCACGGAGCTGATCATGATAAAGGAATTGAAGCTGATGGTTTTAACACTGATATCGGAAACAACTCAAGCCCTATCTATTTCTCTGCTCCAACAGTAAACAATCTTACAATTGTAGGTTTAGGTTCAGGGACAAGTAGCGAAGCAATTCGTTTAAGAGCTGGAACTAGAGCTACTTTCACAAACGTTTCTTTAGAAGGATACGGAGAAGGTTTTGACTTAGATGGAAATGCAACTGATAGCCCAACAGGAGCTGGAGTTACAGCAGGAGAAACTACTGTAACTAATATCTTATTCACAGACATCACTTTAAAAGTAAAAAATGATACAGGAGTAACGTTTGCAGATGCTGACTGGATTTCTGGTGACGGAAACGGAACTGGAACTGACTATGCAACTTGGGGAGCAGGTTGGACAGTACAGTAACCTATGAATCTAAAAAAACAAAAAATATAAAAAACGCCTTCTCATCGAAGGTGTTTTTTACATTTACACATTAACACTTTTGTTATCAAATGGTTAAAACAACGTACAAATACGTAAGTCTACTTCTATAATCCATGTACTTTTGTATATTTGTACCATATATTATTATAAATAGTTAAAATACAACGTATGATTAAAAATTACTTACTATTAGTTGCTTTGTTAATATCTACTGTTTCTTTCGGTCAGGTATTAGTTGAAGACTTTGATTATGGAATGACAGGTGGAGATTTAACTACAGCAAGTAGTGGAGCATGGGTTCAGCACTCAGGTTCTTCAGGACCAGTTGCTTATGTTGCAGCTCCTTCTAGCTTAACGATGACTGGTTACCCTTCATCAGGAATTGGTGGACATGCAACTTTTTCAGGAACATCACAAGATGTAAATAGAGCTTTTACAGCAGTTTCATCAGGAACTGTGTACGGAAGTGCCTTAGTAAACTTAAGCGCTGTTGGAAGTGGAAATTACTTCATGCACTTTAACTCAGGTGGATTTAGAGCACGAGTTGGAGCACAAGATGATGGAAATGGAGATATCCTTTTTGGAATTGGAGCAAGTAGCTCTACATTAACATACGGAACTACTCCATACAGTTTAAACACAACATACTTATTAGTTTTCTCTTACGAGATTGCTACAGGAGTTTGTAACTTACATGTATTATCTGCTGTAACACCTACAGAGCCTGCAATGCCAGAAGCTACGAATACAGGAAGTACAGGTACTTCAATTTCTGCAATTGCTTTTCGTCAATCAAGTAATATCCCTGCTGTAGCTGTTGATGGTGTTCGTGTTGCTACTACATGGAACGAAATTATGAATAACTCTACAGTACCTTCTTTAAGTATTGTAACTCCTGCTGACAACAGTACATTTGCTCCAGGAACTTCAAGTGTAGATGTTACCTTTACAACACAAAACATTGACTTAATGACTGCTGGAAACCAAGTGAACATTACAGTTGGAGCAAATCCAACAGATGCTGACGTTTCTAGTCCATACGCAATTCCAACAGTAGATGGTGGAATGTACGCTGTAACTGTTGAATTACTTGAAAACAATATGGTAATTGATACGAAAATGGTTTCTTTCTCTGTTGATAGTGAAACGCAAGTAGCAACTATCACTGATTTACGTGCTGGAACTGTTGGTGGATTTTACGAACTAACAGGTGAAGCATTAATTTCTTATATCGTAACTGAAGGAACAAGAAATCAAAAATATATCCAAGATGCTAATGCTGGAATCTTAATTGATGATACAGCTGGAATTTTAAGTGCTCCTTTAAATATTGGAGACGGAATTATCGGATTAAAAGGTCAATTATCTCAATTTGGTGGTGTACTTCAATTTGTACCAACTGAAAACGTACCTGGAGCATCTTCTAACGGAAATACAATTACACCTATTGACGTAACTGTTACTGAATTATTAGCGAATGGAGAAACATATGAAAGTAGACTAATTAGATTGTTAGACGTAGCTTTTGATCCTATGGATGTTGGTGGAATGTTCGCTGACAACTCTAACTATGACGTAAATGCAGTTGGCGGAACAGACATGACTGTTTGTAGAGTTTCTTTTGGTGATGAAGACATCATCGGAACTGTAATTCCTACAACGAATACTAATATTATTGGTTTAGGTGGAGAGTTCAACGGAACGCGCCAAGTATTACCTAGATATGCTAGTGACATAGAAGCTTCTTTAAGTACAGAAGAATTTGGTACAACTGCTTTTAGCATGTATCCAAATCCTACAAACGGAAATACGGTAACTATTTCTTCTGCTTCAAACAGCATAAAAGAAGTAAAAGTATACAGCATTATCGGTAAGCAAGTAATCAATACTAGAATTACAAACACATTAAATGTTTCTGCTTTACAATCAGGAATTTATGTAGTTCAAATTACAGAAAATGGTAAATCTGCTACTAAGAAATTAGTGATCAAGTAATTTTACCAAACACATATAACATACAAAAAAGCATCTTGAAATTTCAAGATGCTTTTTTACTTTAGCGAAACTTATATATACAATTTAAAAAACCTACAGATAAATGCTAGACTCTGGAAGCACGATGGAAACAATTCAATTAATAATTGGAATCATCTTAATTGTTTCTGTCCACGTTATCATTATTCGGATAATTTTCAATAAAATCCGAACTTCCAATTTTACCGGAGATAATTTGAAGTTCGACAAGATTAGACCAATTTACATACAGCTCAAAAAAGGGCATGATCCAAAAGCAAATACGATTAAAAAATATGCAGAAAATTTAGAATACAGAACTTTGGTATACGACGTTCTAAAAAAATTCAATAAAACGAATTTATTCCCAAAAGCATTACTAACCGTAGAGAAATCGTCAGAAAGTTATCTAGCAAATTGGCTAAATATGAATGATGATTTTGATAGCTTCCCAAACGAACTAACATATAAAAACAAAATTGAACTAGAAAATGGAGTAACTTTTCTAATTTTTAAATTTAAAATTTACGAACCACATTTGTATGCAAATAAAGGTTGGATGATAGGCTATGTAGGATACAATACAACAAACGTTGATGCATATATGAAGCCTGATTTTATTTTGAGCAAATTTGAGAATGAACTCATTCCAAAAAATCAACTGGAAAAAATAGCACACTAAAAACTACACTATTTTCACCTTATTTTAAGTACTTTTGTCGTTTCAACCCAAGCAATGAATTCCAATACGATTTTCAATATTTCCAATGATGTCGATTTTGAAGCACTGACGTTTCAAGCGTTCAAGCATCAATTTGAAAATAATAGTACATATCGTTCTTTTTGCGACTTACTATACAAACATCCAAGTGATATAAAACGTATAGAAGACATTCCTTTTCTTCCGATAGAATTTTTCAAATCACACGAAATCGTTTCCAACAACAATTCCATTCAAGAAACGTTTACAAGTTCTGGAACTACAAGAAGTATTACAAGCAAGCATCATGTAACAGATATTTCAATCTATGAAGAAAGCTATCGCAAAGGATTTGAGCATTTCTATGGAAATATTGAAGACTATGTCATTTTAGCTTTATTACCTAATTATTTAGAGCGAACTGGTTCTTCATTAACGTACATGGTGAATGATCTTATAAAACGCAGCAATCAAGCTGAAAGCGGTTTTTATTTGCATGATTTAAAAGCACTCACAGAAAAACTCATCAAACTAGATAAAGAAGGTAAAAAAGTACTTTTAATTGGTGTTTCGTTTGCATTATTAGATTTGATTGAAACTGCTCAATTCAATCTAAAGAATACAATTATCATGGAAACTGGCGGCATGAAAGGTCGTCGAAAAGAAATGATTCGCACAGAATTACATCAACGACTCTTCGAAGGTTTTGACGTTGCCAAAATTCACTCCGAATATGGCATGACCGAATTACTTTCACAAGGATACTCAAAAGGCAACGGAATTTTTGAAACACCACCTTGGATGAAACTCTACACACGCGATCCTGAAGATGCGTTAACGCTTCAACCAAATGGAAAATCTGGAGGAATTAATGTAATTGATCTCGCAAATATAAACTCTTGTTCATTTATTGCTACGCAAGATTTAGGAAAAGTATATACTGATGGAACATTTGAAATTATTGGACGCTTTGATCATTCGGATATCAGAGGTTGTAATTTAATGGTTTTTTAATACTAACATTCTGAAAGGTTTACAAATAACTTTCGACCTAACTAAAGAGAAATTTCATCTCAAATAGTTTAGTTATTTAATAAATTCAAAAACCCTGAATGTTACTCCTACTACAGAGCATTCAGGGTTGTTTATTTTATGAGTTTTTTTCTCGATACAGTTTTTTTCCGTTTCACTACGAAAACCACTAGACAAGTCAAATAATCTACTTCACAATCAACAAGAAGTTTTTCTTCTTCCCACGTTGAATGGTTACAAACTTATCATTGATTAAATCATCTGTCGTTATTTTATAATCTTCTTTAACTTTCGTTTTATTGACAGCAACAGAGTTTTCTTTTAATGCTCTACGCGCATCTCCGTTTGAGTTTAAGAAATTTGTCTTTGCTGACAAAGCAGCAATCATATCCAAACCTTCCTCAATATCAGCTCTGTCAATTTCCGCTTGCGGAACACCTTCAAAAACATCTAACAACGTTTGTTCGTCTAATTGTTTAAAATCTTCCGTAGTTGATTTTCCAAATAGAATATTAGTAGCTTTCTGTGCGTTTTCTAAATCTTCTTTACTATGAACTAATGTCGTTACTTCTTCTGCCAAACGTTTCTGTAGCAAACGCATATGTGGCGCTTCTGTATGTTCAGCAATTAAACCATCAATGGTGGCTTTATCTAAAAATGTAAAGATTTTAATATACTTTTCAGCATCTTCATCCGAAGCATTTAACCAAAATTGGTAAAAACGGTATACTGAAGTTTTATCTGCATCTAACCAAATATTTCCGCCAGCTGTTTTTCCAAATTTAGAACCATCAGCTTTCGTAATTAACGGACAAGTCATTGCATATGCTTTAGAAGCTTCATCGTTCATTCTACGAACCAATTCCGTTCCTGTAGTAATATTTCCCCATTGATCAGATCCACCCATTTGTAGCAAACAGTTGTGTTCTTTGTGTAAATGGTAAAAATCGTATCCTTGAATCAGTTGGTATGTAAACTCTGTAAACGACATTCCAGCACCTTCACTAGTAACACGTTTCTTTACAGAATCTTTCGCCATCATATAGTTTACGGTAATTCGTTTTCCAACATCACGCGCAAAATCGATAAAAGAGAAATCTTTCATCCAATCGTAATTGTTTACTAAAATTGGCGCATTTTCATCAGTTGAATCAAAATCTAAAAAACGAGATAATACACGTTTGATTCCAGCAACATTTTTATTCAAAATATCTTCTGTCAATAAGTTACGCTCGTCTGATTTCCCTGAAGGATCTCCAATCATTCCTGTAGCGCCACCAACCAATGCAATTGGCTTATGTCCAGATTTATACAAATGCATCAACAAAATAATAGGAACCATACTTCCAATATGTAAAGAGTCCGATGTTGGATCAAATCCAATATAGGCAGTTGTCATTTCTTTATTCAATTGATCTTCTGTTCCTGGCATGATATCATGTATCATTCCTCTCCAACGTAATTCTTCTACTAAATTGCTGTTCATCTCTAAAATTCTTTTTAAGCTCCGCAAAGATATAAAAGTGAAAAGAAAAAAGTTTATTTTAGTAGCATGATATTAGTTACTGGTGCAACTGGATTAGTTGGCGCGCATTTATTGGCACATTTAGTGAAAAACAAAAAGCATGTAAAAGCAATTTATAGAACGCTTGACAAGCTTGACGCGGTTAAAAATGTTTTTTCTTATTATTTTGATGACCCAAGTACGTTTTTTGATCAAATTGAATGGTTTCAAGCGGATGTAACCGACATTCCTTCGCTGGAAGTTGTATTTCCTGATGTAACACATGTATATCATGCAGCAGCATTAATATCGTTTGATCCAAAAGATTTTGATACATTACGAAAAGTAAATATCGAAGGAACTGCCAATATTGTGAATTTATGTATCGCTCATGACGTAAAAAAACTCTGTTTTATAAGTTCAATTGCAGCTATTGGTGAAAATGAAAATTCTACAATTCCGATTACGGAAGAAACACATTGGAATCCTGAAATTGACAATAGTGTCTATGCAATTTCAAAATACGGTTCCGAAATGGAAGTTTGGCGTGGTTCGCAAGAAGGTTTGGATGTTGTTATTGTAAATCCTGCAATTATTTTAGGCGCTGGATTTTGGCGTTCAGGAAGTGGTTCTTTATTTAGAAAAATTGATAAAGGATTAAAATATTACACCAAAGGAATTTTGAGTTATGTTGATGTGCAAGACGTTGTTTTTGTAATGATGCAACTCATGGAAAGTGATATAAAAAATGAACGTTTTGTACTTGTTGCAGAAAATTGGACTCTAGAAAAATTTGTAACTACTACTGCAAAAGCGTTAAGCGTTGATCCACCAACAAAAGAAGCAGGTTCATTTTCATTAGCACTTGCTTGGCGAATAGATTGGTTGCGACAATTTCTCACAGGAAAACATCGTAAATTAACAAAGCAAATAGCAAAATCGATTCAGTCAAAATCGTTTTTTGAGAGTAGTAAAATTCAAAACACATTAAACTTCAAATTCAAACCGTTAGAAGAAACAATTACGCGTGTTGGCAAACGATATAAACAATAATTCATTGTTCCTCTTTTGTAACAAAAAATAGAAATATTATACTAATTATCTGATGATAAAAAATATACTATTTCAGATAAAATATATACTCTCTACAATAACTTTCAATCGAAAAAAAGCGACTCACAAAAGATTAAAAGAATCATTTGGTAAAACAAAAAATGACTCTTTTAGTTTTAATATGATAGAGCGTTATTTCAAAAATAAAGACAACTCGGAAGCATATCAAGTTTTATCAGACAAGACTTGCAATGATCTAGATTTTGATGAGTTGTATATGTTTTTAGATCGAACAAGTTCAAAAACTGGACAACAATATTTATATAATAAACTGCGAACTATTCAAAAAAATGAATCGCAAACCAAGTTAGATGAACGTATTATAACTCAATTATCAAAAGATCCTGAATTAAGAATTTCTCTTCAGAAAAATTTAGAAAAACTAGGACATAAAGATGCCTATTATATTACATCGTTGTTTCAAGAAGAACATCTAAGTCCTCCAAAATGGTTTTTTATCATTAAAATATTATCATTTACAAGCTTAGCATTGTTAATACTTTCATTTTTTAAACCGTTATTCTTTGGTGTCTTAATTGCGATTTTCTGTATCAATATTGTTATCCATTATTGGAATAAAAACAATCTAGTTCGGTATATAAACTCTATTCCACAGCTTTTAAAGCTTAACAGTGTAGCATCGCACCTATTTACAAATCCATTATTAAAAACGATAAATCCTGACTTACCAAAGTCAATTAAACTAATTAATGAAGTCAAAAATAAAATGTCATTTTTTCAGCTTGAAGCAAAACTTCAAGGAGAGTTTGAAATTTTAGCTTGGCTTATTTTTGAAATTTTCAAGACATTATTCCTATTAGAACCATTATTGCTATTTGGTATTTTAAAAAGATTAAATACTAAAAGAGAGGAAATAGAAAGCGTGTTTAAGTTTGTTGGACATACAGATATGCTGATTTCAATAGCTTCTTTAAGAGATGGACTTGATACGTTTTGCTTACCAACTATTACTAATTCTAATGAAATTTCTTCTACAGAAATTAGTCATCCTTTAATTTTCAATTGTACAACGAATAGTATTCAAATATCTAAAAAATCTATACTGCTTACTGGCTCTAACATGTCTGGAAAAACATCTTTTATCCGCGCTATTGGATTGAATGTAATTACAGGGTTGACAATTAACACTTGTTTTGCCAAGTCAATGACCTTCCCGTTACTTAAGATATTTTCTGCAATTCGGATAAGTGATGATTTAATGAACAATAAAAGTTATTACTTTGAAGAAGTATTAACTATAAAAGAAATGATTTCGGAAAGTAAAAACAATGAAAGAAACCTTTTCCTTTTAGATGAATTATTTAAAGGAACTAATACTGTAGAGCGCATTTCTGCTGGTAAAGCTGTCTTATCTTCTTTAGCAAAAAATAATAACATTATATTGGTATCTACGCATGATATCGAATTAACAGAGCTGCTTTCTAATGAATATGAATTATATCATTTTAGTGAAGTAATAAACGATAAAACCGTAGGCTTCGATTATAAACTAAAAGAGGGAAAACTAAAAAATAGAAACGCAATAAGAATACTTGAAATTAACGATTATCCAAAAGAAATTATTAACGAAGCAATAGAAATTTCAAAAGAATTAGACAATTCTAATTAAACAAACACAATACTATTTCTTTACTTGCTTAAATTTTGATTTCGGAATAGTATCGTTTAATTTTTTTTGCTTTGCGATCTCTTCTTTTTTTGCTTTTTGAAGTGAATCTCTTCGCTCCTGCTCTTTCTTCATTTCAGCTTCGACACCAGTACGTTCTTTTTTAAGTCGCGCATCTACAAGTGCGTAAATTTTATCATACTTTAATGGGTTTGTCGCGTAATAATTATTACTCATAGCAAACTGAGTACTATCTATATTGTGTTTTTTGTATAAATACGTATCAAAGTGTAAAAAACTAGCTTCCAGCCCTTTTTTATCAACACCTTTCATCGAGTTAATCACTGTTACATCATACAGAATGTCTGCCATTTTTTGTTTTGACAACAAGTCATCAGGCTTCGGCACTGCTTCTTCTTTACAAGAAACCATCCCTAATAATACGATTAAACACAAAATATATTTCTTCATTACCTGTTGAATTCTAATTGTTTTACATGACGCTTTTCTGAGATTTTCCCATCAGCATATGCTAAGTTTCCATTAACAAATGTATGTGTAATTACAGAATCAAACGTTGTTCCTTCAAATGGAGACCAACCACATTTATATAAAATATTGTCTTTGTTTACTTCCCATGATTTGTTCATATCTACCAACACCAAATCTGCATAAAAGCCTTCTTTTACAAAACCTCTATCCTTTACTTGAAATAAGCGCGCTGGATTATGACACATTTTTTGCACAATCTTCTCCAATGAAATTTTCCCTTGTTTATGTGCCTGAATCATAGCATTTAAACCATGTTGTACTAACGGTCCGCCAGAAGGAGCTTTCGTGTATACATTGCTTTTTTCTTCAATTGTATGTGGTGCATGATCTGTTGCAATCACGTCAATTCTATCATCTAATAATGCTTCCCACAATTGTGCTCTGTCTGAAGCTTTTTTTACCGCAGGATTCCACTTAATGTTCGTTCCTTTTTCAGCATAGTCTTCATCAGAAAACCACAAATGGTGAATACAAACTTCTGCAGTAATTTTCTTTTCTTCTAACGGAATAGAATTGTCAAACAATGCTGTTTCTTTCCCTGTTGATAAGTGAAAAACATGCAAACGTGCGCCTGTTTTCTTTGCTAACGCAATAGCTCGTGAAGACGATATATAACACGCTTCTTCACTTCGTATAATTGGGTGAAATTCCATTGGAATATCATCTCCGTATTTCTCTTTATATTCAGCTAAATTTTTTCTAATCGTCGCTTCATCTTCACAGTGTACAGAAATGACCATATCGGTACTTGAAAATATTTTTTCTAATACAGCTTCATCATCTACCAACATATTTCCTGTTGATGAACCTAAGAATAATTTTAATCCTGCAACTTGTGTTGTGTCAACTTTTAAGACTTCGTCTAAGTTATCGTTTGTTCCACCAAACATAAATGAATAGTTTGCAAATGCTGTTTCCGAAGCAATATCAAGCTTCTCCTGTAACTTTTCAATTGTTGTTGTTTGCGGATTTGTATTTGGCATTTCAATAAAAGAAGTAATTCCACCAGCAATTGCAGCTCTTGACTCAGTTTGAATATTTGCCTTATGCGTTAATCCTGGCTCTCTAAAATGCACTTGATCATCAATTACACCTGGAAAAACGTGCTTTCCTGTCGCATCAATTAATTCAGCATCAGCTGCAATAATATCAGTTCCAATTTTTGAAATTCGATCACCTTCAATTAAAATATCTGCCGTTTTAATTTCGGCTTCACTCACAATTTGTGCGTTTTTTAGGAGTATTTTATGCATTGCGTTTATGTTTTGTAAATAGACTTCTAATTTTCATTTTTATGATTCCAAAAATAGCTTCTGAAAATATGGAACTATCCATTTTTGAAGCTCCTTTGGTTCTGTCTGTAAAGATAACAGATACTTCTTTGATATTAAATCCTAATTTCCAAGCTTTAAATTTTAATTCAATTTGAAATGCATATCCGACAAAACGAATTGTATCTAACCCGATAGTTTCTAATACTTTTCTACGATAACAGATAAATCCTGCAGTTGTATCATGAATTGGAATTCCTGTGATGAAGCGCACATATTTTGAAGCAAAATACGACATCAATACACGATTCATTGGCCAATTGACCACATTTACACCTTTTACATACCGAGAACCAATAGCAACATCTGCGTTTTCTTCTTGGCAAGCCACTAACAAACGAACTAAATCTTCTGGATTGTGTGAAAAGTCAGCATCCATTTCAAAAATATATTCATACGTGCGTTCCAATGCCCAACGAAAACCGTGAATATAAGCTGTTCCCAAGCCTGTTTTGGATTCTCGTTTTTCTAGGAAAAGTTGTGTTGGGTATTTTTCTTGCAGTGCAACCACACGTTTGTGTGTTCCATCAGGAGAATTGTCGTCCACGATCAAAACATGAAACGCTTTGTCTTGAGCAAAAACTGCTTCAATAATCGCGTCTATATTTTCAATTTCGTTATACGTTGGTATGACAACAATTGCGTCTGACATTATCTAAAATTAGGCTAACAAAAGTAGTTAAATTATATGTTTAACGAAGAAATGTGAGGATTTGTGCTAAATTTTTATGTATTATTTAACATACTCCCTAATTTTACCGAATGTTTGAAAGTGTAGAAAGAGCTATTATTTCCAAGGATTGGCTTACGCTGTTATTTTTGGTTTCCTTCTGTTTACTAGTGTTGATTCGCTTTGTATTCAGAAAACAATTTTCGTTGTTCTTAGTTTTTCTATTCTCTAATAAGTATGAAAATCAATTTTTAACTAAGCAAGAAGGTATAATAAACTGGTTTAATTCGTTATTATTTTTGGTTCAAATCATTTCTTTTACCATTTTCATTTATGTTTCGGTTACCTTTTTCTATCCAACTTTAGTGACTTCACCATTCTTATTTGTGAAAATCATCACTTTTACAACCTTTTTTATCATTATAAAATATATTTTTGAAAAAATAATTGCAGTAATTTTAGACATGGAATTGTACGTGGATACATATAATTTTTACAAGTTAAATACTAGAAACTTATTTGGAATTATCCTGATCCCTATTAACTTACTCCTTGTTTACTGCATAAATGGGAATAAGATTGTATTTTTCTCAGTAATTTTTACATTTTTAGCATATAATCTCATTGGATTATTTTTTCTACTAAAGAATTATCAAAAATTGATAATCAGCAAGTTGTTTTATTTTATTTTGTATCTTTGCGCACTTGAAATTGCTCCTTATTTAGTTATCTATAAATTTTTTAATTAAGTAAAGTGATATTAAATACAAGGTTTATGAAAGTAAAAACTATTTTAGTTTCTCAACCGGAACCAAAAATTGAGAATTCACCTTATTCTAGGCTTATTGACAAGCAAAAGGTGAAAATTGATTTTAGGCCGTTTATACACGTTGAAGGTGTAGATGCAAGAGACGTAAGACATCAAAAGATTGACTTAACGCAGTTTACTGCAATCATCTTAACAAGCAGAAACGCTGTTGACCATTTCTTCAGAATAGCAGAAGAAATGCGCTTTAAGGTTCCTGACTCTATGAAATATTTCTGCCAATCAGAAGCAGTAGCTTATTACTTGCAGAAATATGTAGTATACAGAAAACGTAAAATTTACGTTGGTAAACGTACTTTCAAAGAATTACTACCATTAGTTAAGAAGTATAAGGATGAATCATTCTTATTACCTTCCTCTGACGCATTAAAACCTGCGGTTCCTGAAGCATTAAACTCTATTAATATCAAGTGGGAACGCGGTGTATTTTACAAAACTGTGGTAAGTGATTTATCAGATTTACGTAATGTGTATTATGACATTTTAGTGTTCTTTAGTCCTTCAGGAATTAAATCATTATTGGCTAATTTCCCAGACTTTGAACAAAATGACACACGTATTGCTGTATTTGGTAATTCTACCATTAAAGCAACTACAGAAGCAGGATTGAGAGTTGATATTAAAGCTCCAACTCCAGAAACTCCATCAATGACAATGGCATTAGCAAAATACATTGACGAAGTGAATAAGAAATAAATACTTTATATTTTTACAATACTAAAAAAGCCTGAATCGTTTGATTCAGGCTTTTTTTAGTTAATTAGAATTTTGGTTTGGTTTAGTATTGTACTATTATTATCGACTAGCTTATTGGTCCACCAGCCATAATTTCTTCATTTGCATACGATGAAAATTGTTCAAAGTTTTTCTTGAATGAACTTGAAAGCTCGTTAGCTTTTGCATTATAAGCACCTTTATCTGACCAAGTATCAATTGGATTTAATACTTCATTTGGTACATTAGGACAATCTTTTGGCATTGCCAATCCAAAAATTGGATGTGTTTGGAAATCAACATTGTCTAAGTCTCCTTTTAATGCTGCACTAATCATTGCACGCGTATATTTTAATTTCATACGACTTCCTGTCCCGTAAGGTCCGCCAGTCCAACCTGTATTGATCAGCCAAACATTTACACCTGCATCTTGCATCTTCTGACTTAGCATTTCAGCATATTTTGTAGGATGTAAAGGCATAAAAGGCGCTCCAAAGCACGCTGAGAAACTCGGTACAGGCTCATTGATTCCTGCTTCAGTTCCAGCAACTTTTGCTGTGTAACCAGAGATAAAATGGTACGCAGCTTGTCCAGGTGTTAGTTTTGAAATTGGAGGCAACACACCAAATGCATCAGCCGTTAGGAAAAATATATTTTTAGGATTTTTCCCTGTTGATGGCACTTGAATATTATCAATATGATAGATAGGATAACTTACACGTGTATTTTGTGTAATTGATGTATCTAGGAAATCTACATTTTTATTTTCGTCTAGCACTACATTTTCAAGAATTGCTCCTTTTTTAATTGCGTGATAGATTTCTGGTTCTTTTTCTTCACTTAAGTCGATTACTTTTGCATAGCAACCACCTTCAAAGTTAAAGACTGTATTTTCGTTTGTCCAACCATGTTCATCATCTCCAATTAACTTACGTTCTGGATCAGCTGATAACGTTGTCTTTCCTGTTCCTGATAAACCAAAGAAGATCGCTGTTTCACCGTTTTTACCAACATTCGCACTACAGTGCATTGGCAAAGTGTTTTTAAATACTGGAAGAATAAAGTTTAATGCAGAAAAAATTCCTTTTTTAATTTCTCCTGTATATCCTGTTCCACCAATTAAAGCGATTTTCTTTTCAAAGTTTAAGATGGCAAAATTATGCTGACGTGTTCCGTCAACTTCTGGATTTGCCATAAATCCTGGCGCGTTTACCACTAACCATTCTGCATCAAATCCATCAAGTTCTGCTTCTGTTGGACGCAAAAACATGTTGTGAGCAAACATATTACTCCAAGGATATTCATTAATCACTCGGATATTTAGCTTGTAATTTTCATCTGCACAAGCATATGCATCACGTACGTAAATTTCTTTTTCTGACAAATACGCAACAACTTTATCATATAACTTATCAAAAGCAGTAGGCTCAAAAGGAATATTGATGTCTCCCCACCAAACTTTGTCTTCTGTAATACTGTCTTTTACTATAAAACGATCTTTTGGAGATCTTCCAGTGAACTCTCCTGTGTTAACAGTAATAGCTCCGAAAGAAGTTTCAACTCCTTGTTCGTTTTTAATAGTTTCTTCATGAAGTTCATCTGAGGAAAGTTGATAATGCGCTTTGGCATTTTTGATTCCGTATTGATTTAGCGAAATCGTTTTCGTTGAGAAGGTGTTATTCGTCATAACTTTTAACTCTTGTTGTGTGTTTTGTAAAGGGCAAAAATATAAATATTTTTATAGATACCGCATTTTCAAGCGATTTAATCTTCTTTAATTTAAAAAAGCATGGGCATTTTTAAAAATACTGTATTCTTAAGCCGTTTTATCCATTTTTAGTTTATAAAAATTCGCAATAAGAATCAACCATCCAACGATTAGTAATGTTCCGCCAATAGGCGTAATGAAACCGATTGTCTTAAAATCAAAAGTTGTAGAATTATTTGTCGCTAAGAGATATATAGAACCTGAGAATAAAATAACTCCCCATAAAATAAACACATATAAAAGTTTTTGTGCTTTCCTTGAAATATAAGGTGTAACTCCTGTAAATAGTAGTAATAACGCATGATACATTTGATAACGAACGCCCGTTTCAAAGGAATTTAATTGATCCAATGTTACTATTTTTTTGAGTGCATGCGCACCAAATGCGCCCAATATAACTGCTAAGCAACCCAAAATAGCTCCTGTTACTAAAATCTTTTTTCTCATAAAAGTGAATAGATATTTTTATAAATGTAACATTTTGCTACATTCGTGTTATATTTGTCTTTTCACAAAATTACGCAACAAAACTCACTTATGCGAAACATTTTAATTATTGGTGCAGGAAAATCTGCTTCATATCTCATCAAATATTTTTTAGATAAAAGTCATACTGAAAATTTACATATAACAGTCGGAGATATTAATATTGAAAATGCACAAAAGCTCGTTGGAGATCATCCAAATGCTTCTGCAATTTTACTAGATGTCTTTAATGAAGATAGTAGAAAAGCTGCTATACAAGATGCTGCTATTGTTATTTCAATGTTGCCAGCACGTTTTCATATTGAAGTTGCAAAAGATTGTGTTCATTTTGGAAAAAACATGGTTACTGCTTCTTATATCAGTAAAGAGATGCAAGCGCTAGATGCGTCTGTAAAAGAAAAAGGACTCGTTTTTATGAACGAAATTGGTGTTGATCCAGGAATCGATCATATGAGTGCGATGGAAGTAATTGATCGTATTCGTGATAATGGCGGAGATATGATTCTATTTGAATCATTTACTGGTGGATTGGTCGCTCCAGAAAGTGATACCAATTTGTGGAACTATAAGTTTACATGGAATCCTAGAAATGTAGTGTTAGCTGGACAAGGTGGAACTGCTAAGTTTATTCAAGAAGGAACCTATAAGTATATTCCATACAACCGTTTATTCCGTAGAACCGAATTTTTGAGTGTAGAAGGTTATGGAAAGTTTGAAGCCTATGCAAATCGTGATTCTTTAAAGTATAGAAGTGTTTATGGACTAGATGATATTTTGACTTTATATCGTGGAACGATCAGAAGAGTTGGTTTTTCTAGAGCTTGGCAAATGTTTGTAATTTTAGGAATGACAGACGATAGCTATACAATTGAAAATTCTGCCGAAATGAGCTATCGCGATTTTGTAAATTCATTTTTACCATATAGTCCAACAGATTCTGCAGAGTTAAAAATGCGTCATAATTTAAAGATTGATCAAGATGATACTCTTTGGGAAAAGTTACTTGAATTAGACATTTTTAATCCACATAAAAAAGTAGGTTTAGACAATGCAACTCCTGCGCAAATTCTACAAAAAATCTTAATGGATAGCTGGACACTTGCTCCAGACGATAAAGATATGATTGTAATGTATCACAAGTTTGGTTATGAAAAAGATGGTGAAAAACATCAAATAGAATCAAAAATGGTGATTTTAGGTGAAGATCAAACTTATACAGCTATGGCAAAAACCGTTGGTTTACCTGTAGCTATTGCTGCTTTGAAAATTTTGAATGGTGAAATTAAAACACCTGGTGTACAACTACCAATTACCAAAGAAGTATACACACCAATTTTAAAAGAATTGGAAGATTATGGTGTAGTTTTCAAAGAAGAAGAAGTTCCGTATTTTGGATACGATCCTGCAAATATGTAAGACTATTTTGGTTTTTAGATAAAAATTAAAACAAATACCTTAATTTTATCTTTCATTCTATAAATTTCCATATTATGAAAGTGATTAATGATCAAATTGAAATTGATGGTATCGATAAACAAATTTTACGCGCGTTAATGCAAGACGCGCGAACGCCTATTTTGAGCATTGCGCGTACTATTGGAATTTCGGGAGCTGCTATTCATCAACGACTGCGAAAGCTTGAAGATGCAAAACTCATTGTTGGTTCAAAATTCGTCATCAATCCGAAAGTATTAGGATATAAAACCATGGCGTTTATTGGTGTTTATTTAGATAAAGCCATGCGAAATCCTGCTGCTGTAAAAGAACTAGAGCAGATTCCGGAAGTAATGGAAAGCCACTATACTACAGGAAATTGGTCACTTCTCATCAAAATTTTATGTAAAGACAATGAACATTTAATGCACATTTTAAACCATAAAATACAAGCAATTAAAGGTGTTTCACGAACAGAAACTTTTATTTCTTTGAATCAACAGATTGATCGACAGATTGAAGTCTAGATAGAATATTCAGAATTAATAGCTTTTTTTCGCCAGAAACAGAAAAGAAAGAAAAGAAAACTAAAAGCAAATGGAAATTTTGGAAATAACACTACAAAATTAATCCTCTAATTTCTACTTTTTAAAAGTATATACACTAGAACCTAAAAAAACACGATCAATGTCGTGTTTTTTTAGGTTCTAGTTTTTTCTTTTCTTATCGTCTATTCAAATATTTCACGAAATACAACAACGTTGCTAACGAACCAAGCGCCGCAACTACATACGTTCTCGCTGCCCATTTGAGTGCATCTTGTGCACCTGCAAATTCTTCTTGGGAAACCATATTCTTATTTTTCAACCATTTTAACGCTCTGTTACTTGCATCGTATTCTACAGGAAGTGTTACGAAACTAAAAGCTGTTCCTGTTGCAAACATTATTAATCCAATAATTAAAATATTTTGACCTAAACCAATTCCTTGACCAGCCATCAATGCAATTCCTCCATAAATTACCCATTGTGAAAATTTAGAAGCAATACTCACTACTGGAACTAATTTCGATCGCATTTGCAACCATTTATAGCCTTTAGCATGTTGTACGGCATGTCCAACTTCGTGTGCAGCTACAGCCGCAGCCGCAGCATTTCGCTGATTGTACACACCTTCACTTAAATTCACCGTTTTGTTGGCAGGATTGTAATGATCTGTTAGCATTCCACGTACAGAAACCACTTCTACATCTCGGATTCCGTGGTCTGCAAGCATTTTTTCTGCAATTTCTGCACCACTCATTCCATTACGCAATTGCAATTTAGAATAGTGTGCAAATTTGCTTTTGAGCTTATTACCCACAAACATACTAATCAACATTATTGCGCCCGCTAAGAGCATATATCCACTTGAAAACATAATTTTAATTTTTAAATTGTTTAACTAAAAACAGCATTACTATACATTCTTCTTCAAAAAATAATTATTCTACTTTAGAACTAGAAATTATAATACTCATTTATTAAACTTTACGATTAAAAATACAAAAACCTCGCCAAATAGACGAGGTTTCTTTTTTTGTGATATTTTGTCAGTTTCTATTTCTAGTCGCGCTCTACTTTTCGTAATGCTGCTTTTTGAATAACAATAGCACTATAACTTGTCACTGCTAGTTTTTCATTTCCTGTATTTCTAGGATCCTTTTTTTCAGTAACAATAATTGTAAAGAATACACGTCCATCATTTTTGAACTCTACACTACTGTTAAGAATTCTATTATTTACTTCAAAAGTACTGAACAACGTTTGTCGCATATAGTTTGCACGTAATACAACTCCATTATTTTCATCTAAATCATACAATCCTTTTGCAGGATCAACTACAATTAGTGTATATTTTTGTTCTTGTTTTTTTTGTGAAACAATATATGATAAGCTATAATCGAATTTTTTTGGATCTTCCGTCGGCTTTATCGTCAATTCCATTGGAACATTTTGCAAAACACCAGAAGCATCTGCTACATTCAAATTTCCTGCATAGGTTCCTACATATTCTTTAGGAAATGCATATTCTGTTGGAAACATTTTGTTTTCAGAGTTTTTTCCAAAACGTTCTTTTACTTCCTTTTTTTGCGCCATTCCGACACTTACACAAAGAATTGCAATTAAAAAGAGGATTTTTTTCATTTGTTACTTTTTTATGTGATATGAAATTAAATTCTTTTTACTCTCTATCTATTTTCATACCAAACTTTTACGTTTCTATCCTACTATATTAATGATTTTTCCCGGAACTACAATTACTTTCTTAGGAGTTCTTCCATTTAATTGTGCTTGTGTACGTTCGTCTTCTAAGATTATTTTCTCTATTTCTTCTTTTGAAAGATCCAATGAAAGTTCTTTTTTGAAGCGCATTTTTCCGTTAAACGAAACTGGATATTCCTTTGAACTTTCTACTAAATGTTTTGGTTCAAATATTGGAAATTTCGCTGTTGCGATAGATTCCGCATTCCCTAAACGTTCCCACAATTCTTCAGCAATATGTGGCGCATACGGCGACATTAAGATTGTTAACGGTTCTAAAATTTCTTTGCTGCTGCATTTTTGAGCTATGAGTTCATTTACACAAATCATAAACGTACTTACCGATGTATTGAATGAGAAGTTTTCAATGTCTTCCTCAACCTTTTTGATCGTTTTGTGCAATGTTTTTAAGTTGTCTTTCGTTGGCGCAGCATCCGTAACTCTTGAAACGCCTTCTTCACCAACATAGAGTTTCCATAATTTCTTTAAGAATCCAAAAACTCCTGAAATTCCTGCTGTATTCCATGGTTTTGCTTGTTCTAATGGTCCTAAGAACATTTCAAACAAACGCAAACTATCAGCTCCGTATTCTTCACAGATTTCGTCTGGATTCACAACATTGTATTTCGACTTAGACATTTTTTCGACTTCTCGGTGAGTTACATATTCTCCATCAGCATTTAAGATAAATTCAGCATTTTTAACAAATTTGAATAAAGCATCTTCCTTTAAAGTTTCAATATTCAAATTATCACTTGTACCTTTTAAATGTTCTAAACTAACTCTAAACGGTGTAAAAGTTCCGCTAAATTCTTCTCCGACATATTTAACATTAAACCCTTTGGACTTGTACTCTTTAATTATATTGTCAACAATATTTTGAGTTATCGAATCTAATTCTCCAGCCATTCCCTTTTCATAAGATTCTCTAGGGATAACGTATTTTTTATTTTTTAAACCAGCTTTGATAGTATCTGCTAAATCTGAAGGTTTTTCATATTCTAAGCCTGGTCCAAATCCATATGCAAAAGCACTAGTTCCCAAAATCATTCCTTGGTTGATGAGCTTTTTGAATGGTTCATCAACACCAACAAATCCTCTATCTTTTAAGAATTTTACCCAAAAACGAGAATATAATAAGTGTCCTGTTGCATGTTCGCTTCCACCAATGTATAAGTCTACACTTTCCCAGTATTTTAAAGCTTGCTCACTCGCAAAATCATCTTCACGTAATGCTTTTTCCATGTAACGGAAGAAATACCAAGAACTTCCTGCCCAACCTGGCATTGTATTAAGTTCTAGTGGATAGATTCCGTTGTCTTCGTTGACAAGTTCGTTGGAAACTACAGTATTTGTATTTGTGTCCCAAGCCCAAACCTCAGCGTTTCCTAATGGCGGTTCGCCTGTTTCGGTTGGTAAGTATTTTTCCACTTCTGGCAATGCAATTGGTAAATGTTTTACATCAATCATTTGCGGCATTCCATTTACGTAGTATACTGGAAATGGTTCTCCCCAATAGCGCTGACGCGAGAATACGGCATCGCGCAAACGATAGTTTATTTTTCCTTTTCCAAAACCGCGTTTTTCCATTTCGTAAATCACGGTTTTCATCGCTTTTTTGTATGATAAACCATTTAAGAAATCAGAGTTTGCAATTTTAGTTCCTTCTTTGTCTGCATGTGCTTCTTCAGAAATATCAACACCTTCAAAGATGTTTGGAATTTCAAGTCCAAAGTGATTTGCAAAGTCGTAATCACGTTGATCACCACACGGAACTGCCATTACGGCTCCTGTTCCGTAGCTTGCTAATACGTAATCACCAATCCAGATTTGCACTTTTTCTCCCGTAAAAGGATGCAATGCATATGCGCCTGTAAATACACCTGAAATGGTTTTTACATCTGCCATACGTTCGCGTTCACTTCTTTTTGAAGTTGCTTCTCTATAATTTTCAACCGCTTCTTTTTGATCGGCAGTTGTTATTTTTGCTACTAAATCGTGTTCTGGCGCAAGCGTCATAAAACTTACTCCGTAGATTGTATCTGGTCGCGTGGTAAATACATCAATTTTTGCATCGTGTCCGTCAACTTTAAAACTCACCATTGCTCCTTGCGAGCGACCAATCCAGTTGGTTTGTGAATCTTTTAGCGGTTGTGGCCAATCAATTGTATTCAAACCGTCTAGTAAACGTTGTGCATACGCAGAGATTCGCATACTCCATTGTGTCATTTTTTTACGCACAACAGGATGTCCACCACGTTCAGAAACTCCATTGACAATTTCGTCATTCGCTAAAACTGTTCCTAAAGCTGGACACCAGTTTACTTCCGTTTCGGCTAAGTATGTAAGTCTATATTTTAATAGTATTTCTTGTTTCGTTTTCGAATCGTACTGTGTCCATTCTGCAGCAGCGAACACAGCAATATCATCATCACAAATTGCTTTTACAGTTGCGTTCCCTTCTGTTTCAAATTTCGCGACAAGCGTATCAATATGTTCCGCTTTGTCACTTTCTATATTGTACCAAGAATTGAATAGTTCGATAAAAATCCATTGTGTCCATTTGTAATATGCAGGATCAGACGTACGTACTTCTCTACTCCAATCGAATGAGAACCCAATTTTATCTAGTTGTTCACGGTAGCGTGCAATATTCGTTTTCGTCGTTATTGCAGGATGCTGACCTGTTTGAATTGCATATTGTTCTGCTGGCAACCCAAAACTATCATATCCTTGCGGATGCAATACGTTGAATCCTTTGTGACGCTTGTAACGCGCATAGATATCTGAAGCAATGTAACCTAATGGATGACCAACGTGTAATCCGGCTCCTGATGGATAAGGAAACATGTCGAGCACGTAATATTTTGGTTTGTCCGATTGATTTTCTGCATGAAAAGTTCCGTTTTCCGCCCAATATTTTTGCCACTTGGCTTCAATTTCGTTGAAATTGTACTTCATTTTGATATTTTTTAAAGAAGCGCAAATTTAATGGTTATTTTGTTTATTTGTTGATTCGGTGTTTTGTTTTTTTGGGTCTGTTGATTTTTTGATTCAAAATTTTATACAAAACGTCATTTCGAGTGAATTTTTGTCATATCGAACGCAGTAGAGATAAATAAAAATTTGTTTCGAGAAATACTTTTTTGCTAGAAATTTACGTTTATTACGTTCCTTTTAGTTTCAAATTTGTTCTCGATACATTTTATCTTCATATTCATTACGATAAAACACTCGAACTGACGAGTTCTGAATTTTATTTTATAGTTTTACCAAACTAACGCACTGTTTATGAGTTCTTCTTTTGAAAAGTATCAAAAAAACCGATTGATTTCTTCGTATTTCTCAGTTATACTGAGTACAACACTTGTACTTTTTTTACTCGGGATTTTAGGTTTATTGGTATTAAACACAAAGAAGGTAGCAGATTATTATAAGGAAAAGATAGCTTTGACCGTGTATTTGAAAGATAGCGCCAAAGATGTTGAGATTAAGCAATTACAAAAAACATTAGCACTTGCTGAATATACAAAGTCTGCTGATTTTGTTTCAAAAGAAACTGCTGCGGCAAATTTGACGGAAGATATTGGAGAAGATTTTGTAGCATATTTAGGTGAAAACCCATTATTGAATTCGCTAGATGTATATATGAATGCACAATTTGTTTCGGGTGAACAGTTGGAAACGATTGCTGCTGAGATTTCTGAAAAGAATTTTGTCTCAGAAGTTTCGTTTGATAAACCATTGGTTTCAAAGTTGAATGCAAATATTAAAAGAGTTGGACTCGGAATTTTAATTACATGTATCTTTTTTGCACTTGTTGCTGCATTGTTGATTAATAGTTCTATTCGCTTGTCTGTATATGCAAAACGTTTTACGATTAAAACCATGCAAATGGTTGGAGCTACGAAAGGTTTTATTCGCAAACCTTTTATTTGGAATAGTGTAAAAATGGGCGTTATTGCTGCAATTTTAGCTTTAGCAGGAATGGCTGGAGCATTGTATTACGTTAATAAATCGTTACCGCAATTACAGCTTGCAAATGATAAAGTATTGATAGGATCAGTATTTGCTGGAATTTTCTTGATTGGCGTATTGATTACCTTGGTAAGTAGCTTTTTTGCAACACAACGTTTCTTGAATTTGAGAACAGATCAATTATACTACTAAATTATTCATCACTAATTAATTGCATGAAAAAGTCATTACTTCCAATTATTTTAATTGTTGCCAGTGTTATTTTAATTATTGTCAATATTGTTACTTCTGAAGCATACGATCGTGGGTTTTGGATGCGAAATTTATCAAGTCTATTATTAATTTTCGCGATGGTTTTGACCATTAGAAGTCAGCAAAAAAAGTGATTTTTTATTTATTTAAGTGTTCGCACTTTTTTAATCATTCCTTTATACTTTTCACTTAAAGGAACATTATACTTTCCAGTCAATATGATCAAATTGTCTGCAGGCACTATTTCTTCTATTTTTTTAGAATTTACGATGTAGTTACGATGTGTTTTTGTGAAGATTTCTGGGTTTAAAAGCTTTGAAATTTTCGTCAATGAAATCATAATGACAAACTTTTCTTTTTCGGTAATGATGTTACAATATTTTTCTTCAACTTCAATATAGATGATATCTGAAAGCTGTACTTTTTTGAGCGATTTTCCTTTTTTTACGAATAAATAATCGCTGCTAATTACTGTGTTTTCTTCTTCACTTAAGAATACATTTTGTTGCGCATAGAATTTTTCTACCGCCATTTCTATTGCATATAAAATCTCTAATTCATTGAACGGTTTCATCAAATAACTAAATGGCTGTGTGAGCTTTGCGCGTTGGAAAATTTCACGATCTGTAGAGCTTGTTAGAAACACAAATGGTTTTGTGGCATTGGGAACTGCATTAATCGTTTCTGCGAAAGCTATACCATCTGGAAGACCATTTAAAAAGATATCAATAATGACAATATCAATTTTTGTATTGCCGTAAAACGCAGCTAATGCTTCTTTGAGCGTCGTCGCAACTCCTACAACAGTATACTTATTTTCTTCAAGTACTTTGGTGAGCGCTTTACTCTGTGCAGGTGTATCTTCAACAACGAGTACGTTAACTTGATCCATTTGGTAGGTTTTTACGTAAAGATACAATCATTTTTGTTCCTTTTCCTAATTCACTTTCTATGGTAAATTTTCCATTATTTTTCTGAATCATCGATCTACATAGTTGCAAGCCTAATCCAGTTCCAATAATGTTTTCGTTTTCTTTTTTTGCCAGTAAACCTGAATCTTTTATGAGTTCTAAACGCGTGGCTTCACTCATACCAATTCCAGTATCTTCAATGACTAAATCACAGTATTCACTGTTTGTGTTTCTGGTATAAATTGTGATCTTTCCTTCTGGCTTAGAAAATTTGATTGCATTATCTAATAAGTTCCGCAATACAATTTTCAATGATTCTTGATCGGCAACAATCATTTCACTTTTTGGTACTTTATTTTCAAATTGAATCTTTTTTTCTTGTAGTAAAGGTTTATAGTTAAAAACTGTTTGTTCTACAATAAAAAACAAACGCATTTCCGCAATTTCAAAATATGATTGCTTGGTTTGCAATAACGCCCAATGCAGTAAATTGTCTAACAAATTATACGCACCATTTACAATAGCGCTATTTGTATTTAATAAACCATCTAGCGCTTCTAGGTTTTTAGCTTCCAAATTCTCAAACAACTCTGTATTACTTGTTTTCAAAGCATATACAGACGAGCGTAAATCATGACTTACAATGGAGAATAGTTTATCTTTTGTTGCATTTAATTCATCTAAATTTTCTTTTTGTGCAACAATTATTTTATTTGTTTTTACTTTTTCTTTGTAGAAATAAAACACTGTTCCTAGAAGAACTAAAAGAATAATAGAAAAATATAGTAACCGATTTTTTTCTGCTTGTTTTGCTTTGTTTTGCACCTTCAAAAAGCTCACTTGACTTTCTTTCTGTTTAATTTTAAAATCATTAGCAATTTTAGCATTTTCCCATATTTTAGCTCTACTATTTAATGTGTCTTTATATTTTATATATTCTTTTGTATAAGCTAGTGATTTTTCAAAATTTTTAAGACCTTCTTCTACAAGCGACATGTTATAAACTGTTCCTTTTTTTAATTCAAGACTGTCTACATTTTTTGACAAAGAATAAGCTTTCTCAAAATATGAAATGGCTTCATTATCTTTGAATTGTTCATAAAACAAACTCCCCATATTTGTATAAGAGGCTATTAGTCCAACAGTGTCTTTTTTGCGTTTATGATGTTGCAAACTCTTTCTAAGATACTTTTCAGCTGTATCAAAGTTTTCAAGTTCCATATAACAAGTTCCTATATTTTCTTCTATTTTAATTCTAATTAATCCTAGGAGGTTTTCATCATTGATTTCTTCAATTTTAAGAAAATATAGCAAGGCTTTCTTATATTTTTGTTCTAACATCGCTATTTCGCCTAAATACATTTCCATGTGTTTATAAAATGAAAATGATTCAGATATCATACCAAATTCTTTTTTAGCTTGTTTATATAGTTCTTTTTGTTTAAAACTATAACCTCTAAAGAGATGACAATAATTTTTGAGTTGCAAATCTTTATTAGGCATACTTAGTTGCTTCATTGTGTATACCAATGTAGAATCCCATTCATTATTTAAAAAAAAAGATTGTGCTTTTCTAAAATTAGATTCCCCAATAAATTGGTCACTCTTTTCTTTTATAAAAATTTTAAAAGGATTGCTCCTAGATAGCTGTTGCGAAAAGAGTAGAGTAGAAATGAGTAGAGTACAAACAAATACTATTTTACGCTTAAAAACCATAAGTTTTTATTTACAATGTACTTAAAATTTATACTAAAAAAAAGCAAAACGATGGTTCTGCTTTTTTAGATTGTTTTGAACTTTTATTAGAATTATTCGTCAGTTCCTGTAGATGATTGCACAATGACTTTTGTCCCTCTTCTTCCCATCGTTTGGTTTATATCTTGTGCAACCCAAATATAAGTGTTGTCAACTATTTTAGAGCCTTTCATTAAACTACAAGACGCAGAAAAACTTGTTGTAGCCGCGCCATTAACACTTGTAACATAAAACTGTTTCACATCTGATGAATCTTGTACGAGCGTTGTAGATTCTTTCACGGTTGACACACCAGAAACTGTCAAATCACTTCCAGATAAAGTTGCGGCTAAGCTTGATAATGTTTTAACATCTCCAAAATTCTCTGGATTTAAAACCTTAGGACTTTCATTATTTGATGCACTTAATTGTTTGTTCATAATAATATGGATTTAAAAATTAATACTAGTTGTTAAAGAATTACTATTTTAATTTTAGTAGTAATTCTTTAACAAAGAGATAGAAAAAAAAAGCACGGTTTAAAAAAAATGGCATAAAGCCAGCAATCATTTCCATAAAGCAAGGGAAATAATGCATAACGAAAATTCAACTTATACGAATTCTTACAATTTTTCGTTTTAATCAATGAAGAGATACAACAACATATTTTATTAAGAAAAGTTATCAAACATTAACAGCTTTTAACCTTTCCTTGTAAAATATTTAGGAAAATATTGAGTTATCTTTACATTAACAAATCCAAACCCGAAATTTATGATGAAAATATTTACGTGATAATTATACTGTTTAATTTTTAAAAACTATAAAAGATGAAACGACTCACATTTATATTTTTAGGCATCGCATTAGTTGTATTTTTAGCATATTCATTCAAGCCAGTAACTGCGGTAGATTCGGATGATTGTGTACTAATCTCAGGGAAAATAGTTTCTATTGCAGAAGGGACTTCTAATGATATTCAAATTCGATTAGAAAATGATAGCCATTATTACTATATCAATCGTGGTATAGAGAAAGGCGTAAATTTAGCGCAATTAAGTTCAAAAGTTTTAAATAAAACCGTTACTTTGTACTGCCCAAACCGATGGACTTTAGTGAGTCCTGATGGGATTGTTCCACATATTTCACGATTAGAAAAAGGAACAACCGTTGTCTACAGCGAGTTTTAAAAACATCTTTTATAACTTTCTGTGTTCGGATGGGAATTGTAAATTAGAACGTACATGAAAAAAAAGAAGTCAGAAAGTAGCAAAAAATCTACTCCACAACAACATACGTCACAGCCCGAAAAAACATTTGTTTTTGGGAAGAAAAACTATCTATTCATGTTTATTGGCTTAGCTGTGATTGCTTTAGGATTTATCCTAATGGCTGGCGGCGGAAGCGACGATCCAAACGTATTCAATGAAGCCGTTTTCAATGCACAACGAATTCACGTAGCGCCAATGTTAGTGATTGCTGGTTTTGCCATTGAAGTATACGCCATATTGTTGAATCCGAATTCCTAAGCAATGGACGTAATTAATGCAATTATCCTTGGAATTATTCAAGGATTAACAGAATTCCTACCTGTTTCTTCTAGTGGACATATCGAATTAGGAAAAGCCATACTGGGCGTTGAACTCAAAGAAGACTTACTATTTACGGTCGTTGTACATTTTGCAACTGCATTAAGCACGATTGTTATTTTCAGAAAAGATATTTTAGAGATATTAAAAGGAATATTCCAATTTAAATGGAATGATGATTTCAAATTTGCATTGAAAATCATTATTTCTATGATTCCTGCTGTAATAGTTGGTGTTTTATTTGAAGATCAACTAGAAGCTTTATTCAAAGGAAACATTCTCCTAGTCGGTTGTATGCTCATTATTACGGCACTACTATTATACTTAGCCGATAAAGCAAAAAACACCAAAAAAGACGTTAGTTATAAAAATGCTGTTGTCATCGGAATTGCACAAGCAATTGCTATGCTACCCGGAATTTCACGTTCTGGAGCTACAATTTCGACTTCTGTATTACTCGGAAATGATAAAACAAAAGCAGCTCGTTTTTCGTTTTTAATGGTTGTTCCATTGATTTTTGGTAAAATAGGAAAAGACATTTTTAGTGGAGAGCTTGCGCTAGATAGCTCTCAGGTTATTCCACTTTCTGCCGGATTTGTTGCTGCATTTATTGCTGGATTATTTGCCTGTACATGGATGATAAATCTCGTAAAGAAAAGTAAACTAAGTTACTTCTCCATATATTGTTTAGTTGTCGGATTGATTGCAATCGGATATGTTGGATATCAAAAGTTTTTATAATGAAGACCGTTGAAGAATACTTAGCTGGAGAAACCTTATTAATTGACAAACCATTAACATGGTCTTCGTTTCAGGCAGTTAATAAGATAAAATTAGCACTCAAATCTCGTTTTAAACTACGAAAATTAAAAGTTGGACACGCTGGAACTTTAGATCCATTAGCAACAGGATTATTGGTAATTTGTATTGGAAAAGACACCAAGAAGATTACTAATTATCAAGGTCAAATAAAAGAATATACTGGAACAATTACGGTTGGCGGCACAACACCTTCATATGATTTAGAAACTGAGGTTAATGAAACGTTTCCAACAGAACACATTACGGAACGCCAAATTTACATCACGAACCTAGATTTTTTTGGTGAAATTGATCAAGTTCCACCTGTTTTCTCAGCATTGAAAAAAGATGGACAACGCATGTACAAACTTGCAAGAGCTGGAGAAATCATCGAAGTTGATTCTCGAAAAGTATTCATTCATGAATTTGAAATTACTCGAATTGAACTTCCAGAAATAGATTTTAGAGTTGTTTGCAGCAAAGGAACCTACATTCGTTCATTAGCACATGATTTTGGAAAAGCACTAAACTCAGGCGCGCATCTTTCTGCATTACGACGTACAAAAATTGGCGATTTTGATGTTCAAAATGCTATTACACCTGAATTCTTCGGAGATAGTTTGAGAGAAAAATAGTTGTGAGTATTTAGATATTAGTATTGAGTCTAAAAATTCCGAAAGACGTCAGTTCGAGTTATTTTCTATAGAAAATTGTATCGAGAATCACTTAAAAGTAAAAAAGGACTAAAATATCTTTCGATATTTTAATCCTCTAATTATTTAGATTCCTGTCTCTGCAGGAATGACAAAACTTAGTTAAACTAATTTCAATAAATCATCTACTGTATTTTGTCCTTTATCTTTATTATACCAAACTTGTAAGTCTTGCTTAAATTCTGGAGTTAATTTTCCATGTTCAGCTTTATAATCCTTTACCAACTGTGTTGCTTTTGTAGGTCTTGGACCCCAATTTCCAATTACATTTCCAGATGTATTATCAATAGCTACTAACTTCGGAATTGATTTTCCTCCATTGGTTAAAAACTCGTTCATTAATGCTTCATTTTCATCTCTCAATACAACTTTTAGTGTAATGTTGTCATTCAATTCAGCAACTTTATGAATCACAGGCATTGTTTGTGCAGCATCACCACACCAGCTTTCTGTCAATACTAACCAAGTAACATCGCCATTATACGATTTTATTTCAGCAACAGCTTCATCCGTTAACTTTGTAGTTTTATCCAAACGCTTCATACGCTTGTCATTCAACATAGAATAGTTTGATAATGCTTCTGTTTGAGTCTCTCCTGTAGACTTCCCTTCAGCAACTAAGTCTTTTACTAATGTTCTATATTCAGGATATGAAATTGCTTTCTGTAAGCTTTCGTCAATTGTATCTTTTATATGTGTATCTGTAACCGTCATTTTCTATAGTTTTTACTCAAATTCAGTCGCAGTTTTCTAAAAAACTTACGAAAGTGAATTTCGTTTGCTTTGTTCTTAGTGTTTAGCATCGTAAATTTACGAAACGAATCAAAGGCAATCTATGATGTTTGTCATGAAATTATGCAACAATGGACGTATTAGATAAAAAAAGATGTACTTGGTGTGGAAACGATCCGCTTTATATGGCGTATCATGATGAAGAATGGGGCGCTCCTGTACGAGATGACGATACTTTGTTTGAGTTTTTGATTTTAGAGACGTTTCAAGCTGGTTTGAGTTGGATTACAATTCTGCGAAAGCGTGAAAACTTCAGAAAAGCCTTTGACAATTTCGACTATAAAAAAATAGCAAACTACGGAGAAGATAAGTTCAACAGCTTATTACAAGATGCTGGCATTATTCGAAATAAATTAAAAATAAAAGCTACGATTTCCAATGCACATGCTTTTATGAAAGTGCAAGAAGAGTTTGGAAGTTTTTCAGCCTATATATGGAAATTTACCGATGGAAAACAAATTCAAAACGCGTTTACTAATAGAGAAGAAGTTCCTGCAACGACAGAGTTATCAGATGCTTTGAGTAAAGATTTGAAGAAAAAAGGATTTAAATTTGTTGGTTCTACCGTGATTTATGCGCATATGCAAGCAACAGGAATGGTCAATGATCATACGGTTGATTGTTTCCGTTACAACGAAGTTCAGAAATTATGAAACATCTTTTCACACTATGTATATTGTGCTTTTCGCTATGTTGTAGCGCGCAAAATTCGTTTAAAGATGAAAAAGCAGAACGTATTAAAAAAGTTGATTTTCCTAAAAATGCCCTAGAGTTATTAAAAAACACTTTGTCTAAAAAGGTAGAAAAGCTAAAGTATTACAAAGAACAAGATCCTGAAAAATCGAGTTACGAAACGAAGCTCAAATACAAAGGAAAAAAGTATCGTATTGGGTTTAGTAAAAAAGGTGTTTTAGAAAATGTTAAAATCACCATTAAGGCGAAAAACATACAACCAAAAACACTTGAAATGATAAAGAAACATATGTACAATACGTATGCATCTTTCCGTTTAAAAAAGATTTGGCGACAATATCAAAACAATAATTCACAACCTAAGAAAGTTATAAGAAATGCTTTTTCGGATGATCCAGAAAGTGATTTTTCTTATGAAATTATTTCTGAAGTTAAGAAGGAAAAAAAGCGCTATTTTATTGAAATTACGTTTACTAAAGATGGTGGTTTCAAAAGTGTAAGAACTATTTTTTAAAACTCGAATAATTGCATCTCACCATAGATTTTGTTTCGCTTTCGCAATATTTTTTCATACTATACTCATAACTCATTTGTAACATTATTTCATAGCATTATACTAATATAGTACTATGACACTAACTATTCGTTACTTATTTTTTATCATTTCATTTCCTTTACTTATGATTGGTTATGGCTATTTATTGATGAAATTTTTTGTGTTTTTAGAATTGCATTCTTTTTTAGGAATGGACTGTAGTGTTGCATTAATTCTATGTTTTGCTTATTTTTTTGCAATACACACTCTAGTCTTTATAATCAATTTTGTTACTACTTTTTTCGAGAGACTACAGAAAGATTCTTTAGGTTAGGAAACGCTTTTATAAATACGACAAAAACACTTCACGTGGAACTTCTATGGCACCTAAACTAGCCAAATGATTCGTGTACATTTGACAATCGATGAGTTCGCAACCGTTTTCTTTTAATCGCTCAACTAAGTGAATAAAACCGTATTTACTCGCATTACTGACTTTACTAAACATACTTTCTCCACAGAATATATGACCTAAGTCAATTCCGTAAACGCCGCCAACCAATTGCTCATTTTGCCAAACTTCTACAGAAATGGCATGACCAAGTTCATGCAGTTTGATGTATGCATCTTTCATGTCCTCCGTAATCCAAGTATCTTCTTGTCCTGGTCTGTATATTTTTGCGCAAGCATCAATAACTTCCTCAAATGTTTTGTTGTACGTAACTTCAAAAGCATTTTTTCGCAGTACTTGCTTCATACTTTTAGAGACTTTTAAATCTTCAGGAAACAATACCATCCGCGGATCTGGCGACCACCAAACAATTGGTTCATCATCACTAAACCAAGGAAAGATTCCGTTTTTGTATGCTAGTAATAGTCGCTCAGGAGATAAATCGCCGCCAATAGCTAAAAAGCCTTCTGGTGAAGCTTCTTCAACTGGTGGAAACGCTATTTCTTGTGTTAAAATGTACATGTTTTATTTTAAATCAAATATTTTCTTACAGAAAAGCAAACACAAAACTTTGATTTTTAGTAATTTTTTGCCAAATTTGTGATAATCTTAACATTTCTAAATGTTTATTTTCATCATTGCTTTTTGAATTAGTCCGTTAAGGTTAAAACCTAAAATCACAATACTAAGTCCCGTTTTCGGGACTTTTTTTATAGCAATAATAAGCCTAAAATATATACTGCCGAACCGACTAACATTAAAATAATTGTATATGGTAGTATTTCTTTTGCTTTTAAACGTGTAATTCCTAATAATGGTAATGCCCAAAACGGTTGCAACATATTTGTAATTTGATCTCCATACGCTAATGCCATGATTGCTTTTGGTAATGAAACGCCTAATTTTAAAGCTGACTCTATGACAATTGGACCTTGAACTGCCCATTGTCCGCCGCCACTTGGCACAAATATATTGACCAATCCTGCACTAAAGAATGTAAATATTGGTAATGTTGTTTCGGTTGCAACCGAAACAAATCCGTCTGAAATCATTCCGACCATTCCAGAACTTTTCATAATCCCCATAATTCCAAAATATAATGGAAATTGAATTAAAATTCCTGAAGTTCCTTTGATAGCTTCTTCAACACCATTAAGAAAACTTTTAAAATTACCATGTAATAGTATTGCCAAACCTAACATAAAAAAGTTCAACATATTTGGCGAAAGTGAATGTAAACTATTTCCATATTGAATAAAGAATACAACCAATAACAAAGCACCAAATACAATTGCAAACCAGAAAGAATAGTCTAGTTTTTCTGCACCTTCCAAGGTTTCTTTGTCTGTTGTTTCAAATTCATAGTTTGGCAAATTGAGTTCTGTAGGCTTTGCTTTTTTTGAAATTATACTTAGCGTAAAAGGAATCACTAGTAATAAAACTCCAAATAAGAGTAAATTCCACCAACTAAATATGGTACTACTTGATTTGATGACTTCTGGAATTTGCGCCATCATATTTGCATCTAACACACCATTCATTAATCCTTGCAAATGACCTATTTCAGCAACTTTTGAAGGTGCCGAACCACTGATTCCTCCATGCCAAACCATTAACCCAACATATCCTGCTGCTCCAACTAATGGATAGTTTATAGGAATTTGATATTTCTGCGCATGTTCACCAACTTTTCTAGCTAAAATAGCGCCAAAAATTAAACCCAATCCCCAATTAAAAAACGCTACTAACATCGTGGTAACACTTACCAGAATTACAGCATTTGTAGTATTTGTGACTGATTTTGTAATTTTTAGAATTGCCCAATTAACAGGTTTACTTAACACCAATACATGACCTAAAACTAAAATTAACATCATTTGATAGGCAAAAACGAGTAAGCTCGAATTCCAGATGCCATCTTCCCAATACGACAATATTTGTATGAAATGAGTTCCTGTTGTTGCTGTTGTTGGTTTTGTAAATATTGTTGCTAGTGCAATAGTTAATAGTGTCAATAATACAGCAATTGTAAATGGTGAAGGTAAATAACGCTTAAATAACGTTTCAATGGCTTTGGTGATTTGCATTGGTTGATTTTTGTGTGAATTTACAAAATTATGACTTAGGATTTAGATCGCTTCGCTTTCAGGATTTTGGGTTTTGGAGAAACAATAATTAAAAGAATTTTTATTGTCATTCCTGCGAAGGCAGGAATCCATTTCAGTTCAAAGTAGATTCCGCAACAAGTGCGGAATGACACCAAACATGAACTTAGTTATTATTTAAGTAAATAAAAAAACCTCATAACAAGTTGCTATGAGGTTTTTATATATGTTTTTATTCCTTAGAAAGGTAAATCGTCGTGATCTTCTTCTTTGAAATCATTTGCTGGTTCAAAAGCATCTGCTGGTGGCACAGGTGGCATTCCTCCTCCTTGCGCTTCTTGTTGTGCTCCTTCAATTCTCCAACCTTGAATAGAGTTGAAATATTTAGTTTCTCCTTGTGGATTCACCCATTCTCTACCACGTAAGTTGATGCTGATTTTTACTGCTTGTCCAACTTGAAAGTTATTCAGTAAATCACATTTATCTTGTACAAATTCCACCATAATGTGTTGTGGATATTGTTCTTCTGTTGTTACTACAACTTCACGCTTTCTAAACCCATTGTTACCAAACGTCTGAGTCTGACCTACCATTTTTATTTTTCCTTGTACTTCCATCTTATTTATTTTGCTAATAATATTTTCCAAGCAGTTGTCACATCTCCTTTTGCTAAAAATTCTTGTGCTGCTTTATGATTTTTTTCTTCGTTTTCTGAAATCGAAATTTCAGTAGTTTTTATAAATTCTTGAATGTCTTCGTTTGATGGTAATTGTTCTACATTTCCAAGAACTCCAAGATCATTTCCTGTTAATACTTTACTTGTACGAATGTTTTCTGGAATTTGATCTACACCAATTCCTAACGTTGAGATAGGTTTTGGGATTTCAAAAAATCCGTCACGTGCTCTACTGTAAAAACTTCCACCTGCTCTGGCAACCAAATCAATTTTGTAATGATCAATCGTTCCGCGATCATTCAAAATATCTTCATTAATGTGTAATTTAACAACTTCACAAATGATCAAGTTGCCTGCGCCACCTTCATTTCCTAAAGATACAACTTCATTTACCTTACATTCAAATTGTACTGGCGATTCTGCTACTCTGAATGGTTTTACTTTATCAGAAGGCAACATTGTCAATCCTGCTTTTTCAAATTCATTCACATCTGCAGCATATTCCGTACTACTCAATGACATTTGCTGTACAATAGCATGATTTACCACATTAATCACTACTTCTTTCGTGGCAATAGCATTTTCAAGCGTATGCTTTGTTGTATTGTTACGAACTCTTCGCGCTGGCGAAAATATCATGATTGGCGGATTGGCACTAAATACGTTGAAAAAGCTATACGGAGATAAGTTAGGATTCCCTTCTGCATCTACAGTACTTGCAAACGCAATCGGTCTTGGCGCTACAGCACCTAATAGATAGCCATGCAATTTGGCAGTTGGAATTTCTTTCGGATCAATTGATACCATTTTCAATGTTTTGAGTGGCACAAAATTAGTGTAAAAAAGCGGAGCAAGCAACTATATTTATGAACGTCATTTATAGGTCATAAACATCAGGCTGAATCAAGTTCAACACATAGTTCGGAATGACTGAAAAGGTATTTTATTTACTTTCATTTTAGACTAGCTTTTCTACATTATTACCTCATCTTTTAAATTACACAATAAAACTGCTAGTTTTCGTTTATATTAGTGTTTTCAAAGTATTTGTATGATTTTTAAAAATAAACCAATCTTAATTCGAAGAATCTTAATTTTAGCTTCTTTTATTATTGTTTTAGGTATATTATGGAATACCTATATTTTCTTTCAAGAGTTTAAACAAGAGGAACGCGCAAAAATGGAGATTTTTGCAGAAGCAGTTTCGGAAATCACTCAAAATTCTTTACAAGACAATCTAAGTAATTTATCATTAAAAATTATAAGTAGTAACGTTTCAAACCCTAGAATATCTGTAACCGTAAAAGGAATTATGGATGCGCAAAATATGGATGAAGAAAAAGTAAAAGATTCTCTTTATCTGAAAAGAAAGATAAAACAATTCGCCAAAGAAAATGTACCTATAAATATTTCCTATTTTGATGAACAGTTAAATCGTCGTGTTGAACTAGGAACCTTATATTATGGAGATTCGGAAGCTTTAAACAAGCTCAAATATTATCCGCTTGCGTTATTATTAATTATTGTTTTATTTGCCGCAGTTGCTTATTTCTTTTTTAGTGCTTCTAAAGCGTCCGAACAGAATAAATTGTGGGCAGGAATGGCAAAAGAAACCGCGCATCAGATTGGAACACCTTTGTCTTCACTTGTTGGTTGGACAGAAATTTTAAAGACTGAAAATGTAGATCCTGAATATATTTTGGAGATTGAAAAAGATATTGATCGTTTGCAAACAATTACAGAGCGTTTTTCTAAAATTGGTTCTATTCCAACCTTAAAACGACTCGATATTGTACAAGAAACCAAAGATTCATATGATTACTTATTGACACGATCTTCCAAATTAGTCAACTTTACTTTTGAAGCTCCTGAAACGCCAATTTATAGCGAAATTAACGATCAATTGTATAGTTGGACCATTGAAAATATGGTAAAGAATGCTATTGATGCCATGAAAGGAAAAGGTGCTTTGAAGCTGGAAATTATTTCTGCAGATACTTTTGTAAAGATTCAAATTACCGATAATGGAAAAGGAATTCCAAAGCGAAACTTCAAAAAGGTTTTTCAGCCAGGATTCACAAGTAAAAAACGTGGTTGGGGATTGGGCTTATCACTTGCAAAACGTATTGTTGAGAACTATCACAACGGAAAAGTAAAAGTGTTAAAATCTGAACTTGGCAAAGGAACTACAATGCAAATTTCGTTGAAAACAGTTGATTAGATTCGATCACTCTTGGGTTTTGGGTTTTAAAAAGTAGATTTTATCATAATTTCGAAACGTCACTTCGAGTTAAATTCTGAAAGAATTTTGTATCGAGAAGTGTTGAAACGAAAATTAACCTTTTAAACTTCTAAACCTAAATTATAATGCTGCTTGAATTTTAGCTACAACTTCTTGAAATTCTTCAGGAGTTAGTTTTTGATTATTCCCAAAGTTCATACTCTGCATGTTTTGCAATGGAATTAAGTGAACATGTGTATGTGGTACCTCTAGTCCAATAACCGTTAAACCAACACGCTGACATGGAATTGCTTTTTCTATGGCAATAGCCACTTTTCGTGAAAAACGCATTAAACCCATATATGTTTCTTCCGACAGATCAAATATTTTGTCAACTTCCTGTTTTGGAATACACAATGTATGTCCAACAGTATTTGGATTGATATCTAAAAACGCATAATAGTTTTCATCTTCTGTGATTTTGTAAGATGGGATTTCTCCGTTTACTATTTTAGTGAAGATCGAAGGCATGAGCAGTAATTTTGTATTCTTCTAAGATAAAGAAGTTCTTTGTATAAATGCAAAAAAATCCTTTTTTAACATGTAAAGAAGGATTTTTTATGATTGTATTTTGATTTGCGATTAGCTACGTGTGATTTCTAATACTTCAAACTTCATTGTTCCGTTTGGCACTTTTACCTCAGCAATTTCACCAACAGATTTTCCAAGTAATCCTTTCCCAATTGGAGATGTTACCGAGATTTTCCCTGAGGCTAAGTCTGCTTCACTTTCTGCAACTAACGTATAGGCAACTTCCATTCCATTAGTTGTATTTTTCATTCGTACCGTAGACAGTACTAATACTTTAGAAGTATCTAACTGACTTTCATCAATAATTCTTGCAGTAGATAGTACAGTTTCCATTTTAGAAATTCTCATCTCTAATAATCCTTGTGCTTCTTTGGCTGCATCGTATTCTGCATTTTCACTTAAATCTCCTTTATCACGTGCTTCTGCAATATCTTGAGAGGCTTTGAGTCTTTCAACATTTTTTAAATGATCTAGCTCGTCTCTTAATTTTTTTAATCCTTCTGCGGTATAATAAGATACTTTACTCATAATTTCTTCGTTTTCTATCTATTGATATATCATTAAATTCATAATATAAATAGACATCCTTATAATATAGAACACAAAAAATCCCATCGAACACGGGATTTTGTAAATACAAATATAAGAAAATATTTAAAGTGCTTGCGAATGTGATTTTTAAAAAATGATTTTATGTAACTTGCAAGATGTAAACATTACGCCTGCTTAGCATTGTATTAAAATAAATAGTATGTATGTAAGCTTTTGTATTTTTTACAACATATATAATGAATGAATTAGAAATATAATTTAAATAGATTGATGAAACGTTTTTTGATTTTATGCTGTACAGCTATCCTTTTATTTTCATGTAACTCAGATGATGGCGGAATTAACAATAACCCTTATATACCAAATGCATTGGTTCAATTTCAGATTGATTTAGGATTACCTTCGTTTGATAATTTACGTTTTGCAGGTGGTTCTACATTTATTGCAAATGGCGGCGGTGTTCGTGGTTTTTTTGTGTTTAACTTGTCTGGAGATCAGTTTTTAGCTTGGGAAGCAAGTTGTCCAAATCATATTCCAAATAATTGCTCACGTATGACAATTAATGGAGTTTTAGCAACGTGTGCTTGTGAAGATTACGAATATAGTTTGGCAAATGGCCAACTATTGAATCCTGTTGAAGGAAGCGAAAATTATCCTATGATTAATTATCGTATTTCAAAATCAGGTGATGTATTGACAGTTTCTAATAATTAAACATCGTTATGGGATTTTAGTAGTGAATATATAGATACTGATTCTTGAATTTCAATAACATTCAATAGTATATAAACTAAAAAAGCGATTCAGAAATGAATCGCTTTTTGTTTTTTTAACATGCTACATTCCAAGAAGGACAACCTCTTGTATTATCAGGATCTCCTGGCTCTGGTGCTGGTGCTGGTGTACACAAACCAAGATATGAACAAACTAAATAACTTGCTATTGTAATTGGCACTGTAGTTTCTGTTCCGCCACCTGTTCCTCCTTTTACTGAATTTAGATCATTCATCTTAGAGATATCTACTTTATTCAGTTGTAAATTTTTAAGTTTCTTTTTTTTCATTTTTTTAAATTTTTGATAGTTAATAATCTTAAAACTAAAAGATTCTCAACCTTCATCCAATAAACAGTGCTCGAGATTTATGAATTTCTTGTATTATTTTTTAAATAAAAAAAGCGACTCTTTCAAGTCGCTTTTCTAATTATATGATATATTGTTTTTACTAGAATTTTAGTGTCATTCCTACTAAGAAGTTTCTAGTGGCTTGTGGATAAAATCCTGCGCCTTCAATAGTTGTCGTCGTTCCTGGATTTGACCAAGTATCATCAAATGTAAAGAAGTATCCGTTTGAGACATATTCTACTCCAAATATATTGTTGATCAATCCTGAAAAAGTAATCGATTCAAAAATCGTATTCATCTTAATTTCATATGTCAAGTTTATATCATTAATGAAATAACTATCTAATTTTGAAACATCTGAATCTATGTTCCCCATGTATTGTTCGCCTACATATTTAGACAATAATGATACCTGAAAAGTATTAGATGGCGCATATGTTAACACATTTCCTGCAACAAAATCTGGTGAAAAAGAAATGTTTGTGTTTCCTAAGTTCACTAAACTTCCATCTTTAGAAGTTACAAAGTCTTTGTTTTTATTTGCGCTAATAGCTACGTTAGGTCTTACCGTTAATTGATCGCTCAACTTGATAGAAGCATCAATTTCTAATCCTAAACGGTAACTTTTTCCACTATTGGTACGTAATGGTGTTCCTGTATCGTCTAACGCTCCTGTAAGTACCAATTGATCGTTATACAACATGTAATACGCGTTTGTGTTTACCGTGAATTTTTCACCTTTCCAACGCCAACCTAATTCAAAATCATCTAATTGTTCTGGTTTTACAGCATTGTTATTTTCAAAATCGCTTCGGTTTGGCTCTCTGTTTGCTCTTGCATACGAGAAATACAAACTGTTATTTGGGTTAATTCTGTAGTTAATTCCAGCTTTAGGATTGAAGAATGTAAAATTTTCATCAATGTTAAACGCAGCTAAATCTGAGTTGATTCCAGATGTTTTATAGCTTACTGTTCGTAATTGTAAATCTCCGAATAAACTTACTTTTTCATTAACGCGAATGGTTGCTTTTGTAAAGAAACTTAGTTCGTTTTTCTTTCCTGTTCCATCATAATAACGCTCTCTAATTTCGCTATCGCTTGCAAAACGTGCCCAAATTACTTCTCCAAAATGATCACCATCATAGATTCCTAAGAATGCTCCAAAATCCATATCCAAGTTTCCTTTTTTGTAGTTCGCATTTGCATTCACTACATAAAAATCATTGTCTAACCAGCGTCTGCGAATCAAATCCGTTTCGTTAATCGTTGTTCCATTGATTACAATTTCTTCAAAACCATATTCTGCAAATGGTTCATCTTCTTTATATTGTTCAAAGAATCCTCTTCCTTGTGTATAGTTCAAGCCTAAATTCGTAGTCCAAGTTTCAGACAATTTTTGATTCCAATGAAATTGATAATGATCTTGTCTGTAGTTGTCTACTTCATTGTCATGAAAACGCACATTTCCGTTTTCGTCTGTAAATTGTCCTGAAGGATTGAATGTTCTGTTTTCACGTAAGGTAGTTTCATCAATTCCGTTCCAAGCTTGGTATGTAATTTCATGTCCGCCAAAAGCCAATGCTTTTATTAAAGTATTTTCATCTACAAATGAAGCTTGTAAAAAGTACGAACTCAAGTCTGAACTTGCACGATCAATGTATCCGTCAGATTTAATTTTAGATAAACGTCCTGCTAACTCAAAGTTGTCATTTAGTTTTCCTGTGCTAAATTTTACGGTATGTTTTCTTGTATTAAAGCTTCCAAATGTATTTGAAATTTCTCCGTTTGCTTTTTCAGAAGTTGCATCTGTAAGTAGACTTAAACTTGCTCCAAAAGCTCCCGAACCATTTGTAGAGGTTCCTACTCCACGTTGCAATTGAATACTTTCTGTAGATGAAGCCATATCGGGTAAGTTTACCCAAAATGTCCCTTGACTTTCTGCATCATTAAATGGAATTCCGTTAATCGTAACATTTACACGCGTTGCATCACTACCACGCACACGAATTCCTGTGTATCCAACACCAGCTCCTGCGTCAGTAGTTGTTACCACAGAAGGCATAAAATTCATTAACACTGGAATGTCCTGACCAAGATTTCGTTTTGAAATTTCTTCTTTTTCCAAGTTAGAATACGTAATTGGAGAATCGGCATTTACACGAACTGCTGAAATTAATACAGCATCTAATGCTTCATTGTCTTCACCAAGTGTAAAGTTCAAAACAGTGTCTTTTGTAATTGTAACTGTTTTTTCAATAGGTTGCGAAAGCATACGTACTACAATAGTGTATGTTCCGTTGGAAAGTCTGAAAGCATACTTTCCTTCAATATCAGAAATTGTTCCGTTGGTTGTTCCTTTTACCAATACAGTTGCGCCAGGTACTGGTTTACCTGTTTCATCTGAGATGGTTCCTGATAGTGTAACATTCTGTGCCTGTATACTGACTGAGAGTACAAGAAGGCATAAAAAAGCGAATAAGTTTTTCATTCGTACTATAAATTTAGTGACGAATAAAAGGGGTAATTATTCTTTGATTAAAATAAAATGATTAAAATTTGACAGACTATGACTGTCGGCATACTAAACTTTAGAAATACATACATATTTTTAAATTTTAGTTCCTCCCTTGGCAGCATTACCTGCCCAGGTTCATTGGGTATAATCTCAGCGTTTTGAATATAATTCAAATTGCACCCCTTTGAGATGCTGCAAAAATAATTTAGTTTTTTCAATTGCACATCGTTTTTGTAGAATTATTTATCCATATGTTTTTATTCTAACAAAAGTCTTGCGTAAAGCTATAGAAATCAACAACTAAGATCTTTTTTTAACGTAAAAACGTTTCAAAATTTAGTATTTTTAGTACATAACCAAAAATACTTTTAATTATGAAAAAACAAAAATTTCAAAAAAGACTTCGTTTAAAAGCTAGAAAGATTTCTAATTTATCCATCATGAATACAATTTCTGGAGGAATGGTCGCTGTAAGATTCACCGAGAATCCATGTATTATTTCTGATGTAAATACATGTCAATCTGCTACAGAGCCTATTAAATTAACAGAAGCTTTGTACTGTACACATACTATTGGGAATGGACAAAACCCAGATGGAACTCCTTGTAAATTTTAAATGTAACTTTTTGAAACTTGTATTAAAAACAATTCAATATTAAAAGATTTTAATACAAGTTTTGCTTGTAAAATATTGCAAAATCTTCCCCTGTGATTATCGAATCACGGGTTGCTTTTCTTTTATAAGTCGCTAATGTGTAGTTCATTTACACTTTAACATCAAAATTATTTATTATGAAAAAACAAAGTCTAGACAGAAAATTGTCTTTAAAAACGTCAAAAATTTCTAAGGTTGGAAATGAAAATGCTATTATTGGAGGCGCAACTACTTTTTGCTTAACACAACCTATATGTGCAATTACCGATCAACCTCGTTGCACGCATACTATAGGAAACGGGCAAAACCCTGATGGAAGTCCATGTACTTTTTAAAAGTTAGATTGTAATAGTATCGAGAATAATTATTAATCTTGATTGTTCTCGATATTTTTAATTATTTTACCTGATGTGTAGGCTTTAGTAAGTTATTAATCGTTTTTACAGGATTGAACGTTACCAAAGGAACTTCCACAAAAACAGAATTCCAAAATGCCATAGCACCATTCCACAAGCCTGGCAATTCTAAGGCTTTTATTTTTTTACCACTTTTAGATTTTGCTGCAATGAAGTATGATTTTTTATCAATAAATTGGGTTAAATCATATTTATTTCCTTGATAATCTTTTATTCCACAAACGATATCTACAGGATTAAAATGCGTTGATTTTTTTAAGATACTTTGATGGTACTCGTTTTTTTTGTCAATCTGAGCAGATTCAACAATTTGCAATGAAACTGAGCCATTTTCATGTTTTACCCAAAATGGTCCACCACCAGGTTCTCCTTCATTTTTTACCATTCCGCATACACGAATAGGTCTATTTAGTTTTTCAATGAGGTATTCGATTTGATATTTTCGCGAATATTTTTCAAATTCTTCACTGATTTGAACATTTAGTTCTTCAAAAAGAAAGTGTAATGTTGTGGTGAGTTCATCATCAGAAACACCATTGTGAAGCATTTTGGTAAATTTGAATGCTTTTTGTTGTAGTTCAATTAGTTTGCCTCCTAAGATTTTTTTGTTGCGTGAAATCTCATCTACATATGTATTTACAACAACATTGTCAATATTTTTAATGAAGATTAAATCTGCATCAATTGCGTTTAGATTTTCTATTAAAGCTCCATGCCCACCAGGTCTAAATACTAATTCACCATTGGCATCTAAAATTGGTCTGTTTTTGAGGTCAACTGCAATGGTGTCTGTCTTTTCAGATTGATACGAGTATGAGATTTCAAATTCACAACCCGTTTTTTCTTCTATTTGTGGTACAATTTCTTGTTCTTCCTTGACAAATTTATTGTAGTGCTGCTTTGATATTGTAAAATGAAGTTTTGATTTTCCATTTTGACATGCATAGCTTGCAGCTTCATATAAGTGTTCTTGAAAAGGTGTAGATAAATGGTTTTTGTATTTGTGAAAAGGCAATAATCCTTTTGGATAATTCCCATAATTTAAGCCTTTTGTAGCCAATAGTGCTTGAGCGAATTCATAGTTAAAAGCATCCTCATTTTTAATACGATCTATTTCACTTTTATTCATGAATTTTAAGACATCATCGTAAAAAGGCAATTTTTCTGATCCTATAAAAAATAATCGAATTTCTGGTTCTCTTTCTTTGTTGATATACGAATTGATAGAGTCTTTTTTGGGGTCGTATGTATCCAAAAACTTGTATAGAAATTTAAACATTCGTGTTGCAGCTCCAGAAGCAGGTGTAAATTTGAGTATTTCTAATTTTCTATGCTCTTGCTCATATAGTTCAATGTACTTTGTTTCTGCAGCTTGATCAAATTTGGCAATTCCACGATCAATACTAGCATGCTCCGTAATATCTGCATACGGTATTTTTTCATCAAACTTACCTATTTGTTCTTTTACCTGTGCTTGCGTTAATCCTTTCGCTTCAATTTGTTTGCTTTGCTTGTCTGAGAATTTCAATGGCTTTCTAGGAGTTTATCTATTGCAACTACGGCTTTTTGAAATCGTTCTGTAGGGTTTCCGTTGAGCAATATATATGGTTGGTTATAGGTTTTTAAGGTAGCTTCAAATTCTAAAAATGCGCGTTCACGTTCATTTGGCAAATCTCGAATTCCATCCGCTTTCCAAGGCACATCAATATAAGTTAAAAAATATAAAGTTGCTGTGTTTTTTGTTACATATTTTTTAAGTGTTTCACTTTCAAATTTAGGATAATATATACGTGCATAGGTTAATGTTTCTAGTACGTCTGTATCACAAATTAACATTGAATCCCCAGAAGCTTTACATTCTAAACGTAGTTGTCCTTTGGCAATAGGTATTACATCAGCTGATGTTAACTCTTCTCCTTTTTGTTGTTTCTCTTCCGCGTAGATACGTGCATATTCAGGCACATACGCGGCATTGTAATGTGCTGAAAGTTGCTTTGCAAGTGTAGTTTTCCCTGTAGATTCAGGTCCAAAAACAACTATTTTGCGGCTTCTATTGTTTTGTTTTTTAAGGTTTTTCTCCATGCGATGTATCCAGAGATAGCTAAAAATAAGAAAATTGTGAATTGTATTGCCGTAAATCCGAGTCCTTTTACAAAATATAACGGAACTGAAATGATGTTTCCGAAAATCCAAAATAGCCAATTTTCGATTTTTTTCTTTGCCATTAACCACATTCCTGCAAAGAAAACACCTGTTGTAAACGTATCAAGATATGGTGTAATTGTTTTTATTTCTGCTAAAGAACCAAAACTTGAGAAGACTAAATCTATCGTTTCTTGCACATCTAAATGCTTGTCAATGACATCAAAATGCACATATACTACATAGGTAAAAACTGCTGTAAATATGAAAATTCCGATCGTTTTTAGTTTGTCCCAAAAGTTTGTTCGTGAAATTTCGAGTTTTGTGTTTTCTCGAACACGCGTCCATAAATACCAACCATATATGCTCATAATAGAATAGTAAACATTAATAATCATGTCACCATATAATATGAATTTGTAACATAAGTATATATAGATAATTGTGCTTACGATTCCTGTTGGATATACCCAAATTTTCTCCTTTTTAGCAAACCAAACACTTGCAATTCCAAATGCAGCGGCAGCAAATTCTAAAAATATATCTAACCAAATAGCTTCTTTGTATGGTTCTAGTAAAAAATCAAAAAGTTGGCTCATAGTTACTTCGGTCTGATTTTACAATTTTCATCGTTAATAGAATGTTGTCTTCTTTTTCAAATGCAGTTTTTACTTCAGAAGTTAGTAGTTTCATGATTCCGTCATAGTCACCATAAATTTGTGTACTTAATGGATTTTCTAAAACCGTATATTCAGAAGTTCTGAGTTTTTTGATGAAGTTGATTATTGGTGCTTCAAAATCATCCTGCAATGGAGTTAAGGTGAGTTCTACTGATATGTTCATTTTTTTTAGGTCTTAGCTTTTGGGCTTTAGGTGTTAGGTTATTTGCTTTTTGTTTATTCGAAATGACGTTTTTGAATTACAAATTATAATCTCAATACTCATTTCTAACTTCTCAATTCTAATAGAAAAGCTTCATTTTCTTCAAAAGCTGTTCCTATTACTACTAAATCTGCACCAGCTTCAAAAGCTGCATTTAATTGTTTTTTTGATCGAATTCCACCGCCGACGATTAATGGAATTTTTAATTGGTCGGATACTTTTTTTATTATTTCTGGCTTGACCATTTTTTTAGCGCCACTTCCAGCTTCTAAATAGATGAGTTTCTTTCCAGAGAATTCTCCAGCCAATGCTGTATGCAAAATTAAGGTTTTTTCTTCTTGTGATATTGGTTTTGTTTTACTCACACGTTGTACCGCTGTTTCTACATCGCCATCAATTAAAATATATCCTGTTGGAATGATTTCTAAATCAGCGTCTATTAGCTTTGAAACTGATTGTATTTGCTGTTCAATTAAGTATTCAGGATTTCTGCCAGAAAGTAATGATAAGAATAGTATTCCGTCTGCTGCTTCCGTGATTTGCTCATGACTTCCAGGGAAAATCAACACAGGTAATTTTGTATGTTGCTTGATGGTTTTTGTTACCATTCCCATCTTTTTTTCTTCATCTGTACTTCCACCAATAAATACATGCGTAATGATTGATTTGTGTACTTTTTTGAAAAATTCAGGAATGTGTGTGAGTTCAATTTTATCTGGATCAATTAAAACTGCAATACGTTTTTCTTTGTCCTTTTTAGCTTGAAGCATATCGTTATACATCATTTTCAATAGCTTTATATTAACGATTTTCTTCTAATGCATATACACAGGTAAACCCTTCAAACTCTAAAAAATCTAGTGAATAGGTTGCGGTTTCTTTTCCATAATACACATTTCCTTTCGTTTTGGAAGCATCCATAGAAAAATCGTCAATGTCAATATGTTTTAGAAAGCTTAATCCTTCTTGTGCATATACTTTATAAATTGATTCTTTTCCGCCCCAAACAATTGTTACTTTACGCACTAGCGCTTCATGATTAGCGATCGTTTTATATTCTTGTAACGGTGTAAATTTATGTGCGATACGTAAAATTTTATCACGTTGTTTTTCTATGTCTATTCCCACAGGAATGGAATCACTTATAATAATCCCCGAAAAGTTATAGGAATGTGTGATAGAAATGTGTTTTCCATCTTTTAAATGTGGCTTTCCAGTTGAATCATAATACAAATCAAAATCAGTATACCCTAACTCAGCCAACAAATGGCGTACACTTAGAAATCCACGTTGATGAATTTCAGAACGCATTCCGTCTAGTCGTTGTTGACAATGATTTGTTAATTTAACAGCTTTATTTAGCACTTCAAAAGATTCTTCTATCTTCCAAATCAGCACTTTAGTATGTTTATTTACTGTTATAGTTTTGTAAAGAGCCATTATATTAAAAAGTTATTTAGTACCTTTGCACTCGCAAACTTTCAACGCTGAGAAAGCATTGTAAAGTTACAAAGCGAATTTAAAAATATTTTGGGTCACAGCCCATATTTATTCAAATTATAAAAAAAGAAAAAGTATGAGTACAAAATCAGTTCCTTACGTAGCGTATAAAGTTAAAGATATTTCTTTAGCATCATGGGGAAGAAAAGAGATTGAATTAGCCGAAGCAGAGATGCCAGGATTAATGAGTCTTCGTGAAGAATATAAAGACGAGCAGCCATTAAAAGGTGCACGAATTGCTGGATGTTTACACATGACTATTCAAACTGCAGTTTTAATCGAAACTTTAAAAGCACTTGGAGCAGACGTTACTTGGAGTTCTTGTAATATTTTCTCAACACAGGATCAAGCTGCTGCTGCTATTGCTGACGCTGGAATTCCAGTGTATGCATGGAAAGGAATGAATGAAGAAGAATTTGAGTGGTGTATTGAGCAAACTTTATTTTTCGGAGAAGATCGTAAGCCATTAAACATGATTTTAGATGATGGTGGTGATTTAACAAATATGGTTTTAGACCAATATCCTGAACTAGTTGAAGGAATCAACGGATTGTCTGAAGAAACTACTACTGGAGTTCATAGATTATACGAAAGAGTAAAGAATGGTACATTACCAATGCCAGCAATTAACATTAACGATTCTGTTACTAAATCTAAGTTTGATAACAAATACGGATGTAGAGAAAGTGCTGTTGATGCAATTAGAAGAGCTACAGATGTAATGCTTGCTGGAAAGCGTGTTGTTGTTTGTGGATACGGAGATGTTGGAAAAGGAACTGCTGCTTCTTTTAAAGGTGCTGGAAGTATTGTAACTGTTACTGAAATTGATCCTATTTGTGCTTTACAAGCTGCAATGGACGGTTTTGAAGTAAAGAAATTAGAAAATGTTGTTGGAAATGCTGATGTAGTTATTACTACTACAGGAAACAAAGATATCGTTGTTGGAAAGCATTTTGAAGCAATGAAAGATAAAACGATCGTTTGTAACATTGGACACTTTGATAACGAAATTGATGTTACTTGGTTAAACGAGAAACATGGTGCTTCTAAGGTTGAAATTAAGCCACAAGTTGATAAGTATACTATTGACGGTAAAGACATTCTTTTACTAGCTGAAGGACGTTTAGTAAACTTAGGTTGTGCAACTGGTCATCCAAGTTTTGTAATGAGTAATTCATTTACAAACCAAACATTAGCACAAATTGAGCTTTGGAACAACATTGATAAGTACGAAAATGACGTATACATGTTACCAAAACAATTAGATGAAAAAGTAGCACGTTTACACTTAGCAAAAATTGGAGTTGAGTTAGAAGAACTTTCTCAAGATCAGGCTGAGTACATTGGTGTAACGGTTCAAGGACCTTTCAAGCCAGAATACTACAGATACTAAGAAATTAGATTCTATATATTTAAAATCCCGAGCAGCAATGTTCGGGATTTTTTTGTTTTTTAATGTATCTCGAATATATATTATTTATGATTTGATACTTATTCGTTATAATTTTTGAAGATAGAAATCGTAATAGTGTAAGTTGTTTTTGGTATGTTTGGGTAACAAAAAAACAGGTGACAGCATCTTGTTTATTTACACTTTCAATTCTACTACTTTATGAGTTTTCGCAGCTATATGGCATTTCCCTGTTATTTATTCATCTTTCTATATTGTTGTTGTGGGTATGGTCAACAAGATTCGTTACAAAAACTTTCTTATAAAGATTTAGGTAAAACCTTTCTTTCACTACGCTACAAGAATCCAAAAAAAGCAAAATTGTATGCTACTGCCTGCCTAGAGAAAGGAATTACTGAGCAAAATGATAGACAAAAAAACATCGGACTCTTATATATAAGTAATATTGATAATATATTGGGTAACTATGAAATTGCATTAAAAAATATAGCCATAGTACTACAGTATGCCACAGCAGAAAAAAAAGAATTTCTAGAGAAACATGCTTTAAATGAACAAGCTAGTATTTATAGGAATTTAGGTAACTACGACCAAGTTATTAAAATCAACATTAGACTCAATACTATTGCAAAAGAATCCAACGATATAAATCTTCTGATTGATTCAAAACAAGTAATTGGGCTCATGAAAAATGAGCTTGGGAATCATGAAGATGCCGTTAAAATTTTTTTAGAAAATTTAGAGGTCATTTCAAATTCCCCTAAAAACAATGATAATATACGTTACACAAATACAATAATTGCTTTGGCTGCTGCGTATGTTAATTTTGATTTAGAAAAAGGAATCGTATATACCAATAAAATTAAAGAAATAGCAGACGAAAATGATAATAAAATTGCGTTAGGATATCACTTTATGTTTAAAGGCAAAATAGCATTTAAACAGAAAATTTATACACAAGCATTGCAATTTTTTAATACTTCAGAAGATATATTTAAAGCATTGGCGTATGAAAGAAATCTATTTACCGTATATCGATATCAAGCCAAATGTTATTATGAGTTACAAGAATTTGAAAAAGCAATCACTACCGCCAAAAAGGCAAAAGATATTAAGGATCAAAAAAAGTTTCGCCATTTAGAGTTACTTGATTTACACTGGCTTTTAGTGGATAGTTATAAAAAAGTAAACCTTTTAGATCAGGCAGAAGAAAATTATAAGTTAGCACGTGAATTGAGTAAAAAAAATGACCTCACCAAAACAAACATTTATACTTTACTTAAAGAAAAATACGACATTGAGAATTTTAAATCTCAAATCAAAATTCTTACTTCAGCATCAAAAAAACAACAACTATATAGTACAATATTAACCTATATTGGAGCTATATTATTTATAGGTTTAATAGTGTTGATTATTAGATATTATCGATTAAAAAAAAGAAATAAAGTTAAGCTTTCTAATTTGTTAAGACATATTGAAAAGCTTGAAGACAAAAGCAAAGAGAATAATACAACCGTTGCTATTAAAAAAAGTATCACACAAAAAATACCTGATGCCAATACGTTACGAATATTAAAAGCTTTAGAGAAGTTTGAAGCTAAAAAAGAATTCCTAAATCCAAAAACAAGCTTAGTAACTGTAGCAAAAAAATTAAATACCAATACTAAATATTTATCTAATACAGTTAATGATTATAAGCAACAAACTTTTATAAATTACATCACATATTTACGAGTTAATTATGCGTTGCAACGTATTAAAAACGATAAAGTTTTTAGGTCATATAGTATCAAAGGAATCGCCGAAGAATCAGGTTTTAAAAGCCAAGGGCCATTTGCAAGAGCTTTCAAAAAACAGACCGGAATTTACCCATCTTATTTTATAAAGAATATAGCGTCTGATTCTTAAATTGAACACACTACAATTATAAAGTGCAAAATATATAGTATAATGTTACATAAAATTAATATTAAAAAATATCTATTTTATGAACAAGAAATCATTCACACTTGAATTAAAAAGAGTAAAAATTGCAAACCTAAATATTGTTAATGGTGGAAAGTATGATCCTGTACTCCATCATTCACGTTTAATAGACTCATGCGCTAATACAGCCGTACCTGATACAACGTGTTATACCTGCGAAACAAAGTGCTGTCCTACGACAATTAGCACTTCAGAAGCGAACTCAATATCACAGACACAATCGCTAATTGATTGTTAGACATATAGCTGTGTATAATTCTTAAACCGAAGATTGTAAACATTGTGTAACGGAAAAATCCATATTACTTTCAACTCATTATTAACACATTTAAAATCTTCACAATTATGAAAAAAAAAGAATTCAACACAAAATTGAAATTTAACAAATCGAAGGTATCTAATCTAGATAGCGCTAAAATGGTTGGAGGACGTGTAGATACGTTACAAAGAACGTGTGTTTCATTTCCAAACAGGTGCTCTATAAACGAATGTCAATATACAGACTTCTTTTGTATACATACGGAAACCTGTCAAGATCCTAAAGGAAATTAGTCATTAAATGCAATGCTTTAGCAAAAGCATCAAAACCCTTTATCAAATGATAAAGGGTTTTATTTTTTCTTATCTTGGGTAACAGTAGTTTTATTAAGTAACTATCATATAGAGCTTTCTTATTTCTAATATTTGTTATCTCATGAACTTGCGTTGTTATATTTGTTTACTTTTTATTAGCAGTTTTTTTGGAAGCATCACTGCGCAAGAATCTTATTCATTGATTCAAAAACCGTACGATACACTTAAAAATCAGTATAAAAATTTAGAATATACAAATCCTAAATTGGCAAAAGATTATGCAGAAGCGTTATTCGCGAAAGCAAAAAAAGAACAAAATACACTCGAAGAACACTTCGCTTTACTATTGAAAGCTTCTTCCGAAAATTATTTTGGCGATATGGATACTTCACTGAAGTATATTAATCGTTGTATCCTCTATGCTAATAAACAAAAAAATGACACATTACTCATAAAAGCATTAAGTCAAAAAGGAAAAACATATTACACCTTCGGAAAATATACAGATGCAACTACATACTTCTTAAAATTAGATTCTTTAGCGAGAAAAACACAAAATATTCGTTATCAAATTTATTCAAATCATAGTATTGGTAGTATCAAAAATATCATGGATGATCATGAAGGCGCAGCAATTTTATTTCTAAAAAACAAAGAACTTATTAAGCCTATAATAGAAGAAAAAAACTACTACACATTATATTTAAATATGCTAATTGGTTTGTGTTCTGCCTATACATATTTTGATATAAATAAAGCTGCGGATTGCTTACCTGAACTGAAAAAAATCAGTATTGAACAGAATGATACAGATGCACTGAGTTATTATTTTTCATTACAAGGAATTGTTGATTATAAGAGAAAGAAATATGATAACGCCTTAGTTGTTTTACACAAAGCTGATAGCTTAATTTCTTTGTTAGGCACGAAAAGAAGCTTATATCCTGTATATCGCTTTCGCGGGAAAGTATATTACGAAACAGAACAATTTCCAGAAGCTATTACTGCGTTTGAAGCGATAAAGTCCTTGCAAAAAGAAGTTGCATTTGATGATTTTGAATATAGAGAAGTACTTTCGTTGTTAGCAAATAGTTACGAACAAATTGGTGATACTGAAAAAGCATTAAAAAACTATCGCCTGGCACATGAGTTTTCATATACGGATACCATTCAAAAAGTGATTAGATATACTATTTTAAAAGAATATGATAAAAAAACACTTGAAGGTAAAATTTCTTCATTAAAAGTGAAATCGAAACAAAAAGAGAATCAAAACACTTCGTTAGTCATTATATGCATCGGTTTATTTACAGCATTTGCAGTTTTACTTTTTGTGTATAGAAAGCAACAACGTCTTAATAAAATAAAATTTGATCAATTGGTGAAACAACTCGCTATTGATTCTACAAAAAACACAGCATCTGAATCAGCAAATAAGTTTCAAATTTCAGATGAAAAGATTACTAAAATCCTTATTGGACTCGAAAAATTTGAACACTCTAATTCATTTCTACATCAAAATACCACATTAGTCACTGTTGCAAAAAAATTGAATACAAATACTTCTTATTTATCAGAAATAATAAATACTCACAAAGGCGTTACTTTTAAAAATTACATCACAAAATTGAGAATTAATCATGCTTTAAATCAATTAAACAACGATAAAGTATTACGATCTTATAGTGTGAAAGCAATTGCAAAGGAATTAGGCTTTAAGAGCGAAGGTGCATTTTCAAGAGCGTTTAAAAAGCAAACAGGAATTTACCCTTCCTTTTTTATCAAAAATCTAGCATCTATTTTATAAAATGAATGCGAGCTTTTTTCCTTCAAGCCTAGGCAATATCTATCTTTAAGTTCAATTTTACATAAACTCATTTTTATTATGAAAAAACAAGAATTTACTTCAATTTCTTTAAAACTCCGAAAAGTCAACATCGCAAATCTTGTGATTACTGGCGGAGCTGGTCCAAATGTAAGTGAAGCTACAAGCTGTTGTTCTAAACCTCCACTTTGTTTACATACAGTAACCACGCGCCCTGACAGCTTAAAAGCTAATGATGCACAAGCAGATCTTGGATAGTGAAATAATTACACCTCTTTTTTATAAAATGAATCTTACATAAATTGTTTTGACCAAAATTCCATTCTAATTTCATGTCATTAATTAATTTTAAAAACTCTACGATTATGAAAAAAAAGAATGTAACAAAAGTGAAATTAAAAAAAACAGTAGTTTCTAATTTAGATAAAGCAAAAGGCGGTTTAGGGTGGATTTCTTTACCTCATACTGATTGTAATTGTTGGGCAGCAAGTGCTGACAAAGCTTGGTCAAATGTTGGATGTTAATTAATCTAAATTAAACTTTACTATTATGAAAAAAAGAAATGTAAAAAATTTATCGTTAAGCAAGAGATCAATTTCAAGGTTTAACACTGCTTGGATAAATGGAGGATTGGGTTCTCAGCACGGAAGCTATCCGCCAAGTAAAGAAAAAGAATGGATGAGTCTTCCATATTCTCATTGTTGTTAAACTCCTTAAAATAAATCTTAAATTAACTATTACGATCATGAAAAAATCAAAAATCAAACTTAGCTTAAACAAAAAAAGTATTTCTAATTTAGAAACTAACGAGATCATCGGTGGTGTTTCTGGAAGGACTTGTGATTTCACAAATAAATATTACAAAACATGCTATACACTATGCCCTGTTCCGCACACTTGGGGAGATTGCCCTTCTGGCAATACTGTTTTTGTATGTGATCATTAGGAATATGACTCTTTAATTTCAATTAAAAGCCATTATCAAAATTTTATAGTTTTGGTAATGGCTTTTTAACTTATATAGCTAACCAGTTCTTAAAACTGGTTGTACGTTTATAAAAAATCACGCAGCTATTTTATAAAACGAACGCTACTTTCATTGTTTCTACTTAAGATTCATTCTAACTTCATGTCATTAAATAACCTAAAAATTAACAATTATGAAGAAAACAAAAATGAAACTTAACTTAAACAAAAAAAGCATTTCTAGTCTAGAAACTAGCACAATCATAGGTGGCGTTTCTGGAAAAACTTGTGAGCTTACAAGGAAGTATTATGTTACATGCCAAAACCTATGTGAACGTCCTTCTGGTGTATAGAACTTTTCTTTTACTACTACTGTTTTGCATGATCATTTCAAATAATTAATTAAACCTAAGAACTATATAATTATGAAAAAAAAGAATCTTAAATCGTTAAATATTAGCAAAGTTTTAATTTCCAATTTTAATATAAATGAAGTAAAAGGTGGTGCTAGTGGTCTTCCGTATACTTGCCATGGTCGCTCTTGTTATGTGGTCTGTGCACCAATAGAAGATCCAAGATAAACTATTACTTTTTTTAACGTAAGTAATAGTGAATTTCTGTTCAGTCATGATTGTAAGTTTTTTATAATCATGACTGAATTTTTAGTTTATATATCCAACTACTTTTTAAAATTGGTCGTGCGTTCGTGTGAAACGATGATTTTTGCTACTTGTGAAAGGTTCTGCTTTAATAACAATAGCATATACAATTTAAGACCTTTTTTTGTGCAATTTATTGACCGAAGAATTCGTTCTGTAGTAATTCGCTTTCTTTTTTTGTTATATTCGGGTAACAATTAGTAATTCATATTACTTGTTTATATCAAGCGATATTTTCCTCTAAAAAATAAAACTTTGCGCAATGAATATCTTCAAACGTTTTTTAAGCTGTACTATATTTCTATGTATTTCTTTTACATATGCACAACAAGACTCTTTACTACAACTGACATATAAACAATTAAGAAAAAACTATTATTCTGAACGAAATAAGAATTCTATCCTTGCAAAAACATACGCCGACAGTTACTTTAAAAAAGCTATTTTAGATAAAAATCGTTCTGAAATAGCACAATCTTATATCCTTTTAGGGTATCTAGAAAATTACAATGAAAATTATACGTTAGCGCTAAAGTATATAGATACTTGTATTTCCTATTGTAAAAAATTTAAAGAAAAGGAAAAATTATTATATGCTTATAAAGCAAAAGGAAATATTTATCGCAATATTGGTGATTATGATAATTCCATCTCGTATCATTTAAAAGTTGATTCTATTGCTAAGCAGACTAATGATACGCTTCAACAAATGCGATCTAATCATAATATTGCTATTATAAAAGAAGAAATAGGTAATGTAGAGGAAGCGATTCCTATTTTCTTACATAATTTGAACCAATTAGAATCTAATTCTTCACTATATAATAAATTTTTTCACTTAAATACTTTAATATCTCTCACAGCAACACACATAGAACTTGATCCTGAAAAAGCTGCTTTTTATAATAATAAAGCAAAAGAATTGGCGGAACAAAATAATGACATAGATGCTTTAAGCTATCATTATATGTATAAAGGAAAAATTGAATATTATCAAAAACAATATGAAAAAGCGTTGAATTCATTTCATACAGCGGATAGCATTATAGTATCTCATTTAAGAAAAAAAGGGAATTTATTTATTATTTATCGATTAAAAGGGAAAATTTTATTTGAACAAAATAAGTATAATGAAGCTATAACTGTATTAGAAAAAGCAAAAGTATTACATACTAATAAAGGCTATCAGCATTTTGAAATTTTAGAAATTTTCACATTACTTGCCAAATGTTATGATAAAACCAACCAACAAGATAAGGCACTCGAAAACTTTGAATTAGGCTCTTCTTCATATGAAAAAAATGATCATGTTAAAATGATTGTTTCTAAAAAGATAAAAGATAAATATGAAATCGCAAATTTTAAAGAGGAAATTAAAAGGCTTCAAGATGTTACATATGAAGAACAAAAAAGTAATAATATTTTAAAAATAGCAGGAAGCTTTTTATTTGTTTCTTTGATTATTTTCATAGGTCTATTTATTAAAAACAAACGTGCTAACAAGAAAAAATTCACAAAACTTTTAACGCATATCAACACCTTAGAAACACAACAAATACAAGTCAAAGTAAATCAACAAAAAACAATAAATACAAATACGATTTCCAATGATAAAGTCTTGACATTATTAAAAAGTTTAGAAAAGTTTGAAAATAAGAGTGAATTTTTAAATTCAAAAACTAGTTTAAGTTTTGTGGCTAAAAAATTAAACACAAATACAAGTTATTTATCCAAAATAATTAATGAACATAAAGGAAAAACTTTTATAAATTATATCACTGAATTAAGGATCAATTATGCATTGCAACGCATTAAAAATGATAAGGTTTTCCGTTCATACAGTATAAAAGGAATTGCTGAAGAATTAGGCTTTAAAAGTGAAGGTTCATTTTCTAGAGCATTCAAACAACATACAGGAATTTATCCTTCTTATTTTATAAAAAATATAACCGCTAATTCATAAACTGAAGGTTGTTGCATTATGAAATTCTAGTAATATCATTTATGTTGCACTCATTAACATTAAAAATTTTATTATGAAAAAAAAATCAATTGTATTGCAGTTAAGAAAGTCAAAAATTGCCAACTTTCATAGCATTTACGGAGGAGCAACCAACCCTTGTAACTCTCCTTCACAAGGCACAACAGATGATGACTTTATTCCTACGTCTACAGCAGGCGTAAAAAGTTGTAGTGGAAGTGGTAGAAATGATGAATCAGTAACCGGAGGACAAGATTAGACGTAACCTAAAACAGCATCTTCAATCTATCCACCAAAAGATTAAGTTGTTGTAAAAAAGAAAATTCATTTTAATTCCAGCATAATTATTAATTAAAAAAACGATGATTATGAAACAATTAAAATGAATTTTTTCTCGTATTTGTCGTTACCTATTAAAAAGTTGGAAACTGATAAACATAGTAGTATTGCTCATGATATTATGAACGTGCTACTGACAAAAATAAATACTAGTAGTAACTAAAGCATTTTGCCTCGTATAAGCAAAGTGCTTTTTATTTTTTTCACTAACTGGGTAACAAAATAATATAATTAGAACTTGACGATATATAAATTATAAAACTTTTATATTATGAAAAAAAAGATCGTAAACAAGTTAACATTAAAGAAAAATGTTATTTCTAATTTGGAAAGTGTAAATGGTGGTGCTGCTCCTAACAATGGAGGAAATGAACCTGTAAGACCTGCTGATGCTCCAGCTTGGTTATCATTACCAAAGACAGAGTGCATGGAATGTTGGGACGTTTGGGCTCCAACTTGGTAACATTCAAGGAAACTCTTTTCTCTTTTGAGGAAAGAGTTTTTTTATATTCTTACTATAATATTCAGTAGTTAAAAACCTTTTTGCATCATGCATGCAACACTTCTCTTTTTCTAATTGGGTACCTTACTTATGACTTTTCACTACCAAATTTCAATGCCTGTCAATAATTGAATTTAGAATAGTAATTACTACAACAAAAACGCTTCTTTCTATGAAAGGAGGTACTTTAATATCCTGTTACTAAAAGTCTTCTTGCGCCACGCATACCACATTTTTGATACTTATGATATGCTTTTGCTGCGCGTTCTCTAATATCAGCATCAGTTTCATTTAAAATCCAGCCATCTAATGCCCATTTTAAGGTATATGCTTCTGGCGCCATTAATCCTGTTGTCCAAACTAACGGATTTGCGCCTGTTTTTTCCAAATAAGGTTTAAAATAATCTTTACTAATACATGCAAGCATAATTGCGTCACGCTTCTTTGTATTTTTTGGTTTCAATTTAATGTCTAAATTAAATTCCATTAAACCATCATGACCAACATATGCTAACAAGTCTGAATTACCTCCAAAATTGAGCTTTTGATCTTTCACAGTAATTTCTTCTGAATATGAACCGCTACTCGCTTGTAGAAAATCTATCGTAGTTTGTTTGATATATTTCCCATCATATGCATCCGCTAACAAATATGTATTTGATGTTTTATGTTTAAATAGAATTCGCTCTAAAATTTTTGGATTATTTGAAGGAATCGTTTTTATAAACTCCCAATCCTTACTACGTTTAAAATGTGTTTTCACACCATATAATGCGCCCCAATATAAATTAGTTCGTGGATTCTGACCATTTCCCAATGATTTTGAAACTGGAACAATTCCTTGATTCACATTATCACACAACGCCACAAACACATGAATTTTCTTCTGACTGAAAACAGAAAGACTTGTGCAAAAAAATAAAAGGGTTAAAAAATATTTCATAAAATTCGGATTTCAAAAAAGTATACTTTTAAAACGTCTTAATACAACAATTCGTATTTCGCTGTATAGTTTACGGGAAACCGTAAGTTTTATCTTTATTTAGTCGATAGTAAAATATTCATTATATTTGAATAAAGGATAACTAATTATTATGGCCATATGCATGACTTAATTGTAGCTCTTATAGGGCTTTTTATAGGAACTCTTCTTGGTAATGAACTAAATAGATTTCTTTATAAGCCAAACGTATGGATTAAATTTAGAAATATCAATATTTTAAGAAATGAAGATGGAGCATTCTGGTCAATATTTGTGGCTAATACTGGAAGGACTTGCGCAGAAAATTGTATTGGATGCATAACAATATTCAATTTGAATAAAATGGATTTAATGGAGCAAAATGAAGCACTAACCGATGAACAATTACCAAGATACAAGCATGAAAATGTTGATTTAGAATATCCAAGGTCCCAGTTAACTACTCCTTCTAAATATACAGATATGAAATGTTCATCTTTATGTTGGGCTCATCATGGAAATCCTGATGAATTGAATATAAATCCAGGAATGGTAAGAAGTTTAAATATATGCAGGATACAATATCATCATAAAAATAAATATTGGTATCTTATATTTCCCTCAGAAAAAGGTTGGAGAAAAATAAGATTGAGATGCAGACTTAAAAATTACAAAGGAAGACTATTTGTTTGCCCAGCAAATGAGTTTCCTAGGAGTATTGATTTTGAAATCTTTTTGAATGAAAAAGAAATTCCTGTTTTTAAATTTATAAAAAGAACATGGGTTAAAAATATTAAATATTTTCTAAGAAGAAAAAGCATGATTTTGGATGATTATTAAATAGCTAGATAGTATGATTTACTATATTTCTTTGCACATTCTCTCAAGTCATTATTAACTCTAAACCTAATCATTTCTTCATTCTTTTTTTTATTTTCTCTGAAAGAAATAAACTCAATTATAGCTTTAGCTAATGATTTAGAATCTTCAGATTCAAAAAAATATGCATGCGAGTAATTTGTAGCAATCTCTTGATAAGTAGGTATTTCACTTAAAAAAGTAGGAATCCCTAGAGATAATGATTCTGAAATTGATAAGCCATAGGAGCAAAACCTTTCTGCTGAAATTACTATATCACATTGTTCATAAGCTTCTCTAATATCAACATAATTTTTTATTTTCACCTCTTTTATCAAATTATAAGAATTAACTTTTTCTAAAAAGAAACTAACTTCATTCTTGTAGTGCTCTTTAACTCCAGTGAAGATTATTTCAAAATTGACATTCTTCTTTTTTAGGATGCTACAAGCCTTTAAAGCTATTATATGTCCTTTTTGAGTCATTCTAAATCTTGATGGAAATAATAATTTTATTTTTCCTCCTTCATCTTTGTGTTTTTTATTTAATATTTGGAAATCTTCTAAATGAATACCTAATTTAATATTGCTAACTTGTAAATCAAACAACTCACTAAAAACTTCTGAGTAATAAATTGATGGAACATAAAGATTATCATATTTGTGTAAACACGTTTTTTTATTTTTTATCAGATTACTCATAAAATTAAAAAAACCATCTCCCCATTTGCTATCATACTCTTTTTCATTTTCATGATTAGTTACAAAATATTTTTTGTTAGTAGGAATGTATAGATTTGAGACAAAAGAATTAAAGTGAAATATATCTGCCTCTATATTTGCAATTTGAGCAAGGCAATAATTAGAAAGCTCTTGTAATTTCTCTATTGAACATTCATCATTTAAAATCTCTTTTGAAATAAAGTTTGAGCTTGAATTATAGAGTTTATAACTATCGATATACTTTTCAGGAACTATTCCAAATACTTTTATTCCTTCAATATTAATTTCTTTATTTAAACTAGAGCATACGATAAAAACATCATGACCAAGAGTTTTCATTTCTTTTGCATACTTAACCATAAATCTCTCTACTCCTCCAATATAATTTTTATTTATTGTGTAAAGTGTATGTAAGCAAATTTTCATATGGCCATAATAATTAGTTATCCATCATTCAAATAACCAAACTCATCAAAAACGCACTAAATTTCTTGGATTCTTAATCGTTAATAATTCCGTTTTTTTCTTCTCATTGACATGCGCATACATTTGTGTCACATTAATAGAGCTATGTCCTAAAAAATGTTGAATATATCTAATATCAACATCTTCCTCTAATAACAAAGTCGCGAACGAGTGTCGAAAAACATGTGGTGTGATATTTCTATGAATATTAGCCTTCATAGTATATTTCTTCACCAAATTCCGAACTGACTGTGTCGATAATCCATTTCCAAATCTGTTGATAAAGAAAAAACAAGACGCATCAATTATTGGCTGAAATGATGAATAATTATTCTGCAAGGCTTTTCTAGTTGCTTTATTGGTAATTGGAATATTTCGCTCTTTATTTCCTTTTCCTAAAATCCGAATGGTTTCAAAGTTTGCACCTATACTTTCCTTTTTCAAACCACACAATTCAGAAACTCTAATTCCTGTTGCTAACAACAATTCTAAAACAGCAATATCACGAATGACTTCTTTATACTGATACGATTTTTTTTGATTAATATCATTTCTACATAAATATGCTTGCTTCAAAATAGCATTGATCTCAATAATTGATAACACTTTTGGCAATAACTTATCCAACTTTATTTTTATACGAACTTTATGAAATGGATTCGTTTCAATAGATTCTTCAAACTCTAAAAAAGAAAAAAATGTTTTTAATGTGGCTACTTTCCGCTTCATGGTTCTTGAAGCATATGTAGACAACAGCTGTAAATACAATTTCAAATCCTCTTTCGTAATTGTTGTAATATCTTCTTTATTCAGGAATTCGTCAAACTGTCGCAAATCAGCTTTGTATGCTTTCAATGTTTTAGGGCTCAATTTTTTCTCTATCTCACAATGAAACAGAAAAAAGGAAATCTCTTTTTTCATAAATATATATTAGGTTTAGGGGAGTTATACAATGTTTAAAAGCTAAAGATCATATAATTTTCTATACTTATGCGACTTTCTCACAATGTTAAGATCATAGAAGATGTGATCATTTTAACGCAAAAACAGTATCTTGTTGTTCTAATTTTTTATACAAATGAAACGTACCTCAATAGCCATTATGAGTAGCATTCTACTATTTGCTTCCTGCAAAGATGCTACACCCGAAAAAAAATCAGATACATCTATGACCGATAATCCTTTATTAACCGAATGGAACACACCTTTTGGCGTGCCTCCTTTCGACAAAATAAAAAGTAGTGACTACTTACCTGCTTTTAGAATTGCTTTAGAAGAAAACAAACAAGAAATCAAAGGGATTACGGAAAACACAGAAGCTCCAACATTTCAAAATACCATTGAAGCACTAGAATTTAGCGGAGTAAACTTAAACAGATTACAACGTGTATTTTATGCTGTAAATGGAGCTAATACAGATAGTATTTTAAAAATAGCCGCTAAAGAAATTACACCTTCAGTTGCCACGCATACTGATTTCATTAACTTAAATGCAGACTTATTCAAGCGTGTAAAAGTTGTATATGATCAAAAAGAAAGTCTCAATCTTTCACCTGAAGAAACACGCTTGTTAGAAGAAACACACAAACGATTTGTGCGTTCTGGAATTAATTTACAAGGTAAAGCACAAAATCGCTTACGCGAGATTAATGAAAGGTTAGCTGGACTTGGTGGTGATTTTGGTGAAAATTTATTAGATGAAACCAACGCTTTTGAATATCATACTAAAGATAAAAAAGATTTAGGAAATCTTCCAGAAAGCTTAGTGGCTTTAGCAGCAGCAGAAGCTAAAAAAAGAGGTCATAAAGATGGCTGGTCGTTTACATTACAACGTCCAAGCATCAATCCTTTTTTACAATCATCTCCAAACAGAGATGCTCGTAAAGCATTATTTGATGGATATGCTATGCGCGCCAACAATGATAATGAAAACGACAACAAAGCAATTTTAATTGAAATGGCTTCTTTGCGTTTAGAAAAAGCAAAGCTCTTAGGATACGAATCCCATGCAGCGTATATTCTTTCAGATAATATGGCTGAAACACCAGAAGCTGTATTTGGTTTTATGGAAAAATTATGGCCTTCTGCATTAGCTATGGCAAAAACAGAACGCGAAGCATTGGCTAAAAAAATGGCGAGTGAAGGTGTCACTGGGAATTTTGCAGGAAGCGATTGGAGGCATTATGTAGAAAAAGTTAGAAAAGAACGTTACAATTTTGATGAAGAACAAACGCGTCCGTATTTTGAAGTAAATGCTGTTAGAGATGGTGTTTTTGCATTGGCAAATCAACTATTTGGATTAACCTTTAAAGAAATGAACGATGTTCCAAAATGGCATGAAGATCAGCAAGTCTTTAAAGTATTAGAAGCAGATGGTTCACACTTAGGAATAATATACATGGATTTCTTCGCTCGTGAAAGTAAACGTGGTGGCGCTTGGATGAATGCTTTACGTAGTCAAATGAACGTAGATGGAATGGTAACTCCAATTGTAACAAATAACTTCAACTATCCTGCTCCTTCTGGAGATTCACCTTCGTTACTATCGTTCACAGAAGCAGAGACTTTATTCCATGAATTTGGTCATGCATTACACGGATTATTCTCTAATGTAAAATATGAATCATTATCTGGAACAAACGTACCAAGAGATTTTGTAGAATTCCCATCGCAAGTAATGGAAAATTGGATGAGTGAACCTCAAGTATTACGCTTATTTGCCAAACATTATAAAACTGGAGAAGTAATTCCTGATAGCATGATTAAGAAAATGAAAGATGCAAATTCTTTCAATGGTGGTTTTGCTACGGTTGAATATATGGCTGCTGCATATTTAGATATGGCTTGGCATGCAAAAACGGAAAACATACCAACAGATGCAAATGCTTTTGAAAAAGAAGCTATGGATAAGCTGGGCTTAATTGACGAAATCATTCCACGCTATAGAAATACATACTTTGGACATATTTTTTCAAGTGCCACAGGATATTCTTCTGGATATTACAGTTACTTATGGTCAGAAGTATTGGATGCAGATGCTTTTCAAACATTTAAAGATACTGGAAACATCTTTGATCCAGAAACAGCTAAACGTTACCGTAAAATGCTTAGTATGGGCGGATCGCAACCTGGAATGGAACTATACAAAGGATTCCGTGGAGCTGAACCAGAAATTGGACCATTATTAAAGAAAAAAGGATTTGTAGAATAGCAAATCTCTTTCCATAAAAAAAGCCTGAACAACTAAATGTTCAGGCTTTTTTATATTGTTAAATCTTAATTATGCTTCGAATGCTTCGATTGACACGTAAGATCTATTGTTAGCTTTCTTTGTGAATTTCACAAGACCGTCTACTTTTGCATGTAATGTATGGTCTTTTCCCATATATACATTTTCTCCTGGATTGTGAGTAGTACCTCTTTGTCTAACGAGTATGTTACCAGCGATTGCCGCTTGTCCACCAAAAATCTTAACACCTAAGCGTTTCGATTCTGATTCTCTACCGTTTTTCGAACTACCAACTCCTTTTTTGTGAGCCATTTTAGTAAGGTTTTATTTTGTTATACTTAAGTAATAATGCAATTACGCTTTACCACCATCTAATTCGTCTTGCCATTTCTTTAATTCATCCCACTTACCATCAGCAGCTAATTGAGCTTGTGCTGGCCAAGTATCTGTAACGTGTTTTCCACGAACAGCTGCGATAATTTCAGAAATTTTAGCTGGTTCTGTTTTTGCTAATTCAGCAAAAGTTGCAATTCCAGCTTCTACTAAAGTAGATGCGATTTTAGGACCAATTCCTTCAATCTTCTTTAAATCATCAGCTTTAGCTGTTGTTGCTTTTTTAGCTGCAGGCTTTGCGGCTGGTTTAGCAACTTCTTTTTTAGCGGCTTCTTTCTTTGGAGCAGCTTTCTTAGCTCCTGAAGCTACAATGTTTTCAATAACAATTTCTGTTAAAGACTGACGGTGACCATTCTTAACACGGTAACCTTTACGTCTTTTCTTCTTAAAAACAATTACTTTATCACCTTTAAGGTGTTTTAAAACTTTGGCCTCTACTGCGGCTCCGTTTATAGCTGGGGCGCCAATCGTAACTTGCCCGTTGTCATCTAGTAAAAGAACATTATCGAAAGTAACTTTCTTTCCTTCTTCTACTGCCAAACGGTGAACAAATACTTTTTGGTCTTTCGCAACTTTAAATTGCTGCCCTGCCATCTCTACAATTGCATACATAGCGTATCGTTTATTTATTAATTTTGTCCAAAAAATGGACGCAAATATACATCTAATTAATTAATCTACAAACACTTCTACACTACTTTCTAAGATATATTCCAACTTGGCTTAAATTTTTGCATAAATAAGAGGCTCAAAACGACTGAAGAGGCTAAACCTTCTATGAGTATTATGAAGAGTAAAATACCCGGTTCGGCAGCATAACTACCTAGTCCCATTGTCATTATTTTTTCTGCGAAAGCTGTATCAATATAAAACATATAGACTCCCATAAATAGTGTGAAAATTATAGTCGCAAATAAACCTGATAAAATTCCCACCTTGAAACCTTCAAAATAATTGAATTTAACTCCTTTTTCTGCTTTTAAATCTTTTATCACCTTGTAAATACCATATGCAACAATAACTCCATTTAATAAACGTAACCAAGGATTCTCATGTATTCCGAATAATCGTACTATTAAAAAGTATAGTATTAATCCCAATGCAATAAATCCTCCATATTTTAATGATTTCTTTTCCATGCTCGGCTATATTTTTGATTAGTAATTAACTGATAGTCTTTAATTTACAAAAATTCACCAAGATGCCAAAATATTATTAAATTTCTTTTATTACTTGTATGGTGTAACATTTTTATAGAACTTGCGTCTCATACAAAATAACTAAAGTAAAAAAGTAAAAACGCAATGAAAAAAAGATTATTTTCAATAGCTTCATTACTGCTTTTCGGATTCGCTTCCCAAGCACAAGAAGTTAAGTTTGAAGAATATGATTTAGACAATGGTCTGCATGTAATTCTTCACCAAGACAATTCTGCCCCTGTTGTGACTACAGCAGTTATGTATCATGTAGGAGCTAAGGATGAAACTCCAGAGCGTACAGGATTCGCTCATTTCTTCGAGCATCTTCTTTTTGAAGGAACAAAAAATATAGAACGCGGACAATGGTTCAAAATCGTTTCTTCTAATGGAGGAAGCAACAATGCAAACACTACAGATGACAGAACGTATTATTACGAAGTTTTCCCTTCAAACAACCTAGAATTAGGATTATGGATGGAATCTGAACGTATGTTACATCCTGTTATTAATCAAGATGGTGTTGACACACAAAATGAAGTTGTTAAGGAAGAAAAAAGACAACGTGTAGACAATCAACCATACGGACATATTCTTGAAGAAATCAAGAAACACATGTTTAAAAAGCATCCTTATAAAGGAACTACTATTGGAAAGATGGCACATTTAGATGCTGCAACTTTAGAAGAGTTTATGGCTTTTAACAAAAAGTATTATGTTCCTAACAATGCTACATTAGTTGTTGCTGGAGATATTAATTCTGCTGAAGCTAAGAAAATGATCAAAGATTATTTCGGAGCAATTCCAAGAGGAAAAGATATCGTAAGAAGCTTCCCGAAAGAAGATCCAATTACAAAAGAATTCAAAGCAAAAGCATACGATCAAAACATTCAAATCCCTGCAATTATTGCTGCATACAGAACATCTTCTTTTAAAACAAGAGATGCACGTGTTTTAGATATGATTTCTTCATACTTAAGTAGTGGAAAAAGTTCTAAGCTTTATAAGCGTTTGGTTGAAGATAAGAAAATGGCTTTAGCTGTACAAGCTGTAAATATTAGTCAAGAAGACTATGGTACATATGCTTTATTTGCACTTCCATTAGGTGAAAATACTTTAGAAGATTTAGTCGCTGAAATGGACGATGAAATCAAAAAGTTACAAACTGAATTAATTTCTGAAAAAGATTACCAAAAACTTCAAAACAAATTTGAGAACAACTTTGTAAATTCAAATTCAAGTGTACAAGGAATTACAAATTCTTTGGCGAGATATAATGTTTTGTATGGAGATACAAACTTAATCAACACAGAAATTGACATTTACAGATCAGTTACAAGAGAAGAAATTAGAAAAATTGCTAACAAGTATTTAAAAACAAACCAACGTTTGTTATTAGATTATTTACCAGCTGAGAAAACACCAGGAGAAAAAAAATAAGATAGACCATGAAAACAAAAATATATTCACTTCTTGTATTGTTTTTAGCCTCGCTAACAATGCAAGCACAAATAGATAGATCTAAACAACCAAAACCTGGTCCAGCTCCAAAAGTAAACATTGGAAAACCAGAAACGTTTACTTTGAAAAACGGATTAACGGTGATGATTGTTGAAAACAATAAATTGCCTCGTGTTTCTGCAACTTTACGAATAGACAATCCTTTAATTGTAGAAGGTAAAAAAGCAGGAGTTAGTAGTTTAGTTAGTACATTATTAGGAACTGGATCTACTTCTATTTCTAAAGATGACTTTAATGAAGAAGTTGATTACTTAGGAGCTTCTTTAAATTTTGGTTCACAAAGTGCTTTCGCAAATTCACTTTCAAAATACTTTCCTAGAGTGATGGAATTAATGGCAGATGCTGCTTTAAATCCTAATTTTACACAAGAAGATTTAGATAGTGAAAGAGCTAAAATTCTTGAAAACTTAAAATCTGAAAAGAAAGACGTAAAAGCAATCGCTAGAAGAGTTGAATCAGTATTAGCGTATGGAGCAAAGCATCCATATGGAGAGTTTGTTACTGAAGAATCTGTAAAGAGTGTAACACTTGCTGATGTAAATAATTTTTACAAAAAGTACTTTAAGCCTGGAAATGCATACTTAGTTATCATTGGAGATGTAAAAGCAAGAGACGCTAAGAAATTAGTAAAAAAGCTTTTCAAGAAATGGGAGAAAGGTGCTATCGTTGCTGATCAATTTAATACTTCAAAAAACCCTGCTGCTACAGAAGTAAACTTCATTAACATGGAGAATGCTGTTCAGTCTGAGTTAAGTGTTCAAAACAATGTAAACTTAACAATGAAAGACGCTGACTACTTCCCAGTTTTAATCGCCAACAATATCTTAGGTGGTGGTGGTGAAGCGCGTTTATTCAACAACCTTCGTGAAGACAAAAAATTCACATACGGTTCATATTCAAGTATTGGAAACAACAGAAAAACAGCATCTCGTTTTAGAGCTTCTGCAAGTGTTCGTAATGCTGTAACTGATAGTGCAGTTGTTGAAATTTTAAAAGAAATTAAAAAGATTTCTACAGAATTAGTTTCTGATGAAGAACTAAAAAATGTAAAAGCTAAATATGTTGGAAGATTCGTAACAGGAATTGAGCGTCCTTCTACAATTGCTAGTTATGCATTAAATATCATCACAGAAGATCTTCCAAAAGATTTTTACGAAACGTATTTAGAAAAAATTGAAGCAGTTACAAAAGAAGACGTATTAAGAGCTGCTAAAAAGTATTTCTTAAAAGACAATCTTAAAATTGTAGTTACTGGAAAAGGTGCTGAAGTTATGGATGCTTTAGAAAACTTAACTTTTGATGGAAAAAAGATTCCTGTAAAATACTTTGATCAATACGGAGAATCAACTAAGAAGCCAGAATTTAAAAAACCAATTCCTGCTGGAGTTACTGCACAAAGTGTAGTTGACAACTATATCAAAGCAGTTGGTGGAAAAGATAAATTAATGGCTGTAACAACAACTGTTCAAGAAATGGAAGCTTCTTTCCAAGGAATGAGCATGATAACAACATTAAAGCAAAAATCACCTAACATGATGATGACAGATGTAAGTATGGTAGGTATGGGATCTGTTTTCAAACAAGCGTTTGATGGTGAAAAAGGATACATGTCACAACAAGGTAACAAACGTGAAATGCCTGCTGAAATGTTAGCTGAAATGAAATCAAGAAAAGGTTTATTCCCTGAATTAAACTATACTGATAGCAAATTAACATTAACAGGTATCGAATCTGTAGAAGGAAAAGATGCATATGTTGTTGTTGTTGAAAATGCTGCTGGAAAAAAAGTAACAAACTATTATAGTGTTGCTTCTGGTTTAAAAGTGAAAAAATCTGAAACGGCTAAAGGTCCAGGTGGACAAGAAGTTGCTCAAGAAACAACATACGGAGATTACAGAGAAGTAGATGGAATTAAATTTCCTTACGAAATGGTAGTTCCTATGGCTGGACAAAAAATTGAATTTGCAACAATATCTGTAAAGGTGAATGCACCTTTAACAAAAGCAGATTTTGAATAAAATCAATTTTTAAAATATATTTAAAAAGACTCTAAGATTTTCTTAGGGTCTTTTTTTGTATAATTATTTAGCTGTTGTTTTAATGCGTTTATTCACTAAATAAACGCCCGTTAAAATAATAATTCCTCCTAATACTTGATACACACTTAAACGTTCTCCAAATAATAATCCCCAAAAAATAGCAACAACTGGCATTGTATACGTTACAGAAGAAGCAAAAACTGGGCTTGAAATTTGAACCAATCTACTATAAATCACTTTTGCAATAGCAGTTCCAAAAAATGATAAAATTGTAATATAACCCATAGCTATTTGCATCTTTTCACTCTGCATAACATCATTTAAAAATCCTGTATACGCTAAAATAATTACTGCTGGAATTATGATAATTACAAAGTTCCCTGTTACAATAGCAAGTGCATTTACATCATTTAAATAGCGCTTAATAATATTCACATTCAAACCATATCCAATAGTAGCAAACAGTACAAAAAAGCTAAACCAATAGTTTTGACTCGGATTAAAATCTGCGCCTGCAAAAACTAATATCAAAGCCCCAACAAGACCAATTAATACGCCTAAAACTTGTCGTTTTGTAACAACAACACCAAAAAACAACACTCCAAAAACAATGGTATTCAAAGGTGTTAGCGAATTCAGCATACTTGCGACCGAACTGTCCAATTGTTCTTGTGCAATTGCAAACAGAAATACAGGAAATAATGATCCAGCCATTGCTGTCCAAAAAATCCACTTCCATTGATGCCGTTTGATGAGTTTAACTTTATTCAAACCAACCGAAAACAAAAAAATTGTAGTAATTACAATTCGTAACGCACCTACCTGAATAGAACTCAATCCATTCATTGCCTGATCAATTAAAATGAAAGAACTTCCCCAAATTAATGATAACATCGCAAGGTAAACCCACTTTAATTTTGCAGCATCCATAATGTTAATTCAAAATTACTGTGTAAAAGTCCAACAATTATTTTGAATATTTTGACCATAATTGTGTAATTTTGTAATAATCTTATAAGTCAAAACTATGCTGAATTTTTCAGTACGTTTTCTAAATAAACACATCATGAAAAATATACTATTCGTTTTTGCAATGGCACTTGCTGTTGTAAGTTGTAAAAACAACACTACACCAGAAACTATAACAGTTGATACACAAACTGAAACTGCAAAAAAAGAAGTTAGCACAAATGATTTAGCTGCGAATTATAACAAAGCTGAATTTAAAATTGACGGAATGACTTGCGCTATTGGATGTGCAAAGCGCATTGAAAGCAAATTAGCGTCTATGGAAGGTGTAAAATCTGCAACGGTAGACTTTGAGCAAAAACTAGCAATGGTTGAGTACAACGAAGCTAAAGTTGATTTTGATGCATTAACTAGCACAGTTGCAAAAGTTCCTGGAGATTATAAAATATCTGACATGAAAAATGTGGAAGCATTTGCAAAACAAGATGCTGAGAAAAAAGCATGTAAAGCTGACTGCAAAAAAGATTGTTGTACTAAAAAAGATGCTGAAAAGATGGCTTGTGCTGAAGATTGCAAAAAAGATTGCTGCACAAAAAAAGCATAAAACACACATACTATACTAGTTACAAAAAGCCGTCAAATTTTGATGGCTTTTTTGTTGTCTTTACTTGATTAAATAAACTTTCAAAGCTAACTTTGTAGTGATTTTACACGCGTGAGAACTATTTGGGCACATATCTTCATCTTACTATACGTAACTGCCATGTTACGTCCAGTAATGCCTTTAGCAAACTACTTGATCAATCAAGATTACATTGCTGAATTTCTATGTATTAATAAAGATAAGCCCGAACTTGAATGTAATGGTAAATGTTACTTAGCAAAGCAACTAAAAGAAGCTTCCGCTGAAAAGGAAAAAAATCTTCCCGCAATTGCTATGGAAGAATATCCAATTGGAATTATGACATTTACGGTATTTGAAGCAACTCATACTTCTGAAACCAATACTGAAGCTAACTTTCAATACAAAAATCACTACAAGTATTCATATTTGAATTTAGTTTTTCATCCACCAACTTTCAATTCATAACATACACATTTTTTACGTTTTTAGATGGTTTCTACACGATCTAAAAGCACATATCTATGAATTAAAATCAAACATTTTTGTTGCATGTTTTAATACATCAAACAGATATGCAACAGCATATATTAAATCATTACATCGATGAAAAATTATATATACGCTATCATCCTATTGGTAGCAACATTTACATACGCACAAGAAACTGAAGACACAACTTCAAAATGGACAGGTAGCAGACCTGACGGACACGCGCCAATCTCAGTAATGGGCGATCATACACATGGAAAAGGAGAAATAATGTTTAGCTATCGCTACATGTACATGAACATGGAAGATCTAAATCGCGGAAGCGAAAACACTTCTTTTGCAGATGCATTAACGCAATACATGGTTACTCCGACACGTATGCCAATGCAAATGCACATGTTGGGCGCAATGTATGCTCCAAGTGATAAAGTTACACTTCTGGTAATGACGAATTACCTAACAAGTGAAATGGATCATGTAACTCGTATGGGCGGAACATTTACAACAGAAACTTCAGGTTTTGGAGACACAAAAGTTGCTGCATTGTATAAAATCTTTAATAAAGACAAACAACAATTACATGCGCAAGTTGGTGTTTCTATTCCAACAGGAAGTATTGACGAACAAGATGCTACACCAGCTTCTGCACCAAACGAAGTTATTTTGCCTTATCTAATGCAAATTGGAAGCGGAACGTTTGATGGAGAGTTTGCATTAACATATTTGAAACAATGGAATAATTGGTCATTTGGAACACAAGCGAGAACAACTGTACGTTTTGGAAAAAATGACAACGATTATCGTCTTGGAAATCGTTACAGTTTAAATAACTGGGCAGCTTTTACAGCGACTAAATGGTTAAGTTTTTCTGGAAGAGTAGAACTTGGTGCAATTGACAGAATTGAAGGAACTAATCCTGCATTAAATCCAATGATGGTGATTACGGCTGACACACAAAATTCTGGAATGACCTATGCAAACGCTGGACTTGGCTTCAATGTATACGCGTTTAAAGGTTCATTAAAAAACCTACGTTTTGGATTTGAAGCGGCAATGCCTATCTTCCAAAATATGAACGGAATTCAGTTGCGAAATAAAGAAACCCTAACATTTGGATTGCAGTATGCATTCAAATAAGATTCTCTAAGTTTACGTAAAGAATCCTCAATTGTAATGATTGGGGATTTTTTGTTTTATTGGTCATTTAAGAAACTAAAGCAAGGCGATCCAAGAAATTTAGTCCTTCCATTCTAATGATTCAATCAACGTGCGAATGTCTTTTTTAATATAAACTACCGCTGGATATATAGAATCATAGTTTGGTTTTGCGTTAAAGTATAACGAACCTGTTAAGAAATGTTTTGTACTATCGGTTACATAAAACTGTGCTTGTGAGGCTGCATTTCCTTCAACTTCATATACCATTCCATACACATTCTGATCTTTATTGGCATACACTGTTGGTTCAATTGCATCCGCTTTTACAGCATGTTCATAGGTGAGTTTTTGAACATCTTCAAGTAGTTGATTTAAGTTTCCATCAATTTCTATATATGACAAATGCAATGTTCCGTTTAATGAAGGATAATCCAGATTTACCCAACAGTTTTTCTTAGAAACTAGTGTCGCAATTTGATTTTTTTCAAATGTATACGGGCAATCTAATTGCATTTTTGCATAATTTGCTTCTGGATATTCTAAACTCAAAAATGCTTTTGGCTTTGGCAGTACTTCTCCTCCACAAGAAATTAATAATATACCAAGAACCGAAATAATACTTATATACTTAACTATCTTCATTATTTGAGCGTTACTTTTACTTGTTTCAATCGTTTCTTATCAATCACTTCTACCGTAAACGTATAATTACCGAAGTTTATTTTATCTTTTACTTTTGGAAAGCCTCTAAATATTTCTAGCACAAAACCTGCTATAGTTTCCGACTCACCTTTATGCGCCTCAAAATCAGAAGTATCACTTAATCCAATTACTTTGTAGAAATCTTTTAAATTGGTTTTTCCTTCAAAGACATAATTTTTATCATCAATTTTAGAATAGATTAAATCTTCATCATCAAATTCATCGCTAATATCTCCAACAATTTCTTCAATTACATCTTCCAATGAAACCAATCCGGAAGTTCCTCCATATTCATCAACCACAATAGCTAAGTGAATTTTCTTCTCTTGAAATTCACGTAGTAAATCGTCTAGTTTTTTATTTTCAGGTACAAAATATGCATCACGCAATAACTTCGTCCAAGCAAAATTTTTGGCATCAATATGTGGAATTAAATCTTTCACATATAATATTCCTGAAATTTCATCCAAACTCTCTTTATATACAGGAATTCGTGAATATCCTTTTTTGGTAATTTCACTCAAAACTTCTTCAAACGGCATCTCTTCTTTCAACGCAAATACATCCATTCGCGGCTGCATTACTTGTTTAGTATCTGTATTTCCAAACGAAACAATTCCTTGTAAAATTTTCTGTTCTTCCTTCGTCGTTTCGTCTTCAGAAGTTAACTCTAATGCTTGTGATAATTGGTCAACCGAAAGATTTGACCCTTGTTTCCCCAATCTTTTATGAATAATCCCAGATACAAAACTCATTGGACCACTAATAGGTCTAAAAATCTTATCTAAAAAATTTAGCGGATATGCCATCATTGCCGAAAACTTTTGTTTGTTACGACTGGCGTATACTTTTGGAAGAATTTCGCCAAAGAGTAAAATTAAAAAGGTAACAACTCCTATTTCAATAACCAATCGGATCCATTCTGTGGTAATTCCTGCAAAGAAAAGATCGCTCATCGAAGCAAATAATAAAACCGTTGTGATATTAATAAAGTTATTGGCAACTAAAATGGTTGCTAATAACCTTTTGGGTTTTCGAAGTAATTTTGCCACTAATTGCAGACGTGCTGAATCAGACTCCTCAGCTTCATTGACCTCAGTTTGTGATAAAGAAAATAGCGCAACTTCTGCTCCTGAAATTAAGGCAGAGCATATTAATAAGATACCAAAAAAAACAATCTTAAAAATAACAAGTCCATCAAAGGCTGTTGTAAAGATGATTATACTGGGTTCTGGATCCAAACTTTCAATGGTTAATTAAACTTCGATTAAAATGGTAGATCATCGTCTTCTTCAACAGGTGTAGCTTGTGGCGCTGGCTGTTGTGGTTTTGCTGGCTGTGCAGCTTGATGATTCGTAGTTGCATTTGTATTTGCAGACGCATTTGCTGTATTTGCGTTTGCTGCATTTGATTGTGATTCTTTCTTGGTTGACAAAAATGTAAAGTCTGTTACTTGTACTTCCGTAGAATAACGTGTATTTCCATCTTCACCTTGCCATTGTCTGTTTTTCAAACGACCTTCTACATAGACTTTATCGCCTTTGCTTAAATATTTTTCACAGATTTCTGCGGCTTTATTTCGAACCACAACATTATGCCAATCCGTATTTACAACGCGTTCGCCTGTTTGTTTATTTGTATAGGAATCATTGGTTGCTATTGGAAAACGCCCAATACAACCGCCACCTTCAAAGTAATGCATTTTTACCTCATCACCCAAGTGCCCTATCAACATTACTTTATTTAGTGTTCCACTCATATTCTTAAATTTATGTGTATAATCAAATGTACTAAAAAACCATTAAAAATTGAAAGCTTCAATGAAGTTTCCAATCAAAATTGGTACTGGATATTTTCTAATTTCGTTCAAAGGTATTCCGTTTTTTAATGTATTACTAGTTTCTACGATCCAAAATGTTGTATGCAAATGTTGATGTGACAGCTTGTGTACAATTATTTTTTTATTGAATTGTGTAATAGAAAAGTCTTTCGTTTGTGTAATTTCTTGAATTTCAGCTCGATGATTTTCTATATTTTCAAGTTCGTTTGGCGTTTCAAGTAATGGAAACTGATACAATCCTTGCCAAATTCCTTTTCCTTTGCGTTCTTCTAAAATTGTTTGTTCTTGGTTTGAAACGACAACCAAATAGTTAAACCAGCGGTTTTTAACCTTTGTCTTTTTCAGCTTGACTGGCAACATTGGCACACGCTGATTTTTTAATCCTTCACAACTTGAAGTAAACGGACATATAATACAATATGGACTTTGCGGTTTGCATTGTACAGCGCCAAATTCCATAATTGCCTGATTAAAATTTGCAGGATCATCATGATCTACGACTTCAAAAGCTAACTTTTTGAATAATTTTATTCCTTCAGTACTATTAATAGGTGTATCAACATCAAAATATCTGGACAAAACTCTGTACACATTTCCATCAACTACGGGCGCAACTTCATCAAAACAGATGGAAGCAATTGCACTTGCTGTGTAATCTCCGACACCTTTTAGCTTCAAAAGTGCCTTATAATTGTCTGGAAACTGTCCATTATAATTATTTACGATGTCTTTTGCTGTATAATGTAGATTGCGTGCACGCGAATAATAACCGAGTCCTTGCCAGAGTTTCAACACGTATGATTCTTCGGCTTTCGCCAGATCGTACACTGTTGGAAATGCTTCCGTAAACTTCTCATAATAAGGCAGTCCTTGTGCTACACGCGTTTGTTGCAGCATAATTTCGGATAGCCAAATACGATATGGATCTTTAGTTTTTCGCCAAGGTAAATCGCGCTTATTTTGGAAATACCATTGTATAATTTCTTTGGAAAAATTCATTAAATTGAATAATAAGCAAAAATATATCTTTATATCGTTAAATTTTAATCAATTAGAATATAAATATTATCTAATTAATTATATATTTGCAACCCTTAATTTTTATAAAAAATAAATAAAATATATTAAAATGACGAAAGCGGACATCGTAGCAAAGATTTCAGAGAAATTAGGAATGGAAAAAGGTGATGTACAGGCAACTGTAGAAACTTTTATGGAAGAAGTGAAGAATTCTTTAGAGAGTGGAGACAATGTTTACCTTAGAGGTTTTGGTAGTTTTATCATCAAAACAAGAGCGGAGAAAACAGGTAGAAACATCTCTAAGAACACTACAATTAAAATTCCAGCACACAACATTCCTGCATTTAAACCTGCAAAAGTTTTTGTTGAAGGCGTAAAGAGCAACGTTGAAGTAAAGTAATTAAAGAATAATTTATTAATTAAAAACTATAGAGCATTATGCCAAGTGGTAAAAAAAGAAAAAGACACAAGGTGGCTACGCATAAGCGTAAGAAGAGAAGAAGAGCTAATCGCCACAAGAAGAAGTAGTTTATAGTAAACTACTTCTTTGTTTTATACAGATTATTAATTTGTATAAAGCAAAAAACGTTCTTTGAAAAAAAATTGCATACTAACGTAAGCACTACTGTCTTGTGCTTACATTTGTGTATGTATATTTTATTGGGTAGAAACAATACCTTTTGAAAATTGTTTAATCCATCTGTACATTTATGTATGGATAAAAATTAAATCAGAGTGAATAAAGAATTAATCATTAGATCCAATTCCTCTGAAGTTGATTTTGCCTTGCTAAAGGATGGAAAACTTATAGAGTTACATAAAGAAGAAGATAACAACGATTTTGCAGTTGGAGACGTATTTCTTGCTAAAATAAGAAAACCCGTTTCAGGACTAAATGCAGCTTTTGTAAACGTAGGCTACGAAAAAGACGCCTTTTTACATTACCACGATTTAGGACCGCAACTTCCTTCTTTATTGAAATTTATAAAACGTGTAAGCACAGGTAAATTAAAAGATTATACATTAAAAAACTTTCCTTTTGAACCAAATATAGATAAGAATGGTAGCATCATGGATGCCATAAAAGCCAATCAATCATTATTAGTTCAAATTGTAAAGGAGCCAATTTCGACCAAAGGTCCTAGAATTAGTTCTGAACTTTCTATTGCTGGACGATATATTGTACTTGTTCCCTTTTCGGAGCGTGTTTCTATATCACAAAAAATAGAGAGTAAGGAAGAAAAAGACCGGTTAAAACGTTTGGTACTTAGTATCAAACCGAAAGGTTTTGGCGTTATTGTACGTACAGTAGCTGAAGGCAAAAAAGTAGCTGAATTGGACCAAGACTTACAGAATTTGTTGACTAAATGGTCAACAATGTGTAAAAAACTGTATAAAGCTGAACATCCATCGAAAGTATTAAGTGAAATGAACAAAGCATCCTCAATTTTGAGAGATATTTTTAACGAGTCATTCACAGGAATTCAAGTAGATGATGAAGATCTTTATTACGAGATTAAAGAATACGTGCACAAGATTGCACCAAAAAAAGAGTCTATTGTAAAATTGTACCAGTCAAAAGTTCCACTTTTTGAAAAGTATGGAGTAGAACGACAAATTAAAACCTCTTTTGGAAAGACAGTTTCCATGAGTAAAGGCGCTTATTTAGTAATAGAACACACAGAAGCGTTACATGTTGTTGATGTTAACAGCGGTAACCGTTCTAACAAAGCCAAAACACAAGAGGACACTGCATTAGAAGTCAACATGATTGCCGCACGAGAAATTGCAAGGCAACTACGATTGCGCGATATGGGAGGAATTATCGTCATCGACTTTATAGATATGACCAATGCAGAACACCGAAGAACTTTGTTTGATCATTTGAAGACAGAAATGAAAGACGACAGAGCGAAACATAAAATATTACCTCCTAGTAAATTTGGTTTGGTACAAATTACACGACAAAGAGTACGACCAGAAGTAAATATTAAAACGAGAGAAGTAAACCCTAATGGTGGTGGCAGCGAAGTAGAAGCTCCAATTGTTCTCGTTGATAAAATTACAACTGATCTAGAAAGAATTTTAGCCAAAGATGGCTTCAACGGAGTTACGTTAAACACGCATCCTTTTATTGCGGCGTATCTCACAAAAGGATTTCCATCCATCCGTTTTAAGTGGTTTTTAGACCATAAGAAATGGGTAAAAATATTACCAAGAGATGCTTACACGTATCTAGAATATCGTTTTAAAGATAAAAACGATGAAGTTTACAATTAATGAAAAGCGACCAATATTTGGTCGCTTTTTTTGTTTATAAAAACTTAATATATCCGTCGTTTTTTTCTTATATTTAAATCTCTTTAATTTTACAAGTAATTTTTTAATGAATAGTTTAGGAGTAATACAAAAAACAATCGAGCAATTTAATCAGGATATATCTGACAATAATAAATTAATTATTGCACTAATAATTTTCACTTTGATAAATATACTATTATCTCTGATAAATATTTATTTTAAATTTAAATTAAAGAATAAAGAAAAAGAAATTAATAGCCATAACATCAAAGAAGTAAGTAGGATTGAAAATCAAGAAAAATTATACTCTTTGCTTGAAAATCTTACTTATTATGATGGAACTAAAGAAAAAGAATTTCAATCTAAGCTTACAGAAATTAATAAATTTTTAACTAAAAAAAGAATATACCTCACTAAAGGTATTATCAAAATAGCTAGTGAATTTAACGACTATAACATGCAAGTACTGGTAGATTATAGAAGTAAAAACTATGAGAAAGAAATTGAGTTTCTAGAAAAGTATAATTCAGAGTTTAATGATCGTAGATAATAGAAGAAATAAAATCATTAGATTACCTAAGAAAGTAAATGTCAATTCAGTAAGTAAAATACTTTACGAATTTGAAAAGGTTTTCTCTTATGAAAACATGAGTTTAAAAGGTTATGACTTAGACCTTACAGATATAAAAAAAGTTAATGTTTTAGGCATGCTCATAATTTATAAAATTATAGAGTATTCTGTTGAGAAAAAGTGTTTTTTAGATCCTGGAATTTATTATGATGATTTAATGGAAGAAAAGTGGATTGAATATAAATTTGAACATTTAATAAACTCATATATACGTGGCGTTGATTCTTTCCAAAAATTTAAAAACCTAAAAATACAATTGACTGAAAAATTTATTCTTGCTCCTCAACCACTTTTAAGAGAAAGTAATTTCACTGATAAATATCTAAAAAATCAATTCCTTCCAAAACTTAAGGAATATTACCTTAATCAAGAAAAAGTAATCTCTATGATTTTCACATGCTTTAGTGAAATTTTACTAAATTTTTGGGAACATGCTGTTCAAGATACTAAATCTATTTTGATGGCAGATGGCAACAAAAGTTATATTGAAATAGCATGTTCAGATACTGGAAATGGGATGATTTCTTCACTGAAAAAAAACCCAAAATATAAAAATCTAAGTAACAAAGAGGTTTTTTCAAAAAGTGTAAATAAAAATGTTACATCAAAAGAAAAAACTTTTCATATGGGATTTGGTTTATGGATAATTGATCAAATAGTTCGAGAAATAAAAGGTAGATTTCATTTATTTTCGGAAGGTTTTCATTATTCTAATGAATATGGCAAAATTAATATAAAAAAAACAGGATTTTGGAAAGGTACAATTGTATATATTGCACTACCTTTAAATAATGCCAAATCGCTTTGTGACATAAACATGTTTGAAACAAAAGAAATGCAAAACATTAAAATTGATTTTATATGATAATCAAGCTAGCAGAATATGGTCCGATAATTAGCAGTAAAAAAATTGGCGAAGAAATTTCTAAATTGTTAGAAGAATCTCTAGAAAAGAATGGTAGTGTCGAAGTTGATTTCAGAGATGTCGTAAGCATGGCTACATTTTGTGCCAAACAAATCTTTGGAAAACTTTATGTAGAAAAAGGAGCTAATCGGTTTTTTGATGAGATCAAATTATCCAATGTAAATGATGATTTAAAGATCATTATAAAAATGGGGATTCAAAATGCTATTCAAGAAAAATAACAATCTACTACTACTTCACGGAGCTTTGGGAAGCGAAGTGCAATTACAACCACTACAAGAGCTATTAGCAAACGATTTTAATGTACATACTTTAAATTTTGAAGGTCACGGCGGACGTGCTTCTGACAATACCTTTGACATGGAACGATTTGCAGGTAATGTTGTTGAAAAACTACAAGCTTTGAATATTTCTAATACACATATTTTTGGATATAGCATGGGCGGTTATGTAGCATTGACTCTTGCTAAGAAATATCCAGAAATGGTAGATAAAATTGTCACGCTTGGAACTAAGTTTGATTGGACATTAGAAACTGCACAACAAGAAGTTAAAATGTTGAATCCTGAGAAAATCGAAGAAAAAGTTCCTGCTTTTGCGAAACGACTTCACGAATTGCATCAACCAAATGACTGGAAAGAAGTGATGCAAAAAACAGCAGCAATGATGTTAGCATTGGCTAATGGAAAAAAGCTAACGAATGGTGATTTAAGTCAAATTCAACATAAATCTCTAATCGGAATTGGCGCTTTAGACACTATGGTTACAGCTGATGAATCAGAAAACGCGGCTTCACATTTACCAAACGGAACGTTGAAAGTTATTGAAAATGTAAAACATCCAATTGAAAAAGTAGATACGAACGTTTTAGCAACTTTTATTCAAAATTTTATTGCTTAATTTCAATTTATGAAATCACAAGTAGCAAATTATTTAAATCGATACGCATCTTTTGATTCAGAGGAAATTGATCTTATTTTTAAATCACTTTCAGAAAAAACGTTTCAAAAAAAAGAATTCTTACTAGAACAATATCAGGTTTGTAAACATCGCTTTTTTATTGTGGAAGGTTTGGTTCGCTATTTTAGAACCGATAGTGATGGAAATGAAAATATAAGTCTCTTCGGAATTGAAAATTGGTGGATTACCAACTTGGATAGTTTTGTAAATGTAGCACCTTCTCACAATGCAATTCAGGCTTTAGAAAAAACAATCGTTTTGTATATTTCTAAAGATGATTTGGAAGTATTATATCAAAAAGTTCCAAAATTGGAACGTGCTTTTCGTATTATTACAGAAAAAACACTCATTGCTGTGCTAAGAAAAGATGAAGTGTACATGAAACAAAGTAGCAAAGATCGTTATTACAGTCTTGTAGATACAATTCCAAATTTTGCACAACGCGTTCCACAGTATATGATTGCTTCTTATTTAGATATTACACCAGAATATTTAAGCGAAATCCGCAAGAATAGATAAGTTACCTTCAATTTTATAGCTATATCAGAGAATTTTTGAAAAACTATTCTCGATACGTTTTTATCAATTTCTATTACTTTCAATATGAAAAAACACTCGAATTGACGTTTTTCAAATTCAGTTTATATCTTTCTTAAGATATCTTAAGGAGTTTCAAACGTGTTCCAACTTAGTTTTGTGTAAACAATTAAACGAACTATTATGGAACGAATTTCATATGGAGATATTCCAACAGGAATGTTTGAACATTTACAGAAAATAGAAACTTTTATCAAAGAATCATCAATAGATAATCAACTTTTAGAATTGATTAAATTGAGAGTTTCTCAAAAAAATGGTTGCGCATATTGTGTAGATATGCATTACAAAGAGTTGAAAAAAACTGGAGAAACTGAACTTAGACTTTCTTCTTTGTGCGTTTGGGAAGAAACACCTTATTTTTCTGATAAAGAACGAGCAGTATTAACTTTTGCAGATGCTTTAACCAAGTTACAAAGAACGCCAATTCCTGATGCGATATACAATCCGTTATTACAGTTTTTTGGTAAGAACGAAATTTGTGTACTTACACTTGCTATTACACAAATAAATACTTGGAATCGATTGATGAAAACATTTTTATTTACGCCTGGGAATTATGTAGCAGTTTAATAGAAAAGCGATCAAATTTGATCGCTTTTCCATATCGTTTCACCTTAATTCTACAATGTTTCTAATCGATTGTTTAATTTCTGTATATTGTTCATCAATAAGAATAGTAAAAGTCTTTATAAAATGAAAAAAGGAGTATTCTTCCTATTATTGATTAGTATTTGTACGATTATATCTTGTACTACGCAAAAAGCAACATCAAGTAGCTCAATAAATGTAGACACTGTTTATTTATTTCAAAATGGTAAAGAAATTAGCATTTCAAAAAGTAATGAACAGGTTTCAATTAAAAGAAATACGTTTTCGTTACGATTTTATAATAAGAAATATAACGTTAGCACCAAAGAGTTTTATGCGATTCAGATTGCTTCTTTTTTAGATGAACAATCTTTGGGCAATATAAAAGTTGGAATGTCAAAAAATGATACTCATAATTTTTCACCAGGAACAGGAATGGCGCCTAGTATTAGCGGGAAGTATGAGTCCTTAATGTTTCAGGAATATGCTTCACATCATTATTTAATGTATAAAAATACTGAAAGTAAAAGAGTGAATCTTATTGATACTTATGGCGATTATTTAAAGCTTGAATTCGAAATTAACAACCTTCAATATCAAGGAAAACAAGTTCATATGTCCGAAACAGATTTAACTGATTTTTATTTAGCAATTTTGATAGACCGAAATTTAAATGGTTATATCGATGAAGGAGAATTAACTAAATTGAAAATAAAAATTAAACAATAAATACATTCACTTTTTTAGTAATATTCATGTTATTCTTAGTCCAATCCAATATTTATTCTGATCCAGATCATGACCGTATTTTTGATGCGTTACACGATTTGAACATTTCATATGAGAAAATCGAATTAAATTCAGAAACCCAAAAAATTACTACTGAAGCCAATCGCACAGATGTTTTTGTATATGGTTCTGTAAAGTTAGCACGACTTGCCAAAGCCAACACACACTGGAGTCCAGGTTCGTATTACGGTGGAAATCATCAGTATAAAATCTATTCAGAATATTACAAAGAAAACCTACTCAATTATGATGTAGAAGTTTTCAATTTTGAAGATCCGATTAGCTGGAAACCGAACGAACAGAAATTCATTAAACCATATAAAGATGCCAAAATTTTTACAGGAAAAGTGTTTACAGAATTAAAGTGGACAGATTTTGTAAAGCATTCGTTAGAAAATCCAAAAACACCTTTGTTAAATTCAACGTCGTTGATTCAGGCTTCTATTCCAAAAGATATTTATAAAGAAGCACGTTTATGGGTTGTTGGCGGACAGATTGTAGCTGCTGTGTATTACAAGTTTAATGGAGATGTTGTTTTTGAAGCAGAAGTTTCCTCGGAAGGAATTGAGTTTGCCAAACAAATGATTCAAACCTACGAAGTTGCAGAAGCTTTTGTAATGGATATTTGCTTAACAAATTACGGCTGGAAAATTGTAGAGATCAATTGTATTAATAGTGCTGGATTTTATCCAAACCTCAACGTACATAGTTTGATAAAAGCATTAGATATTTACTTTTCTTAGGAACATAAATACGCAGTTCTTCGTATTGTCTTTTCTCGAAATGACAACTATTTTTATATTGAAAAATAATATGAGAATATGCAAAAACCATTAACACAAAAAGACCGGAATAAAATTCGAAAAAAGATAGGATTCGTAGCTGTAGTTGCAATAGCTGCCATCACAATTTTTACTTTTATTTACTTTTTTATAATGAAAGGTAACTTCTCAAGTAATGATAGTTTTAGCTATATACCTTTTGTAATGTTCGGGATTTTTGGATTGTTTTTTGTGGGCATTATTGGCTACTTAGTATGGACGTTGACACAAGATATGAGTGCTGGAGTTAAAAACTGTTTTGAAGGTATTGTAGAAGATAAAAAACTGAATATACGCAAAAGCACTTCAGCTGGATCTGGAAGATCTGGAAGGAGAACAAGTACGAAAAGAGATTATTCTATCACGGTTGACGGCATAGAACATAAGGTAGAGTTTGACATGTATAATTATGTAAGCGTTGGCGATCTTATCTATTTTGAAGTTGCACCAAAATCTAATGTTGTATTGCATTATGAAATTCTGGAAGAAGTAGTTTCAGAACCAAAACATTTTATCAGTCATAGACAAGCCAAATATCCAGATTCAAAAATTAGAAAAGCACCGCTGACTAGAGAAGACGAAAGCCAACTTCAAACATTTTATAAGGCAAAAATCCGTTCTCGCTTCACAACTATTACATTTATAAGTATTCCTATTATCGGGTTATTATTGAGTGGCTTAGGATCATTGCTAGTTTTTCTTTTTCCATTACCATTAGTTTTAATTTATCTATTATATAAGCTATATAAATTTCATGTAACCTATAGAAAATCTACCAATAAAGGGCGAAAAGAACTAATTACAACACAAGTTATTGACAAGCTTTTTACTACCGTTTCAAACAATGGAAGAAAACACAGCAAGTACAACCTAAAAACAACTTATGGAACTATTCTTGTTTCGGAAAATTTGTATCAAAGAGTTAACGCAGGAGACGAAATTACCATACACAAAGCATTGCATTTACCAAATCCTCTTGGCATTTCTATGGATGAAATTTATTATCCTTTTTACTAGTTTTCTGAAGAATCTTTTTTTTAAAAATAACTCCTGTTTAAAGTAAAAAGTACTTGTGAGTTACTATTTTTACATCAAATTTAGCGTACTAAACAGTTATGAAATTACTTTGTTCTTGGTCTGGTGGAAAAGATTCTTGTTATGCTTTAATGCAACTACAACAACAACCTATTGTTTTATTAAATGCTTTGAATGAGAATGGTGAAATTAGTCGTTCGCACGGACTTTCCAAAACCTTATTACATGCACAAGCTGATGCTTTAGGAGCTTCTATTCATTTTATCTCAGCAACTTGGACTGATTACACAGAGAAGTTTATTCACAAGCTTAAAACGCTTACAAATCAATATGAATTAACGGATGCTGTTTTTGGAGATATCGATATTCAATCACATCGCGATTGGGAAGAAAAGGCCTGTAAAGCTGCAACTATTAACTGCAATTTGCCGCTTTGGCAACAAGATCGAAGAAAGCTTGTCACAGAGATGATTGACGCAGGAATTGTAGCCATGATTGTTTCCTGTAATGATTATTTAGGTCAAGAATTTTTAGGTAAAATCATCAATACAGAAACCATTGAACTACTCGATAAAAAAGGTGTTGATATTTGTGGTGAAAATGGTGAGTTTCACACCGTAGTATTAGATTGCCCACTTTTTAATAAACCTATAAATGTGGTTCAAGGAAAAAAAATGAGCAATGGAACTGGTTATAATTTTATTGAATTATTTCTCAAAGAATAATTAGCGTGTAATTTTCTTTGTTATTCTTCCTTTTTCAGTATCAATTACAACAATATATACACCTGAAGCTTGTTCGTTTAGCGATATTTTTTGACTCATATCGTTTACAGAATTAATCTTTGTTCCCAACATAGAATATACCGTTGCACTATTAATTTCTATTCTAGATTTTTGCTTTATTTCTAATTCGTTATTGTTGTTTAAATACACAGCAATTGCATCCTCATTTACAACCTCATCAACATTTAGCGTAGATTCTTCTATAAATTGCAATTCAAATCGATCTGAAAAAACACCATCAACACTTGTAAATGTATAATCGGATATTTTTAAATCATGAATTATATTTAAATCTAAATCTTTTAGATAAATATCTGTTGTGTTTAATATTCCATCTACTTCTCCAAGTCCAATCGTTAAATCACCTAAAATCTGCGAATCGTATCCTAATGGAACAATATCATTTACCGTAAATGTTGGACGTCCTTGAATCCCATATTCTGCCGTAGCATCTTTGGAATAAAAACTTAGATAGTTTGTTCCTTTTATACGAATTCCATCATATAATCGATCTCTTTGAAGCGTTGCATCATCAAAAAATCCAATTAATAGCTCACTAAATACGCCATCAGCATTGGTAAGGTGTAACCAAACTCTATCTTTTTCTATCGTTGGATCATTTTCAGCATTATTTGGTCTGTAAAAATTAGTATTACTGTATGTATTGCTTCGCATACTATTATTAAAAGTAACAGTTCCTGCTGTAATTGCTTCTAGGAAAAATCCTTGTCCAGAAGCTATAAATCCTGTTGGTGTCGTACTTCCACTTACTGAGCCAGTACCGATTCCTCCAACTGTATTATACATAGCATAATCATCCGTACTGTAGTTAAATGTATTTGGTCCAGGGTTTGAAATCGAAACATCATCTACATGTGTCCAGAAATATAAGGTTCCGGTAATATTTGTATTGAATGTAACAAAATCATCCGCACTTACAGCAGAAGGATATGGGTTTCCAATAAAATTCCAATCGTCATCTGTGTCAGTTGCATCAGCACTTAAACTTATAGGCGTTGTAATAACTCCATTGTTAACCGTTCCACTAAACATAATTGATTCGGTTCTTGGAAAACTTCCTGTTGTTGGTCCCATCACGGCGTATCCAACACCGGGCGTCATTGTATTTGTACTTGCTTGTGGGCTCCAAATATTATTATCATCATCGACTTCGTCATTGTCTAAATCTTCATAGTTTGCTGCAATATAACTATATGCTCTATCTAATCGCCAACCACTTAATGCTGTCCCAAAAGTTGTACTTGTCACTGGTGATGACCAATATGTGTAATCATATTGTTCAAATGAAGTGGTGGTTTTTTCAACATTTATAATTCCTGTTCCGTTTAATGAAACATTTCCAGCGTCTTCTACCATGATAAGTGAGCCTCCATTATTGATATTCAGAATTCCAGTATTATTAACCGTTAAATCATTTTCTATATCAGCATAGCTTCCGCTTGGAATTGTTAATGTAAAACCACTATCTATCGTTAGTGAACATACAATTAAATCACCGTTCGTTGTTGTATTATAATTTGCCGCTAAGGAAGCTTCTCTTGATCTATCTGGCGTTCCATTACTCCATGATGCTCCATTCCAAATGGTAATTCCCCTATCATGTTCTCCTAAGTACGGATTTGTTGAAATTGCTGCGTTTTCTACTTCTGCATCAGTAAATTCAACCCAATCACTAATATCCCATGTAGTGGATGGCCCAGAAGATACACACGAGTTTCGCACAAAGCATCTGCGATCTCCCCAAGTTGTCCCATCTCCAATAACATCTACTCTATTTGCCCATGTATTACTATCAATGCTTGTTGAGATAATTACAATATCATCTCCACTAAATAGACTTGCTCCAGAAGGAAATTCAAACGTAGGGTTTCCATCATAGCCAACTTCGCCAGGTGATGCATATGCTGGCAATACTGCAGTATCATGTTTATAACGACGAACTTCTCCGACTGCCATATCTGTTGAAATCAACACATTGTTATTGAACGATGACGAACTTCCATTTGATGGATCAGCAGAAGTTGGAGTATCAGCATCCGCATTGTTTAATACGACTATGTAATATGTATTTGCAGGGATTATGGCGCCACTTATATTTTCTACTTCAATCCATTTATTTGTAGAAGAGCCTTCATAGTATTGCGAAATCATAATATCACCTGAACCCGCACCATCATTGTCTGTAATTGTTAATGTATGTGTTGTATTTGTTCCGATAGATGGCGTTGTTCCACCTGCTACATTTTGCAAATTTAGGATTACTGTTTCACTAGGTTCTACAACTGCATCATCATTTGATATAAAAATAGTTACACATTGATTTGTAGAAGATCCTGCAGGGAATGTAAGTGTTACAGGAAACGAAATTGCCGCTGGTATTCCTGCTCCATCGTCATAATCTGTACCGTTTGTAGCTGTGCTTGCTCCATCTAGCGCTACTTCAACAGTTGTTGCAGTTGAACCACTTGGATTTGTAATTGCTACACAGACATCTATAAATGCACCATTTTCCGCGAGTGTAGAAGTTGTTGCGACAAATTCAACTTCTGTGGATGCACATGGAGATACTAATGAGTTTGTTCCTGGCGATCCACCAATAGTAACTTCTTGCCAATTAGTTCCTGTATCAGAATTGTCCATCGTGATATCTGTAACATGTAGTGAAGCGCCATTTCCATCGGCGCCATCTCCATTGTCGTAAGTTACAACATCAGCTACCGTAGTACCATCAGCAGCAAATAGTGTTACTGTTCTTGTTGAGTTTGCTAAATTATTAGTGTTATTTATTCCTGCGGTGAGTCCGAAATCTGGAGCAAAATTACATCCAGGATTAAAGCTTCCATCTCCATTACTTCCGACTCCAATGGTAATACAAGTTCCATTTGCTATGGTTTGCCCACCTGAAAAAGTATACAAAGTAGAACCATTTGAATCTAATGTATACAAACTTAAACTTTGCGTACTTCCTGAAACATTACAGATTTCAATCCATTCGTCATCTGTTCCAGTAGAATTGTACATTATTTCAGTAATGACAACATCTGCTGTTGGCGGTGTGTTTATTGTTAAGATTCCAGAATTATTTGTTACTGGATCCCAAAAATCACCCATATTATCTGCTTGAATTCCTCCATAGGTAAAATCACTACTGTTTATTCTAAAACGACTTGCATAATAGTATGTTCCTGCGGATCGCGAAGAACCAATTTCAGATGTATATTGATCATTATTTCCAACATCAGAGTCATAAGTTGCTGCAATCCAAGTCCATCCAGCATCTACTCTAGGGTCATTATCTGTTGTATTATATCCAATCCATGCTTCTACATTTGCTCCTTGACCAACTGCATCTGTGATTCCAGGCTCATATACTTGTCCATATACATTAAATGAGTCACCTTCAGTTATGGTTGCAGTTTTAGGAAAATCAACATTACAAAAATCTGCTATATCTGGATCAACGGTTAGTTGCACAGAATCACTACTCCAAACTCCTCCAGAACCGCCATAGGTAAAGTTACACATATTGAGTCTAAAACGACTTGCGTAATAGTATGTTCCTGTTGCTAAACCAGAACCGATTTCTGCACTAAATTCATCATTATTCCCAGCTTGTACATTAAACGTAGCCGCAACCCAAGTCCAACCTGAATCAACACTCGGATCATTATTTGTTGTATTGTAACCAATCCATGCTTCTACACCGGTTCCTGCGCCAGCCGCTTCTGTAACTCCTGCTTCATATCCTTGTGCAAATACGGTAAAACTATCGCCTACAGTAATGGTTTGTGATGTTGTTGGAAATTGCACGTTTGTAAAATCCATTGCATCTGTACAACTTGAAGTTACTGTTCCATTAACGACAATGTCATCACCTGAACCTTCAAATCCTCCAGATCCACCAGTAGATTCTGAAAAACCATATATTCTATACGTAACTGCTGCTGTATTTCCTGTTTGACTTACCGTAAATGTAATTATTTGTGTACTTGTATTGTCGGCAATAGCCATTTCTGCATCAATATTTGCCGCATAACTATCTAATGAGCTTCGCAAAGAAATAGCACTTAGTCCAGTTCCTGAACGTTGTACATTAAAAACCATTGTTGTGACATTGAACTCAAAACCACTACTTGGTGTGATTGTAAATTCCATATAATCATTCCCAGAAACAGCATTTGCTATACTTGTTGTTGCCCAAGAAGTAGCATTAAATCTGTTTCCGTTGTTGGAGGCCGTTAATCCCGAACCTCTTGTTATTGTTGAACTTGATAAATTTGCATCATTTGAATTTGATGCTGCTGAAGTTTCATTTCCTGATAATCCATTGAAGTCAAAAGTTAGAATTTGACTATATCCAATAAAGCACATAAGAAAAAAGAAAACGAGGGCTATTTTTTTTTTCATCCTACTACATTTTTAATACCCTACTAATATACTCGATAATTCGTTAATTATCAAAAGTCTTAAAACTTGTTTCTGTAAATAAATAGTTATTCTTTTGTAAACTCGTATGGAAAAAAAATCCTATTCAGTCACAGAAGCCAAAGCGAAGCTTCAACAATACTGCGCATATCAAGATCGTTGTCATAAGGAAGTCATTGAAAAACTAAAGTCAATGAACATGATTCCTGAAGCAATTGACATGATTGTTTCTGAATTGATTCAGGATAATTTTTTGAATGAAGAACGTTTTGCAAAAAGTTTTGCCAGAGGCAAGTTTAGAATTAAGAAATGGGGACGTTTGCGTATTGTTAGAGAATTAAAGTTTCGAGCTATTTCTAAGTATAATATTGATACAGCTTTGAAAGAGATTGAAGAAATCGCGTATTTAAATACGCTAGATGAACTTGTTAGAAAACGCGCAAATGCTGTGAAAGAGACAAATTCGTTTAAGCGAAAGAAAAAAATTGCTGATTATTTATTTTATAGAGGTTGGGAATCTCACTTGGTCTACGAAAAGATTAATGAGTTGGAAAAATAGTTCTTATATTTTATATCTTTTTGTGTGTTCGTTTGATGGCTTGCTCATTTTTCCAATCAATCCATTTTTGACCTTTCATTCTTCTCATTAAGTTGTCGTAATGCCTCATGATAAAAAAATTATATACTGCTTTTCCTAAGTTTTTAGGATTTTTAGCAAAAGAGCGTAAACTCATAGAAAAACCTGGCGTTATGTATTTCATATAATGCCAATATCCTTCAGGCATGTATAAAATATTTCCATGTTCTAATTCTGTGGTGTGTCCTTTTGCTTTTTGCAACGCTGGCCATTTTTCAAAGTCTGGGTTTGAGAAATCGATGTCTTCACGAACAATCAAAGAGTGTGGAATTTTATAAAGAAAGTCGTTTTGTTTTTGATCAAATAGAATACATTGTTTTTTCCCTTCAAAGTGAAAGTGAAATATATTTGCCAAGTCAATATCGTAATGCATAAATGTATGTGAATTTGTTCCACCAAAGAACAACATTGGCAACGATTTTATTAGTTTCAAACCAAAATCTGGATATACAAAATCATCTTGAAGTGCAGGTACTTCTTTTAGTATGTTCCAAAGAAAGATGCGATATTTTGTAGGTTCACGCTTAAGTAAATCTACATATTCTGACATTTTCATTTTCGCATGTGGTTCGTTAAAACCATCTTTATAATCTACAGGTCTGTCGTCATATAAAGGCACTTCTACATTACCCGCAATTTCTTTCATATAGGCTAAACTCCATTTGTGATATGCAGGCCAACCTTCTATAAAATTTTCTATCACCACAGGTTTTTGTGGAGTAAAGTAATTTTTTATAAAGTCTTCTTTGGTAATTGTTTTAACCCTTGGAATTTCTTGCAGATTCAATTTCAATATTCTAACGTTAATTAAAGCTAAGTTACTAAATTGTTACGTAATTAGATATTTTGAGCATAAAAAAAGAGCTCATTTCTGAGCTCTTTTATGTTAATACTTTGGTAATTTTTTATTGTTTTTTCTCTAGTATTGCCGCTTTCATTTTCTCCTTCGCTTCTTCATTTCGGTCAATTTTATGATCAGGTCTTGACCATTTTGGCTTTTCACCTAATGACTCGTATGCTGAGTCTTTTGCTTCTACCGTTTGTGGCTGTGTCTTTTTTGTGAATGGTTTTTGAGGATTTAATCCTAACATTTCAAACATTTTCATGTCTTCATTTACATCCGGGTTTGGTGTTGTTAGTAATTTATCTCCTGCAAATATTGAATTCGCTCCTGCAAAGAAACACATTGCTTGTCCTTCTCTACTCATGCTTGTTCTTCCTGCCGATAAACGCACTTGTGTTTCAGGCATTACAATTCTAGTTGTAGCTACCATACGAATCATTTCCCAGATTTCTACTGGTTTTTCATTTTCTAATGGTGTTCCATCAACTGCAACTAAAGCGTTAATTGGAACAGATTCTGGTTGTGGATTTAATGTTGCTAATGCTACGACCATTCCTGCTCTGTCAGCTACAGATTCTCCCATTCCAATAATTCCACCACTACAAACTGTTACATTTGTTTTACGAACATTGTCAATCGTTTCTAAACGATCTTCATATCCACGTGTTGAGATTACTTCTTTATAGTATTCTTCCGAAGAGTCTAAGTTGTGATTGTATGCGTATAATCCGGCTTCAGCCAAACGTTGTGCTTGATTTTCAGTTACCATTCCTAACGTACAGCAAACTTCCATGTCTAGTTTATTGATTGTACGTACCATTTCTAGTACTTGATCAAATTCTGGTCCGTCTTTTACATTTCGCCAAGCTGCTCCCATACATACACGTGAGCTTCCTGATGCTTTAGCTCGTAAAGCTTGTGCTTTTACGTGGCTAACTTTCATTAAATCATTTCCTTCAATATCGGTATGGTAACGTGCTGCTTGCGGGCAATAGCCACAATCTTCTGGGCAACCACCAGTTTTTATAGATAGTAATGTAGACACTTGTACTGTATTTGGATCGTGATGCAATCTGTGTACAGTCGCTGCTTCATATAGCAATTCCATCATTGGTTTGTTGTAAATTGCAATGATTTCTTCTTTAGTCCAATTGTGTCGTATGTTGTTCATAAAAAAGTTATTTGGTGACAAAAATAGTTATAACCATTTAGATTCTGCTTCTGTTGCGTCTAAAATATCAATTTTTAATATTCCAGCAATTTGTTTCGCCATTTTAAACGCATCGTCTTTGTTTTTTGTTGTGTATGCTTTGATGCGGTGATTTCCATTGTAAAATAAGTTTAATACAATAACATCACTTTTTACATTTGCTTCTGCAGATCTAGAACGAATGGTTATGGTTTCGGTTGTACTAAACACAGAAACATATTCTATTTCAGGTAAGTCTTCCCATTTTCCGAAACGAAATCCTAAGACTTCAATAAATGTTCTGTATTTTTCTATTTTTAAATCAATCTCAGTTCCATCCTTGTGTAAAAAAAATACAGAAATCCCGCAGACTATGAACCCATAATAGCCGCCTGCAAGTACTGAAAGTGCTCCAACAGAAAAAATAAAAACCCCAAAAACAATTTTTATTACTGGAGGTTTTCGCTTGAATTCTATTTTGTCATTATTCATTTATAAATTTTGTAAATAGTTTGTAAAATTTTTCAGTTTCTTCTAAGTATGGATTGTGCCCACTTTGCTCAAACATTACGAATTTTGCTTGTGGCATAAATTGCTTGTATTGTACTGCAAATTCTGGTGTAGAAACTCCATCATAACGACCAGCTATGATTAATGTCTTCGCTTTTACATCTTTTAATTCTTTTCGATAATCTTGATTGATCATACTTCCAGAAACATCAAAATCACCATCTTTTCCAATGATAGAAACATATACGTCATTTGCCCAACCACGATGCTTGTATGATGGTTTGTTTTGCTTGAGTTTTGTATTGTGATAGTATACATATTTGGTTGGAAAACTTCCGTAGACTTTTGAGAATTCAGGATCGCTTGAAACGTATCCTAATGCTCGAAGTGAATCTACTTTTTTCCACTTTTCGGGAAAATGTGTTTTTGCATAGCGATTGTAGCTATCGCAGTTTGCTTGCCACATTGCGCCACTATGAAAACCGTTAATCAACACCATTTTGTCTACATTGTCTTTGTATTTGATAGCATATGCTTGCGCAGGAACTGTTCCATAGGAATGACCAACTAACGAGATTTTTTTGAATCTTAAAAGTTTGCGTAGTTTTTCAATGAGTTCAACATCGTTTTCAACTGAGTATTCAGATTTATCTTTGGCGTCATCACTTTTTCCTCTTCCTAAGAAGTCAAAAAATACAACTGTATGTGTTTTGTAATACTGTCCAAAATTCCCTTCTAAATAGTCGTGTGAGTTTCCTGGACCGCCAGGTAAAAAGAAGATTGGATCACCTGTTCCTTTTATTTCAACATTTATTTTGTAACCATCAATTGTGTAGAATTTTGATTCAAATTTATCATAAATGTTTGCTTCTTGTTGTGCATAGATTGAAGAAGTTGCACTGAATAAAATTATAATTAAAAGACGTGACAATAGTTTCATATAGCTAGTGGTTTCTTGTAAATATAGCTATTTGACGGGAAAAGATGAATTATGTTACATAAGTAGAAAAGCATATGTAACCTATGCTTCTATTTTTTACTATAAAATTAGAATTCCCCGAAAATAATCACTTCCGAGGAATTAAATAAAATTAATAAGATGATCAGAACTTCTTCTGACCATAACTGACCGAAGTTAGCTTATGAATTAGAACGGAGAGCATGAAACAGCTCTACTACAACTAGGTCTGAAAGTTCCTCTACCACCTTTTACGTGATTTAATTCATCAAATTTAAAAACAGAGATTGCTTTTTTATTAAGACTCAACGATTTAAGATTCTTTTTTTTCATTGTATTGATTGTTTAAATGTAACCTACTCTATTAAAGGTTTTCGGTTTTCCCTTATTGAAATAAACATGTTAGTTATGCTTAGGTTTCAATACGAATGTCAATCATTTTAAGGTTAAATAAAATATTCATATCGCGAGATTAAAGAAATTAGGGTACAAAAAAAGTCTTGTGAAATACAAGACTCTTTTTATAGATTATAATAAGTTCGTTATTATTTAGAATGAGACTGGCAATTTTGCTGAAAAGTGACATTATCAAAATCTGTTGGAATACTTGAACCACCTTTAATTTGTTCGATAGTTTCTAAGTTTACTGTAGCTATCGTTGTTTTTTTGAAACTAATTTTTGTTACATTTTTTTTCATAATTGAAAAGGTTTTGATTATCTGATCTAAATATATGTTCTAGATGAAAATTAACGAAATTATAATACCCGATTTTAGGTAAAATAGGGCGCATTTTTAATGATTAGCAGCTTCCATCTTATTCAATTCTTTTATGTAGTAAGATGGGTTTAATTGTGTTTTATTTTTAAAATGTTTCACAAAAGAATCATCGCTTTTATATCCAAGTTCTGTTGCAATTCCTTTTATTGAGAATGACCTGAATTTTCTATCATTTTTTAATCGTTTTAAAACGTATTCTATTCTTAAATCATTGATGTAATCGTTGTAATTTTTCCCTTTATAATTATTAATTATTTGAGATAAATACGTAACATTTGTTTTTGTCCTTTTTGCGATAGATTGTAAACTACAGTTCGCATTTAAGAAATATTCCTGAGTTTCTAGCTTATCTAATCGTACAATTATTGCTTTAACAGTAGTATCATCAACAGGAATATTTTTTAGTTCATTTTTAGTTTTTTTAGGAAATGTTTCTTTTCCCTGTTCTTCCAAGATTGAGATTTTTTTAAGCAATGTTTTAAAAGTTACTCGATTTGTCTTTTGCTTTTTAACATATAGAATTAGTGTTAGAAAAAAAGCCGAACTAGCTATTACAATTCCCCATAGCATATAATTCATTGTCTGTTTGTCTTCTTTTCCTTGATTTCGCAATGCCACAATTTGAAGCAAAATACTTTCATTGTCCTGTTCATAGAATTTGTTTGCCGCTATATCTTTATTGTGTCTTGCTGTATTATTTATATTTATTACTTTGTTTAGTATTATTGTCGCTTCTTTATAATTTTCCTGTTTTGAGTAACATTTAGCTAGTAAGTTAAATGTATTTATGACACTATCCTTTTCTAGATCTTTATCTTTTATAAAAGCAGTAGAATTTAACAAATACTGAATTGCATTATCATATTCTTCAAGATCATAAAAACAACTAGCAATCGCATAATTCGTATTTATTTTAGGAAAAAAAGGATTGGCTATATAGTTTTCTTTTATAATTGCTTCTGCTTTGTATAAACACTCAAAAGCCTGTTTCCACTTTTTTTTATGCCTAAAAAACCTTCCTTTTTTAATGTATAAGTCAACAAGTCCTTCTTGGAAATTTAGTTTTTCTGCCAATGCTATTCCTTTTTCTATATGAGAAAACATTGTATCATAATTGCCTTGTGCCATGTAAGCATCACAAATAGTTGTTAATACTCTGACATGATTTTCTTTATTTTTAAAAGAAGCTTTGTCAATTAAGCTCAGCGCATACACAGAAAATTCTATTGCTTTTTCTTCTTTGTTTATCAAAGGAAGAAAAGCTATTAAACCAGAATATGCAATCAATTCCTGATCTATACTTTTATTCTTTTTAGCAATTGTTAGTGCATTATAATATGCTTCTATCGCTTTTTCACTTTTCCAACTATAGAAATAAGAGTTCCCTAGTTTCATATATGATTTAAATAAGAGATCGTTATTTTTTACCTCTTTAGCAATTTCGATAGCTTCTAAAAAGTAAGATATACTCTTTATATAGTTTTCATTTTTTTGCAATTCACTACCTACATCTATATGATGTTGTAATGTAGTTTTATTATTATTTTGAAAATTAGCAACTACTATTAGTTGCTGTTTTGAATATGAAACAGTCCTTGTTAAAAGAAAAAGGATTCCCAATAAAACAATTCGCATTACTAATAGTTTTTTATCCATTATAAACTAGAAAAAGAAGGTTCAACTTTCCTGATTTCGTAAATATACTAATTAACAATTGAGAATGAAGCACATAAAAAAATCCGCACGATGGCGGATTTTTTGTAATGTGAAAATTGAGAAATTATTATTCTCCTGTTGTTCCTTTATCAGAATCTTTTTTCGGAGTTTCTTTTGAAGGTTTTGGTTCATTTACTGGTTTTACATCTGTTGCTGCTTCCGTAGTAGCTTCAACATTTACAGTAGGCTTCCCTTTATCTGCAAGGTCTTTTCCTTTTAAGTATTCTGGCAATTCCATACCAGCCATGTTAAACATTTCCTGTAATGGCGGAACTGCTTTGTACATTCCTGAGATAAAGTTTGACGTAGACGTTTTACCATCTTTTCCGCCGCCGCCATTTTCCCAAACGGTCACTTTATCAATTTTGATGTTTTTAATTGCCTCAGCTTGTGTTTTCACTAACTCTGGTAATTTGTCAGCTACTAATAATAATACAGCATCTTTTGTATTGTTTCCAGCTGCTTTTACAATTTGATCTAAACCAGCTGCTTGCTTTGTTAATACTTCAAACTGACCTTGTGCTTCTGCTTGTGCTTTAAATAGTATGGCATCTGCTTCCCCTTTTGCAATTCTACGGATGTTTTCTGCTTCAGCTTCTGCATCAATTTCAATTTTCTTTTTGTCGATTTCTGCAGGTACAATAACGTCTGCCATTTGTGAAGCTCTTTCTCTTTCTGCTCTCGCACTTTCTGCTTCACGCTCTGCTGCATACGATTCTTCCAAGGCTTTTGCAGCTTGCACTTTTTCTGATGCAATTGCTCGCTTTTCTGCTTCTGCTTGCTTTTCTCTTCTTGAAGCATCCGATTCTGCAATCGATATTTTTGCTGTGTTTTCTCCATCAATTGCGCGTGCATTTGCTTCTGATGTCTTTATCCGTTCATCTTTTAATGCTTCTGCTTCTCCAATTTTTGCTAAAGCAACTGCATTCGCTGTCTGTACTCTTTCATTTTGGTTTGCGTTTGCTTCTCCAATTTTTGCTTCTGCCATTGCCGCAGCTACTTGTGTTCTTTCGTTTTGAGCTGCGTTTGCTTCTCCAATCTTAGCTTTCGCTTGCAATTCAGATACTTTGATACGCTCATCTTGTACGGCGTCTGCCTCACCAATAGAACCATCTCTGTTTTTCTCAGCAACCGATTTACGAGCTGCGTTTATTGCATGTGCTGCAGCTTCTTTACCAAGTGCTTCAATATATCCAGATTCATCAACGATATCTGTAATATTTACGTTGATCAGTTTTAAACCTACTTTCTTTAATTCCGTTTCAACACTTTCTGAAATATTAGTTAAGAATTTATCACGGTCATTATTAATTTCTTCAATATCCATAGAAGCTACTACTAAACGCAACTGTCCAAAGATAATTTCTTGTGCTAATTCTTGAATTTCATTTTGTCCTAATCCTAACAAACGCTCAGCTGCATTTTGCATAACGCCTGGTTCTGTTGAGATACCAATAGTGAATCGGGAAGGTACGTTTACACGAATATTTTGCTTACTTAAGGCATTTACTAAGTTTACCTCTATTGAAATTGGGGTTAAATCTAAGAATTCATAGTCTTGAATAACTGGCATTATAAACGCCGCACCACCATGAATACATTTTGCAGACTGTCCGCCACCAACTTTTCCATAGACTACTAAGATTCTATCCGAAGGACAACGTTTGTATCTACGAATAAATACCGTGATTATAATAAAAATAAAAAGAGCTATAAAAACAAATAAGATTAATGAAGATGCGCCCGCAAGCGGATTTCCATCACTGCTCTGCAATAATAAGTGTGTCATAAATTTATTGATTTAATGGTTGTACGATTAATATTCCTGTTCCTGTAATGTCTTTAACTTCAACTACGGTTCCTGTTTTTAAGGTTTCTTCACTATCTGCGAGTGCATCCAATTCGCGCAAAGCACCTTGAATGTTGACATGAACTTTCCCTATTTTAGAACGATTGGCTCCAATAGTAAGATATACTTCTCCAACATTTCCAACAGCATTTTCAAGCTTCAACGTTCCGCTACTTACTAATTTATTGATATAATAGATTAAAGCTCCCATAATGAACATCATAATGAGCCCGGCAATAGTAGAAACTAGAATGGTGATTCCTTTTCCATATCCTGCATCCATGCAAGAAATTCCTGCCCAGCTAAAGATTGTAAAGAATGCTACTAAGTTTTTGAAGCTAAAGAATTGAAAACCAATTCCTGTATCGCTTTCTATTTCGGCATCTACATCACCATCAACGCCATCTGCATCACCAACTAAAAATGTAGTGATGAGAACAAATACGAAAATTGTAGATGAAATTCCTGCAATAACCCAATAGAATTTCTCAAAATATGTCAATGCTGAAAACCATTCTGCCATAGCTAAAAGTTTTTAAATAGTTAATTTTTAATGTTTTGTACTAAAATTAGTCACGTGTAAGTAATATAGAAACTGCATTTCCTCCAAATCCAACCGCATTTACCAAAATATTTTTGAGTTGTGCAGGTGGTTTTTCCTCGTCAAGATAAGGAATAGAAATGAATTTTTGATATTGTATCATAAGTATTGCAAGTTCTACACTTAACATTCCTGAAGCTCCAAATGTGTGACCTATCTTCCACTTATTCGTAGTGAGTTTTGGCATTTTGTTACAAAAAATCTTTTTGATTGCATTATATTCTGCTAAATCACCTTTTATTGTTCCAGGTGCATGCATTACAATAGCATCGATTTCTTCAGGTAGATGATTGCCCAAAGCCATACACATCGATTTTTCAAAACATTCTCCATCGGCTGAAATTGAAGTATTGTGCTTTAAGATTTCTGTAGCATACCCAATTCCTCTAATTTTTGCCAATGCATTTGGTTTTTCACCTTTTTCCAAACAGATTGAAGCAGCTCCTTCACCCAAAATCATGGTGTTTCGCTTTTTTTCTAAGTCAAGTGATAAACAAGGATATGCTACTTCTTTTTTTGCATAAATGTGCAATGCTTTCATTTGTGCAATTGTAAACGGTGTTAACGGCGCTTCACTTCCACCAACTAAGAATGTTGAAGCCATTCCCGACTGCAACCAAGCAACTCCATTTAATAAAGCATGCAACGCTGTAGAGCAGGTAATAGAATGTGATATTTGCGGTCCTGTAGTTTGCAAATCGTGCGCAACCCAAGATGAAATATTCCCTAATGTTGTGGTTGGAGAACTTAGTGTTTGTGCGTGTTGACTTTCTAAGAAATCTTTATGATATTTTTCAAATAGTGTTGTGGCTCCTCTTGAGGAACCAATGTTGATTCCGAAGTCATTTTCATCATTCCAACCTGCATTTTTAATGGCAATTCGCGAAGCAAGTATTGCATACAATACACTATTATCAAGACTCTTATATTTAGAATTGGAATTTTTTAACGCTTCTATTTCAGTTTTTGCTGTTGCAGAAAGTGGCGCTGTGTACACATTTTTATTTTGAATTGTTTCTATCTGGAAACAATGTGAATTATTTGTATAATGTTTCCAAATTTCGGCTTGTGTACTTCCCAATGGAGACACCGAACCCAAGCCAGTTATTGAAATACAGTCATGCATCATATAAACATATATTGAGAGTGCTAATATCGTAAGAAATGTGATGATTTACTAACATTTATAGTCTCTATATTTTAGAAATTATATTAGCTTTTACACTTATAAAAAATTAGATATTATATCTTGTGTTTTTTAACCGTGATACAAAACTACTGTTGGATGAATTTTTCTAAAATTTCCTTGTTGTTCCTTTTTCTTCCTTTTTTGCTTTTGGGAAACAACAATGATTCTATTGCTGATTTTAAAAATAAATCTTTAAAAAACCAGCACTTTTTCCTAGAAAACCAAGTAGATGTTAATTATAATATTGAACCTTTTATTAGTGTTTTTTTAAAGAATGCTACCCAAAAAAAAGACACTATATATCTTACCAAAGCGTATTATTTTCTTTATAAATTAAGTAGAAAGGAAAAACAATTAGATACCGCTCATAAACATATAGATACTGCCATTGAAATTGCTAAAATGACAAATAACGATTCTCTGTTAGGTTCTTTTTATCATGCAAAAGGCGCTATTTATAATGCACAGTCAGCGTATTCAAACACTATAAATTATTATTTAAAAGCATACGATATTCTGAGAGTTAATGGAGCTACAAGTAATCGACTTACTTTAGAGTTTGATATTGTTAGCTATAAATTAAAAACAAAAAATACACAAACAACTCTTGATAATTATAAAGGCATTATTCATGCTTTTGATTCTTTAGTGAAGAAAAATCCAAATTCAAGACTCATCAATATACGATTCATTAAAATGCTTTTGAACGTAGGACAATCTTATACTAAAAAAGGATTGTACAACGAAGCTTTTAATTCATATAATAAAGGTTTAAAACTTAGTAATAAACACAATTATTTATTTGGTCAATATATTGCTACTGGAGGAAAAGGAAACGTGCTTACTGCTCAAAAAAAATATGAAGAAGCAATCCTAGAACTTGATAAAGCATTGCTTTTGACAGCTAAATCGAACTTGAAACTCGTAGCGCCTTTTTTATTGTTGGATAAAGGAAAATGCTATTTTGGTTTAGAAGATTATAAAAATGCACTTAAAAGTTTGACAAGTGTAGATTCTATTATTCAAAAAGAAAGTTTGCATTTTATTGGTTTAGACGCAACATACAAAGTATTAGCAGAAACCTATATAAAATTAGAAAATCCTGAAAAAGCAAACACAGCTTTCCAAACTTATATTGATAGAAACAAATTTAGTGCTGAAAAAAAGCTAGAGTTATACCAATCTATTTTTGAAGGATACGATCTTAAGAACGCAGAACAGATTATTAATCGTAAAACTGAAAAAACAAAAATACTGGAAAATCATTTAACCAAAACAATTGCCATTATTGCCTTATTACTAATAAGTTTAATTGGTTTATTTATTTTTTACAAGCAAAAACAACGATCAAACATACTTAAATTTGAATTGCTTTTAAAAGAGTTAGCAACTAAAGAAGGCCATAAATCTTCCACAAGTATTGAACACCCTAGATTTACTTTATCTGATGAAAAAGCTACTGAAATTCTAACTATTTTGGAGAAATTTGAATCGGATTTATCCTTTTTAGATAAAAAATACAACTTAGCTACGTTGGCAAAAAAATGCAATACAAATTCTAATTATTTATCTAAAGTAATTAACCAATATAAAGAAAAAACATTTTCAGAATATATAAACTTTCTTAGAATAGAATATGCCATAAAATCCTTAAAAGAAGATAGAAAGTTGCGTTTTTACACTATACAATCTATTGCAGAAGAAGTTGGTTTTAACAAAGCTGAATCATTTTCTAAAGCTTTTAAAAAAAGGACTGGAATTAATCCTTCTTTTTATATTAAAAATCTTAATAATCAGTAAATATAGGAAAGTCAGAATTTCACGACTTTCATGAAAATCGTGAATCAACATTATGATTTCACTATTGTATAGAGTTTCTTGCTTATATAAACCACATCAAAGTTAACAATATGAAAAACATCAAAAGTAAAAAGTTACAATTAAAGAAAACCACAATTAGACGCTTAGAAACTTTACATGAAGTTAAAGGTGGAACAAGTGCTTTTGGAGGATCAACTGAAGGTTTAGTAAGAGCACTTTCTGTCGATTTACCAATTAATGAATGTCTATAACCACTACTTTGATTAACTCTAAAAAGAGGCTAGTTTTTATATAAAATTAGCCTCTTTTTTTCTTTAGTTTAAGATTTATTCCTTTTGAGAATAGTTGCATCTACTAGCGACACTGATGCATTGGTAAGTCAAGTGATATATTTTGACAAACTCTGTTTTCAACACAATTAGTTTGAAGACTTACTACTGGAACTGGCACTAAAGTAGTCATTCCTCCTTTAATACTATTGTCAAAGTTTGCTATTGTCTTCTTTTCTAATTTCAATGTTTTTAATTCTCTTTTTTTCATTTTATAAAGTTTTTATAATTAGTAATGATCCAAAACTATAGCCGAAAACAATAATTTACAAGACCATACTAACGACTTTCGTGAAAATCGATATTGATTTTCACGAAAGTCGAGTACAGAATATTTATGAATTTTTTAGACCTCTTTTTGTTTTTTGATTATTTTTAAAACTCCTTTGTATTATATTAAAACTGCTATTATGATTTTGAGTTATCGACGAATGCTTTTTACATTTTTTCTCTTTTTTTCTACTATAGTATTCTCACAAGATGATTCACTTGCTGTTTTTAAAGAAAAAAATCTTTCAGAACAACATGATTATTTAAAAGAATATATTGGTCCTTCACAAAATATAGAGGCATACATTGCTGCTTTTTTAAATCAGGCAACTGAAAAAAAAGACACACATTATATTGCTACTTCCTATTATTTTAAAAATCGTATTTACAGAAAATCAAAAGCATACGCTAAAGCACATTTAGCTATTGACAAAGCTATTTTTCTAGCAACTAAGAGTAAAGACGATTCATTATTAGGTTCTTTTTATCATGCAAAAGGTGCTACATTTTATTATCAATCAAAGTATACTGAAACCTTAGATTTTTATTTGAAAGCAGATGAAATTATGAAGACTAAAGGTTCAGTAGAGAATCGGTTAACGCTTCAGTTTGATATTGCAACTTATAAATTAAAGATTACTAAGGAAAAAGGAGCCTTAGCCAAATTTAATAAAATTTTACACGCATTCGATTCGTTACTTTCCACAAAACCTGATTCACGTTTTTTACAAAGACGATTTATAAAAATGCTAAACAGTACAGCATTACGATATACCGAAAAAGGTGTATATGATAAAGCAATTGAACTGTATTCAAAAAGTCTTTCTTTGAGTAAAACGCCTTATTTTATTACTGAAAAATGCATTGCTATTGGAGGTAAAGGAAATGTATACACTACTCAAAAAGAGTATAATAAAGCTATTACACAATTAGATGAGGCACTCGAAATTTCCACAAAAAATCCTGATTTGTATTTAATAACTCCATATTTATTATTTGATAAAGGAAAATGTTTATTTGGGTTAAAAAAGTATGATGAAGCGCTTGAAGTTCTTCAAAAAGCACATACAATTATAACGACCAAACAGTTAAATTTCATCAAATTGGATAAAGTATATCCATTACTAGCTAAAACACATGTGAAATTAGGAAATCATGAAAAAGCAACCACAATATATAGTGAATATATTAAGCGTAATGATTTAAATAAAGATATGCGTTTTGCATTACATCAAACTATTTTTGGCAATGATTTAAAGAATGAAAAAGAGCGTGCTGATAAAGCAGAAGAAACGTCTAGTTTGTTTAAAAAATATTTTATCCAAACTATTGTAGTTGCGGCATTATCTATTTTGATTGCTATTATTTTCTTTGTGTATTATAGAAATGTACAAAAGCAGAAACTGATAAAGTTTCATGAATTGATTCAAGAATTAAAAACGAAGGAAGTTAAAACTCAAAAAGTTACTCCTTCTGGATATGTATTATCTGATGAAAAAACCGCTAAAATATTAGACAATTTGGAAGTACTTGAAGCAAAGCTGTTTTTCCTAGACAAAAAATATAACCTTACTACGTTAGCAAAAAAATGTAACACAAATTCCAGCTATTTATCAAAAGTAATTAATTCACATAAAGGAAAAACGTTTTCAGAGTATATGACTGATATGCGCATTACATATGTATTAAATGCACTGAAAGATGATAAAAAACTACGTTCTTATACGATTCAATCTATTGCAGAAGAAATAGGTTTTAAGAAGTCAGAGTCATTTGCAAAAGCATTTAAGAAACAAACTGGATTCAATCCTTCTTTTTACATCAAAAACCTTGATAATCTATAAATTACAACATAACCTTAGTAATCTATTTTTATAAAAATCGAGAGTAAGTATTGGGATTGTAATACGAAATTGATTTACTTCATGCTTATTAATTAACTCTAAAACTTGTATTATGAAAAGTAAAACTTATAAAAAGTTATCCCTTAAAAAAATCACGATTTCTACACATGAAATTTATGGCGGTACAGATGATGAAATTAAGTCTAGTGCATTTGATGAACCTACAGAAACTCCAACTCCAATAAATGAAGAGTCTAGATTAATTAGCGCTAATAATGAAACCTGCGTTTAATACTCTTCGTTAATAAAAACAAAAGCTCTTGAGTTATTCTCAAGAGCTTTTTTGTTGTTATACACACGGATGTACTGACAAACAAGGATTTGGAATGTCTGTATTTCCAGTAAATGAGTTTTCACAAAGTCTGTGTTCTTTAGTTGGCTCAACTGGACATAAAATTACAGAGATAATTCCTCCTTTAGCGCTTTCTAAATTAGAGATCAATTTCTTGTTTAATTTTAAACTTTTTAAACTTCTTTTCTTCATAAAAATATAATTTTAAGATTAATAATTTGATTCAAAACTATATTGAATTTCAACGCTTTACAATCTGTTATTCACTGCTTTTATAAAAATCTAGGTTGTTTTTATAAAAATCGATTCTATAAAAATTACTATTACATCTGTAACATTTTCTGTATTTTAGAACTTATCTATAGAACTCTTAAAAAAATAGTATGGATTACAACGACGATTTTCAAGAACCTAGAAAAAATTGGTGGCAACGCAACTGGAAATGGTTTGTACCCACAGGTTGTTTAACGCTAATAGCCGTTTTTATAATTTTTATAGCTGTAATGTTTTTTACGGTGACATCAATGTTAAAAGAATCTACTCCATATGTTGATGCGTTTGAAAACGCAACAACTAATAGCTATGTTATTGAACAACTTGGTGAACCTATTGAACAATCTGCATTGATTCAAGGACAAATTTCTGTTTCTGATACTGAAAGTGATGCAAATATTCGTGTGCCGTTAAAAGGTCCAAAAGGTGGCGCTTTGCTACATGTTATTGGTACAAAAAACAACGAGGTTTGGAGTTACAGTAAAATGAAGATCTATTTTGTAACTAGCAAAGACAGTCTTGATTTGTTAGAATGATAGTTTTATATTTATCATTAAATTAGATTGGAACAGAACCTTGAATTAACATTTTTTAAAGCTCATTGAGAGTTTCTCGTATCGAATTGTATATTTTTTGTAATTGTTCGTCAGTGGTAATGTATGGCGCTAAAATGTATATCGTATTTCCTAACGGACGCAAACAAACACCTTTATTCATAAATGAACTGAATAATTGATCACGTAAGTTTCCGTAACGTTCCATTGTAATATTTAAATCGAGCGCATAAATCTGTCCTAGTTGTCGTGTTGAACCAACTTTTGGGTGATTTTTTATACTTGCGTCAAAAGCTTTGTGCGAAGCTTCAATTCGCTTCATGCTATTTTGAATGTCTTCTGATTGTAACAATTCAATTCCCGCTATAGCGGCAGTACACGCAACCGGATTTCCCGAATATGTATGTCCATGAAAGAATCCTTTTTTCATATCATCAGCATAGAAAGCATCGTATACTTTTTGACTGCAACTTGTAATTGCCATTGGCACCATTCCGGCAGATAATGCTTTGGAAAGACACATGATATCTGGTTTTGTTTCTATATACTCAGAAGCAAAGTTTTTTCCTGTTTTTCCAAAACCAGTCATTACTTCATCTGCAATCGTTACCACATTATGTGCTTGTGCAATTTTTAAAATTTCGTTGATGTGTGTTGCTTCATGCATTTTCATTGCCGCAGCACCTTGCACTAAAGGTTCGTAGACAAATGCAGCAACTTTATGTTCTGTAATGAGTTTTGTAAAAAGTGCTTTTACTTCATCTATATTTTCAGCATTTGGAACAGGAATTCGAGCTACATCAATAAAGAATTCTTCAAAAGGTCCATTGTAAACCGATAATCCTGAAACTGACATTGCGCCAAAAGTATCACCATGAAAACCGTTTTCCAACGCAATGATTTTTGTACGTTTTTCATTTTGATTGAAATGATATTGCAGCGCCATTTTTATTCCAACATCAATTGCCGTAGAGCCATTGTCTGAAAAGAATAGTTTTTCTTGATTCTCTGGAAGAATTTTAATGAGTTTTTCCGAAAGTTCCACAGCTGGTTTATGCGTAAATCCTGTAAAAACTACATGATCTAAGGTTTTCATTTGCTGATGAACTTTGTCAATGATATACTCATTACAATGTCCGTACATGCATGTGTACCAAGAAGCAATTCCGTCAATATATTCGTTTCCGTTTTCATCATACAAAACTGCGCCTTTTGCTTTTGTAATTGCAATATGATTTGGATGCGATTTGTGCTGGGTTAGCGGATGCCAAAGGTGTTTTTTATCTCTTTCTTGTAAACTCATTATAACTTTTCTTTGAATAGTTCCGCGTATTCGCGAATTACATTTTGATCAAAATACGGTTCTTCTTCAATGCGTCCAATTACGGGAACATTGGTCATTTTTTTGATAATTGCTTCTGTAGTTGGATGTTCGTTTCCACTAAAAATAATAGAAACATTAAACCCTTTTTCTTTCAATAAAGCAACCGTTAATAAGGTATGATTGATACTTCCCAAATAGTGACGTGAAACCACAATAACGTGATATTCTGGCTTTATAATATCTAAAACAGTGTGCTCATTGTTTAATGGAACTAATATTCCGCCAGCACCTTCAACCACTAAATGATTTTCCGTTTTAGGTTCTGTAATCTTTTTAAGATCAATTGTAATATTATCAATTTCTGCAGAAGCATGTGGACTCATTGGCGTATTGAGCGCATAACTATTTTTGTGAATTTTAGTTTTATTATTTGAAATGTATCGTTCAATTTTATGACTGTCCGAATTCTCTAAATCGCCTGCTTGTATTGGTTTCCAGTAATCAGCTTCCAACGCTTCTACTAAGATTGCGGAAGTGACAGTTTTACCAACTTCCGTAGAAATTCCTGTGACAAATATTTTTTTCTGCATTTGTTATTTTGCTTTCTTATTGAAAATTTCTCCACATTCTCCACACAAATAACGTGTTGGTTCAAAGAATGGAAATAATAAATAGAGTAGTTTTTTTCGTGGTGGTGCAATTAATATCCGATTTTCTTTACAGTTTGGACATGTAATTCTGTTTCCTTGCCTGTCAACTTCATATTCACGAAGTTCGTTATACAATGCTATTGCCTCGTCTTTATCTTTTATATGAACTTGCAATTTCACACCTCCAATTGCATTGCTTATTAACGGATCAGCGTCAAGCGTATGCTCATCTTTTAGAAAGACTTCAATACCTTGCGATTCAAATCTTCCTTTCATGACCTGTGCTTCCGCTGTGAAATCAAAAGCAGCTATTGTATAAAAATCGTTTTCCATAGTATTATTTGTAATATAAACTTGAGAGTGTGTTGATCATTTCTTTGATTTCTTGTGTCGAATTGTACGCGTGTAAACAAAATCGTAAACGTTCTTTTCCTTCTGGAACTGTTGGTGATAGTATTGGTTTTACATCAAATCCTTTTGCTCGCAATGCTGCTGCTGCTTTCTTTACGTTATCATTTCCAGGTATGATATAACAATGAATTGCAGATTCACTTGGAATGAATTTTAGCAGTTGCGTTGCTTGCATAAATGTAAAAATTCGAAGTTTTAAACGTTTTACATCTATACAATCTACCAATTTATCATACGCTATTTTTATCGTTGCAATTGCATGTGGTGATAAACCTGTTGTGTAAATAAAGCTTCTTGCAAAGTTGATTAGATAGCTTTTTAATTCGTTACTTCCTAAAATAACAGCTCCATGGCAACCTAATGCTTTTCCAAATGTATATATACGAGCAAATACTTCTTGCTCTAAGCCTAATTGTTGCAATAATCCTTCTCCATCATCTCCAAAAACACCTAATGCATGCGCCTCATCTACAACAAGGTAACAATTGTTTTTATTACAAAAGTTTACAAACTCAACTAAGTTTGGTGAATCTCCATCCATGGAAAACACAGATTCTGTAACTATATATATTTCTTGAGAATCTTCAAGTTGTTTTGAAATATTGCTGACTTTTTTGGCTACATCTTCTAAGTCATTATGCTTGAATTTGTATGATTTGGCATTACTCATGGCAATTCCATCACGAATGGACGCATGAATAAATTCATCATATAATATTATATCTCCACGCAATGGAACAGCTGAAAAGAAGCCAATATTTGCATCATATCCCGAATTGAATAGCAAGGCAGCTTCACTATTGTGAAATGTACAAATTTGTGCTTCTACTTCTTCATACAGTTCTGAATTTCCAGAAAGCAATCGTGAACCTGTTGCTCCATTATGTTTTAGATTTCGATCGACTAAAAGTTGATGTGTTTTTTCAAAAATCGATTCCGATGTTGCAAAACCTAAGTAATCATTAGACGAAAAATCGATTGGTTTTTTTTCTATTGAAAGTGAACGTAATGTATTTTTTTGAGTACGTTCTTGAATTTTAGCTTGAAGCCTTTTAGGTGTTCTCATAACTCAATCCATTTTGAATCATTTGCGACCGTTGCGTCCAATAAATCTATTCGTAAAGATGTTGCTAATTGTTTTCCAGTTTCCATTGCTTCTTCTTCATCAAACATGTGATATATTTTGAAATGCTTGTTTCCTAAATACCATAAATTGATTTCAAAGATGCCTTCTTCTTTTTGAAATACCGAAATGTATTCGAGTTCAGGTAATGGATTCCATTTTCCTAGTTTGAACCATAAAACTGCACGTTCATGCTTATATAAATTATTTTTGAAATCGAAATAGTACGTTTGAATTACAGAGTAATAAAAAGCAGCTAATAATGCCACTGCTCCAATTTGTATCAAATCCATTTGTTTTAGCACATATTTCCTATCAAAAGAAAATTCCAACCAAAAAAAGAAAAGAAAAGCACTACCAATCACAACAGAATATAGAAATGCTGCTATGATATTATGCCAAAGCGATCTTTTCCCTTGTGATATGATAACTTCATCTTTCATAGTGTAAAAATACTGATTATGTTTTATGTACGCTGATCTATTTTATATCAATTTTATCACCTAAAAATTTAGGTTGTTTACCAATAATTAAATCTAAACACATAGCAACACGCGCCAATAATTCTCTAGCTTTTACTTTGAAACCATTGCGCCCACCAACATTTTTTGCATTGAAACCGACTGCGTTTATCCCTTTGGCTTTTGCAATGGCAATAGCGCGTTCATTGTGAAATTGTTGCGAAATGATGGTAATGTTTGCTTGCTGAAATATTTCTTTACTTCTAATCACAGAATCTAAGGTTCTAAATCCTGCATAGTCAAGAATAATTCGCGATTCAGGGATTCCGGCAGCAATTAAATCTTCTTTGAACGTTGTTGGTTCATCATAGGTTTTACTTCCATTATCTCCACTTACCAAGATATAACTAATCTTTTTTGCTTTGTATAATTTTACAGCTGCGTTAATTCTGTATTTATAGAATAAATTTATATTTCCATTTTGCAGATACTTTCCAGTTCCTAAGAGCAAACCAACTTTGTTTACAGGGATTTCAGCCGTTGTATTAAACGTTTTCCCTTTGGTACTGATTTCAACATATGCATTACAACAAACGATTCCTATTAGTATTAAAAGAAGACTTATTCCAATTCGCTTTGCCCATTTTTTCATAATTATAAAGATACTTTTTATTCCATAAAAAAAGCACCAAACGAATCCGTTTGGTGCTTTTATATATTTTAACTTGAAATTTTACTTAGTCTGCAAGTACAATTACTCTGTTGTCTTTCATTTCAATAGTTCCAGAGTTGATAGATAATGTTAATACTTTATCATCATCATTGTGAGGAACAATACGTCCGTGTAAATCATCTAATTCTAAATGACTTTGCGTGTGCGTATGAATTTTAACGATTCCTTCTTTTAATAGAGATACAATTGGTGCGTGACCATTTAACATTTGAAATTCTCCATTAATTCCTGGAACAGCTACAGAATCTACTTCTGAACTAAATAAAGTCGCTTCAGGTGATACTATTTCTAAATACATATTTTTCAATTATGAATTATGAATTAAGCTTCTGCTAGCATTTTCTCTCCAGCTTCAATCGCTTCTTCAATTGTTCCTTTTAAGTTAAAAGCAGCTTCAGGTAAGTTATCTAATTCTCCATCCATAATCATGTTGAATCCTTTGATAGTTTCCTTGATATCTACTAATACACCTTTAAGTCCTGTAAATTGCTCTGCTACGTGGAAAGGCTGAGATAAGAAACGTTGTACACGTCTTGCTCTACCTACGGCCATTTTATCTTCTTCAGATAATTCTTCCATACCAAGAATTGCAATAATATCTTGTAATTCTTTGTAACGTTGTAATAACTCTTTTACACGTTGTGCACAGTCATAGTGCTCATCTCCTAAGATGTCTGCTGTTAAAATTCTAGATGTAGAATCTAATGGATCTACCGCTGGGTAAATACCAAGTTCAGCAATTTTACGAGACAATACTGTTGTTGCATCCAAGTGAGCAAACGTTGTTGCTGGTGCTGGATCCGTTAAATCATCTGCAGGTACGTAAACCGCTTGTACAGATGTAATAGAACCTTTTTTAGTTGATGTAATACGTTCCTGCATTGCACCCATTTCAGTTGCTAATGTTGGTTGGTATCCTACCGCTGATGGCATACGTCCAAGAAGTGCTGATACTTCAGAACCTGCTTGTGTAAAACGGAAGATGTTATCTACGAAGAAAAGTACATCTTTTCCTTGTCCATCTCCAGCTCCATCACGGAAATATTCTGCAATTGTTAATCCTGATAAGGCAACACGTGCACGTGCTCCAGGAGGCTCATTCATTTGTCCAAAAACGAAAGTCGCTTTAGATTCTTTCATGATGTCTTTATCTACTTTAGATAAATCCCATCCACCTTCTTCCATTGAGTGCATAAAATCATCACCATACTTGATAATTCCTGATTCTAACATCTCACGTAAAAGGTCATTTCCTTCACGAGTTCTTTCTCCTACTCCTGCGAATACAGAAAGTCCACCGTGTCCTTTTGCAATATTATTAATTAACTCCTGAATCAATACTGTTTTACCTACTCCGGCTCCACCAAATAATCCAATTTTACCACCTTTTGCGTATGGCTCAATTAAATCAATTACTTTAATACCAGTAAATAAAACTTCTGTAGAAGTTGATAAGTCTTCAAATTTTGGTGCTTGTCTGTGGATAGATAAACCGTCATCACCTGTTTTAGGCAATTCTCCTAATCCATCGATAGCATCTCCAATAACGTTAAATAATCGACCGTATACATCGTCGCCAATAGGCATTTTGATTGGATTTCCAGTAGGAAGTACATCTGTACCTCTACTTAGACCATCTGTAGAATCCATAGAGATTGTACGAACAGTATTTTCACCAACGTGAGACTGTACTTCAAGTACTAATTTTGTACCATCAGCTTTCGCTATTTCTAATGAATCGTAAATTTTTGGAAGTTCGTTCCCAGCGCTGAATTCTACATCAACAACAGGACCTATAATTTGTGCAACTTTACCTGTAACTTTTGACATTACTTAAGTGTTTAATGTTTAGGTTATTAAATACTGAAAAATGGATTTCATATTTTATGCTAAAACATGACCTTTTTTCGCGGTGCAAAGATATATTTTTTTACTTAAAACAAATAGTCTTTTCATTATGTTTTTTTAGAATTCTGAAAAATATTTTATTTCTACACGTATTCATAGGCTTTACAAGTAGTTCAGATTTTCACTACAGATTTTTATTTGAAGACATCTTTATATAACATCTGCAAATTTATTTCTATATTTCAAGCATCAATATTGCAATTCAATACAACCTTTTATCTTTACTTCCCCCAATTTATTTTACAATACGCTTAAGTGGCGCTAAGTTTAAGAATGAAATTTTGATCGTTACCACATGACCAAAGCATCGACTATTTTTTTAAAAAAACTTTCGGAAGGAAAACAAGAAGATATCATTTTATTGTATCAAGAAGTTTTCCCAAAGATTGAGCGTTTTGTATTGCGCAATAATGGTTATGCGTCAGATGCAGATGATATTTTTCAGAAAGCATTGTTGCAACTTATTGTTCGCTATAGAAAAGAAGTTTTTGAGATTACAACTTCTTTTGATGCTTATTTTTTTAGTGTGTGTAAAAATTTATGGAGACGAGAATTGAATGCTTCAAAGCTTACAGTAAACAATCTTGAAACGATTGAAAATTTGAGCGACACTTCAAATACAGCATTTGCAATTGTTGAACAAGAACGCTACGAATTGTTTTCGGAAAAATTAGCTTCTTTATCAGAGAACTGCATGAACATCTTGAAGCTGTTTTTTGTAAAGACTTCTTACGAAACGATTATGCAAAAATTTGATTATACTTCTGAGAATGTTGTAAGGCAACGTATTTTTAAGTGTAAAAAACGATTGATTGAGTTGATTCAAAAAGATAGCCGCTACACTAATTTAAAAGACTTATGAAGATGGAAGACGATATATTGATTGAACAGTTTTTACGAAATACACTTTCCAAGGAAGAGAGAGCTTCTTTTTTAGAACGAATGAAGTCAGATGATGCTTTTAAAGAACAAGTGCAACTGGAAGAACAATTAGTGAACACGTTAGGAGAAACCTATTGGAGTTTTGCTCATAACGACTCACATGCTAGAGTTGAAGCGTATAAAAAAATGCTTGAGAGTGCAGAAACTAAACAATTGAAAGAAAAGATTGCTGCAGCTATTCAACAGTATAAAGACAAGCAAATTGTTAAGCAAAAACCAAGTCGTATTTTTAAGTTGCGTTTTATCCTTAGAATTGCAGCATTGTTTTTAATTTTCTTTTCCATATTCTGGTATTTTTCTAAAGATGAAAAAATAGATTATGATGCTTTGACAGCAAATGCATGGAATAAGAATGTTGGATTAGATTTTACATTGAGAAGCAATCCTTCTGATACTATTAAAATAGATTTAGAGAAAGCGCTCAATTTTTATAAAATGAAACAATATGATAATACACTTATCGTACTTGAAAAATATACTGCTTCAAGCAATCAATATAAAGATGTTTTGATATTGCGCGCTTTGGCAAATTATAAATTACAGAAACCAAAAATTGCATTTTCCTCCCTAGATAGTTTAAAAGTATATAATCCTGATGTTGCTAATTGGTATAAAGGACTTATCCATTTAGACCAAAAAAACCATGAAAAAGCAGCATTGTACCTAGAAATACCTTCTGAACCAAATCAAGAAATTAAACTTAAATAATAGATGAAGAAGATTATTTGTTTTGTATGCACGTTCTTTTTTATAGGAACGCTTATTTACGCACAATCAAAAGATACAAGTGCAAAAAGTTATTTGGAAAAAGGAGAACAGTTATTGTTTTACGGAAAGTATGACGAAGCAATTTTGGAGTTTCAAAAAGCGCTCACAATATCAACGAATTCAAATGATTACGCAGATGTTGCGACTTCTTATAATGGATTATCGCAAGCATGCAATTACAAATCACAATCGAAAGAAGCGTTTCAATACGCACAAAAAGCATTACATTTTAGTAAAAAAGATGAAGCACTTGGCAAACGCGCAAAAGCAAATGCACTGAACAATATGGCTATTGCTCAGGGAAAAATGCGCAATCCGGAAGAAGCACTCAAAAATCACACAACTGCTTTAGAAATTCGACTAGCTCATTTTAAAGATGAAAAACTACAATTAGCACGTTCGTATTTTAATGTTGGTGTTGCTTTTCATCATAATAGAAATCTGGAAGAAGCATTAAAAAAACTAGATGCTGCTTTAGCAATTGAATTAACTGATTCGCCACAAAAAACAATTCTCCATGCAGATATTTACCAAGCTAAAGGATATTTACAGTATGATTCAGGGCAGATGGATACAGCATTTTCATTGTTTCAAAAAACTGTTGATTTAGCTCAAAAAGTCTATGAAAATGATCATCCATATTTCGGGAAAGTCTATAATAGTTTAGGCTTAATTTATTCCAACAAAGAAGAATTTAACAAAAGTCTGGAGTATTATAAAAAAGCACTGAGTGTTAGTATTAAAAATTATGGTGTAGACAATCACGATGAGCAAGTACGCATTCATTTTAATATTGGCACTATTTATCAACGACAAGGTTTAACAGAAAAAGCGTTGTTTCACACACACAAAACCTTGGATTTAGGAGCGCGATTTTATGGCGCTGATCATCCAAAAATGTCTCTTCCGTATAGTCAACTCGGAACTATTTATGGTGACGAAAGAGGCATTCCATATTTAAAAAAAGCAATTGGTATTTGCCTAAACGCGCCAAAAATAAATTATGTAATGTTGACTTTTCAGTACGAATATCTTTCACATATTTATTATCAACTTAAAAACTACACAGAAGCACTCAAGTACAATGAAAAGTCATTAGCAATTCGGCAAGCTCGCGGAGATAAGAATATAAATACGATTCGTAATTATAATAATATTGCCAAAATTCATGTAGCTATGAAGGATTTTGACAAGGCTTTATTGTATAATCAAGAAGCACTTGAAAGTAATCATCTCACCAAAATAACAACTACAAACCGATTTTCGGTTTCGAGTTATGTAAATAGCGATTTGCTACTTGAAACCCTAAAAACCAAAGCTGATATTTTATTGTTATTGTTTGAAAAAACTAATAAACTAGCATATTTAGTAGAAAGTAACGCGTTTTATAAAGAAGCTGCTTTGTTTATTAATATGGTCCGAAAATCAAAACAAAATCATCAAGATAGGATTGTCTTTTCTGAAATCGTAAAAGCTGTGTATGCAAAAAACGTACAAACAACCGTAATGCTTCATGAGCTAGAAGATACTTCTATTTCGTTGGAGAATTCATTTTATAGTTCCGAAAAAAGCAAAGCGCATGTATTGCGAGAATTGTTAAAGAATGCAGCAGCAAAACGCAGTTCCAATCTTGATAAGAACATTCTAACATTAGAAAAAAACATAAACATTGAACTTGCCCGATTGCAATCAAATATTTTAAAAGAAGCTAACCGAAAGGAAACTGATTCCGTAAAGTTATATGCATTAGAAGGATTGTTTTTTGATGTTTCTAAACGAAAAGATTCACTTGAGAAAAGTATTGAAATTGCGTTTCCAACTTATTATACTTCTGAATCTAAAGACTCCATCATTCAACTCGAAACACTTCAAGAAAAACTAAATGATAGTACTACACTTTTAGAGTTTTTTAAAAGCAAAAATCACTTATATGCTTTTATCATTTCTAAAAACACATTTCATGTAGAAAAATTAAAAGTTGATAGTTTAGATTCCAAAATTGAAGAGTTTAATACTGCGATTATTTCCAAAGACCAAGAGAAGTTTACACAAAATGCATCGTATTTATATAGACAGTTACTTGCACCAATTAAAAAACATTTTGTAGGTAACGAATTGATTATTATTCCTGATGAATCACTTTGGTATTTACAGTTTGATTTATTGTTGACAGAAGATTCAAAACACACTAAAAAACCAGCTTATTTGCTATATGATTACGCTATTAGTTACGCCAATTCAGCAAGTTTATTGTTTGAAGAAACTAAAATAAATGATCTAGATAATTTACAAAATGATTGTATTGCGTTTTCATACACGAGTAAAGATAGCATTCAAAAAAACACAAACGTTATTGCATTATCAGATTTACGAAATTCCAATATTGACTTACCTGGCACTAGAAAAGAAATTACAGAAATTTCTAAAATTTTAGAAGGCTCTTATTTTTATGGTTCTAATGCCAACGAAACAAATTTTAAGCAATATGTCGCTAAATTCAAGATTATACATTTAGCACTTCATGGAGATATTGACAATCAGAATTCAAATAATTTAAAAATTTATTTTTCTGAAGGAAGCGAAAACGAAGATGACCAATTATTTGGTCATGAAATATACAATTTACAGATTCCAGCGAGTTTGGTAGTTTTGAGTGCGTGTAATACTGGAAACGGTACTATTAATAAGGCAGAAGGTATTCAAAGTTTAGGAAACGCGTTTCAATACGCAGGCGCGAAAAGTTTATTATTAAGTAGCTGGGAAATTTCAGATAAAACGACGCCTGAATTTATGGGTTATTTTTATAATCATATTAAAGCAGGTTTGCCTAAACATAAAGCCTTACAACAAGCAAAAATCGATTTCCTTCACCATACAGATCAGTTTACGAGCGCGCCATTTTATTGGGGAAGTTTTTATGTGTTAGGAAATACTGATCCTATTATTTTTGAACCACATACTACAATTATACCAACTATTTTGATTATAGCTGGCATCTTTCTTATACTGATACTTTTATATGTTTTTAGACGATTTTGGAGAAAAGCCCAATTCAAGCCTTAACAATTCAATAAACTTTCTCAATATAAAATATTGAGTGCTTTCAAAATATTTTTTACCAAAAAAAGTATTATTCACTATTATTCAAAATAACATTTAAACGAGTAAAAATCAGTTTCTATTTTTCATTTTCTTTGCTTGCCCAAAGAAAACGAAACAAAAGAAAAGGCACTTTTCCAGAGGTATTTTTAGCCGAAAAAGCTAAAACCGTAAATCTTTCTCTAAATTTTCTCCAAGGTTTCAAAAATTTTTAACGAGAAAGTTTTACTACACTGCGGAAAAGAACAAAACAAGATTACTTGACTCTTCATTTAACTTTAAAAGTTAAAGTTTTTCTTTTTTTGAAAAAAAGTCAAAAAAACTGGGTAACAAATCTGTTTTTTCTGAACTATAAGATATGGGGATCTTTTGTTTTATATCGAAAAATAGAAACACACACGTTACAAGCACTCTTTTTAATACCTTTTTCTTTCTTTTCGATTTACTTAAAAAAAGTATTCCTTCACATTATTTCAATACCGAAACCAAACAATTCTATTATATCCCCTTTCCCACATTAAAACCAAATAAAGTATTGCTAACTACTACACAGCAGTATTTTCAAAACAATATTCTTTCGCGAAGAATAGACACACTAGTGAGTGTCTTTAAATGTTCACTTTTAAAGTTAAATTTTACAATTTTATATTATGAAAAAAAGAAATCTTAAATCATTAAAACTTAACAAAAAATCAATTTCAAACTTTGACAACAGTGAAATTATTGGAGGAACTGGCGTAACTAACGTTTTTGAATGTCCTTCTATATTAGTAAAACCTCATTGTTTTTCACGTCCGTCTGACTATTCAGCATGCAACTGTCCATCAGCAATATGCTAATTGGAATTTTGCAAAAACAATAAAGCAAATTAGAATTGCTTTTCTATAAAAAAATAGGCTACCAAATTGGTAGCCTATTTTCATTTTTATAAAGTATATTTTTTATTTAGTTAATTACCCAAGAAATATAGTATTGAGAACCGATGGTTCCAACTCCTGGTGCACTAACATATTCGTGTCCTAAAACGTTAGCCGCTCCTAATTTGAACGTTGACTTTTTGTAACGATAGTTTACTTGTACATCCACTAATGAACGTGCAGATACGGTTCCGTCAGCAAATGTTGATTCCCATAAGAAAGCATCATTCCATCTCCAGTTAAGGTTGAATCCAAAGTTTTTGAAAAGGTTTCTGTTTCCAAAAGACGCTTTTACTTTGTGCTCTGGCGTATTGAAGTTTGTTTCAAAATCTGGATCACTTGCCTGATCGAAATCAAGTTTTGCGTACGTATAGTTTACACCAAAATCATAATCTCCAAATAGTTTAGTATTTACTCCAATTGCCACACCATATGAATTAATGTCTGCATTAGAGTTTGAGTATAATTGAAAAGGTGTAAAATCACCATTTCCTGCTGCAATTAATGCATTTGGAGTTGGCGCTCCACCAACTGGTGTTAAATCTGTAATATCTGAAAAATCTACATTACCATAGTTAGGAACAATTACTGTTCTGTTCGCAATGAAGTCTTTGTATAAGTTGTAATATGCACTCACATCTACAGAGATATTGTCATATACAATTCCACGATATCCAACTTCAAAAGCAGTTACTTGTTCTGGCTTTACAAACTCTACATTCGCTTGTTGTAACAATGCTGGATTTGGCGCTCCTGCTGCTGCACTTGCTCCAAATGCCTGGAATGATGAAAGTGTATATGAGTTATTGTATGCATCATTTCCTGAAAGCGTTACTGTTCTGTCTAATCCAAATGCTTCTAATCCTGCTGGGAAATTGTTTGTAATTGGTCGTGTTGTATAACGATCTAAGTTATCTGGAGCCGATCCTACTAAGATTGCGTTTCCAACATCTAAACCAATGTATTGATCCTGTGTAGTTGGGTTACGGAATCCTGATTGGGCAGATGCTCTAAAGTTGTGTTTTTTAGCTTCATCTGGAGAGAATACTAATGATAATCTTGGAGAAATGTTTCCGTCAAAGTTTTGTGCTTTGTCATAACGAATAGATCCAGTGAATTTCATTTTATCCTCCCAAAACTTTTTCTGAACTTGTACATACGCACCATATTCGTCATATCGAATTGGTCCGTCATAATCTGTAAAGATTGTTCCTTCAGAGTTTAATACATATTCACGGTACGATCCACCAACTTGAATATCGGCAAAATCGATTAAGTGTGAAAAGTTATAGTTTACATCAGAGTGATATAGTTTTGTATTGTCAATAAACTTAGCTCCTGTAAGTAAATCTCCATCTGCTGTTACTGTATTTAAAGCTGAGCGGAATCCTGCTGTTCCTGGTTGAAGACGACCTGTATCTGCCAATCCTCTTGCAAACGCATGCGCTACATCTGGGTTTCCTGGTGTTACTCCTGGAATTGCACCTGTGATAGCTCCTAAATATCCTGTAGCATATTCTGTAAACCATTGCTGATCTGATTTCCATCTTCTGTTTACGTTGATCGCTGCAAAACGTGTATCATACGAGTTTCCTGCTTTTTCAGCAGTTACATAACCTCTTATAAAGAAGTTGTTGTTACGAATTTCTAATTTGTGCTGTTGCATAAAGAAATCCTTGATAGAGTATCTGTTTGCTCCTTGATAGATAGTATTTCCTCTACCAATTTTAGAATTCCATATGATTGTGAAGTCGTCAGCAAAAGGCTTGTAGTGTAATGCTAAATCCATTTTTACACTTTCCGCATCATAATCCATTAGGTCACGCTCTTCATAACCCGTTCTAGAGATTGCTGCAGAACCAAATGTTCCTGCTGGCGCACCAGATAAAGCATCAAAATTTAAGGTTGTAGAAACCTCATCTCCGTATATGTTTAGTCCATTAAAGTTTGGATCACTTTGTCTGTTTCCTTCAATTGCATTCCCTGTTGTAGCATCGTAGTTTGTATAGTCTGTTGCAAACCACTCTGTACCACTTAAGAATGAGAAAGAAGCTTTTACTGCTAATTTATCGGAAAATGCATATGCACCTCTTATTCCGAAATCAATAAAATTATTATCACCTGCATTTTCAGAAGATGTCATTCCAGTTTTTGCATAGAAACTAAGTCCTTGTTTTTCATATGGATCTTTACTACGCATAAACATAATTCCGTTAAAAGCATTTGCTCCATATAATGCAGAAGATGCTCCTGGAAGTAATTCTACTGTTTGTACGTCTAGTTCAGACATTCCTAATAAGTTACCTAAAGCAAAGTTTAAGGCTGGTGAAGAGTTATCCATTCCATCTACTAGTTGCATAAATCGAGTATTAGCAAACGTAGCAAAACCTCTAGTATTTACAGATTTGAATGTTAAACTGTTTGTATTAACATCCACACCTTTTAAATTTTCTAAAGCATCATAATAACTTGGAGAAGAAGAGTTTTTTATAGCTCTTGCATCCATTCGCTCCACAGTTACTGGAGATTCACGAATTCTTTCAGGTGTTCTTGAGGCAGATAATACAATTTCATCTAGCTCTGTTCCTTCTTGAAGAACGATTGTTACTTCTTCATTGTTTTTTGTAATTTCTACTGTTGAAGAATCAAAACCAACACTAGTTACGCTGATTTTAAAAGGTGGTTCTTGATTTACCTTTAATTTAAATTTACCATCGAAATCGGTGCTTGTTCCTGTAGAAGATCCTACTACGACAATATTTACGCCTGGAATCGGATTGTTATTGCCATCAACAACTTTTCCGCTAACATTGGTTTGTGCAAATAATCCGACACAAACCAACATAGCTAAGATTGATAGATATGCTCTCATAAGTCTTTTTGGTTTAGTTATTATGAGAACAATATACACTTTTTTTGAGGTATCTCTAAAAAAAGTGTTAATATTTTAAAGTTATTCTACTGTTACCGATTTTGCTAAATTTCTCGGTTGATCTACATTACATTCACGCATAACAGCAATATAATACGACAAAAGCTGCAATGGAATTGTAGTTAATAATGGCGTTAATAATTCTAATGTTTCAGGAATTTCAATAACGTAATCTGCTATTTTCTTGATAGATTTATCGCCTTGCATTACGACAGCAATAATTTTTCCTTTTCTAGATTTAATCTCTTGAATGTTACTTACTACTTTGTCATAGTGACCTTTACGTGTAGCAATAACTACTACTGGCATTTGCTCATCGATCAATGCAATAGGTCCATGCTTCATTTCTGCTGCTGGATATCCTTCTGCATGGATGTATGAAATTTCTTTTAGTTTTAATGCGCCTTCTAATGCTACTGGGAAGTTATATCCTCTTCCTAAGTATAAGAAGTTTGTAGCATCTTTATAGATGTTTGCAATCGTTTTTACATGATTGTCTGACGTCAATGTTTTTTCAACTTTAGCAGGAATTGCGTCCATTTCAGATAAATACTGATGAAATTCTGATTTAGAAATTGTTCCTTTTTTCTGAGCTAATTTTAATGCGATTAGTGTTAATACAGTAATTTGTGTTGTAAATGCTTTTGTAGAAGCAACTCCAATTTCTGGACCTGCATGTGTATAGGCTCCAGCATGTGTTTCTCTTGAAATAGATGATCCAACTACATTACAAACTCCAAATACAAAAGCTCCTTTGCTTTTTGCAAGTTTGATAGCAGCCATTGTATCTGCAGTTTCTCCCGATTGAGAGATTGCGATTACTACATCATTTTCAGTGATCACAGGGTTTCTGTATCTAAATTCAGAAGCATATTCAACTTCAACAGGAATTCTTGTTAAGTTTTCAAACACATATTCAGCCACTAATCCTGCGTGCCATGATGTACCACATGCAACGATTAATATTCTGTTTGCATTTAAGAACTTTTCAATATTATCATCAATTCCGGCCATTCTAATAATACCATCATTGGCTAACATTCTTCCTCTGAACGTATCCAAAATTGCTCTTGGCTGCTCATAAATTTCTTTTAACATAAAGTGATCGTAACCACCTTTTTCAATTTGCTCAAGGTTTAATTGTAATTCTTGTACGTATGGATCAACTAAAGAATCATCTTTAATTTTACGAACTTTTACTTTTTTACCTCTACGAACAATTGCCATTTCTTCATCTTCAAGATAAATAGCATTGTTTGTATATTCAATGAATGGAGATGCATCAGAAGCGATGAAAAATTCATCTTCTCCTACTCCAATTACTAACGGACTTCCTAAACGTGCTACTACAATTTCGTCTGGTTTGCTTTTATCAAACACTGCAATTGCATATGCTCCAACTACTTGGTTTAAGGCAATCTGAACTGCTTTTCCAAGTTTTACGTTTTCGTTCTTTTTTACATCCTCAATTAAGTTTACTAAAACTTCTGTATCTGTATCTGAGTGAAATACATATCCTCTATTGATTAACTCTTGTTTTAATGGCTCATAGTTTTCAATGATTCCATTATGAATAATTACTAATTCACCTGAGTTAGAATAGTGTGGATGTGAGTTTACATCATTAGGCTCTCCATGAGTAGCCCAACGTGTATGCCCTATAGCTAGCGTTCCTTCATTAGAAATTTCTTCTTTTACACGTTTTTCTAAATCAACAACTTTTCCTTTTGTTTTGGATAGTTTTATGTTTTTACCATCATAAATAGCAACACCTGCACTATCATATCCTCTGTACTCAAGTCTTTTTAATCCTTTTAGCACTACAGGATATGCTTCTCTATGACCTATATAACCTACAATTCCGCACATAATTTTTTCTTAATTATTGATATTTAATTGGTTTCTGGGATTGAATAAAATATTTCCAAACTTAGTCGTTTGTCTGCTGGCGAAGCAGCTGTATTACCATATAATATTGTTCCAAATGGATTCATATTTGATACTGTTGGGACAAATTCTTGTTCAGAACTTCCAGTATTTTCGCGACCGCTTGAAATAATTCGAATATCAGAAGATGAAACCAACCCAAGTCTTACGTTAGTTGAATCTCTTCTGATTAAATTGTTAATATGTTCTGTGATTCTAATTTTGTATCGAACACCATCTCCATCATCATCGCGTTCTAGAATTCCACCATGTAAAAATTTAGAAAGCCCTACAGATGTTGCACTTACTGACATGTCAACATTGTAATCTGCTAAAGGAATATTGTCATCCATATTGTATAAATAAATACGTTGTGGATCTTGCTCATCTCCTTGAATAGCTTCATTTACATGAAATACCAAGCTTGCATCATTTATAATCCAGTTTTCCTCTCTTATTTCTTCTAATTGATCTGCAACACCATTATTGTCTGTGTCAGGTCCAAAAAGATCTATAACTGCCATAGAACCTTCTCCACCTTTTAAATATATATTATCATTTGACGCTTCAACATTTGGAAATGGTGCTAACGGCGTAAATGTGTTTACAATATTACCTGTAGACAAACCTAATGAATATGAACCTGTTTGAAGTAGTACATCATCATCATCAGGATCATCATTCCCTTGTGTTTCAAGTTTCCAATATTGATATTCAATAACAATGTTTGCATTTTGAAAATCGAGCATCATTAACAAATCAGAATCCTGTCCTATTGTAAGTTGTATACCTCTAAATAAATCTTCAGCTCTAAATACATTATTGTTTGAAAGTTTTATACTTCCCTCATTATTAATAATTCTATCTTGAAAAAATTGTGTATCTAGTTCTACTCGTATTCTTGGTGACAATACCTCAACAACTACTTCTTCACCTGTTTCATTATCTAATTCTGTAATTTCAACTTGATCTTCATTCACAGTAATATCATCTTGAAATAATGTCATTCCTGTATAAATTGAAAAATCTTCATTAGAATAGTATGCTTGCAAATCTCCTTCTTCATCTACACTTCTTAGAAAATGTGTAAACTCATTCACCGTAAATGTAAATGACTGTGTAATGTCTCCATAAATAGAATCAACCGCTGTTGTGATGCTTCCATCAGTTTCAGTCGTACTATTACTAAAGTAAGGAATGTTTAAGTATACTTTTGTTACTGTCTCCTCTTCTTCTAAATCGGAAGAATCTGCATCTTCATCTGCTTGTGATTTTTCTCCAAATGTAGGATCTTCATTTCCAGATATTAAATTTGCTTGTACTGTAAGACTAGCCACTGTTGCACCAAATTCATCATTTGTGTTTTTACCCAATTGATATACTGGCAAACCATTAGTTTGTATTGGCGAAATACGTCTGTTAGCAACAGTCATAATCGTCTGGTCGTAGAGATTTGTAGAAAAATTATTGTTTTCAATAATTTCACCTCCAACCGTACTAAATTCATCGTCACACGCAATAAAGCCTACAAGTATTAATAATACTACTGAGGCACTTGTGAGTGTCTTCTTCAATTTGTTCATAATGTAATTTAATTAACCTTAATTTAAAACTTTTGTATTGTAAAAATCTGTGTATGCATCGGCAAATTCTTCACTGTTTTTATATTCAAGAACTGGCTTTTCAAGACCTGTGAGATATTCTTGAACATCAGCAGGAATTTCCTCAGATGCAATTACCACGGCATCCGAATGATCCACAGCAACTTTAAGAAGGTTAGAGTAGTTTGGCTCAGCTAATATTTCCACATTACCATCACCGATATTATCAAACTTGATTTTGTTTAGCATTTCTTTATCTAAAGTTCCATCAAATTCTTGTTTATAAACCGAAGTTACAATTTTACTATCTGTAAACAATGGTTCGTCTTTATAATATTTTCTTAAATATAAAGGCAATAAAGAAGCCATCCAACCATGAACGTGGATGATGTCTGGTGCCCAGTTTAATTTTTTCACAGTTTCAATAACACCTTTTGCAAAGAAAATGGCGCGTTCATCATTATCCGGAAATAAATTCCCTTCTTCATCTGTAAATGTAGCTTTTCGCTTGAAGTACTCTTCATTGTCAATAAAGTAAACTTGAATTCTCTCTTTTGGAATAGATGCTACTTTAATAATTAATGGCATATCCATGTCATTAATTACTAGGTTCATACCAGATAAACGAATTACTTCATGTAATTGATGTCTTCTCTCATTGATATTTCCAAAACGTGGCATAAATATCCTAATTTGTCCACCTTTACTGTTTACCATTTTTGGTGCTTCAAACGACATTGACGAAATTTCTGTTTCTGGCAAATATGGTACTACCTCAGATGAAACGTATAAGACTCTTTTATTATTCATAAAAATACTTTTCCTTTAATAATTAAGCGTAAAACATGCAAAATTACAAAAATTATGTAGATTAACAGTAATATATTAAATTTGCAAGCTGTTAATTTTTTGCAAAATGACTATACACTACTCTCAAAACACGCTAAAACCGTTCATTCAACGCCTGAAATCTGAAGGGAAAAAAATTGGTTTTATTCCCACAATGGGCGCGCTTCACAAAGGACACATATCTCTTGTAGACAACGCTATGACTGACAATGATATAGTTTTCGTAAGCATTTTTGTGAATCCAACTCAGTTTGACAACGCCTCCGATTTACAAAAATACCCAAGAACTTTAGAAGCTGATGTTGCATTGTTAAAAACAGTAGGAAATAATGTGTATGTATATGCTCCAAGTGTGGAAGATATCTATAATTCTGATGTAAATTCCGAAAAATTTAGCTTTGATGGACTCGAATTTGAGATGGAAGGCAAATTTAGAACTGGACATTTTGATGGTGTCGGAACGATTGTAAAACGTCTTTTTGAAATTGTTACACCTGATAATGCATACTTCGGTGAAAAAGATTTTCAACAATTAATGATTGTCAAAAAATTAGCCTCTAAATACAAATTACCCGTAAATGTAGTTGGTTGTGAAATATTCAGAGAAACTTCTGGCTTGGCGATGAGTTCTCGAAACAAACGTTTATCAGAGGAAGCAAAAAAAGAAAGTGCTTTCATTTACAAAACACTTTTGGAAGCAAAAGAAAAATTTGACACAAAAAGTGCATCTAAAGTAAAGGAATGGGTTCAGAAACAGTTTGAAAAACATTCGCTATTAACGTTGGAATATATTGAAATTGCAAACATTAAAAACCTAAAAACTGTACAACGAAAATCTAAAAACGAAACATATCGCATATTCATTGCTGCTTTTATTGAAAACATTCGTTTAATTGATAACATTGCACTGAATTAAAAACTTTAAAATCATTAACTTTGCCCCATGCAAGTAAACGTAGTAAAATCTAAAATACACAGAGTAAAAGTCACAGGAGCTGATTTAAACTATATTGGAAGTATCACAATTGATGAAGATCTTATGGATGCTGCAAACATTGTTCAAGGAGAAAGAGTTCAAATTGTAAATAATAATAACGGAGAACGCCTTGAAACATATGCAATTCCTGGTCCAAGAGGAAGCGGGGAAATTACTTTAAATGGTGCCGCAGCTCGTAGAGTGGCCAAAGGAGATATTCTTATCTTAATCACGTATACGTGGATGGATATCGAAAATGCAAAACAATTTAAACCTTCTCTTGTTTTTCCAAACGAAGCAGATAATACTCTCACATAATTGAAAATATCAGTATCAAAATTATTAAAAATAATACTCCCACTTTTTTTGGGAGTTTTTTTAGTTTGGTACTCACTATCCAAAACACCGCTTGATGAATTGATCAATCATTTCAAAAAAGCAAACTACACATGGATTGCACTTGGCGTATTTTTTGGAATTTTAAGTCACCTTTCTAGAGCTTATCGCTGGCAATATATGCTAGAACCTATGGGTTATAAACCAAAATACCCTAATAGCATTATGGCAGTTTTTGTGGCGTATTTGGCAAACTTAGGAATTCCAAGATCTGGCGAAGCGTTACGCGCTTTAACATTTACAAACTATGAAGGCATTCCATTTGAAAAAGGATTTGGAACTATTGTCGCAGAACGTGTTGCCGATTTAATCATTATGTTATTTGTAATTACTGCAACACTTTTTATTCAGTTCGATTTTATTTGGGAACTACTAATGACAAAATTAGATCCTACAAAAATTATTTTACTAATCGGAGCTGGAGTCATTGGCGGAATTGGACTGATTATTTTTATAAAAAAGGCAAAAAAAGGAATCGCCCTAAAAATCAAGAATTTCATCTTAGGAATTTATGAAGGTGCAACCAGTATCTTGAAAATGAAGAATAAATGGGGATTTATTTTCCACACACTTTTCATTTGGGCAATGTATGTTCTCATGTTTTATGTTACGATGCTTTCTGTAGAAGAATTAAACGGACAAGTTCCTGCCGGAGCTGTTCTCATTGCATTTATAGCAGGAAGTTTTAGCGTCGCAGCAACAAATGGCGGAATTGGCTTATATCCTATTGCTATTGCTGGCGCATTCTCCCTATTCAACATTGCACGTGTTCCAAGTGAAGCTTTCGGTTGGATTATGTGGTCGTCACAAACCTTAATGATCATAATTTTAGGTGGTTTATCATTTCTTTATTTACCTATTTTTAATAGCAAAAAATAATCTTTACCTTGCTATCATAAACTAACCTATTTCTAAACATGAAAAAGTACATCTGGCTTCTTATTGCACTTGTATCTGTTACTTTCGCAAATGCTCAAACCAAAATTGAACAATTAAAATCTAAAAAATTAAACGAAACTAGAGATATCCAACTGTATATTCCTGAAGGGTATTCAGATGAAAAAGTATATCCTATTATTGTTGTGCTTGACGCGAATTACCTCTTTGAGAGCGTTGTAGCAAACTCTCGATTTTATAGTTATTGGGATGAAATGCCTGAATCTATTGTGGTTGGAGTTAATCAATACAAAACAGAAGATCGTCAACGCGATTGCATGTATGAAGATGCAAGTGGATTGCCAACGGAAAAAGGAAGCAAGTTTTTTGAATTTATTGGCATGGAATTGATCCCATATATTGAAAAAAATTACAATACAGCTAACTTTAAGATGATTGTTGGACATGACCATACCGCAAATTTCATCAACTACTATTTATTCAAAGATGTTCCATTGTTTGATGCCTATATTAACTTAAGTCCATCATTTGCTCCAAAAATGGAAGATCGTATTGCAAAACGCTTGAGCGAGTTTGAAGATAAAAAGTTTTTCTATCTAGCAACAGCAGAAGAAGACAATAAAAAAGATGCTAAAAGAATTCGTGCGTTAGACGCTTCACTAAAGGAATTAAAAAAAGACAACATCTTTTATTATTATGACGATTTTAAAGATGCAAATCATAACTCATTAGCCGTACAAGCAATTCCAAGAGCTATGAGTCAAATATTTTCTATGTATCGACCAATTAGCGTTAAAGAATACAAAGAAACCATCTCAAAACTGAACACATCACCATATTTATACTTAACAGACAAGTACAAAACCATCAAAGATCTTTTTGGATTTGAAAAGCGTGTTTCTGTAAATGATTTTATGGCAATTTATTCTGCAGTTCGTAAAGGTAAAGATGTAGAAGATCTTAAGCTTTTAGCAAAACTTGGCAAAAAAGAATATCCTGATACGGCATTATTTCATTTTTTCATGGGAGAATATCATGAAAAAAATGGCTCGCCTAAAAAAGCATTGCGCTTGTATCAAAATGGTTTTAGCATGAATGCGATAGATTTTATCACAAAAGATTTAATGCTTGACAAAGCTGAAAAACTAAAACAAGACTTCGGTTGGTAATATGGCAAAAGTAAAAACGACCTTTTTCTGTCAAAACTGTGGATCACAATTCGCAAAGTGGCAAGGACAATGTACTTCGTGCAAACAATGGAATACAATTGTTGAAGAAGTAATTCAAAAAGAAGTAAAAGCCAATTGGCAAAAACAAGAAAAGGGTGTTTCTAGGGTTTCTAAACCTACACTGATTCACGAAATAAGTTCAGCTACAGAAAAACGCTTACCAACTTCTGATCAAGAATTAGACAGAGTTTTAGGTGGCGGAATTGTACCTGGCTCATTGATTCTTTTAGGCGGTGAACCTGGCATCGGAAAAAGTACGTTGTTACTACAAATATCTTTAAAATTACCATATAAAACGTTATATGTTTCTGGAGAAGAAAGTCAGAAACAAATTAAAATGCGCGCCGAACGTATCAGTCAAAAAAACTCCAATTGTTTTGTATTGACTGAAACAAAGACGCAAAACATCTTCAAGCAAATTGCAGAAATTCAGCCTGATATTGTCATTATTGATTCCATTCAAACACTGCATTCTGACTATATAGAATCGTCTGCAGGAAGCATTTCTCAAATTAGAGAATGCACAACTGAGTTAATCAAATTTGCCAAAGAAAGCGGAACACCTGTATTATTAATTGGACATATTACGAAAGACGGAAATATTGCAGGTCCGAAGATTTTAGAACACATGGTAGATACCGTTTTACAGTTTGAAGGCGATCGAAATCATGTATATCGCATCCTTCGTTCCTTAAAAAATCGTTTTGGATCAACATCTGAACTTGGAATCTACGAAATGCTTTCCGATGGTTTACGCGAAGTAAGCAATCCATCAGAAATTTTAATTTCTAAAAATGCGGATGAACTTAGCGGAACAGCTATTGCTGCAACTTTAGAAGGTGCACGACCATTAATGATTGAGATTCAAGCATTAGTGAGCACCGCTGTTTATGGAACGCCACAACGAAGTACAACAGGTTATAATGCCAAGCGTTTAAATATGTTATTGGCAGTTTTAGAAAAAAGAGCTGGTTTTAAACTTGCTGCAAAAGATGTATTTCTAAATATTACTGGCGGAATTAGTATTGATGATACTGCTATTGATTTGGCTGTAATTGCTGCAATATTATCGAGTAATGAAGATGAAGAAATCTCTAAGACAAATTGTTTTGCTGCCGAAATTGGATTGGCTGGAGAAATTCGTCCTATAAACAGAATTGACCAACGAATTCTAGAAGCTGAAAAATTAGGTTTCAAACGCTTTTTCACTTCAAAACACAACAAAATATCACTTAAAAACACAAAAATAGAAATCGTACTAGTTTCAAAAATAGAAGATTTAGTTTCACATTTATTTTAACACAATTAACTCACTATCAAATTCTTATTTGTTTTTATTCGACTAAAATTAGCATTTTATCGAAAAGAAGTTTTAAAACATTCTTACTAAACAATATTAAGGTATTATGCAGAGTTATTTAAATGTAAGATTACCTAGAAAAACCAGAAAAGGGAATATGACGTGATGTCTATTCCCTTTTTTTTCATTTGTCATTCCATACTTAATACGGAATCTATTTTTAAGGTGCTGGATTTGGAATACTATTATGAATCGCGTTGATTTCGTTTATAATTTCATCTGATAAATCCACATCAATACTTCCTATATTTTCTTCTAACTGCGTAAGATTGGTTGCACCAATAATATTACTTGTTAAAAACGGTCGTTGATTCACAAATGCTAACGCCATTTGCGGTAAACTTAAACCGTGCTTTGCAGCCAATGCAGCATATTTCTCTGTTGCTTTTGTAGCTTCCTCTCCACTGTAACGCGCAAATCGTGGAAATAAGGTTAACCGTGCATTTTCTGGCATTTTTCCACCTAAGTATTTTCCAGACAATACACCAAACCCAAGTGGCGAATAGGCTAATAAACCAATGTTTTCACGCATAGCAACTTCTGCCAAACCAGTTTCAAAACTTCTACATAATAAAGAATATGCATTTTGAATCGTAACCATACGTGGCAATCCTTTTTTAGATTCTTCCATGTAGCGCATTGTTCCCCAAGGCGTTTCATTTGAGATTCCAACTTGACGAATTTTACCTTCTTTGATCAATTCATCTAAGGCTGCTAAACTTTCATGGAAATTGTCTTCCCAAGGATCGTTTGGATTGTGTGCATAATCACGTTGTCCGAAGAAGTTTGCCTGACGTTCTGGCCAATGCAGTTGGTATAAATCTAAATAATCGGTTTGCAAACGTTTCAAACTATTTTCAACAGCATCTTTAATCGCTTCTGGCTTGAAACCATTTGTTCTAATATGCGCTGTATAATCACCAGGACCTGCAATTTTAGAAGCCAACACTATTTTATCTCGGTTTCCAGTTTTCTTAAACCAAGTTCCAATAACACGCTCCGTTTCCGCATATGTTTCAGCAGTTGCTGGCACTGGATATAATTCGGCAGTATCAAAAAAATTGACACCTTTATCAAAAGCAAAGTCCATTTGTTCGTGACCTTCAGCTTCTGTATTTTGATTTCCCCAAGTCATCGTTCCTAGGCAAATCTTACTAACTTTTATGTCTGTATTTTGTAATGTTGTGTATTTCATTTTTTCTTTTTCAACTTATTTTTCAAGCAATTTGTGTGATGCTGAATCAAGTTCAGCATGACGAAAACAATAACAGGTTTATCTATCAAAATTACACATCTACCTCAACCAAAATAGGACAATGATCTGAGTGTTTAGCTTCAGACAAAATAGTAGCTCTAGCAATATTTTCTTTTAATGGTTCACTTACCATATTATAATCTAATCGCCATCCTTTGTTATTCGCACGCGCATTTGCACGGTAACTCCACCAACTGTAATGATGTGGTTCTTTGTTTAGGTGACGAAACGAGTCAATAAATCCGCTATCGATCAAACTTCCAATCCAGGCGCGTTCTTCTGGTAAAAACCCTGAAACACCTTTCATTTTTGGGTTGTGAATGTCAATTTCTTCATGACAAATATTGTAATCGCCACAAACCACCAAATTTGGTAACTCGGCACGTAATTCTGTCAAATATTCTTTAATTTCGTCCATGTACTGAAACTTGAAATTGAGTCGCGCATCATTAGTTCCTGATGGCAAATACATGCTCATGATAGAGATTCCATCATAGTCTACACGTAAGTTACGACCTTCAAAATCCATTGTTTCAATTCCTGTTCCATATTCAACATGATTTGGCTCTTCTTTACAAAGAATTGCCACTCCACTGTAGCCTTTTTTTTGTGCACTAAACCAATAGTTGTATTTATATCCTGCTTCCGCAAAAATGTCTAAATCGAGTTGTTCTTTTAGTGCTTTAATTTCTTGCAAACAGATTACATCTGGATTTGCTTGTTGCAACCATTCAATAAATCCTTTTTTTATTGCTGCGCGAATTCCGTTTACGTTATATGATATTATTTTCATAACCTATTTTACTTTTGCATCAGATGAAGTGTATCGTATCTATCTTTTTCAATTAAAATTTAAAAACACTAAGCAACTTCTGTTATAAATATTTTAGTTTTTCTTTTTCTTTGCTTTCCCAAAGAAAAGAAACAAAAGAAAGGGAATTTTTAGTTCATGCATTCTTATTTTATGTTTTGGTATTCATGAATGCAAAGCATTTCCAGAGGTATTTTTAGCTGAAAAAGCTAAAATCACAATTGCTTTTCTAAATTTTCTCCAAGGCTTCAAAAATTTTTAACGAAAAACAATCGTTATACTTCGGAAAAAGAAATAGTACTTTTATTCTTTTGAGAACTCTATTCTTCTTCGTTATCGTTTAATCTACGTTCTAGTTCTGCCTGAAATTCTTCCATTACAGGTTTTACAGTACTTTCAGGAAGATCAGCAATACGAATATACATCAATCCATCAACCGAATTATTGAATAATGGATCTACATTAAAGGCAACTACTTTTGCATTTTGCTTTACATATTTTTTAATTAGTACAGGCAAACGCAGGCTTCCCGGTTCAAGTTCGTCGATAATTCTGTCAAACTTTACTAAATCGGCTGCAGTTTCATCAAAAATAAAGTCTTTGTCAGCATCTTTAAGCTTGACTTTAAATTCTTTTTTCGGATGAATATATTGTGCAATGTATGGATCGTAATAGTGTGATTTCATGAATTCAATCATGAGTGATTTTGAAAAGTTTGAAAACTGATTACTGATACTTACACCACCAATTAAATATTTGTGTTCAGGATGACGCAATGTTGTGTGTACAATTCCTTTCCAAAGTAAGAATAATGGCATTGGTTTTTGCTGATATTCTTTGATGATAAATGCTCTTCCCATTTCAATGGATTCACTCATCATTTTGTGCAATTCAGGCTCAAAACGAAATAAGTCTTGTAGATAAAAACCATCAATTCCGTAGTTTGCATATATTTGACTTCCTAAGCCCATTCTATACGCACCAACTACTCGTTTGGCTACAGTATCCCACAAAAACATATGGTGATAGTAATAGTCAAACTTATCTAAATCAATTGCCTGATTGGTTCCTTCTCCAATTTCTCTAAAAGTAATTTCTCGAAGTCGTCCTATTTCACGTAATAAGTTAGGAATTTCTGAAGCTTCTACTAAAAATACTTGATAGTTTTTACTTGTCAATAAGTGGTGCTTATTTGACAAACCTTCTACTTCTTGCTGAATAACTTCTGCCGAAATTGGCGTGATTATTTCTTTAGGCGCTTTCGGTATTTTTGGTATTTTTAATGATGTTGGTACTTTACTAAGTAAGTTTTCTTTTTCATACGCATTGGACAACATGTATGTTTTTTTACGTAGAAATTTTGTGTAATCTCCTAAATCTGAATATTCATCTTGTGCTTTTAACGAAATTGGTTTTCCGATACGAACTTTGATGACTCTATTTTTTTGTGTGAGTAATTCTGAAGGTAATTTTGCAGTTCTGAATGTATCACTTATTCTTGATAGCCTGTAAAAGAATCGACTGTTTTTCGCGTGAAAATAAATTGGAACTATAGGAACTTTTGCTTTTTTGATTAATTTCATTGCTGATTCTTCCCATGGTTTATCAACAATTAATCGCCCATCTTTATACGTTGAAACTTCTCCTGCCGGAAAAACACCTAATGGTCTTCCTTCACGCAAATGCATGATGGATTGTTTGAAACCTGCCAAACTCGATTTTGCGCCTTTATGTTCCTCAAAAGGATTTACAGGCATCACATATGGTTTCAATGGATCAATTCGGTGTAATAAGAAATTTGCAATGATTTTGTAATCAGGTCGTTGCTCTATCATGAGTTTTAGCAACAGAATTCCGTCAATTCCACCAAGTGGATGATTGGAAATTGTAACATACGCTCCATCTTTGGGAAGACGTTTTAAATCTTCCTCAGGAATTTCAAATTTAATCTGAAATTCGTCCAGCAAAGCATTCAAAAACTCTAAGTCGCTCAAATGCTTATGCTTATCATACACTTTATTCAAATTAGATATCCGTAATACTTTCATAAGAATCCAACCTACGAAGGTTCCAATGAATCCGTATTTATCTAATTTGATTGCTTTTGCAACTTCTTTTGCAGTTACCAATCCCATATATTTACTTTAAGGCGAATTACAAATATAGGAAAACAACCTTAATTTGTATGATTTATTTCACAACTAGCTGAATGGTTTGTTCTGCACGTTGTTCTAATAAAATTTCTTTGTCTTTTTGTAATCCTCCAATTGCTGCTTTTGTAAAGTGTCTAATGGTATATAAAGACACGTTTTCGTGATGTGTTACTTTAAATTTTGAACGTAAAGTATTGAGCAATTTTTCTAAATTATTAAACTTATTATCTACACAAACAGAGAAACTAATTGCTGAATTTTGGATCACATCAACTTTCATTTTACAATCGTGCAATAACTTGAATATTTCACTAATATTTTCTTCTACAATGAATGAAAAATCTAGTGAAGAAAGTGAAATTAGCACTTGATTCTTTTTAACAATAAAACATGGAACATTTGGCTTAATTCCAACACCTTTTGCAACAGTAGTTCCATCTCCTTTTGGGTTTAAAAACGATTTCACATATAATGGAATCTCTTTACGTTGCAATGGTTGTAATGTTTTTGGATGAATGACAGAAGCTCCATAAAACGCTAATTCAATAGCTTCACGATACGAAATATCATGTAATAATTGTGTATTTTCAAAATACCGTGGATCTGCATTCAAAACGCCAGGAACATCTTTCCAAATTGTAACATTTTCAGCATTTAAACAATACGCAAAAATTGCTGCTGTATAATCCGATCCTTCTCTTCCTAATGTTGTCGTAAAATTGTTTGGATCACTTCCAATGAAACCTTGTGTAATATTGAGCTTATTGGTATTTACTTTTTGTTTGACTTTTTCCTGTGTAATTTCCCAATTTACTTTTGCATCACGATAGTTTGTATCCGTTTTAATCATTTCACGAACATCTAACCAAGTATTATCTACTGAAATACTATTTAAATATGTGCTCACAATTTTTGTTGAAATCAGTTCTCCAAACGAAACCAATTGATCGTATACATAGTTATAATCAGGTGATTTGTTTCTACCTAAAAACCCTTGCATTTCTTCGAATAATTGCTTGATTTTCCCAAATATTTGATGGTTTTCATTTGGAAATAACTCTAGCAAAATTTCATTGTGATATTTGGCAATTTCCTGAATAGAAGCTTGCAATTCTTTGCTTTCTTCAAAGTAATTTTTAATCACAACTTCGATTGCATTTGTTGTTTTCCCCATGGCAGATATGATAATAAGCGTATTATCATGTCCAACTTCTTGTAATACTTTGACAAGATTTTTAACGCCATTTGCGTCTTTCACAGATGCGCCACCAAATTTGAATATTCTCATTGTACTTTTTTTAGTATTGAGATTTAGCTATAAGAATTGAGACATTTTCAGATAATCTCATTACTTAATTCTAATATCTCATAACTGATTTATATTTATATTTTTTTATTCGTCAAGTATTGTTCAATTCCTTTTTCGTTTAGTTGCACTACATGCCAATCGCGTTTTACATCAGCTCCGATATGTTCGTAAAACTCAATCGCTGGCGTATTCCAATCTAACACTTCCCAACCAATTCGCTTGACTCCTAAACTGTTTCCAAATTTAATGATCTCGGTTAATAAAGCGCCGCCAATTCCTTCACCACGAGCTTTTTCGTTTACAATTAAATCTTCTAAATGCAACACTTCTCCTTTCCAAGTCGAATAACGCATGTATACCAATGCAATTCCCAAGACTTCTTCAGGCGTTTCAGCCACAAAACAATGAAACTTTGGTGAAGTGCCGAAACCATCTTTACGCAAATCTTCTGGTGTAATAATAACTGCCTCTTCTTCTTTTTCAAAAATGGCTAATTCTCGAATTAATCGAAAGATTGCATCAACATCATTTTCAACGGCTTTTCGGATTGTATAGTTCATAAATTTTGAAATATTTACACAAAGGTAACAAGGCTTAAATTATAATTTTAACGAAAACGTTATAGTTTTACAAAATTATCGATATTTGTGATCTGAGAAACAAAGTAGACAAAATGGCTAAAAAAAATCAAACGTTAGGAGAGTTTATTATTGAAAATCAATCTGAGTTCAAGTACTCTTCGGGAGAATTGTCTCGATTGATCAATTCTATTAGACTTGCGGCAAAAGTTGTAAACCACGAAGTAAACAAAGCTGGCTTGGTTGATATTATTGGCGCTGCTGGCGAAACCAATATTCAAGGAGAAGATCAACAAAAACTTGATGTATATGCAAATGAAAAGTTTATACAAACACTAAACAATAGAAATATTGTTTGTGGAATTGGCTCTGAAGAAAATGATGATTTTATCGCAATTAATAGTTTAGATGAGAATAATCAGAATAAATATGTTGTTTTAATTGATCCGTTAGACGGTTCTTCCAATATTGATGTAAATGTTTCTGTCGGGACTATTTTCTCTATTTACAGAAGAGTTACTCCAGTTGGAACTCCTGTTACTATTGATGATTTTCTACAGAAAGGGAATGAACAAGTAGCCGCTGGTTATGTAATTTACGGAACATCAACAATGTTAGTATATACAACTGGACATGGCGTAAATGGTTTTACTTTAAATCCAGCAATTGGAACGTTCTACTTATCGCATCCAAATATGCAATTTCCAGAAACTGGAAATATTTATTCTATCAACGAAGGTAATTATGCACACTTCCCGCAAGGTGTAAAAGAATATATTAAGTATTGCCAAGAAGAAAAAGAGGACAGACCATATACGTCGCGTTATATTGGTTCGTTAGTTTCTGATTTTCATAGAAATTTGATAAAAGGTGGAATTTATATTTATCCACAAACATCTAAAGCTCCAAATGGAAAGCTTCGTTTATTGTACGAATGCAATCCAATGGCATACTTAGCTGAACAAGCAAATGGACTAGCAACAGACGGTTTTCAACGCATTATGGATATTAAACCAACAGAGTTGCATCAACGTGTTCCAATTTTCTGTGGAAGTCGCAAAATGGTAGAAAAAGCAAATGAGTTTATGAAGAACTCATAGGAAAAGTACTAACTTTCCTAAAAATTACTATTTTTGTGTAAAACCTATTACGATAAAATACTTCTAAATGGCAACAAAAGGTAAAAATACCGCAGATGCTGATCAAACAAACACGAACGTTTCTGATCCATCTACTAAGATTGAAGCAATAAAGAATTTAATTTTTGGAGAAAACATTCAAGAGTATAATTCTGAGTTTGACAATATCAAGAATGATATTCTTGCCAAAAAGGAAGCGTTAGAAAATCTTATTGAAGAAGTTCGCGGACAATTGATGCAGAATATAGACAACCTAAGTACTGATCTTAACATTCGTATTACTGAATTGGAATCTAATATTGAAAATAAATTGGATGACATGGACGAGAAAAAAGTAGACCGAAGACATTTAGGACAATTACTAGTAAGCCTTGGGGAAAAGATAGGAAAAGAGTAAAATCCAACATAAATCTTATTGTGTATTTATGACGGAAGCTGATAAATTAGCGTTATTAAAAGACTTATTACTCACGGATGATCGTGTGTATACGGAATCTATACACGCTAAAATCAAGCAACTTGAAGATTTAATTCACAAACAACAAAAGCTTTCTGTCAAGGTAAATCCTATTATTGACGAGAAGTTAGAAGAGTTTATAGAACAAATTCCTGAGACTCTTGGTCCAACAATTACAAAAACTCTTGGTGAACAGATTAAAAATTCCAAAGATCAAGTTGTAGAAGCATTGTATCCAATTATGGGTAAAATGATTAAAAAGTATATTTCGCAAGAAATTAGCTTGCTTACTGAACGCATCAACAATCAACTAGAAGATAGTTTCTCGGCAAACAGTTGGAAACGAAAGTTTAAATCGTGGTTTGGTGGTGTCAAAGAAGAAGAATTATTACTGAGTGAACTATCTGCTATCTCACAAGTAGAACAGGTATTAGTCATTGAAAAAAATTCAGGCATGCTTATTGGTCAGTATGCTAAGACAGAAACAATTGATAAGGATATGATTTCTGGAATGTTAACAGCTATTAAAAGTTTTGTTGAAGACGCTTTTAATGAAAAAAGTCAAAATTTAGAGTTGATTGAGTACGAATTGTATCACATTCATATTCAAAGCTTTGTATCTTTTTACGTTGCTGTTGCTATTTCTGGAGAATATAATCTTATCTTTAAGAACAAAATCCAAGATATAATCTTTAATTTTACAGATAACTTCCTAAATTTATTTGATGATTTGGGTGAAATCAAGGAAAAAGATATTACTAACGAATTAGAATTCTACTTTAGTACGAATGAAAGCCTCTAAAAAAATAATCTTACTCGGTCACTTTGGTGTTGGAAAATCCTCGTTGATTCGACAATTTGTCGAAAACACGTTTAATTCTGATTATAAAGTAACTATTGGAGTTCACATCTTAAAAAAAGAAGTTGAAATTTCAACCGACGAAACTATTTCTCTTATTATTTGGGATTTAGAAGGGTATGACGACATCAAAAAAACAAGAGCATCGTATTTACTTGGGACACATGGATTTATTTACGTGTTTGATGTAACACGACCTGCAACGTTTGAAAATTTAAAAGACGATATCGAATATTTAACAAATCAATATGCTAATACACCTCTAAAGATTGTTGGAAACAAAGCAGACTTAGTTACTAAAACTTATCTCAAAGAAAACAAAAACACTTTTGGTGTACAACCTGACTTTTTTACCAGTGCAAAAACAGGTGATAAAGTAGATGACTTATTTACTACATTGGCAAAAGAACTTGTGAAATAATTACTATGCTAGAAACGTACAGAGGAAAGTATTTTCATCCTAGAACACAGTTTATAACTATTGACGTTGAAGGAAAAGTATTGGAAAGTGATAATTTTTTATTTTCACTGAAAAAAGGAGACGAAATTAGTACAGTAAGCCCTTTTTTTGAAGGACTTTCTAATTATTTTGATGTTACTGAAGACAACGATATTAAGTTTACATGTGTTCATTTAGAGAATAAAGACAAGAAGGAATTTACTTGTGATATTGAATTTAAAACATTTGCCAATGAGCAAACTACATTGGTCATTATTCACGATTTTTCTGATCATTATCAATACTATCAAGAAGTTGCACAAAGCAGAAATGAATCTGTAATCAACTCACAAGTTTTAGAACTTCAAAACAAATATCTCAAAGAAAAAGAAGACTTTAAAAATACCTTCATTGCAAACTTTAGTCATGAATTGCGCAATCCATTAACTGGTGTTACTGCGTTTTGTTCTGTATTACAGAAAACAGATATGTCTACAGAACAACAGGATTATGTAGAGGTAATAAAATCATCAGCAGATCATTTAAAAAATATGATTGGTGACATCTTAGAAATGTCAAAAATTGAAGTTGGAAAGTTATCTATTGATGAAGAGCTATTCAATTTTCATGAGCTTATTGAAATGTTAGAGTTTACGTATAGCGTAAGAGCAAAACAAAAAAATATTGCCTTTGAAGTAGATTTTGATGAAAAAATTCCACGTTTTTTTGAGGGTGACAAAACGCGCATCAAGCAAATTTTTGAAAACTTATTAGAAAATGCTTTCAAATTCACAGCAACAGGAAAAGTAACATTTTCAATACAAGAAAATCAACGAAGAGCTCGAAAGGTAAACCTAAATATTAGCGTAAAAGATACAGGAATTGGAATTCCTGCTGAAAAACTCGATATTATATTTAATAGCTTTACACAATTAGATAGTTCTCAAAAATATTCAGGCACTGGTCTTGGATTGACTATCATCAAAGGATTGTCCGAATTAATGGATGGAAAAGTTTCTGTAGAAAGTAAAGAAGGTGAAGGTTCTACTTTTAAAATAAATATCAATTTCAAATATCCAATCAATCAAGAAAATACATCGTTAGAAAACAAATCTGATATTGAACATAAAAATTCTTTATCAAAAAAGAAATACAATATATTATTAGCAGAAGATTCAGAATTAGCGCAAATGGCTGTTTTGAAAATTTTAGCACAAGAAGGACATTTCTTTTTAGATATTATTAGTAATGGTGAAGATGTTATTGAAAGTGTAATTCACAACGAATACGATCTAATTTTGATGGACATTCGCATGCCAGGAACTAACGGAGACGAATTGACAAAAATGATTCGTTCACTTCCTGTTCAAAACTGCAAAACCATTCCTATTTTGGCAATTACTGCTAATTTATACGATGACGATAAGAAACGTTATAAAAAAATGGGTATGAATGATATCATTGAAAAACCATTTGATGAAATAAACTTGTTGAAGAAAATTTACAAGCATTTGAAGTAATAGATTCCGCATCAAGTGTGGAATGACAAAAAATAAAAAAACCGAGCAATTTGCTCGGTTTTTTACTTTATATCAAAATCGTTTCATATTAACGATTCATATTTTTGATTTCATCTTTAAAATCATCAGCATCTACACCTTTACTCACTAACATTAATGCTTTGTGTACTACATAAGCAACGTTTTCTGGAGAAAACCCTAATCCAATTCCCAAACGCTCTAAAATAACCGTTTGCTTTGGTCCCAACTCATGATCTGCGTATACCATGCGCGTTAAATCGAACAAACGATCTAAACGTTCGTTGTACATTGTTGGTGGATTTACAGGATGCGTTCTGTAATCTTTTAAAATTTCTTTGTAATTACTTTCAGAGATATCTAAATTTCTAGCCATTCTATCTAAAAATGCTTTTTCCTCATCTGTAATAACATCATCACTCATAGCAATACGAACAATTGCTGCAAAATGATCTTGGTTTCTTTCACGAAATCCGCTTGAATATAAATCTGATATAGACATTTCTTAATTTTTAGTCCTGCAAATATAAATAATCTATCTTCTTTTTAAACAAAATTTTAGGTTCATTTTCTATGGATTATCCTTGTTTGGATAGTATATTTGTGTCTAAATTTTTTCATCCGTGAGTATATCTAAAATCTCGCAACATTTTTCACAATCTCCTGAACTTAGGAAATTGGGGCAAGCTATTGCCAAAAATCAAGAAAAAGTACATGTAAAAGACCTTACAGGATCGAGTTTATCGTTTGTTGTTTCCGAAGTTTTTAAACAAAGTGAAATGCCTTTTTTGTTTATCTTAAATGATAAAGAAGAAGCCGCGTATTACTTAAATGACTTAGAACATTTACTGAATGATAAAGATGTACTTTTTTATCCAGGAAGCTATCGCAGACCGTATCAAATTGAAGAAACCGACAATGCCAATGTATTGTTACGAGCGGAAGTATTGAACAGAATCAATTCACGCAAGAAACCTTCATTAATTGTAACCTATCCTGATGCGTTGTTTGAAAAAGTGGTAACACGAAAAGAGTTAGAGAAAAATACACTCAAAATTTCTTTAAATGATAAATTATCAATCGATTTTGTCAATGAAACCTTGTTTGAATACAACTTCAATCGAGTAGATTTTGTCACAGAACCAGGAGAGTTTTCAGTTCGTGGTGGAATTGTAGATGTATATTCATTTTCAAATGACGAACCATATAGAATAGAGTTTTTTGGCGATGAAGTGGATAGCATGCGTACGTTTGATGTAGAAACGCAACTTTCAACAGAGAAAGTAAAGAAGATCAGCATTATTCCAAATGTTGAAAATAAAGCCTTGCAGGAATCTCGCGAAAGCTTTTTAAAATACATTCCAGGAAAAACGATTGTTTTTGCAAAAAATACAGAATTACTTTTTGGTCGAATTGATAAATTATTCGGAAAGGCCAAAACCGCTTTCGCTGAATTATCGGAAGAAATTAAACACAATACACCGGAAGAATTATTCTGCACAGCAGCATTAATACAGCGTCAATTTTTAGACTATACTATTGTAGAATTGACCGCAAATCCGTTATTGAAAGCAGATACTTTTATTGCTTTTCACACAACGCCACAACCTTCATTCAATCGTCAGTTTGACTTATTGATTGAAAATTTAGACGAAAACCACGCAAAAGGATATACCAATTACATTACTTGTGTAAGTGAACAACAAGCAAAACGTTTTCATGATATTTTTGATGATGTAGAACAAAAAGTACATTATGAAACCATTGTACTTCCACTTTATCAAGGGTTTATTGATCACAATCAAAAAGTAGTTTGTTATACAGATCATCAAGTATTTGAACGTTATCATAAGTTTCATTTAAAGAATGGATATGCTAAAAAGCAAGCCATTACACTAAAAGAATTGACCAATTTAGAAGTTGGCGATTATGTAACACATATCGATCATGGAATTGGAAAATTTGGCGGTTTAAAGAAAATAGATGTTGAAGGGAAAAAGCAAGAAGCCATTAAATTAATTTATGGTGAACGCGATGTTTTGTACCTCAGCATTCATTCATTACACAAGATTACAAAGTTTAACGGAAAAGATGGAAAACCACCAAAAATATACAAGTTAGGTTCTGGCGCTTGGAAAAAACTAAAGCAAAAAACCAAAGCACGCGTAAAGCATATTGCATATAATTTAATTGAATTGTACGCAAAGCGACGCATGAAAAAAGGAATCCAGTACGGACCCGATACACATTTGCAACACGAGCTGGAAGCTTCTTTTATTTATGAAGATACACCAGACCAGTTTACAGCAACACAAGATGTAAAAGCAGACATGGAAAGCGAACGTCCAATGGACAGATTGGTTTGTGGAGATGTTGGTTTTGGAAAAACAGAAGTTGCTATTAGAGCTGCGTTTAAAGCAGTTGACAATGGCAAACAAGTTGCTATTTTAGTACCAACAACTATTTTAGCGTTTCAACATTTTAAAACGTTTACTGAACGTTTAGAAGATATGCCAATTACCGTTGATTATTTGAATCGTTTTAGAAGTACTAAACAACGAAATGAAGCTATCAAAGGACTTGAAAATGGTAGTGTTGATATTATTATTGGAACACATCAATTGGTGAATAAAGCAGTGAAATTTAAGGATCTTGGTTTATTAATTATTGATGAAGAGCAAAAATTTGGCGTTGCTGTAAAAGATAAGTTGAAAACCATTAAAGAAAACGTAGATACACTTACATTAACTGCAACTCCAATTCCGAGAACCTTGCAATTTAGCTTGATGGCTGCACGTGATTTGTCAGTCATTAATACGCCGCCGCCAAACCGTTATCCGATTGAAACAAACGTGATTCGTTTTCAAGAAGAAACCATCCGTGATGCGGTGAGTTATGAAATTCAACGTGGCGGACAAGTATTTTTTATTCACAATAGAATTGAAAATATTAAAGAAGTTGCAGGAATGATTCAGCGTTTAGTTCCTGATGCAAAGATTGGAATTGGGCATGGGCAAATGGACGGAAAGAAGCTCGAAAAACTCATGCTAGCTTTTATGAATGGTGAATTTGATGTGCTTGTATCCACAACAATTATTGAAAGTGGTTTGGATGTTCCGAATGCAAATACTATTTTCATCAATAACGCTAATAATTTCGGATTGAGTGATTTACACCAAATGCGCGGACGTGTTGGACGAAGTAATAAGAAAGCATTTTGTTATTTTATAACACCGCCAGATTCTGTAATGACACAAGATGCACGAAAACGAATTAATGCATTGGTACAATTTTCTACCTTAGGAAGCGGATTTAATATTGCCATGAAAGATTTGGAAATTCGTGGTGCAGGAGATTTATTAGGTGGAGAACAAAGTGGATTTATCAATGAAATTGGATTTGAAACGTATCAAAAAATATTAAACGAAACCATAGAAGAACTCAAGGAAAACGAGTTTAAAGAATTATACGAAGATCAAGAAAGCAAGAAAGAAAAGGTATATCTGAAAGAAACACAAATTGATACAGATTTTGAATTGCTGTTTCCAGATGCGTACATAAATACTGTTACAGAACGCTTGGCTTTGTATAATAAACTGAGTACATTAAAAACTGAAGAAGAATTGCAGGTTTTTGAAAATGAATTGATTGACAGATTTGGACCATTACCAGAACCCGCAATTTCCTTATTAAACTCGGTTCGTATGAAATGGATTGCTACGAAATTAGGCTTGGAAAAAATTATTATGAAAAAAGGAAAATTGGTTGGTTATTTTATTTCTGATCAACAATCAGATTTCTACCAAAGTCCTAACTTTACTAAAGTATTACAGTTTGTACAACAAAATCCTTCCATTTGTAAAATGAAAGAAAAACAAACTCGAAATGGATTGCGTTTATTGCTTACTTTTGAGCGAATTACGTCTGTAAAAAAAGCATTGCATGTATTACAAATAGCAATTTAATTGGTTTGGCTCAATTATTGGGTAGTAACAATTGTGATTAAAACATTAAGAATATGATTAGAAGATTACTTTTTATACTGTGTATGATTCCGATGCTTTCGCAAGCGCAGAAAAGCATTTCAGGAACTTTTTCACCTGTGGAAGATTATAAATGGTTTATTCTGTATAAGCTAAAAACGACTCATCAAGAATATATTGATAATGGAAAAATTGTTGATGGAAAGATGAATTATACGTTTAAAGTCGATGCATCAAAAGGTATGTATCGCTTGGTATATGGAATGCCGCAAGAATCTGAGAATTTCGATTTTATTTATAGCGGAGCAGAAGATATTACATTTGTTTTTAATGAAGAAGGTTCAGATTTTACCATTTCTAAAGAAAATAAATTGAACACCTCTTATTTTTCAAGTGTGAATTTGATTAAAAGAGAAATTAATCAGTATTACCAAAGCGGACAAACGAACAAGGAAGCGTTTTTAACGATTTTTAAAACATTAGAAGACACACAAGGTATTTTCGAAAAAGAAGCCGAAGGAACGATAGCTTATGACTTTATAAAAGCAAGTCGCGCATATATTCCAATGAAATATGAAGAACCTGCTGAAATGGTTGATAATATTAGAGTACATTACTTTGATCATGTTGATTTTTCAAATCCACAATTGCAGAATTCAGATTTTATTGCAGATAAGGTTTCAAATTATGTGTTTACAGCATTGCCTTTGAAAGAATATACAGGAGATGAATTAACGGAAGCGTATAAAAAGAATATTGAAGTTGTTTCAAAAAAGATCGCAACTGTTTCTACTGAGTATCAAAAAACATTGTTTAATGTGCTTTGGGAACAAATGGTTGTGTTGGAAAATGATGCGATTGCAATTTATGTCGCCGACACTTATTTAATTCCGTTAGCAAAACAAGAGAAAGATGTTGAATTAGTTAAAAGATTAGAAACGCATAAACGTTTGGCTTTTGGTGAAATTGCTCCAGAAATTACATGGGTAAAAGATAATGAAACACAGAAGTTGAGTGAACTAGAAGGCGCAGAAAACTATATTATCGTTTTTTGGAGTAGCACGTGTTCACATTGTTTGAAAGAGTTTCCAAAGCTGAAAGCCTTTGTGGAAAGTAAGGAAAAAGGCAAATTTGAAGTTATTGCCATTGGTTTGGAAGATGAACGCGCAAGTTGGGCAAATGAAACATCATTTTACCCAAACTTCATTCACATTTTAGGATTGGACAAGTGGGACAATGAAATCGGAAATACCTATGATGTAAGTTCAACTCCTACATTTTTCGTATTAGACAAAGACAAACGTATTATTGGAAAACCATATGGTGTAAAAGAATTAGAAGAGTTTTTCCAAGAAGAAGAATAAGTGCATTTTATAAAAAATAAAAAAGGCTTGTAACTTAAATTAGTTACAAGCCTTTTTTATTTGTGTTTATTATATTTCTAACAATCATTACCAAATGTATTTAAATCTGGATCACATGGATTTCTAGGATCCGATTTAGGATATGTACGTGTTCCTCCTTTAATTTCTATAGCATAAGCGTTAGATAGTCTTGCAATATTCATTTTTTTTAGATTGAATGTTTTCTTTTTCTGTGTTCTCATAAAATAGTTTTAAAGTTAATACTTCAAGTTATTATTTTTTGGAAAACTTCATACTGTCTATCACATTTTTTTAACATTCAATCTTTGTAGTTTTTGTATTTGTATTCTTAAAATTGTTTAATTCGAGTTTCGAAACTAGATATTTCGAAATATATGATTCTTTGAATTATCAGTTCTTTTTAACTGATGTAAACCTCGTAAATAATAACCTTTATAATGATAAAAAAATAGAGGAATATAAAATTCCTCTATTTCGATATTCTATTCTGTAACTACAAAAAAATTATGGAGTACAACCTTGGCTAGGCGCTAGCTCATGCGAATCAACAATTGCTGGTTTACACTCAGAACCTACTCGCTCTAATGATTTTAAATGACTTTGAGATGTACATGTTATTATAGGCTCACTATGCAAATAACATACAGGTGGTTGTGAATCTGGACACGTTATCACAGTTGCAACAGTACCTCCATAAATAAATTTTTGATTAAGGTTTGCAATTTTGAACTTTTTCAAGTTGAGGGATTTCTTTTTAATTTTCATAATATATCGATTTAATAAATAATTTGGTTAAAACTACTAATCTAACCTCTAAATAACCTTTAAAACAGGTAATTAAATACAATAATTCCGTGAATCGTCAGTTACTTTTTTGATCTTCTATAACTTTTCGAATAAAATAAGAAGGTTTTAACCCTGTTTTCTTTTGAAAGGCTCTTGAAAACCCTTCAGGATTGGAAAATCCTATATCTTCAGCAATTGCCCGAATGGTATATTTACGATACTTGGAGTCCTTTTGAATTTGATTTATAAAATAGTCAATTCGCAAATCGTTAATGTAGCTTGCAAAATTCTTATTCTTATGAGAGTTTATAATTTTTGATAAATACTTGGAGTTTGTATCTATAATTTTTGCAACATCTTTTAAGGAAATTTGATTGGTAAGATATGTTTCTTCTTGTTCAAATATGTGTAATTGCGTCAAAATATGCTGAACTATTTTCTCATCAATATCCATAGAAACTGGCTGTACTTTTGCTTCTTTGATTTCAATTTGTTCTTCTATAATTGAGTTGGATGTATTTATAATTGCCTCATATCTTTTCTTGTATTCTTTTTTTAAGCGGTAGTAATATAGTAATCCACCTAAAGCTAAAAGGCAAACCAATAAACTTATGATAATAATCCATTTTTTTTCTTCCGAAATAACCTCATTTTCCTTCTTTAAATTGATAATGATTTCTTCGCGTTCGGCAACATATTTAGGAATATCATATTTTTTTACAATTGTTTTTAAAACATATCCATAGTCTTTGTCTGTAATACTATCAACCTTCAATAATTGATTGGTATAATATAACTGTGCTTTTTCGTCTTTTTTGACTTTGCTATCATTAATCAAATATTCATAAGCAGGAATTAATGATGGATATAGATCATTTGTAGTATTTAAAATTGAATCATTTTTTTTAAAATAATACAATCCTTTTTCTTTTTGTCCTAGGTTGTAATAGGTATTTCCTAAATAGTAGTTCATAAAAGCGACATTCACTTTCATTACATGCGGAAGCGCTTTTTCTAAACTATCCAAGGAAGCTCCATAATCTCCTTTTTTATTTAAATTGATTCCTTCATTCATTACAAAGGAATAATACATAGGATCGTTCTTTTGTTTTTTTGACCAATAAATACCTTCTTCATTAATAGCCTTTCCTTCTTCTATCCTACTCATTTCAAAATAAATACAGGATAATTGATATAGTATTGAAGTGTAGCTAGCATCATCTTTTCTTTCAATATTCTCTTCATATGTTTTACATTCAAGAAGTAATGCTTCTGCTTCTTTATAGTCTCCAATATGTCGTTTAAGATACCCAATATTGTATTTTATAGCAAATTGGAATTCTATATCGCCGTTTTGTTCCGCATAACGCTCAGCCTCTATAAAACTATTGATTGTTCCTTTTAAATCTTTTTGGAGATATAATGTAGCTCCTTTATTCATGAAAGCTTGCACGGGAAAAACAGCATCACCTTTTATATGTTTGGTATAAAATATAGTGCTATCTAAATACTGTAATTTTTCTTCAATATTTGGATTATTACTTGCTAATAGATAAAAACCTCTTCCTATAAGTTCCTTATTATGTGTCTCTTTTGCTTTTTCTAAATATGCTTTTGCGCGTTTTTTTCTTTGCTCAGGTTTTAGTTCTTTAATTTTAAATTCATTTCGCAACAATTCAAATTCATCAAACATGGGATGCTGTTCTTGTGCAAACATGTTCATTCCTAGAAATAAAAAACTTAATAACAATAGAAAATTCTTCATAAAAACTGTCTTGGATTTGAACAAATATAATTGAAAAGAAGGCTGATTTATGTATTTTAATTCCAAATTATACCACAATTCACCGAATTATAGTACTGATTCTATAAATTGTACATGGCTTCTGTTGACTGGCATTAAATTTACTTGTTATTTTGATATTCTATTGAAAAGGAGCTATCTATAACTATATTAAAATCAACAATCTATGAGAAAACAAAAACAGGAATTCTGCTGATATTCATACCTTGCTTTTTGTAAAGTATACAATTGAATATGATATTGCGAATGGAAATAATTGTACTCAGTTTTATAAAAGAGAGAATACTATAATTAATAAATTATTCCCTCTTTTATAAAGTTATGCAACACTAACTATAATTTTTTAGAAGCTTCTAAAGCATTTATCTTGATTAACTGAGTTACCTGGACGGCTTCCAAAACAAAAATCACTACAATCATTACCCGCATCTGAAGCTGGTATTGGTGGATTTTCACATGTAAGTTCAAATCCTATCGTTTCACAAAGAGTATTAGCTGAGACAACATCATCATCTCCTCCACCTTTAATAAAGTTTACATTTGCTATTTTAACTTTATTAAACTTCAATATTTTTTTATTTCTTTTCATCATGTATTTATTTTTTAACTTAACTAAGTTTTAATTTGTTAATGTAAACAATACCCCAAGTAACATTCATTTTCACCTGCTGAATTCTGGTAAGGTTTCACAGCGGAGACGTAACAACCATCGCTACATAAATTTCCAGGAGTACTAGCCTCATTTGGTGGTGGTGGTGGACAATCAACTCCACTATGACAAACATTTATTCCAGTTGCAGGACTACCTGTATTATCTCCACCTTTAATAAAGTTCATATTAGAAATCTTAATCTTTTTGAGCTTTAGAGTTTTTTTTCTTCGTTTCATATTATAAATAATTTTTAATTAACAATGTTCTGACATGAAAATAGTTCGAGTATCTGGTTGATTTGTAAAGCAAATGTCACTATAAACACAGGCATCACTACATAGATTTCCAGGAGTACTAGCTTCATTTGGTGGTGGACAATCAACTTCACTTTGACAAACATTTATTCCAGTTGCTGGACTGTCTGTATCTCCTCCACCTTTAATAAAGTTCATATTAGAAATCTTAATCTTTTTAAGAATTAATACTTTTTTACGTTTTTTCATACTATTGATTTTAGAGAATTAATGTTCTCAAAACTAAATTTTTCAGGTGTTAAAAAAAGTTAAAAGCTCAATATACAGACTATAATTCCGCGAATTATTGTTTATTTTCTTTACTTTCTCTAATCTTTTTGATGAAATACGAAGGTTTTAATCCTGTCTTTTTTTGAAATGCTCTTAAAAAACCTTCAGGGTTTGAGAAACCACCTTCTTCAGCAATAGCACGAATGGTATATTTTTGATATAGAGGATCATGTTGCATTCGATCAATTAAATAATCAACTCGTAAATCATTGATGTAAGTTGCAAAGTTTTTTTCTTTGTACGAATTGATAATTTTTGATAAGTATTTTGAGTTTGTATTTACAATTTTTGCGACGTCTTTTAATGAAATTTGATTGGTGAGATAATGGTTTTCTTTTTCAAAAATATCTAATTCTTCTAAAACTTCTTGTACTATACCTGTGTCAATATCCTTAATTACAGGCTGCAACTCTGCATCTTTAGCTACAATAGTTTCTTCTATACTTATATTTGATTGTTTTATAATGTCATCATAGCGCTTCTGATATTCTTTTTTCAATCTATAGTAATACAAAATCACTAACGCAATTATGAATAACACAACCAGTATACTTCCAAAAATAATTTGCTTCTTATCGTTTCTTAATTCTTCTATTAAAGTATTTCTACTCTCAATTAACTCTGGAATATCATACTTCCTTATAATTGTATTGGACAAATACTTATAATCAGCATGAATTATACTATCCACTTTTAACAACTGAGTCGTGTAATATAATTGTTGCTCTTTATTTTTTTCTTTCTTAGCATTTTTAATCAAATATTCATAAGATGTACGTAGCGGTGGAAATAAGTCATTCGTTTTATTAAAAAAACTATCTACTTTTTTAAAGTAAAACAGTGCTCTTTCTTTTTTTCCTATTCTATTATAACTTTTTGCTAGATAGAAATGAGCAATTACGCGATGTGACTCTCTTATTAAATTTGGAGCTCCTTTTTCTATGCTATCGATAGAAGCCTTGTACTGTCCCTTTATCTGTAAGCTGATACCTTCATTCACTACAAAATTATTGTATAAATCATATTTTTCATCCTTCATTTTCACCTGAATACCTTGTGAGTTTATTTCAGAACATTTAGCTGCTTGCCCAGATTCATAATAAATAGAAGAAAGTTGAAATAATACATTTTGATATCGGGATATATTGATATCCTTTCCTTTGGCTTTTTCGTATACTTGACATTCTTTAAAAAGTTTTATAGCTTCTTCATAATTCCCTAATCTTCTTTTAAGTAAAGCTATATTAAACTTAATGTCGTATTGAGACTTAATATTACCACTAGTTTTCGCTAAAGTTTCCGCTAAAATATATTTATCTAATGCACTCGTATAATCATTATTTAAACTAAAAAGCACTCCTTTATAAAAATAAGCTTTCATAGGAAATATGGAATCTCCTTTTAAATTTTCAGTGTAAAAAAGAACACTATCTATATAAAGTACTCTTTTTTCTAATTCCGTATTCTTGAAACTAAGTAAGTAATAAGCTCTTCCTATCAACTCCTTTCGTTCACTTTTTTGTGCTTTATGTAAATAATTACGAATAAGTGTTTCTGCTGTTTCAGAAGTTACTTCTTTTTTCACCACCACTTTTTTCAATGCTTTGTATTCATCAAACAATGCATCATTTTTTTGCGACTGACATAGCATCCCATATAACAAGAAACAGAAAAACAGTAAATACTTATTCATATAAATTGTTGTGTTTATGGCAAATATAACTGAAAAGGGGCATGTTTATTTTTATCTACAGTGCAAGTTTTATGACAATTCCGTGAATTAAGGGTGAAATTCAAGGAATTGTATTGACCTTCAATTGACTAGCATCAAAATTAGTCATTGTTTTGCTACTGTGATCACATTACAAAATTATTAATCAAACCTTATACATATGAAAAAGCGAAATGTAAAAAGCTTACGATTAAACAAGAAGAAAGTCGCTGACTTTAATCCAATTATGGGAGGAAGACCTCCTAAATCACACTTTAATCAAGAATGTGAAGGACCAGTAGTTCAATCAGATGCATCATGTTTTATAGAATCTAACTGTATTGGATGTACCGTTCATGATACCGTGAATTGCCAAGCTAATACTGATGCTACAGTATGCAATTGGGGCTCTTGTAATTGCTAATAATTTAAAACTCATATTATGAAAAAACAAAATGCAAAAAGCTTAAAGCTCAACAAAAAATCAATTTCAAGTCTAAAAGAAGTTTTAGGTGGTAGACCACCATTATCATTTCGCCAAACAGAATGTACATGTAGTCCTTCTCAACTTACGCATTGTCTTGCAGGTTGTACTAAGGTAAGCTATGATGCAAGTTGCTAATTTAAATATCTATAATTATGAAAAAAACAAAAACATCATTTAAAAAAATCAATCTTAAGAAATTCACTATTGCCGAACTAAATAAGCAGAACAGTATAATTGGTGGTGCTACCAACAGATGCACTTCTCAAGGTTGTGCTAACTACGAATGTAAGCCCAGAAGAACTGTATAAACTCTTCATTTACAATTACTAATATTTAAAACTTACGATTATGAAAAAACGAAATTTAAAAAGTTTAGTATTAAACAAAAAATCAATTTCCTCATTTGAAGAGGATTACCAAAAAGTAAAAGGTGGCCGTACAGTAAATCAAACCTGTGAAGCCAATGGGACCTTAGGTAGAAATTGTCAGATTTGTCATGAAGTCTAATATTTATTAGTAACACTTTACACCGTGAGTTCTTATTCACTTTTCTACTAAAAAATTAATTCAAAAACTTTATTAATTATGAAAAAACAAAACATCAAAAATTTAAAGTTGAACAAAAGTTTGATTTCAAATTTCGAAAACGTTTCAGGCGGTAGGCCGACGAAATCACATTTTGAAACTGAGTGCAATAATTGTAGTCCATCTGAACAAACAAATTGTTTGCATTGTGATATAACTGCTCCAAATCATATTTGTACAACATTTATAGATTGCACTTTAGATTGTTAACATTTTAAAAACAAGTATCATGAAAAAACAAAAAATCAAAAGTTTAAGACTTAACAAAAAGTCAATCTCAAATTTCAATTCTTTAACTATCCGCGGAGGAGACAGATATGAGTCTGTAAGAATCTGTGAAGCACCTGCAACAGATACATGTTCCATAAACAACGTTGCTTGTAATACAGGTACTGGTGGCGGTAGCGGTCATTCTGCTAACTGTTCAAATAATTGTGGTACACAATTACAAGATACATGCGGTTGCGTAGATCCAGGTGGTACTTCTAATTTGGCAAGTCCTTGTTAATATCAAAATAAATTAAACCTTAAACACAAATATTATGAAAAAACGAAATCTTAAAAACCTAAAATTGAATAAAAAATCAATTTCAAACATTAATACTGATACTTCTGATGTAAAAGGTGGAAGAACATACAGATGTGGCGCAAGTTGGATTACTAGATGTGATGCTTCTCATTGTTATTGCTTATAATTTAACTATATATCATGAAAAAAAGAAAAGTAAACAGTTTGCGTTTGAACAAAAACAATGTTTCAAATTTGAATAATGTATTTGGAGGAAGAGCTCCAGGTAATGGATCTGTCTCTGATCCAATTGGAATAACAGATGGATGTCCACCATCATTACCACACACAGATTGCAATTGCGGTTCTAATTTCAATTTAGGTTGCGGTTCAATTATTAATCATTGTAGGTAATAAACAATGTACAAATAAATATTTTTAGATTACTGTTAGTTAGAGTGGGCTTCTAAAAAGAAGCCCGCTTTTTTTCGTTAAAAACGTTTCATCAAAAATGAATTCTATCGAAATCTTGAAAAGGTGTAAATCAAAAATTTACACAAAAAACTCAAAATTGAGTTTCTATATATATAAAATCCCGCTCATTGCTGAGCGGGATTTCTCGTAAAACTAAATTACGCTTTGGAGTTTTAAATTTCAGGATCTGATAAATTAATTTCTCTAAAAAGAAAAATACCCTTTCAATTTATCGTATCAACTAAACAGAAATCACAAATCTTCCACGCAAGTCTTTATGCTATACAAAACATAAAATTTTGTAATAGATATATTGTTTTTCACTTCAGTTTTTAAATAAATGTGATAGCCGTTTTTATGTACAGTCTATCATACTTACAAAAATGTGTAAAAATTAAAATGCAATTATTTGTCTATAATCGATTCTTCACAGAATCTGCAAAAAAGTGGTCGTTAGGGGGTAACGCTATACGGAAATAAATAATCAAGTAATACTACTTATTGAATTTGTTCTATCACGAACAATATTCAACTTAATATCTAAATTTACTCAAATGTTATCTATTTACAAAACAAATAACCGAATTTATATTCAACCTTAATAGCGTAGAAACACCTGTTTTTAAGAATTGAGGAGAAATACGCGCAGAAATTTCAATATATAATGCTACAGTGATTTCAGGTTTTTAATTACGGTAAATGCCTTATCTACTTGTTCATCATTTACTAAAATAGTAAACTCATTTGTTGTAGAAATTACCTCGTAAATATTTACACCTTCCCAAGATAAACGTTGAAAAATGAAATAATAAATACCAGGTACATTCACATTATCTTTTGGCAATTTAACGGTAATAGAAGATAAATTCTCTTGCTTTTCTAGAAGAATTTCATGCTTAAAAGCTGTTCCTACTAATGCTGCAACTTCACTACTTACTACAATATTAGACTCATTAACACCACGAGAAGAAGTATAAAAAACAGTATTCAACCCTTCAATTTCTGACATAAAAGCTGCCTGATTTTTTAAAAGTGTTTCAGAAACTTTAAAGGTATAATCATTTAAAGATGATCGGACTGTGATTTCTCCAATATTACGGACAAATTTCAACACACGATGCGTTACTCTAAATTCCAATTCGGATGACAATCGTTTTAGAGCCATTACTATAGCTCCGTTTTTGACTTCTTTCCCTAATTGATGCTCAATCTCCGGTTTAATTAATCGTGATAAAGATGTCAAATTGATAATACCTTGTGATAAAGCACTTGATAAAAATGGCTTAGTTTTTATGTACTCTTCTACAATTGAGGAAATGGTTTTCATTAAGTCTATAATTTTAGTAGACTGCGAAAATACAAACATAAAAAGAAGTTTCAAAACAAATTGTTATAATTATAACAGTAAATTTCAAAAATGATAAAATGCATCTTCCATGTGTTTTATTGTGACATTATTTTTGTCATGTAATATTGCGATAATATCAAATCTTACTTCAATATCCAAATCATTAGAAACAACATACTCATCAACAGCCTTCACCAATAATTTTATTTGTTTGGGCTTTACAAAGTCTTCCGGATTGCCAAAATCGGCTGAAGTCCTCGTTTTTACCTCTACAACTGCCAATATATTCTCCTTCTGTGCAATAATGTCAACTTCCGCTTTCTGAAAACGATAATTCCGCTCTAAAATTTCATAGCCATTCTTTTGTAAATAATTGACAGCCAACTGTTCTCCTTCATTTCCTAAATCATTATGTGTTGCCATATATGGTTCTATTTAATTTCGAATAAAATACGTATCTTATTCTTGTTAATCAATAGTTTACATCAAAAAAAACACATACCGCTATTAATTTTTATGATAAAAAACAATCGATTTCATTTCTAATTGCTACTATCTTTAAGCTAACTAAAAACTATACGATATGAATGCAAAATACGATCATATTGGAAACGGATACAACAACACTCGAAAAGCTGATCCTTATATACTAGACAGACTTCACTATCATTTAAATCCAATTAAAGAAGGCGTGTATTTAGATATTGGTTGTGGCACAGGAAATTACACCGCAAAACTGCATCAAAAAGACATTCAATTTATAGGTATTGATCCTTCTGAAAAAATGTTAACGAGTGCTAAAAAAGCACATCCAAACATTACTTGGAAACAAGGAAAAGCAGAAAATATTCCATTAGAAGATGCTAGTATTGAAGGCGCTATTGGAAGTTTAACATTACATCATTGGGATAGTTTAGAAAAAGGATTTTCAGAATTATACCGTATCCTAAAACCATATTCAAACTTGGTGTTTTTTACGTCAACGCCAATACAAATGCAAGGATATTGGTTGAATCACTACTTTCCAAAAATGTTAGAAGATTCCATCAAGCAAATGCCATCATTGGAACAAATTTCAAATGCGATGCAATTAGCTGGATTTAAAAATATTTATACAGAAAAGTACAATATTCAACCCAACTTACAAGATCAATTTCTATATGTTGGAAAAGAAAACCCTAAGCTCTATTTAGAGGCAACTATTAGAAACGGAATTTCTTCTTTTTCACACTTAGCCAATCAGGAAGAAGTTCAAAAAGGACTCGAACAACTAGAAAAAGACATTAATTCTGGAGCAATCAATACCATCATACACAATTATGAAAACCGTGATGGTGATTATCTTTTTATTTTGGGTCAGAAAGAAAATTAAAACGTCAATTTTACTTCTGTGCCAACTTCTAATGTAACTTCTTTTCCAAAAATCATTGCACGATTATCATCTATATGTCCTGCTGGAAAATTAAAACAAATTGGAAAATCATATTCCGAAGTAATATCTAAAATAATTTCATGTACATCCTTTCCAAACGGAATTGTGTTATCATGCATATCAGTCATTCCACCAATAATTAATCCAGCCAAACCATCAAAACAACCATTATGTTTTAGGTTCATCAACATGCGATCAATATGATACAAATATTCATCTAAATCTTCTAAAAATAGAATTTTTCCACTTGTGTTAAGGTTCAAATCTGAGCCAGTCATACTATACAACATACTCAAATTCCCTCCAATTAATTGGCCTTTTGCATTTCCTTTTTTATTTGCAGCAGTACTTGGAATTGTATAGTTTAGGCTTTCGCCGAATAATACATTCTGCAAACTTTTAATTGATTCGGGCGAATTCTTTGCAACATTAATTGGCATGGTCGCATGCAACGTTTCGAAATTTAACTGTTGTCCTTTGCAATGTAGTACAGTCACATCAGAATAGCCAATAATCCATTTTGGCTTTTGTATAAATCGTGAAAAATCAAGTTGATCAATCATACGAATCGTTCCATAGCCGCCGCGTGCGCACCAAATAGCATCAATATGATCATCATCTAAAAACTGTTGAAAATTTAAGGCTCGCGTCATATCATCACCAGCAAACTGGTTTTTTTCAAGATCAATAGTTGTTCCTAGAACAACTTTTAAATCCCAACTGTGCAATAGCTCAATAGCAGCTTCTATTTCCGTAATGGAAATCTTCCGTGCTGTCGATAAAATGCCGACAGTTGCTCCTTTATGTAGTGTTTTCGGTTGGTTCATATACTAAAAGTATGAGAAAATATACAGATTCCTTTTTTCAATCAAAACTAAATTCTTTTTTAGACGATCTGCAAAAAAACTCGTTTTTGTGACTTTTGCACCTTCAATTAATACGATTTCATTTCATTTTCAATACAAAAATCACATAGGAATCCTTATTTTTGCACGTTAATTAGACGATTTTCAATTGAAAATCTAATTTTATTGAATTGAAACAAAACGAAATGACTCAAAATCCGAAACGATATACAATTACTGCTGCTTTGCCTTACACCAATGGACCTATTCATATTGGACATTTGGCTGGTGTGTATGTTCCTGCTGATATTTATGCGCGCTACTTGCGATTAACTGGTAATGATGTTGCTTTTATGTGTGGAAGTGACGAACATGGTGTTGCCATTCCAATGCGTGCTAAAAAAGAAGGTGTATCTCCGCAAGATATCATAGATAAATATCACGGAATTATCAAAAAGTCATTTAAAGACTTCGGAATTTCGTTTGATAACTATTCTAGAACTTCAGCGGAAATTCATCATGAAACTGCTTCTGACTTTTTTAAGAAGTTATACAAAGATGGTGAGTTTATTGAAGAAGTTACCGAACAACTATATGATGCAGAAGCTGATCAGTTTTTAGCAGATCGTTTTGTGGTAGGAACATGTCCAAAATGTAACTACGAAGAAGCGTATGGTGATCAATGTGAAAATTGTGGAAGTTCGTTAAGTGGAACTGAACTTATTAATCCAAAATCGGCAATTACTGGAAATGTTCCAACATTAAAGCAAACAAAACACTGGTTTTTACCTTTAGATAAATATAGCGACTTCTTAACGGAATGGATTGTGGAAGGTCACAAAAAAGACTGGAAACCAAATGTATACGGACAAGTAAAATCGTGGGTAGATGATGGTTTAAAACCTCGTGCCGTAACACGCGATTTAGATTGGGGAATTCCTGTTCCGGTTGAAGGTGCAGAAGGAAAAGTATTATATGTTTGGTTTGATGCGCCAATCGGTTACATTTCGGCAACGAAAGAATGGGCTGAACGCGAAGGAAAAGATTGGGAACCATACTGGAAAGATAAAGACACAAAGTTGGTTCACTTTATAGGAAAAGATAATATTGTGTTTCACTGTATCATTTTCCCATCTATGTTAAAAGCACATGGCGATTATATTTTACCAGACAATGTGCCTGCAAACGAATTCTTAAACTTAGAAGGAAACAAATTATCAACATCTAAAAACTGGGCAGTTTGGTTACACGAATATTTAGAAGATTTCCCAGGAAAAGAAGATGTATTGCGTTATGCGTTGACCGCGAATGCACCCGAAAGTAAAGACAACGATTTTACTTGGAAAGATTTTCAAACAAGAAACAATAGCGAATTAGTTGCCATTTTAGGTAACTTTATCAATCGTGTTGTCGTTTTGACACATAAATATTATGACGGAATCATTCCTGAATATACTGGCGAATATGAAGAATTGACGCAAGTAAAGCATTTTCCAGCAATCATTTCAAGTTCTATAGAACGTTACCGTTTTAGAGAAGCAAGTCAGGAATTAATGAATTTAGCTCGACTAGGAAATCAATTCTTGCAAGCAAATGAACCTTGGAAAAAAATCAAAGAAGATCCTGAAGCAGTAAAAGGTATTATGTATGTTGCATTACAAATTGCTTCGGCAATTGCTGTATTATCTGAACCGTTTTTACCATTTACATCAAACAAATTAAAAAACATTTTAAACCTTGATGCTGACTTAGGATGGAATGATATTTCAACAAAAGAAGTATTAATTCCAACAGGACATAAAATCAATCCAGGTGAATTGTTATTCGCAAAGATTGACGACAAGGAAATTCAAGCACAATTAGACAAGCTAGAAGCAACAAAGAAAGCAAACGAAGCGGCTAATAAAGAAGTAGTTCCACAAAAAGAAGAAGCTACTTTTGACGATTTTACAAAGTTAGATTTACGTGTCGGAACTATTATAGAAGCTGAGAAAGTTCGTAAAACGAAAAAACTATTGAAACTTATTGTTGATACAGGTTTAGACAAACGAACTATTGTTTCTGGAATTGCAGAAAGCTTTACACCAGAAGAAGTAATTGGAAAAAAAGTAACCGTTCTCATCAACTTAGCACCGAGAGTAATTGCGAAAGTAGAAAGTCAAGGAATGATTTTAATGACCGAAACGCCTGAAGGCAAATTGGTATTTGTAAATCCTGATGAAGAAAATGTTAAAAACGGAGAAACAATTAATTAATGAGTTCATCTAATCCTGAAAATCATTGGAACACCGTTTATGAGTCTAAAGATGATGCGCAGTTAGGTTGGTTTGAATCTAATCCTGAAACGACATTAGAACTAATTGCAAAAGCAACACTTCCGAAAGATGCTAAGATTTTAAATGTTGGCGCAGGAACAACAACACTTATTGATGTACTTTTAGAAAAAGGGTATTCAAATTTGTTAGCTTCTGATATAAGTGAAGTTGCCATGCAAAAACTACAGCAACGTATTTCTGAAAAGTATACATACAATTTAGAATGTATTGTTGATGATTTAACGGCTCCAACTAAACTGAATCAACTTTCAAATATTGATGTATGGATTGATAGAGCTGTTTTACATTTTTTCTTAACTGAAAAAGAACAAAAAGCCTATTTTGACTTAGTTAGAAAAACTGTTCGCTCAAAAGGATATGTGTTAATTGCTGTTTTTGCTTTAGATGGCGCTGAAAAATGTAGTGGATTGCCTTTATATAAGTATAACGCTGAAATGCTTTCTGAACAATTGGGTTCTGACTTTACATTACGTGAACATTTCAATCATACGTATATCAATCCATTTGGAGGAGAACGTCCATATATATTTACACTATTTCAAAAAAATTAAACATCAATATTCCTTTAGTTAGAATAAATTAAAATTATAGTGTGTATAAGTAAAACTCGCTTGTAATGCGTATTTTTACATAACCGAAAAAAAAGAAAAGCTATGTTATCAAAGCAAATGCAAGATGCGTTAAATGCGCAAATCAAAATAGAAGCCGAATCTTCACAAGTATATTTAGCAATGGCAAGTTTTGCAGAAACACAAGGTTTTGAAGGTGTTTCTTCATTTATGTATATGCATTCAGATGAAGAGCGCCAACACATGTTGAAATTTGTAAAATATGTAAACGAACGCGGAGGACATGCTATTGTTTCAGAATTAGCAAAACCGCCAGTAGAATATGGTTCATTAAAAGAAATGTTTGAAGAATTATTTGCTCATGAAGTAAAGGTTTCAAAAAGCATCAACGATTTAGTTCATATCAGTTTGCAAGAACAAGACTATGCAACGCACAACTTCTTACAATGGTATGTTGCAGAACAAATTGAAGAAGAAGCATTAGCGCGTACAATTTTAGACAAAATCAACTTAATTGGTGATGATAAAGGTGGACTGTACTTGTTCGATAGAGATGTACAAGCAATTACTGTACAACCTTCTACAGGTCCAGCAGTATAAAAATATATTACTTATAAAATATAAAAGCGATTGGTCACTCAATCGCTTTTTTTATTTGCAATAAATAATTTAAGAATGACAAAAATTCAATCAGAGAATACCATTAAAAAAGTTAAAAACAGACTCCTTCATTTTGGAAAAGTTAGTTTGAGCATAGAACTAACCGAAACAAACATGCTAGAAATTGAAGAACGATTTTCTGATGAAAATATTCCAAATTTCAGTCAAGGTCAAATAATTTCAATTCCTAAGAAAGGATTCGAAGTTTGGAAAGAAGGAATTCGTAAAGGAATTGAATATGCTCATCTCAAAATAAATAAAAAGAACGGATTAAAAGTAATTATTGATAATGCAGAAGGGTTAGTAACTGATACTAATCCTACAATAATTGGGTTTTCAGCTTGTAGAGTGATATTAGAAAAATTACCAAACTCAGAATCTCAACATGAACTTGAGCAATTAGAAAAGTTAGTTTTTTCAAGTTGGGATTATGAATATGATGCAATACCAAACTTTATAGAGAAAACAATAATCGGAAAAAAGCAAACTACATCAAGGTATAAAAAAAACATTTGAAGTTACACTTCTACAACAGACATAAAATACGTTTTAGAACTTCGTCAAACCGAACTTGATTCGGTTTCACATAATCATAAGAAAATAAGATGAGATTCTGAATCAAGTCCAGAATGACAAATTATTATTTTAAAAACAGTAGTTTCAATTGTCATTCCTGTGAAGGCAGGAATCCATCAAGAACACAAGTAGATTCCGCAACAAGTGAGGAATGACAATAATTTATAACTCAGATAAGTCTAAAAAACTATCGTATCAATTGTTTCGCTTTCGCTTGAATAATCTCAGCAACAGGTTTATTTTCAATATTACTTTCCAACCACGATAAAACATCTAAATACAAAAATGCTCTACGCTCATACGGATCATCCTCAAAAGGTTTCAACTTTGCATGTAACTCTTTGAAAGCATTCTTAATTTGATGCGGATATATATCACCTAAACCCTTCAAAAAGGTAATCATTTCCTTTTGGACTTCATGCAAGTCGTCCATCTTCAACAAATACTTATAGGTGCTTTTTAGTTGTGTCTCTAAATGGTAATCCAAGCCTAATTCATAATGCGCTACCAAATTCAAAATTCTGGAAAAGCATAACAAATCTTCACGTACTTTCAACGATTTATCATTAATTATCTTCTGCAAATACAAAATACAATTCTTATTATCACCTGTTCCAAAATACAAGGAAGCAATCTTATAATAGAAAATCATTACGTGATGCTGATCAATTCGATTCTCGAAAACAGCAATCTTTTCATTCACTTCGTCTACCAAATACAGTCCTTCACTAAATGTTCCTGTTAAAAAGTGATAATTCAGCTTATTCATATACACATACAAAAAGCTCAATACACTTGTATTATCATTCTGTGGAATAACGCCATGTTCAATATCCTGCTCTAATTGAAGCAATACTTCTTTAAACTTTACTTCATGTTTTATATAAAATAACGATTCAAGCAGATAGTGATTTCCTTTCAAATAAAACACAGGGTTAATCTCAATCATCTTAGGATACTTCTTGAATAAATCTACCCATTTATTAGCATACTTATAACACGATAAAAAATCTTGTGTCAAAAAACTATACCACAAATGTGCTTTATACAACCATAACCGTTCTCTAAATCCGAGTGTATTCAAATCTAACTTTGGCAAGCGATTATGAAAATACTTAGTTACTTCTTCATGATCTTCTTCATTCTTTACATAGCCAACTTTTAGTAAAATTCCATACAACTGTAACGATAAGTTTGAAAGTTGACTCGTTAAAGTATTTTGAATACTTAAGGCTTCTGCTTGTGCCGTTAACTCTTCCGCACGTGTAGAAATACTTCGTGTAATGTATTGTGTTTCAATAATTTTTTCGAGTTCTACAATTTCATATGCGATATTCTTTTCTTCGTGTTCTAAAGCAAGTACTTTGGCTTTGTCAAGCAACTTTAAACTCTGCGAATACAATCCTTTATTATATAAAATAGTAGCATAATCGAGTTGTTCTCTAATAGTGATGCGAATATTATGTTGTGCAGGATTCAAACGCAAACTTCTAAGAATCTGTTTGTACAAGTTTGCTTTCAAATTTGACAATTGTTGTTTTGTAACAATATTCTTCTTCAAAATGGCTTGTTCATCGTACACATTGCTCTTGTCTAAAAAAGTAAACAATGCTAAAAACTTTGCATTCGTATTTCCGTCAAATCGTCCAACGTACAGCTTAAATTGTCGCTTCTCGGATTTCGACAATGATTTAATCAAAATAAATAATGATTCCTTTTGTTGGTTTGGCATTGTAAAAAATTATTTTTTAAAATACTGACAATCAATATTTTAAATTACTTTTTTAGGGTTTTAGCTAGTGTAAAATCAAATAATAGATCATCCACTTTCGAATACACAAAGTATACATTCGTATGGATAAAAAGAAATAAACGCTAAAAATATTCGTACATGAGTTCAAATCGAGTCCATATTTTTGATACTACATTAAGAGACGGTGAACAAGTTCCAGGTTGTAAATTAAATACTGCTGAGAAGTTGATGATCGCTACCCAATTAGACATTTTAGGTGTCGATGTCATCGAAGCTGGATTTCCTGTATCGAGTCCAGGAGATTTCCAATCAGTTCAAGAAATTGCCAAACTGGTAAAAAATGCAACTGTTTGCGGACTCACTAGAGCCGTAGAAAATGATATAAAAGTAGCCGCAGAAGCACTAACATACGCGAAAAGACCACGAATTCATACAGGAATCGGAACATCCGAATCGCACATGAAATACAAATTCAAAGCAACTCCTGATCAAATTATAGAACGTGCAGTTGCTGCCGTAAGATATGCAAAATCATTTGTTGAAGATGTAGAATTCTATGCAGAAGATGCAGGAAGAAGCGATAACGAATTCTTGGCAAGAGTTTGTGAAGCTGTTATAAAAGCTGGTGCTACGGTACTAAATATTCCAGATACTACAGGTTATTGTTTGCCAGATGAATATGGCGCAAAAATAAAATACTTAAAAGAAAACGTTTCTGGAATCCACAACGCAATACTTTCATGTCATTGTCATAACGATTTAGGATTAGCTACTGCAAACTCAATTGCAGGTGTTACAAATGGTGCACGCCAAATAGAATGTACCATCAACGGAATTGGCGAACGTGCAGGAAATACTTCGTTGGAAGAAGTAACCATGATTTTAAAACAACATCCGAGTTTAGAATTAAACACAAACATCAACTCAAAAATGTTGACAGAAATCAGTCAATTAGTTTCTGATACGATGGGAATGCCAGTACAACCAAACAAAGCTATTGTTGGTACAAATGCATTTGCGCACAGCTCAGGAATTCACCAAGATGGTGTAATTAAAAATAGAGAAACATACGAAATCATGAACCCAACTGATGTTGGCGCAACTACTTCTTCAATTGTATTAACTGCAAGAAGCGGACGTGCTGCATTAGCCTATAGAGCAAAAAATGTTGGATACGATCTTACCAAAAGAGAACTAGACAAAATATATGCTGACTTTTTACATTTTGCTGACAAGCACAAAGAAGTTACGGATACAGACATTCATCAAATTATAAAAACAAGTACTGTCTCTAAAAGAATGTACGCTTAATCCATACTAATGAAAAAAACATTATTCGACAAAGTTTGGGACACGCATGTAGTAGACAGCATTCCAAATGGTCCACAAATCTTATACATTGACAAGCATTTAATTCATGAAGTAACGAGTCCGCAAGCCTTTAATGAATTAAAAAACAGAAAGATTCCAGTTTTTAGACCAAAACAAATTGTCGCAACTGCGGATCACAATACGCCTACGGTAAATCAACATTTACCTGTAAAAGACGAATTATCACGAAACCAACTACAACAACTACAACAAAACTGTGACGAGCACAACATAGAATTATATGCTCTTGGACATAAATACAACGGAATTGTACATGTAATGGCACCCGAATTAGGAATCACACAACCTGGAATGACGATGGTTTGTGGTGACAGTCATACATCTACACATGGTGCTTTTGGCGCTATTGCTTTCGGAATTGGAACAAGCCAAGTAGCACAAGTATTTGCAAGTCAATCGTTATTATTGAAGAAGCCAAAAAAGATGCGAATTACGGTGAATGGTGATTTACAACAAAACGTACTTCCAAAAGATGTTATTCTCTATATCATTTCAAAACTCGGAACCGATAGTGGAACACAACATTTCATAGAATTTGCAGGCGATGTATTTGAAAACATGTCTATGGAAGGACGAATGACAGTTTGTAACATGAGTATTGAAATGGGCGCACGTGGCGGAATGATTGCTCCAGATGAAACAACATTCAATTATGTAAAAGATAAGAAGTTTGCGCCTAAAGGTGCTGATTTTGATGCAAAAGTTGCGTATTGGAAAACGTTGAAAACGGACGCTTCCGCAGAATTTGACACTGAATATACATTTGATGCTTCCGACATTACACCAATGATTACGTTTGGAACAAATCCAGGCATGGGAATGAAATTAACAGCACACATTCCGGAAGAAAAAGATGCGAACTTAGAGAAATCATTGAATTACATGAATTTCAAAAAAGGCGCTTCATTAGTCGGGCAAAAAGTAAACTATGTCTTTATCGGAAGTTGTACCAACTCACGAATTGAAGATTTTAGAGTTGCCGCAAACTATGTAAAAGGAAAACAAAAAGCACCAAATATTAATGCTTGGCTTGTACCAGGTTCACAATTGGTGGTAAAACAAATAGAAGAAGAAGGTTTAGACACCATATTTGAAGCAGCAGGTTTCAAACTTCGTCAGCCAGGATGTTCGGCATGTTTGGCTATGAACGATGATAAAATTCCTGATGGCGAATACTGTGTTTCTACCTCAAACAGAAACTTTGAAGGAAGACAAGGACAAGGCGCACGCACATTATTGGCAAGTCCATTAGTAGCAGCAGCAACTGCGATTGCTGGTGAAATTGTAGACGTAACCGTTCCTGTATTAGAAGAAGTATAAAAAAATAAGCTATGAGTACATTTAACACATTTACATCTACAGCGTATCCATTACCTGTAGAAAATATAGATACCGATCAAATTATTCCTGCGCGTTTTTTAAAAGCAACAAACCGAGCTGGTTTCGGTGAAAACTTATTCAGAGATTGGCGTTTTCAAAAAGATGGAAATGCCAATCCTGATTTTGTATTGAATCAAAAACAATATACAGGTTCCATATTGGTTGCAGGACACAATTTTGGTTGCGGTTCAAGTAGAGAACACGCAGCTTGGGCATTAAAAGACTTTGGATTTAACGTAATTATTTCCAGCTTTTATGCAGACATTTTCAAAGGAAATGCTTTAAACAATCATGTATTACCAATTCAGGTAACGCCTTCATTTTTAGAAACACTATTACAAACTATACAAAACGATCCAACAACACAATTAGAAGTCAATTTAGAAGCACAAACACTTTCTATTGGAGCAGATAAAACTTCATTTGAAATTGATCCATACAAAAAAATGTGTCTTCTAAAAGGTTATGATGATATTGACTTTTTAGTCAGTAAGCTTGACAAAATTGAAGCGTTTGAACAACAACATATCTATTAATTATGAACTTACACATTGCAGTACTTTCGGGCGATGGAATTGGACCTGAAGTCACAAATCAATCTATAAAAATAATAAAGGCTATAGCCGAAAAGTATCAGCACAATTTCACTTTTGAAGAAGCGTTGGTTGGTGCTATTGCTATTGATGAAACTGGCGAACCATTGCCACAAAAAACATTGGATTTGTGTTTAGACGCTGATGCTGTTCTGTTTGGTGCCATTGGTGATCCAAAATACGATAATGATCCTTCAGCAAAAGTACGTCCTGAACAAGGTTTATTAGCTTTGCGAAAATCATTAGGCTTATACGCAAACATTCGTCCTGTAAAAGCATACGATACACTATTGGACAAATCGCCTTTGAAAGAAGAAATTATCAAAGATACTGATGTAGTGATTTACCGCGAATTGACTGGTGGAATTTACTTCGGAAAGAAAACACTCAGTGAAGACGGCAACAGCGCTTCTGATCTATGCGAATATTCTAAAGAAGAAATAGAACGCGTGGCACATTTGGCTTTCAAAGCTGCGCAACATAGAAACAAAAAACTAACACTTGTTGACAAAGCAAACGTATTGGAAACATCTCGTTTGTGGAGAAAAGTAGTCACAGCTATGGCTCCAAAATATCCAGATGTTGCGTTAGATTTTCTATTTGTAGACAATGCCGCAATGCAAATGGTACTTAACCCAAGTCAATTTGATGTGGTTTTGACCGAAAACATGTTTGGTGATATCATTTCGGATGAAGCAAGTGTTATTGGTGGTTCTATTGGATTATTAGCCTCAGCTTCTATCGGAAATAAATATTCATTATTTGAGCCAATTCACGGTTCATATCCACAAGCAACAGGAAAAGGCATTGCCAACCCAATTGCTTCCATCCTATCGGCAGCTATGTTATTAGATCATTTCGGATTAATAGAAGAAGCCGAAACGGTAAGAGATGCTGTAGAACGCGCGATTGATTTAGAAATTTGCACGCCTGATTTAAACGCAAACGGCGGCTATTCTACAGAAAACGTAGGAACATTTATAGAAGAATTTATCGAGAATGTCGATACATTACAAATAAACTCTGGAAATATCAGAGTTGGACAATCTACCATAATTTAGTGATTTAGCATGCCTATATTCCCTTTCGATTTGCCCGAAAGGGAATATTTTTAATTCTACTAATGTCATTAATATCTTAAAAATTTAGATCAAGAATCTATTTAAAAAATCACAAATCAACACCTTTCCTTTCAATCTGAAAGCACAAAACCTTCTTATCAACAAAATTATTAGAATTGTTCATTGAATCTTACTGTAAGCATCGTTCTAATGAAATGATTTTAATATTTTTACCGCTTATATAATTATCACATGGAAACCGCTCAGAAAAATTACGTATTCGATTTCGATAGTACACTTACTAGTGTAGAAGCATTAGATGTTTTAGCCGAAATTACTTTGGTAAATAATCCGAAGAAAGACGAAATTATTGAAGAAATTATTGAAATCACCAACTTAGGAATTGATGGTGAAATTTCCTTTACAGAATCCTTAGAGCGACGCATCAAATTATTGCATGCGCACAAATCGAACTTGGACGAATTGATTCGTAGATTATCGCAAGAAGTTTCAAAATCTATCGAAAACAACAAAGAGTTTTTTGAAAGCTTTTCTCAAGATATTTATGTGATTTCATGTGGATTTAAAGAATTCATCGATCCGATCGTAAAAAATTATAATATTCCTGCAGATCGTGTGTATGCAAATACATTTGAATATGATGCAGATGGTTATATCGTAGGATTTGATCAAGAAAATATTTTATCACATCACAATGGAAAAATTCAATGTTTAAAAGACATGAATTTAGAAGGAGAAATTCAAGTAATTGGCGACGGTTACAGTGATTATGTAATGCGTGAAGCTGGTGTTGCCGATAAGTTTTTTGCGTTTACCGAAAATGTTTCAAGAGATAAAGCTGTAGATAAAGCGGATCATGTAACGCCAAACTTGGATGAGTTTTTATTTGTAAATGATTTACCAAGAAACATTTCTTATCCAAAAAACAGAATCAAAATACTATTACTCGAAAACATTCACTCTGATGCGTTTGATCGTTTGGCAGATGACGGATTTAGTGTGGAAATATTATCGCATAGTTTATCTGAAGACGATTTAATCGAAAAAATAAAAGATGTACATGTATTAGGAATTCGTTCTAAAACACATGTCACACCAAAAGTTATTAAAGCTGCTAAAAAACTACTCGCCGTCGGAGCTTTTTGTATCGGAACCAAGCAAATTGATTTAGATACGTGTAAAGAACACGGAATTGTAGTATTTAATGCGCCGTATAGCAACACGCGTTCTGTTGTTGAATTGGCAATTGGACAAATCATCATGTTAATGCGAAGTGTATTTCCTAGAAGTACCGAATTGCACAACGGACAATGGAATAAAACGGCAAAAGGTTCGCGTGAAGTTCGTGGAAAGAAGCTTGGAATTGTTGGATATGGAAATATCGGAAAACAATTATCTGTCTTAGCAGAAGCCATGGGAATGAACGTTTATTATTATGATATTGAAGATCGTTTGGCACTTGGAAACGCACAAAGATGCAACTCTTTAAAAGAATTACTTTCCATTTCGGATGTGGTTTCATTACACGTAGATGACAATGCTGCAAACAGAGATTTCTTTGGCAAAACACAGTTTGACCAAATGAAAGATGGCGCTATTTTAATAAACCTATCTAGAGGTTTTGTTGTAAATATTGAAGCACTCAAAGAAGCGATGGAATCTAAAAAGATTTCTGGTGCAGCTGTTGATGTATATCCACAAGAACCAAGAGCCAATGGTGCTTTTGAAACACCGTTGAAAGGCTTGAATAACATGATTTTAACACCGCATGTTGGTGGAAGTACGGAAGAAGCACAACGCGATATTGCTGATTTTGTTCCGAATAAAATTATGGCATATGTAAATTCTGGAAATACCGTTGATGCTGTCAATTTCCCGAATATTCGTTTGCCACGACAAACCAATGCACACCGTTTCTTGCACATTCATAAAAATGTTCCTGGAATTATGGCGAAAGTCAACAAAGTATTGGCGAAGTACGAACTAAACATTACAGGACAATATTTATCAACCGATAACAAAGTAGGATATGTTATTGTTGATGTAGATAAGGAATACAACAAAAAGGTAATGTCGGCGTTGAAGAAGATAGAAAATACAATTAAGTTTAGAGTGTTGTATTAGGAAGAGTCAAGATTCAAGATCGCTTTGCTCATAGAATATAAATTGTCATTCCTGCGCAGGCAGGAATCCATATAATAACAAAATAGATTCCGCAACAAGTGCGGAATGACAAATACTTATAAATAATTTTTCAGGAAGAATAAAGATTCTAGATCGCTTCGCTGATAGCGTATAGATTGTCATTCCTGCGCAGGCAGGAATCCATATAATAACAAAGTGGATTCCACAACAAGTGCGGAATGACAAATACTTATAAATAATCATTTTAGGAAGAGCCAAGGTCGCTTTGCTCATAGAATATAGATTGTCATTCCTGCGCAGGCAGGAATCCATATAATAACAAAATAGATTCCGCAACAAGTGCGGAATGACAAATACTTATAAATATTTTCAGGAAGAATAAAGATTCTAGATCGCTTCGCAGATAGCGTATAGACAGTTATGAGCGTCAGATCGAGTGGTTTTTACATTGAAAAAGAATTTGAAATGAAAAAATTGTATCGAGATCTAATTTTATAACTATTAATATTATCACTTACTTTTACTTCTCGATACAATTCGCTTTGGCGAATCACTCGAAGAGACGATCATAACTCCTAAACAATAACTTTTTGAAACCAGAAAAAGAAGCAGTATACTATTCTCCATTAGAAGAAAAACTAAATATCCTTTCGCATGGCTTGGGTGTAATTTTAGGTATCATTGCGTTGGTATTTTTAATACAACATTCCGTTCAAAATGGTGAAACAATCCATTTGGTAAGTTTTTCGATTTACGGATTGAGCATCATAGTACTATACCTAGCTTCTACTTTATATCACAAAGCAACTAAAGCTACGCTGCGGAATCGATTACGTGTATTTGATCATGCAGCTATATATCTGCTTATCGCAGGAACCTATACACCTTTTGCACTTATTACCTTAGAAGGCACAACTGGCTGGATTATTTTCGGAACCGTTTGGGCATTTGCCGCGGTTGGAATTACACTAAAACTCTTCTTTACAGGCAAGTTTGATAAACTTTCTACGATGATGTATGTTTTTATGGGTTGGATTATTGTTTTTGCAATAAAGCCACTTATGGCAAATTTGTCAAGTGAAGGATTATTTTGGCTCATGGCTGGTGGCATTGCGTATACAGTTGGCGCTATTTTGTATAGTATTCAAAAACTACCTTTTAATCATGCTATCTTTCATGTCTTTGTACTAGCAGGAAGTATTTTTCACTTTATTTCGGTGTATTATTATGTGTTGCCAATTACGTAGTTTATAGTAAAAACCAATAATTTATTTTATCAGAAAGCTTATTGCAGATCTGCGAGAACGCTCCAAACACATTGTATAGTTATACTGAATACCTTATCTTTAATAAGAATACCAGCGTGTATACATAATGCTAAACAACAATTGTGAAAACTGAAAAACACATCTCTGAATACCTTAAAAAAGATAAAATTCAACGTCTTATCTATTTCGTAATTTTACTCTTATGGTTATTTGTCGGTCTCGATTTTGTAAAATACAAATATGACTTCAGCCCTTTTAGAGTGGATATGTTGACTATAATTATTGTGCCTACACTACTACTAGCAGCACCAATAGTACTGAATAGAAAAATAGTATGGATTGGTGCTTTCGGGTTTTCAGTATTCTATTCGATTTGGACAACTTACAAAGTGATTTTTAATTTTCTAGCTGATTTAAATCGTGATTATGCACCAAGTTCTTTTTGGCGCCTCAAAAATATTTGTATATCAATTTCAATAATTCTGATTTTATTTTTTATTAGTTGGATACTATGGAAAATGAAACCTCTGAATAAAACTACTGCACACAACAATTGAACTCATTAAATCGTATAAAATGGAAAGTTTACACCAGAACATCGAGAATCATTATCTCAAAAAAGGACTTTATGAGGATATTATCAAGCGTCTTAAAGAACAAAACATTGCGCTCAATAGTGTAAAGAGAACTGACATTGCAGGTGTTGATGAGTTTCACGTACGTGGAGCAGCAGTCTCTAAAGAGCTCGCCAATAGCATTGAATTAAACGGACTTACTGTTTTGGACGTAGGTTGTGGATTAGGAGGACCTTGTAGAATGCTTGCAGACGAATATAATTGTCAAGTTACAGGAATAGACCTTAGCAATGAATATATCCGAACAGCCAATAAATTATCCGAACTCGTACAGCTAAGTACTAAAACAACTTTTATACAAGGAAACGCAACCGAACTTCCTTTTAAGGATAACACTTTTGACATTGTTTGGACACAGCACGTTCAAATGAATATCCCAGACAAGAAAAAGTTTTATTCAGAAATAAACAGAGTATTAAAAACTGGTGGATATTTTCTCTTTTACGATATCCTAAAAAAAGGAGATGGTGAAGTCAGTTACCCGATGCCTTGGGCTAGCAATGCAAATCTTAGTTTCTTATTTAAAGCTGAAGAGATGGATGGTTTTTTGAAAGAACTTGGCTTTACAAAAGAACAATCAACGAACCAAACCCAAGCTGGAATTGAATTTTTTGATGCGCTCGTTGCTAGATTAAAAGAATTTGGACCTCCAAGAATAGGACTTAATGTCCTCATGGGCGAAACGACAAAACCAAAATTAATGAATCTTCTAGCTCATTTAAAAAATGGTGCATTAGAACTTAAAAGTGGTGTTTATAAAAAATAAAAGTGGTTTACAAAAGCTCATTTTCGCATTGAACTAACATTAAATAAAGCGCCTCGCACAGTTGCGAGACAAAATAAAATGCGTTGGAAAGCTTCCTGCAGCACTGCGAGACGGTTTCAAACGCGTCGGAAAGCTTGCCGCAGGTCTGCGAGAACGTTTCCAACATTCAGAGAAGCTTCCTGCAAAGTTGTAATGGCATTCCCTGAACTCAGGGGAGCTTGTTACAGAACCGCAGGAGCGTCCCCTGAACTCCCGAAAGCTTGCCGCATTGCTGCGAGACCGTTTCGGAAACGTTTTTATTATGAATTCTTCAATAAAACATATAAAAGTGATGGTTATGTTGCGGATTTCGTAAAACACTTCTTTTTACGTCATTGCAAGGAGTTCCGACGAAGCAATCTGTTTTGTAGAATTAACGAATAGTAGCTTGCTTCACTGGTGCTTATGCTGCCCTAATTGATTAAACCCTAGGTAAACCACATTGCACAATTGTACTATTTGTATTATTTTTAGAGGAAATAACAGGAATTTAGACGAAAAGTTCCTGTTATACATACGTTAGCACCAATCAATTAGAAATCAACTAAAAATGAAAGTTACAGCTGAAAAAAATGAAAAGGTTGCCAATATGATATTTGCATCTATTTATCCTCTTTACTGGAATAGATTGGAAAAGCATGGCAGAACAAGAGAAGAGTTCCATCAGGTACTAGAGTGGTTTACTGGTTTTGATGAAGATAAATTACAAACACTTATTGCAGAGAAAGTAACGTTTAGAACGTTTTTTGAAAAAGCAAAAATCCATCTCAATGCACATATGATTAAAGGAGTTGTTTGTGGTTATCGAATTGAAGAGATAGCAGATGAATTTGAAGTGTATAAACAATGTAGACGCATGGAAAAGCTGATTGATGAATTGGCAAAAGGGCGTAAAATGGAGAAGATTTTGCGTAAAGAAAAAAAGTAAAAACCAATGCTAACAAAACCGAAACTGCATTAAAACGGAGTTTAGCCAAACCATTATATATAAGTTAAAGAACGATAACTATTACCAAAGTACTTCTACTGAGCCTTTCAACGAAACTCAAGGTATACTTTGTCGAAGTGTTACGGAAAACCTCATTGTATAGCTGTAATTAATGTCTTACCTTTATTGAAATATTATACAAGTTGTATAATGAACATATGTTTATTATATCTACGTTGGCAGCAATATAAATAAATGAACTCATTCGAAAAATATCAAATAGACTCTAAAGAAGAGAAAGAGCTTTTTAAAAATTCTATAATAATTTTTGATGCTTCTTCCATATTAGACTTCTATTACTATTCGGAACATACTCGTGATGAGATTTTTAATACCGTTTTTAAAAAAATCAAAAATCGCCTTTGGATTCCATTCCAAGTATCGTTTGAATTTATGAAAAATAGAGAAAAGGTTATGACCAAACCTATAGACTCGTATAAAAACTTGTTAACTAAACATTCCGGAAATAAAGACAATGGGCATTTTGATGAAATATTATCAATTGTAAAAAAGTTTCAGAAAAAGGAAGTTTCTTTTGCAAAAGGTCAATTAAAAACTCTAATTCAAAAAACAAAAAAAAGTGACAAACATCCTTATTTTGAAGATAACTATTTTAATGATTTAGAAAAACGTATAGATTTACTTAATAATTATCTAACCTCTACAGATAAAGAACTTAGTAAATTTAGAGAGAAACTTGAAAAAGATATTGAAAAGAAAATCAAAATAATTGAAGGGATTAAATCTAAAGATTCAATAAAAATAAATTTTGATAAATATTTTAAAATTGGTAAAGAACTTGGGTACAACCAATTATTAGAAATAGTTAAAGAGGGTGAATTAAGATATAGAAACCAAATACCACCTGGCTATGAGGATTTTGATGAAAAAGAAGGATTTCAAAAGTATGGAGATTTAATTTTTTGGAAACAAATACTCATATATGCTAAAGAAAAAAATGCATCTATAATACTAGTTACTAATGATAATAAAAGGGATTGGTGGAAATTTGATGGTAAAAAAAACACACAGATTCCAAGATATGAGTTAATAAACGAATTCTCTTCTCAAAGTGCGCAAAAATTCTGGATGTATAACTCAAATGATTTCCTCTATAAGATTAAGGAGATATTAAAATTCAAAATTGATGACTCTACCATTGAGGAAGTAAAAAGTGTTTATAAAGCCAAATCTCATGAATTTGATGATGAAGCAATCGGAATTTGGATTGAAAATAATTTCGACTGGAGAATATTCACAACTTACGATGATGGAGATAAAGAGAAGTCAGAAGGATTAGATTACGTCGTTTTAAATGAAGATAATGAACGAATAGGCTTTTCTATATATAAAGGTAGAGGATCAAGATACACTTCATTGCTCAAACCCTTAAAAGAGGTTTTACTAAAAAAGGATATTTTGATAACTGCCTACAACCTAAATTACCTAACACAAATAATTGTTTGTCAAGATAGAAGCATTGCAGAGAATATTTCAGCTCATATAACTAGAAAGAATCCATCAAAACTTTTTAAGTTAAACCAAAGGGACTTTAATTTGATAATTGGTTATACGAACGAAGAAGGAACAAAATTTTACGATGTTTCGAATTCACAAAAAATATTTGAAACTGAAAATACTACTGCCAACAACGTATAAAATTAATTGCTAGTTATAGCTTACTTACGAAAGTCCTCTCGGATTTTCTATTCGGTTTGTATTTGCTAAATTAGTTGCTTAAACAACGCAACTAATCTTATACAAAACCGTTGTGTGCAATGCTGAGAAATATAAACTAAATGAAAAAAGGAATAGAATTTGAAAAAGAAATTGCAGAACTCTTCTCTCTTTTAGGTTATGAAGTCGAACACAACGTATCAATTAGTGGGCAACAAGTTGATGTCTATTTGCAATTCGAAATCCCAGGAAGCAAAATTAAAAATAAGATAGTAGTAGAATGTAAATATAGGTCTTCAGGTAAAATAGGAAATGAAATTGTAAACGAATTTAGTGGTTTTTGTCACAACATTTTCCAAAAAGGATTAGCAGACTATGGTATTATTGTAACAAATCAAGACTATACTACTTCTGCAAAATTAATTGCTAAAGACTCAAAAATACAATTACTTACATCTGAAGAATTACTCTCAAACGTGGTTAATTTTGATAAGTATTTAAAAAGAGTTGTTTATGAATATGAAAATTATGATGAAATAGTAAAGAACAAAAACTCTTTTCTTATAGACATAATGGAAAGAGCGGACTTAAAAAAATATTATATCGAATCAACCTGTTCAGATGAAATCCAATATGATATATCTATCCCATATATTCCTTATTTTGATGATGATAACTTATCTGATGATGAAGATTTACAATTTGATTACAATGATTTTTTATTAGAAGAATATTTTGCTCTTAATAATAAAGAAAACAGAAAAATAATTGATGAGAAGCCTATAGAAGCTTTCGTTGAAGAATGGTTAAGTAATGATGAACAAAATTATTTAGCCATATTAGGAGATTTTGGGATTGGCAAATCATCATTTGTATTGAATTTGACTTATAAATTGGCTAAAAAATGCCTTGAAAATAAGCTCAACAATCCTATCCCAATATTTATTTCTTTAAGAGATTATCGAAACATAAATAATATTCAAACGCTTATTAAAGATGTTCTAATTAATAAATATGACTTAAATCTAAATAACTTTTCATTATTTAATAAGCTGATTGAAACTAGAAAAATTTTATTGATTTTTGACGGTTTTGATGAAATGGCTTCAACTGGTTCAAAAAGAGAAACTGTAGAGAATCTAAAAGTAATTTGTGGAATCAATTCAAAAAAGACCAATGTGATTTTAACTTGCAGAACTCACTATTTTGAATCTGTACTTCATGAAAAAAAGTTGTTATCTGATGATACGAACAGTAAGTATGGAGCCAAGATTAATTGGAAAAAAGATTTTAAAAAAGTCTATATTAATGAATTTGGAAACGTGCAAATATTATGGTTTTTAAAAAAACATTCTGATAGATATATCGACTTATGGAAAAAAATCGAAACAACATACAACCTTTCGGATTTAGCAAAAAGACCTCTTCTTCTGCAAATGATTGCAGTTACTAAGGATAAAATATTATTATCCGATAAAATAAACATATGTGAACTTTATAAGCTTTATACAGACATTTGGCTAGCTAGGGAGGATTGGAATTCAGTAATAAATGAAGAAGGAAAAAGATTATTTATGGAAGAACTTGCTTTAGAAATAAATAATTCTGAAACCACTACAATAAGCTATAAAAAATTACCTCTTCCAATAAAAGAAAGCTTTACCGAGCAAATAAGTAATAATGATTTCTTAACTGCTCTAGAAAAAGAAATTCGCACTTGCTCTTTTCTTAACAGAGATTCCAATGGGAATTATAAGTTTATTCATAACTCTTTTATGGAATATTTCCTTTCTTGCCTTTTAAAACGAAAAATTGAAAGAGGCGAAAAAATCCCTATTACTACATCTGTTGAAGTAGGAACATTTTTGAGGCATCAAGAAATCCCTGCCGAAAAACTTGCAGATTATCAATACTATTTATTTAATTTATTTGGCTGGGAAAATGTAAGCCATAAGGAAAAAGATATATTAACAGAAACCTTAATAATGGTATTAGAAAATTATGACAAAGTAAATGGAAAAGAATTAGCTAAAGCTATTACATACTTGGGAAGGCGAAATGAAAAACAAACTAAGAGTTTAATTCTAAACGCTCTAGAATACTCTAATTACGAATATGCAAAAGATATGGCAGTAACTTCCTTATTCAAGATGTTTGGAATTAGTATCACTTCTGATGTAAGTGAAATTATAGAAAGAATAGGAAGCCCAAAATACCTTAAAAGACATTACAAAGAAGTTATGCACAGCACACAACACCGTATATAATTTATTGCTGGTTATAACCTACTTACGAAAATTCTCGCAGATTTTCTATCCGGTTTTTATTTGCTAAATTACGTGCTAAACTACGCAACAAACCATATACAAACACGTTGTAGCTAATTTGATGAACGAAACAACATATCACCTTAACCAAGGAATTGAAACGATTTTAGATATTCATTTATATCTTATAATCGGGTTAATAATTTCTACAATATTTTCGTTTTTTATTTTAAAAGGAACGAATAACAGATTAGGGAAATCGATTATTCTAAACTCTTTCTTTTATATATCAATATTAATTTTATATAGATTATCAATTGAAAAAAATCTTCATATAGCTATTTTTAGTGCCGAAAAAAAAGAAGAACCTTGGCTGGTAATATCTCTTATAATCACATTTATAATCATTACATATTTTCAAGTTTTGATATTTAGAAAATGGTTTCAAAAAAAAATAAAAAGTCAATTATTTATCTCAAACTTTATTTTCCTAACAACTATTTTGATTGTTTTCTATCCAAAAAATTATACAAATGATAATATTATTGATTACGACAGAATTTTATTTCTACCAGACAAAAATGAATTTGAATTACTAAATAATACTATTATAAGAATTGACACAGCTTGTACTTCGAAAGATAATTACATTAACGGAAAAGTAAATAATTCTTATAATTTTAGAATACCGATAATTAGTAATAATAATGAAAGAATGAAGTTTGGGTTCCAACTTCTAAATAAATCAAATCAATTTGGAACATCAGAAAATGGGAGTGATTGTAAAGTATTACCATTAAAAAAGTTGAATGACAAAATTATTGTTTTAATTAAACAAAAGAATCCAAATAAAAATATAGGTTGGAAAAAACCAATTATAACTGATACAATAACATATAGAAAAATAAAAGAGGAAAAACGAAAAAATGGTTATTATGGAGATACAGATTGTGATTGTATTGAACATTAAAAAACTAGCTACAACAAAGAACTGAGGTGAAAAACAAGTGAATTTTAATTAATTTTCACTAAAATACTTCTAAAGTTAACATCGTATGGGATTCTGTTTTTATTTACTAAATTAGGTGCTTAAACTACGTAACAAACCATACACAAACACGTTGCACACAATTAAAACAAACCGCATATGAAAAAAACTTTAGCAATATTACTGTTGACGTTATTGCTTCAAAATTGTAAGGAAGTGGAATTCAAAAACGGAGGACAATTTAAAGCGGGAAATAATGATTTGTTCTATGCGCTTTGGATAAGTTTCGAAATGGACTCAATACAATTCTTTGTGGTAGATGAATGGCCAATGGATATCTCTGGAGAAACTCTTGCGGAAAAACAAAATCGTGAAATGTCAGTAAACGGAACTATTGACATTAGAGAGAATGAAATATTAATTACCGAATTGGAAAGCGACTTTCCACCTTCTGAAAGACCAAAACTTAAGAATTTGATAATCAGAAACGGAAAAATTTATGTTGACTGTGAAAATATAACTGAATACGTTTGGGGAAGGACTGATTTAGGTAATTGCGAATCTGAACAAATTGAATTTAGCCGAATGGAAAAATAACTGTGGACAACAATCTGTATAATACCTAAAATATCCTGAAATAAATTTAATATGAACATAAATAATACTCTTATCGAAATTCAAAACTTTGACTTTTTAATAGGGAAATGGAATGTACTTAACAGAAAGCTTAAAGAAAGACTAATAGAATGTAATGAATGGATAGAATTTCCCGCCAAAATGGAAACAAAACCATTTCTTAATGGGTTAGGTTTAATGGACGAAATGAAATCATCTCATTATGGAGACGACTTTATCGGATTTAGCATTAGAATGGTTAATCCAAAAACAAATATTTGGACAATATATTGGGCTGACACTTCAAGTCCTGAAAACTATTTAAAAGAGCAAGTGATTGGAGAGTTTAAAAATGGAATTGGAGAATTTTACGGCAAAGAATTATATCAAGGAAAAGAATACAAATTAAGGTTTACTTGGAAAAAGAAATCTGAAAATACAGCTCTTTGGGAACAAGCATATTTTGATGAAAAAGTAAAAGAGTGGGAAATAAACTGGACAATGGAATTTACCAGAGATAATTAAACCACGCAACAAACCATAGCTGGAACTTTGTAGCAAACTGACTAACTAATTAGTTTACAACAACCTAAAAAATACAACAATACCATAAATTATCCATTTAAGTTAAATCAGTGACTCATTATGAATAAACTTGAAATTAAAAATCACCTCATTCAACAGGAGTTCGCCAAAGTTGACCAAAGTGACCTCAACTATTCTGAATACTTGTGCGGAAATGGACGTGCATGTGATCAAATAATTGATAAAGGAGATGAATCGCAATTAAATGCCATGAACAACATCTCTAGAAAATTGGATAAACATGCCCAAATACAAGAGAAGAATTTAAAGGCTTTAAAAAACATAAACTTCGAACCTAAATCAACAGTTGAGCTTGGAGCAATTATTGAAACAAATAACATTTTTCTAATTGTAGCGACTTCCATATTACCTTTTGAATACGATAACAAGCAATTTGTTGGGGTTTCAATGAATGCACCATTATTTAAATGTTTAGAAGGCAAAATTATTGGAGAAGAATGCATTTACAATGATGTGAAGTTTGTGATAAAGAACATCTTTTAGCAAAAAAAGAATTGATAAAAAAACTGGCTACAACACTGTATTAAATTAATTGCTAGTTATGGCGTACTTACGAAAGTCCGCGAAGACTTTCTATCTGTGATTTATTTGCTAACTTTAGTGTATAAAACACGCAACGAAATCATACACAATCCGTTGTGATTAATTTTAGAAAATGACAATAGAAGAACTAAAATCGAACATTAAATGGTGGGAATCTAAAAGATGGATTTACAACGTTGCTGTCGGGCTTTTTGGAATTTTTGGAATCTATGATGGACTTTCAAGAGGTGAATATTCTTGGACTATAGACGACACAATCGGAATTATAATTTGGGGAATTGGAGCAAATATTTTCTACTCATTAGGAAATTTACTAGAATTGTTTGATTGGTACTATCTGAAAAACAAAATTGGACTAAAAAGGTTTCGAATTATATTTTTTACAATCGGACTTTTATTTAGTTGCTTCTGGACTTTGTGGTGTGGCTGGCTCTACTTTGCTAAACCTCATTTATGGTGAAAAATTATTTTTCTATTCCTTATTTTAATTATAATCAGCTGTAAAAAAGAAAAAAGTCATCCACAGAAATAGCCAGCTTACAACAAAGATGTGTATAGTTATTTGCTAATTGCCTACTTGGAAAATTCCTGCGAAATTTTCTCTAGCACGTTTTTCTTTGCTAAATTAGTTGCTGAAACACGCAACGAAATCATACACGAACACGTTAACTGTCATAGAAAATATGCTATTAGAAAAAGATTGTCGACCTGATGAAAAGTTCCTACCGATATTTGGCTTTGTAAGGTTGAGTGATCTACCAAATTGGGAACAAATAAATTCTTTTGGAAGTGGAGACAAAAACACCGTAGAGATTAAAAGATATTTAAATTGGCAAAAAACAGATAATGAACTTCTGTCCTATAATGGTTATGGATACTGCGATACAGCTCTTCCAAAGAAATATGATTATTTAATAGATTTGAGCTCAGATAAAGGTGGTAATGAAATTGATGCTATAATTACGCAAAATATTTGGAATGGTATTGTACCGATAGGTAGCATAGATCACGGTCACAAAACTTTTGGCGTTATTGATTTTCCAGATGGAATTCCGTCCATTTTGGATAACTTGAAATACTTTAAGGAAACAGATTTCAAACTAAGATTCGCTCTTTGTTCCAAATTGGATAAGGATGTAATAATAAATAAACTAAAAAACGATAGTTAAGAAGATCTATAAGCAATAGCAGCTTTCGACATGCTACTACTCATAGCCGAGACCGTTGTATATAATTTGAAATGACCTGAAATCTTTATGGAGAAATTGATTGGACAAGAGTATCGAAACTTTGACGGAAAAAGAAAATGGGAATTACTTTATGAAGATATGTTGCTCATAATTATTGAGACCAACATAACGTCGAGTAATGATATTAATCTATTAGGTATAGATTCAAATGATTTAAAAGTTAAATGGGCAATTGGTGGATTGCTTAATAGTGAAACGCAATATGATGGAATCGTGAATGTATATATCAAAGATAGTTTTGTACACGCAGGAACTCACAGTGGATTTGACTTAAAATTGAATTATAAAACTGGAAATATTATTAACAAGGTGTTCTTAAAGTAAAAAACTGCCAGTCAACTACATTAGCATAACCAAATACGTTATAGCACATTTGAGAAATGCGTCAAGCAAAAGAAATAATATCGGAAATAGAATCGTACGAAAGTGATGATGGAAATTGGTTGCAATTAGACGAATTAGTAACTGAATTATGGGAAAGCGGAAATCTCGAAATTGGAATTGATGCTCTTTTCAGAATATTTGAAAAAAATCCAACTGACGATGGTGCAGGAGTTTTTTGGACAATTTTACACGGATTGGAAACGCTGGAATATGAACAGAAACTTTATGATTCTTTGATGAAAAAGCCTTCTCTTATGACAATTACAATGTTGAAACGGGTTGAAAATTCGGATTCTGATACTATAGCTGGAAAATCTATATCGGAATTGAAAGTTTTGATAAGGACCAATGCGAAAACCGAATTGGAATTACTGGATGAAATATAAAACCATCCACAAAAAACCACAAGACCAATATTCCAACTTCAAAGAAATTACCTATCTTCCTTTTCATGAAACCCAACAAAACATACCTAAAAGGAAAGTCCGTTTTTATTGTTTCGTTAATCGTTATTGCTATAACGGCACTTACGGTATATTTTACAGGAATCAATTATCATCGAAGTATTACTTCTAATTTCTATATATCGTTAGGAATTATAGCTGCTACACTGTTTCTGTTTTTAACTTACGGATTATACAAAGGAGTTAAATTGATTAATAATTTTCCAAAGTATCGAAACTTTAAAAAAGGTGATATTATTGGAAATACTGCACCAAGTATAGAGATGCCAACGGTTGAGGTTGACGATGGAATTGCGGGTCTTATTTTGTCTGTACTTTTATGGATTGGAATGACTATTTTATTTATCATTCTACTTATAGTGCTCGAAGCCATTTTTTGGTTTTCACTTTTTATCATTTTAGCGATGTTGTATTGGGTGTTTTTTAGAGCCATGCGACTCGTATTCTCGAAAGTTTCGCAAACCAAAGGTGATATCGGAATTGCCGCTATGTATACATTTGGATATACATTTTTGTATATTGGTTGGATCTTTGGAATTGTTTATCTAACGACAGTTTTAAAATAAAAAAACATAATACAACCTCATTAAAAAAACAACACATATGCACGAATGGTTTAGTCTTACAGATTATTTAGGAGAAGGTACTAGCAATCCAACAGACGAACAATTAAAAGCTGCTTTAGCACTTCTATTTGAAGCAAAAGATGACGAACATCCAAACGCTTGGATTACCTGCGGAAGTGAAAAAGGAAAATTATACACCTTAGATGTCTATTCAGGTGGATTTGCTTTATATACCGTATATAACAATGCAGACATGGAAGAAGAACTTGAATATAGAAGAATAGAAAATGTAACCTCAGTTGTTGCTTTTGATCTATGGAAACATCTAATAAACGGTAATCTTTCAGCTATTTAAATTATGAAATTTAACTCTTTACAAGAACTTAAAGCAAAAGTAGCAGCAATAGATGCGCCACTTTATGATACGGATTCAGAAGTTCCGATTGAGAAAGAAAAGATTTATAATGAAATTGCCAAAATCATTAACTTTCAACTCAACAACGTATCATTGATTCCAACGGAATTTCGAAATCTCTTATTATATTTTAATGGAACTAATAGTTATGTTTCTTGTCATTGGTACAATCCTGAAAAGGACGAAGTTTTAGATACTTGTGGTTATGCAGTGGTTACGTTTCTCACCTTTCAAGCAGATGAAGATTTGGACGAAGATATATATCTTTATGGTGTAGTTTTAGAAGCTCTAGCAGAATTCAAGTTGAAATCTATTCATCCTCTAGGCACTTTAAAAATTTATGAAAGTGACGAAGGTGATGAGGTTTTACCAATCGTTTTTTAATTCAATCAAAATATACCAAAAATCATGCAACAACGTGTTACCATCATCGGATTAGGAGTTACAAACTTAGAAGTTTCCAATGCTTTTTATGAAGAAAAGTTTGGCTGGGAAAAGATGAAATCGAGCAATGAAAGTATTTCGTTTTTTCAATTGAATGGATTGTTACTTTCTTTATATCCAAAAGACAAACTTGCCGAAGATGCAACTGTTGATCCTACTGGTTCAGGGTTTAAAGCTTTTACACTTGCCTACAATACACGAAGCAAAGAAGAAGTAGATGAAGTTATTACTACTTTGGCAAACAAAGGTGTAAAAGTTGTAAAACAACCTGAAGAAGTTTTTTGGGGCGGCTATAGTGGTTATATTGCTGATCCGGATGAAAACTTATGGGAAATTGCCTTTAATCCATTCTTAGAATTGGACGAAGCAGGAAATACAATAGAAGAAGTATAAACAAAAAGATATATGGGATTATTTGATTTTTTTAAAAAACCAAAAAAACAAGCACGTTTAGAAGATCTAGAAATTCCGTGCGACGTGGAGTTTCTAATGAATTCTAAGGAACTTATTGAGCACAATGTTGGTGATATTTATTTACCTAGCGGGAAAATTGTTTCAGCCGACCCGTTTATATCTGATCATACGAAACCCTTTGTAAAAACGGTTGAACTAGGCACGTATCCTGTGAATTTGTATTTTAAACAACAAAGTGAAAATCATTACCGAATAGCCTATTCGAAGATAAAATTTAAACAAGAAAAAGCAACACGCTGGATTTTAGCATTAACCGAAGGTGATGAGGTTAAAACAGTACAAGAACTAAAGCCAGGTGAATTTTTAGGGTTTCCAGTAGATGCAGGTTTGGCATTTTTTGCTGACGAAGAAACACATAATGTATACCTAAAAAGATTGACCGAATTATACGCTAGCAGTGAACATTTCAATTATTATGATAATGTGTTATATGAAGAAATGGTAGCCGATTCTTCAAAAAGCAAGTATAGTTCTGATGATGGCGATTGGACAAATCATACTCCAGATAAAAATTTTAAAGGAAATATGATCATTCATTCTTCAGGTTGGGGCGATGGGCATTATCCTGCATATTGGGGATTGAATGCACAAAATGAGATTGTAGAGTTGGCACTAGATTTCTTTGTAACTAATGATGAAGAAGAAGCTATGATGTTAAAAGATAGAGTTCAAAAAGCATTGAAGCAATTACTAACGATGCCTTCAGATAGTTTTGTCATTTTTCAATGCAAGCGTACAGAAAAATTTGTGCAATTTGCACTTACTCAAAACAACGATTTATTGTTTGATTTACCAACACATAGCCTTTCCGATCAAGACAAAAAATTTTTGAAATTAATCGCTACTGCTGAAAACTTTTCTTTTGAACATCAAATTTATAATAAGGTATTAGGAAAGGATACTGAACGCGCAACGGAATTAGTTGCAACAGTTTTTACAAGTGTATATCTGCTGAGTCTGGATGATGATATTGAAGTTAGTTTTAGTTGATAGTATTCTTAAAGTTTATCTAAGTACATATTTTAATTTTTTATTGCAAGTTCGTGCCTATATACAGATGGAGAAATTTTATACCAACCTTTAAAAGCATTTACAAAAGCACTTGGGTTAGAGTAACCAAGCAAATAACTAATTTCTTTAATACTACTTGTTGATGCTAAATATTCTGTAGCCATACTTTTTTTGAGTTCATTTAATAGTTGGCTATATGTTGTATTTTCCTTTTTGAGTTTACGCTGCAAAGCACGTTCTGATATATGTAAATGATTTGCTACGGTATTCAATCTTGGAAAATCAGGATCTAATAATTTATAAATAATCTCTCTTACAACATCAGATATTTTTTCTGTTTTTTCTGTTTGTGAAGACAAACGTTTACAAACTAATTTCTCTAAGTGTACAAACAATTCATAATCGGCATATACAATTTTTTCATCAAGAATCTCAGAAGAGAACTCTATAAAAGTCTGTTCGTTTTTTGAAGCTATTGTACAATGAAATATTCGTTCATACAATGAAACATTATCAATTTCAAATTCGAATACTGCATACGTAGGATGGTATTTTTTTAAGGTTAAAAAATAAATTTCTTTGTATACAAAAGTCATCGAGCTTATGATTAATTGTTTACAAGCAATTGGATATTTTTCTTTAACCTTTCTTTCAATTTCAAAATATAATTTAAAGGTTGTACTCGTTTTTTCAAATCGTAATGTAATTACATTACTAATCAAATTAAAGGCAAATAATGCCTGCTCAATGCCATTCCCAATAGAATTACTGGTTTGTATCAGCTGCCCAACAATACCAAGTGCTGCCATATTAGATTGTTCGCCAAAAAAGAGTCCTAAATTTTGATTCTCTGTTTTTTGAACAAGCAACCGTATTAAAAGCGCAAATTGTTCAAACGAAACAAAGTCGTTATCCATAGTACTAACTTCACTTTGAATGAGTTTTGCTGTGTCGATATTCAATTTTTCCGCATAACTCAAATAACTAATAAATACTGTTTTTGCGATTACTTTTTCATTCATACTTTAAAAGTACACAAAGTATTATCAGGAATAAAATACGTGTCGCATTATCGTAACTGATTGTCGTAAAACAGTATAAAATTCATAGATACTGATTGTTTCTTTGTACAAAAGATAAAGCAAATGGAAAACTTAAAGTTTTGGTTATACTGTAATGCTATATTCTCTATAACAAGTGGATTGTGCTTACTCTTTGCAAATCAATTTCTACAAACGTTTTTAGGCTTTCACAATGCAAGTGTGCTACCTAGCCTTGGAATCAATTTGATTGTATTTGCTAGTTGTATTCTATTCATTATTAAATATTATTTAAAAAATAAAAACCTCATCTCCCTAATTATAGTGTTAGATATTTTATGGGTTGTTGGTAGTGGAATTCTAATTGTTTTTCAACTTTTCACACTATCTACAAAAGGATATTGGTTGATTGGAATAATTGCTTGTATTGTTGGTTGGTTTGCAAAGCAACAATACAAATACAAATTGTAATTACTAGTTATTGGCTATAATTCATTGCAAATTTTGTTTATATGACTTCATTAATGATGAGAAATCATTCATAAGTTTATAAGAAGGTAATGGTGTACTAAAAAATATGATTGTGAGTTATAGCCTTTTCTCATATTCTATTAATAAATTGTAAAAGTTTCATTTTTAGACAATTAAAAAACAACTTCCAACGTTAGCTTTAAAAACTAACCATTATGAAGTTCTTCAAAACCATTAGTATTCTTTCAGTTTTTCTATTTGTAGGCATCTGTTATGCACAAGACAAACCTGAATCAGAAATTGAACATACGATCAATTCAAAAGTTTTTGGTAAAGAACGCAAGGTAAAAGTCTTTTTGCCTAATAGATACAATAGAGATTCTATTTCTAAATATGCAGTAACTTATGTTTTAGATGCACAACATCAAATATTTTGGGATGCTGCCAAAGGGAATATTGGCTATATGGTTGACAATTATTCGGTAATACCAATGATTGTAGTTGGTGTGGTTTCTGATAATCGTGGACCAGAGTTTAACCCAGAAAATTCAAAACTTCAAGAGCATCTTAAAAATGAAGTATTTCCACTGATAGCAAAGAACTATAGGACAGACGGTTTTAGAACGATTTTAGGGCATTCATGGGGCGGCGCTTTTGTTGGGAATACATTGTTTAGTGACAAACGCGATATGTTTAGTGCTTATATAGGAATTAGTCCATCGTTTGGCGATAAAGACAATGTGATTGTAAAACACGCAGATTCTCTATTAAAAAATAATACCACGTTTGGAAAATATCTCTATTTCAGCCATGGTGATGTTGGAAGACGGGAAATAGAGTTTGGCGGTTATGTAAATACTATAGATTCGTTGCTTAAAATATACCCGAATAAAACCATTGCTTGGCAACCAAGACACATAGAACGTGTTGGGCATTGGCAAATTGTTGGTCCATCTATGTGTGATGGTTTAATTAGTATGAGCAGAAATTACTTTGCAGATCAGAAAGTACTGGAAGATTTTGCAAAAAATGGAAACTTAAAAGCACAACTTGATCAATTTAATAAACAACGAAAAGAAGTATTTGGTTATGTGCACGAAGCAAGTACTAACTATTTAAACTTTGTTGGAAACGATTTTAGAGATCAAGATAAATATGATGTTGCTGTCGAAATTTACACATTGGCTTTAGCCAAAAAACCGAATGATGTTAAAGTACATGTAAACATTTGCGATTTGTATGATAAGATGGGCAAAACAGCATTGGCTAAAACTAATTTTATAAAAACCAAAAAACTATTAGAAGAACAAAAAGCCACTGTTAGCGATAATTATTATAAAAACGTCATGGAATGGATTGATGAAAAGTTAGCGAGTTATGAGTAAGTAACTTTTGTCTTTTCTCGTAATTGCGGAATTAACTTTTCTTTCAGTAGTTGCATGTGTCCTTCTGACTCAATAACAAATTGAAATTTATGTTTTTTTCTCTCATGTTGAAATTCAATATAATTATCAGCGCCAAGACTCATCTTCGGATCTCTACTTTTACGAACTCCTTTGTAATCAAAAATTTTAAACTTAATATAGGTGACTTCTGAAAGTGGAAAAACTTCTGTATAATCAAAAGTGATTTCATCTTCATTAAAAAATAGAATGCTATTGACAGCAAGATCATTTCCATCGTAATCTCTATAAGACATAAATCTTCCTATAATAATACAAATTAGACATGTAAGCGCTATTAGCTTTACTGCCAAATAATTAAGTATGTTTAGTTCATATATTTTATGAAAAAGCGCTCCGAAAATTAATAAAAACCCAAATCCCATAAAACCTGCGAATACAACTTTTTCTGAATTTGAAATATCAAACCACACTCCCTTTTTAGAAGTAACTACATCAAAAGCTATTTTTTCCATGTATACATTTTTCTATAAATAATCAGTATCGAAATTTATAAAATGTTACAAAAATCTAACACAACATAATTATACTTTAAGATAATGCTTTTAAAAAAACAGTTACTAATTCCTTTATTAAGTTGTAAACAATTATATCATAGTATTTGTGAAACTAACTTTTGTTTTAGATTGTAATTTCGGAATTACTTTTTCGATAAGCAATTGCTTCTGACCTTCTGAAATTATGATAAATTGGTGTGTATATGTGTTTTCTTCTAACTGAAACGTGATAAAGTTAGCTGCTCCATAACACCGTCTTAGTTTTCCGTTATCATAGGCTAATAAATAGCCTTCAAGAGATTCCGAGATATGAAATTTGATATATTTCACTTTGTCTAGGGAATATACGTTGGTATAATCAATAGTAATTGCGTGTGCATCTAAAAAGAACAACCCTTTTTTTTCGAAATAATCTCCATTAAAAATATCAAAATACTTTAGGACTCCTATCAAGATGAAAATCAAAAAAATTAAACCTATAAAATTAAACGCAGTGTAATCCCGTAAATTTATGTCATAAACTTTATCAGATACAAAAGCAAAACCTAGTAATGACAAAATTCCAGTCAATCCTAGGATAGGAATCCATTTCGATTTAAAAAATCCATAGGAAAATCCTTTTCGGGTCATTATTAAATCAAATACTATTTTTTCCATAATGCTGTATTCCAGTTATACTATATGTATAAAAATAAAATACTATGTTACGAATTCATCTTTAATAATTCTTGATACGCTTTTTCCTGTGAATGAACGGCTTTCTCATCAAGTTTTACGTAGTTGTTTTTCTGTTTCGCATCAATGATTCTTGCTTTTACCGTATCATCCAATTGCCATTGTATATAGGTTTTAATTGTATTATGAATGTCTTTGTCTAGAATTGGCGCAATCACTTCAATACGATGATCTAAGTTACGTGTCATCCAATCTGCCGAACCAATATACATTTTTTCGTTTCCAGCATTTCCAAAGATATATACACGCGCATGTTCTAAAAACTGTCCTAATATACTTTTGATGGTAATGTTTTCGCTTTGCCCTTCAATTCCTGGCACTACACAACAAATACCGCGTACTAATAATTCAATTTTTACACCTGCATTACTTGCTTTGTACAAAGCATCAATCATTCTGATATCTTGAATACTGTTTAGTTTTAGAATGATATACGCTTCTTTTCCGGCTTTTGCAGTTGCAATTTCCTGATCAATCAATTCTAAAAAAGTACTTCGTGTTGTAAAAGGAGAAATCAATAACTTTTTACTTTTCGGAATGATGATCTCACGTTCTAATACCTGAAATACTTGTCTGAGTTCAGAAGTTACCTTTTCGTTTGCAGTCATCAAACCAAAATCTGTATACAACGTTGCCGTTTTTTCATTGAAATTCCCTGTTCCAATGTATCCGTATAATTTTGAAGTTTCGTTTTCTATACGCTCAATACACAATATCTTTGAATGCACTTTGATGCCTGGATAACTATAAATTACATTGGCGCCATTGTCTTCCAAAATCTTTCCCCATTTTATATTATTCTGTTCATCAAATCGGGCTTTGGTTTCTATAAACACCATGACTTTCTTGCCGTTTTTACAGGCATTAATTAAAGCAGTTGTCAATCGGGATTCTTTGGCAACACGGTATAAGGTAATTTTAATATTGGTTACCTTTTCATCAGCAGCCGCTTCTTCCAATAATTCAGAAACATGATCAAACGATTCATATGGAAAATACAACAATCTGTCTTTCGTTGAAATTGCTGTAAACATGCTATTATACTGCGATAATTCTTGATTGCGAACTGGCGGAAGTGTTGGCAATGATAACGCTTTCGCTGTCGGATTCGGAAAACCGAAAAAGTCTTTAAAATTATGATACGTTCCGCCTAAAACAATATCTGTTTCGTTTACGTTTAGTTCTTTTTTCAGCGCGTCTAAAAGTGTTTCTGGTGCTTTTTGATCAATTAGCATTCGTGTTACTTGACCAGTATCTCTATTGCTTAGTGAATTTTTGATTTTCTCCAATAAATTCCCTGAATATTCATTGTCAATGTACAATTCTGCATCACGCGAAACCTTCAAGGAGTAAAACGTATTTTCAGGATATATTGTTGATAATTTATATTTTAAAACGTCATCAATAAACGTAATAACATGTGTGCTATTTTCTGTTGGAAACACTACAAATCGTGCTGTATCTGACGGTATTTTAAATACAAGCAAGTTTCCTTCATGTACAGATACTAAATATAATTGTTCGTTTTCAATGAAAGTATCTTCTGAAGAAATTTTACTATCAAACAACAATTTTTCTTTTAATTCTTTTTGATAATATGCTTCCGCGAATTGTTGTTGTTGTGCATCTGTAAATTGTGTCCAATTTGTTAGTAGAATTCCTTCTGTTTTTAACTCTGGAATGATTTGATTTTGAAAGATGTTACCAAATTCTTCTTGTTGAAGATTGACTTCTTTTTTAATTTTTCGTAATACCTTATTTGGCTTCGTAATCAACTTTTTACGCAAGCCTTTGTCCAATTGTTTAATCTGTCGAATAGCAGAAACTCGCACTTTGAAAAATTCATCCAAATTGGAAGAAAAAATTGCTAAAAATTTAATTCGTTCATACAATGGATTTCGCTTGTCAGCAGCTTCCTGCAACACACGATGATTAAAACGTAACCATGATACATCTCTGTGATAATACTCTTCTGTGCTTAAAGACATTTAAATCAAGCTTTAGTGAATAAAAGTAGTCATTAATATATATAGAACCTTACGTTATAAAATGCTTAACAATATGATAAAGTTATTGACTTAGAAACAAATAGTTAGCTTCTTTTTCCCAAACATGACATATATCATATGACAGGCGCAAACTGCTGCTTACTTTTGAAATATAATTATTAGGTATGTGCAATTTAGTGAATAAATATAATGTGGCTGGTCCGCGATATACAAGTTATCCGACGGTTCCATATTGGAATTTAGATACATTTTCATTAGAAAAATGGAAAATAGCATTGCGAAAATCGTTCAGCGAAAGCAATGATAAAGAAGGAATAAGTATCTACATTCATTTGCCTTTTTGTGAAAGTTTATGTACGTTTTGCGGTTGTAACAAACGAATAACAAAAAGGCATGATGTAGAAACTCCTTATATAAATGCAGTTTTGAGTGAGTGGGCGTTGTACTGTGATCTATTGGAAGACAAACCAATGATTAAAGAACTTCATCTTGGTGGTGGAACGCCCACTTTTTTTTCACCAAAAAATTTACAAAAACTAATTGAAGGAATTCTTTCGCGCGCTACACTTGCCGAAAATTATGAATTTAGCTTTGAAGGTCATCCAAATAATACAACCGAAATACATTTACAGACTTTCTATGACTTAGGTTTTAGACGTGTGAGTTTTGGCGTGCAAGATTATAATGAAACGGTTCAGAAAGCAATTCATCGCATACAACCTTTTCAAAATGTAAAAAATGTTACAGAACTCGCTAGAACGATAGGATATACTTCTGTTGGACATGATATTATTTTCGGATTGCCATTTCAGACAACTGAACATGTTACAGAAACTATTGCCAAAACAAAGCAGTTGGCGCCTGATAGTATTGCTTTTTACAGTTATGCACACGTACCTTGGATAAAAGGAAATGGACAACGCGGTTTTAAAGATGACGATTTACCAACTGCCAATGAAAAGACAGCTCAGTACAATTTGGGTAAGTTTTTATTAAAAGAAGCTGGTTATATAGACATTGGAATGGATCATTTTGCATTGCCAACAGATGCGTTGTATACATCAATGATTGAAAAACGTTTACACAGAAATTTTATGGGATATACTGCCAATAAAACACAGGTTATGATTGGCTTAGGCGTTTCTTCAATAAGTGATAGTTGGTATGGTTTTGCACAGAATGTAAAAGATATTGAAACCTATTACGAATTAGTAAATAAAGATTGTATTCCTGTGGTGAAAGGTCATATCCTTACGGAAGAAGATTTAATTATTAGAAAGCATATTTTGAACTTAATGTGCAACTTTAAAACTTCATGGAATACTGAAACAACACAAATTCCTGAATTGTCAAATATACGCTTGAAATTACAAGAATTTGAAGTTGACGAATTAATACATATTACCAATAATACACTATACATTACCAAAAAGGGAAAACCTTTTGTACGTAACATTTGCATGGCTTTTGACGTATTGTTACAACGAAAAAAACCAGCAACACAATTATTCTCAATGACTATTTAAAAAACTAGATATGAAAAAAATTATTGTACCCGTAGATTTCTCAAAACATTCAGAATTTGCACTGGAAGCTGCCGCAATTATGGCTAAAAAATACGATGCAGAAGTATTGGCATTACATATGCTAGAATTATCAAATGCGCTTATTTCTGACACTGATGGCAATAGACAAGCAGAAGCTGTTTTTTTCTTGAAATTAGCCGAACAAAAGTTTATAGATTTCTTAGACAAACCATATTTAAAAGATGTAAAGGTAACACCAATTGTAAAGCATTTTAAAGTGTTTAGCGAGGTGAATGATGTTGCCAAAGAGCACAATGCAGATATAATTATTATGGGATCGCATGGTTCAAGTGGTATAAAAGAAGTATTTATTGGATCGAACACAGAAAAAGTAGTTCGTCATTCAGATATTCCTGTATTGGTTGTAAAATATAATCCTATTTTGATGGATTTTGAAAATGTAGTACTTGCGTGCGACTTTTCAAAGGAAGCCATTAAACCATATATCAACGCAAAAGCACTATTTTCAAAACTTGGTGCTACGTTGCACTTAGTGTATGTAAACTTACCAGGTGCGAGTTTTAAAAGTTCTACAGAAATGGAAACACGTGTAGAAGATTTTTTAAAGATTGCTGACGGACATACAGATACGATGGAACATATACATTACGTAAGTGATTATTCTATTGAAAAAGGTATTTTAAACTTTGCAAGTATCAAAGGAGCTGATTTAATTGCGGTGGCAACACATGGACGCAAAGGATTGGCACATTTTTTTGAAGGAAGTATTTCTGAAGACATCGCAAATCATTCTACATTGCCAGTAATAACATTCAAAATTTAATTTCTCTATATGAAATTCTTTACAGAATTTCACTCAGAACAACATTCTAATGAAAAAAAGCAGGAAAATTCTAACATTTTCCTGCTTTTTTATACTTAGTTTTTAAATTATGTTTTTGATATTGATTGAATTCTTGTAAATTTAGCTGAAACTATGTATTTGACTTAAACTTAAACCCTTTGAATCAAATTAAACCCTGGACTGTTATTGAACTGTGAAAAATCTACATTACCCTCAAAAAGTATTTAATTCACTTTATTAAATATGATCACACATTTTTAAAGTCATATTTCGCCAGTCCTTAAAGTTACCTTTTAGATAATACTGTGTATTGTTACAGTACTGAAAGCTTTATAAAATAACCTAATGAACCAAAAAAAAACACCTTTTAAACCAAACCCTCTCAGAGACAAAATCATAGAAAGTGATGGAGTTTCTTTTAAATTATGGCTCGAATTTGAAGAAACATGTAGTTGGGAAAATCTAGAAAATGATTTTGCCAATATTGGAGTTGATATGCTTGATGGAAGATATTATGGCATTAATGTTTGGACGTATCAATTTTTACAAACTGCCACTGACTACGATAAAGAAAATAATGACAACCTTCATGGTTTGTATCAAATCCCACCAGATCTTTTCGTCAAAGAATTGACAAGAGATTGTATTGAAAAAACTATTACAGATATATTAAAACAAGGAAGTTTAGAAGATGTATTAAATACTTCCGTCTTTAATTTAAAGTTTATAGAACCGTATTGGGATGCGCTAGAAATAGAAGAAGATCATATCCGGACTTTGATGAATGAACTCAAACTCGAACTTTCTCCAAATCATATTCTATATAACAAAAACGTTGAGCTGATTGCTAAAAAAACGAACAACGATGATATTGTTTTAGAATTAGAAGATAACAGTATTGCTCTTGTACATTTGACTTGGTCTGCAAAACAAGAAGCAGAAGGATTTCCAGTAACCAGAATTTATAAAGACAACTTAGATTTTTGGAAAAACGAAATGCTTGAAGATGTACATCCATTTCAAAAAGAAAATAATCCGCAAGAAAACTAAAATTTTGACGCAACCATTTGAAAAAAAGACATCTATTGTAAAACAATACACATGAAAAAGTTTATACTGTTACTATTAACAATTGGATTATTTTCAAATTGTTCAAATGATGATGACAATCAAACAGATAGTGAGATTGTTGGAGAATGGAAATTAACAAAAGCAATTTTTATTAGTCAAACTGTAAACGAAATTGATTATACAGATCAAAATATCGTATATAATTTTCATTCCAATGGAGTACTTTCAGTTTCTGGAGGAGCAAATGCAGGGTATCCAATTGGTGAGTATGAATACATTTTTGGAGAAGATTATTTAACTGGATCTCCAAATCCTGGAGAACAAATGATCGTACTCGTAAAAATTGGAGAGGCAAAATGGACGTATGATTTCACAAACGGACAAATGAAAATAGGGCAATCATATATAGATGGCCCTGATTTAGTTTTTGAAAGAAATTAGATTATTCATCACGGATGCGTTACAAACAAAGGTTTCTTTAATGTTTTGCTAATTGTTGTGGTAGATGAATGCTTAAATAAACGTTCGAATACAGATTCTTTCTGAACAATTAAACCAATCATATCAATTTCATGTAGCTGCACATAACATGATTTTACATATGCTAATGGTACATTTTGAACAACACAATACTTGTAGTTTATACCTTTACAATGCTTCATTAAATACGATTCGTCATAACGTGGTGCTGTCGTAGGTTTTTCATACACACGAACAATATGCATTTCAATAGTATGTTCTTTCACAATATTTAAAATACTTGTAAACGCTTCACTTTGGATATCATCTTTCGCGTCAAGCAATAACAATAATGTTTTTGGATGATTATACTTTGTATATTCAGGAATTATAAGTGTATTACAATTGATGCTCCGTATGATACTTAACGTATGACTTCCAAAGACAATTTCTTCCATGTTAGAAACACCATTATATCCTGCTACTACTAAATCAATCTTTTTCTCTTCAATAATGCGATAGGTTGCCTGAATAAACGTATCGTAATCAAGAATAGAATGGAATTCATGTTTGTCATTCTGTGACGATTGTTTCAATGTATCCATAAATTTCTGTAAACGATCTTTTTCCGCTTTTAAAACACTATCATATACATTAGCAGTAGCGGAAGACATTAAATCATCCATTGTAAAACTTCCCGATTTGTGCACATGCATAATGTAAAAACAACAGGTTTCGTTTTTTAGAAAATCAATTGCATACTGTGTTGCATTTTTCGAACATGCTGAGAAATCGGTTAATATTAAAATGTTTTTCATAAGATTGTTATTTAATGAATTTCGCTACTGCATTTTGACATATTAAAATTGGTCTAGTAAATAGTTAATTAAATCTGTTGTGGTCAGAATTCCAACAAGTTTTTCATTGTCAGTTACTGGCAATGCATGAAACTCTTTTTTGGCTAATATTTCAGCCGCTTCTTTAATGGTCGTTTGCGAACCTACACTGACCAAGTTTTTCGCCATTACTTGCTCTATGGTAAACATATTATACACAACGGTTTCTACATTTGATTCTTCTTCATACGCTCCATCTGCAAAGCTTATACGTAATAAATCAGTATAACTCAACATTCCAATAATGGCATCGCCGCTTACGACAGGAATGTGACGAATATTTTTTGATTTAAACAAACGTTCTGCTGTGTCTAAATTGTCTGTATGGTTTAATGTGATGACATTTGCTGTCATAATTGTTGAAACTGGAGTTCTTTTCTTCATCTTAATTTAGTTTTAATTTCTATATTAAAAGTACCCAAGAATCAGAAGAATTACTATGATATTTGTCATAGTAAGAAAGGTTTTTAATAGTGTCTTTGAAAAAAATTTAAGCATCCTATGAAAATTTGCAATACACCCTAATTAAAAATTAATGTTTAAAAGAAAACACACCTATTCCTTTGAAATTCATAAAGATTCTTTTAGCTTTAGTTATCATAGAAACATACGGAATTCCGAGTATGTAAATGTTGGTAAGCATTAGATAGATTGGAAAAGAACGAATACATAGAATTTAAAATTAATGATGTAGTTAAGTTTAATGATTTAATTAAACTCCTTGACCTGATTTCTAAATCGAAAAAAAGTGGAGATTATATAACTGATGAATATTGGCTGGGCAAATTTCCAGACTATACTCTTAAGCATTACTATTTTGCAGATTCTGATTTCAAGCCTGAATTTCAAACTAGTGAACCTGATGGCGGAACTTGGCATTTTTATTCAATGACGCAATATCTAGTTAAAAATGTAGATATCGAGTTTTTGAAATGTGAAAATATTGGAGATGGAAAAGGACGGCTTGAATTCTATGCTTATGGATATCCTTATGGCGGAATTACAGGTTTAACTATGTTTCTTAATTCATTTGACTTTAAAGCGACTGAAATAGATGAAGGTGGTGGAATATATCAAGTGGAGTGGAAAAACGAAACGGAATTCGAATTAAAAAAATAAAAAAATTTGACAACAATAGCTATAATTCATTATGGCAAAAAGTTAAAACAAAGTTTAATTTATAAAATAAAGGGCTGGATTTCGGCAGAATAATTCTGTAGATGACTCCACAACGAAATCATGCACAAACACGTTATAAACCATAAAATGAAGACTTTAATAGAAACAGAAAGATTATTGTTAAAGGAAATTACCTTGGACGATAAAGAGGAAATGTTTCGGTTACATTCTAATTCTGACGTACAAAAATATACGGGAGAACCACTCATTGAATCTATTGAAGAAATGGAACAAGCAATACGGGCAAGAACTAACGACTATAAAAAGTATGGATATGGAAGATGGGCTACCTTTCTAAAAAATGAAATGCAGTTTATTGGCTGGGCTGGTTTAGCATATTTGCCTGAATTTGATGAAATTGATCTTGGTTATCGGTTTTTACCTAAGTATTGGGGAATGGGCTTTGCAACAGAAGTATCTCATGCAATTTTGACATACGGATTTGATAAACTCCAATTAAAACGGATAATTGCTATTGCTATGAAAGAAAATAAAGCATCCATAAGAGTAATGGAAAAAGTTGGGATGAAATTTGACAAGTTTGCACCTTATGAACCTGGAAGTAAAGATGTTGCTTGGTATTGGTGTGATAAAAATCTTATCACAAAAAACAAAGAGCATTAAAAACTAGTACTTATGTAAACGATTGACATACTACCTCACGAACTCAATATTAATGGAAGAAATAGATAAGATAAGAGAATTAGTTAATTATAATCTATGGGCTAACAAACGACTATTAACTTGGCTAAAAGCTAATGAACAAAAATTATTGACGAAGGAATGTAAATCAAGTTTTTCTAATATCTTAAAGACAGTAGATCATATTTTGGATGGTCAAATATTTTATTATTGTGTTTTAAAAGAGCAACCTCTTGAAAGGTTATGGGGAAATACTCTTGAAGAAATTCTAAAAGGGCTTATTGAACAATCAGAAGTTTTTGTAGACTATGTTAAAAGTCAAAAGTCATTAAATGAGTCTAGATTCTTGAAAGTAACTACTTTGGAAGGAACCTTCACGCAGTTTGAGTTAATTCAACATTGCATGAATCATAGCACTTTTCATCGAGGACAAATAATTACAATGGGACATCAATTAGGACTCACAAAAGCACCTTCAACAGATATGCTATTCTATTTTATTAAACGAAACAAACAGCTCTGATGAAGCCGAATAGTATAAATTGAAACACGTTAAATATCACTGCCAAAAACTAAAATAAAAATGATAAAAGGACTTTTTGAAACCCATCTATTTGTTGAAAATCTTGAACGTTCAATTGACTTTTACACGAATACATTAAAACTTGAGCAATATCTTTATGAAGAAGATAGAAGAGTTGCACTATTCTGGATAGGAGAACCACAAAAAGCAATGTTAGGTTTGTGGGAAAAACCAAAAGAAGAAATTGACGTAAGGCATTTTGCTTTTGAGTGTGACTGGGATTGGATTTTAAATGAGTCCGTAAACTTTTTGAAATTAAATAATCTAAACTTTTGGAATTTTTTAAACGATTCTACTGAACAACCAATGGTATTTGTGAACATACCTGCAATAGCAATATATTTTTCTGATCCAGATGGACATTACTTAGAATTTATTGGAAAATTACCTGGAAAATATAGACCAGAAAAAGGAAGTTTAGTTTTATCCTATGAAGAATGGTTAGAACTTGAGAAGAATGAAAAATAACAATATACAACGCCGTATAAAGCTAATTGTCATTAAATTAAATGCATAGCCACGCAACCTATCTACAAAAAATGCATCTATACTATAAATCGATTTATATCATGAAAAAAATAATCTTACTTGTATTCATCATCGGAATTGTATCTTCTTGTAGTAATGATGACGATACGAATACAAATTCGGAAGTAGCTGGAAGTTGGATACTTACCAAAATGAGCGGAAGTATTCCAAACTCTACAGTTACAGGTGTTGATATGGAATGGCAAGAAACATATGTATTAAATACGAATCTAACTTTTGTAAAAAAGAGAGAAAGAGATGGAATTATCACAGAAGTTTCAGGCACATATACCGTACTTCTTCCACAAGATACTGGTCGCATACTAGAACTCACTTTTACGAATGATAATAATATTATTGGAAATTGTTCTGCAGACTTGGTTGAACATATGGATTTTCGATCTGACAATTTATTTATAAGTTCATGGCAAGCCTGTGACGGACCAGGTTTACAGTATGAGAAACTGAATTAATCGTTTCTAATTAAGAATAGTTATCTTTAATCTAGTTATCATTTGTAATGGTTTACAAAAAAAGATAAACAAATACATGACAAACTTTAAACATATACTCTTAATTGCTTTTTCTTTAGCATTGTTTTCTTGCGGGAAAAGTTATGATTATAACGCTATAGAAGGATACGACTTTATTAAAAACGCAGAAAAAGCAGTGCAACAAAATGAAATTGCATTAGCAGAAGCATACCTAGAAAAAGCTAGTAATAGTAATTATGGTTCCTGTGGAAATTCATGGATAGAAGCAAAAGTTGGTATTGATTTAGTTAAAGCTCAAATCTTAAATAAAAAAACTCAAATCTTGAATAAAAAAGGCAACTATGATGAAACCTTACAACTATTGGAATCTATTAATAGATGTTATTTAGGAGCGGACTGTAATAAACGTGATTCCTTAAAAATTGAAACACTTTTTCTTAAACATGGTAAGGACAAAGTAGTAAAAGCATTTAAATCGTTGACAGATGTGGATAAGCATGACGACAATGGTTTTGAATCGTATTCAGTATATATAAAAGAATTAGAATATACACTCGCTTTTGGAGAATATCTCCCAAGAATTACTCATAATGAAAACGGAGAACTAACGTTACACGAACCTGTTGACAATAGCTTTGTTAGTGTTGCAAAAGCATGTGGTCTTTATACATTAATTGAAAACTAATTATCATTAATGACAATTCATCGTATTGGTCACCATTCCAGCATTTGGAGCTGGAGAAATATATGGAATTCCCAAACCTAGACCGCGAAGTATAAACAATACTCCAATTAACACAACAAGTACAGGAATGGCTTTTTGAATGCGTTGTTTTATAGAAGTGTTTAAAAATTTACCCAAATAAATAGCCGTTGTCATCAGTGGAATTGTGCCCAATCCGAACAAAACCATATACAAACTTCCTTGGTAAATGCTTCCAGTTGCCACTGCACCAAAAACTGCCATATAGACCAATCCACAAGGTAAAAATCCATTCAAAAAACCAATCGTAAAAAAAGTATCTAGCCTTTTCTTTTTGAATTGTGCACCTAAACTCGACTTGATTTTTGAAATGATTCTATACACAGGTTTTGAAAAATTATACTTGCTAAATGTCTTGTATGGAATACTGATCACAACAATCATTAAAACGCCAATAACAATAGACAATCGTTGTTGCAATCCGAAGATATAAATGCTTTTTCCGAGCAGTCCAAATACGAGTCCAATCGTTGCATACGACAACAATCGTCCTGCATGATACAATACTATTTGTGCTACTTTCTTAATACTATTTGTACGATCTACAGGCAACATAAACGCAATTGGTCCGCACATGCCAACGCAGTGAAAACTTCCCAATAACCCTAATATAAATCCTGCTACTAACATAAAAAAATTATTTTTTCAATTCCGCACTTGATGCGGAATCTATTATTTTCTATTTGTTATTAATTTAAAAGCTATTCTCGATACAATTTTCTAAATAAAAAAATGCTAATCGTCAGATTGAGTGAAATTCTGAAAGAATTTTGTATCGAAATCAATACACTAACAATTCTTTATACAAATACGTTTCGCCTTCATAACTCCAATCAACTTTAATGTCCCAACGACCATCTAGCAAACGATTGTCAGGTATGAGCAATGTGTGGTCTGATAACGAAATGTGCATTTCGAAATCGTATTGTTTGCTTGATGGTCTATATAGGAACACTTTTCCTTTGATTTTATCTTCAGTTAATGATTTTGGGAACTTCAATACAATTCCTGAACTGATACGTTCCCAAGAAATATTTTCAGATAATTTTTGTGCATTCTTCAACTTATCAATATCACTTTGATACTTCAATTCTGCTTCATAATACGATTCGGTCACCAAATCATGATCGTATTGTTTTTTAATATTCATATTAATCACGAAATACATAATGAAACTTATAAAGCCTATGAATGCTAATACAATTCCTGTTCCCCAATTTATTTTCATCTGTTCTATTTTTTATAGCATTTCCTCCGAAAAAACGGAGGTCAGGCTTTCGGCTGTATCTTTTATCTTGTTCTCGATACAATTTTGTTTTTTTCAGCATAGCTGAAATACAAAATCACTCGAACTGACGATAAAAGGATGTCGCCTCTATCCTTAATGCAGTTTTTAGTTTGCAATTCTTATGTCAAGTACCTCAACAAACCTTGCATATTGAATTTACCTAATTCACAATAATAATTATTGAGCTTATCAGATTCCCGTTTTCACAGGAACTTAGTTATAACTCGTTGGACCAATAAAACTTACCGTGGTAGTCTCTATCAATTTATCTTTACTATAAACCTCAACAGTCACTTTATTTTTTCCACTTTTTAATTGCCTCTTCGGAATTTCTATAAACAAAGTTCCTTCTGCAATTCCTTGTCTTGGAATAATAAAATTCTCTGAATTCGTAACTGGTTTTATTGTTCCGCCTTCATACTTGCGAATCTTAAAATGTACATTCGGAATGGAATCTGTCGTCTTATTAATCAATTTATACGTAAATACATTACTGATTCTATTATCTGGCTTTTGTTCATATAACTGACCAGACAATCGTAAGATATTTGCTTCTACATCATTTCTAATCATCAACATACCAATCAATACGCCTGTCAAAATCACTAATACTGCCGTATATCCTTTTAATCGTGGTGTAAACTTGAATTTCTCTTTCTTTTCAATTTCTTCTTCACTTGTATATCGGATCAAGCCTTTTGGCAAGTTTACTTTTTCCATAATGGTATCGCACTCATCAATACAAGCTGTACAATTGACACATTCTAACTGCGTTCCATTTCTAATATCAATTCCCGTAGGACACACATTTACACATTGAAAACAATCAATGCAATCTCCATTTCCTAATTCGAATCTATCTTCATTTTTCTTAAACTTCTTACGTCCTTTTTCACCTTCTCCACGCTTATGATCGTAAGCAACCAATATTGATTTATTATCAAGTAAAACACCTTGTAATCTTCCGTAAGGACACGCAATAACACATACTTGCTCACGAAACCATGCAAATACGAAGTAGAATACTGCTGTAAAAATCAGCAACGGAAATAAGGTTCCTAAATGCTTAAAAGGTCCATCCGTAATATCTTGAATCAGTTGATCGCTTCCAATTAAATATGCTAAAAACACATTTGCGATGATAAACGAAATCACTAAAAAGATAAACCATTTTAAGAGTCGTTTTTTTATCTTCTCTGCATTCCACGCTTGTTTTGCTAAACGAGTTTGCTTTCCTCTATCACCATCAATCCAATATTCAATTCGCCTGAAAACCATTTCTAAGAAAATAGTTTGTGGACAAATCCAACCGCAAAAAATACGCCCAAAAGCAACCGTAAATAATGCAATGAAAATAACGAATATGATCATTGAAATTACGACTAAATGAAAATCTTGCGGCCAAAACGGAAATCCAAAAATATTGAAACGTCTTTCCAACACATTGAACAGTAAAAATTGATTTCCGTTTATTTTGATAAACGGTGCAGCTAGTAAAAATATTAGTAATACATAGCTGACTATTTTTCGCCATTCATAGTATTTCCCACTTGGTTTTTTTGGAAATACCCAAGCGCGTTTTCCTTCTTCATTTATCGTTCCAATGGAATCTCTGAATGTTTCGTTTTCTGGCGTTTCCACAATAACTAGTTGTTAGTTTTTGGTGTTTCCGTTGTTACTTTTATAGAATCATTTACGTTGGTCTTCTCTCCTACTTTTGAAGCATTTTCTCCTTCAGGAACTTCAGGAACCCAAATTTCTCCTTCAGGCGCTTTTGGTTCTGCTGGCGTTGTCCCTTGAAAGTTGAGTACATAACTTGCTACTTGCGCAATTTGAGAAGGTTTTAATTCTTTTTTCCAAGCTTCCATTCCTTTTCCACTTCGTCCTCCTTCAGAGATTGTTTTGAAGACATTGTTAATTCCTCCACCTAAAATCCAATGTTTGTCTGTTAGGTTTGGACCAATTCCTCCACCACCATCAATTTTGTGACAGGCAATACATTTTTCTGTAAAAATGCTTTTCCCTGCACTTATGTCGCCAGGTTCAGTAAGTACAGTAACTGTCTTATAGTCTACTAAGTCTTTTGCTGTTTTTAAGTATTCTTGATATGCTTTGTCTGCTTCTACATATTCAACGGCCAATTCATCATATTGGTTTTCGCCATTAAACACATGATATTTAAACATATATATTACTGCAAAAAAGATAGAAATATAGAAACTGTATACCCACCAAGGCGGTAAGTTGTTATCGAGCTCTTTAATTCCGTCATAATTATGATCCAAAATAATTTCGGCTTCTTCTTCAATTGGTTTCGAGCCAAGTAATTTTATATACGTTTTCTTGCACCAGTTAATCAACTTATATTCTGGCACTTTATTTTTCTTTTCTAGATAGCGCTCTTTTGCAGCTTCATCTAGTCCGTTGAATAGAATATTTTCCATTGCTCCTACAATTCCTTCAATAGCAATCAGTATAAATAATACTAACACTAAGAATAACATAATCATTGGATTATCAATGAATGCTGGTCTGTCGCCAGATTCTACAAAGTATTCGATTCCTATAAACAATAGGAAAAAAATGACGAGTACACGTACCCAAGATGGAATTAGATTTCTCATAGTTTCTGGTTATTATTTTGATTGTCTAATGGAATATTGCTCACACGTGTGATGTATTCTTTTTTTGCTGTGATTACCCACCAAAATAGTATTACGAAAAAGGTAAAGAAGATGAGTAAGGAGATCAGTGGATAGATTTCTATTCCTGTGATGCTCTCCATATGATTTTTTACAAATTTTAGCATGATACTTCGTTTTAGTTTTCTGTTGTTTGTTGCTCGTCTTTTACTTTTATATCTGTTCCTAAACGTTGTAAGTAGGCAATCAATGCCGTAATCTCACGATCTTTTATTGGAATAAACGTTTCACCAGTTGCTGCTGCTGTTTTTTTAGCTTCTTCAAAAGATTTTTTCAAATCAGGATCTTCATATAAGTTTCGTACAATTCCCAACGCTTGTTCGTCCATTGATTTCATTGCATCTGCAATTTCTTCTTTCGAATACGGAACGCCTAATGTTACCATTGCTTCCATTTTGTCTTGCGTTATCGATCTGTCCAAGGCGTTTCTAATTAACCAAGGATAGGAAGGCATAATGGATTTTTCTTCAATTCCTCTTGGATCGTACATGTGTTTGTAATGCCACGAATCTGACTTCAATCCACCTTCACGATGCAAATCGGGTCCGGTACGTTTACTTCCCCAAAGGAATGGATGATCGTATACAAATTCTCCGGCTTTGGAATATTCGCCATAGCGTTCTACTTCACTTCTAAATGGACGTATCATTTGTGAATGACAACCGACACAACCTTCTCGGATATAGATATCTCTACCTTCCAATTCTAATGGTGTATATGGTTTCACTTCCGTGATCGTTGGAATGTTAGAATCAATCATAATCGTTGGAACAATTTGCACAATTCCACCAATTAAGATCGCAATTGTAGCATAAATTGTTAGTTTGATTGGCTTACGTTCTAGCCAAGTGTGCCATCCTTCTCCTTTTGTACGCTTTTTAGAAACACGTTGCAATGCTGGTGCTTCTGCTAACTCGTCTTCTACTTTGTTTTTCGACTTTACAATTGTCATTACAATGTTATACGCTAAGAAAAACATTCCGAAAATGTATAATGAACCTCCAATGGCACGCATCCAATACATTGGCATAATCTCAGTTACCGTTTCTAAGAAGTTTCCATATACTAATCGTCCATCTGGTCCAAATTGTTTCCACATAAATGCTTGTGTAAATCCAGCCACATACATTGGCAATGCATACATAATGATTCCCAACGTTCCAATCCAGAAGTGTGCATTTGCCAATCCTTTAGAGAATAGTTTCGTTTTAAATAATCTTGGTACTAACCAATAAATCATACCGAAAGCTAAGAATCCATTCCAAGCCAACGCGCCAACGTGTACGTGTGCAATAATCCAATCCGTAAAATGCGCAATTGCGTTTACATTTTTTAAGGATAATAATGGACCTTCAAAAGTTGCCATACCATACCCTGTAATTGCAACTACCATGAATTTCAATACAGGATCTGTTCGTACTTTATCCCATGCTCCACGAAGTGTTAGTAATCCGTTAATCATTCCTCCCCAAGAAGGCATTAGTAACATTACTGAAAAGGCAACTCCTAAGTTCTGTGCCCATTCTGGCAATGCCGTATATAGTAAGTGATGTGGTCCTGCCCAAATGTATATGAAAATCAACGACCAGAAATGCACAATAGATAACCTGTACGAGTAAATTGGTCGGTTTGCTGCTTTTGGAATGAAGTAATACATCAATCCTAAAAATGGTGTTGTTAAGAAGAATGCTACCGCATTGTGTCCATACCACCATTGTACCAACGCATCTTGAACTCCTGCATATACTGAATAACTTTTCATAGCACTTACAGGTAATTCTAAACTGTTGAATATGTGTAATACTGCAACCGTAACAAAGGTTGCTAAGTAAAACCAAACTGCAACATATAAGTGACGCTGTCTTCTTTTTAAGATTGTCCAAATCATATTCGCTCCAAACGCAACCCAAATAATTGCAATTGCAATATCAAAAGGCCATTCGAGTTCCGCATATTCTTTGGAAGTTGTGTATCCTAGCGGAAGCGTAATTGCGGCTCCAACAATGATTAACTGCCATCCCCAAAAATTGATCTTACTCAATAAGTCACTTGCCATTCGGGCTTTTAGCAATCGTTGCAGCGAGTAGTACACACCTGCAAAAATGGCGTTCCCTACAAAGGCGAAAATTACCGCGTTGGTATGCAATGGACGTAAACGTCCAAAACTTAACCAAGAAATACCTTCTCCTATGGTTGGAAACAGAAATAAGAGTGCTAATAGTAATCCTATTAACATTCCTACAATTCCCCAAACAATGGTGGCGTAGATGAATTTTTTAACGATTTTATTATCGTAATAAAACTGTTGGAGTTCCATAATTATACCTATTTATTAGTGTAGTTAGTTGTTTCTGTTGTTTTCTCTTTTACCAATTCGTCTTCAAATAACATACGAACTGATGGTGTATAACTGTCGTCAAATTGTCCGCTTCGAACCGCTATGATAAAAGCGACGAAGAAGAATATTGCGACGGCAATACTTATGGTTAGTAAAACATATATAACACTCATACCTATTGAAGTTATGGCTCAAAAGTACGTGCGTATCATTTCCTAAAAAATGACATTTATCATGTTTTGGATTTAATTATAAATTCGATTTAGTTTAGGATGATTCTTGATAAGGAGAGTTGATATAACACTTAATTAACTACCTTGTTAAACAACTAATTTTTACAATTTAACTTTCGTTTTCTTTGCTTTCCCAAAGAAAAGAAACAAAAGAAAGGGAATTTTTCCAGAGGTGTTTTTAGCTGAAAAAGCTAAAACCGCATTCATTTTTCTAAATTTTCTCCAAGGCTTCAAAAATTCTTAACGAAAAATGATTGCTACACTTCGGAAAAAGGCAACATCAAGCACGTAAAAAATTTATATTATCTAAGTTTTCTTCCTAAAAAGGATGTGCAAATTGTAGTGAATACAACAATACTTATAGAACTCAACGGCATTAGAATTGCAGCAATTACAGGCGCTAATTGTCCTGTAATGGCAAAATACAATCCAATACTATTGTAGATAAATGACAAAACAAAACTCCATTTAATAATCTTAATCGCAGCTTTGGAAGCATTCACATAAGTATCTAACTGCTTGAATTTGGAAGCATCCAAAATAGCGTCGCATGCAGGAGAAAATACATTTACATTTTCCGACAAGGCAATTCCGACATCACTTTGTGCCAACGCGCCAGCATCATTTAAACCATCGCCGACCATCAATACTTTTGCTCCTTCATTTTGATGGTATTTTATATATTCAAGTTTGTCATCAGGTTTTTGATTAAAGATGAGTTTTGTTTTTGACGGTAATAGCTTTTTTAAGTTTTCGAGTTCACCTTCGTTATCTCCCGAAAGGATTGCCAAATCATAAGTTTTCTTTAAATTATTAAACAGTTTTGATAAGCCTTTTCGATACGAATTGTAAAATGTATATTTTCCTTTATAATTATCATTCGTACTAATGTGAACTGTTGTATTTAATATTCCCGATTCTTCTGTATAACCTACAAACTTTGCTGCACCAACTTTGATGTTTGTATCGTGATAACTCGCTGTCATTCCTTTTCCAAGGTGTTCTTCAAAATGATCTAACGTTACAATATTGTGTTCATCTAAAATGCTATACAACGTTCTACTTAATGGATGATTGGAACCGCGCAACGTGTTTTTCAATAAGGTTGATTCGACTGTAGTCAATTGTTCACCATCGTAACTTGCCGTACTTTTTTGATTGGAAGTTATCGTTCCCGTTTTGTCAAAAATAATTGTATTAACTGCCGCTAATTGTTCTATAACACTTGCGTTTTTTACATAGAATTTCAACTTTCCAAAGATTCGTAATAAGTTTCCAAATGTAAATGGTGCAGCTAATGCAATGGCGCACGGGCATGCAATAATTAACACTGCTGTAAATACATTCATTGCTTTGCTCGGATCGTAAAACAACCAAAAAGCAGTTGCTATAAAAGCTATGGAAAGTACCGTAAGTGTAAAGTGTTTACTTATTGCGTTGGTTAATGTTGTAAATCCTTCTTCTTTATTTTTGTCAAATACCGCATTACTCCACAATTGTGTGAGATAACTTTGCTCTACTGATTTGATAGCTTCCATTTCAATTACACCTGACGTTTGTTTTCCACCTGCAAATATTTTGTCGCCTGATTGCTTTTGAACCGTTTCCGATTCACCTGTGACAAAACTGTAATCAATTTGAGCATTTCCGTTAATCAAAATTCCGTCTACAGGAATGAGTTCTTCATTTCTAATGACTAAACGATCTCCTTTTTTGATATCATAGACTTGTATAGGTGTTTCTATTGTGTTTTCAATCTTCGTAACTGCAATTGGAAAGTATGATTTGTAATCGCGTTCAAACGATAAAAATGTGTATGTTTTTTGTTGGAAGAATTTCCCAAGTAATAAGAAAAAGACCAATCCTGTAAGGCTATCAAAGAATCCTGAACCGAAATCGAACATTATTTCTATAGAACTTCTTATAAATAATACTAAAATACCTAATGCAATTGGTACATCAATGTTGAGTAATTTGGCTCGTAAACCTTTATAAGCAGAGATAAAATAATCTTGTGCAGCATAAAAAACTACAGGAATTGAAAAGGCAAACATGAGCCAACGAAACACAGGTTTGTATTGTTCTATCCAAAATCCATTTACTTGAAAGTATTCTGGAAATGATAAAAACATCACGTTTCCAAAGGCAAATCCTGCAATTCCAAGTTTGTAAATTAAGGTTCGATTGATTTTGTTTTTCCCTGTGGAATAATCTTCTAAACTAATGTATGGTTCATATCCAATTTGACTTAATAACAACACTACTTCTTTGAGTGAAAATGTTGTAACGTTATAAGTGATTCGAACTGTTTTTTTACCAAAATTAACTTGTGAAGCTGTAATTTCTGGCTTGAGTTTGTGTAAATTTTCCAGTATCCAAATACAAGAACTACAATGAATATGTGGAATATACAACGTAACTACTTGTGTAGTATCATCATTGAATTCCAGTAATTTATCAATAATGTTTTGTTCAGATAAGAAATCATATTTTCCTTTTATTTCTGTTGGAATTGCTCCTGGAGACGCTTGTAAATCGTAGTAGCACGACAAGTCGTTTTCAGAAAATAATTCAAATACTGTTTTACAACCATAACAACAGAATGATTTTTCTTCAAGTTGTATGACCTCTTCTAAACACGCATCTCCACAGTGAAAACATGTAGTTTCGTTGTTCATAATTTTGCTCATTTATACCTGTAACAAAGGTTACAAATGAATCCATTTTAAAATATGATATTTGTCATGCTTTAATTATTTAATAATCCTTTATTTAGTGGCTATGAGCAAGTGTGAACAATGTATTATTAGACAGTTTAATTCTTTGAAATCGTTAACCAAAGAAGAATTGATGCGTATTTCTGGTTGTAAAACATCGAAAGTTATAAAAAAAGGACATTTAATTTTTAATGAAGGTGATACGATAAATGGTATTTTTTGTGTGCGTGATGGAATTTGCAAATTGACAAAGTTGAGCGCCAATGGAAAAGATCAGATTGTAAAACTAGTCGTAAAAGGTGATTTGTTAGGACAACGCTCATTGGTTAGTGAGGAATCGACTAATTTGAGTGCGACAGCTTTGAATGATATGCAAGTTTGTTTTATTCCGAAGCACGAAATTATGCGTGATTTATATGAAAATACCAACTTTTCTATGGATGTTTTAAAAACTATGGCAAAAGATTTGAGAGAAGCTGATAATGTAATTGTAAACATGGCGCAAAAATCTGTAAAGCAAAGACTCGCAGAAACCTTATTATACATTTATACTGCTTTTGGAACTACTGACGAAGGTATGTTAACAATTATTCTTTCGCGAGAAGATTATGCAAATATTGTGGGTACAGCGACAGAATCTGCTATTCGAATTTTATCACAGTTTAAAAAAGATGGTTTTATTTCTACCAAAGGAAAACAAATCAAAATTGAAAACATGGATGGTTTGAAGCGTGTTTCTTAATTTCTACCATACTTAGCAAGTATTTCTATTTTACTTTTTTTATAAAAATAAAAAGTTTCTATTTTTTTCGTAACAAAAATTTAAAAATGACTCTTCATGGAAAAGCGTCTATATTCCTAATACGTATTTAAAAATTTAGGAAGTTATTTAAACTATATGTAATGAAAAAAAAGAACCTAAAATCATTAAAGCTTAACAAAAATTCTATTTCAAATTTATCTTCAACAGAAGTAACAGGAAAAGGACCTCTTACTATTAATCAGAATTGTGATAATGTTTCTAGAGATTGTGTTCCTACTGTTATGCATACAAATACAACATGTGGTTTTACTTTCGACTATGTTTGTAATCATTTTACTAAAAATAATGATTGCTTCGGAGTTACGCGAGAAAGATCAATATGCCTTTGTTAAGAAATATTTTAATACAAAGCGAATTTTGGTTCGCTTTGTATTTTGTTGTAGAATATCATGTATCAAACACTTTCCAATCTTTTTCCTACCTTTAATAACAAGAAACTAACACCAACCACATGGAAACTGATGCACAAACCTTAAAAAAGAAACAACTTAAAGAAGCCGTATTATTAATTATTGCTATTTTGATTTTGACTTCTGTCGGACTTTTCTTTTTAAGGAACCATGCTGAAAAAGAAGGGAAGGAACTCATGAAACCTATGGATGAAGTGAGTCGTCTTCATACAGAGGAAGGCATTAAAGACTGCGTTAACATAAGTGAAAACCAAACAAAGAGTTTAGTTAAATTAAATAATGCATTACAAAAGTATAAAGAGCAACACGAAATTACTTTTTTGAAGTTGTATAAATATCATTTTACATCTTCAACCTTGTTTTTAATCTTTTCAATTTTATCAGCATTGGCATTGTTTTTAATTACACAAGAAGGTTGGAAAAACACTTCACATTTTATTAGAACATTATTCCTTTCGTGTACAGCTATGGCTTCTTTCTTTGGATTGTCATTGAGCACTTTTGAACAGAAAATAAGTATAGATCAAAATGCAAATGCTTTTATTGATTATGATAATTTACAAAAAAGATTGCGAAACTTTTGTGCAACATCAATGACTATAGAAGGAGATTCTATCTCTTTTGAAAAAATGCATTCTGCAATTATGAAAGAAACTGAAAATTTGCATGGTTTCTACTTAGAGTTTGATGCTGAAAATATTAATACTGCTACTATTTTTAGTTTAGATCCTAATAAGAAAGAAACGGAAACAGAGAAAAATAATGATGAAAGCAAAGAATAATTCAATAAAAAAACATTCAGAAGCCTAAATTGACATTTCAGCAAATAACATGTTTCTCAAAAAGTAAGTTCCTGTATACTTGTAATAGCGAATGTCGAAAAGCTATTATAGAGTAGACAAAATTTAAAACATAATTCACGATGAAAACATCTTCCTTAAAAGCATTCAAGGAAAAAAGAAATCATGTAATTCCACAAGAGTTATTACATGCTATTTCGGGAGGAACTGAAACTTCTTCAAGTGCTGACGGAGAACCAACAGATCCAATTCCACCAGCGACAACTCATACAGATCCGCCACCACCGCCACCACCAAAAACAACTATTTATAGAATAGACGAAGATTTCGTTTATAGCTGATATAAAAAAAGCGGTTGGTTTTAAGAAGTCAACCGCTTTACAAACCCACATTAGATCTCCCAAATCTATTTCCCCAACATTAATAACTCATTGACTACAACTTCCGTTACATAGCGTTTTTCACCTTCTTTTGTTTCGTAAGAACGATTTGTAAGTTTTCCTTCAATCGCAATTTCTTTTCCCTTGACTAAATATTGTTCGGCAATTTCTGCGACTTTGTTCCAGGCAATTAAGCTATGCCAGAATACGTTTTCAACCTTTTCTCCTTGTGCGTTTTTATATGTTTCATTTGTAGCTATTGAAAATTTTGCCAATTTCTTTCCATCGTCTAAGGTGATGATTTCTGGGTCGTTTCCTAGATTTCCAATTAACTGTACTTTGTTTCTAAGCGTATTCATAATTTCTATTTTTTAATGTTAATAGTATTTTTAGTAATCGAATCGTTTTATTGTTCGACTCTGCAAATATGAACCGACTCATAAGTTTTATTCGGTTGACACTCATTTACTTTCGTTTACAAACATTTGTAAGCGTTTGTAAACGGAAAATTCAACGTTTGTTGTGATTTTTAAACACTTATACATTTCTTTTCATCAAGTCATACTTATTTAATATTTTGTGCTAATAATCAACTGTATTTTTTTAAACTCATGAATATACTTATAGAAACTAATCGACTTATTATTCGCGCTTTAACAGAAGATGATTTGGACGGTATGTTCGCGCTCGATTCTGATCCGGAAGTACATACATATTTAGGCAATAAACCTATTACACAAAAAGAACAAGCACTTGACTATATTAAAGATGTGAATAAGCAATACAAGGAACGTAATATAGGTCGTTGGGCAGTTGAACTTAAAGAAACTGGCGAATTTATTGGTTGGTGTGGTTTGCGTTTTTATACTGATTATACATTTAATAACCTTACAAATTTTCATGATATCGGTTATCGATTACGTCCTGAATTTTGGAGAAAAGGATTTGCTACTGAAGCTTCAAAAGCTTGTTTGGAATACGCTTGGAATGTTTTGAAACTTGATAAAGTATATGGAATTACTGAAAAAGAGAATGAAGGTTCGCACAAAGTATTATTAAAGATTGGTTTAACCTATTTAGAAGATTTCTATTATGAACCTGAAGATATGATGTTACGTTGGTATTCAATTTCTAAACCCAAATAATCATGGAACAAAAATGCTTGGAATGTAGTGATAACTTTAAAGGTAGAATTGACAAAAAATTTTGTAATGATTATTGCAGAAACGCCTATAATAATCGATTGAATAAAGACGGGAAAAATCTAATCAGAAATATTAATAATCGTCTCAGAAAAAATTGGCGCGTCTTAGAGAATTTGAACGTACACAAAAAAACAAAAACGATCAAAGCAAAACTTTTGGAAAAAGGATTTGATTTTAGTTACTTTACTTCTATCTATATCACAAAAGCTGGCGCCACATATTATTATGTGTATGATCAAGGATATTTGTTATTAGAAAATGATTATTATTTATTAGTAAAAAAAGATGCTTAGTATGAAAAAAGGTCGTGGTATTATTGGTATTCTATTGGTTTTAGTATTGGTCGGAATTCGATTGTATAGAAACTATGATAGGGAGGAGCAAAATAAAGAAACCATGGAAGAGAATGCTAAATTTATCATGGAAGCTCAAAAACGACAGCAAGAATCAGCATACAAAGCACAGCAAGAACTAGCTCAAAAACAACGTGATTCTGCTTTTGAAGCACGAAAAAAAGAGCAAGACGAACAAATAAAGCAAATGCGTGAAGCTGTAAAAAAGCTAGAAGCAGAAGAAAAAAAACAATAACTATCATATGGACATTTCAGAATATCTAATTCCTATACTTTTCATCGGTGGTGTTGCCATTCTTATTATTGTTGGTATCTTTTTCAGTGATAAGTACCGCATTTTACGTGAACTAAAAAAAGTGCGCAGAAAACAGATTCATAGCGTACGCGAAAACGAATATGTAAAGATTGTTGGAAAAGCAAAACATGCTGGTGAACCATTAATTGCGCCACTTAGCAAACGAAAGTGTGTGTATTATGATGTGAAAATAGAAGAGAAAAGAGGGAAACATTGGAAAACTATGATTGATGATGTCCTATTTCAAGATTTCTTTATCAGCACTGGAACCGAAAATGCTATTTTAAGTTTGCACGTGCAACACAAAGACACAAAAAGAATTCACTTAGTTACAGATCATTCATTAAATTCTGGAACTTTTAAAAATACAAACCCTGAAGTAGAACAGTATTTAAAACAAAAAGGAAATAAAAGCACTGGTTTTTTAGGCATGAACAAAACACTTCGTTATAAAGAAAGTATTATTGAACTTGATGAAGAAATTGCCGTAATGGGCATTGGAAAATGGAAAACGATTGACACACCAATTGATGGTTATTCTGATTCAAGAGTATTAACTTTAACAGGTTCTAAAGAACAAAAATTACTTGTAACTGATGAGCCAAAAGCTATGAAACGCGTTCAAAGGCGTTTGTAAATTATTTCCAATTTTGTCCTTTCAATTTCATTGCAGCTTTTAAAATATCTTTCTGACTAATTTGCCCAACTAGTTTTCCGTTTTCAACAATTGGAAAACGTCTTCTTTTAGATTGAATAAATTTATTTGCTGCATCAAAAATATCTAAGTTACCATCAATAGTTTCCACATTTTTTGCCATATGTGTTTCTATTGTATTTTGCTCAAAAGGCATGTTATAGTAGCGACTATCCGAAATTTGCTTGATACAATCTCCTTCCGAAATAATTCCGACTAGTTCATTTTTTTCATTTACAACTGGCCCGCCAGAAATTTTATGTTGTATCAATTTTTGAATCACTTCTTCCACAGTTTGTTTTGGTGTAAAAGTGATCAAATTTGTAGTCATATAATCACTCACTTTAAATGCTTCTGCTTTGTTTGTACTATTGGCTTGTACTTTTCGCGCGCCTTGAAAACTTTTGATACCCATAATTTCTAAGATTTAGTCAATACTAAAGTTACTCATTTTTAATTAGTTAACCTAAAACTGTAATTCCTTACGATTTACTGTTTAGTTTTTCTTATTTTTAGAAAACTTAATTAGCCACCAATGAACGCCTTAAAACCACGCTATACATTTTTATCTTTTTTGTTAATTTCTTTAGCTGTATACTATAGTTTTTTATTGACAATGCCGCAGCAAACATCCGAAGGAAAAGTTCCTAAGACTGAATTTTCTACGGTTCGTGCTTTTGCACATGTTAACGAACTTGCCAAAGAGCCACATTATGTAGGCTCAAAAGCACATGCGACGGTTCGGAACTATATTGTAACTGAGCTTACAAAATTAGGGTTACAACCAGAAGTTCAAGAAGGTTTTACGCTAGATAATTGGGGAAATATTTCGAAACCAAAAAATGTACTCGCCAGAATTAAAGGTAAAAACAGCTCAAAAGCACTTTTATTATTGTCACATTACGATAGTGATCCTCATTCAGCTGTTGGAGCAAGTGACGCTGCAAGTGGTGTTGCAACTATCTTAGAAGGAACTAGAGCATTTTTAGCCAAAAATGAACAACCTGAAAACGATATTATTTTATTACTTTCCGATGGAGAAGAATTAGGTTTAAATGGTGCCGAATTATTTGTAAATACACATCCGTGGGCAAAAGATGTAGGTTTGGTTTTAAATTTTGAAGCGCGTGGAAGTGGCGGACCAAGTATTATGTTATTAGAAACAAATGACGGAAATGCTAAACTTATTAAAGCATTTAAAGATGCTGGAACAAAATATCCTGTCGGGAATTCGCTTGCATACAGTATTTATAAGATGCTTCCAAATGATACAGATTTGACGGTTTTTAGAGAAGACGGAAACATTCAAGGGTTCAATTTTGCTTTTATTGACGATCATTACGATTATCACACCGCAAATGATACTGTTGAAAATTTAGATTTTAATACGTTATCACATCAAGGAAGTTATTTAATGCCATTGCTTGATTATTTTTCCAAGCTAGATTTAACACAGATGACAACTTCTGAAGATTTAATTTACTTCAATTCACCTTTCGGATTTCACACCTATCCTTTTTCTTGGATTTTTCCTATGTTGATTCTTATTGTAATCATTTTTATAGGTCTAATTATTTATGGTTTACAGAAAAAAATAGTGTCTTTAAAAGGAATTATGTATGGGTTTATTCCTTTTTCAGCAACACTTGTCATTAGTTGTGTTGCTACAGTTTTGGGTTGGATGTTTATCAGTTGGTTGTATCCGCATTATGCAGAAATTCAACAAGGATTTACGTATAATGGTTATACATATATTTTTATGTTTGCGTTTCTTTCTTTAGGAATTGCTTTTTATTGTTATCATAAATTAGGGAAAGATAATACAGCTGCTAACTTAACAATAGCACCGCTTTTCTTTTGGATTATTATTACGCTACTTGCAGCGTTGTATTTAGATGGCGCAAGTTTTATTAGTATTCCTGTATTGTTGAGTTTGGCTTCTTTAGCATATTTAATTTTCAAAGAAAAGCAACAATCACTTACACTTACGTTGATACTGACACTTTTAGGAATTCCTGCTATATTTATATTAGTTCCTTTTATTAAGTTATTTCCTGTCGGACTGGGCTTAGGTATTATTGCTGTAGTTGCTTTACTCGTTACATTGATTATTGGGTTATTAATGCCAATTTTCGGATTGTACAAACGCAAAAAATGGACTGCATATGTATTCTTTTTGGCTACGTTTATTACATTTTTTGTAGCGCATTCACAATCAGGATTTACAGAAACACAACAGAAACCTAATAGTTTGGTTTATATTTTAGATGCTGATAAAAATGAAGCTACTTGGAATACATATGACTTAAAATTAGACGATTGGACGAAGAATTACATCAAAGATGAAGCAACTGTTTCCAAATCAAAAGATGTAATGGATAGTAAGTACAATGCTGAATTTACATTTACACAAAAAGCACCCGTAAAACAAGTTTCCATGCCAATCGTAGAAACGCTGAAAGATACTATATACAACAATTTAAGACATATCAATATAAAGATCAGTCCGCAACGAAATGTACACAGAATTGAAGTTTTTGGAGTTAAAACACAATTGGCTTCATTAACTATTAATGGACTCACTACTGATGAAAAATATAATACGAGAAGACGTTTAGTGAGTTATTATGTGTCTGATAACGAACCGTTAGAATTATCGTTTACAACTGCTCCAAACGCTAAACCTGAGTTTGTTATTTATGAAGCTTCTTTTGATTTGATGACAAATTCGTTGTTTTCTATTCCTGAGCGATCAAAAGATATGATGCCAAGACCTTTTGTATTGAATGATGCTGTTTTAGTGAAGAAAACAATTCGGTTTTAATGTTGTTATAGAAGATTAGGTATCAGATTATTTTATCCTTTTACCATCTAAATCATAGTATTTTGTTTTTCTATACAGTCCTTTTTTACTGTAAACATCTATTTGTTTAATATTTCCATTTGGATGATATTGTATAACATTTCCAACTGGTTTTCCATTTTTAAATTCTCCTTTAATTCGTAATGTTCCATTAGTATAATAATCTTTTTGAATTCCGTTACATTTCTCATCACAGCAACAATAACCAAAAAAACTAGGATGAGAAACTGGCTCATAACATTTAAATATCTTTTCAGTCACTAATGTATCAATATTAAAACCTTCTTTAACTTTTACAGTTTGAGATATTCCATATTCTATTGCGGAAAGTTGATATTTCCCTAATTCATCTAAATATATAGTTCCTGTAGAATCATTTATATGAAAAACCTTTCCTGATTTTTCTAAATGATAGAAAACCCTATTACTTACTTTACTACTACAAGGATTTTTTAGCATTAACTTATATTGTATTTTCTGTCCAAATACACTTGTTGAAACTAGTAATAGAAAGATACTAATTATCTTCACGAAATAATTTGTTTTGGTAACATTCATTATAATTCTTACTTAAAGTAACTATATAAATATACAAAACCCATGTAAAAGAATTCTAATCATAATTTAAAGCTCTTTTATTAAACAAAAAAAGCCTGAACATACATTCAGGCTTTCGTTTATTTTATGTTGATTTTGGCTTACCAAATTCGAACTCTATTTTCAGGAGCTAAGTACATTTTGTCTCCTTCTTTAATATCAAATGCTTCGTAGAAAGCGTCAATATTTTGTAACGGAATATATGCTCTATATTGTCCTGGCGAGTGTGTATCTGTTTTGATACGCGTACGCAATGCTTCTTCTCTCATTTTTGTTCTCCAAACGGTTGCCCAAGAAAGGAAGAAACGTTGTTCTGCTGTAAATCCATCAATTTTATCTGGTCGTCCATTTTCTTTGATATGACGTTGTAATCCATCATATGCACCTAAAACTCCACCTAAATCTCCAATGTTTTCACCTAATGTAAATTTACCATTGATGTATAAACTATCTAATACTTCAATTGCACTGTATTGTGCAGCTAATGCATCTCCTCTTTTAGTAAATTGCTCTAAATCTGCATCTGACCACCAGTTTTTAAGGTTTCCATCCGCGTCAAAACGCGCTCCAGAATCATCAAAAGCATGCGAAATTTCATGTCCAATTACTGCTCCAATTCCACCATAGTTTACAGCGTCATCAGCTTGATAATTGTAGAAAGGTGGTTGTAAGATAGCCGCTGGGAAAACGATTTCATTGTTTAATGGATTGAAATATGCATTTACCGTTTGTGGCGACATTCCCCATTGCGATTTGTCAACTGGCTCATTGATATCAGCAAAGTTCTTTTTTAAGTTCCAGTTTCCAACAGCAACCATGTTTTGGTAATAAGAGTTTCCTTCTTTTACTGCCATTGTTGAATAGTCTTCCCATTTATCAGGGTATCCAATTTTCACTGTGAATTTATCTAATTTTTCAATTGCTTTTAGTTTTGTATCAGCACTCATCCAATCTAAATTTTGGATACGTCCTTTGTATGCTTCAATTACATTTGCAATCATTTTTTCAGCTTTCGCTTTTGCTTCTGGCGGAAATTTAGCATCTACATATAATTGTCCAATTGCTTCTCCAACTGTTCCGTTTACTGTTGCTAAAGCTCTTTCTTTTGCATCACGTTGCTTTACAGCTCCGTTTAATTCTTTTGCATAAAACTCCCAGTTTGCTGTGTTAATTTCAGTTGTTAACTGACCAGTAGCACTGTTTAATGTAGACCAACGCATTAATGTTTTGATATCTTCAATATCTGTATTTACTAAAACATCTTGTAAAGCTGCGATATATTTTGGATCTGTTACAATAACTGATTCAAACTTTTTTGTTCCTAAGTCTGTAAACATTTTATCCCAATTGATTGCTGGTATCATTTCAGCCAACTCAGCAATTGATTTTGGATTGTTTAAGTTACGCATATCTCTACTTTGAATCTTATCTAACCTTGGTTCAGCTAATTTCGTTTCTAGCGCTAAGATTACTTCTGCATCTTTTTGAGCTTTTGCAGCATCATCACCTAAGAATTGTAACATACGTGAAACGTGTGCTACATATTTTGCTCTAATTTCTTTTGCTTTATCATCTTGCTCTAAGTAGTAATCTCTTTCAGGTAATCCTAATCCACCAGGCGTAATATACGGAGCATTCATGCTACTATCTGATAGGTTTGGAAATACAGATAATCCCAAAAAAGGAGCTGAAACCTCTATTGGCATCGTTGCCAATATTGTTTGCATATCTGTAACATTTTTAATTCCTGCAATGGCATCAAGTGCTGGTTTTAATGGTGCAATTCCTACTTTATCTCTTGCTACTGTATCTAGCATAGTATTGTAGATCATTAATGCTTTCGCTTGATCTGTATCTGATGCATATTTTCCACTTTTTCCTGCTTCATCAAGAATCACTAATACATCATCATCTGTACTTTTACGTAAAACTCCAAATCCTCCCCAAGAAGTTCTGTCTGCAGGAATTTCAGTAGTTTCCATCCATTTCCCATTTACATAGGTATAGAAATCGTCTTTTGGACTTACCGATGTGTCCATATATTCTAAGTTGATTCCGGGAACTTTTGCAACTTCGGCTGTTTTAGTTTCTTTCTTATCTCCTTCACAAGAGAATAGAAAAGCACTTGCGGTGAAACATAGTGCTAACTTTAGGCTATTTGTCTTCATTTTTTTGATTGTATTTATAGTTCTATTCAATTTAGACTAAAAAGTATCTATTATGTTACTACTTTTTAGCACATTAACATTTATTTAAGATATTTAATAGGCTGATTTTAAGATAGAATCGTTCTCTTTTTTGAGTTTTATGACTTCAGGAACATTGTCATTTGGAATTGCAATTGAGAGTACATAGTGTGAAATTTTCCAAGTATCACCTACTTTTTTGAGAACTCCAGAACCTCTACATAATTCCATTTGTGTGTCTAGAAGTTCATCAAACCAAGCAATATCATCATATTCGGAGATAAATACGTTTCGTTCTAACGCTGTAAAACTCCATGCTTTTCCTTTGTCGAAATATGGTTTTGAGAATGTCTTGAATGCTGAGTTTTCCCAGTTTTCGGTAGCATCAGTTCCAATAAAGATAGCATCATCTGTCATTTTTGAAAAATACGCATCAAAGTTAGCATCTGCTGCTGCTTTATGCCAAGCATCTAAAACTTCATTTATAGTTTTCTCACTTTTGGCTTTGCGAAAACTATCAACTTGCTTTCTCGCTTTTTCAGTATTACATGAAACTGTAACGGCGAGAACGATGAGCAATACTAGTAATTTTTTCATCTGTATTTCTTATTTAGGTTAGGTCAGATAGAATTTGCCAATATTATATAACTTTATATTAACTATTTACTATAGCTAATTTTATAGGTTAGTTATCTGGATCTTGTTCTATTTGTTGTTGTAATACTTTTTTAGGTTTTGGTTTTTCACTTATGGTAGATTTAAATACTTCCTTTACTGGTTTTTCAACCTTTGTGGAATCTTTTCCAAGTGAGTTTCCAAGTATTTCTTTAGGATCAATATCTTGTTGTGAAGCTCGTTGTATTTGATAACATATAGCTTTAAAAACACGATTCATCTGAACAATTTCTTTCGCAATAGAATCGTTTGTTACAGCTTCATCTCCCGCATCGTCTTGAAGTTTTAGTGCTTTTGTTCTTAGTACTAAGAAACGGCTACGAATTTGCATTACATCCAAATCATCTGGATATTGCTCTTCTTCAATTTCTTCAATGTTTGTTGCCAATTGTCCTAAATCTTCAACGATAGCATAACGCGAACTCGTATTCACAATCTTCATACTTTCGTTAATGGCATTAAATTCTATCCAATCTTGTACTAATTTCTTTTGTATAGCATTTAGTTCTTGAAGTTTTCCTTTTTTAGGAATCGTCAATTTATTTTTTGCTAAAAACTCTTCTTTGCTTTGTGTAGCTTCTTTTTGCGTTTTTTGCTGTGCATCATTACAGGCAAAAAAGGTACATATAACTAGTATGTATGTGATGATTTTCTTCATTAATTCTTTACGATCTGATCTGTTTACGAACCAAAAACAAATATAGCTAGTTTTTTAAGTTTGAGTATGTTTTTAACAAAGTTTACCAACCTAAGGCATTGTATTTTATGAATTTATCAAAAAAATGCGGATTTAATTTAATTTTTCACATTAACGAGAAATAGATTTATATATATTTGTAATCATATTTTACTGTTTTTGATGAGTACAAAAGTTTTAATTATTGGCGCCTGCGGACAGATAGGTACAGAATTAACAGCTGCGTTACAAACTACCTACGGCGCTGCGAATGTTATTGCTTCGGATATCCGAAAAAGTGATGATAAAGTATTTACGGAAGGTATATTTGAAATACTTGATGCAACAGACAAACTGAGCATTAAAGCCTGTGTTGAAAAGCATCAGATTACAGATGTATATTTGATGGCTGCTTTACTTTCTGCAACAGCTGAAAAAAATCCAGAGTTTGCATGGAATTTGAATATGAATTCTTTGTTGCATGTTCTTAATTTAGCTAAAGATAAGCTTATTAAAAAAGTATTTTGGCCAAGTTCAATTGCTGTTTTTGGTAAAAATTCTCCAAAAAAACAGACACCTCAACATACCATTATGGATCCTTCTACCGTGTATGGAATCAGTAAACTTTCGGGCGAACGTTGGTGTGAATATTATTATACTAATTATGGTGTAGATGTACGAAGTATTCGCTATCCTGGCATTATTAGTTGGAAAACGCAACCTGGCGGTGGAACTACAGATTATGCTATAGAAATTTTTCATGAAGCTATTAAAAACGGTTCTTATACCTGCTTTTTACAAGAGAACACTTCGCTTCCAATGATGTTTATGGATGATGCTGTACGTGCCACAATTGATATTATGAATGCTGAATCGACAGCAGTGAAAGTACGATCATCTTATAATATTGCGGCGACAAGTTTTACTCCAAAACAATTGACTCAAGAAATTCAGGAATTACTGCCTAATTTCACGATTAGTTATGAACCTGATTTTAGGCAAAAAATTGCCGATAGTTGGCCAGAAAGCATTGACGATTCAATTGCAAGAAACGACTGGAATTGGTCTGCAAATTTTGATATTAAAACGATTGTTTCTGAAATGATTACGAATTTGAAGTAACTAATACTTACATTTTACGCTGCTTTCTTTTTTTGACGCCTTTTCCTGATCGAAACTCCTATTAGTATTAGAAATATACTCGCAAAACTATAATATACATAGTTGTGCTTTTGTATGTTTTTTATTGGGCTCACATCGCCTGTAATAGTTAATCCACTCCAGTAATATGGAGATGCTTCACTTGTGTTTTCATTTTGTTGAATGTACGTTATTTTGGCTTTCTGCATTGCTTCCGATTTCGTATCACCATTTATAATATTTTTATAAAATTCTTGTATAATATTGTTGCTCGCTTTTTCATTAATATCCCAGAGTGAGGAAACCACACTTTTTGCGCCAGCGTTGAAAAACCCTCTTGCCAAACTCATTACGCCTTCTCCTTTTTTGAGTTCACCATCTGAAGTTTTACAAGCGCTTAAAACGACTAATTCCGATTGGTTTTTGGTAAAATAGAGCTCATCAAGTGTCATTTTTTCGTCATAAAAAGCCATCCAAGGAATTGTATTGTTAATTCCTCCATGTGTGGATAAATGGACTATTTTATAGTTTCCGTATGCTTCTGTAAAGCGTTTTTTTGTCGCTTTTTCATATTGAAAATGATTTGCGCCAAATATATTTGTCAATCGTTTTAATTCGTCTTCGCTTGTTGCCAATGCGCCAAACTGATCATTTTTGAATTTAGTGGGTGCTATTGCTATAAAATTTTCGGGAATACTTGTGGTGTTTTGCTGTGATTGTGCTGCTGAAGAAAGTGAATAGTTGTAATTGATTTCGGCACTTTTAATTAAATATTCGCCTTTGGAAGTCAATAAAGCTTCAAAGGGTATGTATTGTAATATTCCGTCTGCAATGATTGTGATCCTTTTTTGCTTCAATCGCAGCTCCGAATTGTCAAACGGAATTAATTGTTGATAGAGTTTTTTAGCAATTGTTGTATAGGTGTTTTTATCTTGCTCACTTACAAAAGGTTTGGAAACCGCTTCTTTGTATGCGTTAGCTGTTTTGATGAGTTCTGATGTGATTGGTAATTCTTTTAATTGAATGCTTTTAGCTGCTATAAGTGCAACAAATCCTTTTTCTTTTCCAACAATGTATTGTAATATCAATTCGTCATTTTTGAGTTGTTTTTGAACATCTTTAAGCTTGACAGTATTGATGTTTTTTTTGTAATTGTAATATTTTGGATAGTTCGTTTCTAGAGAATCTATAAAAGCAGTGTATTCTTTTTTGTATTTGAATACATTGTTTTTGAGTGAGTCTACAAGTACATCTTCTTTGTTTGCGTATGACTGAATTTCAGACTCTATTGTTTTTATTTCTTTGATCAGATCTTGTTCACGTTCTAAGATGTTTTCAGGAAGTTTTGACAAGCGTTTTGCCGTTGCATTTGTCATATTTTCCAGCAGTAGCATGGCTTTGTTTTTTTCCATGAAAAAGAATGCCTTTTCAGGTTGTTGTAAACGATAACAAACTTCAACTGCTTTTGGGTAGAATGTTGCGCCTTTTTTTCGCCAAAATAGTTTGGATAAATCTTCTCTACTTTCTACATAAATAATATCAATTAACTGATCGGCAAGTGTGAAGGTTTCTAGTGCATTTTCAAGATATTCGGGCTTTCCTTCTGCTTCATAATAAGCAATCCAACCATTTGCTTTGTCTATTAAGTATCCTAGGAGATAAATTTTATTTGGTATAAGTTTAAAATTTTCTATCGTAGGTAATTCATTATAGTTATTTTCTTTTAATTGTAAAGCTTGATATATTGCTTTTTGATAATATATTAGTGCTTCTTTATGATTATTTTCTTTCTGGAAAATATCTGCTAAATTATTTGAAATTAAAGAGTGATCAGAAGTATTATGTTTTGCAGCTTCTTCAAGCAGTTTTTTAGCTTTTTCTATATTATCCTCTTTTTTATTGAGAACTGCTAAGTTTATGTAACTTTTTGTAATATCGATAGAATCTTGCTCTTCTATTGAACGTTTTAAAACATTTGAATAATTCTTATTTGCATTTAAAAAATCTTTTAAAAAATCATAATAAGATCCTAAATTTAAATCTATTGCATTCTTATTTAAATAACTCATCTTATGTTTTTGTTTCAATACAAACAAATGATCTTTAATGTCAAAGATTTCATCGGATAAGCTTGTGTCATAAAGGCTCACTAAAGTTTCTAGTTTACAAATTAATGTTCTTGCCAAATCTTTGTGCTCATCTAAAGGCTTTAATATAGAAATGGATCTGTCATAATTATCTAAAGCCTTTTGAAAATCTCCCAATTCACTGTAAATATTGCCTATAGTTCTATACAGCTTACCCAGTCTTAAATTTTCTTTAGGATATCGCTTTAAATATATTTTACTAGATTTCAAAGCCTTAAAAAATTGTTCTGTTCTATATAAAAAAAAAGCATTATTATATTTCGCTTTACTGAAAATTCCTCCTTCAAAATCATTTATTTTATATGCGATATCTTCAACTTTTTTTGTGTAAATAATTGCTTTTTTTGAATTTGAAGAATTCCAATAATCTCTAGAAATATCATAATAAATTTCTGCTAGCATTTTTTGGTTCACCATTACATTTGTTTGAAGTAATAAACTATCTATTAAAATTTCTTTTTCAGCCAAGGTAAATTCTTTTGATTCAACTTGTTGATTATAATACGTGTGTAATTTAATGTCTTGTGCTTGAATCAAACTCGCTAATAATAGAAAAAAAATGAGTAGGGAAAACTTATGAATTCTTGTATATAAAGTAGTCATAAAGGCCAGAATATTAGTTTAGTATGTGATAATTATAAATCTATAAAATATTTAGTCGCTTACTTACGTTGTTAATATACAAAACTTTACAATATGAAAAATCAACAAAATATTTCGCAATTAAAACAATTTAAAATTTCTTCTTTATTAATTACTAAAATTAATGGTGGTGATAAAAAAGCTACTGCAAAATTAGATACAGATTTAGAGTAAATTATTAGGAGTAAAAGAGGAGTTTTTACACTCCTCTTTTGAATAGTCTAAATGCAAGATTACCTAAACCTAATTTAAACTATATATTATTGAGGAATATGCTTCGCATATTGTATCTCATCTAAATTTTGATTGTATATACAGTTTGATAATAATGTTGCTTTTAGTGTAGCAGTAGACATATCAACTTGATATAACGAACCTGAATATCCCGAAGTTAATGCTGATGAGAAAGAGGTTCCACTCACATAAATTACTTCATTGTTATAGGTGAACGGAATATTTTCACCTGGAGCTGCAATATCAACTGATAGTTGTCCTCTATTAGAAAAGTCTGCCAATAATGAATTACTATTCCCATTTGGTATGTTAACTACATCTAAAAAAGATGTATTGGAATTATTAGATCCTGAATTTGTATTTCCACCTCGCAATCCTGCAACAGCAATAATATTTTCTGCGTCATATGAGGAAGGGTAATGTGCAACTTGATCTGTATTTATACCACTATTTCCTGCCGAACTTACCACTAAAATAGTATCTTCTACATCGTTAATAAATTTTTGCAATAGTTCACGTTCTTGGTTATACCATCCAAAACTCATATTAATAATTTTCACATCTGGTTTGTTTGCCGCATATTGAAATCCACAAAGTGCATCAAAATAGCTAATATTACCATTACGATTGGCAACTTTTACAGGCAGTATTTGATAGTTTACATTAGCAGCGTCCATTTTAGACATTATTAAACTTGTCACTATTGTACCGTGACGTCCATAATGATCATCATATGGGTTGTTATTGTCATCTACAAAATTCCAACCAAATAATTCAGTCTGCCCATTATTGTAACAAGCATCTTGATCGCTATTGTATAAAAATGGTGTTGTAAACCCTGGGTAATCATACATAATTCCGGTATCTAATACTGCTACTGTAACTCCTTGATTGGTTGCAACACGTTTCACTATTCCATCAGCACTACTCGCTATACCGGCATAATCTATAAAGATGTCTTCTGGTATTCTAATATTTGGATTATATTCTGCTCCTTCAATTTCTTCATCGGATTTTGCAGTTGCTTTTCTTTCTTCTAAACCACCATTATGAGCTTCTTGTTTTCCAACAATCCAAAGCTCTAAGTTAGGGGTTGCACATTCACATTTTTTAAAACCTTCAATATCGTATTCTTGTCTTTTTATTATTTTTTCTGCTTCGGTTGTTCCTTCCGGATATAATATAATAAGTTCATTTCCTTGTTGTCCTGAAGCGTAGTTTCCGCCTCCTTTTTGTACTGTTTCTATGTCTTTTGTTGTTTTTGCTGTTTCATCAGTATGTAGTGTTTCTGTTTGACAACTGTACATAATGATGCATAATAGGGCAATACAGCATGCTAATACTTTTTTCATAATTCTTTTACGTTTAAATTAATACTAAGTGTGTAATAATGGTTTAGGTATGATAAAATTCCAGTCAATCGAAATTGACCGGAATTCTCTTGCATTATTTTACTTTTATTCTATGATAACTTTCTTAGTAATAGTTTCCTATTCCAAGAGATGGTAGTAATTTTATTTTCAATACGGTTATTATATGTGTCATGTAGTTTTATCGAACCAGAACAAGTTACAAAATTGTATTTGGTTGTTTATGACAACTCCGAAGAGCATCAAAAACACAAAACACCTTTCTTCATAATTAAATATGTTTGGTTTGGTTATTCCTACTCTGTTTTGGTTCTAGGTTTTTCGGATTTCACCTAGTAAATAAGTCAACTTATGAGATAGTTCAGCATAAGAAATTTTGTTACCCGATTTATTTCACTAATTTTAGAACAGCATTTTAGTGAACCCTATTTCTATGTTAAATGATACTTATTTTATTGAAGGACTTCGTTCTGGAAACGAGGCAATATTAAAAGAAATTTATAATCAGTTTTTTTCAAAAGTCAAAACCTTTGTGATGCAAAATAAAGGCAATGCCACTGACGCAGAAGATATTTTTCATAATGCGTTGATTCAATTGTTTGTTCGACTCAAAAACAGACAGTTAGTAATTAAATCTTCGTTTGAAGCGTATCTTTTTACTACCTGCAAAAACCTTTGGAGAAGAGAATTAAATAAAAAACGGGTAACAAAAGCAAAGGTTACTGAACTGAAGAATGAAGAAACAGAAAATGCGTATGCATTGCTTGAACAAGAAAAGTGGGAGCTATACATTGAAAAATTTCAATTGCTTTCAGAAAATTGTAGAAAAGTACTAACACTGTTGTTTAATGGTACTCCATATGAAGAAATTGTAAAAACATTTTCATATGCATCAAAAGTAGTTGCCAGACAACGCGTTTTTAAATGCAAAGCAAAATTAACCAAGCTAATTAAGGAAGACACAAAGTTTTCCAAAATAAAGAAATTATGAGTTTTGACGATCAAACTTATGCCCAGATTGCATCCTATTTGAACAATCAAATGGATGACGCAGAAAAAACAACCTTTGAAGCATTGCTTGAAAGCGATGCAGAATTAGCCTCTTTTTTGGAGACTTATAAAACGCTAGAAGGTGTTTATAATGAAGAAAAATGGACTGTAAAAACGACAGCTTCTGTAGAAGAAGTTAAAGAACTTGCACATCAGTTTAGAACGGATGATGTACTTGATTTATCAAAAAAAATACGCGCTATTCAACAAGAAAATCATGTACAAAAGTCCCCTAAAAGAAAAACATATTTCTATTACATTTCATCAGCCGTTGCAGTTGCTGCCATATTCACATTATTTTACTTTTCTTTTATGCAATCGCTTTCACCGAATGAAGCATTTGAGCAGTATCATAATTGGAATACATTACCTTCGTTTCAAGACAAAGGTATTGCTGGTAATACCAAAGATAATTTAGTAAAAGCAGAAACTTTATTTGAAGAAGGAAAATACAAAGAAGCATTAACGCTTTTCTCTTCAACGACCAAAAACATAGACTACAATCCTAACGCAGCCTTGTATATTGGTATCTCACAATTAGAACTTCAACAATATTCTGAAGCGCTAAAAACGTTTGATATTTTAAAAAATAGTAATGCTATTGACAAACACAAAGCGCATTGGTATACGGCACTTATATACTTAAAACAAGGTGATGCCAAAAAAGCAAAAAACACACTTGAAGTTCTAGTTCAAAATCCTACGTATTATAATTACGAAAAGGCGCAAAAATTGCTAAAAAAGTTAAAATAAATCTAAAATCTTCTCCATTTTTATAAATTTCGAGGACTTATTTACGTTTTTGGGGTTTATAGTGCCTCATACACTTGTAATACAGCAAAAAAAGCCTTTAATTTGAAGTAGACCAAAACTCGAATTACTTAAAAATTATGAATAAAGAGCTATTAGAAAAAAAGTTAAAAGAAATTGACCAAATTATCAAATCAAAACATGCTGAAGAAACACAAATAGGAGTGCTTGCTGGACTTTCTGGAGTCTCTTTATTTCAGTTTTATTATTCAAAATACCTTGATATTGACGATCACGCTGATATCGGCGTAGAAATGCTTACTGATTGTATTGACAAAATCAACGAAGGGTACAGTTATCCTACATTCTGTACTGGTATTGCTGGAGCAGGTTGGGTTTTAGATCATTTAGAGCAAGAAGAATTTATGGATGCTGATAATGATGATTTACTTCCAGAATTAGACCAATATATACACACATTCATGGTAACTGATATGAAAAATGGAAATTACGATTTCCTTCATGGTGCCATTGGATATGCTTTTTACTTCTTAAATCGTTACCGAAATACAAAATCGGACGAATTAAAAGATAAATACAAGACTACACTAAATGAATTCATGGATTTATTAGATGAGTTATCTGAAAAAGAAGGTGATGACATGCTAAAGTGGGAATCTGAATTGAGTATAGAAACTAAAGAAAGAGGATATAACTTAAGTTTATCACATGGAATGTCGAGCATTGTAGGAATCTTAACGAAACTACACGTATATGACGATTTCAAAGCGAAATCAGAACCAATGCTAAAAGGAGCAGTTAATTACATAATGTTTCATAAAACAAAAGAAGAAAATCCATTCTCTGTATTTCCAAGTTGGATAACTGGTAAAGAAGAAGACAATACAGGACAAAGCCGATTGGCTTGGTGCTATGGCGACTTAGGTGTAGCAATGCGTTTTTGGTACGCTTCAAAAACTTTAAACGATGCAAAACTTGGTGAAACAGCTTTAGAAGTATTAAAACACTCAGCTGCACGTACTGCACAAGAAGATAGCATGGTAAGAGATGCTGGTTTATGTCACGGTTCTTACGGAAATGCACAGATGTTTTTAAGAATGTATAAAGAAACTGGCGATCAAGTATTTAAAGATGCTTTTGAATTTTGGATTCAAGATGGAATCGACAGAGGAACTCATGAAGATGGATACGCTGGATACAAACAATGGAAAGGTGTTGATAAAAGCTGGGAACCAGAAACTTCTCTATTAGAAGGAATTGCAGGAATTGGACTTTCAATCCTTGATTACCTGGCAGACTACGATACAAATTGGGATGAATGTTTAATGATAAGCTAAAAAACAGATGAGTAAAAATCCATACAAGAATTTTTCAAAATATATACTACGAACACCGCTTTTCTCATTCTCTTCTTATCAAGAATTGACCGCTAATACTGAAATCTCAGAAGAAGACTTCAGAGCAGTTTGTGAAAATCCAGTAGTAAGAGAAGCCCTATTCTTAGCTTCACCATCATTATTCGAAGAAATGAATAGATGGCTTGGAGGTGAAAAAGAAGATCCAAAGAAAGAAGAAAAACTACGTCTTTCTATCTTAAAATATATCTCCAGAATGTCGTCAAGATGTACGCCTTTTGGATTATTTGCAGGATGTTCCGTAGGAGAATTTGGCGAAGAAACAGATATTCAATTAAAAGGTTCTGACAAAAACAAACGTCATACCCGATTGGATATGAACTATTTGGTAGCGCTTTCGCAAGATTTGGTAACGAATAAAAAAATTAGAGAACAACTTTTATTCTTTCCAAACTCAAGTATTTACAAAGCCGGACCACAATTACGTTATATAGAATATAAATACTTCAACAGTAGAAGACATCACCACATTGTTGCTGTTGATGATACAGAATACTTAGCTATTGTACTAGAAAAAGCTTCGCATGGAGCTTCCTTATCTCAACTTGCCGCTTTATTAGTTGATGATGAAATTACAATGGAAGAAGCTACGGAATTCATTGAAGAGTTAGTATCAAGTCAGTTACTAATTAGTGAATTAGAACCTTCGGTTTCTGGACCTGAATTCTTAGATCAAATTTGTTCTGTACTAGAACGCTTACAAGGTGTCGAAGATATATTAAAAGCATTGAAAGAAGCTGATAAAAAGATCAACAAAATTGATCAATCTATCGGAAACAATCCAAGTGTATATTTAGAACTAAGTGAATTTTTACAGCAATTAGATACAGATTTTGAATTAAAATTCATGTTCCAAACGGATATGGTTTTACAAAATGCTAAAAATACACTAAGTCAATCTGTTGTTGATGACATTCAAAAAGGATATGCATTACTAAACAGACTTACCTTTCCACAAAGTACAACGACACTTACGAAGTTTAGAGACGCTTTTCACGAACGATTTGAAGAACGTGAAGTACCTCTTTCTACTGCGTTAGATGTTGAAATTGGAATTGGATATAAGCAAGATCAAGGTGCAGGAGATGTAAATCCGTTAGTAGATAACATAATGATTCCTGGAAGGCAAGCTAAAAATCCAATGATGGAAGTTCGCTGGTCTTCAATCAATGGTTTCATGCAAAAGAAAATGATCGAAGCATTTAAGAATGGTGATTATGTCATTACGCTAGACGAAAAAGATTTTAAAGATTACGATTTAAATTGGGACGATCTTCCAGATACCATGTCGTGCATGATTGAAGTTTTGGACGGTGAAGATGGCGGACACAAAATCAAATTTAGCGGTGGTGGCGGATCTAGTGCAGCAAACTTACTAGGTCGTTTTTGTCATGGAGATCAAGATCTTTTCGATTATACGCAGGAAATGGCAGACATGGAAGCTGAGATGAATAAAGAAAAAATCTTAGCAGAAATTGTGCATTTACCAGAATCGCGTGTTGGAAACATTTTAATGCGTCCTGATTTACGTAAATATGAAATTCCATACTTAGCAAAATCAATCAAAGACGAAGAAGATCAATTACCGATTGATGATTTAATGGTTTCTGTAAAAAATCATAGTAGAGTATTACTACGTTCCAAAAAATACAACAAAGAAGTGGTGCCACATTTAACAAATGCACACAACTACTCAGCAAATTCATTGCCAATTTATCATTTCTTAGCTGATATGCAAACGCAAGGAATTAGAAGTGGAGTTGGTTTCGGATTGGGACCATTTTCAGGTGATTTTGATTTCTTACCACGTGTAGAATTCAACAATCTTATCTTACATGATGCAACTTGGAATTTAAAAAAGAGTCACATTGAACCATTACTGAAAAGTAAAAACGATAATGATAAATTGACTGCCGAAATAAAAACATTGAGAGATAGTCTTAAAATTCCTCAATATGTAATGTTGGCAGATGGAGATAACGAATTGCTTGTAAACTTTGGAAATCTTACTTCTGTACGCATGTTATTGAATACTGTAAGCAAACGAGGTTCATTTAAACTAACCGAATTCCTATTCAGCGAAAGCGGTGTCGTAAAAGAAGGTAAAGAATACTACACGAATCAAGTAGTAGTTTCATTTTATAACGAAAAAAAATTAACTCAAAGCAAGCAGAGCAATGAATAACGAAATACAAAGAAATTTTATTTTAGGAGACAGTTGGCTGTATTACAAAATTTATACAGGACCAAAAACTTCTGATGCTGTGCTAACGGAGATTATAAAGCCAATAGCAGAACAGCTAATTGAACACGGAATTATAGACAAATGGTTTTTCATACGATATGCCGATCCAAAACATCACGTTAGAGTTCGTTTTCACTATACAAAACCAGAACATGTTGGAATGATCATTAACGGATTGTATCCAAAGTTTAAAGAATTTATAGATCAAGATTTAATTTATAAAGTTCAGATTGATACATATCAACGAGAAATAGAACGTTACGGATTGAACACCATGGTGCTTGGAGAAGAAATGTTTTATCATGATAGTAAAATGATTGTGGACTTTGTAGACATGATTGAAGGTGACGAAGGTGAAGAACTACGTTGGTTATTTTCTATCCGAGCAATGGATTCACATTTAACAAGTTATGGTTATAATGATGATGAAAAGCTAGAACTTATGGATCGTTTAAAAACTGGATTCGGAAACGAATTTGGTATGGGAAGACCATTAAAAAAGCAATTGGATGATAAATTCCGTGCAGAACGTAAAAAGATTGAGGAATTTATGGTTTTTACAGCGGAAGAAAATCCTGATTATGAACCAATCTTAGACGTTTTAAGAATAAAAGAAGAAGGTATCAAAGATATTGCTGCTGGTATTTTAAAGCACAAAGAAGACGAAACATTAATGATGCCACTTAACGACCTTATGGGAAGTTATTTGCACATGTTAATGAATCGTTTATTTAAGTCTAAAAACCGAATTCATGAAATGGTTTGTTATGATTTCTTATATCGTTACTACAAATCAATGATTGCGCGTAAAAAGCACATGAATAAAAACAAGAATAAAGATCAGAAAAAATAATATTTCTGACACATAGTACTAAAAAAAGTCTAGCAATATGCTAGACTTTTTTTATGACAAACCATTAATACCCAAGCTTTCGTATTTTACCCTTCTTATTTTTTTTCTACACATAAAACTGTTATACTTGTATAGACTGACCAACATAAACAACATGCAACCTAAAAAATCATTTTTTTCGTCATTCCCCTTTGTATTCAGTATTATTATTTTTTTATGTTCTTTTTCGCTTTATGCACAAACGGATTCTTTACAGGGAAAGTCGTATGATGAATTGGAACAATTATATAAACTAGAGCGTCACAACAACCCTATACTAGCAAAAGTATATGCAGAAACCATATATCAACGATCAAAACAAAAAAAAGATACTAAAAAAATTGCGCAGTCATTATATAAAAAAGCTATACTTTCTTTTAATTTAGGCATGTACGACAGTGCTTTTTATTATACTGATGCTTCCTTAACAATCGGAAAACAACTTTCTAATGATTCTTTAATTTTACAAAATTATTGTTTAAAAGGAAACATTGCATCTATTAGCGGAGATTATAAAGTCGCTATCGATAATTATTTATCAGCTAAAAACGTAGCGGATGAAATGGGTAATTTGAATGATATTTTACAGATTTCGCACAACATTGGTTTTATAAAAAAGCAAACCAAAGATTTAGTTGAAGCTTCAGTAATTTTTAAGGAGAATTTAAATATAATTCGAGAAAATGACTTAAAGGACCTTTCTCGATTAGAAGTCTCAAGTTTTGCATTTTTATCAGATACGTATCTTAGGATGAAAGATTACAATACTGCCGAAACTTATACTGAAGAAGGTCTACAACTAGCAAAGAAAAACGAATACAATGATTTAAGTCTTTATTTGAACACGAATAAAATCATCATACAATTTCAACAACAACAGTATACTAAAAGTATTTCTTCTTCAAAAGCTACCATTGCATCTATTATTAATTTTGGAAATGATCAATCACTTACAACACCTTATCTATATATTGGAAAAAGTTATTTAAAACTCAAACAATACGATAGTGCTATAGTTTATTTTAAAAAGTTTGAGGATATCGTTACTATTAAAAAAGTAAATACTCCAGAAACGGAGGAAGTGTATCAACTTCTTGCTATTTGCTATGCTAATATTGGAGATCAAGAAAACAATATCTACTACTTAAACAAATATGCTGATTTGGATAAGCATAATGATAGTATAAATGTTAGTATAAATAATAATATTCATAAAAAATATGATATTGTTCCGCTGCAAGAAGAAATTGATTCATTAGATACAACAAATCAGAAACAGAAAAAACGCACCTCCTATTTATATGGAATTTTAGGAGTATTGATAATTGCTTTAACAGGATTTTTCATCTGGTTTAAACAGAAACAGAAACAAAACAAAAATCGTTTTCAACAATTATTATTAACTATTGAAAAACTAGAGCAACCCAAAGAAAAAGTTGTTTCAAAAACTATTGTTAAGGAAAGTACCAATCCTGTAACCGATGAAAATGCTATTCAAATTCTAACAGCCTTAGAAATTTTTGAAGAAAAAGAATTGTACTTACGACAAGATTGTACGCTGGGTTATGTTGCCAAAAAAGTAAAAACAAATACGTCTTATTTGTCAAATGTAATTAATACGTATAAAGAAAAATCGTTTAAATCATACCTTTCTGAATTGCGAATCAATTCGGCTTTAATCAAGCTGAAAAATGACGACAAATTACGTTCCTATACCATTAAAGCCATTGCAGAAGAATTTGGCTTCAAACGCTCGGAAACCTTTTCTAGAGCCTTTAAAGCACAAACAGGCATGTATCCATCGTATTACATAAAAAGTCTTCAAAACCAGAAAGATACATAGGTGACGTTTTATAAAACATCACTACTAAGTTGTAATATATCAATATTTTTTTTGCATATTTATAATGTTAACTAAACAATATTTAAATCATGAGAAAGCCTTTAAAACTCAAAAAAATAAAGATCTCCAAAGTAGATAACCTTCATACAATTTTAGCCGGAGCGCTGCCTGCACAAGGTGCACAACAGCACAGAATTACTGACTACGATTTGTGTGGAGATACAAAGTTAGATGGAGATTGTACACCAGGAACAAATGGCAATACAACAACACTTGGAAATGTTACTGGAATTGTTTCAAGAAATATTAGCGACATACAAAATTAAATAGTAAACTAACTTACACATATATAAATTGTTGAAGCCTTCGCACGCACCGTGAGGGCTTTTTTGTTATTTAACATTTGTTTCATATGTTTTTTTTAGTTTGTTCGTTATCTTTATGAACATGTGTTCCCCAAAATACCTAATGATGTATTTTTATTAACTAAAATCTTAGATTATGAAAAAACAGAAATTAGGACTGAACAAACTAAGCTTGACAAAATCAAGAATTGCCGAGTTAAACACACAAAATGCAAAAGGTGGTTGGAACACCGCTTCTACAAATCCATTTTGCATTGCTACAGGTTATTATGATGATGGTTGTAATGTAACTGAAAACTGTAATACAGCTAATCATTGTGGCGGCACTAATAATTGTGGAACAAACAATTGCGGAACGAACAATTGTCCAACACGACTAGAATTTATTTCTTGTTATGAAGATTGTTAAAAAATTATAGTCTTCCCCAAAAGTCTTTCTAATTGTATTTTTTATTAACTAAAAATATTTTAGACCATGAAAAAACAAAAATTAGGATTGAACAAATTAAGCTTAACAAAGTCAAGAATTGCTGAATTAAACAGAAACAATGTAAAAGGTGGTGGCGCATCTACAGCTCCACATTGCATCTTTACTGGTCCATTAACTGGATGCGTAATCTCAGAAAATTGCCCAGGAGGAGGAACTGATACTAACAACTGTGGCACTAATGATCCAACATGTAATACACAAGCAATTTTATCTTGCTTATTCGCTTGTTAAGCAATCTGTAATAAAAGCAAAAGCCTCGAATAATTTTCGAGGCTTTTATCATCATTGCTGATTGTTGTTAAACTAAAACTATATTCATGATTTTTACTTTCTACTAAATACTTCTCGCAATTGATAAAAGATTCGTTGCATTACGGTTAATTCTTCCACTACAATTTCTGCAGTTCCTTCCATTTCTTGTTTAAAATCAATTGGCTTTTCAAAAGAACTCAATAACGATGCTACTTTTAAATACGCAACATACGTAGCTGGTCCACCTTGCTGACTAAGTTGTGGAACACCAGAAATACTGATAATTTCACCTGACAAACTTCCACTTTCTTGATACGGATAACTATCAAGCTTAATAATTACACTCTGTCCAATTTTTACTTTTCCAGAATTTTGAACAGGAAGCGTTACGCGTCCAATAATTCCATCAATATTATCTGGAATTACGGTAAATAAATCTTGTCCAATATTTACATTTTGGTATTTTGACCAAATATCAAAAACGGTTACTTCTCCTTTAATAGGCGATTTTAATACAAATAGTTGTTCCCATTGTAATATTTGGTTTTCTAAATCTTGCTTGGCTTGTTCTAAATTTTGATCTGTAGATAAAAATGAAGTTTTATCACCAATACTCGCTTGTCTCAAATTGCTACGTAATGCCAATAATGAACTTTCTTCACTTTTGATAGACGATTGCAAACCTTCATAATTTCGTTTTGCGCCTGCATATTTATTTTGCTCCTGCTGAAATCGTTGTCGTGTAATTACATCTTTGTTATATAATCGTTCTTGCGATTCAAAATCAATTCTAGCATTCTCTAATTCTGTTTCGTAAATAAATAATTCTGTTCTTCTATTATTTAAACGGTTTTGAGCTGTAATAATTTGAGAACGTAAGTTTATTACTTGACTTTTTTCAGGTGTTTGAATATTGTAATTCAAATACGAGAGATATTCTCTTCTAAATGCATTATAAGCTACTTGTATTTGACCCAACTTCAATTTTGAAGGAAATGTATACTTCAACGAATCAAAGTCGCTTAAATCAGGTATAAAGTCTTCAATTTTATTTTTAATAAATGTTACATCTTTATAATCAGCCGTATTTTCAATCACTGCTAATACTTGATCTACTTCTACCTTTTGACCAGCTTCTACAAAAATACTTGTCAGTTTCCCAGAAGCTTTTGCCGTCAAATGCGCTGGTGGATTTTCCGAAGTAATCGTCACTCGAGCACCAATAATATCATTATAACTTATTAATGACGATCCTACTAAAAACATAATCACAATAAGAAATACTACAGATATTCCCCATTGGATTACCCAATTAGGTGCCTGACCCAATATTTCCTTAACCTGATCTGAGCGTTCATCCAGGTCATTGATTTTTTTGCGTCTTACTTCTTTCTTTTCTTCCTCTTTATTTTCTCCTTTTTTCTTAGCCATATTAGTTTCCTAGCTCTAATTGATTCTTTACTAATGTATAATATGCTCCACGTTTTGCGGTTAACTCTTCATGATTTCCGAGTTCAATGATCTTTCCTTTGTCTAATACAATAATTTGATCTGCATTTTTTACCGTACTCAAACGGTGTGCTACTACAACTACTGTTTTTCCTTTGTAAAATTCTTGAAGGTTTTCCATAATAACCTTCTCGTTATTCGCATCTAAAGCACTTGTTGCTTCATCAAAGAAAATATACTTTGGATCTTTATAAACAGAACGTGCAATTAAAATACGTTGCTTTTGTCCTCCAGAAACATTCACACCACTTGAACCAATTTTTGTGTTATATCCTGATGGCAATTCTTCAATAAATTCTTCAATGTTTGCCACTTTTACAGCATGAATCAGTCGTTGTTTGTCAATAATTCCTTCCGAATCAGACTCTGTAATATTTCTTGCAATCGTATCTCCAAATAGGAAACCATCTTGCATTACTGACCCACAGGATTTACGCCAAACTTTTGTGCTTATATCACCTACTTTATGCGGTCCAACATTCAATGAACCTTCATTAAATTCATAGAATTTCAATAATAGTTTTATTAACGTTGTTTTTCCACTTCCACTCGCTCCAACAATTGCCGTTACTTTTCCTTCTGGAATTTCAACATTTAATTTGTCAAGAATTAACGGTGAGCTTTTTCCTCCATAACGGAAACTAGCATCTTTTAACGTAATTGTTTTATCTGCCGGAAGTTGTTTTATATTCTCCTCAAAACGATCTTCTTCATCATCTTTATTATGAATTTCAGATAAACGCTCTAAACTAATTTTTGCATCTTGTCCAGATTGTATGAACGTAATAAAGTTATTAATTGGTAAGTTTAATTGTCCAATGATATACTGAACCGAAAGCATCATACCTAATGTAAATAACGGATCGTCAATTACAGCGGTTGCCGCAATAAATGTAATTAAGATGTTTTTTAATTCGTTAATGAATCGTCCACCTGTATTTTGTGTTTGTGAAAGTGTCAATCCTTTGATCGATATTTTGAATAATCGAACTTGAATAGCTTCCCATTCCCAACGTCTTCTACGTTCTGAACCGTTTAATTTTATTTCCTGCATTCCAGAAATCAATTGATACAAACTACTTTGATTGTCCGAAGATTGATCAAATCGTTTATAATCTAGTTCGGCTCTCTTTTTCATAAAAAGTAATGTCCAACCAATATACAATGCCGAACCGATAAAGAATACGGTAAATATTTGCATGTTATAATAGGCTAATACAGCTCCGAAAATAATCATGTTAAAAGCAGAAAACAATGTGTTTAATGTTGTTGAAGACAAGAAACTCTGAATTCTGTTATGATCGTAAATACGTTGAATAATATCTCCCGTATTTTTGGAATCGAAAAAGGCAATTGGCAATCGCATCAACTTAATTAAGAAATCGGAAATCAGGTTAATGTTAATCCGACTCGTCATATGGAGTAATATCCAACCTCGAATTAATTCTACGGTAGTTTGCGAAATAAATAACGTTAACTGCGCAATTAATATCAGAAATACAAAGTTTTTATTCTGATAGTTAATACCGTAATCGACGACGGATTGTGTCAAAAACGGAAATATTAATTGCAGCAAACTCCCGACCAGTAATCCTAAAATTAACTGAGCGATATATTTTTTATACGGTTTAAAGTACCAGAATAAGAACTTGAACCCGTATTCTTTCTTTTCTTCTTTTTCTAATTCATAAAACTCAGGTGTTGGTTCTAATAACAACAAATATCCTTCTGCTGTTTCTTGATCCACATTGCTTCCCATCCAACCTTTAATAAAGTCTTCTTTTGAATACTTTACCAAACCGTGTGCAGGATCTGCAACGTATACTGTGTTTCTTCTTATTTTGTAAACAACAACAAAATGACGTTGTCTCCAATGCGCAATACAAGGATAAGGAACTTCGTCAATTAACGTTTTATAATCAACGCTAACCGCCAATGTGTGCAATCCTATTTCTTCAGCAGCTTCAGCAATTCCACCTAAAGAAACTCCTTCTCTAGTAATATTTGCTTTCTTCCTTAGAAAGTCAATTGTATATGCGCGACCAAAATGCTTCGCCACCATGCGCAAACATGTTGGTCCACAATCCATTTGATCTAACTGTCTATAAAAAGGAAATTCTCTTTTTACCATTAACTTTTTTTCTAGTGTAACTTATTCGTTTAAATAACTTTTTTTTAATCTGTCAATCTATTTGAAAAAGTAGCGTTACAATATGTCCTTCTATTCTTGTTTTTCAGTGATTTATATCTTGGTTTAAGAGACTTTATCACCAATTCATCTACTTTATACGATAATTACGAATTATCTTCAAATATTTATGTCATATCTCAAAAAAATGAATGCTTTATGAGAAAAACACGTACAAATATAGATTTTTATTTTACACAACCAAAATAAATTTACCTTTTTACACGAAAATATCGTACAAATTTATATATTTGTCATGTTAAACAATAAATTTTAACCTAAATGCTCGTAAAATTCACAGTAGAAAATTATTTGTCGTTCAAAAATAGATCCACTATTGATTTGACAGCAACTTCTTTGACTGAACTGCGAAATACCAATCTTTTTGATACACCGTTAAAAAACTTAACGCTTTTAAAAAGTATGGTTATTTACGGAGCAAACGCGAATGGAAAAAGTAATTTGTTTAAGGCGATTAATTTTGCTCGAAAGCTTATTTTGAGTTCGTCAAAGGATTCACAAGCAGACGAAGCCATTGAAGTACAACCTTTTTGTTTGTCTACAGAATCTATTGAAGAACCAAGTTTATTTGAACTTGTCTTTATTCATGATGAATCAAAATATAGATATGGTTTTAAAGTAGACGAAGAACAAATACATAGTGAATGGCTGTACATTACTACTAAAAATAAAGAGCAATTACTATTTGAACGCGAGTTTCAAGATATAAAAACTACCAAAAAATTTGATGCTGCAAGTTCTAACTTAACATCTATTACACGTAAAAATGCATTATTTCTTTCTGTGTGTGCTCAATTTAATATTCCAACCGGAATTGGCATTTTAAAAGCCATGAATAATGTGCAATACATTTCTGGAATGCAAGATCGTTTCACTGTGAACTACACAATTGATATGATGGATAATCCTGCAAAGAAAAAATTCATTGATAATTTTATTGCTGGCGCTAATTTAGGTTTTACAGAAACGAAAGTGGAACGTTTTAAACTTACAGAGGAAATTTTGGAAAAAGGAAACGTTCCGAAAGAAATCAGAAAAATGATTTTAGAATCTGATGAGGAAAACGTAGTGGTTAGTACAAAACATACTGTGTACGATGAAAATAATGAAGAAGTAGACAATATTTACTTCAACCTTTTTGCCAATGAATCGTTGGGAACTTGTAAATATGTAGCACTTTCAGGACCAATTATTGATACATTATTACACGGAAAAACACTTATTATTGATGAGTTTGACGCACAGTTGCATCCACATTTAAGCAAGGCAATTATTGAGTTGTTTAATTCAGAGCAAAATAATCCACATGGCGCACAATTAATTTTTGCTTCGCACAATTCGTCATTAATCAATTCCAAACGGAAGCTTTTTAGAAGAGATCAAATTATGATTGCAGAAAAAGACGCTTACGGAATTACGAAGTTGGAATCGTTATATGACAAAAAAGTTCGTAAAGATGCTTCTTTTGAAAAAGATTATTTAGAAGGTAAATACGACGGATTGCCTGATCTACAAATTAACAAAGAACTTCATTTGTTTAAAGCGTAAGTATTCTCAAAAAACACATTTTTCTTACTAACAATAAAATCGTCAACTATGACGTAATTCCTTGTATCCTTATTTCTTTAAATTCATTTTCTTAAACATCAAAAGTCGCTATTTTCATAGCGACTTTTTTAAATATTTCTCTCGTAATTTTTGATTGTAACACTAGCTAGTTACGAACAAGTTTAGTCAAATAATGATAGTATAGCCGATTCTTTATTAGAGAAAAATACTATTCAAATTAATCAATAAGTAATCGTTTTGTTGCAGTTCCTTCGTTAGAAATAATTTTAACAACATATAACGCTCTTGATAATTCATTTACATCAAACGTATGTCCAGCAGTAAATCCACCTTCAAATGCTTTGATTTGCTTTCCTGTGATATCATAAATTAATACTTCTTCTACATTTTTGTTTAATTTAAAACTGTCCGAAGCAGGATTTGGATATAATGAGATTGTATTCGTTGTATTTTGAAATTCATCAGTACTTAACACAGTTTGTTGATTTCCAAAGATTCTAAACTGTCCAGCAGGAATTGCTATTGGATCAGCCGTATTGGTTACATTGATAGTTGTAGCGCCAGTTTCGTCCATTAAATCATACCAAGTTCCGGTGTATGGAAAATCGGGAACAATCGATAAATCTGCCACAGAGAAATTACATATAACCACTACGTTTTTCAATGCTGATGCAGGAATAGTATCATCCCAAATATAAATACGTTGTCTGATATCGTTGATATACGGACTAATTGAATAGTTTCCTTCAAAAACTGGTTCTTCTGTTTTCAACTTAATAATGCGCGCCCAATCATTATATATTTTTGCTCTGTTTGCATCCGCTAACCAGTTGTCTGTCCATTGTGGTTGTGGTTTTGTATCTAATTTACAATCGCCTGGTGTTCCATCACTTGGTAAGTTTACACTTCCATTATTACAAGTAAAGATTGAGTTTTCCATTCCTAATGCGCCAAAGTGCCAAATCATTTTTGGACCAGGAATCGTAAGTGAAGCCGCACCTAATGCAGACATTCTTGATAATGCAGTATTTAAATCTTGTACGTTGTGTGATGATAAAGCAGTATTTCCAAATTGCAAGTTTTTATACATTAATCGTTCTTCATCATGACTTTCCGCATATCCCATTAATCTTGGTCCATTGAAACCTCTACTAGTATGCCCCATTCTTGAAATATCAGCGTTGGAAGCAAATCCCATAGTTAATTGGTTATATTGATCTGTCATTTTTCCCCACATCATTATTCCTTTTCCTTCACCTAATCGGTAATCTGCCCATTCTTTTTCTTCATTGTCTTGACCTAAGTGTTCAAATATTACATAATGATCCGCATCTAAGCTCCAAGAATAGTCAGCATATTGCTTTAAGATTGCAACACGATCATTTCTGTATCCGTTTGTACAACCATCATCTCCAGCGGTACATTCTTGCGTGAATCCTTTTGTTAAATCCCAACGAAAACCATCAATATTGTATTCTTCAATCCAGTGTTTTACAACGCGTTCTGTATAATATTGTGTTCTTGCTTGTTGATGATTGAAATCAGAACCAACACTATAACTATGTGTTGCAACTTCGTTGAAATACGGGTTTTCTGAACTTGGTTCTCCCCAACCGTCATTGTCCGGATCGTTCATCCACATACGTACCATTGGGTTTCTTCCAAATGCATGATTTAATGCTACATCTAAAATTACTGCAATTCCATTTTGATGACATAAGTCTACAAATTCCTTGAACTTCTCTGGAGTTCCGTAATATTTGTCTAATGCTAAGTGGAATGAAGTATTGTATCCCCAACTTTCATTGCCTTCAAATTCCATGATTGGCATTAATTGAATTGCATTTACGTTTAAATTTTTAAAGTAATCAATACGATCTATTAGGTTTTGATAATTTCTATCTGCATCAAAATCGCGAATTAATACTTCGTATACGATTAAATCTTCCTTTTTAGGTTTTGCAAAATTTGTTACTTGCCAAGCATATGGTGTTTGTCCTGTTTGTAATACCGTTACTTCACGTTCTTGTCCTGCAGGATAAGTTGGAAGGTTTGGATAGGTTGTTGCAGGAATAGAAGGATCATCAAAAGGCGATAACACTAATGTTGAGTATGGATCAGCTGTTTTTACTAATGATGGTGAGTTTGCAATTGGTGTTTCATCTATCACCCAATATTGATACGTATAGTTTTGCCCTGATGTTAATCCAGAGATTTCCAACCAAAATTTACCTGTTGTTCCATCTTTTTTCATGGCATATGAAGTATCAGGTTGCCAGTTATTGAAACTTCCTGCTACATATACAAAGTCTTTGTTTGGTGCATCTAACACCAACGTTGCTTTTGACGTGTCTGCATTGTAATTGATACCATCTTCCATTCCTGCTGGCATTGCTTGTGTTGCAGTTCCTGGATTGATGATAACGCTAAAGTTTTTTGTAATTGTTGTTCCACTTAATGTAACATCCAATTCGTAATTTTTATTTGAAGTGATGTTCATATCCGTATATGAATATGAAGAACCACTAGTGGAGTTTATCGTTGCTCCATTTGCTTTTAATACATATGTAGCAGTTCCGCCTGTATTATTTGCAGTAATTGCTAAGTTTGATCCTGAAGCTAATATTGTTGTACTTCCATCATTTGGAGTTACTAATGTTGACTGAAATGCTCCAACATCAAAGAAGAAATCACTACATCCTGTTGCTTTTAATTCTTGGCTTCCTGTTTCGTTTCTGAAAACCATTCCCATTTTAGTAATGGTTGCTGCTTGTGCAGTGGTTAGTCCGTAGTATGTTTCAGGAATTATTTGAATTTGCCATAATCCGCCGCCCATATCAGTCATTTCTCCAACGCCATCATCTTGTCCCCAGTTTCCAACAACATATGTCCAAGGGTTACTATTGGTTCCAGCACCTGAGTGCATGTATACTTTATTTGGGTTGTTGATTCCGTCACAATCTGTTGCTGAACTATTAATATCAACAGTAATTGTAATTGTTTGATTCACCTCAAAAGGTGTTGGTGTTATGGTTACTTGCGCGTAAGCAAAACTTGTAAGTAATAGGAATAGTATGTGTAATTTTTTTTTCATCTGTTTTTGTTTTAGTCAGATGGAACTTGTCATGAATTCACCTTATATGATTATAAGCTTGTCATAACGCATTTCATATCGATTACGTGGTGTACTCTTTGATAGTGTAAGATAAAAAAGGCTGTAATAAGTATTACAGCCTTTTTGAGTGATCATTGAATTAATTAAGTGTCAATGTATATGTGTATTCTCTCGGATTGCTTAAGTCTAATACTATTGTATAGTTTCCAGCTGCTGGTACTGCAATATTATCTCCTCCATTTTCCAATGAACCGTCAGCTCCAGTATCTCCATAGTTCCAATCCCAACCGTCGTTTGCTCTGAATTTAATTTCTTCAGCAGTTAAATCTAAGGTTACTGACCAAGTTCCTGATGCAGCGTCATAGACCATATCAGTATCACTGTCCCAACCTGTTGGTGTTCCTGATCCGATAAGTCCCCAACTATATTGTGCAGCACTATATGTTAAGTCTCCTGTATCTACTTTTAATAAGTAGTATCCTGATGAAGCTTGCACATTTGATTCTCCATCTTCTACTAAAACTCCTGAGAAACTTCCATCATCTCCCCAATCTGTATTTCCCCAAGCAAAGTTTCCTGCGGCATCTGGCGCCACAAATTTGTATTCAGTTTCTAACCAAACATATCCTTCATAGTCAGTAGCTCCAAATTCAGAAGAAGCTAATCTTGGTGCTGTAGCTGGATCCCATCCTTGGTGATCTCCTGGTACTGCAATTTTAGGTAACGAAGTAGTGTATGGTGTAATGTTTAGCGTAATTACATCTGAAATTTGTTGTTGTGCATCTTGTGCTCCAATCGAAGAAATTACACGTACATCTAAGTCTCCTGCTACAAATGGATTTAATCCTGCAGCGATAGATACATCATTTAATTGCTGATTTGTCCAAGAGATAAAACGCTCATTAGTTGATCCACCTGCAATTGGTGTAGCGAAGTCTGTTCCTGCTAAAGCAATCTCTACACTATAATTAATAGCGGTTTGCGCATTGTAATCCGCGTCATTCCATACTAACGTAGTAGCTACGTTTTGTTCGTTTGCTGCACTCAAAACAATTGCTGTTCCTGATGCTGGTGTAACTAATTGTGGTCCGCCTTCTGGACTAGCAATGATTAAATTATCATCATCACTACACGCGTTGAATCCAACAAAGGCAACTACTGCTAAAAAGCCTGCTGATATTTTATTTAAGTTTTTCATTTGTATATACTTTTTTTATAATTCGGTCAAATGGAATTCGCTAATAACCTTATTGGTTAACAACAACTAGTATTGTTGCTCATTTCATTTGTATATTTTTTTAGTAACCTGGGTTTTGAGTTAAGTTAGGGTTTGCGGTAATATCTGTAGATGGAATTGGAAATAAGTCTCTGAATGCTTCCGTTGTTGTTCCTGTTTCTACATTTCCTTTCCACGGCCAAATCCCTTGATCAGAGAATTGTCCGAAACGAATTAAATCTGTTCTTCTGTGTGCTTCCCAGTGTAATTCTTTTGAACGTTCTGCTAATAAGAATTCATCTGTGATATCTGAAAATCCACCAATTGGGTTTGCGTTTGAGCGCTGTCTTACTAAGTTTACATATTGTACTGCTAATCCTTGGTCGCCTGTTCCACTTCTTTTTACAGCTTCAGCATACATTAAGTACGCATCAGCTAATCTGAATACAGGAAAATCCGTATCGATAAAGTCTCCTGAACTATCTGATCCTTGAACGCCAGTGCTTGTTACGTTTTTGAACTTTTCTACTGCATATCCGTCATTAAAATTGAATACATCTGCAATTTCTAATTCTTGACCATCAGTAAAGAAGTTTGCTCTGTTATCTGTAACTAATTCTGAAGCTGAGAATTTGTTTACAAAAGCACTCGTAGTTCTAATTCCGCCCCAACCTCCGTTGATACCGAAAGCCGCTGCACTCATGTTTCCACCAACTGGCGCATGTACTAAGAATGTCATGGCTCCAAATCCTTGTGTGTTTAATCCATCAGAATTAAAAGTGAAAATGAATTCGTTTTGAGCTCCATTCGTATCGTTGTCTGCTAAGAATAATTCATCATAGTTATCATGAAGTACATAACCTGCTCCAATAATATTTTCTAGGTATGGAATTGCTTGTGCACTTTGATCAGTTCCTGTATATACCTCAGCATTTAAGTGAAGTTTTGCTAATAACATCCAAACAGCAGCTTTGTCTGCTCTTCCATATACATTTTGACGTGCACCAATCATTGTTGATTCAATTGAAGTCAATTCAGAAATAATAAAATCAAACACTTCTTGTCTGCTTCCTTGTGTTGGTAAAAATGCTCCAATAGGATCTTGTTCTGTTACAAAAGGAATATCTCCAAACATATCAATGGCATGCCAGTAACTTAATGCTCTTAAGAATCGCACCTCAGCTTTGTAAGCTGCTGGTAAAAATTCTGATTCAGGAACATCTGCTGTTGCTCTTAAGAATTCGTTAGAAATAGAGATTTGAAAATAGATTCTGTTATACATTGCTGTAATAAACTCGTTTGCTGGTGTCCATACTTGCCAGTTAAGGTCATGAATGGTTCCATCATTCCAAGCAATTAACGCTTCATCAGTGGTTAATTGTTGGTGTTTCCAGTATTGTCTTAAGTAGTTTGAGAATCCTTCGTCAATTCCTGTAATATCAGGATTACCTGCTGGACCTTGTTGTCCACTTACTACAAAACCTGCATAGATTCTGGCAAGAAATTGCTCATATGCCGCAGGATCATCGAATACATCTGCTGCTGACTGCTCTACTATTGGCTCTAAATCGAGTTCGCTTTCACAAGAAGTAAATCCTATGCTCGCTATTAGCAATAGCAGTACAATACCTATACGATTTGATTGTTTTTTAATTGTTTTCATCATTGTGTGTATTTGGTATTACTTTTTATAAGTTCAAATTAAGTCCCATCAATATGTTTCTTGATCTTGGATAGAAATTGTTGTCAATTCCACCACTAATTTCAGGATCTAATCCATCGTAATCTGTTATTACAAATAAGTTTTGTCCTGTTGCGTATACTCTCATACGTACATCTTTGAAGATGTTGTCTAAGTTATATCCTATCGTTAAGTTATCTAATTTTAAGAAAGAAGCATCTTGTACGTAGTAATCAGAGAATAATTGTTGATTTTGAAATCCTGTATCTAAGATTGATGCGTTTACATTGTTGATAGAATTCGCTCCAAATAAAGCTGCAACATTTCCTGTGTTAGACGCTACGTTATTGTAAGCATAGTTTCCTATACTAGCTCTCATAGTAAACCCGAAATCAAATTTTCCGTACTGCATGTTTGATGTGAAACCAAGTACAGCATCTGGATTTGGACTCTTGTATCTGTATCTATCATTTGTATCAATAACACCATCAGCGTTAATATCTACATATGCTCCTTCAATCGGCGCTCCTTGTGCATCGTATATTTGTTTGAATACATAAAAAGAGTTTGCTTCATACCCAACAGAGTTAATTTGAATTGTGTTACCAACTCCACCTGCAATTCCTCCTGTTGGAGAACCTGGAGATGTTGGATCGTCTGTTAAGAATAGTTTCGTGATTTTGTTCTCGAAGAAAGAAACATTGAAGTTTGTGTTCCATGAAAATTTATCATTTTCTATAATTGTAGCATTTAAATTTACTTCTAAACCTCTATTTTCTAAGTTACCAACGTTTGTAAATAAAGCGTTTGATAAGTTTGTTCCTGCTGGTACTGGAATAAAGTTGATTAAATCTTCTACTTTACGCTCATATACTTCTACCGAACCTGTTAAGCGATCGTTGAAGAATCCGAAATCCAAACCAATGTTAAAGGTTTTAGAACGTTCCCAACGTAAGTTTTCATCATATTCTTCAGGACGAAGTGTTGTTACAAAACGTGGTGTTCCATCAGAATTGTATCCAAATTGGTACTGTACTTGTCCATCACCTGTTGTATAACGTGGAATGTATCCGTAATCTTGACCAAATTCTTGCTGTCCAGTTTCTCCGTATCCAGCTCTTAATTTTAATTGAGAGAATACTTTTGAACCTTTCATGAAATTTTCATCGATAATATTCCATCCTAATGAAAGTCCGCCAAAAAAGTCTGAACGATCATCTGGATTTAAACGAGATGAGCTATCATTTCTTAAGTTGAACGTTAGTAAGTATTTATCGTCATACGAAAAGTTTACTCTACCAAAGTAAGATTCTAAAGCGTTTTCTGTCTTAAATACATTTCCAGTTACCTGACCAATTCCAGTTGTATTTTGGAATCTGTTTGATCTGTAAAAGTTTTGGAAAGAGTGACCAACTGTTACATCAACTGTACTTTTTATACTTTCAATATCTTTCTTGTAGTTTGCATACAAGTCTAACAATTTACTTCTGTTAAGTGTGCTATATGTTCCTACTAGTCCTTGATCGTTGAAGTTTGAAGCTGCAGTTGCTGGAATATTTAAGTTTCCATCTACTTCAAAATAATCATATCCACCTTTTGCAGTCACTTTAATATCTCTAAAAAATGGTAGTGTATAATCCAATTTTAAACTTCCTGTACTTCTTTTTGTATCTGCTGTATTACTGTTTAGTTCTAATAAACCAACTGGGTTACGAACCGCAATTGTGTTGATAGTACCATCATTGTTTACATTTTCAGTATATCCACCAAAAGGACTTGTTGCGTCAAATACAGATTGCGTTGGATCAAAAGAAACTGCTGCTCCAATTGCGCCAGTATTTCCAAAAGTGTCATCTAATAAAGCACCTAATACATTTGCTTCAATTTTAAGATCATCATTTAATAATCGTTGAATAAACTTCACAGAACCTGTCCAACGTTGTACTTTAGAATTACGTAAAGTTCCTCTTTGATTAACATATCCAATAGAAGCTCTATAATTAGAATTATCAAAACCACCAGAAATTGTTACGTTTGTATCTGATGTTAATGAACCTCTATAAATTTGATCTTGCCAATCAGTACTTGTATCTCCTAATTGCGCAATTTGATTTGCATTTCCATTAGTCGACACTAAATCTCTAAATTGAGTTGATGATAAAACATCTACTTCATTTACGTTGCTTCCAACAGAAGTATAATGATTTACATTAATGTTTATTGGTTGACCCGATTTTCCTGTTTTCGTAGTAATTAAGATAACTCCACCAGTTGCTCTCGATCCGTAGATAGAAGCAGCAGAAGCATCTTTTAATACCGTAAATGATTCAATATCATTTGCATTGATATAATTAAGTCCGCTATTTCCTTGGTCTAACGGAACTCCATCAACTACAATCAATGGACTTGAACTTGCCGATAACGAAGAAACTCCACCTCTAATCTTAATAGCAGAACCAGAACCTGGCGCTCCACTTGGTGGTGTTACTTGTACTCCGGCTGTTTTACCAGAAATTAATTGTTCTGGAGAAACAATCGCTCCACCATTAAAATCATCAGATGTTACTGATTCTACAGCTCCAGTTACATCTTTCTTTACTGCCGAACCATACCCAACTACAATAACCTCATCTAGTTTGGATGCATCTTCTTCAAGTGCAACATTTACGCTAGTTTGTCCTGTATATAGTACTTCCTGACTTTTAAATCCTACATAGGAAAATACGATGGTTTGTCCGTCACTAACATTGACTTGGTATTTACCATCAAAGTCAGTTGTGGTTCCGTTTGTTGTTCCTTTTACGATTACATTCACTCCTAATAATGGAGTTTCAGTACCTTTTTCAGTAACAACACCCGTCACTTTTGTTTGGGCAAACATTCCTAGTGGAATAAAAAAAGCCAAAAACAAAATAAATTTTTGCATTTTCTTCATTTGTTTAGTTTTTTATTTTCAAAATTGTCGAAAAACAATCACGTATTTTAGTAAACATTTCTGAACAAATTGTTCGTCATTTACGTAATCTTTTAAGTTTAAATACTCTATATTTTTACCTCTCGCTGTTAAAACTATGTAAATTTTGAGTAAATAAAAATGCAGGCATAAATTTTAGGGTTACGCAATCGTTTTCGTGTTGACAACTTTTGTAATCATTGAGTTTAATCTAATCAAAACAGCGTATTTTTAACAAAAAAATAGAAAATCACAGCTTTAATTATTGATCTTATAATAAACCATCATGAAACGAAAAGTAACCCTCAAACAAATAGCCAGAGAATTAGACGTTTCTGTATCAACTGTTTCGAAAGCATTAAGAAATAGTAAAGAGATAAGTTTAGACACTAGAAGCAAAGTTCAGGCATTTGCAAAACTATATAATTACCGTCCAAATAATATCGCGTTAAGCCTAAAAAATAAGCGAACAAAAACGATTGGTGTTATTATTCCTGAAATTGTCCACCACTTTTTTTCTAAAGTAATTAGTGGAATTGAAAAAGAAGCGAATAGTAGAGGTTATAATGTTATTATTGGATTGTCGAATGAATCATTTGATAAAGAAGTGATTAATATTGAAATGCTTGCCAATGGAAGTATTGACGGTTTTATACTATCCGTAGCCAAAGAAACGCTGCTTTTACAAGATTATCACCACTTTTCTGAAACCATCAATCAAGGAATGCCTATTGTCATGTTTGATAGAGTTGTAAATGAAATTGCTTGTGATAAGGTAATTGTTGATGATAAAATGGGTTCTAAAAAAGCGGTGGCTAAATTAATAGAAAGTGGTTGTGAAAACATTGCACTCATCACTACAAAAGATTATGTAAATGTTGGAAAACTCCGAACACAAGGCTATTTACAAGCATTAGAAGAACATAAAGTAGAGCCAAAATCTTCGCTTATTATTAAAGTTGAAGAAAACAAGGATAAAGAAATTGAGATTGAAACCTTAGAAAAAGAGATTTCAGCATTGTTAGACAAAGAAAAGTCAATTGATGGTATTTTTGCAGTAAACGAATTATATGCAATTACTGCTATGAAAGTTGCCATAAACAAAGGATATAAAATTCCTGAAGATCTTTCTATCATTGCATTTACTGATGGTGTATTGTCCAAATATGCAATTCCATCATTAAGTACTATAAGTCAACATGCCGTTGAAATGGGCGAAAGATCAGCAACCATGTTAATTGATAAATTAGAAGAAATTGTAGAAGAAGAAAAATACAATACAGAAGTCATCAACACAACATTAATAGAACGTGACACCACACGATAATTAGGTGATTTTCAGCGCTTAAATTATTAAAATTTGAAAGTAAAATTGGTCAGATTCTAAATTTAATCATGGCTATTTCAAAAAAACAACTATATTTACAGCGTAAAAAATCAGAACTTATATTTTTATCTCTCAAATAAAAGTAAGTTTTGATAAGTCATAGCGCTTATCGTACTTAGTACTAACTAATACATTACGATAATGGAAAAGCGTAAGTTAAGTTTCTGGGAAATTTGGAACATGAGTTTCGGTTTCTTAGGAATACAATTTGGGTTTGCCTTGCAAGGTGGATTCATGTCTAGAATATTTCAAACTCTCGGTGCCGCTAAAGATGACATTCCTATGTTATGGATTGCTGCTCCACTGACGGGTTTAATAGTACAACCAATTATTGGATACCTTAGTGATCGAACTTGGCATTCCCGATTAGGAAGAAGAAGACCTTATTTCCTTATTGGAGCTATTCTAAGTTCACTCGCATTATTCTTTGTACCACATTCGCCAACATTATGGATGGCAGCAGGTTTCCTTTGGATTCTTGATGCTTCTATCAATGTTTCTATGGAACCATTTAGAGCATTAGTAGCTGATAAATTACCAGAATCGCAACGATCATATGGTTTTGTTGTACAAACACTAATTATTGGTATTGGAACTTGGGTTGCTAGTAACTTACCTTGGATGATTTCTAAGCTTGGCGTTAGTGATGCTGCTGCTTCCGGAGTTGTTCCTATGTCTGTAAAAGTAGCATTTGCCATCGGAGCTTTTATCTTTATGGTAAGTATTCTATATACTGTTTTTACAACGACAGAATATCCTCCTGAGGATATGGAGGAATTCGAAAGAGAGAAAAAGCAAAAAAGCAGTTTCATTACAAACATTCTAGAAAATATTGGTAGCATGCCTACCACAATGAAACGTTTAGGTATCATTCAATTTTTTAGCTGGTTTGCATTTTTCACCATGTGGAGTATGGCAAATCCTGCTTTGACAGAACATGTATTCAAAAACCCTAATCCGACGGAAGAAATATATGCGAAAGCAGAAAAAAATGATAGTTTCAAAAAGCAAAATACACTTGATTTCTTAGCAATTGCTGCAAAAGATAGTGTATTTGTAAAAAATGCAATCAAAGACACATTAATTGCTAATGCAGCTGCCTCCAAGGAAATCTTAGCAACATATTCATCTTTAAAAAGTGAATCAGAAAAACTGACGTATTTAGAAAGTAAAACAAATTCTTTTCAAGATAAAAAAGTATGGTATTGGGCTAGTAATGATAAATTTCAAAAATCATCCAACTTAGTTGGTTCATACATGGGAACGTATGGATTATCATCTATGGTTTTTGCATTAGTTCTTGTGTTATACACATCGAGACGAAGAATCAATAGAAAATTTGTACACATGGCTTCATTAATTCTTGGTGGAATCGGATTCATAATGATGTATTTTGTTCCTTCTCCAGATTATCTAATCGTAAGTTTCACACTTATAGGTTTTGCTTGGGGAAGTATTCTATCCATGCCATATGCGATGTTGTCAAGCTCTGTAGATCCAAAGAAAATGGGCGTTATCATGGGAATCTTCAATATGTTTATTGTAATTCCTCAAATTATTGCCGCTTTGGGCGGAATTAACTTTATCTCAGGACTTTTTGGTGAAGGCGCTATCAACGCAATGATCCTAGCTGGAGTCAGTTTAATAATCGCTGGATTGTGTAATTTCCTAATTACCAACAAAAACGCTATTAGTTACCAAACAGAAGAATCATAAACATACCAATGAATACAAAAGGATTTATATTTGATTTAGATGGTGTCATTGTTGATACTGCAAAGTATCACTACCTATCGTGGAAACAATTAGCAAACGAGTTAGGTTTTGACATTACGCTAGCACAAAACGAACAGCTCAAAGGAGTAAGTAGAGTACGTTCCCTAGAAATAATTTTAGGTTGGGGAAACAAAACACTCTCTGAAGAACAGTTCATGAAATACATGGCAGAGAAAAACGATAACTACTTATCGCACATTGCACAAATGGACGCCGGAGAAATTCTTCCTGATGTCCCAAAAACACTAAACTATTTACAAAAAACACAGCAAAGAATTGCATTAGGTTCGGCAAGTAAAAATGCTCGTAAAATTCTACAAAAAGTAGGATTATTCGAAAGCTTTGAAGCTATTGTTGACGGAAACGACGTCAGCAAAGCAAAACCTGATCCAGAAGTATTCTTAATTGCTGCACAACAACTAAACAAAATACCAACGGATTGTATTGTATTTGAAGATTCTGTAGCTGGCGTCACTGCCGCAAATACTGCAGGAATGATTTCTATCGGAATAGGTTCCGAAGAAACATTGGGTCATGCAGATTATGTCTTCAAAGATTTTACCAAAATACAAACCAGTTTTATAAACGAATTAATAAATAGATAGCTCGGAATCAGATCGTTTCTAGCTTAATACCTAAAAGCGAAGCGACCTAATTCCTAAAAGCTAATACCAAAAAAATAATGAATCAGAATTATATACAACCAGATAACTGGTCAATCATCGAAGAAGGATTTGATACCGAAAGTGTCAAATCTTCCGAAAGTCTCTTTAGCATCGGAAACGGAGCTATGGGACAACGAGCTAATTTTGAAGAACACTACTCAGGAGCAACGTTTCAAGGAAGTTATATAGCAGGCGTATACTATCCAGACAAAACTAAAGTTGGATGGTGGAAAAACGGCTATCCAGAATATTTTGCCAAAGTACTCAACGCTCCAAATTGGATTGGAATCAACGTAACAATCAACGATGAAATACTAGACTTAAACACGTGCAAAAAAGTAGCAAACTTTCGTCGTGAACTCAACATGAAAGAAGGTTGGTATGAACGTTCATTCACAGCAACTTTACAAAATGACATTCAAATTGAAGTAGCTTCAAAACGATTTCTAAGTTTAGATATTGACGAAGTTGGAGCCATTTCATACAGTATCAAACCATTAAACAACGACACAACTATAAAATATACTCCATACTTGGATGCTGGAATTGAAAATGAAGATACCAACTGGGAAGAAAAATTCTGGGAAACCATTCAAGTAAAAGCAGCAAACAATCAAGCATTTATTGTTGCCAAAACACTAAAAACTGATTTCCATGCATGTACATTCATGCAAACAGAACTCAAACTAGATGGAAAATCATTAGAGGTACCAACGAATGTTTCTGAAAAATCAACAGACATTTCGTTTCACTATTCGCAAGACGTAAAAGCAAATCAAACCTTTACTATACACAAATATGGAGGTTATACAGTTTCTACAAATCATGATAAAAGCGAACTCATTTCTGCCGCTAAAAAAGCGTTGAACCAAGCAACTTCTCTAGGTTTTGATATTTTGTTAGAAAACCAAAAAGAAGCCTGGGCAAAAATCTGGGAAATGGCAGACATTACCATTGAAGGTGATGTAAAAGCACAACAAGGAATTCGTTTCAATATCTTTCAACTCAACCAAACGTATCTTGGAAAAGATTCGCGTCTCAACATTGGTCCAAAAGGATTCACCGGTGAAAAATATGGCGGAAGTACCTATTGGGACACGGAAGCCTATTGCATTCCATTCTACATGACAACGAAAGATCAGCAAGTAGCGCGTAACCTATTACAATATCGTTACAATCACTTAGAAAAAGCAATTGAAAACGCTCAAAAACTTGGGTTTAACAATGGTGCTGCATTATATCCAATGGTAACCATGAATGGTGAAGAATGTCATAACGAGTGGGAAATCACTTTTGAAGAAATTCACCGAAATGGTGCAATTTCGTTTGCCATATATAACTACATTCGATACACAGGCGATTACAGCTACATTCCTGAAATGGGCTTAGAAGTCATGATCGGAATTGCACGTTTTTGGCATCAAAGAGCAACATTCTCAACGGCAAAAGACAAATATGTAATTCTTGGTGTTACTGGTCCAAACGAATACGAAAACAACGTCAATAATAATTGGTACACAAACTACATTGCACAATGGTGTATCAAATTTGCACAAGAACACCTTGCAAAAGTAAAACAAGAATACATCGCTGATTACGATCGTATCATGCAAAAAGCACGCTTATCAGAGCAAGAAATCTCTTCTTGGATGGAAGTTGCAGAAAATATGTACTTTCCATACAGTGAGCAATACGACGTATATTTACAACAAGACGGTTTCCTAGATAAAGACTTGGTTAGCGTTGCCGATTTGGACCAAGCACAACGACCAATTAACCAAAAATGGAGTTGGGACCGCATCTTACGTTCACCATATATCAAGCAAGCAGATACCTTACAAGGTTTCTACTTCTTTGAGGATCATTTCACCAAACAAGAACTCGAAAAACACTTCGATTTCTACGAACCATTCACAGTGCACGAATCGTCACTTTCGCCTTGTGTTCACAGTATTCAAGCTGCGAAACTAGACAAAATGGACATGGCGTATACGTTTTACTTACGAACGTCACGCTTAGATTTGGATGATTATAATAAAGAAGTGGAAGAAGGTTTGCACATCACATCCATGGCAGGAACTTGGATGAGTATTGTTGAAGGTTTTGGCGGCATGCGAATGAAAAACGACACACTTTCGTTTGAACCACGAATTCCATGGCAATGGAAAGGCTATTCATTCAAAGTAAACTACCGAAATCACATTCTCAAAATAAACGTTACACATGAAGGTACTTCATTTGAGCTAGAAAAAGGAGACGATTTAGTGATCTTGGTTGATGGAAAAAAAGTAGCCGTTTCACCAAACGATTTGGTCACTGTAATATAATAAGGAGTTATTCCCTGCTTTCCGCTGTATCTCCCGAGAAAATCGGGAGGATGCCGCTGCAATCAGGACTAGAAATAGTAATGAGTAGTGAGATTTTAGTATTGAAAATCTTTCAAATGTCATTCTTGCAAAGGCAGGAATTCATCAGAATTCAATACTCAAAACGTCACTTCGAATGATTTTCGGTTGAATGTATTGAGTTACAGAATAGATCTCGATACAAAAAATGTGATCACATTTTCCACTCGATCTGACGATAACAGTTTTATAAACAAGCAGAAACGTCACTTCGAGTGAAATTTTGGAAAAATTTAGTATCGAGAAGTACTATGAAATTATAAAGTTCAAACAAACACGTCTCAATTCTCAATACTAACAACTCAATACTAGATAAAAACAAAATCAGATGAAAAAAACAATCTTAGTTATACTACTAGCTTTCTTCTTCTCTTGCAACAACAAAGAAGACAAAACGAATCTTGACACAACTACGAATATTTCATCTTCTGAAGCTATCGAAATCGTCAATGATATCGAACGTATAGAACCTCCACATTGGTGGACAGGTTTTAAAAACACCAAGCTACAATTACTAGTAAAACATCCAAACATCGCGAAAGCAACACCAACAATTTCATCCACAGGAATCAAAATAGAAACTATAAAAAAAGGAGAAAGCTCTAACTATTTATTCATTGATTTAGACATTTCAAAAAACGTAAAAGCTGGAAAATTCAACATTATTTTCGAATTTAAAAATGGCGACAAACTCACACAAACCTACGAACTTAAAAAGCGAATAAAAGCAGCGAAAGACTATGTTGGTTTTGACAGTTCGGACGTTTTATATCTCATCACACCAGATCGATTTGCGAATGCGAAACCTGAAAATGATCGGTTTGAGAACATGAACGAAACAACCATCAATCGTAAAGATGATTATGCGCGTCATGGTGGTGATATCAAAGGAATTACAAATCATTTAAACTATATAGACGATTTAGGGTTTACAGCAATTTGGTCATGTCCGCTACTCACAAACGATATGAAACGCGGTTCATATCACGGTTATGCTATTACAGATTATTATCAAGTTGATCCACGTTTTGGAACATTTGCAGAATACAAAGAATTGGCAGACAAAGCCAACAATCGTGGAATGAAACTCATTATGGATCAAATAGCAAATCATTGCGGTTTGGAACATTGGTGGATGAAAGATTTACCATTTAATGACTGGGTAAACTATCAAAAAGAATTTGAAAACGGTGAGAAAACTACCTACTCAAATCATAGAAGAACGTCTAATCAGGATATGTACGCTTCCAAAAGCGACAAAAAAGGCATGACAAACGGTTGGTTTGTAGAAACCATGCCCGATCTCAATCAGCGCAATCCATACATGGCAAACTATATCATTCAAAATAGTATTTGGTGGATAGAATCTTTGGGATTAAGCGGAATTCGTCAAGATACCTATCCATATCCTGACAAAGAATTTATGAGTAAATGGGCAGGCGCAATCATGACTGAATATCCTAATTTTTCTATTGTTGGTGAAGAATGGAGTTACAATCCTTTACTTATTGGATATTGGCAAAAAGGCGCTAACAATAAAGATGGTTACGAAAGTAACCTTACATCTACGATGGATTTTGCAATGCAACGTAAAACAGTTGAAGCCTTGACAGAAAAAGAATCTTGGGACAAAGGTTTAGTCAAAATATATGAAGGTTTGGCAAACGACTTTCAGTACGCCAACCCGAAAGACATTATGATTTTCCCAGACAATCATGATATGAGTCGCATCTTTACACAACTTAATGGAGATATTACAAATACAAAAATGGCATTAAGTTATCAGTTGATTTTACCAAGAATTCCGCAAATTTATTACGGAACGGAAATTCTAATGAACGACTTTGCAAAACCTGGAGATCACGGGTTAATCAGAACAGATTTTTCAGGTGGTTGGCAAGGTGATACAACAAATGCTTTTACTGGTGAAGGATTGACTACTGAACAAAAGGATATGCAATCGTATCTTAAAAAGATATTAAACTTTCGCAAAACGAGCAAAGCGATTCACGAAGGAGAAACAACCCATTTTGCACCATTTATGGGAACTTATTTCTTATTTAGAACTTTGGGTGATGAAACTGTTGTGCATATCATCAATAAAAATGAGCAACCAATTACAATTGATTTGAAACGATATGCAGAAATGAATTTGACAGGGAAAACATTGAGAAATGTAGTTACAGGCAAGAAATTCATTTGGAATGATGCCATTGAATTAACAGAAAAAGGAAGTATTATTTTGACAACAAAGTAAATAGTATTGAGAATTGAGAGCGTTTCAAAATGTCAATAGTAAAAGTAGAAAACACTTTTAAAACTATAAAAGCTAAATAAACTTGTCTAAATTCTCAATACTAATACCTAAATACTAAAAAAACAAAACGTCACTTCGAGTGATTTTTCAAAGAAAAATAGTATCGAGAAGTACTTTGAAACGAAAACATATTATGAAATATAAAATCACAATTATACTAGTCTCTTTGCTTTTTCTTTCCTGTAAAGGGCAACAAAAAAATGACAATACTGATGGTAAGAAATCGGTAACTATAGTTGTGAACAATTTACCAAACGATCACGATTACACAAAAGACATCTATATTTCTGGTGATTTTGAAGGTTGGTCAGGCGGAAGACCTGAATTAAAACTAGAACTCAACGATAAAATGTACAGTATTACATTGCCTAATCATAGAGAAAAAATACTTTACAAATTCACGCTTGGAACTTGGGAAACTGTCGAACTTGACAAGCAACATCAAAATGTTGAAAATAGAACCTATTCTTTCAAAGAAATTGCCGAAACAATCAATATTTCTATCGGTGCTTGGTCAGATGGAAGCGCAAACAAAACTACTACTACCAAACAACCAAACGTAGAAATATTTGCAGAAGCATTTGAAATTCCACAACTCAATCGTACACGAAATATCCTAGTGTATTTGCCTCCAAACTATGCAAATTCAAGCAAATCATATCCTGTATTGTATATGCATGATGGACAAAATATATTTGACAAAGCAACATCCTATTCAGGTGAATGGGAAGCTGATGAAACTATGAACAGGTTACATCAAATAAATGGTTTAGATGTCATTGTCGTTGCTATTGACAATAGTGAAAAGCGCATGCAAGAATACACACCTTGGAAACATGAAAAATATGGTGAACCTGAAGGAAAACAATATGTAGACTTCATTGCAAAAACGCTAAAACCAGCTATTGATGCAAAGTATAGAACAAAATCAGATGCCAAAAATACAGGAATCATGGGAAGTTCTATGGGCGGACTCATCTCACATTATGCCGTTTTTGAATATCCAAACGTATTTGGAAAAGCAGGTATCTTTTCACCTTCATTTTGGTTTTCGGACAAAATTATTCCGTTTACAAAGAACAATCTGACGAAAGCCAAAAATTCTAAACTCTATTACTTAATGGGCGGGAAAGAAGGCGAAAATATGATGGAAAATTTAGAAAACGTTGTAAGCACGATAAAAACAAACAATTTTCCAAAAGACAATTTTTATGTGCAAATTACGCCAAGTGGAACGCATAGTGAAGCATTTTGGCGAAGCGAATTCAAAAAAGCAATGCTTTGGTTATTCGCCGAACATGTAACGATTAAAACAAATGATAAAAATCCAGTTTCTAAAGAAGTGAAAACTGTAAAATTAGCAAGTGGAAAACTGATGCGTGTTTTAGACTTTCCATCAAATTATATTCGCCCACGAAATGTAGATGTTTGGTTGCCTGAAAACTATTCGGCAGACAAAAAATATAGCGTGTTATACATGCACGATGGACAAATGTTATACGATGCTTCTACCACTTGGAACAAGCAAGAATGGCAAGTTGACGAAGTTGCTTCTAAGTTAATGAAGGAAGGAAAAGTGAAGGATTTTATTGTAGTTTCTCCTTGGAATATTTCTGAAATTCGTTGGCAAGATTATTTTCCTGAAAAAGCATTTGGCTATTTAAATGATGACACAAAAAAGGCACTTTTGACACAAGCAAAAAAGAACAATTTTGAGTTTGTATTTAGCGCTGATAATTATTTAAAATTCCTTACGAAAGAATTGAAACCGTATATTGATAAAACCTATTCCGTTAAAACCGATCGCGAACATACACATGTGGCAGGATCTAGCATGGGCGGATTGATTTCGATGTACGCTATGTGCGAATATCCAGAAATATTTGGTGCTGCGGCTTGTATTTCAACACATTGGGTTGGTATTATGCCAACGGAAGACAATCCGATTCCTGATGCTTTTTTTGCATATATGGGCGAGCATGTTCCATCACCAAAAACACATAAATTCTATTTTGATTATGGAACTGAAACCTTAGATCAATATTATCCGAAATACGCCAAAACTGTAGATTATATCTTTAAACAAAAAGGATATACAGACGAAAATTATAAAAACTTAAAGTTTGAAGGTGCAGATCATTCTGAGAATTCTTGGCAAAAACGATTGCATATTCCCTTTACATTTTTATTAAAAAATTAATAGATGAAATTATTTAAAATACTACTTATATCATGTTTGTGTTGGCAATTTTCGCTGGCGCAGAATGATAATCGAAAGTTTGAAAAAGCTTCTTTCGACGGGAAATCTATATTGATAATTGATGTAAGTGACGGAACATATTTGCTACAAGTATATAACACGGAAATCATAGAAACAACCTTTATTCCAACAGGAGAAAAAGCGAAAAATGATTCACATGCCGTTGTAATGAAATCCAAGTTTCCTACTATTAGTTTTTGGGAAGGAAAACAAGAAGTTTTACTCGAAACTGAGGGAATTTCGGCAACAATTACATTAAATCCATTCCAAATTTTATATAGTTACAAAGGAAAACCGATCATTTCTGAGAAAAACGGCTATCAAAAAGTTGAAGATGGCGAAGCAATTCAGTTCAATCTTACACAAGATGAAACTCTTATGGGCGGCGGCGCGAGAGCTTTGGGAATGAATCGCCGTGGAAATCGCTTGAAACTTTATAATAGAGCACATTACGGATATGAAACGCGTTCGGAATTGATGAACTTTACTTTACCAATTGTGCTGTCTTCTAATAAATACATGATTCATTTTGACAATGCGCCAATTGGTTATTTGGATTTAGATAGTAAAAAAGATAATACACTTACCTACGAAACTATTTCTGGACGTAAAGTGTATCAAGTCATTGCTGGTGATTCTTGGGTTGATATTATTAATAACTATACAGATTTGACAGGCAAACAACCGCTGCCACCACGTTGGGCATTTGGAAACTTTTCAAGTCGATTTGGTTATCACTCACAAGCAGAAACTGAAGCAACTATCAAAGCATTTAAAGATGAAAATATTCCGGTTGATGCTGTCATTTTAGATTTGTATTGGTTTGGAAAAGATATCAAAGGAACGATGGGGAATTTGAAAGTATACAAAGACTCATTTCCTGATGCGAAGCAGATGATCAAAGATTTTAATGATCAAGGTGTGAAAACTGTTTTTATTACAGAACCGTTTGTATTGACAACTTCTAAACGTTGGTATGAAGCTTCAAACTTAGGAATCTTAGCAAAAGATTCTGTGGGAAATCCGTTTAAATTCGATTTCTATTTTGGTAATACTGGTTTGATTGATATTTACAATCCGAAAGGAGAAAAGTGGTTTTGGGGAATTTATAAAGAACTCGCTGAAATGGGCGTTGCAGGCGTTTGGGGCGATTTGGGAGAACCAGAAGTGCATCCAGAAAAACTACTGCATCACACAGGAACTGCAAACGAAAAACATAATATTTACGGACACGATTGGGCACGATTGATTTATGAAGGGTACACTAAAGATTTCCCAAATACACGACCTTTTATTTTGATGCGAGCAGGTTATTCGGGTTCGCAACGTTTTGGATTGATTCCTTGGTCTGGTGACGTGAATAGAACTTGGGGTGGATTGCAATCGCAAACAGAAATTGCTTTACAAATGGGAATGCAAGGTTTGGGTTATATGCACTCTGATTTAGGTGGTTTTGCTGGCGCGAATTTAAACGACAATTTATATATCCGCTGGTTACAATACGGTGTTTTTCAACCAATTTACAGACCACATGCGCAAGAAGAAGTTGCTAGTGAACCTGTATTTAGATCGCCAAGAGCGAAAAAACTAGCCAAACAAGCAATTGAATTACGTTATAAATTATTGCCTTATAATTATACTATTGCCTTTGAAAATAACCAAAAAGGAACGCCATTAATGCGTCCATTATTTTTTGAAGAAACTGACAATAAAGATTTATATACAAACTCAGAAACCTATTTATGGGGAAATGATTTCTTAGTGACTCCAATTGTAAAAGATAGCGTGAATACAAAAGAAATATACTTTCCAAAAGGCACAAATTGGTATAATTTTTATACAGATGAAAAAGTTGCTGGCGGACAAACCAACGTAGTTTCAACGAAAGAAAATTCAATTCCTACGTATGTTCGTAGCGGTGCATTTATTCCGATGGCAAAGCCGATGCAAACGACTGCAAATTACAATCAGAATGCATTTGATGTGCATTATTATCATGATGTAAACATCAGTAAAAGTAAACGAATGCTTTATACTGATAATGGATTACTTTCAAATGCTTATGAAAAAAAGCAGTATGAATTATTAGAATTTGAAAGTGAATTTAAGAAGAGTCGATTAGAGATTGATTTAGAAGCAGAAACTGGTTCTAATTTTTCAACAAGCATAAAAGAAATTACATTCACGATACATAGCATTGATAAAAAACCGCGGAAAGTAAAATTTTGCGGAAAGCGTGTACAATTTGACTGGAATCAACAACAACAGATAGTTACATTCTCCATTATATGGAACACCAAAAAAGAACGAAAAATTAGTATTAAACTATAAATTGAATCAATTTAAACATCATTTATAAACATATATAAAATGAAAAAATTAACTATATTTTTAATCACGATGCTTTTATTTTTCTCGTGTAAAACAGAAAAAAAGGAAGTTGAAAAAGCACCAAAAACGGAAAGAAAGGCAATTGCAGCAGTTTCCGATGACATGATGGAAAATGCTGTTATTTATGAAGCAAATATTCGTCAATATTCAAAAGAAGGTTCTTTTGATGCTTTCACAAAAGATATTCCTCAGTTAAAGAAATTAGGTGTAAAAGTCATTTGGTTAATGCCTGTTTTTCCAATTTCTGAAACCAAACGTAAAGCAACAGGTGGCGATTTTGCAAGTAAAATTAAAGATCCTGAAGAGCGTAAAAAGCATTTAGGAAGTTATTACGCAGTTTCAGATTTTACAAAGATTAACCCTGAGTTTGGAACGATTGAAGATTTTAGAGAATTAGTTAAAGTTGCGCATGACAATGATATATATGTGATTTTGGATTGGGTTCCAAATCATACAGGTTGGGATCATACTTGGTTGAAAACAAATCCGGAATTCTACACAAAAAATGCTAAAGGCGAAATTACAGATCCATTAAACGAAGACGGAATCCCGGTTGGTTGGGCAGATGTTGCTGATTTAAATTATGATAATAAAGAACTTCGCAAAGCAATGGTGAAAGACATGAACTATTGGTTAGAAAAAGAAGGCGTTGATGGTTTCCGTTGTGATGTTGCAGGTTCAGTTCCAACTGATTTTTGGCAAGAAGCTATTCCACAGTTACGTGCTACAAAAGATATTTTTATGCTAGCAGAAGCTTGGGAACCTGAACTATTAAAAGGCAACTTATTTGACATGGCATATGGATGGGATACACATCACCGTATGAATCATATTGCACAAGGAAAAGAAACCGTTGCAGATTGGGACAAACGCATGCAGCAAATTGATTCGTTATATGAAAATGATGATATTTTGATGAATTTTGTGACCAATCATGATGAGAATTCTTGGAATGGAACTATTGAAGAACGCATGGGCAAAGGCGGAGAAGCATTTACCGCATTAATTTATACAGCGCCAGGAATGCCATTGATTTATTCTGGGCAAGAGTATGATATGAAGCATCGTTTGAAGTTTTTTGAAAAAGATGAAATTCCAAAAACGAAAGGAAATATGTGGCTTGTTTTAGAAAAACTTGGAGACTTAAAGAATAAACATATTGCGTTACACGGCGGAAAAAATGCAGCTTCGTACACAAAACTTACCACAAGTAAAGCAGACAACGTTTTAGCATTTAAGCGTGAGAAAGATGGAAAAGCAGTTTATTATATCGGAAACCTTTCCAAAGATGCTGTAATTACTAAAATTGATCTTGCAGGAAGTTTTACAAACTATATGAATTATGACATTGTGATGTTTAGAGAAGGTCAAGATGTAGCGTTACAACCTTGGCAGTATTTGATTTTGATTGGTGAGTAATGTTTATTTGATATGAGTTTTTAAGTATTCAAAAAACAATTCTCGATACATTTTTCATCAAAAATACTCGAATTGACGTTTTCTGAATGTTTGATGCTCTAGTGAAACAAAGTTTCTAAAATAATTTAGCAGATTAAACGACACTTTTGAAGGCGCTTTAGTAAGCTTTTCAAAAGCTAATTTCATTAATCAAAAAGAGCCTCCTTGCGGAAGCTCTTTTTTTTTACCAAAATTGGTTATTATTATTTGGGGTCTTAGGGTAATAAGGGAAATAATTTATAACCAATAAATTACTTTAACCATGAAAAAAAGTTAAGTCCAAATATACTATTCTCAACGATATAAAACCCTATATATTAGACAACAACTATCAATCCTTCGACGAATGAATACTTTTTGTAGATGAATGCCTTATAAATTGACGAAGTTATGTCAAGCCTCTTTGTTTTGTTAGTCTTAGACTACAAAAAACAACATTATTTTGTGACATTTTTGACAGTGTTTTTTGCGTTAATTTGCTTTTTTATGAAAAATAAAACCGAATTTCATACTACTAAACGGTTGTTTATCTAGGGTATATTGCATGAAATAATGCTTGAATAAGGTGTTATGAAAGCATACATGAAGGTATAAAATGATCCATTTTATGAGTATCTTTGTACTGCCTATACTAGGAATAGAATTATACGTTTATGGAAGATAAAAATATACAAATAGCAACAATTGGTGGCGGATGTTTTTGGTGCACAGAGGCCGTTTTTCAAGAAGTGAAAGGTATAGAAACTGTAGTTTCTGGTTATACAGGTGGAACAGCGCCTGGAAGACCAACATATCGTGAAATTTGTTCTGGTCTTACGGGACATGCCGAAGTGATTCAATTGATGTTTGATGCAGATATTGTTTCGTTTGAAGAAATTCTGATTATGTTTATGGCAACACACGATCCTACAACCTTAAATCGTCAAGGAGCTGATGTAGGAACACAATATCGATCTTCTATATTTTATCATACCGAACAACAACGTGCATCAGCAGAAACTGTCCTAAAGCAAATGGCTGATTATTACGATGAGCCTATTGTTACTGAAGTTACGGCGTTGGAAATTTTTTATGAAGCTGAAGCGGAACACCAAGATTATTATAGATCAAATCCACGACAAGGCTATTGTAGTTATGTAATTACACCTAAATTAACGAAGTTGAGAAAGTTGTTTGCTGATAAATTGAAGTGATTGTTTAGTGCTTCTTGTTTAGATTATGCGTAAAAAGTAAATTTTATACTTCTAATTTTCATTTTCTTTGCTTTCCCAAAGAATACTGTTTTAATTAAAGAAATACCTTTTCATTCATTATTTCTTATGACCGCCGCACTGATAAGCATTTAACATTTTAGAATTCCATTACTCCAAAAAGAAAGCTCTTTCCATTGGTGTTAACAATCGACATTGATCTACTTTTCCCATAATTTTATATCTATATTTTGCGATGATGTCATAAAAAATATTACTTATAAATGATGGAATTATAGTAAAATAACTTCCAAATCGATACGAACTTTCTACATGTTTTAGAATATTTAAGAAAGCTTTTGCTTTTTGGTAAACGATTCCTTTTTCTATTAGAATGATGGTATCTAAATTAATTTTGAGTCCAAATTTAGCCATGGTTTGTTGTCCTGTTTCTGATTGAAACGATACAAATCGTAGTCTTTTTGATGGTTTTTGATCTAAGATAAATTGAATCGAAGCATCACAAAATCCACAAACACCATCGTAAATTACAATGTGGTGATCTTCGATTAATTCATCTATTTTTTTAGTAGTCATAACTTAATTTTTTTAAGAAATATGACCCTGAGAATAATCCTATGGTTACTACTGCCATGATTCCGGTGTAACTGAATGATGTATGAACTGCACCAAAGTAATCTGTTACTGAAACCAAGTTGATGTTACTGTAGATGAGGAAGAAAAACACAATTTCAAATAGTTTTTTCGACTTTGTTAGTGTTCCAAAAAATACAGATAGTAAGATGATAAATATCGCGCCAAGTATAATATTTAGTAAAGTATGAAAATCTAATTCTACCATGTATCTAACCAATAATGGCGTTGCAATAAATAATGCAATACATACACCTGCAATGATTCTTGAGATAAATAATCGTTGTACAGGTTGGTACGATGATGCTGTAAAATAGTGTGTTCTAAATGCGATGTCTTTTGTTACTAAATCTGACCATACACCTACTTGTAAAAACCATAGTAATGGCAATATGTAGTGATGCGCAAATGATAGTGGCACAAAGACCATTACTAACATGAGACAGGATGATATTCCCCAAAGCCATTTTGGACTTTTGCGAACTAACATTAGTATTTCGGCACCAATTAATGGTGATAATTGCGATGAAAATTCAGGAATTGAAGTGATGTTTCCTAATTGAAAATTAGCACTTCGATTATTGAGTTTTTCTTCAGGATTTGTGTGTGTTGTTAATTTTTCTTTGATGTTGAATCTATGAAAGAAAAATGAAGCTATATATGCTAATACAAATGCAAATGCTATCCAAAATAAACGACTGTATATGTATGATTGTGTATATGAGATACTTTCTATAGTTACAATTTTATCTATATTTCTACCGCCAGATATAAATCCGATTGTTAATTTTGTTTCTTGTCCAATATGTGTTGCCTGAATTTGATTACTTACTATTGATGTAGGATATTGAATTCCAAAAACATCTCTCATGTTACTTCCTTCTGAAGAAGAGGCAAACAATATAAAAAAGAAGCTTGCTAAAAATATTCCATATTGCAGCAATACTTTTTTAGGCAATATAATTTCAAGTAGTAATGAAATACTAGAAACTACAAATAACGAAGGAATTGTGATGATTGCATACGGAAGTATATAATCTAAAAGTTGAAAATTGTGTCCATTCCCATACAGAAAAAATAATGCAACACTTACCAGAAAGACAACAATTAATATTGAAAATAATATTAAAAAATTGCTTACTAGCTTTGTAAAAATGTAAGTTGCATTTGACACTTGTGTAGTTCCAATAATATGTCCAATTCGGGTTTCAATATCTCTTCGAATGCTTCCATTAATAAGAAAAAAACCAACGAGTGATAGCATTGCACTTGACATGATTGCCGTTACAAAGCCAATCCAAGCACTGTTGTAATCTCCTGTAAATGAACCCAAACGAACGGTTGTGTATGCTGCTTCTGGTGAAGGCACAATGCTAAATGCAATGTATACACTTAATGCTACAGTAATTAGAAACGAATAACTTCGTATGTACTGTAAATAATTTCCTTTGATGATATTTTTGAATTGAAACATGATAGTAATGGTATTAATTTTTAGTTAAATAGATATACGCATCTTCTAAAGTTGCTGTCACATTTTCTGCACCAACATTAGGGTTTTCAGAGATATAACGCACTCTAAAATTATCTTTCGCTCTATATGAACTTACGACTGTGTGATAGTTTTTAAAGTTGTTGATGTTTGATTTGCTCACTGTCGTTTCATACACTTTTCCTTCGGCTAGTTGTATGATGTCTTCTTGCGAATCTTTTACAATTAATTCTCCTTGTTTCATGATGGCAACCTCATCAGCAATTGTTTCAATGTCTGATACAATATGTGATGATAAGATGATGATTCTGTCATTTGCCAAGTCTGAAATTAAATCTCTAAATCGCAAACGTTCTTCAGGATCGAGTCCAACTGTTGGTTCATCAAAAATGATCACTTTTGGATCGTTTAGTAATGCTTGCGCAATTCCGATTCGCTGAATCATTCCTCCTGAATACGTCCCTAGTTGATTGTTTGCTGATTCTATGAGATTTACTTCCATTAATAATTTTTCTATTCTTTCATACAATCCTTTCCCACCAACACCTTTCATTGCTGCCATATACGACAGAAATTCAAAGGCATTTAGGTTAGGATACACGCCAAAATCTTGTGGAAGATATCCTAACATCTTACGAATGTAGTTTGGTGATTTTAGGATATCATTTCCATTAAGAGTAATACTTCCTTTGGTTGGTTTACTGATGGAAGAAATCATTTTGATAAGTGTTGATTTCCCAGCTCCATTTGGGCCTAATAAACCTAAGATTCCAGAAGATACATTGATTGAATAGTCACTCAATCCTAACTTTTTTGAGCCGTACTTTTTTGTTAAATTACTGATAGCTAATTCCATGTTGTTTGTATTAAAGTGAGTATTCTATTTTTTTGATCGACTATTTTTTATTTTCCTTTTAAAATCATTCGTTGAAAGTTTTCCTTTTTAGCAAATACTTCTGCTAATGAAATTGCTTTCTTTGAGCTGATTTTCTTTTTTACTTCTGTTAGTTTCTTTTCAAAAGCTTCTTTACTTTCATAAGCAATTGTTGTTGCGCTTACTGACTCAAAGTAGTTATCAGATTCTAATACCAACCCTGGTAATCCGTAAAACACATATGGACCAGCACTTACAGGAATCTCTGGAGAGAACCAAACATATACTTTTGGATTTCCTTCTAAGTGTGCTTTTTTACACTGATATCCGTTAATTTGTTTTTGCTCATCTGTGATGTTCCATTTTAATTCACTTACTTTTCCTTTGAAATTGATCTTTTTTCCCATAAAGATTTCTTTTCCGTGTAAATTTCCTTCTGCATTTTTATACGTGTAATATGTATATCCTGTAGTTCCTAAGCTTTCTACTTCGCTAATTGAATCTACTACAAATACAGATTCTTTTGTTTTTAAGTTTAAGTAGAAACTACTGTGAATTTTATATGCTTCCATTTTTTCTAAGATTGATGAAAATTCACCAGGATCTTGCACTTGCTTTTTTAACATTCCTATTAGGAAATCAGATACGCATCCTGTTGTATAGTTTACTTTTAAGATATTTTTGTCTTTCGTTTGTGCGTTAACATTCATTGTGATACTTACGAAAAAGATTGCTACTAAAATTTTAATTGTTTTCATGATATTGAGTTTTTATATGGTTTTTGTTATAATTTGAATTTAATTCCGAAAATGATATAATTTAATGATTGGTTATTTACGATAGTATTAGTTATACCGTTGCTTATGATAAATTGAGAATTGTATGCATCGTTCTCAAAGAATGATAATAATTCTCCAATATGTCTGGCTTCAACACTGAAGACCATTTTATTTTTTGTATACGAAAGTCCTAGGTTTAAGTTCTTTCTTGAATAGGTGACATCGTTAATATGGTTGTTGTCATATAAAAATGTAATGTTCCCTTTCCATTGTTTATTTTTTAGTAATACGGCGAAACTATTTCTGTTGTAAACAGCATCGTATGTTGTATTTTGAATTTCATCACTGCTAAAAGATACTTTTGATGACAAGCTAAAGTTTACAAAGTTGTCTGTAATGGTTTCTACACGAAGTTCAGGTGTAATTGTTTTTGTAACAACATCTACTTCTTGTTGTGCAATAACTACTGGGTAATCTACTTGGTTATACGTTGCAGAAATATCTACTTTTGTTGGATACTTTAGCGGAAACATTGTTTTAGAATAAAATGCGCTTAGTCTTATATCTGTTGCTTTCTCTGCGATAAAGAAGTCAAACTCAGAAATTCCATTCTGCTGTGCTACAAAGTTTCTTCTTACCACATCTTTTTGATTTTTGTATGTAGCAGATATTGAGAATATTTCTCCATCAAACAAGTTGTTATAATCATAACTTGCGCTGAAGTTGTTTGCTGTATTAAATCCTAAGGCAAATAGGTTTGTTCCGTTCCAAATACTATTATATGGTTGAATACTGTTGATTCCGAAAACAATGTCATTAAATGTTCTTGTTCTTGAATAACTAACCGCATAACGATTTAATCTGTCTTCATAGTTAACCCAAAGATTTGCAGGAATAAATACTGTTGATTTTTCAATGTTGGTTACTGTTAAGTTATTTGTGAATGAATTTGCTCCGACTGCAACTTCATATTCAAGTCCTTTTACGAGACCTTCACCAGTTATTTCTAAGTTTACTAAGTAATTGTCTTGTGTTCTTTTGATCAACATTGTATTGTTCAAGTTTCTGTCTTTGATCTCTTCATTTTCTTTGTAATATGACGCTGTCAATAACGAGATGAATGATTTTGAAGCTTTATATTTTAAGCCAACACTTCCCATTGCTTGATTTTTATCAAATCTGTAACGTTGTGTTGCATCTGTGAAAATGCTATTGTTTTCTGTAATTGTGTAATCGTTCAATAACTTTGTTCCTTCATGATAGTAAGAAGCTTTCGTTTCTAAAATCAGGTTCTTTTGTAATTTGCTTTTTACTGATAGCAAGTGAAACGAAGAAAAGATGTTATTTCTGTTGTTTGAAAACGTAGTGTTTATTCCGTTTGGAGTTCCATTGTCAAACAATTCATTTTGAATGCTACTATTGTTTTTATTGTTTGTATAGTTTGTATTGATGTTATAGGTAGCAATTGTTTTGTTCGATATTTTATAAGCAATAGACAAAGCTCCTAGAAATGATTGTGTTTTTGCTTGTGATTCATCAAGTGTATTTAATAAGGATATATTGTTTAATGTACTTGTATTTTGAACAACGCTTCCTATTCTATTTGGTGCAATGAAATAAAACAAACCTGATGTTTTTAAACGTTGTGTTTGATTGCGTAATGTTAAATTTGTGCTTGTAAAAAAATCTTTCTGTAAATTTTCATTCGTAGCAAATAATCCGCTTAGTACTTGTCCTTGGTATCTTGAAAAAGGTTGTCCTTTACTAAACAACTTCTTTACTTCATTAGAAGTGATGGTTGTTTTTCCAATATTATTTGTGTTATTGGTTAAGAATGCATTTAAGTTCCTGGAGAATAAAAACCCTTTTGCTTTAAATTCATATTTATCTTGATATCCTGCTTTTAATTCAAGTGAACCGTTTAAAATGTTTTGCGATTCATTTTTTGTATCAATATTTAAAACACTTTCTTCTTTTTCATCAAAATCTAAAGAAAAATCATTGTTATAATTATTGATTACACTAATTCCATCAATAATACTCTTCTCAATACTTTCTAAAGCAATGCTGTTTTGATTTTCAAATGAAGGTTTTTTATTCACTAAGATTTTATCAATGTTTTTTCCTTTGTAAATAATTGTTCCGTCCTCACTTAATCTGAAGTTTGGAATTTTCTTTAAGATATCTTTTAAATTATCATCTTCATATAATTTAAGTTTATCCAAGTCTAATCGAACAGTATCTTTTAGTTGATTACTTGAAATAATAATAACTTCATCTAAAGAAGCCGTATTTTCTTCTAAAACCACATCAATAATGATTGGAGATTTTGTTAAGTCATTTGCTGTAATCGTTCTTTTTTGTTTTAAGTACGATATATGAGTTATTTCTAATACGTAGTTTTCTTTAACATCTCCTTCTAATGTGTATGCTCCAAATTCATTCGTTACAGTATATGTTACAATGCTTTTAGCAGTATCATAGAGCACAACAGCAACACCATCTATTGGCAAGTTTTGCGTATCCGTCACTTTTCCTTGGATACTCTTGGATTGTGCTAGGCACAATCCTGAGAGCATCGTGAGAAATAAGAGGGCAATATTTTTGATTTTTATTGGTAACATTTTTGTTTTACTTTTTATTGTGATTAACAATGTTATGTTCTATACTACTTACATTGCATTACTATGTATATGGGTAAAAAAAAGCTAATCTTCTTTTTTCTTTCGCGTCAATTTTAAGACTAATGTGATGATAATATAAAAGGTCAATGCGCTAAAAAACATTACTGGAATAAACCAGTTTCCTAATACTTCAGTAACCGTTTCTGTTGTTTGAAATCTTCCTAAGGCCATAAATTTTCCATCTTGTAGAAACAATCCTGTATCTTCTGGATGTAGAATTTTAAAAACCATTAAGATTCCAAAACTAAATAGACATATATATAAGAATGCAAAAACTGAGTATACAATTCCACTCTTAATGTTCAGGAATATTGCCTGAAAAATATGCATTGGGTTAAATGTTTGTGTAGCTTGTTTTAATTTTTTCTCTGCTACTAAAGGTTTTAGTACTTCTTCTGGATCTCCTAAACCTTGTGTTATTCTAAGTAGTTTTTCTACTTCTCCATCTTCTGTTCCATTTTGTAAGCCTTCGTATATGTGGCTATTGAATTCCATCAACACATCTTCTTTATCACTTTTAGCCAATACAGAAATTGTTCTACGAATTCTTCTGAAGTAACTATCGTATATTTTTTGTGCTGATTTATCTGTGAATTCAATGTTTTTCATCTGTTTATTTTTTTTGCTTGATGAATTTGAAAATAATGAAAAATTATTATTCGTTTCATTTTAGTAATTTTTGAATTGATGTTTCCAAATTTTGCCAGTATACACGCATTTCTGTTAATGTTGCTTCACCTATTTCAGTGAGCTGATAATATTTTCTTGGAATTCCTGATTCTTGTTCCACCCATTTTGAAGTTACCAATCCTTCTTTCTTTAAACGATTCATTAAAGGATATAAAGTGCCTTCTGCTATTTCTATGGTAGTGAACTTTCGAACTTGTTCCATTAATTCATATCCGTAAAACTCATTGCCTTTTAAGATATTTAATAAAATAAATGCTAAGGTTCCTTTTTTAACCTGTGACTGCCATTTTTGAACAAATTCAGAATTCATGCTTCAAAGATAAACAAAATACATAGCTATACAATGTACTTTGTTAATTATTTTAAACTTTTTGAGTTTTCAATATAAATCTTGACGTTTTTACACTGTTAATCAGTGATTTAAAATCAAAATAATGTCCGAAAGCAATAATATTAAGAATAATCATTATTCCTGCAAAAGTGAATAATCCCATAAGTACTGCAATTGATAAGTGTAAAGAAATAATAAGTAATACAGTTAATTTTCTAACTTTAGGAATAAATACAATTACTGGATGTAATAATTCTACAAGAATTGACACTGACAATATTTTATAAACAATAGGATAATCTACAAGTGGTAAAATTGAATTTATAGCTTCTGGTGCATATGAATTTAATACGAGCCATATTGCGTTTCCATCAAACCAATCTGTTCCTAAAATTTTACCAAATCCAGCAAAGAAGTATACAACACACAAGTGAAATTGTACAAAACGAATGATGAATGAATAGAATACCTTAATTTCTCCTTTTTCAAATAATTTAGAAATACTTATACATACATTAATAAATAAAGCAAATGAAATAAAGTAATCTGCTCCGTATGAAAACATATAACTAGAGTTTACCATCATAAGGTGTATAATCCACACTAAAATACTAAACAAGAGTCTACTGTAGTTTAGTATTACAGCAAATAGTGATACCAAGTACATTGCAAAAACAATTAGTAATGAAAAATCTTGAGAAATTCCTATACTATTTAATGGTTTTGTAAACCATTCTAAAACTGGCTGATACCATGATAAAAAACTATTGTTTATATCTGCTTGTATAAGTCCATTCTGTCCATATATTTCATACATGTCTGGCGCAATAATTAGAAGATTTACAATACAGAAAATCGCAATAATTTTAATAACTGCATCTCTATTTACAAAACCTGTCTGTTGAAATAAAAATTTATCTATAGCTGAATGTATCATGAGTTTGCGGTATTAGGTTCTTTTCTTTCTACTGTGAAACCAAAGAAGATATCTTCTTGTACGTGTTGTTCTTTTACTGTTTCTGATTCTAAATTTTCAAAATGAGATAATTTCAGATATACTTTTATACTTGTGACATCTGGATTGTATGTAAATAGCCATTTAGTTATAGATTTCAAAATACGATCTCTTAGTTCATCGTTTCCTATGAGATACGACTCAAAAAGTGAATCGGCAGTAGTAAATTTTAATTTTGATTCTATCGAGTTGAATGGAATTACTAATTCCTTACCATTATTATCTACAAATTGTAATTCAATAGATGATCTTGATACATTAGGAGAGAAAAAAGAATATCCTCTGTCTGCTCCTACATATGTTGAATATGCTCGGACAAAATTTACTACATTATCTGATGGAGATACTTTTTCAATATTATTTGCTACTTGTTTTCCAAATCCATTTAACCTTTCTACATAATCAGGATGAGAAAAAACTTTATATCCCGAAAAATTTATTACTAGAAGTGTAAATATATGTAGAACCAAAAATGAAAATAATACTATTTTTAAAGCTTTCATATCGTAACATTTATAAGTAAGTTCGTTTTCTTCTGATATACTTTTATTAATTGAATAAAAGTAATGAGTGACATTTTATAGCTCTGAATCAATATTTCTTATAATCCTTACTATAAATAATTGCTTCTATGCTTTTCTTTTTTTCGAAAAAAGGGATTTATTATCCCTTTTTTCAAAAAAAGCATTCTTAGTTGCTTGTTGCTGGTGAAGCTGGAGATGGAGATGCATCGCTGCTTGTTCCGTATACAAAGAAATCTCTTGTTACGATTGCCCAGTCAGCTTTTACTGCTACTTCTTCTAAGTTACCTACTTCAGTAATCTGTAAATCATCTACTGATACTGTTTGTGCATTTGAAGTTGAAATTGCAGATCCTGCAAATAATGCCATTACTGCTAATGCTCCTGTTAATTTTACTAATTTTTTCATAATATTAAAGTTTTAAAAGTTTTGGTTTCCTACTCTATTTAGGCTTTTCGGATTCCGCCTATGGATTAAAAAAATATTAATTGTTTGTTGCTGGTGAAGCTGGAGATGGAGATGCATCGCTGCTTGTTCCGTATACAAAGAAATCTCTTGTTACAATTGCCCAGTCAGCTTTTAATGCTACTTCTTCTAAGTTACCTACTTCAGTAATCTGTAAATCATCTACTGATACTGTTTGTGCATTTGAAGTTGAAATTGCAGATCCTGCGAAAAATGCTACTAATGCTAATGCTCCTGTTAATTTTACTAATTTTTTCATAATATTAAAGTTTTAAAAAGTTTTGATTTCCTACTCTGTTTATGGCTTTTCGGATTCCGCCTTTAATGATTGTTGCAACAAATCAACAGTGCTAAATAATGGCGTAATTTTCAGATTTTCAAATGGTTAGTTTTGGTATTTATAAATTCAAGCATGAGATTTATAAATATCATCTCGTTCATTTTTTTCTGAAGTCTTATGATTACTTGAATGACAGAAAAATGTTATTATTCCTTCAAAATTTGATATATTTATACAGTAATTAAGAGATAAAAGCTTATTTTTATCTTTAAACTATCAAAATTGCATTAATTAACCTACTTTTTAAGACGTATTGTACTGCAATAAAAGCACTTAAGGGTCTGTGTTTTGTCTCTAAAGAAATTTATTTGAAAAAAAGTGAAGATTATTTACCAAAATAAACCACATTTTGCAGGCTTCTTACTGTCTTTTTATAAGAATGCTTCAATTACACAACTAGTATGTCTAGTTATTTTTGGTGTTTTTGGTGTTTCAAATGGTTTTTCTCAGGAAAATGACTTCGATAAATTAAAATCTGACTACATTCCTTTGCCCAAAAATTCGGAACAAAAGCTAGAAGCTGCCAAATTGTTTCTTTCAACTGCAAAAAAAGACAATGATTTACTGAAAATTGTAGAAGGTTATGAACTATTCATCACACATTACAGTCATACTAAAACTGCTATTTCCTATTCGGATAGCATTATTTTACTAACTAAAAACGCAAAACTTGAGGGTTATCCAGCAAAAGGATACCTATTAAAAGGGACACAATTATATTATAATTCAAAGTATCGTGAAGCATTAGATAATTTTGCTATTGCAAATGACTTAGCTATTAACGCTAAGAATATTGCACAACAAATTTCTATCAAACATTATATCGGTTTATTAAAAAATGTAAGTGATGAGAAAAAAGAAGCACTGGCCATTTTTCAAGATAATTTAGATTTTATCACCAAAAACGATTACCAAAAGAAAGATCAACAACAATATTTAAAATCACTTTTCGCGCTAGCAGATTCGTATAATAAAAATAGAATTTTAGATTCTGCAGAAGTAGTACACCAACGTGGAATTACTGCCAGTTTAGATCATCCTGATAAATACTTGTATCCTTGGTTTTTGTTATCACACGGAATTACATCATTCTTTAAAGAAGACTATACAAAAGGAAAAGATAGCTTACTAAAAGCAGCTACTTTTTTCAAAACGAACGAAAAAGCATTGTCAACTACATACCTATATATATATAAGTGTTTAGAAAAACAGCATAAGAATAACGAATCGTTACAGTATTTATATAAGGTTGATTCTATTTATCAGCAACATCCTAAGGTTGTTTTCCAGGCGAGAGAAGCATACGAACTTTTAAATACTGCACATAAAATATCTAAAAATGATGCGGCACGTTTATCTGCCATTGAAAAATTATTAGCCGTTGATGATATTATTTCTACTGATTATCAAAATCTAGGAAAAGAGATTGTGACCAAGTATGAGACGCCTTTACTCATTTCTGAGAAAGAAGCATTATTGAGTAAAAAAGAGGAATTGATTACCAAACTGGAAGATTCTAATTTCTTATCTCAGAAAACAATTTTGGTACTTATTATTCTTTCGGTATTACTTTCTGGAGCCATTTTTTACTTTTTCCGTAGAAATGTGGTCTACAAAAAACGATTTGATACGCTCATGTTAGAATATGAGCAGAAGGAGAAAAACAAAAAAGAAGAAGTCATTAAAAAAGTTCCGACAATATCAAAAGCTGCTGTAGGCATTCCGCAAGAAATTATTGATGCTGTTTTAATAAAGCTTGATAAGTTTGAAAAGAATCATAAGTTTGCTAAGAAAAGTTATACACTTACCAAACTCGCAAAAGAGTTAGATACCAATAGTACTTACCTTTCAAAAATAATTAATATGACAAAAGGTATGAACTTCGCTAATTATATGAATGAAATCAGAATTGATTATGCTATTATACAATTAAAAGAAAATAAATTGTTTAGATCATACACTATTAAAGCTATTGCAATTGATGTTGGATTTAATAATGCACAATCATTTTCGGTTGCTTTTCATAAAAAAACAGGTATTCATCCGTCGTATTTCCTAAAACAACTTGAAAATCAAGGGTTGAAAGAAACAGCATAGTATTTCTATATTTATATAAATACATTTTAAAATTGTGTACTTTAGACTAAACAAAAGGTCATTACACCTTATCCTAAAAAAAACAATCTGAAAACAATAAAACTACTTCTTCTAATTATATTATTTTCCTTGACTGGTTGTAACTCAACAAAAAAGTTGATTTCACAAAGTGAAGTAAAACCTGCTGAGTTTTCTATAAAAAAACTCAATGGAACCTACAAAATAAAAGTTAAAGATTCAGAGAATATTAATCTTTGGGAAATTTTATACAGAAGTGAATCCTTTAAAAAAGAAACTGCTTATATCATAAACACAAAAGTTCGATTGAGTCTACTAAACGACAATCAGATGAAAGTTGAACTATTGGAAAATAACCAAACAATAAAAGAAATAGTCCTAAATGGTAAAATTAGGGACAACTACTTTGAAGTTGATAAAAATAAGTTTCTAATACCTATACCGTTTTTATATTTTTATGATTTTGCAAAAACGCTGATAGGAAATGATGATTTTGGAAACTTATTGGTTGTTCAAAATTATAAACGCAATGCCTGGATTTTATTTTTCGCTGCAAGTCATGGTGGAGTATCTAATTATACATCTGAGAAAATAAAAAAATAGAAAATGTCAAACGGTGCATTAAAATTCTTTTTTGAAGTTGAAAAAGATGAAATCCAACTTGTTGAAAAAAAGATAATTCATAACAAAAACTCTCGGAAAAATAAAATTAAGCTAAGTAGAGAAGCATATCATGAAACACTTCTTAAATGGTGCTTATTTGAATATTTACACCCGAAAACAAACAATCCTCTACATTCAACGTTTTTTCCGCTGCCTTCTTCTGAATCATTAAACAATGGTTTGTCTGGAGATTTAATATGCACATATCTCAATTCAAATGTAGTTTTTGATTTTCATCAACCTAAGAAAAATGATAAACTAAATATTTGGATGGAATACAAACATCCAAAAACAAATAGAGGAAGTAGGCCACATATTGGCAATTTTATTTCATTGATATTTATTAAAGAATGGAAAATGAATAGAAATTTTGATCATATTCATAATTCGTATAAAGAAATAAAACAAGGAAAACTTATGCTGATCGAAAACAAATTATGATAAAACATACGTAACCATATTTTCTTTTTTCACATCTGAACTTTCTAAAATTAGAAAAAGAAAACTATTTCAATTTTAAGTCAAAAAAACACTTAAAATCGACTTTTTACTTCGCATCAAAATCTTCTTTTTTGATCGTTTTTTACAAAAAAACAGCCATTTATCGCTCACAAGCCTCCAAACAACTCGAAAATCAATAGTTAAAAATAATCGATTGATATTCAATTAGTTGCAAGCGAATTTTTAAGATGATATTTATAAATACCACGAAAAGGTGTTAAAATAGGGTAGTTTTTTCATATACATTTACTTCATAATCGCAAAACAAAAATACTATGAAATCTTTTAAAAACTTTACTCAAAAACTAAACTTAAATAGTTCTAAAATAGCAAACCTTACACATACTATATTAGGAGGAGTTGCTTCTCCTGAATCTGGTGCATGTGCACAAGCACAAAGTAGACCAACGAATACGTATTCAATGTTATGTGGAAATGATACTGTAGATACTCAAAAATAAAATACAATTCTTTTTTTTCAATTATAAAATGCTATTTCGGAAACTGTGTAAAATTTCGACTTAGCATTTTATGTTTTAACTATCAAACCCAAAAACTCAATGAAGCTGAAGTTTCTCTTCCTACTTACAATTTGTATATGTTTTATTCAATGTGTTGGCACAAACACACAAAAGCCTTCACTTGCACTTGAAAAGGCAACAACAAACACCTATTTTTCTGAAAAAATTACAGATCCGTATCAGTACATGGAAAATCTTACAGATACTATGGTACTCAACTGGTTATCTGAACAAAATGAGCATACCAATACTACACTTCAAAAAATTTCAGGACGCGCCAAATTGCTTCAAAAAATAGAATCCTATGACAAATTGCGCTCAGAAACGATTTATGATTTAAAAATAACAGCTCCAAATGCTTATTATTACCTAAAAACATCACCTGATCATGTGGCAAACATTTTATGTTTTAGAGCAGGAATAACAGGACAAGAAGTAGAAATTTTCAATTCTAAAAATTACAAATCCAATACAAATCATAAGTATATCATCAACTATTTTCAGTCGAGCTGGAATGGTCAAAAAATGGCCATTAGCTTTACTAAGAATGATGAAGAAATTTCAGAAGTTGCCATATTGGATCTTGAAACACAAAAATTACACGATGAAATTATTGATCATTGTTGGCCATCCGAGTTAGGCGGAATTAATTGGCTTCCAGACGATTTAGGCTTTATATACACACATATTCCTGAGATTGACACCAAATCACCTAATTATATTTTAAATACATCAGCGGTATTGTATCGTTTAGGAACTGATCCAAAAAAGACCAAAACATTATTTTCAAAAGAATCGCATCCACAATTGGGTTTGCAAGCTGCTGATTTTCCTATGATTCATATTTTTAGCAAAGATCAAAAATACATATTTGGTCGTGTTGGCGGTATCGGATTTAAAGATTATTACTATGCTTCTATTGAAGATTTAGAAAAAGAAACTGTGAATTGGATCCCATTTTTTAAGAAAAAACACAAAGTAGAAAAGTTTGTTCCTGTGAATGATGAAGTTTATTTTTTAACAGCGCATTCTGCTGCTAATTTTCGTATTTGCAAAACCAATTTAAAACACATCAATTTTGACAATCCAATAGAAATTGTTTCAGAAGATAGTGTTCAAACACTCAACGATTTTGCAATTACCAATCAAGGATTATTTTATACAAAGACAAAAAATGGTGTACTTTCTAGCTTATATCAAGTAAAAAATGAAGAAACAAAACAGATTTCATTGCCACTAGCTGCTGGAAGTATTCGTATTTCATCTATCAATCCAACATATGCTGATATTTGGATTGAATCTGAAAGCTGGATTACACACAGGAATAGATATCGCTACAATCATGAAATAAGCGCTTTTAAGGAAGAAAACCTAACACCTGTTATCAATTATAAAGAATTAGATGATATCGTTATAGAAGAGATTGAAATCACTTCCCACGATGGCACACAAGTTCCTTTATCGATCATTTATAAAAAAGGTATGCAAAAAGATGGAGAAAATAGGATGTTATTGAATGGATATGGTTCATATAACTGGATTAACGCACCAAAATTGTATCCGTATTTATTGTATTGGCTTGCAGAAGGTGGCGTATATGCAGTTGCACATGTTCGTGGTGGTGGTGAAAAAGGCGCAACCTGGCACAAAGCAGGTTTTAAAGCTACAAAGTCGAATACTTGGAAAGATTTTATTGCATGTACAGAATACTTGATTACTGAAAAGTATACATCTCCTGAGCGATTTGCCGTTTGGGGCGGAAGCGCTGGCGGAATTAATATTGGTAGAGCAGTTACTGAACGACCAGATTTGTATGCAGCTGCTGTGATTAGAGTTGGTTTGCTGAATACAGTACGCTCAGAAATTGCGCCAAATGGTCAAAATAATGTAAAAGAGTTTGGAACCGTTAAAAATGCTGCTGAGTTTAAAGCTTTATTAGAAATGGACGCATACCAACATGTACAAAAAGGAACGGCATATCCTGCAATGTTCCTTACTGCTGGTTTGCGAGATTCTAGAGTTGCCGCTTGGCAACCTGCAAAGTTTGCTGCGCGTGTACAAGCCGCAACTATTAGTGATAATCCTGTATTATTAGCTGTAAACTTTACAGAAGGACATGGTTTTGATCGTACTGGTCAAAGCAAACGCAACGAACTTGCTGATATTATTTCATTTGCTTTGTGGCAAACTGGTCATGAGAAGTATCAGGTGAAATAGAGTTTTGAAACCTCTCAATACTCAATTCTTACATCTTAATACTAACAAAAAAAGAGCGCTATTCCTAGCGCTCTTTTTTTTATGATATATATTTGAAATCTTACATTCCTGTAATTTTCACGTCGTCAATGTGGTATCTTGTTTCAGCTCCACCATCAGCACCTAAGTATTTGAATGCTACATGAACATCTCCATCTAAACAAGAAATGTTAAGGTTTGATCCTACAAAGCTACCAAATCCTCCACCACCAACTGGAATGTTAGCGTCTACTAATGTCCAATCTGTTGTAGTTGGATCACCTGTAAAGTTGTTTGTTACGAATACCTCTAAGATTGTTCCTGTTTCGAAGTTTGCAGAGATCTCAAAAGATAATTCTTCTTGCGTAGTTCCGTCAAGGTTGATTGCTGGTGTTACTAACCAAGCTTCTAATGGGCTTTCTCCTGTTCCGAAAGCAGATATTTTCATGTATCTGTCTCCACTAAATGAACTGTCTTCATAACGCTCAGAACCTCCTGAAACATTTACGTTTGTCCATCCTAAAGCATCTAATTGTGCTTCATTTGTAATAGCTTGGAAGTCTTCTTCAAAAATTGTTGTTGCAGTAGAAACTGGTCCTGTACAATCTAATACATCTGGATCACAACGTACAGTTTCTGTAAAGTTGATATCAGCTAACGTATTGATTACTAAAACATTTGCGTCATCTCCGAAGTCTCTTGTGAAAATTCCTTGAATTGTTCCTTTGTTTTCGTCAACTGTTAACGATTTGAAGTCAGCAAATGTACTTGATTGTAATGAGATGATTCCACCTTCTACACATTCTTCAAGACTTCTGAATCCATCAAAACTATCAGATGCTTCACCTGCGTATGTTAATCCAACATCATTTCTACTAAACTGTACTCCATTTAATTGGATTAGTGTGTTTTCATCAGCTTCAGTTAATTCACCAACTGTTGTTGATTTTGGTGTAATATTTTCAACTTCTGATCCACGAATTACGAAATCTTGTAATTCGAATGATTCGATTTGATCGATATCGTTTCCGTTTGGTTTTCCGATAGCATATACTCCATTTTCTAATCCGATCGCTAAACCGTTCATTTTGATATATACTTTTCTACCGAATCCGTAACTACTAAATAATCCAGATTGGTTGATATCTACACGAAAACCTAATCTAGGATCTGCATCAGAAGTAGATCCGTCAGTTTTGTTTTGAATTACTAATTCTTCAAAGAAGTTTCCAGCTTGATCACTAGATACTACATATCCTTCAATAATGATTTCATCTTCGTCAAGTCTTATTTCAGCAATGTCATCACCACTTGCAACAGCTTGTTGGTATCTTGCTACCATATTACCAAAAGTAGCGTTTGCAGTTAGTCCTGGATCAACAACTGTTGTTCCTGTAGGAATTGCAAATTCATCGTCTTGAACACAAGAAGTAATAACTAATCCCATAATTCCTAAGGTAGCTATTAAACTAAATATTTTATTTGCTTTCATTTGTTCGATTTTATGTTTTTTCTGCGCAACTTAAAGTTACACAATATTTTTTGTTTTTTTTAGAATCTAAAATATAAGTTTACGAAGTAAGTTCTTCCTCTACCTTGCCAGTATCTGTTTCCAAATACTCTTGTTTCTAGTGCAGAATCATCTCTTAATTCTCTGAAGTTAGCATTTCTTCCTTGCTCAAAACCACCAGTTTTGTATTCTTTGTCTAATACGTTACTGATACTTGCGAAGAAACCAACATAGTAATCTCCTAATTTCCATGATTTTCCACCTACAAGGTTTACAAGCATGTAATCATCAAATTGTTCTTGTCTTAATAATTCACGTGCCAATTCAGGATCGTAATCATTAAAAACTTGTCCGTCAAAATCTGTGTAGAAGTTACTACTTCTTTGTAATGGACTTACATCAATGTATGCATTAGAAAAGAAATTTGTTGTTGCTCCAAACCACCAGTAGTCAGGATCTCTATATTCAAATCCTAAAGACATTGCTCTTTGTGGTCCACCAGCAATTTTATAATCTTTTAGTGTTGACTGTCCTAAGTAACGTGTTCCATCTTCGAAATCTTCAGAAGATAAGTATAAGTCAGGATTGTTGTCATATGTAAACTGTCCTAGAGACGCTACACCTTTTAATTTTATAGTAGATGTTGCTTGTACTTCAATTCCAAGTTCTCCACCTAAGTGTTTTTTATCAACACCTTGTAAAATTTCTTGAACAAATGCTTGGTTGTCTCCACCAATACCATCTGCAAAGAAGAAAGAAATTTCATTTGCGTCTTGCATTTTTGTATAGTAACCAGTTAATCTAGCTTTTACAATTGGAGATCTGTAAATATAACTTGCATCAAACGAAGTGATTTTTTCTTCACTGATGTTTGGTACTACGTTATGATTTTCTCTTGAGTTAGAGAATGTATTACGAATTGATGGTGCTTTTGTAATGTATGCTCCATTAAAATCAAATACATGACGACCTGTTAATTTGTATGTCAATCCACCTTTTGCTCCAATACCAGTAAATGTTTGTTTTTCACCTTCTCCAAAAGAGTTATTAGCGAAACCTCCATTTTGATATAATCCTGTACGTTGGTAGCTTGTATTTTCAACACTAGCAGCTACAAAGAAATCAACTTTTCTGTATTTGAATTGTGCTTGTGCAAATCCACCAACTGTATTTGATTGAATTTCGAAGTTGTAACGAAAACGATCTCCTTCTGTTACTAATCTGTTTGGATTTCTAACATCGTTTTGTACACTGTTAGGATTTCCTATTAAATCATCTGCAAAATTATCAACATCTAAATATGCTCTTCCACCAAGTAAATCTGTTACTTCTGCGAAGTTTTCAGATGTTAATGAAGTAAAAGTAGCTCCTGCATTTACAGTAATGTTATCATTGATTGCAGTGTTAAAGATTGTATTTGCCGTCAGTTGTCTGTCGTCAGTTCTATCTTCATATACAATATTGATTGCATTTCCACCAGCAACTAAGTTATTTTGGTTTGCTGCATATAAAGCTGCCCAGTTAAGTTGTCCATTATTTACAAACTCTTGTTGTGCTCCAAATTCTAATGCTGGATTGTCTGGATTGTTTCTAGCGAAGAAACTTGGTAATTTTTGGTAATACGTTGGACTTGGGTTTACACTACTTCCAATTGGAAATCCGCTAGCATCTAAGTCAGTTCCTCCAAAGTCTAAACGACTTCTACCTTGCTCACCAAATTGGTAGGCAACATTTGTATTTAATGTAGTGTTTTCAGCAATATCCCAATAATGGTTTAACATTAATATTGGCTCTATAACTTTACGCACTCTTGAATTACGTTTTTCACCATCTTGGTATCCCCAATAGTCATTGTATTGAACACCTTTAAGGTCAAATACTTCTTGTGTATTTGCAGAAGATTGTCCTCTTCTGTTTGGTGCATAGATTCCTGTAAAGTTTAAGCTATGCTTATCGTTTAATTTCTTTTCAACTGAAACGAATAAAGAATTTGCGTCGTAGAAAGTACCGTCGTTAAAACCTTCATCTCCCCATCTTCTTCCTGCAGAAACTGTATACGCCCATCCACTTTCAAGTAAACCAGAAGAATATGATACCATAAGTCTGTTGGTATAACTTCTGTCTGAAGACGAATACGTTACTCTACCACCTTCTCTGTATTGAGAAGCTCTTGTATTAATGTTTGTTGTTCCTAAGATTCCTCCAAAAGTATAGTCTGAAGCGCTTAGTCCATTTGTAAGTTCTTGATTTCTTACAACATCATTTAATCCTCCCCAGTTACTCCATTGTGGTCTTCCGTTGAACTGTTTGTTCATTTTAATACCATTAATAAGTACTGTTCCATTTTCAGAATCTAATCCTCTTACTCTAAAGAAAGTAGATCCAAATTCGAACGCGGCAGTTCTTAAAAAGATATCTCTTGACGATTGTAGTAGTCCTGAGATGTTGTCTGCTGCTGTAGAATCATCATTTAATTCATCATCAGTTAATGAAATAAGGGTAACATCTTCCTGAATGAATCTTTTTAACAAGATTGTTCCTAAGTCAAGTCCTTGACCATCTATAACGGTTACTGGCATTCTCAAAACTGAGTATCCATCTTTAGTGAATATAATATCCACTTCGCCCGCAGCAACATCTGTTAATTTAAAGACTCCAGATGCATCAGTAACAACTTCTTTGTTGTTGCCTGCAACTGAAACCAAAACATTTTGAACGGCATCATCCGTGTTGGCATCAATTACCTTACCTGTAATTGTGTTTTGTCCATTGACAAGCCAAACTGATAGCAATCCAAATAAAAAAATAAGTTTTTTCATACTGTAATTTGCAATTAATTATTATTTAAGTTTAAAAAATCTTTAATAACGACGGGCAAATGTACATTATTTATAATTAATAACTACTTTTGGTCTATCTTTTGCATAGATTGTTTAAGTTAACATAACATTTATTAAATGAAAATCCTTAAATCCCTAGTTATACTAGCTTTTTTATTGGCATTTACCCATGGTTGGGCACAAAAAAAGAAGCAGTTTAAAGTACAGACAATTGCATTTTATAATGTAGAAAACTTGTTTGATACAATTAATGACCCATTGAAAGACGATGAGAAGAGCCCAATGATGGAAATTCAAAGAGATCGTTCGAAGATTTATGAAGATAAACTTTCAAAACTTGCCAGAGTTATTTCTGATATCGGATATGATGTTGCAAAGACATCACCAGCTATTTTAGGTGTAGCCGAAATTGAAAATAAACAAGTATTGGAAGATTTGGTAAATCATCCTAAGTTGAAAGATTCCGATTATGGAATTATACATTTCGATTCTCCCGATAAACGTGGAATTGACGTAGGCTTGTTATATAAGCAAGGTGTTTTTCAACCACATAGTTTTTCTAAACATCCTTTATTTATATATAATGGTGAAGATAGAGTGTATACCAGAGATCAATTATTGGTTTCAGGAGTTTTAGATGGTGATGAGATACATATTATTGTAAACCACTGGCCATCGCGAAGTGGTGGAGAAGCACGAAGTAGACCAAAACGTGTTAAAGCTGCACAATTAAATAAGCGTATTATTGACTCATTGCAAAATGTTGATAAGCATGCGAAGATTTTTACGATTGGCGATCTAAACGATGATCCTTTTAATACGAGTATGAAAGAAGTATTAAAGACAAAAGATAAGCGTGAAGACGTTAAAGGAAAAGATTTGTTTAACCCAATGGAAGCAATGGCGAAAAGCGGAAACGGAACATTAGCGTATAGAGATGGTTGGAATTTGTTTGACCAAATTGTAATGTCTGCTCCATTATTAAAGAAAGATTTTTCAGAGTATAGATATTATAAAGCAGGAATTTATAATAAAACTTATTTATCAAATAAACGTGGACGCTATAAAGGATATCCTTTTAGAAGTTTTTCTAGCGGAAGCTATACAGGTGGTTATAGTGACCATTTTCCTGTGTATGTACATTTGATTAAAGAGGTGAAGTAATTTAAAAAGACGTTAGATCGCTTTGCTATTAGAGGCTTCTGAATAACAGAACACAGATATAAAAAAATCCTTATCGTAACCGATAAGGATTTTTTTATATGAAGTATTGAAATGTTAGTATTGAGAATTGAGACAAGTGAATAACTCACTTCTCATGTTACTAGTCAACACTATTTTTAGTCCTGATTGTAGTGGCATCCTTTTTTTGCTTTGCTATATGGCAAAAAAAGATATAACGTAAAGCAGGAAGTAACTCAAAAAAGATATTAGATCGCTTCGCTGATAGAAGTTAGATGTGAGACTAGTTTATAGTTTATCTAATACGCGAAGTCTACTTTAAAAAATAGAGTCCTGCTTTTGCAGAAATGACAATAAAAACAACAATCCTTGCCATAATTGACAAGGATTGTTGTTTTTATATATAGTGATATGTTTTATTTTTCTAACCTAACCACTGACTCCAAGGTAATCTTGAAAGGATAAGTAATAATCCTAAACCATAGAAGAATGCAATTTTTCCGAAAGCTCTTTTCGCTGTTTCTTGCTTTTTATGTTTAGACCAACCTATGGTAATGAATACAATAGCTAAGATTCCAACAAAAGGATGTTCTAACGCTAGTAAACGTTCTGCTGAAGTCATTCCGCCCATTCCACGATTGGAAATCATACTCATTCCAAATGGTGATGCGAAATATAGTATTAGACCAATTAATAGTTGTAAATGTGTAAAGATTAGTGCAAATAACGAGATACGTAAATCTTTGGAAGTGAATTTTTTACCAGAAGCAAATCCTATAATTGCGTTGGCTACAGCTACAATTAAGATTAAAAGGACAAAATATGCCCAGTATGAATGCAGCATTTTTACAGTATTATACATAAGTTTATTTTTAGTTGATACACAAAGGTACTTATTTTTATGATACAAAAAAGCCTCGCAATGCGAGGCTTTTATAGTATTTATTTTTGTGACTACTTCTTAGAATGTGTAACGTACACTAAAGTTCCACGTTCTTCCAAATCCGAAGAATGCTTTGTTTCTTGTGTTAATTCCGTCATATGTATCATCTCCTGCGTCAGCAAATATGTTTGTTTGCGATTCAGCTAAATAAGTAGTGTTGAATAAGTTGTTTACGTTTACTCTGAAAAAGATGCTATTGCTCTTTTCTTTTCCAACTAACCACTTGTATGACATACCTCCGTCAAATAAGCTGTATGCTGGTAATTGTAAAGAACCTTGGTGATCTTCCTCATCAAAATCTTCAGCGTTGATGTCTGCATATAAATCATCAGCTCTAAACCAAGCGATATCGAATTTTAAACGCTCTACTGGCTCTAAAATTGCAGCTAAACGCATTGTAGTTTGTGCAGCATTTCCAACTTTTACGTCGTCTAAGAATAATTGATTTTCTCCAATTACTGTTTGGTTCTGATCAAATGCAGGTCCAGAAACATCTCCACCATATTGCCAATCTCCAACAGATAACATTCCTCTTAACGTTAACATGTCTATTGGGCGGTATGAAGCTTCTAATTCAACTCCCATGTGAACTTGTTCTACTCCTTGTAAGTTTGTAGTTCCTTGCTCATCATCAGATGTATCAGTTGGCGTATTGTTTACATCAAATCTACTTGAAATTCTGATAAATCTATCTTTCCAAGAAGTTCTATATAAGTTTACGTTTACGTTTAATTTTTCAGATTTGAATCCATATCCTAATTCAACTCCAAATACTTTTTCGTTTACTAGGTCTTCGTTGATATCGTTTCCAAAGTTTAAGAATACTGAATCAAATAAAGGTTGCTTAGAGTAATACCCAGCATTACCGAATACGTTGTGGTTTTCGTCAATGTTGTAGTTCAATCCACCTTTTACAGTTCCTCCAATGATGTTTTCCCAATCAGAACGTTGTCCGTCAGCTACTGCTACTGAAAAGAAATCTTCTCTACTAAATGCTTGGTTAGATCCTGAGAATTGTACGAAAGCAGAAATTTTATCTTTCTTATATTCTAACTGACCAAAGATTCCTAACCAACGTACATAACCAATGTTATAGTAGTCAATTTTGTCTTCATCATCAATGTCTTTAAATACATTTACGATAGAACCAAAGTCTGAAGAGTATGTGCTTGTTAATACTCTATCAGGATTGTTTACATCATCATTATCTCTGTATGCATCAGCTCCTAATAAGTTATCAAGTCTTCTATAATGGAAACCTTTGTAAGTTCTTGCATCAAATCCAACATCTAACGTTAAGTTTTCGTTGATTCTTGTATTTAAGTTTGCTAATAAACCAAACCAGTTATGAGAGTTTACAGAAGCTCTTCTTGTAAGACCATTATCTCTACTATCATTAATGAATAAACCATTTTCTTGGTCAGTTCTTTGGTATACGTTTCCATCAGAGAACGTTACAGCGTTACCTTTGTTGTATTCTACAATTTTATCCCATTGTACTTCACCATTTTGTTGGTTTCTGAAGATATCACTAGAAGCAAAGTTGAATCCTGGTAATCTTCCGATGTCTCCAGTTCCACCACCACGTCCAAAAGAAGCGTATCCTACTGTTGATAACTTAGTGTCGTCAGAAATGTTCCAATCCCAGTTTAAAGATAATACTGGTTTGTGGTAAAAGTTTCTTCTCCAGTTAAATTCTTCACCATTTAATGTACCATGGTTAAAGTTATATTTGTCACCGTACTGTAAGTACTGTCCAATTGTTGCAGCGTTAAAGAAACTTGTTGTTCTTTGGTTGTGAACTTGTGGCGCACCAGTTGCAGAAAATTGAATGTCGTGTTTTCTGTCTTCGTCAGTCCATCCAAATCCTAAGAAATAGTTGTATCCTTCAAAAGCAGTTCCATTAATGTATCCGTCTCCAGCTGTTCTACTGAATAATCCAGTAAATGCGAATCCGTTTTCCATTCTTCCTGTCGAGTAAGAAGCAATTGTTTTAAGATAGTTATCGTTACCTAACGTAGTTCCAACAAATCCACCTTCATTTCTTTCTGTTGTTTTAGTTACAATGTTTAATGTACCACCAACAGATGAAATTGCTAATTTAGAAGAACCTAAACCTCTTTGTACTTGAATTGCAGAAGCAACTTCAGCCAAACCAGTCCAGTTACTCCAGAAAACAGCTCCGTTTTCCATATCGTTTACTGGAACACCGTTTATTAATACCGCAGTGTTTCTTTGATCAAACCCACGAATGTTAATTCTTGAATCTCCAAATCCACCACCAGATTTTGTAGCATATACAGAAGGTGTAGCGTTTAATAATTCAGGAAGTTCTTGGTTACCTAATCTTTCAACAATTTCTTCAGCTTTGATTGTAGATACTGCTACAGGAGTTTCACGCTCTTTCGCGATATCAACAACCCCAACTATTACTACCTCATCTAATGAATTGTCAGAAACTAATGTAATAGTTCCTATATCCTTTTTTCCTCCAGTTACACTGAATGTAACAGTTTTTGTTCCAAATCCTACATAAGACACTTCAAGTGTACCAGTAGCATTTTTTACATTTAAAGCAAATTTCCCATCAAAGTCGGTTGATGTTCCATTTTTTGTCCCCTTTACAATTACACTTGCACCTGGTAATGGACCTGAATCTCCGTCTACTACTGTACCTGTAATTGTTCCTTGAGAAAAAGCAGTTGATGTTGCAAAGAACATCGCTACTACTAGAAACAAATTGTAAATTGTTTTCATAAGTTTTATTAGTTTATTTAATGCCGCAAAAATCGCATTTATTGTGCATGCATATATTAAGCGAATGTTAAATGTTTTAACATTTTCTCAAATTTACACTTTTAACTTATTTGATTGTTTTGTAGCGAATTAAGATATAAACTAAATTATTAACACTTATTTCCTGCTTTCTTTAAAGAATTTTAAAAGATTTACTGTAGAACTGTCATGTTCCGCAATTTCAGTACTTTTAATGTCCGTTAAAATTTTAGTTGCAAGTTGTTTTCCAAGCTCAACTCCCCATTGATCGTAGCTAAAAATATTCCAAATGACACCTTGTACAAATATTTTGTGTTCGTATAATGCAATTAATGCTCCTAAACTTTCAGGTGTAAGTTTGTCTATTAATATAGTGTTGGTTGGCTTGTTTCCTTCAAATATTTTATAAGGAAGTAGTTTTTCTATTTCAGAAGCTTCCATTCCTTTTGCTGTTAATTCAGCAATGACTTCTTCTTTTGTTTTTCCATTTAGCAATGCTTCTGTTTGTGCAAAGAAGTTTGCCATCAGTTTTTCATGATGATCTTCATTGTTTTTTAATGAATGTACATATCCAATAAAATCTGCAGGAATTAGTTTTGTTCCTTGATGAATTAATTGAAAGAACGCATGTTGTGAATTCGTCCCAGGTTCTCCCCAAATTAATGTTCCCGTTTCATAGTTGACACGATTTCCTTTTCTATCCACACTTTTACCGTTACTTTCCATGATTCCTTGTTGCAAGTATGCAGCAAAACGATGTAAGTATTGTGTATAAGGAATAATCGCTTCGCTTTCCGCACCATGGAAATTGTTATACCATATACTAAGTAAAGCTAATACTACTGGAATATTTTGATCAAACGAAGCTGTTTTGAAATGTTCGTCCATATCGTGCGCACCAGTTAATAGTTTGTCAAAATTGTCATAACCAGTTGCCAAGCTTATGGATAAACCAACGGCACTCCAAAGTGAGAAACGACCACCAACCCAATTCCACATAGGAAATACGTTTTCAGAAGCAATTCCGAATTCGTTTATTTTTTCAAGATTTGTAGAAACCGCTACAAAGTGTTTTGCGACTGCTTCCTCAGCTTCATGCGATAAAAACCATTTGCGAATTGTCATCGCATTGGTTAAGGTTTCTTGTGTTGTAAATGTTTTAGAAACAATGACAAATAATGTTGTTTCTGGGTTTAAGTTTTTGATTACTTCCTGTACATGATCACCATCAACATTAGATACAAAGTGTACATTTAAATGATTTTTGTAATGTAGTAATGCTTCCGTTACCATTGCCGGACCCAAATCCGATCCACCAATTCCAATATTTACAACATCTGTAAAAGCTTTTTCAGTGTGTCCTTTTTTGCTTCCAGAAATGATTGCGTCTGAGAATTGTTTTATTTTTTCTTTTACTTGATATATTTCCGGAATGATATTTTTTCCATCAATATGTACTTCGGCGTTTTCTTTTTCGCGCAAAGCGGTATGCAATACAGCTCTACCTTCTGTTTCATTGATGGTATCACCTTCAAAGTATTTTTGAATGTTTTCTTTTAACTGTAATTCCTCTGCTAATTCCAACAATAAATCCATCGTTTCTTGAGAGATCCTGTTTTTTGAATAGTCTACATAAAAGTCTTTCCATTGAATGGAGAAACGATTAGCTCTGTCTGCGTCTGTTTTGAAATATTCTTTTAACGCAAACGATTTCGTTGCATAGAAATGCTCCTGAAGTCTTTTCCAAACTTCAGTTTCTGTAGGGTTTATGTTTGTTAACATGAGTTTTAGTTTATAGCAGTTATTGGTGCTTGTTCTATGGTTTCTTCCTGTGGAAGCGGCACTTCTTCAATTCCGTCGATTTGAATTTTTAACGGTTTGATGTACTCTAAATACGACGCTTTGAGAGTTGCGTCTATTGGATCAGCGTCTGGTAGTTTTTGTTTGAAAGGATCTACTTGTCTTCCATTTTTCCAGAAACGGTAGCATACATGCGGACCGGATGTATTTCCTGTCATTCCAACCCAACCAATTACGTCTCCTTGTTTTACAAAGTCGCCCACTTTTACTTTACGCTTTTTCATGTGTAAGTATTGTGTGGTATACGTACTGTTGTGTTTTACTTTTACATAGTTTCCGTTTCCACCTCTACGGGCAGATTCAACCACAACTCCATTAGCCGTTGAGATAATTGGTGTTCCTCTTGGTGCAGCAAAATCCGTTCCTTTGTGTGCTCGGATACGGTTTCCGTATAGTTTTATGCGTCTTCTAAGATTGTATCGCGATGTGATGCGTATATTTTTAAAAATCAAAGGTGCTTTTAGGAATGCTCTACGTAAGTTTTTAGCGTTTTCATCATAGTAATCTACAATTTGCTTTACGCTATCAGTTTCAAATTCAAACGCATAGAATGGTTCATCATTGTGTTTGAAATATGCTGCTTTTATTTTTTCAATTCCCACGAAAGTGGTGTCATTTATATACTTTTCAGTAAAAATAAGCTTGTATTGATCGCCTTTTTGTAAACGAAAGAAGTCAATAGTCCATGCATACATATCTGACATGTCACCTACTAATCTTTGACTTAATCCAGCTTCATCGATAGCGCCAGATAATGAACTTGTAATAACGCCCGATGTTTCTTTTTCTACAATTTTTACAGGTTTGCTTTCCGTGTACGCATTGATAGAATCTTTGAATTTGATTACTACATAGTCAATACTATTTGGCTGATAAATAAAACATTCAGGACGATTTAAGGAATCACCTTTTGTACATAATAGTGTGTATGGTTTTCCAGCAGTAATTTTACTGATATCAAATGTATCTTTTGTTTTTTCTACAATATTGAACACCGTACCGTATCCAATGTTATTTTTTTCGAGGATTTTTCCAAAACTGTCTCCACTTCTTACGGTATCTTTTACAACAACAAAGTCATTTAAATGAAACCCAAACTCCATTGGGTCAGGAGCAGGCATTTCTATTTGCACAGTTTCTTTTTCTTCTTCTTTGGTTTCTTTACATGCGTTGAAACCCATTAACAAAACTGTAAGTAGTAAAATTTTCCCTATTCTCATTATTTTCTTTCTGTATTGAAGATATGATCTACCCATTCTTTTCCCCAGTCATTTTTTTCATTTTCGCTCCAAATTTCAGGAAAAAAGATCACTTTCTGAAAACTTGGAGGCAAATATTTTCTCCAATTTGTTCCACCAGTAGCTTCAACCGTCTTTTTTTCGCGTCGTAAATAGCGATATGCTGATCCCATATGCATTAATGGCCAATTGACATTTGCATTCAAATCTAAGCTTTTTAATGCCGAAATTAAATTTTTGTTTTGTTTTATGTCTTCAGGCAACGCTAAATAGCGGTGATATATTGTACTTACTTTGACTTCATTGGCAATTCGCATGAAACGCGGCGTATAACGATACTCAAATTGTTTGAGTGTGAGTGTCTTTTCACCTGTTTTACTATCTGTCGCACCTTTTTTCCAATAAATGTTTTCGTATAAATCGTCTAGAGTGTTTTCTACTGAAAATTGATCACGTACTGTATGATGCACTAAGTTTTCCAGTGGTGTAGAGTAGAGTTCAATCATTCTGTATTGTGCAGATTGAAATCCACTTGCAGGCAACAACGACATTCTATAGTTTAGAAATTGTTCTTTTTCCATACCATTGATCATGATTTCGAAAGAAGATATTAATGCCTTTAGGTAATTGTTGATTCTGTGCACACGTTTTGTAAAGAATTCTGCCGTTTGCCCTTTGTCATCAATGATTTGCTTTTGCTCATGAATGATGAGTTTAAAGTACAATTCTGTGATTTGATGATACATGATGAAGATTTCTTCATCAGGGAAAAACGTACGCGGTATTTGTAAACTGAGTAAAGTGTCTAAATGAATGTAATCCCAATAGGTAAGGTATCTTTGGTGTAATAAACCGTCAAGATAAGAACCTAAGTCTTGCCCAGAATTTGTGTATTTCTTGTCTAATTTTTCAATTCGTTCCGCAATTTCTGGTGGAATTTCCATACTTTTTTTAGTCTACTATTATTTTGAAAGGATGTTTTAACCCTTTGAATGCATCTAAATCTGCTTTTAATGAACCTACTGCCAAGCTCGCTTTGATACGAATTGGAATTTTGTTTTCGTCATTAGAAACCCATAGCGTTAAACTTTCGTTTTCTTTAAAAACACGTCCAGCTTGCACATATGGTCTAAATTTTAGACAAGCAACTTTTCCAAATTTGGTGCGCATTACTTCTTCGCCTAAATATTTTAACTTGAATTTGAAGTTTTCTTTGTCAAAAAACATGTTTAACACGATTTCTTGACCAACTTTTATATCTGAGATATCGTAATTGTTACGCAAGTAATAGAAAGCCGATACCATGTCTTGTACATTTTTTTCTATGCTGTACTCTTTTTGGGTATTGTGCTTCTTATTGTTTACTAATGCTTTTTCCTTTTTGTAGTCAAAGTTTATTTCAATGTCTTTTGTGTGTCCACCTTCGTCAATTTTACGAATAAACTTGTATGGTTTTCCAGTTTCTTTATCAAAATAGCTTTCGTAGTTGTCATTTACTTTGAAAAACCAACTTGCAAATCCTGTAGTTTTTCCTTTTCCAACAACGTGATATACGCTTTTTCCGTTAAGAAATTCGTCTTTGACTTCTAGCGTTGCATAGCTTGCGTTTATAATTCCGTAATGGATTCTAAACTTGAACCATTCGCCAGATTTGAAGGCAGTATCTTTTTGTTGTGCTTGTAATGCAATGCATGACAGCAAGAATAGTATAGTAAGTGTACGTTTCATGTTTAATGTAAAGGTTTGTAAAAATAATAAAATCCTCATTACTTTTTGTTAATTTATTGTTGGAATACAATTACTATTCCAAAAAAAAGCGTCTTGACTTGTTTTGGCTTAAAAATAAACTGAATTTTTGACTATTTTTACGTTAGTATGTAGCCTCTAAATTTTACAGCCTGTATGTATGAGTTATAATTTTTAACTGTAAAAATAATAGTTGACAAATATATCATTCAAGAATATATTGTATATTTCTGATGACTTTACGAGCCGACTTCTTACAAACATATATTATGATTACACATATTCATTGGATACTATCAACCATTAGAGTTCAGGCATTATTTTATATTTTTTTGTGTGCTTTTATATTTCTCCCTACTAAAACAAAGGCACAAGAATCAAGTATCAAACTTGACACGTTAATTACTGAAAAGGTACGAGATTTTATTTCAGAATCTGATTCTATTGATAAGATTGAGGAAATGATTCAAGATACTTTTGATGAAAAAAAGGATACAATTTTGGGGTTAGCCTATTGCAATATTTTTCTCGAAAGAGGAAAAAAACAAGAGGATTATAAAATTCAATATTTTTCCAGTTTTCAAATGGCATATATATATTATTTTATACCTGATTATAATCAAACTATACGATATGGAAATTTATCTGTAAAATTGGCTGCTAAATTACAGGATACACTTCAAGGTATTTCTAGTAATACGTTATTAGGAAATTCCTTGTATGTAATAGGAGATTATGATGAATCATTAAAATCTTATTTGGCAGCAAAGGAATTGTCAAACCTTATGGAAGATTCGCCCTATGAGATTTTATGTTTGACAAATATTGCAAATACACGCTTAAAATTACGTCAGTTTGAAGATGCGCTGAAAAGTTTTAATGCTATTTTAACTATTGTAAAAGAGAAAGATAGTGCTACTTTTCCTCAATATAATGAAACGTACTTAAGCGCAACTTTAGGCAAAGGTCTAACGCTTTCCGAACTAGGTAGAGTTGAAGAGGCTGAACAAACGAACAATAAAGGAATTCAATTTAGCAGAGCTATAAAAGATAAAAAACACGAAGGTTTTTTCAATATTAATTTAGGTCATATTTATTATAGGAAAGGACGTTACCATAAATCACTCGGTTTTTTGAAAGATGGAAAAGATATGTTGCGTGATTTTAGTGATTTGGAGAATAATAAATTCATTGCTGATTTTTTTATCGCGAAAAACTATTTTAAACAAGAAAAATATGAGGAAGCTATTGCGCTCTTAAATACAATTTTTGAACGTATTGGTGATAAAACAAATACCGATAAGACTGTAGAAATGTATCAACTTGCTATTGATATTTCCATAATTCAAAAGAATACAGAAAAGGAAGCATTTTACTTAAGCAAGCAAAAAGAGATTATTAAAGAGAAAAGCGAGAAAAAGTCATTAGCCAAAGATTTATTACATGCAGATGATTTAAAAGACATCACTATTAAAAATGAAAAACTCACAGATGAAAAAGCCAAGGCTCAAGTTGATAAAAGCATCATTTTAACGGTCTCTATTATTTTACTTTCAATTATTTTATTGATTTTTTTATCGTATCACAGAAAAACCAAACAGAAAGAACAAAAATTTCTAGCCATTATTGAAGATATTTCAAAAAATAAAGTTGCTGCAAAAACACAGAAAGTTTCTCAGGTTTCCAATATAAAAGATGAAAAAGCAAAAGCGATTTTAGAACAGCTTCATGAATTGGAAAATACAAATTTTTATCTTTCTCAGGATGTTACTTTGCACACCACAGCAAAATTACTCAATACAAATACAACCTATTTATCAAAAGCATTAAATGCGGTCGAAAAACAATCCTTTAATCAATACTTAAATAAACTCAGAATTGACTATGTTTTGGTAAGATTAAAAGAAGATGCTGTGTTTCGATCATATACAATTCATGCAATTTCTACAGAAATAGGTTATAAAAGTGCCACAACCTTTATTAAAGAGTTTAAAAACAAAACGGGACTGAATCCATCGTACTATGTTAAAAAAATTAAGAATTGATAGGTGTATTTTGTTTAAATTTATAAATCTGAACAGTTACCTTTTGTAGTGAACATTTAAATATTCATACTTTACTGAGTATAAATTAAAACTCTATTGTTATGAAATTAAAAATTTACACACTCACCACATTATGTTTGTTTTTCATGTTAAAAATAAACGCACAGTCTACCTACAGTACTGCGAGCATCAATAACCAAATTGATTTAACGCTCTTGGTCACAGATGGTCCTTCAGGGCAAGAATTCAGCTTACTCGCTGAAAATTATCATGATGTTTTTCATCAAGTTGATTTTATTACTTATAACATCAGTCTGGATTATCAGTCAGAACTGCATACTACAAGTTATTTCAGGCTAAGATGTCAATTTCTAAGGATACCATCTTCTACTGATCCTGTAAGTTTTGCTGATTACCCAATGCTAGGTGCAACAGCTCCTGTTATTATTCCTCCTGTGAAGAAGAAGAAAAGAGAAGCTAGACCTTTAGGAAGTTATCCGTATCTAGCAAAAGTCTCATATCCTATACGTCCAACAAATTATGAGGTTACCATTGAATTATTAATGTATAAATCTTATGAAGATTACATTGCAGCAAGTGATGATTTCATTGTTAAATCAATGAAAGTTATATATATAAATGCAGCGCATAATTTGCCAAGTAACAGAAATGCTTCAATGGTTACATATCCCAACCCAAGTATAGATCATCTCATTATAGAGCACACAAATACTACAAACGGAAATGCCCCTTTAGAAGTAGTTATTTTTAATAATAAAGGAGTTCAAGTGAGCCAGCATACATTGGTTAATTCTAGCACGGAAGCAAATAGCTCCTTATATAATTTAGATACTTCACATTTACAAAACGGAACCTACTACGTTCAACTTTCGTATGAAGGGAAAACGCAGGTCAAAACTATCATAAAAGAATAATTCTTTTTAATCTCTAATAGAAAGCTATCTACATGATTTTTTATATAGATGGCTTTTTTTTAAAACTCAATTGTTATGAATTTAAAAATTTTCACACTTACAACATTGTTCCTATTTTTCATAGGAAACACAAGCGCACAAACTGTTATTCAAACTCCAGCAGATGATATTTCAAATATGACTTTGCTAGTTGAAGACATTTCAAATAGACAAACATTTACCTTAAATACAGAGGCTATTCATCATTTCACACCTGGTAATAACTATGGTTTTAGAGTTCTTCTTGATTTTCGGTCGGAGACTCGTAATGTAACTTATTTCAGATTGCGATACACTTTTGCTGTATTAAATTCGGATGGAACTATTGATCATTCTGAGCCATTTATGGGAGTAACGGCTCCAGTAATTATTCCTCCAGTTAAAAGAAACATAATTAATAATTACAGACCTATAGGATTGTATCCATATTTTATTCATAATACAGTTCCTTTGTTCCCACAAAATTATAGAGTTACCATTACTTTATATCGCTATCAAAATCTCCAAGATTATCTTGATGGAAACGAAAATTATACTGAAGGACCTTCTGTAAAGTATACATTAAAACCATTTAGCGGCTCTACATCTGCTGGAAGAAACGCTAACGTAACAACGTATCCAAATCCTAGCGTGAATCAAGTATTTATTGAATATACTAATATAGCTTCAAGTACTATTTCTTCAAAGCAAAATCCTATACAGGTTAATGTTTTTAATAAACAAGGAATAAAAGTGAAAAGCTATAATGCAATTAATTCTAATGCAAAAAACGGTAATGTTTTGTACACTATAGATACTTCACAACTATCTAAAGGAATGTATTTTTTTGAAATTATAAACGGAAAACACACACAAATCAAAACTGTTATAAAAGAATAATACTAATTTATCTTAAAAGAAAACCATCTACATGTAATGTGTAGGTGGTTTTTTTATACTTCTCACGCTAGATATGCACAAATTTATAAATCTGAAAATACTTCGTTTGTTTTGAGAAATAGTGCTACATAACTTTGAATTGTCTTGATCGAGATAGGTCGCATCCGAAAAACCTGAATAGAGTAGGAATCAATTCAAAAAAATTTAATGTTATGAAGAAACTATTTTTAAAATCGCGCTATTTCGTGCTTGTCTTCTCAATGATTGTAGTATCAGTATATATTACAGGTTGTCAAACAGAAGAAGTTACAGCTGAACCAGAAGATACAATTACAAACAGTAAAAGTATTCAAGGTGGAATTCCCTTTAATCCTGATTTTAGACCGCCAAATATTCCCAATCCACCATCTATTGATGCGCATTGTGTTGTAAGACTTGCGTATTTATCATACTTAGAGCGCTGTCCTGAAAATGCAGGTGTTGTAGGTTACTGGATTAATATTTTGAATACTCAACAATTTGGAGGATTAGCAAAAGGATTCATTACATCGTCTGAAGCAAGCCAGAAATGGAACTCTCGATACCTTAATTTTTTAAGCAGAAATAATATTACGAGTCATCAAATTAACAAGAAAGTGTATATCGCTTACAGAGGTTTATTATTAAGAGAACCTGATGTATCTGGAGGAATATACTGGACAAACATTTTGAATACTAGAGGAATTTTAGCTGTCGCAAATGGTATTGGAAATTCTCCAGAATTTGGAAGACGCAGAAATGGATTTCCAACAGAATGTAGCAATGCAGCAAATCAATGTACTTTTTAAAATTAAGCGTCACCATCAATTAAATCAAAAAAACAGCAACTGAACTATCTAAACATCAATTAGATAACATTTATAATTTTTTTCTCATCAATCAAAATTACGAACAGTTGCTTTTTTACATAGCGGAATCCGAAAAGCTTATAGAGTAGGAATTATTTTAATATTCATTAATCATGAAAAAACAAAAATTTCAAAAATTAGGAATTAGAAAATCAACTATTTCTCAATTAAGACAAAACCAACTTAACGGTGGAGGAACATTTACCTGTCATGGTAATTCGTGTTGTCCAACAGAAGCTGCTACCTGCGCTAATACTTGTGCCAATACATGTCATCCTTTATGTGGAACAATATCTCCAACAGACATCTGTCCAGAATCTAGATATTGTCCAGCTTAATGTTTAGGTAATTTATTTCAATCAAATACATCAAATTACGAACAGTTGCCTTTTTACATAGCGGAATCCGAAAAGCTTATAGAGTAGGAATCATTTTAATATTCATCAATCATGAAAAAACAAAAATTTCAAAAATTGGGAATTAGAAAATCAACTATTTCTCAATTAAGACAAGACCAACTTAACGGTGGAGGAACATTTACGTGTCACGGACACTCTTGTTGCCCTACAGAAGTTGCAACATGTGCAAATACATGTGCGAATACATGTCCTGTTAACTGTGGAGTAACAGTAACATGTACAGGTACTGGGACAGGAACTAGAGATACTAGATTTTGTCCAACAATTCAAATATAATTTCTAACAATTGAATGATGAAAAAGGCTGTCTAATAATATGTTAGACAGCCTTTTGTACGTAGCATTGCTTCAAATAAAAAATTAAGTAAAAAAAAACTCGATCCGTAGATCGAGCTCTTTTTTTATTAACCAACCAAAACTTTATTATGAAAAATTTCTTTTCTTAAAGTCGCAAAAGGAAACCACTCGCTTTTGCACTGCAAATATATGACGAGAATTATATTATGCAAGCATAGTATTTTACTTTAACAGTATTTTTATGCTCACAATGGTAGTTTGTCTATGTTTTTTAGTGAATTCGCAATAAAATGGTTTTTTTACTACACAATACTCAATATTTTCCCATATTTACTTTAAAAGAAGACATAAAAAAAGCCCGATCATAGGATCGAGCTTTTCTTTATTTATTAACCAACCAAAACTTTAAATTATGAAAAATTTCTTTTCTTAAAGTCGCAAAAGGAAACCACTCGCTTTTGCACTGCAAATATATGACGAGATTTATACTATGCAAGCACAGTATTTGACTTTAACAGTATTTTTATATTCACAACTGTATTTCGTCGATGTTTTTTAATGAATATTCAATAAATTTTTCATTTTACTGAGAAATATTCAACATTTTGACAGTTTTTAGTTTTGTGTTTTTTGGTTATTCTATCGTTTTATAGCCTTCCAAATTGGTAATTCCCCAATTTTTCAGCTCTTCTTCACTCCATAATTGAGGAAAAAAGATTCTTTTTTGATATTTAGGATGCATATATTTTTGCCAATCGCTTCCGCCTGTAGCTTCTGCATTTCCTTTTTCAGAGTTTATATATTTTCCAGCCGCATGATAATGATGCATTACCCAACTTATATTTACCGTATGATCATAATGACGCATTGCATTAATTAAACTTTTATTGTTTTGGTAGTCTCTAGGCAATTGCTTGAATTTTGTCCAAAGATTGATTGTATTGTATTCTTTCATCCATCCGATAAGTTCTTTTTTATACTTATCATCAAAGTTGACCATCAATTTACTGCGTTTCCCAGTTTTATGATCATTCCCTGCAACTTGCCAATACATATTGTTATATGCGTGTAAATATGGCGTTTCACGATCAATTGTAGTTCTAAATCTGTAATCTATTAGATTTATTAATTCTGTGGAAGCAATTTCAATTTTACGGTATTGCGCTGACTGAAAACCACTTGCAGGCGTTAATGTGTCACGGAATTTCATGTATTGTTCTACTTCCATTCCGTCGCCCATAATGTCAAATGAGTTGGAAAGCATATCAAAATAACGACTGATACGCATCAAATGCATCACAAATTTATCTGGTTCAATGTTTTCCGTATGTGATATTTGTTGCATTTCCCACAAAATCATCTTAAAAACCAATTCATTGATTTGATGATACATGATGAAAACCATTTCATCTGGTAATTGTGTACGTTGCGTTTGTAATCCTAAGAGTGCATCTAATTGAATGAAATCCCAATATTTCATAGGTTCTGCGTGTAATAACCCTGAAAGATGCACATCAGGATCTTGTCCCATATCCAAATATTTTTTGTCTATGGCAGCTAGTAATTCTTCTCTAGTCATGTTGTATTTTTTTGGAGAGAAATTTATATAAAAACGTACACTTCGACATTGCTCAGTGTACGTTTTTGATAATTTTTATTTTATAATGTTCCGCGCGCTTCTTGTTCTCTTTCAATCGCTTCAAATAGTGCTTTGAAGTTTCCTACTCCGAATGATTGTGCTCCTTTACGCTGAATTACTTCAAAGAACATTGTTGGTCTGTCTACAATTGTTTTTGTAAAGATTTGTAATAGATAACCTTCTTCATCTCTATCAATTAAGATTCCGTGTTTTCTTAATTCATTAATATCTTCATCAATGTCACCAACTCTTTCTAATAAGTCATCATAATACGTTTCAGGAACGTATAAGAACTCTACGCCTCTTTCGCGCATTTGTGAAACCGTTTCAATGATATTATCCGTAGCAACTGCAATGTGTTGTACACCAGCACCATTATAAAAATCTAGGTACTCTTCTATTTGTGATTTCTTTTTTCCTTCTGCTGGTTCGTTGATTGGAAATTTGATTCTACCATTTCCGTTACTCATCACTTTACTCATTAATGCGGTGAATTCTGTAGAAATATCATCATCTGTAAACGAGATAATTTGCGCAAAGCCCATTATTTTCGCATAGAAATCGCACCATTCTTTCATTTTCCCCCAACCTACATTACCTACCATGTGATCGATAAATTTTAGTCCAACTGGCTCAGGATTGTAGTGAGACTCCCATTTTTTATAACCTGGTAAAAAGATTCCGTTGTAGTTTTTACGTTCTACAAAGATGTGAACTGTTTCTCCATATGTATAAATTCCTGAACGTACTACATACCCATTTTCATCTTCTTCTCTAGTTGGTTCCATGTATGGTTTTGCGCCTCTTTTGGTCGTTTCCTCAAATGCTTTAGTAGCATCTTCTACCCAAAGTGCAACAACTTTTACGCCGTCACCATGCAAATCAATGTGCTCGTTAATTTCTCCACCTTTTCCAAGTGGCGTTGTTAAGACTAATCGAATTTTATCTTGCTTTAATACATATGAAACTCTGTCTTTCATTCCTGTTTCTAATCCAGCATAAGCTTCAGATTGAAAACCGAAAGCTGTTTTATAGAAGTGCGCTGATTGTTTTGCATTTCCAACATATAATTCTACATAGTCTGTTCCAAGTAATGGAAGAAAATCTTGTGCGTCTTCAAATAATTTTTTGAGTCCGTATTCTGTATTTTGTAAATCTTTTAAGTTTTTTATTTCTGCTGCCATCTTTTTGTTTTTTTAGTGCATTCGCAATTTGTTTGAGTTTTCTGTGTAAATAATCAATTGTATTTACCACATTGCTCGTATGTGCGTTGCAATTTTAGTTTTGTGTGTCATCAGTGTTCACTATTTTCTAACCAAGATTTGTAATAATCTTCATCCGCAATTTTCATTGCTTCTTCTGTCACTTGCAATGGCTTGAATGTATCTACCATTACAGCTAATTCTTCTGTTTCTGTTTTTCCAATACTTCGTTCTGCAGCTCCTGGGTGCGGTCCGTGTGGAATTCCTGCCGGATGCAACGAAATATGTCCTGCTTCAATGTCGTTTCTACTCATGAAATCTCCATCAACATAGTATAAAACCTCATCACTGTCAATGTTACTGTGATTATATGGTGCTGGAATACTTTCTGGATGATAATCGTATAATCTCGGTACAAACGAACATATTACAAACGCATCCGTTTCAAATGTTTGATGTACTGGTGGTGGTTGGTGAATTCGCCCTGTGATTGGTTCAAAATCATGAATTGAAAACGCATACGGATAGTTGTAACCATCGTATCCAATAACATCAAAAGGATGTGTTGCATAGACCATTTCAAAAATATCGCCTTGTTTTTTTACTTTGATGAGGAAATCACCTTTTTCGTTATAGGTTTCTAATTCTTCTGGTCTTCTAAGATCGCGTTCACAGAATGGTGAGTGTTCTAAGAGTTGACCAAACCAGTTTCTGTAACGTTTTGGCGTGTATATTGGTCGATACGATTCTACAATGAATAATCTGTTATCATCTGTATCGAAGTCTATTTTGTATATGATTCCGCGTGGAACTAATAAGTAATCTCCATATTTGAAATCAAGATTTCCAAGCATTGTGCGGAGTTTCCCTGTTCCTTTGTGAATGAAGATGAGCTCATCAGCATCTGTATTTTTATAGAAATATTCGCGAGTTGATTCTTTCGGCGCAGCCAAAATGATATTGCAATCACTGTTTGTCAACACTATTTTTCTACTGTCTAAGTAATCTTGTTCAGGTGCTACTTGAAATCCGCGTAAGCGATACGATTGAATGTTGTTTGCTTTCGCAATTTTTGGCGCAACGCTGTATTGTTTGCGTATTTCTTTTACTTGTGTTGGTCTGTGTTCGTGATAACTGTTTGTGGACATTCCGTCGAAACCAATAGTTCCAAAAAGTTGTTCGTAGTATAAATCACCGTTTGGTTTTCTAAATATCGTGTGTCTTTTAGGTGGAATATTTCCTAGTTTATGATAAAAAGGCATATTGTTATTTTTTTGTAATCGTAAAAATGATGTGATAAGATATAGAAAAATGTGAAGAATTTAGTTCACATTTAGCAAAAAAACAACGCTCTCTTATTCAGGGTTTCGTTTGATAAGATAGTGTAAGTGTGCTAGTAAGTCGTTCCAAAAAGGCTTCATGTACTCTTTTTAGTTTGAATTTAACGGATCATTTTTTCGTCCGTACACAAATATCGGAATTATTTAGAGATTTCAAAGGTTTCTAGCTCTCGAATTATTTACTATTGAAGTATTTAGAACCAAAATCCAAAACTAAAGAATAGTTGATCTTTTTTGACATCTGGTGTCCAAGAGTATTTTATTTGTACTGGTCCAAAGAAAGTTTCTAAACCATATCCTACACCATATCCATTAAAATCTGGTTTACTAAACCATTCTCCTGAATCAAATATATTGTCACCTACATTTGCGTAGTTAGCCGTAATATTAAAGTGATGTTTTTCAAAAAATTTATAATCTAACGTCACACTACCTTTTACAAAGCTATCTCCTTCAAAACCTAGAAAATCGTATCCTAAGAATGGAATGTAATTGTTGATATAGTTGTTTCCAAAACCTCCTAAAACATAGTCTAATGAAGATACAGATGTATCTCCAATTTTAAATCCTCCTTCAGAAGTAATGTTAACAGATAAATCGCCAACTATTGGTGTTGCATATCCTATTTTAGCTTTTGCTAACGAGAATAAGTCAAAATCATTGGTGAAGTCTGACGAATAGAGATACCAATGAAAATCTCCTGAAAAGAACAATCCATCTGATGGAAAGTATTTGTTATTATACGTATCTAGTTTTAAGAATCCGAATGTACTTAGGAAGTCACTTTTTTCAAATATCGTTTTGTCTTGACCAGATGGACTTATCGTTTCAGAAGTAACTTTTAAACGTTTGTGTTCTGCTCCAATTCCAAATACAAATTCTTCTCGTAAAACCGTTTGTATGTAAAGTTGATTCGTAAAATCGGATACTTCAATGTCAATCCTGTTTAATTCTGGATTTGTAGTATCATCACTTATTAAATCATAATTTACGCCTTTTTCAAACTTATTGAATCGAGATTTTACTCCAATACTCCAATAGTATCCTTTATCAATATAGTACTCAAAATTGTATCGAATGTTGTCACCAATGATAAAATCGAGCGAAGCTACATCATTATTGAAGAGTATGTTTTTCTTAGTTACATTGATTAACCCTGCCGTTTTGTAGACATCGTCATAGTGTGCTGCTAATCGTAAAAAAGTAGTACTTGGCGCTTCACGTAAGTTGAGAATTATATCTTCCGTTCCATCTTCATTTTTCCATGTTTTGTAACGAATTCCCGTAAAGTTTCCAGTGGCTGCTAGGTTACTGATTCCTTCTGTAAATTTTTTGAACGAGATTTTACTTGGTGTTCTGAAACGCAGTTTTCCACGCACATACGATCGTGTGTATTTATCATTTCCACGCAAGTGAACATAGTTAATATTGATAGAATCTTGTATAGAAACTCGTGCTCTTTTTGGCTTTCGCTGTTGTTTTGCGGCAATTTCTTGTAATGCTTTTTGGTTTGCTCTTCCTGCTTCTTCTCCACTTTTAATGAGTTCGCTTCCTTTGTCAAAAGATATGACTGTAAAACCTTCAATGTTTGGACGAATGTAAACATCTGTTTTTTTGCTTTTCGTCTTCATGTCATTAATTGTACGAAAGTTGTTTATTTGAGATAGAATACCTGTCGCAGATTTTAATTTTTCGCGTCCTGCCAAACCAGCTTGCACATCAACACCAATAATGATATCTGGATTTTTTGCTTTAATCTCGTCAATCGGATAGTTATTTGTGACGCCACCATCAATTAGCAATCGATTACCCATTCTGATAGGTTCAAATAGTGATGGAAACGCACCACTTGCCGTAATTGCATCTGGCAAATATCCTTCGTCTAAAATAACTTGTTCTCCTTTTTCAATGTCTGAAGCAATACACAGAAACGGAATTGGCAGCTTATTGAAATCATTGATATCTTTTACATGTAATAATAGTTGTGCTAGCTTGTTGTATACATTTTGTCCTTTGGAAATAGACGACGGAAAAGAAACCTTAAATTTATCAAACGGCAATGTAATCGCATATCGTTCGGCATCTTCTTTTTCGTAGAATGTTTTTACAGATCTCGGTAATTCATCCTGAATTAAAACATCAAAGTTTGTATTTCGGAAGATAGAATCAATTTGATTTCCAGAATATCCTGAAGCATATAACGAGCCTATGATTGCGCCCATACTTGTTCCTCCAATGTAATCAACACGAATTCCTAAACTGTCAATGATTTTAAGCGTTCCAATATGTGCCAAGCCTTTTGCACCACCGCCACTTAAGACCAAACCTACAGTATAGTCTTGCTTCTTTTTTTCAGTCTGTGCTGAAACAAAAGAGATACTTATTAATAATATGCAGATATAGATCCACTTGTTCATTAGTAGCAACTTATTTTTTATGAAAGTTATCGTATATTTTTTTTGCTCTACTATCGCCAATTACTGCAGCAATTTCTTCACGAGAAGCAGCTGCAATTCGTTTGACAGATTTAAATTTCTTTAGTAATTCTAGTATTGTTTTTTCGCCAATTCCAGCAATGGTTTCCAACTCTGAATTTAACGCAGTATTACTTCTTTTATTTCTATGAAACGTAATTCCAAATCGATGCGCTTCATTTCGTAAGTGTTGTATGATTTTGAGTGATTCGCTTTTTTTATCTAAATATAGTGGAATTGAATCACCTGGGTAATAAATTTCTTCTAAACGCTTTGCAATTCCGATGATTGCTATTTTTCCGCGTAAACCTAACGCATCTAAACTTTTTAACGAGGAAGATAGTTGTCCCTTTCCACCATCAATGACAATTAATTGTGGCAAAGGTTGCTTCTCGTCTAATAATCTTTTGTATCTGCGATACACTACTTCTTCCATAGAAGCAAAATCATCTGGACCAACAACCGTTTTTATATTGAAATGTCTGTATTCTTTTTTACTAGGTTTTCCGTTTTTGAAAACCACACAAGCCGCCACTGGATGTGTCCCTTGAATGTTAGAGTTATCAAAACATTCAATATGTCGTGGTTCTGAAGATAAACGTAAATCTTTTTGCATTTGCATCATTATTCGATTTACATGCTTGTCCGGATCCGTTAGTTTGATTTGCTTGAAACGCTCCATTCTGTGATATTTCGCATTTCGCAGCGATAAGTCTAAGATGTGTTTTTTGTCGCCAAGTTTCGGAATCGTGATTTTAAATTTTTCTCCTAATTCCACTTCAAAAGGAACGTACAATTCTTTAGAGTTCGTTTTGAAACGTTGATGAATTTCCGTGATTGCTAATTCTAGTAAGTCTTTGTCTGTTTCGTCTAGTTTCTTTTTAATTTCCATGGTATGCGAACGCACAATAGAACCTAATGAAAGTTGTAAGTAGTTGATGTAACCAAAACTTTCATCAGTTACAATAGAAAACACATCTACATTGCTGATTTTTGGATTTACAATTGTTGATTTCGCTTGATAGTTTTCTAGAATTTCTATTTTTTCTTTGACTTTTTGTGCATCTTCAAATTCCATAGCAATTGCATGCGCTTTCATTTGTTCTTTGAATTGCTGCAATGAATCTTTGAAGTTTCCTTTTAGAATTTCGCGAATCGCCTTGATTTCTTCATCATAACTGTGAATTGTTTGAAAACCTTCACACGGACCTTTGCAGTTTCCTAAGTGATATTCTAAACAAACTTTGTATTTGCCTGCGTTTATTTTTTCTTGTGATAAATCGTAATTACATGTTCGTAACGGATATAATCCTTTAATTAAATCTAATAGAATGCGAACCGTTTTTACACTTGTATATGGACCAAAGTATTCCGAACCATCTTTGATCATTCTACGGGTTTGAAATACTCTTGGAAAACGTTCATTTTTGATACAAATCCACGGATACGATTTGTCATCTTTTAGTAATACATTATATCGTGGCTGGTATTTTTTGATGAGATTATTTTCTAGCAATAATGCATCAGTTTCTGTTGCCACAACAATATGCTTGATGGAAACAATTTTTTTGACCAACACTTTTGTCTTTCCATAATCATGATTTTTATTGAAATAAGAAGACACTCTTTTTTTTAGATTCTTTGCTTTCCCGACATACAGAATTTTTCCGTCTTTATCATAGTATTGATAAACGCCAGGATTGGTTGGAATCGTTTTGAGTTGTAGTTGGAGTTCTTCGGTCATTAGTTAGTAATGAGTACTGAGGTTTTAGTATTGAGATTGTGTTTTACTGTTTATTTGTTCTTTTCAATAGAATGCTGTTAACAAAGTTAATTGCAATTATTCCAAAAACAAAAGTATATACAAGTTACAATCTTTATTTTTGTGTTAAAATTGTTATTATGTCTAAATCTGCCATACGAAAGAAGTATAAAGCATTGCGAAATGCACTAACTCCACAACAGTTAGATGATTTTAGCTTGGCAATTGCCAATCGATTGTTGCAACTTCCTATTTGGGAGAAACGCTATTATCATTTGTTTCTCACAATTGCCGAACATAAAGAGATTGACACCGAATTTATTTTAAATATCCTTGCGGGAAAAGACAAAGATATTATCCTGTCTCAAAGTAATTTTGAAGATAATTCGTTGACACATTTTCTACTTACAGATAACACCGTTATTAAAAAGAATGCTTACAATATTCCTGAACCTATTGATGGTATTGAAGTTCCTTCTAGTAAGATTGATGTGGTTTTTGTGCCTTTACTAGCATATGATACGAAAGGAAATAGAATTGGTTATGGAAAAGGGTTTTACGATCGTTTTTTAGCCGATTGTAAACCCGATGTTATTAAGGTTGGTTTGTCATTTTTCCCTCCTGAAGAAACTTTGTTTGACGTTGATGCAACTGATATTGGTTTGGATTTTTGTGTAACACCTGAAGAGACTTTTACTTTTGACTCAGTTCAATGACATTATTCTGTCATTCCTGCGTAGGCAGGAATCTATTAGGTTAGTTGTTCTTTCTATCCATAATAAAACAGTTCCATAAGAATCTTTTTAGTAACGTTCATTTTTGTCTTAACACAAAAACGAACCAAAAAAGTCAAGACGATCTATAGGAAATTGCTACGCATCATTCGCTCATTCGCTCATGCTTGAAGCTATACTTCGCAGTTCCACTTTTCGGTTATTTTTTCTTCCCATTTTCGTTTTCTTTGCTTTCCCAAAGAAAAGAAACAAAAGAAAAGGAATTTTTCTGGCAGGTATTTTTAGTTTTCTCGTTGGAAAACTAAAACCGAAAAGTTTCTCCTAAATTTTCTCCAAGGCTTCAAAAATTTTTAACGCAAAAACTTTTCTATACTTCAGAAAAAGGAAAGTTAATTGAGAATCATTTAGATATTAATTAAAAAAAGGCATGTTGATCTAACATTTGATCAATGTATAGGACAAATATTAACACTTGACAACTTTTGTGTTTTTAAAAAAAGACCTAACAGTGAAGATAATTTTAATAAAAAAGCAGATTACGTGGCTTTTGAAATTAGTAGTGAAAATGATTATCACCTTCCATTACAATTACTACTAACTTCTATTTTAAGTGCTTATTATCACAAATCAAGAAGTATAATTAGTAGACCTGGGTTTACCAGTTTTCCAACAAAAAAGAAGCACAAAATAAAGCTTGGTCAAATAGATATAAGAAGACTTAGATAATAAAAAACCTAACTCACCTCAATCGCTTTCTCCTTCTTAGGAAATGCTCTTTTGTTAAAAATAAGCAACAATAAAACTCCAATAGTAATTGCAGAGTCTGCAACGTTAAATACAGGGTCAAAGAAGGTAAATTTATCGCCACCAATCCACGGTAACCATTCTGGCCATGTGGTATTGATCATTGGAAAGTAGAACATATCTACTACATGTCCGTGAAATACAGGTGCATATCCGCCAGCTTCAGGTAAATATGTTGCTACACCGCCACCTTGAGGACTTGCACTGAATATGATTCCATAGAATACAGAATCAATAATGTTTCCGAAAGCGCCAGCAAAGATGAGTGCTATTGCAATGATAAGCACACGTGAAGCCTTTTTCTTTACTTCGTTATGTAACCAATAACCAATTGCAGAAATTGCAAATAATCGAAATAAGGTTAGAAATAGTTTTCCATGACTTCCAGGCAGTTCTACGCCCCAAGCCATTCCTCTGTTTTCTACAAAGAGGATTTTAAACCATCCAAAAACGTCTACGTATTCACCTAAGGCAAAGTTTGTTTTGATGTATATTTTACTGATTTGATCGATAAGTAAGACCAAAACAATGATTCCAATAGCTTTTTTTAATGACATGTGTCGTAAATTTCCGTTTGGTTTTGAAAATTCTAATAATTGGCTAAAATAAGAATATTTTACGCTTTATCAACAGAATATGTAATCTTTCCATTGTCAGATTTTAATTCTATTTTTTTTCCTTTTTCGTAGAAGATTGCATGCTGATTTGTATTTGTTTCTAAGGAAGGCATTTTTTGATTTATGTAATGAATGTTTCCCTTTTTGGTTTGAATTTTAGCTTCACTAATAAAATCAGTTAGTGTAAAGTTTCCAGAGATAAGAATTGCCAAGAATCGCTTATAGCTTCCTTTTACATGAACTTGCGTTCCATCACCTTCTAGCTGTACTTTTAGTTTTTCTGGAATGTAGATGTCCATGGTAACTGAAAAGACTTTGTGCGCGCTTAGTTTGTCGTTTGGAATTTCAAAATCTTCTGCTAATTCACACGAGAGTAGTATTTGTTTATGCTTAGTTGAAGTTATGATATTTAAATCTCGATAATATTCACCTTCCATTTTTGTTTCAATCTTGATGACTTTATCGTTTGTACTGATAATATTGAGTTGAAATATTTTGTCCGTATTGATTCGGATTTCATCTATTTCATGGATAGAAACCGTTTGTTGTGTTACTTTTTGGGCAATACAACATGTTGTTATGAATAAAGTTAATATATATAATGTTTTTTGCATCTAAATAATTACACATTAATAAAAGTGAACTTAATAATCAACTATAGTACTTCTAATTTTCATTTTAGTTCATGTAATTTCTACTTTCTTAAATAAGAATTCATGAATCTTCGATTTCTTTGCTCGCACAAAGAAAACAGAAACAAAAGAAAATGCGTTTTTCCAGAGGTGTTTTTAGTTTTTCTATCGAAAACTAAAACCGCATCTATTTTTCTAATTTTTTTCCAAGGCTTCAAAAATTCTTAACGAAAAATACCTACTATACTTTGGAAAAAGAGAAACTAATCGATAAACAATTTAAAAAGGTATAAACTAAAAAAGCGCTCAATGAGCGCTTTTTTATGATGTAATGCGTTTATTTTTGCATGTTTTTTGCTTCAATACTTAGTGTAGCATGTGGAACTAGTTTAAGACGCTCAGGATTGATTAGCTTACCAGTAACTCTGCAAATTCCGTATGTTTTATTCTCAATACGAATGATTGCATTTTTTAGGTCACGAATAAATTTTTCTTGTCGAATAGCCAATTGCATATTCTTTTCCTTTGACATCGTTACAGAACCTTCTTCAAAAGCTTTGAATGTTGGAGAAGTATCTTCTGTACCATTGTTGTGATCGTTCATATATGAACTTTTTAACAATCCTAAATCTTTATTAGCTTGATCTATTTTTTCTTGAATAATTACTTTGAATTCTTCAAGATGATTGTCTGAGTATCTTATTTTAGTTTCTTCCATGATGTGTTACATTTTTTTAATAAATAATATGGTATTTATGTCATCGAAAGCAATTTCTATTCCATTTTCTAATTGATCTACAAATTCTAATTTTTCTGTAAGCGTTTCTACTTTTATATACGCCAAATTAGCTTCTATAGCATTTACTAAATGTTCATCTTTTTGTAGTGATACATGTATTTTATCTGTGACTTCAAACCCTGAATCTTTACGTAAGTTTTGGATTCTGTTTACAAGTTCTCTTGCAATTCCTTCTTTACGTAATTCTTCATTGATTGTTACATCTAACGCTACAGTTATTCCTCCCGAATTGGCAACTAACCAACCTTCGATATCTTGAGAAGTGATTTCCACTTCTGTTATGTCTAATGTACTGTTTTTTCCGTTAATTATTACGGGGATTTTCCCTGTTTTTTCAATTTCGGCTATTTCTTCTTGTCCAAATTGCATGATTACAGCTGCAGCTGCTTTCATATCTTTCCCAAATTTAGGCCCTAAAACTTTAAAGTTTGGCTTTATTTGCTTTACTAATATTCCTGAAGCATCATCTAGTAATTCAATTTCTTTGACGTTTACTTCAGATTTTATTAATTCGGCTACAGCCAAAATTTCCTCTTTTGTTTGCGCATCCAACACAGGAATCATGATTCGTTGTAATGGTTGACGCACTTTTATCTTTTCTTTAGCTCTTAACGATAATACTAAGGAAGATATTGTTTGCGCATTTTCCATTTTACGTTCTAACGATTTGTCAATGAATGCTTCATCGTATGTTGGAAACTTAGCCAAATGTACACTTTCAAAGTTTTCTGTATTTGTTGCTTTCGTTAAGTCTTTGTAAAGTCTGTCCATATAGAAAGGCGCAATTGGCGCTCCTAATTTGGCAACATTTAGCATACATGTATATAATGTTTGGTATGCAGATATTTTATCAAATTCATAATCACCTTTCCAGAATCTTCTTCTGCTTAGTCGAACAAACCAGTTACTTAAGAGTTCTTGTACAAATTCAGAGATTGCTCTGGCAGCACGCGTTGGTTCGTACTCAGCATAGAATTGATCTACATTTTTGATGAGTGTATGCAATTCTGAAAGTATCCAACGATCGATTTCTGGACGTTCTGTTAGTGGAATCTCTTTTTCGCTGTAGCAGAAATTGTCAATGTTTGCGTATAAACAGAAGAACGAATACGTGTTGTACAACGTTCCAAAGAATTTACGGCGAACTTCTGCAATTCCTTCTAAGTCAAATTTTAAATTGTCCCAAGGATTTGCATTTGATATCATATACCAACGTGTTGCATCAGCTCCATATGTGTCTAATGTTGTAAATGGATCGACTGCATTCCCTAGACGTTTAGACATTTTTTGCCCGTTTTTGTCTAGTACTAAACCATTTGATACTACATTTTTATAGGCTACCGAATCAAATACGATGGAACCTATCGCGTGAAGCGTATAGAACCAACCACGTGTTTGATCTACTCCTTCGGCAATGAAGTTTGCAGGATAGCTTTCGTTGTTGTCTATTTTTTCTTTGTTTTCAAACGGATAATGCCATTGTGCATACGGCATTGAACCAGAATCGAACCAAACATCAATTAAGTCACTTTCGCGCTTCATTGGTTGTCCAGAAGGTGAAACTAACGTGATTTTATCAACAATATGTTTGTGTAAGTCTACTTTATCATAGTTTTCCTCAGACATGTTTCCAGCTTCAAACGAAGCATATACATCTTCTGTTTCCACGCCAGCATCAATTGCTTTTTGGATTTCAGATTTTAATTCGGCTAACGAACCAATCATTAATTCTTCTTTTCCGTCTTCCGTACGCCATATTGGTAAAGGAATTCCCCAGAATCGAGAACGAGATAAGTTCCAATCATTTGCACCAGCAATCCAGTTTCCAAAACGTCCTTCTCCCGTTGATTTTGGTTTCCAGTTGATCGTTTGATTTAAGTCGTACATTCTATCTTTTACATCCGTAATTTTTATAAACCATGAGTCTAATGGATAGTATAGTATTGGTTTGTCCGTACGCCAGCAGTTTGGATAACTATGGACATACTTTTCTACTTTGAATGCTTTGTTTTCTGTTTTTAGCTTGATGGCTAATTCGACATCAACTGATTTTTCAGGCGCTTCACCATCTGCATAGTACTCATTTTTGACATATTTACCTCCAAATTCGCCTAATTCTGGTCTAAATTTCCCTTGTAAATCTACTAAAGGTACAGGATTGTCATTTTCATCTAAGACTAATAATGGCGGAACTTCTGGTATTGCTTCTTTGGCTACTAATGCATCATCTTGTCCGAAAGTAGGCGCCGTGTGTACAATTCCTGTTCCGTCTTCCGTAGTTACGAAATCACCCGAGATAACTCTAAATGCATGTTCAGCATTTTCATATGGCAATGCATACTCTAATAGTTGCTCATATTTGATTCCTACTAAGTCTTTTCCTTTGTGCTCGGTAGTTACTAAGTATGGTATTTTTTTATCGTTTTGTTTGTATGAAGTTAATTCTTCTTCTGTTTCTACGTTTTTGAATTTTTTACCTGCAAATTGCTTTCCAACTAAGTTTTTAGCCAATACTACATTGATTGGTTCAAATGTGTATTGATTGAACGTTTTTACAACTACATAGTCAATTTTTGGTCCAACCGTTAATGCTGTGTTAGATGGTAATGTCCAAGGTGTTGTTGTCCATGCTAAGAAATGTACATCTCCTGCTACGCTTTGTAACGCTTCTGGCAATGTTTCTTTGATCGTTTTAAATTGTGCAACAACTGTTGTATCCGTTACATCTTGATACGTTCCAGGTTGGTTTAATTCATGCGAACTTAATCCTGTCCCTGCTTTTGGCGAGTATGGCTGGATTGTGTATCCTTTGTACATTAATTCTTTGGCATAGATTTGCTTTAGCAACCACCAAACGCTTTCCATATACTTGGATTTGTATGTGATGTATGGCGTTTCCATATCAACCCAGTATCCAGTTCTGCGCGTCATGTTGTTCCAGATATCTGTGTAACGCATTACTGCTTTTTTACACGCTTCATTGTATTCTTCAATGGTGATTTTTTTTCCAATATCTTCTTTCGTGATTTGGAGTTCTTTTTCCACACCAAGTTCTATTGGAAGTCCGTGTGTATCCCAACCTGCCTTACGTTTTACTTGATATCCTTTTTGTGTTTTGTAACGACAGAAAATATCTTTAATCGCTCTGGCTAATACGTGATGAATTCCTGGTAATCCGTTTGCTGATGGTGGTCCTTCGAAAAACACGAACGATTCAGCGCCTTCTCGTGAACTTATACTTTTTTCAAAGATGTTGTTTTCTTCCCAATAGTTAAGTATTTCGTCTGCAACTACCGGTAAGTCTAATCCTTTGTATTCTCTAAATTTATTAGCCATTTTTTCTGCTGTATATTGGATTTGCGAAATTAATGAATTTCATTGAATTGTAATGTGTTAAACAAAAAAAGACCACTTGGTTTTCAAGTGGTCTTTTTTTATGAGTTCGTTTCTGTGTTATTGGACGACTAGTTTTTTACTAATTTTTCCTTTTTCAGAATAGATACTTATAATGTATATACCACTTGCTTTGTCTTTAATTGGAATTCGAATTGTATTTGTATTCATTCCTTCTTTTAACGAAAGTATTCGTTGTCCTAGAATTGAATGCATATCAATACCTTCTAACTGAATATCCGTATTGTTTGTAATTACAACTTCCTTCGTTTCAGTATCTGTATACATTGTGATTCCATTTTGAAGAATTTCATCATTGATACTTAATGTATTTTCTGGCTCAAATACTAATGCATAGCGATCATTTGTTTCACCTGCAGGAAGCGTTACACTAAAGTCACTTGCTCTTAAATCGTGCGTTGTTCCTGTCTGTAGATCTTTTATATAAATTTCTAATTCACTGTCTATGTTTTCTAAGTGATCAATATTGATTGTACCAACACCACCATTTAATGATGTGAATCCTAAAGCAACTTCTCTATCATCATGGAATTTATATATCGATTGAATTACATATTTGTCATTTTCTAAGAACCAATACATATCATCACTTGTAACTCCAATTGATTTTCCTTCTTCACCTCTTCCTACTGCATCACTGGCTCTTTTATCAGATGTGATTAGTAATTGTCTGTGAAATCCTGCTGGATTTGTATATCCAAGACGTATTTTTTGTCTATTATCTTTTGCAAGACCGTATTGTTCATAGATTTCATCCAATGTTGTTGGATCATCTTCTGAAGTATCAGTATTTGTAGTTGTATCTCCATTTTCATTTTCTCCATTTTCTGGATTTGTAAATGCTCCTGGATTTGAAGAATCATCTGTACTTCCGGGTCTCATGAACGTTGAGAATTCAAATGTTGCGATATACTCAGGTAAGAATAAACGTTGTGAGTTTTTAAACTCTACCGTTGTTGTCAATCCATTACCTGCATTACTATCTCCTTGTACAAAGAATCCTTGTCCCACAGGAATAAATCGTTTCGGTGTTTTTGTAGCTGATCCTGCTGCACTAACTGTTGGATGTGACATTCCTGGCACTCCACCACCTATTAAAGCATATGTTCCATATCCACCTTGATAACTTAATAAATCATGTGTTCCTCCGCCCCAATGTTCCCAGAAATATATTGTTCCTTCCATATTAGGGTTATCATTTAAAAATTCATTTGCGTCTAAAGCACTTGGATATGGATTTCCTACTAAGTATAAGTTTGTATCTCCTAAAGGACTTACTGAAATATCTCCATTGTTTGGTTTTCCTCTAAATATATAATTTTGCTCGTCTCTTTCATGTGCCGTATCAGATATACCTTTCATTGTATATCCTTCTCCTGGTGATATCATTCCTGTATTCCTAACAAATTGCCAAGCATCGTAATCTTCATCAGCTCCATTAACATATTTGTATATCCATCGTGTACTTAATGTGATTGGTGGGCCAACTGCTCCGTTTTCATCAGCTGTCCATGTGATTGTAGCTGGAGCGGTAGTTACTGTTCCGTCTAAGAATACATCACCTAATGTATAGTCTTGATTATTTGCTGTTGTATTGATATCACTTACTGGAGATGACCAATAGTTATATGTAAACCTGTTAGCGCTTCCTTGTTGATCTCTTTCGAGATAACCTCCACTAGTAACATCTAATATACTTTTGTCTTGTTGTATAAATTGACTTTCTCCATTTAAATCTATATTACCATTTAATCCTGTATACCAATTATTGTATTGCCCAAATCCTGATCCTGCAGTAAATGCAAAAGGTGAAGGATTTGTTATAGTTGGGTTTGCACCCGCAACAGTTAGTGTTCTTCCTGCATCAACAAGTAATCCTTGTGTATAATACGTTGCATTAGCAGATACATTATGACTTATTCTTACAATAGCCCAATTTTCTCTAACTCCTAAACTTAGAACACCTTGTCCTGGAATATCCCATACGCTTGCATGTTCCCAAGTACTATCGTCTTCCCAGTTTCCGTCTGCTGTTGTAATATATGGCATTGGAGCTGTTTGTGGTTCTACTGAAGCTATGTTTTTCATGAATGCATAGTTGTCATTTGTAGTTTGATCTTCCAAACGATTTCCTTTGATATCAGACATGTTGTAGTAAGCTACTAATGATGACCAAGGGACATTTGCAGATGTCGTTAAGTCTTCTATATCTCTAGGAACAACAAGTCCTCGAATGTTAGCACCATTTTGCATCACTTCTTGATGTATCATTTGTCGCATTTGATCTACGGTAAGCGCTACATCAAATATTTTTACTTCATCTATAGATCCTGCGAAAAAGTTTGAGTTTCCTTCTACACCCATTCGGAAAGGATTAGGGTTTGGCGTTAATGGATCAACACTTCCAAGTCCTAAAAATAATCCATCTAAGTAAAAGTTAGCAAATCCTGTTGATGCATCTACAATTACTGCAAAGTGAACCCAATCTGTTGTCGTATCTGAACCAATTAAAGGGAAACCAATAGTTTGTCCTTCTGTAATTGCTAAAAGATCATTGTCTAAGAAAAATTCAAATTGATCCGTTACTCCTAAAATTCTTCTTTCTGCAACTGTAGATGATTGTCCTGGGTTTCTTACCCATGCCATTACAGTATAATCCGTTAAACCATCTGTAGTAGGTGTTTTGTCTTCTACATAATCATCAATACCATCAAATATTAATGCATTTGAACCTGTTACTTGTTGTGGCTCTGCTAATGTAAAGTATTGACCGTCTGCAAGATTTACTCCTGTAAATGTTAATACACCTCCAACATTGGTTCCTGTAAAGTTTTCGTAGTTGCTGAAACTTGCAGCATCGGCAATATAAAGTTCTAAATCGTCAAGGTTTGCAATTCCACTTCCGCTCATGTCAAATTCCAATTGCACTGTACCAACATCTGATACACTTTCGCGAGCTAGCCATATTTTGTTTAATATTCCTAGCGTTCTTACTGGCAATGTTGTTGTTTGTATTGCTTCTGTAAGCCCGTTGTTACCTGCTATTAAGTAACTTTGGTTAGAAGTAAAACTTCCGCTTTCAACTTCCATTGTTAATACATCTGAAGGACTTACATTTACACTACTTGATCTTGTTTGCATTAGTGCAGAGTTATCATCTCGTGCTACACCGAATACATTGTATCCATATCCTGCATTTACACTTCCATCCCATATTATATTACCACTTGAATCTAAATAATCTTCACTTGTACCTGCATATCCATAAGGAGAAGATGTATTTGTGTTACTATCCCAATTTTCATCGTTAGAACCTAATGTAGTTCCGTATTTTATTGCTAAGTATGATTCTATTTTTTGAATTTCAGTCGCTGTTAATGGTCTGTCATACATGATAACCTCAGCAATGTCTCCATTAAATAGATATCCTGAATCTGTATTATAACCAACATTTCCGAAAGTATCTTCGTTTCTACGTGCTCCAATTAAAACATCTACATTATTGCTTCCGTTGTTTACTCCATTGTTTGCAAATGCAGGATCATTTACACCATTTACGTTAGTTGTTAATCGTAAAAGTGGGTCTGCATTATTCGTTACAACTCCTGTAGTTATTTTAGGTTCATTTAATGCGTAAATCGTTCCAAATCGTTCCGAAGTAAGTGTATTATCTGGTCTTCCTAATGTGTAATGCACTACCCTATCCGTTGTCCCAAGCCAAACTTGGTAGTTTCGCATACTGTTAGTTCCTTTACATATTACCGTTCCGGTACTTCCTCCTCCTGATACAATTACCGTAATAATTGTCATTTCTTCAGTAAGTGGATCTATATCTAATGCCGCAGGGTTTCCTAAACTTAAATATTGAGCTCCTGCAAATCTTAGTATTGGATTAAAGTTTAATCCATCAGTAATTAGTTGTGCATCAGTTACTCCTCCAGAAGTTGCCGTAAAAGCATTTGTAGATTGATCTGTCCAAGTATCAACATCAGTTCCTGTTAATGAAGTTCCTGCATCTGCTTTTAGCCATAATTCCATATCAAGAGATACACTTCCAGGACTTACAAAAGGCAAGGCTCCGTTTCCTTCAACATCAAAAGTAAATGATTGCTCAGCTACATCCGGATCGTTATTTGCAATAATTATTTCAGCCGTGGCAGCTCCTACTACTGTAGGTGAAAAAGTTATTTGAAAGGTTGTTGTTTCTCCAGCTGATAATATTAAATCTGCTGGTTGTGATGCAATTGTAAATGCCGCATTACTTCCAACACCAAAACTTACTGCTGGGTTTGATAGTGTTAAATCAGTCGCCGATGTACCTGTATTTTCAATAGTAAATGTTTTGGTAATCATATCAGAACTAATCGTTCCACTACCAAAATCTGTATCATCAGCAACGGAAGTCGTTGTTGAACCATCTGTAATTTCTGTACCATTTCCACTTACAAAAATATCTGGTGGTGTTACTGGTATAATAATATTTACTGTATAATCTTCTACTTCTCCAAAATTAAATGTTCCACAAGGACCACCTGGTAGCGTACCAGCTGTACCAGAATATTCCATACGTACACGCATGCGGGTATTACCAGCTCCTGCTGTTAGTGGAATTGTAAAATTTCCAGAAACTGTGGCAGTTGTACTGGCTCCATCTACAAATACACGTTCACTAGCTTCAAATGTATTGCTTTGATCATAATCAATCCAAACGGCAATTCCTTCATCGTAAATAGTTCCTGTCCAAAATTTTGTAACAGCAATTGAATTTGATACACCAGCTGTTATATCGAAAGGACCTAATCCAGTTAAATCTGTATATCCAACACCTGGTGAAGAAGTATCAAAATTTAATGATGACCCGTTTAATACAACTTCGCTTATGTATTCATCGGCAACACTATCCCCAGAAGAGGTACACTGTGCTTTTACAAATGCGAAGCATAGCATGAAAGCTATTAATAAGTATGATTTTTTCATGTGATAAGTAATTAAGGCGCAATAAATTTACTTTTTTTACCCTAGATTAACTAATATTTGCTTGAATACAATGAGTCAATTTAGACAAAAACACTTAAATAGTCGATAAATGTATCATTATATTACATTAGTAGTTTTATTTAACAATCCTTTTCTTTAGTGTTTTTTTTTAAAAAGAGCAGTTTAAGCCTAAGATTAAATTCCGACCAGGTGCTGTAATACCCGAAGAATATGATCTGTAGCGCTGATCTGTAATGTTTTCTAGCGAAGCTGTTAGATTAATTTTTTTAGTGATTTCTATGCTTGATCTTGCGTTTAGTGTAAGCCATGAAGGCGCATATGGATTTCCGTTTTCATCTGCTGCATATAAGTACGCTTTACTTCGTTCAGAAGGCGCTAAATTTTCAAATGTTATGGAGCCATTGTAGTTGGTAAATACATCAAATTTTAATTTGTCGCTTTTGTATATGAGATGAAAGTTTCCAAATATTGGAGAAACATGTCGTAATGGAACTTTTGTGCCATCTGACTGCTCTTCTTCACCTCTTGGAATGGTTAGATCGGCAGTTAATTTGATGTTTTTTGTCATTTTAGCTTTGATTCCAAACTCAAATCCATATGAAAATACTTTTGAGGCATTTTGAATGGCTTGCACGTTACTCAATTCTCCATTGTAAACAATTTCTGTTTCACCATTTAAATTGAAATCTTTACGAATTAATGCATCATCCAACAATATGTAAAAAGCGGTAAAACTGAAATCAAATTTATCGCCAACACGTTTTTGAATTCCTATTTCGGCATTGTATGCATATTCGGGCATTAGATTAGGATTTGGTACTACTACAGAACCAGGTTCAGAGTCGAATACTTTCCCTATATCATCAATGTTTGGCGCTCTAAATGCAGTTCCTAAATTTCCTGTTATTTGCCAATTATTTGGCACCCAACTAAATCCTATACTTCCTGTAAAAGCGCCTGTATTTGTAGTTCCTTCCGTAAATGGAAATGGAAAAAATGTAGTGTCAAAATCTGTATCAATAAGTATGTGATTGTATCGCAATCCTGATTGAATTGTAAATTTTGGATTTAATTTGTATTCTGCACTCATGTATGCTGCCATTGATTGCCACGTTGCTCCATCAGGATAACGAGATGGTGCAGCTGTAATTTCGCCAGTCTCTATGTTTCTATCATGTCCATCAGAATGTACTTTGTTGTATACATATTCTAATCCATAGAATACTTTTATCTGAGGATTGAACCGTTTTTCAAAGTCTAAATTTGATGAAATTGCATGTACTGTTTCTTCTGTTGTGTTTAGAATTGCATCTTGAAATAAACGATTGTTTCTACTTTCCTGAAATTGTTGGTACGCATTGGTAAACTTCACATTGTCATAGAATGTATTGTTCCCTTTTTTCTGCGTTTGTAAATTCCCCATAAACCATCTTTGTGGTCCGTAAAACCAATCACCATATCGCAATGTTCCATTTCTGTATTGAATGAGTCTATCGTATCGTGGATAGTCTGATGTTTCTGAGTAATGCAATCCAAGATCAAATTCCCAAATATCATCAGGTACTAGTTTTACTTTTTGTGAAACATTTATTTGATCGTATCCTGTAAATCGCTGAACTAAAGGATCTTCATTTGGAATAACTGTATCTTGTCCGTCAATCTGTGTAACCAATTCAGGTCTTAGATAGACATCTTTTCCGTTTCGTCCCATGCGCAAATCATCAAAGTCAGAATAACTGACACTTGTATGAAATCCCCATTTTTTTATTCCTATATTAAAATCTACATGACCTGTTTTTTCTTTGTTTGCAGATGCATATCGCACGCCTGCATTTCCTGAGAAGATTGTTTTTTCATTCCATGATAATTGTGGTGATTTTGTATAGAAATTCATCACACCACCAATAGCATCACTTCCGTAGATTACTGAACCTGGACCCAAAATCACTTCTGTATTACTAACATTGAAAGGATCAATTGCAATTACATTTTGAATGTTTCCGCCTCTAAATATTGCATTGTTCATTCGTACACCATCAACCGAAAGTAATAATCGATTTGTAGAAAACCCTCTAATCATTGGACTTCCACCACCAAGTTGGCTTTTTTGCACATATATTTTACCACTTTTTTCGAGTAAGTCTGCCGCTGTTTGTGGCGCTGTGTATGCAATATCATTGCTGCTGATACTCACAATTTTTTGAGGCACTTCTTCTTTGTCTTGTTCCCACTTAAATACAGAGATGACAATTTTAGATAATTCTTCAGTGTTTTTTGAAAGATATACCTTGTTTTTGTTTTGAAGAATTTGTGCTTTTGTATAGGTAATTGATTCGTAGGTGATATGTTGAAAAATAATTTTTTCATCCATTCCAAAAGGAGATATATCTATTTTCCCTCTAGCATTGGTAATTCCACCTTTAGATTGGTCTGCATTGTATACACTAACATTAGAAACATTTCTATCATTAGCAATATCTTTTACTTGAATTTCTTGACCAAAAAGAGCTGTAGAAAAAATAAAAGAAATTAGAAACGCAATACCTTTTATTTTATTTGAATACTTCATGTAACACTTCCATTGATTTTGGTTGCCTAAATCCTTGCAAATGTAATTTAAAATATTGAATGAATATCGCAAGAATTTCATTTCTTCTGTAAGAAGACAACATTATAGTGTGTTGTGCATCAAATTTTGTGCCCAACAGCTGTTTGAAGCATGTTAAAGTTTCGCCTGTAACGCATTCATTTAGGGTAATTTCATCAAAGAATTGCCCTTCTAGTAAGTCAAAGTAGTTTTTATGAATGTTTTCTGTTTCTGGATAGAAACCAAAGTACTTGGTTAGCTGCACTAAGAATAACAGGTGAAAGTTGGCTATTTCATCATGAATATCTAACCATTGTAGCGCATTTTCTATGAACTTAAATAGCGCATCATTTTTTTCTTCTTCTTGTATCGAATAGTTTAAAATTTCTGATAGAAATAATACAATTGCACTTTTGTAGATGTTGGTATGAATGGAAGTATATGGATAGACTGATTTTACATCTTTAATATATTCTAAACTCCCTTTGTTTTTATGGTTTGCAACAATTTCCAATTGCATTAACGGTTGAAAGTACGCTATTTTTAGTTTCCCTTTTTTTGATTTGAGAATTCCACGAAGCAAGTAACTTTTTATTCCGTCAGAAGCCGTAAAACATTTTACAATAACACCTGCATCACCATATTTTATGGTTGATATTACAATTGCTTTTGTAGTGACTAGCATAACATTTATCGAACAACCATCACTTTGGTTACTTTACTTTCCGTACCATCTTCACTTGCAATTAACACTAAATATACACCTGAAGCAACTTTGTGTCGCCCAAAAGCTTTTAAATCCCACAGTAATGTACCGCCTTCAGCAGTAGCTTCATACACTAAATTCCCTTCAATATCAGTAATTTTCACAACTGCATTGTTGGTCAAACCAGCAATAGATAAGTTTCCATTAAATCCAGGTCGCACAGGGTTTGGAAATACATATACATTTTCTAAAGTTTCTTTTGGCGCTGTCGCTGTTCCCTGAAACGAAACAATTCCTTTTGTAGTTCCCATATATACACGTCCTGATTCTGAATCTATTTCAATATCAGTTACGTTATTGCTAGGTAATGGCGAGTTGTCTTTTGTAAAATGCGCTAATGTTTCTGTAGCATCTGGCGACATGTAGAATACTCCTGATGCCGAAGTTCCAATCCATTTATTGTTAGATCCATCTACCTCAACATCAGTTATTTGTTGCTGAAACAATAATTCTTTTGGCACACCATCTTCTTCTACAATAATGATTTCGTTTGTTTGTGGATTACTATCATTAAAAATATTATCTGCACCAAAATAGACACGAATTCCATTGGCGGTTCCAATCCATAAATTTCCTGTTTTATCTACTGCTAACGCTGTTACAGATGTAGATGGCAAATTACCGGCATCTTCTTCAGCCATTGAAATAAAACGTGAACCTTGACTACGTGTTTCATCAAAAGCTAACACTCCATGTGACTGTGTCGCAATAAATTTTATTCCGTTATCTGTAATTTCTAATTTAGATAACCCTAGTTCATCATTCAGTGCATTTCCAATAATCTCAGAGACAGAAAAAGATTCCCATTGACCACTACTTCTAAATACTTTAACACCATTTTCAATTCTAGACGTTAAAACCCATAAGTCACCATTGTTATCATATTTAGTATCTCCAACTCGAATATCAATGTATGTCGGCACTCCAATATCTAATGATTCTAAACCACTATTTGTTGTGTTTAAAATATTTACAGGTACATTATCTTCAATTTGAAGAATTCCTGAGAAAAATGAACTTATGAATACTTGACTCGTATTGGAAGGATTCACTGTTACATTCACTAAACTTTTAGCATCAAACTCTTCCGTATATGGAATATTTGTCCATGACATATCTTGTAAATGACTCACACCTCTACTGTCTAGTGGATATGGGTTGAAACTTGTATCATAATCTCCATAAACAACCCATAACTCATTTGGTATTGCTTTTAATGCAAATGTGTTGTTTAGTAAAGGACCATCAGGTAATATTTGATTTACAGTCATCGACACTGGAAAATTAGTTTCTAACATTCCCTCCATTTCTGTACCTAAGTATATATTGTTGTTAAGAATTAACGAAGAATTGAATTCAATACCTGGATAATCTTCTAAACTATCCACTTCTAATACTTCTACAAGCTGATTGTCATATACATGAACCTTTGTATCATTTACAACTGTCATATACGAGTCATTCACTTTTAAATCTTCTAATGCTGTTTCGTATTGTGATATTTGTGTTTCTATGGCAAAGTTAGTTCCATTGTATTTGTAGAGTCTTTTATTTAGACTTACCGCATATAAATCTTGTCCAAAAACAGTAATTCCCATCCAATTAGAGCCTATTACTAATTCCCATTGTTCAAAATCAATTAAGTTATCAGCACTAACCATTGCTCTATAAATACCTGAATCTGTTGCCGCATAGATATATTCATCAAGGATTGTGGTTTGCCTTACTTCTATCTGGCTACCATTTGGCCCTATAAAATACGTATCTCCAAATTCTAATGCATTTAAATCGTAAAGTGAGATACCAAAATTTGTAGAAATGTAAAGAATATTATTGTATTCAAGAATATGATTTAATTTCTTTCTATTTGGCGGAATTGTTGGTTTGTTTACAATATCCACCACTTTTCGTACTTGTTTTGTATCTTCAAAATATACTTCAATCAGTCCATTTTCATATCCAAGAATATATTTTTGAGCAACTTCACTAAAGTATGCTGTACTAATTGTTTCTCCTGAGAGTCCATTTATCGTTGATACTTTTCCAATTTCATTGGATTGCAAATCATACGTAAAGAATGCATTTTCAGAAGCTGCATATATTTTTTCGGAACTAAATGATATGTCAATTACATTGTTATATGAATAGTGTCCTTGCCAAGAATTTTCAAAAGATTGTCCATTTACTGAGATGTAACAAAGCAGTAATAACAAATACAAACTTCTTTTCATTATTGTTTATTTTATTGATTCTGGTTGATGAAACATACTTTTTTGCAGGTGATATGTTTCATGTATTTAGAATATTTCACCAAATATATTTAATAATAACGTAAATGAATTGCTTATCATATATTATTGTAACAAAAAAAAGCTTCCTATAGACAGGAAGCTTTTTTATTTTATTAAGTTTTAATGATTGTAATTACACAACTCCTTGTGCAATCATGGCATCAGCTACTTTTACAAAACCTGCAATATTTGCACCTTTTACGTAGTCAATATATCCGTTTTCATCAGTACCGTATTCTTCACACGCTTGGTGAATATCGATCATAATTTGTTTCAATTTAGCATCAACTTCTTCACGTGTCCAGTTATAACGCAATGAATTTTGAGTCATTTCTAAACCTGAAGTTGCTACTCCACCAGCATTTGATGCTTTTCCTGGCGCAAATAATATTTTTGCTTCATGGAATGCTTCAATAGCTTCTGGTGTTGAAGGCATGTTTGCTCCTTCACTTACACAAACACATCCGTTTGCGATAAGTACTTTAGCTTCATCTCCGTTTAATTCGTTTTGCGTAGCACATGGTAATGCAATATCACATTTTACATTCCAAGGTCTTTCACCTTTGTGGAATGTTGCAGAAGGATATTGATTTACATATTCATGAATTCTACCTCTTTTTACATTCTTTAATTCCATAATGAATGCTAATTTATCGGCATCAATTCCGTCAGCATCATGAATGTGTCCAGAAGAATCGGACATTGTTACTACTTTCCCTCCTAATTCAGTTGCTTTCTCTGCTGCATATTGCGCAACATTTCCAGAACCAGAAATTACGACTGTTTTTCCTTTAAAAGAAGTATTTTGTGTTCCTAACATACTTTGTGCAAAGTATACGTTTCCATATCCTGTTGCTTCTGGGCGAATTAATGATCCTCCCCAAGTGATTCCTTTTCCTGTCAATACTCCTGTGAATTCATTTCTCAGTTTCTTGTACATTCCAAACATGTATCCAATTTCACGTCCACCAACTCCGATATCTCCCGCAGGAACATCAGTGTTTGCTCCAATATGTCTGAATAATTCCGACATAAAAGCTTGACAGAAACGCATAATTTCTATATCAGACTTTCCTTTTGGATTAAAATCTGATCCTCCTTTTCCACCACCCATAGGTAATGTTGTTAGACTATTTTTAAATACTTGCTCAAAAGCTAAGAATTTAAGGATACTTAAATTTACACTTGGGTGAAAGCGTAATCCACCTTTATAAGGTCCGATAGCAGAATTCATTTCAATTCTGTATCCACGGTTTACTTGTGTTTCTCCACTATCATCTACCCAAGGAACTCTGAACATTAAAACACGCTCAGGCTCTACCATTCTTTCAAGTATTTTTGTTCCGTTATATTTATCTTTTCCTTCAATATAAGGGATTACAGCTTCGGCAACTTCCTGAACTGCTTGTAGAAATTCAGCTTCATGACCGTTTGTCTGCTTTACCAAGTCTAAAAAGTCTTTTATTTTTGCTTCCATAAACGAAGTTTAATTAACATATTATTATTAATATCATTATTTGACCGTACAAATATACATTTTATTAAAAAATAACACTCTTTTTTTTATAATTTGATAATACGAATACGTTTTCGCATTATATGACGTTATTTACGTAAATACCTTACATCTATTATTAATAAAGAATAGTTAATACACTTTTTATTTTTTTGTTTTAAGGGTTTTTATATATTTGCTGAGAAGCCTCAAAAAATCTTGGTTAGACCATGCTTAAAAAAATCTATCCTGTTTTCCTATTGTTAGTGTTGACTTTTGTCAGCACGGCCAATGCCCAATTCGGATTTTCTCACGAAATAGGGTTTGTTGTAGGACCCAATGCGTTCCAGTCTGATTACGGGGAACGTAGTGATTTTGAGACGAATATAGGTAACGTCGGTCTCGAATTCGGAATTGTACACTACCTTAACTTCTCGTATCGCGCCGAATGTAACTGTTTTACTAGATACACTTATTTTAATGATCATTTTAAAGTTAGGAATGAATTAACGTATACAACTGTAAAACTAGAACACTTTGGAAGGTATGTCGGTGATGACAAAGTTTCTTTAGTTGCTGACCAATTACGAGCAATGCACGGAAGTACACGTGTATTAAATTTAGGAACACAATTGGAATATTTTCCAAGAAGTATTCGTGAATTTGAAAGTGGTGGTTATTTATTAGCTCCATATGTAGCTTTAGGTGTTCAGTATAATTATTTTACACCTTCAGTAGAATCAGACTTAGGACGACTTACTGATCCTGGAGTTTTACCCGTAAAGTATCAAGATGCATTTTTAAATGAATCTGGATCAACTTGGTCTGTTGTTGCAAGTTTTGGAACACGTTATAAATTTACAGAAACATCAGATTTATTATTAGATTTCCGTTGGAGGTATTATTTCTCTAACTGGGTTGATGGATTAAATCCTGATGAAAACTTATATCCTGAGAATAAAGCAAACGATTGGGGATTCATTATTAATGTTGGATACATTTATTATTTGAATTTCTAAACGAAACTATATAAATTAAAAAAAGGCATTCTGTACAGAATGCCTTTTTTTATAGCTACCGTTCTTGAAGTTTTTACTTCTTGTCTTTTTTCTTGATAAAAAAGAAACAAAAAATTAAACTTCTATTTATATACTGAAAAATTTCTCAATACTCACCTCTAAATACTAATTTACTTTTCTAACGCTTGTGCTAAATCCGCAATTAAATCTTCAATATCCTCAATACCAACACTTAATCTAATTAAAGAATCTACAACACCCGTTTTTTCTCTTTCGACTTTCGGAATACTTGCATGCGTCATACTTGCTGGATGTCCGGCTAACGATTCTACACCACCAAGTGATTCTGCCAATGTAAATATCTTTAAATTTTCTACAATTTTAACCGCTTGTTCATACTTATTTCCTTTGGCTACAAACGAAATCATTCCTCCAAAGTCGTCCATTTGTTTTTTTGCAATGTCATGATTTGGATGTGATGAAAAACCTGGCCAATATACTTTTTCGACTTTTGGATGTTGTGCTAAATATTCTGCAACAGCTTTTCCATTTTCACAATGACGCTGCATACGAACATGTAATGTTTTTATTCCTCTTAATGCTAAGAAACTATCCATTGGTCCACAAATGGCGCCACTTGCATTTTGAATAAAATATAGTTTATCTGCAATTTCTTTGTCTTTCACAATCAAAGCGCCCATTACTAAATCACTATGTCCACCAATATATTTAGTTACCGAATGCATTACAATGTCTGCTCCTAAATCTAAAGGTCTTTGCAAATATGGTGTTGCAAACGTATTATCAACTGCTAACATGACATTGTGCTTTTTTGCTACGATGGCTGTTGCTTCAATATCAATAATATTCATCATTGGATTCGTTGGTGTTTCTACCCAAATTAGCTTTGTGTTTTCATTTATATACGATTCAATATTTGATGCATTTTGCATTCCTATAAAGTGAAACTTGATTCCAAATCCTTCAAATATCTTTGTAAATAGTCGGTATGTTCCTCCGTATAAATCACTTGTAGAAATTACTTCATCTCCTGGTTGCAAAAGTTTCATAATTGCGTCAATTGCCGCCAAACCTGATCCAAATGCCAAACCATACGTTCCGTTTTCAATACTTGCCAATCCATTTTCTAACGCAGTACGTGTAGGATTGTGCGTTCGTGAATATTCATAACCTTTATGTCCGCCAGGCGTACTTTGCGCATAGGTTGACGTTTGATATATTGGCGGCATTACAGCTCCATACGCTTTGTCGGGCTTTTGCCCACCATGTATCGTTTTTGTATTAAACTTCATGTATTTTCTTCTTTTAACTGATACAAATTTAACGTTGAATTTATTGAATTCTAGATTATAAATGTACCTTTATGAATACTTAATTTTTAGTCGAAATGATTCATAAAAATAACAATTCTATCATATATCTTCTTAGTTTATTCATACTAATTAGCACACAAGTTTTTGCTCAAAATTTTACAAAGCAAGATACGTTACGTGGATCAATTACACCTGAACGCGCTTGGTGGGATTTGACACATTACCATTTAGATATTGAAGTAAAACCAACAGATGAAACAATTTCGGGAAGTAACACAATTCAATATAAAGTAATTTCTTCCAATAAAAAGACGCTTCAGGTTGATTTACAAAAACCTTTAAAAATAACCAAAGCAGTTCAGAATGGTGCTGAATTAGAAGTTACACATGATGGAAATGCGCACTATATTCATCTCGCGGAAGCGCAACAATTAGGAAAAATATATAGTGTAAAAGTTTTTTACGAAGGGAAACCTAAAGTTGCAAAACGTCCACCTTGGGATGGCGGCATTACGTGGAAGAAAGATGAAAATGGATTGCCTTTTATTGCTTCTTCTTGCCAAGGACTCGGCGCAAGCGTTTGGTGGCCATGTAAAGATCATATGTATGATGAAGTTGATAGCATGAAGATTAGCGTAACCGTTCCGAAGAATTTAATGAATGTATCTAATGGACGCTTAGTTAAGGTTGAAGAACGAGATGATAAAACCAAAACATATCATTGGAATGTACTAAATCCGATTAATAATTATGGTGTAAATATTAATATTGGCGATTATGTTCACTTTGGCGAAAAACACAAAGGTGAAAATGGTGTTTTAGATATGGATTATTATGTATTGCGCGATAATTTAGCGAAAGCAAAAGAACAGTTTAAAGATGCCAAACGTACGCTAGAAGCTTTTGAGCATTGGTTTGGACCGTATCCGTTTTATGAAGATAGTTATAAACTAGTGGAAGCGCCATATTTGGGTATGGAACATCAAAGTTCAGTAACATATGGAAATGGTTATAAAAACGGTTATAGAGGTTTTGATTTGAGTAGGACAGGCTGGGGAATGAAGTTTGACTTTATTATTGTGCACGAATCTGGGCATGAATGGTTTGCGAATAATATTACCAATATTGACATTGCTGACATGTGGATTCATGAGAGTTTCACAGCCTATTCAGAGAATTTGTTTTTAGACTATTTTTATGGAACAGCAGCAAGTGCCGAATATGTAATTGGTACGCGTAGAAGCATTCAAAATGACAAACCTATTATTGGAATTTATAATGTAAATCATGAAGGTTCGGGCGATATGTATTATAAAGGCGCAAATATGCTGCATATGATTCGTCAACTCATCAATGATGATGTGAAATGGCGCAGTATTTTACGTGGATTGAACAAGGATTTTTATCATCAAACGGTAACTACTGAACAGATTGAAAACTACATGAGTGAAAAGTCAGGCATTGATTTGTCTGCTGTATTTGACCAATATTTACGAGCGACAGACATTCCTATTTTATCATATACAATTGAAGGTGATGTTTTAAAATATCGCTGGCGAAATTGCATTGATCATTTTAACATGAAGGTGAAAATAATCATTAATGAAAAAGAAGTATGGTTATTTCCAACAACTTCTTGGAATACAAAAGCAATAGCTAACGAAGCTACTTCTATAGAAATTGACAAGAATTTTTATGTGAAAATTGAACGCAATTAATTTAGATTATTGGACTCCTTAGATTGTTAGATATACTTTGCTTTTGGAATGTTAGTGTTTTTCACAACGCAAATTTAGAACTAACCCAGACATATATCTTCTTTTCGTTTTCTTTGCTTTCCCAAAGAAAAGAAACAAAAGAAAGGGAATTTTTCCAGAGGTATTTCTAGTTTTTTCTGAAAAACTAGAACCACAATAGTTTTCCTAAATTTTTTCCAAGGCTTCAAAAATTTTTAACGGAAAACAATTGTTATACTACGGAAAAACTAAAATGAGCTTTTCAATTCAACATTTATAATAATAATTTAACTCATTTCAACTAATTACATATTAGAATTAAATGTTGCTAACAAAGTCTGCAAATACTTTTTTATGTAGTTCTAAGTCCATGTTTGGAGAAAGTGCTACACGCGCAATATAATCTTTGTCACCTTCTTTCGTCGTTCCTTGTGTTGACGTTGCAGGAATTGTCCAATAACAACCTTTTAGCTGTCCGTAACTCACACAATACTTGCTTTCATTCGGAATTTCGGTAATCATTAAATTAATTAATTTATGATTTAATGCTCTTTTATACGCTTCTCTTTCTTCGTCTGTATTTCCTTTCGTAGGAAGATCTAATGAAAAAACAGAAGGCGTAAATCCTTGTGCTGCTAATTCTTCAGAAACAAAATTGATTTTCGCTGCTGGCAATGTTTCCTTAATGAAGTTTACAAATTTGCGTGTGTTTTGATACGCGTCAATAACTCGTTGCTTCATAGAAGGCAATTGCTTTGCTAATATTTCATATTGAAGCGCTGTTGCTTCATTATCACAAAGTTTTAGATGCATTTCTATTTTTTCCATCAAAGCTGCCGATTTTTCGTTTCCAACACAGTATCCAGCAGTACATAAACCACCACTTGGAAATTTTGATCCGCTTGAAAATGAAATTGCACGAACCGTAGAAAGTATTTCGTTTTCACCTAAGAAATATACATTAGGACAAAATGTTTGATCTAAAATAAAAACGGGATCAATTGCTTTTTTACCATTTTTCGTAGTACGTTCTTTCGTTAACACATTTTTTAATTGTATCAAATCTGGAACCTCAACTCTTGGGTTTGTTGGAATTTCAGCAATAATGTAAGGAACAGCATCTTCTGCTGCAATTTTTTCTAAAACGACATCAATACTTTGAACCATATCATTTCCGCCATCAACTGCTAAATCTACAACCTCAACATTATCAATACATGCAGCAACACGTCTTGATTGGTCATTTGTTCCACCATAACAATTTGGAGGCACAATAAGTTTGATATCTTTTCCTTTATGATTTTCTACAGCATCATGAATGAATCCCATTAAAATAGCATATTGGATAGATAATCCGCTAGAAGCAACTAACCCTTTTGTGTTTGTTCCAGTGATTTGATTGACTAAATCCAACACACGTTTTTTGTTAGTTTCTACAGTACTTTCATCTGTATTTTCAGATGGTTTTCCCGTGAGAATGTGTAACGCTGCAAAACAATTTGCTGGTGTCATTGCAATAGACTCTCTTCTTCTTACATGCTGTATTTCAGAAATATAACTTTCATCTTGATTTTTATTTGCAAGTAAAACACTTCCCAATTGCGAATGCACATTTAAAGAAAAGTCAATCGTTGAAGTATGTGAAAAATTGCAAATATCATCTTGTTGTGAAATGAAGATTGTACTACCATCAAAAGCTGAAACAGCTGAAGCATTTTCAACCTTTTTTAATTCAAATTTATATCCATACACATTCTTTAATGTATCAGCATCAAAGAAATCTGGCAATGAATCTGTATAAATGATTTGTGTATTTTTATTGTCAAATAAGTTTTTTCTTAAGACAGCTAAAATAGGAGTTGTACTCGATGAAAAACTTATTATATTTTCTGGTTTCAGGTTATATAATTTTGCAATTCCCCATTCTAACACGCAAGATAAAGGATGTCCTAATCGAATATAATCAAAAGCAGTCGGTAATTCATTGAGTACTGATGCTTCATAATTATTGTTCGTATATAAAACTTCAAACTGTTCTAAAAATTCAGTTTTAGCCAATTTTTCATTGTAAATATCTAATCTATGCGTTGTTAGATTTAACCAACTCGCTGGTGTATTTTGTAATACATCCTTTATATAGTTTACTACTTTATTGTCTAGCATAATTTCTCCTTTAAAAAGCACGGCAAGATACAGTATTTAGATTTTTTTTTGAATTTTATAAGACGTTTTGTTAGCAGATTCCTAACATATATTACACTGGTTTTTAAACAAGCGGATTCTGTAAGTGCATACTACTTCTATTTATTCTGCCTTTTCATAGGCTTCTTTTATCCACTCAAGGAGTTCGGAGTTTACTTCTTCTATTGAACTTAGCCTGACTCTATGTGTACACATTGCTCCAAATGGTCCAGAATTTTCAAGTCGCTCTGTCAATTCTTTCCCTTTTAGTTTTAGTCCTAAATCAATACGTGTTTTTGTTGCAGGTTTTATTAACACAAATTGTTTTTTTCTAATAAAGCTCACACTACTTTTTTTAGGTGTAACCGTAATATCATTCCCTAAAACACTAATTTTTGAAAGAAGCATGTCATAGATTGGTTTCAACTGTTCTTTTCCTTTGTATTGAGTTGTTAATAGTTCAGCATCATCTATGGAACCTGCATCAGATTCTCTTGCTTTATGCGATACAAAATTTGCAAAACCATACGTAAAGTTGTGCTCAGATTTTAAAAAATCAATGATGGCTTTGTGTTTTTCAATCTTGGATTCTTTTACAATTTTTATCCAATGTTCAAGTGATTTTCCTGTTTTTTCTAGTAGTCCTTTTTCCATTTGTATATATTTTACCAAGCACCTAATATAGCGCCCATTGTTGTTAATGCTATTGTACAATATCCTGCATTTATTAAAAATGCTTTTAATGATCTCATCTCAAATAAGTACAAAATTCCTAACATGGTACTTACCCAACCAATTCCGGCCATAAAACCTGCCATTGTTCCAAATATTAAATCCGCAGTTGCTCCAATAAACAACTCTAACACTAATGCGGCAATAAATGATAAAAGTAAGGAAAGTCCAAAAACTTTGAACATACTTCTTTTTTGTAAAGTTTCTTCTGTAAAACCAAATTCAGTCATCCAACTTTTTCCGAAAATCGGACCATACCAAATTCCACCTATTAAAAATGCTGAAATTGAGCTCACAATTACTGATAACCAATTAATGTTTTGAAATGCTGTTTCTAAATCCATATGTAATTATTTTATGATTAGATTACAATACTACTTCAATATGAATTTTTAGGATAGTAAAAAATTAACCTTCCCGATCTAGAGGAAAGAAATTTGATTCGTCATTATGAAAACCTTGTTGGATAAATTTTTGCGGATTGATTCCTGAAAAGTGTTTAAATTCTTTTATAAAGTGCGATTGGTCAGCATATTCACATTGATACGCAACTTGTGACCATTCTATTTTTTCAGATTTATGAATTTGTTGTAGAATTTCATTAAATCGTAAAATTCTTTGATAATATTTAGGCGTTAAACCAATATATTTTTTGAATTGATCTATTAGATGTTTTTGTGTTTTAGAATAGTTTTCAATAATCTTACTGTAGTTAGAAACAGATGTTGTTTGCAATTTTTCTAAAACATTTAATAATTCTGTAGAAGGAACCTTCTCTTGATCAAATTTATTTGTGAGCCATTTTTCAGCAACTTGAAACTTTTCTATTGATGCTTCTTTTGCTAAAATGTCTGTTCTTAATTCGAGTATTTCATTTCCAAATATTTTTTCTGCAGGAAGTATTTTTTCATTCAATTCGTGAATTGGAAAGTGAAAAAATGGATATCCGCCAAATGGTTTGAACTGAATGACAAACATTTCTGATTTTTTATGTGCAGAAATTGAAATGTGATTTTTATGCATTCCCGAAATCCAAACCTTCGTAAATGTATTGTTTGGTTTTAGTGTACTATTGTCAAAAGTGTTTCGTGTAAAACCATCTAATTCAAAAATTATGAAGATATGACCTGTTGGAACAACTCGCTCAATGGAATGATCAGGAACGAAGTCTTTAAAATGAAATATAGACTCAATATATGTACCTAACGTTCCTTTTAGTTCGTGCGTTTCAAATATCATTGGTTTTCTTTTTTAGCTACAAGCTATGCTTGCCTTTCATATAATTTAATCCTTTTTCAATTTTTTTACCAATTTCCCAACTGTTAACCCTTGAATAAGAATTGAAAATATCACAACAACGTACGTTATTACTAAGAATAAATCACGGTGCATTTCGGCTGTTAATCCTAATGCAAGTGCAATGGAAATTCCTCCACGCAATCCGCCCCAAGTCATAATTAAGTTGGTATTTGGCACAAAATCGAGTTTCTTTTTAAAGAAATTAATTGGCAATAATAACGACATGTATCTGCATAATAATACAATCGGAATTGCTAATAATCCTGCAACTATATATTTCATTTCAAACGCAATCACTAACATTTCCATTCCAATCAACACAAACAAAATAGTGTTTAGCAGAATATCAATCAATTCCCAAAACTTGTCTACATAGGTTTCTGTAACTCTTGACATTGCTGTTCCGCGTACGGTATCGTTTCCTACAATTAATCCGGCAGTAACGACGGCTAATGGTGCAGAAACATGAATTTCATGAGCAATAGCGGTTCCGCCCATAACTGCAGCCAATGTAATAATGACTTCAATATCGTAATCGTCAATTGATTTTAATAATCTGTAGGTGATCCAACCGAGTAAAGCTCCTAAGGCAATTCCTCCAAAAACTTCCAAACCAAATAACTTTACAACATCTAGTACTTCTACATTTCCCGAACCAGAAGATGCAATTTGAAATATCGTCAAGAAAATAACAACACCAACACCATCATTAAATAGTGATTCGCCCACAATTTTGACTTCTAATTTTTTGGGAACACCAGCTTTTTTCAAGATTCCTAAAACGGCTATTGGATCTGTTGGCGAAATCAATGCTCCAAATAACAAACAATAGATAAAGTTTACTTCTAAACCTGTAAGTATTAATACATAATACATCACAATTCCGACCAAAAATGTAGAAACCAAGACACCTAAAGTTGCAAAAACTAATACAGGCCAACGTTGTACTTTGAGCTGTTCAAAATTGGTATGCAATGCACCTGCAAAGAGCAGAAAACTCAGCATAATATCGAGCAATACGGTTCTAAAATCTATTTGTGTAATGATGTATTTTTCAGCATTTAGTAATGTAGCATCAAAATAACTCAATCCAAATACGGCAAGCGTAAATACAATGGTAATCAGCATTAAACCAATTGTATTAGGAAGTTTTAAAAAGCGAACATTGATATATCCAAAAGCTGCCGCTAAAAAAACAAGTATTGTAATAATTAAAAAATAGTCCATAAGTTTAGATTGCTTTTCTGAGTGCTAATATATACCCTAAATGTATACCTTCGTGAAAATTATTGAATTCTGTTGCTTCTTGTAAATTTGTCAAAGTTACTCCTAAACTTACAGTATATTCATTGTAGACTTTAAAAATTCCTGCTGCTATATCTTTTTCTGTTTGAATTAGTAAACTTTCCAGCAAACCACTGAATTCATCAACTTCTGCCTGCGTTACATTTCCTTCCGGTTTTGTTTTGTTTCTATACTTTGACACCATTTCTTCCGAAACATGAATTGGCAAACCTGATAATTTGTAAATTAATAATTGTTGCGTCACAATAATATGTGCAATATTCCAAATGATATTATTGGAAAATCCTTCTGGAATTTTGTTTAAATCATCTAAAGATATTTCTGTTAAAAATCGTTTTAAGATGATTCTATTTTTATATGCAATGCTATTCGTAAAATTCATTTGGTATATTTTGCTTAAAAGTATCAATTTTTAGGCGAAAAGAATTTTCTTTGTATAAGTTTTACGACTAAATGTAGATGAACCTCTTTTTTTAAATTTGAACCTGTGAAGAAAATATATCATTTAAAGACATGTAACACGTGTCAACGAATCATTAAAGACATTCAACCAACTTCTGATTTTGTATTACAAGGAATTAAAGAAGAAGGAATTACCGTGAAACAACTCGAAGAAATGCATGCACTTTCGGGAAGTTATGAAGCGTTGTTTAGCAAACGTGCTCAGTTGTACAAAAAAATGGATTTGAAAAATCAGGAATTAAGCGAAAAAGACTACAAACAATATATTTTAGAACATTATACCTTTTTAAAACGTCCTGTTATTATTGTTGAAGATCAAATTTTCATTGGAAATTCCGCCAAAACCGTAGCTGCTGCTAAAGAAGCGATTTCGTAATCATGTCTAAAAAAACCTTTGCTTTTGTTGCTGCCTTTATGGTTCAAGTGTTTTATGGCATTACATTTACATTTGCTTCTGATGTAATAAAAGGTGGCTACGTAAAACCCTTTGGATTTATATTGTTGCGTGTTGCTGGCGCTGGTGTATTATTTTGGATATTTAGTCTGTTTGCACCAAAAGAAAAGATTGATCGGAAAGATTACTTCACTTTCTTTTTAGCTTCAGTTTTCGGAATTGCAGTCAACATGCTATGCTTTTTCAAAGGATTTGAATATACAACACCAATTCATGCTTCTGTGATTATGGTTGTTGTCCCAATTATTGTATTGATATTATCTGCTATTTTTTTAAAAGAAAAAGTAATTCCCACCAAAATTATTGGAATTGTTTTAGGACTCTCAGGCGCAGTTGTACTTAGCCTTTACGGGAAACCTACTGAAAACTCCGCAAACATTCCTTTGGGGAATTTACTCGTATTTATCAATGCAGTATCCTATAGTATCTACATCATTATTATTAAAAAGTTAACAGCTAAATATCATCCTTTTACATTTATAAAATGGTTGTTTTTGTTTGGAACAATCCTTGTTTTCCCATTTGGCTTCTCTCAATTAGAAGCTGTTGATTGGTCTATTTTTACACCTTATGTCTTTTTTGAAGTTGCATTTGTAATAATTGGTGCCACTTTTGCGACGTATTTATTAAATCCGTTGGCATTGCGCGAATTAAAAGCTTCTACAGTAACAACTTTTTTATACCTTCAACCTGTTATTGCAGGAATTTTTGCAGTTCTTGTAGGTAGTGATTCCCTAGATTTTATTAAAATTGTAGCGGCTACGTTGATTTTCGCAGGAGTATACCTCGTTACATTGAACAAAGCCAAAGTTAAATCATGAGTAAAACAAAGCCTCTTTTTTATAATGGTGTAAACGATATTCCCAAAGAGTATTGGGAACAACTAGACTGTTTATCCAATACATATTATACACCCGAATTTTTACGAGCATACGAAGTTGCAAATGACGATATCGTGTTTCGGTATATTGTAATTGTAAACGACAAAAAAGAAGCTGTTGCTTTTGCATCTACACAAGTAGTGACAATTCCGATAAAAACGATCACGAAAAACATCAAAATTTCAGAACGACTTAAAAAAGGTATCAATAGTTTATTTTGCAATAACATGCCAAAAATCATGTTTTGTGGAAATGTGTTTTTGAGTGGTGAATACGGTACTTTTATCAAAAAAGGTGAAGATACAAACGCCTTGTTTCACGAATTAGTTTCAGCGTTAAAAACGTTGATGAAACAAACAAAGAAGTTGCATGCTGTGTTTGTAAAAGATTTTAAAGAAACGTCACTTCCATTAACCGATCAATTAAAGGATTATCATTATTCACCGATGAAGGTTGAGCCAAATATGATTATCACTCTAAAACCTGAATGGAAATCGTTTGATGATTATAAAAGTGCTCTCAAATCTAAATATCGTGTAAAAGCCAATAAAGCTGATAGTAAGAGTGAAAATCTTATCGCAAAAGAGTTTACCTATAAACAGATTGAGCAATATAAAGGTGAGCTACAAGCCTTGTATGAGAATACTATTGCCAATGCGAATTTCAATGCGCAAATTCTCGATTTGAACACCTATATGGTACTCAAAAAAACGCATGGCGATCAGTTTATTGTAAAAGGTTATTTTTTAGAAGATAAATTGGTTGGATTCTTATCTGCCATGGTAAATCGGAAAAATTTAGACGCGCATTTTATTGGTCTAGACTATTCACTGAATAAAGATTGTGCTATTTATCCCCGTATTTTAAATGATTATGTCCGTTTGGGAATTCAGCATCAAGCAACACGTATCAATTTAGGAAGAACTGCTTCTGAAATTAAGAGCACGCTTGGCGCGAAACCACAGGATTTGACTTGCTACATTCGTCACAAAAGACCTTTCATAAACAGTTTAATGAAACCTTTTATCAAAAATATTAAGATTAAAGATTTTAAAGAGCATAAGCCTTTTAAGAAGTAATTTAGACTTGACTAGATCATTAAATTTCTAGACTGATTTAGATTGTGTCACATTGAGTGCTGTCGAAATGTTAGATCATTTTTATCAAATTGAACTTTATTCAATAAGGTGGAAAATTTTCAAAGTTTCAATTGTCATTTCTGCGAATGCAGGAATCCACTAGGAATAAAAGTAGATTACGCAACAAGTGCGGAATGACAACAAGCAATCATTTAAACTTGTTTAGGTTTCTGATTTTCATTTCGTTCTATTAAAAACTTTTCTTATTCCTAAATATTCACACCTTATGGTGTTTTCTCAAAATTCACTTTATTACTTTATCATCTTTGACCTGAAAGCGAAAACAAGCATATTCGATTTAGTAGCTACAAAATTGTTTTTCTTTATTAAGGCGTCATCCGAAAAGCCACAAAAAATAGAGTAGGAGATAATTTAAATATATATATCATGGCACACGCAACAGCAACACATTCAAACGGGATTTGTACTATAACTCTACCATCAAATTCGTCTAATATGGTTTTAATGCCTAAAACAAGTGGTAACGCTCAATGGATAAATTATTGCTTATGGCAAGATGTTGATAGCACTAAATCTCTTGGTGAGTGGTCTGCTCAGAGAGAAAATATGGACGTCGTTTCTAATCCATATGATTTGATTAATAGCACAACCAAGCATGGAACTATAACTAAAAACACCAACCCTTCGATCACTGGAATTAAAACAACCAGTTTAACTTTTACTCATAAAACAGATTCAGAAGCTTCTGCAAAACCAGATAAATTAAAAGTTAATGTAATACCTGCAGGTGACAACATAACTGTAATTACAATTTTTGCAGAAGATACAGGAGATAATAATTATTTAGATTTTCAGATGATAATAACTATCACAGATAAGTAAAATTATAGTACTACTTGGTAGTTAGATGTAAAGTTTCCTTCGTAAACTATTAATTTGAAGGAAACTTTACATTATAAAAATTCTTTAAAGAATATAATCTGTACTAACGAAGTTTGAAGCTCTAGTTTTTAGTAATTCGTTTAAAATTTCATTGTTATACTCGTTGTCTTTTGAAGCAACAAATGTTCTAATTGAAAATGAACGCAATGCATCATGAACACTTAAAGTTGCTACCGCAGAATCTTTTCGTCCCGTAAACGGATATACATCTGGTCCACGTTGACATGAACTGTTTAAGTTTACACGACAAACCAAGTTTACCAACGTATCAATTAACGGCGCTAAGGTGTTGATATCTTTTCCAAACAAACTCACTTGTTGTCCATAATTTGAAGCTGCCATATCATCCAAAGGTTCCTCAATATCTGAAAACGGAATCACCGGAATTACTGGTCCAAATTGTTCTTCTTCATATACACGCATATTTTTGGTCACAGGATATAAAACTGCTGGGAAAATATAATTATCAGTAGTTTCTCCACCTTTTGCATTTAAGATTTTTGCTCCTTTTTCTGCGGCATCATCAATCAATTCTTGAATATATGCAGGTTTATCTGGCTCAGGCAAAGGCGTTAATTTTGCACCATCTTCCCAAGGATTTCCAAATTGTAACCCATCTACTTTTTCAGAAAAACGCTTGTTAAATTCATCAACAATATCCTCATGAACATACAATACTTTTAGTGCCGTACAACGTTGACCATTAAAAGAAGTTGTTCCAGCAATACATTCGCTAATCGCCAAATCTAAATCGGCATCTTTCAATACAATAGCTGGATTTTTAGCTTCCAAACCTAATACCATTCGCAAACGATTACTTTTTGGATGTACACTTTGTAATGCATTTGCAGATTTACTGTTTCCAATCAAAGCCAACACATCAACGCGTCCATCTTTCATAATTGGTGTAGCAATTGTTCTTCCACGTCCGTAGATAATATTTACAACACCTTTTGGGAAACTATTTTGAAATGCTTCTAGTAATGGTGATAATAGTAAAACACCAAACTTTGCAGGTTTAAAAATTGCCGTATTTCCCATGATTAACGCAGGAATTAACAAAGCAAATGTTTCGTTTAATGGATAATTATAAGGTCCAAGACATAGAATTACTCCAAGCGGTCCACGACGAATGTGCGCATTGACACCTGCATTTTTTTCGAACTTTGCAGAATCTCTGTCCATTTGCGTATAATCTTCAATAGTATCATAGATATAATCTACAGTTCTATCGAATTCTTTTTCAGAATCTGCTAGGTTTTTACCTATTTCCCACATTAACAATTTTACAACTTCAGCACGCTTGGTTTTCATTTGTGTCACAAATTTTTCCATGCAAGCAATTCTGTCAACAACTTTCATTGTTGGCCATAAACCTTGTCCTTTGTTATACGCAGCTACGGCAGAATCCAAAGCTTCTAACGCTTCTGTTTCTCCTAAAGTCGGAATGGTTCCAAGTAATGTTGGTTGATAGTTTTCTGTGGAAGAAATGGTAGAATATACTTCAGATGTTTGTCCTTTCCATTCTTTTAATTTACCATCTACTAAATATGTATTTTGAGTTATTGTCTCTTTAATTTGATACTGTTCGGGAATTTTCATAATGTGTTTAATTTAAACTAAAAATTGAAATAAATCGGGTTTATCATTTAGGTAGTCGCCATAAAAGTTCCTTAATTTCATTTTAGTAATCAATGCTTCTAATTCATCAGCATTTTTTAATTGCAATCCTACGACTGCAGCACCGTTTTCACGATTGGTTTTTTTTGTATATTCAAAATGTGTAATATCGTCTGTTGGACCTAAAATCTCTGCTACAAATTCGCGCAAAGCTCCAGCACGTTGTGGAAATTTGATAATGAAATAATGCTTTAAATTTGCATGTAACAATGCACGTTCTTTGATTTCGGCAGTTCGTGTAATATCATTATTACTTCCACTTACAACACACACTACATTTTTATCTTTAATTTCATCTTTATATTGCGATAATGCACTTATACTTAATGCTCCAGCAGGCTCAACTACAATTGCTTGTCTGTTGTATAAATCTAGAATCGTTTGACAAACACTGCCTTCATCAACCGTAATCATATCGTGTAAATTTTCTTTACAGATTGCAAAATTTAGATCTCCAACGCGCTTTACAGCTGCACCATCAACAAAGTTTTCAATGTTTTTTAAAGTTGTATTTCTCTCTTTTTGAATTGATGTTGACATAGAAGGTGCCCCTTTTGGTTCTACACCAATAATTTTTGTGTTAGGAGATAACATTTTAAAGACAGAAGATAATCCTGCCGATAATCCACCGCCGCCAACAGGTACAAAAACATAGTCTATCAGGTTTTCAAATTGATTTAGAATTTCCAATCCAATGGTAGCTTGTCCTTCAATGACTTTTTCATCATTAAATGGATGAATAAACGTTTTGTTTAAACGTTCTGATTCTTTCATTGCAGCATGATATGCATCATCAAAAGTATCACCAATTAATACAACCTCAACATATTCTTCGCCAAACATTTTCACTTGTTCAATCTTTTGATTTGGCGTTGGAGTCGGCATAAATATTGTGCCTTTTATTTGTAATAATTTACAGGACAAAGCCACACCTTGCGCATGATTTCCAGCACTTGCACAAACGATTTCATTTTCTATTTGTCTGGCTGTCAACGAAGCAATTTTATTGTACGCACCACGAATTTTGTACGAACGTACTTGTTGCAAATCTTCTCGTTTTAAGTATAGATTACAATTCCACTGTTTTGAATAGTAATCATTATAACTCAAAGGCGTTACTGAAGCAATGCCTTTGAGTGTTTTTGCAGCTGTTTTAATTGCTGCTAACGTTGGAGCGTATGTAGTTGTGGTTGTTTGCAAAATGTTTTAATTAAGTTTTCAAAACTATTCTCGATACAATTTTTATCTTCTTGACGTTGTCAATCTTATAAAAACCACTCGAATTGACGTTTGCACTATTATTATTTATCTTTAAATATCAAAGTCTCACTTCGAGTGAAATTCTGGAAGAATTTAGTATCGAGAAGTCCTTTGATACTGATATTTTTTTGATTTATGCCGTGACTGGTTTTTCATTTTTAACAATCGTTTTAATCGTTTTCATTGCCGTCATTGCTGCTCTAAGTCGTTTTCCAACTGCTTCAATTGGATGATTTCTTATCGAATCATTCACAGCAATTAAATCTAGATTGTCAACTCCATTTGAATTCGAAAATGATTTTCCTATCACTTCCGTAGAAACGGTTTTCATAAAATCTACTAGTAACGGTTTGCAAGCATGATCAAATAAGTAACAACCGTATTCTGCTGTATCAGAAATTACTCGATTCATTTCAAATAATTTTTTTCGTGCAATTGTATTTGCAATTAATGGCAATTCGTGCAACGATTCGTAATACGCAGAATCTTCAATGATTCCCGCACTTACCATCGTTTCAAATGCTAACTCAACACCCGATTTTACAAAAGCAACCAATAACACACCATGATCAAAATATTCTTGTTCTGAGATGTGATCTGACGTTAATGCTGTTTTTTCAAAAGCAGTTTCGCCTGTTGCTGCACGCCATTTTAATAAGTTTTTATCATCATTTGCCCAATCTTCCATCATAGTTTTAGAGAAATGTCCTGAAATAATATCGTCCATGTGTTTCTCAAATAATGGTTTCATGATCGTTTTTAATTCTTCAGAAAGTTCAAAAGCTTTCAATTTTGCAGGATTTGACAAACGATCCATCATATTGGTAATTCCACCATGTTTCAAGGCTTCTGTAATTGTTTCCCAACCTAATTGAATGAGTTTAGCAGCATAGTTTGCATCAATTCCGTCAGCGACCATTTTATCAAAAGCCAAAATAGAACCTGTTTGTAACACACCACACAAAATAGTTTGTTCGCCCATTAAATCACTTTTCACTTCCGCAATAAAAGAAGATTCCAAAACACCTGCTTTGTGTCCGCCAGTTGCAACAGCATACGCTTTAGCTTGCGCCCAACCTTTGTTTTCTGGATCATTTTCTGGATGCACTGCAATTAGCGTTGGTACACCAAAACCACGTTTGTATTCTTCACGAACTTCCGTTCCTGGACATTTTGGCGCCACCATAATTACGGTAATATCTTCACGAATTTGTGTACCTTCTTCTACAATATTGAAACCATGCGAATAGCTTAAAGTTGCTCCTTTTTTCATTAAAGGCATTACAGCTTTTACAACGTTTGTATGCTGCTTGTCTGGTGTAAGATTTAATACTAAATCTGCCGTTGGAATTAAGTTATTATAGGTTCCAACTTTGAAACCATGTGACGTTGCATTTAGGTATGAATTGCGTTCTTCATCAATGGCAGCTTGACGCAATGCGTACGAGATATCCAATCCTGAATCGCGCATATTTAATCCTTGATTCAAACCTTGAGCTCCACAACCAACAATTACAATTTTCTTTCCTTTTAATGTGCTTACACCATCTTCAAATTCTGAAGCATTCATAAATCTACATTGTGCTAATTGTGCTAGTTGTTCTCTTAACGATAGTGTATTAAAGTAATTTGACATGATTTCTTTTTTTAGTTGTTGAATGCTTTAAGCATTTTTGATATTTTCATTTCTTCTTTAGAAACTGCAATACGTCCTGAACGTGTAAATTGCATAATTCCAAAGACGTTTAATTCTCGGTGTAGTAGCTCGATTTCTTCCTTTCGTCCTGATTTTTCTATAACGAAGAATTGTTTGTTTACCGTAACAATTCGCGCATTGCTATCTTTGATAATATTTTGAATTTGACGTTCATCAAACAATAAATCCGATTTCATTTTAAAAATGCAAGATTCTTGATAGATGATTTCTTCTTCTGTGTGATAATACGCTTTGATGACTTCAACCTGTTTTTCAATTTGACCAATGATTTTTTTGACTTTTTCTTCGGTCATAATTACCACAATGGTAAATCTAGAAACACCTTCAATTTCTGAAACAGAGATGTTCATGCTTTCAATATTGATGTGTCTTCGTTGGAATATTGCTGAAATTCTATTCAACAATCCGATGTTATTTTCGGTATAAACCGAAACCGTAAATTGCTTGCTTTCTTGTTCCATATTTTTAAAAGATTATAGAATCTAGATACTAGAATATAGACTTGTTTTGAGTACTAAGAATCCTCTTTTTTCAAAACGTCAATTCGAGTGATTTTTTCATATTTTTTTAAATGAAAAAATTGTATCGAGAATAACTTGTATAGTATTCTTTTTCTAGATGCTTTCCTTTTATTTTTAAATTATACTAACTCAATCTTATATCAGAAACCGATGCTCCTGTTGGAATCATTGGAAATACGTTATCTTCTTTTTCTACACAAACTTCCAAGAAATATGCTTCTTTGCTCGCCATCATTTCGGCAACAGCTTCCGCTAATTCTTCTCGTTTGGTTACACGTCGTGCATTTATATAATATCCTTTTGCAATCGCTACAAAATCTGGATTTGTCATCTCGGTAGATGCATATCTTTTGTCAAAAAATAGTTGTTGCCATTGACGTACCATTCCCAGAAAATCATTGTTGAGTACCACAATTTTCACGGCTGCTTTTTGTTGAAATATGGTTCCTAATTCTTGAATTGTCATTTGGTAACCACCATCACCAGAAATTGAAACAACTTCACGTTCTGGCGCTGCCATTTTTGCACCAATTGCAGCTGGCAATCCAAATCCCATTGTTCCTAATCCACCAGAAGTAATGTTACTTTTTGTTTGATTGAATTTTGCATAACGACAAGCAATCATTTGGTGTTGACCAACATCAGAAACAATTGCTGCTTCACCTTTACTTTCTATGTTTATTTGATGTAATACTTCTCCCATTGTCAATCCTTCTTTCGTTGGATGCAAATCATGTTTGATGACTTTTTCATATTCAATAGCATATAAATCTTTGAATTTCTGATGCCATTCTGAATGTGAGTTTTTGTTGATTAATGGTAAAATTGCTTCTAAACTTGCTTTTGCATCACCAAGAACGGCTACATCTGTTTTTACATTTTTATCAATTTCTGCAGGGTCAATTTCAAAGTGAATCACTTTCGCTTGTTTAGCATATGTTGCTAAGTTTCCTGTTACTCGATCGTCAAAACGCATTCCGATAGCAATCAACAGATCGCATTCATTCGTTAATACATTTGGCGCATAGTTTCCGTGCATTCCAACCATTCCAACATTTAACGGATGTTCCGTAGGAATTGCAGAAGCACCTAAAATTGTCCATGCAGAAGGAATTCCTGCTTTTTCAATAAAGGCTTTAAATTCAGCTTCAGCTTCACCTAAAATGATACCTTGTCCCCAAACTACGAATGGTTTTTTGGCAGTATTAATTAGTTCAGCCGCAGCTTTTAAAGAATTTTTATCCGTTTCAGGCACTGCTTTGTAACTACGAACGCCTGTACATTTTTCATATGAAAAATCAAATTCTTCAAATTGCGCATCTTTCGTTATATCAATCAAAACTGGACCTGGACGACCACTTTTAGCAATGTAAAATGCTTTCGCCATGACTTCTGGTATTTCAGAAGCTTTTGTAATTTGATGATTCCATTTGGTTACTGGCGTAGAGATTCCAACAATGTCAGTTTCTTGAAAAGCATCACTTCCCAATAAGTGTGAAGCTACTTGTCCCGTAATACAAACCATTGGTGTAGAATCGATTTGCGCATCTGCTATTCCTGTAACTAAATTCGTTGCGCCTGGACCTGATGTTGCAATAGCAACACCAACTTTCCCAGAGATTCTTGCATATCCTTGTGCTGAATGTGTCGCGCCTTGTTCATGACGTGTCAATACATGATGAATTTGATCTTGATATTTGTATAATTCGTCATATACAGGCATAATTGCACCACCTGGATATCCGTAAAGTATATCTACGCCTTCTGCAAGTAAGCAACGTACAATTGCTTCGCTTCCAGAGATACGCGTTGTTGTTTGAACTGTATTTTGAGTCTTTTGTATGGTTTTTGTTTCCATAATGTTATTGTTTTTTTTGCCGATTCACTTTCTGTATATCGATGTTTGGATTCCTGCCTGCGCAGGAATGACAAAAGAGTTCTAACTAGAACTCGTCAGTAACGCAACCTTTGGATGCGGATGAAACTGTTTTTGCATATTTGTATAATACACCACGTTCAAATTTGAGTTCTGGTGCTTTCCATTGTTTTCTACGTTCTTGTAGTTCTTCTTCAAATACTTCTAATTGAATTGAGTTCGTTTCAGCATCAATTGTAATGATATCTCCATCTTTTACTAAGGCAAGTGTTCCGCCTTCTTGTGCTTCTGGTGTAATGTGTCCGACGACAAAACCATGTGTTCCTCCAGAAAAACGTCCATCTGTGATTAATGCGACATCTTTTCCTAAACCTGCGCCCATAATTGCAGCAGTTGGTTTTAGCATTTCTGGCATTCCTGGACCGCCTTTTGGTCCTTCATAGCGAATGACGACTACATCGCCTTTTTCTACTTTTCCATCACGGATTCCGTCATTTGCTTCGTATTCACCTTCGAATACTTTTGCTTTTCCTGAGAATGTTAGTCCTTCTTTTCCTGTGATTTTTGCCACACTTCCGTCACTTGCTAAGTTTCCGTATAGCATACGTAAGTGTCCAGATATTTTGATTGGGTTTTCAATTGGTTTTATTACATCTTGACCAGCTGTTAGATCGTCAACATCTAATAAGTTTTCAGCAATCGTTTTTCCTGTTACAGTCATACAATCGCCATGAATTAATCCTTTTTTTAGTAGATATTTTAATACTGCAGGAATTCCGCCAACAGCATGTACATCTTCCATTAAGTATTTTCCACTTGGTTTTAAGTCTGCTAGGAATGGAGTTGTGTCACTTATTTCTTGAAAGTCTTTGAGTGTGAAATCGATTTGTGCAGCTCTCGCAATTGCCAAGAAGTGTAGTACCGCATTTGTTGATCCACCAAGAATCGTTACCAAACGAACTGCATTTTCTAATGATTTTCGCGTGATAATGTCTGATGGTTTGATGTCTTTTTCAAGTAAAACACGCATTGCTTCACCAGCTGCAATTGATTCTTGTTGTTTTGCATCACTCAACGCAGGATTTGATGAGTTGAATGGCAGTGTCATTCCCAACGCTTCTATTGCAGAAGCCATTGTGTTTGCAGTGTACATTCCGCCACAAGCGCCAGCTCCAGGACATGCTTTTTCAACAATGTTTTGGTATTCTGTTTCGCCCATGGTTCCAGCAACTTTGCTTCCCCAAGCTTCAAACGCAGAAACCACATCGAGTTTTTTTCCATTGTGACAACCAGAATCAATTGTTCCGCCATACACTAAAATACTTGGGCGATTTAAACGAATCATTGCCATTAATGCACCAGGCATATTTTTGTCACAACCAACAACCGTTATTAACCCATCATAACTCATGGCTTGCACAACCGTTTCCATAGAATCGGCAATGATATCTCGTGAAGGCAACGAGTAACGCATTCCAGGTGTTCCCATGGAGATTCCGTCACTTACACCAATCGTATTGAATATAAGTCCAATAACGTCTTCATTTTTTGTTCCTTGTTTTGCCAGTTTTGCTAAATCATTTAGGTGCATGTTACACGGATTTCCTTCGTAACCTGTACTTGCAATTCCAATGATTGGTTTAAAAAAGTCTTCTTTTGTCAATCCAATAGCATGCAACATAGCTTGTGCTGCAGGTTGTGTAGGATCTTGTGTGACTGTTTTGCTGTATTTATTTAAATTGTTCATCCTGCTTTTGATAAATTTTTTGTGCGTTCACAAAGCACTTCTTGCTTGTATAGTTTCATTAGTTTGTAACCAAGAGATGATTCCCACGAAAGTGGAAATTTATATGCATCTAATGATTGTAAACCAACAACTTCAGCGGCAGTTCCTGTAAAGAATGCGCTGTCTGCTTGTTTTAATTCTTGTAATGTGAATTCTTTTTCTTCTATTGAGAAACCTTCTTCTTTACATATTTCTATAATGGTTGAACGTGTAATTCCTGCCATGATATGTCCGCGTTTTGGCGTGTAGAGTTTTCCATCTTTTTCCATGAATATATTTGCGCCAGAACATTCTGCTACATTTCCATTCATGTCTAATAATAAAGCTTCATCATATCCTGCATTTTTAGCTTCATTTGTTGATAAAATAGAGTTTATGTAATGACCTGTTACTTTTGCTTCTACAAAACATGATTTTGGATTTGGGCGTTCAAAACGAGATGTTTTTACTTTTAGTAATTTATCTCCCATATATTTTCCCCATTCCCAACATTGAATCGTTAGAAACGATTCTTCAGCGGTTTGTAAACTCATGTTCGCTCCAGTTGTCAAAATTGGTCGAATGTAAGCGTCTTGCAAGTTGTTTTTTTCTAATAGCTTGTATGTGATGTCAACGAATTCTTCAATGGAATAGTTACATGGAATTCCCATGACCTCAGCGCCATATTGTAAGCGTTTGTAATGTTCTTCTGCTTTAAAGACTTTTGCTCCAAATTTAGTTTTGTATGCTCTTATGCCTTCAAAAACACCATTACCGTAGTGTAATGCCTGACTGTATAAGTCTCCAGTTGCTTTTTCTGGATGTATGTAAGTACCATTGTGATAGATGATACTTTCGTCTGTGTAATACATGCTCATAATTGTTAATAGTTCGAAATTAATTTATTGTGTTTCTTTTTTGAATTCGTTTTTAGTTATTTCCCTAAAACCAATTGTTAATATTTTATTTTAATTATTTGATTATCAAGTATTTAATTGACACCAAATACAATACTCAACAGCTGTTTTTTTTCATAAAAAAAGCCTGTATCTCGGTTGATACAGGCTTATATTTTTTATATAGCAAATCGTATCAACTCAGGAGGAGTTCATAATTATAATGACGATGACGATAATGCTGTTATTTATTTTGTTCATTGTTTTGTTTTTAAAACGTCATTCTGAACTTGATTCAGAATCACGTAAGCTAATTTTTGATTTTATCTTCTCAAAATACGAACTCATTTTTCATTATTCGAAAGACTATTCTCAATATATTTTTTGTCTATTTCGACTGCGCTCAATGTGACAAAAAACACTCGAATTGACGTTTTTCGAGAATTTCACTAAATAAAAAAGCCTTCCCGATTAAGGAAGGCTTTGTAAATTTTATAGTGAAATTATTTATAGCATTCCTTATCGTTGTGAGCGAATCACAATGACATTGATAGAAATGATATTTATAATTTGTTTGTTCATTTGTTATACCAAAGATTGAAAAAGTTTTTTTGGATTCCTAATTTTTGTTTGAGAAAGATGGTTTTTGTTTGTGTGTATGATTTGTTGCGTGCAAATATAATAAAGCTTGTAAAGCGCTTTTTTTGATAGTTAAAAACAGAATCGCATACGATACTAACTTTAGAAGTGCTTTGGTGAAAAATAATTAGAATTTATTTGTTTTTTACCTCAGTTCTTTGTTGTAAAACAGTTTTATTATTCCGTTATTTTTTCCGATTCATAAATTTAGTCAGCTTTTGTTTTATCAGCTTTGACTCTTCATAACTAACTCTCAATTTATTTAAAGGAAATGAAAATTGTTGATTTTGGTCAGTTACTTCGAGAGTGGATTTAATTCCATTGTAATTCAGAGATTCAATTCCGATAAAAACCCGTTCAATATATACTTTATTCCGCACGATTAGAGTTATTCTTTTTTCAGTCAAAATTAGAGTATCCAATTTTTTTCTTGTTAAAAAAAATATGGCAGAAAGAATAGAAACCCAATTACTTAAAATCGCTTCAAAAAAAGAATGTTCAGATTCCTTTTCCAATAGGATAATTCCAGATTCAGTTTTCAGAATATTGTTGATTTCTTTTTTCGTCATTTTGGGTTTCCACAATTGTTTACAACGGTTTGGCTATGCGCAGTGTCCCGTAGGGCATTGCGTATAGGTTTTGTTGTGCCTAGTTTTTTATTGTTTTAAATTCTTTCTTCTCAATTAGTTTGCCTTTAGAGTTGTACGTTTTTCGTATTCGCTTTTTTCTCTTATAAGTATTAATAAAATATTTAGTCAGATTTCCATTCTCGTCATAATATTCCCATTTTGTCCATCTGTCTAAATTGTCATAGAAGAATTTTATATATGAACCATCTCTTTGAAATTCAGAATTCCAAATAGGTTTTCCGTTTTTAAATTCTCCTTCAAATCTAATTTTTACATTTTTGAAGTAATCTACTTCATAATTCTCGCAAACGTTTTGGCAATTGTAATATTTTGGTTCAGTTTCATTTTTATATTCAAAGTCATCATTTAATTTTTCAGACACATACAATATCCTCGGAATATTTATAGTGTCATTTACAGTAGAAGAGTTTGTAAATACAATTATTTCCTCGAAACTCTTTTCTGTTTTTCCATTGTTAATTGTAACAAACAACTCATACTTTCCACTATTTGGAATCTTAACCTTTAAGTTATCAGAATAATAAGATTCCATTGTTTTTAAGTTCTGTAATTCAAATGAAATACTGTCTTTACTTATGGGCGATTCACATTGATTTTCAAAGTAGTATTCCACTTCTATTTCATTCTGTGAAATCAGTAAGTTTGAATAAAGTAATATGATTATTAATAAGTATTTCATCAAATTAGGCACAACGTTGTTGTGTATGATTAGTTGCGTGTTTAAGCAACTAATTTAGTAAACAAAAACGAACGCGAGAAAATTCCGAAGGAATTTTCCAAATAAGCACTTGCCAAAGCAATTAATTATACATGTTGTTGTGTGTAGTTTTTTTATTAATGAACTCTATCTTGCGCTACTACTTGGAATACATCTTCATATAATATCATTCCAGGTTTTTCAATTTTCAGTATTCTTACGCTAATGTCATTTTGTTCTAAAATTGCTTTTAAATCCCACATCTTATTAATAAATACAGAAGCCGAATCTTTGAACCAAGATATAGCATTAATTGACCAATTTGTCTCTGAATAAGGTGGGCAAGGAAGGTTCTTGTTAAAATATCCGAATATATCATTCACCATATTTTCTTGATAATCTAACAAAAGCCCTTCTTTTCTTAAATATTCTACTTCTGTGAATAATCCTGTTAATTCTCTTGGTGATTGAGAATCTGTACCAACTACAAATCTTAAAAACATTAGTTCTTTATTTTAGTCATATTCAGTTTTATGGAATTCCAATAATTTGTCTGTAAAAAGATTGATTTCTTTTTTCTCTTTTAGCTTAAAATCCGCAAACATAATCAGTCCAAAAACAACAAACACAATCGGCAAAATCCAATTTCCTCTAATCAGTGAAATTATTGAAATCAGAATTCCAAGTCCGAGTAAAACTTTCGCTAAAATATTCATTGGTGACTTAAAGTCAAATTTCAAATCGTAATTCCCTGTGTCATTTGCAATTCCGATTAGTCTGTGATTATTCGGGAAGCGATTCCGCATTAATTCAAACTTTTCAGTTCCGATATATCCATTATAGAATCCGTTCATAATTAACTTATTCAGAATCCTTAAATTTTTATCATTTTTGGTTATCGTTTGTCTCATTCCTCAAATTACACACAACGGTTAGTATATGAAAAGTAGGCGATTTCGAAGTGCAAAACTTTCGGTTAAGCACGATTTTTGAAACAAGACATAAGCCTTGAATTTATTACTATTTCGCCTATTTTTTATATACATTGTTACCACCTGTTATTTTTTTATTTCACATCTATTCTCAATCACATTTAATAGTCTGTCTTGGAAGTCAGATAGTATTATGTCACCCCAAAATTTACCATAAAAATTGATTGTTGAAGTCAGCTGATAGCTTGAAGAAAGCGTTAGTTCTACTTTTCCGCTTTTTAATTCAGTCAGTTCGTATGTTGCGTCAACAAAGTTGAAATAGTTACCATTCAAAACGTGTTGGTCAAATACTTTTTGTCGAACCGTTTCAGGGTCAATTTTTATGTCGAAAGAAACTATCTTGTTCTCTTCATATTTCGTGATTGTCTCGATAAATTTTAAACCACCTTCAAAATTCCCTGTTCTTTGTCCTCCAAGGTCTTTTTTGTCTACAGTTGCACTTATTGGTCGAGGGATACCAATTGAATTGAAAAACCCTGAATTATATTCTTTCGGGTCTATTGTCTGAACTTCAACAATGTTACTCCAAATTGTTTCAGGAGTTGCATCAATGATAACTTCACTTTTCACATTAAAAGTGTCAGAAGGGCTTTTTATGTATTCTTCGATTGGAGCAAATAGAAAAGGTAACAAAACCAAGGTCAGAAGTTTTCCTTTACTTTTTTGTCTGTTAATCTGAAATATCCTATAAATCAATGCTCCAACTGTTCCTAAAATAAAAAATGGTGCTGCAAGAACTAACAAACAAATGAAGTCTTCAATACCAAATAAGAACATTGTCAGAAAGAAAGTCACAATTGTCAGCCAAGGAATAAAAATTATATTTCTGTATGATTTGAGCTTATCATTGTCGGCAAACATTAAGGGAATAATTCCCAAAATGGTCGGAATACTAAACAAGTATGTCACAGAAGCCAAAGTTGCCTTTTGTCCGAATACCAACCTTGTCACAAGTCCGTATGCAATGCCGAGTACAATCCCGATAATTAAAAGTCCATATTTCTGTTTAAGTTTCGTCATTCTCTAATAGGTGGTAACGTTAAATGTAAAATGCGTTTTAATGCATTTTTACATATTGTTATGTGTTTTTTTATTCTGTTATAGAGTTATAGTACTTATTTTCCAATTCTATTACTTTTTCGATATTGTCTCCAAAAATATTTTCAGTTAACATACATTCAAAAGAATCTTCTTTCCAAAGTCCTCCACCAGCTAAGATGAGTTTGTCAATCAAATTTAAAAGGTCATTTTCAGTATTAACTGAGAAAGGAGCACTAGCAAGTACATATCTTTCAGATTCAATATTTTTCACCAATTTTAATAGGTTGTTTTCATATCCTTTAAACACAATCCCTTCATTTTGAATACTTTCTAATAATTGAGCAAATTCATTCCCAATACTATGCCTGATATTAATAAAAACAGTTAAAGGCCAATGATTTTCGTTAAGTTCAAAAATAACTGCTGATACTTTTTTAACTTTCGGGTTTCTACGGGTAACTCTTGAAGCACCAATCACTTCCCAAGATTCTTCAATAGATAAAGATGTATTTAATAATTCTTCTTCTTTTTTAAAATCTAGAAAGTCATTAATATCCTCATAATCGTTTTCAATGACAGGAGTTTTAAAAGGTATTTTCATTAATGGATAACAAAAAATCCCAGAACTTTCTTGATTTATGTTTCTATGATTCGGCTTAAGAGAAAGTCCATCTCTCAAAACCATTTCCTTAGAATCCGCATCTATAAAGTGTATGAATTTCATTTTTCTCGAATTACACATAACGTGATTGTATAAGATTAGTTGCGTGGTTTAAGCACTTAAGTTAGCAAATAAAACACAAATAGAAAGTCCGCGAGGACTTTCGTAAGTAGACTAGAACTAGCAATTAATTTTATACGTTGTTGTGGGTAGTTGTTATTTAATTAAATATTCCTTTTATTTTATTCCAAAATGATTTTTTCGGTTTAATGTTTTGAAAAAAATGTTCATTAAATTGAACATCTTCTCCCATTTCTTCTGTCATTTTTTTAGCTAATGAATTTGGATCAAATGTATCTTTTTGGTTTAAAAAATCTGAAACTATTTTTTTTGATTCATCATTGGTTAATTCCAATTCTGACGTTTTAATTCCAATTTCTTTAAGTAATTTGATATAGCCAAAATTACCAACATTGACAGACCAATTTTTCCATCTTTTTTTTAATTCCGATTTTAATCCTGTAATAGATTGATTAATCCAAAGCGTTCTGTTGTCGTTGTCAATTATAAAAAAACTAAAAAAATCATCACTATTTTCCTTTTTTAATTCCCTTTCTTTCATTGACATTAGTTTGTCAATTATAGAATCTCCAATTAATGAAATACTTTCCTCTTGTCCGCCATTAATATATCTAACAAAATACTTTCCATTTTTAATAAGAATAATTAAACAAGAAAAATACTCATCGTCTTCTGGGAAATCAGTTAAACTTTCTAATGAACCAAATTCTAAATCTATCTTTTGGCTTGAAGTGTATTCTATTTGCATCTGTTGCTCTATATCATACATTTCATTTTCCACAAATTGAATTTCCCAATTTCCCCAAATTTCTCGTAATTGTTTAAGATATTCTTCCCGAACAGAAGTTTCAAATAACATTTCAGTTTCCCAAAAAGTGAGCTTTTTTTGAGGAAAATCAACTAAAACACAGGCTTCAATCCAAGGCTCATCAAGTAGTTTTTCTTCTTTATCGAATTCCTGAATTAGTTTTATGAATTCCTTTTGTCCTAAAGCTAAATCTTGAGCTACATTTATTGCTCTCCAATGAGTGTAATAAATATTAAATTCATTGTCTTTTTTTAGTATGTAATTTGCTCGATTTCCCATTGGTTTTAATTACCCACAACGTGTGTATAATGAACATATGTTCATTATATCGCATATGTTTTTCACAAATCTAACCGATTTTAAATTACTATGAAAGTAAGTAACTACATTAACAAGCGTTAACCAGGTCAAAACTATCATCTAAATACTTTCCAAACAATATAAAATTCTTAACAAAAAAAAGAATCCAACAAGCATAATTTTCACATTAAACTAAAGTTATTTTATAAAATTATACACGTGGCAAATCACTATCATCTTTTAACGGAAGGTTTGATCTCCCCATTAAAAATGTATCTACATGATGTGCCGCTTGGCGACCTTCTGAGATTGCCCAAACAATTAACGATTGTCCTCTACGCATGTCGCCAGCCGTAAAAATTCCTGATTGATTTGTAGCATAGTTTTTCGTTGTTGCTTTGATATTGCTTCTGAAATCCATTTCGAGTTCAAACGCTTCTGCCAAGGTTTTTTCTGCACCTGTAAAACCTAATGCAAGTAATACTAAATCGCATTCCCAATGTTTTTCTGTGTTCGGAATTTCTTTGAGTTGTGGTCGTTCTCCTTTTTTGAAAATCCATTCCACTTCTACCGTCTTTAAACCTGTTAGGTTTCCGTTTTTATCTTTTATGAATTCTTTTGTAGAAACACTAAAAAAGCGTTCTACACCTTCTTGGTGCGAGGAAGTTTCTTTGAGTTTCATAGGCCAATACGGCCATGGTTGATGCGCAGGACGACCAACAGTTGGTTTGCTCAATATTTCAAAGTTTGTGACTGAAGTTGCACCATGACGATTACTAGTTCCGATACAATCTGAACCTGTATCACCACCACCAATAACGATTACTTTTTTGTCTTTCGCCGAAATGATTTGATCAAAATTCACCAAACCATCTACATATTGATTGTTTTGTTTTAAGAAATCCATTGCTTGGTGTACACCTTTCGCATCTGCACTATCAATAGGAATTGTTCTCCTGATAGTTGCGCCTCCACAAAGTAATATGGCGTCAAAGTCTTCTTTTAGTTGACTTGCTTCAACATTTACACCAACATGCGCATTTGTTTTGAAATTGATTCCTTCTTCTTCTAAAACTTGTACACGTCTGTCAATGATTTGTTTTTCCATTTTAAAATCTGGAATTCCATAGCGTAATAAACCACCAACTTTTCCATCACGTTCAAAAACAGTTACAGTATGACCTGCACGATTGAGTTGTTGTGCCGCCGCCAAACCAGCTGGACCAGAACCTATAATTGCAACCGTTTTTTCAATGCGTACTTTTGGTGGTTTTGCAACAATCCATCCTTCCGCGAAAGCGGTTTCTACAATGTTTTTTTCAATGTTTTCAATACTTACTGGATCTTCATTGATTCCTAATACACAAGCTTCTTCGCACGGAGCAGGACATAAACGACCTGTGAATTCTGGAAAGTTATTGGTGGAATGTAAAATTTCTGCCGCTTCTTTCCACTTTCCTTTGTAGACTTTGTCATTAAAATCTGGAATTAAGTTCCCGAGCGGACAACCACTATGGCAGAATGGAATTCCGCAATCCATACAACGCGCACCTTGATCTTGAAGTTTCTCAGTTTCAAGCGCTATTGTAAATTCTTTATAATTTTTGATACGTTCAGCTGGAACTTGATATGCTTCATCTTGACGTTTGTGTTCTAAAAATCCTGTTATCTTTCCCATGTCTTAAGCTGTTTCAAGTTGTTCTTTTTCTAATCGCACTAATGCTTTTCTATATTCTTCTGGCAACACTTTTATAAATTTTGGAAGATACATTCCCCAGTTTTCTAAGATTCGTTTTCCTAATGGACTTGAAGTCGTTTGGTAGTGATTTTCAATTAACTGTTTTAATTCAATTTCATCTTCTTTTAAGGTAATTTCCCCAATATTTAAACCTTCCGAATTACAATTTTTAAAAAATGTATTTTCCATAACTAAAACATAAGCAATTCCACCACTCATACCTGCGCCAAAATTACGTCCAACATCTCCGAGAATTACGGCAACTCCTCCAGTCATGTATTCACATCCGTGATCTCCAATTCCTTCCACAACCGCTTTTGCGCCTGAGTTTCGCACACAGAAACGTTCGCCTGCTTTTCCATTGATATATACTTCTCCAGAAGTTGCTCCATATAAGGTTACATTTCCTGTAATGATGTTATCTTCAGGAATAATCGTTGATGCTTCAGGCACTTTGATAATTAGTTTTGCGCCAGATAATCCTTTCCCTAAATAATCGTTGGTATTTCCATGAACCGTCATGCTGATTCCTTTGGTAGCAAATGCACCAAAACTTTGTCCGGCAGAACCATCAAAGTCTATATTGATTGTATCTTCTGGCAATCCTTCTGCACCATATATTTTGGAGATTTCATTACTTACAATCGCGCCAACAGCTCTGTCAATGTTTGTGATTTTTAGTTTTAAATCTGTTTTTTGCCTTCTGAATAATGCTTGATGTGCTTGCTTGATGATTTTGAAATCTAAATGTGTTTCTAAATTATGATCTTGCTTTTCAGTATTATACAGTTTTACATCATCTGCAACTTCTACTTTGTGTAGAATTGGCGTTAAGTCTATTCCAGCTATTTTGTAATGCTCAATAGCTTTGTTTCTGTTGAGTTTTTGTACTTGCCCAACCATTTCATTGACCGTTTTAAACCCAAGTTTTGCCATGATTTCTCGTAGCTCTTGCGCCACGAAATACATGTAATTCACCACATGTTCTGGTTTCCCTTTGAATTTTTTACGTAATTCTGGGTTTTGAGTTGCAATACCAACTGGACAAGTATTTAAGTGACAAACACGCATCATGATACAACCTGAAGCTACCAATGGAGCCGTTGCAAAACCAAATTCTTCCGCGCCAAGCAAACATGCAATGGCAACATCACGTCCTGTTTTTAATTGTCCATCACATTCTAAGACAATTCGATTACGTAAATCGTTCATGACTAAGGTTTGTTGCGCTTCTGCAATTCCTAATTCCCAAGGCAAGCCTGCATGTTTTTGTGAGGTTAGAGGTGTTGCTCCTGTTCCGCCATCAAAACCAGAAATTAGTACAACATCTGCTTTTGCTTTTGCAACTCCTGCTGCGACTGTTCCTACACCAATTTCAGATACTAGTTTTACATTGATTCGCGCTTCACGATTTGCAGATTTTACATCATATATAAGTTGCGATAAATCTTCAATGGAATAGATATCATGATGTGGCGGCGGCGATATTAATCCAACATATGGTGTTGAATTTCGTGTTTTTGCAATTTGCGGATTTACTTTTGGTCCAGGTAATTGTCCGCCTTCTCCTGGTTTTGCGCCTTGTGCTATTTTTATTTGAATTTCATTTGCACTTGTTAGATAGTTTGAAGTTACACCAAAACGTCCAGAAGCTACTTGTTTGATCGCTGAATTTTTCCAATCTCCTTGTGAGCTTTTATAGAAACGTTCTTGATCTTCTCCACCTTCACCAGAGTTTGATTTTCCTCCAATTCTGTTCATGGCTATTGCCAGATTTTCGTGTGCTTCTTTACTGATAGATCCGTATGACATTGCGCCCGTTTTGAAACGTTTTACAATTTCTGTCCAAGGTTCTACCTCATCTAATGGAATTGGGTCATATTGGTCAAATTCAAATAAACCTCTTATCGTCATTAAACTTTTAGACTGATTGTTTACTAATGCCGAATATTCTTTAAATGTTGATGCTTTGTTTGTTCTGACTGATTCTTGCAGTTTTGCCACCGTTAACGGATTGAACATGTGTTTTTCTTGTCCGCGTCTCCACCTGTATTCACCACCAATTTCAATATCTGCATTGACTTCATTTACTTGAAATGCTTTTTTGTGACGTTTTACAATTTCTTGTTCTATTTCGCGTAAGCCAATTCCTTGAATACGTGTTGGTGTGTTTGGAAAGTATTTTTTGACTGTTGTTGTATTGATTCCGATACATTCAAATAGTTGTGATCCACGATATGAGTTTAAGGTAGAGATTCCTATTTTGTTCATCACCTTCAAAATTCCTTTTCCAACTGCTTTGTTGTAGTTTTTGATAGCCGCTAAGTATTCTAACTCTGTAATATCACCATTTAGCACTTGCTTTTCTACAATTTCATTTACGATATACGGGTTTACAGCACTTGCTCCAAAACCAAATAGCAACGCAAAATGATGTACTTCTCTTGGTTCTGCCGATTCAATAATTAGGCTAATTTTTGAACGTTTTTTTAGTTTATGCAACGAATGATTTACATACGAACATGCTAATAATGCTGGAATTGGCGCATGTTTTTCATCTACATACCTATCTGATAAGATAATAATGTTAGCGCCATTATCAATTGCTTTTGATGCTTTTGACATTAGATTTTCTAACGCAACTTCGAGTTCATTTAAACCTCTATTTACTTCATATAACATAGATATAGATTCTACTTTGAAATTAGGATTCGTATCGTAGTTTCTAATTTTATCTAAATCATGTTTTGAGATTACTGGATTTTGAATTTTTAGCTTTTTACAATGTTCTGCATTGATGTCGAAAAGATTTACATCACTTCCTAAAGTAAGACTGATATCTGTGATTAATTCTTCTCGCACACCATCTAAAGGCGGATTTGTTACTTGTGCAAATAACTGTTTGAAGTAGTTATATATTAATTGAGGTTTTTCCGAAAGAATTGCAATTGGCGTATCACTTCCCATAGATCCGATTGGTTCTTTGGCTAATTGTGCCATTGGGCGAATAATTGTGTTTAAGTCTTCTTGCGTATATCCAAAAACAACTTCACGTTTTTTTAGTTCAATTTCATCATACTTTATTGGTCCTTTTTTGGCTGAAATATCTCGCAGATGCACTAAGTTTTCCGTAAGCCATTTTCTGTATGGATATTTTGAAGCAATTTCTTCTTTGAGTTCTTCGTCATTTACAATTCTACCTTCATTCATATTCACCAAAAACATTTTTCCAGGTTCTAAACGACCGTGAAATTCAACATTTTCAGGCTTGATATCTACAACTCCAGTTTCGGAAGACATTATTACGTTACCATTTTTAGTCACTGTGTAACGCGAAGGACGCAATCCGTTTCTATCTAAAACGGCTCCAATAAAATTACCATCTGTAAATGGAATTGAAGCTGGTCCGTCCCAAGGTTCCATCAAACAAGAGTTGTACTCATAAAATGCTTTTTTAGCATCAGACATGTTTGGATTTTTCTCCCAAGCTTCTGGCACTAACATCATCATTGCTTCTGGTAATGAACGACCTGTCATTAGTAATAATTCCACCACCATATCTAAGGTTGCGGAATCTGATTTCCCTCTTAAGATTGTTGGAATTATTTTCTTTATATCGTCACCAAACAATGGACTTTTCATTATTTCTTCACGCGAAAACATACGTGAAACGTTTCCTCGTAATGTATTTATTTCTCCATTATGACAGATATATCTGAATGGTTGTGCTAAATCCCACGTTGGAAATGTATTCGTTGAAAAACGCTGATGTACTAATGCTAAGCGTGTATCTAAAACTGAATCGAATAAATCGAGGTAGTATTCATTAATATGTTCTGGTTTTAGTAAACCTTTAAAAATGATAATTTTGGTTGATAGACTTGGTACATAAAAGAACTTTGATTCCGATAATTTAGAATCATATATAATATGTTCTGCTATTTTACGAGTCGCAAATAATTTTAGGTTAAAATCTTTATCTGATTGTTTTTTATCTGTTTTCCCTATAAATATTTGTTTTACAAAAGGCTCTGTCACTTTCGCAATTTCACCTAATATTTCACTATTTACTGGCACATCTCTCCAACCTAAAAGTTCAAGTCCTTGATTTTTGATTTCTTTTTCGAAGATATCAATACAAAACTCTCGTTGATTCTGCTTTCTTGGAAGAAATACATTACTGACTGCATATTCGCCAATACTTGGTAATTCAAAATCACAGAACTTTTCAAAAAAGGTATGTGGAATGTCAATTAAAATACCTGCGCCATCACCAGTTACACCATCAGAACTTACGGCACCGCGATGTTCTAGTTTCACTAAAATTTCAAGTGCTTTGTGAATGATATCATTAGATCGTTTTCCTGTTAGACTACATATAAATCCTGCGCCGCAATTATCGTGTTCAAATTCTGGTAAATAGAGTCCTTGTTTCTTTAGCATCATCAAATAATTTGAAGGTTTTTTTACACCTTATTTATGCTCTAATATAGAATCAAGAATCTTATAATAAAAAAAGGTGAAACACTTTTCTCAAATCGATAATTAAAGTCTTTCTAATTGAAAAATTAGCAATTTTAAGTACATATATTGCTAAAAACACAATTAAAATAATTACCTGATTAAATGTCAATTATTACGAAAACGTTTGCGAAAAAATCATTTTTCTAAACATTCATCATTGATTTTCATAAAAAAGTAATAATTCTTCAAAATACTAATTGCTGATTTATTAAAAAAGTTAACTCAAAAACATATACCCCTAAAAAATTAGGGTATAAATTAAAATATTCATAAAAAAATACAATTGAGCCCTATTTTTTACATGGTTAAAGTAAAGTTTACATAGATTTGAAAGCAAACAATCAACAATTTTAAACTTTATGAAACATTTTTTTACACTAACATTACTTTTAACAACTTTCGTTATGAGTTCACAAGAAAGTTCTGATACTCCTAAGAAAAAATTCTCTTTTGAAGGAAGCGTCGATGCGTATTACAGAACAAATTTTACAGCGCCAAATGACGACAATCAAATTGCTCCTTCAACTTCTTTTGCAGATACCGCAGGTTTTTCATTAGGGATGGCTAATATCATTGCCTCTTATGAAAAAGGTAAAGTCGGTGCTGTTGCGGATTTAGTTTTTGGACCAAGAGGTGATGCTGCAAGCGCTACTGTTTTAAATCAGCTATATGCATATTATAATATAAGTGAAAACACAAAACTTACTATTGGTAAATTCAACACCTTTTTAGGCTATGAAGTTATCTCACCTACTGGAAACTTTAATTATAGTACATCTTATCTGTTTTCAAACGGTCCATTTTCACATACAGGACTGAAAGCTGACTTCACACTTTCCGAAGACTTCAGTTTAATGCTAGGTGTATTCAACCAAACAGATGTTACAGAGTTTAATCCTGATGGAAGTTATGCCATAGGATCGCAATTGGGTTACAAAGATCAATTTTTAAACTTACTGTATGATAAAGCCGGTTTAGGTTTTGAAATAGACTATACCGGAGGTTTTGATGCCACAGAAGATTTCTTTGTTGGAATAAATGCTGCGTATGCAGATAATGAAGGCGAAGGATTCTACGGAGTAAATATCTATCCTCAATATGCTACAACTGAATCTTTAACAATTGGTTTACGTGGCGAATATTTTCAAACACAGAGTGATGCTGTAAGCGATGACCCTAGTGTTTTTGCAATCACACTTACAGGAAGTTACGTTGTTGATGAAGACTTAATCATCAAGCCTGAATTTAGACTTGATAGCGGATCTGAAGACATCTTTATTGATACAGATTTAATGGCAACTAAGAGCTTAGGTTCTTTTGTATTGGCCGCTATTTATAAATTTTAACTTAAGTAATAACTAATCATAAATACAATGAAAAAAATTGAAGCTATTATTAGAAAATCTAAATTTTCTAATGTTAAAAAAGCACTGCACGAAGTAGGTGTAAATTTCTTTACCTATTGGGATGTTACTGGTTTAGGAAATGAAAAAGAAGGTCATGTATACAGAGGTGTTTCTTATAGCACTAGCGATATACAAAGACGCTACCTATCCATCGTTGTAAATGACGATTTTGAAGACATTACTATAAAAGTCTTATTAGAATCGGGCTCTACAGGCGAAGTTGGAGACGGTAAAATATTCGTTTCAAACATCGAAGAAGTTTATAGAATACGAACAGGAGAAAAGGGTGGAAACACACTAAAATAAATTACAAAATTAGAATTATGGAATTATTAACTATCAATAATGTATGGATGATGATCTGTACAGCACTTGTTTTCTTTATGCATTTAGGATTTGGATTTTTAGAGATCGGGTTGACAAGACAAAAGAATACAATAAACATTCTGTTTAAAAATATATTTATCATTACGGTTGGATTATTACTTTACTGCTTAGTAGGGTTTAATTTAATGTACCCTGGAGAATTTAATGGAGTTATAGGTTTTGCTGGTTTTGGATTAGATGTTCCACTTACAACCGAAGGCACTTTAGACCTTGCTTATAATACAGGCTATACATATTGGACTGACTTTTTGTTTCAAGGAATGTTTGCAGCCACAGCAGCTACTATTGTTTCTGGTGCGGTTGCTGAGCGAATGAAAATTGGCCCTTTTATGATTTTTACAATTTTATATGTAGGGCTTATTTATCCAATTGCTGGTTCATGGAAATGGGGTGGCGGTTTTTTACAAACTTTAGATACTCCATTTTATGATTTTGCTGGCTCAACCTTAGTACATTCTGTTGGTGGCTGGGCAGCTTTAGTAGCAGTTTGCTTATTAGGAGCTAGAATTGGAAAATTTAAAGAAGGAAAAATACAAGCTATTCCTGGACACAATATTCCATTAGCCACTGCTGGAGTTCTAATTCTTTGGTTAGGTTGGTTTGGATTTAATGGTGGTTCTGTTTTATCAGCTGACCCTGCAGCAACATCTTTAACCTTAACAACAACTTGTTTAGCAGCTGCAGCTGGTGGTGTTGTAGCAGCTTTAGTATCTACTTTGAGGTATAAAAACTTAGATTTAACCATGTTTTTAAATGGTATTTTAGGAGGATTGGTAGGAATCACTGCTGGTGCTGATCAAATGAGTCCAACAGACGCTATTATTATTGGAGCTGTAGCTGGTGCAATTATTGTGTTTGCAGTATCTCTGATTGATCGATTAAAATTAGATGATCCCGTAGGGGCTATTGCTGTACATTTGGTTTGTGGAATATGGGGAACTTTAGCTGTTGGTATTTTTGGAAATCTAGCAGGTGGTGCACAATTTTTAAGCCAATTAATTGGTGTAGCATCGTACGCTGGAATATGTTTAGTTTCCTCCTTTTTAATCATATTTGTTTTGAAGAAAACAGTTGGCATTCGAGTTTCGGAAAAAGAAGAATTAGAAGGTCTTGATGCACACGAACATAGAATGGATGCTTATCCAGATTTTAGATTGAATGAACATTAAGAATCGTTACTCAATTTTTATTATAACGAATACAAAAAAGGCTTTGAAATAATTATTTCAAAGCCTTTTTTCACACTGTAATTCATCAATCATTTCTGAATGGCATTAAATTTGTACTTTTAAACATTATACTATAATAATTATATTATGAAAAAAATTACATACGCCTTCATCTTATTACTTTTTTGTGTTGCATTTGGAAATGCACAAACATGGAAACAATTGCGCGGTGGCGGACAAGGAACAGCTATTTATAATGACAATGGAACTACTTGGGTGATTGGGCTACACAATAGTATTTTTTCATATAATGGTAGTAAATGGCAAGAATACCCTGGACGTGGAAAAGCCATTGATATTGCTGTACATAATGGAACACCTTACATTATTGGGTTGAATAACGGAATTTGGAAAGGAACTGGTTCTGGCTGGGTTCCCATGCCTGGGAATGGACTCGGAAAGAAAATTTATAGTGACAACGGACAGTTATGGATCATAGGCGTTAATAATAATGTCTTTTCATTTGATGGGCGTAATTGGAATTTATATCCAGGTCAAGGAAAAGCAATTGATATTGCTGCACATCGAGGAGTTCCTTATATTATTGCAGAAGATGGAAGTATTTGGCGCGGAAACGGAATGGGCTGGATACAACTTCGCGGAAGAGGAATTGGACAAAAGATAGCTTGCGATCGTGATGGAACCGTTTGGGTTATTGGAGTTAATAATAGTATTTTTCGTCATCGATTCAATCGTTGGATTGAATATGGCGGCGGCGGAAAAGCATTAGATATTGCAGTAGACAGAGGAAAACCTTTTGTGATTGGACTCCGAAATTATATTTGGAAAGGATAAACATAAAAAAGAGGCTTTAAAAGCCTCTTTTTTAGTATATATATAAATTCTTTTACACCCAAGCGTTTACAATTCCCCCCATAATAGCAAAGGTAACAACCCAATAGCCAACATTGATTAGCATGTATTTGAATGATTTCTGTTCAAATAAAGCATTGGTAACCATCGCTGGCATTACAAAAACGAATGCAGCAAGTGCTCCATGCAATGCTCCGTGTCCAAAAGTTAAAAAATTCCCGCTACTATGTAATTCATCTGGTTCTATTCCTCCTGAAACTACCGAAGTCATGTAGATAAAAAATACTGCTATAAAAGCCAATACAACACTTAAACCAAATCGTAATGGCATACTTCCTTGTTTTGCTTTTTCTTCAGTCATGCCAGTTTCTTTCATCCAAGCTTTTCCAAATAAAGGTCCGTACCATAAAAATCCAATAACGAGCGTAGATAGTGCAGCTACAACAAGTGCAATCCAATTGATAGTAATGTTTTCCATAATTTTGATGTTAGTTAATAAAGGTTGTTTTAAAAGTACTTCTTTTTAACTAACAATCAAACAGTTACTCTAAATTTTCAGGCTTTTTACCAAAGCGACGTGTATCTTCTTTAGTAAGTATTTTAAAGGTTTTTGCACGTGGCACATTGCGCAAAGCTTCATTAAACCCTTCTGGCAAGCCAATTAATTGACGTGTTTTTAGATCAATCCATGCGCCCATCATTTCACAGCTTGCAAAGTTTTTTCCGTTTGCATCATAAAAGTTATGAAGGAATTCAAAAAACATTCCGTCTTCACTTAAGCCAGCTACTTCTAGAGAAACTTTTACTGGTTTTCCTGCAAAGGCTTCTTTGAAATAGTACATATGCTCATAAAATACAACTGGTCCAATGTTGTTTTTAGCCAATTCTCTTTGTGTAAAACCGTTTTCAATCAGAAATCCCATGCGTGTGTGACTCATAAAATTTATGTACGCTGAGTTCGCTAAATGACGATTTGCATCTAAATCACTCCAACGGATGTCAAATTCTTTAAAATACATTGTATATTTATTTTTTATTTTATCAAAAGTAACATGCCAATATTAAATACGTATTACGATCCACCACTTATTTTTAAAAATGGTCATATTTCAACTGTGTATTCAGGTTTGTTCCGATCTGGCGCAAAAATTGAGCAAAAAAGAGAACGTATTAGCCTAAGTGATAGTGATTTTATAGATTTAGATTGGAGTTTTACTAAGAAAAAAACCAACAAGCTTATTATTTTACTTCATGGCTTAGAAGGAAATGCACAACGTGCTTATATTACTCGATCCGCGAAGTTGTTTAACGAAAACAACTATGACGCAATTGCAATGAATCTTAGAGGTTGTAGCGGTGAACAAAACCGCTTGTATCGTTCGTATAATGCTGGCGCAACTGAAGATTTACGTGAAGTTGTTACACATGTTTTAACCAATCATTCTAAATACGATCATATTATTATTAAAGGATTTAGCTTAGGCGGAAATCTGTTGTTAAAGTATTTAGGTGAACCTATTCGTGTACCTAAAGAAGTAAAAGCTGGAATTGCGATTTCTGCTCCGTGTTCTTTATACGGTTCATTACAACAAATGAGTCGAATCGAAAATCGTTTATACACAAAGCGATTTGTAAAACATTTACATGGAAAACTCATGGAAAAACACAAAGCATTTCCATCATTATTGCGTGTAGAAGATATTAAGAAAGCTGATACTTTGTTTAAAATTGACAACTTATACTCTTCTAAAGCGCATGGATATAATGACGCAATGGATTATTATACCAAGTGTTCTTCGTTACAGTTTTTAAAGTATATTAAAACACCAACTTTAATTATTAATGCTTTGAATGATTCTTTTTTGTCCAAAGATTGTTTTCCTATTAAGGAAGCTGAAGCAAATGACGATTTGTATTTAGAAATGCCAAAGTATGGCGGACATGTTGGTTTTTTTGAATTTGGTCAAATTTATCACACAGAAGCACAAGCTTTGAGTTTTGCTACTTCGGTTTAAAGTGTGAATTCTGTTGATGAATCCGAATGGCTTTTTGCGATAATAATATTCCAACAGCTAATGATACAAATGCTCCAATAGAAATCCCTGGAATGTAATTGATAAATAGGAAGAAATCATAAATTCCGTGAAAACAGGTTGCCAACGCAAGTCCCATCAAATTTAATTTGATTCTGTTTCGAGAAAATTTAGCTTTTCCCATATAATATCCCATAATGATTCCAAAAGTTGCATGTGCAGGAACTGCCGTAAATGCTCTGTATATAGCAATTTCAATTCCACCTTGAAACGCATATGCTAAGTTTTCTGTGACCGCAAAACCCATGGAAACCATCACAGCGTACATAATACCATCATACGGTTCGTCAAATTCTTTGTGTCGTTGGGCAAAATATCGAACAAATATATATTTGCTAAACTCTTCTACCAATGCAACTACAATAAAAGCTTTGCAAAATTGAATCCAAATAACTTGTTTATCTATACCTGGATAGTACTGAGAAACAAATAGATGAGAAACGGAAGCAATTAAAATACTACCAATAGCGCCCAACAAAAAACAGATAAATAATAGGTGTTTTGGTTCCTTATCATATTTATCACTGTAATAAATATAAATTATAATCAAGAGCGCTGGTGCAATGGATAATAATACTAAAGGCATTAGGTAGTTTTGTCAAAAATAAAAAAACCAAAGATAAAATGAAGGATTTCTATAGGTTTATCATCATAATCCTTTGTAAAAGTTTCGGCAAACGATAAAAAAGAGTTTTTGCAAAAGTCTTGAAAACATATAGAATAGCCACTGAGAAACAGAAGCTTTGTCACTAATTTTATTATTTTTGCCGTATGATAAAGTCTATGACCGGTTTCGGAAAGTCTGTAGAACAACTTCCGTCAAAAAAAATAACAATTGAATTAAAGTCACTTAACAGCAAGAGCTTGGATTTGAATGCTCGAATTCCTTCTTATTATAGAGAAAAAGAGTTGTCAATGCGAAAATTAATTGCGTCTTCTTTGCTAAGAGGAAAGGTTGATTTTTCATTGTATATAGAAGTGACTGCGGAAGAAACAACAACCGTAATTAACAAAGCTGTTGTTTCAGAATACATGAATCAGTTACGTCAATTAGATGAACATGCTAATCCAGTTGAGTTATTAAAAATGGCAGTTAGAATGCCAGATTCTTTAAAAACAGAACGCGATGAGATTGATGAAAGTGAATATCAAGTGATTCTTACCGCATTAAAACATGCTATTAAAGAATTGAATGAATATAGACTTGCAGAAGGAAAAGTGTTAGAAGAAGATTTTCTATTTCGTGTAAAAAATATTTCTAGCTTACTAAATGACGTTATCGGAATTGATGATGAGCGCATGGCTACCGTAAAAGATCGTCTTCGCAAAGCTTTGGATGATTTAAAAGAACAAGTAGACGAAAATCGTTTTGAACAAGAATTGATTTATTACTTAGAGAAATTTGACATTACGGAAGAAAAAGTTCGTTTGGCAAATCACTTAGATTACTTTTCAAAATCATTGAATTCAAAAGATTCTAACGGGAAAAAATTAGGTTTCATTACACAAGAAATTGGTCGTGAAATCAACACAATTGGTTCTAAATCAAACTATGCACCAATGCAACAATTGGTTGTACAGATGAAGGATGAGTTGGAAAAGATTAAAGAACAACTTTTAAATGTTCTATAAATGAAAAGAGGTAAGTTAATTGTATTTGCAGCACCTTCTGGCGCAGGAAAAACCACTATTGTACATCATTTATTAGGCATTCCTAAATTAAATTTAGAATTTTCTATTTCGGCGGCTTCACGCGAAAAACGCGGAAATGAGGTTGAAGGAAAAGACTATTATTTTTTATCTCCTGAAGATTTTAGACAGAAAATTAAAAATAAAGAGTTTTTAGAGTGGGAAGAAGTATATCCCGAAAATTATTACGGAACATTACAGACTGAAGTAGATCGTATTTGTGATGCTGGGAAAAACGTTATTTTTGATATTGATGTAGTTGGTGCTTTGCGTATTAAACGAAAGTTTCCTGAAGAAACCATTACTGTTTTTGTAGAACCACCAAGTATTAATGAATTGATTATACGCTTGAAAGGCAGAAAAACTGAAAGTGAAGAGAAGATAAAAATGCGTGTTTCTAAAGCTGCTGTAGAAATGGCTACCGCACCACAGTTTGACGTTATTGTTATGAATGACGATTTAGAAAAAGCCAAAGCGGAAGCTGAAAAAATCGTTGCGGAGTTTATCGGAATCGAAAAAAAGTAAATAGATGAAAGTAGGCTTGTATTTTGGTACGTTTAACCCTATTCATATTGGACATTTGGCAATTGCCAATCACATGGCAGAATACAGTGATTTAGATGCTATTTGGATGGTTGTAACGCCACATAATCCATTTAAAAAGAAAAGCACCTTACTTGACAATAATCATCGTTATGAAATGGTGAATATTGCTACTGAAGAGTATTCAAAGATTCAACCAAGCAATATTGAGTTTAATCTACCACAACCAAATTATACTGTAAACACTTTAGTACATTTAAAAGAAAAATATCCAATATATGAGTTTTGCCTTATTATGGGCGAAGACAATTTGAAAGGATTACACAAGTGGAAAAACTATGAAGTGATTTTAGAAAATCATGATGTATATGTATATCCAAGAATTTCAGAAGGTGTTGTAGAACATCTATTTACAGATCATCCAAAAATACATAAAGTGAATGCTCCTATTATGGAGATTTCTTCCACGTTTATTAGAAAAGCAATTAAAGAAAAGAAAAATATAAGGCCTTTGTTACCTGAAAATGTTTGGAATTATATTGACGTAATGAACTTTTATAAGAAGTAAAAGAACTCATTTAATATACTTTATCATACAGATGTTGTTCGTCTTTTTCCATATCACCCAAAACTAAAACATTATCGGTATTTTCGTCAATCTCTTTTAATTCATAGTAATCTAAAGTATCTCCGTTTTCATCAGACATTTCCAGAAATAAAGAACGGTTTTCACTATTTTTATCATACGTAGCAGAAATGTGATATTCACATTTTTTATATTCTTTACCTACATAGTAATATTTACAAATACCATTTTTTGAAAATTCTAATTTATAATCAGGGTTTGTTTGTGAAACCCATGTCCCTACAATTTCCTTTTTGGGAGTTGTAAAAGAGGTAATTCCCATCAATATTAAAAGCAGTACGGAAAGCGGTAATATAATTAATGCGCGTTTACTTCTCATGACATTGGCTTGTTTAGACAGCAATATTATGGGATTTTAGGGGTACTAAACAAGGGGACTTTTCCCCTTTTTTGTAGGTTTTTAACTTTAAATAACAAAAAACTCCTCAAATCTGAGGAGTTTTTCTTGCTTTTTTACTTAGTCTAACGCTGGAATTCGTAAAACTTGTCCTGGATATATAAGGTTTGGATCTTTCAACATTGGCTTGTTTGCTTCAAAAATCACTGGATATTTCATTGCATTTCCATAATATTGTTTAGCAATTTTTCCAAGTGTATCACCTTTTGCTACTGTATGAAATTGCGCTTCAGGCTCTTCATGTTCAACATCCATTCTGTCATCAACCATTGCGATACCATGTGTATTTCCAACAACTAAAACTACTTTTTCTTTCGTTGCTTGGTCGTATGCTTTTCCAGTTATAATTGCTGTATCACCTTCTAATGAAACTGCTAAATTTTCTACTTGCAATTCCAAATCACCAATTGTTTCTACAATTGAAGCTTCTGCTGATGCTTTCTCTGCGGCAACTTTTTCTGCATATTCGGCTGCTTTTTCTGCTGCAACTTCGGCAGCTTCTTCTGCAGTTGTTTTTCCACCAAATAATTTAGCGCCAGCATCTTTGATAAATGAAAATAATCCCATAATTCTTTTTGTTTTTTTATTATTAATTGAGGTTCTTTATTGAGTTGTTAAAGTACGAAAAATCAATCAGAACTCAAAAGCACAATTGTTTTTCTACAACTATACGATGTATTGCAAAAAAGTCCTTTAAACGTACTTTTTATGTGTCCTTGAAATGATTTTTCTAAATGGCTTTAATGATTTTAATTTCTAAAAAAAGCTAGTTTGTTTGAGAAGATTCTGTTCTGTATCGAAGTTCGTTTAACTTATAGTTTTGAATACTCCTTTACAGGCTTTTCAAAAGACTTGGTTATGCAACGGAGTTAGTTCAACTTACAGTTTTGTATGCGTCTTTCAGACTTTTCAAAACTGAGTTTCACTAAAAAAGAAACAGTTTTTACACTCGTGTAAAAACTGTTTCTAAACTAAATAACCAACCAAAGTTTTTATGTCTTTATTACTTTTTAAAGTCGTTCTTGTTGAACACTTTATTTTTTATCTTTTTACGTTTTTTTCCTGTTTTACTTTCAGTCCCTTTTTGTTTAGACTCAATTAAACCGCTACCTGTTGATGGACGTAAATATTGTATGTATCCTCTTCCTTCAAACTCGTATGTTGTTCCTGAATCAGGATGAAACAATTGTATTGTTCCGTCATCTATAACGGTCAATTCAAAGTATTCATTGTCTAGGTAATCATAATCTAATGTTAAAACTTTTAAATATGGATCACCATCTACATCATAGATTGTATACACTCCTTCATAATCATATACTAAGTTATCAATTGGTGTATCAGGCAAATCTCTAGATGATAAAAATGTATCATCATTTCCTCCTGATAAGAATGTCATGAAGTTTTCTTCATCAAAAGCATTCAACATTCCAGCTTGACTGGTATATACTTTTTTCCAAGCTGTAAATTCTTGCAAGAAATAATGAATATTATCATAGAATACAAAGTCGTAATCAAAATTTGAACGTTGATATCCTGTTAAGTAATAACTTGTATTCGTAGATGTATCAACCATACGAATTCTATTAGCACCTATTTGATCAACTCGTAACGGATAAAACCCGTCAATATCATGATCAATATCTACATATGTAATATCTGTTCCGTAGATTCCAACATCAATCCCAAAACCATTTCCATTGCTTCCAATTCCTGAAATGTTATTATTTGCATACAGCGTTCCGTTTCTAAATGAAACTGTAAAAGCACGTTGTAAAAAAGGAACTTCACCGTTTCCAGTAGTTTCATTAATATTTACATACCAAAGTTCATATGAACCTAAAAGTTGTGCCAAGCTAATGCCTGGTTCGTCAATGATAGGATCTTCTACCAATACTTCTGTGTAACATGAACTCAATAATGTACTAAATAATGTAATCGATAAGAGTAGTTTTAGCGTCTTCATAAGCCAATCGTTTTAATGTTGATATAAAAGTACTTTCAAAACATATGCCAAAAACGTAAAACCCTGATTTTTAAGTGCGGTAAAAGAGTAATATTTTACGTATTTTTGAATATAGAATATCTGTTTTATGGACAAAGAGTTAAAATATGCTGTTTTTGGCGCAGGAAGTTGGGCCACTGCCATTGTGAAAATGCTGTGTGAGAATTTAAATGAAGTTGGTTGGTACATGCGAAGTGTGTATACCAAAGAGCATTTATTGAAAGAACAACACAATCCTAGTTATTTGAGTTCGGTTGAATTTAATCCAGATAAACTAAAAATTAGCAATGACATTAATGAAATTGCGGATTATGCTGATGTTTTAATTTTTGTAATTCCATCTGCTTTTATTTATGGAGAATTAAAAAAGTTAACAACTGATATTTCAGGTAAAACGTTAGTTTCTGCTGTAAAAGGTATTATTCCAGAATCTGGATTATTGGTTGGAGAACATTTTCATGATGTGTATAAAACTCCGTTTGAAAATATTGCTGTTATTGCCGGACCTTGTCATGCTGAAGAAGTTGCACTCGAACGCTTATCGTATTTAACAATTTCATGTGCTGATGCTGAAAAAGCGCAAAAAATTGCAGATCAATTATCAAGTAGTTACATCAAAACAAAAATTAGCGATGATGTTATTGGAACTGAATATGCAGTAATGTTGAAAAATATTTATGCAATTGCTGCAGGAATTGCGCATGGATTGGGTTATGGAGATAATTTCCAAAGCGTATTGATGAGTAATGCTATTCGCGAAATGAAACGTTTTATTAAGAAGGTTCATAAGATGAAACGTAACATTAATAACTCGGCTTATTTAGGTGATTTACTCGTAACTGGATATTCCGTATTCTCTCGAAATCGTATGTTTGGAAATATGGTTGGAAAAGGATACACTGTAAAGTCTGCACAAATGGAAATGAATATGGTTGCAGAAGGTTATTATGCTACTAATAGTGCTTATTTGCTAAATCAGAAGAACGATAAGAAGACCAATATGCCAATTATTAATGCGGTGTACGCAATTTTATATCAAAATAAAGATCCTAAAAAAGTATTTAAGAAGTTAACGGATAAGTTGGATTAGTTTGTCAATGTGTTAATCTGAAGATGTAGCAATTTGAAAATTCCACTTGCTGTTTCTTGTAAGTTTGCGTGAAGCATAGAGACAATTGTTGAAGCTCTTTTGTAAGATGGATTCCTGCCTTCGCAGGAATGACAAGATATTTAGAACCAAAGCGAAGCGATCCAAAAGATTCCCGCCTACGCGGGAACAAGTCCAAAACCTATTTCACTAAAATTCCTTTTGTGTTCATTAATGGAATGTCGCGAAATGCATTCTTATTGATGGTGTTTTTTCTGAAAAGATACTTTTTATCATACATCTTTCCTCCTTGAAAAAAGGTAACTCTAAACTCGTTGTTCAACACAAAAACATCTTCTTGCAACCACTCAGCTTTTGCGTATGATTTTGCAGGCAACTTGTCTAATTTGTGTCGCATTAATGAAGTTTCTCTTTTTTCATCGTACCCGCGAGCAACAATTAGTATCATTTCCAATTCAAAATCATTTTCATTGATGATATACGCATTCCAATCGTCCGTTTTATAGATTTCGTTGTATTCTTGCACAACTGCAAAGTAAACGCCTTCTATTTTTGGGATTTCAATATCTTTTTTCATATTTAATAATACATTTTATTTTCGTTTTCTTTGCTTTCCCAAAGAAAAGAAACAAAAGAAAGGGAATTTTTCCAGAGGTATTTTTAGTTTTTCTATCGAAAACTAAAATCGCAATTATTTTTCTAAATTTTCTCCAAGGTTTCAAAAATTTTCACGAAAAACAATTACTATACTTCGGAAAAAATCAAGTCAGATGAAAATCTATAATATTTTTAATAAAGTTCTTATTAATTGTATTTAAATAAAAATAACACTTTGTTTTCACTAGAAGTGATCTTGAATTATAACGCAGATTTAAATTGCGATAAGAAACGCACATCGTTTTCACTTAACAAACGAATGTCTGAAATTTGATGTAATAACATCGCAATTCGATCGATTCCGACACCAAATGCAAATCCTGAATATTCCGCTGGATCAATTCCACAGTTTGTCAAAACATTCGGATCAACCATTCCACAACCACCGATTTCTAACCAACCAGTTCCTTTGGTGATTTTATGATCAGTTTCTGTTTCCAATCCCCAATACACATCAATTTCTGCACTTGGTTCTGTAAACGGGAAATATGAAGGACGTAATCTAATTTTAGATTTTCCGAACATTTCTTTTGTAAAATATTGTAGTGTTTGCTTTAAGTCAGCAAAACTTACTTCTTTGTCAATATACAATCCTTCTATTTGATGAAAAAAGCAGTGAGAACGTGCTGAGATCGCCTCATTACGATATACTCTTCCCGGAGAGATTGTACGAATTGGCGGTTGATTGTTTTCCATGTATCGAACTTGTACAGAACTTGTATGTGTTCGTAATAAAATATCTGGATCTGTTTGAATGAAAAATGTATCCTGCATGTCTCGTGCTGGATGATATTCAGGAAGATTTAAGGCTGTAAAATTGTGCCAATCGTCTTCAATTTCTGGTCCTTCTGACACATTAAATCCAATACGCGCAAAGATATCCGTAATTTGATTCTTTACTAATGAAATCGGATGACGCGCACCAATTTCAATCGGTTCAGCCGGACGTGTTAAATCACCATACACACCTTTTTCTTCTGCATTGTTTTCTAATGCTTCTTTTAAGGCATTTACTTTATCTTGTGCAACCGTTTTTAATTTATTAATCGTTTGCCCAAATTCCTTCTTTTGTTCATTCGGAACATTCTTAAACTCAGCAAAAAAATCATTCAACAATCCTTTTTTACCTAAGTATTTAATTCTGAAGTTTTCAATATCTTCTTTGGCTTGCGTCGTATACTTTTCTATCTCCGCAATATGTTCCTTGATCTTATCTATCATGACGATATTCTTGATTTAGCTTGCAAATTTAAACAAAACTAGCACATACTAATAATCATTTAAAATAAACTAATGTAAGTTTTAAATATTTTTTTAATTATTTAGCAAAATGTAACATAAACTACTGGTGTTCAGTTTTTATTATTTTCGTTTTCTTTGCTTTCCCAAAGAAAAGAAACAAAATAAAGGGAATTTTTCCAGAGGTATTTTTAGTTTTTCTACCGAAAACTAAAACCGCAATCATTTTCCTAAATTTTTTCCAAGGTTTCAAAAATTCTTAACGGAAAACAATCGCTATACTGCGGAAAAAAAAGCTACTTATGAGAAATTTTGATGTTTATTGAATATATTCCTTTTCTAAAAAGTAGTTTACAATCGCTTCTTTCATTAAAACTGTTTGTTCACCAGCTTTTAATACAGGCAATTCTTCCTTGAACTTATAATGTGGCCAACCATCATCATCAAAATAATCAAATTCGTAGTATCCGTATGGTTCTAATAAACGACAAATAGCAATATGCATGAGGTTTACTTTTTCGTCTTTTTTAAACGTTTTATGTAGTTGACCAAGTTCTTGAACACCAATTAAATAGATAATTGCGTCCAAATCTAAAACATCACCTTCTGCAAATTGAAGCGTCAATTTTTCCACTACCGAGTTCCATCGTTCCTTTAATTGCTCATCTCTTGCCATAGTTTCCTTCTTTTTCAGCTGCAAAGGTAATTAACGTTAGTAGATATGTTTATATTTCTACTAAAACTTTTAAATGAGTTTGTTTTTGAGTGTTTAGCATTTCAACTTCTCTCCATGTTTCATAAACTTTACAATTCGTACAACAATAAAACACTATAAATAAAAGTTCTATATTTGTTAAAACTCGATATACATGAACTTTATTGACATCATTTTAGGCGGAATGATCGTAGCTGGCCTTGTACGTGGATTTATGAAAGGGCTTTTTGTAGAAGTAGCTTCGTTAGTTGCCTTGATTGCTGGAATTTACGGCGCAATTCACTTTTCGTATTATGCAGGTGACTTTTTAAGCGAGCGTTTTGATTGGGATGAAAAGTATATCAATTTGGCAGCATTTGCCATTACGTTTATCGTGATTTTAGTCCTCATTACCTTAGCAGGAAAGCTTTTGACAAAGATTGCCGATTTTGCTTCGTTAGGAATTTTAAATAAGCTTCTTGGTGGTGCTTTTGGTGGTTTAAAAATGGCCGTCATTGCAGGCGCTGTGTTAGTTTTCTTTGATAAGACAAATAATACAATGGAGTTTGTTTCCAAAGAAAAAATTGATGAATCTATTTTGTATGAACCTGTAAAAGAGATTGGCGGATTTGTATTTGCCTATGTTTTAAAAGAAACGGGAGAACAAGACGAAGATGAACAAGAAACAACACCTACTTCTGAAAATTAATTATTAGTATTATGTGTGAAAAATGTGCAAACCCGAAACTAGAACATCATGAACATGTAGATGTGAAACCTTTTCAAAAGAAATTGAACACTACTTCTTTGAAAGGAAAAATAAAGACTAAAAAGATTGCTTCGAATTAAATGCTTCCTACCACTACTACTTCATCTCCATGTCAACATTGTTCACCTTTTAAAAGACAAGGATTTTCTTCAGAACAAGAATTTATAACCTTTCAAGATACGCTTGACGAGGAATGCAGAAATGGCTCATTTATAAGAATTGTAGAAACCAATACTTCAAATGAAGTTGAATCCTTTTATCAATGTGCTTTTTGTAATGAAGATTGGGAATTATCAACTCCTGACTATTCTTGGCGCGGTTATTTTTTACCTAAAAAAAGGAATGTTTCAAAACATCAAAGTAACGAAAGTAATAGCCGTTTTAAAACGTTTCAAGGAAAAGGAAAAAATGGTTGCGGTTGTTGTTTAGGAATGATTTTTTTAATTGTTCTGTTGATTTTATATGCGCTTTATAACTTTTTTGATTTTTTACTTGATGCAGTATTTTAACAAAAAAAGTGCTAAGTAAAACACCTAGCACCTTTATATAATTATAAATTTTCACTGATTTTTATTCTACAACTTCCGTTTCAGAAGTCATTCCGGCCATACTTCCGCCTTTTATCAATTTTGTTTGACTGATAACTTGAATACGGTTTTCATTTTTGATTTCTTCAATACTACGCTTTTTCATAATTAAAAATTTTTAAAGTTTACACTAAATTCTTATTTCTTTAAATATAAGCATAATAAGCGTATTTTTTTAATGAATCGTATCTTCTACATTAGCTTTAATCCACTGTAAGCAGTCTTCAAAATTATCGAAGCAGTCTTCTAATGGAATTAAATCTGGGATAATATCAATACGCTCCATCATGTATTTTGGTTGTGTCGGAATGTTTACAAACAATACTTTTCGTTCGTCACTTTTCAAATCAACTAAAATATCTTCCAATGCATATAATCCAGATTGATCAATGTATTCCATTCTTCCCATACGAATGATTACTGTACGTGCAGTATCGGGTAATTGTTTGGCCAATGCTTGTATTTCACTTGTAGAACCAAAGAATAATGGTCCTTTAATATGTTTGATAAATACTTCTTCTTTTAAGTTTTCCGGGAAATCAATTTCATCATCCCATGCTTCTTCACGTAAGGTTTTAATATCTGAACCATTAGCGGTAATATCTCCAATCTTCTTCATAAACATCAACGAAGCAATTACCAATCCAATTCCAACTGCATAAATTAAATCCCAGAAAGTAGAAAGTCCAAGAACAATCAACATAATTAATACTTCTGAGCTTAATTTTAAATGGTATCGTCCTATTCCAAATTTGATATCTTTTGGTAAACTTGGAATCGCTTTTAGCCCTTTATAATCCATTACTCCAATACCAACTGTAATTAATATTCCTGCTAATACAGCAGCTGGAATTTGCGAAGCAACTGGTCCTAATGCTAAAAGAATAACCAATAATAAAATACCTGCAATCATTCCTGATAAACGTGTTTTTCCACCAGAATTGATATTTACAACCGTACGAATCGTTGCACCAGCACCTGGAATTCCTCCAAATATTGCGGCAATAGAATTTCCAATTCCTTGTCCAATCAATTCTTTATTCGGTTTATGTTTTGTTTTGGTCATGTTATCCGCCACAACACTCGTCAATAACGAGTCAATCGCTCCTAACAATGCCAACGTTAATGCCGTAAATATGTATGGCGTAATGCTTCCTATACTAAAACTTGTAAATATTTCCATTTTGGGCATCGGAAAATCTCCTGTAATCTGATCAATTGGTTTATAATCTAATCCAAATGCAAATGCAATTCCCGACATAACAATAAGTGCAACCAATGTACTTGGGACAACTTTTGTAATCCGCTTGAAACCATAAATAATAAAGATAGTTCCCAATGCTAAGATAACTTCTAGCAATAGCGACTTTTTCTTTTTCTCGGGAGATCCTTCAGGAACTTTCACAAAGCTATATTCAGAAGAATTTTTTACTTCGTCAAGTAATTTTTCAAAAGCTCTCGGTAATACTTTCAATGCACCAACAACACCTGAAGCATTATTATTAGCTAATGTTTTCGATTCTTTAAGAATATCTGCTTGTGTAATTTCTTTTCCACGACTGATGGTTTCTTCAAAGTTTTCTAATACTAAAATCCCTTCTTCTTGTTCTTCTTTAAGGATATTTTCTAAAATTACCTCTTCTGCTTGTGGTTTAAATTTATTCACATAATCCATATCCTCTTTCGGATAATAACCAATTGCTGGTAAAATTTGCGTGATTAAAATAATGACCCCAATGGCCGTCATAAACCCTGAAACTACCGGATACGGAATGTATTTTATATATTTTCCTAAACCTAAAGCTCCTAATCCAACTTGGAATAGTCCTGCCAATAAGAAAACCGTTAAAATTGCGGGTAATGCTTTGTTTACATCACCTTCATTTGCTGCGATGATTCCTGCAATTACCACCATACTTACAGCCGTCATTGGTGCAGTTGGTCCAGAAATTTGTGTGTTGGTTCCACCAAATAAAGCGGCAAAGAAGCCAATGAAGATAGCACCGTACAGTCCTGCACTTGGTCCTAATCCTGAGGAAACTCCAAAAGCTAATGCTAATGGTAACGCAACTATTCCGGCAGTAATTCCACCAAAAGCATCACCTTTGATATTGGAAAATAAATTTTTCATTCGTTTGGTTGTATTTTGTTGAACAGTATACAGATGTATACCTTAAATGTATTTAAATTTTATTTGCTTGTGAGAATTAACAAGCTATTTTAGGAGGTGGCGTATCATATTCCAAATAAGAAGATATGGAGTATTGACGTACATTTTTATAGCATCTATACCTTTTATCCGTATTTATAAATACCTCTGCCGCTTGCATTTTCAGCACTTTAAGCTGATTTTCAAAATCAATTTCTTCTTCCGTACATTCTTCTGCATCAAATTCTATTTGTTCTGCAAATACGATATTGTTTGTATCTATAGTCGTTTGAATTTTATTATATACAGAAAAAGACATACATGCTAATAAACCCACAAGAAGTGAATATTTAAGAATTGTATGTGTTTTTATTTTATTCAAACCTATTAGTTATAATTCATTTACATCTTCGGCAACAATCCAACCGATTTTACCATCAATAAGGCGTATTTTTTTCCAATCAGCTACTGTTTCAAGCACTTGTACTTTTGTTCCTTCATGCAATGTAAAAACAGCATCGCTACGTAAATTTGGTTCTGCTTTTACTGTCGTTTCTGTTACAAATACTATTGCAGGACGATCTTGTTGTGCTTTTTCATATTGTTGATATGCAATCGCTACTGTTGACAAGATAAAAACTAATGCAATAAAACTGATTAAAAAATAGATTCTTTTTTTCAAACTTTTATATGCAAATTGATATAACAAGAATGATATAACACAAATAAACCCAAGTATTACCGAAATCCAAGCCCATTGATTGTACGAGAATTTTCCTGTAATGTTTCCGATAAATTTTGACAATTGCGTCTTTGGTAATGGTTCAATAGCGTCAATCGTCATATTTCTGGCAAACGCCAAATTATTTAAAATATCGTCATCATTTGGCGAAAGCTGTAACGCTTTTTCAAAGTAGTAAACACTAGGACCTATACTATTTGTTTTATAGTATGAGTTTGCCAAGTTGTAATACACCGAAACCGAATATTCACCTGAATCTATGATTGATTTGTACTGTGTAATAGCTTCTTGATAGTTTCCTTCGTTGTATGCTTTGTTTGCAGAATCAAAAAGTGCCGTATTTTCTTGTCCAAATGCTAGTGTTAAACTAGAAATGAACACGAGAAGTATGTATGTGAGCTTGGTTTTCATTTCTTTCTAGTTACCTTATTTGTTTGTCAATTTGCGAAATTGTTTGCACAGATTTTTCGTAATCTTTATTGATCGTTACGTCTGAAGCTGGTGTATAACGTGCAAATTCACAACTTTCTAATAGCGTTATAAAATCACTTACCGTTTCTTCTTTTACGCTTCGTTTTGTCAATAATTGATTAATTTTTTCTTTGCTAAATTCAGACGTTTCTATGCTAAGTTTTGCACGTAAATAATTATGCAATGCACGTTCAAGCGCTTCATAAAATGCTTCTTTTTGTCCAAGTTGTTTTTTTGCTTCTGACAAGTATCTTTTCGCTAAGCGATTTGCCGTTCGTGTTTTACTTCCTTGAATATCATTATCAAATGCTCTCTTTTTTCTTCGTACAATAAGAATGATAGGAATGAATAAGAAAGGTCCAAACAACAATCCATAGAATAACTTCGATTTAAAGAAATCTGCAGGTTTTCCAGAAACTAAATTCGCGTCTTTTTTTAAGAATCTAAACTGTGCACCATTTGTGGTAATTAGCTGTTTTTGCGTTGCGTTTTGTGTCGTGTTATTTTCAGCTGTAGCTGTATTTACAGGACCTTCAATAACATCAATGACAATTTCGCCAGAATTTAATGTTTTGTATTTTTTTGCTTTTGGATCAAAGTAGGAGAATGATATACTCGGAATTGGATATTTTCCTTTGTATTGTGGCACAACTGTGTAACTATCCGAAATTCTCCCTTGCATTCCACTAATTCTTGTGGAAACTTTTTCTGTAAATTCAGGATCGTATACTTCTAACGAACTTGGTAAGTTTAGTTTTGGTAATTCAAATAGTTTTAAATTTCCTTTTCCTGAAACTTCAACAACTGCTTGAAGTGATTCTGTTGCGTTTAAGGAGCTTTTACTCGTCGTTACATCAAATTCAAAGTTACCAACTGCGCCACCAAAATCTGCTGGCTTCCCGGCTTCTGGCAATGCTTTTACATTTATAGTTCGGCGTGAAGATGAAATTGTTTTATGAACTGTTTCATATTGTCTTCCAAATACACTTCTTCGGCGTGTTCGCACAGAAACTTGTACATCAATAGAAAAAGGCTCTATAATCTGTTTTCCTGTTTTTTGCGGGTATAATACAAAGCGTTTGAGTATTACATAAGAATAAGGTTCACCTTTGTACGTTCCGCTTTCTGCTTTGATTCGTGTTTCAATATTTTGACTCCAAAAGTTATTGAATGTTGGTTTTCCAAGTTCTCTATAATCACTTACATTGATGCCTGGTTTTACATATAATTTATAGGAAACCGTTACAGGTTCGTTTAAATATGGATTCCCATTAGAGATTTCCGTAACTAAATGCAATCCTTCTGAAATTACATAATCAGAGTTGTTTCCATCTTTTGGTTTTGCAACCGCTTTGGTAACTTGAACCGTTACAGGTTGTGTTTTGTAGGTTTGTCCGTCAATTTCAACCTTAGCTTGTTTAATGGTAAATCTCCCTTCCGCAGTTGGCTGCAAAAAGTAGGTATATGTTTTTGAAAACGATCGCTCTCCATTGTTCCATACATGATTCATAGACTGTATGGGACCAGCAGTAATACGAAATCCATTGAATTTTGGTGCCGTAAAATTGTCACCATCTCTGTCCATTTCAAAGTCTACACGTAAACGCTCGTTAACGCCTAATTTCTTTTTGCTCACTTTGGTTTCAAATGTAACCTGAGCCGATAAGAAACTTGCGAATAGCAAGAATGTAAATGTTAATATGTGGGCTTTTATTTTCATGAATAGGAACGAATTTTTCTTCGTTTTTTATATTATTTAAATGATTACCAATCTTTTTCAGCTTTCACTTTTATGGCTTTTCCTTTTTTCTCATTGAGTTTGTCCTGCGTTTTCTTTTCCGCATTATTCATTGCTTGCAGTAAACTCTTTATTTGTTGTGGCGACAATTGATTTGGCTTTGGCTGCTGTTGCTGTTTTTTATCATCTTTCTGATCAGCTTTGTTATCGCCTTCTTTTGGGTCCTTTTTTTCTTTTTCCTTTTCTTTATCGCCTTCGCCGTCTTTGTTTTTGTCGTCTTTTCCGCCTTTATCTTTCTCTTTGTCTCCTTCGTCTTTATTTTTGTCTTTGTTATCTTTTTTATCGTCCTGATCTTTCTTGTTCTCGTCTTCTTTTTTCTGATCCTTTTTGTCCTTGTCCTCTTTGTCTTTATCGTCCTTTGGCGGATTTTTCTCTAACATATCTTTGGCTAATGCCAGATTGTACCGAGTTTCATCGTCTGTAGGATTGTTTCGAAGTGCACTTTTATAAGCCGCAACCGCTTTTTCGTATTCTTTATTTTTCATGAAAATATTTCCCATGTTGTGATACGCGCTATGCTTTTCAGCTTTTGTCAAGGCAACTTCAGAAGCTTGCTTATACCGATTGAATGCTTCCGTATAGCTTTCATTTGTATAATATGCATTTCCTAAGTTGTACTTAGCTGTTGCGTTTTCAGCATCTTTAGAAATTGCTTTTCTATATTCCGCTTCAGCATCAGAAAAACTATTTTCTTTTAATGCTTGATTCGCTTTGTATGTAAATCGATTCGATTCTTGCTTTATTTCCTCAGCTTCTTTGTTTTGTGCAAACGCAATCGAAACTGTAAATAGTAAAATAAATATGTTTTTTATTTTGCTCATGATTCTTTCTCATTAAATAAATTCAACTTTTGTAACCACGCTGTTTTTCTTTCTAATAGAAATACATCTAACAGTAATAAAAAGATTCCCAATCCAAGAAACCATTGAAATTGGTCTTGATATTCAGAAAACTTTTTTGCCTCAAATTCAGTTTTGTCCATTGCATTCAATCTGCTTGTAATGAACTCAACTGTTGCTTCCGTATTAGCTCCGTCGATATATTCGCCGTTTCCTTCCAAAGCAATTTCTTTTAATGTTTTTTCGTTCAGTTTGGTAATCACAACTTCGCCTTGTAAATCGCGTTTGTACGATTCTGTGATGCCTCTTCGTTTTATTGGAATTGTTCCTCCTCTTGTTGTTCCAACACCAATTGTATAGGTTTTGATACCTTCTTTTGTGGCTTCTTCTGCAATTTTTCCTGCGCCGCCAGTATGATCTTCTCCATCTGAAATAATGACCAATACACGATTGGTTTGTTCTACATCATCATAATATGTTTTTGCCAAACGAATGGCATCATCAATTGCTGTTCCTTGCGATGACAACATATCAGTATTTAGATTTGACAAGAACATTTTTGCCGCTGAAAAATCAGTCGTTATTGGTAGCTGTGGCACAGCTCTTCCTGCATATGCAATAATTCCGATACGATCACTTCCGAGTTTGTTGATGATTTCAGAAACGATACGCTTTGACTTGTCTAATCGACTTGGCGAAATGTCTTCAGCTAACATACTTTTTGACACATCTACTGCAAATACAATATCAACTCCTTCACGTTTTACTGTTTCGAGCTTTGTTCCAATTTTCGGATTGACCAATGCAACCGTTAATGAAGCAATTGCCAAACACCAAATTGCCAGTTTTAAAATTGGCTTAAAAATAGACTTTTCTGGACTTAATCTGTCTAACAATTGTTTATCAGCAAATTTACGCTGTGCACTTCGTTTCCAAAGTTGCAAGAGTATAAATACCAATACCGCAATTGGTATGATGATAAGTAAATACAGATATTTTTTTTCTTCTAGCATGTTATTTTTCCATCAATTGATTCGCAAAGTTTGTAATGCTTTGCTGCACTTCTTGCGTTATTTTTTCACTTTCAATCCACGTATGAATGTGTCCTTTATATTCCATTCCAAGATATGTTGCACTTTCTACAAAAGGCATTTCAAAACCTTGTTTTATTTCACTGTCCGATCCGCAACTTATAACGCCCATTCTTTTTTGTCGTAAACGTCTTCCGATTTCTTTTTCTTCAAATAAGAAATCTGATATTCTATCAAAAAATACTTTCATAATCCCACTCATGGTATACCAATATATTGGCGTTGCAAACACAAATGTTTCATAGGTTGCTGTCAACTTTTTGAACAATGCATTGAAATCATCTTCATTTTTCAGATCGTACTCAAAATGATTGATCTTGTATTTTTTTAAATCAATTATATCAAAACCTGTTTTTTGTTGAAGTTCAGAACTTACAGTATATGTATTTCCGTTACTTCTGGCACTTCCTATGATAATGACTCCTTTTGTTTTCATGATTTAGATAAAACTTCTGAATAGTGTTTTTCTTAAAATAATTTCTAACAATAATAAGAGTCCTGCAAACAGTACAAAAATTCTGAATTTTTCGTCATAGTTTGTGTATCTAAATTCTTCTATTTCTGTTTTTTCAAGCTTATTAATTTCGTCATAAATCGCTGCCAATTTTTTACTATTGGTTGCTCTAAAGTATTTTCCACCTGTAGTGGAAGCAATTTCCTTTAATAGCTTTTCATCAATGGTTACTTGCATGTTTCTATACATTAGGCTTCCATCTGGATTAATTCTTATAGGCGTTGATGCCATTCCGTTCGTTCCAATTCCAATAGTATATACTTTTATGCCATATTCTACAGCTAATTCGGAAGCAATTTGCGGTTCTATAAATCCAGCATTGTTCACTCCATCTGTTAATAGAATGATGACTTTACTTTTAGTTTCACTATCTTTTAATCGATTTACTGCTGTAGCCAATCCCATACCTATGGCAGTTCCACCAACCAATTCACCATGCTTATATTTAATTCCTTTGAGCGCGGTTTGAATGATGTTTTTATCTGTTGTAATTGGTGTTTTGGTAAAACTTTCTCCTGCATATATAACCAATCCAATACGATCACTTGGTCGCCCATCAATAAATTCCGCAGCTACTTTTTTTAATGCTGTCAATCGATTTGGCTTTAAATCTTTTGATAACATACTTGCCGAAACATCAATTGCCATGACAATATCAATTCCGTTATTTGTTTTCACACGTGTGGACACTTCCTTTATTTGTGGACGCGCAATTGCAACAATTAATGCAATTACTGCCAATAAACGCAATGCAAATAGTACTGGTTTTAATTTTGGCAAGATACTAGGTGTTGCTTTGAAACCTTGCAAACTTGACATTTTCACAGATGCTAATTGCTTTGGTCGTTTCCAAATGTACCAAGCGATTGCTATAGGCAATGCCAATAACAACCAAAAGAATTGTGGATGTGCAAAACTATAATTTTCTAACATCATTTTTGTTCTTCTATTTGTGTTATTGAGCCTAATATTCTATTCGATATCTTTTTCCCTTCATCATCATCAACTGCATACATCAAACGCAGAATTTGCACGCCAATTCCTTCTTCAAAAATGTATACTTCGTATGCCCTTTTTTGTGAAGTTCCTAATGGATTTTCTACATCATTAAAGTTAGCACTTCCATACATTTTAACACCTTTTACACCACGTGGCGATTCGTATTCGTCATATTTTACCACAATTTCTGTGGTTCCTGCTTGTTCGTATTGTTTTAGAATTTGCTCCGTAATTTGATCCGCTGTAATTTCTATTTTTTCTGTAAATGTCAATGTTTCTAAGTTGATTGCATATGGTGCCAAATAACTTTGATACTGAAACATTTCTGAGTTTACAGGTGATTGAATAGTATCTGATTTTTTAATAGCGCCTGCACGTTTTAATACTTGTGGTGTAGCAATTGTAAAACCTGATGCGCCATATTCACTTGTAATCCATTCGCCATCTATTAAATCATCTATTGAATGACCGATGTATGTATTTTCTTTTACATAGGATAATGTTGCATACCCAATTAATCCACCAAAAGTGATAATCATAGCGACAATTCCGATAACTGCATTTCTAAAACGTCGTTTTTTACGTTGTTCTTCTAGCAATCTACGCTTGTATTCTTCGTCTTTTTTGAGTTCTTCTTCTGATATTTCAGGAACAGCTTCTTTGGTTTCTACAACAATATGTTCCACCAAATTACGATCTGCTTGAATGATAGAATCGTCTGGTTTTGATTTCGCAAATTTTACCAAATCGGCAGTTTGCAATACATTTTTCAGATTTTTAATCGTTTCCTCTTTTAAATCTAAATATCCAGCTTGCTTTTGTGCTTCTATTTTTCGGATGAGTTCTGCAGTTGTACTTTCTAATGCATCAATCCGAACTTCTTCTTCTATATATTGACGTACAATATTTGTCAATTCAGAATAGTAATCTTTGTATTCTGATTTTAATAGTAATGTAGAGTTATCCAATTCATTCAATTGTAATAATGCTCTATCATATGGTGGAATTTCTTTTTTCTTCTTTTTCTTCTTTTTCGCTTTTAGCTGAAATACAAAGTAGTAAAAGTACAGTCCGAATATTGCCAAAAGCACTAGAATTCCTAAAAACCACTTCCACCAATTGCTACTTCCTTTTTCTACAGAAACTATTGATTTTATTTCATACATTTTCTGCTTAAGCGTATCTACTGCAACATCTGCCACAGCAATTCGAATAGAATCTGTAAAGAATGGTTTTTCGTTGATAAGAATTTTTTGCTTTGGAATGAAATATTTACCAGAGTCGAACTGTGTAAGTCCGTATTTTCTTGTCAGATTGTATTTAGCGTCTTTTTTTAGCGTATCAACTTCATAAGCTTCCAATAATTCTAACGGAAGAAATAGATTTGCTTCTTGTGGAAATACCACACTTGCCGTAGAATCTGCTTCTACCAAAATAGAGAGCTTTATTTCTTCTCCAATTTTGATTTGTGTAGAATCTACAACTGCTACGACTTTTTGTGCCTGAGCAGCGAGCGAAAAAAGAATTGCGCACATAAAGAAGTATGTTTTCAATTTTTCAACCGAAAACAATACACTCGTACGTCTTTGTAATTTAGTATTCTTCATTCGTTATTTTTTATCCTCTTCGTTTAAAATATCCTAATAGTTTTTTCACGTAACTTTCATCAACACGTGTATTGATAACACCTGCACCACTTTTTGAAAATAATTCTTTGAAGTTGTTTACTTTTTCTTGATAGAACTTAGCATAGTTTCTACGAACCGTTTTTGATCCCGTATTGACCAACATGTTTTCGCCTGTTTCACTATCTTGCATTTGCACAATTCCTAAGTTTGGAATTTCTTCTTCACGTTTGTCAAAAATTCTAATTCCTGTAAGATCATGTTTCTTTGCCGAAATTTTCAACGTTTGTTCATAATCGTCAGCAATGAAATCTGACAACATAAAAACAATTGCTTTTTTCTTCATGACACTCGATAAGAATCGTAATGCTTGAGAAATATCCGTTTTTGTACTTTTTGGTGTAAACTCTAACAATTCACGAATAATGCGCAATACATGCGATTTTCCTTTTTTAGGTGGAATAAACAATTCAATTCCGTCTGAAAATAAAATCAAACCTACTTTATCATTGTTTTGCATTGCAGAAAAAGCCAAGGTTGCCGAAATTTCCGTAATAGTTGCATTTTTAAATTGTGTATTTGTTCCAAATAACTCCGAACCTGAAACATCAACCATAAGCATCATTGTCAATTCGCGCTCTTCTTCAAAAACTTTAATGTATGGTTCGTTGTAACGCGCGGTTACATTCCAATCAATATTTCGAACATCATCACCAAATTGATACTGACGCACTTCACTAAACGTCATACCTCTTCCTTTGAACGTAGAATGATATTCTCCTCCAAAGATATGATCGCTCAAACGGCGCGTTTTAATTTCTATTTTTCGTACTTTTTTAAGTAACTCTTTTGTATCCATTGTTTCTGTATGCAGTGTTCAGTTTTCAGTGAACAGTTTTCAGTCAGTTTGTCAAATTACCAGATTGTATTCGAGAAACGTCTCAATACTCACTACTAATAACTCATGACTCATTTACGGTACTTCAATTTCGTTTACAATATCATTGATAATTCCTTCAGAAGTAATGTTTTCTGCTTCCGCTTCGTACGTAATTCCAATTCTGTGACGCAATACATCATGAACTACAGCACGTACATCTTCAGGAATTACATAACCTCTTCGTTTAATGAATGCATAACATTTTGCAGCGTTTGCCAAGTTGATACTTCCACGAGGAGAAGCACCAAAACTAATTAAAGGTTTTAAATTTCCTAGTTTGTATTTCTCTGGATAACGTGTTGCAAAAATGATATCTAAAATATATTTTTCAATCTTTTCATCCATGTATACTTCACGTACAGCTGCTTGTGCTTTTAGAATTTGTTCTACTGAAACAACCGGATTTACTTTTTCAAAGCTTCCTTTTAGGTTTGCACGCATAATCAATTGTTCTTCATCCATTTTTGGATAATCGATTACCGTTTTTAACATAAAACGATCCACTTGCGCTTCAGGTAACGGATACGTTCCTTCTTGCTCAACAGGGTTTTGTGTTGCCATTACTAAGAAAGGTTTATCCAAAATAAACGTTTCATCACCAATAGTAACTTGCTTTTCCTGCATGGCTTCTAACAATGCCGATTGTACTTTAGCTGGCGCACGATTAATCTCATCTGCAAGTACAAAATTTGCAAAAATTGGTCCTTTCTTAATAGAGAAATCGTTGTCTTTCATATTATAGATCAACGTTCCTACTACATCTGCAGGAAGCAAATCGGGCGTAAACTGTATTCTACTAAAACTTCCTTGAACAGCTTTACTTAGTGTATTGATGGCTAATGTTTTTGCCAAACCAGGAACACCTTCAAGTAGTATATGTCCTTGTCCTAATAAGCCTATTAACAAGCGCTCTACCATGTGTCTTTGTCCTACAATTACTTTGTTCATTTCTAACATAAGTAAATCGACAAATGCACTTTCTCTTTCTATCTTTTCGTTAATAGCTCTAATATCAATTGTTTCTTCCATTTGGGTACTTTTTTGTGGCGTGAATTTACTAATCACATTTTAACGATGCAAATTGTTAAAATAATTCCTTTATTGCTGTTAATAATTGGTTAAAATATTTAGGATAATTTATATATTGAAGCCTTTAAAACTCAAAACTTAAAATGAAATCCATAGATCTCATTTTTTTGTTGATAACTCAAAAGTGTTCGATTCGCAATTTAAGGAATTGCAGCGCCTCTTTTTAAACTTTTTTTATGGAATTATCAGGATTAGATTATAGCCTCATTATTGGATTCTTTGCTATTGTTTTAGGAATTGGAATTTATGTGTCTAAAACTTCTGGGAAAAATACATCTGAATATTTTTTATCAGGTAGAAATATGCCTTGGTGGATTTTAGGAGTTTCTATGGTTGCAACTACTTTTTCAACAGATACACCAAACTTTGTAACAGATATTGTTCGTAAAGACGGAGTTTCGTCCAATTGGATGTGGTGGGCTTTTTTAATTACAGGTTTATTAACTGTTTTTGTCTATGCAAAACTATGGCGAAAATCGAATGTAGCTACTGATATTGAGTTTTATGAATTGCGCTATGGCGGAAAACCTGCAAAGTTTTTAAGAGGATTTAGAGCAGTATATTTAGGTGTCATTTTTAATGTATTTGCTATGGCTGGAGTTACGCTTGCTGCAATAAAAATTGGTGGAGTTATGCTTGGACTATCACCAATAGAAACAATTGTATATGCAGGAACAATTACCGTGGTTTTTAGCGCTATTGGCGGATTTAAAGGTGTTGTATATACTGATTTTTTACTATTTTTTGTTGCAATGGCTGGTGCTATTGGAGCTGCATATTACTGTGTAACACTTCCAGAAGTTGGCGGAATTGAAAACCTAATCACACATGAAAATGTAGCGGATAAGATTAATATTTTTCCAGATTTTAATAATAAAGAAATTCTAATCACTTTAATTGTAATTCCACTGGCTGTACAATGGTGGAGCTCTTGGTTTCCAGGTGCAGAACCTGGCGGTGGCGGTTATATTGCACAACGAATGTTAGCGGCAAAAGATGAAAATCATGCCATTGGCGCAACGTTTTTCTTTAACATTATGCATTATGCATTGCGTCCTTGGCCGTGGATTTTAGTTGCCTTAGCTTCCTTGGTGGTTTTCCCAGATGTTGCAAGCATTCAACAAGCATTTCCAAACATTCCTGCTGATAAATTAGGACACGATTTAGCCTATTCGGCAATGTTGACAAAGTTACCAAGTGGATTATTAGGTTTAGTACTAGCTTCATTAGTTGCAGCATATATGTCTACAATTTCTACACACTTAAATTGGGGATCATCCTATGTAGTAAACGATTTCTACAAACAAACAATAAACAAAAATGCTTCTGAAAAAGAACTCGTAAATGTTGGGCGAATTTCAACAGTTGTTTTGATGGTTTTTAGTGCTATTTTCGCATTATTCTTACAAAATGCAAGTCAACTTTTTGACATTATTATCATGTTTGGTGCAGGAACTGGATTGATTTTTATCTTACGATGGTTTTGGTGGCGAATTAATGCATGGAGTGAAATTTCGGCAATGATTGCTTCTGGTATCATTTCTTTTCTGTTTAAATTAACTGTCGTTGGAGAAATTCTATTTACACATAAAGATATTAGTGGAAATATAGTTATAGGTGAAATGCCTGCGTATATGCAATTTCCAATGGTTGTATTAATTACCTCTATTATTTGGGTAACCGTAACTTTCTTAACACAACCTGAAACCAAAGAAACCTTGTTCAATTTTTACAAAAAAACACAACCTGGTGGACCTGGATGGAAAAAAACAATTACTGATGCAGAAGAAGCAAATGTAGAAATTGTAACTGATAGACAACCTTGGAATGTTCCTTTTGGAATTTTAGCCATGCTTGTTGCCATGATTTTTATTTATAGCATCATGTTTGCAACAGGTTATTGGATTTACGGTGATTATAATTATGCAATTACATTAACAATTGTGGTGATTACTTCTGGGTTTATTCTCACAAGGCTTTGGAAAAAGATCAGAGCAACGGTTTTTTAAATTTATTTATGAAAGCTTTCTATATATTTATGAAATGGCTCTAATTCAGTAAATTCTTGTAATTTTATGAATTCAGATACATTTATTTCTCTTCTGTTGAATCTTTCTACAGCTGCATTAGTGTCTCCTCCAATAAATATTTGATCATGCTCATTAAAATACTTTCCAGAAAGTGTGATGTATTTTAAGAAAGGAAAGAATTTTTTTGCATATTTAATAATAATTTGCGCCTCTTTCAATCGAATATCTTTACCTAACCATATAGACATGTTGTCTTTAGCGTTAGGATAACTATTATTAATTGATCCAGGAGAACGATATATTTCAAAGCTAATACCTTTTCTTCTCAACAATGAAATATAAGATGGGGCATTTGAAAAATCAGAAACAAAATATTCATAGTAATCATCATTTATCGTAGTATAATCTTCAATGATTTCACTATTTGTTTGAATAGATTTTTTATAATTGAGTATTTGACTATTGAGTTTGGTGATTTTTTCTTCTAATTCAACTATCCTTTGATTTTGAGAATCTTCGTTCGTAACTTTTATTTCAACTGTTTCCTGTTTAGCAATATCATATTTATTAATTTTCAAATAATGGGTTTCATCTTTATAATCTGATGGCGCATAGAGAACTTTATTATTGAAATTTAAAGTAATGAAAAACAATAAGATTAATACTGATGGAAAAAAAATTAAAAAATAAATAAATGTCGCCTGATTTAATTCATTAATAAACGGTAAAACAAGTGTGCCACTAACTTCAGCTATTCCAGCAAATATTGCAATAATAGTTAGAGGGTTTTTAATAAGTCCTACTTTATCGGTCATAGTTATATTTTAACTTATGTATAACAGAAATTTCCGTTATTTCTACTTTAACCAAACCTATTTTTTTAAGAATTTAGTTAGTTTTAAAGCTACAATTTTCTTACACAAGATCAAAATCGTACAAAAGGTTTTTAATTTTAGTAGTTTTTTAGACGCGCTTCATTTTTAGATTGTAAGTTCGTCAAGCTGAACTTGATTCGGAATGACAACGAAATATTCAAAAAAAAACACAATAAAAAATTATTCGTGACGATTTTCTAAAACTCCAAAAATCTAAGAAGTCTAACAAATCTAATTTGTATTTTTACAGTAAATAATAAAAGACTGTGCATACAAATTATTCAAGAATTATTGCTGGCACCATGACTTGGGGAAGTTGGGGAAAACAACTTTCAACTTCGCAAATGGTTGACCTGATGCATCATTGTAAGGATGCAGGAATTACCACGTTTGATCATGCTGATATTTATGGTAGTTATACTACTGAAGCTGATTTTGGCAACGCATTCGCGCAAAGCAACATCAATCGCGAAAGCATCGAAATTATTTCAAAATGTGGGATTCAATTGCAAGCAGAAAGTCGTCAAAATACAATTAATCATTATGAATATTCTGCAGCTTATATTATTTGGTCAGCAGAAACTTCGCTAAAGCAGTTGCAAACAGATTATTTAGATCTTTTATTGTTGCACAGACCTAGTCCGTTAATGCATCCTGACGAAATTGCTAAAGCAATCGATCAATTAAAAATACAAGGGAAAATCAAAGAATTTGGTGTTTCCAACTTTACACCATCGCAGATGACAATGGTGAATACTAAAAATACAATTACGGCAAATCAGATTCAGTTTTCATTGACAGATTTTGATGCAATGCATGATGGAACACTCGATCATATGATTACAAATTCCATCATTCCAATGGCTTGGCAACCTTTAGGAAACGTTTTTCGTGATTCAACTGAGCAAACTTTCAGGATTGACAAAGTTTTGGAGCGTTTGACAGAAAAATATAATGCCCAAAAAGATCAATTGGTCTTAGCTTGGATTTTAAAACATCCAGCAAATGTGCATCCTGTGATTGGTACAACAACGCCCAAACGTATTACAAATGCTGCAAAAGCAACAGAAATTGACTTGTCGTTGGAAGATTGGTTTAGCTTATTAGTGGAAAGTCAAGGACATGAAGTTCCTTAGTTTCATAGTAGTGAGGTTTTAGTATTGAGTATTTAGAATAGATTCAAAATTCGAACTCAAAAAACGTCAATTCGAGTGTTTTTTTGTATTGAAAAATCAAAAAAATGTATCGAGAATAGATTTTTGAGATTTAAAATAGTATTTGTTTAATTAAAAATAGATTCCCACTTTCGTGGGAAATAAATATGACAAAAAAAACAGCTTTTATTACAGGTGCCACAAGTGGAATTGGACGCGAAATTGCACGTGAATTTGCAACACACAACATCCGTTTAATTCTTTGTGGACGAAGACAAGAACGTTTGGACGCATTGAAAGATGAATTAAGTTCATATACCGAAATTCACACCTTAAATTTTGACGTACGTGATAAAGAAAATGTTGCAAAAGCAGTAGATTCTTTACCTGAAAACTTCAAAACGATTGATATTTTGATCAATAATGCAGGAAATGCACACGGTATGGATTCGATTCAAAATGGAAGTTTGGACGATTGGGACGCCATGTTAGATATTAATGTGAAAGGATTGTTATATGTGAGTAAGGCAATTATTCCGGAAATGGTAGCACGAAATGCGGGTCATATTTTAAATATTGGTTCTACAGCAGGAAAAGAAGTGTATCCAAACGGAAATGTGTATTGCGCTAGCAAACATGCTGTTGACGCACTGAATCAAGGAATGCGATTAGATTTGAATGCACATGGAATTCGCGTTGGCGCGATTAATCCTGGATTGGTAGAAACGGAGTTTAGCGATGTTCGTTTTAAAGGTGATGAAGATAGAGCTGAGAAAGTATATCAAGGTTATGAACCGTTGAAACCACAAGATATTGCTGAGATTGCATACTTTATTGTATCGCGACCTGCGCATGTAAATGTTGCTGATTTAATGGTCATGTGTACGGCACAGGCTTCGAATACGATTGTAAAGAAATTATAATGCATAACAGACTTTATACACTTTGGAAAGATCTTACATCTAAATATAATGATGATAATTTATTTTTAGATTATCACTGGGAAGAAGTAAAAGGGTTTTATAATGAAGGTAAACGACATTATCACAACTTAAATCATATCAGTCATATGTTGCATTTTGCAGAGAATGATCAAGCTGATTTAAATGATTATGATATGTTACAATTTGCTATTTGGTACCATGATATTGTATATAAAGCAACCAAAAGTAATAATGAGTTGAAAAGTGCAAAATTTGCCAAAAAACAATTAAAAACTCTCAAAATTGACTCAAAAAGAGTGGAAATCTGCGAAAAATTGATCATTTCTACAAAAAAACATGAAATCCTAAACACTCAAAATCAAGATAATGCCTATCTTTTGGACTGGGATTTGGCTATTTTGGGAACTACTTGGGAAACGTATGAATCATACACCAAAAAAATTCGTAAAGAATATTCCATGTATCCAGATTTTATGTACAAAAGAGGAAGAAAGAAAGTATTGCAGCATTTTCTAGAACGTCCACGAATTTATTACACCAAAAAATACCACGATTTGTGGGAAACAAACGCTAGAGAAAACATCCAAAAAGAACTTACCTTATTATGATTAATAAACGCCTTTTGATTAAAAATTTACTCGCACACAACGACGAGAATAGTTTTTATGATAAAAAGCGAAAATTAAATATTGCCGAAAAAGAAGGAAAAGCAAAGTTTCTGAAACATATTTGCGCACTTTCTAACAGCAACCCAAAAAATAATTCTTTTATCGTAATTGGCGTCGAAGATGAAGACAATAAAATTGTTGGTGTTGATTTTTTTGACGATAGTAAAATTCAAAACTTAGTCAATGCATATTTAGCAAATCCGCCAATTGTACAATATGAAAACATTTACTTTTCACATTTGCCTAAAGGAAAAGTAGTTGGTTTGGTCACCATTCGGTCAAATGATCAAATCACATCACTTAAAAAGAATATTTGGAAATATTATGGTGGTTCTGTTTTTCTGCGAGATGGGAGCATTTCTATGCCAAAAGTATTTGATATTGAGATTAAAGATGTGAATTCAGAAATTGTACAAACCATTGAGAGAAATGCGCAAAACAATATCAAATTAACATTGGATAGCGTAATTAATTTTATTAATAATGAACATGAAAATTTAGACTCACATTACCAAGTATTTAAAGAGCAATTTGTGGTTTGTTGGGCAGGAATTAAACAAAAAAAAAGAGATCAAATTTTTTATTCCAGAGTTGATATTGAAATGATTAACGAACAAGTAAAATTGTTTTATTCTGCGTTAGATGAAGTTGAAATTACCTATACTGAAGACGAATTTACGATTATAGAATATGTTCCGTTAGGATTGCAAAATAAGTACGAATATTATCCTTTAGAGAAAAAGACCATTAAATTTCAACCGAATGGAATGTATACTATAGATAGCAACCTAATTTTTAAAGCACCACAATTTGACAAAAAAACGTTGCATCATATTTATAATAGCAATAATGCAATTCTTGAAAAACTCATCAAAAAAATTCCGATTAACGAAAACGAAGATCACGATTTACGCAACCTTCCAGCAACGTATATGATTTGCTATTTGAATGGTTTTCACGATGCGCGAGAAAAATTAGACATCGCAAAACCATATCTAAAAAGCTATGATAAAGATATTTACGAATTGTACAAAGCCACGATTCGAATTTTACGAAAAATAAAATATAGTTAGGAACCTATTTTAATAATTAAAAAAAGGATTCTATATTTACACAAGAATACACATCTTCTCCAAAGTAATTAGTAGCAAAAAACATGAAACTCACCATACACGGATACTCTACGGCATTATATGCTACGTGGTATTTTATAGAAGAATTAGGAATTTTATTTGATGCAGGCGATGGCGTTTGTGCAAGTTTACTTGGGAAAGCAGGAAAAGTAAAACATGTTTTTGTTTCACATGCTGATAGAGATCATTTAACTGGTTTACTACAGTTTAATCAATTATTTGCAGGTTTAAAACCAACCATTTATTATCCTAAAGATTCAGGTTCATTTCCTTTTTTAAATGATTTTTTCACCAAGTTTGATCCACATAATACAGGTACAAATTGGCAAGCTATAGAAAACAAATCAATAATTTCTACAAAAAACACAATACAAGTAGAAGCGGTTGAAAATGGTCATGTAGTTCAACCCAACTTGTTAAAGAGTTTAAGTTATAAAGTATTTGAAACCAAACGAAAGTTGAAACCTGAGTTTATAAATTTACACAAAGATGAGCTCATTCAAATTAAGAAACTACACGGAGATGACTTTCTAACAAATGAGGTTAAAAGAAATATTCTATCATATTCAGGAGATACACCAATTGAAGATTATGAACGCTATCACAATAGTGAAGTTTTGATACATGAAGCAACATTTTTAACTAAAGAAGAAACGAATACCAAAGCGGGCAAAAATAAACATAGTTCGTTGGATGAAGTCTTTGAAATGGTTGCAAATATTACGGTTGACAAACTTGTTTTAGGACATTTCTCATCACGGTATGATCAGCATGAAATAGATGCAGCAATTAAAAAACACATACAGCATTACAACATAAAGATTCCTGTGTACCGAATTCCTGTTGGAAAAGCTGTTAAAAATATTTTGGCGCAAGAGTCAATCAATTAACATGGAAATACAAAATTATATAACACAACATAATGAATGGCCACAAAACGGTCATCATATTATGGCACAATATGACGATAAAAAAATAATCGTATATCAATCTTATAGACCAGCAATTGGACATTTTGCTGCAAAAAATCAATTTTTTGGCGGACCATTTAGCTTGGAACGCATGACGTGGATTAAACCAAATTTCCTGTGGATGATGTACAGAAATGGTTGGGGAACGAAAGTTGGACAAGAAGTTGTTTTAGCAATTCACTTAAAACGTAAAGCTTTTCAGAAATACTTGGAAAACGCAGTACATTCTTCTTTCAAGCCTGAGTTATACGAATCCCAAGAAACGTGGAAGAAAGCTGTGCAAATTTCAAATGTGCGCTTGCAATGGGATCCAGACCATGATCCTTATGGCGCAAAACTAGATAGACGTGCAATTCAGATTGGAGTCAGAAATGAATTTATCCGTTCTTTCGCAAAAGAAGATATTTTAAAAATAGAAGATATCTCTGCGTTTGTGACAAAACAATATGAATTTGTAAAATCGAATCAACTCGATAAATTAATGATTCCAGCAGAACGTCCTTTTATACCAGAAGGTGAAGAATTGCTGCGAAAATTACAATTAACATGAATAAAAAAAGAAGTAAAAATATAAGTAAATTTCTAAGTTATGTACTTAGACACAATCCTGATGAACTCAAAATTATACTTGATGAAAACGGTTGGACTTCTGTTGAAATTTTACTTAAAAAGATAAACGTTGAATCTTATTCTCTTTCAATGGAAGAGCTTGAATATGTAGTAGATACGAATGAGAAAAAACGTTTTGCTTTTAATGACGATAAAACAATGATTAGAGCCAATCAAGGTCATTCTATCAAAGTAGATTTAGCCTTAAATGAAAAACAACCACCAACCTATTTATATCATGGAACGGTTGAAAAGTTCATGGAATCTATCCAAGCAACTGGTTTACAAAAAGGAAGCAGACATCACGTACACTTGAGTGAAGACAAAGAAACTGCAACTAATGTAGGAAGCAGACGAGGAAAACCTGTAATTCTTATTGTAAAAAGTGGTGAAATGCATACAGAAAACTATACATTTTATCAATCAGAAAACGGCGTTTGGCTTACGGATGAAGTTCCTGTAAAGTTCATTAAATTTCACAAAGAATAAAGTATAATGTTATGTTTTTGTAAACAACATTTATACATAAATTTTTATATTATTTTAGAAGAAATTTTAATTGCATGAGAACATTAGTTATTGGAGATATTCACGGAGGATTTAAAGCATTGTTGCAAGTACTAAAACGTGCTAATGTTACTACTTCTGATACACTTATTTTTATGGGTGATTATGTAGATGGTTGGAGTGAATCTGCTGAACTTGTGGAGTTTTTAATCAACTTAAACACAAAACAAAAATGTGTTTTTATTCGTGGAAATCATGATGTTTGGTGTCATGAATGGTTATTGGATGGACATGTAAACGATGTTTGGTATCGTCATGGAGGAAAAGAAACTATTGAAAGTTACGAGCGTATTTCATTTGATAAGGAACAACATATAGAATTCTACGATAATTTAGAAAATTACATATTGGATGACAAAAATCGATTGTTTTTGCATGCAGGTTTTACATCTATGTTAGGTGTAGAAAAAGAATTTTATCCTAAGAATTTTTATTTTGATAGAACGCTGATAGAAACGGCTGTTTTAGTAGAAGAAATCGGCATTGAAAATATTAAAAGAGCACAATACGGACCGCGCAGATTATCATTATATTCTGAAATTTATGTAGGTCATACACCAACAACTCGATACGGAACTGACAAACCTATGAAAGCTCATAATTTATGGGATATTGATACAGGTGCAGCCTTTACAGGAAAGCTCTCTGTTTTGGATGTAGACACAAAAGAATTTTGGCAAAGTGATCCACTTCCTGAATTATATCCTCATGAAAAAGGGCGCAACAAATAGCACTAATTTTTACTACATTATAAGAAGCCTCTTGAAAGTAAAGGTGTTAATTGTTAAAAATGCGTGGTAAATGTTGATATTTAGTGGTATTTTTGCAAAATCAAACAACCATCAATGTCTACAAAAAATATACGTCTAGAAGTCATGCAAACTATCGAGAAAGAAATCGATAGCTACATGGATAAATACTTAATTCCGCCAGAAAAAATATGGCAACCTACAGATTTTCTACCTAATTCACAAAAGGATACTTTTTTTGATGAAGTACATCAAATTAGAGAAGAAGCCAAAGAAATAGGATACGATTTATGGGTTGTATTGGTCGGTGATACTATTACTGAAGAAGCATTACCAACGTACGAATCGTGGTTAATGGATGTAGAAGGAATAGATCAACATGGGAATAATGGTAGAGATAATGGTTGGGCAAAATGGATTCGCCATTGGACAGGAGAAGAAAATCGTCATGGAGATGTTTTAAATAAATATCTATACTTATCAGGTCGTGTAAATATGCGCGAAATTGAAATTACAACGCAGCATATTATTAATGATGGCTTTGATATTGGAACTGCAAATGATCCATATAGAAACTTTGTATATACAAGTTTTCAAGAGTTAGCCACTAATGTCTCTCACAAAAGAGTTGGACAGTTGGCAAAGAAAACAGGAAATACATTACTTGGAAAAATGTGTAATATTATTGCAGGTGACGAAATGAGACACCATTTGGCATATAGAGAGTTTGTAAAAACAATTTTAGAATACGATCCAAGTGAAATGATGTTGGCTTTTGAAGATATGATGCGTAAGAAGATTGTAATGCCAGCTCAATTTGTAAGAGAATCTGGAGAAGCAGTTGGAACAGCGTTTGAAAATTTCTCAAATGCAGCACAACGTTTAGGTGTTTATACAACACATGATTATATCGACATCATGCGAAAGTTAAATTCATATTGGGAAATTGATAAATTAACTGGGTTAACGGATGCAGCAGAGAAAGCTAGAAATTACGTAATGAAATTACCAGATCGTATGGCGCGTATTGCTGATCGCGTAGTAGTTCCAGAAGACATTACAAAATTCAAATGGGTTGAAGCAAACGGAATGATGTAATTTTTAGATCAGCTTTGCCTGTTAGATGTTAGAACGCTACGCTTTTAGATTGCTTACTCAAACTTAAAATGTTTTGATCGAATAACTAAAACGTCACTTCGAGTAATTTTCTAGAGAAAATTGTATCGAGAAGTATTTTGAAAGCATGAACCTAACGTCAAGCTGAACTTGATTCAGCTTTTCATAACAGTAATCTTTCATTTTTAAATTGAAAAATCATAAAAAAAATCCGCTTCAAACGAAGCGGATTTTTTTAATACTATTTAATCGCTAACTTTCAATTATAAAATACAAAGCTCGCCAAAATTCTTTTTAAATTAGGATTAACTTGGACAATAACAAACAGATAATACTTGTGTTTCTCTCACATCACATTGATCTATACTACCAACACAAAGAAAACGATAATCTATAGTACAATAACAATGTCCAACTGTATCCTTAATTGTAGGTTCACAATTTCTTGAAGGAGTAGTGTCAACATCAGCTCCTGCTATTACAGAATAAGAGAAGTTAGAAATAGAATTTTTGTTAAGCTTTAATGATTTAAAATTCTTTTTTTTCATAATATAAAATTTAAATAAACTCCTAAGTTTTTAAAATACGTATTAGGAATATAGACGCTTTTTTTATGAAGAGTCTTTTTTTATAATTCGTTACGAAAAAACCTTTATTTCATTTAATAAAACAAAAAATCCGCTTCGTTTGAAGCGGATTTTTTATTCTATATAAATTCTATTTCTACTACAAGTCAAACTTAATTCCTTGCGCTAATGGCAATTCTGTTGTGTAGTTGATTGTATTTGTTTGTCTTCGCATGTATACTTTCCAAGCATCAGATCCAGACTCACGTCCACCACCTGTATCTTTTTCTCCACCGAAAGCTCCACCGATTTCTGCTCCTGACGTTCCAATGTTTACGTTTGCAATTCCACAATCAGATCCTTGTACAGATAAGAAATGTTCTGCTTCACGTAAGTTATTTGTCATAATTGCAGAAGATAACCCTTGTGCAACTCCGTTTTGAGCATCTAAAGCGTTTGTTACATCTCCAGAATATTTTAGTAAGTATAATACTGGCGCAAATGTTTCATGCTGAACGATTTCAAATGAATTGTCAGCTTCTGCAATTGCAGGTTTTACATAACATCCACTTTCGTAACCTTCTCCAGATAAAACTCCACCTTCTACAACAATATTTCCACCTTCTTCAACAACTTTAGTTAAAGCTGCTTCATATCCTTTTACAGCATCTTTGTCAATAACTGGTCCAACATGATTGTTTTCATCTAATGGGTTTCCAATACGTAACTGTCCGTAAGCGGCAACTACTGCATCTTTTACTTTATCATAAATTGAATCGTGAATAATTAATCTACGAGTAGAAGTACAACGTTGTCCTGCTGTTCCAACTGCTCCAAAAACTGCTCCAATTACGGTCATTTTTATATCTGCATCAGGTGTAACGATGATTGCATTGTTTCCTCCTAATTCTAATAAAGATTTCCCTAAACGTCCTGCTACTTCTTTCGCTACGATTTTACCCATACGCGTTGATCCTGTTGCAGATACTAATGGAATACGAGTGTCTTTTGAAAGATATTCTCCTACTTTATAATCTCCGTTTACTAAACAGCAAATTCCTTCTGGTAAGTTGTTTTCAGCAAAAACCTCAGCTGCTATATTTTGACAAGCTACACCACACATTGGTGTTTTTTCAGATGGTTTCCAAACACAAACATCTCCACAAATCCAAGCTAAAGCTGTATTCCAAGCCCAAACTGCTACTGGAAAGTTAAATGCAGAAATGATTCCAACAACTCCTAATGGGTGGTATTGTTCGTACATTCTGTGTCCTGGACGCTCAGAGTGCATTGTAAGTCCGTGAAGCTGACGCGATAATCCAACCGCAAAGTCACAGATATCAATCATTTCCTGAACTTCTCCTAAACCTTCTTGGTATGATTTCCCCATTTCATAAGAAACCAATTTTCCTAAAGCTTCTTTTTTCTCTCTCAGTTTTTCTCCAAACTGACGTACAATCTCACCGCGTTGTGGCGCTGGCAATGTTCTCCAAGTTTTAAAAGCTGAAGTAGCAGCTTCCATCACTTTTTCATAATCTTCTTTTGTTGAAGATTTTACTTTTCCGATCAATTTTCCATCTACTGGAGAATATGATTCAATAAGTTCTCCATTAGAGAAATTGTTTGAACCTGTTGATGTTCCTTCGTTGATATCTTTTAAGCCTAGCGCTGCTAAAGCTTCTTTGATTCCAAAATCAGTAGTCACTGCTCCCATGTATTTATAACTTTTTTTAATTCTTTTGTTAAATTTTTGCGAAGATAGCACAATTCTAGCAATCTTCATTCTTCCGTAATTTGTTTATTATCGCAATTCTGTAATGTTGTATTGATAGCTTGCGCGAAGGTACTTTTGATTCCGAATACTATCAATAGTATAACTTTCACGCCTTTTATGAAATTGAAATCCTGTGTAACCTTCGTGTGCTATATTTTTTATTTGACTGTACGTTGCTCCGTGTTTTACCAAGTTTTCTTTCAACAAATATGTTTCAACATCAAAATAATACCACCAAATGGTTTCACTATTCGGATACACCGCTTTTATTTTATAAGCTTCACTTTTATCTTCTAAAAATACTTTTCCTTCTAACGTAAGTTCAACATCGTCTGTTAACAATTTATACGGTTGCCAAAGTACAAAATGTGCCGCTATCATTTCTTTGTGTGCAGTTTTTAACTGTTCAGTATCATCTTGCGGAACGTTATTAATTGTGAGAAGAATTTTCCCTTCTTTTAACTGAATATGTTTTTGAATGCTACCCTGATATGAAAACATTTCCGAAGAAAACTCAGGTTGTACTACCGTTTCAATTTCTTGGAACTTATCACTCTCTATAGTTCCTAAACTATCATATAGTATTGTTATCTTTTCGTAAGATACATGACTTAACTTTTCCCAATTGGCAATACCGCCGTGTGCTTCTTCAAGTGATTTTTCAATTATCATTTCAGCAGTAAGAGTACGTTCGCATGACAATGCAAAAATGCCTAAACTTATATATAAAAGAAAAACCTTAGTCTTCATCTGCAGTAAATCGCTTGTCAACTGGCATTACATGTCCGCAATTATCGCAGGTTAGCAAATCTTGCGAAGCATAAAAATCTTTAAAATGTCCTAAGAAATCTTTTTCAACATCTAATAAAGGAAACTTTACCTCGTGCAATTGATGATTACAGTTGTCACAATACCATTGCAAACCATCCATAAAATTGGTTCCTTTTCGCTTTCGCTCGATAACAAGACCGATAGAATTATCAAATCGAACTGGAGAATGCGGCACATTTGCAGGATGTAAATACATATCACCTGGCCCTAATTTCATGGTTTTCTTCTCACCATCTTCTTGAATATGCACTTCTATATTCCCTTCTAACTGATAAAACAATTCTTCTGTTTCATTGAAATGATAATCTTTTCGAGCATTTGGTCCACCCACAATCATTACAATATAATCACCTGCTTCTTTGTAAAGGTTTTTATTGGCTACAGGTGGTTTTAATAAGTCTCTATTTTCTTCAATCCATTGATTGAGATTAAACGGTTTTTGTATTCCCATTATCCTTTAGAATTTTAGATTTTAAAATTACGGATTTTTTGGTGATCCTTTATCATTTTTATCCAGATACTACAGTAATTTACTGACGTACAAGTGTTAAGTAAGGTAAAACCGTATAGTATTCATTGCATTATTATATATCTTTTTTTATTAATTAAAATACTCAAAATCATGAAAAAAAAGAAACTTAGTAAAAAGCTAGCACTAGGGAAAAAGCAAATTTCTAACCTAAGAAATGTAAAAGGTGGTTTGGCACAATCGCATCATACTTGTTTTTGCGAAACAGAAAATATATTCAACTGTACTTGGATAAGTGAATTACGCACTGCTTGCGAATGCGTTCCTACACAAAATATTAACTGTCCTTCTTGGGGAATTATTTGTCCTATTCCATCGAAAGATGTGTGTGATTCTTAATTTTTAAAATCTGAACTATTATGAAAAAAAAGAAATTAAAAGCATTATCGCTCAAAAAAGCTTCTGTCTCTAAACTTAATGGTGGCGCAGCTGCTCCATCTCCAGGAACTGGACCAATTTTGTTAACCGTTAATATTAGAGATTGTCTATTTACACATGATTTACACCAATGTACTTGGGTAAGTGAATTGTATACAGCATGTAATTGTGAACCAACATGGAATGGATGTGGATCACAATTCAATAGATGTGAAATATCAATTAATATTCCTTGTGAAGCATAAATTTTAACCAAACTAAATATATTATCATGAAAAAAAAGAATTTAAAAAATCTGTCATTAAAGAAATCATCTGTTTCTAAACTTAACGGAGGTGCAGCATCAATTCCTGTTCCAATATCTTTTAATTTTCCATGTGGACCAACACAAGATTTATTTAATTGTACTTGGGTAAGTGAATTGTATACAGCATGTCATTGTGAACCATCTTGGAATGGCGGTTGTGAATCTATTAATATTCCATGTCCAGGGACAATTGACTTAGCTTGTGGAGTAGAATCAATACGTATTTGCGTTGCTTAAATTAATTAAAAAGAAACTTATGAAAAAAAAGAATTTATCTCAAAAATTAAGCATTCAGAAATCTAAAATTGCTTCATTTAATCAATCGAATTCACTAAAAGGTGGAACTGCAAGGTCAAATCCTTGTGACTCTTTTGAATCAATGCAATGTACTGCTGGATGTGGAACAGCAAATTGTCCACCAGCAACAAATGGTTGTAATACGGCAAACTGCCCACCACCTAGTGCGGACTGTCCTTCAGCCAACACTAACTGCTTCTGTGATTCATTCATCACAATGGCAGGAATTACTGGCTGCTAATTTTTGAAAAATTATCAAGTAAAAGCTTCAAAAGTGTATTCTTTTGAAGCTTTTTTTGTTTCTATAATTATTTGAAAAACCACCGTTTTTCCGTTTGAAATTATGTAATTTTAAGGCACTAATCAATTTTTTATCGATGAAAAAATCAGTTCTTGTTTTAATCCTACTTGCCTTTTTACTAAATAGTTGCACAGATACTACTTCTCAAAAAGAAACACCTAAAGCAGATGAACCACCTAAAAATAGTTTTGGCTTGGTCATTCATGGTGGTGCAGGAACTATTTTAAAAAAGAATCTATCTCCTGAACTCGAAGCTCAATTTAAAGAAGCATTAGAAAAGGCTGCTACAAAAGGATATGAAATCCTTAAAAATGGCGGAACAAGTTTAGATGCCGTAGAACAAACCATTCATATTTTAGAAAACTCACCACTTTTTAACGCTGGAAAAGGAGCTGTATTTGCTAATAATGGGAAAAATGAATTAGACGCTTCTATCATGGATGGAAAAACGTTAAACGCTGGAGCAGTTGCAGGTGTAACAAATTTAAAAAATCCAATTTCGGCAGCACGGAAAGTGATGGAAAACTCAGATCATGTATTATTAGCCAGAAAAGGCGCAGAACAATTTGCAGCTTCACAAGGATTGGAAGTCGTAGACACCAATTATTTTTATACAGAAAGAAGATATAAATCGCTTGAAAAAGCAAAAAATCGCGATACAAAAAACAACGCTGCTTCACTTGATCCGTTTATCAAAGATTACAAATATGGAACCGTTGGTTGTGTTGCCTTAGACAAAAACGGAAACTTAGCCGCAGGAACTTCTACAGGCGGAATGACCAATAAGAAATGGAGTCGTATTGGCGATTCACCAATTATTGGCGCAGGTACATATGCTAACAATAAAACCTGTGCTGTTTCAGGAACTGGTCATGGAGAATACTTTATCAGAGCAGCTGTAGCACACGATATTTCTGCATTAATGGAATACAAAGGTTTGTCATTGCAAGAAGCTTCAAAAGAGGTCATTCAAAATAAATTAAAAAACATGGGCGGCGATGGCGGAATTATTGCTATTGATGCCAAAGGAAACTTAGTTGCAGAATTTAATACTGCTGGAATGTACAGAGCAATGGTTGACGAAAACGGAACGGTAACTGTCGGAATTTATAAAGAGTAAAATTACTTTGTACTTATTGAAGTAGACTATAGAATACTTAAATCTCGATTATCGAGTAAAAACACAAATCGTTTATTCTTTTACGAATACTAGTTATATACCAACGAATACTAATTAAGCACTATTCTTATGAAAAAGTCTGTTTATTTTACAAAAAAATTCACCATGCGCAACACTACTATTTTCATTTTTCTGCTAGTATTTATTGGACTATTTTCGTGTAAAAAAGTAGCTCCTGAAACTGATAACATTTTTGAATTTAAAGACTATGTTTATCAAGCTACGGCAGGAACCGTTTCTACAAAAGAACCTATTATTATTGGACTTCAGAAAGAAGTAACCGATTGGCAGGCAAATCAAGAAGTTCCAAGTAACTTAGTTACAATTACGCCAAAAATAAAAGGAAAATTATCGGTTGAAAATAACAAAACATTGCGCTTTACTCCTGAAACTTCATTAAAGCCCGATACAGAATATACAGTACAAGTTCATTTAGACAAAATTTATGATGATGTACCAGCAGCATTCAAAAAATATACGTTCGCTTTTAAAACAATTACGCCTAATTTCCTTATTGTCACTAATGATTTACAATCATATTCTAAAGAATGGCAATATTTAAATGGTGAATTGAAATCTGCTGATGTGATTCCTGAAGAAAAACTCTCAAAATTAGTTTCGGCAACGCAAAACGGAAAAAAACTAGCTGTAAAATGGGGTGAATCTATTTTTAATAATAACGTATACGAATTTACAATTGATAGCATCAACAGACCTATTGACGATTCTGAAATCGTTATTTCATGGACAGGAACGCCAATTATAGCAAAATCTTCAGGAAAAAGAAATTATAAAATCCCAGGACAAAACAATTTTTCTATTGTTGAAATTGATATTTCTCAAAGTCCTGAACAAAAAATTAGCATTAACTTTTCTGATCCTTTATTAAAAAATCAAAATTTTGACGGATTGGTTACCATGCAAAATCAATCAAAACTCACCTATGCCGTTGATGGAAATATTTTGAATGTATATCCTGAAAATAGAGTCACAGGAAATGTGCAACTCGAAATCTTTACAGGAATTAAAAACAAAGAAGGTTTCAAACTGAAAAAAACACATTCAAGACGCGTTTCTTTTGAGCAGCAAAAACCAGAATTGCGCGCTGTTAGTACAGGCGTTATTTTGCCAAATTCACAAAATTTAACGTATAACTTTCAAGCAATCAACCTAAAATCAGTTGATGTACGCGTCATTAAAATATATCAAGACAATGTATTGCAATTTTTACAAAGCAATGAAATTAGCAATGTAGATCGATATAGCATTCGTACTGTTGGACGACGTGTTGCCAAAAAGACAATCAATTTAATTGAAAATGAAAACGATAATAACGGACAATGGAAAACCTACGGAATTGATTTATCTAAATTATTTAAAGCTGAGCCAGGCGCTATTTATCAAATAGAAATAGGTTTCAAACGCTCATATGCATTGTATACTTGTGACAACAATACTACTGAAAACGAAGAAGTTGCAGACAATGATTATTACCAAAATCGAAAAGAGGAAGATGAGAATGAAGAGGAATATTGGGATAATCGCATGTATAATTTCCGAAATTATCGCTATAACTGGAGTGAACGCGAAAATCCATGCACAGATTCATACTATTTAGAAAGACGTTTTTTAACGGCAAATGTATTGGCGTCTGATTTGGGCGTTATTGTAAAAAGAGGAGAAAACAAATCATACTATTTTGCTGTAAGCGATATCATTTCTACAGATCCTATCGGAAATGCAAAAGTTACCTTATACAACTACCAACAACAGGAAATTACTTCAAAACGTACTGATTCAGATGGGCTAACCATTATTGATGCTGATAAAAATGCCTTCTTCGCTACGGTTTCAAAAAACAATCAAGTTACGTATGTAAAACTCAGCGATGGAAATTCACTTTCTATGAGTAAGTTTGATGTTTCTGGAAAAGAAATCAATAAAGGACTCAAAGGATATATCTATGGTGAACGCGGCGTTTGGCGACCTGGCGATTCATTGCATTTAGCATTTGTATTAAATGACACAGGAAATCCGCTTCCAAAAAATCATCCTGTAAAAATGGAAGTTACAGATGCCCAAGGCAAATTGGTCTATAAAAATATCGCTACTCAAGGTGTAAACCAGTTTTATAAATTTACCGTTCCGACAGCTACTGAAGCACCAACTGGAAACTGGAATGCTACCGTGGTAGTTGGTGGCGCTCGATTTACAAAAAATCTAAAAGTAGAAACTGTAAAACCAAATCGCTTAAAAATTAATATTGATTTTGACGATGAAATACTTGCCAATTCACGTCCAATTGAAGGAGAATTAAAAGCAGCTTGGCTACATGGCGCACCTGCTAAAAACCTACGAGCAGAAGTCAATATAAAACTAAGTAGTACTAAAACTTCGTTTAAAAAGTTTCCAAACTACGAATTCAATGATCCAACACGAGAATTCAACACAGAAGAATTCATCATGTTTGAAGGTTCATTAAATGAAGACGGAATTACCAATATTTCCAAAAAAATTAACGTTACCAATAAAGCGCCTGGCATGTTGCGTGCATCGTTCTTAACACGTGTATTTGAAAATGGTGGCGATTATTCTATAGATGCGTTTTCTAAAGACTTTGCTCCTTATATTTCTTTTGTTGGAATGCGCTCACCTGAACCCAAACGATATGGTTCATACTTTACCGATGACGAACAAACGTTTGAAATTGCTACAGTTGATGACAAAGGAAATCCTATCAAACGAAACGGATTGGAAGTAAAAATATATAAAATCAATTGGCGTTGGTGGTGGAGTTCTTCTTATGAAGATCTTTCTTCCTATGTTGGAAGCAATCATCACTCACACTACAAAAGCTTTAAAATCAATTCCGATAGTAACGGGAAAACAACTTTTAAACTAAACATTCCTGATGAAGATCGCGGACGTTATTTAATTCGTGTATACGATCCAAAAAGTGGTCATGCAACTGGGAAAACAATGTATTTCTATAAAGATTGGTGGCGTACAAATAGTAATGGAAATTCAGAAATGGCAAAAATGCTGATCTTTTCAGCAGATAAAGAAACTTATAATGTTGGTGAAACAGCAACGATTACTTTCCCATCAGGAAAAGGCGGAAGAGCGTTGGTAAGTATTGAAAACGGTACAGAAGTATTAAGTACTAAGTGGGTAAAAACTGAAAAAGAGCAAACAACAACCACTATTCCGATTACGTCAGAAATGGCGCCAAATGTGTTTGTGAATATTTCTTTGGTACAAAAGCATGATAACGTAACGAATGATTTACCAATTCGCTTGTACGGAGTTATTCCATTACTTGTAGAAAATCCTGCTACAATTTTAAAACCTAAACTTTCGGTTCCTGAAACCTTACGTCCAGAGCAGTCATTCACTGTAAAAGTGAGTGAAACTGATAAAAAAGCAATGACATATACTTTAGCAATTGTTGATGAAGGCTTACTAGATTTAACACGATTTAAAACACCAAATCCTTGGGAAACATTCTACCAACGTCAAGCACTTGGTGTACGCACTTGGGATATTTATGATGATGTCATTGGTGCATTTAGCGGAAGCATTGATCAGGTATTTGCTATTGGTGGTGGCGATGGCGGAAATGGTGCTAAAAACAAAAAAGCAAACCGTTTTCAACCAGTGGTGAAATACTTAGGACCTTTTAGTCTAAAAGCTGGTGAAACAAAATCGCACAACATAAAAATGCCAAATTACATTGGTGCCGTTCGTACAATGGTTGTTGCTGGAAACCCAAAAACAGAAGCCTATGGAAGTGCCGAACAATCATCACAGGTGAAAAAGCCATTAATGGTATTGGCAACGGCTCCAAGAAAACTAAGTCCTGGCGAAAAAGTAACACTTCCTGTGACCGTTTTTGCAATGGAAAATAAAGTGAAGAATGTTTCACTACAGCTAAAATTACAAAACGGAATCTCTGTCATTGGAAACTCTAAACAATCACTTACATTTGATAGACCTGACGAAAAAATGGTGTATTTTGATTTAGATGTGAGTCAGGCAAAAGGTATTCAAACCATTGAAGTTGTTGCCACAGGAAATGGTGAAAAAGCATCATATAAAGTAGAAATTGATGTGGAAAATCCTAATCCGATTAGCACTAAAATTCATGAACTTACACTCAGCGGAAAAACTACAGAAACACTGAGCTTTGATACGTTTGGAGTTGTTGGAACCAATGCTGCTACGGTAGAATTTTCTACTATTCCGCCAATGGATTTTACGGCGCGAATGCAATATTTAATTCAATATCCACATGGTTGTGTAGAACAAACTACTTCAAGTGTATTTCCTCAATTATACTTAGCTGATATTTTTGATTTGCCAACTTCGAAACAAAAAGAAATTCAAAGTAATATTGAAAACGGAATCAAGCGTTTATCACATTTTCAACGTCCAAATGGTGGCATGAGTTATTGGATTGGAGAAAATACTTCCAATGATTGGGGAACAAGTTATTCTGGTCATTTTATGATTGAGGCTGAAAAGAAAGGATACACGTTACCACTTACGTTTATGAGTCAATGGATTACCTATCAGAAAAAAGCAGCACGTTCATGGCGTGTGAAAGATAATAGTCATTACTACAACTCAGACTTGGCGCAAGCATATAGATTGTATACATTGGCATTAGCGGGCCATCCCGATTTGGCTTCTATGAACCGTTTGCGTGAATCGAAAGGATTATCAAACAATGCAAAATGGCGATTGGCAGCAGCATATGCGTTAGCTTCACAAAAAGAAGCGGCAAAACGTATTATTGCAACTGCTAACATAGGATTTACAGCATCTACAGAAGAATACAGGTTTAACTATGGTTCTACAGATAGAAATAGAGCAATGGCGCTAGAAACGATGTTAATCTTGGATGATACAAGAACCATAAACTTTGCAAAATTTATTGCCAAAGAATTATCATCAAGTCGTTGGATGAGTACGCAAACAACAGCATATTGTTTACTTTCAATAGGTAAAATGGTCACGAAAAATGGTGGGAAAGATATTGATATGTCGTTCAGTTTGAATGGAAAAAACAATCAGAATATTAAAACATCTAAAGCAATTGCACAACGTGGTTTAAAAATTACAAAAGGCGCAAATACAGTACAGATTGAAAACAAACAAGACAACACGCTCTTTGTTCGTGTATTGAGTACTGGAAAATTGCCATTAGGTGAAGAACTTGCTGAAAAACGAAACTTTACAATTCGTGTTGCATACAAGGACAAAAATGGAAATACAATTGATGTATCAAAACTAACACAAGGAACTGATTTTATGGCTTCTGTTACAATTACAAACGATCAATCGAGTAATCTAAGTGATATTGCATTAACCGAAATATTTCCGTCTGGTTGGGAAATCGTGAATACACGTTTTACAGATTATGGAAATGTATCTTCAAGTGAAGTACGACATACAGATATTAGAGATGATCGCGTAAATTTCTACTTTGATTTAGGCAGAAGAAGATCGAAAACATTTAATGTATTACTAAACGCATCCTATTTAGGAAGATACTATTTACCAGGCATTCAAGCGGAAGCAATGTACGACAATGATTATTTTATTAGAACGAAAGGCCAATGGATTGAAGTTGTAAAATAAGAAAATTATGAAAAAAAAAGGATTTACTTTCAAGCTTTCAATGTTTATAGTTATACTTAGTATTATCTCAGTATGCTTTTCCTTTATTTTTTTAAAAGATTCTAAGCTCGAAGAAATAATATCTTTTTCATCAATTTTAATAAGGTTAATATTTACGATTTCAACATTTGTCATTGCTGTTCTTCTGTATGATAGATTTAATTTTCGAAAAAATATTTTCGAGCGAAAATTAGATTTAGTTTTTGATTTATTAATCAAGCTAAAGAAGTTAAGAATTGTAATACATCCAGTAAACAAACAAAAAATTATCTTAGGCAGTATTGATGTGAAAAAAAACATGCTTGATCAACATATTTTAAAAGACATTAACCTTTTTTCTTATGTGGTATTTGATGCTGTAGATTTATACAATAATAAAAGTATACATGAAATAAAGAATATAAAAGACAATCCTTTCTTACCTAAAGAAATTTCGGATTCTTTGAATTTTCTATTCCCAATTCTACTGACCATGGCAGAATCTAATGAAGATTATAAAGATAAATTTGTTCAAATAGATTTTAATAATGAAAGTAAGTTAAAACCTTTTGATATTAAAGATTGGATGTATCCTGATGAAGAATGACATTTAAATCTTTTATAATTAATTTCGAAAATACTTTAAAAATCATTGAAAATTGGTTGGATAATCATTCTAATTTTAAGAATGATTTGAATATATAAAATATGAAAAAGACTTTTACACCATATTACGCGGTAATCTTTACATCTACTCAAACAGAAACTACAGAAGGTTATGCAGAAATGGCGGAACAAATGGAAACCTTAGCCAAACAACAAAAAGGATTCATCGGAATTGACAGCTCTCGAAATGCAATTGGAATTACAGTAAGTTATTGGAAAAGTTTAGAAGCCATAAAACAATGGAAACAACATACTGATCATCTGATTGCGCAACAAAAAGGCATTAAAAATTGGTATTCGTATTACAACGTAAAAATCTGTAAAGTAGAACGTGAATATGATTTTCAAAAACGTTCTTTATAATAATTAACACATACGCTTTTTGCACTTTATCATTTCTAAAATAAAAAATAACAAGTATAAAACGACTATCATTCTAATTCTTTTGATTGCGTACTATTTTTGTTTGCCAAAAACACTATTCAAAGTACCTACCTCAACGGTAATTGAAAGCCGTGAAGGTGTGTTGCTTGGCGCGAAAATTGCCGATGATGGACAATGGCGTTTTCCACAACTTGATTCCGTTCCCGAGAAATTTAAAATCTGCATTGTTCAGTTTGAAGATGAATACTTTTACAATCATCCTGGATTCAATCCAATATCCATCGCGAAAGCATTATGGCAAAATATAGAATCGGGTGAAGTAAAACGTGGTGGAAGTACTCTAACACAACAAGTCATTCGACTCGCTAGAAAAGGACAACGACGTACCTATTTTGAAAAATTAAAAGAACTCGTATTAGCAACACGATTAGAGTTTAGATATTCCAAAGAAGATATTCTAACATTCTATGCTTCGCATGCGCCTTTTGGCGGAAATGTAGTAGGATTAGACGCTGCTTCATGGCGTTATTTTGGTAGAAGACCACAAGAACTTTCTTGGGCAGAAAATGCTACGTTAGCCGTTTTACCAAATGCACCAAGTTTAATATTCCCTGGGAAAAATCAAGCGCGATTAAAAGTAAAACGAAATCGATTACTCAAAAAATTATACGATCAAGAAATTATAGACAAGCTTACCTATGAATTGGCAATTGAAGAACCACTTCCACAGAAACCATATGCGTTGCCACAAACAGCAAAACATTTGCTCAACAAAGTATCCGAAATGCACAAAGGAAAACGTGTACAAACTTCGGTAACGTCGTACATACAACAAGAAACCAATGCTATTGTTGCCAAGCATTACAAAGAACTCAAGCAAAATCAAGTTTACAATGCTTCCGTGTTAATTTTAGATGTAAAAACACGAAAAGTGTTGGCTTATGTTGGAAATACACCAACCGATAATGCGCATCAAAAAGACGTAAATGTCATTCACAAGCCAAGAAGTACCGGAAGCATTATGAAACCGTTTTTATATACCGCAATCTTAGATGCTGGTGATTTGCTACCAAACACTTTAGTGATTGATGTTCCAACGAAAATCGGGAATTACAATCCAAAAAACTTCAATGAATCTTATGATGGTGCAGTTACTGCAAAACGTGCTTTGGCGCGTTCATTAAATGTTCCTGCGGTGCGAATGTTACAACAATTTGGTTTGGATAGATTTCATTATTATCTCAAAGAACTACAATTAAAAGATATATCGTATAATGCCGATCATTATGGACTTTCACTAATACTTGGTGGCGCTGAAAGCAATCTATGGGACTTATGTAAAACTTACGCAGCTTTCTCTTCTACCTTAAATCACTTTGGTGAAAATTCTAGTCAATATTATACCAATGAATTTTGCGAACCTTCATTTTTATTAGATGAAAAAATAGATTTTGGAAAGCTTACGCCAGAAAAAACAATTTTTGATGCAGGTTCTATTTACTTAACGTATGAATCTTTAAAAGAAGTAAATCGACCAGAAGGTGAAGAAAACTGGGAATTTTTTGATTCGAGCAAAGAAATTGCTTGGAAAACAGGAACTAGTTTTGGTTTTAGAGATGCATGGGCAATTGGTTCTACCAAAGATTATATTGTGGGTGTTTGGGTTGGAAATGCAGATGGCGAAGGTCGTCCAGGATTAATTGGAACAACAGCCGCTGCACCAATTTTATTTGATGTATTTAATATGTTACCAAAAAGTGATTGGTTTGATGTTCCTTATGATGAATTGGAAAAAGTTTCTATTTGCTCCAAAAGTGGTTATAGAGCTTCAGAGTTGTGCGAAGGAGCAACACTTCAATTTATACCACGAAGCGGATTAAAAACAAAACCGTGTCCATATCATATTTGGGTTCATGTTGATAAAGACGAGCGTTTTCAAGTTAATTCTTCTTGTCAACCATTAAATGAAATGACGCATAAAAGTTGGTTTGTGTTGCCACCATTGATGGAATATTACTATCAGAATAGAAATCCATTGTATAAAACCTTACCGCCATTTAGAAGTGATTGTACTGCTGAAGGGCAAAAAAGCATGGATTTTATTTATCCAGCGAAAGCTGTAAAAGTATTTTTACCGAAAGATTTTGATGGTGAAAAAAATTCGTTGGTATTACGTTTAGCACATTCAATTCCTGAAACTAAAGTATTTTGGTATTTGAACGAAGCTTTTATTGGAAGCACACAAACCATTCATGAAATGGAAATAATGCCGCAAAAAGGAGTTCATAAAATCACCGTTGTAGATGAATTTGGCAATGAAGCCAAACGAACTGTTGAAATTCAGGAGTAGTTTCTTTCGTATTGGGTATAGAATTTAGTATTTTCATACTTACGTATAATTCCCCCTAAATTAATACCTTATCACGTATGAAATTTTCTTTTTTCATTACATGTTTATTATTCTTTAGTGTTAATTACGCATTAGCACAAACTGATTCTTTGACGACAAAGTCATTTGAAGCGTTGGAGAAACAATATTTATCTACATATACAAATCCTGCAGAAGCAAAAAAGTATGTTGATGCACTTTATATCGTTGCCAATAAAGGAACGGATAAACAACGTATTGCAAAAGCATTGTATCGTAAAGGTTCTATATATTCTAAACTTGGAAACATTGAAGATGCTTTTAGTTTTGCGGAAAATTCAAGCATTATGGCACAGGAGTTAGGTAATAAAACATTAGTGTTTCAAAATTATATTCTAAAGGGAAATATATACTTAACAAAAGGCGATTATACAAAAACTATTGACTTTTATTTAAAAGCAAAATCACTTGCTGAAGAACGTGAGAATTTAAGAGACATCTTAGCAATGTCATATAATATTGGACTTGTCAAAAAACAGATTGGAGATTACAAAGGCGCACTTGAAGAATTTAAGCAAAACCTTCAAAAAACAAAATTATTAGCTACCACAAATCAAGATAGAACAGAAGTGATTAATTGTTTGGGAATATCGGACACGTATTTACGAATGCAACAACCAGATTCTGCTTATATGTATATAAAGCAAGGTTTGAAAAAAACATCGCTGGAAAAATATCCGTCGGTTCATACATATTTGTTATTGAATGAAGTCATTGTATATTTTCAGAAAAAGCAATATCAACAAAGTCTTGAGATGGGAACTTTATTAGATCCTATTATTGAAAAAGCAGGGCAACCAGCAAAAAGTTTAACTTCTTATTTATACCAAGCAAGAAATTATAACGCTATAGAAGCATATGATAAAGCAATTTTTAAATATGAAAAAATAAAAGAGTTAGCTACAAAAGAAGCGCTCTCGTTTCCTGAATTGTCAGATGTATATTTTCAATTAGCAAAACTATATTTACAACAAAAAGATACAAAAAATGCTATACATAATTTTGACTTGCTTGAAACATTCGACCAACAAAAAGATAGTACTAATACAACCATTCATCACACCATAAAAGATTATGATATTGCCAAGTTGAAAGAAGAAATTCTAATCATAAATAATAAAAGCATTGTACAAGGGAAAACAGTACGCTATTTATATCTAGTTTCAAGTATTTTAGTTGCTTGTGCCATTTTCTTTTGGGTATTATATAAGCGTAACAAAAAACGTACTAAAGAACGGTTTAATGAATTGATGATTCGCATAAAAGAATTAGAATCACCAAAGAAAAAACTTAAGACAACTACACACCAAACAGATTTGGCAATTAATGATGATGGTGTTGAACAAATATTGAAAGATTTATCAACCTTTGAAGCAAAACAATACTTCTTGCATGTAGATTGTACACTAGCATATACAGCCAAAAAACTGAAAACAAATACGGCATATTTATCACATGTAATTAATGCCTATAAAGGGAAAAAGTTTACTGCTTATTTGAATGAACTACGAATGAATGCTGCTTTGATTACCTTAAAAAATAACAAGAAGATTAGATTGTATTCTATGAAAGCAATTGCCAATGAGTTTGGTTATAAGCGTAGAGAAACTTTTTCAAAGGTATTTAAAAACACTACAGGAATAGACCCTACTTCATACATTAAAGAACTACAATTAAAGGATAAAAATAGTGGTGATAATTCATAAATTATCTCCACTACTACATTTGTTTCCAGCAAAAAAGTATAATCTTTGATATCTATATTAATAAAACCCAGAAACTATGAAACGTTTTGCATTAAATAAAATTAACATCGCTAAAGTAGCCAATCTACAAATTATTAAAGGTGGCATAGATACTCCTACGAGAACTTCAGTACTTGTTGGAGAATGTCCCAATCCAACTGACGATGGTTGTGTAACTGATGGTTGTCAAACTGGAGGCACAATGCCATGTACTAGTATTTCTATTGATGGTGAACTTACTTCAGATCCAGTAGGAACAAATAATACAAATCCACTTTAAAAATACACTTATAAAAGTATTCCTAAAGAGCTTCAAGACTATATTGAAGCTCTTTTTTTTGCATTGTTTTAGCATCTAAGTTGCTATAAAATCACGATGGAATAATTAAAGAAATCCATCTGAACATTTTATATATTACAAACAGATGCACCAGCTTTGTGTTCCTGCAGTTGATGGCGCAACTCCTCCTCCTTTAATTTCTAATTTACTAAAACTAGAGACTGTAACTTGTTTGAAATTTAACTTGTTAAATTTACTGTGGCTTACTTTTTTACTTTTCATAATTATTAAGGTTTAAGATTAATTATGAAACTAAATAACTACTTATTTATAGCTAAAAAAAGAAAGGTACGTTGCCATTTATAAATTATCACGAGTCGATTTATAAGTGAAATTTTACTCTTTATATTTGAAAAATCGTTTACATTAAAGAATAATTTTCCGCATAACAACTATTCATACTGTATAATTTAGTACTTTAAATCTTCAATACAATTTTCCCCAAGAAATCAATATCTCATTAATATTAACACATGAAGTTATCTTTTTTTATAGCGGGTTTTTTATTGTTTAGTTTTAATTATACGCTAGCGCAAACCGATTCTTTAGCCACCAAATCGTTTAAAGAGTTAGAAGATTTATACATTGAATCTATCTATACTTCACACAAAAAAGCAAAAGTATATGCAGATGCTTTATACATTATTACACAAAAAGGAACGGATAGAAAACGTATTTCTAAAGCTTTGTATCGCAAAGGATACATTAATTTAAAATTAGGAAATACAAAAGAAGCACAAGAATATACCGAAGCATCTTTAAAAATAGCAATTGCAATTAATGATCTTGAATTATTATTGCAAAATTACACGCAAAAAGGAAACATTTTCTTGGTACTTGGAGATTATCCAAAAGCAACTGAAGGGTATTTAAAAGCAAAAGAAATTGCCAAGCAAACAGGTAATTTTAGAGATTTAATTACTCTATCGTATAATATTGGACTTATAAAAAAGCAAATTGAAGATTTCTTTGGTGCATTAGACGATTTTAAAAACAACCTTGTTGAAATTGAAGCATTACAATCTTCCAGTTACGATCGTTTGGAAGCATTAAATTGTTTGGCTTTAGCAGATACTTATTTGCGATTAGAAAATACTGATTTGGCAGATTTATATACAACTAGAGGTTTGCAAAAAGCTTCTCGAGAAAAATATGCTGAACTTCATACTGATTTATCATTAAGCAAGGTTATTATTCTTTTTCAGCAAAAAAAATATCAGCAGAGTATTGATTTAATGCTTTCGCTCAAAAAAACAATGCAAGACATAAATTCTATGCAGAAGTTTTCAGCATCCTATTTGTATTTAGGAAAAAACCATTTGGCACTTCAAAATACAGATAGCGCTATTGTTTATTTTGAAAAATTAAAATCTTTAACCATAACAGAAAAATACTCTTTTACAGATTTAAAAGAAGTGTATTATCATTTGGCGAAATTGTACTTCCTCAAAGAAAATACTCAGAAGGCAAATGAAAACTTTAAGCTATTTGAAGATTTCTCTAAAGAAAATGAGCTTACTAATAAGAAAACATATCATACAATTAAAGATTATGACATTTTAACTTTAAAAAAACAAATTGAAGATTTAAACACACATAGCTTGCAACAAGAAAGAACCGTATTTTATTTATATTTCATTGCTGGTGTTTTACTTATTTTCATTGTTGTTTTTATTCTAATCTACAAACAAAAACAACGCAATAACAAAAAACGTTTTGAAGCTCTTTTAAAGCATATCGAAGCAATTGAAACATCAAAAGCAACTTTAATATCTAGTAAACAAAAAACAGATTTAGCAATTAATGATGAAGGTGTTATAGAAATTTTGGAAGCTTTAGAGAAGTTTGAGAAAAAAGAACAGTTCTTACATGTAGATTGCAATCTGAGTTATACGGCAAAAAAATTAAAAACAAATACCGCATATCTTTCTCATGTTATTAATACTTATAAAGGAAAATCGTTTACAGTATATCTTACGGAGTTAAGAGTTAATGCCGCTCTTATTGGATTAAAGAACAATAAAAAATTACAATTGTATTCAATGGAAGCTATTGCGCATGAATTTGGTTTTAAAAGACGAGAAACCTTTTCAAAAATCTTTAAAAGTGTAACTGGAATGCAGCCATCTAGTTATATAAAACAACTACAAGAAAACCATAAAAAAAGTTGTGACGATTAATAAATCATCACAAATATGGCGTAAAGTTTCCTTAAAAAAGAACAACCTTTGAAACTCTAATCACAAATACATGTATAATTATGAAACTGTTTAACTTAAATAAAACAAGCATCGCAAATCTTAAAACCGCTGCCACAATTTTGGGCGGTGCTGCAGATACAAATAATATAGTTTATACAGACAATCCAAAAGAATGTAAGACAGAATCTTGCTTTTCTATTGATGCTTTTGTGTGTACTAATCCTACTATAGCAGGCGAACCAACTACTAGACCTGTTGATACAGAACCAAAATAATTTTTTATGCCTTAAGGTGATATGAAAAGCTGTCTTTTTCAAGACAGCTTCTGTTTTTTGATTGCATCTTTAACATTAGAAATGTTACCCCTTTTTTAATGACAAAAAACATATGACCAATAATCTTCCCATCCGCCTCCAGTAAGCTCGGCCTGAGTTACTTTTGAAATTTTCACGTTTTTAAGCTCAAGCTTTTTCACTTCTCTTTTCTTTTCTACTTTGTTTTTCATAATTTATAGTTTTAAAATTAATTATGAGACCAAATAAGAGCTTTATAGCGTCGAAAAAAAGGATGTACTGTAACAGTTTATAAATTATCACAAGAAAAAAAGCTATCTCTTTAAAGACAGCTTTTTTGATTTTAAAATGCTTTTAACAAGCTGCAACAATTGTAAATTCCCAAGGAATGTCTTTTCCCCCAAGAAGCATAGCTTGCTCCATATTTGAAATTTTCACTGCCTTAAACTTTAACTTTTTTACTGTTCGTTTTTTGTCTGCTTTGTTTCTCATAATTTATAGTTTTAAAATTAATTATGAGGCTAAATAAGAGCATTATAGCATCGAAAAAAATAATGTGTTGTAACAGTTTATAAATTATCACAGGTTAGTTGTATATAAGAAGTTATTTCTTTTTCTTCTTTTCAAAAAACGTAATCTCAGCTTCAATAACTTCTCCGTTTCTGTCAACTTTTACAGTTGTTTTATTTCCGTTTTCAAACTTTGATAATGCACGCATGTAGGTTTTCATGTCTGTTACTTCATGTTCACCTAACTGAATAACAATATCGCCTTTTTGTAAACCTGCTTTTTGTGCAGGACGATTTTCACTAATGCCGTCAATACGCATGCCTTTTCCATCAAATAAATAATCAGGAATAACGCCTAAAGTCACTTTAAATCGTGGTGTATCATCTGATTCATTTACCGTTTTTGTAAAAGCTATTTTTCCTTGCAGATTTACATCAGATATAATTCTGAATATATAATTAGAAATTTGAAGCATTCCTTCGTAATTCAACTTTTCAAAATCGTCCGAAGGTTTATGGTAATCTACATGCTGTCCTGTAAAGAGATGTAACACAGGAATATCTTGTAAATAAAAAGACGTATGATCTGAAGGTCCAACTCCAGAAGTATTCGTTTTCAAATCAAACGTATGTTCACTATTTGCTTTCTCTATAGTTTTTTGCCAAATTGGAGATGTTCCAACTCCATAGATCGCTAATGCTTTGTTTTTCTTCAAACGACCAACCATATCCATATTGATCATGTAATTCACTTTTGTAATATCAATCGTTGGGTTTTTCACAAAATAGTTAGAACCTAATAAACCCATTTCTTCACCTGAAAAAGCCATAAATAGGTAATTGTTATTCGTATGCACATCTTTCAATTTGTCAGCTAAATGCAACATTACAGCAACTCCGCTTGCATTATCATCTGCTCCATTATGAACCATTGGCTCGCCTCTATGCAATGAACCTTCATTACCCATTCCTAAATGATCGTAATGTGCGCCAATAACAATTGTATTTTCAGCATTATTATCTATAAAACCAAGTACGTTTCTTCCTGTAATAGTTCCGTCTTTTTTGTCGGTTACATATTCGGTATCAGCATGCGGATCTGTTTTTGGTGTAAATGTAAATGCTTGTAGATAACCTTCTGTTCCTTTTGGTGCAATTCCCATAGCTTTAAAACGCTCTCTAATGTACACAGCAGCTGCCATTTCACCTTTTGTGCCTGTAGCTCTTCCTTCAAGTTTATCATCTGCTAAGACTTCTATATCTTGCTTGATACGATTTTCTACAGTACGCTCTGTCTTACAAGAACAGAGCAACACTAAAAAAAGAATTCCAAATAATGGTTTGTTGAACATAAGAAAGTTATTTTTGTGTAAAATTATCAAAATATTACCACTCCATGACACGTATTTTTGTTTTAATCTTACTTTGTACTGTTTTTTCATGTAAAGAAAATCCAAAAGAAAAAACGCCTACAACTTCAACTGAACCAACGGAAAAAGTAAAAACAACTTCAAATAATCCTCTAATTTATCCTGAAGAAAAATATTTCAAAGACATACGCCAAGTTACGTTTGGTGGCGATAATGCAGAAGCATATTGGAGTTTTGATGATACACAATTGATTTTCCAATCAAATAATACAAAATGGAATGTTTCCTGTGATCAAATGTTTTTAATGAATATTGATGAAACATTTAAAGACAATATACCGCCAATGGTAAGTACAGGAAAAGGAAGAACAACTTGTTCCTATTTTTTACCTGATAATAAGCATATTATTTATTCGTCTACACATTTAGTAGATGACAATTGCCCAGAAGTTCCATTGCGCAAAAACGGAAAGTACATTTGGCCTGTATATGATTCATTTGACATTTTTGTGGCAGATTTGGAAGGAAATATTGTAAAACAATTGACCAACGAAAAAGGGTATGATGCAGAACCAACAGTATCTCCAAAAGGTGATAAAATTGTATTTACCTCAACAAGAAGTGGCGATTTAGAACTATATACTATGAATATTGACGGTTCGGATGTAAAACAAATTACAGATGAATTAGGATATGATGGTGGTGCATTTTTCTCGCCCGACGGCACAAAAATTATTTTCCGTTCGTCACGTCCAAGAACCAAAGCAGCAATTAAAGAATATAAAGACTTATTGGCGGAAGGTTTGGTACAACCAACCGAAATGGAATTATACATTTGTAATGCTGACGGAAGCGATTTACGTCAATTAACAGACTTAGGAAACGCCAATTGGAGTCCGTTTTTTCATCCTTCTGGAGAAAAAGTTATCTTCTCATCCAATCATGAAAGCAAACGTGGTTTTCCATTCAATTTATATATGATTAATATTGACGGAACAGGTTTAGAACGCATAACACATAGTGAAACTTTTGATGCTTTTCCTGTATTTTCAAATGATGGAAAAAAGTTAGCATTTTCATCGAACCGAAATAATGGTGGCGGAAGAGACACTAATCTTTTCATTGTGGAATGGCAAGAGTAATTATGTAAATCGTACAGGATTTATAAATCCAGCGAAACACTCTTTTGATTTCTGATACTTTTCCTATTCCTTTGAGTATAAATATTTTTAACCATAACTTTAAAATTATATACTCATGAAGAAAAGTGTGAAAAAAATGCAATTAAAAAAACGTTCAATTTCTGTATTAAACGCGAATGCAGTAAAAGGTGGATTGCCTGGAACATCTACATTGATTTCTGCAATATGTCCAACTAAAATTTATATTGGAGAGGACATTTGTTTTACACAACCACAACGTTAAAAAAACAAAAATAACTATCCGGAAAATAGTGCTTGTGTTATGCTGAGCTTAATTCAACATCTCACAAATAACTAAGTTATTTTCCAGATAGTTTTTTATTAATTTTTTGGAATTGCAACCAATTCTTCTCTATCTACCGGATCAATTCCTTTCGCTAATAACTTTTGAGTAGCTTGAACCGCCCAACATTTATCACTTGAGTGAATATTACCATACAACCCTAATAAAAACTCAGGAACTACTACGTTCCATCCTTTTACCGTTTTATATGGAACTTCAGCTTTTACAAAGAAATCAATCGTAATTCGAATTGGTTTTCCTGTTACACTAAACACCTTTTTTTCATAGCGTCTAAAATTTTCATCGCTTGGCAAATGATCATAACGTGTCCATACTTTTTCAAAATCTCGTTCTAATAATATGAACATTAAATCAGGAACATTTTTTGGCGCTACAAAAATGTCAATGTCTTTATGATCATGCGCATGTTTATACTCTTCATGATTTGTTGGTGACAAAAAATGCCAAGCCCAACCACCAGATAGGATGATAAATTCTTTTATAAATTGTAATTCCTTTAATGAGAGATCAATGCGGTCTTGTGACCACAATTCTCCATATCTTTTTTTGTTGTGTGGTGCTCCCATAATTTCGTTTTTTTTATTGTTTAAATACTTGAATTGGATTTCCAAGTTCCAATTGTCTGTGTTGCATCCACTTTTGTCGTTGTATCGCGTTTTGCTGTTTTTGATTTTGTGCGCTTATCGCGATATCCAACCGTGCAAATGCTAGTTTTTTGTTTAAAAATTGCGAGCGTTCTTCGCTTGCTTGTACCATAATTCCTGTTGGAATATGTGTAATACTTACTGCCGTTTCTACTTTATTTACATGCTGTCCGCCAGCACCAGAACTTCTCATTGTCTTTACTTGAACTTCTTTCGGAGACCAAGAAACTTGTTTAGGTTCTGCGTAAACGCGAACATTTACAAACCAGTTTTTACGCTGATGATGTGCACGATACGGGCTTTTAAAGACAAACTGTATGCTGCCTTGCCAATCATTTTTAAATGCTGTTACATCGCCTGTTACTCGTAACCAAACTGATTTATAGTTTTGGTATTTTGTCGCAACAAGTTCAATAACATTGAATGTAAAATTTGGCAATCGCATTAGTTTTTCTACTAAGTATTTTACGGAGAGGCAACATTCCTCTGGTCCTGAACCAGAGGAAATTTGCACCCAAAATTGATTGTCCATAATTGTTATTTTTTAATCTAACATTGTATTGAATGTTAGATTCTTTCTAATTTTCTTTTCTCTTTTATTTTTCGCTGATTTCTTCATTACTTTTAATTTCTCATTAATACGATCTAATTGATTATCAACAAAATATCTATGTTCACCATTTAAAGCCAAATGTTTTGATCTCTTCAAGCACTTTTTGGCTGCTTTATATTGTTCCTGCTTTTCTAAAAGAATTGCTTTCACATAGTGTAAACGTGCTTTGTCTGTCTGCGGTAATGAAAACCCAACTTCAAGTACGTGTGCAGCTTCTTCGTAATCACAGATATCAATCAATAAGAACGGATAATAGTAATAGGTTTCTACATATTCATGATCAATACATAATGCACGATGGTAATATTCACGGGCACTTTTATAATCGTGTAATTGTTCGTGATAAATTCTTCCCATTAAATTATTGGCTCCTGCATGATCATTCCCACCCAAAACATATTGTAATTTTTCTACACATTGTTCCAAGTCATATGAATAACTATCTAGCGCTTGAATAAATAATATATCGTTTGTATATGTTGCCATTTTTATTTTTTTACTGTTTAAATTTTCTCTTTTTACGTCTTTATTTTAAATACTAGAGAAACCTTGAGAACCTCAGTTTCCCTAGTATTCTTGAGAAGACGCAACTCTACTTGGATTCCTGCTTTCACAGGAATGACAAATAAACTCTATCGATCCATGCGAACAATTTTTGGTGTAAAACTTCCAACAACTTCTACCAATTCGGTTTGGTTTGCCATGACATGATGAATGTTTTTGTATGCCATTGGCGCTTCGTCAATTCCGCCACCAATCAAGGTTACTCCATGATCTTTTAATTGTTTTTTAATATCACTTTGCGTGATGTTTTGCTTTGCCTTTCGTCTCGACAATAAACGTCCTGCTCCATGTGAAGCCGATTGTAACGAATGTACATTTCCTGTTCCGCGAACAATAAATCCTGGCGCTGTCATAGATCCTGGAATAATTCCCAAAACTCCTTTTTGCGCTGGTGTTGCTCCTTTTCGATGCACAATTAACTCTTCTCCATTTACGATTTCTTTCCAAGCAAAATTGTGATGATTCTCCACCATTGCTAACGGTCTTGAACCTAATGCTTTTCCTAAACGCTTGTGAATATCATGATGACACGCCGAAGCGTAATCACCTGCTAAATTCATTGCCAGCCAATATTCTTGTCCATCGTGCGTATTCAAATCGAGCCACGCTAAGTTTTTTGCTTCTCCTGGCAATGGTGTTTGCTGTATTGCTAACTTGGTATAATGTTTTGCAATATTTGCTCCCAAACCACGCGATCCGCTATGTGACAGAATTCCTAAGTATTTCCCGATAGGAACGTTAAATTCGTTTTTTACATCCGAAATAGTTACAATTCCAAATTCTACAAAATGATTTCCACCACCTGATGAACCTAATTGCTGATATGCCTTTTTGAATAATTTTTTCACCGTTGGAATGTCTTTAAATTCCGATCGTTCAAAAATTTCATGATCATTAGTTCTTTTGTGCGTCTCATAACCGCCAAACTTAGTATGTTCATGTAGCATATTTACATATTTATCTTTGTGACCTTCCAAATATGAAACTGGAATATCATAAATAGACAAACACATTCTACAACCAATATCAACACCAACTCCATACGGAATTACCGCATCTTTTGCTGCTAATACACCGCCAATTGGCAACCCATATCCTGCGTGTCCGTCGGGCATTAATGCGCCTGCTTTTGCGATTGGCAATTTCAGTGCTGTGTATAATTGGTGTTTCGCTTCTTCTTGAATTCCGTTTTCACCAAATATGGTAAACGGCGCTCGTTTCGTTTCTAATTGTTTTGCTTCAATATGTACAGGAGTTGTCAATCCTTCAGCAATTTTGCCTAGAATTCCATCTCCTAAATATTTTTCAGGATTTTTTAAAACTGTTTTTAAACGCTGCAACACTTTGTCTTTGCGTTCACGTTTATAATGCCTCAACATTACATCAATTGCAATGCTGATTACTTTTCCCTTTTGCGGGTATCCTATTTCTATGAGGTCTTTCCCTCGTAATTTTAATTTTGCCATAACTTAAATTTTAAAGCCGTATTCTGTATTAGAACTTCGTAATGAAGCTTTGAATTACAATAAATACCTGTGTTTTCTTGATTTCAACATAGCATCGCTATGATTACATTAAAAAACACAACTTAGTGTTGGTATTTGCCGTAATTCAGATATGTAATAGATTTTCTAATACATAATACGGGTTAAAGCCATTTCCCGATTTTCAAATCGTGATGCGCTGCCCAATCTTTCATGATTTTTTTGGCTGCAGCCGAAATTGGCTTGTTAAATCGTGCTTTTGCTTGCACTATTGTTTGTGATCGTAAGTCCACTTCTATGGTTGCTAATGTTTCTTGTCCTTTTAAAAAGCTTGAACTTCGCAACGAGAAAATACTTGTTACTTTTACACGACATGAACGTGCATATGAAGCCACACAATGATTCATTTTTCTCCCTTCTGCAATCAATTCTTTTGATGAACAGAGTTCGAACAAACGATACTTTTTAGTGTCTTTTTCTTGCTTTTTTCTAACAATTAATGAACTGCTTAATGAAGGATTCCAAGTATATAATTCTCTTGTATTTACTTCATAAATTGCTTGCTGCACATGCCATTCGTCTGATTGTCGCGTGAGCGAAGTAATTGTTCTTCCTTTGATAGAATATTCAGCATCATTTCTGATACAATCGCTTAAATAATCGAAGATTTCGCCCATTTTATTGAAGTCAAACATTGTTTGATTCATAAAAAACTGTATCACAGTTTCCCAAAAAGCTTCATATGCAAAGTTGTTTCGACTTAAGCTTGAATGTGCTATTCGCTCAGCAACTAAATTATCTGCACCAAATGATAAAGCTTGCGCTCTACGCAATGCCATTTCAATAGTATAACTTGCTGGCGCTTGTAAAAAATAGTGTGCACCTTTTTTAGTTAAACGAATTGGCATTTTTGAAAGATTTTTAACGCTTAATCCGCATCCTAAATCTATAAACCACAACATGTATTTACGATTATTATCTATCCAAGCTTCGTACATAAATGTTGGAACTTCGTATTCTGCAAAGCAATGTTTCACCAAATCCTTTAGTTGTTTTTCAGGATTATGGCTGTTGCGTTTCCAACTTTTTACATCTCTCACGTACAATAAGTTAAACCAAGCAATGTGAAAAATTGAGTTTAAATACTCTTCACTTCTTAATAATTTTGTGCAGCGTTGTTTAAATAAATGATCGAGTATTTCTTTAAACGCATCACGTCTTCTAGATTGCTTTTTTTTACTTATTGAACTAAATAAATTGTCCAACGTATACGCTAACGTATTGTACTCATAGTGAAGGTGTTTTTTGCCTTCATAAATCGTTTCTACCATTGCTGGGAACAATACTTTTTTTGCTTTACTATGCTCTTTTAAACTTTTTTGTATTGCCGCTTCTTTAGCTTTTGTTTCAAGTTTTTCCTTTAATCTTTTGGATTTCGATTTGTGTTTTCGATGTATTTGTGATGTTTCCATAACTGTCTCTTTTGAATGTTGTTTTCAGTAAAATTTTTCAATACTTGTGTTTGTTGTTGCATTTCTGTTTTTTTTAATGCGTTAAAAAATTCTTTTTTGGTACTGAAAACACACTCCCGAGTTTACAGTCGTTCCATTTGTTTGATTAAATTCATCTTTCTTCTTTTTGTGTCGCTACACGATTTCTAAGTTTTTGTTGTGTTGTTGTTTTATAAACTTGTTTAAAACATAAAAGCCCGATTCTATAGTAGAACCGAGCTTTTATACTGTTGTATATCATTCCTTTATTCCAAAGAATAGTTTGGTTCTAATGCGAACAAAAGCTGAGTGTTATCAACTGTTTCCGCGATATATGTATGTCCTGTTTTGATCATATTTTAAAATGTATGCATAAAAAAACCCGAGCCTTTTATGGACTCGGGTTTGTTTTGTGTGATATCTATGTTATTTAAAGATACAACTGGTAAAACCCAAGTCGTATGTCGGAATATTTCCGGCATCATTTCGATATGTGAATTTTACGTTTTGCACTTTATAGTTTTTTATTAATATTTGTTTGTTTTTTTGTCACGTTTTGATGTTTGCAAATATAGAAGATCATTTTTCAATTTTCCAAATTTATTTTTTCAAAGCATCATTTTTGAGGTACATTTTTAACATAGAATGATCTGATTTCCAAGTAGAGATTTTTTCAACTTTTTGAATTTCTAAATCTGAGGAAACCCATATATGATCTAATGAGAGCAGTGGAATATTCCAAAACCAAGTTTCCCGAAATCCGCTTCCTTTTTTTGTAAAAGCATGCTGATAATTTTTTTTGTAATTTTTAAAAAATAACGACGAATATGGTGCATTAAAGTCACCTAAAATGATTGTTTTGTCATTGGTTTTTATTCTGGAAAGGATATTTTTTAGCATTGGTTTTCTAAAAAATTTCATGTTTGCATACACATCAACTGCGTAAAAATCGATGTCATTTGTGCTAAAATGAACCATTGTTACATGTTCTTTTGTAGCACTCGAATAAATTTTTAGTGGCGTTTTTGAGAAGATTCCAATAGCATGATCATTAAAATAAAAATGATAGTTTGGGAGCGCTTTTTTAGCTTTTTCTAATTTATCAATATCACTTTCAATCAATACTGCTACATCCGGAATGGAACCGTTTTCATGAAATGCTTCTTCAAAATTTTGTATTCTATAGGCATTCCACAATACAATTTCCAGTCCATCAGATACTTTTACTTCTGAAGTAGATACATAGCTGTCTTTTATCCAAATAATTGCTATCACTAGTGTTAGAATTATATAGTACTTTCTGGCGGAAGCCTTTAGTAACAATAGTAAAAACAATAATCCAAGTACAATTAGCGGAAGCGGCGTTGCATAAAACAATAAAGATGAAATATAGAATGTATCTTTAATCGTAAAATGAACTATAATTGCTACAAACAAGAAGGTTTGCAGTAATTTTTTGAGATAGAATTTTAGCTTCATAGTGGATTCTTTCCTGCGTAGGAATGACATGTTAACGTAACGGATATCCTTTTGCTGCCCACCAAGGATGCATTTCAATTTCCAAACGACCTGCTTTTACCATTGGATCAGAGTTCGCCAAACTGTCTGCCATTTCAATCGTTGGTACATTATAAATTGTAACACCTCGAATTTCTCCAAGATCACCAAAAGGTCCTGAAATATCTGCATATCCTAAGTCATACATTTTACCTAAATGGTCTAAATGTAAGCGTTGTAAGCTGTCTGCCGTTTTTTTATTTTGCGTTCGGTTTTTCCCTTTTTTTAAGAATGCCATGAAGTATTCTTGCATTAACACAGTGTCTTTTGTTTTTTGATCTACATAGTCAATGATTTTGAAACCTTTACTCAAAAGTTCTTGTTTTAATGCTGCAGTAGATTTTTTTTCTACTTTGTGTTCTTTTTCTTGTTCGTGTTTTTCTTGTTTATTATTACATGCAAAACAAAAAATTATAATGAAAAATATGAAGATATATTTATTCATGATGCCAGGTTTTATAAGGTTTTTTACTTAGTTGAGAATTATAATATTGTATTTGACCTGTAACTTCCTCAGCAAGCCAAATTGGTTTTTCAAACGTTTCATTTTCATGCTGTAATTCTACTTCAGCAACAATTAATCCTTCATTTTCACCAAAAAATTCATCTACTTCAAAGACATGGTTTCCTTTTGGAATATTGTACCTAATTTTTTCAATGATTCCTTCTTCGCAAAGCACTAATAATTGTTTGGCTTCTGCGCTTGGAATTGCGGTTTCCCATTCAAAACGACTTGTTCCGCTTTCGCTAGATTTTCCTTTGACTGTTAAAAAACCTTCATCTCCTTTTACGCGAACACGTACCGTGCGTTCGGCATGTGTATTGAGAAAACCTTGTGCTATTTCGAAAGAATTTACCGCTTCTTCTTTAAATTGTAAACTGTTAACGAGAAATTTTCGTTCTATTTCTTGCATGAATACTAATAGATTAACGTATTGTTGAATATAACTTCTTTCAGTTTGTTATTTTCGTTTTCTTTGCTTTCCCAAAGAAAAGAAACAAAAGAAAGGGAATTTTTCCAGAGGTGTTTTTAGCTGAAAAAGCTAAAATCACAATTATTTTTCTAAATTTTTTCCAAGGCTTCAAAAATTTTCAACGAAAAATAGTTACTACACTTCGGAAAAAGAACGCTGAACATTTTATTTTTATATTAAACTCGCATTATATTACGCTAAAGATATTATAATTTTGAATATGGACTTCGATTTCCCTTTACGAAAAATTATTCATGTGGATATGGATGCGTTTTACGCGTCTGTAGAACAGTTGGATAATCCCGAATTGAAAGGAAAACCGCTTGCTGTTGGTGGTGGCGGAAAACGTGGTGTTGTAAGTGCGGCAAGTTATGAAGCACGAAAGTTTGGTGTACGAAGTGCCATTAGTGGTTTTTTAGCTCGTAAACGCTGTCCTGATTTAATTTTTGTGAAACCAAGATATGCACGTTATCAAGAAATTTCAAAACAAGTACGTGCCATCTTTTATGAGTTTACGGATTTGGTAGAACCACTGTCACTTGATGAAGCATATTTGGATGTGACTCAGAATAAAAAAGGAAACCCGAGTGCATCCATGATTGCTGAAGAAATTAGAGCTAAGATTTTAAAAGATGTTGGTTTAACAGCTTCCGCTGGAATTTCCATTAATAAGTTTATTGCCAAAGTTGCCAGTGATTATAATAAGCCAAACGGACAAAAAACCGTTCCACCAGAAGAAGTATTAGACTTTTTAGAAGCGTTGGATATTCGTAAGTTTTATGGTGTTGGAAAGGTAACTGCCGAACGCATGTATCAACTTGGGATTTTTACTGGAAAAGATTTAAAAACGAAAGACGTTGAATTCTTAACAGCGCATTTTGGCAAATCGGGAAGCTTCTATTATAATGTTGTGAGAGGAATTCACTTAAGTGAAGTAAAACCGAATAGAATTGCAAAATCGGTTGCAGCCGAACGAACATTTTCAGACAATTTGACAAGTGAAATTTTTATGTTGGAAAAGCTTGAAAATATTGCAAATGAACTTGAAAGGCGTTTAAAAAAGTATACGATTTCAGGAAAAACAATCACACTAAAAATAAAGTATAGCGATTTTACCACGCAAACTCGAAGTAAAACAATTCCCTATTTTATTTCAGATAAAAGCTTGATTTTAGAAACCGTAAAAGATTTATTATATCAAGAGAAATTAAAAAATTCCGTACGTTTATTGGGAATTTCTTTAAGCAATTTAAACACTGATAAAAAAGACAAGAAAAAAGAAAAACCTGAACAGAAAAAGAGTATTTCTGTCCAGTTAAAGTTTGAATTTTAATGTTTTTATTTCCCCTGTCATTCCGTACTTGATGTGGAATCTACTATTTAATTCACAGAAACGTTCGATAATATATACAGCATTTCCGTTCCTATTTGTTTGCATCGTTCATCATATTTTGCTGCTTCTTGCGATGTTCCATCAAATGCTTTTGGATCATTGAAAGGCAGTGGAATTCTAAAATCCGTTCCAGGTACAAACGGACAACCTTCATCTGCTTCCGTACATACCATGATTGCCGCAAATGCTTCTGTAGGATTTGGATTGTCTTCAAATCGTTTTGAAAACGCTTGATACGCTTCTTGGTCTGCTTGCCAATGAATATTATATATTGGATTCTTTGCTTCTGCTTCTTTTTCTACTTTAAAACCAATTCTTTTTACTGCTGCAATAGCATTTGGATGAAAAGCCGTTGCTTCCGTTCCTCCTGAAAATGTTTCCAATTTTGGCAAATCATAATAATCTCCTGCAAGTGCCAACCACAATTGTCCTAAATGACTTCTTCGTGAGTTGTGCGTACAAATCACAATAAGTTTAGGAGTTTGTTTATCAGCATACTTTTTTTGGATGTATCCTGATAGTTTTTCTAATTGTAGTTTTCTGTCTCCTGAAATTGTGTCAAACTGTTGTACTAGTTTTTCAATATTTTGTTGTAATTCTTGAAAAATCATAATTTATTTTTTTCGATTATTCTAAACTTGGCAAGCTGTCTTTTACGTATTCATTATAAAAAGGTAATAACAGTTTATTATCTGCAAATCGTCCGCCTAAATCAGATTTTTTTGGAGTTTTTACTAATAATGTATTCCACTTTCCTTCTACACAAATATAGTATTCCGTAATGCCACTATCATCTTGTATGTATTCTAAACATTCTTCAATTACATCTACAATTATACGGCGAGAAGAAGCTTCAATTCCTTTTAAATCTCTAACTTCTAACAACACTAATAGTTTGTTTTCATTACGACGTGTAAAGTATTTTATGTTATCCATGTTTACTTCTCCGTCCGATTCAACACCTGTATCAACACATTCTTTTATAAGGATTGCATAGGCATCCAAGCGATCTGTGTTGTCTGTAAGAGCTTTTATGTCTTGTTTTAAGTATGTATATCTCAAATCTTTACTACTTTCCTCTTCCATGGAAGAACCTATCCATAATGAAATTCCGAAAAAAAGTAGAATCAACACTAAACAACCGCAACCACATCCTTTTAGATATTTTTTATTTTGCGAAGGTTTTTTACCATCATTTTCTGGTGGTGGCGTTTGTTTTGGCGTTTCTTCCGAATTGCTTTGTCTATTTTCTTTGCCAATTTCTATTAAAAAATCTTCAGCCATGTGTTGTTAACTTTAAGTATTTGTTATAAAAAAAATATGCTTCAAAATTTATTGAAGCATATTGTGTACAATGTATAAAATTTTCAAGTATTATTCAATTAACGAAACACGCAAAGTATTTACCATTCCTTTATCAGTAATTGGCATTGCTGCTAAGTTGATTAGCATATCGTTTTTCTTTACAAATCCTTTTGCTTTTGCAATTCTGTTAACATCTTCAACAGTATCATCTGTACTTACAAATTTGTCATAGAAGAATGCTTTTACGCCCCAAAGTAGGTTTAATTGTGAAAGTATTCTATAGTTTGATGTAAATACTAAGATATGTGAATCTGGTCGCCAAGCTGAAATCTGAAATGCTGTATATCCACTATTTGTTAGTGTACAAATAGCTTTTGCTTTGATTTCGTTTGCCATATGCGAAGCGTGGTAACATACCGATTTTGTGATGTAACGCTTCGTACGAATATGTGGTGGCGAATGCGGAACATTAATTAATGGCGAATCTTCAACACTTTTGATGATTTTCGTCATTTGCTGGATTACTTGTACTGGATATTTTCCAACGGAAGTTTCTCCTGATAACATTACAGCATCAGCTCCATCCATTACAGAATTTGCAACATCATTTACCTCAGCTCTTGTTGGCGTAAGACTTGTAATCATTGTTTCCATCATTTGTGTAGCAATAATTACAGGAATTCTCGCTTTTTTAGCGCGTAACACCAATTGTTTTTGAATTAGTGGTACTTCTTCAGCAGGAACTTCTACTCCTAAATCACCACGAGCAACCATTAAACCATCACAGTATGCAACAATTTTATCTATATTTTCAACAGCTTCAGGTTTTTCAATTTTAGCAATAATTGGAATTTTATGTTCCGAATGCTCATTGATTATTGATTGTAAGTCTATTAAATCCTGACTATGACGAACAAATGAAAGTGCTAACCAATCGACTTCTTGCCCAATAGCAAAAATGGCATCTTTAACATCTTTCTCTGTCAATGCAGGTAATGAAATAGCTGTATTTGGAAGGTTGACACCTTTTTTTGATTTTAAAGGTCCACCTTGAATAACTTTGGTTGTAACTTCTTGTTTTCCATCCGTAGCGACAACTTCAAACATGAGTTTTCCATCATCTAATAAGATGCGTTCACCAGCTTTTACATCTCTTGGAAAGTTTTGATAATTCATGTACACCTTTTTTGATGTTCCTTTGAATTCTTTTCCTGTACAGAATATAATTTCGTCTCCTGGCTCTACAATTACATCTTCTGACATTACTCCAACTCTTAGTTTTGGACCTTGTAAATCAGCTAGTATCGAAGTATTATATCCATATTCTTCGCTTAATTCGCGAATCATTGCAATACGTTCTTTTACGTCATCATAATTGGCATGCGAAAAGTTGATGCGAAATACATCTACTCCTTGCTCAATCATTTTTTTAAGGATTTCCTTAGAACTTGTTGCTGGTCCTAATGTAGCTACTATTTTCGTCTTTTTTCTTTTTGGCATTACTCAAAAATTAAATTGTTTTTAGATTTTAGTTGATTGGGGTTTATGGTATATGCAGTAATTACTTCTGCAATAGCATTTACTTTTGACACGATGAGTTTGGAAGATTTTAAGTAGTTATCACTTTCTATTTTTATGAAATAATCTACTCTTTTTCGTTCGGGAATCAAGTATTTAGAAATTAGTTGTTTTCCATGTTGCTCTGAAAATAACGATCCTGCGCTTGCTACACGCTCAACTTCTTTTTTACTTGTATTTGCGACCAAACTCCATTTGATAAAATTTTCTTCATCATTCCACTCATAAATCGAAAAAGAAGCTTCCATGTAATTGTAATCTAAATCTTCCGATTTTCGCGCTAATTTTAAATTGAGATTTGTATTCAAAAGATAGGCAAGTCGGTAATCTTCTGTTGAGCAATGAATTGCTATCAGGGTATAATTATCTTCTTCAAAATCATCTTCAAAGAGTTTATGAATTGCCATAAATCTTACAATTAGCATTGTAAATATATAATTTAATGACTACATAAATGTTATTTTTTTATAATGTTTCTAAAGAATTCACAACGAAAACGTTATCGTTGGAGGTTTCTTTTTTTGAAATCGTAAAATTTGAATGAAATTATTGTAAAATCTATGAATTAGGAGTAGATTTTACAATACTTTTTAAGTAGATATTTGTGTTTGAAATGCAAAATAAGCTCGTTTTGATGCTTTTTCTTCTGCTTTCTTTTTGGAAGTTGCACGTGCTTTTCCTGCTACTCTATTGTCAATAAATAGCTTTACTGCAAAATGTTTTAATTCGTCATTTCCAGTATCTTCATAAACGTCAAATTTGAAGGTTTTCTTCTCTTTTTGACACCATTCAATGAGTAAACTTTTATAACTAATTACTTTTCCCTCCAAGCGTTCAATATCAACATATGGAGAGATCACGCGATAATGAATAAATCGTTCGCAATATTTATAACCTTTGTCTAAAAATATTGCACCAACTAGTGCTTCAAATAGATTTCCATGAATATTTTCGCCAAAGTTATCTTTTGGAATACGCGATTGTACAAGTTCAATTAATTTTAAATCGCGTCCAAGCTCATTTAAATGCTCACGACTCACAATTTTAGAACGCATTTTGGTTAAATATCCTTCATTTCCAGACGGAACTTCTGTGAATAGATAAGCAGAAATAACACTACTCAACATTGCGTCACCTAAAAATTCTAAGCGTTCATAATTTACAGAATTTCCTTTGGCATCTTTCTGATTCATAGAACGATGAGTAAAGGCTTTCTTGTAAAATTTCTTTCTGCGAGTTTTAAATCCTAAAATATCTTCGAGTTCGGCAAAAAAACTCCCGTCTTCATCGGATCGGGAATTTAATATTTTTCGAACAAAATTCATTGAATTTGAATTAATCTAACTTTTTAAACAACACACAAGCGTTATGTCCTCCAAATCCAAATGTGTTGCTCATAGCAACTTTTACATCTCGTTTTTGAGGTTCGTTTAATGTTAAGTTAAGACTCGAATCTATATTTTCATCTACGGTAGTATGATTTATGGTTGGTGGAACAATTCCATGTTCCATAGCAAGTATAGAAGCAATAGCTTCAATAGCACCTGCTGCACCCAATAAATGTCCTGTCATGGACTTCGTAGAGTTAATATTTATGTTTTTAGCATGAGTTCCAAAAACTTCTGTAATTGCTTTTAGCTCTGCTACATCTCCTAACGGAGTTGATGTTCCGTGTGTATTGATATGATCAACATCTTCTGGCTGCATTCCTGCATTTTCAAGACAGTTTTTCATAACGGCTACAACACCGATTCCATCTGGATGCGGCGCTGTCATGTGGTAAGCATCTGACGACAAACCTCCACCAACAACTTCTGCATATATTTTTGCACCTCTTGCTATTGCATGTTCATATTCTTCAAGAACTATTGCTCCAGCTCCTTCACCAAGTACGAAACCATCTCTGGTTGCATCAAATGGTCGTGAGGCACTTTGTGGATCATCATTGCGAGTTGACATGGCATGCATGGCGTTAAATCCACCCATTCCAGCAATCGTAACTGCGGCTTCACTTCCACCAGTTACAATAACATCACAATGTCCTAATCTAATATTGTTTAAAGCATCAATCATAGCATTTGCTGATGATGCACAGGCAGATACTGTCGTATAATTTGGCCCCATAAATCCATATTTTATAGAAATATTTCCAGGAGCAATATCTGCAATCATTTTGGGAATAAAGAAAGGGTTGAATTTTGGAGTTCCATCACCATTGGCAAAATTGATAACTTCTTCTTGGAAGGTTTCTAAACCACCAATTCCAGCTCCCCAAATAACACCTACTCTTAATTTGTTAATGCTTTCCAAATCTAGTTTTGCATCTGCAATTGCTTCATCGGAAGCGACCATTGCATATTGCGAAAACTTATCCATCTTTCTAGCATTCTTTCTGTGGATAAAATCTGTGACCGTAAAATTCTTTACTTCACAAGCGAATTTTGTTTTAAACTTTTCTGCATCAAAATGTGTCACTGGAGCAGCTCCGCTTTTTCCAGCCATAAGTGCATTCCAATATTCTTCTACTGTATTTCCGATTGGGGTCAATGCTCCCAAACCTGTAACTACAACTCGCTTTAATTCCATCTTTGATAAATTCGTTTAAAAATTAAGAAGAAATCTCTTTAACAAAACATTAGAATGCAAAATTGCATTCTAATGTCTTTTTAAAATATGAAATTTTATTCTTTCCTTACTTTTTTGCTTCTTCAATGTAAGAGATAGCTTGACCTACAGTCGCAATGTTCTCTGCTTGATCGTCTGGAATTTGAATATCGAATTCTTTTTCGAATTCCATAATTAATTCTACCGTGTCTAGTGAGTCTGCTCCTAAGTCGTTAGTGAAGCTTCCTTCAGCTACAACTTCGTTTTCATCTACACCTAATTTGTCTACGATAATCGCTTTTACTCTTGATGCAATGTCTGACATAATCTTATAGTTTTTAAAATTTAATTGTTGGCAAAAATAAAAAACTTTAATTTAAAACAACATTTTGTTTGAAAAATGTGATCTAATTTACTAAAATTTTAGAATAAGTAATTTGCTTTTACCTTCATTTTGTTAATAATTATTCTTTTTTTTGTCGAAACAACAGTCACTTAAATTTCATTCTTTTTATGAAGCGTATTGCAATTTTTGCTTCAGGTTCCGGAACAAATGCTGAAAATATTATTCGATATTTTCAAGAACGAAATAACGCTTCCGTTGTTCAAGTTTTGACTAACAATCAGCATGCCAAAGTTTTAGACCGAGCTAAATCATTGAAAATCAGTGCAATTAGCTTTAACAGAATTGCACTATATCATAGCGATGATGTTCTAAATCTATTACAAAGCGCACATATTGACTTAATTGTCCTTGCTGGCTTTCTATGGAAATTTCCTGAACATATTCTCGCGGCATTCCCAAATAAAGTCGTCAACATTCATCCAGCCTTACTTCCAAAATATGGAGGAAAAGGCATGTACGGATCACATGTGCATGATGCTGTCGTTGCAAATAAAGAAAAAGAAAGTGGCATTACCATACATTTTGTCAATGAAAATTATGATGAAGGCGCTATTATTTTTCAAGCGAAGACTAATTTGACAGAATTAGATACACCAGAAACCGTTGCACAAAAGATTCATAAATTAGAATATAAACACTTTCCTGAAGTTATTGAACAGGTACTAACTTCAAATTTGGATACTAAATAATGGCAGACGTACATATATATACAGACGGTTCTTCCAGAGGAAATCCAGGACCTGGTGGTTATGGAATTGTAATGGAATGGGTTGGAAAGCCGTATCGTAAAGAATTTTCAGAAGGATATCGAAAAACAACCAATAATCGCATGGAATTACTAGCTGTTATTGTTGCATTAGAGAAACTAAAGTTTATGCATACAGAAGCAAAAGTTTTTACGGATTCTAAGTATGTAGTAGACTCTGTAGAGAAAAAATGGGTGTTTGGCTGGGAAAAAAAAGGATTCTCTGGAAAGAAAAACAGTGATCTATGGATGCGCTTCTTAAAAATTTACCGAAGACATATTGTGCGTTTTCAATGGATTAAAGGACATAACAATCATGCTCAGAATGAACGTTGTGATTTTTTAGCCGTAGAAGCTTCAAAAAAAGAGAAATTAAAAATAGATGCTTTCCACGAGAACGAAAGCAGTAAATTACTATAAATAGCTTTTCTGGTATCATATTTGTATTTTCACGCTTATAATTCCCTCAAAATCAAACATGAAAATCTACATTGCTCTTTTTTGCCTTTTCTTTTTTACATCACTTTCTGCTCAGAAAGAATGGAAACTAAAGAAGGATAAAAATGATATTCAGGTTTACACTAAATCTATTGACTCTAGCAAACTAAAGGCATATAAAGCTGAAATGACTGTTGAAAGCTCTTTAGATAAGGTAAAGAATATAATTATTGATGGCGATCAATTACATCTTTGGAACTACAGAGCTATTGATAGTAAACTCCTTGAAAAAACTTCGGAAAGCGAATATCTTATTTGGATGGCACTCGATTTACCTTGGCCACTACGTAATAGAGATTTTGTAAGTTGGTTAAATCTCCAAAGAATTTCAAAAGATGTGATTCGAATTAATCTCACGCCTGCTTCCGACAAGTATGAAATTCAAGAAGATTATTTGCGAATGACTAATTTTGAAGGATATTGGTTATTAGAACAAAAAGGCACTATGGTAAAGATAACACATCAAATGCATGGCGATCCTAGCGGAAACTTACCCAGTTGGTTTGTAAATAGTATGATTGCAAAAGCTCCATATAACAACTTTATCGCTTTGCGCGAACGTGTTCAGTAGTCTTCTATTGTAATGCTTTTACTCAAAAAAAACCTGAAAACATACATCTATCTCATCTAGCTATTTTCTTGGGAAAATTTTATGTAAGTTTGCAAAAATTTTTAATTAGAAAAATGAGCAAATTATTAATTGTTGGGACGGTTGCTTTTGATGCTATTGAAACACCATTTGGAAAAACAGATAAAATCTTAGGTGGCGCAGCTACATATATTGGATTATCTGCTTCAAATTTTAATGTAGATTCTGCTATTGTATCTGTTGTTGGAGAAGATTTTCCACAAGAATACTTAGACATGTTAGCAGCTAGAAATATTGATATTTCAGGAATAGAAATTGTAAAAGGAGGAAAAACATTCTTTTGGAGTGGAAAATATCATAATGATATGAACTCAAGAGATACGTTAGCTACAGAACTAAACGTATTGGCAGATTTCAACCCAGTTGTTCCAGAAAATTATAAAGATGCTGAAATAGTAATGTTAGGAAATTTGCATCCTGGTGTTCAAATGAGCGTAATTAATCAAATGAGCAAAAAACCAAAGCTAATTGTATTGGATACAATGAATTTTTGGATGGATTGTGCTTGGGACGATTTATTAGACGTTATCAAAAAAGTAGACGTAATTACAATTAATGACGAAGAAGCTCGTCAATTATCAAAAGAATACTCCTTAGTAAAAGCTGCACAAAAGATTCATGAAATGGGTCCTAAATATGTAGTTATTAAAAAAGGAGAACATGGCGCATTGATTTTTAATGATGGAAATATTTTCTTTGCACCTGCATTACCTTTAGAAGAAGTATTTGATCCAACAGGAGCTGGAGATACATTTGCAGGAGGTTTTTCTGGATATTTAGCAAAGCACGAAGACATTTCGTTTGAAAGTATGAAAAACGCCATTATATACGGTTCTAACTTAGCTTCCTTTTGTGTCGAAAAATTTGGAACAGAACGAATGGAATCGCTCACAAGTGATGAAATAACAGAACGCCTGAAGCAGTTTAAACAACTGACTCAGTTTGAAATAGAAGTAAACTAAAAAAAAGCGCTCAAAACTGAGCGCTTTTTTTTGTCACAATACATAACAACAACACAACAAACTACAACAATGAGTGACGCTTTGAAACACGAGTGCGGTATTGCACTTTTAAGGCTTTTAAAACCATTAGAATACTATAAAGAAAAATATGGTACTGCATTTTATGGCATTAATAAAATGTACTTACTAATGGAAAAGCAGCACAATAGAGGACAAGATGGTGCTGGTTTAGCAACCATTAAACTCGATATGAATCCGGGAGAACGATATATTAGTAGAGTTCGTTCTAACAAACAACAACCTATACAAGATATTTTTGCGCAAGTAAACGAACGCATCAACAATATTTTGGAAGAAACTCCTAGTTTACAAAATGATGTAGCACGTCAAAAGAAAGAATTGCCATATGTTGGCGAATTGTTTTTAGGACACGTACGTTATGGAACTTTTGGTAAAAATAGTATTGAAAGTGTACATCCGTTTTTAAGACAGAATAACTGGATGCATCGTAATTTAATTGTTGCCGGAAACTTCAACATGACCAATGTTAATGAGCTTTTTGATAACCTCATTAAAATAGGGCAACATCCAAAAGAAAAAACAGACACGGTGACTATCATGGAAAAAATCGGTCACTTTTTAGATGATGCTGTTGCCAAATTATATAAAAAGCTTAAAGCTGAAGGTTACAATAAAGAAGAAGCATCTCCATTAATCGCAGAACGATTAAATTTAGCTAAGATTTTACGTAAATCTGCTAAAAATTGGGATGGTGGTTACGCAATGGCTGGATTATTAGGTCATGGAGATTCTTTTGTATTGAGAGATCCAGCAGGAATTCGTCCAGCGTATTACTATAAAGATGATGAAATTGTTGTTGTTGCGTCTGAACGACCAGTGATTCAAACAGTATTTAATGTAGATTTTGATAATGTACAGGAAATTGATCCTGGAAATGCATTAATTATCAAAAAAGATGGAACGGTTCAAACCAAAGAAATTTTAGAGCCAATAGAGCGCAAAGCATGTTCTTTTGAACGTATTTATTTTTCTCGCGGAAGTGATGCAGAAATTTATCAAGAGCGAAAAACACTAGGAAAGCTATTGCTTCCAAAAGTATTAAAAGCTATTGATGATGATATTAGAAATACTGTATTTTCATTTATTCCAAATACCGCAGAAACGTCCTTTTTTGGGCTTACCGAAGCTGTAGAAGAATATTTAAATGAACGTAAAACCAAAGAAATTTTAGAAGGACAACGCTCATTGTCTGCTGAAAAAGTACGTGAAATCCTTTCTGAAAGACCTAGAGTTGAAAAAATTGCTATTAAAGATGTAAAACTTCGAACATTTATAACGGAAGATAGTAGTCGTGATGATTTAGTAGCACACGTTTATGATGTTACCTATGGAGTTATACAACCTGAAGATAATTTAGTCATTATTGATGATAGTATTGTTCGTGGAACGACGCTCAAGAAAAGTATCATTAAAATGATGGATCGTTTGCATCCAAAGAAAATTGTTGTGGTGTCTTCTGCGCCACAAATACGCTATCCAGACTGTTATGGTATTGATATGGCTCGTATGGAGGATTTAATTGCCTTTAGAGCAGCTTTATCTTTATTAAAAGATCAAAACAATTATGGTTTAGTAGAGGAAATATATAAAAAGTGTAAAGCACAAGAAAATTTAAAAGATATTGATGTGCAAAATTTTGTAAAAGAAATATATGATCCTTTTACAGATGAAGAAATATCAGAAAAAATAAGTGAACTTATCAAGACAGATGTTGTGAATGCTGAAGTCAACGTAATTTTCCAAAAAGTCGCTAATCTCAATAAAGCATGCCCAAATAATTTAGGAGATTGGTACTTTACAGGAAACTATCCAACTAACGGAGGAAATCGTGTTGTAAATCGTGCTTTTATTAACTTTTTTGAAGGAAATAAAGAGCGCGCGTACTAGGCTATAAAAAAAGAGATTTTTAGTGTAAGAAATTTTATCTCATTGATATTGAAATCCTAAAGAAAAGTTAAAATACACACTTAGTCTAAAAAAGAGGTATTTGGTCTGATTTATTAGGTGAGATTTAACTACTCTACTTACATTAGCAATGCCATAGCATAAGTAGGTTAAGTTCATGGTAAGATTTGGGGCAAAAAAAGGTGGTTTATTCCACCTTTTTTTATGCGCAAAAGTGAAATATCTTTCTTAAATCGCTTCGCTTTTTGACCGCTGACGCTCCTAGATATAGACGTTTCCTCTTAATTCATATAGAAAATAAGGCTTCAAACTTTACAAAAACAGCATCAAAAAACATCTTGATTCCTGATTATAAAAGTCTTAACTATTTAAATCAAAGCATTTTTAAATTATATAAACAAAAAAGACGAACATTTCTGTTCGCCTTTTATATATGTATAAGAGTTTATTATTTCTTATTTGCTCTCTGCATAACGTCTTTCAACTTCGTTCCAGTTAATTACATTAAAGAATGCATTAATATAATCAGGACGTCTGTTTTGGTAGTTTAAGTAATATGCGTGTTCCCAAACATCCAATCCTAAAATTGGTGTTCCTCCACAACCAACTCCTGGCATTAATGAATTGTCTTGGTTTGGTGTTGAACAAACTTCTACTTTTCCTCCTTTATGAACACAAAGCCAAGCCCATCCTGAACCAAACTGTGTTGCTGCTGCTTTACTAAAAGCATCTTTAAAAGCATCTACAGATCCGTAAGCTGCTTCAATAGCATCTTTTAATTCTCCAGATAATCTTCCTTTTCCTTCTGGATTCATTACTTCCCAAAAAAGACTATGGTTGTAAAATCCTCCACCATTATTACGAACAGCTCCATTACTCATGTCTAGATTTCCAAGAATATCTTCAATTGACTTTCCTTCTAAATCTGTTCCAGCAACAGCTGCGTTTAATTTTGTAGTATATCCGTTATGATGTTTAGAATGGTGAATCTCCATTGTTCTTGCGTCAATATTTGGTTCTAAAGCATCGTATGCGTATGATAATTTTGGTAATTCAAAAGCCATTATATCTATATTTATTAATTAAACATTCATTTTTAATACTTCAAAAATAATCATCTATCGTCACATAATAAAACGATTAGAACAGATTCTGATAATCTTCATATAAAGTTAATCTATTTAATAACACTATTTTTAAAGTACACTAACGAAGCTACTACAACTTCACTAAATTATTTTTGTCATTATATCTATTGACAAATACTTCCTTTTTTAAAGGCTACTTCTTTTAATAGCTTTAGCATATGATTGTTGAAAATATATTCTCAAAATTAACACAATCACTTCTAAAATAAACAATTGTACTAATCTTTAAAAATTTATTAACTCATGAAAAAACAGCTATTTTCTCTAATACTATTTTTGACAATCAGTTTTGTCGGAAAGGCTATAAACACAAATAATTCGACGCAAGTAAATGAACCCGAATTTGACATTGTAAATTACTCTTGTGCAGGTTCTAATTATGGTATAACCGCTATATCTCATATTGCAGATAATGGACCTCAAGACTACAAATGGTTCTTATTTGAAACGTCTGTGCAAGGCTCTACATCTCTGGATGATGTTATTAGCTCTAGTCAATTTCAAGGAGGAAATTCAAATGCTATATTCTTGGTAAATCCTCATAAATATTATTTTATAAGTCATAGTGTAAAAAAAGAAGCCAATGGAGAGTTTGAAGAAACAAGAATGGTAGTTCCACAATATTTTCAAGGAATAACCACATTTATACTAGAAGATTATTTCGGAATGGAAAGAACTGTATTTTGTGATAAGGATGAAATATTTTTAAACCCTTTTGGATCACAAGGAGAAGGATTTTATAAAATAAGCATTGAAAGACGCTTTATTGGTGTTGGAATTGTTGGTGTTTTCACAGATTATCAAGAGATTGATTGGCTTCCTCCGTATACAACAAAAGTACTTTTAAGCGATGAATTTATAAATGCTCAGTTTCCCAATTATTTTGCACCTAATTATGAATACAGAATTACTTTTTCGCTTACTGATGGAACTTCCTGCGGGAACACATCATTACAAAAAGAATTTAAAGTAATAGGAGATTGCGGCACTTGTGAAGAATTCTCGCCACCAAAAAACTTACAGGTTAATGGCAATGTTCTTTCTTGGGATCCAGTTATTGGAGCTACAAGTTATGTTGTGTTTTCACCATCTCAATCGGAAATTAGTTGCGCATGTAAAGGAATTACAATGCATGCGCCTGTACAAGTATTTACAAATAGCTACACCGTTGTTCCTTCGTTGGTAAATAAATGCTTTTTATGGAAAGTACAAGCCATTTGTAATAAAGGAACATTTGCAACTACATCAGAAGAAACGCTTTGTTATGGAGCACCTGAACTCGAAAAAGAAAAACTCAGTTCAGTTTCTATTTTTCCGAATCCGACTAAAGGAATTATGAATTTCAAAGTAGCTGCTTCAGAAACTACAGAAGTTGAAATTACAATTTATAACTTTTCTGGTCGTAAAATTAAATCATTTACACAATCAATATTTCCTAAAAAACAAAACCGTTTTACTTGGAATGAAACCAACAAATTAGTCAAAGGAATATACTTTGTCCATTTCAAAACAGGTTCGCAAACTATAATTAAAAAGGTGATTATTGACTAATTATTGTTTAATATCCTACATCAGGAAAAATAAATATACTACAAATTGATGCGTTCATCTTTAAAATACTTTTCGCTTCTTCACAAAAGGGTAACAAACTAACCTATTGATACTCTTAATAATACAATGTTTAATCAAAATTTTTAAATTATGAAAAAAAAGAATTTAATTAAGAGATTACAGTTAAAGAAAACACAAGTGTCCAATTTTTCTCAAGACAAAATTGTTGGAGGATCAAGAATACAATGTGGACCTATTGATTTATCAGCGTTAGAAACCTGTTATGCAGGTTGTGGACTTACAGAAAACTGCACACAATTTAGAACGTGTAATAATGCATCATTTTTAAATTGTACCGTTTTTAATTGTGCTTCGGATAACTGTGGAACAAACAACTGTCAGACGAATGGTTGTCCACCTAGTGGATCGAACGAGCCATCTTGTCCAAACTTTAGCTGCTAAAAGCTTTTAGAAAGTCAATCGAAAGATTGGCTTTCATTTTTCAATGACAAAACCTACTTATATTATTGATAATAAGTGCCTTCCTCAAAAAAATACTACAAATAAATTTATACGTTTTCAAAATACTTTTCGTTTCTTTATAAAAAGAGTAGCGAATTAACCTATTGATACTCTTATTAATACAATGTTTAACCAAAAAATTTTAAATCATGAAAAAAAAGAATTTAATCAAAAAATTACAATTGAAAAGAACACAAGTTTCTAACTTCTCTAAAGATGGAGTTGTTGGAGGATTCGGAAGCTTTAGAGCTTTTTGCGGACCAATTGACTTATCTGTAGCTGAGACATGTATAGATGGTTGCGGACTTACAGTAAACTGTACTAATTATACAGATTGTAACAATTACACATTTGCAAACTGCTCAGTAAATTGTCCTACAAATGGTTGTGGAACAAATAACTGCGGAACAAATGACTGCAATCCTTCTGGCGGAATTTCTTGCCCAGGATACGTGTGTTAATCAGTAACATAAGAAATTAAAAAAATCCAGCTTTCTCATAAAGCTGGATTTTTGTTTTTATACGTATTCTATTCTTGCAATAATCTTTTAAAAAATATGTAAACCACTCAACATCAGTGAAAACACACAATATCAAAAACATTAAGAATTTACCTACATATTTAAAATATTTTTCGTTTCTTTATAAAAGTAACAGCTTAACCACCTGATACTCTTAATCATATATTAACAAACCAAAAACTTTTAAATCATGAAAAAAAAGAACTTAATCAAAAAGTTACAACTCAAAAAAACACAAGTATCTAATCTAGAAAAACAGCAGCTACAAGGAGGAGATTGGCTTAGTTATAGAGCTACTTGCGAACCTATTGACATATCATTATTAGAAACATGTTATGCAGGTTGTGGTCTAACAGACACTTGTACGCAATTCAACACCTGTAACAATATTACTTTTCTAAATTGTACAGTATACAATTGTGGAACTGGCGGTGGAGGAACTACTGGAGGTGATCCTTCTGGCGGATTTTCTTGCCCAGGATACGTATGTTAATCCGTAACATAAGAAATTAAAAAAATCCAGCTTTCTCATAAAGCTGGATTTTTGTTTTTATACGTATTCCATTCTTTCAATGATCTTTTAAAAACCCTGTAAACTGTTCAAAGTCAGCAAAAACACATAATATTAAAATATTAAGAATTTACTTATACGTTTTAAAATACTTTTCGTTTCTTTATAAAAAGTAACAGCTTAACCACCTGATACTCTTAATTATATATTAACAAACCAAAATTTTTTAAATCATGAAAAAAAAGAACCTAATCAAAAAGTTACAATTCAAAAAAACACAAGTGTCAAATCTTTCTGAAACCAAAATCATTGGTGGATTAGCTGATACTCCACAACCAATACTAACAGCAAGATGTACAGAATTCAACACATGTCCTTGTATAACAATTGCAACGTGTCTTACTGACGAATGTCATACCGCACGCTGCACAAACTTATGTACAAATTGGTGTACTATATAAAGTAGTCTCTTGAATTTTACACATAAAAATACTCCATTCCAGCTTTGTCATAAAGCTGGGTTTTTGCTTTACACCAACTTCATTTTTTAAACTATCTTTGTAAACACCTATAAACCTCTTTTTGTGTCTACACCTTTTATTATTTACAATGCTTCCGCAGGATCGGGAAAAACGTATACACTCGTAAAAGATTATTTGCGCATCTTACTTTCTTCAGTTCAAAAAGATACGTACAAACAAATTTTAGCTGTTACATTTACAAATAAGGCTGTTGCCGAAATGAAAGCGCGAATCATTGAAAACTTAAATGCATTTGCATTTGATGAAGAAAGTGTAAATGCACCAATGTTTGTTGAATTAACTGAAGATTTAAAATTACATCCAGCGCAATTACAGCAAAAAGCGAAAGAAGTTCTCAAAAGTATTTTGCATAATTATGCCTTCTTTGAAGTAGCTACGATTGATAAATTTACACATAATGTGATCCGAACGTTTGCGTATGATTTAAAACTTCCGTTAAACTTTGAAGTAGAACTCGATACGGATGCATTGCTAAACGAAGCCGTTGATCAATTGATTTCAAAAGCTGGTGAAGACAAACTAATTTCAGAGGTTTTGATAGCATTTGCGCTAGAAAAAGCGGATGATGATAAAAGTTGGGACATTGCATTCGATTTAAATAAAATTGCAAAGCTATTGCTGAATGAAAATGAAAAGCCGCACCTTCATAACCTAAAAGATAAAACACTTGAAGATTTTAGCGAACTAAAAAAACTGCTCAAAACTAAGATCAATACAACAAGTGAAGAATTATCCAACGCAGGAAACGCTGTATTGGAATTAATTCAAAGTGCAGGATTAGAATTTGATGATTTCTTACGTAAAACCTTACCAAATCATTTCAAAAAAATTGCAGACAAAGACTTTGACGAAAAACGATTGTACGGAAATAAACTTGCCGAAAGTTTAGAAAACGGAAACGTTTACAAGAAATCTTTAGACGCTTCCAAAGCTAGCACAATCGATTCCTTACTACCACAACTAAACGAAGTATATCATAGCTGTAAAGCAAACATATATGAATTGAGTTTTTTGAGGAATTTCTACAAAAATGCAACGCCACTTTCGGTGCTTAACGCAATTCAACATGAATTGGAAATTATTAAAGAAGAGCAAAATTTATTACTAATTTCTGAATTCAATACGTTGATTAGTGAAACGATAAAAGACGAACCTGCTCCTTTTATATATGAACGCTTGGGCGAGAAATACAAACACTATTTCATTGATGAATTTCAAGATACGTCAGAAATGCAATGGGAAAATTTGATTCCGTTAATTTCAAACAAGCTTCAAACAGAAACTTCGGATGCAAAAAGCGGTTCGTTAACCATTGTTGGTGACGCAAAACAATCAATTTATCGTTGGCGTGGCGGAAAAGCAGAACAATTTATCGGACTCTGTAAAGATGAAAATCCTTTTCATGTTCCTAAGAAAGCAGAAAATTTACCACGAAACTATCGTAGTTATGACGAAATCATCAACTTTAATAATGGTTTCTTTCAACATATTTCAAAATTCTTTCATCAGGAAAAATATGCTTCAATATATGAAGATGGAAGTACACAATTGACCAATAGTAAAAAAGGTGGTTTTGTATTGTTTGATTTTATAGAAGCCAAAACGGTTGAAGAAGAATTTGAGATTATTCCTGAAAAGATCATTGAAAAAATTCACGATTTAAAAACGAAAAACTTCGAATACAGAGATATTTGTGTGCTTACACGAAGAAAGTCGGAAGGAATTGCCATTGCTGATATTTTATCAACACACCAAATTCCGATCATTTCATCAGAAACATTATTGATTAAACGCTCGCGGGAAGTTCAATTCATCATTGATGTGCTTTGTTTGGCAATTCAACCTAAAAACAATGAAGTCAAACTGCATTTATTAAATTATCTGGCAACAGAAAAACTTGAGATTGAAAAAACACATGAATTTCTAAAGAAACATGTCGCGCTTGACGCGGAAATCCTTTTTTCAGATTTAACTACTTTTAATTTTGACTTTACCTATTTCTTGCAATTATCGTTATACGAAGCTGTAGAATATTGCATTAGAGCTTTTGGTTTAACAGATGAATCAGATGCATATTTGCAATTTTTCTTAGATTTTGTATTGGATTATACACAAAAAAAACAACTTGGTTTCGCAGGCTTTTTGGAACATTGGGAGAAGAAAAAAAACCATTTAAGCATTGTTGCTTCAGGCGCTGAAAATGCGGTTCAAATTATGACAATTCATAAGTCAAAAGGATTGGAATTTCCTGTTGTTTTATTTCCGTTCGCAAACACCGATATTTACAAAGAAATAGAGCCAAAACTCTGGTTTCCGATTGCAAAAGATGATTTTAATGGTTTTGAAGAAGCGTATCTCAACTTTAATAGTACGATTCAAGAATACGGTGAACTTGGCGAACAATTATACCAAAAACGACAATCGCAACTGGAATTGGACAATTTTAACATCTTATACGTAGCATTTACGCGTGCTGTGCAACAATTGCATGTAATTACAAAAAAAGATGTAGATAGAAGCGGAAATGAGCGTTTACAAACGTTTTCAGGCTTATTTATCAATTACTTGAAAGAAAACAATCATTGGAGTGATGAGCTGTTAAGTTACTCATTTGGCGAATCTGAGGAAAATCTAGCGAAAGCGAACAATTCAGAAGAAATTCATACCATTTTACAACAGCAATTTATAAGTACAGCCAAAGAAGATCACAACTTGCATTTAATGACGAAGCAAGGTTTATTGTGGGATACAACGCAGGAACAAGCAATTGAAAAAGGAAACTTAATCCATGATGTATTGGCACAAATAAAATATCCGTCTGATATAGAATTTGTGTTAGACGAATATATTTCTAAAGGAATAATTGATGCGCAACAGCGCGAAAAACTATCGGAAAGTATCCATAAAGTAGTAAATCATCCAGAAATATCAACATACTTTGATCAAGATAATACGGTGTATAACGAAAAAGATATTATTTCAAAATCGGGAAAAATTTTGCGTCCTGATAGAATTGTTGTAAACCCTAACAATGAAGCGTCTATAATTGATTACAAAACAGGAATGCATTCCCCATTTTATACTGAGCAAGTATATGAATATGCTGACACATTGATAGAAATGGATTTTAATGTTACTAATAAAATTTTATTATACATAAATGAAGAAATCATTGTAAAATATATATAATACTGACCATTATTTTGAATTTATTATAAAAATGAAAGGTTAAAAAGGTGTTTTATTGCGATAAATTCAAACGATAAATGGTATAACTCAAAAATCGTAGCTATTTTTACCAAAAAATAAACAACATGTACGGAAGTATACAACAACATTTAGAAAAAGAACTTCAAGAAATTAAAGACGCAGGACTTTATAAAAAAGAACGTGTTATTACTTCAGCTCAAGGCGCTGAAATCACTATAAATACTGGTGAAACAGTTGTCAACTTTTGTGCAAACAACTACTTAGGATTGTCTTCACATCCTGATGTAATTCAGGCAGCAAAAGACACCATGGATACTCATGGGTTTGGAATGTCGTCAGTACGTTTTATTTGCGGAACACAAGACATTCACAAAACCTTAGAACAAAAAATAGCAGACTATTACGGAACAGAAGATACCATTTTATATGCCGCAGCTTTTGATGCAAATGGTGGTGTTTTTGAACCGTTACTCACAAAAGAAGATGCAATTATATCAGATTCATTAAATCATGCTTCTATTATTGATGGTGTACGTTTGTGCAAAGCTGCTAGATATCGTTACCAAAACAACGATATGGCAGATTTAGAAAAGCAATTACAGCAAGCGAATGCAGATGGTGCGCGCTTTAAAATTGTGGTAACAGACGGAGTTTTCTCTATGGATGGTTTGGTTGCTCCTTTGGATGAAATTGTAGTATTAGCTGAAAAATATGACGCTATGATTATGATTGATGAGTGTCATGCTACTGGTTTTATTGGTGAAACTGGTCGTGGAACGCTTGAAGAAAAAAATGTAATGGGCAAAATTGATATCATTACAGGAACACTTGGAAAAGCAATGGGCGGCGCTATGGGTGGATACACAACTGGTAAAAAAGAGATCATTGAAATATTACGTCAACGTTCAAGACCTTATTTATTTTCAAACTCATTAGCACCTGCAATTGTTGGTGCATCTATTAAAGTGTTTGAAATGCTTTCAACAGATACAACTTTACGAGACAAACTAGCTGACAACACTACTTATTTCAAAAAAGGGATCAAAAGTGCTGGTTTTGATATTGTCGATGGTGATTCTGCAATTGTACCAGTAATGCTATACGACGCAAAATTATCACAAGTAATGGCAGATAAATTATTAGAAAAAGGAATATATGTAATTGGGTTCTTTTATCCGGTAGTTCCAAAGGGAAAAGCACGCATAAGAGTCCAGTTATCAGCGGCACACACAAAGGAGCATTTAGACAAGGCAATCACTGCTTTTACAGAAATTGGAAAAGAATTAGAAGTAATTTAAATATTTAAAATCAATTTAAATGTTAACGATTTTAAAAAAATTAATATATTTGTCTTTGTTAATAAGTATTAACAACTTACATTTGTCCTTTAATTAACACTTAAAATTAAATAATTAAAACATGAAACATCTTAGCAGATTTTTAGTTGCTTTGTTGCTTGTAGTAGGATTCAGCAACGTAAAAGCGCAAGACAGTAATAACCCTTGGCAGATCAATGTCGGTATTAATGCTGTAGATTTCTTTCCTACAAACGATATGGAAGCTGCAGGGCTTACAGGGAAATGGTTCGACGAATATTTTAATGTAAATCATTATAATATTTTACCAACTCTTTCTACAGTTAGCGTATCTAAATACGTAGGTGACGGATTCTCAGTAGGAGTTAGAGGGTCAGTTAACAAGATCAAAAAATATGGAGATCAGTCGAGAGATGATTTAACATACTACGGATTCGACGGAAACATTAAGTACAACTTAAACGAACTTTACAACATGGGTAAATTTGATCCTTATGTAGAAGTTGGTGGAGGTTACACTTGGATTGACGATATCGGAGCTGGAACATTAAATGGTGGACTTGGTTTCAACTATTGGTTCAGCGAAAACGTAGCTTTAAATGTACAAACTACATATAAGCATGCTTTTGAAGATTACTTAGCTCCTCACTTCCAACATGTAGTAGGAGTTGCTATCAAGTTTGGTGGAAAAGACACTGACGAAGATGGAATTTTTGACAAAGACGATGCTTGTCCAGACGTAAAAGGTTTACCAGAATTTAATGGTTGTCCTGATACTGACGGTGACGGAATCGAAGATAGTAAAGATGACTGTCCTGATACTGCAGGTTTAGCTGCATTAAACGGATGTCCTGATACTGACGGTGACGGAATCACAGATGGAAAGGATGATTGTCCAAATGTTGCAGGTACTGCAGCAATGAATGGATGTCCTGATACTGATGGTGACGGAATCACTGACGCTAAAGATAACTGTCCTAATGAAGCTGGACCATCTGCAAACAAAGGATGCCCATGGACTGATAAAGACGGTGACGGGGTATTAGACAAGGATGACAGATGTCCAGAAGTTGCTGGTGTTGCTGACAACCAAGGATGTCCTCCAATCGCAAGAATGACTGAAAAAGAAATTACAGTATTAGATAACTTAGCTAGAACTGTATACTTCAACTCAGGAAAAGATTCTTTCAAAGCTGAAACTTATGCTATCTTAGATAGAATTGCTGAATTAATTAAAGGTTTCCCAAAAGAGTCTTTTACTATCGCAGGTCATACTGATAGTGTTGGTTCTGATGCTTTAAACCAAAAATTATCTGAAAAGAGAGCTAACGCAGTTATGTCTTACTTAAAAACTAAAGTAAGCAACTCTTTCACAGCTAAAGGATACGGAGAAACTACTCCAATCGCTTCTAACAAGAACAGAAAAGGTAGAGCTCAAAACAGAAGAGTAGAAATTAAATTAGTAAAATAATTTAAACTCAAAAATAACTTCATAAGAAACGCCTCGAAATATCGAGGCGTTTTTTTATTTTTACAACATGAAGTCATTCCTTTCCCATGTTGTAAACTATATTCTAGAAAATAATACCAGCATTAGTAATCTTACCTTGGTATTACCTAGCAAAAGAGCAGGTGTCTTCTTAAAACACGAACTCTCACAACAAATTCAAAAAACATCTTTTGCTCCTACTATTCTCAGTATTGAAGAATTGGTAGAAGAAATATCAGGATATACTTCCGTTAGCAATACAGAATTACTTTTTGAATTTTACACCGTATACAAAGAATTAACGCCAAAAGATTCGCAAGAATCATTTGATTCTTTCTCAAAATGGGCGCAAATACTATTACAAGATTTCAACGAAATTGATCGATACCTAATTCCTCAAAAGGATATTTTTAATTATTTAGGAGCAATTCAAGAAATTAATCATTGGTCATTAGAGAAAGAACCAACAACATTGGTAAAAAACTATCTGACTTTCTGGAATAAGCTTGAAGAATACTATACTGCATTAACCGAAAAAATTACACAAAAAGGAATTGCTTATCAAGGTTTAGTGTACAGAGAAGCAGTTGATAGTTTAGAATTTTATCTCCAAAAAAACGAAGATAAAAAGCATTACTTTATCGGTTTCAATGCATTGAATACTGCCGAAGAAAAAATCATTCAAGAATTCTTAGAAGTTGGTTTAGCTGAAATTCTGTGGGATACTGATCATATCTTTTTTGAAGATCCTGAACATGATGCAAGCTTGTTTTTACGCCGTCATCGATATGATTGGAATTACTTCAAAGACAATGCATTCTCCTGGATTGCCGATAATTTTTCTAGCGCTAAAAATATTGAAGTCATTGGCGCACCAAAAAATGTAACCCAAGCAAAGCACATTGGCGAAATTCTTCAAAAAATACAACAACAAGACGAAAACTTACAAGATGTTGCAGTAGTTTTAGGTGATGAACAATTACTAATTCCTTGTTTAAACTCATTACCCAAAGAAATAGAAAAACTCAATATTACAATGGGTTTTCCGCTAAAAGATATTCCATTAGCGACTACATTTAACAACTTATACTTATTACAAGAACATCACCGAAATGATGCATTTTACTATAAAAGTGTCATAAACGTATTGTCGGACACCAACTTACGTCCATTATTTCAGCAAAAAGATAAAAACCTTGCTACAGACATTATTCATTACATTCAATCGAATAATATCATTTATGTATCAACGGAAACAATTGTAGAACGCTTTCCAAAAGAGTTACAAGATATCGCTTCTATGTTGTTTGCATATTGGAATAACAAACCAAAAATTGCCATTCAAAACTGTATTACGCTTATTCGAAGACTCAAAACAAGTCTCATTGACGAACGTGAACAACATTTATTGGCATTAGAATATTTATATCGTTTCAACGAAGTATTTAATCAATTGCAATTACTGACCAAGCAACACAATTATATAACGGACATCAAATCGTTATTAACGTTGTATAAAGAAATTATAAGCACAGAAACACTCGATTTTAAAGGTGAACCGCTTCAAGGTTTACAATTAATGGGAATGTTAGAAACACGTGTGCTCGATTTCAAAACGGTTATTCTTTCATCTGTAAACGAAGGAATATTGCCTTCTGGAAAAAGCAATAATTCGTTTATTCCATTCGATCTAAAAAAACAATTCAATCTGCCAACATACAAAGAAAAAGATGCAATTTATACGTATCACTTCTATCGCTTATTACACAGAGCAGAAAATATATATTTGTTATACAACACTGAAGCTGATGGTTTAAATGGTGGTGAAAAAAGTCGTTTCTTAATGCAATTGGAAACCTACACGATGCCGAATCATACAATTTCGCAACATGTAGTGATTCCGAAAGTGCCAAAAATTACACCGCAATTACAAATTGTCAAAAAAGATGCTACGATTCTAAAACGTATCAAAGATATTGCAAACAAAGGGTTTTCACCTTCTGCCTTAACATCCTATATTAGAAATCCGATTGACTTTTATTATCAAAAGATTCTCGGAATTCAAGAATATGAAGCTGTGGAAGAAACGGTTGCTGCAAACACATTAGGAACTGTTGTGCATGATACTTTAGAACTTTTATACAAACCATTTGAAGGAAAAACATTAGTTGTTGAAGACATCAAAGCGATGTTTAAAAGTGTAGATCAATTGGTAACTGATAATTTTAAAAAAACCTATGGTGAAGGAAATATTCATCGTGGAAAAAACCTCATCATTTTCAATGTTGCCAAACGCTATGTAACTAACTTTTTACAACAAGAATTACAATTACTAAAAAAAGGAAAAACGCTACGAATTCTTCAAATTGAGCAAACATTGCAAGCCAAAGTTGAGATTCCTGAACTTGATTTCCCTGTGTATATCGGTGGAAAAGTGGATCGTGTGGATGAACTCGATGGTGTCATGCGAATTATTGACTACAAAACTGGGAAAGTGTCGCAAGGTGATGTAGAAATTGTCGATTGGGATTTGCTTACGCAAGATTATAAGTTCAGCAAAAGCTTTCAAGTATTGGCATATGCATACATGATTTATCAAAAGCAGCCATTTCAACAAGAAACTGAAGCAGGAATTATTTCGTTTAAAAACTTACAAAGCGGGTTTTTAAAATTTGGAACGAAAGACAAACCTGGAAGTCGCACCAAAAAACAAGTTATCACTTCTGATACTTTAGATGATTTCCTGGTAGAACTGAAACGACTTATTCTTGAAATTTGCAACACAACTATTCCATTCACCGAAAAAGAAGTCTAAACATGAGGCAGAAGCTCAAAAACAGCGTTTTAAAGCGTAAAAATGATAAAAACATACTGATTGATTACTTTTTTAAAAAGAACGGTCAGGAGAAACCTATTGTCATCTTTTGTCATGGTTATAAAGGTTTTAAAGATTGGGGCGCATGGGATTTGGTTGCGGAAGCGTTCGCGAAAGCAGATTGTTTCTTTGTAAAATTTAACTTTTCGCATAATGGTGGAACTGTGGAACAACCAATTGATTTTCCAGACTTAGAAGCTTTTGGCGAGAACAATTATACCAAAGAACTAAACGATTTACAATTTGTAATCAATCATTTGACAAACGATTCTTTTGAGTTTTCTGCGGAAGCAAACATAGAAAACATATCATTAATTGGGCATTCTCGCGGCGGCGGAATTGTAAACATTAAGGCAGCAGAAGAAAGCAAGATTACAAAAGTAATTTCGTGGGCTGGCGTTTCTGATTACGCGTCACGCTTTCCACAAGGAGAAGCATTGGAAGATTGGAGAAATTCAGGTGTATATTATGTAATTAATGGTAGAACGAAACAAGAAATGCCACATTTCTATCAGTTTTTAGAAGATTTTCAGGCAAATGCAAATCGTTTAGACATTCATAGCGCAACAAAAAACTTAAAAATCCCGTACTTAATTATTCATGGAACAACAGATCCGGCAGTTCCAGTAGCAGAAGCGAAACTTTTACACACATGGAATTCTAAAAGTAAATTACATGTAATTGAAAATGCTGATCATGTATTTGGCGCGCGTCATCCGTGGAACGAATTGCAATTGCCAAAGCACTTAGAAGAAGTGACACAAACTACAATCAATTTTATTAAAAAAGCATAAAAAAAGCGAACCGAAGTTCGCTTTAGTTTTTTATAAAATAATAATATACTCTACCGTTGTGAGTCCGCCACTAATCTCATTAGCATGCAGAACTTCGTATTGTGTTAAGTTTTCTAACATAATTATCTGTCTTGTTCTTGTGGTTGTCCATTACATGTTTCTGGATGACATGAATATACCATTGCTGTATCACCGCTACAATCGGGATTGTCTGAACCTCTTCTCAATTGTCCTTTTAGAGCTTCAACCTTTAAATTGCTGATTACCTTTTTGTTTAAGTTTAAACTTTTTAAATTCCTTTTTTTCATACTAAAATATTTTGGTTAATACCTAAAAGTACAAAATATTAAATTATTCATGGGCATAAAAAAAAGCCATTCAAACTATTTTGAATGGCTTTTAATTATATCGAATAGAAATCGTTTCCTAATTTGTTCCTTTTAAAACTAACAATGGCAAACGACTTTCAAAGTCTATTTTCTTTATAGTGTTTTGTTCCCAAAGCTTTTTGAAAAATCCACGTTTACGTCTAAACACGCAAATCATATCTGGATTATTTTCATTTAAATGTTCTAAAACTCCTTGAAATAAGGTTGAATTTTCAGAACTCTTATATCCAGAAGTAATAGCAGCTAATTCAGAATAAAACTCTAAATCTTCAGGTAAAAAATCTGGTGTTTTCACTTGTAACAAACGCATTTTTGCTCCAAAAGCTGTTAAAATAGCTTCTAACGGATTTAAAACTCCTTCTCTTGTAATAACTCCTGACTTTATTGCTGTCAATACTTTATTAATTGGCTTAAAAGCATATCCTTCAGGAACTACCAATACAGAAATATCTGTTTGTTTTACAATACTTCCCGATGTATTTCCTAAAAACATTTCTTCTTTAATTGAATTGCTTCTTGGACCAACAATAATTAAATCAATTCCTAATTCCTTATCAATAGAATTAATACTATCAAGTACATTTCCTTTGGCAGAAATAATAGAAACATCTACTTTTTTCAAATCAACACTTCCAATAACTTCCTTTACATTACTTGCCGTTTCACGTCCGACAATCTCATCAACATTTAAAATCGTTCCTGCTTTTGAAAGCACTTTAAAAGCTCTAAACACAAATACTTTTGCATCAATAGCTGCTGCAAAATCAATGGCATATTGCAATGTATTCTTTGCATTTCCAGAATCTCCAATAGGAACCAATATATTTTTCATTGTCTTAAATTTCTGCAAAAATAATCATTTTTTAATTCTAAGATCACTTTTCAGTTTTTTAAACTTCAAAAAATAAATATCTTGTAGACTACAAAACACCGTTTAATAGAAACAAAAAGGAACTGGGAAGATCAATTCCTTTTTTTATAATTTTAAGATTATTTCATTGATTATAAAAATTTAAAAACTGCATGACTAGTAAAATAAAGATAAAAGCATCTATACTAAAGCGTTTTCTCTGGTTTTACAGCATAACTCTATTTGCGATCCTGGCATTGATATTTCTATTAATACTGTACAGAGCCAACTATGATGTAGCCAATACAGTTGCGTTTTTTGGAGACATTTTAGAAAATATAGTAACTAGTCCATTATTCTACATAATAGGGCTAATTCCTTATCTCCTTTTCTTATTGATAAAAAGTATCGTGCACAACTACAAGCAAAATAAAATTAAAGGCTTAGTAAAAGGTGTTTTCTATAAAGTAGTGATTCCTGTTATGGTAATTTTTATCGGAAACAAAGCATTGCAAAGCTATCGATCATCTGAAACCATAAATTATACTTGGGATACGAACATAGAAAACAATCTTACCAAAATAAACAATTACTATACGATTGATAATAAACAGCGAGGCATTCATGTATTCAATATCAGTGGAAATTTAGAAGACATTGAACAACTTAAAACTAACAATTTTGAATGGATCACCATTACGCCATTTATAGGTCAAAACCATTACAACAAACCATCAATAAGGTTAATTTCTGATGATAATTACAATAGAAGGCTAAAACGCTACAAAAAGATAAAAGCAGCATGCGACAAATTTGAGATAAAAATAATGCTAAAACCTCATATTTGGTTATCCAAAATGGAAGACGGCAAATGGCGATCTGACATTGAAATGGAAACGGAACACGACTGGAAGACTTGGTTTGAAAATTATAGTCAGGTTATGTTAAAATATGCAGAACTTGCGGAGGAATTACAACTAGAACAATTTTGTATCGGTACAGAATTAGAAACAACTGTCTATAAAAAGCCCGAACAATGGAACATCTTAATTCAACAAATTAAATCAATTTACACAGGAAAACTAACCTATGCGGCCAATTGGTACAATGAATATGAGGCAGTTCCTTTCTGGGACAAATTAGATTACATAGGAATTCAAGCGTATTTTCCATTAAGCACAACAGACAATCCAACGTTGGAAGAATTAGAAAGCAATTGGAAAAAGCATACAAAAGATATAGCAGCTGTTAGTGAAAAATATAACAAACCTGTTCTCTTTACCGAAATAGGTTATAAATCTATTCAAGGAACTTCAGAAAAACCATGGGAATGGAATAGTGCTAAAAGTATCTATTCAAAAATTTCTAAAAAAGAGCAGTTACTATGTTATCAGTCCTTTTTTAATACCGTGTGGCAAGAACCTTGGTTTCACGGTATTCATATTTGGGAATGGCAAGGTCGTGGCAAATCTGATGGTGCTAATACCAATTTCACTATTGAAGGTAAACCTGCACTAAATCTTATTGCAAAATATTTTAAAATAGGGAACAAACACTAAAAGTGGTTTTAAACTAAATATCTATACTATGATTCGTCTCGCTACTTCAGTAGACATTACTGCACTTCTGGAAATCACCAAAGCGTGTGCAAAACACATGACTAACAACAATATATTCCAATGGAATGAAAACTATCCAAATCGTTCAGCTTTTGAAGCTGATGTTGCTAGAAATGAATTATATGTTTTGCTTGACGCAGCTGAAATTGTAGGTTGTATTGTGGTTTCTAGTCTAATGGATGAAGAATACAAAGTTGTTAAATGGCTTTCGCCAGATGATACAAATCTCTACATTCATCGATTGGCAGTACATCCAAAAAAGCAAGGAAAAGGATACGCGCAATGCTTGATGGACTTTGCAGAAACGTACGCTATAGAAAATAATTATCGCTCCATAAGATTAGATACGTTTAGTAAGAACACAAGAAACCAAAAGTTTTACGAACTTCGTGGCTATAAAAAATTAGGAAGCATATACTTTCCAAAACAAAGTGTATATCCTTTTTACTGTTACGAACGCGTACTTTGAAAACAAAAATAACCAACTCACACATCAACAAACTTGCAATTCCTGCTTTAATTGCCGGAATTGCCGAACCATTATTATCCATCACTGATACAGCTGTTGTTGGAAACGTTCAAGTAAATGCTACAGAAGCCTTAGCCGCTGTCGGAATTGCTGGTGCATTTATATCTATGTTAGTTTGGGTTTTTGGACAAACACGAAGTGCTATTTCTGCCTTAGTATCACAATATTTGGGCGCTAACAAGCTAGATGAAATCAAAACGCTTCCAGCACAAGCTATCGGAATCATTTTAGCAATTAGTTTTGTATTAATCCTAATTACCTATCCGTTTGCAGAACACATTCTCAACTTTTACAATGCAAAAGGCATCATTTTAGACTACAGTAGTTCGTATTATCGAATTCGCATCTTTGGCTTGCCATTTACACTATTAACATTTTCCATATTTGGTGTATTCAGAGGTTTGCAAAACACGTTAATTCCAATGATAATTGCCATTATTGGCGCATCACTAAACGTTATACTCGATTTTGCTTTTGTGTATGGTGTTGGCGATTATATTCCTGCTATGCATGTTGATGGCGCTGCGTATGCAAGTCTAATTTCACAAATATGTATGGCGTTATTAGCGGTTATATATATGTTGAAAAAGACGCAAATTCCGTTAAAAATTCAACTACCAATACACAAAGAATTGCCCAAAATGGCAATCATGATTCTAAATCTAATTATCAGAACAATTGCCTTAAATGTCGCTTTATACTTTGGAACTTCGTTTGCAGCCGCATATGGCCCAAAATATAGCGCTGCGTATACCGTATTATTAAACATTTGGTTCTTTGGAGCGTTCTTTATTGATGGATATTCAAGTGCTGGAAACATCTTATCAGGAAAACTCTATGGTGAAGAAAACTATGAAGAATTGGTAAAACTCAGCGTCCGACTAACCAAATATGCTATCATTCTTGGAATTGCAATGCTCATTGTTGGTGGAATATTATACTATCCAATTGGAAGAATATTTACAAAAGAACAAATTGTATTAGGTGAATTTTATAACACTTTTTGGATAATTCTTGTGATGCAACCGCTATGTGCAGTCACATTTGTATTTGATGGAATATTTAAAGGATTAGGGAAAATGGCAGCGCTCCGAAACGTATTACTCTTTTCCACATTTGGTGTATTTGTTCCTACTATCTTCGTACTAGATTTTCTCGATTTAAAACTCTACGCTGTCTGGATTGCCTTTACACTTTGGATTGCAGCACGTGGAATTCCACTCATATTCGTTTTCCGAAAAGAATTCATTCCGAAGATTAGAAAATCTTAGATTATCAGACTACTTAGATTGTTAGACCAGTTTCTCTTTTACATTCTAAGCGTCAGTTCGAGTGAATTTGCATAGCAAATTTGTATCGAGAACTAATTCAAAACAGTTTAGATTCTTATCTTAGCAGATATAGTATTTAAAAAAAGTCCTGATTCTTGATTCTAAAAACCTTGACTCTTTTTGAAACACGAAATCACAACCTTATGACTACAACAAGATCCAACGGAAGTTTATATACAAGTATTCAAAACAACATTGCAACTGTCGAATTTGGACATCCTGCAAGTAATTCATTTCCTGGCGAACTCTTAGATCGATTAACGAAAGAATTAAATTCTTTAGCAGAAAATGATACTGTAAGCGTAATTATTCTCAAAAGTGAAGGTGATCGTGCATTTTGTGCTGGCGCTTCTTTTGACGAGTTGGTTGCGATTGATAACTTAGAAGATGGAAAAACATTCTTCAGTGGTTTTGCCAATGTCATCAATGCAATGCGAACCTGTGGAAAATTAATTGTTGGTCGTGTACAAGGAAAAGCTGTCGGTGGCGGCGTTGGATTAATTTCTGCTTGTGATTACGCATTAGCAACTGAAGCGGCTTCTGTAAAACTCTCCGAATTAACCATCGGAATTGGTCCTTTTGTAATTGCACCAGCAGTTCAAAACAGAATTGGAAAAGCTGGTTTCTCTGAGTTAAGTCTCGCGCCAAGCGAATGGAAAACAGCGTATTGGGCAAAAGAAAAAGGCTTGTTTGCCAAAGTATTTGAAACCCAACAAGAACTCGACAAAGAACTTGAAATCTTCACAGCAAAACTCGCTTCATACAATTCGGATGCATTAGCTGGAATGAAAAAAATATTGTGGGAAGACACCGAAAACTGGGACACACTTTTAGCCGAACGCGCTGAACTTTCTGGAACGCTTGTTTTATCTGACTTTACAAAAAATGCGTTGGCGAAGTTTAAGAAGTAGATTTCTAGACTTGCTTAGATTATTGGATTTGTTAGGGTATTTTTTTCGTCATGCTGAACTTTTACATTGAGCGCACTCGAAATGCAGTATCTCATTCATTGGACTTCTTAAGTATATCCTTGTCATTCCGCACTTGATGCGGAATCCACGTCATACCGAACCATGTGCTGAACTTGATTCAGTATTGATTCAGCATCTCATCACGCTATTATAATTCCCAAACGTCAGTTCGAGTAATTTTCTGTCATATCGAGCATTATTGAAATAAAAATATATTTTGATAGAAAATACTTAACGAAGTTATCGAGATAGATAGAAAATTGTATCGAGAACTACTCACATAACCAAAAAGTAAGGCATAAAGTTTGATACACTTCTAGTGATCAATTCTATATCCTTATGAAGAAAGTTATTTTAAGTTTTACGGTTTTAATGCTACTTTTTTCATGTTCTAAAAAGGAACAGTATTATGGTACTTGGGCTAAAGATTATCAATATGATGCTACACCAACTTTTATGAAAATATATACTGATAGTATTTCTTTAAGTAATGACGGAAACCTATGGAATACATATCCAGTTACAATTAAAAACAATAGCCTTACTTTTTTAGATTATACATTTAAAACTTCCATTTCAAAAGATTCTTTAGTTTTTCAAAATTTCACTTATAAGAAAGATACTGTAATTCCTTTGCTTGAAATAGAGTTACCCAAATTCAAAAACTATAATTTTTATAAACCAAATCCTGAAGAAGAATTAATTTATATACAATACGGAAAAGTGCCAAATTCAAATAAATACAAACTGCAACTCAATGATAAATACGCTGAATTTGAAGAACTTATTCATTTTTTCTTTAACCATTATAATAGTGAAATATCTCATCACGCATTAAGAAGGTTTGCATTACTATGTGACAAAAGAGCAAAAATGAAAGATATAGAACTTCTATTCCATGAAATGATCAAAATAAACGCATATACTTTTTATATAGTTAATGATATAAAACATAAAATTATTGAAAATGAGATCGAAAGTATCTATTTGTCTCAAAAACAACAAATTACTCCTATTTTTAATATAAAATATGAAACAAAAACAGATAATAATTCCGTAACAGGATATAACTTTTTAAACCATAGTATTCTTGATCATTTAAAAACTGAAAACCAGCAATATCTATTTCTGATCAATAATGAATTTTATATCGGAAAAGAAAAATATAGCTTGGAAGACTTCACAAAAAGAGTTGATTCTATTGTGGCAAAAAAAACGCAATTAGTCATACTTTTCGATTTAGATTCTGATTTCAAGCATTACACAATATTTAATGCTGGTATAAACGATGCATACAGTAAATTATATGATTCTACTGCAATACAAAAATTCAATACAACTTATAAACTACTAAATGACGACGAAAAGCATGTCATAAGAACATTATATCCTCAAAGAAATATTCAAAACATTTCCATTCCTCACTTTTTATCTTTTGAAGAAGATCCTATTGAAGATGTTGAATTTCCATTTAAAAATGTAAAAGAACAGATTCCAACTGAATATTTTGAGCAGTAAGATCATTTCTAAAAGCAAGAAATAAACGACCAATTTGATAATAGAAATTAGATTCCCGTCTCCACGGGAATGAAAATAGATACTGAATCAAGTTCAGCATTATCTCCAATAGTAACTATTTAACAAACTCTTTTTCAACAAATCCAATAATAAACTATCTTTGCGCATTAATTGAAAATGAAAATGAGCAAAATTCGCATTACAAAGCAATTTAATTTTGAAACCGGTCATGCTTTATACGGCTATGACGGGAAATGTAAAAACGTACACGGACATAGTTATAAGCTTTCGGTAACCGTAATTGGAACACCGATTACAGACAATAACAATGTAAAATGGGGAATGGTGATTGACTTTAGCGATCTTAAAAAAATCGTGAAAGAAGAAGTTGTAGATGTATTTGATCATGCCATTGTATTCAACCAAAATACACCTCACAAATCGTTAGCGTTAGTAATGCGTAGTGAAGGACACAATGTAATATTAGCAGATTACCAACCAACAAGTGAAAATATGGTGATTGATTTTGCGGCGAAAATCAAAAGTAGACTTCCAGGAAATATTCAACTGTTTTCTTTACGCTTACAAGAAACCGATTCCTCTTGCGCGGAATGGTTTGCAAGTGATAACGAAGCGTAACGAAGTGCTGATCTTAGTTTAGCACGTATCGATATAATAATAAACAGCGAACCTAGGTTCGCTGTTTTACTATAATTTATAGTTCAGGTCCGCATACTAAAGGATATGTAGGACAAGCCCAAAGGTTTGAATGACACCAATATTCGTGAGTTTGACAAGGAACTCCAAATGTAACATACGGAAGTCCACCTTTTAAATTTGCTGTAGACAAGTCTGAAACTGACTTTTTGTTAAGTTTCAATGATTTTAAATTTCTTTTTTTCATGATATATAGTATTAATTAGAGGAAAAATTATAAAAACAAATCAGAATTCACTTACGGTAAGACCATACTTAACATTTAAACTCTAAAAACAAATTCATTCTTTAATTTCGTTAATTACACTATATATTTTCAATGTGATACGCAGAAATGTTAGAATTCTTATATTTACACCATGAACATTCCCGAAGGAAAAAAAATATACTTCTCTTCTGATAATCACTTAGGCGCTCCAACGGCGGAAGCTAGTTTCCCTAGAGAAAAAAAGTTTGTAGCTTGGTTAAACGAAATTGAACATGATGCAGCCGCTATTTTCCTTCTTGGAGATTTGTTCGATTTCTGGTTTGAATACAAAACCGTTGTTCCAAAAGGTTTTGTGCGAACGCTCGGAAAGTTAGCAGAACTTCGCGATAAAGGCATTCCAATTTATTTCTTTGTGGGGAATCATGATTTATGGATGGATGATTATTTTGAGAAAGAACTCAACATTCCTGTATATCACAAACCGCAAGAATTCACTTTTAATGATACTACTTTTTTCATTGGTCACGGTGACGGATTGGGTCCTGGAGACAAAGGTTATAAACGCATGAAAAAAGTATTTACCAATCCTTTCTTTAAATGGTGTTTTCGTTGGTTGCATCCAGATATTGGTATGCGAATTGCGCAGTATTTATCTGTCAAAAACAAGCTAATTTCTGGCGATGATGATGCTACGTTTTTAGGAGAAGACAACGAATGGTTGGCACAATATGCAAAACGGAAGCTTGAAACTAAACACTACGATTATTTTGTGTTTGGTCATCGTCATTTGCCTTTAGAAATTGACCTCAATGAAAAAAGTAAATATATAAATCTTGGCGATTGGATTCAATACTATACCTATGGTGAATTTGATGGAACCAAAATGACGCTCAAAAAATATGAAAAGTAGGTTCTGTTAGGGTTTTTCGACCAAGTATAAAACCAACTAACATGAATTACGCTAAATTTAGATCACAACAACAGTTTTTTACCTCATCTAATGGCAAGCTAGCTTATATAGATAAAGGAAAAGGAACACCTTTAGTACTTTTACATGGCATTCCAACTTCTTCTTGGTTATATCGAAAAATGATTGATGAATTGGCAACATCATTTCGTGTGATTGCTCCTGATATGTTAGGTTTTGGAAATAGTGATTCACCAAAAGGATACGACATATACAATCCTGATCAGCATGCAAAACGTTTCTTGGAATTGATGAATCATCTAAAAATTGATCATTGGAATCATGTTTTACATGATGCTGGCGGACTTTGGACATGGGAATTGTTTAAAATAGCTCCGAATAGAATTCAGAAACTAGTTGTTTTAAATACAATTCTATTCAAAGAAGGATTTCATCCACCAATGCGCTTCAAAAAAGGTTGGATTACGAAATGTATTATGGCAATGTATGCTAATGGAATTACAACTAATTTGATGTTAAAAGGCTTATTCAATTCAGGTTTAGTGAACAATGAATTAACTAAAAATGAAATAGAAGGTTATAAAAAACCATTGCTTGAAGGAAAAACAAAAGCGATGTATAATTTTTTCTCTAGAACATGTTTTGACTTGCCTGATTACACTGCTGTATTTGAAAACATAACAATTCCTAAGCTTATTATTTGGGGAAAACACGATTCATTCTTAATATTTGATGACATGAAAGAGCGCGTGTACGAACATATAAGTTCAGAAGAAAATGTTCATCTGTTGGACGCAAAGCATTTCATTCAAGAAGAAAAACCAACAGAAATCAATCAACTTATTATTCCTTTTTTAACTGCTTAATTATTACAAACATCTTTCAAATAATTATCTAAATTAATTTGAAACAACGTTCCTTCAAGCAAATCAGCAATAGAAGTTAACTCTTGTTCTGAAACTGCTAAATCTACAGTAGTTGCTGGTGTTTTTAATAGAATAGAACGACATGTTTGCTTAGCTTGGCAATCTTTGCAACAACCTCTTTCAACAGCTTGCTTTACAAACTTGGAAAAGTTTTCTACCTCTTTAATTGTTAAGTAAAAACCTGTATCTCTAAAAATAATTTGAAACTTCGAGTTATTTTTTTCTAAATCTTGTTTCCACTGAAAAGAAATTCCAATATTGTTGTAATAGATTCTATGTATATCGCTCATGATTTTTCAATTTGAGAATTCAAATATACAATTATTTATAATTAGTCTAAATTAAATTAGTTAAATTATATTCGATTTAAACCATTGACAATAATAGAAGTCTTATTGACAAACCCATCTTCATGAATACTCCTAAAATAGTCGCTTTAATCCTTGTTTCATTTTTACTTCTTTCTTGCGGGAATGATGATACTGTTGTTTCAAATACACCTGAAGAAACACCAACGACAACTTCAGATAGTCCAAATATTCTATTAATTATAGCTGACGATATGGGATTAGACGCAACTCCAGGTTATGATACTGGAACGATAAAACCCAACATGCCAAATTTGCAAAACATGCTAAATTCGGGTGTTAAGTTTACAAACTTATGGTCCAATCCAACCTGTACACCAACTCGGTCAAGTATTATAACGGGGAAATACGGTTTCCGCACCAATATGCTAAATGTAGGTGATGTGCTATCAACTTCAGAAACATCATTGCAGCAATATATGACTACAAATAGTCCTGAATATACACATGCCGTAATTGGAAAATGGCATTTATCAACAAATGCATCGCATCCAACAACTATGGGAATTGATTATTATGCTGGTTTATTATCTGGCGGCGTACAATCATATTGGAATTGGAATCTTACAGAAAACCAACAAACAACAAATTCTACGGAATATACAACGACAAAGTTTACAGATTTAGCAATTGACTGGGTTTCAAACCAAACAGATCCTTGGTTTTTATGGTTAGCGTACAATGCACCACATACACCTTTTCATTTGCCGCCGACGGAATTACATTCACAAGGAAGTTTACCAACAGACGATGCAAGTATTGACGCAAATCCTATTCCATATTACATGGCAATGTTAGAAGCAATGGATTCAGAAATTGGTCGTTTATTGAGTTCGATGTCAACAGAAGAAAGAGAAAATACAGTCATCATTTTCATAGGAGATAATGGAACGCCAAATGAAGTTGTACAAGTATATCCTTCAGTACGTGCCAAAGGAAGTGTATATCAAGGTGGCGTAAATGTTCCAATGATTGTTTCTGGTAAAAATGTCGGTCGATTCAGTGCAACTGAAGAAGCTTTGATAAACACAACCGATTTGTTTGCGACCATTGCAGATATTGCTGGCACAGGAGCTTCTGAAATTAATGATAGTCAGAGTTTTAAAGAATTATTATCTACTACAAATACTGATACACGCGAGTATACGTATACTGAAATTAGTAGAGATAATGGATCAGATTATACAATAAGAAACGCCACACATAAGTATATTATATTTTCTGATGGAGATGAAGCTTTCTTTGATTTAAGTATAAATCCTTTTGAAAACCCTAATTTATTAAACGCAAATCAATTACCATTGAGTGCTGCGAATAGTACTATAAAAGATGAATTGACAAATAGATTGAATGAAATACGTCAATAACTAACGTCTGTTCGAAATAAAAATCAAGAGTAGTTTTCTTCTTTTCCGCAGTATAGCAGGAGTTTTTCGTTAAAAATTTTTGAAGCCTTGGAGAAAATTTAGAAAAGCTCATGCGGTTCTAGTTTTTCAATAAAAAGAAAAAGTAGAAATACCTCTGGAAAAGCGCCGTTTCTTTTGTTTCTTTTCTTTGGGCGAACAAAGAAAACGAAAATAAAAAACTGAATTTCAGAATTTTACAAACAACACATTAAGTGTTATCAAATTTTTATTTGAATAGAATTTATACTAACTACGATTCATCTTCTCCTTGATGCGCTTCAACATCTTTCGTTAGATCTAAGTTTCGGAATGTTGGAGAAACCAATCCTGTGGTAATAACGGTAATTAAGGTCATGGTTCCACCAAAAACTACTGCCGTAACTGTTCCCATTAATTTTGCTGTTAAACCACTTTCAAAAGCACCTAATTCATTTGATGAACCTACAAACATAGAATTCACAGAAGCAACACGTCCACGCATTTCATCAGGTGTTTTTAATTGTAGAATCGTTTGACGAATAACCATAGAAACTCCATCGGTAACACCACTAAAGAATAGCGCAACTAGTGAAATCCAATATACTGTAGATAATCCAAAGACAATTATACAAATACCAAATCCGAAAATAGCTGCTAACAATTTGAGTCCAGCATTTTTACTTATTGGAATGTATGCAGTAATAAGCATTGTCAATACAGCTCCAACAGCTGGTGCGGCTCGTAACATTCCAAATCCTTCAGGACCAACTTTTAAGATATCTTGTGCAAATATTGGTAATAACGCAACTGCGCCACCAAATAAAACCGCAATCATATCTAGCGTAAGCGCACCCAAAACTGCTTTTTCATTTCGGACAAAATCAATTCCTTCTCCTAAACTTTTCCAAACATTTTCTCCAATTTTCGGGTTCAATATTGGTTTTTTAGGAATTAAGAAAAGAATCATAAACGATAAAGTCACCAACGCAAAAATGATACATAATGACCAATGAACTCCAATCCAATTAATGGTAAATCCGGCGAAAGCTGGACCTAAAATCGTAGCCGTTTGCCATGTAGAACTACTCCAAGTTGCTGCATTTGGGTATATTTTCTTGGGAACAATCAATGCAATTAATGAAAAGATCGTTGGACCAAAAAATGATCGTAGAAAACCACCAAAAAAGACCAAAGCGTAAATACTATATAGTACAGAGTTTTGCGACCATTCGGCCGTAATTTCAGGTGATGTTAGTAGAAATAATGCAAAACTAATTATCGAGAATAACGCAATACAGGTTGAAAGTAACGTGCGTTTTTCACGTTGATCTACAATATGTCCGGCAAATAATGCCATCGAAACTGCCGGAATTACTTCCATTAATCCAATTAAACCAAGTGACCAAGGATCTTTGGTGATGGAATATACTTCCCATTCAATTACAATAAATTGCATGGACCACGCAAATACTAAAAAGAATCGAACCAATAGAAATATATTGAATTCTTTGAATCGTAAAGCTGCGTACGGATCTTGTTTTTGCATGAAGTGTTTATTGCGAATTCAATTTGAATTCTACGCGTCTATTTTTCTTTCGTTGCGCTTCTGTATCATTTGGAACTATTGGTTTTGAGCTTCCAAATCCAAACCAATTGATTCTTATATCTTTTAATCCTTTTGAGATTAGATAATCTGATACTGCTTTTGCACGTTCCAAAGATAATTCTTTATTTCTTCTTGACGTTCCAATATTGTCAGTATGTCCATAGATTTCAATGGTAATTTTAGGTTGCTTTTCTAAATACGCATACAAATCATCCAATTCTTTTATGGACGTTGCTACTAAGATTGCTTTGTCAAATTCGAAGAGGACATTCTTAAAAGTGTAGATTTCATCTTCTTTTATCAGTTCTTCAACTTCTACAATTTCCTCTTTTTTAATTTCTTCCTGAATGATTTCTTTTTTTAAAGGTGCTACAGATACGTCGTCTATATAGTAATATGCAAATTCATATTCTTTCGCAGGTTGCATCTGTATTTTATTTGTTTTCCAATTCCGATTAAAATTCCCAATAGAAAAATAATTTTCAAATCCTTGCGCTTCGTATGTAAATGTAATTTTAGTCCAACCTAATTTTTCTTGGTAAAAACGATCGCGACTTATTTCAACTTTATGGAACTTTTTATCAGTTGCTTTTTTAGGTCGAATGTTTTTCTCACAATAATTTGCATGGGAACATTTTTTCAACTTTTCTTCTGTGAATAAAATGTCTAAGTCTGTTGTTGCTTTTGTAGATTTTTCAGCTAAACTTACATAAAAAGTAACTGTATATTTTTTACCTTTTTCAAGTGTTTGTGCTAATGTTCCTTGAACGTATTCTCTATAGTTTTTTTCTGTAAATACATAAATTCCTGCATGTGCAATTCCTGTTCTCGACTTTTGATAACCGTTGTAATGATTGTAACTTTTTTTGCCTTTATAATTGAAATAATCTGTAGTTCCCATACTTGGCGTACTCCAATCAGTTGCATTTTTATCAAAATGTCCCATAGAACGTTCGCAATGCGAACAGTCTTCAAAACTTGGATTCAAGACTAAGTTTTGAGCAAAAAAGGTGGTTGTTATAAAAAATATTAGAAGTTGGAAGGTCGTTTTCATTTCAACTAAACGATTTTACGATCAATTTATTACCTAAGATATATACTGAAAACAACCTATTACAAAAACTTAAAATGTTGTAAGATTTACTTCTTTATAAAACTAATTGCAGTTCCGCCACCTGAGGCCAATTGTAAGTTTAACTTTGTTTCCGACGTAACTTCTATTGTTTCAATGTCAATTGCTGTTGGATTGTCATTCCAATGTGCATCTGCTGCATCTTTATAAATTGTTGCAGTATACGTAGTATTTGACGCTAAAAAGTCTAAAGAAACGGCTAATTCACGAGCATTTTCATCTGTAATACTTCCCAAAAACCAGTTTCCAGTCTTGCGTTCTTCACGAGCAATCGTAACGAAATCACCTATTTCTCCATTGAGAACTTTTGTTTGTTTCCAATCAACACCAACATCTCTAATAAATTGCAACGCTGGATTTCCTTCATAATTTTCTATTAAATCTGCCGCCATTTGAATTGGACTGTAAATCACAACATACAAAGCTAATTGTTGTGCAATAGTTGTATTGACTTGATTGTTTTCCTTGTAAGGAGAAAGTTTAATGTTGAATATTCCAGGTGTATAATCTATTGGACCAGCCAACATTCGTGTAAAAGCTACAATTGGCAAATGTTCAGGAGGATTTCCGCCATCGGCTGCCCAAGCATTAAATTCTTGTCCGCGTAAACCTTCTCGCGAAATAATATTTGGATACGTTCTACGTAAACCTGTTGCTTTGATAGGTTCATGCGCATTTACCGCAACTTCATATTTTGCTCCTTTAATTGCCGCATTATTGTAATGATTTACCATCCATTGTCCGTGATGATATTCTCCTTTCGGGATAATTTTCCCAACATATCCTGATTTTACAGAGTGAATATCTAAGTCCTGCATGAGTTTGTAGGCTTTGTCCATTTGCTTGTTGTATGTACCTATTGCAGCAGAAGTTTCATGATGCATAATAATTTCAACGCCTTTTTCTTTCGCATAACGCACTACTTCTTGCAAATCGTAATCGTCATATGGCGTAATAAAATCAAAAACTCCTTCACGATCTTCAAAACCAATCCAATGTTCCCAACCAGTATTCCAGCCTTCTACCAACACACCTTTGATATTGTTTTTTGCAGAAAAATCAATAAATGCTTTTGCGTTTTCGGTTGTTGCACCATGTTTCCCTGCGGCTTTATCCCAAGATGATTTTCCTAAGTGCATTTCCCACCAAATTCCTGTGTATTTCATTGGCGTAAACCATGAAACATCTTCAATTTTTGAAGGTTCATTTAAGTTTACAATCAGTTTTGAATCAATTAATTCGGTTGCTTTTTCTGCAATTTGAATTGTTCGCCAAGGCGTTACAAATGGTGTTGTTCTTTTTACTTTATAATTGGTACGTTCAGAACCAACCAATTCACTTTGAAGCGACAAGTTTTCTGTGTCTACTTTCAATGTCATTCCTGAATAGTCAACCAAAGCAGCTTCATGAATACTAATGTGTAAACCAGCTGCTGTTCGCATAGTAACAGGTGTATTTACTGCATTTTCTGGAATGTATGTTTGTGCTAAACTTCCATGATTTACTTTGCTCAACGCATCAATTTCAGAAACTTTTGACGTTGTATATAAGTGTTCATAAATATCCCAATCACCAGGAATCCACCATGTTTTGTGATCTCCAGTAAGTTGAAATTGTGTGTTTTCATCCGTAATGATGACTTCTGTTAAATGCTCTTGCTCAGGGAATTCATATCGAAAACCAATTCCATCATCATATACTTTAAAGACCAAGTTTAGTTTTCGTTGCAATGCATCTTTTTCTTGAAGTTCTACAGTCAGTTCATTGTACTGATTAAGGACGGTTTCTTGTTCGCCCCAAGGCATATTCCAAGTTTCATCAACCGAATTTGTAGTTGTTTTAAGTATTTTGAAATTTCTATCTAAAGGAGATACATCTTTCAATTCGAAACCTAAACTAGAAGTATCGATTACTGTTTTTGTATTGTAATGTACTTTATAACATACGGTTCCGTCATGCAACAAAAAAACAGCTACATTTAATTTTTCATTTGGTGAAGAAATAGTAACATTTTTCACTTCTTTGGCACAAGAAATAAAGCAGCAAACTCCTAGTAAAAAAAGCACTTTGAAGAAGGTTTTCATGATAAATTCAATTGATTTCTTTTTAAAAGTACTGTTTTAAATAGAAAAAAAATTACGACAACGTTTTCGTGTTAATAAGTTAAGTTTATAATAGACATTTAGTAACGCTCATTTTTGTCTTGACACAAAAACGAGCCAAAAAAGTCAAGACAATCTATAGGAAATTGCTATGCAACATTCGTTCAGACGCTACATGCTTGAAGCTACGCTTCGCAGTTCCACTTTTCACTCATTATTTCTTAAGATTGTCAAATATCACTTTTCGAGCACCTTTGTTCTTCATAAAAAAAGAAATTATATTCAAAAAACATACTAGAGAGAATCTTCAAATTGACAAATCACTTGATGTCTCGCAAGCGCATTTGTAATGTTACATTACCATTCCAAACATTTTCGTCCACAGAATAGACAGCATCAAATCGTTTTTTATCTTGAACCTGTGGAAGTTTGTCTCCTAAGTTGAATCCGATTCCTGAAATTGGTTTCGATCTTCGTTGTACAGCGCTTATTTTTAAATGATCTTTTTCCGCTCCAACACATTTTGCCCAACCTGTATCTTTCAATTCTGTACTCATAAATATTGGACTCATATTTTGTGGTCCAAATGGTGAAAATTGTTTTAGAATGCGATAGAATTTTGGTGTAATTTCTTTGAGTGTGATTTCTTTGTCGATGAGAATTTCTGGTGTGAGCAGATTTTTATCAATTGTATTTTTTACGACTTCCTCAAAAGCATCTTTAAATGCTTGATAATTTTCTTCTTTCAGGGTTAATCCTGCAGCGTATTTATGACCACCAAATTGAATAAGATGTTCTTTGCATTGTTCTATGGCATTATAGACATCAAATCCTTTTACTGAACGTGCAGAAGCTGCTAATTTTTCGCCACTTTTTGTAAATACTAACGTTGGACGATAATAGGTTTCAATCAAGCGAGAAGCTACAATTCCAATCACGCCTTTATGCCAATTTTCATCATACACAACCGTTGTAGAACGTTCTTGTTCCTCTAAATTTTCTATTTGTTTAAATGCTTCTTTAGTTATCTCTTGATCCAATTCACGGCGTTCCATATTGAATGTTTCAATAGAAGCAGCATATTGTGTGGCAATTTCTATATCAGGTTCCGTAAGCAATTCTACAGCATGCAATCCATGACTAATTCTTCCTGCTGCATTAATTCGTGGTGCGATGACAAAAACAACATCTGTGATTGTTAGTATATCTTTTTTAAGTTGATTGATAATTGCTTTAAAACCTGCTCTTGGAGCCGAATTGATGACTTGCATTCCAAAATGCGCAAGTGTTCTATTTTCTCCAGTAACCGGAACAATATCTGCTGCAATTGCTGTAGCAACTAAATCTAGATATGGAAATAAATCTTCAACTGTTTCACCTCTTTTTGAACCCAATGCTTGAATCAGTTTGAAACCAACACCACAACCACACAATTCGTCATATGGATAGTTACAATCGTCTCGTTTTGGGTCTAAAACGGCAACTGCTTTTGGCAATTCGCTTCCTGGTCTGTGATGATCACAAATAACAATATCAATCTTTTTTTCAGAAGCATACGCTACTTTGTCGATGGCTTTTATACCGCAATCGAGTGTTATAATTAATGAAATATCGTTGTCTTCTGCATAATCAATTCCTAAAAAAGAAAGTCCATAACCTTCTTCATAACGATCTGGAATATATGTAGCTATATTTGGGTAAATCGTTTTTAAATACGAAGAAACTAGTGCAACTGAAGTCGTTCCATCTACATCATAATCGCCATATACCATTATATTTTCACCATCGACAATTGCTTTGTCAATTCGCGCGACAGCGACATCCATATCTTTCATTAAAAACGGATCGTGAATCTGTTCTAATGATGGACGAAAGAAGTTTTTTGCAGCTTCATATGTTTCAATATTTCTTTGTAATAAAAGTGTCGCAACAACTTCATCAACTTGCAGCACTTCCATAAGATGCTTGAGTTTATGTGCTTCTGGTTTTGGTTTTAATGTCCAACGCATGTTTATTCTTGTTTAGATTTCTAATGTTCTTTTTCGTTTCAGAGTACTTCTCGATACGATTTTTCCAAAATCACTCGAAGTGACGTTTGGTTTAGTTTCAAAATCTAATTGTATTATTTGGTTACTTATTATTCTACTAATAGTTTGCTTCAAAGCGCTTCTCGATACAATTCGCTTTGGCTAATCACTCAAAGTGACGTTTAGAATTACACGAGCGTCAGATCGAGTGAAAATTCGATAGAATTTTTGTGTCGAGATCTACTTAGTAGTTCTAAATTTCTTTTTTGCTAAATTAGGTAATGCCTCATAATCATTGTTAATTAAAGCTTCCTTTTTTGCACGTGACCATTTTTTAATTTGTTTCTCTTTCTCAATTGCAATATTAATATTCGTGAAAGATGCATAAAAAACTAACGCTAAAGGTCTTCTTAAATATGTATAACAGTTTTTATAAAATCCTCTTTTATGTTGTTCAAGACGTTTTTCAAGATTTGAAGTCACACCTGTGTACAGCGAATTGTCTTTACATTTTAAGATGTATATATATGATAATTTCATTTTCCTTATTTAAATTATCGTTTCCGAGTACTTCTCGATACTATTTTTCTAAGAAAAATCACTCGAAGTGACGTTCAGATTATAAAAGCGTCAGATCAAATTTGACAACTTCATTATTCTTTTATTACTTCAAATTACTCGAAATGACCTTTGGAACTATCTAGGCGTCAGATCGAGTGGAAAACGTGCTAACGTTTTTTGTATCGAGATCTACTCGTTTACTCCAAAGTATGTAATGAGGAAAATTATACTACAGTATTAAAAACCTTTTTCTCGATACAATTTCTTTCAGAAACCACTCGAAATGACGATTTTTAATAGCTAAGCAAGTTTGTTAGCTATTGTGAAAATACGTATTGGTTTCCACTTTTGCAAAACGACGGAACATTTCCATGACACCGCAATATTTCTCCACAGATAAATCAACTGCTTTTTGGATCTTTTTTTCTTCTAATTCTTTACCATAAAAGTGATAATCAACCGTTACTGTATGGTAGTATTTTGGATGTTCGTCTGTGAGTTCGCCAGCGACTTCCATTTTGAAATCATCAACACTTACTTTCATCTTATTCATGATAGAAACTACGTCTAAACCTGAACAACCAGCCAATGATGATAACATCATTGCTTTTGGACCTAATCCTTCATTGTTTCCACCATTTTCTGGCGAAGTATCCATCAATATATTGTGTCCACTTGGATTGTCCGATTCAAACAACATGTTTCCTTTCCATTGTGTCGTAATTTTATGTGCCATATCTGAAGTTTTTTTCGTTTCTTGTTGGTTCAAAAATACAAGTAATAAATTTAAAAATATACAATTATGCCATTAGTAACGCCATTGACTCCTGATCATGATTTGGAAACCAGAGAATTAGCAGAATTTTTTAACGAAACACTTGGGTTTTGTCCAAATTCTGTCTTAACCATGCAACGCAGACCAGCCATTTCAAAAGCATTTATCAACTTGAATAAAGCCGTAATGGCAAATGAAGGTCGTGTAACCTCAGCATTGAAACGAATGATTGCTTGGGTAAGTAGTAATGCAACAGGTTGTCGTTATTGTCAAGCACACGCTATTAGAGCCGCTGAACGTTATGGAGCTGAGCAAGAACAATTAGATAATATTTGGGAATATAAAACACATGCTGCATTTTCAGATGCAGAACGTGCAGCCTTAGACTTTTCGTTAGCTGCTTCTATTATTCCAAATGCAGTAAATGAAGACATTAAAGCAGAATTATACAAACACTGGAACGAAGGTGAAATTGTAGAAATGTTAGGTGTAATTTCATTATTCGGATACTTAAACCGTTGGAACGATAGTATGGGAACTTCTATTGAAGAAGGTGCTGTAGAAAGTGGAGATCAGTACTTAGGAAAACACGGTTGGGAAAAAGGAAAGCACGTTTAGTAATTTAACTACATAGAATGGAAGAACATATATGTTCGTATTGTAAATCGGAAGTTTCTCCCGTAGAAGTTCATTGTGAAAGTTGTGGATTTCCGCTAAGCGGAACTGAAAAAGAGAAAGCAATTTTTATTGGACAACAGACTTTGCGAAAATCAAAAGTAGCTGGTTCAGAGAAAATGGTTGGAAAAACACGAATTATTCTATATGTTGTTGCGGCATTTCTAGCACTTAATGGATTGCTAGCATATTTTATGTTCAATAGTTTTATTGATCTTGTTTTACACTTTATTATTGGCGGAATGTTAGCGGTGTTTAGCTATTTATCTCCTAAAAAACCAATTCTATTTGTATCACTTTCATTATGCGTAATTCTCTCCTATTATCTGTTATTATATATAGCAAATCCATTATTTTTATTTCAAGGAATTATCTGGAAAATTGCTATTATAATGGCATTGTTATACACCTTATATGACGCTATAGAAAGTCATAATCTTAAAAAGAAATACAAGCTTTAAATACACAAAACCCTTATTTTGATAAGGGTTTTGTTTTTTTCAATAGTCTTTATCTACGGAAAAATGTAAAATTAGTAAAATACCTCGTCTACACTTTTTTGCATTTCGTCTACACTTACTCTTCGTTAAACTGCATTCAAGTTTTAATGGTTTTTTATGGAGTAAAATTGCACTATAATTGCTGAAACTAAGAAAATGAAAAAATCGCTAAAAGTATTATTAATCGAAGACAACATGATTGAGATCATGAAAATGAATCGAACAGTTTCATTGTTAAAAACAAAACATGAAATTACAGAAGCAAAAAATGCGGAAGAAGCATTGGCGATCTTAGAAACCAGAACAAATCTTCCTGATATCATTTTGCTCGATTTAAACATGCCAAAGATTAATGGTATTGAATTTTTATCTATCTTAAAGAATGATCCAGAATTACGTCACATTCCCACCATCATTTTAACAACATCTGACAACAGAAAAGACATTTTAGAGTGTTATCGAATTGGAATTTCTGGCTATATTTTAAAACCATTAAAATATGATGATTATGTAGCTAAAATTGAAATTACACTTACGTATTGGTCAATTAATGAATTAAAAAGTGCTTAACCTATTTTTATACTCTCAAGTATACTTGTGATTTTTTTAGAATCCCAAACTACAAAAGAGAACTTAACCTAACTGTGCTTATGAAAGGAATTGTTTTTACAGAATTTTTAGACTTAGTAGAAGATAAGTTTGGATTGGAAATGGTTGATAAAATCATTGACCAATCAGAATTGGAATCTGAAGGCGCATATACTGCAATAGGAACCTATCGATTTTCTGAAATGTTACAACTACTTCAAAACTTGAGTACAAATACGGGAGTTTCTACAGATGATTTACTTTTAGTCTATGCAGAGCACTTTTTTAGTGTTTTAGAAGATAGTTACCCTGGTTTGTTAGCCACATACAAAGATCCTATTGAAATGCTGGCTTCCATTGAAAATCATATTCATGTTGAAGTTCAAAAAATATACCCTGATGCAGAATTACCTACCTTTATTGTTGTAGAAAAGACAGAAAATTCGTTAATTATGATCTATAAATCAAGTAGAGCTATGCATCATTTTGGATTGGGTCTAATGAATAAAACTTTTGAACATTTTAATAGCTCAGCTAAGATTGTGTTGGAAAAGATAAAAGAAGACGGAACTGAAGTGAAGTTCATCATTAATAAAATTGAATGAATCAAGAACAGGTAAACATATTACAGCGTGCGCTTAAAAGGGAGAAAGCCGCAAGAAAAGCTGCAGAAAAAATTCTTGAAGATAAATCTAAAGAGTTATATGTATTATCTGAAGAGCTCAAGGTATCGAATGCCAAACTAGAAGCTTCTGTCAATGAAAAATCATCACAATTAGAAGGCGTTTTTAAAAACATCAATGATGCTTATGTTGTAATCGACATTAAAGGAGATGTTTTAAAAATGAACAATGTTGCCATTGATTTTTTTGGATATGATATTGCAAAAGAAAAGCTAAATATTGTTAAACTCATCTATTTAGAAGATGCTACGTATGCGTTTTCCTCATTTAATACACTATTAAAAGAAGGTTCTTTTTCCAATTACACCGCACGTATTATTACTAAGCAAAAAGAAGTGAAGTGGGTTCAAATAAACGCCACAATTATTTATGATTCGAAACAAAACCCTATTGCTGCTCAAGGTATTGCAAGAGATATTACTGAACTCAAAAATCTTGAAGAACAAAAAGAAAAAATCTTAAAAGAGCTTGAAAAAAGCAATAGTGAATTATATGAATATGCTCATATAGTTTCACACGATTTAAAAACTCCATTACGCAGTATTGACGCATTAGTTTCTTGGATAAAAATGGACAATGAAGGAACTTTAAACGATGTTACTTTGCAAAATCTTACATTAATTGAAGAAACGTTGGAAACAATGGAGAGTCTCATTTCCAACATCTTAGAGTATTCTAGTGCAGGTTCTGAGCCACTCAACTCTAAAGAAGTCGATTTAAACGAAACAATGGACGATTTACATAAATTATTGTTTGTTCCTGAACATATTTCCATTAATATTGTAAAAAAGCTGCCTATTATAAAAGGTGATCCTACCAAGTTTCAGCAATTATTCCAAAATTTAATGAGCAACGCTATTAAATTTAGTAATAAAGAACAAGGAGTTGTAGAAATAGACTTTGTGGAAAAACCTTCTTTCTATCAATTTTCTGTAAAAGATAACGGTATTGGTATTGAAAAAAAGTTTCATGACCGCATTTTCAAAATATTCCAATCGTTGAATAAAAGCAAAGAATCTACAGGAATTGGATTATCTATTGTAAAGAAAATCGTTGATCTGTATGAAGGTACAATTTGGCTGGAAAGCGAACTTGGAAAAGGCACAATATTCTTCTTCACAATAAAAAAATAAGTATGAAAACAGTGCAACTTAAAAGAACTGCGAATTCCGATTGGGAATATCTCAGTAAAAATATTCCGCTTCAAAAACCATTAGTTTTCGTTTTTGGAAATAGATATTTGCTGGAAAGTAAGACTATCCTTGAAGAAGTAAAAGCACTTTTTAATGATGGTGAATTTGTATTTGGATCTACTTCTGGAGATATTACATCACAATATGTAGATGATGAAAGTATTACGATAACCGCAATTGAATTTGAAAGAAGTACGTTTGAAATTAAAACCGCAAATGTATTAGCGAATACTGTCGAAATTGATAGTTATGAAACAGGGAAAAAACTCATTGAGCAATTTTCTTCGGAAGGTTTACAACATGTTTTCATTGTTTCAGAAGGAAGTTTTATCAATGGAAGTCAGTTGACTCTTGGAATGAATTCGGCAACGAAAGACAATGTATTAATTACTGGAGCTTTGTGTGGTGATGCTGCACGATTTGAAAAAACAATTGCTTCGCATAACGAATTGCCAAAAACAGGCGAAATTGTCGCCATTGGTTTATATGGAGAAACTTTAGACATTAGTTTTTCTATAAACGGCGGTTGGACACCTTTTGGTCCTGAACGCATTGTGACAAAATCGAAAGAAAATATATTATACGAATTGGACAATTTGCCTGCGTTGGATTTATACAAAAAATACTTAGGCGATAAATCGAAAGAATTGCCAGGCGCGGCTTTATTGTATCCGTTAAAAGTAAAATCGACTGATGAAAAACATTCTATTGTTCGCACTATTTTAAATATTAATGAAGAAGAAAACTCTATGATTTTGGCTGGTGATATTCTTGAAAATTCACGTGTACAGTTAATGATGACTAATGTGGACAATATCGTAGAAGCTTCTGAACAAGCTGCAATACAAGCATTACAATTACGAAAAAAGGAACCCGAATTAGCAATTTTGGTCAGTTGCATTGGACGAAAATTAGTGTTAGATCAGCGCGTAGAGGAAGAAATTGAAGAAGTCATTGAAATTGTTGGTAAAAACACAACTATTTGCGGACTGTATTCATATGGAGAAATTGCGCCTTTTAGTGGCGAAAAAACCTGCCAATTACACAATCAAACAATGACAATCACGCTAATTAGCGAATAGATGAATCCATTACTAAAAAGACAACTACGAAAATATCTGCCTCAGGAGTTGCAACAAAATCCTGAGTTAGAACGCTTTTTAGATGCCGTAAATCGTTCGTATACTACTTCCGATGAACAGTTTGCCATGTTACAACGCGCAACAGCAATCAGTTCTGAGGAATTGTTTGAAGCAAATGGAAAACTCAAAAAAGAATCAGATTCACAAAAGGAAATTATTGAAAAACTCAAAAGCGTAATTGACACACTAAATTCATATAATCTTACGAATGATGAAAATCAAGAAAACTTAGAGTTAGATTCATTACGATTGGTTGACTTAATTGACAATCAAACTAAAGAAATTTTAAAAATAAACCAACAACGTGATAAACTAGTATCGAATTTAGAACGTCAAAATCAAGAGCTAAACAATTATACACATTTGGTTTCGCACGATTTAAAATCGCCATTACAAAGCATTAATGCGTTAACGACATGGTTAGAGAACGATTATGCAGCACTTTTGGACGAAAATGGAAAGGAAACGATCAATTTGATTCGTACTAATGTTGAAAAAATGGACACCTTAGTAAAAGGAATTTTGAGATATTCTACCATTGGAAGTGTTGAAAAAGAATTTTATCAAGTTGATACAGATCAAGTTGCACAAAAAGTAATTGATTTTATGGAAATTCCAACGCACATTACGGTTTCAATTCCTGAGAAATTGCCAATCGTTACTGGCGATCATTTTCGATTGGAAGAATTGTTTCGAAACCTACTCAGAAACGCTATTAATTTTAATGACAAATCTAAAGGTCAAATTACGATTGGTTATACAGATAGTAATGATTTTTGGGAGTTTTATGTACAAGATAATGGAAAAGGAATTGAAGAAAAATACTTTAAAAAAATATTTGTAGCTTTTCAAAAGTTAGAAAATAATTATAAATCTACAGGTATTGGGCTTTCTATCGTCAAGAAAATTATAGATCTTTATGAAGGTAAGATTTGGATAAAATCTATACCGACAAAAGGATCAACCTTTTATTTTACTTTAAAAAAATAAAAATGGAGCAGCCAAACTTAACCTATATAGAACAATTAGCACGTGGTGATGAAGCTATACACAAGACACTTATTGATGTAATCAAAACTGAATTTCCTGATGAAAAACAGGATTATTATGATAGTTTAGAAAAAAAAGATTACAAAAAAATAGAGGAAAATGTGCACAGAATTAAACACAAAATTAGTATTTTGGGTCTTGAAAAAAGTTATGAATTAGCAAATACGTACGAGCATAATCTTAGGGAGAAAAAGATGGATGGCGTTGAAGATTTTGAGCAAATTTTAACCACAATTACGGCGTATATAAAAACTATTTAAACAGATGAATTGTATTATTATTGATGATGAAAAGCTGGCAAGGACAATTATCAGAACACTATGTGATGAAATTGATTATCTTGATGTTGTAGAAGAATTTCCAAATGCAATGCAAGCTATTAAATACTTAAATGAAAATGAAGTAGACCTTATCTTTTTAGACATTCATATGCCTGATTTTACAGGGTTTGACTTTGTAAAAACGTTGAAAAATCCACCAAGCATTGTATTGACAACTTCGGATCCAAAGTTTGCAATTGAAGCTTTTCAGTACGAATGCATTGTAGATTATCTATTAAAACCTGTTGCTTCAAGTCGTTTTAAAATGGCAATTGATAAAGCCAAAAAACATCAAGCAATGGAAAGTAAAACTTCTGAAACCACAAATGATGATTTGCTTGAAAATGATTTCTACATCAATATTGATCGTCGCTTAATAAAAATTGATATTCCTAGTATTTATTTGGTGGAAGCGAAAGGTGATTACATTCACATTAAAACAGAAGACAAAAACTACACAGTTCATTCTACGTTAAAGAAAATTGAAGAAAAACTGCCTGATACGTTATTCTTAAAAATTCATCGTTCATACATTATCAATCTAAAGAAAATCATTGACATTGAAGACAATAGTGTCTTAATCAAAAAAGACGTAATTCCTGTAAGTCGCTCTAAACGACCTGAATTGATGAAGCGTTTGGATTTGCTCTAAAACTATCATTTTATCATTCCTGCGAGGGCAAGAGTTTATTTTTCACATGTCAATTCTCTCTTCTAACAAAACGTCAAATCGAGTGGTTTTTCGTAATGAAATGAAGAAAAATTGTATCGAGATTAGCTTGACGTATAAAGCTTCTAAAAAATCAAATATTCTGAAAGCAAAGCGCATCCAAAAGTCTAACATTCTGCTTTAGCATAAAAAGGTTAATCTTAAGTAAATTGCATTTCGTCTACACTTAAAATGATCGCGCCGACAATCAGGTTTTTACCATTTCCAACAAGTTAGATTTGTGATATAAATAATTAATATCATGAAGAAACTACTACTAGTTTTAAGCATATGTACCACTATTATTGCTAACGCTCAAAACGATCCATTTAATTGTGTATACGACGCATACTTATTTCAGTATAATGATGTATACTCTATAGATTTAGCATCTGGAAACTCTTATTTAGTTGCCGAAGACGTAACACCAGGAAACATCAATGCAGCAGCATACAATCCTGCAGATGGTTTTATTTGGGGATCGTTAAGTTCGCCTGCAAAAACAATTGTCCGTATTGGACAAGATTTCCAAACAACTTCTTTCTATATAGATGAATTACCATCTTCAAACAGATATGTTGGTGATGTAAGTGCTACTGGAGTATATCACTTAAAAGGTGGTGGAACAACGTACTACAAAATAGACCTAGATCCAAACTCTCCTACATATACACAACATTTAGGAACAGAAACTCTATCTCAAAATATAAACATACACGATTGGGCTTTTAACGCTGTTGATAATATGTTATACACGGTTGAAAAAAGTTCTAATAGATTATATCGAATTGATCCAGTAACAAATAATGTACAATCATTAGGTGTTGTGCCAATCTTAGCTGACTTAAACTACACATACGGAGCTGTATATTTTGATGCTTCAGGGCGTTTTTATGTATCAGCGAATCAAACAGGAACTATTTATGTAATACAAGCTGTTCAAGATTTAAACGGTAGTAATGGAATGGTTTCTAACTTATTTGCATTTGGTCCTTCAAGTGCTAGTAATGACGGAGCACGTTGTCCTACAGCGCCAGTTTTACAAGAAATTTGTGATAATGGAATTGATGATGATGGAGATGGTTTAATTGACTGTCAAGATCCTTCATGTTCAGGTTATGGTGAATGTGATGTAATAGAACCTGAAACTTCAGGAGGAAATGAAGGTGGATTGGAAAGTAATGGAAGATTATCAGATGCGATCAACAAACGTAATTACAATCGTGCTAAAACAAGTTTTACATTCGATAAAAATAATGCACCACGTGTAACAAGATCTCAATTTTACGCAGAAACTAGTGAAAACGGTTTTACATTACCAGATTTTGTTCCGTTAGCTATTATCAACGAAGATCAAGCTATAGAATCAACTCCAACTGATTTGGTTGCTATTACAAACGCTACAGAAATTTATTCAGTTGATTATATAAGAAACAATGCTTCTGTGGCTTCTATCATCGCTTTAAAAACTGAAAATGGAGTATATGAACACACAAAATATATTTGTGATCGTTTGCTTGGCGCTGAATTAATCTCTGTATCAACAATTGACATTAACGGACAACAATTTATAAAATCACTCATCAGAAATACAGATAATACGGTAGAATTTGTATTAAGTCTTTCAGCAAAAGTTGTAAATAACGATGCTAATTTTGCAGTGGAAAGTCACTGGAATCTAGATACGTATGAAAGTGATGTTACATTCTACAACTTTCAAATTTGGTCAAACTCATTAGATGATTTATATCTTTTAGGAGAAGAAGTATTGAACTTATTAAATGTTCAAAAACCAATCTCAGCATATGATTTATCAACGCCACCAACAGTTTTTGTGAGAAAAGGAAAATATGAAAATGGCGCCTTAGATTTACAAATCATAAACACAAACGCAACAAATAATGTAGCTTTTGATGCAGGTTTTAGAACGACAGAAACAAGTGATTTTGAAAATACAACATCATCATTAGATTTAAGCGGAAACTACATTACCAACTTACAAGTACCTACAGGGAATTTATTTGATATCGGATTCAGAATTGGAGACGGAATTGCAACACCAGACGATTTATTTATGTCTGATGGACCTTGGGGAGTTGACGATTCGGAAGCAAGTACAACTGTAGTAGATTATACAGTTTCGGCCAACGACTACTATTTTGATGCGGACACATTTCCAATAGAAAGAAACGTTTCTGTAAATGCAACTACAAGTACATACTTTGCAGCATACAGAGCATTAACACCACGATTCAAGCCAGTTGATGTTTCAGATTATGATACATTCAATTTGACAGCTAGTGGAACTGGAAACTTAGAAATAACATTTGTAAAAGCAAGTATTTCTGATTGGGGAGCACAATACAAAACCAACATTGCATTGACTGGTACAGAGCAGCAATTCAACATTCCGCTTTCTAGCTTTAGCGCTTCAACGGGTCAAGAAATTGAATTAAATGATGTTGTTACCATCGTATTTACAATGGCTTCCGAAAACGGACAAGTAGTAACAAAAACGATGAATTTATCACAAGTATATTTCTCAACGGAAAGCACACTAAGTATCACAAATTTTGAAGAAGAAATACAACAAACGTCGGCCATTCCAAATCCGATGAATACTCAAACAACTATTTACTTTACAACAAAGCAATCCGAGGACGTACAGTTATCTGTTTATGACCAAGTAGGCAAGGTAGTTTATATAGCTAGGGTTAAAACTGAAAACGGTCAGAACAAAATCCCCCTAAACCGAAATAACCTGCGTTCCGGATTGTATTTCTGTAAAATTCAAAGCAAAACACAAACATATAAAACAGTAAAACTCATGATAAAGTAGGTAATTTTTCATAGTAATTTTAATTGGTTAATGATGAAAGGCAAAAGAAGTGATTCTTTTGCCTTTTTGCTTGGAAAACACTCTCTTTAATTTCATTAAAATTACACTAACCACTTGTATTCAATAACTTTAGCAAACATATGAAAAATGATTAATCAGAAGGAAGTTGCATCTCGTCTACAGGTAAACTGATCATACCGACAATTGCACTTTTAGCAATTTTCAGTCCATAGCTTTGTGATATAAACAACAAATATTATGAAGAAACTACTACTACTTTTAAGCATATTTGCAGCGGCAACAATTAACGCGCAAAACTATCAATATTTAGGTGATTATACTTCTAATGGAACACCTCTATACTTAGAAATCCCAGGAGATAATGTTTCTATCGAAACTTTAGAAATGATTAGTAATTCTATTCCAGAAAGTTATCCAGTTCCTGATTATAATCCACATTATATTTCATCTGGTTACGATACTAACTTAGAAATCAATCAAACTGCAGATGTTTGGGTAACTTTTGTTAGTGAAGGAGCTGGTTATAGAAATGTTTTAGGCTTTTACACATATGATATTAATAATCCATCTCCAACTCCACCAAACAATGAAGATATTACAATCATCTTTCCAAATGCTTCTGCTTTAGGAAGCGGTGGCGGATTGCAAGTTGGCGATAAAGTAAAAATAGGAACATTTCCAGCAGGTACAGGAATCGGTTGGGTTTTACTAGCAAATGCATGGAGTTCTAGTGCAAGTACTGTTGGTTATGGTTTATGGAAATTATATTCCAATCCAGATTACAATCCAGAAGCACAAGAAGAATTACGCTATCATAATGTATTACTAAATGATGATGCCAATGAACGTATCATTCTCGGTTTTGAAGATATCCGTCGCGATTATGGTTCTTGTGATAATGATTTTAACGATGCAATTTTTTATGTTACTGCAAACCCATATATAGCACTAAAAACAACCAATTATGCTGATGTAGAAAGTTCATCAAATGTAACTTCGGCATATGATGGAGGTTTAGAAAGTAACGGAAAACTGGCAAATTTAATTGCGCAAAGAAATTTTAAGCGTAAGCAAACTGGTGCTACGCTTAATGAAAGAGAATTTCAAACCGTTTATAACAAACAAACGTATGCAGCAGAAAACCCAGAAGATGGAACAAATTTAGAAACGTATTTACCAGATACAGGAATGTACGGAACAGAAACTGCGTACTTATCAAGTCCAGATGACTTATTAGCAATTACAAATGCTTTGGAAATATTTTCTGTAGATATTTACAAAAGTAATACACGAGTTTCAGCAGTATTAGCAACTGCTACAGAAGGTTTGGTTTATGATCATACTAAAGTGATTTGTGACCGATTGAACAATTCTGCTTTAGAAGATGTACGAACAGTAACTGTTCGAGGTCATCAAATCATAAGTTCTAAACTAAAAAGGGCAACTGGCGAAACAGAATATACGTTAAGCTTTTCGATTAAGTTAGGTGAAACGGCTAATGAATTGTATAGTTTTTGGAACATTGCACAATATCCTGAAGGGAATTATTACAATTTTCAAATATGGGGAAGTTCATTTTCTCAAGTATTTGCTATTAGTAATCATATTATTGATACGCTTACGCTGGAAAAACCTCTGAATAGTCTAACCGTAGACGATGTAGTTCCGCCAGTATTTGTAAGTTCTGGTTACTATTTAAATGGAAATGTGCACTTAAATATTATTAATAGAATCAATGCAACCACAGCTACGTTTAATGCAAGCATAGCCGCTACAGAAGTTTCAGAACGTACTACGATGACACAAAATGTTACATTGACTGGTTCTTGGACGGATAACATAATTATTACAACTGGACAGTTATTTGATGTTGGAGTATCACTAAGTACAAATGCTTCTTCACAACAAGATGCTTTGTATTTGGCTGATGGTCCTTGGGGAATTGATTATCTAGAAGAAAACGTAACTGTAGATGCATTCACTGTTGAAAATAACGATCTTGATTATACTGAAGATACCTATCAAATAGAAAGGCAACCTAGCGTAAGCGGACAAGCAAAAGGAACTATTAATTTATTCAGACATGTACTTCCTGGAGACCAAACTTTAGACGTATCAAATTATGAAGCGCTTCAATTTACTATTCTAAATACACAACCTATTGAGGTTATATTAATGCAAGAAGGATTAACAGATTGGAACAATCGCTTGCGAACTACAATTCCAGCAAATACAACAGAAACGGAATATACACTTTCGTTTAATGATTTTGTTGATAGTAGTGGAAACCCTGGCACAATTCCAGACGTAAAAACCATTGTATTTTCTTTAGAAGGAGATTATCACAGTTATGTTCCATTTAGTACACAAGTAAACAATGTTGCTTTTGGTATGGAAAGTACATTAAGTGTGGAACCCTTCGAAATTACACCAGAAGCTAGCAAGTTATTAGCAGTTCCAAACCCAATGACATCACAAACAAATATTCACTTTACAGCAAAACAATCTGAGGACGTACAATTGCAAGTGTATGATCAAGTCGGAAAGGTAGTATATAAGACAAAGATTACTACTAAAAATGGTTCAAACGTATTTCCCCTAAACCGCCAAAACTGGCGTTCCGGATTGTATTTCTGTAAAATCATAGGTTCCAAACAAACTTATAAAACGATAAAACTCATAGTACAGTAGGTTGTTTCATCTGGTCGTTTTTATTCTATTAATTATGTCAGATATAATTTAATTGGTTAATGGTGAAAGGCAAAAGAAGTGATTCTTTTGCCTTTTTTAGTTTGCACTTATTTGATTACGAAATCGTACATTTAACAACCTAAAAGGTTATAATAATAAATTTATGAGCAAAATTAACTTTCAATTTTTCCCAAGGTCTAAAGGAATGACAAATTCTCTAATTGAAGTGATTGAAATTTTTGAGAAAAACTCATCAAAGTTTACTTCCGAAAATCACACATTTCCAAGTAATGAAGTTCTCGAATTTGTTAGAAAAGATTTAGAATTATCTGATTTTACAGTTGAGAAAGGAAAAAAGGATCAAGATAAAATTAAAGTACCTGTCTTATATGGTTTAAATAATAGCATTGACAAGTTTTTTAATGCTGATGCTGTTTCTAATAATGGAAAAATTGTAATTGAAGTAGAAGCAGGAAGAGCCGTTGTTAATAATCAGTTCCTAAAAGACATTTTCCAGGCTTCAATGATGTATGAAGTTGAATATCTCGTAATTGTTGTTAGAAATAATTATAGAAATAATAAAGATTTTGATAAAATAAGAATCTTTTTAGAAACAATGTACACAAGCAATAGGATTAAACTTCCTCTTAGCGGAATACTTTTAATTGGTTATTAAAATAGCCTATTATAAGTCATGTAAATTACTTCCCAATCCTAGCTTTCCCATCAAAATACCACTTCAACCTAAAACCAACTTCCGTAAACGTAAATCCGGCAGCAGTTGCAGAAGCAATATTACTACGTGTTCCAAAAATATTTACCAAACAACGATCGGAGAATTTATAGCCTAATTTCCCCTGAAAACGATACGTACTCTGACTTTCCTGGTCTTCAATATACTGTAAACCTGTGGCAGCTGTAAGTTCATAAAACCATTCTTTTGGTTTAGTAACATTTTCATCTTTAATCAAGTTTAAGAAAACTTCGCCAGCGTTAAATTTCTCTGGACTGAAATAAATACTAGGAACTTGCTTTTCAAACGTAATGTATTGATAGTTTACGCCTACTTTTAAAGATGGTTTACTCAAAATATTATAATACAAAGATGTAAACAATAAATGTCTGGAGTTGTTATCATTTTGCGAAGTGTAATAGTATTGCGTAAACCAACCAAGATTAAAATTTGTACTCACATTATAATTCGCATAAAAGTTGTTTTGTACAATTTCACGATCTAATAAATCAGCATTGAAACTCTGAATTTCACGGGTATACCCAATATCTAAGGTTTGTAATTTAAATGGTTTTATGTTCAATGAAACATCTGCCAACAACTGTGTAAAATTGTTCGTTTCTGCTTTTGCAGTCGTAAACCCAAAAGTTCCTTTAAAAGTCATATTTGACAACAATTGATATTCCAAGCCTGCCGAAAGCGCATGTGAAGTTGCTTTGTTATTGGTTATGGTATTATTTGTAGTTCTGTAGGTATAGTTTCCGAGTAGTTTCAAACGTGTCGAAAACGGATATTCCACCGTATTTTGTACCAAAAACGCTTTGTTATCACCATTATCAAATGTATACGAGGTTTTTCCTTCGTAGAAAGGCATAAATTTTCTTTTTAACTCATTTATGAAGTTTAGCGCATCTTTCTGATTATTATAAAATGTCAGCGTCTTTTCTGCGGCAGCGATTGCTTCATCATAACGACCTAATGCTTTTAACACATTAGCCTTTCCTAAGTTTCCATCAAACGAAATAGAATCATTTACCAAAATATGATTGTAATCTGTCAAACTCCTTTTAAAATTACTTTTGTACACATTTAAGGTTGCGCGCAATGCTAAAACCCAGTTTTCGCTTGGTTGTGTTGAAATCAACTCATCAATCAAACGTGTAGCTTTTCTATACTTTTTATTCCAAATTAATGCCTGAATGTAACGCTCTTTTGTCTGTCGAATTACACTAGCATCTATATTTTCTCCCAAACTATCATACGCCAATTGACTTGTTTTTAGTGCCAAACTTTCTTTTCCTTTTAAATGTTCAATCAAAGCCCAACCATTTAACACAGTTACTTTATCTGAAACATTTTTTGAACTATCAAGCAATACATTATAAGTTGCTTTCGCTTTATCAAGTTCATCCATAATCAAATACAAATTCGCCAAGTTCAACAATGCGTCTTTATCATTCACAAAAAGAAACAAACATTCATTCAATATATTTTCTGCTTCTGTATACTGCTGCGCTTGCTGCTTTTTATACGCGTATCCTAAATACATGTATTTCTTGGAAGTCAACGCGTTTGGGTTTCCTGGAGAAACTTCCAATGCTTTATTCACATAGTTCAGAGCTTCTTTGTATTCTTGTAAGTTGGACAACGTATTTGCAAAACCTAACAATGCTGGAAAACTTTTAGCGTCTTCTTTCACTAATTTTTGGTAATACGCTTTCGCGAGATTAAACTCGTTGTTCCATAATAAAGATTCGCCATAATTCAACTTCACTTCAAAATCAGTTGGATAGTCTTTTACTAAGCTTGAAAAGATTTTTTTCGCTTCCGCAGAATTGCCATTCAGTCCAACAGCGCGTCCATAACACAAACGTGCAGTTTTATTTGTTGGATATTCTTCCAAAATTGTTTTAAAGAAGGTTTGGGCTTGCGGATACTTTCCGGTTTCTAAATAGGTAAATCCTTCTTTCATATTCTGAGAGAAGCAAAAAACGCTTAGTAATAGGAACGAAAAAAGTGTTATATATTTTGTGTTCATGTTCTTAATTTTAGACAATTGTAAGGTAAGCATAAGCTACCGATCATTCATCGCAACAAAATTGAATCTCACCGACAATGCGCCTAATTTCGTGGTATTTCGAGGATATTTGTGTCAGTATTAATCACAAAAACTCAACAAAATGGCTTTACAAATCACACAACAAAACGGAACTTTTTTAGTAAATGGACAATTAAATTCTTCTACCACAAGATCATTTATCATTCACTTCGAATACATCATTGAACAACACCAAAATGTAGTTATAAATATAGATGGTGTTAACGAAATTGATCACGAAGGTTTAGAAGGAATCAAAACAATAACAGCAATTGCATTACGAAGTCACAAAATGTTTTCTGTCATCGGAAATGGTTGCAAAGATGTATATCAAGATTTCAATTGCTCGCAAGTTGCTTAAATAGTAGTGAGTATTTAGAAATGAGAAGTGAGATATCTTCTAACTACCTTTTTTAAAAAAATTAAATAATAACATGATCGCAATCGCAAAAAAAATAAAAAGTAACCTTACTACAGCACATTTATTTATGCTCAGTGGCATCATAGTAAATGGTGGAAACTATGTCTACAATTTACTATTAGGTCGAATTTTAGGACCCGAAAAATTCGCAGATGCTGCCGTATTGGTTACTTTTTTATTAGTATTATCATTTGTTGCGATGACATTTCAATTGGTTACCGCTAAATTTTCTGTACTATTTGAAGCAACCGTTTTCAAAGCATTTGTTTCCAATATGTACAAGAAATCAGTAGGTACAGGAATTGTTTTAGGTTGTTTGATTATCTTTTTTGCTGGCGAATTACAATTGTTTTTCAAAACCTCATCATCAAGCATGTTTCTTGCCTTCGGAATAGGAATTCCGTTGTATTTCATCATGAGTGTAAACAGAGGAGTTTTTCAAGGAAAACAACAATTAGTATCACTTTCTGTAACCTATCAGGCAGAAATGATAAGCCGATTACTGATCACATTAGCATTGTTATATTTTTTACAAATAGAATCTTCTTTGATCATCTCTATTGGAATTTTAGCTTCTTTTGTATGCGGATTGATTCCATTTAAATTCAAAAATATTTCCTTCAAAACTAAAAACGTATTAAACGCAACACAAAGTAAATTGGTACGCAACTTTTTTATCATTACCGCTTTTTATGAGCTTACACAAATCATTATAAACAACAGTGACATCTTACTCGTAAAACACTATTTTGAATCGTATGACGCAGGATTATATGCTTCTTTGGCATTAATTGGGCGCGTTGTCTATTTCATCGCTTGGATGTTTGTAATGTTATTATTACCAACCGTTGTAAAATTGCAAAAAGAAGGAAAATCTACAGTTCCAATTTTACTAAAATATGTAAGCTATATTGGTGGAATTGCAACTATAATTATTATTGGTTGCGTACTATTTCCAACACAAATTGTAACCTTATTATTTGGTAAAAGTTACCTTGCTATTACACCATTATTATGGAAATATGCTTTGGCGACAGGAATTTTCGCAATCTCAAATATCTTCGCATATTACTATTTATCCTTAGACAAATACATTCCTGTAGTACTTTCTGGAATCTTCGGAATGCTTCAAATTGTATTAGTTGTTTTCTTCCATGAAAGTTTAGCACAAGTAGTACATGTGCAGATCATTGCGATGGTTTTATTATTGATTGTTCAATTGTCTTTTTTCTTCTTTGAGAATAAAAATGGATCGCTTCGCTCTTAGACCACTTTGCTTTTAGACTTGTTCCCGCACAGGCGGGAATCTCTTAGACCGCTGCGCTTTTAGATTTTTTCTCACTCTTATGTGATACTGAATCAAGTTCAGTATGATGGATACTATCTAATTCCTAAATCGTCAGATCGAGAGGAATTTCAGTATGAAATTTTGTGTCATTCCGCACTTGATGCGGAATCCACTTTGAAGCACCATAGATTCCTGTCTTCACAGGAATGGCATCAGAAAAGTCTTGACTCTTGATTCTATATTCTTGAATCATTAAAAAAAGAAATCTAAACCTATTTACCTTTCATCTAAACATACTCGCATTTCGGCACAACTCGTCTATTTTTCAGAGGTTTAAAATGCACATTTGTACTATAACTAAAAAACTAGATCTCATGAAGTTAGCAATCGTAACAGCATATCCACCAAGTAAAGTAACCTTAAACGAATACGCATATCACCTAGTGAAAAGCTTTCGCCAGAAGGAAAATATTACGGAAATCGTTTTGTTGACAGATGCGACACCTGAAGCTAAAGATTTGAACTTTTCAGAAGCTGGTTGTAAAATTACGGTGAAGGAATGCTGGAAGTTTAATAGTTATACAAATCTATTTTCGGTAACCAAAGCAATCAGCCAAACAAAACCAGATGCTGTTTTATTCAACTTGCAGTTTATGAAGTTTGGTGACAAAAAAGTAGCCGCAGCCTTAGGTTTGATGCTTCCGCTAGTTTGCAAAATCAAAGGAATTCCTAACATTGTTTTATTACACAATATCTTGGAAGAAGTTGATTTGAAAAGCGCAGGATTTACCTCAAATAAACTATTACAAAAAACATATAGTTATATTGGAGCAAACTTAACAAGATTGCTTTTAAAAGCAGATACTGTTGCTGTAACCATGCAGAAATATGTAGATGTACTGGAAGCCAAATACTTAGCAGATAACGTAACCATGATTCCACATGGAACGTTTGAAATTGCACAAGAACCATCTTTTGATTTACCAGATGGACCATTAAAAGTAATGGCTTTTGGAAAATTTGGAACCTACAAAAAAGTAGAAGCTATGATTGAAGCTGTGGAAAAAGTTCGCAGAACTTCAGGACTCGATTTAGAAATAGTTATTGCAGGAACCGACAACCCAAATGTACCAGGATATTTGGCAAACGCACAAGAGCAATACAAACACGTTCCGCAATTAACATTTACAGGTTATGTTAAAGAAGAAGACGTTGCAACAATATTCAACGAAAGTGCGGTTGTTGTATTTCCGTATACAGCTACTACTGGAAGTTCTGGGGTTTTACATCAGGCTGGAAGTTACGGAAAAGCGGTTGTTATGCCAGACTTGGGCGATTTAGCTTTGCTAGTAAAAGATGAAGGTTATAGAGGAGAATTTTTTGAACCTACAAGCGTAGATAGCTTGGCAACTGCCATTGAAGCAATTGTAACCAACGATGCATATAGAATTTCCCTTGGTAAAACCAATTACAAAGCCGCTACTGCATTTCCTATGGAACGTATAACTGATATGTATCTGGAACAATTTGAAGCGATTATGGCGGGAAAGCTTTTGGATAATTCCGTTCTTAGATGTTAGACTTTTTGTTATGCTAAATTCTAAATGTTGAATTTTAAATTGTTTCTCACTGTTATGTGATACTGAATCAAGTTCAGTATAACGTAACTAGGTTTTTCTTCTCTTTTTACGCTTTGTCATTCCGCACTTGTTGCGGAATCTACTCTGAAACACCTTGGATTCCTGTCTACGCAGGAATGACATCAGAAAAGTCTTGAGTCTATACTCTTGAATCTTTTTCCAAACCGTCAGATCAAGTGGAATTTCAGTATGAAATTTTGTATCGAGATCTTACTTAGAAACACTTTTGTCATTCCGCATTTATTGCGGAATCTACTTTGTAACAACAAAACTACTTTACTTCTTTCAAAAACTTCACAGATTCTTTTCCGTTAGTAACCACAATTTCATAGTTTCCTTTTTTCAAACCTAACGTACAAACCGAAGATTTTGTTTCAACTTCTGTGATATCAACAGGAACAGCAATTTTAATATCTTCTCCTTTTTTATACGCTAAAACCATCACAGGAAACTCTATTTCAATAGCTTTTAAATCAACGACAACTTTTTGATTTCCATTGGTAAAAAGCCAATTTGGTCTGTTGTCTTCATATATTGTCGTTGGATGAAAAACAGCAATATCTGACCACGTTTCTCTTCGTGTATATGTATACGGTTTCTCTTTTTTATCAAGTAAAACTGAAGGTGTTTTGATCTCGAATGCTTTCAACATTGGATGATTATATTTCAAATTCCCTCTTTCGCTATACATAACTTGATTGATTGTTAGCGGATCAATTCCTGTATATTCTTTAAGTCTTCCTGCCATTGCTTTTTCCCAAGAACGATGTGTTCCTTCCAACGCATGATCAAATCCGCAATGAATTAGAAACTTTGCTTTTGGATCATTTTCAATGACTTTTTGAATGTTTTTTGCTTGCGCGATTTCACGCTGTTTTCCATTTGCATTACTTGTTTGTTCATACGGGAATACTGTAAAACCAAGTTCCAAAGCAGTTCGAATCAAATCGCCAAATTGTGGGTCTTTAATATAATTTCCTGTTTTCTGAATAGGATATTTTCTTTTATTTAAATCTGGATCTAAATAAACTCCATTACCCAAAGCTTCCAATCCTACATATCTGTATCCAACATCATATAAATCTTTTAATAAGGATTTTGTAAAAGCACGATGCATAGAATTGTGATGTGCTTCATTGATAATCACTACTTGATTTTTCGCAGCTTCCGAAACAATAAAATCCTTTGCATTTATCATAGAATAAATCGCTTGTAATGAATCTATCTGTTGTTTTGTATAGTTTCGTTCGCGTCCACGCATTGCCAAATCCCATTGTAACAAAGCGTTTTTATAATCTCCTTTTGTTGCATAGGCTGAAGCTGAAATTTGATGTTTCCAAGCTAACGTATCTTTTTCTAGCTTTTCTTGAATTTGTGAATTGAATTTATACTCTGTGGAAAACTCTATCGTTTCTATGGTTTTTGGAGCTTCCGAACAACTCCAAAACCCTATAAATACAATACATGCTAAACATAATTTGACAAACACTTTTGAATACATTCTAATTTATTTTTTTGATTGCACTCAAATATAACTAAATATTTAGTTTAAACTAACTTCTTAGTTTTAAATATTTTATATCAGACCGCTTCGCTTTTAGATTTTACGTATTTTGTCATTCCGCACTTGATGCGGAATCCATATAGAAGTGCTTTAAATTCTTGAATCTTTCCCAAATCGTCAGATCGAGTGGTTTTTCGAAGAGAAACGAAGAAAAATTGTATCGAGATCACTTTTGTAACGTAATTACTAATTTATTCTGTTGCTGTTCAATGACAACTTTATTTCCCGATTTAAAACCTAATTCTTCCAACCATTTTCCTTCCAATCTAATTTCTGGCACAATCGTAGTCGTATTCCAAGCTCTTAACTGAAACTTGTTGTGTATTTTTAAAATTCTATGCTTCTTCATATTTTTGTCGTATTATTATATGACGAATATAATTAGAATTATTGAGTTGTCAAACTTTTGTATGACAAAATTGTCGTATAATTAGTTGACATTTGTTTTTGTGAATAAAGAAGAACTTAAAAAGAAAATCGGTCAACGTATTGTTGAATTAAGAAGTCAGAAAGGTTGGAATCAGTCTGATTTGGCGCGCGCTTGCAATAAAGACAGACAAGCCATGGAAAAACTAGAAAACGGAAGAGTTAATCCAACATTGTATTCTTTGTTAGAGATTGCCAGGGCTTTGGAGGTTTCTTTGAAGGAATTGGTGGATTTTTAGAGTAATACGATGAACTACTTTCCTGCTAACTTTTTTTGTTTCTGTTCTGCTAACATCTTTGCTTTTTCCATTCTGTTTATCAAATCAAAAGGCTTATGCATCAAAGATGGGTTATCTTTTACTATTTTCAATTGTTCTTGTGTGAGTGTTTGAGCAAATACTATTGGCTGTCCATTAGCTAAAGTAGCTTTTGCAAATAATAAGCTACCTACAAGCGTTGAGAAATTTGGAATATCTTTAGTGGATGATAAAAGGTTTGAAATTGCTTGCGAAATGTTAAGATCCACTTCTGATTGTACTTTGTCAATATGTTTTAATTCTATTCCTCTTTCTATTTTTTCTAATCTATCAACAATCTGTTGCCCCGTTAAAACCTCTCTAGTTTTTATCCAAAATTTTTTTATCCAAGAACCTTTTATGGGATCTTTTTCACGTGAAATTTCAAAATCTAAAAGCTCAATTACTGTTTTCAACTTTTCAAAATATGCTTCTGATAATTTTACATTATCAGTATCCAAATAAATATAACTATATAGTTCATTTCCATTAGCTAAAGCATTATTCAATTGAATAACTTGAACATCTTTTTTATATTTTTTGATCGATGATTTTTTTAATAGTTTACTTCTAATTCTCTTTACCTTTGAATAAAAAAGATTATCAAAGAAGTTGCTAAACTTATATGTAGCAACTTTATATCGTTTTCTTCTGTGTTTTTCTAATCCCATTTTTTATTCTTATTTCTTATATACTCTTGCTGTATCTAATTTAATAAAAAAAACAATAAGAATATTCTTAATTGAATGGATTTCATTTAATTAGGGTTAATCACAAACTCAAAAGCCGCTTTCTTTTTCCCATCCTTATCAATAAACCCAAACTTTTTCTGTGGATTTGTGCGCCACGGACGATTCCCGACAACCAAGCTCGGAATGTCTTCAAAATCATATAATGTCCAGGACATAAATGAAATGTTTTGCGCTTTTAAAACTTGCTGCATTTCTTTGAAATAGGTTGCTTGTTTGGTTTCAGAACCTGCAAATGGTTTCCAAAACCCACCGTAGGAAGATTGTCCAAATTCACCTAAAATGATTTGTTTGTTAGGTATTTTTGCTTTTAAATCTACATATACTTTTTCAAAATTAGCTTTGTCTTCATAGTAATGAAATGATACAAAATCTACTTCGTCTTGTAGCAAATGTGCACTTTCTGTGTTTGACCAACCAATCGTTACTAAATGATTGTCATCTATTGATTTTACTAAGAATATCATATTCTCTAACCAAGCTAGTACGTTTTCTTTTCCACGTGATTCAAAGTCTAAATTTGGTTCGTTTTTAATATCCCAAGCCAAGATTGCATTGTGATTTTTAAACGTGGAAACAATCGTTTCTGCATGTCGCTGCGTCAATGTCCAATCTAATACATCGTAGTTTCCGTAAAAGTCGAAAAGTGTCAATACAACTTTGAGTTTTTTAGTTTCTGCAGCATCTAAAACTTCTTGTAGTTTTTGAAGCTTTTCTTCAAATACATTCGCTTTCCCAAAATCTTCATATTGTACAAATACTCTGATCGTATTTAAACCAGCTTCTTTTATAATATCAAAGTCATTCTTGATAATTTCAATACCAAATTGATCACCAAACATGTCCCAAGGTGTTGCTTGCGGATAGTAATTGACACCTTTTATATTCAAGTTGGAAACTTCTTTTGTTTCCGATGATGTATCAATAGTTTTCACCGTTTCTTTTACCAAATGACGCACACGCCAAAAACCATCTTCCAATAATAAAACAGCTTTGTAATTCGCCATTTCTGTAGTTTCCATCAAAAACTTTCCATCTTTGTACAATTGCTTGTATTCTACTACATTTTCATCTTTCAATACAATGAGTTGTCCATCTTCACTAAAGAATTCTATATTCGGTTGATGCGAAAGTGTCGTTGCATTTACAGTAACTTTCTCTTGTTTATTTTGTGCTATGAACGCAAAAACATTTTTGCGTGCGCTGTCCGTGTAAAAATCATCAATTCCAGTAGTTTGGTTGGTTTTATAGGCTACATTTTTTACATACCAAGCATCTAAGTAATCGTTTTCAATCTTCGCAAGTGTTTGTTCATCTAGTTTTCTGCCTTCGTTTCCATCTTCAGTCCAAACCATTTTTGGTAGATAGACTTCTGCTTTTTTAACTTCCGTATGGAACATTTTACTTCTGTCTGCGCCCGTATTTAGGTAACTAAATGAACTGCTGATTAAGAAAATCAATACCGAAATGATGAACATATATGAAAACACTAAGAATCCACGGATGATATTTTTGTCTGCTTTTACCATAGTTTTTTCCCCTTTACTGTTTTCGTAATTCCTGCTGTTGTAATTTCTAAATCATAGTTTCCATTGCTAAAAATGTTCGGATTCAATTCAAAATTCACAAAGCCATCACGCGATTCTTTTATATATTCCTTAATTGTTTTTCCCTGTTGAGAAACAGTCATTTTGACTTGTAAACCATCTGGGATTAGTTGATTCATAAAACTTTTTAACGGTCCAACTTCTATATTTCTATTATTTTCTGAGAATGCAATCGTGAAATCTTCAATGACTTTTTTGTAGGTAAGCGAAATCGTATTGCTTTCCGAAATTCCTGTTACGGATGCTTTTACATTCCAAGTTTCTTCATGATCTGGATGCAACATTTTTGCCGTTGCAACGCCATCAATAGTCATTCCCGAGGTTTTCAAAATATTTCCGCTTGCGTTTGTAATGTAAAACGTTACATAACTTCCATCACTTACAATATTGTTGTGTTCATCTTTTAAGACTGAAGTTGTAAACGTCGTAATTTGATTTCCATCAGCATATTCATGTGAACGTTTGGCAAAAATCTCAAAATCTGTGGAAATTGCAGGCATAACATGTACTGTATATTCTTTAGAATTCAGTTCCAAACATTCGGTTGCTAGTAACATTCTACCACTTTCTATTGGCGAATAGATGTTTTTATACGCAATTAAATTCTTTGTCAGAATCGTTTCTTGCTGTTCGTTTGCTAAAAATTGACGTTGCAAATTAACTTCCGTATTTTCCTTTACAGGATTGTCCAATGCATCTGTTGGAATTACAACTAACATCGTATAATCGTTTCCGCCTGCCGCAATACTTGGCGGACCAACATAGGTTTCCATTGAAACTGGTTTTGCTTGTGAATTGATTGTAAATGTTCCTGAAAGTGATGTTTTCTGATCTAGCAATTTCCAATTTACTACGCCGATTTTATTACAAAGCTGCGTTGGAATTGTGTATTGCAATTGATTGTTCTCCACTTTTGGACTCACTAAAGTTGTTCCGTAACTATTGGCGCAATACAATTGAATGGAAGCATCTTGCGTTCCCGAGAATTTCAATACAATGGTTTCGCCAGCCGTAAATGCTTGTTCGGAAGTTTCTAATTGAATTCCTTCGTTTGTATTCGCACTGAGTCCATTCGCGCTTGACGCAAATAAGAAAAAGCTATATAGTATATATTTTAAGTTCATCATTTTGGATTTCCGATATACGCGTTCGTTTCAATTTTTACATAACTGTACACCGAATGCGTTATTTTTTGTACTACTTGTTGTTGTTTTCTATTTGATAGTATTTTGGCAGAAATGTCTTCGTTTGGTAAACCATTTACGTAACAGTTTTCCATATCCGAACTGATAATTTTTATACTATCATTTCCTGATATTTTATAACTAAAAGGTTGCTTGCGTTGCTGTCTGATTCCTTTATCTAAGAATAGATGATCAACCCACAAAAGTTGTTTGTTTTCGTCATAGTATGTCACCAATAATTGTGGAACCGTAATTTCTTGCAATCCACTATTGAACAGATTTCCTTTGATTGTTTTTTGATCAATATTCAAATCGCTCAACACTATGTTTTTATATAAATCAGAACCTGAAACATTTCCAGCAGCTTGCAAGTTGAATTTTGTTGGTGTATCTGCTAATTCCACAGGCGTAAATTCATCTGGATTAAAGGTTTCTGGAATGGAATCTTTTGTTTTAGACCATGCAATTCCCTCAAAATTAATACGAAACGAAGTCACTTCTTTTGGCATGAGTTTATGCTTCATATGATATTTTGCATTGTAGGTTGCCAATTCCACATTTGCATCATTGTACAACGTTCCTTTTAACACAACATCGGCTGGCACATTGTCTATATTTTGTACTTCACCTACAATGGCGTAATGCCCATTATGATTGACTAGTTTTGCAGAAATGATTTCTAAAACTGGTTGTTTTAATACATCTTCATGATAAGTTTGCTCCGTAGTAATGCGTCGTCTTCCATGATTGAAATAGGCCGTTTTATTGGTAGAGAATAACTGATCTGGCGGCAAATCGGCTTCTATTGTTTCTGCTTCTAAAAACCATTTCCCGTTGTGTTTTACAATCGTTTTATAGTCTGTTTTTTCAATTTTTTCTAATGGTGTAATCCATTTTGTATTGACTTTCATCGTAGCCAAACTATCGGTTTCTTTTGTGATTTCCGTTTCTATCGCATCTAGTTTTGCATATGAACTCAACAATCCGTCTGTAGATGAAATTTCTAACATGTATTGCGCAATAGTCAAGTTATTTTCTGGATTGATAAAACTGTGTGCTTTTTCAAATTCTTTAAAATCGAGTGCATCATAATAGGCTTTCACTACATTTTCAGGCGAACGTTGTCCATCATTTTTTATGTAGAATTGATACGTTCCAAATCCTAAAATTCCAATTAAAATAATTGCCCAAATATGACTTGTTTTCACAACCTTTATTGAAAACTTACTATAGCTTTTATTGAATTGTAAATATTCTTGCGAATCTGTTCGCTTTCGCTGAATATACCTCAGAAAGATGGGTTGAATGTTTAATACAAATGCCAATATCAATGTGAGAAATGGCACAATTCCCCATAAGAGTTTTTGCCAGGTTGAAATGTCATCTTTTGGCAGAATCGAAGATAAAGGCGGAACATTCAATTTTTCCCAAACCATCACACCGTTTTCTAATTGTGGCAATCGTTGCCAACCACAGAAATAGAGAATTGGATCGTAAAATTTATCGTTTGAGAAGATGTATTTTAGATTGTATTTTTCGGGTGTTGTTAAAAATTGTTGCAATGAACCAATCCCAGCAACTCCTTTGAATTTTGAGTTTTCTAAACGTTCTATTGGTCGCGTTGTCAATTCTGGCAAACGACGCGCCGAATGATAGTTTCCATCAACAGTCATTGCATTTGTTTGTGCAGATAACCAAGCCATTTGATCGCCAAAACCAAGCGTTAAATAACGCCATTGATCATGATCATCTTGATTGAGGAAGTTTACAATAGGTAACATCTTTATTTTTTGTGGTTGTGAAGGTCTGAAATACCCTAAACTCATCGTAAAAACCGTCATGAATACAAACAAAGTTGCCAATCCGCTGCCAATAATTCTATGGTATATTGTACCAAATTTTCCCTGTAATAATCCTTTTAGATCTGTTTCTACAAAACGATATACAAACTCACCAAAAAGCGGCAACGACATAATAGAAGCCCACAATGTGAATCTATCTAAGGTTAAGATATTGAAAGCTGTTTCACCCAATAACATACGTGGAATTGATGTTGTTCCGCCAGTTCCTAATATAAATAGCAACGTGATTGATAAACCAAAAAACAAGTACCGTTTGCTGTAATATCTGTAAAAGATGTATGGTAACAGAAAGAGTAAAATTCCCCAAGGAATTAAAAAGAATACCAATCCTGATGATGTAATTTCTAGAAAGTTATCACGTGAACCATGTGGAATTGGCACTTGCGTAATTGGATTGTTTTTTGAGTTGATCCAATATGGAAGAATACATCCGACAATGGTTACTAATGACAGCATTCCGAAACCAACAATACGTTTGAAAAGCTTCCAGAAGTTTCTCCAGAATATTATAAATGTAATTTCTTTAAAGGAATTTACTTCTTCTCGAGAAGCATCCATAATGACCATTCCTATTAATGGAAATATGAAAAATATCATTCCGAAGATTGGCGTTACATGATGTGATGTTACCGTAACCGCAATTAGCGAAAGCGACGTAAAAAGGTATTTATATTTTCCTGTTTTTAACCATAAATATATTTCTGGCAATGCGTGCATTAATATAGCAATTCCAACAATACTTGGTAATTGTCCAAATATGTGCAAAGTTTCTAAAAACGATGATGAGAAAACTGCTAGAATTGCCGCGTAACCAGCAACTCTTTTATTTCCAGTCATGAGTAATGAGAAACGATATACACCAGTAATAAATAATATTACTGCAATAATGGCAACCGTAAAGAGTCCAAATTTTAATCCGCCAAGAAGTGATAACGCACCAATAGATTGATGCACTAACGGCGGATAACTCATTACAGAGAATCCTGTATACCATTTATAACTCCAAGGTTCAAACCAACTGTTTGCGTAATGATCGGCAAAGAATAAATGGATTAATGCATCATACGTAGTTTCCAACGTAAAAAAGATAGCCGTACCATGAAACACAACTCCGAGAAGTAGTGCCAATAGTAATAGTTTGTTTGTAGTCTCTTTCATGTTTAAACGTAATGCTTTTTCGATATTGTAAATATAAAGCACTGTTTTTTTAATTGGACTGTAGTAAACTTCCTTTCGTCTAAAGAAAATCTCACTTTGGGCATTCTGGCGACTTTTTCAGTTGAATCTGAGCTACTTTTGACCTGTAAGTCATTCGGAAAACAAGACAAATACAAACGAATATTACTCAAATTATAATAATCTAACTAAATATATAACACTATGAAAATTTTAGCTATTGACGACCAGAAATTAGTTTTGATTCCTTTAGAAAGCAGATTGGCTGAATTAGGATATGAAGTGTTAACAGAAACAAACGCGCTGAAAGGAATGGAATTGTACGATACGTTTCAACCCGATTTAGTGATTGTAGATATGAACATGCCAACTGTTTCTGGAATGGAAATCGTAAAACATATTCGAAAAGATAAGAAAGATACAACTCCAGTAATGGTTTTGTCGGGAAATACAGATGATGAAATGATTACAGAAGGTTTCGATTTAGGAATTAACGATTATATGAAAAAACCGCTGAGCTTGAATGAAGTTTGCGCTCGTGTAAAACGATTGATTGGTGTACCTCAACATGCTACTATTACAAATACCAATAATGTAATGATTCAACAACGATGTGTTGGTGTTGTGATTCCTTGTTATAATGAAGCAGAACGTTTATTGAGTACAGAGTTTACCGATTTCGTAGATCGTAATTCAGGATATCGTTTGTGTTTTGTAAATGATGGAAGTAAAGATGCAACCTTAGAAGTTTTACACAATTTGCAGAAAGGTAGAGAGGATTTTATTACTGTGTATGATTGTGAGAAGAATGGCGGAAAAGCAGAAGCAGTTCGTCTGGGAATGTTGCATATGGCACAACAAGAAGACTTAGATTATATCGGGTTTTTAGATGCGGATTTGTCTACTGATTTGTCAGATTTTGATGATTTAGTTTCTACGATTGAAGATTCAGAATTTAAAATTGTAAGTGGTTCTAGAATTAGTAGAATGGGCGCAAATATTACGAAAGAATCTGCGCGTAAAATTATCAGTTTAACAATAAACCTCATCATTAGAAATATTTTATCAATGAACTTTAAAGACACACAATGTGGAGCGAAGATTTTTCATAAAGACATAATTAATCTTGCATTCGATAAGAAGTTTATAACGAAATGGTTGTTTGATGTAGAAATATTTATGCGTATGCGTAGACATTTCGGATTGGACAAAGCGCGTGCTATGATGTGTGAGAAGCCTTTGAAACGTTGGATTCATGCAGATGGTTCTAAATTATCAATGAAAGATTCTATCAAGATTATTGGTCAATTGGGTCAGATTGCTTGGTCGTACAGAAGTAAAAAAAAAGCTTCAGCTAAAGAAGTGAATACAGGTTTTGAGATTGCTTAAATTTCTAAATAATAATAACACGTTTCCCCTATTTCCCCTAAACCTTAAAATAATTTACAAAATGAAGATTGGAATTTTAATAATATTCCGTAATGACGAAATGGCAATTGATATACAGAAGTTTACCGAATTATTGTCTAAGAAAAATAAGTTTCATGTTTGTTTTGTAAATAACGGAAGTACTGACAAAACACTCGAATTATTGAAAGAGATTAAGGAAGAAGTTACGGTTCCGATTTCAATTATTGATGTGAAAAAAAATCGTGGTCAACATGTAGCAATTAAAGCTGGCGTTCGGTATTTGACGAGTGAAAATGAGTTGCCTTATATTTTGTGTTTGAAAGACTATACATCACGCGATTTTGAAATGCTTGAGAAGGTTTTTCATATCATACAACAAGGTAAAGGCATTGTAAAAAGCTTGTTTAAAAAAACCAAGCGTATGATTCATAAGAATGTGTTTTCGTTGCGTGGAATTTTGGATATGGCTTGTTAAGCTTTTTTTAGGTATTTGGTTTTTGGTCGCTTTGCTTTTGGGTGTTGGGTTCTTTAAAACTTCAAACGTCATTCCGAACTTGATTCGGAATCTCACTTGTTTTGCCACGAATTCACGAATGTGTTTTTAACTCACACTTACTAACTTTCTGTATTTTAAGTAGTTATGTTTTTACTTTTTTTATGTCCTATTTTTTTAAAAGCCTAGGTTTTAGTTTTGAATCTATTAAACGAAGAATCATGAATTTCAATCTAAATTTAAAAGGAAAGTATTTATATAAATCAATTAAGTTCGTAGTCAAATACATAGCATTAATTATCATACCTATAATAGTTATATTACTATTCTTAGTGGTTTCTGATTTTGAGAAATTTACATCAATTATCACCTTATTTCAAAAATAAGTATTTGGATTCCTGCCTACGCAGGAATGACAGAATGGTTAAACAATCTAAAAGCGAAACGGTCTTACTTCTAATAGCGTTAGCGATCTAAAAATCTGAGAAATCTACTTTCTTCCTTCAACCACCACAACAATTTCACCTTTTGGTGCTTTGTTTTGATAATGTGCTAACACTTCTTTTGCGGTTCCGCGAATGTTTTCTTCGTAGAGTTTTGTGAGTTCGCGGGAAACTGAAACCTGTCGATCTTCGCCAAAATATTCACAGAAATGTCCCAAGGTTTTGACTAGTTTGTGTGGCGATTCATAGAAAATCATGGTGCGTGTTTCTTCTGCTAAGATTTTAAATCGCGTTTGTCTTCCCTTTTTTACAGGCAAAAATCCTTCAAATACAAACTTATCATTTGGCAATCCACTATTCACTAATGCAGGCACAAAAGCCGTTGCGCCAGGCAAACATTCTACAGGAATATTATTCGCAATACATTCACGTGTAAGCAAAAATCCAGGATCAGAAATTGCAGGTGTTCCGGCATCGCTAATTAATGCAAAGGTTTCACCAGCTTGCATACGTTTTATCAACGTTTCTGTCGTTTTATGCTCATTATGCATATGATGACTTTGCATGTGTGTACTAATTTCAAAATGCTTTAAGAGTTTTCCGCTAGTGCGAGTATCTTCTGCCAAAATTACATCCACAGTCTTTAAAACAGTAACGGCTCTAAAGGTCATATCTTGTAAATTTCCGATTGGAGTAGGAACGATGTACAGTTTCATCAATGCTAAATTTAGAAATTGAAGTTATCATTAAATTTCAATTCAAAAGTAACTATTAAAAAAAGTATAAGTCGTATTTCCCCTATATTTATTGTTATATATACGCAACCTTTTAACATTTTGCGTATCTTTAAAATACATATGAACCGACTTTTTTACCTATTTTTCTTATTGATAACTACAACGTTATGGAGTCAATCTACTGACTTATCTGTAAGTATTGAAGTCGTTGATAATACTGGAAGCACTATTCCGAATGTATCTTTATTTCAAGAATTTAGTTATGTAACTACCATTAGTAATTCAGGAAACTCGGTTACGAACGCTACATTTTCGCAACAATTACATCCAAATGTTATGTTTGTATCTGTAGAAAGTATCAATTCAATAGGTGGCGCAGATTTGGCTACGAATTTAACTTTTGATAATGGAACAGATACTGTTACAGGATTGCTGCCTAATATGCCTACGAGTTCGAGCGTACAGATACGGATTAACTTACGCGCGCCTACAGAATTAGGAGGAATTTCAACAACTGCAGAAGTATTGCCACCTTCAGGAACAACAGATACAATGCCCGATAGTAATATTGCAATTGTATCTATGGATGTAAATGATATTCCAATTGATTTTGCGATTGATTATGAGCAAGTTTCGCCAGCATCTGGTACTGGAATTACAGCTTGGGGCGATCAGGTTACTTTTGAAGTTACAATTACAAATAATAGTACTATTGAATATCCTATTAGTGGATTTAATTTATTACAATCTATACAATCAAGTTCTGTAAATGGAACAGCGCTTGTACAATTGATTTCTGTTTCTTGTATTGGAACGACAAATGGTGCAGCATGTCCAACAGACTTAGGTGTTACTAGTGGAAGTCCAACGGTCATTGTTCCTACACAAATATTGTATAGTTATGAGAATGAAATTGTATTTCCATCACAATCTAGTATCACCTTTAGTGTTACCTATGCATATTTTGAAGGTAATTGTGGAGAAGTTTCAGATTTAATTATTGGAAGAAGCTTTGCTAGTGTAGATTTTCAAAATGATACTGTTGCAAGTATTACTTCTAATTTTGAATTCACAGATTTACTTTTCTCTACGCTTTGTCCTTGTACAGATGTTAGTATTTCTACAATTTTGACAGATCCTTCATCTGGCGTAATTATCTCTGATTATAATCAACTGGTAACTTTTGAAACAACAGTAACAAATAATGGTCCTTTGGATACGTTCATTTTAGCATTTTTTCAAAATATTGGTGTGACTTGGGAAATTATATCTGTAGAATGTATTGGCGCTTTTGGTGGAATCAGTTGTGCAGATGTTACTTATGAAATTGGTGCTTCTGGACAATTTTGGGAAGTACAAAACTTTATGATTCCTTCTGATGCATATTTTATAACAAGAACTGTTGTTCGCTTCATAGAACCCATTTGTCCAACGGATGCTATTATTTCTTCTCCATATAGAAGTACAATTAATATGCTACAACATTTAGATTGTTTTCCAAATGATAACAATCAATTTGGAAGTGTTTTTGCTCCACAATCTATGGGAACTGATGAATGTATTGTTGCTACAGATATTATTCTTACCAAAACACAAGTAGATCCTGCACCTCCATTAGGTAGTTCTGAAGATCAGCCTATTCCTTGGGGCGATATTACATATCATATTACATTAACTAATGAAAACTTGATTTCCGTTCCATTCACAATAACTGATTTGTATGGAATGCCTCCACAAATGCAAACTACAACAATAACTGCCGTTTTGCAATCTGTAAACTGTATTGAAACTACAGGAACTGCCGATTGTATCAATATTACAAATGCTAATATAGGTATGGAGTTTACAGAAGCTGACGACGTTTTTTGGGAAATTACCGCTGATGAAAACTGGGTATTAGCACCCGAAAGTTCTATTACATTCGAAGTTGTCGTGAATTGGACACCAGAATGTTCAAGTGAAGTTACCCAAGTTGTGAATACAGTAATGGCTTCAGTAGTAGATGGCAATATTGACAGAATGGCTTCTGAAGCAAGTTATTTAACACCTTGCGTCGATTTAATTATTCAAACATTTCCTTCAGTACCAACAGTACCAATTAATACTAATTTTGAATGGGTTATTGATATTACCAATAGTGTAGTGAGTTCCACAGCTACCAATCCCACATTTAGTAGTACAATCAATAATGCGTTTACTATTACAGGAACACCAACATGTACTGTAACAAGTGGAAATGCAACCTGCGTAAGTACATTTAATGTAAATGGAAATGTCATTGACGGTATTATACCAATATTAGATCCTGATGCTACCATACAATTACGAATTCCTGTAACTGCACCAAATTATGGAGGATCTTTTAATAATGTAGCTGAAGTACAACCCGATCCTTCAAATAATGGTGAATTTGATCCGAGTACAAATATTTCTATTTCAAGTATTCAAGTTATTTCTCCACAAGTAATAAAAAGCTTTGTACCAGATGAAATCTTAGCTTCACAAACATCATTACTCACGTTTACAGTGACTAATATTCCTGGAAATACAGCACAATCTGGCATTTCGTTTACTGATAATTTACCAGCTGGTGTTGTCTTAGCTGGCGATCCGTATTGGGTAAATAGTAATGGTTGTACAGCTGATTTTGTTGGCTTAACTACTGATGATTTTGTCGGAATTGCCAATTTAGTATTTCCGAATGGCGTTGCCGAATGTACCTTTGCTGTCTTAGTAACTTCTGCTACAAGTGATTTGTATACGAATGAATTTTTAAACTTTTCAAACTTAAACAATATTGATGCTACCAATGTATTTGCAACCTTAAATGTATTACCGCTTCCACCAAGTGCCGATTTAGAAATTTCGTTAGTAGCGGATCAAATAGATTATTGTGAAGGTGATGAAATTACATTCACGTTAACTGTTACAAATAATGGTCCGGATGCTGCCACTTCTGTTTCTATAGAACATTTTTTAAATCCTTTAGGCTTTACCTATAGTTCAGATAATGCAGGCGGAACATATACAAATGCAACAGGAATTTGGGAGCTTTCCAATATGTCCATTTCAGCTACAGCTGGAAATAATACATTTACAGCAGAAATCATTGCCACTATTTTACCTATTGATACATCTTTGACGAATCAATATGAAAATACCACAGAAATTACTTCCACAAGTCTACAAGATTTAGACAGTGATGTTACGACAAGTTTTGATATAGATGATTTAAGTGATGGACTTGCCGATGATGATGAAACAACATTACAAATTACCGTTTTTGACATTCATACTGATGTAAATGTACTTATTGATGCTGCCGAAATTTGTACGGGAAATGCAACAATACTTACCATCAACAATCCAAACGATTTATATACATATAATTGGTACGAATCTTCAAATCCTAGTCAAATTATCCATACAGGAACTTCGTATGAAACACCAGTTCTCACCACAAATACTTCGTATGAAATTGAAGTCATTAACGAAAATAATTGCTCTGGAATAAGTAGAGCAATAGTAACTGTTACTACTGTAACCTGTATCGATCTAAGCATTGAAAAAACAGTTGATACTGAAATGCCATCTATTGGAGAAACGATCGAATTTGCAATTACAATCACCAATACTAGTACAGACGATGCAACAAATATTGTTATTGAAGAGTTGCTTCCAAATGGTTACCAATATGTTTCGCATAGCACAACATTAGGTATATATGATGTTCCGACACAATTATGGACAATTACAACGCTTCCAGCAGGAAATTCGGCAACATTAACTATAACGGTTACCGTTGTTGATGGTGATGATTATATGAATACTGTTCAAATTATCAGTCAAGCTGAAATTGACTTAGATGCGGCAAATAACACAGCACAAGCAATTACATTACCTGATTGTTTAGAAATTCCGAATGGTTTTTCACCAAATAATGACAACGTGAATGATGTTTGGGAAATAGCTTGTTTGGAGAATTTCGCAGACAATGAATTGATCATTTTTAATCGTTGGGGAACAATTATTTACAAGACTCGAAACTATGAAAACGATTGGAATGGAACATCAAATCAAGGAACTGTACTCTTCAAGAAAAACCAGCAATTGCCTGTAGGAACCTATTTTTACATCCTAAAACTACAAGAAAATACCATCGAAAAAACTGGATGGGTTTATTTGAATTATTAGAAAATAGATCGCTAGTACTACTAGAAATTAGATTTTTTGAGAATATTTCGTCATGCTGAACTTGATTCAGCATCTCATCACTTTGAGTATTATTCTTATAAGAATATAGAATCAAGATCGCTTTGCTTTTAGAATATAGACTGCTTCAACTTCATTTAAAATAATAAAGCATGTTCAAAAGTTAAAAGTGGCAATCTTCAGAAATAATGAGTGAAAAGCGGAATTGCGAAGCAGCGCTTCAAGCATGAAGCGCATGAACGAATGTTGCACAGCAATTTCCTATAGATTGTCTTGACTTTTTTGGTTCGTTTTTGTGTCAAGACAAAAATGAACGTTGTTAACAATGCTATTGTTTAATACTAAAGTTTCTGAATCAAGAATTTACAATAGTAGAAAATCACTCCGTTTATATGAATAAGATGCTGAATCAAGTTCAGCATTCGCATAGCTTTCTGCTACGCGAACTTACGCTCAATAATTTCCATAAGGCGAGTTTCGTATTCCTCTTTTCCTTCCCAATTATTATAATCAGGTTTAATCATATTGTAAATAAAGTCTTTGGCTTCCGATTCAGATGCTGTTGTATTCAATTGCGAAATGACTCTGTTGTAATCTTCTTGATTATCACCAAATAAATGTTTCGTAAATGCAATACGATCATTCAATCCTATAGAAATTCCTGTATTCAAACGATCATTTAACGACTTTGGCTTGTCGTCCGTTTTTGGAGCTTCTACAACGACCTCAACTTTTGGAGCAACGGCTTTTGCTACCACTTCCTGAGCTACCTCTTTTGCAACTTCTTCACTTTTTACAAATGTTGGTTGTGGCAATACATCAGCTAGAATGTCTTCCAGCGTTTCTTGTTCTTTTTCTTCTGGCATTTCGGCAACCATATTTTTGATAGTTTCCATTAATGGTTCTATCAAATCATCTTGCTCTGGATCTTCAGCTACCAAATGATGACGAATAATATCATCTTCTTCAGCATTCTTCTCTACCTTCTCATGATTGTATACATTTTCCAATGTTTGGAAAAAAGAAGAATCGGCATAGTCAGGTACTGTATGTTTAAATTGTTCTTCAAAAAACAGCATTACTGACAATTTTTCAAAAACTTCCTTCGCTTCTTTATGTAATGCAACTACATCTTCTTTTCCCTTTAACTTTAGGATTCGATGCGCAATACTTATTAAATCTCCTTCTAATTTTTTCTTCATAACTTTTAAACTAAATGTCGTTGTATAACCTTTGGTTTTTTAGTAAATTTGTTCCACCTTTACAAAAACGAGTATAAATTCGTTTTCGACTTGAAAATTACAAAATGTTTCTCGAAAATACAGTAAATCATAAAGAACAATTTGGTTGGATTGAAGTTATTTGTGGTTCAATGTTCTCTGGAAAAACCGAAGAACTGATCCGCAGACTCAAAAGAGCCCAGTTTGCAAAGCAAAAAGTAGAAATTTTTAAACCTGCTGTTGACATTCGATATGATGATGAAAAAGTAGTATCGCACGATGCGAATGAAATCCGTTCTACACCAGTTCCTGCAGCCGCAAATATTCGCTTACTTGCTGATAATTGTGATGTTGTCGGAATTGATGAAGCGCAGTTTTTTGATGACGGAATTATAGCCGTGTGCAATGATCTTGCTAATAAAGGAATTCGTGTTATTGTTGCCGGACTTGATATGGACTTTAAAGGAAATCCTTTTGGACCTATGCCAGCATTAATGGCAACTGCCGAATATGTCACCAAAGTACATGCTGTATGTACGCGTACGGGAAACTTAGCACAATACAGTTATAGAAAATCCAAAAGTGATGACCTTGTATTACTTGGAGAAACTGACGAATACGAACCACTGAGTCGCGCTGCTTACTACAAAGCAATGCTAAAAGAATCTGTGAAAGAGATTGAAGTTGATGATGCTCATGAAATCATTTCCAATGAACAATCAGACAATTAACTACCATAATGTTACAAATTCAAGAATCTGTCTTAGAGATCAATTTTAAGGCATTAGCCCACAACTACAAGTTTATAAAATCCAACACAAAAGAAGGAACAAAAATTTTAGCCGTCGTCAAAGCATTCGGATACGGAAGCGATGCTGTAGAAGTAGCCAAGTATCTTCAAGATGAGCTTCAAGTAGATTATTTTGCTGTTGCATATATCCGAGAAGGCGCATATTTAAGAGCTGCCGGAATTACCACACCAATTTTAGTATTACATCCGCAAATTGTTAATCTAAAACATGCCATTTCATATAATTTAGAACCGAGTTTATATAATGACCGTATTTTTACCGCTTTCGCGAAAGAAGCTGCAAAACAAGGAAAAAAAGAATATCCCGTTCATATAAAATTCAACACAGGTCTCAACAGACTTGGCTTTTTTGAATCTGATACAGATCATATTATAAAAAAGCTAAAAACACTAAAACAACTAAAGGTAATTTCATTACTTTCTCATATGGCAGCTTCAGAAGATCATAATGAGAACGATTTTACAAAAACTCAAATACAGACTTTCAAAGAAATCTGTGTGACTTTTGAAAAAGAAATGAAGTACAAACCGATGTTACATATGGTAAATACTTCTGGAATTTTTAATTATCCTGAAGCACATTTTGACATGGTTCGGACTGGAATTGGTTTATATGGTTTTGGAAACGATCCAAAATTTGACAAACAATTACAACCAGTTGCTTCCTTAAAATCAATTATTTCACAAATTCATCGTATTGAAAAAGGTGAAAGTGTTGGATATAATCGCGCTTTTGTTGCTGACGATTACACAACCACAGCAACTATTCCTTTAGGACATGCAGACGGAATTAGCAGACAATTTGGTAATGGTGTTGGAAGTGTTGTAATTAATGGAAAACTAGCTCCTATCATAGGAAATGTATGTATGGATATGATTATGATTGATATCACAAACATTCGTTGTAATGAAGGTGATGAAGTCATCATTTTTGGAGAAGGACAAACCGCTGAAGAACTTGCTGCAAAAATAAATACAATATCTTACGAATTACTTACAGCAGTTTCTCAACGAGTAAAACGTGTGTTTCTTCGATAAAAACGAAGTCCTTCATCTAAACAAATGTTAAAGTTCTCTTATTTTTCACTAAATTTAGATTCAATTAATAACTAACAATCAAATATTATGTTGAAAGAATTTAAAGAATTTATCACTGGTGGTAATGTCATCGAGTTTGCTGTTGCAGTAATCATGGCAGGTGCTATTGGCGGTGTTGTAAAAGGATTTGTAAGCAATATTGTAATGCCAGTTGTAGGGTACTTTACAGGCGACACAGACTTTTCTCAAAGAAGAATCGTTTTAACGGAAGCAGTTGTAGATGCAGCAGGAAAGGTAACAACGCCTGAAAATGCTATTATGTGGGGAAGCTGGGTAAACACTATTGTGAACTTATTAATTGTAGGTTTAGTAATGTTTATGATTGTAAAAGCTTACAACAAAACAAAAAAGAAGGAAGAGCCAGCTCCAGAAGCTCCAGCAGGACCAACACAAGAAGAATTATTAGCAGAAATCAGAGACTTATTGAAAAAATAATTTTTTTTAAATATCAATATAAAAAGCCACTCTTTACGGAGTGGCTTTTGTTTTATATATAACTTTTTGTGAAACTTTTGATAATTCCCAATTTTTATACAAACCGCACTATAATTATTCCTAATTTTGCTTAATAGTATTTTAAAAAAAGATAAAAACAAACACATGAAAGTAGCAGTCGTTGGCGCAACAGGAATGGTAGGAACTGTAATGCTTAAAGTATTAGCAGAACAAAAGTTTCCCATTTCAACATTAATTCCAGTAGCATCTGAAAGATCTATCGGAAAAGAAATTACATATCAAGGAAACACATATCCTATTGTAAGTATGCAAGATGCTATTGACGCAAAACCAGCTATTGCTTTATTTTCTGCCGGTGGAAACACTTCTTTAGAATGGGCTCCAAAGTTTGAAGCAGTTGGTACAACAGTCATAGATAATTCTTCTGCATGGCGAATGGATCACACAAAAAAATTAGTCGTTCCAGAAATTAACGCAAATGAATTGGCAGTAACGGATAAAATTATTGCAAATCCGAACTGTTCTACAATTCAAATGGTTGTTGCATTAGCACCATTACACACAAAATATAAAATAAAACGTATTGTAGTTTCAACCTATCAATCAATCTCAGGAACTGGTGTAAAAGCGGTTCGACAGTTAGAAAGCGAATATGCTGGCGAAAAAGCCGAAATGGCATATCCATATCCAATTCATAAAAATGCATTACCACATTGTGATGTCTTTGAAGAAAACGGATATACGAAAGAAGAGATGAAATTAGTACGTGAAACACAGAAAATTTTAAACGATAAAACTATTGCAATTACAGCAACTGCTATTCGTATTCCTGTAGTTGGTGGACATTCAGAAAGTGTAAATATTGAATTCGAGAATGATTTTGATGTAACTGAAGTTCGCAAACTATTGCATGAATCACCAGGGATTATAGTACAAGATAATCCGGATGTAAATGTATATCCAATGCCAATCTATGCTGAAGGAAAAGATGAAGTATTTGTTGGTAGAATTCGTCGCGATGGTTCACAACCAAACACATTAAATATGTGGATTGTTGCAGATAACTTACGCAAAGGAGCAGCTACAAATGCGGTTCAAATTGCACAACATTTAGTAGACAATAACTTAGTCTAACAAAAATTCATATCAAAGGACGCTACGCTAGTCGTAGTGTCTTTTTTTATTCCCAAATTACTACAAATCAACTTCTTATTACAAAGTCGTTATCATTCATGTCATCGAAATAGTTAGCAAACCTTCAATCTTTTTCATACCTTATTGAAGTTAACTAACTTAAAAACCTCGTGTATGAATTCGAATTTTACTAAAATTATCCGTTTTGTATTAGGATTAATTCTCATCGTATTTGGTGCAAATAAGCTCGTCATGATTTTCAACGAAGTTGGTTTTATGCCAATGCCCAATTTACCAGAAAATGCAAGCGACTTTATGACCTCATTAGGTGCTACAGGATACATCTTACCTTTAGTTGGTGCTTTAGAAGTCTATGTTGGAATATTGCTACTATTAAAAAAGTGGGTTCCTTTTGCACTTATCTTATTAGCTCCAATTTCGGTAAACATTTTACTATTTCACTTTTTCCTCGATTTATCAGGTGGAATGATTGGTGCTGTTATTGTAGCCTTACTAAACGGAATATTAATTTACAAACATTGGCCACAATTTAAACCACTATTTTATTGATAAAAAATCTTAGCATTTTGTTAAAACCACTTTCATTTTTCAGAAGTGGTTTTTTTTAGACTAAATTTGAAGTATAACCATCCTAATAGTATCCATATGAAATGAGCAGAATTAATAGTTTTAATACCTATTATGATTATTATATTGCGAATTCCATCTGACAAATAAAAAAACTAAAAAACATTACCAGATGAAACAATTGTTAAAAATTAGTTGTCTCGCAGTACTTTTCTTCTCTTGCGAACAAGAACCTGAAAAAACAGAAATTATAGTGACTTATCCTGACACACAACAAAAAGAAGTTGTAGATACATATTTTGATACAGACGTAAAAGATCCATATCGCTGGCTCGAAGATGATCGTTCTAAAGAAACAGAAAACTGGGTAAAAGGTCAAAATAAAACAACCTATAGTTATTTAGATCAAATTCCATTTCGTGATGCAATCAAAAAACGCTACACACAATTGGTAAATTATGAAAAAATTGGTGCTCCTTTTAAAGAAGGTGAATTCACGTATTTCTATAAAAATGATGGATTGCAAAATCAATATGTTATTTACAGACAAAAAGGTGAAGGCGAACCAGAAGTGTTTTTAGACCCAAACAAATTCTCAGAAGACGGAACTGTTTCTTTGGGAGGTGGATTAAGTTTTTCTAAAGATAAAAAAACAGTTGCCTATCCTATCTCTGAAGGAGGAAGCGATTGGCGAAAAGTAATCATTATGGATGTTGCTTCAAAACAAGTAGTTGGAGATACATTAGTAGACATTAAATTCTCTGGAATTTCTTGGAAAGGAAATGACGGATTCTACTACTCTAGTTATGACAAACCAAAAGGAAGTGAGCTTTCTGCAAAGACAGATCAACACAAATTATACTATCATAAACTAGGAACACCGCAAAAAGATGATGCTATAGTTTACGGTGGAACGGAAGCTGAAAAACATCGTTATGTAAGTGGTGGCGTAACTGAAGATGGTAATTACTTATTTATTTATCCAAGAGTTTCTACTTCTGGAACTAAAATGTTAATGAAAGATTTATCAAAACCAAATAGTGGTATTATAACTATTTTAGATCATACAAATACAGATTCATATGTCATAGAAAATGTTGGTTCTAAATTGTATATCATGACAAATATGAACGCACCAAACCAAAAAATTGTAACGGTTGATGCGTCAAATCCTGCCCCAGAAAACTGGGTAGATTTCATTCCAGAAACAGAAAACGTATTAAGCCCAGGAACAGGTTCTGGTTATTTCTTCACAACATATATGGTAGATGCTGTTTCTAAAGTATTACAATATGATTATGACGGGAATTTGGTTCGCGAAGTAAAACTACCAGGTGTTGGAACTGCTGGCGGATTTGGTGGAGACAAAGAAGATGAAATACTATACTATTCATTCTCAAACTATAAAACACCAGGTACAACATACACATACAATCCAAAAGACGGAACATCTAAAGTGTACAGAAAACCAGGAATTGACTTCAATCCGGACGAATACGAAAGCAATCAGGTATTTTATACTTCAAAGGATGGAACAAAAGTTCCGATGATAATTACACACAAAAAAGGAATCAAAATGAACGGAAAAAATCCAACAATCTTATATGGTTATGGAGGATTCAACATTTCATTACGACCTTCTTTTAGTGTTGCCAATGTTGTTTGGATGGAACAAGGCGGAATTTACGCAGTACCAAACCTTCGTGGTGGTGGAGAATACGGTAAAAAATGGCACAATGCTGGGACAAAAATGCAAAAGCAAAATGTATTTGATGATTTTATCGCTGCGGCGGAATATCTAATCGAAGAAAAATATACATCAAGTGATTTCTTAGCCATTCGTGGTGGATCAAATGGTGGATTGTTAGTTGGTGCAACCATGACACAACGTCCAGACTTGATGAAAGTTGCATTGCCAGCCGTTGGAGTTTTAGACATGTTACGTTACCACACATTTACAGCTGGCGCAGGTTGGGCATATGATTACGGAACTGCGGAAGACAGCAAAGAAATGTTTGATTATTTAAAAGGATATTCACCGGTACACAATGTAAAAGAAGGTGTCGAATATCCTGCTACAATGGTTACTACTGGAGATCATGATGATAGAGTTGTACCAGCACACAGTTTCAAATTTGCTGCTGAGTTACAAGCAAAACAATCAGGAAGCAATCCTACATTAATTCGTATCGAAACAGATGCAGGACACGGAGCAGGAACGCCAATTTCAAAAACGATTGAGCAAATATCTGATATTTATGGCTTTACGTTATACAATATGGGCTTCAAAGAATTGCCAAACAAAGCAATTTTAGAAAAGTTTAAGGACTAATTTCGAATACGTCTAGCAGAATTTTCAAAATGGCAACACGTCATTTCGAGTGAAATTCTGAAAGAATTTAGTATCGAGAAATATATACAAACCGTCAAATTGATTTCCAATTTGACGGTTTTTTAGTGAAACTTGGTTTTGCCATTCCTGCGCAGGCAGGAATCTAAACGTCAAATCGAGTAGTTTTTCGAAATGAAATGAAGAAAAATTGTATCGAGATTACCTTTTTACTCCGTATTTTTGCATTGAACTCGTTTCTAAACAATCAATATGCTTACCGTTCAAAATGTTTCCTTTTCTTATCTTAAAAACACTCCTATTTTAGAAGATATTTCTTTTAAGATTCCGCAAGGAACACATGTATCAATCATTGGCGAAAGTGGTTGTGGAAAAAGTACCTTACTCAAACTTATCTATGGTTTGCATGATTTGAATGCAGGTGAAATCTTCTGGAAAGACGAACAAGTTTTAGGACCAGCATACAATTTAGTGCCTGGTCATGATAGTATGAAATACGTAGCGCAAGATTTTGGCTTAATGCCTTATATTACCGTTGCCGAAAACATTGGAAGCTATTTGTCTAATTTCTATCCTGAAGAAAAGCAACAACGCATTTCGGAATTATTAGCAATGGTTGAAATGTCTGCGTTCGCGAATGTAAAAGCAAAATTATTGAGTGGCGGACAACAGCAACGTGTAGCATTAGCAAAGGCAATTGCACGCGAACCTGAAGTGTTATTGTTGGATGAACCGTTTAGTCAAATTGACAACTTCCGAAAAAACAAGCTTCGTAGAAACCTCTTTGCACATCTCAAAAAGGAAAACATCACTTGTATTGTGGCTACACACGACAAAACAGACGCACTTTCGTTTGCAGATACGACGATTGTATTACAACAAGGAAAAATGATCGCGCAAAGCAATTCTGAAGAAATCTATAAAAATCCACCAAACAAATATGTAGCATCACTTTTTGGTGAAGTCAATGAGTTGCCTGCGAGTTTATTTCCTGAAGTTGAAACTTCACAAAAAACTATATTGGTGTATCCGCATCAATTAAAAGTTTCTGAAAACTCAGCGTTTAAAGTTGTAGTACAACAAAGTTATTTTAAAGGAAATAAGTACCTGATCGTAGCAAAATATGGAGAAACTGAGGTGTTTTTTGAGAGTTTTAAAACATTAGAAAATGGTGCATTAATTAGATTGGAATTGTGGTAATTTTTTGATCGTTATAGATTGTAGTATTTACTGTATTTGAAGGTGTTGTATTTTTTTCGAGTCCCTGAATTTTTACTGTAATTTTCAAAATATACTCTTTTTTTATATGAATCACCCTTTGTTAGGTATAACTCTGTAAATTCATATTTTCGTTTCATTTTTAAAAACTCTGGATCCGTTTCTTTATCTATATCATCATAATCTTCTAATCCTTCTTCATAATCTATCTTATTGATTTCCAAAATATTTTCTCTAGTAATTTCCTCATTTGTATTTGTATAGGTAATTTGTAAACTATCTTTTGTACGCTTGATAAGTTCATCTGTAAATAAAGCATCATAGATTGTTACATCTTCTTGCAAATCAATCCGCACTGTCTTAAAATTAGTAGTAAAGAACGAATCTATTTTTTTCATCGTATAATCCGAAAAATAACTATCATAGAAAAATGGTTCAAAAAATGTTCCTGTTGTAAATTCAACATCTCCATCTATAGTATGATACGATTTTAATGATTCCCACGAAATATACTTTTCAGGGTGTAAATATTCAAAATATGATTTTAATTTTCCATTATTAAGCACAAGCTGAAAATTATCAACATATACGGAATCCGCATCAAAATAGGTTACATATGACTCGTAGAATGACAAATAATATACGAATGATTGTGATAGTTGAAAATTGTATACAAAAGCTAGATCTAACTTTAAAAAACGTGCTGTAAAATTATCAAACGATACATTATAAATAAAAGATTCTGAAAAATCCATATCGTATGTAAAACAATCATCAAAACGTAAACTTTCTATTAAACTTTGTGAAAAATCAGGCGCACCAAAATCACAATTAGAGAATTTCACCTTATCAAAAATAGAGTTTGATAAGTTGATATGCCCAAAAGGAATATCTTCAAAAGTGATATTTTTAAGTTCAGAAAAAGAAAAATCGGCTGACTCAAATATTTTTTCATACGTAGTTCTTCCTAAGTTAGATTGCACTAAATTTATCAGCAACTGACCTCTTTCTGGGCTCATGGTAAAAGAAAGAGAATCTTTTTCTAAATATTTATAAGGTTTTAAACTTCTAGAAAGTGAAACAATACGTCCAATTAATTGATCTGATAAATTTCTATCTTTATTTAATGTATCTTTTAATTCTTCATACATCTGATCCAATACATTACTCGATAAAAAAACCAACGAACTTCTTCGTCCAGCTTCCTGCAAATACGTTTGTTGTTCTAAGCGTATATTTTGGTTAGTAATGAGCTCATTTTGCTTATCAATCTTCTGGTTTTGGTTTCCTAAATAAACCGTCTGAATGATTAAAAATAAAGTTGGAAGTATCGCTATAATTACTGCAAAAATTCCAATACGTGTAATCCGCCAAATAATATGTGCACCTAAGTTGGAAGCTGTATCAGTAGAGACTTTCTTTTCTGTATTAAATTCCGTTAAGGTTTGTTTAATTGCATCTTTTAAACCTTTTCCTAAGAAAACGCCAAATCCTTTACGTAGCGTCCATTTTGCAGCTTTCTTTTGGGACTTTTTAGAACTTTCGATGTTCTCTAACTGTTCTTTGAGTTGCTGATTTTCTTGTTCAAGTTGTTCGTAACTTGCTTTGTTTTCTTCCATGAAATTAATTTTCAATCTCTTAAAGATAGAAAATGAAAAATGTAGTTCAAAATTTATTGATACCTAATAAAATTACTACAAAACAAATCATGTCTTAAAAATATTTCAACCCAAAAGGTAGGATAAAAGCAAATTGAGTTGTCTTATTATAAGAGTAACTCGCTAATTATCAAATACTACATCAATAATTTTGTTATATTAGTGCATTAACTAAACTAAACATGATTAAAAAACTACTAAAAATTGCTAGTATAGCATTGGTTTCTGCTATGCTTTTTTCTTGCGCTGATGATGATAATGATACTCCAGATCCTGTGGATCCTGTAGTGATTGACGACGACTATGTCCCAATTCCAACATCGCCAGTAGTATTAGATATGGACAACTTCCCATTTAATACATTATCAGAATACAACTTCTTTGATGGAGAAATGAAAAATCAAACACCAGTTCTTGGTGTCATTCCATATAAGCCAATTTCGACACTATTTACAGATTACGCAAAAAAGAAACGTTTTGTTTGGATGCCAAGTGATGTACAAGCAACGTATGCTTCTGATAGTGATATAATAGATTTTCCAGTAGGAACATTTCTTATAAAAACATTTTATTATGAAAACGTGCAACCAGAAAATAATGCACGTATTATAGAAACACGTTTGATGTTAAAAAAAGCAGACGATTGGTATTTTGCTGATTACGTTTGGAATGACGATCAAACTGAAGCTACATTTAGCTTAGACGGTTCATTTACTAATGTAGATTTCATGGAAGGTAGTGTGGCAAAAAGCACCAACTATAGAATTCCTTCAGAAGTAGAATGTTTTACTTGTCATAAAAGTCAAACGAATTCAGTTCCTATTGGTGTAAAGCCACAAAACTTAAATAGTTTATATACATATGCAGATGGTTCTGAAAATCAATTGCAAAAACTTATTAATGAAGGGTATTTAGAAGACAACTTACCTGCAACAATTAATACTGTTGTAGACTGGAGTGATGAAACACAACCAATAGACTTACGTGTACGTTCATATATTGATATTAACTGTGCACATTGTCATCAAGAATTATCGCATTGTGATTACAGACCTGTGCGTTTTGCTTTTGACGAATCTGCTATCGATGCAAACTTAGGTATTTGTGTAGATCCAGATACTGAAATTCCAGGAATGGTTAAAATTGTATCGCCTTCCTTAAAAGAACGCTCTGTAATGTATTATAGATTAAATACAGAAGCAGAAGAATTTAGAATGCCTTTACTCGGTAGAAGTATTATCCACGAAGAAGCTGTTGAAATGATTGGACAGTGGATTGATGGATTGACAACCGAATGTGAATAAACAACCATTAACTAAACTAATACTATAAATTAATTTATAGTATAAAAAAACAGCCTATGAAAAAAATTACTTTACTAATCTGTTTGATTGCTTCCTGCTTTTTTGCAGTTGCACAAACAACAGTCGACTGTTCCGCAGGACCTGTAAACACAACCTATTGCTATACTAATAATGACACAACAAGTTTCGTCTTTGTAAGTTCTGATGGTTCAAATTTACAAGTAGCCTTCAATGCTGGTCAAGTAGAAAATACTTGGGATGAATTAATTGTTCTCGATACAGACGGAACCCAATTGTACAATGGCTACGGAAATAACGGAGACTTAACAGGTCTTACTTTTATCTCTAATGGAGATACAATTACGATCTCTATAAATGCTGACAGTGCAATTAATTGTAGTGGTAATGGTTATATACCGTGGGACTTTAACGTAAACTGTGCAACATGCATCAATCCGACAACAACATATGCTATTGTAGATGATTGTGCAACAAGTGGTGGTTTCTTTGTAGATGTTAACGTTTCTGATCTTGGCTCGGCAACTTCACTAACAATTTCAGACAATCAAGGAAGTGCAGCACAACCTTTAGCTGCTGCAGGAACGGTTCAATTTGGACCATTTGCCAATGCTACAGATATTGTTATCAATATTCTAAATGATCAAGATGCAAACTGTTCTGTAAATAGCGGTATATTAACACAAAGTAACTGTCCACCACCAGCACCAGTCGGTGTAACTTGTGGTTCAGGATCTTCAACTTATATCTTTACAGAAGAATTTGTATCTGGTTCAGGTTGGACAGGAACAAGTTTTAGTGGATCTAATGGAAATTGGGATATTACTGGAGGTAATGCGAACTCACTAGGTACAGGTCCTTTAGCTACTTATAGCGGAGGAACACACTTAGAATATGAAGCATCTGGAAATTCAACTGCAACTGCTTCCGCAGTGAGCCCAGCAATAGATTTAACTACAGCAACAGATGGTGCAGAATTATCTTTCTACCTACATGCCTATGGAGAGGATATGGGATCGTTAGATGTAAAAGTAGGGACTTCAGCTTCAGGACCTTTTACAACGGTGCTTACACAAACAGGAGAACTACAAACAAGTGATTCAGAAGCTTGGGTTCCTGTTGGAGTTAATTTGGATGCATACTTAGGACAGGTAATTTACATAGAATTCAGTCATACAGGAACAGGAACAGGTTTTGAAGGAGATATGTCAATCGATTTTGTACGTGTAGAAACATGCGGATCATTCTGTATTGCACCTTCAAGTATCGTAGCTTCTGCAATTACACAAACCTCAGCAACAGTTTCTTGGACACCAAATAATGGAGAAACGAATTGGGAATACGTAGTACAAACTGCAGGAACAGGAATTCCAACTGGTACTGGTACAGCTACGAGTACTGCAAGTATAGATTTAACTACACTAAACGCAGGCGCAAGTTATGAAGTATATGTACGCGCTGTGTGTGGAGTAGACTTCAGTGTTTGGGGTGGACCATTAACATTCGCAACACTAGCTCCACCACCACCAGCTGACTTTACAACATCAACTGTTGCTACTGGCGGAACTCAAAGAGCTGCTGTAGATATGAATGGTGACTTTTTAGACGATGTTGTTTCAATTGGAACAACAAATGTTAATATCTTTTACCAACAAACAACTGGCGGATTAAGCGCTACAGGAACAAATATTACAACAACAAGTGCTGATAATTCTCCTTCATGGAGTTTAGCAGCAGCAGATTTTGATAGAAACGGATTTACCGATTTATTATACGGTGGAGGAAATGGAGTTACCTTTATGAGAGCAAATGCTACTGGAACAGGATTTACAGAAATTTCTGGTGGTGAATATGTATTCTCACAACGTTCAAACTTTGTTGATTTAAATCAAGATGGACACTTAGATGCTTTTGTTTGTCATGATGTTGATCCAAATGTATATTATATGAATGATGGAAGTGGAAACCTAACATTTAACCAAGGTGGCCTTGGAGATATTGCAGGTGGAGGAAACTATGGTTCTATCTGGATTGATTATGATAACGATAGAGATATGGACATGTTCATTGCTAAATGTCGTGGAGGTTCAAGTACAATCAATATTAATGAATTACATGAAAATGATGGAACAGGAAGCTTTACAGAAGTAGCTTCTACAGCTGGTTTAGCAGATCCGTTACAAACTTGGTCTTCTGCTTGGGGAGATTTTGATAATGATGGAGATATGGACGTTTTTGTTGGTGCAAGTTCTACAGCTGACGGAACACACAAGTTAATGCGAAATAATGGAAACAGTACGTTTACGAATGTAACTGCTGCTTCTGGAATATTACCAGCATTAACCAACTTAGGAATTGAAAATGCTACATATGATTTTGATAATGATGGAAACTTAGATATTGCATCTAATGGAAGTATTTTATTTGGAAATGGTGATTTAACTTTCACAGTATATGACAATGTACTTTCTGGAAATAACGGTTCTTTTGGAGATCTGAACAATGATGGATTTATTGATGCTATTTCAGGAACTACATTACATACAAATACAACAAACAGCAACAACTGGATAAAAATTACAACAACTGGAGTTGCAAGTAATATTAACGGAATTGGTGCAAGAGTTGAAGTACACACAGCTTCAGGAATACAAATTCGTGATGTACGTAGTGGAGAAGGTTTCCGTTTTATGAGTACATTAAATACACATTTTGGTATAGGGACTGAAAACGCAATTACAAATATTATTATTTACTGGCCATCTGGAACTGTTGACAATGTACAAAACCCAGCAATTAATACACATCATATAATTACGGAAGGACAAGCATTAAGTGTAGAAGATGAAGCATTAATTGAAAGTATTGTAATTCATCCAAATCCTGTTGGAAAAGTGATGAACATTACCAGTCCAGTAAATTTGGTTGGAAAAATTGCAACAATCTTCAATATTGAAGGAAAACGTATGATGAATTTAAAACTAAAAGAACATTCAATTGACGTTTCAAACTTACGTCAAGGTAACTATATTTTACGTTTAGAATCTGACGGGAAAGTATATACTCAGAAGTTTATCAAACGATAAAAAACAAACAATTTATATATAAAACTCCAATGCTTTTAAAGTGTTGGAGTTTTTTTATTTGAATATTCTACGTCAAGCTGAACTCGATTCAGCTTCTCATAACAGTGAGAAATATATACTTGTGTGATTCTGAGTCAAGCTCAGAATGACGGCAAACAAAAATTGTAAATTTGTGACAACATCTCGATACAATTTTTCTCCATTTCATTCCGAAAAATCACTCGATGTGACGATCATAGTAATAATAACTCAAAACGTCAGTTCGAGTTGAAGTTTTATTTTTGAAAAGAATGAAACTGAAGTATCGAGAACTAAACAATCTTCTCAATCACAAATGATTGTGTTCTAAAAGTAATGGTATCACCAGTTTTTTTACCAAGTAGCAACTTTCCGATTGGTGTATTGGTGGCAATTGCGTAGAATTTCTCATTGTTTGCTTCAATTTCACCAACGCTGACCGAAATAAAATAATTGGCTTGCGAAGTATACACAATACTTCCCAAACAACCTTGTGAAACTGCTGATGTTGCATCAACTTTAAATAGAATTTCTTTTACTTTCTGAACTTCCGCCAATTGATTTCCCAACTTTTCACGTTCCAACTGTAACATGGCTCTACCAGTTTCATGCTTATCGCCTGCCGAACTTTTAGTTTCCGACAACATTGCTTCTTGAATGCCTGAAAATGTATGCTGAATTGTCGCTTGGCGTTCGTTTATATTATCCAAACAAAGCTTGTGTAATGTTTCCTTTAAATTCATAACAATTCTGCTAATTCTTTTCCAACCAAACTACCAATCGCAACGCCCATTCCGCCTAAACGAACACCACAAAACACATTGTTAGAAAGTTGTTTTACAATGGCTTTTTTCTGAGTTCCAACGCCCATAATTCCACTCCAACGATGTTCTATTTCATAAGAAGTCGTTGGTAAAATAGTGGTTTTTAATAACGCATCAAGCTTGTTTTGAATTAACTCAGTTAGCTGAAATTCTGTCGTTTCTTCACCTTCAAAATCAAGGTTTCGTCCACCACCAAATAAAATTCTATTGTCTATATTTCTAAAATAATAATATCCTTTATCTAAATGAAACGTTCCTTTGATATGTAAATTAGGAATTGGTTCTGTAATCAATACTTGCGCACGTGCAGGTTTTACTTTTTCGTCTAGTAACTGCGGCGCAAATCCGTTGGTGGCAATTAATATTTTTTTAGTGTGAAAATTAACATGATTGGTTTCAACATGAACCAAATTTCCATCTTCTTGAAAGTGTTGAACCAAAATGGAGTTCAAAATTTGAATATCGCTTGAAAGTACTTTCTCTAACAAGGCTTTCATCATTTTTCCAGTATCGAGTTGTCCTTCAAACTGATTGAAAATATAATGTTCTTGAATGTTTTGAAAATTGAACGTATTCCCTACTTCACTAAAGACATCATCCTTAAAAATTGGCTTCAACAATTCGTTAATTCTTGTCTTTTGTGTCAAGCACGATTCGTACAGCGCAGTATCTTCTTGTGTAAACAATTCATAACCGCCCAATTGTTGATAATCAATTGTTGCGTCACCTAAAGTTGAGCGAAGCAACTGCAAACCTTCACAACGCCTTTTTACAAGCTTTAGCACTTCTTCTTCAGAATGTGTATGCAAATCGTCTAAAATCTCAGAGAGACTTCCAAAACAGGCAAATCCAGCGTTTTTTGTACTTGCACCATGCGGCAAAATTCCTTTTTCTAATATGATGATTTTTGCTGTTGGATATTGCTTTCGAAGTTGCAACGCACAATTGAGTCCCACAATACCGCTTCCCACAATAGTGAAATCAACATTTGTCAACCACGTTTTATATTCCCAATAGCTTAGATTCATGTAACGTTCTATTAATTTTGCGCTTCAATATAATGAAACGAATACAATTGTTTTACATATATTGAAAAGTATCTGTGTGATTTTGATTTTTACTGAGATTCTTATAATTTTAACAATAAAACAAGATGAATTCATGTTATAGATTCAAAACCCGTACGATGAAAAACATACTATTAATACTTATTCTTATATGCGTACCTAAACTTTATTCTCAAGAAATAATAGTGTTAGAAAAAGATGAATTCGAATTTCACTTGTTAAAAAAGTGCGATAAAAACCAATGTCAAATTAGTGAAATTAAGATCTTTGAAAATAGAATCCTTATTCAGAATATAATTCCTAGCGAGAACAGCTTTTATGCCAATACTAGAAAAGAGCTCATCATTGAAATTGAAGATATGAATTTTGATACTTATATCGATTTTCGAATCCTTCAATCATTTCCAGCCGATTATCCATTTCCTTATTTATTCTGGATATACAATAACAAAACGGGATTATTTGAAAAAAATACAGATTATGAAATGATCATATCACCAAAATTTGATTCCAAAAAAAAGCTTATTACTTCATCTTGGGAAGAATATATTGGTAATATTTATAAAGATACTTATGCAATAAAAAATGGAATTCCAACGCTTATCGAACGATATATTACGAATCGTAAGTCAGATAAAAATAGCATTGAAATTTGGAAAACCATAAATGGAAAACTAACATTGATAAAAAAAAATGAGGACTAAAGAATTAAGTTCTTTTAATTAAAATAATAGAAACGCATGAATATATTTACGTTGCCCGATTATTTAACAGCTGAAACAAACAATCCGATTCAGTTATTTAATTACGAATCAACAACGTCACAATTCAACAATAAAATTGATCTTACCAAAAATACATTTAGCTTTTTACAAGAAGGATTCAAGAAAATTTCCACAAGTCGCGAGCCTATTTCCATTACAAATGATGCGTTTTTAATTATGAAATCTGGTCATTGTTTAATGACGGAAAACTTGTCCGAAGCAAGCAATTTTTATCAAAGTATATTGCTTTTCTTTTCAGATGAAGTATTATTTCAATTCATTGAGAAACATCAAATTTCTAACAAACATGTTGCAGCAACAACTGCAGCAAAAGCCTGCGAATATGATGATTTTATAAAATCGTTTGTAAATAGTTTAAAAGACATTGCAAAGCTTCCGTTACAAGTACAACAACAATTATTACAGGTGAAGTTAGAAGAAATTCTCTTGTACTTAGTTGCAACAAAAGGTGCTGATTTTTTATTATTTTTAATTGCTTCCAAAGACGATCAAACACGAAATTTTATCAATGTAGTGGAAAGTAATACCTTAAATAAGCTCACTTTAAAAGAATTGGCGTTTTTATCAAATATGAGTGTTTCTACATTTAAACGTGAGTTTGAAAAACATTTTCAAGAATCGCCTAGTAAGTGGTTTCAAAATAAACGCTTGGAACATGCGGCTTTTCTGCTACAGCAACATACCAAACGACCTTCAGACATTTTTGAAACCATTGGTTATGAAAATTTATCCAACTTTGTACATGCGTTTAAAACAAAGTTTGGCGTAACACCAAAACAGTTCCAATTACAAGATTGAACTTTTATCACTACTTTTTGAACTTCTTAATCTGCGCAAAAATCGTGGTTTACAATAGCTTTGTATCATAATTAAAACAATAAATTATGAAAAAAATAAACGCTATTTTACTATTGCTTGTATTGATTGCAACAACAGCATTCGGACAAAATACGTTTACCTTATCAAGTACTGATATTGGTGGACAAGCTACAAAATCACAAGAATTTAATGGATTTGGTTGTACAGGAAACAATGAATCACCTCAACTATCATGGGCAAATGCGCCAAAAGACACAAAGAGTTTTGCTATTACCATGTACGATCCTGATGCGCCAACTGGTAGCGGCTGGTGGCATTGGATTGTGTTTGATATTCCATCAACTATAAGTGAATTGGTAACCAATGCTGGAAATATTTCTTTAAAGCTTTCGCCAGAAGGAAGCATTCAAAGTGTTACAGATTATGGAAGTGCAGGTTATGGAGGTCCATGTCCGCCAGAAGGTCACGGATTGCATCAATACATTATTACAGTATACGCTTTACAAACAGATTCGTTAGGATTGACAAAAGATACAAATGCAGCTGTTGTTGGTTATTATTTGTGGAATAATACCTTAGCAAAAGCAAGTATTGTTGCATATTACAAACGTGAGAAGAAGTGATTTATTTGAAAAATAGATTCCTGCCTACGCAGGAATGACATCAACGCATAAAAAAAGCTCCTTAAAATTTAAGGAGCTTTTTTTTATATATAGAATAGTATTTATTCTGTTTCTTCTTGCATTTCGAAATCTTCCATAAATTTCGTTGTATAGTTTCCAGCAACATAATCAGGATGATCCATTAATTGTCTGTGGAAAGGAATTGTTGTTTTAATTCCTTCTATTACGAATTCGTCTAACGCACGTTTCATTTTGTTGATTGCTTCTTCACGTGTTTGTGCAGTTGTAATCAACTTTGCAATCATTGAATCGTAGTTTGGTGGAATTGAATATCCAGCGTATACATGCGTATCTAAACGAACTCCGTGTCCGCCTGGCGCATGTAATGTTGTTATTCTTCCTGGAGAAGGTCTAAAGTTATTAAACGGATCTTCCGCGTTAATTCTACATTCAATAGAGTGTAAGTTTGGCGTATAGTTTTTTCCAGAGATTGGCACACCATTCGCAACTAAGATTTGTTCACGAATTAAATCGAAATCAATTACTTGTTCTGTGATTGGATGTTCTACTTGGATACGCGTATTCATTTCCATGAAGTAGAAGTTTCTGTGCTTATCTACTAAGAATTCTACTGTTCCAGCTCCTTCGTACTTAATGTATTCGGCAGCTTTTACAGCAGCTTCTCCCATACGAGTACGTAATTCATCTGTCATGTATGGAGAAGGTACTTCTTCTGTTAATTTTTGGTGACGACGTTGTACAGAACAATCACGTTCTGACAAGTGACATGCTCTTCCTGAAGAATCTCCAACCACCTGAATTTCGATGTGTCTTGGTTCTTCAATTAGTTTTTCCATATACATGTCATCATTTCCAAAAGCAGCTTTTGATTCTTGTCGAGCAGAATCCCAAGCGTCTTTTAAATCTTCTGGTTTCCATACAGCACGCATTCCTTTTCCACCACCACCAGCAGTTGCTTTAAGCATTACAGGGTATCCTGTTTCTACCGCTAGTTTTTCACATTCTGCAAAGTCCTCAATAATACCTTCACTTCCTGGAACACAAGGAACACCTGCAGCTTTCATTGTAGCTTTTGCAGAAGCTTTGTCTCCCATTCTATCAATCATTTCGGCAGAAGCTCCAATGAATTTGATGTTGTGCTCTTCACAAATTTTCGAGAATTTGGCATTTTCAGATAAGAATCCGTATCCAGGATGAATGGCGTCTGCATTTGTAATTTCTGCAGCAGCAATAATATTTGCCATTTTTAAATACGATTCGCTACTTGGTGCTGGTCCAATACAAACTGCTTCATCAGCAAATCGTACGTGTAAGCTATCAATGTCGGCCGTAGAATATACAGCAACTGTTTTGATACCCATTTCTTTGCAGGTTCTAATAACTCTAAGTGCTATTTCACCTCTATTTGCAACTAATATTTTTTTAAACATCTCTTGAAATTTTAAATTTTGAAATTTAAATCATTCACTTTTGAACAGCTCAGAATTTCTTCGTTGCTTCAAGTGTTATTTAAAATTCCTTATGATGGATCTACCAAGAATAATGGTTGATCAAATTCTACAGGTGAAGAGTCGTCAACTAAGACTTTCACTATTTTTCCTGAAACTTCTGATTCAATTTCATTGAAAAGTTTCATTGCTTCGATCACACATAAAACACTTCCTTCTGATATAGAATCTCCAACTTCAACAAAAACGGGTTTATCAGGAGATGGTTTTCTATAGAAAGTACCAATTATTGGTGACTTAATAGTAATATATTTATCATTATCGTCGGCAGGTGCAGGAGGTGTAGAAGCTTCCGTTGCTGCTGGCGTTTGTTGCGCTACAGGAACAATAGGTGCTGCTTGTTGCGGAATTCCAGCCATAGGAATTTGCTGCACTACAGTCGTTGTTTCGCCTTTAGCTTCTCCGGTTTTAATGGTGATTTTTACATCGTCCATTTCAAGTTTTACTTCACTTGCTCCAGATTTGGCTACGAATTTAATTAAGTTTTGAATTTCTTTTAAATCCATGGATATAGGTTTTTAGTCGTTTCTAGTTTGAGTTTGAGTTATATGCCCATTTCAGGTAGATTGCTCCCCAAGTAAAACCACCACCGAAAGCAGCGAATACAAGGTTATCTCCTTTTTTGAGTTGTTTTTCATAATCATGCAAACATAAAGGAAGCGTTCCAGAGGTTGTATTTCCATAACGCTGAATGTTTACCATTACTTTACTTTCATCTACGCCCATACGCCTTGCTGTGGCATCAATGATACGTTTGTTGGCTTGGTGTGGTACTAACCATTGCACATCTTCATTCGTCAGGTTGTTATCTTCCATGATTTTTGCACTTACATCTGCCATGTTCGATACTGCGAATTTGAAAACTGTTTTTCCGTCTTGAAATACGGTATGTTGATTGTTTTCTACGGTTTCTTTTGATGCTGGTAAGATAGATCCGCCAGCGTCTATTTTTAGTGATTCTCTTCCGATTCCATCACTTCTTAGATATTCGTCTTGCAATCCAAGTCCTTCTTCATTTGGCTCAAATAATACTGCGCCAGCTCCATCTCCAAAGATAATACAAGTTGCTCTATCTGTGTAATCAATAATTGAAGACATTTTATCTGCTCCAATTAGTAATATTTTTTTGTACCGTCCTGATTCAATGTAACTCGCTGCTGTAGACATTCCATATAAGAAACTAGAACAGGCAGCTTGCAAGTCAAAAGCAAATGCATTTGTTGCGCCTATTTTACTTGCTGTATATACTGCTGTAGATGCTACAGGCATATCAGGTGTTGCTGTGGCAACAATTACCAAGTCAATTTCTTTTGGGTCTAGATTTTTCTTTGCGATTAAGTTCTCCGCAGCTTTGATAGCTAAATATGAAGTTCCCGCTCCTTCTTCTTTAAGAATTCGGCGTTCTTTGATACCTGTTCGAGAGGTGATCCACTCATCATTAGTATCAACCATTGTTTCAAGTATCTTGTTGGTTAATACAAATTCAGGAACATATGCTCCTACAGCTGTTATTGCTGCTGTAATTTTGGTCATACCTTAACGTTGGTTTTTTTGTTTTTTAACAAAAATTCATTAAAAACTAAACGAAATTACTAAAATTCTCTGATAATCTTGGCAAAATATATCGTTTTTACATTTTTAACAAAAAATGAACAAATAAAAAACTCCCACAAAAGTGAGAGCTTTTATCACTATAACAATACGTATGTTATGCTAAGTTTTCTTCTACTGTATTATCAATTAATACTTTTCCTCTGTAATATAATTTTCCTTCGTGCCAGTGAGCTCTGTGATATAAGTGTGCTTCACCAGTAGTTGGGCACGTAGCGATTTGAGGAACTGATGCTTTGTAATGTGTTCTTCTCTTATCTCTTCTTGTTTTCGAGATTTTTCTCTTAGGATGTGCCATTTTCTATATTTATTTATTATCCGTTAATAGTTTCTTTAATGTATTCCAACGAGGATCTATTTCCTCTTCAGTTTCTTTTTTTTCTGTACCAGGTTGTAATTCTTCTAACTTTTCTAGTATGTCCGACTGTAATGTACCATCTTCAATACCTGGATGAATTCTTTTTGAAGGCACTGCTAACACAACCATTTCATATATATATTGTGCAACATTGATTTCATACTCTCCATGCGGAACGATCAAAATTTCTTCATTTTCATCATTGTATTCGTTTCCGAATTGCACAATTAAGTCTAAATTATCTTCAACAGGCAGCTCAAAAGGCTCATTCGTTACATCACAATTTACAGTTACAGTTCCTATTGCATTGAATGTTAATTCAAGCATGGTTGCTTTTTTGTGAAATTCTAACGTTGCTTTTAGAGCAGTTTCATTGAATTCATCAAAATCAAAAAGTGTAAAGAACGAATTATCAATTTGATATTCGAACTGGTGCTTTCCTTCTTTTAATCCTATAAAAGGAATGTTAAAGTCCTTTAGTTCCATCATCTTAAACATCAGTTTCGAGCGTGCAAAGATATAAATTTTTTTGTACGAACGTTAAGTTGTTAACATTTTTTTGTTTATATCTTGGCAGGTCGCTTTTTTAGCGGGTTTTTTGCAATTTCCTGATAGATGTTTCTGCTTCTAAAAATCTGGATTCCAGTAAATACCGCCTCTTTAAATGAGTTATGATCAGCTTTGTTTTTTCCTGCAATTTCGTATGCTGTTCCATGATCTGGAGATGTACGCACTCTATTAAGTCCTGCTGTAAAATTGACACCTTGTCCAAATGACAACGTTTTAAACGGAATTAATCCTTGATCGTGATACGCTGCTAAGATTGCATCAAAGTTTTTATAATTACTCGATGCAAAGAAACTATCAGCTGCATACGGTCCAAAAACTAGTTTCCCTTCATTTTTAATTTTTTCTAAGGTTGGTTTTAATACTTCATCATCTTCTACACCAATAACACCATTGTCTCCAACATGCGGATTAATGCCCAAAATTGCAATTTTAGGTTTACTAATTCCGAAGTCTTGTTTTAAGGTATTATATATAATGTCTACTTTTTTCTGAATGAGTTCTGGTGTAATGGCTTCCGAAACATCTTTTACAGCAACATGATCCGTTAATAACCCTACACGCAATGAACCATTTACCATTAACATTAAACTATCGCCTTCTAAGTTTTCTCCTAAATAATCTGTATGTCCTGGAAATTTAAAATCTTCCGACTGCACATTGTGCTTATTTATAGGTGCAGTTACTAACACATCAATTACACCTTCTTTTAAGGCTTTCGTAGCTTCCACAAATGATTTTATGGCAAATTGCCCAACAACTTCCGATGATTTTCCGTATTCAATTGTTACCTGTTCTTTTGAAATGTTTACAATGTTTACTTTACCATGTTGTGCTTTATCTGCGCTTTGAATTCCGTGAAGGTTTGTTTGTATATTGAAATGTTTCTTCTGAAATGATAAAATTTTAGTAGAACCAAATATAATAGGTGTACACAATTCTAGCATCCTGTTATCTTCAAATGTCTTCAAAATCACTTCTGTTCCGATACCATTTAAATCTCCAATCGAAATCCCTACTTTTATTTTTTCCTCTTTCTTCATTTAAGTTTTAAAACTTTTATTTCTTAATTTTACATGCAAATTTAACGAAATAAATACATGTTTACAGGGATTATTGAAGAATTAGGTGTGATTACGCATCTTGAAAAAGAAAAAGAAAACCTTCATATTACAGTTCAAAGCAGTTTAACGCCTGAATTGAAAATTGATCAAAGTGTTGCGCACAATGGTGTTTGCCTTACTGTTGTTGATAGAAATCTTGAAGAAAACACATATGTTGTTACTGCTATTCAGGAAACATTAGAGAAAACAAATTTAAATACTTGGCATGTAAATGATCGTGTAAATTTGGAACGCGCTATGAAACTAGGTGATCGATTGGACGGTCATATTGTGCAAGGTCATGTAGATCAAATTGGTACTTGTATTTCTATTCGAGAAAGTGAAGGAAGTTGGTATTATACCTTTGAATACGATTCTACATTAAATAATATTACTATAGAAAAAGGTTCCATTACAGTAAATGGTACAAGCCTTACTGTCATAAACTCAGATAAGAATTCATTCTCAGTAGCTATTATACCATATACTTATGAACATACAACGTTTCAATTTTTCAACGTTGGTTCATTAGTAAACTTGGAATTTGATGTTATCGGTAAGTATGTAGCAAGACTTCAGGGGCAATAGAAGTTAATTACTTTTCACTTTTTTCCGTATACCATACAATAATCCAGCCGCAAGTACACCTATTAGACCTGCATCAATCGGGAATCCCGGAGGTGCTGGTGGTCCTGGTGCTGGTGGAGGCGTGATTTGGGCGTGTGTTTCTGTTAAAAAAGCTAATGCTATTATAACAAAAAACAACAAGGTCTTTTGATTTATTTGTGCCATAACGGTGTAAAAGTAAAAAATTATAAGTCTCAACAAAAGATTTTACGTCATATCATTCATAAATAATCTATAAAACGACAAAAATAATCGATCAAGCAAGTATTTTCGTCCTTTTTGCGTCTTTTTCTTTATATAAAAATTCAATTTAGAAACTAAAATTAACACTACAAAACAATTTTTAGAGTGCTTACAGTTTATTAACGCTGTTTTTACATAGTAAATTTTATATTCTTAAAATTATATTCAAAAAATGTTCCAATAAATCACTATTTGTATATCTGTTCTAAATTTTATTAAGGTTTTTTTAAGAGTTTTAAAGTAAACTAATGGATAAATTTGCAGTCTAACCATCTAAAATAACCTCATCAAATGCGAAACATTGTACTTTCGGTCATTGGAGTATTACTTATTGTAGGCGCAGTTTTTCTAGCAAAAGAAATAGCCAATAGTAAAAAGAAGACAAGACCTGTTCCTGAAAAAGTAGTAAAAACTGTTTTTACAGATACGGTTCAAAATAAAACAATTCCTATCATTATTCCTGCAAATGGAAGTCTTGTTGCAAAACGTCGTGTAGAAATATTTGCTGAAGTTCAAGGAATTTTCAAATCTGGTAGAAAATTATTCAAGCCAGGACAAACTTTTCGAAAAGGAGAAACGTTAATTCGTATTGATGCTGCCGAATATTACGCTGGAGTACAATCTTCCAAAAGTAATTTATACAATTCTATTGCAGCCATTATGCCCGATTTACGGTTGGATTTCCCAGAAGTATATCAAAAATGGCAAACCTACCTTACAAGTTTCGATCTAAATAAAACAACACCGAAGTTACCCGAAATGACTTCAGAAAAAGAAAAATACTTTATTACAGGTCGAAATATTGTTACTAATTATTACAATGTTAAGAATTTAGAACAACGATTGGCAAAGTATACGATTAGTGCGCCTTTCTCAGGAATTTTAACAGAAGGACTTGTTACAGAAGGCTCATTGGTTAGAAATGGACAAAAATTAGGTGAGTTTATTGATACTTCTATATATGAAATGGAAGTAGCATTGAGTAAAAAGTATGCAAGCTTGTTGAAAATAGGTGAAAAAGTAGCATTGAACAATATTGAAAAAACACAGACATTTTCAGGAGTCGTTTCGCGTATCAACGGAAATATCGATCAAACTACACAAACTATTACAGCTTTTATAGAAGTAAAAGATGATACATTGCGAGAAGGAATGTATTTGGAAGCAAATTTAAATGCTAAAGATGAAACAAATGCAATTGAAATCAATCGAAGTTTAGTCCTTGATAATGATCAAATATTTATTGTTCGTGATAGCATTTTAGATTTAATAGATGCTAAACCTGTATATTTTTCAGATAAAAAAGTTGTCTTAAAGAATATTCCTGACGGAACAGTTATCCTCTCAAAACCTGTTCCTGGTGCCTATGCCGGAATGCTAGTAAAACCTTTCCAATCTAAAAAAGCAAAGTAAGTCATGAGAAAACTAATTGCTTACTTTATAAAGCACAGCGTTGCCGTAAATATCGTTGTGATCATGTTTGGTATTTTTGGTGCTTATGGTGCATACACGTTAAAATCTTCTTTTTTCCCTCTGGCAGATTCTAAAAATGTAAACATTACTATTGTTTATCCAGGAGCTTCACCACAAGAAGTTGAAGAAGGAATTGTGCTAAAAATAGAAGACAATCTAAAAGGATTAAATGGTGTAGAACGCGTAACCTCAACCTCAAGAGAAAATAGCGGAACAATTAATGTCGAAATCGAAAAAGGAAAAGATATCGACTTTATGCTGTTGGAAATAAAAAATGCGGTAGATCGTGTACCTTCTTTCCCTGCTGGTATGGAACCTTTGGTAGTTGCCAAGAGTGAAGCCGTTCGTGAAACCATTTCGTTTGCCATTAGTGGAAGCAATATTCCATTAGCTACCTTAAAACAAATTGGACGACAAGTTGAAAACGATTTACGTGGAATTGACGGGATTTCTCAAATAGAAATTTCTGGATATCCAGATGAAGAAATAGAAATTGCAATTAATGAAACTAACTTATTAGCTTATAATTTGTCATTTGCGGAAGTTTCAGACGCCATTAACCAAGCAAGTTTAATTACTACTGGTGGAACTATTAAAACGAGCTCAGAAGAATATTTAATTCGTGCCAACGCACGTTCGTATTACGCAAATGAGTTGTCAAACTTAGTCGTAAAATCAGATGCATCTGGAAGAATTATTCGATTAAAAGATGTTGCCGAAGTACGCGATCAATTTTCAGAAACACCAAATGCCAACTATTTTGATGGGAATCTTGCGATCAATGTCAGCATCACAAGTACCAATACAGAAGATTTAATTTCTTCTGCAGAAAATGTAAAAGAATACATTACTGATTTCAATCAAAAGTATGATAATGTACAACTAGATGTCGTACGTGACTTATCTATCACTTTAGTACAACGTACCGAATTACTTAGCTGGAATGCTTTTATAGGTATGATATTGGTACTTCTATTTTTATCATTATTCCTAAATACGCGTTTGGCATTTTGGGTAGCCTTTGGTTTGCCTGTTGCCTTTTTAGGAATGTTCATGTTTGCAAGTTATTTCAATATAACAATTAATGTTTTATCTCTTTTCGGGATGATTATTGTGATTGGTATTTTGGTGGATGATGGAATTGTCATTGCCGAAAACATATATCAACAATACGAAAAAGGGAAATCGCCTGAAGAAGCAGCTATTGATGGTGTTATGGAAGTATTACCTGCTATTATTTCGGCTATACTAACAACGATTTTAGCCTTTAGTATCTTCTTGTTTTTAGATGGCAGAATTGGTGATTTCTTCGGAGAAGTTTCTGTTGTAGTAATTCTAACTTTAATTGTATCGCTTGTAGAAGCCTTAATCATATTACCTGCGCATTTAGCGCATTCCAAAGCATTGCAACCACAGAAAGAAGAACCTAAAAAGCTATTGCCTAGATTATTTTCAAAACTACGCTACATCAATACATTTGGTGATTTTATTATGAGTTGGTTGCGCGACAAAGTATACAGTCCTACATTACGATTCGCATTAAGACATAAGTTTTTAATGTTCTCATTTTTTATTGTATTCCTTATTCTGACCAAAGCAAGTTTTGATGCAGGAATCATTAGAGGTGCGTTTTTCCCAAGAATTGCGAGTGACAGAGTGACCATTACACTAAATATGCCTAATGGAACCAATGAAAAAGTAACAGATAGTATTATTTCATTTATAGAAGACAAAGCACAATTAGTGACCAAAGAGCTAAATGATGAATATATAGGAGAAGACTCAGAAAAATATTTGGTTGAAAATATGATTCGTCGTGTAGGTCCAGGATCTTCCACCGCTTCTTTAGTAATTAACCTTTTGCCTGGTGAAGAACGTCCAAATGAAATTGGTTCTAATATGGTTTCAAATCGTATTAAAAAAGCAGTTGGTGATGTTATTGGTATTGAAAGTTTGGTATACGGAAGTGGCGGAAACTTTGGTGGACTTCCAGTATCTATATCTTTATTAGGAAATAATATTTCAGAATTAAAAGCAGTAAAAACAGAGTTAAAGAAAGTATTAGAAGGCAATATCTTACTAAAAGATGTTACTGACACAGATCCGGCAGGAATCAAAGAAATTCGTTTGGAATTGAACGAAAGTGCATACGCATTAGGTTTAAACCTCCGAACTGTGATGTCGCAAGTACGAGCTGCATTTTTTGGCGCACAAGCACAGCGTTTTCAAAGAGGTCAGGATGAAATTCGCATTTGGATTCGTTATGACAAACCTAATCGTTCTTCTATCAACAATTTAGACAATATGCGTATTGTAGCACCAAACGGACAACGTATTCCTTTAAAAGAAATAGCAAGTTATAGCATAGAACGCGGAGATGTAGCCATTAATCACTTGGAAGGTCGTCGTGAAATTCAGGTTTCAGCAGACATTAAAGACACTAAAAAAACAAGTGCCACCGATGTTATGGCAGAACTCAAGGATGAAATTATGCCGGAAATCTTATCACGATATCCAACCGTAACACCATCATATGAAGGACAAAACAGAGAGCGTAATAAATTGATGAATTCGTTGGGTCCAGTAGGAATTACGGTTTTAATTCTCATCTACATTGTCATTGCATTTACATTTAGAAGTTACAGTCAGCCATTATTATTATTATTATTAATTCCGTTGAGTTTACCAGCCGTCGCTTGGGGACATTGGATTCATGATTATTCGGTAAATATTTTATCCATGTTAGGAATTATTGCCCTTATCGGAATTATGGTCAACGACGGACTCGTCTTAATTGGAAAATTCAATAACAACTTACGAGACGGAATGCTATTTGATGAAGCATTATACGAAGCTGGACGCGCACGTTTTAGAGCTATTTTCTTAACATCAATTACCACTGTAGCTGGTTTGGCTCCGTTAATTTTTGAAGAAAGTAGACAAGCAAAATTCTTAATTCCAATGGCAGTTTCTATTGCATACGGAATTGGGTTTGCAACGATATTAACCTTAATTGTGTTACCAATATTCTTATCATTTAGTAATTATATCAAAACAACTGGAAAATGGTTGTGGTTCAATAGAACTATTACCAAAGAAGAAGTAGAACGTGTTGTAAGAGAACAAAGGCATGAAGACGCTCTCTTACAACAAAAGCAAAATGCAATACAAATAGAAGATGAAGAAGTTGAATATATTCTTAATCAACAAAACGAAGCAAATGAACTATAGAAATCACTTTATATATATACTAGTTTTCTTCACAATGTTCGCAAATGCACAACAAATGCTTACGCCAGAAGAAGCAATTCAATTGACCTTATCGCATAACTACGGAATTAAAATTGCCAATAATACAGTTGAAGTTGCCAAAAATAATACAAGTGTATTAAACTCTGGATATTTGCCAACAGTTACTGGAAATGCTGGTGCAACCTATAATTTGGACAATACTGAAGCCGAATTTTCGAACGGAGAAACAACAACTTTAAACGGTGCCGAAAGTTCACGATATAATGCTTCTGTAAACTTAAATTATACATTATTTGATGGTTTAGGTCGATTATATAATTACAAACGATTAAAAGAACAACATCAGCTTTCAGAATTAGAAGCACGCGAAACGATTGAAAATACATTGCTACAACTCTTTTCAGTGTACTATTCAGTAGCACAACTTTCTGAAAACACAAAAGCTATTAAAGAAACTTTTGCTATTTCTAAAGATCGATTGACACGATCAGAATATCAATTTGAATATGGTCAAAACACAAAATTGGAAGTATTAAACGCTCAAGTTGATATTAATAACGATAGTATCAATATTGTAAATACGAATCAGCAACTAAAAAATACAAAACGCGACCTCAACGTAATTTTAGGAAACAAGCTATCAGAAGAATTTAGTGTGAATACAGATATTTCTTTTCTATTGGAAATCACAAAAGAAGATTTGTGGACAAAAACAAAGGCAAATAATGTTTCAGTATTACAGATTGAAAAAAATATCAATATTAGTTCGTTAGATATAAAATCGAATCGATCGCAATACCTACCAACAGTTGGTTTAACAGGAACCTATGGTTGGAATAAAAATAACAATAATGCAGCTTCATTTGTTGCCGTTTCAACCAATACAGGGCTTTCTGGTGGCATTAATTTATCTTGGAACCTATTTGATGGCGGAGGCACAATAACACGTGTAAAAAACGCAAAAATTGCACTTGAAAATCAACAACTTCAAAAAGAACAAGTGTTAATTGATTTGGAACGTAATTTCAATAATGCTTGGGACGATTATCAGAATAAGCTCTTAATTTATCAATTACAAGAAGAAAACATTACTACTGCAACAAATAATTTTGATCGCAGCAAAGAAAAGTTCAAAATAGGACAAGTAAACTCTATTGAATTTCGCCAGGCACAATTGAATTTATTAAATGCCGAACTCAGCCGAAACCAAGCAAAATACAACGCAAAATTAGCAGAATTGACCGTTTTACAATTAAGTGGTGAATTGTTGAATGTAAAATTCTAGCTATTACTTTTTTATTTCGACGACACTCAATACAAGCATTTCTTAGGTTTTTTTGAAACTAGTTGTAAAAACAGTACTTTTATTCAAAAATTGCATAATTCACTAAATTTCAATAGGAATTCACCTTTGTGTACCTAAAAATTTAGGAATTATTTTGACCAATCAATCTCTTAGTTTTTCATGATAATTAAATTTTATCTAAAACAATAGAGACTAACTATTTAACCAATTAAAATTTTATGAAAAAGTTATTTTTAATTCCATTTCTTCTATGTACTTCATTTATTTTTTCGCAAAACAACCCTACCGTAATTATTGAAGGTAATTTTTTAGGGAAAACAATGCCACTTCGAGACTTTGTATTGAGTCCAGAACAAACCTACAAGGTTAACGAAATAAAAATAATTCCTAACAATTTAAGAGCAAATGAAAAATTAAATCCTAATGGACTTCCAATAGATGGTGTTGATCCATTAAGACAACGTTCTAATAATAGCTATTCACCAACGTTTAGTTTAGAAGAGAACTTTGATGGTATTTCAGCAAATGAATCAGGTGGTTCTACACCTCCAGATCCTTCAGGTGCTGCAGGACCAAATCATTATGTAAATGCTGTAAATACTGCGATAAAGATTTTTGACAAATCGGGAAACCTCTTAGCAGGACCAACACCTTTAGGTACATTCTTGGGTTCAGGAAATAACGATGGTGATCCCATTATAATGTACGATCATCTTGCCGATAGATATTTTGTAAGTCAATTTGGGGCAGCGCCAAACTCTTTAGTTTTAGGAGTTTCAGATACGCCCGACCCAACAGGAGCATATAATGTTTATGAGTATATTTTTGACGCTTTACCTGATTATCCACACTATTCAATATGGCCTGATGGATACTATTTAACTGTAAACAAAGGAGGAGCAGAAAATGTATTTGTATTAGAAAGAGATGTGATAATAAATGGTGGTGCAAACCCTCAAATTGTAGGTTTTTCGTTACCAGGAATCGTTAATAACCCAAATACCGTTTTTAGTCCTGAGCCAGCAAACCTTTTAGGAACTAATTTTCCTGCTAATACTCCAGGTTATATTGTATATCTTCAAGATGATGGATGGAACAATTCAATACCAAATGACCATTTAAAAGTATGGGAAATTGATATGGATTGGAACGTTCCTGCAAATTCCGTAATTTCAGCTCCGCTAGATATTCCGTTAAATGCCTTCGATTCTGTATTTGCTCCATTTGGAACAGGTGATGTTGACCAACCAGGAACAAATCAAAAAATTGATATGATTGGTGGTGTAATATCGTATGCTGCAAATTATAGAAGTTTTGGATCTCATAACTCATGGGTTATAACATTTAATGTAGACGTAGATGGTAATGATACTTCTGGTATACGTTGGGTTGAATTAAGAAACAGCGCATCAACTGGTTGGAGTGTGTATCAAGAAGGTACATACGCACCTACAGACGGTAATAGTCGCTTTATGGGTTCTGCTGCAATAGATTTACAAGGAAATATTGGTTTAGGTTTCAATATTGCTAGTGGTACTTTACCTGTTGGTATTGCATACACTGGTCGTTTTAACACAGACCCTTTAGGCCAAATGAGTGTTGCTGAAACTACAATAATTACTGGTGGAGGTGTGCAAACATTTTCTAATAGATTTGGTGATTATTCACACCTTACAATGGATCCCGATGGATTTACTTTTTGGCATACAGCCGAGTACTTTGCGGCAACTAATGTTTGGCAATCGCGAATAGCTTCTTTTAAGTTATCTCCTGGTTTTGATAATGATACAGGTATAGTAGATATTATTAGCCCTGTAAACGGAACTTTATCAAATTCAGAAACTGTAGAAGTTACCATAAGAAACTTTGGTAATTTAAGTCAATCAAATATTCCTGTAGAGCTTAGAGTTGATGGCGCATTGGTAGCTTCAGAAGTATTTACAGGTACAATTAATTCGGGTGATGTTGCAAATTATACTTTTTCACAAGCCATTGATTTATCAAATTATGGTCAAACTTACGCTCTAGAAGCAAAAACTGCACTCACAGCGGACCAATTTGTAGCAAATGATCCATATAGTAAAGACGTTACATACTTACGTGGTAATGATGTTGGAGTTACAAGTATTAGTTCGCCAGCAACCGGAACAAATCTCGGTAACGAAACTGTAACAGTAACTGTTAGAAATTTTGGTTCTAATCCACAAAGTAATATCCCTGTACAATATACTACAGATAGTGGAGCATCTGTTACTGAAACAATAACTGCTACAATTAACCCTGAAGAAGAACTTGAGTACAGCTTTACGCAAACTGTAGATCTATCAAGTATTGATACCTATTTAATTACAGGTACAACATTATTAGGTAGTGATGAAGAACCAAGCAACAATAGCACTAGTATAACCGTTGAAAATACAATTTGCGCACCTTCGCAAGATTGTAGCTTTGGTGATGGCTTGACATTATTTTCTGTTGCTGAAATAAACAATAGTTCTGGATGTGAAGGTTATGGTGATTTTACAAGTCAAATTGCAAGTTTAGATCTTGATACTACGTATCAATTAACTGTTACAACAAATTATGGGAATCAATATTTAACTGTTTGGATAGATTTTAATGATAATAATACTTTTGAAGTAAGTGAAAAAGTAGTTACTGATTATATAATTGGTGCGAATCAAACCAATGGTACTTTCACTGAAACTCTAGATTTAATAATACCTGCCAATGCAACTACAGGTAACCATAGAATGAGAGCAAAAACAAATTGGAATGGTGTTGTTCCTGATGATGCATGTGAAGAAACAACATATGGTGAAACGGAAGATTATACCGCAAGTATTCAAACCTTAGGTGTTCAAGAGTTTTCGTTTATCAATAACTCAGATCTTAAAATTATAGACAAAGGTGAAAACCAATTTGAAGCGATATTAAATACCTCTTATACTGGTGATGTTTATGCTGCAATATATAATATAAGTGGACAACAACTTAAGTTTAAAAATCTATCTAAGTCATCTATCAATTCTTATATTATGAAATTAGATATGTCACAAGCTTCTTCTGGTGTATATACTTTAAAAATAGGAGGAACAGATATAAACTCAAAAATAACTCAAAAATTTATTGTAAGATAGTACTGTTTTAACGTATTGTTTTATACACTAATAAATACAAAACCACCAATAAGATCTTATTGGTGGTTTTTTAATATTTTACAATGTCTAACAGTTGAATTATTTCTGCGCAAATAATATCAGCATTTTCCTTTTTTGTAAAAATAGTAGCATGGTTTCCATCTATAGAGGTTTGTGTGCCGTTCGTAGAAAGATCAGCAATTTCTTTCTGCATTTTTAACCATTCTGAGTCATTTGCTTCATTTGCAGTGAATACTCTAATAGGTAGTGAACCAAAGTCATTTACTGCTGCTGCTCGTTCTAATCCTGAATGATACCATTTCAATTCATTTCTGTAGGCTCTGACGTATTTTCCATCAATAAAAAAATCGCGCGTACGGTTGTTAATTTCATCAGGCAATCCTTCTGCAGCTAATATAGGACCTGTAAGACTTTCATAAAGTGTCAAAATTCCCATATCTCCCAAAACTGCTTGTATATTTAAAACACCTAATACTAATTGAAACTTATTGGAAGATTTTTGGGTTAAATTAATTCTCTCAACTTGTTCAGGATGTGATGCATCTAAAAAAACCATTCCAACAACTTCATCAGGATATAATTCTGTAAACACACGTATATAGGGTCCACCAAACGAATGACCTGCCAAAATATATGGAGGTGATTCTCCAGATTTTTCCAATAATAAGTGTAATTCATTAGCAATCGTTACAGGATCACGAGGCGTATTGCTTAGCTCACTATATCCAATTCCTGCGCGATCATAACGAACTACACGCATGCTATTTTTAAGTCCTTCATTTAACCAATAATAGTAATCACTTGCTGTTCCGGCTCCACCTTCTATAACAAGTGTTGGTTTGTTACTTTTTTCTCCAGCAGCATTTATATGTAATTTAAAACCGCCAATATCAACAAGTTTTCCTTCAGGTTTTTGTGGTTCAACTCCAAATAAACGAAAAGCAAGACCAGCCAAAATGATTAACATCAATACTGATCCTATCGATACACCAATCCATTTTAAAATTTTTAAGAATATTTTCATCGTACTATTTTTTGATTAATTCAGATCAAACGTACATTCATGTAAAAGCATCTTATAATTATTTTGACGAATCAAATAAGAAGCAACACACACATACTTTTAATACACACAAATACCATTGAATAAAAAAATAATAGTGTTTGACTCAAAATATATAGTGTTGGTCAAAAAGATTGTTCATCGCTAAGAGGAATCTTATTTTTGTGCTATGATTCCTTTTCTTCAAAAAAATTATGGTGCTTTTATCAAAGGAGCAATTGTTACTATTGGATTGAGCATTATGCTTAGTAAAGCTAGTTTTATCATTATTAAACCTGCATACGTCTCTACACCTATTTATTTTGCTACACATATCTTTAGTTTCATCTTTTGTTGGTTGGTGCTTTCTTTTTTGATTCTTAAGTTTCCTCCGTATAAAATTGCTATTGTGGTTGGGTTACTTGTTGCAATCATGATTATTGAAAACTTCATAAATATTCCATTTAGCCTTGTTACGATTCCACTATTGATACTATTTTGGTTAGGAGTTGCCTATCTTATTGCGCCTGAATTTTTCAAAAAATATAAAATTGCTATTCTGTCGGCATATGGTATCATTTTATCTTACTTTTTCATCTTTAGAATGCTGCCTAATTATATAGAAGATCACCACCAAAACTTCCTCAACTTTGTAGTAATTCCTATTCCTGTTTTTATAAGTTTATGGATTTACGAACAATGGCGTTGGTTAAAAACACTAAAAACAGATAAAGCAAAAGCGGAATTATCATCACTTAAAAGTCAAATCAATCCGCATTTTTTCTTTAATACGTTGAATAATTTGTATGGTTTGATTATTGAAAAATCTGAAAAAGCTCCAGAAGTCGTTTTAAAACTTTCCGATATGATGCGTTATACGGTTTATGAAGGTAAAAAAGATTTCGTATTCGTAAAAGATGAAATTCGTTATCTTGAAAATTACATTGAATTACATAAAATCCGCTATCAAAAAAATGTAGAAATTACATTTACTCATGATGTGAAAAAAGATTTAAAAGTTGCTCCGTTGTTATTTATTATTTTACTAGAAAACGCTTTTAAGCATGGTGTAGAAAAAATGCGGAAAAATGCTTTTATTCATCTTCAAATGCAATCACACGAAGATCAACTTGTTTTTACAATTAAAAATAATTTTGATGACGTTGAATCAAATCACACACATGGAATTGGTTTGGAAAATTTGAAAAAAAGATTAGACTATTTATACCATGATCGACATGAATTAATTGTGGAGCAAACTGCAACTATCTATACAGTCCATCTAAATCTTGAAATACTATGAATTATTGTATTATTGACGACGAACCTATTGCCCATCGTATCATAGAAGGATATTGCGAAAACCTATCATATCTCCAAAAAACAGGGAACTGTTATGATGCCTTTGAAGCAATGCAACTATTAAAAAACAATAGTGTTGATTTAATTTTTTTGGACATTAATATGCCTAAACTCTCTGGTTTTGAGTTATTAAAAACAATGCAGCAATTTCCAAAAGTAATTGTGACTTCAGCTTATGAAGAGTTTGCTTTGGAAGGATACGAATTAAACATTTCCGATTATTTACTAAAACCTTTTTCGTTTGAACGTTTTTTAAAAGCAATCAATAAAGTTATTGCTCACGAACATGCGACTTTAGCTGTTTCTCCTGAAAAAAAGAATGCTAGTTTTTTCCTTAAAGGCGATAAAAAAATGCATCAAATACAACTTGGCGATATTTTATTTATTGAAGCATCTGGAAACTATACAAAGGTGTTTTTAACGCACGAAATGATCATAAGTCATGAAAAAATCTCCTCTTTGGAAACCTTATTACCTGTTTCTGACTTTTTGAGAGTACACAAGTCTTTCATTGTTGCAACTAGTAAAATAAAGACAATAGAAGGAAATCGGATCACAATTAGAGAGCATTTTGTACCTATTGGGCAAACGTATAAGCATAATTTAAAACAGCTCTTTCGCAAAGAATAATCTATACTTCCAACTTATACCCAACGCCATGTACATTGGTAAGTTTAATAGCGTCGTCTTCTTTAAGTTTTTTGCGAATTTTTGAAATATACGTGTCCAAACTTCTGCCGACAATAACGCCATTGTCTTCCCAAACCTTCTTCGTTAATTCGTCACGAGTGACAATCTGATTTGGGTTTGCAATGAAAATCTTCAGCAATTCACATTCTTTCTTTGATAAGCTAATTTCGGTTGCTTCTTTTATCAATTTATTCTGATCTGGGAAAAATTGAAAACTTCCCAATTGTGCATACTTTTCGTTAATTTCTGGTGTGGTTTCTATTGGTTTTTTTCTAAAAAAGAACAATTCCATCACAATGAAAATCAAAATAATAATACCATATAAAAAGCCTGCTATGTTGGTATATGCTGTTTTAACTTCTGTAAATCGGACTTCAACAGTATAGCAATTTTCAGGCAACGAACGACTTCTACACGGTATAATAGTCGTTTCGTCAAATTCGGTCATTTGATAACTATATCCAACTTCTCCATCTGTACACTGAATTACCTCAACAAGGTATTGCGGAGGAAGTTTTGCCTTTTTAAAACTATCTTCAACAATTGCGACCAACGTACTTGGTTCAAACGTGAGTTGACTTTGAAAGGAAAGCTCATATTTGAGTCTTTTAATTTCTTTGACAGGCAAAATTAAAGAAGTACTGTCTTTTTCGGTTAACAATAACTTGTTTCCAGCATCACGTAATGCAATCTTTACCTTTTCGGAAAACTGCGTTTCTGCCTTATTAGGTTTTGAAAATTGCCAAATCAATAACCCAATCAATATCAATACACTATATAGATAAATACGTTTTTTGCCCATAATTGCTGTAAATAACATACAATTTCGTGACTTTTTACAACTGTTGACACTTCTTTTGCACTTTTTTGACATTTTTTAATACGTGTTCGATCTAGTTTTACTTCAAAATCAAAACATTCAAAAAATGAGCAAGTTTATCACACTCGTTGTAGTTTTTTTAAGCATAAGCTATAACACAAATCATGATCAATTAGACATAAACACAAAACTTCCTTTACAAGAAGAAGCTATAAAAACAGTGGAACCATACAATATTAAATTTCAAATTGAAAAATTAAAGAACACTACATACAACTTAATTATTGAGATGGAATTGGGTGAAGATGCACATTATGTTTCTCCAAACTCTAAAGGTGAGTATTCAGGTATTTTTTCCATGATTATTGAAGAAAATACAAAGCTTAGCGCGAATGGAAAATTTTCAGAAACTCCACTATCGAAAGAAAGTACAGATCCTTGGACTGGCAATCCTGTAAACTTTGTAACAGAAAATACCATACACACACAACAATTTACCATTTCTGATACAAATGATTTTGAAGTTTCTGGTTTGATTCAATTTACGATTGAACCACGTTGCACATTAGAAAAAGTACATTTTACCATTACAAATACATCCGGAAACCTAAAAATTAAACGTACAAACACAAAACAGTAATCATAAAATTAAAAACAGATGAAAAAATATATTTTACTATTCGTATTCACGTTATTTTCAATCGTATTTTCAAATGCACAAGATGAATTATATGAACAAGAGCAACTTCCTATTAACACCTCTAAAAGTGACATAAAATGGTCCTGTGATTATAGTTTTTACTTTAGTGGACATTTTGGTTTTGTAAAGTTTAAAGAAGGTTATTTTACCAAAGCTGATGGTAAAATTTCAGGTGGAACTTTTACGATTGATTTGCATACGCTTGAAGCTACTGATATGAATGTTGATGGTAATAAAGGTTTAACAGATCATTTAAAAGATACTGACTTCTTTGAAGTAAATACTCATCCAACGGCAACCTTAGTCATTACAAGTATACGTTATCATGATACAACGAGTTTTGAAGCAAAAGCCAATTTGACAATTAAAGGAGTTACACAATCTGTAAAGTTTCAGGCAGAACTTGATTTTGACAAAAAAACGATGAAAACAAAGTTCAAAATTGATCGAACACGTTGGGGAATTAATTACAATAGTAAATTGAAAGACAAAGCCATTTCGGATGCTATTGGTTTTGATGTAACATTAAGTTTGTAATTTGTAGACATGAAATATCCGCTACTTTTAATTATATTTTTTTGGGCAATCAATGTATTTGGGCAAAAAAAGCAAGAAACAAATTTATTAACTTCAGATGTTTCTTGGGGAAAAGAAATCATTAAGATGCCATTACACTTTGCGCCTGAAATTCCATATAAAGGCGTGGAAGAATTACGTTTTTCTCCAGATTGGTCAAAACAAAAAAGTGATGGTTATTGGACATATGCATTTGTTTGGGATGTTGATTTAGACAAAAAATTAACAGCAACCGATTTAGAAACTGATTTGCAATACTATTTTGACGGTTTAATGGCTGGTGTGAACAAAGATAAAGGCAAAGTATTGCCAAAAACGATTGCTTTTGTACTTCAAAAAGAAAACAATGCAAATGAATTTGTTGGAAAGCTTCAAATATACAATTCGTTTCACACCAGAGATATTATGACCATATATTGTACCGTGAAACAATACTATTGTGCTAAAAAGCAGAAATCAATGGTCATGTTTCGTTTTTCTCCAAAACCATTAGAACATACTATTTGGAATGAATTGAATGCAATAAAAATTCGTAAAAAACCTTGTGAAGGTTAGATATTACTTAAAACATACAAGCTAAAGCCTTTCGGGAAATTGAAAGGCTTTTATGCATTCATAGAAGGTTTATAACAATCTACAATTTGTTAATTATATGTTAAAAACATACAAACCTGTCTGTTTGTTTGAAAGTGTTTATATATTTGACCCATGAAAAAATTAGGCGTAAAAGAACGCATTATAGAAACTGCTTCAGAATTATTTTATACTGAAGGTTACAATCAAACAGGAATTAATCAAATCATTGCTGAAGCCAATGTTGCAAAAGCAAGCATGTACCAACATTTCAGGTCTAAAGAAGACATTGCTGTAGAATATTTAAAAAGAAAACATATAAATTGGGTTGGAGATTTATTGAGTTATATATCTGAAGAAACGAATACTAAAGATCAACTTTTAAAGAGTTTCGACTATTTAAACGACTGGCTAACAAGTGTAAACTTTAGAGGCTGTGGTTTTCAAAATATAATTACAGATTTACCTAAAGATCAACAAAAAATTAAAGATCAAGTTGTTTTACATAAAAATGAATTACGAAAATGGATTCACGGATTATTAAAAGAATCACCCGAATATAATACAAGAAATACAACTCAATTAGGAGATCAAATTCTCGTATCAATGGAAGGCTCTATTATATTATCACAAATTCAAAAAAATAACTGGCCAATTAAAGCAGCAAAAATAACCTGTGAAGCACTTTTAGCTTAAATAGTACTAACAAAAATATAATTTACTAACATTTAAAAAAACAGACTTGTCTGTATATATTTTACATTATGAAAAAAATAACACCACCTTTTACAAAAGAATCTGCAACAGCAAAAGTACAAGCGGCTGAAGACGCCTGGAATAGTAAAAACCCAGAAAAAGTATCTATGGCTTACTCCTTAGACTCGCAATGGAGAAATAGAGATCTATTCTTTACTGGAAGAAAAGCAATTGCTAAATTTTTATCAGACAAATGGAATAAAGAACTGCATTACAAACTAAAAAAATATTTATGGTCATTTACTGAAAATAGAATCTCTGTTCGATTTGAATATGAATGGCAAGATGCAGTTTCAGGTCAATGGAAAAGAACGCATGGCAACGAACATTGGGAATTTGATGAAGAAGGTTTAATGCAAATCCGAGACATGAGCGCTAATGATATTAACATCAAAGAAACGGAACGAAAGTTTAAATAGTCAATAAAATCAAGAAATTATAATAAACACAAAAACATGAAAACACAAATTTTAAAAACAGTAATAGGTATTGCAGCTATAATTGCACTATCATTAGGATTATTCTCTTTTAATACAACAACAAGAATGAAAAAAGAAATGCCAAAAGAAAAAACAACACAACCTACATTTCATAAAAATGTAAAAGTAAATGGTGTAAACATCTTTTATCGTGAAGCAGGAAATATAAATAAGCCAACCATCTTATTATTACATGGTTATCCAACATCATCACATATGTTTCGTAATTTAATAACAGACTTGTCTGTTCAATATCATGTATTAGCTCCTGATTACCCTGGTTTTGGTAGAAGTGATCAACCAAAAATGAAAGACTTCAAGTATACGTTTGACAATATGTCGAAAGTTGTTGAAGGTTTCTTAAAAGAATTAAAGGTCAAAAAATACAGTATCTATTTAATGGATTATGGTGCACCAATTGGTTTTAGAATTGCAGCAAAATACCCTAATCGAGTAGAATCATTAATTATTCAAAACGGAAACGCTTATGATGAAGGTTTACGCGATTTCTGGATTCCTCTTAAAAAGTTTTGGAACGATTATACACCTGAAAAAGCAAAATCATTAGAAGGGTTCCATTCAATAGATGGTCTAAAATGGCAATATACACATGGTGTACAAGATCCGTCAAAAATTAGTCCTGACAACTGGCAGATAGATTTACAACACCTAACAAGAGAAGAAAATAACGAGATTCAATTAGCGATGTTTTATGATTATAGAACCAATGTTCTGTTGTATCCAGAATGGCAAGCATATTTTAGAAAACATCAACCACCAACGTTAATTGTTTGGGGAAAAAATGACCAAATATTTCCTGCTGAAGGCGCACATCCTTATAAAAGAGATTTAAAAAATGTAGAAATGCATTTATTAGACACTGGACATTTTGCTTTAGAAGAAAAAGGCGATGAAATTGCTAACTATATTTTAAAATTCTTGAAAAAGAACAATATAAAATAGGCTTTATAGATATTTTAAAACAAAAAAGCCTTTCAGGAAACTGAAAGGCTTTCGCTTTAATAGGTGGTCCCACTTGGGCTCGAACCAAGGACCCTCTGATTATGAGTCAGATGCTCTAACCAGCTGAGCTATGGGACCAATGCGGGTGCAATATTACTATTTTTTTTAATTCCGAAAAAATATAACTGCATTAAATTATCTCTTGACACAACTCTATTAGTGTACCATTGGTAGATTTTGGGTGTAAAAAAACCACTAATTTGTTATCAGCACCTTTTTTTGGTGTTTCGTTTAGCACGATAAAACCCTCACTCTTAAGTCGTTCTACTTCTGCATGAATGTCCGTTACATCAAATGCGATATGATGTACACCTTCACCTTTTTTAGCAATAAATTTTGCAATTGGACTATCGTCTCGTGTTGCTTCCAAAAGTTCTATTTTACTTTCGCCCAACTGGAAGAAAGAGGTTTTTACGCCTTCACTAGCTACTTCTTCCATTTTATAATGCTCCTTGTTGAACAATTTGGCAAATAATTGGTTGGATGCTTCAATATCTTTGACGGCAATTCCAATATGTTCTATTTTATTCACGTATTTCTATAATTTAACTATCAACTACCTTTATATAAACGCTAAAGACATGAAAAAGAATGTATAAATACCATTTTCAACACAAGCCTTTGAACGTTTAAATCTCAATTATTGAGCAAAGTTATTGTAATTCAGCAGCAATGTCAACGTTTTATGGTCTTAATATTCTATTTTTGCAGCATTATGAGTGATATCGAAAGTAACAGACAGAAAAAAATAGCAGGTGTTTTACAAAAAGATTTGGTAGACATTTTGCAAGGCGCTGCACGTGGTGGCGGATTAAAAAATATTATTATTTCAGTAACGAAAGTAAATGTTACGGTTGATCTTTCCGTAGCAAAAGTATATCTAAGTATTTTTCCACATAATAAAGGAAAAGAATTATTAGAAGGAATTCAATCAAATGCTCCTTTAATTAAGCATGAATTGGCACAACGTGTAAAGCATCAATTGCGTAAAGTTCCGAGTTTAACGTTTTATGTAGACGATTCTTTAGAATATATTGAAAACATTGAAAAATCTTTAAAAGGAGAAGAAAACCCTATTGAAGACCGTGATTTGTTAGATAAAAGAAAGAAAACATAATTGAAATTTGCTTTCTACATAGCCAAGCGATATTTGCTTTCTAAAAGTTCGCAAAATGCTATTAACATCATCAACATTATTACAAGTGTTGTTGTTGTTATTGGTGCATTGGCTTTGTTTATTGTACTTTCTGGCTTTGCAGGATTAAAAACGTTTAGCTTGTCATTTAGCAATGATTTTGATCCTGATATTAAAATTGAAGCGGCTACCGGAAAGTCCTTTCGCGTAAGCGAGACCCAATTAAAAGCGTTAGAAGAAGTTCCTGGAATCATTTCCTTTTCACAAGTGGTAGAAGAACGTGTTGTACTGAGTTTGAATAGTAAACATCATATTGCAAGCATAAAAGGTATTGATGCTTCTTTCATAAATGTCAACGCAATTGATAGCATTATGTATGTGGGAAATTGGATAAACCCAGAAGTATTTGATGAAGTTGTTGTTGGTGTCGGAACCGCTAACCTTTTAGGTATTGTAGCACAAGATTATAGCAATTTATTAGAAATTATTGTCCCAAAACCTGGTACAAAAAGCATTACCAGTAGTTCTAAAAGTCCGTATGAAAAAATTAAAGTAGTTACTGAAGGTATTTATCGAATTAATGAAGATTTAGATAGTAAATATGTCTTTACAAATTTAGAATTAGCACAAGAATTACTTGATTTAAAAGCAAATCAAATTACACATATAGAGTTTAAATTAAAGCCTGAAGCGGATCAAACTAGTGTAAAAGAACAGATTTCTACTATTTTTGATAATGAGGTTTTAATTAAAAATAGAATTGAGCTAAACGATGCATTATACAAGATGCTAAACACTGAAAATATTGCGATTTACTTAATTTTTACATTGGTGTTAATTCTTGCGTTGTTTAATGTTGTTGGTGCAATTGTTATGATGATTTTAGACAAACGTAACAACATGAAAACCTTGTTTAGCATGGGAACAACTGTTAGAGAAATCAAGCAAGTTTTCTTCTTTCAAGGAATTATTATTACTGTTTTAGGAGGTTTATTAGGGATTACACTTGGCGTGATTGTGATTTTCTGCCAATTACAATTTAAACTATTTTACATAACACCTAGCTTGCCATATCCTGTAGAATTGCGCTTTATGAATTGCGTTACGGTATTCTTGACCATTACAATTTTAGGCGTGCTAGCTTCTTTTATTGCAAGTAACCGTATTAATAGAAACTTTATTGCGAATTCTTAATTCTAATCTACATAAATAATAATGGATTCCTGTCTAAGCAGGAATGACAAAAGAAGTGATTTTACACAAATTGATGATCTCCGAACTTCTCGTATACCTCATCGAATACCTGAAAAACGCCAGCAGAATCGTCTGTAGTAACCATGCGTTGTCTGTACTCTTTAAAATGTGGAATTCCTTTAAAGTAGTTGGTGTAATGTCTGCGTGTTTCAAAAACACCTAAACGTTCACCTTTCCAATCAATAGACATTTGCAAATGACGTCGGGCAGCATCAACACGTTCATCCATTGTTGGTTTTGCCATATGTGTTCCTGTTTCAAAAAAGTGTTTTATTTCTCTAAAAAACCAAGGATATCCAATACTTGCACGACCAATCATTGCGCCATCTAAGCCAAATTCGTCACGCATAAGCATTGCCTTTTCAGGAGAATTTACATCACCATTTCCAAATACTGGAATGTGCATACGTTGGTTGTTTTTCACAGCTGCAATCGGATGCCAATCGGCTTCACCTTTATACATTTGTGCACGCGTACGTCCGTGAATTGCAATAGCTGCACAACCTACATCTTGCAAACGTTCGGCAACTTCTACAATTTTTATAGAATCATGATCCCATCCTAAGCGCGTTTTTACCGTCACAGGCAATTTGGTATGTTCTACCATCGCTTTCGTTAAAGAAACCATTAAATCTATATCTTTTAAAATTCCTGCGCCAGCACCTTTGCTTACAACCTTTTTTACAGGACAACCAAAATTGATGTCAATAATATCTGGATCTGATTTTTCGACAATCTCCACCGATTGTAGCATAGAATCTAAGTTTGCACCAAAAATTTGAATTCCAACAGGACGTTCTTTCTCATAAATATCAAGCTTCATGGTACTTTTTGCAGCATCACGAATCAGTCCTTCAGAAGAAATAAATTCTGTATATACTACATCTGCGCCTTGTTCTTTGCATAATGCTCGGAATGGCGGATCACTTACATCTTCCATAGGTGCTAAAAGCAATGGAAAGTCTGGCAATTCTATGTCTCCTATTTTGACCACAATATGTTATTCTTAAAAGATTTGGCAAAGATACATGAAAATTTATAACGGCATAAAAGACTATTCTTTTAAACGTTCTTGCTCTGCGGAAGATTTCGTTCGCTGATTTGTGCTGAGTTTGGTATTTCCGAAGTTGTAACGAAACCCAAAACGGATAGTTTGCATATCATAATTAGCAAGATACGCACTATTTTGATTTACAAATCGAGTTGTTTTTGTAAACTCTTGTCCATTGAAAATATCACTTAACGTTAATGATAATGTAACTTTCTTATTCCACAAGTTTTTACGAAGTGAAAGGTTTACTAAGTTTCTATCTGATATTTCTGATAAACCTTGAATATTAGATGAAATATATAAAAACGAAAGATTCGCTGTTAAGCTTTGATCTTTTAAAAAGGTAAAATTATTATCAATAGATGTATAATTTGACCATTTTTTTTGTGAAACACTCACATTATCTAACGTAAATGTATCTTCAAGATTAAACATAGAAGTTACCACAGAAATATCCCATGTGTCTAATATAGAAAAGTATGTTACAAAATCTAAACCATAGTTTACGTTATTTTCTACATTAGAAGCAACATATTGTAATACATCATTTTCATTGTCTTGTAGCGTTAATTCATAAATAGCTCCTTTGTCATATGTATAATATGCTTCTATGAAGAATTTATCGCTGATCTCAACACCTACCTTGTAATTATTAGTAATAGATGGTTGTAATCGTGGGTTTCCTGTTACAAATGAAAAGTCTGTAAAATTATATCTAAAAGGGTTCAAATCATCAAAATTTGGCCTTTGAATTCTTCGACTAAAGTCTGCATACACATTAAACTTATCTGACACCTTATGACTTATATAAGCGCTTGGAAATAATTCAAAGTAGTTTTGTGTATTCACTTGATTTGTACTCAATGAGTTTCCTTTGAGTTCAGTTTGTTCACCTCTAAAACCTACTTTCAAACTCCATTTATCCCAACTTTTAGCGTAACTCACATATCCAGCATAGATTGATTCATCATATTGAAATGTGTCTGAATTACTTGTATCCAAGACAGGAATGTTATTTTGAATGTTAAATTGCCATAAATTACTATCAGTTTCTATACTTGCAGCTTTTATTCCTGTTTCAAAAGTAGCCGATTCACTTATTGGTAACTCGTAATCAATTTGTCCACTTATAATATTAGTTTTTTGATTGGCATGTGTTGTAAATGCAGTTGTAAAATCAGGATTAGAAACTATAGTATAATCTGTAAATACATGTTGATCACCGCCTCTATCATAATCCGTGTAATGTACATTTGCAGAAAGCTTTTCACCTTCTTTTTCAAAACGATGTATATAATCTAAATTTAAACCCAAGTTATGTTTATCTTGACTATAATTATTAATTGCAGCTAATGAAAAATCTTCGTTTGTAACAGTTTGGTCATCCACAATGGAATTGGTTAACGTTCTACGTTTCCAATATGGATTGTATAATAAGCTTCCTGAAAAACTCAAAGTATTTTTTGCATCAAACTCATAATCAATATTCAAATTAGCATTATGTCGCTTTTGTCTTGTATTTCTATTGATGTCAGAATTCCAAATTGAAGTTGTTTCATTATTGTCTAAATAGTTAATACTTTCAAAGTTATCTCGATTAATTTTCGTTTGTGTGTAACTATAACCTCCAAAGATGTTGAATTTACCACGCTTGTAAAAATGGTTCATTCCTGCATTGTACCGTGGAAAAACTCCTTGTGTAAAGTTTCCATATATACTTCCATTGTAACCAAGAATAAGGTTTTGTGACATTACAATGTTCAAAATAGTTCCACCTTGTGCATCATATTTTGCTGGCGGATTAGTAATTACCTCAACCGATTTTACATTTTGTGCTGGCGTTCCTTCTAATAATTGATAGATTTCACTTGCTGATAAATGTACTTTTCGATCATTTATATATACCGTTGGTGTACTATTTTTTATAGATAATGTATTGTTAATTACAATAACTCCGGGCGTTCTACGCAACACTTCCCATGTGTTTTCTTCTGTTAATGCAGTTCCTTCTACATTAAATACCAAACGATCTATTTCACGTTTTAGAATAGGTTTCTTTGATGTTATGACAACACCATCTAGTGATTCTAAATCTTTTTGAAGTGCAATAGTTCCTAAATCCGTTTTTGAAGTAACATTAATCTCTTTACTGTATGTTTTAAATCCTAAAAAACTAATGTTTAGTGTGTACTTTCCGGAAGTAACATTGGAAATCAAAAATATACCAGAAGCATCCGAAGAATTTCCCTTTACCACAGTACCATCTTGAAGCAATACTGCATTGGCAAATGCAATTGCAGCTTCTGAATCGGATGCAATTAGCTTACCCGAGACTTGGTAGCTTTCTTGTCCGAATACTGTGAAAAATGTAAAAAACACAAATAAACTTGTGATTTTTAGGTTCATGGCAATGGTTTGGTTAATTGGGCGCAAATATATTCATTTTTATTTAATGTAGAAAAAAAGCTACATATATAATTAAAAAATCTTTGCATATACGCCTAAAACATGTGTATTTACCCTGTAAAAAGCTATATTTGCAAATTATTTAGCTATAGAATTGGATGAAGCACATTAGAAACTTTTGCATTATTGCACATATCGATCACGGAAAGAGCACGTTGGCTGACAGATTGTTAGATTTTACAGGTTCTGTAACTGAACGAGAAAAGCAAGATCAATTACTAGATAGTATGGATTTAGAACGTGAACGTGGAATCACGATTAAATCGCATGCTATTCAAATGGAATATACGTTTGAAGGTCAAGAATATATTTTAAATTTGATTGATACACCTGGACACGTAGATTTCTCTTATGAAGTTTCACGATCTATTGCTGCTTGTGAAGGTGCTTTGCTAATTGTTGATGCCGCGCAAAGTATTCAAGCACAAACGATTTCTAACTTGTATCTAGCTTTAGAGAACGATTTAGAAATTATTCCCGTATTAAATAAGGTAGATTTACCAAGCGCCAATCCTGAAGAAGTAACTGACGATATTGTTGATCTATTAGGTTGCGATGCTGAAGAGGTAATTCACGCAAGTGGAAAAACAGGTTTTGGTGTTGACAATATTTTAGCTGCAGTTATTGATCGTATTCCTCCACCAAAAGGAAATTATGATGAACCTTTACAAGCCTTAATTTTTGACTCTGTTTACAACTCGTTTAGAGGTGTTGAAACGTATTTTAGAGTTATTAATGGTTCTATTAAAAAAGGACAACGCATCAAGTTTGTCGCAACGAATAACGAGTATAATGCGGATGAAGTTGGTACGTTAAAGCTAAATCAAGTAGTTAAGAAAGAAATTAAAACTGGTGATGTAGGCTATTTAATTACGGGTATTAAAGATGCACGTGAAGTAAAAGTTGGTGATACAATTACGGATGCTAAAACGCCAACCACAAATGCTATTGAAGGATTTGAAGATGTAAAACCAATGGTTTTTGCCGGAATTTATCCTGTAGATACAGAAGATTATGAAGAACTTCGTAATTCGATGGAAAAGCTACAATTAAATGATGCTTCTTTAGTATTTACGCCAGAAAGTTCGGCAGCATTAGGTTTCGGTTTCCGTTGTGGATTCTTAGGAATGCTGCACATGGAAATCATTCAAGAACGTTTGGAGCGTGAGTTCAATATGACTGTGATTACAACAGTTCCTAACGTATCATATCATGCATTTTCAAGAAAAGATCCAGACGAAATTATTATTGTAAATAATCCTACTGATTTACCAGATCCATCAAGTTTGGATCGTGTAGAAGAACCATATATTAAAGCAACAATTATTACAAAATCTGACTTTGTTGGAAACGTAATGTCGTTGTGTATTGAAAAACGTGGATTGATCACAAATCAAACTTATTTGACAACAGAACGTGTTGAGTTGTCGTTTGATATGCCTTTAGCAGAAATTGTATTTGATTTTTATGACAGATTGAAAACAGTTTCTAAAGGATATGCTTCGTTTGACTATTCGCCAATTGGAATGCGTACATCGAAATTAGTTCGTGTTGATATTTTATTAAACGCACAATCGGTTGATGCACTTTCAGCCTTAATTCACGCTGATAATGCTTATAACATTGGTAAAAAGATGTGTGAGAAGCTAAAAGAATTGATTCCAAGACAACAGTTTGATATTCCGATTCAAGCAGCGATTGGAGCAAAAATTATTTCGCGTGAAACTATCAAAGCACTTCGTAAAGATGTTACGGCAAAATGTTACGGTGGAGATATTTCGCGTAAGCGTAAACTTCTTGAAAAGCAGAAAAAAGGTAAGAAACGTATGCGCCAAGTTGGTAATGTAGAAATACCTCAACAAGCATTTATGGCAGTGTTAAAACTGAATGATTAAGTGAAAGTTAGATTTTAGTTCTGAGTATTGAAATTTTAGGACTAGACAATTATATATAAAAAGCGATTGTAAGATGATTACAGTCGCTTTTTTAGTTACCTACTTCTTTTCGGTTTTCTTAGGTTTGATATCACTTAGTGGAACAGGTTCCCAAGTAGCTCTTAAAGAATTTCTACACGCTCTAGCTAAATCATAAGTAACATCTTCTAATACTGTAAAATTATCAGAAGCACTACCTTCTAATTTTTTCAGTTCTTCATTATAATTAATCATTGCATCATATACTCCTTGATCTTCAATCATTGCTAACTTACCCCAAAAATATTGACGAAATTCGTTGATTTCATCTACAACTGTGTTTAAATTATTAGAAACATAAATTTTAGAAGCAAGTTCTATCACATGCTCGTAGTTTTCATAACGTTTTTCCCAGAAGACTTTTTTAAATTCATCTTTCCTCGCTTTTGAATACTTATAAATTCCAAACCCAGCTGTAAGTGCTGAAATAATTATTCCGATTAAAATTTCCCAATATTCCATATTAAGTATGCTTAATTCGTTTCTGTTTCTTCTATGTCAAACGGTTTTCCTAAATATACAAGCTTCCAGTTTTCGCCTATTTCATCAATTTCTGTATTGTATGAAGAAATAATTTTAAGCTCAGCATCTTTGTCTTTTATAAATAATGGAATGATGTCTTTATCACTATTGGTAATTTCAATTAAGCTTTTATAATGTGCTTTGTCATTAATTGCAATTTCTTGAATTGATGGATATTTTAGTGTAAGCTCTGTTAATGAACTGTAATCATCTGTATGTGAAAATAAACCTTCTTTTGGATTATTATTATCGTCCAGCATTTCTTCACGTGTTACCAATCGGAACGATCCGTTTTCTCCAAACTCAGCACCAAACTTGTCAATTGCATACTTATTGATAGACGTATTTCCTGTCATTGCCATTAAATATCCAACATCATTCAACTCTATATTATCCGTAAGTGTATTGGAATAAATATCTGTATTAATGGCTTCTAAACCTAGCTCTTTAGCTTTCGCGATGTTATTCTGATTGCTATCAATTAATACCACATGACGTCCATTGGTTTCTAAATAATGACCTAACAAACGTGACATTTTTGAAGCGCCAACAATTAAAATTCCATCAGATTTTTTTAAGAATACATCAACTACTTTGGCAAATAATCGTGCTGTTGTTGCGTTTAATAAAACAGTTCCAAGTACAATCATAAATACCAATGGTGTAATGTACTCTGCGCCTTCAACGCCTTGTTTCATTAGTTTACTTCCAAATAAAGAAGCAATTCCAGCTGCTACAATTCCGCGTGGTCCAACCCAACTTATAAATAGTTTTTCGTTAGTTTTTAATTTTGATTTATGTGTACTTAGAAAAACACCTATAGGTCGTATGATAAATACAACAACTAAGAAAAGTACGACAGTTTTCCAGTTGTATAACAACATCAAATCTTCTATATTAATATTCGCTGCAAGCAGAATAAAAAGTATGGAAATCAACAATACACTGAGTGATTCTTTAAAGTATAAAAGTTCTTTTATGTTTTCTAGTTTTCCGTTTCCAAGCACCATTCCCATTACCACAACTGCCAATAAACCAGATTCATGTGCAAATGTTTCCGAAGCAACAAATACTAATAGTACAACTGATAAAGACACCACATTCAATAAATAATGTGGAACAAATTTTTTGTTAATCGCAAATGCTAATGCATGCGCAAAGGTGAAACCGAATGTAGTTCCGAAAAGAATAATTTTACCAAACTCTATCAACGCAGTTTTTGTAAAACCGCTATCACCTTCTACACTTATAAATTCGAATACCAAAACGGCAACCAACGCACCAATTGGATCAATTAGAATTCCTTCCCATTTTAAAACGGTTGAAATATCTTTCTTTAATGGAATGTTTCGAAGAATCGGCGTAATTACCGTTGGGCCAGTTACAATGATTAATCCTGAAAACAGAAATGACAATTCTAAACTTAGTCCAAAAATAAAATGTGCAGCAATTCCAGCTCCAAAAAATGTAATCGTAGATCCTAATGTGATCAATTTTGTGATGACTGGTCCTACGTTTTTTATTTCGGAACGTTTCAGTGTTAATCCACCTTCAAACAGAATAATACTAATAGCTAATGACACAAAATAGTATAAACTGTCACCAGGGAAAAGTCCTTTTTTACCATTCCAAACTGGTTCAATCCACTTTGCTCCATCTTCTGATAAAAACTCTGCAGCAATTGGACCTACAAGTAAACCGATAAGAATTAATGGTAAAATTGCTGGAATTTTAAATTTCCAAGCTACCCATTGTGCTAATATCCCTAAAATGATAATTCCCGCTAATTCGAGCATGTATGCGTTTTTTTAAATTGAAAAGTAAATTTAATAATTATTATATTAATGTACATTAGATATAATCGTATTGAAGAAACAGTTTAAGAAAATTAGGAACTTATATTTTTTTCCTCACTATGTTTTACCAATATACGAAGTTCATTATATGAAAAGTTAGCACCTGCAATTTCTTTAAGTTCATTTAAACCTTCAAACGTATTGCTTTTGATGACCTCCAGTCCTTTTTTAACTTTGTCTTCAGATAGTATTTCGGTAATATCTAAAACTCCTTCACTAACATAGTGCGCTAAATGTCCCAGAATTGTGGAGGCTGCTAATGCTCTTTTTTCTGCAATTTCTTCAATAGAAAGACCTTCTTTAAAAAAATCTAATGAAATCTCTTTCGTGTTTTTCTTCTCCACTTCAATAACTACTTCTTCCTGTTTTGACGACAAGTTATTTTTAGTAGTGTACTCTTGTATGATTTCTAAAATTTCCTCACCATATTTTTCTACACGTACTTTTCCCATACCATGTATTTTTCGAAGTTGTTTCGCTGTAGTTGGCAATAATTCGCACATTTCATACAATGATTTTTGGGTAAATATTTGAAATGGTGGAATGTCTTCAGAACTAGAAATACTCAATCTAAACAGTCGTAAGTCTTCAAATAATTCTTCGTGTTCTGTAGACGTTGCTATTTTTCGTTTTACAACTTTTACTTCTGAAACTTCTAAGATGGAATTTGCACGTATTTTTAAATAGTTTTCAGTTGAAAAATTACCAGATAAGGCTTCTAAAATCTTGGTTTTTATTGCCAATTTATCTTCTACATCTTTCAATTGCCTTTCAAAGTCTTTTGATACTGCTTGGTTGTCCGTTGCAAATGTTAGTGTGCTTAAAACGGTTGTTATATCTTGTTTTGTATGTTTTTTGAAGTATGCAATTGCTTTTTTGAAACGCTCTTGTATTGTAGCGTCTTGTTCAGGGCTTTCAACAGTTTCAGCTAGCGATTCTAATTGTTTTTTAAACGTATTACAAATCTTCACCAAGGGTATAATTCCATTGTCCTTTAGAGTTTCAAGCGGTTGTAAAATGTTTCCAGTAAGCGTGTTGTTATTATTATGATAAATACTAATCAAGCGTTGTACTGGGTATAAAAACGGGTAATAATCAAATGCTTCCGCCATTAAATTTATCTGAAATGCCTTTTTAGAAGCTTGCAAATCGGCTTCATTAGGTTCATTTTCTTCTAACTCTTTTGTAAATGTATTCACAGTAGCATCACTAATAATACTTGCTGTTTTTATCGGTGTTTTTAATACAATGCCTTCTAAGGTTTTACATCTACTCAACGCTACATATGTTTGTCCATGGGCAAAGGAAGCTTCGGCATCAATAATAGCTTTATCAAACGTTAAACCCTGGCTTTTATGAATGGTAATTGCCCATGCTAATCGTAACGGAATTTGTGTATACGTTCCTTCAATAGTATTAGAAATTTCTTTTGTCTCTTTGTCGAGTGTATATTTTATGTTTTCCCAAGTTTCATACGTTGTTTCAATAATATCATCATCCGAACATTTTACAGTTATGGTATCTTCGTCTAAATGAATTACGGTACCAATTTTACCGTTGTAATAACGCTTTTCAGGTGAGCTATCATTTTTAATAAACATAACTTGTGCTTCTTCTTTGAGCACTAGATTTTCACTATTTGGATATGTTTTTTCACTAAAATTACCCGAAATATTAGCAGCATATTTTTTTGCCTTCCCTTCTAAATTATCTAATTCTTTTTGGTTGATCGCATCTGCACGGTTATTATGCGTTGTCAATGTTATGTAACTAGCTGCTTTTTTAGGATTAAAGTCTGGCTGATACTGTTTATTTAGAATTTCTGCGGAAGCGGAAGAAAGTTTATCGTTGCGAATTTCATTTAGAATAGATATAAATTTTTGATTTTGCTGACGATAAATCTGTTTTAATTCAATGGATAAAACCGCTGCTTCTTGATACGCTATACTACTAAAAAAATAAGCTGTTTGATAGTAGTTTTTCAATAATTGCCATTCATTTGGTCGCACCACTGGCGAAAGCTGCTGTAAATCACCAATTAATAATAATTGTACACCACCAAAAGGCTTCGTTCTATCTTTATACCTACGTAATACCTCATCTATACTATCTAAAACATCAGCACGTACCATACTAATTTCATCAATAATAACAAGATCTAATGATTTTATAATATTGATTTTAGTTTTACTAAACTTGCGTTGAATTGTAGTGCTTTTTGCAGTAGCATTCGGAATAAACGGTTCAAAAGGTAACTGAAAAAATGAATGAATTGTTACTCCTTTTGCATTAATTGCAGCAACACCTGTTGGTGCTACTACTACTAATCGTTTTAATGATTCTTCTTTTATTTTATGTAAAAAAGTAGTCTTACCAGTACCTGCTTTACCAGTTAGAAATAAGTTTCTATTCGTTTTTTCTATAAAATTAAATGCTAAGTCTAGCTCTTTATTAATTTCCATAAAGTATTTGTTGCCTTAAAGGTAAAAGAAATAGATTACTTAGATTTATTTTAAAATATATTTTTATGAGAAGCAACATCTGATAAATTTGGAAAATAAGAGTGAAGTGATAGTTTTGATTTTCAAAAAAAGATTATCTTTCAAATTCTAAATTAGAAAATAGCCTTTTTTGCAACAAAAACCCTTTCACATTATCGGAATTGGAGTCGCGTTCTCTCCAAATTTAAAAGCCAATATTCACGAATCTGCACGCCTATCTTTACTTTTTCAAGCAAAATTAGTATTGATTCATGTTGGTGAAAAATCTGCTCAAAAAGAACAAGATTTACAAGAGATTTTACAACCTTTTGTAGCACAAAACCTTTCGTACGAACTTGTATTTAAAACGGGCGATCCGGTCGATGTTATTTTATCTACAAGTGAAGAAAAAAAGGTAGATCTATTGATTTTAGGAGCTGTACAGCGTGAAAATTTCTTAAAATATTATGTAGGTTCCATCGCAAGAAAAATTACGCGTAAAGCGAAATGTTCTATTTTATTAATGATAAAACCGTCCGTAGAACGTATTCCGTGCGAGCATATTGTTGTAAATGGTTTACAAGATCAAAAAACAAAACAAGCTATTGCATCCGCATTTTATGTAGGTCATCAATTAGGTGCTGAAAAAATTACAATTGTAGAAGAAATTAGACAACAAGAAGTTGCCATCAATGTTGATGATGATAAGTCTATGCGTATGGCAAATATTAAAAAAGAGCGTCTTAAAATGCGCGAAACAAATAGGGTTAAAAAAATTGTAGAAGAAATTCCAGAAGATTATCTCAAAGAAATAGCTATTAAAACACAGCCAATTTTTGGAAAAAGAGGATATTCTATTGGTCATTATGCACAAATGGTACGTGCAGATTTATTAGTGATGAATGCCCCCGGAAAAATAACCTTTTGGGATCGTTTATTTCCACACGATATCGAACATATTTTAACCGAATTACCAACTGATGTACTAATTATACAATGAGTCCAAAGAAAAATACTATAAAAGATTTTTTAAAAACATTACCTAAAAATATATTTTCGGGCTTTGTTGTAAGTCTCATTGCATTGCCTTTGGGACTTGGATTAGCAATGGCTAGTAAAGCTCCGCCAATTGCTGGTATTATTACTGCCGTTATTGGCGGATTGACAGTATCTATTTTAGGAGGAAGTAATGTTACCATTACTGGACCAGGAAATAGTTTGGTTGGCGTTGTAGCCGGAGCTGTATTGTTTTTTGCAACTCAAACTGGCTTAGAAGGTGAACTTGCTAACCAACAAGGATACTTTATTGTATTGGCAGCTATTATTTGCTCAGGAATATTACTATCTATTTTAGGTTTCTTGCGTATGGGAAAATTAGCCAATTTCTTTCCTTCTTCCGCAATTCAAGGAATGTTAGCAGCCATTGGTTTGATAATTTTGGCAAAATCAACACATACCATGTTGGCAAATCAAGATGCACAAGGTATTTCTTTAGCTATTGGAAATTTTACACTATTTGAAGAAGGTAGTATTTTAGGACTTTTATTTGGAATTCCAAAAACAATTATTGGTGCCTTTTCTTATGACAATCCAGGACTCACTTATGCAGCTATTGCTGGTGTTTTGGGTTTAATAATTATGGTATTCTATTCAAAAATTAGGAATAAATATTTGCAATTAATTCCAGCTCCAATGTGGATTGTTATTTTACCAATTTTATTTAGTTATTACTACGAATTGGTGTTACAACAACCCAATCCTATAGCACCTAAATATATGATTTCTAATATTCCTGACTTCAATTCTATTGTGACCAATTTACCAACAGTAGATTTTAGTCATATTGGAAGTTTTTCTTTTTGGTCTATTGTCATTACTCTTACTCTTATTGCCAGTATAGAATCATTACTAAGCATAAAAGCTGTAGACAAACTCGATCCTGAAAAACGAAGATCGAATGTAAATAGAGACTTAAAAGCACTTGGGTTAGCTACCGTAGGAAGTGGATTTTTGGGAGGATTAAATGTAGTTACGGTAATAGCACGTAGTTCTGTAAACGTAAATAATGGTGGAAGTAATCGATCAGCAAACTTCTTTCATGCATTCTTTTTAGTACTATTTATTGCTTTGTTTAGTACACAACTAACACGAATTCCATTGCCTGCATTAATGGCAATACTTGTGTTTACTGGATATAAATTAGCATCACCAAATGTTGTAAAGAAAATATTTTCCATTGGGAAAGAACAATTAATCATCTTCTTTGTAACCTTATTAGTAACATTAAAAGTAGGTTTAATTGAAGGTATCTTACTTGGTGTATTTACTACTTTAATCATTCATTTAATCATCAATAAAAGCTTTTCACTATTCTTTAGAAATCTATTAAAGCCAAATGTTTTAATGTTTAAAGAACAAGAAAATGAAGGGAATTACTATGTGAGTGTAAAACACTTTTGCAGCTTTCTAAACTTTTTTAAACTAAAAAGTAAATTAGATACCATTCCTGAAGATCAAGATGTTATTGTTGATTTTTCAATGTGTGAATTTGTAGATCATACCGTAATGGAAAACCTAAATAACTATCAAGAGCTTTTTGAAAAAAGAGGTGGACATTTTGAAGTAATCGGATTAGATATGCATGGAACAGATTCTGAGCATCCATTTGCATTGCGACGAATATTACCAATTCCTAATTTGTTATCAAACCTTACTAGACGACAAAAAACGATTGAAGAATTAGCCTTAGACTATAACTTAAGCTACGAATCAAACAAAAATAAAAACGTTCATTTTTTAGAAGATTTCTTATTCTTTAGAACAAAGAAAATAAACCATACATACAATCAATTAACAGACAACAGTAATTCTGTTCGTTTGTTCGATTTAGAATTTTCTGAAGGAGAATTCATTGCCAAAGAAGTAGTACGTACCACAATGATGTATGTAGCATTACCAGAAGCAATTCCTGAGTTTACCTTAGATAGAGAAGGATTTTTAGAAAAAGTATATGCTTTTGCAGGATTTGAAGACATTCCAATTGATAATCATACTGATTTTTCAAACCGTTTCTACTTATTAGGTGAAGACAGACTAGCAATTCAATCTTTTTTTAATGATGATTTAGTTCATTTCTTTGAGAGCAACCCATATTATCATGTAGAATCGAACGGAAAAGCCTTGTTGATTTTTAGAAAAGAACGCTTATCGAATATCAAAGAAATTAAAGCTGTTTTTGACTTTGGAAAACGTTTAAAAAACGTACTTCAAGTAAGCAAAGTAGTTATAGATCATCACTAACAAAGTACCATATTAGTAATACAGCTTCCTATGGATTTGTATTAATATTAAAAATATAGCTTCAGTTTTCTTAATAAAACCTTAACAATCATACTTTTTTGTTGCGGTTTTGTTAATTTGCAACACCAACAAATTAAATGGTCTTATGAAGCTTTATCCCATAGCTGCTGGAAATTTCAAATTAGATGGTGGCGCCATGTTTGGCGTAGTTCCAAAATCATTATGGCAACGTACCAATCCTGCAGATGCCAACAACATGATTGACATCGCTGCTCGTTGCTTACTTATTGAAGATGGAAACCGATTAATTTTGGTCGATACAGGAATGGGAAATAAGCAAACTGATAAGTTTTATAGTTATTACCATCTCTGGGGCGATGATTCTATTGAAAAATCATTACAACATCACGGTTTTCATAAAGATGATATTACAGATGTATTTATGACACATTTACATTTTGATCATTGTGGCGGAAGTATTCAATGGAATAAAGACAAAACTGGCTATGAGCCTGCTTTTAAGAATGCAAAATTTTGGAGTAATGAAAATCATTGGCAATGGGCAACTGTTCCAAACAGACGTGAAAAAGCTTCTTTTTTAAAGGAAAATATCATTCCAATGGAAGAAAGTGGTCACCTCAACTTTATTGCACAACCACAAGATGATATCTTACTAAAATCTGCATTAGGTTTTGATGTATTCTTCGCAAATGGTCATACTGAGAAACAAATGATTCCAATGATTCATTATAAAGGAAAAACAATTTGTTTTATGGCAGATTTATTGCCAACAGTTGGTAATTTACCAATTCCTTTTGTTATGGGTTATGATACAAGACCTTTATTAACATTGGATGAAAAAGAAAAGTTTCTAAACATGGCAGCAGATAACAATTATTATTTGTTTTTAGAACACGATGCACATCATGAAATTATTACCGTAAAACATACAGAAAAAGGCGTAAGACTCAACGAAGTATTTACCTGCAAAGATATTTTTTAAACACATTTATACAGAATTAAGAATAATACAAACCCTCATGAAATTACTAAAATCATCTTTTTTTATTGCTTCCGCACTTGTTATTGCTAGTTGTGGAAGTACAGCTCCTATTTTATCAACGCCTATAGCGAATATTGATACAACACCGTTAAAAGAAACGCCGTTATCTAAGATAGAACTACAAACTTGGGGACACAAAGATTTAATCACAGATACTATTCCTGGAATGAGTGTTGACAAAGCGTACGCTGAAATCATCAAAGGGAAAAAAGGAAAAAAAGTAATTGTAGCCGTCTTAGATTCAGGGATCGATATTGATCATGAAGATTTAGATGGTGTTATTTGGACCAATAAAAAAGAAATTGCGAATAACGGGAAAGACGATGATAAAAACGGATATGTTGATGATATTCATGGTTGGAATTTTTTAGGAGATTCTTATAATGAAAACATGGAAAAGACACGTATTGTAAAATTAGGTACAAGTCATCCTGATTATGCTGCTGCGAAAGCAGAAATTGATGCTGAATACAAACAATACAGTGGTATTAAAGCACGTTTAGATCAAACTGCGGCAAGAATTAAAAGTTCAAATGATGCACTAAAAGGATATTTCAAAAAAGATAGTTACACGTTCGATGAAGTAAAGGCTATCAATACAACTGATGAGCAATTACAACAACATATTGGACTTGCAAAACAAATCTTGTCAAGCGGAAGATTCAAAAATTTAGATGAAGTTATAGAGGCAATCAATGGTGACATAGAAAGTGTTACTGATTATTTAAACTACTATCTGAATACAAATTTCAATGGACGAACGCCTGTTGGTGACGATCCAAATGATATTACAGATACAAATTACGGAAACGGAAATGTAAAACCCGTTAAAAAAAGTGAAGCGCACGGAACACACGTTGCTGGAATTATTGCTGCCGAACGTAATAATGGAAAAGGTGTAAATGGTGTTGCAAACAATGTAGCAATTATGTCTGTACGAACTGTTCCTAATGGTGATGAGCGTGACAAAGATGTTGCCTTAGCAATTCGATATGCAGTTGATAATGGTGCGAAAGTTATCAATACTAGTTTTGGTAAATACTTCTCTCTAAACTCTCAATGGGTTCATGATGCAATCATTTATGCAGGAAAAAACAATGTATTAATTGTAAATGCTGCAGGAAATGAAAATATTGATTTAGACAAAAAATCTGTATTTCCAAATGATCAAACAACAACTGGAGCTGAAATTTCAGATACATTCCTAACAGTTGGTGCACTTAAAAATAAATACGGTTCACAAATAGTAGCCAATTATTCTAACTATGGAAAAACAAATGTAGATGTCTTTGCACCAGGATCAGATATTTATTCAACATTCCCAGAAAATGAATATAAGTCTATTGGAGGAACTTCTATGGCTGCGCCAGGTGTTGCAGGAGTAGCAGCATTAATTTTATCACAATATCCTAACCTTACGGCTAGTCAAGTAAAAAAAATAATTATACAATCAGGATTAACAATCAATAGAAATGTTATTGTAAATCAAAAAGAAAGCGCAATGCCTTTTTCTAATGCATCACGTTCAGGTAAAATTGTAAACGCATACAATGCGCTTATTTTAGCTGATAAAGTACAAAGAGGACAAGTAAAATTGTAATCAGAAAAACATAACTTTCTAAAGGAGAGAATTATCAAATAAAAACAACCCGATGAAAATTTTTAGTAAAATTAGTATCCTAGTCCTTTTGGCATTTACGGCTTGTAAATCACAACAATCTGTAAATGACAATAAAAACATGACTTCTTATACTGCATCTTCAACCTATTGGCAACAACAGGTAGATTATGCAATGGATATAGACATGAATGTAAACAACTATCAATATCAAGGAACACAAAAATTAGTATACACAAACAATTCTCCTGATGTATTAGATAAAGTATACTATCATTTATACTTCAATGCATTTCAACCAGGAAGTGAAATGGACGTACGTTCTAGAACCATTTCAGATCCAAGTGCAAAAATTGGTAGCAGAATCAGCAAACTATCTGATTCAGAAGTTGGATACTTAAAAGTGCTTTCGCTTACGCAGAATGGACAAAAAATAGCATACACTACAGAAGGTACTATTTTAGAAGTTACACTCGCAAAACCGATTCAACCAGGCGCATCTGCTACATTTGATATGAATTTTAAAGGACAAGTTCCTGTACAAATTCGTCGTTCAGGTCGTAACAACAAAGAAGGTATTGCATTATCAATGACGCAATGGTATCCAAAAATGGCAGAATATGACTTTGAAGGTTGGCATACACCACCATATATTGGAAGAGAATTTCATGGAGTTTGGGGAGATTTTGATGTAAAAATTACAATTGATAAAAAGTATATTTTAGGCGGAACAGGATACCTGCAAAATCCTAATGAAATAGGATATGGATATGAAACAGGAACCGTAAAGCGTCCAGCAGGAAATACACTTACTTGGCACTTTAATGCACCAAATGTACACGATTTTACATGGGCAGCCGATCCAGATTATATACATGACACTTACAAAGGAGCAAATGACGTAACATTACATTTTTTATATAAAAATGATCCTTCTATCAAAGAAAACTGGAAAAAGTTACAACCAAGAACAGCAGAAATGCTTGTCTATTTCAATAAATATGTTGGACAGTATCCATATAAGCAATACTCTGTAATTCAAGGTGGAGATGGTGGAATGGAATATGCAATGTGTACATTAATCACAGGAAAACGAAAATTTGGAAGTTTAGTTGGTGTTACAGCACACGAATTAGCACACACATGGTTTCAATTCTTACTAGCAACTAACGAATCAAAACATGAATGGATGGACGAAGGGTTTACTTCTTACATTTCAGGTAGATACATGAACGAAAAGATGGGGAAAAATGTTGAAAATCCATACAAAGGTTCATACGGTGCGTATTTCAGATTAGTTAAATCGGGAAGAGAACAACCGCTTACAACACATGCGGATCGTTATGAATACAATAGAGCATATGGTACTTCTGCTTATAGTAAAGGACTGATCTTTTTGTCACAATTAGAATATGTAATTGGAAAAGAAAATTTAGAAAAAGCACTTAGAAAATACTTTGATGATTTTAGTTTCAAACACCCTACTCCAAATGACATTAAAAGAAGTGCTGAGAAAGTTTCAGGAATTCATTTAGATTGGTACTTAACGGACTGGGCACAAACTACCAATACTATTGATTATGGTGTAAAGGAAATTAAGGGTGAAACTGTCATTTTAGAACGAATTGGATTAATGCCAATGCCTATAGATATTACCGTAAATTATACCGATGGTACAAGTGAGAACTTTTACATTCCATTACGTATGATGCGTGGAGAAAAGCCTACAAATGCTACTAAAAAAGATGATTGGGCTTGGGCATATCCGTATTATGCTTTAAAAACAAACAAAAACATTAAAAGTGTAGAAATTGATCCATCACAATTGATGGCAGATATAAATAGAGATAATAACGTTGCAAGAAAATAATATAGTGTAACGCTTCACTTACTACTAAAAAATCCCGCTAAGAAATTAGCGGGATTTTTTTATTAATTCTTTCGTTGCAATGCATTTTCAAGCAATACAATTTTACTTTCCAAATCGTGAAGTCTATCGTAAACATCTACAGGTTCGGGCATTTGTTTGGATGCAAACATCGTTACATACCATATTTCCATAATTTCCTCCGCATTAATTGTATACGTTGGATAATTTCCATCTTTATTATCAGACTTTAAAATTAGCTTTCCCCGTTCTTCTATTCTATTTATAACACGTTTCAGCACAATTCCGTCATTACGACTCACTATTACATACACGCGGCCATCTTTTACGTCGCTTAAATCCTCCACATATTTTCCAAATACTAAATCACCATCAAAAAACGTACGTACCATTGAATTTCCTTGTACTTCAAAACAACGAAAAGTTCCGTTTGTTAAATGTGGCATACTAAAAGAAGGTAAGGTTTCTATATATCCTGCATCTCCATAACCATCCAAATAACCAGCTCTTGCTTTGATAGGAACATACACTACATTTTCTTCTCCATCTTGATTCACAGCTACTACTTGTGGAATTCCAGCATATGTTTGAAAATCTTGTCGATCAGATTTAAATAACTGTGAACTTTTTCCAAATAAATAATCTGGATTGATCTCAAATTCATTGATAATACTTGTCAATAAATCGTATCCCGGTTTTGTTCTTTTTCGTGTCCCATCAGACTGTGGGCGACCATTGGTAATACTATCTATAGTAGTACTAGTCACTCCTATTCGTTTGGAAAATGAATTATTGTTAAGGTGAAAATGATCGATGATCTCTTTTATTTTTTCATGTATTCCTTCCATATATCGCTCACTAAAAGTTAAACATTTTACAAAAAATTCTGTTTTTTGTTTTATTTATTCTGTAATTTGTTATATATTTGTATTGTAATTTGTTGCTAAGATATGAATTTTTATTGAAAATCAAACATTTGTGATTATAAATGTCGATTTTATTCTTCATAAATACAATATAAGTGACAAAATATAGACTGATGGTTACGTATTTGAAATCAATTTTCAGTACGATTTTGAAAATATAAAACATATAGAATACACGATACATTTAACAGCTATGAAATGCGCCACACAGTTAGTTACTAGCTAACTATTAAGATGTTGGCAAATTCCATCTGACAGAATTAATTAAATAAAAAAATACAGATGAAAAGAAGTAAAGAGCTCTTAAGCAAACGAAAACAATTTGTGCAAAAATATGTAGAAGACAATTCTGCAAAACAAATGAAAGTAATTATTAACGAATTAGTAGAACAATTATTCATCTCAGAAAAAACGATATACAATATTTTAAAACAGTAATTAGCTAGTCACTCATACTCCGTTAAAATATATGTATACGCAAAAGCTCCTTTACTTTCATAAAGGAGCTTTTTAATCAGAAAAACATAAAATCTTAAAAAGAAGGGTATTTCTTTATATAGGTAAGTTTATTCTTATTTTTTGTAACTTGAAGTATTAACTTTTAACTATACTATTAACATAATACTATTTATCATGAAACAAACAATTGAAACATTAAAATCCTATTTTGAAACAGGAGACAAACCTACAGAAAGTCAATTTTCAGACTTAATAGACAGTTTAGCAATGCCAATGATTGGCGAAATAAAAACGGTAGGTTTTGCTGCCGTTCCAAGTGGTTGGGCAAAATGCGACGGACAACTATTAAATATTTCCGATTACGGGACTTTATTCAACTTAATAGGTACAACCTATGGCGGCAACGGAACTACAACCTTTGCTTTGCCAAACTTACAAGGAAAAACCACAATTCACAATGATGCAACTTATAGTCTTGGGCAAACAGGCGGAACAGCAGAAAATACACTTTCTGAAAGTCAATTACCAACACATAGTCATGATGTTGGAAGTTTAGCAGCTTCACATACATTAAGCGGAACAATACTTGTAAATGAAGAAGATGCTACTTCTGAAGATCCACAAATTAAAAATTTTGGTCTTGCTGTGGGTCCAGTTACAGATTCTTTCCTCTATAATTCAAGCCCAAACGATAAATTAATGGCAGCTGATAACGTGCAAATCAATGGAAGTGTAACACTTGCTGGAAACACAGCTGCAACTGGAAGTGCAACAGCTGTAAATAACATGCAACCGTATTTGGTTGTAAACACAATTATTGCCCTGGAAGGAATTGATCCTTTGGCTTAATTAAAAATTCATTACATACCATATATTCAAAAAAATCCCTTTGATAATCAAAGGGATTTTTTAATTCCTATACACTCCCAAAAAAGTTTTTCTTCTCAAATAAGTGAATTACAACAACTTCCAACAAAAAACAGAAATACATTATATTTATATTGTAATATGTTTGTTTGTTGTTGTAATATGTTTTATATTTGTAATCGCTTTTCTAATGAACAGTACAACTTTTTTGTACGATTCATATCAAAAATACTGTTGAGAAGAACCACAATACAAAGTGCAAAACCCTATTCTGGTTAAGAAAACTTAAAAAATATAGTTGCATACGTTGGCTACTTTTTCTTCTCAAATTAAATTCCAACATTTTCATGAATATTAATCATGCACTGTATATATACAGTTGCAAAACATTATTGTATAAAATTATTATGCAAGACAGTAGTAACTGTCGTTCAAACTAAAAAAAGTAAAACTATGAGCTTAATTCAAAAAGCATTATCACAATACGGTATTAGGGAAATTGCCGGGAAGGTAGCTAATCCCCAAATCATTAGATACTTTGAGGTGTTAGGTTACGACGGAAACAAACTGCATGATGAAACTGCTTGGTGTAGTGCATTTGTGAATTGGGTAACCAAAACTCAAAATTATCCATACAGTGGAAAATTAAATGCACGAAGTTGGCTAAATATTGGAGAATCAACAGCAATACCAGCACTCGGAGACATTGTCGTTTTATGGCGCGAATCTCCTAGTAGTTGGAAAGGACACGTAGGCTTTTACATTAAACAAACAAAACGCTATGTATATGTTTTAGGTGGAAATCAAAACAATAGTGTTTCTATAAAAGCCTATCCTAAAAATAGAATTTTAGACTACAAAAAACTATATAAAAATGGAGAAATTTAAAATATATGTGTTTTGGTTGTTGACTTTAATATCGCCAATAACCACAATCATGTTCACTATTATTTTCCTAATTATTGTTGATTTTATTACTGGAGCTTATGCTTCTTTTAAAAACAACGTTCCAATTAGTAGTGAACGAATCGGAAATACGATCTCTAAATTTTTCATTTATAATTTGGTCATATTATCAGCCTTTTTATTGGAAAAATATATTGTCAAAGAAATTCCATTCCAGAGAATTATTACAGGGTTTATAGCCATTGCTGAAGTAAAATCTATTCTAGAAAACTTCAATAAAATATATGGCATCAATCCGTTTAAAGCTTTACTTAATTTAATTAAAAAAAAGTCTCTCAAAGATTTAGAAGAAACCATAGATATTCTTGTAAATGAGAAAGAGCAAAATCATAAAATTCAAAAAAAATGAAACAATCATTAGAAATATTAAAATCCTATTTCGAAACGGGAGATAAACCTACACAAGTTGAATATGAAGATGTATTTGACAGTCTTGTTCATAAAGATGATATGAAAACCATTTTGCCAGAAAATACAGTTTTTGTAGATGCGCAAAATGGTGACGATACTACCGCAAAAATAAGCAGTATTAGTAAACCATATAAAACCATTGACGCAGCAGTTGCAGCTTTTCAAATAGCAAAACCACGTGAAGGTGACTTAACTAGTTTAGATCACTCTTTTTTAACGATTCAGTTGCTCACTGGTGACACCTATGAAATAAATACGTTATTACCACAGCGAAATATTCGTTTTGAATCGAAAGAAGCTTGTACAATTGACTTTTCAAACAATACAAATGAATATTTCCATGACAGAGTAGAAAATGTTTATAATAAATATGTGTTTTTGTTACCTAAAGGAAGATTATTAAACAACTCTGAAAATAAATTTCTAGGAGGAACTTTATTTTTTGAAGGAGAATTTGATACCATTGAAACCTATGGTGCTCCGTTTAGTAACTTTGGAAAAGGGTTCATAACTGCCAGTCAAATAAATGTTGTCTACAATCTTCTAAAAGGAAGTGGAATTGCATTTAGTTCACTTGGCGCAAATAGTATAAACAGTTTTAAAGGAAATATTGAAAGTGTTGGAGCTGATTTAATGGTTAATAATGAAGGAAGAGGCGTTAATCATTTTGATTTCGATATAGCAGAAGGAACACATAAAACAATGTTACTAAAAGCTGGGCTTTCGTATGCAGCATACGTTAAGTTTGGTAAGCATAAGCCTACTATTGCAGGTGAAATAATAAAAGTTGCTACAGGAGGAAAAATCTTTGTGAACTTTAAAGATGATGCAGAAGTTTATGGTAACTTCAATGGAACCGAAACTTATTTTACAGGTGGTAATGTGGCGTTGAATGCTTCAGTTGCTAGACTACAAGGTAAATTATTTTTTGAAAATATTTTTGTAACATCTACTGGAGCTTTGTGTTCTTATATAGGTAGCAGCGCTCAATTATATATAAAAAACTCTTATATAGAAGTTCCTGGAGGTTTAGTTGCTATTGAAACAAATACTGGGTTTAATACAGATTCACTTGTATTTCAAGGACACAATACAGTTTATCAAACTGCGACACCAGGTTCAGACTTGGTAACTAAATACGCAACAGCAAACCCTACGAATTTTAGTTCAAAAGTTGAATTACAAAATTCGTTAATTACCAATGGTGTTTTAAATACTACAATTGTCGGAAATACAAATTCAACAGCTACTGTAACTATCGGAAATACCAATACTTACTAAACATATTTATTACTAGTACTAATCTAAGAGCCTTTGATAATCAAAGGCTCTTTTTACCTCAACTCTTATGAACACGAAACATATATCCACAGAACGTATATTACTTGTCGTCATTATTGGCTTACTATGGTATAGTATGCTATTAAAATCTTGCGAAAGCGACGTTGAAATAAATACGCAACCAACTGTTACCATTGTAAAAGATACTATTTGGCAAACTAAAATTGATACGCTACATATTGAAACTACAAAATTTGAATATGTATACATTCCAACTACAAGTTCAAATGAAGAACGTAAAAACTTTAAAAAAGAAATTACACTAGAAGAAAAAGAACAATTCACGAAAGGAAAATTATATAAAGACACGCTTCAAACTGACGATATTGACATTTTTACACACAACTTAGTCGATGGAACATTGATTGACAGTAAGTTTTCATATAAACTTAAAGTCCCTAGAGAAATTACGATTACAAAAACCATTGAACATCCACCAACTTTTAAAAGTGGCCTGTATGTTTTTGGTGAAATTGGTGGAAATAAAAGTCAGTTTGATAATCTCAGTCTTGGATTGCAATATCAAAACAAAGGAAAATGGTTTGCGTCATATCGTATAAATCTCAATCAAATACAAGCAACCACACATAACATAGGTGTTGGTGTTCGGTTATGGTAAAAAACTGTTTTTTTATTACACTCTTATAATTAATAAAATAATAACAGCAATCAATAAAAGCGTTAATAAAAGCTCAGCAATATAGGGTTTATTATGTTTTTTTGAAGTAAGTCTATTCGTTTCTTCAGATTCCAACTCTTTCAACTTTTCATTGATAATTTCAACGACAATAATATCATTCTTATGAAAAAAATACTCTGAAAACTTAGAATCAGGAATTTCGCGCTTCACAAACTTTATATGCTGTTCCTTCAATGCAGAATCAAAGAAATTTTCTGCTTCTTGATTGGTAAATAATTTGAAATATCGTTCTAAATCTGTTTCCTTCATTTGTAGTCCGTGTACAATAAAGATAGTAAATACAATCTTATTTTCTATTTTTACCGAGATTCAATATATTTTCATGAATTATCGTTTTCCAAAAGAAGAAAAATTAAAAAGTAAAAAATGCATTGATCTACTTTTTAGTGAAGGAAATTCCGTTTCAAAATTTCCACTAAAACTCATTTATACAGCTACAGAATTACCTAATGATGTTCCTGTACAAGCTGGAGTTTCTGTCACAAAAAGAAGATTTAAAAAAGCTGTAACACGCAATCGAATTAAAAGATTGATGCGTGAAGCCTATCGTTTGCACAAAAATGACGTTTTTAACACAATATCAACATCCTATGCTTTTATGTTTTTGTATATTGGAAAACAAGAACCGACTTTTGAAGAAATTGAAAAATCAATGATTCGTTTGTTGGAGAAATTCTCAGAGAAGGTTACAGCAAAAAATGTACCTGAAAATTAATGTTATTCCTGCTATCTTTCTAGCTATTAATGATATAAGATAATGAAAAAAATACTCAAAAAAAGAATTATACTTCCTGCATTAGCTATCATATTCCTATTCGGAACTGTAAGTTTTAAAAGTGACTTTTTTGAAATCGCGAAGCAAATTGAAATATTCACAACCATGTTTAAGCAATTAAATATGAATTATGTGGATGAAACCAATCCGGCTGAACTAATGGACGATGCCATTAAGGAAATGCTCAACGATTTAGATCCGTATACAAAGTTTTACAACGAACAAGATGTGGAAGCGGCTAAAATTAGAAATGCTGGAGAATACTCAGGAATCGGTGCTTCTGTTCGAAGAAACAATAAAAAAATTACCATCATTGAACCTTATAAAGATTATCCTGCTGATAAAGCTGGATTAAAAGCTGGTGACGAAATTATTCAGATTGATGATATCGTAATCGCAAACTTTAAAGAAGATACAGGAGAATTGCTAAAAGGTGCTGCAAATAGTACAATAAACATCGTTTACAAACGTCAAGGAAAAGAATATAAAACACAATTAACACGAAGTAAAATTGAAGTAGACGCCGTTCCTTTCTTTAAAATGATTGATGATAAAACTGGATACATTGTACTAGCAAAATTCAATAAAAAAGCAAGCGCACAAACAAAAGACGCTTTAGAAAAATTAAAAGAAGATGGTGCAGAACGTATTGTATTAGATTTACGAGGTAATCCTGGTGGATTGTTACGCGAATCTATTGCTATTGTAAATCTATTTGTACCAAAAGGGGAAGTGATTGTTACTACAAAATCAAAAGTTAAAAAGTACAACAGAACCTATAAAACCAGAAAAAAACCTGTAGATACTGAAATTCCATTGGTTGTTTTAGTAAATGGTAGAAGTGCTTCTGCAAGTGAAATTGTTTCAGGAGCATTACAAGATTTAGACAGAGCTGTTGTTATTGGTGCGCGTAGTTTTGGAAAAGGGTTGGTACAACAACCTAAAAAGTTAACATACGGAACACAATTAAAAGTAACAATTTCAAGATATTATACGCCTTCAGGACGTTGTATTCAAGCATTAGATTATTGGAATAGAGATAAAGATGGAAATGCTGTTAGAACGAATGAAAACGATTATACCGCGTTTAAAACAAAGAAAGGAAGAACAGTTTATGATGGTGGCGGAATCAATCCAGATATTGAAATTGCTTCTCAAAAAACTAGTGATTTTACAAAATCGTTACTCGGAAATTTAGTCATCTTTGATTATGCAACAGAGTTCTACAACAAAAATGCATTTACAGATATGAATGCATTTGCTTTTAATTCTTCTAACTACAATGAATTCAAACAAAATATAGAAAATTCAGGATTGGATTTTTATGAAACCGAAACTGAAAAAACATTGAAAAGAGCTATGAGTACAAAAGAAGCGAAAGACTTTGGACAAGATGTTTCTAAAGAGTATGATGAATTGTTAGCTTCTATAAAACAAAGTAAATTAGATGCACTTGACACGTACAAAGGTGAAATTATGAAAGAGCTTAAAAGTGAAATTTTAAAGCGTTATTTCTACCGAGAAGGTTTATTTCAGTATCAATTAACGAATGATGAAACCATCAAAAAAGCGACTGAAATTTTAGCGAACAAAAGCGAATATGATAACATCTTAAATTAAAGATTTACATTCCAGTTAAAATTTAATGCTTTACATTTTGGACAAGAAATATATTCTTGTGTATCTAATGCTCTATTACAACGATGACACTTTGTTACTTCTTTAGTAAGATGAAGCACTATAAATTTTGCATTACTAAGTGATATATTATGTAACGTTTTTATTTTCTGGATTGCTAACATTGAAGAACTAGTGTTCATTTCTAATAGCTGCTGCTTCTCTTCACAAGAAAAATCAGGGATTTCAAATACCTCATTAGGATTGCATCGTTGACAACTTATTTTCATCTCTTAAATATTTCGAACCATAGCAATATGTGGAATTTCATCTTCCAAATATTCATCACCTACTTGTGAAAAACCATGTGATTCATAAAATTTTTTTAAATACATCTGTGCTGAAATTTTAATGCTTATAGTATTGTAATATTTATGAATAGCCGCAATAGAGGCTTTTATAATTATATGACCATAACCAAAAGCACGTGTATCTTTTGAAACCACTACTCTACCAAAACTTGCTTGATCAAAATATTCACCAGCATCAAACAATCGTGTATACGCAACTATTTTTCCATCTTTAGTACCAATTACATGAAGTGCTTTTTTATCTTTTCCATCCAAATCTTGATATACACAATTTTGTTCTACCACAAACACTTCACTTCGCAATTGTAATATTTCATACAATTCATCAATGGAAAATTCACTAAAAGTTTTTACGCTTACTGTCAACATCTTATAAAAAATATTCAAACATTTTACAAAATACATTGTAATATGTTTTGTTTTATTTGTAATATGTTTTATATTTGCCTTGTTATTTATTCATAAAAGCTATAAAACAATACAAGTATAGCTGAAAAAAATGGATTATTTAATTTCTAAAGGAAATATTCAAACATTTGATTGAATATTGAAAGAAATGACAATAAGTTTTTAATCGTACAGAAAAGAAGTGCTGTTATTAGAAAAGCGGAAACAGTTTATTCAAAATACATCTAAAACGATTAAAAATTTAAAAAAGATGAAACAAAACATCAAAAACACATTGTACCGATTTGTGACAATGCGAGCTCCAGAACTTATTGGAGACGAAGAAAAAGAATTAGGATTTGTTCAGTTTCCTGAAAATGAAACAAGCACGTTTATCAATCCAGCTTCACAAGCAGCGACGCCTGAAGCTAAAAAACAAGCGGTTGATACTGCTGTTGCTGGCTATACAGCTACTTATGCTTCAAAAAGTGCTTTAAAAGCTGTAAATACAGATTTATATGAATTTGCAACATGGTTAACGTCGAACAGAACAAAGTTTACGCTTCAAGAAATTACAGATAAAATTGATGCTTTTTATGCTGCCAACAGTACGATTCCAAGCATGGTACAAATTTGGGATGATTTACATTTCAATATTTTGACTGCTGGTGACTCATACATGAGAGATTTATTATTATCATACTTAGTTGCTGATTTCTTTTTAACAAACCGTGATAAGGTTGAACGTACAGCAGTAGAGTTACAAAAAGTAGCACAAGCTAGAGTAATAATTGATAAAAATTTATTCAATTATGAAGTTGAGCCAACTGCGCCAAGAAAGCCTAAAGTTGCTGAGAAACATTTCAAAAAAGAAATGGATACCGTAATAGCAAAGCAAAACTTAGCTGAGTTAGAAGCAATTGCTAAAGAAGTTTCTAAAGCTAAAAGTTTATATGATACAGACAATACAAAAGCAAAAGCTGCTTATCAAAAAACATATGATCAAGATGTAAAAGCTGCATATGCTGCTGCAACAATTGTAGAACGTGTTGTTACTGATCAAGATTCTGGAGCAACTTCTGTAGTAAAAGAATATACGAATTTAGTAATTCCTGATTATGACTTTGTTGCGACTGATGAATTAGACAAAGCAACTTTAGGTGCTCGACTAAGCGTCCCTGCATTACAAGTTGTAACTGATTTCGAAGGGCAAAACAATGCAACTACATTACAAGAAGTTGAAGATGCTATTGCTGATGAAATTCAATCAAATACTACAGAGATTTTTGAAAACACACATTTTGAACTTCCACAAGTAGTAATTCCTGGTGGAGTTTCTGTACCAATATCTAATGATGCTACCATAATACCTTTCTCATATAATATATGTCCTAGAAAGAAAATTGGATCTTCATTATTTAATGTATTATTAACAATCAACCTTCCAAATTCGTCATATGATGTAGTAGCTGTAACATTTGAAACTGGAAACAATATATTTACTGATTTCACAGAGTTTAACTTAGGCTCGAAAGTTTCTTTGGTATTATGTAATGAAGGAATTGATTTAACACAACCTCAAGAAATTGATATTACAATTGAATTTTCTAATGGAGAAGTCTATGACACAAATATTGCCGGATTCACAAAAAAATGCTACCTAGGAGAATTAGAGCCGAGTACTACTAATCCACCAGCGCAAGCTCCTGTAGCTTTTGGTATTCAACGTTTAGGAATTGCTGATTATCGTAAAGTAGAACAAGAAGTATGTTGCTACGTTCCAGGTGAGGTTTCTCATATTGAAAACATCATGGCACGTGAATACAAATCTAAAGAAACTAAACGTACACGTCGTCAAGAAACTACCGATACTTTTTCTAGCGAAAGCGAACGAGAAAACCTTACAGAAACTACTTCTACAGATCGTTTTGAGATGAATCAAGAGATTGCTTCAATAAGTTCTCAAGATCAATCAACTAATGCAAATGCAGGAGCTAGTTACAGTAAAGGAGGTTATAGTGCTAACGCAGGAGCTAGTTTTTCAAATAATACTTCTTCTGAGGAATCTAATAATCAAGCTATTACTCATGCAAAAGAAGTTACAGAAAGAGCATTAGATAGAGTTGTGCAAAAAATACGTGAAGAACGTGTTACTAAAGTTATTGAAGAATACGAAGAAAACACTTCACATGGATTCGATAATCGTAAAGGAGATAAGCATATTTCTGGTGTATATCGTTGGGTTGATAAAGTATACGAAAATAAGATTCTAAATTATGGAAAACGATTGATGTATGAATTCATGATTCCAGAACCAGCTTCTTTTCATGAATTAGCTATTCAAATCAGTAATGAAGAAGATATTCTTGTTGAACCTTTAGATCCTAGAACTGCTTCTGTTGAAAACATGAAAAATCATAAAGCTGTTACTAGTAATACGTATAAACATTGGGCAGCTGTTTATAATGCTGAGGTTTCAGAGCCACCAGTAGAAAGTATGTATATCGGAAAAGCTTTTTCATATCAAGCAGTAGAAGTAACCAGTAACAATCATGAAAGATTTGGTGAAGATGACGAACTCGATATTCCAGAAGGATACTACACTACAAAAGCAAAAGCATATTGGGCAGATAGTATAGATGGCCCGCCAAATTCTACTAAAATTATTGTTGGAAGTGTAAAAATGAATGCTAAAGGTTATGAATATACTATTCCTAAACACGTGGGTAATGTTCCAGTATCTTTCTCTTCTCACCAACATTTATCTGGAAACTCTACAGTAAGTGTAAAATTAAAAGTGCTTCCAGAAACTATAGAAAGATGGCAAATTGAAACGTTCAATGCTATTATTGAAGCATATGAAGAGCGTTTAGCTGAATACAATGAAAAGTATGCTGCACAAAAAGAAAAGCAAAAAGAAGCAATTGCAATCAACCCAGGTTTCTATAGAGAAATTGAAAAAACGGTGCTACGTAAAAACTGTATTTCATATTTACTTGGTCATGAAAACTTAGGAAAAGATTTAATCAATAACAGACAATCTTTAACAGAAGTTACAGCTAAATATTCAAATCCTGCTTTAGATAGTTATGCAGCACAAGTGAAATTCTTTGAACAAGCTTTTGAATGGGATATTATGAGTTATAATTTCTATCCTTTCTACTGGGCAAGTAAAGAAAAATGGGGAGAATTGTACCAAGTTAAAAATGATGATCCATTATTCAGAGCCTTTTTACAAAGTGGAATGGCACGTGTAATTATTACCGTTCGTCCAGGGTTTGAAGAAATGGTAAACTGGTATATAGCAACTGGACAAATTTGGAATGGTGGACAAGTACCTACACTTAACGATGAAGAATTTGTATCAATTGTAGAAGAATTACGTAATCCTGAAAGTGAAGTAGAGGAAACATGGGAATCACGTGTACCTACTTCATTAACGGTAATTCAAGCTGGTGCTATTGGCTTAGATGTAGAAGGATTGCCATGTAATACAGATTGTGACGACTGGTTACAATTTGACTCTGATGGAAATCCTGTATTAGATACTGACGGAAACCAAGTTTCTACGAATCCAATTTCACAAAATGACGAATTGATTGGTGGTGGTGAAGGAGTTGGAAGCGAAACGGTGAGCCCAATTACGGTACAATAGCCCTTAATTAATCATAGATTTTTTAGTCAATTACTTCGGGAATTTATCTTGAAGTGTGTATCAGATATTCAGATGAATATACCAAGGAAAACCTTTAAGTATTTACATCTCGATTATCGAGTAAAAGTAGTCCCGAACTAGTTTCGGGACAGCTTTACTAGTGCCAAAATTTGACAAAAAATCTCAATAAAAATTTAAAAAAATAAAATCATGTATGTATACGAATACGGATTATCAAATTTTACTGAACACTACAAACCATATGGTCACGTAACTGTGTTTAATGACATCTATGAAGTCCTTAAAAGAAATGATAGTAATAACATTGTTGGCTATGGTTTTTACATTAAAGTTGTTTTAAATGAATACGATGATAATGTAGCAACAGCATTCTCAAGCGGAGAAAGCGGCTATAGAATAATTCGGGCTAGAGTTTTTGAAGAATACTTAAGATATATAGATCCTTATGAAGAAGTTGGGCAAAGAATTGTCAACAATTTTGAGTATGATTATGGTGGTATTGAACCTTTAAGAAGTCAAGATCTCGGAGAAGTCCCAATAGTTTCTTACAAAGGAGAGTACTATGCATTAATTAATGTAAATAGTGGCTTAGAAGAAGTAATTATTACTAATGATAAAAAGGATAGAGCTGAAGGTGATGAAATCATTGAAAATGATGCAGCAACAATTGCACAAAACAAACAAGATGTTGCAAAGAGAAAAAAATTAGAGCCCATTTTTAGAGATTTAGAAGAAGATTTGGTTGAAGCTAATGTTTCTGTTGTAATGATGATTTCAAATGATGGTGCAAAGCTAGAAAGAGCATTTCAAACAGTCACAAATTTACTACCAAATGAAATGGTCATCTTCGTTGAAAATGATGATGGTTTCAATTTCACAGGTTCGGTTTTTAGAGTACGTTCTGGAAGTGCAATTTCTAAAGATTCAAGACTTCCTTTTCGATTAATAGCAAAGCTTTGTAAACTCTACAACATTGATATTTCTAAAAGAAAAATAGTTGAACTTCTAAAAGATCATGTCACAGAAAAAAATGAAGAAACTGGTTATTTTGTGAAAGCTGGATTTGAGCTTTTAAAAATAGCTTCAAATTTTGCACTTGGTGGTATTGCTGCTATTTTTGATACACTTACAGAAGGTATCAATTTCTTTAGAATTGACGATACTAATTCTTGGAAAAGGTATGATAAAGATGGAAACTTAAATCAATCGTACGATCCGCTTCTTCCTGGATACGGACTTATTAAAACATTGCAAAAATTGGTGGACGATGAAAAAGTTTTAAAGAAAAACGAAATACCAAAAAGTCAACGCAAAGATAAAAACGAAGCGCAAAAAGACTTAAAAAAGAGTATTAATAAAGAATCGTTGACATCTCTTGAAGGCGGAATTACCAAATCAGAAGAAGATCTCAGAACAAGTGTTAAAAGTCTAAAAGTTTCTTCGCTTATCAAATATGCTAAAAAGAAGTTGCAAGGAGTTTTTAAGTTTTTGTCTGAAGTAAAAGCTTTAATCAAGAAAGTTGTAAAAATCATTCTAAATGGTTTAGAGAAAATTTTTATTTACTGCAATGCCTTTATTATTGGATTATACAATAGTTTAATTGATGCTGTTACAGGTATATTACAATTAATCAGTATGATTTGTAAAGGTGTCAATGCTTTAGTAGAAGCAGGATCAGAAATTCTTCAAAATCCAGGAACTTATTTCAGTTTATTCTTAGAATTATTTGAAAATGCAATGGAAACAATTTTCAAATTCTTCTCGCCAACAAATGTATTTGCTTTTGTTAGATTCCTGTATGAAATTGTAAAATTCTACATATTTCCAAAGCCTACAAAAGAGAACAAAGAATTTGTAGAAGGAGTGATTGAAAAAGCAAAGAAAAAGTACAATGCTGCCAAAAAGAAAGTCTCCGAAATAGATTTAAATATAAGTATCTCATTTGATGTATTGGGATATGGAATTGGATACTTTGTCGGTTTCATACTTTCTGAAGTAGTACTTGCTATTGCAACAGGAGGCGCAAAAACAGTAGGTACAGCATTACAAATAACAGCGAAAGGATATTTATCTATCATTAAAGGAATTGGTAAACTTCCTAAACTCGTTGGGAAAGGTGTTGTGAAAACGATAAAATTCTCTTTTGATTTCGTGATAAAATTCATGGCATACTTAAGAAATTTCGTAACCAAAATTCCTAAACTTCTAAAAAAACTAGCCAATTGGTTCAATGAAGTATCAACAGTTGCAAAGAATCTTTTAGATGACGCATTTAAAAAACTATTTCCTAATAAAACTACTAGAAAAGCTTTTGAAGATGCAGGTTTAGCTCCTTCAAAAGTAAATGCTGCAGGAGATACCTTAACCTTTTGTCCTATAAAATAATATATAATGAGAAAACTATTAAAAATTCTCATGTATCCATGGGAAAAAAGAAAAAAACGAAGAGAAAAAATAAATATTTTACTAAAAAAATCTAAATTAGAATTAAGGAAACATAAAAATACTTCTATTATATTAGGGTGTTTAAAAATTTTTCAAAATAATAATGGAAAATTTTTTATTAAAGATGAATATGGAAATATTTTACATGATGGATTAACAGAAAGTCAAGCTGCAAAACAAGTAGCAAAATATAGTGATGATGCTAAAGCAGCTGGAAAAACAATTGAAGATCATTTATATGATGTCGCTTACAATACTAAAGGATTAGGTGTAAAAGTCTCATCTGCATCAAAAAACACCTTAAATGATTTAGTAACAACTGTTTGGAATGATTTATTAACACTAAAGAAAAATAAAAGAAAAGGAGCTGTTTCTATTATAGAGCATCCTAATCACGGTACAATTGGAGGTAGTAGTATAAAAGGGTTAAAAAGAGGAGTAATACCTGAACACTTTCATCCTATGTTAAAAGATTGGTTAGAAGTAGTACTTAAAAAAATGGATGATGGAATAATACCTAGAAGTTGGCAACATGGAAAATGTGCTGAAGCAGAAGTTTTATCAGAATTATTATGGAAAATAGACCCAAACAAAAAAATGAATATTAACGAAATAAGAAGAGTTTTAGAAGGAACAATTTCTAAGGCTGCTGATTTAACTACAAATCCTTCTTTAAGAGGATCTTTTAAACCAGCCTGTAAAAGTTGTACTCCTATGTTAAAATATTTTAATATACTACAAGATATAAATCCTATTTAATTATGAAATTTTCAAAAGAATTACAAAAACATATAAAAAACCATGGATGGAAACCTAATAGACAGGACTTTTCAAATAAATTATACATGGAAGAAAACAACTACCCACAATTCATTCAAGATTTCATGTTTGAATATAGTAAATTAAAAATTTCAGATTTTACACCTGAAATTCCTGTGAAATCAGAAGTAACAAACTATATTAACTTCGATATTTCAAAAACTGAAGGTATTAATGGAATTTCTGAGGGTTATGCGGAACAATTAGAAAGAAAATTATATCCTATTGCACATTATACTCCAGAGTCATATGACGTTTCTATAGATGAAAATGGTTATGTATATCTATTAGGAGAATATGCTTATTGTTGTGGAAAAGAATTATATAAAGGTATAGAAAATATCATTAGAATGAGAGTTTTTGATACTTTAGAATTAGACCCTACAAATGATGACGATGAAATATGGTTAGAATACAAAAAAGGTGTTAATACTGTTGTTGATATACAAACATATAAATTCATATATAATTTTTAAACAAAAAACCCAACTCTAAACAAGTTGGGTTTTTCTATATATATAAATCTTGTAGTTACAAACACCTAAAATTTATTACTACATTTAAGTATTCAGAAATTATATAACTACCACAATGAAATTCAATAAAGAAGTACAAAAACAATTTCAAAATGCAGGTTGGTATGAAGGAAGAAGTCTTCAAAAGAAGTATGATAAAATTAAGTATTTCAATGAATTACCTGAATTTTTAAAAGAGTTTTTATATGAATTTAGAGATTTAATGGTACAAATTAATGATCCAAATAAAATCCTATTTAGAAAAACCTTCACTAAAAAATAATGTATTAACTTTTCCTATTGGATTTTACCAAAATTCTCATGATGGCGGAACAGTTGAATGTGATCAATACGGAACAATATATTTGATGGGAGAGTTTCCAATTATAGTTTCTAAAAATTTTAAAAATGGCATTGAAAAAATAATCATGGAAGAGTATTCAGATACTTACGAATGGAATATAATTGATAAAACCTGGGATAAAAAGGAGAATTGTTAAACTATGAAATTAATACACAATAATATAGAAAAATTATATGATGGTTTAGAAGATCCATTATATAAAGACAAAAAAGAATTTACTATAAAAGGATATCACAAAACGTTTAAAATATGGGATATCATAGATAATTATTTTGAAGATTCTAAAAATATATTAGGAGAAGAAAATTTTAATGCAATTATTCAAGAATTACAAATAGAAATTACTCAATATAATGCATATAAATCTAAAGAATCAAACTTAGGATTGTATTATATTTTAGATGACAATCATCTCCTAATATTTTCGCATGGAGAAAAACAACCTGCTAGATATCAACTTTTCTTAGAAGCTATATATTCTTTAGATGAATAAATAAATTTATTATTAAAATATGAAATATTTTGGTTTTATAAAAGAACATGAAAATCAACGCTATGCAAAAAGTATTAGTGAATTAATAAGTTCTGATACACAAGAAAATACACAAAGAAAAGAAGTTTTAGAATATCTTAAAAAAGGAAAATTGTGTGTTCCTTTAATGGGTTTTATTGAAAATGCTAATGATCCCTATTTTGATACAGATAATTACAATGATGATGATTTTATAGGGTATCTTTCTATTTATACAGATGGAAAATGGTTTTGGCCACAATACATTATAACGTACATGGAAAAATATCCAACTATCAATATTGATACTGAATTTTTAAATCATGTATTAGCTAATATCAATAAAGAAATTAAATTGTCGGAAAAAGAAATTTTAAAATTAGAAAGTACATTTATAAAAAAAGCAGGGTTTAATAAAGTAGATGAATAATTTTTAAACCAAAAAAGCCAACTCTAAACAAGTTGGCTTTTTTTATATCTCTTAATCTCACAATTACTAACTAACTACAAGCTATCTTATTTACTCTATTCTGATGTCTTCCACCTTCAAATTCAGTGTTTAAAAACGTATCAACCATTGCAATTGCTTGTGGAATTGACGTAAAACGTGCAGGAATACTCAAAATATTCGCATCATTATGTTGCCTGGCTAACGCTACAATTTCTTTGGTCCAACAAAGAGCTGAACGTACCTTTTGATATTTATTAGCAGTCATAGAAGCTCCATTTCCACTTCCACAGATAATAATTCCAGAAGGAACCTTTCCACTATCCACATCTGAAGCAACTGGATGTACAAAATCTGGATAATCTACACTATCATTTGTATCTGTTCCGTAATTTTGAACAGCATATCCTTTAGCTTCCAAATGGGCTACAATAGCGTTTTTATAATCGGTTCCGGCATGATCATTACCGATAACAATATTTTTCATAAAATAAGTTGTTGTGTTTGTTGAAAACAAAGGTATGAATAGACTTGTGAACAACCGAAAAAAGTCAATGTTAATTTCATTTCACAATAACTTAACAATGAGAATATTATAACTTAACACTAATTGTTGATATCTAGTAGTTAAAAACTAAGAACAAAATTTTGTTCCTTCAAATAATTTTACAATACAAACAAATACCTGAGTTTACCAATTTATTTAGCACTTCTTTTTTGCAAACTTATTAAGAGTCGCTTTCTTGATTGTTAACAAAAATGAACCAACTTTTTATCAAAAAAATACTGTGTATAAAGGTTGTTAATAACTGTTGATAACCTAGCTAATGAATCTTATTTTGAATACATTAACCTTTTCATAAGTTGTTCATGAAATTCGATAAGAAACAATTCCTATGAAAAAGTAAAAAAGTTTTGCTACCTATTCACACGCTATAATAACCATCATTATTTTTTTTAAATTTATAAAAGAAAGAAATATATATATTATTAATGTTTATAACATTTGTGAAAAATTGAAGTTTTTAAAAGAGAAAATTGATTGCTTTTTCATCTTTGTCTGATTGGTTAAAAAGAGTTTTCTATTCTTTAAAATGATGCTTAGAATGAATTTTAGAAAGAAACTTGTATGAAGAAGTATCTATTACCAAAACTTGTTTAAAACGTCAAACGTGACCTTTAAAATGATTTTTAGAAATGATAACTTAGAAGTAATAGAAAACTACAAAAAAAGGTAATTACACAATTCGTAAATGGGATTGTTTATTCTCAAAATCTTCTAAAATTTGTTGTGTAATAAGTACATCGTTTTTATGAACCTTCAAAGAAATGCCACCAATTGCATTTGAATAAAATGGAAAAACGCTCAACATGGTTTCGTTTTCAAACACATAAGTAATTCCTTTCTGATCTAATACAATTCGTAAAACTGCATATTCAAAAGGATACGTAAATGTCGCTACAGTCACAAAATTGATCATATACTAAAAAATAACTTTCTCATGAAAAGAACATGAAGGAAAGGATTTAAAAAATAGAGATAAATTAAAAAAAAAATAAAATCTCGATTATCGAGTAATTACTTAAAAATAAGAAAACTAGTTTAAATAATACGTATCTATAGCTGCGTTTTTTAAAGAATCTTTCTGAATATCTACAGCTCTCGTATCTTGTTCTTTCTTTAGAGAAGAGTTAATATAACTACCAAACGAGAAGATACCGATCAAGAAGATCGCTAAAAATAGTAGAATAACTTTGTACACTCGTTTCATAAAATAGTAGTTAAAAACTAACTGGACTTTCTATATAGACGAAGAAAAAACAGAAATGTTACACTTTTTTTAAGATTTCTTTAACTTTTTTTCAGAAATCCCATTTTTATGAATGCTTGATAGTCAATTAAAAACATTTAATCGTTTAATTCAGGAACCACAAATTGCAACGCTTTTGGTAAAATAATTGCACTAAATCCACCAGTTCCAATCAATTCGCCATCAGCCTGGACAAATACCTCAGTTGCTGAAGTTGTAATTGTAATTTCATTTGTTTTAAAAGTTTCTACCAATGGATGATCTGTAATAGATCCATTAAACAAACCAACAACATTTCGTAATAATTTCCACAAAGAAAAATGCTTAGCAACCGAAACATCAAATAATCCATCGGCAGGATCTACACCTTTTGATAATTGCATGTCACCACCAGAAAATTGACAAATTCCAACAATTGTTAATAACGATTTAGTAGTTAACTTTTTTTCAGAACTTTCAATTACAAACGAAGTTGATTTATAACTTGCCAAACTCAATACAGTAGAAACTAAAAAAGAAGCAGCTCCTAAAAATTTCAATCGTTCATTTCGTTTCACTACATAACCATCAAATCCTAAACCGGCTACATTATTAAAAAATACAGTTGTATTAGAATTTAACAATGAAATTTTTCCAATATCTTGTAAAACAGTATGTTCATCTTTAATAATGGCAACAGCTTTTTTAATATTCTTAGGAATTTTATACGTTTTTACCCAATCATTTCCGGTTCCTAGCGGAATCACTGCAAGTTTCAATTCGTGTTGTGAAACCAATTTTTGTTCCATCAAACCATTTACGATATGATGTAAAGTTCCATCACCACCAATACTCACAAACTTTCGATATCCTTTTTCTAAACCTTCAATAACCAATTGATATTCATGTTGAGGTTTTGTAGTAAACTCAAAATCAAATGGAATATTCAAAGCTTCAAACTCTCTAGAAATTTGCTTCCATTTTCGTTTTCCAGAGAAACTTCCTGAAGTAGGATTCACAATCAAAAACCATTTATCTTTACACATACATAACACGAATTTAATCTGTTGCAAAATACGAATTGTAAAATATTACTATATTTGTACCAGAATTTTTTAATACTTCTCTCCTACTCGTTGTGTTTTTATAAGAAATCGTTAATTTCTAAAACAGCAACATTCCTGACAGAATTAATTTGTATTTTTCGATCAATTCAATAAGTAAAAATTCCAAAAAGCAATTTCGGTACGCTTTTTTCATAATCAAAAAATAATAATAACAAAAAACCGAAAATATACACGAAATCGTGTAAAATAGAATGATATAATGACAAGAAAGAAAAAAAAGAAATCGCACAAGATTCCAAATCTAACAGATGCGATCCTTCAAATATTTAAAAAGTCTTCAAACAAAGTTTATAACTACAAACAAATAGCCGCAAAACTCAACATAAATGATACAAGCGGAAGAAATCAGATCATAAAAACGATTAAAAAGCTGAAAGCAAAGCAAAAAATTGAAGAAGTTGAACGTGGAAAATACAAAGTAGTTGGTTCTACTGAATATTACACAGGAATTGCTGACATTACTGCACGCGGACAAGGATACGTAATATGTGATGAATTTGAAGAAGATATTTTTGTACCAAATAACAAACTAAACAGAGCGTTAAATGGTGATGAAGTAGAAGTATACGTATATAAACGTCGTAAAAATAATAGACCAGAAGGTGAAATTACGAATATTATAAAACGTAAAAAGACAGAATTTGTTGGCGTATTACAAATGCAGAAAAACTTTGCATTCGTGGTAGTTTCCAATCAAAAAATGTACACAGATATCTTTGTTCCAAAGAACAAAATTAACTTTGCTCAAGATGGTGACAAAGTAGTAGTAGAAATAGAAGATTGGCCAGCACGCGCTGATTCTCCATTTGGAATCATTAAACAAGTACTTGGAAAACCAGGTGAACATAATACTGAAATTCATTCCATCTTAGCAGAATACGGATTACCATACGAATTTCCTGCAGAAGTAGAACACTTTGCAAACAAAATTGATACCTCTATTCAAAAAGACGAAATCAAAAAACGTAGAGACATGCGAGACGTGTTAACGTATACCATCGATCCAAAAGATGCCAAAGATTTTGATGATGCATTATCGTTTCAAGTACTCGAAAATGGTAACTATGAAATAGGAATTCACATTGCAGATGTTTCACACTATTTAAAACCAGGGAGTATCTTAGATGATGAAGCATATGAACGTGCAACATCTGTATACTTAGTTGATCGTGTGGTACCAATGTTACCTGAAATTCTCTCAAATGGCGCGTGTTCATTACGTCCAAATGAAGAAAAATATACATTCTCGGCAGTATTTGAAATCAACAAAAAAGCAGAAGTACTAAATGAATGGTTTGGTCGTACAGTAACGTATTCAGACAAACGATTTGCTTATGAAGAAGCACAAGTAATCATTGAAACAAAAGGTGATGAAATTCCTGCAGACATTTCACTAACAGGAAAAGCATACAAAGTTGACAAAGCTATTGTAGAAGCAACATTAAAACTAGATGAACTAGCAAAAATAATGCGTGGAAAACGTATGCGACAAGGAGCAATTTCGTTTGACAAAGTAGAAGTTCGTTTCAACTTAGATGAAAACAGTAATCCTGAAGGTGTATATTTCAAAACGCAAAAAGATGCAAACAAGCTCATTGAAGAATTCATGTTACTAGCTAACAGAAAAGTTGCTGCGTTTATTGGAAAACAAGAACCTGAAAAAACATTTATCTATCGTATTCATGACGAACCAGATTCAGAAAAACTGGGGAATCTGCAAAATATAATTTCTCGATTTGGGTATTCATTAAACCTACAATCAAGAAAAACCACGACAAATTCACTAAATCAATTATTGGAAGATGTCAAAGGAAAAGGTGAACAAAATATGATTGATACGCTTGCAATTCGAAGTATGAGCAAAGCAAAATATACAACAGCAAACATTGGTCATTACGGATTAGCGTTTGATTACTATTCGCACTTTACATCGCCAATTCGTCGTTATCCAGATGTTATGGTACATCGATTATTACAACACTATTTAGATGGTGGAAAATCGGCAAATGCGGAAGAATACGAATCAAAATGTGAACATTCATCAAGTATGGAAGGTTTGGCTGCAAGAGCAGAACGTGATTCTACAAAATACATGCAAATCAAATTTATGCAAGATCATAAAGATGAAGAATTTATAGGTGTTATTTCTGGTGTAACCGAATGGGGAATCTATGTAGAAATCATTGATAACAAATGTGAAGGAATGGTGAGTATTCGCGATATTAAAGACGATTACTACAACTTTGATGAAAAGCAATATGCTATAGTTGGTGAAGTAACCAAAAACATATACCAACTTGGAGATGAGGTTGTTGTAATGGTAAAAGATACAGATTTAGTAAAACGTCACTTAGATTTTAGTCTCATTGGAAAACGTGTTGAAGTAGAAGCTTAATAGTTGGGCGTTTCCTCCAAAAAAAATGGAGGTCAGGCTTTCGGTAGTCGCTTTTTAAAAAATGTAATTACTGCAAAAGCAGCAATCAAATTTCTAAAAAGAGCTCCGACAAAACCTCAATCCTTAACGCAAAAAAATAGTATTGAGAAGTTAGTATTGTGTATTGAGAATATAAAATAAATATCTTTCAATTCTTTAACAACGCTAAGCGTCATTTCGAGTGAATTTGTATTACAAATTTGTATCGAGAAATATTTTAAAATACATAAAGTTCATTTCAATTTCCGAAGTGAACTTTTTTTATGCGTAACATTTATCAAAAAATGATACTAACTATAAGTAATGTCTAAATTCTAATTTTTCTAAGTGCCTTTTCTTTTGTTTCGTTTTCTTTGGGTAAGCAAAGAAAATGAAAAATAGAAATTCAATTTCAGTTATTTAACTATAATATTCATAACAGATACAAAGGTATATTTTATATAAACTTAGATTAAAAACTTTAATAAAAACAACAACTCATATGATCTTCACAACAACCAATAACTTAGAAAACAGAGAAATAACCGAATATTTAGGTTTAGTTACTGGAATGACATACAATGTAAATTACAGTTACAAAGGTGTTTCATTCAAAGACATGTTTAACATGAAAAAATACTATTCACAAATAGAAAGTGCTATAGAAGCAGTAAAAGAAGAAACCTTTCAAAAATTAAGTGACAATGCAGCAAAACTTAATGCAGATGCAGTTGTAGGAATTAATGTTGATATGGAAATAAGTGCTGGAGGCGCTGTTTTAGTTAGTATTACAGGAACAGCTGTAAAATTGAAATAGAAAAAATTACATACTATTATAGCCAGATTTTGAACAAATCTGGCTTTTTTCATATTTATTTTGGTTGTAAACTATTATAATAGTAAGTTCTTTTCCGTAGTGTAGTAAGACTTTCTCGTTAAGAATTTTTGAAGCCTTGGAAAAAATTTAGAGAAAGGTTTACGTTTTTAGCTTTTCAGCTAAAAACACCTCTGGAAAAGTGCCTTTTCTTTTGTTTCGTTTTCTTTGGGCAAGCAAAGAAAATGAAAAATAGAATCTGAATTTTAGTTATATACTACAATATTTTATAGTGTTTAAAAAAGTAAATTATAAAAAAGTATAAATTATACTCATAATTATTTACTGTATTAAAAATATTTAAATAGAAGAAATTTTAATAAAAACTGTAACAAAACGTTTTCTTCATACTCTTTATCAACAAAGACTAAAATTATTTATAATGAAAAATATATTCACATTTATTCTATGCTTTGTAGCACTTTCAGCTTTAGCGCAAAAACCATTAGAAAAACAAGTTGGAGACTTCAATGAAGTAAAAGTTTTTGATCTCATAGAAATCAACCTCATCAAATCTGATGCAAATAAAGTAGTTATTACAGGTGCTGATGTAGATGATGTAGAAATCATTAACAAAAAAGGAAAACTAAAAATACGCATGAAGTTTGATCGTATTTTTGATGGAAATCAAACATTTGTAGAAGTATATTATACAAATATCAGTACAATAGATGCTAATGAAGGTGCAGAAATAGTGTCAAACGAAACCATGACAATTCCGTTTCTAAAGCTAAAAGCGCAAGAAGGTGGAAAAATTAATGTTGGTTTAGATGTTGACAACCTAGAAGTAAAAGCAGTTTCTGGCGGAATCATTGAAACTGGTGGAAAAGTAAAACATCAGGAAGTAGTATTAAATACTGGTGGAGTTTATGAAGGAAAAAAACTCATCACTGAACAAACAAAAGTAAAAGTAAGTGCTGGTGGAGAAGCGTATGTTTCTGCTTCTGTCTTAGCTGATGCTAAAGTAAGAGCTGGTGGATACATAGAAATTCATGGAGATCCAAAAACAATAAAAAAAGACAAACTCTTCGGAGGAAAAATAAAGGTGAAATAATACATATTTCACTTCATCAATCAATCAAGAAAAACGTCCAAGCTACCATTTGGACGTTTTTTATTTTTAACCTAACTATTTCATTAGTAATAGGAAATGAAATCATATTACTTTTAGTACTTTTGTTTTATGTTTGAAGGATTACCATATGCAGTACTTTACGGATTCATACTAGCTTTTGCAGTAGGTCCTGTATTCTTTATTATTATAGAAACAAGTATTACAAAAGGATTCAGAAGTGCATTAACTTTTGATTTAGGCGCTATTTTCGCAGACATTGTCTTCATTGTTTTTGCCTATTATAGTACAAGTAGAATTCTTGAAAAAATAAAGGATGATCCCAATTTAATCATTTTTGGAGGACTTATACTCTGTATTTTTGGAGTCATATCATATATCAAAACATCAAAATCATTTCGACAAATAGTTAAAGAACATTACAATGTTGATCCAAAAAAGAATCTCTTAGGATTATTCATTAAAGGCTTTCTACTAAACTTTATCAACTTTGGTGTCTTAGCAGGTTGGATTGGCGTAATAGTCATGGCAAATGCACTTACAACAACATCACAAGGTGTTATTGTGTTTCTTGCAACTGTTTTGATAAGTATGTTGGTCACAGATATTGCTAAAATGTTATTAGCAAAAAAATTAAAAAGTAAAATGACACCGCGTTTTATCTTCAAAACGAAAAAATGGGTCAGTATTCTGATCATTGTATTTGGATCAGTAATGATTTTACAAGGTGTATTTCCGAAAGGAAAAGACAAAATCAAAGAAAAAATAGAACGTTATCTATAATATAAAAACAAAAAAACCTTCTGATATTCAGAAGGTTTTGTTTTTGTAGAGGCGTCGAGCGGATTCGAACCGCTGTACAAGGTTTTGCAGACCTCTGCCTAGCCACTCGGCCACGACGCCATTACTGATGCAAATTTAACCAAATTTACATTTTATGCAACAAAAATGAAACATTAAATAACCGTAATGTTATATAAGAAAATTTCACACTTTTTTAATTCTATCTATTTCAGAACTATAAGTAAGAAATATTAACGTTGTTGCGACATCTCTATCGTTACCATTTCTACATTTCCACCAATTGGAGGATTTATCTTAGAAACAGCAACCGTTGCTTCCTTAGCAATAGCAATTTCAACAAAAATTCGATCTAAAATACGTTTGGCAACATGTTCTAATAATTCTGAGCGAATTGCCATTTCTTGCTTTACAATTTTATTGACATGAACATAATCAACAGTTTCCTGTAAATTATCACTCTTTGCAGAAGGTTGCAAATCAGCTTCGACAGAAACATCAACCCTATATTCACTTCCTATTTTACTTTCTTCTACCAAACAACCGTGATAAGCATACACTTTGATATTAGTAACACGAATAATTCCCATATAATATATTTAAGAGTGCAAAAATAAGGTATTATTTCAAAAGCTATTTAATAATATAATTAGTATCAAGTCTTAATTCTTGATTCTAAAAGTGAAGCGATCTTAATTTTTTTTATAAAACAATTAACTTGTAAACAAATCAAAAATATTACTAATAGCGCTTGTCTTTGCTTTGTAAAATTCGGTATACGAACAACGTTCACAACTTACAGATGTAAACTTTGCACTTTGTACATCAAAAATTTTAGACCAACGTCCGCCAGTAGCGCGCATCTCTCCTACTATATAAGTTCTATTGTTACATTTTGGGCATGAATAATTACTGTGTTGCATAATGTTTTGTTAAGGTTATACGATATATGTTTATACAGAGTTAGTATAGTATTTACACATATAGTTACAAAGTGTAATTACAATTTATAGTATTTTAGCGTATGCAAATAGACCTTTCATTATTTTCTATTCTGGATATATTAACAGCTTCTACAGCGTTAATGTTGGGATTATTATTCTTTACTATTAAATCTGAAAACAGAAAAGCGAATATATTTTTAGGACTATTTTTATGGAGTATTGCAATTCAATTAATCAATGGAATAGCATTTGATTTTTATGAAGAAGAAAACTTAGATCCTCCTTTTTTTGTTTTAGATCCTATACTATTTATCCTTCTCTTTTTATTTTTCTATCTAAATGCAACCATTAATAAATCAATTAATAAATGGTATTATTTACTGTTTATTCCTGGAGTTATTCTTAATATATGTATTAATGTTGAGGCTTTAGATAATATCTTAGAAAGCTATGATGATTTAATTTTAATTTTCTATTTCTTTGAGATTCTATTGTTAGTATATGTATTTAAAATACTAAAAGATCATAAAAAGAAAATCAGTAATTTTTATTCTGAACTGGAATTTAAATCACTTTCTTGGCTAAAAAGTATTCTCATTGCAATTTTACTATTTCATCTCATTTTAATTGTTGAAGGTATTACAGGTGCAGAAGAAGCGGAAAATGAATTATGGGAAGCTCTTTTTCAAATGTCTTCAATTGCTTTATTGCTCTTCACCGTATATTGGATTGGATATAATGGTTTTTCGCAACCAGAATTATTCAAACAATATCTTTTTCAAAGAGAAAATTTAGAACAGGAAACACCAATAGAAAACGCAAACTCTTCAAACGAAGCTAACGAGAAGTTTGAACATATAAAATCTACAATAGTAAAAGAAAAACTGTATACCAATCCAGAATTAAATCTAAGAACACTTTCTATAGATTTAAATATAAAAGCAAAAGAGCTTTCTAAACTCATAAATCAATGTTCTGATTCTAACTTTTATCACTTTATCAATAATTTTCGTGTAGAAGAATTCAAAACACTACTTCAATCTCCAAAAGCAAAGCAATTATCTATTCTTGGACTTTCACAAGAAGCAGGTTTCTCTTCAAAATCAACATTTTACAGTACCTTCAAAAATGCTGAAGGAATGACTCCAAAACAGTATGAATTATCCCTTAAAAAGTCCGAATAGACGCAGCTGGACTAGTTGGACTGCATAAAGTATAAGGTTGGGCGTTTATTTGTTGTGTCAAAAACACAATTAATTAAATACGTTATAATTTATGAAAAGAGTTTATCCAATTATTTTAGGACTTTTAGCAACAATCACAATAAGTTGTGTTTCTTGTTCTAGTGATGATAATAACATTACCACAACAACACCGACAACTCCATCACCTTCAGGGATAAACCCTGGAACAGATCCAAACTTTACCATTGTAGCAAATACGGATACAGGTTTTACAAACTTTAATAGAAAGATAGTTGTATTTGGAATAGATATTTATGCAGTAGCTGGTGTTGAAGACACTAAATTATTACATGCAGCTAATGTGATGGCGCAATACTTAGATAATGATGAAGATGGTACAGTAGATGATCAAGCTGTAATAGATCAAATGGTAGCTAACAAAGCGTATTTAGTAATGTGGGCTAGTGAGAATGATTTAAACATAGATCCTCCAGCTGGAAGAGTTGGACAAGATCTTGGAAATGGTGAAACCAATCCTTCATTTGTGTCTAATGGCAGAACTGGACAGTTTGATGCCGCTTTAGAAGAAGTTTTACACATTATCAACAATGCAGGTCATTCGTACGTGTATCCAAGTGCATTTGGACAAAACGTAGGTTCTGACTTGGCAAATGCAATGGATATTGCTAGAGGTGGACAATTTATGACCATTCCAAATCCATATCCAACAAATGCTTGGTATACCTATGATGATGCAACCTGTGACTATGCAAGTTGTCAAACTATTGAATATTTATATTGGGCATTAACTTCTATGTTAGGAGCGCAAGAAAATAGACTAAACGAAATAGGTCACGAGTGGAAATTAAATACGAATGCATTAGTACAAAGTGGTGATACGGCAATTTTTACGTTGCTGAGCAATCCTACTTATAAAATGCCTACTGTATTACCAGACGGAACGTATAGACAGTAAATAACAAGTGTTGTAAGCTGTTATTTGAAAGGACAAAAGAAGATTTATTATTTCCATTAAACTTTCATCATGTTTAGAATAACAGCTTAACAACCACAATTAAACTTAGGTCATAACAAAAAACACCTTGTTCATTATGAAAAATATATTAAACATACTATTGTTGGCTATAGTAGTAAATTTTACTGCGTGTAGTAATGATGACAATACGATTTCAACAATAACAGATACAGAAACAACCGAACAACAAAAAGTATTCAAAGAATTTTGGGATATCTATGATAAACACTATCCGTTAATGCATAGAAAAAATATCAATTGGCAAACAGTTTATGATACGTATTATCCACAAATAACAGCAACAACTACAGATACTCAGTTATTTGGAATTTTTCAAACAGTTATGGGAACAATTATAAAAGATGGACACTCAAGTCTTACTTTTAATAATTCTCAAGATGCAGGTTTTGAACCAGAATTCAATGAAAATATTGAAAACATGATACAAAACAATATTGCCAGCAAAGTAAATATAGTAGCTAGTAGTGTTAACAATCCATATATCTCTTATGGAACCTTGGTAAGCAATTCAAACATAGGATATATAAACTCTAAAAACTTTGAACCTGTCAATGAAAGTGATAGTGAATTCAACAACTTTAAAGCTATTGTTGATGAAACGCTAACGGCATTACAAAACAAAGATGGAATTATCATAGACATTAGAACAAATGGTGGCGGACAAGGTCCGTTTGCATACTATTTAGCAGGAAGATTCTTTGCAAATAACACACCAATAGAATTGATCAGACAACGTATCAAAACCACAACAGGAAGTACAACGGCTTCATTAGGAAATTGGGCAACAACCGAATTTGAAGGCTATGCAGATGCTAGAGTTGAAGGCGGATATGTAGCAGGAGTTTTCACAGAAGACAACACAATAACTGCTTCAGGAACGTTTCGGTATACTAATAAAGTAGCCGTTTTAACAGCAAGAGGAACCGCAAGTGCTGCAGAATATTTTACAGGAGCTATGAAAACACAAAATCATGTAAAAACTATTGGCGATATTACGTTTGGAATCTTTGCAGGAAGCGACATATTTACACTAACAAATGGAAGTGGAAAGTGGAGAACCAGAGTATCTACACATGATGTTGAAATTATGTATAACAATACATTTCAATCTTTTGAAGGTATCGGAATTACTCCAGATGAGTCTATAATTCCTTCAGCTGCACAAGTTAGTGCTGGAAATGATGTGCATATAGAAGCAGCAATAAACTATATCGTGAATTAATAAAAAATAAAGCAATCTCATATAGGAATCACTCTGATTATTTACTTATTAATTATGTTTACGAACCTTTCTTGCCAAATAGCAAGAGAGGTTTTTTAGTATATATTCGCTTAATTTCCTTAATTTTGCGGTTTATTTTAAACACTCATTTGAACAAAATATAATGTCTGAAGAAACGAAATCACTCAATTTTATTGAGCATATCATAGAAGAAGACTTGGCAAACGGAATGTCTAAAAACAACCTTCGTTTTCGATTTCCACCTGAACCAAACGGATACTTGCACATTGGACATACCAAAGCTATTGGAATTAGTTTCGGTTTAGGTGAAACATACAATGCGCCTGTAAATCTTCGTTTTGATGATACGAATCCTGCAAAAGAAGAACAAGAATATGTTGACGCTATCAAACGCGATATAAAATGGCTTGGGTATCAATGGGCAAATGAATGTTACTCTTCAGATTACTTTCAAAAATTATACGATTGGACAATTCAACTCATAAAAGATGGTAAAGCCTATGTAGATTCACAATCTTCGGAAGCAATGCGGGAACAAAAAGGTACACCAACGCAAGTTGGAACCAACAGTCCATATCGTAGTCGTAGTATTGAAGAAAACTTGGACCTATTCCAACGTATGAAAAATGGTGAATTTGAAGCCGGAACACATGTGTTGCGTGCTAAAATTGACATGGAAGATCCAAATATGTTAATGCGCGATCCGTTAATGTATCGTATTCTATTTGCACATCATCATCGCACTGGTGACGAATGGTGCATTTACCCAATGTACGATTGGACACATGGAGAAAGTGATTACATCGAACAAATATCACACTCATTATGTTCACTAGAATTTAAACCACATCGTAAACTATACAATTGGTTCAAAGAGAACGTATTTGAATATGGAAAAGATGAATATCCATTACAACCAAAACAACGCGAGTTTGCACGTTTAAACTTGAGTTATACAATTATGAGTAAGCGTAAACTACTCAAATTGGTAGAAGAAAAGTTAGTTTCTGGTTGGGACGATCCGCGTATGCCTACTATTTCTGGCTTACGCCGAAGAGGTTATACGCCAGCAGCCATTAAGAAATTTGTGGATACAGTTGGTGTCGCTAAGCGCGAAAATATAATTGATGTTTCTTTATTAGAATTTTGTATAAGAGAAGATTTAAACAAAACAGCCAATCGTGTGATGGCAGTTTTAAACCCTGTAAAACTGATCATTACCAACTATCCTGAAGGAAAAGTAGAAATGTTGGAAGCAGAAAACAATCCGGAAGATGCAAATGCAGGAAGTCATACAGTACCGTTTTCAAAAGAACTTTACATTGAACGTGAAGACTTTAAAGAAGATGCAGGAAGCAAATACTTTAGACTAACGCTTGGAAAAGAAGTACGTCTAAAAAATGCATACATCATCAAAGGTGAAAATGTGGTAAAAGATGCTGATGGAAACATTACTGAAATTCACTGTACATATGATGTTGACAGTCTTAGTGGAAGCGGAACAGAAGCAAGTGTACGTAAGGTAAAAGGAACACTACATTGGGTTTCTATTGCACATGCAGTACAAGCTGAGGTTCGTATCTATGATCGCTTATTTTCAGATGAAGCGCCTGATAGTCACAAAGACAAAGACTTTATGGAGTTTGTAAATTCAGACTCTTTAAAAACGGTTATTGCACATGTTGAACCTTATTTAAAAGAAGCCAAAATTGAAGATCGTTTTCAGTTTCAACGTCTTGGGTATTTCAATGTAGATAAAGATACAACAAGTGAAAAATTAGTATTCAACAAAACAGTTGGTTTGCGTGATACGTGGGCAAAACAAAAGCCAAAACCGCAACAAAATCAAGGGAAACCGCAACAAAAGCAGCAACATCAAAGACCACCAATTGAAGAAATAAAACAATTAGGTAAAAAATACACGAACCTTCCTGAGGAAAAACGACAAATTGCCAAAGAGAAGATTCAAACTTTAGCGGAAAAAGTTGCCTATGAAGACTTAGAACCTTTATTTGCTACAGCGGCTAAAAAAGCAGGAACACGAATTGCAGCAATGCTAACGCTTGGTGTATTACTCAAAAAAGGTCGTCAACGTGATGGAAAAATTAATGAATTCATTGAAAAAGCATTGGATGATAAAAACGAGTTATTAGTTGCGGAAGCACAACAATTAAAATAACATATAGTATATTAATAAACCAAAGCCGTACGAAAGTATGGCTTTATTTTTGGCAATATTTGAAGAATAACTCTGAATTGTTAAATGCTTGTCAAGTGACGATCTTCAGAAATAATGAGTGAAAAGTGGAATTGCAAAGCGTAGCTTTAAGCATGAAACGCATGAGCGAATGTTGCATAGCAATTTCTTATAGATCGTCTTGACTTTTTTGGTTCAGCCTGTGCTGAACTTGATTCAGTATTTTTGTGTCAAGACAAAAATGAACGTTACTAAAAAATTCTTGTATAATTTAATGACCTAATTATTTTTAAACTAAAGAGATTCTATCATGTTTTTAATACTATGAAAAGATTGTTTAGACATAGGCTTATAGATTAACTCAGCTTAAATCACAAAAGTATGGCTTTATTTTTGCACCAAATCTAAATCGTATATTACCACTCATTAACAAAAAAACAGATGAAAAAATTAGTTTACCACGTTACCATTCTTGCTTTTATATTGTTAGTAAGTAGTTGTTCTTTCTTGGAAGATGACAGCCTCACTCCTATTGAAAAAGAACGATTAGAACTGGAAGAAAGTGTGTATTCATACAAAGTATTATTATGGAAATACATGAAAATGACATATAAAGCTAAGGATATAAATGAAGACACATATCCTGAATTATTGCCTGTAAAAGAAAAGCTTGGTAACATTCAAAATATTACCGACATGTATGATAAAAAAATAAAAAATGATGAATTATCTGCATTAGACTATATAGATATTTACAAAGATTTTACAGAAATAAAAGACTACATAAAAGAAACGGACGAAGACATTTTACCTTCAATATTTAAAGGAGGTACACCCGAAAAAGAACTTACAGAAGAAGAAAAAATGAGGTTAAATCAATCTCTAGAACATTTAGTTCTTTCAGTAGTTTCCATGTTTTCTAGCGATTTAGGAGCAGAAATTGCTTTGTATGAAATTACAAAAGTAAATATTGAAAATGCTCCTGAAAGTGAGGAAAAAGCTGCATTCAGATTATTTAGATCGATGTTATTTCTTCAAAAAGGAATGACATACTTAGCCGAAGAAGATTTAACACAAAACATCAAATACATTGAAAAAACGAGAGATGCTGATTTCTCTGACTACTACTGGTATTTGTATGGAAAAAACCTGTCAAAACAACAATCACAAGATATAAGTTTGGCTATACATTATTTACTACGTGGAATTGATCGGTTAATAATTGGAGGTGAAAAAGAACAAGGCGCTTTGGATGATTTTCAAGCATTTTTGAATATCTCAAACCATTTAGGCGTACAAACAGAATTAACATTAGCAATTGAAACCTACTTACACTTAAAAAAAGAAGACTCTGAAAAAGCAATTGAATCGTTATTAAAACTAAAAGAAAGTACGATGCTTTCTGAGAAAGAAAAGAAATCGATTGATGAAGCTATCGGATACCTAAAAGATAGAAAATCTGATAAAGTATTAAATTCTGTCTACGATAAATACTTTCTAAGTAAAATTGTCATGAAGTATACATGGAATACTGTAAAAGAACTCGATTGGAAACGTTTTATGAAGAAACAAGGTTTTGAAAATGTAGATGCTGCTTTTGACAAAATAAATACTGCACGAGAGTTTGTTGAAAACATAGAAAAATACACTACAGAAGAAGGAATCAATGAAGCTGGAAAGCAACTCAAAGAAGGTAGCGAAGAACTTTGGGATAAAGCAAAAGATTATTGGAATGAAAATTAAGTAAAAAACTGATTGGAAAAATCCGCACGAATTATATAACAAAAGAGTATTTATCAAAAAAATTCTTAACAATTTTTTACAAACTTATTAGTATATTAGCAAGCTAATTACTTTTTTGACAATATTTTAGAGATTTATTTACATTTCTTTAAACATTGTAAACAAGTATAATTAGAATCATACGTTTTTTCAAAACCTATAACTTAATTAAAAATTGTCATGAAAAAAATTACTATTGTAAAGAACTTGCTAGGTTCTTTCATCCCTTTATTAATGGCAGCAATTTTTTTAAATTGTTCCGTAGTAAAGGCCCAAAACACGGTGTATTTCCAAGATGAGGTTATTACAATGCCCAATAACATTACATCATTTGATTGGACTTCAATGCCAGAATCTGCAAAATTTAATAATGGATATTTCGGTTGGATTCGTTTTAATCAAACACCAACACAAGCTATCCAAAATGATTTTTCGGCAAGAAACCTCAAACTAATTGAGTACTATCCAGATAAAACATATTTGTTTTATTTTCCAAAAGATACGGATGTATCGTATTTACAACAATCAGGAGCAATCTCAATAATTCCTGTTTCAAACAACATTAAAAAATCTTCTCAAATCAAGTTTAACAATATTGATAGCCATGCAATGCAAGGAAACAATGTGTTAATCATTTTAGAGCATTACAGCTTTATCAGTAAACAATATGTTGCTACCGAATTACAAAAAGTAGGTTCAGTAACTATTTTAGAAGATTACAAAGGACACAGCATGTTTCAAGTTGCAGTTCCTTATGCTAAAATTGATCAGGTAGCTTCACAACCATATGTAAAATGGTTAGAATTAGTACCAGCGCCATCAATAAAAGAAGACTTTAGAGGAAAAAGTATTCACAGATCTTCAAACCTAGATTCTCAAACACCAACTGGTAGACATTATACTGGAGCAGGAGTTGGAGTAATGGTTCGTGATGATGGAGTAGTTGGACCACATATTGATTTTCAAGGAAGAATTGATAACTCTGCAACTACAAATGTAGGACCAACACACGGAGATGGTGTTGCAGGAATTATGTCTGGAGCTGGAAACTTAGATCCAACAAAAAAAGGAATGGCTGCAGGATCTGATGTATATGTAGTACAATATGTAAGTTCATTCTTAGACCAAGCAACAACAGATTTAATTAATAATGGTTCTGTACAAATTACAAACTCATCTTATGGTGATGGTTGTAATGGTGGATATTCTGCAATTTCTCGTACAGTAGACACACAAACATTAACAACACCTAGCTTACTTCACGTATTTTCAGCAGGAAACTCAGGAACGAGTAACTGTGGATACGGTGCAGGAGCAGGATGGGGAAATGTTACTGGTGGACACAAACAAGGTAAAAATGTAATTGCAACAGCAAACACATTCTTTAACGGATCATTAGCAAGCTCTAGTAGTAGAGGACCAGCAGCGGACGGACGTATTAAGCCAGACATTACTGCACACGGACAAAATCAAGAATCTACAGGAGAAAACAATTCATACCAAACATTCGGTGGTACTTCAGGAGCTGCACCAGGAATTGCAGGTGTTTCTGCTCAATTATACGAAGCATATGCAGGTTTAAATGGTGGAGCATTTCCAGAATCAGCATTAATAAAAGCAACATTACTAAATACAGCAAATGACTACGGAAATGTAGGACCTGATTTTAGTTTTGGTTGGGGAATGGTAAACGGATTGAGAGCAGCAATGCTTATTGAAGACGGACGTTACCTAGATGCAACAGTTGCTCAAGGTGCAAATAACAATCACTCAATTACAGTACCTGCAAACACAACGCAAGTTCGTTTTATGGTTTATTGGAGTGATGCAGCTGCAGCGCCAGGAGCATCTCCTGCGATAGTAAATGACTTAGATTTAGTAGTTACTGATCCAAGTAGTGGAACTCACCAACCATGGGTGTTAAACACAACAGCAAACTCAGCATTACTAAATTTACCTGCTTCAACAGGAATTGATCGTTTAAATAACGTAGAACAAGTATCAATTGATAATCCTGCTGCAGGAACATACAACATCAATATTGCTGGATTTAACGTTCCTGTAGGACCACAAAAATATTATGTAGTATATGAAATCATTTCTGATGGATTAACATTAACATATCCAATTGGAGGCGAAAGATTTGCACCAGCTACGCAAGAAATAATCCACTGGGATGCTATCAATGCAACAAGTTCAACTGTTTTAGAATACTCTGTAAATAACGGAACTAGTTGGACTACAATGGCAACATTGCCACCAGCAACTAGAAACTACACTTGGACAGTACCAGCAAATGTTTCTGGTGAGTGTATTATTAGAGCTACAAACGGAACTTTAACGGATCAAAGTCCAGAAAACTTCTCAATTGCTGAACGTGTAACTGGAGTTACAATTCAATCGGTTTGTCCAACAGAGGCAACAATTACATGGAATGCTGTTGCTGGTGCAACTTCATATGATGTATATGTATTAGGAACAAAATTCATGGAAGTTGTTGGAAACTCAACAACAACATCACATACATTCCCAATTACTGATCCGGCTGATCCAATTTGGTTTGCTGTAAGCGCAAAAGGTGGAAACGGATGGTCTGGTTTACGTACCAACGCAAGAAGCTACTTAGCAGGAACATTATTCAACTGTACATTAAACAAAGATTTATCAGTAGCTACAATTAATAACTTAGCTTCAGATTTCGAAACAATCTGTAATACCAATCCAATTATTGTATCTGTTGATGTTCAAAATGATGGAGCTGACCCACAAACAAACTTTATGATTACCTATCAAGTAGGTTCTGATCCTGTAGTACAGGAAATGTACCCAGGAACGTTAGCTTCTGGAACTTCAAACACATTTAACTTTGCAACACCTGTAACGTTATCTGCAAATGGAGCTAGTACATTAAGAGTTTGGACATCTCTAGCTGGTGATGAGTATATAAATAATGATGAAAAATCATTAGATTTCTTTGCACAAGTAAGTGGAACTTCAGTTGATTTTATGGAATCGTTTGAAGTAAACCCAGTACTACCAGAAGGATGGGTTTTAGACAACCCTGATGGCGCAAGAACTTGGCAATCACGTTCAAATATTATAGGTTCAGATGGAAGTTCAACAACAGCTGCTTTTGTTGATGGTGCAAACTATACAACTAGAGGAGAAGAAGATGCATTTACAACAGAATATTTTGACCTAGACTTTAACGGAACAGCCGAATTAAAGTTCGATTTAGCAAAAGCACAATGGTCAGCTACATATAACGATGGTTTACGTGTAGAAATTTCTATTGACTGTGGAGCTACATTTACACAAATTTACTTCAAAGATGCTTTAGACTTAGCAACTGTACCTTATACAGGTGCTGCTTGGGTTCCAAATAGTGCAACTAACTGGAGAACGGAAATCGTTGATTTAACACCATATGTTGGAAATAACATTCTATTAAAATTCATAAATATCAATGACTACAGTAACAGTACATTTGTAGATAATATTTCTATTGAAAGTACATTATCAGTTGGAGAAAATGCATTAGAGCGCGCAATTTCAATGTATCCGAACCCAGCGAAAAGTAATGTAGACATTCTTATTAATACAACTATTGGAAACACATACGAAATTGAATTACTAAATAGCTTAGGACAATCAATCTCTAAAATTGGAAAAACTAATTTTAATGCAAATGCACAACAAAAATTAGATGTTTCTAAATATGGAACAGGATTATACTTTGTGAAAATCAAAGTAGGTGATCAAGTTGTGACGAAAAAATTAATCGTCAACTAAAAAGTTAACACCAATCCAACCAAACTCTAAAAATCCTGAGAATGTTAAATTCTCGGGATTTTTTTTGTTCAAAAAGTAACGATAGAAAATGTTTATATTTAGGAAGAAAGTAATTGAAAATATTTATTAAAATTGACCTCAAATAAAACAGTTTAAAGCATTAAAAACAAACTTGAAACTTACTTTGTTTATTGTTCTTTAAAAAGCGCTAAAAACTAGGTTAAAATTAGAAATAGCTTCTTTTTCATAAACTTTTGATTACAAAGATTTAAAAACAAAAAAAATCCTGCAAAACATACTTTTTGAATGTATAATTTATATGTAAAAAAACTTCATTTTGTATTTTCTGGCGAAAGCCACACAAATTAAAAAGAGAATCTTATATATACTACTCCTTAATATCCTTCACTTCCATAGTATTCTCTGGAATTTCCAAAGAGGTTTTAAAATCTGGAAAATACGCAATTATGCTTCCAGTAGCTTTCATCTCCTTTGCTTCAACAAAAACCCACTTTTTAGTTGTTTCGTTATAAAAACCAAGCATATAACTTGTAGAGATGATACGTTTATCGTTCATCTTCATTTGATTGTAATTTTCTACATAACAACGATATTCTCCTTGTTCTTTTACAACATCCGAAACTGATTTTGTTTCAACTTTTTCATACACAAAACCATTTGCTTTCATTTGATTAAATGTAGTTTTTAAGTATTCTTCCATTACCTCAGCGCCACCTGCGGCTTCTAAAATATTTGGATGTGTATAGGTAAGTAATGTTTTAAAATCTTCTTCCATTGTAGCTACGGTAGCTGCTTTTGCATCACGCATAGCAGTTGATTTTAATGCTTTCATGTCTTGTGAAAATACTTGCGTTGCACAAAAGACGAGTAGGAGTAAAGTGATTTTTTTAATCATGATGGTGTGTTTTTATTTTTTATGAGTACACATGAAAAAGCCTGAAGTTTTTAAGTTTCAGGCTTTCGTATTGTGATTATTTTTTTAAGAATTTCCTTTTTTAGTGTTTTTAGAATTCTTCATTGCTTCACCAATTTGGTTACTTGCTGTAAAACTAGCAACCATATCATTTAGCATTGTGCTTCCTGCTTGTGGAGAGTTTGGTAACAATATTAAGTTACTGTTAGTTTCACTTCCAATAGCTTGTAAAGTATCATAATGTTGTGTTACTACGATTAAGGCAGAAGCTTCTTGTGAGTTAATTCCAACTCTATTTAAAACATCTACTGATTCTTCTAAACCACGTGCAATTTCACGACGCTGATCAGCAATACCTTGACCTTGTAAACGCTTGCTTTCTGCTTCCGCTTTTGCTTTTTCAACGATTAAAATACGTTGTGCATCTCCTTCATACTGTGCAGCAGTTTTTTCTCTATCGGCAGCATTAATTCTATTCATCGCTTCTTTTACTTGCGCATCAGGATCAATATCTGTTACTAAAGTTTTAATGATATCATAACCATATTCTACCATGGCATCATTTAATTCAGATTTTACTGCAATGGCAATATCATCTTTACGTAAGAATACATCATCCAAAATCATTTTTGGAACCTCTGCACGTACTACATCAAATACGTACGATGTAATTTGATCGTGTGGATAATCTAACTTATAAAAAGCATCTTCAACCTTAAGTTTAATTACTTTATACTGAACAGATACTTTTAAACGAACGAATACATCATCTTTCGTTTTAGTTTCGATAATAACGTCTAATTGTTGAATTTTTAAACTTAATTTTCCTGCAATTCTATCTACTAGTGGAATTTTAAATTGTAATCCAGATTGACGAATGCTATGAAAACGTCCGAAACGTTCTATAATAGCAGCAGTTTGTTGCTTTACAATAAAGAAAGACGATAATAGTACAATGACCGCGAGAACAATCAAGACAATTAGAATGGGATTAAATGGCATAACTTGTATATTTAAAATGTTAGTGTGATTAAAAATAATTTTTTTTTGTGTAAAAATGGATACTTTTGACAACTTTAATCAAAAGCCTACCCAATAATGAACAAAACCTATTTTTTACTATTAGTAGCAATTACCCTACTTTTTGTTACAAAATCTTTTTCACAAAGTCGATATAATGACTATAATCGCTTCGGAATTTCAGCAGGAATTCATCAGTTTAATATTCTTACAGATGATCTCACAACTACGAAATCTACTGGCTTTCATGGTGGTTTGTCTACACGTGGAACCGTTGGAAGACACTTTGATATGGTGTACTTTTTATTTTTGAATAGACATGAAGTAAATGTACTTGGGCGTGAAACACTTTTGTCTACAAACGAAGAAATTCCGTTTAAACTCTTAGCTGCAAAAATAGGCGTATTGGGAAGTTATAAAATCATTGATAAACATTTAAGTCTTGAATTTGGACCAGCATTGCAACTTTCAGACAAGTTTGAAGTAGAGGGAAAGTACAATGATTATATTTTAAACGGTTATGATACATTTACTGCAAATGAAGCTCGCCAAACATCACGTTTAAACTTTATGGGAATTGTTGGAATTTCAGCAGGATTTCAATCATTTAAAATATCACTTCAATACGAATATGGATTTTCCAACGTTTTAAGTAAACTGACAGTTGATAATAAAAAGCTAAAAGGAAATATAGAACAGTTGAGTGTCTTAGGCACTTTCTATTTGTAATTAACACGAAAAAGCGCGCCAATTGGCGCGCTTTTCATGTTTTATTTAGAAGCTTTTTTAAAAGCTACAATTTCAACTCTACGATTGGTTTCTCGTCCTTTTTTTGACTTATTTGAAGCTAAAGGTTTTGTTTCTCCATAACCTTTAGCAATTAAGCGGTTTGGTTTACAACCAGTTTCTATTAAAAGTTCTCGTACTTTTTCAGCTCTTTTTTGTGATAGATCTAAATTCAAATCTTTGTTTCCAACCGAATCTGTATGACCTGAAACCTCAAAAGAAAAATCATCTTCAGTCTTTTTAATAATCTTACTAATCTCAGTAATATGTTTTATATAATCTCCAATCAAGTGACTTGTCCCACTTTTAAAAACTAAATCTTTAGTATAATTCGTAAAAAGGTTTGAATCTTCAAGAAGTGTAGATTTTGTAGTTGTACACGAAATCACAATAAAACATACAATAAGTGTTAACCAAAGTTTTTTCATCTTACAACATATCAATCACTTTCTGAATACGCTTGATAGTTTCCTGTTTTCCAATCATAAACATAATTTGGAATAAATCGGGTCCACTCAATGCGCCAGCTAGGGCAAAACGTAATGGTTGCATTACTTTTCCAAAACCAATTTCATTGCTTGTTATCCAACCTTTGATATTTGTTTGAAGGCTTTCAACGCTATAATCTTCGGTTGATTCGATAATCGCTACCAATTTATTTAAAATATCTCCTGTACCTTCTTTTAACGCCTTTTTCTGCGCTTTTGCATCAAACTCTGTTGGTGCTACAAAGAAGAAGTGACTCAAACTCCATAAATCTTTGGTAAACGAAGCTCTTTCTTTAATCAATTCGACAACCATAGCAACATAATTCACATCAATATCTGCTAATTCGGTTTGACTTTCTTTAAAAGTAATTGCCAAACTTTCGTTAGATTTTAGTTGCATGTATTGTTGGTTGAACCAATCTGCTTTTTTAATATCGAATCGTGCGCCAGCTTTGTTTATTCGTGCCAAGTCAAACTCTTCAACTAATTGCTCCAAACTAAATATTTCTTGTTCTGTTCCAGGATTCCATCCTAAAAAGGCTAAGAAATTGATCAACGCATCAGGGAAATACCCTTCATCTTTAAATCCTAAATAGATTTGATCTTCTTTCTTATCATGCCATTCCGAAGGAAATACAGGGAAACCAAACTTTGCGCCATCACGCTTGCTTAACTTTCCTTTTCCAGTTGGTTTTAAAATTAATGGTAAATGCGCAAATTGTGGCGCTTCCCATTCAAACGATCGGTATAATAAATAATGTAATGCTAACGAAGGCAACCATTCTTCTCCACGAATTACATGCGTAATTTCCATAAGATGATCGTCTACAATATTTGCTAAGTGATAGGTTGGCATTCCATCACTTTTATATAAAACTTTATCATCTAAAATATTGGTGTCAATCTTTACATCTCCGCGAACAATATCTTTTAAATGCAAAGTTTCATCTTGTGGCGATTTGTAACGAATTACATATGGTTCACCAGCAGCTAACTTAGCCGAAACTTCATCCGCTGAAAGTGATAAAGAGTTTGAAAGCTCTAAACGATTGTGCCAATTATAAATAAATGTTTTTTTCTGTGCTTCAAGCTCTTTTCTTTGTGCATCTAAAGATTCAGCAGTATCAAATGCGTAGTATGCATCTCCTTTTTCAATCAATTGATCTGCATATTGTTTGTATAAATGTTTGCGCTCACTTTGTCTGTACGGACCAAACCCACCATCTTTTCCAAAACCTTCATCAAAAGGAATTCCACACCATTCTAACGCTTCAGTAATATATTCTTCTGCACCTTCTACAAATCGATTTTGATCTGTATCTTCAATACGTAATACAAAATCTCCACCATGTTTTTTGGCGAATAAATAATTAAATAAGGCAGTTCTAACGCCTCCAATATGTAATGGTCCTGTTGGACTTGGTGCAAAACGAACACGAACTTTTTTTGTCATGAAATTTAGTATATGGTTATAATGTGCAAATGTAATATTATTTTCCTTTAAAATTGTGTGTGTAAAGAGCAGTTACTTTTTGATTAGAAAAAAAAGAAAATACCAGCCTCAACATATTTTAAATCTCGATTATCGAGTAAAAGTGAAACCCTCAAAATTAAAACTTTGAGGGTTTCGAAAATCAGCAAGTCTGAGAAAAAATGCTACTTTTTACAAGAGTTAATTACAACTCTTGAAATTAATTATTTTTTAATAAATTTTTCTGTATGGCTAATGCCTGAAGCTGTTGTTACAGTTACAAAGTACATGTTTGCGCTTAATTGCGATACATCAATCTTTGAAACCTCGATTGCTTTGCTTTGTATCAATTTTCCTGTAATATCTGTGATTTTATATCCTGTAATAGTTTCGTCAGTTGTAAAATTTAATACATCAGCTGTTGGGTTTGGAAACATTGTAAAGTTAATTAGGTCTGCATCATCTCTTCCTAAAGTTCCATTATTTGTTTCACCCATTACGAATAACGAACGTAAATGATCTTTTACTTCTGGTGTAAATACATTCATTGGTGTTGAATTTCCGTTTTCTGTACTTAGCGTAATTTGGTATGACCAATCTTCATCATAACAACTATCGCAACAGCTTCCAACATATAAACCAATCACATATAATTTGTTGTGTTCAAAGTTATAATTCGGGAATGTTGTCGTTAATCCCCAAGCTGGATTTGTTGAAGTTGGTAATTGATTATTGAATCCTCCAATATTACTTGACCAAGCAAAAGTATCTGGTACCATGTTTACAAAATCTAATGGTTGAGTGAATGGGAAAGAAGATAATTCTAACTCGTATGTAAACCAAACATATTGGTAACCATTGTTTTGCTCAGTACAAACACCATCTACAAGTAGTACATCATCAGATGTGTCAATACTATTTATAGAACCTGTTAATTGTTGTGGGCTTCCTTGGTGTAATACACTAATATTTAAGTTTTGATCAAGTTTAGCTTGAAGCGAAATATCATCAATTGCTAAGTCGTTTCCGTCACCTAAACCATCTTCTTTTAAGTGAATTTTAATATCTAATACATCTTGATCACCTTCAAAACATTCAGAAATTTGTTGCCAATCGCATGGATCGTCACTGTTTGTATCAATTGTAATCCAATCGTATAATTGACCGTTTACTTCCAAACGAATTTCTGGCTTGATATCAAACGTACATTGTGGCATATTTTTGAAGTTTGCACAAAATTTATACGTTTTCTCAAAGTCAATTTGCATAGTTTGTTGCCAAATAACACTAGTTGTTCCTGCTGGTTGTGTAGTTCGTCCATTCACTAATAAAAAGTCTTTATTATCTGCATATTGTTCAGGATCTACACATGCTGAATGATCAGTAATTGCTGCTCCAAAAATACTAGCATCATCAGACACATTATAAGCACCAGGATATAAACTAGCATCTTCTGTATAATCACTTGTAAATCCAGTAACTCCATTTTCGAAGTTTCCGTTCTCTACTAAATTATCACCTTCACAGCAAAATGCACCTTCATTATTTGGTTCGCCTCCTTGAATGTCACAATCTTGAATACAAATGTTGTCATAACCGTATTCTTCAGTTGGACTAGAAGTTAAATCTAAGTAAAAACGAATTCCTGAAATATTGCTAATTAAGCTATTCCAATCATCACATTCAGATCCTGCTGACATTACCCATTCTCCGTTAGCATTAGAAGGTAAATCAATTCCTTCACATGTTTCAATTGGTGCGCATACATGTACCCAACCACCGTTTTCAACGGTTTGTACAGTTGCTACAAAAGTTGCAGAAGCTGTTGGACTTGTTGGTGATCCACTGTAAATAATTAATCTTGGTGATAAAGGTTCTCCAAAGCCACCATCTTCAATTACTTGAAAATCCCAACAAAGGCATTGTCCATTGTATTCGCGCCAATCACCAGCATAGTCTACGTTATTGTAAATGTATGATGAACCTGATGAATCATACGAATGTAAAAAGAAGTCATCAGCATTTCCGCTAGGCCCAAAAGGATCTGCAGTACTTTGTCCGGCTGCAACGCCGTTCCAATTTGAAATATCAGGTGTTCCGTCATTAAAATCTTCGCAGAATTGACCAAAACTTACTCCCCAAACGAAGAGTAAACATAAAGTAAAAATGTTTTTCATAATGTAAAATGTTTAAGTTTCTATTTATTTGTTTCAAGGCAAAGATGCGCCCGTATCAAAAAATAGGGTAGAAGCAAAGCACTAAGATTGTAGAAGTGTTTTGCCTTCAGAAAAGAGTATAGAAAAACCGTAAACGTTACAGGAAAAACACTTAGGAAATCATTTCACTTGGAATGCGTTTATTCATCACTTTAAACCATAAAGGCGGAATTAAAGCTAACACCATTGAGGTAGGATATCCAAAAGGCATTTGTGGACTTTTTTCGTGACAATCCAGTAATTGATATTTTTTAGAAGCTTTGTAATGATGATCGCTGTGACGTGTGAGTTCATATAAAACAATGCGTCCAATCACATGATTTGAATTCCAAGAATGAATTTCACGAACACGTTCATAACGACCAGAAGCTAATTTTTTGCGTAGCAATCCATAATGTTCAATGTAGTTGATCGTTTCTAGTAATAGGAAACTTACAACGGCAGCTGTGAGTATAAAAATGAAGCCAATAGTTCCAAAGAAATACCCAACAATAGCAATATATGAAAATTGCAAAATTGTAAACCAAAACATATTATGCTGAAAAGAGAAAAACGAAATAGTATTACGTTTGCGCAAGTCTTTTTGAATTTTCCAAGCGTTTATATATTGTCTTACTGTTGAGGTAAACCAAAACGAGTATACTAGTTGATTGTATCGTGCAGTTGCAGGATCTTCTTTGGTTGCCGCATGCAAATGATGCCCAAAATTATGTTCTACAAAAAAGTGCATATACAAAGAAGGAAGCAATAATATTTTTGCCATAATTTGTTCCGCTTGCGTTTGTCTGTGACCCAATTCGTGTGCTACATTAATTCCGTTAGCACCTAAGACGATTCCTGTGGAAAAGATGAGTCCAACTAATTCGTAAGTTTCATAAGTCTTGTTAGAAAAACTAAGTAATGTTGCAATCAACAAACCAAAAACAATAGGAATATTTAAGTATAACAACCAATCAAAAATACGATTTGCTGATTTTTGTTCAACTTCTTCAGACGATAAATTTGCAGTACTTTGTGAAAATATCAATTCCATAATTGGAATCATTCCAAAGGCATATATTGGGGTTAAATAAGTATAATATCCACCTAAGTATAACGCTATAAAAGCAACTAAAGGTGTAGAAAAAGCTGCTAAATATTTCAAGTCTCTCATATTTCAATTTCTAGATTCAAAGCGATTAAATTTACTACTTTTTTCGATGATTTTAAATTTAATAGTATAATTAGATTTGGATAAAATCGTATCAATTCCTTTTTGACATTTTCATAGATTCTTTTACTTTTAACCCAGAACTAAACTTTTACTACAAAAAAAAGGTTTATTTGCAGTAAAATAACGAGAGTTGCTTTTAGCATAAATCAACCACAAATCAATAATGACAATCGTAAAGAAAATAATAAACACTCTTTTTAAATCAAAAACCAAAGAGTTACCAGAAGATGTATTCATTCAACGACTAAGAAGTCTTGTAATAGGTGAAGGCATGTTACATAAGGGCAATATTTATTTGATGAATTATGCATTAAAAAATATGCCTACTAATGGAGTCGTTATTGAAATTGGTTCGTATGGAGGATTATCAACGAATCTGATGCTTCATTTGTTAAAGAAAAACGATCGTGATGAAAAATTAATCAATTGCGACCCATGGATGTATGAAGGAAGTGCTGATCGATACGGAACTAAATCCAACACAATTGATGGTCGGGAAGATATCTCACGAGACGACTATTCTACATACATGAAAAGTAATTTTATAAATGGTATACAATTTTTGCAAAAAGACAATTTACCGCATTCTTTTCAATTAACTTCTGATGAATTCTTTATAGAATATGACAAAAAAATAACAGCGAAAGACATTTTTAATCAAAGCATTAAGCTAGGGACTCAGATATCATTTGCATACATTGACGGGAATCATGAATATGAATATGTGAAAAGAGATTTTGAGAATGTAGATAAGCATTTAATGAACTCAGGATTTATTCTATTTGATGATTCAATGGATGATTCACCATTTGGTAGCACGTTGTTTATGAAAGAAATGAAACTGCATAAAAACTATAAACTGATAGCTAAAAACCCAAATTATCTTTTTCAAAAACTAGCTTAAAATTTATGGTATAAGCCAACAGTCAAAGCAGCTTGTTTGGCTACATTATTTCCAGAAAAAGCGCCTCCAAAACTCAATACTCCACCAAATGATTTATTGATTTCTCCAATTGCTTTTAAACCAACAGCGCCATATTCTTGATTGTTTACATACAAAGCAGTTCCTAAATTGCTTATTGGTAAATTGACATCACCATCATTGAAAGAATGTACAATATCTACAAAACCAACCAACCAAATTTTTGAATGAACTTTGGTTCCGATTTCACCACCGATTTTGAAATTGTTGCTATAATTATTTGTTTTCAAATCGATTCCTGTAAAAGCTTGCACATAAAACTTGTCAAAACTACGTCCAATATTTAGGGTTGGAGTAAACGTCCAAGCATCTTGTCCTGTTCTAATTCCGGAAGCAGTTTCAAAACTTCCTGTATTTGCTTCTACATTTAACTGTCCAGAAATGATCCACTTTTTCTTGTAAAATTGATGTTTTACACCAAAAGCGACATTTCCAAAAGCTGATTTAGAATCTTCTGCAATAAAAGCAGTTCCATTTACAGCATCGCCAGTTTTGATAAATTTTACAGGAAGATTTAGCAACAATGTTGTTTTAGCCGTCAAACCATATTCACCATATAATTGCAAGGTATTATCTGTAACTTCTCGATCTGTATTATACTCAGGATCACCAAAAACTTCATCATAATTTGAAATTGTACTAAATGAAAGTTGTGTGTAAAACTTGCCTTTTTCCTGTGTCCAAGGACTTTGCGCAAATAAAACACTTGAACTTAAAATAGCGATAAAAACGAATACTTTTTTCATAATATGGTTCTTTATGAATGCTTAGTAGTATGTTTTTATAAAATCTTACAGAATGTTTAACAACTCTAATACACTATAAATTCACTAAATATGTTATTTTTATCAGTTATATGATGAATGCATACGAGCAAATACAAAAGAAGTTAGGGCAATTTGTAACCAAATATTATACAAATGAGCTCATCAAAGGTGCGATACTATTTTTTAGTATTGGACTCTTATATTTTATCATCACGTTGTTGGTGGAACATTTTTTATGGTTAAATACTGGCGCAAGAACTGCATTATTCTGGATTTTTATCTTGGTAGAAGTAGCGCTTTTCGCAAAACTTATCGTGTTTCCATTAACGAAATTGTTCAAAATTCAAAAAGGAATTAGTTTCAAAGAAGCTTCCAAAATTATTGGCGATCACTTTCCAGAAGTGAGCGATAAGCTATTGAATGTATTGCAATTATCAGAAACTTCTTCTGAATCTGAATTATTACTGGCAAGTATTGAACAAAAATCAAAAGAGTTACAACCAGTTCCGTTTCAAGTAGCCATTAACTTTACTAAAAATTTAAAATATGTCAAATATGCAATTCTGCCTTTAGCGATTGTATTATTTGTTTGGATTTCGGGAAACAGTTCTTTATTTAGCAAGAGTTACGAACGTGTTGTTAATTATAAAACAACATACGAACCACCAGCGCCATTTCAGTTTTTAGTGGTAAATGATTCATTACAAGCTATTGAAAATCAATCGTATAAATTACAAGTGCGAACTTCAGGAGATGTGGTCCCAGAAGAAGTTCAAATTAGGTTAGGAGACGAAACATACTTTCTTCAAAACAAAGGAATTGGAAACTTTGAATACACATTTTCACAGCCAAAAGAAGCAACAACGTTTAGTCTAACAGCAAACGAAGTCACATCAAAATCATATACGCTAAATGTTGTAAAAGTGCCATCATTGGTGAATTTTCAAATGGTTTTAGATTATCCTGCATACACCAAACGTAAAGATGAGGTTTTAAAAAGTACAGGAAACGCAACCATTCCTGAAGGAACCAAAGTGACATGGGAGGCAAAGGCGAAACAAACGAATCAATTAGAATTAATTTCTAATGATAGTACATATGTTTTTAACAAAAAAGCAAACGAATTTAAGCTTGAACGAAGAATATATCAAAAACTTGATTATCAAATAAGTACAAGTAATAATGAACTTAAAAACTATGAAAATTTAGGTTTTAACTTAAGTGTGATACGAGACGAATATCCTAAAATGGACTTGCAATCAAAGCGTGATAGTGTTGATCAACGCACGATGTATTTCTTAGGACAAGTTTCAGATGATTATGGTTTAAAGCGTTTGCAATTAGTATACTATCCAACGGAAAGTACAGAAACAAAAACAAGAGAAAACATTGCAATCTCGAAATCTAACATTGATCAATTTCAATATACATTTCCTGGAAATTTACAATTGACAAAAGGTGTGAATTATGAATTCTATTTTGAATTGACAGATAATGACGGAATTCGTGGAGGAAAGAAAGTAAAAAGTGAAGTGTTCAATTATCGTAAACTAACGGATACAGAATTAGAAACGGAACAATTAGAACAACAACAGGAAACGATTCAAGATTTAGACAAATCATTAGAAAAACTCAAAAAGCAACAAGAAGAACTCAAAAAGATTTCTCAAAATCAAAAGGAGAAAAGTGAATTAAACTTCAATGATCGTAAAAAGCTAAAAAACTTCTTAGAACGTCAAGATCGTAACGATCAAATGATGGAAAAATTCTCTAAGCAATTGGAAAAGAATTTAGAAGAGTTTCAGCCAGAAGATACTAAAAATGATGAAGATAAAGAGTTGCTAAAAGAACGTTTGGAACGTCAACAAAAAGAATTAGAGAAGAACGAAAAGTTGATGGAAGAACTGAAAAAGCTAGCAGAAAAAATTAGCGAAGAAGAACTTCAAGAAAAACTAGAAGAACTTGGAAAGCAACAACAAAATAACAAAAAGAATTTACAGCAAATAGTAGAATTAACGAAACGTTATTATGTAACGAAGAAAGCTGAGAAAATTCAAAAGGAACTATCCGAACTTGCCAAAGAACAAGAAGAGCTATCTAAAAAAGACGGAAAAGAAAACACAAAGGAGAAACAAGAAGAATTAAACCAAAAGTTCAAAGACTTGCAAAAGCAAATGGACGATTTGGATAAAGAAAACGAAGAACTTAGAAAGCCACTAGACTTAGAACGTGAAAAAGAAGAGGAAGAAGACATCAAGCAAGAACAACAAGATGCAACTGACGATTTAGAGAAAAGTGAAGACTCTCCTAGTGAACAACAACAACAGCAACAGCAACAAAGTGCCAAACAAAAGCAGAAAAAAGCAGCGCAAAAAATGCAACGCATGAGCAAAGCAATGCAATCTTCTATGCAAATGAGTGGACAACAAAGCATCCAAGAAGATGCAGAAATGCTGCGCCAAATTTTAGACAATCTGGTTATTTTCTCTTTTGAAGAAGAAACATTAATGGAAGGTTTTGAGGAAATTGATAACACAAATGCTGGATATGCTTCTAAGCTAAAACGACAAAAAGAACTCCGTAAAGTGTTTGAACATGTTGATGATAGTTTATTTGCAATGTCGTTGCGTCAGCCAAAAATCTCGGAAACGATCAACAAAGAAATCACAGACATCTATTTCAATATTGACAAATCACTTGAATTACTTGCCGAAAACAATGTGTACAGAGGTGTATCTGCGCAGCAATATGCATTAACATCTACAAATAAATTGGCAGACTTTTTAAGTGGCGTACTTGATAATCTAAACCAAAGTATGGGACAAGGACAAGGACAAGGTTCATCAGGAGTTGGACAAAGTGGACAAAACCAAGGAAAAGGAAAAGGATTTCAATTGCCAGATCTTATTCAATCTCAAGAAGATTTGAATAAAAAGATGGAAAAAGGTATGAAGCAAGAAGGCCAAGGGAAAGATGGTAAAAACGGCAAAGAAGGCGGCAAAGAAGAAGGAGAAAAAGGCAAAGGTGGCAAAGAAGGAAAACAAGGAGAAAATGGCCAACAAGGTGGCGGATCGGGTAGTGGAGGAGAAAATGAATCTGGAAAACTATACGATATATACAAGCAACAACAACAATTGCGTCAACAATTTGAGCAACAATTAAAAGATAGATACGGAGACAAAATAAAAAATTCTTTGGCTATAGAATTGCTTAGACAAATGGAGCAAGTGGAAACGGAATTACTAGAACGTGGATTCAATGATGAAACGATGAAGAAGATGATAGAACTCAAATATCAACTTCAAAAACTAGACAAAGCTGCCTTTGAACAAAAGCAAGAAAGTAGAAGAGAAGCATCTACAAATCGCAAAGATTTCACAAATACTACAAACGAAAAAATGCCTGATGTTCGACAGTATTTCAATCAAATTGAAATATTAAACAGACAAGTATTACCTTTGCGCAATAATTACAAAAAGAAAGTACAAGCGTATTTCAAAAAGAAAGATGATTAGTTTTAACTATGAAACCCAATTTGAACTTCCAAATGAAGCTCAAATTGAACAATGGATTAGCAACGTTATTGATTCAGAAGACAAGCGTGAAGGAGATATCAATTACATATTTTGTGATGATGATTATCTTCATAAATTAAATGTTGAATTCCTTAATCATGATACGTTAACGGATATTATTAGTTTTGATAATTCGGTAGGAAACGAACTACATGGAGATATATTTATTTCCATAGAAAGAGTTGCTGATAATGCGAAAGATTTTGGTGTTTCCTTTGAAGAAGAACTCAAAAGAGTGATGGTTCATGGCGTATTGCATTACTGTGGATACAAAGATAAAACGGAAGCTGATCAAGATATAATGACGTCAAAAGAAAATGAAAAATTGAAAATGTTCCACGTGGAACAATCATAAAACACTACGCTTTCAACTTTTTAAAATTAAGTTAAGAAAAGAAATTCAATCGTTAAGATTATGTTTAATACGGAATATGATGTAATAGTTGTTGGTGCAGGTCATGCAGGTTCAGAAGCTGCCGCTGCCGCTGCCAATATGGGAAGCAAAACATTGCTTGTTACGATGAACTTACAGAACATTGCACAAATGTCTTGTAATCCTGCTATGGGCGGAATAGCAAAAGGACAAATAGTGCGTGAAATTGATGCACTTGGTGGATATAGTGGAATTGTTACAGACAACTCTGCAATTCAATTTAAAATGCTTAACAAATCAAAAGGTCCTGCAATGTGGTCGCCAAGAGCACAAAGTGATCGTATGCGATTTGCAGAAGAATGGCGTTTAAAATTAGAGCAAACGATGAACCTCGATTTCTATCAAGAAATGGTTCGTGGTTTAATTATAGAAGGCGGAAAAATTAAAGGTGTAAAAACATCTTTGGGATTAGAAATAAGATCGAAAACAGTTGTACTAACCAATGGAACATTCCTAAACGGATTGATTCATATTGGTGACAAAAACTTCGGTGGAGGAAGAGCTGGAGAAAGAGCCGCAACCGGAATTACAGAAGAACTAGTTGCATTAGGTTTTGAATCTGGAAGAATGAAAACAGGAACGCCACCACGAGTTGATGGTCGTTCGTTAGATTATTCTAAAATGATTATTCAACCTGGAGATGAACAACCAGATAAATTCTCATACTTAAAAAGTACAAAACCATTAGAAAATCAGCGTGCTTGTCATATGACATATACGTCTCCACTTGTACATGATTTGCTAAAGGAAGGATTTGATAGATCGCCAATGTTCAACGGAAGAATTCAATCTATTGGACCAAGATATTGCCCTTCCATAGAAGATAAAATAAATCGTTTTGCAGATAAAGATCGTCATCAATTATTTGTAGAGCCAGAAGGTTGGAATACTGTTGAGGTATATGTAAATGGGTTTTCAACTTCTTTGCCAGAAGATGTACAATTTAAAGCATTGCGTTCTGTTGTAGGATTTGAAAATGTAAAGTTCTTCAGACCTGGTTATGCAATCGAATATGATTACTTTCCACCAACACAATTAAAGCATACGCTAGAAACAAAAATTGTGGATGGACTGTTTTTTGCCGGACAAATTAATGGAACAACTGGATATGAAGAAGCAGCTTCTCAAGGATTAATGGCTGGAATAAATGCTGCATTACAAGTGCAGGAAAGAGAAGAATTCATCCTAAAAAGAAACGAAGCTTACATAGGTGTTTTAGTAGATGATCTTATCACAAAAGGAACGGAAGAGCCATACAGAATGTTCACATCTCGTGCAGAATACAGAACGTTATTACGTCAAGATAATGCCGATTTTAGATTAACGCCAGTTGGACATAAACTTGGTTTGGCTAGTGTAGAACGATTAAAAGCGATGGAGCATAAGAAGACTTCTTCAGATGCTTTTATCAAATTCTTTAAAGATACAAGTGTAAAACCTGCTGAAATAAATCCTGTATTGGAAGCTAAAAATTCTGCAAAAGTAAAGCAGCAAGATAAGATGTTTAAGATCTTTGCACGACCAAATATTAGTATGGATGATATGAAACAAGTTGCTTCAGTTTCACAGTTTATTGAAGATAATAAACTAGAAAAAGATGTACTTGAACAGACAGAAGTTCAGATTAAATATGCAGGTTATATTAATAAAGAAAAAAGTAATGCAGACAAATTAAACAACCTAGAGCGAGTTAAAATTCCAGCTGACTTTGAGTATGATGGATTAACAAATTTATCTTTAGAAGCTCGTCAGAAGTTGTCAAAAATTCGTCCTGTAAACTTATCACAAGCATCACGAATTAGTGGAGTTTCTCCAAGTGATATAAGTGTAATGTTAGTCTATTTAAATAGATAAAACTTGTAGTGTTCCACGTGGAACATTTTCAATCATGGAAATAAAATCATTAGAACATACGCCAGTTGAAGAGATCGTAAAGGTCTTGAATCTGGCGTTTTCTGATTACATCGTTCCCATCAATTTTACAATGGATTACGTTAATGAACGTTGGGCAGCTTCAGGTGTAGATTACCGTTTATCCTTTGGCGCTTTTGATAATGATAAACTTGTTGGATTCATTATCCATGCAATCAATTTCTATGGAGAAACGAAAGTTGCTTACAACGCTTCTACTGGCATTATTCCGACACATTGTAGAAAAGGTTTGTTGACGAAGTTATATGAAAAAGCAATTGTAACATTAAAAGAAAACGGAATTCATAAAAGCACGTTGGAATGTATTACTGAAAATGAGCGCGCCATTTTAGCATACCAAAAAGTTGGTTTTAATATAGATCGACAATATCATTTATATAAGTTTGATTGGCAACAAAAAGTAATTCAATCTGCGTTGAAAGTAGAAGTGAACCATGAATTTAATTTTGCTGATTTTAATGAGTTGGAAAACTATTTTCCATCAATAGAAAATCAAGTTCATTGTTTAGAAAAGTATAAAAATAATCTAGTTTCAATTTCAGTTTTTGACGGAAATGAAATCGTAGCATATTTAATTTTTCATAAAATATCAAAAAGAATTCACCGTTTAGGCGTAAAAGAAAATGATTGGAATAGCTTTGGGGAAGTTTTATTTTCTGAATTAGAAACAGGAAGTTATAATATTATAAATGTTGATACACGAAATGAAAATATACATGCGTTTTTTAGAAGCATGAATTTTGACAATTACATAGATCAGTTTGATATGAGTTTTAATTTTTAAAACATGGTTCAATTGTTGTGGTTACTCCACAAAAATTATACTATGAAATATTTTAGAATTGTGATTGTTTTTATTTTGTTAGTATCGTTTACAAATTGTATTCCTATCAAAAATGCACCAGAAATTGATGCTAGTGGATACAAAATTGTAAAAGGAAGGAAATTAAAAAGATCATTAAGTAAATCGAATCATTTTATTTTTTATAATCATTTATATGATAATGATCTGACAGCTTTCATAGAATTTAAATTAGAAGCAGAGGAGAATAGTTTTTTACAAAATCTTCCTGTAAATATAAAGGGAACTAATTTTCTAATGACATTTTATACAGTATCAAGTAATGATGTAAGTATAGATTTAATGTCGCCGTTAATAAATAGAATATTTAATCAAAAACTCAAAACAGACTATGATGAAAATATTCGAACAGAAACAACAGAACATTATTATGTTGCAGTTTATGTAGAAAGTGATATTGAAGCCGATTCACTAAAAGAAGAATCTATTCATAGAACTATTGTAGAAGATTATTTATTTAGTTTGATGAATCAATATCAACGCATAGGTTCGTCGGAAGAATTAAATTTTATCATAGGAAGTAATTAATTGTTCCACGTGGAACAATTAAATGAAAAATAGAAGTATATAAAAATATGAACAACCTAACCATAACAGATCATTCAGTTTCTGGTGAAGAATTTCAACTGGTATTTGATGAAGTTTTAGAAATGTATAAAACCGAACCACAACCAAGTTTGGACAAATTACCTTCGTACTATCAAAGTGAAGATTACATTTCGCATACGGATACGAAAAGAAATTTATTTGAAAAAATATACCATTGGGTTCGTTCATATATGTTGTCTAAAAAAATGGCAATTGTGAGTCAGTATACAAAAAGTGATTCACAATGTGTATTAGATATTGGTTGTGGAACTGGTGACTTTTTAAAAATGGCACAAGAATACAAATGGAATGTTGCCGGAGTAGAACCAGATGCGCAAGCTCGAAAAATTTCAAGTGACAAAACAGGAATTGAAATTCAAGATAATAGTTGGTTAGCACAAATTGACGATCATAGTTTTGATGCTATTACCATGTGGCATGTGTTGGAACATGTTCCTAATTTGGAGGAACAAATTGCAAGCTTAAAAAGAATCATCAAACCAAACGGGACTATTTTTATTGCAGTTCCAAATTTCAAAAGTCATGATGCAAATCATTACAAACAACTTTGGGCAGCATATGATGTTCCAAGACACCTTTGGCATTTCTCACAAAAATCAATAAAAGGACTTTTTCAAAAAGAAAATTTAAAAGTAGTAAAAATCTTACCAATGAAATTTGATGCTTATTATGTAAGTTTACTTTCCGAAAAACACAAAACTGGAAAAATGAATCCGATAAAAGGATTTTACAGAGGATTTGTCTCAAACTTTAAAGCAATCACAACTTCAGAGTATTCTTCACTCATTTACGTCATTAAAAACGACTAAAAACACATTTTCAGCTGTTTTAAGCGTGTTTTATACTGCTATTAGTAAATTGTGTTGTCTCTTTTTAGAAATCGTTTAAAAAACAACAATAAATCGTTCACTTTTAATCGATTTCAGCTATTGTAATAAAAATTAGTATAAATTATTCTTATAATGATGATTTTCCTTAAAAATCAATCAAACTTCACAATTTGTTATGTAAACTTTATTTCTATTTTTGCGACATCGAAAATTTGAAACATACGGATTGATGTCGATGTATCAATTTTCAAAATCATAAAATAAAATAGAAAACAACTTAAAATTCATACACATGAAAAAATTAATCGTTTTAGCAATTGTTGCATTAGGATTTTATTCTTGTCAAGAATCTGCAAAAATTGCTTTTGTTGACAATTCAGAATTGGTAAATGAATACCAAGAGAAAAAAGATTTGGAAGAAAAAATGAAAGTGAAAATTGAAAACTTTCAAAAAAAGAATGATAGTATTGGAAGAGCTTTTCAATTAGAAGTACAAGACGCGCAAATAAAAGCTGCAAAAATGTCAAAAGCAAAACAAGATGCTTTAATGGGACAATTGCAACAAAAGCAAGGAATATTGCAACAACAATATCAAATTTCTGAAAATGCTATAAAGCAAGAAAGTCAGGCATTAAATGATTCTTTATTAAACAAAATTAAAGACTACGTTGCCGAATACGGAAAGACAAATGGGTACGATTACATATTTGGAAAAAACGAATATGTTGGAACTGTTTATTACGGAAAAGAAGAAAGTGATATTACTAAAACGTTGTTAGAAAAGCTAAACGAAAAGTACGCTGCAGAAAAGAAGTAATTCTAAAATATATACAAGACTCAAACTAAAAAAGACTTTCAAGAAATTGAAGGTCTTTTTTTATACCGTAATATCATTCCGCACATGTTGCGGAATCCACTCGCATACATATTCGTGGATTCCTGTCTTTACAGGAATGACACTAATGAACTTGATTCAGTTTCACATAAAAGTAAGAATCGTGATGAGATGCTGAATCAAGTTCAGCATGACGCACTTTCAAATTATCACGTTAATCACTCCGAATCATATTCAAAAACTCGGTGCGTTTATTTCGTGAAACAGGCAACTTATAATTGTCTTTTAATACGACATAACCTTCATTTAAATACTTTAAAATATAATTGATATTGATTAAGTGCGATTTGTGAATCAAGTAAAAATCTTTATGCTTTAATAGCTTAAAAAAGTGACCAATACTATACGAACTCATAATGGGTTTGTCGTTTTGAAAGTGAATTTTTGTATAACCGTCAGTTCCTTGGCAATGAATAATATCTTCAATTTTCACAAACTCTAAACCATCTTGTGATGGAATGACGACTTTCTTTTTTTGAAATGATTGAATGCCTAAATTTTCAATCAACTGCGTGTTTTTCTGCAAAGCTGTTTTGTCAGTAATATTCTGTGTAGCTACGGAAACTGCCTGAATCAAATCTTGACTATCAATCGGTTTTACGATGTAACCAATAGCACAATGTTTAATAGCTTCAATGCCGTACTTATCAAAAGCGGTTACAAAAATAATTTCAAACTTCGGATTTGGAATTTTTTGTAATACTTCAAAGCCATTCATGCCAGGCATCGCAATATCCAAAAACACCAATTGTGGTTTTAAGTTTGTAATTAATTCAATGGCTTCTTCAGGATCTTGTGTTTCTCCAATCACATTTATATTTGGACACAAACGTTGGAGTTTATTTTTTAAAATCGCTAATGATTTATGTTCATCGTCAATAAGAATAGCAGTTACAATCATACTAGTTTGGTAGTTTAAAAATTAGGGTTACAATCGTTCCTTGTTCGTTGCCAATTTCAGAACGATCTTTTATACTATATTCTACATGCCAATTATCAACTTGTTCTAACAGTTTTAGACGTTCATCTAATACTTGAGAAGAATGAGATGCATGTGCTTGAAATGTATTTTTTGATAACTTTTTTGTTTGATTAATTCCGATTCCATCATCTTTAACAACCACTGAAAATGTATCATATGAAAGTTGTGAAAATGTAACAGTTATGTTTCCAGGCGTTTTTTTGTGAAAAATTCCATGATTTACTGCATTTTCTACAATCGGTTGCAATACCATGGATGGAATAGAAGCTTCTCTGTCTACAGTTTCATCACAAATAATTTCATAGGAAAGCTTGTCTTCAAAGCGTAATTTTTCAAGTGATAAATAGTTGGAAATTAAATCTATTTCTTCTTCAATAGTGATCAATTGCTTGCGCGAATAATCAAAGAATTGACGTACTAATTTTGAAAAACGCGTTAAATAATTTTCCGATTGATCAATGTCATTCAACTGAATATAATACTGAATCGCGTTGAGTGAATTATGCACAAAATGTGGATTCATTTGCGATCGTAATGCGTTCAATTCTAGCTCTACCATCTTTCTTTCATACGTATTAATAGACATGGTTTTTTCGGTCAACAATTTATTCTTACGTGTAATAAAAACGTAAAATAAAATCACGACGCCTACGGCAATTAACAACGCTGCACCTGATAGCAAGAAGAAAATTTCTTCTGAAAACACCTTATCTATTTCTTCTTCTTTAGACATAGAAAGCTTTTAAAGATGGAACCGTATAAAACGGCATTCAATATGATGATGACAATGTTGTAAAAATTACCGCCATAATCTAAATAAATATGAAAAATCAATACGGGAAGTAAGCCGATATAGAATAAAAATAACCCAGTAACAATCCAGAATTTTTGCGAACGTGCAAAGGTTGTGATAGAATCTGTATTGAGTAGTTCTACAAAATAACTAATGGTTAAAATTAAGAGACAAAAAGCACCTACAATCATTGGGTTTAGGTACAAATAATCAAATGGCCATTTATCAAAAAGATCATACAAAAAAGTCATCATAAAAACAGCTAATAAAATCGGAACAAACCATTTTCGTTTATGTAAAATTTTATCAAACCACCAAAAATAAAATAGAAAAGAAATGAGTATAAAAATATTATGTAAAATATCATTATAACCTTTGAAAAAAAAATGATAGCATAGTCCCGAAATCTCATGACAAACCACATAGATTAAAAACCATAAAAAGTATCGTTGCGTTGTATTTTTATAAAGATCCCAAAACCAAATTGCTGCAACTAAAGCACCAATTTGAAAAACTAAAAAAAGATTAATTAGCATAAAATTTAGTATAATAGTTAGATTAGTGTTTGTGTTCATTTATATTGATAAGCGGACATGGATCACTTGGAATATGTGGCTTTGGAGGTTTTCTTGAACTTCCATGATTAAAAGGTGCTATTTCATACATGTTTTCATAATCTCCCGCATTGTTTGAATTACTTTTATTTAATGTTGGAGTCAAAAATATAGTTGTGTAAATATTATCTTCTGCGTTGTCAAAACTCTTTAAACTTCCTTTAGGAGATATATCTACATCGAATCCCCTAACATTACATTGATGTTTAATATAATTCTCTTCAAGTGTTTGCGCATCATTAGTGTACAATACATTATCTGGTACTGTGACACGTGCATAAGCATTTAATGTTAAAAGTAAGAATAAAACTGTTATATGTGTAGTATTATGTCTCATAATTATGTTTTTATGTTCCGCCTGCGTACACAAGCGGAATTTTTTTAAATGTTAATTAACTTTTTATTATTTTGGCAGGAAAACGTGTTTTTACTATTGTTAATCATCTATACTTAAGGTTATTGGAGGTTTTCTTGAACTTCCCATATTAAGATAATCTATACCTTTCATGTTTTTTTGAAATTCTGGGTCGTCTGGGTCAATAGGTTGTTGAGAACCAGAATTTAGTAATAAGGTCTTATGAATAGTATCGTTATTAGTATTTCGATATGTAGCAACTAAAAACACAGTTGTCTTTGGTTTTCCCTCTTTTATGTAAGAACCACAGTAAACACGAATTCCAAGATTTTTATATCCCATAGTATCCGCATGTTTTTGCGCCATTGTCAAATAACCAACTAAGTCATTCATCGAAAACCAAGCCTCGCGAGTATCAAGATCAAGATCAATATTAATTTGTCTTTTTTTCTTATCTATACGAAATGGCTCTGGTTTTGCCTTACGCGCAAAAATTGTTTCCTCTCCATAAATAATAGAATCATTTGCAACGGAATTATTAATAAACCTGTATTGATTTTTTATATAATTCATTTCTAATGTATTTCCTTTTTTTGGACTAATTAAGCCTTTCGGTTGTTCTCCATTCCAGCGCAAACAAGAACAAGAGCTTGTTAGCAAAAGCAAGAATAAAATTGTTAAATATGGTGTAATTTTTTTTATCATAATATTTGTTTCTAATTGCCTACTCTTTTATAAAAAGGCTTTTCGGTTTCCGCCTTGCGAGGTTGTATCATTACGTAATTATGAAAACAAAGATGAAGTGCAGACAATCAATTATATAGAGCAATTTTAGGAATGGTTTATTTGATTCGATGATCTGTAAACTTGGTTTTATAATACTTTGTTAAAAAAGATTGAAAAACGATACGCTACGATATGAGAAGTTTATTTTTGCATCTTAAAATATTGTTAAACGTGCAACCTTTCATTTTACCAGTTGTCAATAGCTGTATAATATCAATCAGAAAATCTATCAAACAATGAAAAACAGTGTTATCTGGATTTGTCTTTTAATGAGCACATTTCTCTTTGCGCAAGAAAAATTTAGCGTAAGCGGAACGATAAAAGACAAAAAAAATGGAGAAACCTTATTTGGCGCTACCGTATATCTCAAAGGAACTAGCAATGGAGCAGTTACCAACGAATATGGTTTCTTTTCGTTAACAGCGCCAAAAGGAACGTATACCTTAGTAATTTCGTTTATTGGGTATGAAAATATTTCCAAAGAAATCAATCTTACAGTTGACCAAACGGTAAATTTTGAAATTAAAGAAGCGTCAACGTCTTTAGACACAGTCGTTATTGAAGCGGAAGAATCCGAACGTGTTAGCATTCGAAAACCGCAAATGAGTGTTGCCAAGCTAAACGCTGCAACTATAAAACAAATGCCAGTAGTATTAGGAGAAGTTGATGTTATCAAATCAATTCAAATGTTGCCAGGTGTTACAAATTCAGGAGAAGGAACTGCCGGATTTAATGTTCGTGGTGGAGCTGCAGACCAAAATTTAGTATTGTTAGACGAAGCAATTATTTACAATACGTCACACTTTTTTGGTTTTTTCTCTGTGTTTAATGCTGATGCGATAAAAGATATCAAACTATATAAAGGAGATATTCCTGCAAAATTTGGTGGACGAATTTCTTCCGTATTAGACGTTCGTCAGAAAGACGGAAATAGTAAAAATTTAGAAGTTAACGGTGGTGTTGGTTTAATATCAAGTCGTTTAGCGGTTGAAGGTCCAATGTTTAACAAAAAAGGATCATTTTTAGTAGCCGGAAGAACCTCATATGCGCATTTATTTATGCCATTAATAGAAGAAATAAAAGATGATAAAATTTCGTTTTATGATTTAAACTTAAAAGCAAACTACGAAATCAACGAAAACAACCGTGTGTATCTTTCTGGATATTTTGGAAGAGACATCTTTGATATTTCAAAGTTCATCAAAAACAGGTATGGAAATACAACAGGAAACTTACGTTGGAATCATGTATTTAATGAAAAACTCTTTTCAAACTTATCGTTAATTTATAGCAAATATGATTATCAAATTGTACTTGACTTTATCAAACTGGATTGGGTTGCAGATATTGAAAATTTCAACTTAAAGTATGATTTACGCTATTACGCAAATGACAAATTGAAGCTTGATTTTGGTGTAAGTGGAATTACATATGATTTTAATCCAGGAGAAGTAAAACCTACAGATCCAACTTCATCAATTAACTTCAGAAAATTGGATCAAAAAAGAGCTTTTGAAGCGGCTGCATATATTAGTGCCGAACATGAGTTGACAGATAAACTAACCGCGCAATACGGTTTGCGTTTCAGCACATTTAGTCGTTTAGGCGGACAATCGTTATCAAACTACGCAAACGATTTGCCTGTTGTATATAATGATGAGATTGGAATTTATGAAGAAGGCGAAGAAACTGGAACTACAGATTATAAGAAAAGCGAAAGCATCAAAACATTTGCAAACTTTGAACCAAGACTAGGTTTATCGTATCAACTCAATGACAATTCATCTGTAAAAGCAAGTTACACACGTTCTGTGCAATATGTACACTTACTTTCTAATACGGTTTCAGTAACACCAGTAGATGTTTGGGCGCCAAGTGGACGTTATATTGAACCACAAAAATCCAATCAATATGCAGTTGGTTATTACCGAAATTTCAATGACAAAAAATACTCGTTAGAATTAGAAACGTATTATAAAACGGTAGATAATAGAATCGATTATATTGACGGATCTGACTTGATCGGAACGAACAATATTGAAACTGAAATTCTAAACGGAGAAGCAAGAGCATATGGTTTAGAAATATTATTCAGAAAAAACAAAGGAAAATTCAAAGGTTGGTTTGCGTATACACTTTCAAAATCTGAGCAAAGAGCGCTTGGAGGAAATGCTGGCGGACCTGGAATTAACAAAGGAAATTGGTACAATACACCATACGATAGAACACACGATATTTCGGTTACGGGAAGTTATGACTTTAATGAAAAATGGAAATTTAGTGCAAACTTTGTCTATCAAACTGGTCGTCCTGTAACATATCCAAACGGACAATATGAATACGAAGGATTGTCTATTGCAAGCTTTGATTCACGTAATGCAAACCGTTTGCCAGCGTATCACAGACTAGATTTATCAGCAACATTTACACCAAGTAAAAACAAAAATAGACGTTGGCAAAGCGAATGGGTTTTTGGAGTGTATAACGCTTACGCGAGAAAAAACGCAGCTTCAGTTTCATTTACGCAAGACTTTGATACAGGTGTAAATGAAGCGCGAAGACTTTCCATCTTTGGAAGTTTTATTCCATCAATAACATATAATTTTAAATTTTAAGATCATGACAAAAAATAGAATGCTAGCTGTTCTTTTAGCCGTATTTATCACGTTTATTTCATGTGATGACAAAATAGATGTAGATGTTCCAGAAGCAGCACCACGTTTGGTAATTGAAGCTTCTTTAGATTGGGAAAAAGGAACTACAGGAAACAATCAAACGATTAAGTTAAGTACATCAACACCATACTTTAATACTACACTGAACACAAGTGTTATTGGTGCGTCAGTAAAAGTTACAAATACGGACTCAAATGCAGTTTATAACTTTACAGATCAGAACGATGGAAATTATACGATTAACAATTTTGTGCCAGTTGCAAATGATTCGTACACGTTGGAAGTTATACATAATGGCGAAACCTATACAGCAACAGAAAAATTGATACCTGTATCACCAATTATGAATCCGACACAATCACTAGAAGGCGGATTTGATGATGAAGTATTAGATGTAACGATCTTTTTTCAAGATCCACCAAATGAGGAAAATTATTATATGCTGCGAAACAAAGAAGACACTGATTTATTTGCTGAATTTGAAGCTGAATCGGATGAATTTACTAATGGAAATTTATTAGATGAATTCTTTGAAAAAGACAAAGATGATGAAGATCCAGAAGCAGAATATAATCCAGGTGATACTATAAACATTAAGTTATATGGAATCTCACAACGCTATTACAATTACATAACGTTATTGGTAGAACAGTACGACTCTGGTGGTGATCCATTTGCGGCAACGCCAGCAGAAATTAAAGGAAACTGTGTGAATACTACAAACGAAGAAAACTATGCGTTTGGATATTTTAGAGTAACAGAATTTGATCAAATCGATTATACATTTCAATAAAAATAACATTTTAATTAGTTTATTTTCATAGAAGTAACATTCTATGTAAAAGCGTAATTTTTTTAAAATTGCGCTTTTTTAGTATAAAAAAATAAAGAATTACACAACATAAACAACCTCTAAGTAAATACAATTGCTCAGAGGTTGTTTTTTGTGAAGTTAAATTTTAAAAAGTTTTATGATGGAAACGTTCTTAAAAATATAGCTGGTTTGCCATTAGAAATTACAGTTAAACCATTTCTTGTAATTAATTCGCCATTATCGGTTCTTCCAGTAATCATGATTCGCTTCATTCCTGGAGCAAATTTTCCTACTAGATCACCATTGTCTACTTCAACACCCATAAGATGTGGAGTTCCAATCCTAGTTCCAATAATATATCCTGTTCCGTTTTCTATTAATGTTCGTTGACCAATAGCTGGTGGTGGAAATAATTGACTAACAGTAATATCGTGTAATGGAGCAAGTCTAATATAATCTGATTCATCTACAACGGCAGGTGTAGCTGCTGCATCCGCGTCATTTGAGTGTAATATATTTATAGTACGACCAAATCTTGGCGTATCAGAATTATCTAAACAAAACATCCATACAGTTGTTGTTACTTTATTACTGTCTTCAGTTTCAAAAGTAGCATAGTATCTACCGTGTACATTTAATGGATTAACGCGTTTTCCATCATCGTTTAGGTCTAAATTATAAAAGATGTTTGTGGTTAGAGTTCCTACAGTATAAGTTCCTGTAGCGCCTTCAATTACTAGTTCTTCTAATGGTTCTATTGGGTTAAAATATGCATATACGTTTACATTTCTAACTTTTACTGGTATTCCTTGCATGATTAATAAGTTTAAAGATTTTGAATATGTGTAATATGAGCATCTCCTTTAAGAGGTGCATAAATGCTTACAATAGCCGCGCCATATAATGGCATAACTGTAGCGGCTTGTGTGTTACAGAAAAACTTGTAGTTTACTCCTGCAACGATCTGTGTTGAAACGGCTACTGGTAAATAACGTACACCAACGAGCCCTTTTGTTGCTTGTACAAAAGCTTCTTTGGCTTCTGCTGAAATTTTACATGTGTATGGAGAGTAAGCTCCTGAAGGGATTGACATGGTTAATTTTTATTTAAATTAGTTCCTACTCTTTTAAGGTTTTTCAGAATCCACCTTTGTAATAAAAATACAGAAAGTAGCTACTTTTAATTAATCTATTTTTCTGATTACATTACAAATATCTTACGATAATTGAAGAATTTTCAGCGTATAATTACTTGATTTTTAAAATGGGTAAACTACCTAATTATTTAAAAATCAACATGTAAGATCTTAAAAAAAGTATTTTTTGAAAGTTGTAACAATGTATACTAAAGAAGATTTAGTTATCGTTATGTAAAAACAAACTTGTGTGTTAAAAACGATGCTTTTTACGGTTTAAAAAATATTTTTGTCAAAATATGCAACCTTTGTAAAATTCAGTTGTCTTTAAATGAAGAAGCAAATCATAACCGCATACCATATTTTATAACATAGTGAATAACGCTATACTACTTACACATAAAGAACTTGTAGAAAAAAGCAAGCTGGGCGACAGTAAAATGCAGTACAAACTGTATTCACTATACGTAGATGCTATGTTTAATGTAAGTATTCGGATAGTAAAAATAAAAGAAGATGCGGAAGATGTGGTTCAGGATAGTTTTATAGATGCATTTAAAAACCTTGATTCGTTCAAATACGAAAGCACATTTGGTTCATGGTTAAAGCGAATTGTTATCAATAAAAGTATCAATTATTTAAAAGTAAAGCGAATTCCATTAGTTGCCATTGAAGAGCAAGAATATTGGATTCCTGAAAAAGTAGAAGAAATAAAAACAGAAAACTTAGACGTACATAAAATTAAAAAAGCCATTCAGCAATTGCCAAATGGATATCAAACAATCATCAATTTATACCTCATAGAAGGTTATGACCATAAGGAAATAGGAGACATTTTAGAAATTAGTGTATCCACTTCAAAATCTCAATATCACAGAGCTAAAAAGAAGTTAATCCAATTAATCAATTGATCATGAAAGACGAATTAAAAAACTACATACAATCCCACAGAAATGAATTCGATGATCATTCCATAGACGAAGTTGACAAACTAAAACTATGGGGGAAAATTAGTGAAGAACTGCCTCAAACACCTAAAAAAGTAATTCCATTATGGAAAAAAGCTTCGTTTAGGGTAGCTGCAGCTGTTGTATTACTATTTGGCTGTCTATTTGTATACTTTTCTCAAAATGAAGGAACTGGAGAATATGACATGGTTAGTGAAGAATTCCGTCAAATTGATACACACTACAAATCGTTGGTAGAAAACCAAATTCAATTGGTAAAAAGCAGTACAAACTTATCCAAATCAGCACAAGAAGAATTTTTAAGCTACATAGACGAATTAGATCAAGAATATCTCAACCTAAAAAAAGAACTTAAGCAAGGAGTCAACAATCAAATCATAATAGAAGCAATCATAAACAACTATAGAAAAAAAATACAACTCATGGAAGATCTATTACGAAGATCATATCCAACTCAAAATACAATAGACGATGGCGAGCTCATTCTATAAAAAAATCCTTTTTGGAGTAATATGCTTACTGTCTTATCAACATGTGTTAGGACAGCATAAACTCAACAAAGAAATTCGGGAAACCTATGCTTTTACCGATGAAAATAAACTGTACTTAGAAAATTCGTATGGCAATATTTTCCTTACGGGATGGGATAAAAGCACCGTTGAAATAGTTGTCAATATAGAAGCAGAAGGAAAAAATGAAGAGAAAGCACAAAAACTGCTCGATAGAGTAAAAACAGATATCATTGCAACGAATGATGAGGTAAAAATCATTTCTAAAATTGAAAAAAAAGAAGGCGGATTTTTAGGACGTTACATCAATAAAATTGATCCGTTCAAAAATGAAAAAACGACTATAAATTACACCATATACGTACCTAAAAAATCAATAGTTGAAGCGCACAACAAATATGGTGATATTACAATATCTGATTGGAATGGAACACTAAAAACATCTGTTGAACATGGCGATTTGCGAATTTCGGACGAATTGAAAAATGCAGATCTTACCATAAAATACGGAACATTAGATGTTGTAGAATTGCATGAATCTTCAATTATTTCAAAAGATGCAACTTTAGAAATCCACAATGCACAAAATTTAAAAATTGACTCTGATGGTTCAGAAATGACCTTAAACAATATTCAAAACTTACAACTCAATTCAAACAAAGACAAAATTGATATTGTAAAAATGAACAACATATCTGGAAACTTAAAATACTCAAAAACGGTTTTCAAAACAATAGGAGGAAAAGTAAAACTCGATCTCAATTACGGAGAACTAAGAATTCTAAAACACTTAACACATACACCTAATTTTAATATCAATCAAAAAGAAGCAGAAGTATACATCAATATCTCTGAAACAACATTTAATTTTAAGGCGAAACTGGAACAAGGTGTATTACGTATTCCAAAAACAATGGAAAACATAGAAAGTGAAATCATAGACCGTAAAGACAAAATAAGACGCATTAGCGCTTCATATGGAGAAGAAAACATAGGGACAATAACATGTACAGGTTATAAAGGCGTTATCATCTTAAAAGAACTATAAACACGAAATAAACGAAACAACCATACAAAATGAAAAAGTTAGTAACTGCAGTATTCATACTATTCATTTTCAATACACTCACAGCTCAAACTGATGAAACCAACGATTACTTCGAATTTGACGATCGTAAAAATGTAGTACATGGGTTTTATTTAGGAGTAACACAGGGCTTTGGGAAAATCTCTAAAGAATGGGGTGGATTTACAAACTTGAAAGTCGCTTATGTTGCAAATAGAAAACTCGAAGTAGGTTTTAGCGCAACACTTTTTTACAGTGAGCAACCCAATAATACTATAAAGTTTAGGGGAGATAAAGTTCTTCTTTTCGGAGGATATGCCGGATTACATTTAGAACCAATTTTATTCGGTAATAAATTTGTTAGTGTTTCGTTTCCTGTATTTTTAGGTGGAGGAAGAGCTTTTATATTAGAAAAAAAAGAGAACGGAGATTTTGACGAAACTCCTTTGGAAAATGACACCGAAGATTATGATTCATTTTTCGTTGCCGAACCAGGAATTAATGTACTATATAATATCTCAAGATATTTTCAACTAGAAACTGGCATACGTTATCGTTTTGCCGAATCTTTTAGGCTTCCATATTATGGTAAAGATAATATTAGTGGCTTTTCTGTTGGAATAGGCTTAAAAGTTGGAATCTTCAATTTAGGGAGAAAGAAGAAAATAAAAGATAAATTTTAAATCTCAGTAAAATCTAAAGCGAAAAAAACCTCGATAAATAGATATTACCGAGGGAAGAAAAACTAGTAAATAGGTTTGAGATGTATTTTCTTTTTCCCGAATTCTTTTAAACAACTATTCGGATAGTTGTTATTAATTTTTCATAGCAATCTTTTCCCAACCTTTATATTGTATTTAAAAGTAAAAAAAAAGGGCAACAAAGACTTTAGCCTCGATCTCAATAGCTTTGCTGCCACTTATTTTCAACTAATAAAAAACCGACTTAATTGAACTTCATTAGTTTTAAAATTTTCTATATCTCGTAAGAAATAATAAAATTTTGATTTTAACTTAACTTGCTACTAAAACAGGCTACCTATAAAATACCCTACCATTATTTTAAAAAAAATTAAATAATTTGAAATTTAAATGTTAAAATCATCAAGAATTACTTGCTAACTACCCTTTTTTATTGAGCATGCTGGCGTTTTTCACTTTTTTAAGATTTAATTTATTTTTTTTGAAATTTAAAATATTACTACAATTCATTTTTATATACGCTTAAAATTCAGATGATATTTTTCTGCAATTTTAGTAGTTTAATAACGTTAAAGTTATCTAAAAATAAAATTGCGTAATTTTGAAAAAATTGAAAAACTAATTTTAAGAATTAATGGCTACAGATACAGAGGAAAAATCTGTTTGTGAATCAAAAAACTTTGAAACCATATTCAATACCAATGCCGAAACACTTCGCAATTTTATTTTTTACAAATGCGGAAGTCAACAACAAGCAGAAGATATTGTACAAGAAGCGTTCATAAAACTTTGGAAAAATTGTGCGAAAGTATTTTTTACCAAAGCCAAGTCGTTTTTGTATACGGTAGCTAACAATACATTTTTAAATGAAGTTGCGCATGAAAAAGTAGTTTTAAAATACAAACAGTTAAATACAGGCAAAGTTTCTAATGAAACGCCCGAATTTATCTTAAGAGAAAAAGAATTTCAAGAAAAGCTACAACGCACTATTGCAAAACTACCCGACGGACAAAGAGAAGTTTTTTTACTCAACAGAATTGACAAAAAAACATATAAAGAAATAGCAGAAATTATAGGACTTTCTGTGAAAGCTGTGGAAAAAAGAATGCATAAAGCATTAATAACGCTAAGAAAAGAAATAGGAAATATATAAAAATGGTAGGGTTTTCTCCGAGAAAACTGTTCTATTACCGAATCAAGTAGAAATGATGGAAGATAAATATGACGATACATTTTTAGCAAGATGGCTAAATGGTGATATTTCAGCGGCGGAAAAAACTCGTTTTGAAAGGGCTGAGGAGTATCAAGATTACATTAAAATCATTGAAGGAACTAACCAATTAGAAGCACCTTCATTTGATAAAGAAAGCCTATTGTCAAAAATTCACGATAAAAAAGAAACAAAAACAAGAAGATTAATTCCTTCTTGGATGTATGCAGCTGCCGCAGTTTTAGTATTGGTAGTAGGTTTTGCATATGTATACTCAACAGCTGGAGAAACGTTTGAAACTGGTTACGGAAATCAACTAGTAGTTGCATTACCAGATGGATCTGAAGCAATACTAAACGCAAAATCAAGTATTACATTTGATGAAAACTCTTGGGAAGACAATAGAACACTTTCACTTACTGGAGAAGCATATTTCAAAGTAAAAAAAGGAGAAAAATTTACAGTAACTACAAATTCTGGAACTGTTGAAGTTCTTGGAACGCAATTTAATATCCGAACTGCAAAGAACTTATTTGAAGTAAAATGTACGGAAGGAAAAGTAAAAGTTGCTACTTCAAACGATGAAACTGCAATTTTAACAGTTGGAAAAGCATTTTCTAAATTAGATGGAGAAACATCAAATTGGAGCTTCGATATCAAAGATGAAACATGGAGAGAAGGAGAAAGCAATTTCCGCGTAATCCCTTTAAAACATGTTATTGACGCCATTCAAAATCAATACAATATTACATTCATATACGATAACATAGACACTGCACAACGCTTTACAGGAAGTTTTTCTCATAAAAATTTGAAACTTGCTTTACGTACAGTCTTTGTTCCTATGGAAATTTCATATACTTTTAAGGACGAAAATACAGTTATCCTTAAAAAGGCGAAATAAGCCCAACTTTTTAACAACAAAAAAGCTTTCGCCTATTAGAGATTTACCATAAACGTATATGAGAAGAATTATAAGTGTTGTTTTACTACTCATCACACATACATTGTTTGCTCAAAACAATGTAGATCTCTCGTTTACAAATGAACCACTTCAAGAAGTCTTAACAACCATTGAAAAAGCATACGATATAAAATTTTCATATCGTGCAGAATTGGCAAAAGACAAACGAATTACATTTACGCTAAAAGATGCTACTTTAAATACTGTATTTCAACGATTACAAGAACAAGCATTTATTGTTTTTGAAAAAGTAAATGAGCGGTATTACATTATTCGGAATCAAACACAAAAAGGAAAAATACGAATCTGTGGAGTATTAGTTGATGCCCAAAATCAATTGCCAATTATTGATGCTTCTGTCGTAAACAAAACACAATCCAAAGGAACAGTTTCCAATGCAAAAGGATACTTTGAACTCTTCTTAGCATTTCCGTCAGATACGATTGAAATTAGATATTTAGGCTATAAGCCGAAACAAATTCTTGCGAAAGAATTACAAGGAAAACCTTGTGCAAACGTTCCATTAACTGCGGAAAAATTTAGCCTAAAAGAAGTACTCATTAGTAACTATCTTACTTCTGGAATCGCTAAACAAAAAAATGGTGCGCTAACCATTTCGCCATCAAAGCTTGGAATTTTACCAGGACTTACAGAACCCGATGTATTACAAAGTATTCAATTATTGCCAGGAGTTCAAAGTCCAAATGAAACGGCTTCAGGTTTATTCATTCGTGGTGGAACACCTGATCAAAACCTAATTCTTTGGGACGGAATAAAAATGTATCATTCGGGTCACTTTTTTGGTTTAATATCTGCATTCAATCCATATGTAATAGAAGAAGTTTTTGTCCATAAAAGTGGAACGGAAACACGATATGGTGATCGAATTTCGGGTGTAATTAACATTCAAACTGATACCAAAGTTCCTGAAAAACTTTCGGGTGGATTCGGATTCAACATGACACATGCTGATGCATATTTAAAAGTCCCTATTACTAAAAAGTTTGGCGTTACAATGTCTGTGCGTAGAGCATTTACAGATGCTTGGGAAACATTTACCTATGATAACTTTTCTGAACGTGTATTTCAAAATACCAAAATTACAAAAGGTACTGAAGTCGCAGAAAATATATTCTCTGAAACAACAAACAAGTTCTTTTTTACAGATTATACAGTAAAATTCATTGGAAAACTTTCGGATAAAGACGAAATAAATATCAGTAATTTGATGACGAAAAATGAACTCGATTTTGGTTCTAAAATTGAATTCTTTGAAGAAACATCACGCGATCAATTAAGTATAAAAAATGCTGGTTTAAGTGGATATTGGAAACGACAATGGAATGAAAAATTTTCGCATGAACTGAGTATCTATCATTCAAAATTTGATTTTGATTATTTAGGAAAATTTCAAGGAGATGTAATTCAATTAGTAGAAGAAGATCAAAAACGAAATACCATCAGGGATATTGGATTTTCATACGACACTTCCTGGGAAATCAACGAAAAAAATGGAATCGATTCAGGATATCAATTTTCATCAAATGATGTATCGTATAGCTTTTCAGGGTTTAGTGCCGATGAAGATGGTGTTGATAGATATTTAGTAGCTGAGGAAAGTATCAATAATTCGCATGCATTATACACTTCCTATAAATACAATGATCAAAAAAGTTTAATTATTAATGCCGGATTACGTGCAAACTATTTTAGTACAACAAGAGAACTATTTTTAGAACCGCGTTTACACATTGAAAAAAAGCTTAATAAAAGCTTTAGTGCAACACTTTCAATGGAATTAAAACACCAAGCGGTAAGTCAAATCATAGAATTTAATACAGCAAACTTAGGCTTGGAAAATCAAGTTTGGGCAATAGCCAATGGTGATGAATTTCCAGTATTAAAAAGTCAACAAATATCAACAGGTTTTCTATTCAACAAAAATGGTTGGCGTGTAGATGTTGATGGTTATTACAAAATTATAAAAGGACTAACTTCCTTAAATAGAAGTTTTGGAAGCACAAGTGTTATTGAAACCTACTCAGAAGGAAAAAGTAATGTGTACGGAGTTGATATCTTAGTACAAAAGAAAATTAACAACTATCAAACCTGGATGGGTTATTCATATACAGATAACAACTTTACATTTTCGCAAATAAATAACGGACTTACATTTCCTGGAAACTATGACATTCGCCATTACTTCCGTTGGGCACATGCATACACAATTAACAACTTTAAATTCTCACTAGGTTGGAACTACCGTACAGGAAAGCCATACACGCCTGTAACGTCAGAAACACAAACAAATGGAGACTTATTCGTCTTTATTGGAGAAACGAACAGAGCGCGCATCTCTGACTATCATCGTTTAGATTTTTCGGGTACGTACGCTTTTAATTTTGACAAAAAGAAAAAATGGAAAGGAAAAGTAGGTCTTTCAATACTCAATATCTACAATCGTAAAAACTTACTAGAGCGTTATTACGAAATCAGACCTTTCTTAAACGATGATAATGATATTCAATTCCGCTTACAAACGGTAGATAACTTATCACTTGGCTTAACGCCGAATTTAGTTTTTAGAGTTGACTTTTAGTAAAACTCAATGTTGCTTTTACAGCAGATTATTCTCGCTTTACTACAAACTACATTTAAAAAAATTACCTAATACACAACTGAAAGATGACTGGTATCGAAATACTTACAGAAAGAATAAAACTAAGATTAATTGAAGCATCGGATTTACATTCGATTCACGCATTACATTCTTTGCCAGAAACAGATGAATTTAATGCACTTGGAATTCCAAAAAATAGTGAAGAAACCAAAAGTATCATCGAACCTTGGATTGAAGCACATAAACTACCTGTTATAAAAAATTACACTTTTGCCATTGAAAACAAATCAGATACACAATTCATGGGTTTATTTGGATTAAAACTTGGAAGTGAAAAATACAAACGAGGAGAAGTTTGGTATAAAATACATTCCGATTTTTGGAAAAAAGGCTACGCAACAGAATCTTTAAAAGCGATTATAAATTTTGGATTTGAAACGCTAAAACTACACCGAATTCAAGCTGGATGTGCTGTAGAAAATATTGGCTCCATAAAAGTATTGGAAAAAGCTGGAATGATACGAGAAGGGCGTGGAAGACAAATATTGCCTTTAAAATCAGGTTGGTCAGACAATTTTGAATATGCTATTCTAGAAAGTGATGAACGAATAAAATAGTGTGACTTCACTTAAAGATAAAAAAACTACAACGCCTGATCTTTTCGATGCAACAATCGCGTAAGCTTAATGGATAAATCCGTTAAAACAATCTTAGAATTTCCGTTTCGTTCAATGTGATAAATAGCGTCTTGCAATTCCTTAGAAATATCTAAAATATTATTTCCATGTACAAAAGGAGCAAATTTCTCCAAGAAAAACCCTTTAGTATGCGGTTCAAAAAACACCAAATCGGTTGCGGTATAATTTTGTAACAAGGCTTGTCTAAAAAGATTTAGGCAAAAGCCTAAAAATTTCTTCTGAGTTTCGCGGCCAGTTTTGGCAACTTCTTCACTCCAAGAAATCAAATCACGAACGGCAGTTTTATTTCCCTTTGCTTTAAAAGCAGATCGAACCCAATCTACAAACCAAGTTTCAAATAGCAAATCTTCCGAATCTTGATGTACCAAATCAACGGCTTTGTTATAATTTCCATTGGATTGATGTGCAATTTTTGTCGCTTCAGCTTCCGAAACGTTCAAATTAGCAATCAATGATTCCTTAATAGCTTGTTCGCCTAAAGGAGGAAAATGTAAAATTTGACAACGCGAACGAATTGTATTAATAATTTGTTCTTCGTCTTCAGCAATTAAAATAAAAAGAGTCTTATTTGGCGGTTCTTCAATTAGCTTTAATAACTTATTGGCTGCAGCTGTATTCATACGTTCAGCCATCCAAATAATCATCACTTTATAACCACCTTCATACGATTTCAGCGCAAGCGATTTTACAACATCTAACGCTTCGTCAACACCGATCTGTCCTTGTTTATTATCAATTCCGAGCAACTTGTACCAATCAAACAAATTTCCATATGGTTGCTCTTTGATAAACTGTCGCCATTCTTCCAGAAAATGTTTTGAAACAGGATGACTTTTCACTTTATGATTTCCCGCTACAGGAAACGCAAAATGCAAATCGGGATGTGAAATATTGCTGAATTTCAAATTACAAGCTTCGTTTCCACCCGAATTTTCACCTTCAACATTAGTACACAACACATATTGTGCGTAGGCAACCGCCATTGGAAGTGTGCCACAACCTTCTGGACCTACAAAAAGCTGCGCGTGTGGAATTCGTCCTGCATCAGCACTTAATGTAAGATGTTTTTTAATATGTGTTAATCCTAAAATATCTTGGAAAAGCATGTCGCAAATATAGGAGTATCCAAGAATAAAACGTTCGTTCTAGAAAGATTTCTTAGTTTAATAAAAGTTCTTTTTGACCAATAGCTTCATCAATATTTACAGTAATATATTTATGACTGTTGAAAAAAGCTTGGTTAGATGTTAGTGTAATAGTAGCAATCATGCTTCCATCTTTCTTCTTCTCTACAGAAGTTACAGTAACTTTTGCGCCTTTAATTCTTTTATAACTCGCAATACCACCTTTTTTGATAATCAAATTTGCTTTTGGGAAATTGATATGCTTATAATTATTATTGTAAGCTTCTCCAATAACAAAAATATCACCTGCTTTAACATTGGTATTTTGTGCAAATAAAACACTTGAGAAAAAACTAAAAAGGACAGCTAAAAAAAGATGTTTTTTCATAATAAAAAAATGAAGATTATAGATACTTCAAGATAACAAAAAATTGCGGAATCATAAATTAAACTAGATGATTTTTTCAACTTGATAAAAAAGTATAGTTCTTTTTAATTCTTCTTCTTTTTAGACGCAAGGTGCTTACTATCAAAGTATTTGGTGTTAGTTTAAAATGCCTTAGAAAAGCATGTGACAAACTATAGTTGTAACCTTATAATTTTTCATGAAAACCTTTACGAAGATGTATTCTAAAAAAACACGAGTCAACTTTTGTCGAAAAAGTGTTCTTTTCTGAAGAGTAGAAAGTAGTAAAACCCTATAGATAACTTTGACTTTTGATACGTTTATTGTAGTTTTAACTATAACTGAATTTATAGAAATAAAATTGATTTAATTGTACTAGAAATAGCAAGAATTCTTGCCATATATGTTAACCGTTATAGAAAAAATGAACGCAGAAGAGTTTTACAATCATATCGTTAAACTTCCTGAATCTTATGAAAATCGAGATTTGGAAGAATATCTTTTAGCACTTTTTAAAATAGTTGAAGTAAATAAATCTAAAGACTTAACATATGAATTAGTGGTTAAAATGATTCAAGATGCTTTTAATTCTGAACCTCTAGAATTTAAGAACGAATGGTTAAAATGTGATAATGCGCCCGATGAAAATCGAATAAGTAAAAAATTTACCAATCCTGAAATCAATCAATCAATTGACAAGTCAAACTTCTCGAATTTAAGTCCTTATAATTTTACAATAGAAGTTTTAAAATTTCAAATAGCAGAACTTCATAAAATGAAAGGTAAACAATTAGAAGACAAATACAGGTATTTTGGTATTGAATCAGAAACTGGAAATTATTGGTATAATTTTGACCCTTTTGGGAATTTAGAATGTGGAGCAAGATGCATGGAAAATAATGAAGTAAATTTTAATTCATTAAACTGGTCTATTATTGGAGAGTTACTTGAAAATGGAAGAATATACGAATAACCATTAATGAAAAATAGCTATGGTTAATAGTATACAATTAATAACGATTTTCATTGTAGACAAAAAAAGGAATTATTCGTTATTGTGTTAACTGAATTATTGCAGATGAAGAATTAGATATCTTAGTTCCTAAACTTTTAAAAAGTGATTAACAAGGAATCATCAATAATTACGACAAACTCAATATCTTTACACAAACTCGATAATAAACTACAAAAAACAACATGGCGGACAAAGCGCTTCTTTTCATTCCTGATATTTCTGGATTTACCGAATTTGTACAACATACGGCAATTCAACACAGTCGTCATATCATTTCCGAACTCTTAGAACTATTGATAGATAATAACATTGTGGGTTTGCAATTAGCTGAAATAGAAGGTGATGCGTTGTTTTTTTATAGAATAGGTGATGTAGATATTAATCAAGTTCGCGAGCAAGTCAAAAGAATGTATATAGCGTTTCATACGTATTTAAAACGCTATGAATATGAAAAAATTTGTCAATGTGGCGCATGTTCATCCGTATACAATCTTTCATTAAAATTTGTCATTCACTATGGTGACATAGAATTTATTTCAGTAAAAGATACCAACAAACCATATGGACCTAATGTCATCAAAGTACATCGATTACTTAAAAATGAAGTGCCAATTTCTGAATATGCACTATTTTCAGAAGAAGTAGACAAAGAAGCTGTTTCACAATTAGAAAATCAATTACAAGCGAATTATGATTTTGGTCAGATAACATATGCATATGAACCACTTTCTCACTACAAAGCAGAACTTCCAAAAATTTCGCCAATTCCTGATAATGTGCCAAAACACAATTTGTACAGCGAAGAAGCAAGCATCAATATGCCAATTTTGGAACTCTATGAAATCATTAGCAATTTTGACTATCGTTTGTTGTGGTCAAAAGGTATTGATAAAGTAGAATATGAAAAAAATCGTGTCAATCGTGTTGGAGATAAACACAAATGTTTAATTGATAAAAGTGTACTTAATCCGACAACAGTTACAAAAAAAGCAAACAAAGATCAATTGGTATATGGTGAGTCTACAATGGAAGTTCCTTTCACTAAAAAATTGAATATCTATTATGTGTTAGAATCTGAAAATGAGCAAAAAACACGCCTTCGTATCGAAGTATTTGTCGATTTTAAGCCATTCGGCATCTTACTAAAACGTTTGATGAAAAAAAACTTCAAAAAAGTCATTCCCGAAAATATAAAAGAACTTATATTGCTTGCCGATTCAGGATTTAAAACAACAATAACCGAAAAATAAAATACTTGTGAAAACGCTAAACGATTTTAACTTTAAAGATAAAAAAGCACTCATCCGTGTAGATTTTAACGTACCATTAAACGATCAATTTGAAGTAACAGACGACACTCGTATTCGTGCTGCAAAACCAACAATCATCAAAATACTAGAAGATGGTGGAAGTTGTGTATTAATGTCACACTTAGGAAGACCAAAAGGATTTCAAGAAGAATTTTCATTGCGTCACATTGCAGAAACGGTTTCTCAAGTTATTGGTGTACAAGTAAAATTTGCAGGAAACTGTATCGGTGAAGAAGCTGAAAAAGCAGTTGCAGGCTTAGAAGAAGGAGAAGTATTATTACTAGAAAATTTACGTTTTCACGAAGAAGAAAAAGCAGGTGATGAAGCATTTGCTGCACAACTTGCTAAATTAGGAGATATCTATGTAAATGATGCCTTCGGAACAGCACACAGAGCACATGCATCTACAGCTGTTATTGCACAAAATTTTACAGACAAAAAATGTTTTGGACTATTACTAGCGAAAGAAATAGAAAGTATTTCTAAAGTAATGGAAACTGGCGAAAAACCAGTAACGGCAGTTCTTGGAGGTGCAAAAGTATCTTCAAAAATCACCATTATTGACAACATTTTAGACAAAATAGATCACCTAATAGTTGGTGGAGGAATGACATTTACATTCATCAAAGCACAAGGTGGAAGCATTGGAGACTCTTTAGTTGAAGATGATAAATTAGAACTGGCAAAAGAAATAATGAAGCAAGCTGCGGCTAAAAATGTAACGATTCATTTACCGGTAGACTCTGTAATTGCAGATGCATTTGCCAATGATGCAAACACGAAAGTTGTAGACGTAACTCAAATTCCTGATGGTTGGATGGGATTAGACGCTGGACCAGCTACACAAGCTAAATTTGCTGAGGTTATTGCATTATCAAAAACGATTCTTTGGAATGGACCATTAGGTGTTTTTGAAATGCCAAACTTTGCCAAAGGAACCATTGCTTTAGGACATGCTATTGCGGATGCTACTAAAAATGGAGCTTTCTCACTCGTTGGTGGTGGAGACTCTGTAGCAGCGGTAAAACAATTTGGTTTTGAACCAAAAGTAAGCTACGTAAGTACAGGTGGCGGTGCCATGTTAGAAAGCTTAGAAGGAAAAACATTGCCAGGAATTGCTGCGATTTTAGCGTAAAAATGCAATACAAATATCATATATAAAAAAGTCTAATTCTCGTAGTTAGACTTTTTTAGTATATGAGAATTTCAAAATTCGAAGAAAAAACACGAATTTAGCAGCAATCGCGTTTCTATATATAGAACACATAAAAAAACAACCTACAATAGATGAAATATCTCTTTACCATATTTTTTGTATTCATTGCGTTCATCGGACATGCACAAGAAGATGAAAAAACTCCTGAAAAAGTAAAAGAAACGCCAAAACCAACGTTCAAAATTATCAAAGACACAATCATCTTAGATGGTAAAAAAACGGTGATGATTGATACGATCTATTTTGACACGAAAAACGAAATTAAACGTAATACAAGTGACATTCTTCCTGAAATAGACAGTACAACTGTTATGCTCGATGGAAGAAAAGAATTGACAAAAATTGAGGAGAAATATGAATTGCAGGACAACAAATTTGCTGCTACAATTGATAGTCTTTGGTTGCGTGAATTAGGTGGCGCTGACTTATTTGATACTATTCACAAAGAAATTTCAGAACTTAAATACGATCCTGTTGTATATCAAGAACTACCAACTGATACGCTAAAAGCACGTTTGGAACGACTCAACGCCAAAACACCATTTAACATTGAATACAATCCTTCATTAGAAAGTGTTATTCGTAGATTCTTAAAACGAAGAAAAAAATCAATGGAACGTTTAATGAAAGTAAGTCAATACTACTTTCCAATGTTTGAACAAGAGTTAGACAATTATGACATTCCATTAGAAGTAAAATACTTAGCCATTGTAGAATCTGCTTTAAACCCAAGAGCACGCTCACGTGTTGGAGCAACAGGACTTTGGCAATTTATGTACAGAACAGGAAAAGAATACGATTTAAACGTAAGTTCCTATGTTGATGAACGTAGCGATCCTGAAAAATCGACCAAAGCAGCCTGTCAATACTTAGCAAGATTATACCGAATATTTGGCGATTGGGATTTAGCATTAGCGGCGTATAACTCAGGTCCTGGAAACGTTTCAAAAGCAATTAGACGTTCTGGAGGTTATGAAAATTACTGGAATATTCGTAAAAACCTACCGCGTGAAACAGCAGGATATTTACCAGCTTTCTTAGCAACAATGTACATCTTTGAATATGCAGATGAACACGGTTTTCAAGTAGAAAAAATAGAAGTTCCACACTTTGCTACCGACACAATTCAAGTAAAAGAAATACTCACATTTGATCAAATATCAGAAGTATTAAATGTAAAAGTAGAAGACTTACAATTCTTCAATCCATCATACAAACTAGATGTTATTCCTAATGTAAAAGGAAAAAACTATGCATTGCGTTTGCCTGTAAAAGAAGTTGGAAAATTTGTAAACAATGAAGATGCAATTTACGCCTTAGCGAAAGAAGAATTAGCAAAACGCGAAAAACCATTGCCTCAACTTTTTGAAATGGACAAGCGTACACGTTATCGTGTAAAAAATGGAGACTACTTAGGAAAAATTGCACGCCGTTTTGGTGTGCGAGTTAGTGATTTAAAACGCTGGAATGGACTTCGATCTAACAGGTTACGAATAGGGCAACGCTTAACGGTTTATCCCAAAAAGCCAGGTTTTTCAGGTAAAAAACCAAGCAAGAAGAAAAAAAATACAGGAAATGCAAAAACCTATGTTGTCAGGTCTGGCGACTCTTTGTGGAGCATTGCGCAAAAATTTCCAGGTGTTTCTGTGAAGAATATCAAAAAATGGAATGATATTAGCGGTAATAAACTAAAACCAGGAATGACCTTGCAGGTTTCCAAGAAATAAAAACAACTAATAAAAATAAGATCTCGTGAAAAAATTATATGCAATCATATTTGTTTTGGCAATATTCACTTCTTGTGAAGACAGAAAAAATAGTGAAAGAGCAGAAGAATATTTGCCAGAATCCTACGGAAAAGTAAATTTACTTACTATTGTTGTAGATGACGATTTATGGAACGGAGCAGTTGGTGACAGCATACGAAGTATTTATGCAGCGCCAACCGATGGTTTAGCTATTGAAGAACCAATATTCTCTATAAAACACATCAGTCCACAAGTATTTGACGGAATATTGACAAAATGTAGAAGTGTTGTCTTTGTAAAATCGTCAGACAAAAAACAGTTCAAAATCAAAGAAAACATATACGCAAAACCGCAAAAAATAGTATATGTTACAGGAACTGATGATGAAATTATATCACAACTCAAAGAAAATGCAAGAGAATCAATAACAACCTTAAAACTAAACGAATTACGCTCAAAGCAAAAATTCATTCAAGGTTCACTTACGCGAGATAAAACACTAGATGAAACATTAGGAATTTCTCTAAACATTCCTTCTGCGTATAAAATGGTAAAACAAGAAAACAACTTTGTATGGTTTGAACGCGAAGTTCCAAAAGGAACCATGAATATCATTGCATACACGTTGCCATTTGGAAGTATTCCAAAAGATTCTACAACGATTGATGCCATTATTCAAATGCGCGATTCTATCGGAGAAGCATACGTGCCTGGTAGAGATCCAAAAAGAATGCACATGATTACTGAAAAAGCCTATGCGCCATATTTGTATGATGCAATTGTAGACAACAAACCAGCCTTTGAAACCAAAGGGAGATGGGAAATGAAAAACTTCCATATGGCTGGTCCATTTCTTAACTATATTGTAGAAGACAAACAACACGACAGATTGGTGGTTATAGAAGGATTAGTATTTGCGCCGTCGGAAGAAAAAAGAGACTTCATGTTTGAAATAGAAGCAGTCTTAACATCATTAAAAATCAAAGAATAACAACATACATTAAAATCGATAAAAGCACATGAGTTTATAACTTATGTGCTTTTTTTATGTTTTATAATATCGCTTTCGCTGAAATGTACTCGGAACAAGTTGATGACCTAAAACTGTAAAAAAGAGTAATAATTCAATCCAAAAAATAGTAAATTGCAGCATTCAAAAGCGCGCATCATTTAATCGTTGAATCATTCAATTATTAAATTAAAAAACACCTTCATGACCGAACTTCAATACATTCAATCACAACTTTCATTACCAGAAAAAAGTATCCTTAAAACGATTCAACTACTAAATGAAGATTGTACAATTCCGTTTATTTCTCGCTATCGAAAAGAAATGACGGGAAACTTGGATGAAGTTCAAATTGGTCAGATTGTGAAACTAAAAGCCGCTTATACAGAATTAGAAAAAAGGCGAGAAGCCATTCTAAAATCTATTACAGAACAAGATGCATTAACGCCACAATTACAGGAAAAAATTGCACAAGCGAAAACCTTAATAGCGTTAGAAGATATCTACTTACCGTACAAGAAAAAACGAAAAACAAAAGCGTCTATAGCCAAAGAAAACGGATTAGAATCGTTGGCAAAAATTATCATGAAACAACAACATGAAGATGTTGAATATGCAGCAAACCGTTTTGTAAAAGGAGAAGTTGCTTCTGTAGAAAAAGCAATAGAAGGTGCGCGACATATTATTGCAGAGTGGATTAACGAAAACGAATACGTTAGAAATAGAATAAGACGTCTCTATCAACGAAAAGCAACGATTACAACCAAAGTGGTCAAAGCAAAAAAAGAAGACGAGACAGCGCAGAAATACAAACAATATTTTGATTGGAGCGAATCACTTCACAGAACACCATCGCATCGATTATTAGCGATGTTACGTGCGGAAAATGAAGGTTACATCAAAGTAAAAGTTACTGTTGACAAAGAAGAAGCTTTAGATATCATTGATAAATTGATCATTAAAACAGATATAAAATCATGTACAGATCAAGTATTTATTGCTATTGAAGATGCGTACAAACGTTTGTTGTCGCCTGCAATTGTAAATGAAGTCATGAATGATGTAAAAGGAAAAGCAGACGCAACAGCAATTTCAGTTTTTGCAGATAATTTGAAGCAATTATTACTCGGCGCACCATTAGGTCAAAAACGAGTGTTGGCACTTGATCCAGGTTTCAAATCGGGTTGTAAAGTGGTTTGTTTGGATGAAAAAGGTGATTTATTACACAATGAAAACATCTATCCACATCCGCCACAGCGAAAAATTACCGAAGCAGGAAAAAAAATACGATCATTAGTAAATGCATACAAAATAGAAGCCATTGCTATTGGAAATGGAACGGCTTCACGCGAAACAGAATTTTTTATCAAAAAAATTCAGTTCGATCGCGATTTACAAGTTTTTATCGTCAATGAAGCAGGTGCATCTGTGTATTCTGCTTCAAAAATAGCGCGAGCTGAATTTCCAAATTATGATGTCACAGTTCGTGGTGCGGTTTCTATAGGAAGACGTTTAAAAGATCCATTAGCCGAACTTGTAAAAATTGATCCGAAAGCAATCGGTGTTGGACAATATCAGCACGATGTTGATCAAACCAAACTCAAAGAAGAACTCGATACTGTTGTTATGAGTTGTGTAAATGCGGTTGGTGTAAATGTAAATACGGCAAGTAGCGCATTGCTGAGTTATGTGTCTGGAATTGGCGCAAATTTGGCAGAAAATGTTGTGAAATTTAGAACTGAAAACGGGAAAATTGATTCAAGAAGTAGTTTGAAAAAAGTACCAAGATTAGGTCCAAAAGCTTTTCAGCAAGCAGCAGCGTTTTTACGAATTAGAGATGCAAAACATCCGTTAGATAATTCTACTGTGCATCCTGAAAGTTACCATATTGTTGAAAAAATGGCGAAAGATGCAAAAATTTCTGTCGAAGAGTTAATTGGAAATAAAGAAGTTTTAAGCAATATCAAACTTGAAAGTTATTGTACAGAAATTATAGGGTTGCCGACTTTAAACGATATTGTTAAAGAATTAGAAAAACCTGGCGTTGATCCACGAAAAGCAGCAAAACTCTTTGAATTTGATAAGAATGTAAAGAAGATTTCGGATGTAAAAGTTGGAATGTCTTTACCTGGAATTGTAAACAATATTACCAATTTTGGTTGTTTTGTAGACATCGGAATTAAGGAAAGTGGTTTGGTTCATATTTCAAAATTGGCGAATGAATTTATCAGCGATGTCAATTCGGTTGTCAAACTACACCAACATGTAACGGTTACCGTTGTTGAGGTTGACGAAAGTAGAAAACGAATTCAGTTGTCTATGATTGATTAATGATATTCATTCTTTTATCTATTACTTAATAGTTGTGATAGTTTTTTATGAAACTCCTGTGGTTTATCAATCCAAATATTGTGACCTGCATTTTGAAAAACGTGCATTTTTACTTTATCAGATTGTTTTATATATCTTTTGTATAATCTTAAGTTCCAGTCACCAACTTCATGTGTTCCCAACATGTAATCTATTTTCCCAGAATGATTTTCAATATAAGGCAAATAATTTATGGGAGCTATAAACTTGTTTGTGTCTGTTGTATCCAAAGTACCTTTTTTGAATTGCCTTTCTTTCCAGTAAAACTTTAATCCAAACAAAAAAGAAATATTACTTTCTGGACCAATTAGTTCATTTATTTTAGGATTATAAAAACCTACGCCACCTGTCGTTTCAGACCATTTATTAATATCATAAATTTGAGTTGAAGAAGAGTTTATTTTATAGTTTAGGTATATATATTCAGCAGCTGTTTTGTCAACGGTATGTTTTATTTTTTTTAATTCTTCTTTGATTTCGTTTCTGCTTGTGAAAGCTTCTCTTTCTGCTTGTGAAGTAAATAAATCATGAAAAGCAGCATTAGAATCTGGGAATTTTGGAACAAAGCCAGATATAATTATAATATCACCTATATTATCAGGGAATTTTTTCATGTATTCATAGGCTAAAAGTGCGCCCATAGAATGTGCTACTATTTTTATTTTTTCAACCTTTAAAGCTCTTCTTAATAACTCAAGATCATTCACCATATTTTCTAGCGTTATATATTTTTCAAAATCAAAATCTGGAACAGGCGATCGTAAAGATCCTCTTTGATCAAAGTAAACGAGATGAAATTTATCTTCAAAAGGTTTCATAAAGGTTCGCATATAATCGTGTGTCATACCAAAACCTCCATGAAGTGTTACAATAGTTTCGCCTTCTCCAATTTCTTTTATGTAAATAGGAACATTATCAGGAGTATATAAAAACCATTCAAACTCTTTACCAAAGTAATTTTTTATTTTTCTTTCAGAATTTTCACTTTTAGAAATTTCAGGCAATGCATAGGTAACACTTCTATCTCTAAAGAAGTATAAAACAATGAGCGTACATACAAATAGAGATGAAATAAGGAACAACCATTTTTTAGGTTTGTTAATTTTCTTTATTGAATTAATCATTTGTTTCGTTTTTTACAAACAAACGATACTTAGTAAAGTATACAGTGATTTTTTTATTGAACTAAGGGAATTTTCAATTGAATAAGCACTAATTTGAAGCCTCTAAAAGCCACTCTCTAAAAAGTGCAGATTTTGTGTTTGAAGTATAAAGTGTTGTGCTATTATTTATAATTTTTATGGCCAACCTATCTTTAAAATAAGGTTCAAAAGATTCAACCTTTTCAATATTCACAATTTCAGAACGATTAATTCTAAAGAATTTTACAGGATTCAATTTAGATTCTAACAAGTTTAACGTTGTGATTGTTAATGGCTTTTTTTTGTTAGTATTCGTATAAGCAAAAACAACACCTTCTTCAATTTTAAAGAATAAAATTTGAGAAATAGGAATCAACTCTGTTTTCTTGTTTGATAAGGAAGGAATACGGGTTAAATATTTATTTAAAGCCAAACTCATTTCGGCATTATCAGCGGTTAGTTTTTTATTTTTTATAGCTGTAGTTCTTGTAAAATAAACTATTGTATGGTAGGATAGTATTAGTAATAAAAGAAAGTTTATAAATATTATTTGCTGTTTTAAAAATGTAAAACCTAATGACCATTCATCTCTTAAAAAACCATTTAATAACCAAGAGCTTAAGAAAAATAATAGCAGACTAGTAAAGAAACTCACGAAAAAACTAATGGTAAACATAGATTTTGAAAACCTATGTATAGCTCTATTAATAAAAGTATCAATTTTGTAGACAATGAAGATGACTAAACAGCCTAAAAAACTTAATGAAAAACCAGCATCAGAATAATAATTTATAGCATCAGAATCTTGTGCAAATAATACTGCAATCATAAACGTATAAGCAAAAGAGAGTATCGTTATTAATGCTATAACAATTGAATATCTTTTTATGTGAGTGTTAAGCTTGACTTTATGTGTGAGTTTAGTATAAATAATTGTTTACACGTATGTGAAACAAGAATCTTAGTTTTTATAACTTTAATTACAGTTAAAACTACAATAATCTTATCCTAAGTCAAAGCCTTCATTAGGATTTTTGAATTGCATCTAAATTTCTTGTTTTTATTCTTTCTCAGAAATTACTTTTACTTCTTCACAGGAAATTTGTGTTTCAGAAAATTAAAAACCAATTCAAAATGCTGTAAAGGTTCCGCATGCGAACCTACAATGGCAACATGTTCTGTATAGTATTGAAAATTGTGTTGCTTCAGTCTATTCATCATTTTGTTACACATTGGTGTTGTTGGAGCAATTTCATCTTCGGTTGCAGAAATTAATAAAATAGGCGCTTTTATATTTTCAACCTTAATCAATGCTTTCTTTTCGGCTTCTTTATCTTGTAACATGGCTTCAAATGTGCCGCGTAAATCACGTTTCATTAAAAAAGGAACCGAAGCTTCATTTACAGGAACAAAAGGTAATTCAGTAGTATTAAAAGTCCAAGATGAACTTGTAAAATGATTGGTATTTCCTGGGAAAACGGCATGACTTGGTACAATTCCGACAACACAATCAATATCGTCGTAATAACTTGCAATTAACAATGCTAAATCGCCTCCACGCGAACCGCCAACAATGGCAATTCGTTCAGCATCTACTTTTGTGTGTTGTGTTGCTTTTACAATGGCATTATGTACATCTTCAAGAGCAATTTTTTCTAAAAGTTGAGGTGTATCTTTTGCATTAAAATAGCCAATTGCTAAAAAAGCATAACCTTTTTCAATAAACTGATCTCTGGTTTTTTTCCAATAGTCACTCGTCCAAGCATTTCCACCTTCCGAACCACCAAGTCCAACAATTAAAGGTTGTTTTTTGCCTTTTCCAAGATATAAAATAGCTTCTGTGTTTTTGGTTGGAAGTGTTTCTTGTGCATAAAATATTGTGGTAGAAACTAAGAAAAATAATAAGAATATGCGTTGTATGTTTTTTGATGAAATCATAGTTGTTTACTTTTTATACAAAGTAACTTCATCACAACTTCAAAACTTTTGATCTAGATCAAATAATCATTTTTCGGCACGAATTCTACTTAAGGTTTCCTGTGTAATTCCAATATAAGAAGCTACCATTCCTAAAGGAATACGATGATAAATAGCATGATAAGTTTCAAGAAAATGAGTGTATTTTTCTTTGGCAGAAGCAAAACGCATCGATGTAATTCGTTCCATTAAATGTCCAAAAATTGTTCCCATAGAAAGTCGTGAATAGCGTTCCATTTCTGGAAAATTATCAAACAAATATCCTAAGTCATTTATGTGCAATGAAAAAGCTTCTGTAGTTTCAATTGCGTCAATATAATAGATGTCTTTTTTCCGTTGCATGAAGCTTTTCGGAGAATTTATCCATTCATTTTCACTACAAAAATACTCGCTGATTTCTTTTCCATCTTTTAAAAAATAAGTGCGTAGCATTCCTTTTCTGATAAAATAACTTGTCGTAGAAATTTGATTTGCATCTAATATGAGTTCGCCTTTTTTAAAGGTAATAAGGTGCAGTCGATTCTCTAATTCAGCTTTCAATTCATCAGAAAGTTTGATAAACTGCTCAAAATGTTCAAATATGTTTTCGGTAGTTTCTATAATAATTGTTTTTGAATTAATTCGACTAACGCTTTTGTACTTGGTCTTGGCGCATCTGTATCTATAATTTTACCTGTTTTATCAAACAACAAATATCGTGGAATCGTTTTGATATTATAGTTTTTATAAAGATTGGTTTTTTTCCAGTTTGAAATAATATAATTATGTGTTTCTAACTGAATTTTTTCCACTTTTGAAGCTCTTTCCCAAGCGTTGAAATCTGTATCAATAGAAATTTCAATAACTTGTAATTCATCTTCGTTAAAAGTAGCTTTCAAATTTTTTAATGCAGGCATTTCTTGTCTACAAGGTGAACACCAACTTGCCCAAAAATCGACAAGTACAATTTTACCTTTTTGGTTTGCTAATACTTCTTCAAAAGTAAAAGTTCGATCTTCAATTAAATTACTCAAAAGTCCAACAGTTCTATTTGTTGAATTTAGTTTTTTAGTATTCGTATCTAAGTCTGTCAAAACAGCATTCCATTTTTCTTCTAAGGTCTTATTTGTATTAAACGCATTGAATTTATCAAGATATTTTTTGAATTTACTTTTTTCTAAAAAATAAATACTTTTTAAGTACGAATTAAGCATTACTTCTTTTGAAGCAGTATTCAAAAAAGTTTCTTTTGCGAGAATCAAATCAAATCGTTTTGAATTTTTGACTCTTCTCTCTTTTTTAAAATAGGTATAATCAATATAAGCTCTAATCGCAAAAATATATTCTTGATTATCAAGTAAGTTGGCATCATTCAATTGAATTCCGATATTATCTAAGTCAATAACTTCATTTTTTTGATTTGCTCTTCTGATCTTATTTGCGGCATATTTTAGTTGTGCAAGTTGTTTTTTCTCATGAAAAAAAGTAGTTGTTATTTTGTCAATTTCCATCAAACTATCAAGTAAAAAATGTGCGTTTGCAAGTGATTTTTCTGGATTTACAGAAGAAATTGGGTATTTTTTAGTGGTGTCGAGCACAATTCCGCCTTCGCGAATATTCTTCTTAAACAGTAAGTAATCAAAATTATATTCTGCCCAATTCCTTGTACTGTTTGGAATTTCAAATACTGGAAAACCGACATGTTTTGTGTTCGATATTCGGATGCTATCAATAGCAATCACAACACTATCTCCTTTTTCAAGATTCAATTTGTAATTAAAGGAAACAAAAGGATCGCCGCCTAAAATTCGTATGTTTTTTTCGGTTGGAATTGTAACAGAAGTTCGTTGCTTTTTTTCCCCCAAGTATATCATATCAGGTTTATCCTGAAATTCATCAACAAAAAGGTTTGTGAAAAACTCATCAATAGTATCGTGAACACTGATAACAATTTCATTTTTCTTTTCTATATTAATTTTTTCTGTTGGAACAGGAAGTTTGGTTTGTGGTATTTTTTTTGGCTCACTTTTACATTGACAAAGTAAGATAAAAGCGAAAATCGGTAGTAGTTTTTTCATGAACTAAATCGCACAAAAATTATTCCATAGTTGATCTTTGTACTGTTTCTAACAATTGAATTCCTTTCCGATCAAGCTTTTCTAGGAGTTGTTCTGTCAACTTTTCTTCTCCATCTTCAAAAGTAATGGTTGCTGTTTTGCCATTTAATTTAATATTCTCAATTTTTGAGAGCGGAAGTTTAAACTTTTCACCAATTTCTCTTTTCAAATAATTTCGAGTAGAAATTGCCAACACAACTAATCCAGCAATTAGTGAAAACTTCACTTTTCCAGAATCAATTGGAAAAATAAGTAGAAAAACCACCACAGCAATAATAGTAAAAGGAATAATTTTCATTCGAAATTGCCGAAATGAATTTTGTTGTTGCACACCCTTTTCTTTCAAACCGTTCGTTTCCGACCAATTTCCAGTATTGGTAAAGTAGATATTTTCATCGTCAATATTTACAAAGCCATATTCATACTTAAACCATTCTTTCATATATACGTTTTAGTGATTTTGAACAGTATTCTTAGTGCAACAATCATTTCAAATATAACACATCTATATGGTTAATTTGGATAGAAATAAAAAAGAGAATAGTATACAAAACTAATGGATACGTATAAAATTTAAATATGTTTATAGACTTAATGAACTCAAGAAAGTTTCATTCTGGATATCTTCTGTATCAAGCATATACTGCGTTAAACCTGTTTCACCTATCAATATCAGTAGATCATTTTGAATAATAACATCAAAACTATCTGTGTCAATTGCATGTACTAAATGCATGCTTTCAGGATCAGAAATATCAAATATCTTAACTTGATCATCACACACAAATAGATACTTATCTTGGTAAAATCCCATTCCGATAGGTTCAATCATATTGCGTTGTGAAAGTAATATTGGATTTTCTGCGTCCGTAACATCATAAACTTCCAATACATTCAAATCTTGCCCACACAAATTTCCACCTTTCAAGGTTACAAATGCATGTGTATCATTTGCAATTACAGGATCGCAAGCTGTAAAGTGTTGTACATTTGACAGTAACTGAGGAGTTTCTTGTTGTGTAGCATCATAAATAAACATTCCGTTTCGTGATCCTATGTATAAGTAACTTTTATAGGAAGACAATGTTTCAATATTAAAACCTACATTAATCGTATTCACTAACACAGGATTTTCAGTATTGCTAATATTAAAAACGTTCAAATTTTGAAAATCTACGGTGTACAAATAGTCATCCAATGTTACAAAACGCGCTAAAGATCCTGATTGTCCCGATTCGCTTGCTGCATTTGCTATATCTGAACTGTCTGAATCACAAGAAGTATACATAATTGCAACGCATACCAATAAAATAAAAGTTTTGAGTGTATTCATATCTTTAATTTTGTGTCCAGTTAATAACAATTTCATTTGGAGCTACATTTGGAAAAAAGCCATCTGGGGAAAGGAGTTGTGGAAATATATTTTCGACGCGTTGTGTTTCAATAACTCCATCAAAAGAAGCATTAAATTTAAGAGCTACAAGATCTACTGCTTGGTTTATATAGAAAGAATCATTCTTAAAAATAAGGTCGGTGGCTCCTGGAGATACTAAAAATTTTTCAATAACAGGATTGGAAGGATCTACATTATTAACGATATGAAAACCTTGGTAAGGTTCGTTGATAAACAAATACGATCCTTTAACATAAATTTTTCCTGTTTCAGTAATTGGCTTTGCTTCTTGTAATACTATTGAAGTTTCCAGCTCGGAACGTAGTAATGTTACTTGCTGATATATAGATGTTTCAGGAGGAAGTACATCGTCATCATTATAAAAACATGATGTAAAAAATAGAACAAGTAATACAATCAAATAGTTGGCTTTCATGCTATTGTTTTCACAATAGATGCATAAAATAGTATTTGGTTGCGTCCTTGCATAAAAAAAATCCACACTGTAACAGTGTGGATTTATAATTTTTATATAAAAGAATAAACTATTCTTTGTCTACTTTTTTTGCTTCATCTTCTTTTGTAGCATCTTTAAATTCTTTAATTCCGCTACCTAATCCGCGCATTAATTCTGGAATTTTTCTTCCTCCGAATAAAAGCAATACTACAACAACTATTAAGATAATTGAATATCCGCCTGGAATTGCTAAAAACATATTTAAAGACATCATAATGATTAAATTTAAGCTACAAAGGTAAAAATAAATATATATACCACTACAAAGAAGCATAAAAAAACACTTCCAGACAATATTATTACTAATAATTTCTTTTAAGTTTGTAGTGTACAATTGAGTTATGGCCAAAGATAATCAGAAAAAACAACGACTTAAAAAGAAGCTTTTACACAAGTATCGTCTGGTAATTCTGAACGAAGATACTTTTGAAGAACGCATTTCATTTAAACTGACACGTTTAAATGTCTTTGTGTTGACTGCTTTTTCTATCATTTTACTCATCGTATTAACTACGTTTTTAATTGCTTTTACGTCCTTACGTGAATATATTCCTGGGTATTCGTCAACAGCGTTAAAAACAAAAGCGATAGAACTCAACGAAAAAATAGATTCCTTACAGCAAGTTCGTGTGCGCGATTCTATATATATGGCTTCCATTCGTAATGTCCTTACGGGAGAAATAAAAAGTGAAAACATCAATAAAGATTCGCTATATGAATCATTCAAAATTGATGCGGAAGAAGTTGATTTAACACCGAATAAATTAGATTCATTATTACGTGAAGAAGTTGCCGAAGAAGATAAATACAACTTGTTTGAAACTGCAACCTCTAAAGTAAACTATGTATTATTTCCACCAATAAAAGGGAAAATTACACAAGAATTCAACCCAAAAGAAAAACACTTTGCTATTGACATTGTTGCGCCAAAAGATACACCTGTAAAAGCAACAGCTGACGGAACGGTTATATTTTCAGAATGGACGGTTGCAACAGGATATGTATTAATTATAGAACATCCAAATAACTTAATATCAGTATACAAGCACAATGCATCTGTGACTAAGCGACAAGGCGATTTAGTAACCGCAGGAGAAGTGATTGCAACTGTAGGAAATACAGGAGAATTAACCACAGGTCCGCATTTACATTTTGAATTATGGAGTGAAGGATATTCTGTAAATCCAACATCATATATTGATTTTAAATTATAAAAAATTACATCTGACCGAATTAAAAAATAAAAACTAACAGATGAAATCGTTAAAAGCTTTACTTGCCAAACCTTTTGCCAAACGCATTCAAAAGAAAGTGTCTAAATGGGCTAAAAAGCCTATAAAAACGCAAGAAAAAGTATTTGAAAAACTCATAAAACAAGCAAAGAAAACTCAGTTTGGAAAAGATCACGATTTTGAAAATATTCATTCTCATGAAGATTTTGTAAAACGTGTGCCAATTCGTGATTATGAAGCGTTAAAGCCTTATGTGGAAAGAGTTGTTGCTGGCGAAAAGGACGTTCTCTGGAAAGGAAAACCCGTATACTTTGCCAAAACTTCTGGAACAACTTCTGGCGCAAAATACATTCCAATCACAAAAGAATCGATGCCAACGCATGTGGAAGCTGCTCGAAACGCAATTTTACTATACGTAGCAGAAACAGGAAATACAGACTTTGTCAATGGAAAAATGATCTTTTTACAAGGAAGTCCAATTTTAAAAGAAGAAAATGGTGTAAAACTGGGACGACTCTCAGGAATTGTAGCGCATTACGTGCCAGGATATTTGCAAAAAAACAGAATGCCAAGTTGGGAAACCAATTGTATTGAAGATTGGGAAACGAAAGTTGAAGCAATCGTTGATGAAACGTTGTCTGAAAAAATGGCGATTATTAGTGGAATTCCTTCGTGGGTTCAAATGTATTTTGAGCGAATTGTAGAACGAACAGGTAAAAAAATAGGCGATGTTTTTCCCGATTTTAAATTGTTCATTTTTGGAGGTGTAAATTATGAACCCTATCGAAACAAATTTGAAAACCTAATTGGCAGAAAAGTAGACAGTATTGAATTATATCCAGCAAGTGAAGGGTTTTTTGCGTTTCAAGATCAGCAAGATGATAAAGGCATGTTATTGCAATTAAAATCAGGAATCTTTTATGAGTTCATCGAAGCAAATACCTTTTTTGACGAAAATCCAACCCGAATTACCCTAAAAGATGTGAAACTTGGTGTAAATTATGTCATGATAATCTCTACTAATGCTGGACTTTGGGGCTACAATATTGGTGATACCATAGAATTTACATCAATAAAACCATACAAAGTTATTGTTTCTGGTCGTATCAAGCATTTTATTTCGGCATTTGGAGAACATGTTATTGGGAAAGAAGTAGAACACGCATTAAATGATGCTTTGCAAACTTCTGGCGCAAGCATAAATGAATTTACTGTAGCACCAAAAATAAACCCAGAAATAGGATTGCCGTATCATGAATGGTTTATAGAGTTTGAAGCAGCACCTGAAAATATAGAAGCGTTTGCAGCAACAATGGATGCTTCATTACAAAAGCAAAACAGTTACTATTTTGATCTCATAAAAGGAAAAGTTTTACAACCTTTAAAAATTACGAAAATCCAAAAAGACGGCTTTCAAAATTACATGAAATCAATCGGAAAACTGGGTGGACAAAATAAAATTCCAAGGTTATCGAACGATAGAAAAATAGCAGAAACGCTAACGAATTACAAAAAAGCATAGAAATCCCAAATTAACTTGTATTTTTGTGCGGAAAAACCATATATGAGTAACATTAAAATACACGAAAGAACCAGAGCACAAGAATCATCAGGAGCCATTGAGCGTTTGTACATAACCATGAGACATTTATTTAATCGTGGATTCTACAAACCTATGGGTGTTTCTGGAGAAACGCTGCGCCAGTCTTTATTAGTGTTGCGCCCTGAAATCTATGGCTCTATCGCTGAAGAAAAGGCAGAAATTAACGGTTTATTATACGTAATTGATCGTTTGCCAATTGGTATTGAAGAATGTCGTTTTATCAACTTAACGTCTGATGAAGGATATAAAAATTCACATTTCAAAGCGATCATTCCACCAAAAAGACGAAGAAACTGTTACCGAATTGATGAGGAGCAGATGAACATTGAAATTACGCGTGGACGTTCGGAAATCTATGATATCTTAACGCATTTGACGTTTTTATTTATAGAATCGCACAAAATTTGCAATCGTGTTTTAATTGGTGAAGATGGAGAAACAACACGCGATTGGGAAAAACTAGAAGCTGCGGTTTGTAGAAAGAAAAAGTTAACACTTGCCGAAAGAGAAGTTGCCATTACGCATACAGCAAATATTTTAGGAAGAACATTTGAAGAAATTTTAGATGCACACAAAACATTTTCTACCAAAGAAAATCCTGAACGTTTTCTAAATATTATCTATTGGTTAGGAAAGCTTGCTATTAAAGAACTTACTAAAAGTGAAAAAAGAACCATTACGTTTAGTCCAGTATTGCGCGAACGTTTAGGACATCATATTCACGGAGAAGTTTGGGCAAACAATATCAAAAAAGTATTAAAAGAAAATAATTTATTACACAGACCAATTCATATCATTAGTGCCAATATGCACAGTGTAATGAACTCTATTTTTGCGCCAAAATTATTGCAAAAACAACTCAATGCAACAGACGAGTTTGATATTTTTGAAGCCTTAAGTACTTCAGGAAATGATAAACTTCGAACTAAAGTAGAAAAAGAAGCGTTGAAAAAGGGAATGATTTATATTGAAGATGAATCAGGAACAAATATTAACGTACAAATTTTCGATACTTCTAAAATCGATTTTAGCAAAACATCATACACATGTACTGCCAAAAACGATGAAGAAAAACCTGTTTTATTTGTGATGGATTATGCGTTTGGTGAACAAGCATATGAAACGATTGATGAGTTTTTAAAACCATACTCAAGTAAAGACAAAACAAAAAAAGAATATTTGAATGTCGCTTCGGTTTCCATAATGGGGAAAGCAGGAATTTTAGAAGGAGGAAAAGGAGATATCATGATTCCGTCAGCGCATATATTTGAAGGAACTGCAGATAACTATCCTTTTAAAAACGAATTGCAAAAAGAAGATTTAGAAGGTCATGGACTGGAAGTTTTTGAAGGTTCTATGATATCAGTTTTGGGAACTTCTTTGCAAAACAAAGACATTTTAAAATTCTTCCATGATTCTACATGGAACGTGATTGGTTTAGAAATGGAAGGAGCACATTATCAGAAAGCCATTCAATCGGCTTCAAAAATTAGAAGAAGTATATCGGAAGATGTAAAGGTTAGATACGCATACTACGCTTCAGATAACCCATTAGAAACAGGAAGTACATTAGCTTCAGGCGGATTAGGAACGACTGGAGTAAAACCAACATACTTAATTACAAGAAAAATTTTAGAACAACTATTAAACAACAAATAAAAAGAATATGAGCGAGAATGTTCAAAACAAGCCAGAAGCACCTAAACCAAGTACTGAAATTGATTTAGGGGAATTATTCAGAATGATTGGAAAAGTCTTTAGCAAGCTTTTCAAGTTTTTGAGAAATGTATTTTTATTATTATTTGATCTTATTATTAAAGTGCTAATAATAATGAGAGTTCATGTTTTAAAATTTGCAATAGTAGGTTTTTTAAGTGTAGTAGTTGGATGGTTTATAGATGCACGACAAGAACCGATATACGGTTCAAATATGTATATAGAAGCTAATTATGAGAGTACACGTCAACTGTATTCAAATATTAGATATTATAACGGTCTTTCGAAAGATTCAGACAGTACAAAGCTTGCAGAAATTTTTAACATTACTGAAAATGAAGCTGGAACTTTGATGGGATTCTTTATTGAGCCAGATGTAACTGAAAATGGAATGTTGAATGCATACAATGATTTCATGAAAAAAACAGATACTACTTTTGTTTTAGGTGAAATTGACTTTAGAAAATTTAGAAAAAACACTAGTCCTTTAGATTTTAAAACACACTTAGTATCAGTAATATCTTCTGATAAAGATATTATTCCAGCATTGCAAGTGCCACTTGTAAGCAAAAATATTGAAAACAACTACATCAAAAGACAAAAGGAAGTAAATCTTAAAAACCTTGAACAAACTGAAAAAACACTGAGAGATCAGTTAGTAAAAATTGATACGTTAGGTGAGGTATACAAGCAATTACTTCAAAAAGATCCTAAAGATGAAGCTAAAGCAGGATCAGGAACATATATTCAGTTGGCAGCTAATAATGACAGAAAAACTAAAGAGATTGAACTCTTAAAGATGAATGAAGATATTTCGAGAAAACTCCTTGAAATTAACTATAAAAAAGAATTAAATAATGAAATCATTAACGTATTAAGTGGTTTCTCTCCAGGAGCAGAAATAAAAAGTTTCTACGATAGTTTCTTTTTTAAAATTCCAGTTTTAACACTATCATTATTACTAATGTTTATTCTATTAAGAGAATTAAACAGCTACTTAAATTCATACGAAGAAAACAAACGATTAAATGCCTAAAAACGCAGTACTTATAACAGGAGGAGCAGGTTTTATAGGTTCAAACTATATACCATATTTCTTGGAAGAACACCAAGATACTGTGGTTGTGAACCTAGACAAACTTACCTATGCAGGAGATGTGCAAAACCTTGTAGAAGTACAAAATAATTCAAATTATACGTTTGTAGAAGGCGATATTTGTAATAGAGATTTGATAGAAAAATTGTTTACGAAGTACGATTTTAAAGCAGTCATTCACTTTGCAGCTGAATCACACGTAGACAACTCTATTAAAAACCCTGATGCGTTTATTCAAACAAACATTTTTGGAACATTCAATTTATTAGATGTTGCCAAAAAACATTGGATGAATGGTCCAAACCAGATAAAAGAAGGTTGCGAACAGTGTAGATTTCATCACATTTCAACAGATGAGGTATACGGAACTCTTGGAGAAACAGGTTTATTTACGGAAAGTACTTCATATGCACCAAACAGTCCATACAGTGCTTCAAAAGCATCTTCGGATTTTATTGTGCGCAGTTATTTTCATACGTATGGAATGAACGTTGTAACAACAAACTGTTCTAACAATTACGGACCAAAACAACATGATGAAAAGTTAATTCCGACAATCATTCGAAAAGCAATTTCAGGTGAAAATATTCCAATTTATGGAGACGGAACAAATATCCGCGATTGGTTATATGTATTAGATCATTGCAAAGGGATTAACTTAGTGTGCCAAAAAGGAAACGCAGGTGAAACTTACAATATTGGCGGACTAAACGAACGCAACAATGTGTATATTGCAACTACAATATGTGAATTGTTAGATAAATTACATCCAACAACAAAGTCGTACAAAGAACAAATTACATTTGTTACAGACCGACCTGGACATGATTTCAGATATGCTATTGATGCAAGTAAAATAGAAAATGAACTTGGTTGGAAAGCAGAAGAAAACTTTGAGTCGGGTATTTTGAAAACAATAGAATGGTATTTAGCTAAATACACAACAAAATAAAAAATAACAGATGAAAGGAATAGTATTAGCAGGAGGATCAGGAACACGATTGCATCCACTTACCTTAGCGGTAAGCAAGCAATTAATGCCTGTGTATGACAAACCTATGATATACTATCCTGTTTCTACCTTAATCAGTGCAGGAATTCGTGAAATACTAATCATTTCTACACCGCAAGATTTGCCATTATTCCAAAAATTATTGGGCGATGGGAAAAAAATCGGATGTGAATTTCATTATGAAGTACAAGAATTGCCAAATGGATTGGCTGAAGCATTTATAATTGGTGAAAAATTTATCGGTGACGATAAAGTTGCATTGGTTTTAGGGGACAATATATTTTACGGTTCAGGACTGGCAACCTTGCTACAAGCAAATAACAATCCTGTAGGTGGTATCATTTATGCATATCACGTACACGATCCAGAACGCTATGGCGTTGTTGAATTTGACGAAAATGGCAATGCAATTTCTATTGAAGAAAAACCAGCAGAACCAAAATCAAACTATGCAGTTCCAGGGATCTATTTCTATGACAATGAAGTTGTGGAAATTGCCAAAAATATACAACCTAGTAAACGTGGCGAACTCGAAATTACCGATGTAAATCGTGTATACCTCGAAAAAGGAAAACTAAGCGTTAGTATTCTCGATAGAGGAACAGCTTGGTTAGACACAGGAACATTCAACTCACTAATGCAAGCTTCACAATTTGTGCAAGTCATTGAAGAACGTCAAGGACTAAAAATTGGCGCTATTGAAGAAGCAGCATATAGAATGGGATTCATTACCAAAGAACAATTAGATGAACTTGCAAAACCATTATTAAAAAGTGGTTATGGAAAACATCTTTTAGAAATACAATAAAATTTAGTCTTGAACATTACTCATACACCATTAGCAGGCTGTTTTATCATAGAACCTCAAATATTTGGAGATTCTAGAGGGAGTTTCATGGAAACCTATAACAAACAAAAGTTTCCAGTGGAAACACACTTCGTACAAGACAATCAATCAATCTCTCAAAAAGGAGTATTACGTGGTTTGCACTTTCAAAAAAGAGAACATGCACAAGCAAAATTAGTGCGTGTTATTCGTGGAGAAGTACTAGATGTTGCTGTAGATATTAGACCAAACTCTGAAACATTTGGACAACACTTTTCAATTGTTTTAAACGATGAAAACAACAAACAGCTTTTTGTTCCTCGCGGATTTGCACATGGTTTTGCTGTCTTAAAAGACGATACTATATTTGCGTATAAATGCGATAACTTTTGGAACAAAGAAGCAGAATCAGGGATTATTTATAACGATCCAGATATTGCCATAGATTGGATGCTTTCGGAAGATGAAATTCAACTTTCAGATAAAGACAAAATACTTCCCACTTTGAAATCTATAACACTATGAAAACGGTTTTAGTTACCGGTGCTAATGGTCAATTAGGACAATGTATTCAAAAAATCCACAATCAGTTTACTGATATTTCATTTCATTTCAAATCGTCAAGCGAATTAGACATTACAAATAGCAATGCTATAAATGACTACTTTTCTAAAAATGCGATTGATTACTGTGTAAATTGTGCTGCGTATACGAATGTGGAATTGGCTGAAAGTGAAGAAGAAAAAGCATACTTGGTCAATGCGGAAGCAGCAAAGCAATTGGCAAAAGCTTGTAATGAACAGAATACAACATTGCTACATATCTCTACAGACTATGTATTTGATGGAAAAAAAGAAACGCCATATATAGAAACGGATATTACAAATCCGATAAGTGTGTACGGAGCTTCCAAATTAAAAGGAGAACAATACATTCAAGAAATATTTCAAAACTATTTCATCATTCGTACGTCTTGGCTATATGCCGAATTTGGTAAAAACTTTTACAAAACCATCTTGCGAAAAGCAGCAGAAAAAGCAGATTTAACGATTACAACGGAACAAAAAGGTACGCCAACCAATGCTAACGATTTGGCAGCATTGATATTAGAAATTATCACAACAGACAATACTGACTTCGGAATCTATCACTTCAGTAATGAAGGTGAAGCCACTTGGTATGATTTTACGAAAGAAATTATCAAAAATTTGAACCTATCAGAAGCAGATCGACCTTCACTAAAAAGTAGTAATAGTTACAAAACCAAAGCTGCACGACCTGAAAATAGTGTATTAGACAAAACGAAAGTCCGAAACATTATCAAAACGATTTCATGGCAAGAAAGTCTTCGAAATCTGATGAAATAAGTAAAAATAAAATATAATAAGCGCAATTTGATATGAAAACAAAATGTATCTATTCTTTTTCCGCAGTGTAGTATACATTTTTCGTTAAGAATTTTTGAAGCCTTGGAAAAAATTTAGAAAAGTGGATACGGTTTTGACTTTTTCAGTCAAAAATACCTCTGGAAAAACGCACTTTCTTTTGTTTCTTTTCTTTGTGCGAGCAAAGAAAAAGAAAGTGAAAATAAATCATAGTATGTGAATCAATGAAAGGTTCTTAAATAATAGTTATTTTATTACGTAAGATAAACATGAAAATCACTCCTAACACGATACAATCTCATCTATACAAAGCTATTGAAGCTGCAGTGCATGCAGGTTCAATCATTATGGATATATATGAAAATCAACCTTTTGAAGTAGAAATCAAACCAGACGATTCTCCCGTAACCATTGCTGATCAAAAAGCAAATGATCATATTGAAAAAGCATTAGAAAGCACAGGAATTCCTGTTATTAGTGAAGAAGGCGATCGTACCAACTATGAAATACGCAAACATTGGCAACAATGCTGGTGTGTAGATCCATTAGACGGCACAAAGGAATTTATTAAACGAAATGGCGAATTTACCGTAAACATCGCTTTAATTGATAACGACAAACCAATACTAGGAATCATATACATTCCGGTTACGAAAACACTATACTTTGCAATAACATCAGAAAAAAAAGCATACAAATTAGAGTTAGAAGCGCATCAAATAACTCCTGAAATATTTAAAAGCGCTGTAGAAATCTTTCCAGAAGAAAAAAGTGATGTTATCAAAATAACATCAAGCAGATCGTATACCAATGCACAAGTGCACGACTTAATTGCACGACTAAAAGCACAAAACAAAAAAGTAACGCTTGTAAAAGCAGGAAGCTCCATAAAATTTTGCTTAATAGCAGAAGGAAAAGCTACTTCATATCCACGATACGCACCAACAATGGAATGGGATACAGCTGCAGGTCAGGCTATTTGTAATGCTGTCGGAATAGAAGTATATTCACTAGAAACCGATAAACCACTAAAATACAACAAAGAAAACCTACTAAATCCGTGGTTTATTGTTCGAAAAATAGGATAAAAAAAAAGGGGATAAAACCCTTGTAAAAAAGGGTATTTCCCCTTAAAACTCATTTATTTTCTAGTGTAAAAATTTATGGCTAGTTTTGCACCCAATAATAGCACTATGTACCAAGAAGCATATCATCAAGGAAGCCTAGAAAACCATAGTTTTTTAATTACAGGTGGAGCTGGATTTATCGGATCAAACTTAGTTGAATATTTACTAAAGCACAATGCTAAAAAAGTTCGTGTATTAGACAACTTAGCAACAGGTTTTAAACATAACATTGCTGGATTTGAATCAAATCCAAACTTTGAATTTATTCTTGGTGACATTAGAGATGTAGAAACGTGTAAACAAGCAGTTGACGGAATGGACTTTGTATTGCATCAAGCAGCATTAGGTTCGGTTCCGCGTTCGTTTAACGATCCAATCTCTACGAATGCCGTAAACATTTCTGGTTTTTTAAACATGATGATTGCTTCCAGAGATGCTGGCGTAAAACGTATGGTATATGCAGCTTCTTCAAGTACATATGGTGATAGTAAAGCATTGCCAAAACAAGAAGAAATCATCGGGAACCCATTATCTCCGTATGCAATTACGAAATACGTAAATGAATTATATGCAGAAAATATCTCGAAGCATTTTAATTTTCACACAGTAGGATTACGATATTTCAATGTTTTTGGACCAAAACAAAATGTAAAAGGTGCGTATGCAGCTGTCATTCCACTATTCTTCAATGCAGGAATACATAACACAAAAGTAACAATCAACGGTGATGGAAATCAAACGAGAGATTTTACATTTGTCGAAAATGTAGTACAAGCAAATATGAAATCATTATTTGCCGAAATAAATCAGCATGAAGTCATCAATGTAGCGGTTGGAGATCGTATCAGTGTAAATGATTTATGGAATCATATCAAAAGTATTTCTAACAGTACTGTGGAGCCAAACTATGGTGAAAGCCGTATTGGAGATGTTCGCGATTCACTAGCAGATATATCAAAAGCACAAAAATTAATAGGTTACAAACCAGCATACACTGTACGTGATGGATTATCAATTACGTACGATTTTTTTAAAAAACAAGCTGTCGAAAATGAAAAATAAGGTAATTTCCATAATAGGTTTAGGATATGTTGGATTGCCTTTAGCTGTCGAATTTAGCAAAAAAGGATTCCAAGTCATCGGATTTGATATCAACCAAGCGCGAATTCAAGAATTGCAGCAAGGAAACGATCATACGCTAGAAGTAAGTAACGAAGAATTGCAACAAGCAGCAACATTACAATACACAGATAAGGCGGAAGACATTGCAAAAGCAAATGTGTACATTGTAACTGTTCCAACACCAATAACAGATCATAAATTTCCAGACTTATTTCCACTAGAAGCAGCTTCAAAATTAGTAGGTTCAGTGTTACGTAAGGATGATATTGTAATTTATGAATCTACCGTGTTTCCAGGTTGTACAGAAGAAGTTTGTGTGCCAATTTTGGAAGAAAAAAGCAGTTTAACGTTCAATCAAGATTTCTTTTGTGGCTATTCGCCAGAACGTATAAATCCGGGAGACAAAAAACATAGAGTCAATAACATTGTCAAAGTAACATCGGGTAGTACGCCTGAAATTGCTGAAAAAGTTGACGAATTATACAAAAGTATCATCACGGTAGGAACCTTCAAAGCTTCCTCAATTAAAGTAGCAGAAGCTGCAAAAGTGATTGAAAACTCACAACGAGATATCAACATTGCGTTTGTAAACGAATTGGCGTTAATATTTGGAAAACTAGGAATTGATACACATGAAGTATTACAAGCTGCTGGAACAAAGTGGAATTTTTTACCATTTACGCCAGGATTAGTTGGCGGACATTGCATTGGCGTTGATCCGTATTACCTAACCTACAAAGCAAAAAGCGTAGGATACAATCCGCAAGTCATCCTAGCAGGAAGAAAAATAAACGATAACATGGGCAAATACATTGCAGAACGCGTTGTAAAACTCATGATAAAACAAGAAAAACTAGTCAAAGGTGCAAAAGTGACCATTTTGGGAATCACGTTTAAAGAAAATTGTCCTGACATTAGAAATACACGAGTGATTGATATTGTACATGAACTCACAGAATATGGTATTGAGGTTGAGGTGTTTGACGATAATGTAAATGCTTCGGAAGTAAAAAAAGAATACAACATTGAGTTGGTTTCGTCGATTTCAAAAGACACGTCAGCGATTATCTTGGCAGTTGCTCATAAAAGTTTCAATAAAATTGATGTAACTCCCTTTTTTAAAGATGGATGTATTATTTTTGACGCGAAAAATTTCCTCCCAAAACCAATTGTAACTGAAAGATTATAGTCGTTTTAACGATAAAAAATAGTAAAGCATACATGAAAAAAAATCTAATTGTATTTGGTACACGACCAGAAGCCATTAAAATGGCACCATTGGTAAAGGAATTTTTAAAGCACCAAAACACGTTTGAAACAAGAGTGTGTATCACGGCGCAACATAGAGAAATGCTAGATCAAGTACTTTCATTCTTTGAAATTACACCAGATTACGATTTAGATTTAATGAAGCCAAACCAAAATTTATATGGTTTAACTTCAGATATTATCATGAACTTAAAGCCTGTGTTGGAAGAATTTCAACCAGATTATGTATATGTTCATGGTGATACAACAACAACAATGGCAACAAGTATTGCAGCTTTCTACTCGGGTGCAAAAGTGTGTCATGTTGAAGCAGGATTACGAACGTTTAACAAACGATCACCTTTTCCAGAAGAAATCAATAGATGTGTTACAGGAAGTATTTGTGACTATCACTTTTCTCCAACAGAAACATCAAAACAAAATCTGCTAAACGAAAATGTAGCAGACGAAAATATATTGATTACTGGAAATACGGTAATTGATGCATTGCACTTTAGTGCAAACAAAGTAAAATCAGAAGGATTTGAAGATCAGGAAATTGAAGATTTAAAAGGAGTTTTAGATACTTCAAAACGATTGATATTAGTCACAGGACATCGTAGAGAAAATCATGGGCAAGGATTTATCAATATTTGTAGTGCATTAAAACAAATAGCTGTAAATCATCCTGATACACAAATTATTTATCCAGTTCACTTAAATCCAAACGTACAAAAACCTGTATACGAATTATTAGGAGACATTGACAATGTAAACTTAATAAAACCGTTATCATATCCGGCTTTTGTTTGGTTAATGGACAAATCGAATTTAATTATTACAGATAGTGGTGGTGTTCAAGAAGAAGCTCCGAGTTTAGGAAAGCCAGTTTTGGTAATGAGAGACACCACAGAACGACCAGAAGCAGTAGACGCAGGAACGGTTTTATTAGTAGGAACAGATACTGATAAAATTATTACTGAAGCTACAAAATTACTAACAGACGAATCAGCTTATCACAAAATGAGTAAACTTCATAATCCTTATGGAGATGGAACAGCGTGTGATAAAATTGTAAAATACATGTCAAAATTATAATACATCATGGCAAACAAACCAAGTGTTGTTATGGTAGGTCTAGGATATATTGGACTTCCTACCGCAGCGTTAATCGCTAGTAAAGAAATTAAAGTAACAGGAGTTGATGTTACGCAAAGCGTAGTAGATACGATTAATAAAGGTGAAATTCACATTGTGGAGCCAGACTTAGACGGTTTGGTGCACAAAGTAGTAAAAGATGGATACCTAAAAGCAAGTACGTCTCCTGTAGAAGCAGATGTATACTTAATTGCAGTTCCAACACCTTTTAAAGGTGATTACGAACCAGATATTTCGTATGTAGAAGCAGCAACAAGAGCATTATTACCAACCTTAAAAGAAGGAGCTTTGGTAATAGTAGAGTCTACAAGTCCTGTAGGAACTACTGAAAAAATGCTAGCTGTTATCAATGCAGAACGTCCAGAATTGGATGGAAAAATATTTATGGCATACTGCCCAGAACGTGTATTACCAGGAAACGTAATTTACGAATTGGAGCACAACGATAGAGCTATTGGTGGAATCAACGAAGCTTCTACAGAAAGAGCTGTACAATTCTACAGACACTTTGTAAAAGGTGAATTGCATAAAACCAATTCCAAAACTGCTGAAATGTGTAAATTGGTTGAAAACTCTTCAAGAGACGTTCAAATTGCGTTTGCAAACGAACTTTCTATGATTTGTGATGAAGCAGGAATCAATGTTTGGGAACTTATTAACTTAGCAAACAAACATCCACGTGTAAATATTCTTCAACCTGGAACTGGAGTTGGAGGACATTGTATCGCCGTTGATCCATGGTTTATTGTGTCTGAATTTCCAAAGCAAGCGAAAATCATTCGCGCTGCCAGAGAAATCAATAATTACAAAACGGAGTGGGCAATTGAAAAAACAAAAAGTACAGCCTTACAATTTAAAATAGACAATGGACGTGATGCTAAAATTGCGTGTATGGGATTGGCATTTAAACCAAACATTGATGATTTACGTGAATCACCAGCCTTAATCGTAACAGAAGCCTTAGTTGCTGACGGATTTAATGTTATGGCGGTTGAACCGAATATTAAATCACACAAATCTTTTGATATTCACAGTACAGAAGACGCTTTGACTCAGGCAGATATTATTGTATATTTGGTTGCACACAAAGAATTTACTAGATTAGAAAAAACGAACAATACGCTCGATTTTTGCGGCGTTTTTAAATAAATACAAATTACAATTATGAGAAAACTATTTTTAATTTTAACTGCAATAGCTTTTGTAGCATGCGGAGATGATAAAAAGAAACCAGCAGATACTGACACTTCTAAAGTTGAAGATGTAAAGGAAACTGTTCTTAGTAAGGTTGAACAAATTGCAGCAAAATATAATTTTGAAAAAGTAGACAACTTATTAGAAAATCCTAGCTTGGCAAACTTAACGAGCGAAAGTCATGCGTTTTCGGAAGACATCGTTTTTGAAGAGATAAATATTTTGAAAACAGGAGAAGATGAATATTCACTGATTTTAGTTTTAGATGAAAAAACTACTAATTTTGATGTGTATAACAATTGGCAAATAGCGATCATTGCAACAGCAAAAGATCCATCTAAATTCAAAGATCCTGCAATACGAAAGAAAGGCACCAAGACAAATGGTATAAAAGCTAAAACAGTATTAATGGGGAATGAAATTGTGGCTTCTGGTACATTTAATTTAGCGCCAAAAGAATTTTCAATTATTAGATTTTACCTATATGACGCTAATGGAAATAAAAACACTAATTACTATGTAATAAAAGATGTAACCATCCCATAACTTTGTAAGAATGGTAAAAAAACTATATCAAAATATATATTTATACTTGATTGTTTTACTTCTGGTTGCTGACTTTATTACTAAAATGATAGTTAGGTTAACTCACTCACAGCTAGATTACTATCCTAGTACTGTAGTTAAAGCTTTGTTGATCTGTTTTACGTTCTTTTTTTTTTTAAAACTAGCAAATAAAAAAGCATGGATTTATGTTATAGTGATTTTAGGGATGTTTCTCTTAGGATTATTATTCGACCCAGAAAAAGAATTTAGTCTAAGTTATATTAATGGAAAGTTTTATTACTTTATTAGGCATTTATATTTCTTTTTATTGATACCAATTCTAGCAGAGCTTTCCAAGGAAAAATGGAAGAGTATCATAAAAGTATTGATAATTTTTGGAAAAGTGAATGCCATTTTTATAGTTTTAGGCTGGCTTTTTGACATTAATCTCTTCAAGTCCTATCCGTATACAGACAGGTTTGGTTTTAATGGATTATTACCAATTCAAGGCGCTGGAACTTTTTACTATATTTTTGTAATTTCTATAGTGTATTGTAAAGGCTTTATAGAGTACAAAAACCTAAAGAAAATAAGCCGTTCTAGACTTTTAGATCTTGCAATTTTGGTAGTCGCAGCGCTATTTTTAGGTACTAAAGGAGCATACTTGTTTTTGTTTTTACTTTTTCTAGTTGATGTATACTTTAGACAAGAAAGAAAACGATTAACTTATTTTTCTCTAGGCTCATTAACACTTTTATTTGTTTGTTTTAGTGAAAAAATAGCAATAAACATGCTGAAGTTGATGGACTTGTCCACAAAAATCTATACTGATAATGGACTTATTACCGTACTATTGTCTTATCGTGATTTATTGTTTATTAGTGCGATGGAATATATAGAAGTCAACTGGGGAGTTATCAACTATATGATTGGCGGAACAAATTTTAATATATTAAAGGTTGAAATAGAACTTGTCGATATCTTTTTGTTTTTTGGTGTAGCTGGTATTATTACTTACTTTTTGTTTGTGAAATCTTATTTGTTTTCAAAAAATCAATTGATATTAAATGTTCTATTATTACTTATATTTTTTATTGGTAATTTCTCAGGAAATTTAGTTTCTTCAATATCTAATACTACATTTTTTGCCTTCACATTCTTATACTTAAAAAATAATCTTAGTTTCAATAAATAGTTAAACTTATGGCGGCAGTGAGTGTAAGTAATATACATAATTACATAGAACACAATAAAAGTAAAATATATACTACTTTATTGGTTTTGATTGTCGCTACACTTTTTTTAAAAAAAGAAAACATTAATAGTATATCCATAATTTTACTTGCCGTTTTTTGGATTTTAGATGTAGGGAAAAACATAGGTTCCGTGTTTAAGGACTTAGTGAAACACAAACTTCTTCTATTCAATGTTCTTTTCTTCGTAGCGCTTATATATGGTTTACTAATTTCCGAGAATAAAGCCTATGCAATTAAAATACTTCAAAGAAATTTACCTTTTCTAATCCTTCCGCTAGTTTTTTTGAGATTTAAAAAAGTACATATTAATGTAAATGTCATAAAAATAACCTTGATTGTTTCTGCGTTTATCGCTTCTATATATTGCGAAATAACCAATTTATCAGAATGGCAACGGTTCAATGATTCTGGTCAGTATGATTTTTCAGTATATGACTTCTTTACATATCATTGGTTTACATATACCAATTTAACGAAAGGGTTAGATTTACAGGCTTCCTTTTTTGCTTTATATATACTTACTTCAATAATCTTTATGTTGGAATATGTTCTTTTTTATAAAAAAAAGAAGAAGCTACTGTTTAATCTAAGTTTGTTTTTACTAGTATATTTTATCTTATTTATGTTTCACTTATCTAGTAGAATAGGATTAGTATTACTAATTGCTGTTTTAGGATATTATTTCTTCAAACTACGAATAAAGACAAAATACAAAGCATTTATATTTTTAAGTGCTATGGTGCTTTTTGGGTTTGTACTTTTTAATTCAGCCTTTATAGACAGACTTAAAGAATTAAAGATTACATTACAGGAAAACGTAGTTGATAAAGGCGATAACAAAGTAAATGCTAAGAAGATTAGAGTATATGCTTTGCAAGCGTATGCAAATCAAGAACCAATAGATTTCTTAACAGGTAAAGGAACAGGTGATGCCCAAAAACATTTAGATGCTTTTTATGAAAAGAAAATTGTGAAGAATGTAGAAACAGTTAAATCTGAAGCAAAATGGAAGTTCAAAGGAATGCATTATCACAATCAATTTATCCAAACAAACGTAGAAACAGGTATTCTAGGTTTAGCAGCATTGCTATTCATCTTTTTTGGATCATTAAAAAAAGGAATTAAACACAAAAACAGGGAACACGTATTGTTTATTTTAATTTGTATTTTGTTCTTTGTAGCCGACTCTGTTTTAATGAGGCAAAAAGGAGTTGTATTTTTCGCTTTTTTTAATGTACTATTTATACTAAATTATTATAGAAATGATAAAACTACTATACAAAATATTTAAAGGGACACCTTTATTTTCTTATCCAGTACTACGGAAATTAAGAAATAAAGTATATCAAAAACATTTTAATGCTAAAGGGTTAAAAGTTGCTGAAAGTGTAAACTTAAGACCTTCTCATTTTATTGGTAAAACATATATTTCTTTTGGTGAGTCCGTTATATTAGACAAAGAAGTAATGATAGACTATACTTCTCCTGTTAGGCTAGGTAATTTTGTTACGATATCTGAAGGCGTAAAAATTTTTACACATAATCATAGTGTAGACGACCAAATTGATATACAATACAGTAAAATCATAACGTATGAGTTAGATATTGAAGATTATGCATGGATAGGCGCAAAAGCTATTATTTTGCCAACGGTGAAAAAAATAGGATACGGAGCTGTCATTGCAGCAGGAGCAATAGTAACGAAAGAGGTGAAGCCTTATGAAGTAGTAGGTGGTAACCCAGCAAAGGTGATAAAGACAAGAAATGTAAAGCGTGATTAATGATAAGCAAACTTAAAAGACTAGTATTACCATTTGTTATAAACTTCTTAAGCTTATTTTTATTTTGGTTGGCAGATGTTGCTATAATAGTACAATACGATACTGACACAATTTCACGATGGGCACTTCTAAAATCTCTAATATTTATTTCGGGCTCGTTTATTAGTTTAGGAATTGACCAAGCAATAGTAAGACTGAATTTGAATTACAAGGAAACACTATTGCCTGTTTTGTTTCAAATAGTTCTTTTAACGTGCTTAACATGCGGTATTTTATGGATATTTAATTTTGATGTTTCCTATCCATATGTTTTCCTGATACTATTGTGCTATTCTACAATACTAATATTATTTTCATTTGAAAGGTCAAAACTAAACTATACATTATCTATTTTCATTTTTCATTTTTGGCGAATTCTATTTTACATACTCATTGTAACAGCAACCTATAAACTTATTGAAATTCCGCTAGCAATTGCTTTTATAAGTGCTATTGTTTTTCTAATAGGTCCATTGCGTAAAATAAGTTTCAAAGCGTCGTCTTTTAAAAGCTATAAACCTGCATTAAAGACTGGATTTTACTTTTTTCTGTCTACATGTTCCTTAAATGTTATTTTATTTGTTGATCAGTTATTGATAAATGGGTTAGAAGACACAACAGCATCAGAAATACTATTCTCTCATGTTACGTTTTTCATCGCTCCATTTGCGGCTATTCTAAGCTTTTTAGGATTCTTATTAACTCCATTCTTAAGAGACAATAAAGAAAAAGCACTATTATTTTTAGACAAATACCTCATACACGTAGTTGCCATGGGTATACTGATGGTTTTTTGCTACTATCTGTTTTCAGGTTGGTTATACACAGCTGTCAAAGGGCAAGATCCTATATCTTGGTTAGGAATAGTTTTAACCTTAATTTTATATGCAAGATACCTGTTGTTGATACCAAGTGCTTATTTTGGCGCTTTTGGTGAGAATAAGCTCATTAGAAAGGTATCTATACGATATAATCTGGCTAATATTTTTTATATTTGCGCAGCTTTTGTATTATTATACAAGTTTGGGTTAAGTATTTTAGTGGCTATTTCAAGTGCTTTATTGATAACTTGGACCTTAAGGGCTTTAATAGGATACATATGTTTATTTGAACTAAAAAGAGATACCTTAAGAACTAAAGAATGAAATTCCTTTTCTATATACTTACCTTATTGGAGTTACTCTTCATTATTTACATACTATACAAAACAAAGAGACATAGTAAAGTAAGAGAAGTTCTTTTCGATCCATTTTCACTATTTTCCATTTGCTGGTTAATTTGTTACAATATCATACCATTGATAATGGTTTACGGAAATAATTATACATATACAGAAGAAGGACAGGGATATAGCGACACTAGTGTTTTTTTTAGCAAACTTTTTCTTACTGTATTTTATTTTGCCACTTTCGTATTTTATACTGCATTTAGCAAAACGTTTAAGCTTTCAAAAAAAGCACCTTGGCCTAAATTTCAAAAATTAAATTCTATAGAAAATGTATTACTATTTTTCTACTATATACTTGTTTTACTTGTTTCAATATATCATATAAACTACATATTTAGTATTGGTATTGGGGATTATTTACAAAACAGAATACTACTAAATAAAGGCTTGGGTTTAATTTCTCTTATAATTTACTCTAGTAATATATTAATACTAGTATTATTAATAAACACGTATCTATATAAAAGAAAAACATTAGTAAATATATTCAGAAAAATAACTATTTATTCCTCAGTAATCTTGTTTTCAGGAATTTACCTATTAATAGGAAGTAGATTATCCGTTATCCTTTTGATAATTCAAATAATATTTGCATTTGTTTATTTAAAAGAAAAAGTCTCTAAAAAGTTTTTTTTCAGAGTAGGTCTTTTTATGTTTTTGATGGCATTATCGTTATCATTTTTTGGGTTTATGAGGGTAAGAGTTAAAAATACGCACTTAAACCTATATGAAGAATTCGCAAAAGTATATGCAGAAAAAATTACAGAAAACCTTGTTGTAAATTTTGGTAAGTTTGAAAATATTGTCTGGATGAATGACAATATGGACAAATGGAGTCCGCTGTATGGTAAAACATTTATGGCTGGATTTACAAACTTTGTTCCAAGGAAACTATGGAAAAATAAACCTTTAGGTGGTGGTCCAGCAATGCGAAACTGGATAAAACCCGGAAGTTATGACCTAGATGCTAAAAATGCCAAAAACATTACATCAACAACGACTGGTTATCCTACGGAATGTTACATGAATTTCCATGTTTTTGGATTTATTGGAGGTGCATTTATATTGGCTTGTTTTTTAGCATTGCTCAAAAATATGCTGAACAGAATACATGGTGGCATAATGCAATTTTCAATTTACATTTATTTGTTAATTGCTATTTGCTTCGTTTTTCAATACGGAGAATTTTTAGGAATCTTCACTAGAACACTTTTTGTCGTTTTTCCATTTATGATAATAATGATCCTAGGTAAACTTAAATATGTTATAAAAAAATGACAACGAAACCAGAAATTATTCTTATCATAAGAATAGCTAACATTGATGAGCGTGTAAGGCTCTCTAAAAACATGAACTACTTTGATAGTAGAGGTTATGATGTTGAGCTTTGGAAAAAAAAGGGAAAGCAAAAAAGCAAATACAACGAAAAAGATATATGTAAAACCTACAATTTTAAAGGTATTGAATATATCTTATGGATGGCAGGCTTATTCTTTCGATTACTTTTTAGAAAAAGAAAAAAATTAGTATTTGTTTCGGGTTACGAAAGTGCACTTATGGTATACTTAGTAAGTCTAATTAGAGGTGGAGAGTATATTTATGATAATCCAGACAACTTTTATCAATCAAAACAACTTCCAAAACTTATAAAAAATATTGTTTTTTGGGTAGATTGTAAAATAATAAATAGAGCAAGAGTAACTGTAGTACCAGATCATAGCCGAATCCCAGGATACAATATTGACAATGAGCGATTCTTAGTTATAAAAAACTTCCCAAGCCACGTTGATTATAAAAAAGCGGGAGATTTAGGACTAAAAAGACAGCATAAACTAGTCTTATATACCAATGGTTGGTTAGTGCCAACGAGAGGTTTGAATATGATGTCTGATTTTATATCAAAATTAGAAAAGGGACTAGATTTAGAAATAAAAATTACAGGTAAAAAAGAAGGATTAGGAGAAAATATACTAGGTTCTGACTATGTTAATTATATAGGCGTTGTAGATGCAACAACCTCTTTAGCGCATTATTATTCGTCAGATGTTATATTAACATTTTATGATCCTGCTTTAGAAATAAATAGAAAGGCAAGTCCAAACAAATGGGGAGACGCTTTAGTAACTAAAACGGTACCTATATTAAACAGTGAAATAGAAACAACTGGAAATTACTTTCCAGAAGGTGGATATTTTGCAATAAAATACAACGATTCAGAAGCATTATATAAACTAATAAAGGACTTATATAATGATAAAACTATACTGGAAAATAAACAAAAAGAGTTGAAAGAAAACCCAATTTACTTTTGGGAAGATCAAATGGATAAATTACCACTAAGCAATGCTAAAAAATAAAACATTACTCATAACAGGAGGAACAGGTTCCTTTGGAAATGCTGTATTAAACAGATTTTTAGATACAGATCACTTTAGTGAAATACGTGTATTCTCTAGAGATGAAAAAAAGCAAGAAGACCAACGAAGAAGACTATCACATCCAAAAGTAAAATTTTACATTGGCGATGTTAGAGATCCACAATCGGTAGAAACTGCTGTAAGAGGCGTTGACTACATTTTTCATGCAGCAGCCTTAAAACAAGTACCTTCATGTGAATTTTTTCCTGTAGAAGCAGTAAAAACAAACGTATTGGGTACAGAAAACGTGTTGGAAGCAGCTATTAGAAATAATGTGAAAAATGTTGTAGTATTAAGTACAGATAAAGCTGTATATCCAATCAATGCAATGGGAATTTCCAAAGCAATGATGGAGAAAGTACTAGTAGCAAAATCTAGAAATGCTGGAAGTACGGTAATTTCAGGAACACGTTACGGAAACGTTATGGCATCAAGAGGTTCTGTAATTCCACTATTTGTAGACCAAATCAAAGCAAGCCAAAACTTAACGTTGACTGATCCAAGTATGACACGCTTTATGATGACGTTAGAAGATGCGGTTGATTTAGTATTATTTGCGTTCGAACATGCAAATGCAGGCGATATGTTTGTACAAAAAGCGCCAGCAGCAACGGTAGAAACTTTAGCGAAAGCACTATTGGAAATGTATGAAAGTGACAGTGAAATCAAAGTAATTGGAACACGTCACGGAGAAAAACTATATGAGTCTTTATTGACAAGAGAAGAAAAAATAAAAGCGGAAGATATGGGCGATTACTACCGAATTCCTGCTGATAACAGAGACTTAAACTATGCTAACTATTTCTCTGAAGGAGAAGTAGATATGAGCACAATTGAAGACTATCATTCTCACAATACCGAACGCTTAGATATTGAGGGAATGAAAAAACTATTATTAAAACTCGAATTTATCCGACAAGACGTAAAGTAAGCATTCACATGAGTACATCAGTTCCAAATATTATATCAGGAGGAAACTATAAAGATGAACGCGGACAACTCGAATTCTTCAATGATTTTGATATGTCGCCAATAAAACGTGTATACTTTACTACACACTTTGATACGGAGACTGTTAGAGCTTGGCAAGGACATATTATAGAAAGTCGTTGGTTTATTTGTACAGCAGGAAGCTTTACGGTAAAACTGGTTGAAATTGATGATTGGGAAAATCCTTCCGATGATTTAAAAGTGTACGAATATGAATTATCTGTTGACAAACAAGAAATACTATACATTCCAAACGGTTTTGCAAACGGCTTCAAAGCTTTAGAAGCGAATGCAAAATTTATGATTATGTCAAATTACGGATTTAACGAAATAGAAAACGATCAAATACGATTCGATCAAAATAAATGGACCAAATGGGACAACTAATAAAAGTAGGAATCACTGGGCAAGGTGGTTTTATGGGAACTCACTTATACAACTTTTTAGGTACAAAAACAGAAGAAATAGAACGTGTCAGTTTTCAAAGAAACTACTTTGAAGAGGAAGCTGAACTTCAAAACTTTGTAAAATCGTGTGATGTTATTGTGCATATTGCTGCAATGAATCGCCATGAAGATCAACAAGTAATCTATGATACGAATGTTGGCTTGGTTCAAAAATTAGTGAGTGCTTGTGAAGCAACGAACTCCACACCAAAAATCATATTTTCCTCTTCTACACAAGAAGAAAGAGACAATCTATATGGAAAATCAAAACGTGATGGAAGACAACATTTGGAAAATTGGGCAACCAAAACAGGTGGAAAAATCGCTTCATTGATCATTCCAAACGTATTTGGACCTTTTGGAAAACCATTTTACAACTCGTTCATTGCAACCTTTTCACATCAAATAGTTGCTGGAGAACAACCAACAGTGATTAATGATAGTACAGTAAATTTAATCTACATCAATGAACTTTCAGAAGCGTTTTACAACGAGGTTGTAAAGCAAAATGCTGAAAACATACAATCATATGTAGTGCCACATACATCATCACGTAAAGTGTCTGAAATTTTAGGATTACTAAAAAGTTTTAAAACACAATATGTAGATAATGGACAAGTACCAAAAGTAGATTTAAATTCATTTGAATTAGATTTATTTAATACGTTTACGAGTTTTATCCCAAAAGATTATTTTCCAAGAAAATTTACAAAACATACAGACGATAGAGGTGCATTTGTAGAAATCATGCGTGCAGGTTCGGCAGGACAATCATCATATTCAACAACAGTTCCCGGAATCACACGTGGAAATCATTATCACACACGAAAAGTAGAGCGCTTTGCTGTTATTAGTGGAAAAGCGTCTATTCAGCTTCGTAAAATTGATTCGGACGAAGTCTTTGAATACATCTTAGATGGAGCAGAACCAGCCTACGTTGACATGCCTATTTGGTACACACATAACATTAAAAATATTGGCGACACAGAATTAATAACATTATTTTGGATCAATGAACCATACAATCCAGAAGACGCAGATACCTATTTTGTAAAAGTATAATAACGATACAATGAAGAAACTAAAAGTAGTAACGGTTGTAGGAACACGACCAGAAATTATTAGACTATCGTGCACACTAATTGCATTAGATAAAAGTGACGCTATAGAACATGTTTTGGTTCATACAGGACAAAACTATGACTATGAATTAAACGAAATATTCTTTGAAGATTTAGGCCTTAGAAAACCAGATCATTTCTTAGAAGCTGCAGGAAAAAATGCCACGGAAACTGTTGGAAATATTTTAATTAAAATTGACCCAATCTTAGAACAAGAAAATCCAGATGCGTTTTTAGTATTAGGAGATACAAACTCTTGTTTATGTGCAATTCCAGCCAAAAAACGTAAAATTCCTGTATTCCATATGGAAGCTGGAAACCGTTGTTTTGATCAACGTGTACCAGAAGAAACTAACCGTAAAATTGTAGATCATGTATCTGATATCAATCTTACATACAGTAGCATTGCTCGTGAATACCTATTACGTGAAGGATTATCTCCTGATAGAGTAATCAAAACAGGAAGCCCAATGTATGAAGTACTTCACAAATTTTTACCAAAAATTGAAGCTTCAAACGTATTAGAAAAGCTAGGATTAGAAAAAAACAAATTCTTTGTAGTATCATCACACAGAGAAGAAAACATAAGCAATCCAAAAAACTTTAAAGGATTAATTGATTCATTAAATCAAATTGCAGAAACATACGATTATCCAATCATTGTTTCTACACATCCAAGAACGCGAAACATGTTAAATAGTAAAAACATGGAAACGCACAAAAACATTCAGTTTTTAAAGCCACTTGGTTTCTCAGATTACAATGCATTACAAATGCATTCATTTGCGGTACTATCTGATTCAGGAACAATATCGGAAGAATCGTCTATCTTAAACTTTCATGCACTAAATATACGTGACGCACACGAACGTCCAGAAGCAATGGAAGAAGCTTCGGTAATGATGGTAGGACTCAATCCTGAACGTATAATGCAAGGATTAGCTGCACTAAACGTACAAGAAAGAAGTCCAAAAAGGAATTTCAGAGAAGTATATGACTATTCTATGCCAAATGTTAGTGAGAAAATGGTGCGAATTATACTTTCGTACACAGATTATATAAAAAGAGTTGTTTGGAGTGAAGGATAAAAATATATTAATAGCGAGCTGTGTTTTTCCGCCAGAACCTGTTGTTTCGGCGACCATATCATTTGATTTGGCTAACTATTTAGCTAAAGACAATACGGTTACTGTAATCAGTCCAAAACCAACAAGACCTGAAGGGTACAACTTTGATGATAATCCAGTTGACAAAAACAGGGAATTTAAGCATGTTGTTGTAAACTCATATACGAGTGCAAAATCTAAAATAATACCGCGCTTTTATGAAAGTTATAGCTTAGGGAAACACATTGCAAAATATATAAAGAAAAACAAAGGAAACATAGATGTAGTCTATATCAATTCCTGGCCTTTGGCTTCACAATATTTAATTGTAAAAGCTTGTAAAAAGCTGAACATTGAAACGGTAGTTCATATTCAGGATATTTATCCAGAAACACTTACAAACAAGCTTCCTGTATTAAAATCATTCTTTCATAAACTATTGCTACCATTAGACAAGTATATTTTAAAAAATCCTAGAACGGTAGTCACAATTTCTTCTGGAATGAAAAAGCATCTAGTAGATACAAGAAATTTAGAAGAAAAGAGTATTAAGATTGTATACAATTGGCAAAACACTAAAAAAGTAGCTGCGGCAAGTAAGGAAAACGAATTTTTTACATTTGTCTACCTTGGAAGTTTAAGTCCATCTGCACAAATAGAAAGTATCATAGAAGGTTTTGGAGCATTAAACAATTCTAAGGCTAAACTAATTATTGCAGGATCAGGTTCTGATGATGAAAAATTAAAAAAAATTGCAGCGGATTATCCTGATGCAAATATTGAATTCACACTAGCGCCATCCGATAAAGTAGCTGAAATACAAGCGAAAGCAGATGTTTTAGTATTATCATTGCGAGAAGGAGTTGGTAAAATTGCGCTTCCTTCAAAGCTAGTTTCGTATATGTTTTCAAAAAAACCAATCCTAGCGATTGTAGAAAGTGATTGTGATATTGAAAAAATAATTCTAGATGCCGATTGTGGTTGGGTTGTAAAACAAAATCAGCAAGAGGATATCAAAAATAAAATGGCCGAATTGATAAAAACTGATCAGAAAACTTTACTAGAAAAAGGAGAAAGATCAGAAGTGTATGCTATCCAAAACTTGTCAAGAGAAGTCAATTTAGAAAAATTATCGAAGATTATAACCAATGATTTATGAAGATTAAACAATTAGAGGTTAGCGACGTAAATGAAGTAGTTAAAATTCATCAGAATACATTTAGCGGTTTCTTTCTAACACAATTAGGAACGAAATTCTTAAACGTATACTACGCTTCCTGTATAAAAAATAAAGCTTCTACAATTGCTGTTGGTATATATTCAGAGGAAAATACCTTATTAGGATTTTCAATTGGAAGCACACAATCTAAAGGATATTACAAAAGAATATTAAAAAGCAATTTTTTTAAATTCTGTATGATTGGAATATATCTAGTATTTACAAAACCTATGGCTATAATTAGGTTAATGAAAAATATGGATAAAGTAAAAAAAGAATCTGATGATGGTTTGTATTGCGAGCTTTTATCTATAGGTATTAGTGCTGATCAAAAAGGAAAAGGCTACGGAAAAATTTTGCTTGAAGCATTTGAAAAAGAGGCTTTAAAAAGAGATTTGAGGAAAATTACACTAACTACAGATTACGATAATAATGACGGAGTTATAGCCTTTTATAAAAAATCTGGGTACGAAGTTTTTTATGAATTTACGACGTATCCTAATAGAAAAATGTATAAATTTATCAAAACAGTATAATGAAAATATTTTGTGTTGGCTTCCATATGGAAGGTGTTGAAGCTTTTGATTTTTTGGCAAAAAATTACAATGTTGTTGGTCTAATGACACTAAATACTGATGCAGCAAGTAAAAGAAGTGGTGTATTTAACTTTCAATCATTTTCTGAGGAAGCAAACATTCCGTATTACGAAGTAAAACATATCAACGATGAAAGTTCTGTAGAAATTATAAAAAATCATGCGCCTGATATTTTACTTGTATTAGGTTGGAGTCAACTATTAAATGAAGAAGTATTATCCATTCCAACAATAGGAACCATTGGAGCACATGCTTCGTTGTTGCCAAAAATGAGAGGTAGCGCACCTATAAACTGGGCAATCATCAAAGGAGAAGAAAAAACAGGAAATACCATAATGTGGCTCAACATTGGTGTAGATACAGGAAAAATTATTGATCAATATGAGTTTGACATCAACATATACGATTCTTGTAATACACTATATGAAAATGTTGCCAAGTCGAACAGAATAATGCTGGAAAGATCCTTACCATTAATAGAAAAAGATGGGCAAATTGGAACTATTCAGGAAGAAGGCGACGAAGACATACTGCCAAGAAGAAGACCAAAAGATGGGCTTGTTGATTTTAATAAAAATACATTAGACGTATATAATTTTGTAAGAGCGCTAACACGTCCATATCCAGGAGCATTTTTTCAGTATAATGATCAAAAAGTAATTATATGGAAAGCTTCGTATTCAAAATTATATAATGCTTCCGCTGAAGCAGGAGTTATTGTAGATTATATATATAGTTTTGACGACAATGATTGCGCAGTATTAATTTCAACAAAAGATGGCGCGTTAATTATAAATGAAATCGAAACAGAAACTAAGATTATCAAAGGGAAAGACCTACATGATTTTTTTAAATTAAATGATAAAATATGAGTAAAAAAGTTTTAGTAATAGCCGCGCATCCAGATGATGAATTGCTAGGTTGTGGAGGCGCTGTAGCGTTACATACTAAAAATGGAGATGAAGTTACTTCTATAATTGTTTGTGAAGGTGATTCGTTACGATATGACGACATAAGTTCCAAACATCAAAATCAAATATTTCAAGCAGCTGAAGTTTTAGGTGTAAAAGATGTACGTTCTTTAAAGTTTCCAGATCAAAAACTAGAAACTGTAATTTTAACAGATCTAATTCAGCCGATACTAGACATCATTAGAGAAATAAAACCTCAAATTGTATATTGCCAATATGGAGGCGATGTAAATAGAGATCATAAAATTCTATTTGAAGCAATATTAGTAGCTACAAGACCAACAGAAGAATTCATAGAAACAGTATATGCTTTTGATACGGTTTCATCAACAGAATGGGGATATCCTAGAAACTTTGTTCCTGATACTTGGATCGATATTACTTCAACATTAGGAACGAAGCTAGAAGCAATGTCTAAATACGAAACTGAGCTAAGAGATTATCCGCATCCTAGATCATTAAAAGCACTAGAATACAAAGCCTATGCAGCAGGAAACGAATGCCTAATGGAAGCTGCAGAATGCTTTATGACGATACGAAAAACAATAAGAAATGGAAAGCCTTATTAATAGACTCGTCGCACTCATTGCAATACTTGTATTAAGTCCGATCCTTATTTTTGTAATAATAGGAATTTTAATATCTGATTTTGGTCCCTTAATATACACAGCAAAAAGAGCTGGGAAAGATGGTAAAGTACTCGGTGTATTAAAATTCCGATCGATGAGAGTTTCTAAAAAACAGGAATCTAAAATTACAAGTAAAAATGATTCTAGAATATTTGGTTTTGGAAAATTCATTAGATTAATAAAAGTTGATGAATTACCACAACTTTTTAATATTCTAAAAGGAGAAATGAACATCATAGGACCACGACCTGAAGACCTTTCTATTGTACAAGATCATTATGATGATTTAATGATGGAAAGTCTATCAGTAAACCCTGGTTTAGCAAGTCCTGGCAGTTTATACAACTATACACACATAGAAGATAGCTTAGATGAAAGTGATGCTGAAGAAACATACATCAAAGAAATACTGCCTTTAAAAGTGAAAATTGATGTCGTATATGTGAGAAACAAATCTCTTATGTACGATTTAAAAATCATTATTAAAACATTCATTATTATACTTCAGCGATCATTTGGTAAAAAAGACTTTCCTTTGCCAAAAGAATATCATCTAGCTCAAAAACTTTAATTTAATATGGAAACAATAAAAAAAATCCCTTTTGCTAAAATTCACATAAGCAATAAAGAAAGAGAATTAGTAAAAGAAGTTTTAGATAGTGGTTGGTTAACAACAGCTGGAAAAACATTAGAGTTTGAAAAAAGATTTGCAGAATATGTTGGCGCACCATACGCCTGTGCTGTCAATTCTTGTACAGCAGCATTGCACTTAGGTTTAGAAGCATTAGGTGTAAAAGCTGACGATGAAGTATTTGTTCCTTCAATGACATTTACAGCATCAGCAGAAGTAATAAGATACTTAGGAGCGCATCCAGTATTGGTAGATACAGAATACAGAACTAACTTAATTACTCCTGAAATTTTAACAGCAGCTATTGAAAAACATCCTAAAGTTAAGGTTTTAGTAATTGTTCATTTCTCTGGACAAGCATCAGATATGTCAAAAATAAAAAGCATATGTGACCAACATGGTATCAAAATTATGGAAGATGCTGCACATGCTTTTCCAACAAAATGTGATGGAAAATATATTGGTAGTTTTGGAGATATTACTTGTTTTAGTTTCTATGCCAATAAAACAATTACTACAGGAGAAGGTGGTATGCTTGTAACTTCAAATGAAGAAATATATAAAAGAGTAAAAGTAATGCGCCTTCATGGAATAAACAGAGATGTTTGGGACAGATTTAACTCGGACAAACCTTCATGGGAATACGATGTTGTTGAAGCCGGATACAAATACAACATGCCTGATTTAAGTGCAGCAGTTGGATTAGGACAACTTGATCAAGCAGAACAATTTAGAGCAGAAAGACAAAAAGCTGTGGAGTGGTATTATGAAGAACTCAAAGATATGTCAATGCTCGATTTACCAATTTGTCACGGAAAACATGAAGATCATTCATGGCATTTATTCATTGTAGTTCTTACACAATCTGCAAAAATTTCTAGAAATAAACTCATAGAAAAGTTAGCTGAATTTGGAATAGGAACATCTGTTCATTACAAGCCATTACATCAAATGACCTATTACAAGGAAAAATATAATTTAAATAAGGAAGACTATCCGTTGGCTGAAAAAACTTGGCAAGGAAATGTGTCACTTCCATTATATCCTTTTATGAGTCATGAAGACGTTAAATATGTATGTGATAAAATAAAACTACTATTACAATAATAAAATAGTAGTAGTTTTTTAATGAGTTACGTACTATAATTTAAGTCGAACTCACGTTAAATATAATATTAATGCCTTCAAGACTTGCTTCTGAAGATCATGTAGTGTGACTATAAAATAAAAACGAACGTGACTACAACCGAAAAAAATATAAAACGTGTCTTTGATGTTTTTTTCGCATGCATTGGATTGTTAGTGTTAGGATGGTTTATTTTGTTGACGGCAATTATTTCAAAAATTGTCATAGGTGGAAACGGATTTTTTAAGCAAAAACGTATTGGTCAGTATGGAAAGCTGTTTACGATTTATAAAATTGAAACCATTCATCCAAAAGAAGCAACAAAGCAAAAACCTAATATTTCAAAATTGGGACAATTTATAAGAAATTATAAAATAGACGAATTTCCACAATTTTGGAATGTGTTAGAAGGAGCCATGAGTTTTGTAGGTCCACGACCCGATCTTCCTGGATTTGCTGACAAATTGGAAGGTGAAGCAAAAATTATATTAAGTGTAAAGCCAGGAATTACAGGACCTGCAACTTTATACTTTCGAAATGAAGAAGCTGTATTAAAAGCACAAGAAAACCCAGAAGTCTATAATCGAGAAGTCATCTGGCCACAAAAAGTTGCGCTCAACATACAATATGTCAAAGAATATCGTTTTATCAAGGACATTCAATATCTATTCAAAACATTTTTTTCATAAACATGTCAAAAATAAAACTCTCTACATCACATCTTAGCGGTCATGAACTGCCTTACATTCAAGCTGCACTTGAAAGCAATCAAGTATCTGTATATGGAGACAATTTAACAGGTTTTGAAAACGATCTTGAAAATTACCTTCAAAAAGAAGTAAAAGTTGCCTGTACAATTTCTGGAACTGCGGCAATTCACTTAGCATTAATACTTGCAAATGTGAATCATAATGATGAGGTTTTATGTCAAAACATGACGTATGCAGCTTCCGTAAATCCAGTGATATACCAGAATGCAACTCCTGTATTTGTTGGAAGTGAAAAAGATACATGGAATATGTGTCCTGAAGCTTTAGAAGAAGCAATAAAAGATAGAATTTCCAAAGGGAAAACGCCAAAAGCAATCATCGTTGTACATTCGTACGGAATGCCTGCAAAGATGGACAAAATAGTAGCCTTGGCGAATCAATATAAAATTACATTAATTGAAGATGCTGCAGAAGCTTTAGGTTCAAGTTACAAAGGTCAACTTTGTGGAACATTTGGCGATTATGGAGTGTTATCATTCAATGGAAATAAAATTATCACAACTTCTGGTGGTGGAGGAATTGTTTGTAAAAATGAAGAAACCAAAAACAAAGCAATCTTCCTAGCAACGCAGGCAAGAGACAAAGGACCTCATTACCAACATTCGGAAATAGGATACAACTATCGCATGAGCAATATCATCGCAGGAATTGGTAGAGGACAAATGAAAGTGTTGGAAAAACATGTTGAATTACGTAGAGGTGTAAATCAATTTTACAAAAATGTATTCAAAGATGTTGAAGGAATTACAATATTTGAGGAACCGTCAAATGATCATTATTCAAATCATTGGCTAACGTGTATTACCATTGATGAAAGCAAAGTAGGATTCAATAGTGAAGATTTACGTATTGCTTTGCAGCAACAAAACATAGAATCCAGACCACTTTGGAAACCATTACATTTACAACCTATATTTGCAAAATATACATATTATGGGACAAACTATTGCGAAAAATTATTCAACACAGGATTGTGTTTGCCTTCTGGATCGAATTTAACAACAGAAGAAAAACAAAGAATTGTAGAAGTAATAGCGAGTTTACTAGCATAGAAACAAATAAATTAAGTAATTTGTATATTAAAATTTAAGAATCTGTTTTTGAGAAGATGAAGGTATTGAATTTGATAAGAATAAGAGAAGCTTTAAAACAAGTTTTGAAATCAAGCAAAAAACGTATTGATTTTAAAAATCTTGGGTATTTGCCAAGATGGCTTATTTTATGTTTTGATATGTTTATATGCTGTGTGGCATTGTTGCTCACAAGTGCTATTGTAAACAATATCAACATTAGTGATTTAAATTCGAATGCATCAGAAACATTCTTAGGGCTTGCACCAAGAGCTGGTTTAATATTAATAACCAACTTATTGTTCTTTATCTTTTTTAGAACATATGCAGGACTTATTCGTCACTCAACATTTATAGATGCTATCAAGTTTTTCTTAGCGTCGTTAGCAACACTCATTACGTTATTAGTAGTGAACTATTCGCATTTAATTATAAATGACGATCCATTATTCCTAACGCCAAAGCTATTCATTTACTTTATAATGTCGTTCTCGTTTCTATTACTCTTCAGAGTATTAGTAAAGCAAGTGTTTGAAGCATACTTTGACTATGCAACCAAAGAAGAACGTATCAGTGTCATGATTTATGGAATTGACGCAAATGCAATCGCCATATCAAATGCACTAAAAGTAGAACGTCCTGTACGTTACAAACTCATAGGTTTCATTGACAAAAAAGGAAAAAACCAGAGTAAAGAAATCTTAGGATTACCAATCATTCATTACAAAAGAAAACTCTCAGTAATCTTACGAGCTTACGGAGCAAATGCTATCATACTAGCTGATCAATCAATTACGCAAGAAGAACGTATCAAAATTGTTGATGAATGCTTAGAACACAATCTAAAAGTATTGCGTGCGCCGATTGTTGCGGACATGGAAGACAAGGAAAATGTCAACCTAGCACAGCAAATACAAAATGTTCAAATTGAAGACTTACTCGAAAGAGAACCAATAGTTCTGAACAATAAACTAATTGCAAAAGAACTCTACGACAGACGTATTTTAGTTACTGGTGGTGCTGGATCAATTGGAAGTGAAATTGCACGACAAGTTGCCAACTACAAACCACAAAAACTAATCATTGTCGATCAGGCAGAAACTCCATTGTATCAAATACAAATGGAAATCAGATCAAACTTTCCTGACTTAGACTTTGAAGCTGTCATTGCCGATGTGCGTGACAAAGACAAACTAGATAACATTTTTGAATTATATAAACCACAAGTAGTGTATCATGCGGCAGCATACAAACACGTTCCGTTAATGGAAGACAATCCGTCTCAAGCTATTTTTGTGAATGTAATGGGAACTAAAAATGTTGCAGATACAGCGTTAAAACACCAAGTTGAAAAATTCGTATTAGTCTCAACTGACAAAGCAGTAAATCCTAGTAATGTAATGGGAGCTTCTAAACGAATTGCCGAAATATATGTGCAAACGTTGCAAGAAACATTCAAAAATGATACGCGTTATACTACCAACTATGTAACCACACGTTTTGGAAATGTACTAGGATCAAACGGTTCGGTAGTTCCATTATTCAAAAAGCAAATTGCAGAAGGTGGACCGTTAACCATTACGCATCCTGATATTATTCGTTACTTTATGACGATTCCGGAAGCATGTCAACTGGTTTTAGAAGCTGGTGCAATGGGACATGGAGGAGAAATTTACATCTTTGACATGGGAGAAGCGGTGAAAATCATTGATCTGGCGAAGAAAATTATCAAGCTAGCCGGATTTATTCCAAACAAAGACATTGATATCAAAATCATTGGTCTGCGTCCAGGAGAAAAACTATACGAAGAATTGCTCAACGATAAATCTACAACGTTGCCAACATATAATGAAAAAATTATGATTGCACGTGGTGAAATGTATGATTATAATACGATCAATGAAAATATTGCGGAATTAATAGATTCTGCTTCACTTTTCAATAAAGTTGAGGTCGTAAAGCGAATGAAAGCATTAGTCCCTGAATACAAGAGTATGAATTCTTCCTATGAAGAATTAGACCATAAAGAAAAAGATGTTCCTGTAAAAAAACTAGTAGATAAAAAATCAAGCTAAAAAGGAACGATACTATAAAAAGCATTAAAAATTAATAGATGAAAATAACTGTTGTAGGAACAGGATATGTAGGACTAGTTACTGGAACGTGCCTAGCTGAAACAGGAAATGATGTACTTTGTGTAGATATTGACAAACATAAAGTGGAACGTATGCAAAATGGAGAAGTTCCAATATACGAACCACATTTAGATATACTTTTTGATCGAAATATAAACGCAGGACGTTTAAAATTTACCACTTCGCTCGAAGATGGATTAGCACACGGACAAATTATATTTTTAGCATTACCAACGCCCGAAGACGAAGATGGATCAGCTGATTTATCATACGTAGTAGGAGTTGCGGAAAACATTGGTAAGCTTATGACAGAATATCGTGTCATAGTAGACAAAAGTACCGTACCAGTTGGAACTGCCGAAAAAGTAACTGCTGTCATTGCAGCACATGCTTCTGTAGAATTTGATGTAGTTTCAAACCCAGAATTTTTACGCGAAGGATTTGCCGTAGATGATTTCATGAAACCTGAACGAATTGTAATTGGTTCAAGTTCAGAAAGAGCTACCGCACTTATGCAGCGTTTATACAAACCATTTGTACGTTCGGGGAATCCAATATTAATTATGGATGAAAAGTCCGCAGAATTAACAAAATACGCTTCAAACTCATTCTTAGCGGCAAAAATTACGTTCATGAATGAGATTGCGAATTTCTGTGAAAAAGTAGGCGCAGATGTTGATAAAGTTCGTATTGGTATGGGAACAGATTCTCGTATTGGAAAACGTTTCCTATTTCCAGGAATTGGATACGGAGGTTCATGCTTTCCAAAAGATGTAAAAGCATTGTACAAATCTGGAAAAGACAACAATTACAATTTTCAAATACTAGATGCAGTTATCAATGTAAATGACAAGCAAAAAACTGCGTTAATTCCAAAAGTAGTTTCACACTTAGGGGAAGATTTATCAGGAAAAACAATTGCATTATGGGGATTGGCTTTTAAGCCAGAAACGGACGATATTCGTGAAGCTCCATCTTTGTATATTATAGATGAATTACTTGCTAGAGGCGCAAAAATAAAAGCATTTGATCCAGAAGCAATGGACAATGTAAAAGCGAAACTTGGAGACAAACTAGAATATGCAGATAGCATGTATGGGGCAATTGCAAATACAGATGCGCTGATTATCTGTACAGAATGGAGCATATTTAGAACACCAAATTTCAAGAAATTAAGAGAAAATCTAAACCAACCAATTATATTTGACGGAAGAAACTTGTACGATGTAGCAGATATGGAAAAAGAAGGATTTACGTATTTTTCTATAGGTCGAAAAGAAGTTTTATAATTCCAAAATAACCAATAACACGATGAAACGAATTCTAATTACGGGCGCAGCCGGATTTATAGGTTCACACTTATGTGATCGCTTCATAAATGAAGGATATCACGTTATAGGAATGGACAATCTTATTACGGGCGACATTCGTAACATAGAACACTTATTCCATCTCAAAGAATTTCAGTTTTACCATCACGATGTTACAAAATTTGTACACGTACCCGAAAAACTAGATTATATATTACACTTTGCTTCTCCAGCAAGTCCTATAGATTACTTAAAAATTCCGATTCAAACCTTAAAAGTAGGATCGTTAGGAACACATAATTTATTAGGCTTAGCCAAGGAGAAAAAAGCACGTATTTTAATAGCTTCTACGTCGGAAGTTTATGGAGATCCATTAGTACATCCACAACACGAAGAATATTACGGAAACGTAAACACTATTGGTCCACGCGGAGTTTATGATGAAGCAAAACGTTTTCAGGAATCTATTACAATGGCGTATCATAGATTTCATGGTTTGGAAACTAGAATTGTGCGTATATTTAATACATACGGACCGCGAATGCGATTGAATGACGGACGTGTAATCCCTGCATTTATTGGACAAGCACTTCGTGGAGAAGACTTAACAGTATTTGGAGATGGAAAACAAACGCGCTCATTCTGTTACATTACGGATCAAGTAGAAGGAATTTTTCGATTGTTAATGAGTGATTATGTAGAGCCAATAAACATTGGAAATCCACACGAAATTACCATTGGTGATTTTGCAGAAGAAATCATAAAGTTGACAGGAACTTCGCAAAAAGTAATTTATAAAGAATTACCAGTAGACGATCCATTACAGCGAAAGCCAGACATTCGCAAAGCAAAAGAAATCCTAAATTGGGAGCCAAAAGTAAATCGTACTGAAGGAATGAAAAAAACCTACGATTACTTCAAAGCATTGCCAGAAAAGGAGCTTTTCAAAAAAGAACACAAAGATTTTTCAACCTATACAAGAATGTAACGGATGCATATTAGAGGAAGATATTCGTGGCTATTAAGACCATCTTTTGTGGTATTTGATTTATGTGTCATCAATATCTTTGTGTTTTGGTTTTTCGACTTCAACGATCAAAATCTATACTTTTTCGAGTCGTCTTTTTGGAACAATCAACACTTACTCTTTATTTTATATACGATCATTTTTTGGCCGTTATCAAGCTTCTTTCTAGGGTTTTATAATGTATATCGTTTTACGTCAATTCCACATATTTTATCCTTACTTATAAAACAATTATTAGCATATACTTTAATCATATATGCGTTTATTGGAATCTTTAGAAGTATTGACATTCAGGCTTTTGTAACGTTTAAGTACCTAATGACAAGCTTTGGTATTATAGGGTTGGGTAAAATAATTGGGTATTATGCTTTAAAAAAATTCCGATCTGTTTTACACGGAAACATTCGACGTGTTATCATCATTGGAGGAAGTTCGGGCGCACAAGAATTAAAACGATTATTCAAAAATAACAAAGAATTAGGATACAAGTTATTAGCATTATTTAGCAATAAAAAAGAAGAAGGAATTACAGGAACTATTGAAGATAGTTTCAAATATATTGAAGAAGAAGATGGTATTGACGAAATTTACTGTGCTATTGATGAACTCACTGAAAAAGATGTAAATGACTATGTAAAATATGCGAGTTTAAATAGAATCAACATTAAGTTTATTCCAAATACAAAAAAGCTATTTTCCAAACGACTCAAAACAGATTACTATAATTACTTACCTGTACTTTCCATTCAGGAAGTTGCACTCAATAACAACTTGAACCGAATTATAAAGCGTGCGTTTGATGTTACTTTTTCACTACTCATTATTATCTTCTTTCTATCTTGGTTTATTCCGCTAATCGCGATATTAATAAAGCTAGAATCAAAAGGTCCCGTTTTTTACAGACACATTCGAAACGGAATCAATTACAAAGAATTTACCTGTTACAAATTCCGTTCGTTGACACATAATAGTGAAAAAGGATACGAACACGTAACAGAGCAAGATTCACGTGTAACTAAAATTGGACGTTTTATTCGTAAAACAAGTATTGACGAATTGCCACAGTTTTTCAATGTATTAAAAGGCGATATGTCCGTTGTTGGTCCGCGACCACATATGATTCCATACACAAAAGCATATGCTAAAAAAATTGATAAATACAACTTTGTATTTCGTCATAGTGTAAAACCTGGAATCTCAGGTTTGGCGCAAGTAAAAGGCTATAGAGGTGAAATTAGAAATGATGAAGACATTATCAATCGTGTGAAATATGACATCTTTTACATAGAAAATTGGTCGTTGTTCTTAGACATTAAGATTATCTTTGAAACCATTGGCAACATTCTCAAAGGAGAAAAAAAGGCATACTAAATTATGTATCAACCGTTAGTTTCTATCATTACGCCAACGTACAATGCCGAATTGTTTATTTTGGCAACAATCGAATCTGTTCGTACACAAACCTATACCAATTGGGAAATGGTGATTGTAGATGATGCTTCCAGTGATACCACTGTAGACATTCTTAAAAAATATGCCGCTTTAGATGATAGAATTAAGTTTTCTGTATTAGAAACTAATGCTGGCGCAGCCGTTGCCCGAAATACAGCCATAGAAAAAGCTACTGGAACTTACATAGCATTTTTAGATGCAGACGACTTATGGATGCCAGAAAAGCTGACGAAACAAATCAATTTTATGCTAAAAGAAGACATTCAAGTATGTTTTTCTAGCTATGAATTAATGGATGAATCAGGAAAATCGTTGGGTAAAATGGTGAAAGCATTGCCAAAAGTAGATTTCTCCAAAATGCTCAAAAGTAATTATGTCGGAAACCTTACGGGAATTTACAATGCGGAAACCTTAGGTAAAGTATACATGCCAAACATTCGCAAACGCCAAGATTGGGCTTTGTGGTTAACACTTATTAAAAAAGTTGGACATGCATACAGTATTTCGGAACCGTTAGCAAAATATCGCTTGCGCGAAAATTCAATTTCATCCAATAAACTAAATTTATTAAAATACAATTATACTATTTACAGAAAGGCGCTTAAATTTGGGGCTTTCAAATCGAGCTTATATTTAATTCGATTTTTAATAGAACATTTCTTTATAAAACCACAACAAACAACACAACTATGAACATTCTTGTTTTAGGATCAGGCGGAAGAGAACACACACTCGCTTGGAAATTAGCGCAAAGCCCTTTATTAAAAAACCTTTTCGTTGCGCCAGGAAACGCAGGAACAGCAAACATTGCAACTAATGTAGCGATGAGTGTAAATGATTTTGAAGCCATTGGTACATTTTCAAAGGAAAACAATATTGATATGGTAGTTGTTGGTCCAGAAGATCCATTGGTAAACGGAATTCATGATTATTTCTTAAATGACGATGCTTTAAAAGGAATTCATGTAATTGGTCCACAAAAAGCTGCCGCAGAATTAGAAGGAAGTAAAGAATTTGCCAAAGAATTTATGATGCGTCATAACATTCCAACGGCGGCATATCAAAGTTTTACCAAAGACACTGTAGAAGCTGGTTGTGAATTTTTGACAACATTAAATTCGCCATATGTATTAAAAGCAGATGGTTTGGCAGCTGGAAAAGGTGTACTAATCATAAAAGATTTAAAAGAAGCACAAGATTCGCTTAGAGAAATGTTGGTGGATGCAAAGTTTGGTGATGCAAGTACAAAAGTAGTAATTGAAGAATTCTTAGATGGAATTGAATTAAGTTGCTTTGTATTAACAGACGGGAAAAACTATGTAACGCTTCCAACCGCAAAAGATTACAAGCGTATTGGAGAAGGTGACACAGGGTTAAATACAGGTGGAATGGGCGCAGTATCGCCAGTTCCGTTTGCAGATGCTGAATTTCTAGAAAAAGTTGAAACACGTATCATAAAACCAACTGTTGACGGTTTTCAAAAAGATAACTTACCATACAAAGGATTTGTTTTTATAGGATTGATTAAAGTTGGAAACGATCCATTTGTAATAGAATACAATGTACGATTGGGCGATCCGGAAACGGAAGTTGTAATTCCTAGATTGTCAACTGACCTAGTTGAATTATTCCAAGCAGTAGGAAATCAAAAACTAGATGAGGTTTCGTTAAGTATAAAAGAAGAAGCGGCAACAACTATTATGGTTGTTTCTGGTGGATATCCGGAAGCATATGAAAAAGGAAAAGAAATAACAGGTATAGAAGCGATTGAAGATTCTATTGTATTTCATGCAGGAACAAAATTAACTGATGGAAAAGTTGTAACCAATGGAGGAAGAGTTATAGCAATTACATCACAAGCGAATACTTATGAAGAAGCCATAAAAAAATCTTATCAAAACATAAACAAGTTACATTTTGATAAGATGTATTATAGAAAAGATATCGGCTTTGACTTATAAATAAGAATGTGACGAAATATCTTTGCGTTCTTCGTTATTACTATCGAATTTTCTCAATTGCATAACCCAATAAATCATAGCCGTAGCACCAATTAACATAAAAATCCAGTTAATTCCATTTGCAGCAAACCAGCTTCCTAATTCCGTTGCTCGTAAAGATTCAAATGGAGCTAAAAGTGTGCTTTCACAAAAACTAGCAATTCCTTCAAAAAAATTTTTCATCGATAAATCGTATTATATTTACAGTACAAAAATATAAAAACCTCAAATGATAACAAGCGTTTTTGGGAAATCAAAACCAATAAATTTTATTCTCTGTTCGGGAATTGTGCTAGTTTACTTCGTAATTTACTTATTATCAGGTAATAACGAGTTAAATATGGATATGCTAACATTGCAAGTTCCTGTGTTATTTCTATTACTATTTTCTCTATTTATGGTAGATTTTATTGTAAAGAAGAACGATTTAACACAGCAAAACGATTATGCACTACTAATTGTCACGCTTTTTATAGGTTTTTTTCCAAACATATTTGAACATCTAACTATTGTTTGCATCCACGTTTTAATATTACTTGCATTTAGAAGAATTATAAGTTTGCGATCCTTGCATAGTGTCAAACAAAAATTATTAGACGCTTCTATATACATAACATTAGCATTATTATTCGATTCTTGGGTTGTTTTGTACATGCTCATCATATATATAAGTATCTTATTATATGTTTCTAATGATTATAGAAATTGGTTAGTGCCGTTTGTTGGTGTTTTTAGTATCATTTGTATCTACCTTACCTACAACTATCTTACAGACCAAAATATACTTACAAATCAAATTTTCAACTTTGATGTAAAAATTGAGTATCCTATGGAAAATTACAAGCGAATAGCACTTCATTCGCTGATTACCTTACTTTTTTGTGTTAATCTTGTAATCTTTTTTCTAAAAATTAAAACGTATTCTTCTCAAAAAAGAATTTCTTTTTTACTAACTAATGTGCTGTTTTTTATAGGCATTACATATGTGTTATTCGCTAAAAATAGCACTAATAATACAGAGATATTACTCTTATTTCCATTAGGTATTTCTACAGCAAATGTTCTGGAAAATATAGAAAACAAAAGGGTCGGGAATATTTTGCTCATTTTACTAATGATTGTTAGTTTTGGATTCAGTATTTATTTAAAATAAACACGAAAACCGTAACATCATTACTGTTTTTACCTACATATTTGTAAGAAAAAGACGTCTTATTATGCTTTTTCTCGATTTTAATGACGTTTTATCTAAAAGAAAACCCGTTGTCTGTTTTTTAGAATTTTTCCAAATATTTTTGTGATCGAGTTTTAAGCCAACTCATCCCAAACTTATTATTAATTTTTTCTATTTCATGTGTCTGGTACATATATAAATAGTAACTAAACAGCAAATCAATGAAGACTAAAATTACTCTTTTGGTCCTAACAGCCTTATTAGGACTGACAAATGTTTTCGCGAATTCAATGCCCACAAGCGAAAATGTTGTCGAGAATGAAATCATGACCACTGATGATAATTCAATTATCATCTCAGCAGGGAAAAGGATTTACACACTTGACATGAACACGTACCAAGCTACGTTGTTGGCAACATCACCTTATGTAAACGAAATTAACTCCATCGCTAGTGATGCCACTTCAGGATGGATTTTTTACGTTTCTAACCACATCTCTAGTTACAACTGGACAATTTATGGTTACAATGTGTATACAAATACACACAAAAATTTTGGATCAGTTAGACATTTCTTTACGTCTACAGGTCACGCGTACTCTTCTAGAGGATTAGCATCTGGTGGAGCAACTTTTTACAATGGAAAATTGTATTTCGCAATGGAATATCCTTCATACTGTTATTACGGTAGAGGAGAGAGTTCAGGTAATTCAAACCCAAAAGATGAATTATCAAACAATGTAAGAGCGACAGGAACAGTGTCGAACTCATTGTTTACTAATGGACCAGTTACAAGAAACTCTTCTGCGGAAGCTGATGAAACTGACAACGGTGGTAGAACAGGAACTGGAGAAACTCCTGAAGATTTCCAAATTATAGAAGCTGCTGAAGCTAATGAATTAAACGATCTTGTTAGTGATTATATCCCTGAAGAAGATTTACCAACTGACGAAACTGCAGATGATGATTTACAACAAAGAGGAACATCATCTAGTGCTGAAAGTTATGGATACAGCTACCACAGTAGTACGTACAATAACTATATGTACTTATTAGAGATTTCTTTTTCTGGATTATCTGATTCTTCAGGACAAACTACATCTGTATCTAACGGTACACCTGTATATGACAACTGGTGGTATTCAAGTTTCCTATATAGAGGAGAATTAGGAGATATCGTTGTTGATGACAACGGTCAATTATACGCTGCAACTTCTTACCAAGTACAAGCATACAACTTCAATAGCAACAGATATGACTGGGCTAACAATGAAGATGTATATGCTCAAATGGCAAAAGATAAAAACAGTGCTCTTCAATTATTAAAGAACAAAAGACAATGTAGTACTTATTACTACTATGGATGTCCACACACAACTTGTACAACTAAAAGTTTCGTACAAAGTTATACGGCTCCATCAAGTTTAAGAACTTATAACAATCTTCAAATTGGATCACTAAATGAAATTAGTGGACTAAACAGTAGTGATGTTGGTAGAATTACGGATGCTTCTGATTATATTAGATTAACGCCTCCAGTATCTTATAAAATTAAAGGTTTCGCATTTGATGATAACAACGAGAACGGAAACTTTAACGGAGGACAAGGAGAAACTAAATTAGATGGTATCGCAGTAACATTATATGCTGATAACAATAATGATGGTGCTTTAGATGCTGGTGATACAGTAATCGAATCTTTAAATACTGATTCATCAGGAAATTACGAATTTAACGGTGTAGAAGTAGCAAATACTTTAGTACAAGTAACAGTGCCAACTGATACAGCTACAACTACGTATACATTGACAACTTCAGAAGTTGTTGCTGTATCGGAAACTACAAATGATGTAACTGTTAAGTTTGGAATTAATGAAGCGCAGATCCTTGTAAACTATGATGTTTTCGGAACTGTATATGATGACGATAACGAAAATGCTACTTTGGATAACGGAGAAGCTGGATTAGATAACGTAACATTAACACTTTACGCTGATAATAATGCTGATGGAGTTTTAGATAGTGGTGATTCAGTAATCACAACAACTACATCTGGAACAGACGGATCATACAGCTTTATTCATGTGTGTATTCAAAATACAATTGTAGCTGTAACAGTGCCAACAAGTACTGGAAGCCACACATATACATTAACAACATCTGCAACACAAGCTATTGATTCAATCAATACAAATGTAACAGGGTTAGATTTTGGAATTAATAAAGCGCAAATTATCGATTACAGTATCTCAGGAAATGTATACGATGATAACGACGAAAGTGGAGCACAAGATGCTGGTGAAGACAACTTAGAGTCTGTAACAGTAACATTATATGATGATGCTAATGCAAACGGAGTTGTTGACGCAGGAGATACAGTAATCTCAAGCACTGTATCTGCAGTAGATGGAACATACAACTTTACAAATGTAGCAGTACAAAATACAGTAGTTGCTGTAACAGTACCAACAAACACTGGAGACTTTACATACTTATTAACAACAGCAGGAGAGCGTAACACTAGCTCATTAACTACTGATGTAACAGGAATTAACTTTGGAATCAACGAAGTACAAATTATTGATTTCAACATTTCAGGAACTGTATTTGATGATGATAACGCAAATCAATTATTAGAAACTTCAGAAGGAAGATTAGACAATGTAACAATGATGTTATATGCTGATAATAATACTGATGGAGCTTTAGATGCTGGTGATACAATGATTACTTCTACAGCAACTGGAGTAGATGGAACATATGCGTTCTCAAATGTAACAACTCAGAATACATTAGTAATGGTAGAAGTGCCAACTAATACACCAAACTTTACATATAGCTCAACAACACCAGAATTATTAGCTGCTACATCAACAACAGCTGATATAACAGGATTAGACTTTGGAGTGAATAAAGTTCAAGTTGTTGATTACAGTATCTCAGGAAATGTATACGATGATAATGACGAAAGTGGAGCACAAGATGCTGGTGAAGATAACTTAGAGTCTGTAACAGTAACATTATATGATGATGCAAACGCAAACGGAGTTGTTGACGCAGGAGATACAGTAATCTCAAGCACTGTATCTGCAGTAGATGGAACATACAACTTTACAAATGTAGCAGTACAAAATACAGTAGTTGCTGTAACAGTACCAACAAACACTGGAGACTTTACATACTTGTTAACAACAGCAGGAGAGCAAAACACTAGTTCATTAATTACTGATGTAACAGGAATTAACTTTGGAATCAACGAAGTACAAATTATTGACTTCAACATTTCAGGAACTGTATTTGATGATAACAATGAAAACGGATCAAATGACGCTGGAGATGGTGTTTTAGACGGTATCAACGTTACATTATATGCTGATAACAATGCTGATGGTAACTTAGATGTTGCTGATACAACATTAACATCAACTACAACTGCAGTAGACGGAACATATAGCTTTGCAAACATTACAACGCCAAATGTTCTTGTAGTAGTAACTACACCAGGAAACACTGCAACATTTACATACGTATTAACAACTTCTAATACACAAGCAACTAGTTCAACAACTGTTGATGTATCAGGATTAGATTTTGGAATCAATGAAATTAAAGTTATTAACTATGACATCTCAGGATCTGTATATGATGACAACAACGGAGATGGTATAAAAGATGCTGGAGAAGGATCAATTGGACCTGTAACACTAACATTATACTCAGATAATAACAATGATGCAGTAGTTGATGCAGGTGATACTGTAATTGGAACAACTGTAACAAACTCAATGAGTGGAAACTACAACTTCCTAAATGTAACAGTAGAAAACACAATAGTTTCAGTAACTGTACCTACAGATACTGCAGCATTTACATATGTTCTTACAACTGCTGGATCACAAGATACAACGTCAGTTTTAACTGATTTAACTGGAGTTGATTTTGGAATTGATAGAGCTCAAATAATCAACTACAACATCGCAGGAACTGTATTTGATGATGATAATGCAAACGGAACAATTGATACAGGTGAAAACTTCTTAAGAAGTGTAACACTTACATTATATGCTGATGTTGATAACAACGGAAGAGTTGGAGCAGCTGATACAGTAATTGCTACAACTACATCTGCAAGCGATGGAACTTATGGTTTCTCAGCAGTAACAGAGCGTAATACATTAGTAACAGTAACAGTGCCAACAAATGGTGCATCATTCACATATGTATTAACTACTGCAGATACAGTAGTAACTGATTCTACAATTACAGATATAAATGGAGTTGACTTCGGAATTAACCGTGAAATAACAATCAACTATAACATTAGTGGATTTGTTTGGGATGATGATAATGAAAACGGATCTCCAGATACTACTACTGAAGCATTCTTAGACGCTATAACATTAACATTATATGCTGATAACGATAACAACGGAAGAGTTGGAACTGGTGATACAGTAATCACTACAACAACAACTGCAGCAGATGGAACATATAGTTTTGCAAATGTAACTACAGCTTCTACATTAGTTGAAGTAGGAGTACCTGCTAACACAAGTACTTATGTATACAACTTAACAACAGGAGCAGAATTTGTTACAAGTTCAGTAAATACTGATGTAACTGGTGCTAACTTTGGAATCAATGAGCAAACTGCTACATATTCAATCTCAGGAACTGTATTTGATGATGATAACGAAAATGGAATTATAGATTCTGAAGGTGGTATATCAAATATTCCAATCAGATTATATGATGATTTAAACCAAAATGGAAGAGTTGATAGAGGTGAGCCATTATTAGTGGAAACACTTTCTGATAGAAATGGTAACTACCAATTCTTAGGATTAACGAATGTATTTGTAGTAATACAAGCAGCAGTTCCACCAAGAACAACAACATTCCAGTACACACCAACTACAGCAGTAAGTGTTGGTTTAAACTCAGGAATACCAACAATTGTTAACTTTGGAATTAATAGAGAATTAATAATTCTTTATGATATTAGTGGACTTCTTTGGGATGATGATAATGCTGATCAAGTAAAAGATCCTTCAGAATTAGTATTAGAGAATATTAATGTTACACTTTACAATGATGTAAATGCAGATGGTGTTATTGATTCAACTGATCCTGCTATTGTAACAGTTCCAACAAACGCTACTGGTACATACACATTCACAGGTGTAACTGCACAAAACGTTATTGTTCAACCTACATTACCGTCTAACGGAACATTTACAACACCAGGTTTATTAGCACTTACAAGTGTAAACAATAACATTACAAACGCTAACTTCGGAATTGACGTTATGTCAAGCACATTCCAAGTAACAGGAGTTGTATTTGATGATGATAACAGAAACGGTATTGCTGATCCAGGAGAAGGTTCAGTAAATGGTTTAGCAGTAGAAATCTATGTAGATACTGATGGATCAGGAACATTTGATCCTAACTTAGATGCATTAGTTGCCTTTACGCAAACTTCTAACGGATCATTTAACTTTACAAACCCTAACTATGTTGTAAACAACGTACCAACAGGTCAAGTATTTATTAGAGTTGTGATTCCTGCAGGAAACCCACCACTATTAACATACACAGCAACATACGATCCTGATACAGGAACTGCTAACCCTGATGGAGTGTTCCCAACAATTATGACAGGAAACATTTCAGGAGTTAACTTTGGTATTGACGTAATTGACTTTATTGGAACGCCAAGAGATAATGCTACTGATGATGTATTATTCACTAACGGAGAAAACATTCAAGCAGCAGCAGTAGATGTATCTTCAAGATTAAGATTATATCCAAACCCAACTGTAAGAGAGATTGCTATCAACGCAGAAGAGTTTAGTGGAGATGTTACTGTTGAAATATACAATGATAGAGGATATAAAATGATGACTACAACAGCGACTCCTTTTGGAGGAGAGTTGAAAGTAGATGTACAGAGATTACGACCAGGAATGTACTATGTAAAGTTCGGGTCAAGAAATAAAGTTGCAAGTAAGAAATTTGTAAAAAGATAATTAATTGCAATCCCCAACCTCAAAGAAAAGCCGCTGTAAAGCGGCTTTTTTTGTTTTATTAAAACTTCATTCTTAAAGTGCAGTATGTACCATTAGGTGCATAGCTTTTATTTCCTGTACTAAAATCAAATATTAGCGTATATTTGTATCAAAATACAAGAAATATGTTTAGTGATCTGGCAAATAAAATATTCCAAGAAAGCATTGAAAAGTATCACATCATTGATGATGTAGCACAATCGTTCGAAAATCCATATGCAAAAGATAAAGTAGAACACCTATTGTATAGAAAAAACTGGATTGATACAGTTCAATGGCATTACGAAGACATTATTAGAGATCCAAACATTGATCCTGTTGCTGCCTTAAAATTGAAACGTGATATTGACGCTTCAAACCAAGATAGAACAGATACAGTAGAATACGTGGACAGCTACTTTCTTCAAAAATATAATGATGTAACTGTAAAAGAAAACGCGACAATCAATTCTGAAAGTCCAGCATGGGCACTTGATCGTTTGTCAATTCTTGCCTTAAAAATATATCATATGCAAGAAGAAGCAGATCGTACGGATGCTTCAGATGCGCATAGAGCTAAATGTCAAGACAAATTAAACATCTTGTTAGAACAACGCGTAGATCTTTCTACAGCAATAGATCAATTAATTTCAGACATCGAAAATGGTGACAAATACATGAAAGTGTATAAGCAGATGAAAATGTACAATGACGATGATCTAAATCCAGTACTTTACAACAAAAACAAATAACATACGTCTCAAAGAATCAAAGCATCACATGATGACTTCAACATCTTCGAAACACATTCTAGTCATACGTCTTTCAGCAATGGGAGACGTTGCTATGACTGTACCAGTTATCAAAGCTATGATTCGCACGTATCCAACGATACAAATAACAGTTGTTTCCAGAGCGTTCCTAAAACCTATATTTGAAGATATTCCAAATGTATCTTTTTACACAGCTGATGTAAAAGGAAAGCACAAAGGTGTTTTTGGGTTATACAAACTATACAAAGAATTAAAAGCACTACAAATAGATGTTGTTGCTGATCTTCACAATGTATTGCGATCTAAAATTTTAGGACTCTATTTTAAAATTGGTGGTTTCAAGGTATCTAAAATAGACAAAGGACGCGCAGATAAAAAAGCATTAACGCAAACTAAAGATAAAATCTTCAAGCAACTCAAGACGACACACGAACGTTATGCGGATGTTTTTGAAGAAATAGGATACAACATATCACTCACCAAAGAAGATGTATTACCGCAATTGCCACTTATCAAAAAAATAACTGTTTTTACTGGTGAAGATCAAAAAAAGTGGATTGGAATTGCGCCTTTTGCAGCTTTTGAAGGAAAAACGTATCCTTTTGAGTTGATGGAAAAAGTGATTGCTAACCTAAGCGAAACCAATACCTACAAAATAATTCTTTTTGGCGGACCTGCAGATAAAAAACAACTCGCAACACTCAGTGACAACTACGAAAATGTGATCAACTGTGCTGGATTGTTTACGTTTCAAGAAGAGCTAGTATTAATATCGAACTTAGATGTAATGCTATCTATGGATTCTGGAAATGCACACTTAGCAGCTATGTTTGGTAGAAAAGTAGTCACTATTTGGGGAATAACGCATCCATATGCAGGATTTTATCCATTTGGACAATCGCATGAAAATGCAATATTAGCAGACAGAGAAAAATATCCACTATTGCCAACTTCAATCTACGGAAACAAATATCCTGAAGGTTATGAAAACGTAATGCAAACCATTACACCGAAAGCTATTTTTGATAAAATTGTTGAGGTGATCAATATATAAAATTCAGTAATTATTCAACTAACATGATTATTTAGAGTTTTAAAGCATTTCTCGATACAATTTTCTGTCGAAAATCACTCGAAATGACGTTAGGGTTATTTAATTTCCATCTAAAATCTAAAATCTAAAATCTAAAATCTAAAATCTAAAATCGTCTAAATATCATCAAAATCAACCTTAATCGTTGGAGTTGTTGGATGTGCCTGACAAGCTAAAACCATTCCATCAGCCAATTCGTTGTCGGTTAAAATTTGATTCTTTTCCATAATTGCTTTTCCTTCCGTAACTCTACAAATACAGCTACTACAAATTCCGCCTTGACATGAATATGGTGCATCAATCTTTTGCTTCAATGCGGCATCTAAGATTGTATCGCTAGCTTCCATTTCAAATGTAAAATCTTCATCATCAACCGTAATTGAAATTGTTGATTTTCCTGTAACATCTTCTGCTGCTTCATTGGTTTCTGACGAAGTTGTAAACAATTCAAAGTGAATTGCTTCTTCAGTAATACCATTATTTTTTAAGGTATCAGAAACCGTATTAATCATTGCTTCTGGTCCACAAATATAATGCTGACTAAAATCAATAGCTGCCATTTGATTCTTTACAACATAATTTACGGCAGCAGTATCAATTCGCCCAGTTAAAGCGTCTTCTTCACGTGATTGACTATACACAAACTTCAAATAAAAGTTAGGATACTTTTCTGTCAAAGCAATCAATTCGCCATGAAAAATAGTTTCTTCTACAGACTTATTTCCATACAAAAGTGTTACTGTATTTCCATAATCTAAAGCAGTTTTCAAAATACTCATAATTGGTGTAATTCCACTACCAGCTGCAAAAAGTGCTACAGCTCCTTTATGTAAAGAAGGTGTATAAACAAACTTACCTTCTGGCGGATGTACCTCTAAAAAAGTGCCAGCTTTCAACTCCTGATTTGCATAAGTTGAAAAAGTTCCATTTGTAACTTCTTTAATAGCAACCTTTACGATATTTTCTTTTGGAGTAGAACATAATGAATACGCTCTTCTAACCTCTTTACCATTCAATGTTTTCTTAATGGTGATATATTGTCCTGATTTAAATGAAAACTCAGGTTCTAATGCTGCTGGAATTGTAAACTCTACGCTTACTGCACTTGGTGTTTCTCTATGAATATGACCTATTTCTAGCTGACGGTAATCTGACATTGTGTAATCTTTTTGATAAAAAACTGATCGCATCTTGCGAATTATTCGGCAAAAATAAGCAAACAAATAGGGCTATTATAACGATTTCATCATAAATTATACATAAAAAACTTATGCATAAGAAAATTATGTATATATTTACATAAGAAATAAAGTCATGGGAAACTCAAAACTCTATAAAGGAAGCTTACATACAATCATTTTAAAACTCTTGGAAGAGAATGGAAAAATGTACGGATATGAAATTACACAAAAGGTAAAAGAAATCACAAAAGGTGAACTTAATATTACGGAAGGCGCCTTATATCCTGCATTGCACAAGCTTGAAGCTGAAGATTTATTAGATGTAGAAGTCGCTAAAGTGGACAATCGCTTGCGTAAATATTATAAGCTAACGGAAAAAGGAAGCAAAGAAACGGTGAACAAACTTAAAGAATTGGAAAATTACATCCGAAACATGCAAGTATTGGTAAATCCAAAATGGAGTATTGAATAACTGAAAAAGTAATTAGAGATTAGTATTGAGTATTTAGAAATGATAGAATTAATAATATACAAACGAACGAACAAACAAATCAACAAAGTCAATTATAAATGGTAAATGTTGAATTTTAAATAAAAAAGTACAAATAAATCCAAAACCGAAACAACGGAACACAATAGAAAACATGAAACTTACAAAAGAACAAATACAACATATTGACGAATACTTGCAACGAAGCGGTGTTACCTATTGGGATGTTCGTATGGAGCTTTTGGATCATTTTATTGTAGCTATTGAAGAAAAAATAGAAACAGAAGAGCTTTTTTTTGAAGATGCTTTATTAGAAGTAACGATAGCTTTTGGGAATTCGGTGCAAGAACGTCATTTATTAAATAGAGATAGAACAGAAGTGCTTTTTTCGGGAATATTTGCTAATAACAAAGGTTTCAATGAATTAGAAGCAAAAAAACGCAAGCAAATTAAAAGACAATACCTAAAACAATTTTGGACACAATTAAAGGAAAACTTTACCACACAAAGATTCTATATAGATTATCTGTTTTTTACAATACTCCTATATGTTTCTTTTCAATATTATATAGGTTGGTTGCCCGCAATAGCAATAGTTTGGTTGTGTTTAGAAATAGTGAAAACGCTCTATTTAACTAGTAGATACAAAGCTGCAAAAAACTCTTTACACATAGAAGTGAGTTCGAAAATCTTATCTACGTTCTTAATTATAATTATGCATAGTTATATTTTCATAAGAATGAGAAACGGAGTAAATGTTGAACTAGTTTTTTGGGTAGCAATAACAATGCTGTTCGTATACCCGATAGTAAAAACAAGTTTATTTGTTCACAAAAACATCTATGCGAAATATAAAAAGTACCATGAATTAATTACATGATGAGATAGTAAGAAACTTAAACGTTTTACAAACAAAGAGCACAACACAACAGAGAATATGAAACTAACAAAGGAACAAATACAATACATTGACGACTACTTGCGACAAAGTGGAGTCGTGTATTGGGATGTTCGGTTGGAATTATTAGATCATATTGCAACAGGAATTGAAGAAAAAATCACAAAAGAGACACTCAGTTTTGATGACGCATTACAAGAAGTAACAATTTCTTTTGGAAACGACATCAAACAAGGATATGTACTTAACAAGGACAATACAAAATGGGTTAAGTCTACAAAATATGCAACTGGCGAAGGTTTCAAAAAATTGCAGCGTCAAAAACAACGTCAAATAGGAAGAAAACATTTCAAAGCATACGTAAAACAAGTCATAAGCTTATTTACATCAATACAGTTTTATATAGAATTTATATTGATGATTGCCTCCATCATTGCAGTTTCAAAATACTCAGAAAAATGGGCACTTACAATAGGTTTTATATACGTATTCTATCCATTTGTGAATATTTTATACAAATCGATCAAAGGAGAAATTCCTAAAAAATCATTACACATCAATATGTCTATGACAAGTGTATTTCTTTGGATTAATCTTTTTGGGTTAGTTCCAAATGTATATACAAGTTTCTATGATGAAAAGATGGAGTTTCAAGCATTTGCTTTGATGCTTATTTTATTATTTCCATTCATAAAAGCAAGCTTTATTAGGTATACTAAAGTCTGTAAAGAATTCAAAAAATACCATGATTTAATAGTATAAAAAGAAGTGCAAAACATTTCCCGTTTATACAACTTTAAAACAAACAAACCCAAGTCAATTATAAATGGTAAATGTTGAATTTTAAATAAAAAAGTACAAATAAATCCAAAACCCAAAACCCAATAGCTAAAAAAATGAAATTAACAGCAAATCAAATAGATCAATTATACAAATTCACGCGTGCGCATTACGTAGAACACTACGATTTGCAAACGGAGTTGGTAGATCATTTGGCAAATGGAATTGAGAAGCGTTGGGAAAGTAATCCAGCACTATCTTTTGATGACGCGTTGAATTTAGAATTCAAAGAATTTGGTGTTTTTGGTTTCAATGATATCATTGAAAAACATAGTATAAGCATGTCAAAACGCTATGTGAAAATCATCTTTGGTTTCATGCAAGAATACATAAAACTTCCAAAAATCATAGGAACATTATGTGCAATACTAGCATTATTTTATATCATTCGATATGTTGCAGCTAGCGTGTGGATTTTAGGATTTTTATCTATCATGGGATTATTTTATTTTGTGATGATAACTTCTTGGCATAGCTTGCAGTATAAAAAAAGAAAGAAAAAAACAGGCAAAAGGTGGAAGCTAGAAGAAATGATTTTCAATACAGGAACATTAGGCGTTTTTATATTGAATCTATTTCAACTTATTTACTATTCTGACATTCTAAAAATAGACCATTTTGCTATTCAACTGCTAATTGCTCTTTTAATAGTTTTTACTATATTCCTCACTCATATTTGTGTAAAAGTATTGCCCGAAAAAGCAGAAGAACTATTGCATAAAACGTATCCAGAATACGAACTTTTGAAATAAGGTGTAACAAATCTGAAAAACGGACACTAACTACATATCAACCCAATCCAAAAAACATACAATGGTTAAAAAATTTCTAAGTTTACAGTGGAAAGAATTTGCAAGATCTTCCGCTTTTCAAAAAGGGATCGCCATCAAAATATTGCTAGTATTTGCTGCGTTATACTTTGGAGCAATGGCTTTATTTGCTGGTATTGGACTCTTTTTTATTGCGGAAGAATTGGTCCCTGCTATAGATCCATTAATAACAGTCAACAACTATATCATCTTTTGGTTTCTAGTAGATTTGGCTTTTCGGTACTTCATGCAGCAAGCGCCTGTAATGAATATCAAACCGTTAATGACAATTCCCATTAAGAAAAAAACAATCATTCACTTCTTACTTGGAAAAACAGCGGTTTCATTCTTCAACATACTACCATTATTCATATTTATACCATTCAGTGTGGTATTACTATTCAATGGATATTCAGCAATCAATGTAATTTGTTGGTTTATCGCAGTAGTCGCTATTACACAAGCGCTAAACTTCCTAAACATATTAGTAAACAAAAGCAATACAGTTTTTTACATCACCGCAAGTTTACTAGCCGTTTTTGGCGCATTGGAATATTTGGGAATCTATAAAATAACAGAACCTTTAGGAGCAGTTTTCAACGGATTATACAATCATCCATATCTAGTTATCATTCCAATTGCATTGGCATGCTTTCTTTACTACTTAAACTTCAACTATCTTAACAAGCGTTTCTATTTAGATGGCGCTATATCAAAAGAAGTAAAAGAAGTAGAAACGTCCGATCTTTCATTCTTAGATCGTTTTGGAACACTCTCTACATTCCTTAAAAATGATGTGCGAATGATTTGGAGAAACAAACGTCCACGACAAGTAATATTTATGTCGGCATTATTTCTGTTTTATGGACTTATCTTTTTTACACAAGAAGTATACCGAGAAATGCCAGCAATGTTAGCGTTTGCGTCACTATTCATTACCGCAGGATTTCTATTCTCATTTGGACAAATGGTTCCATCATGGGATAGTGAATATTACAAAATGATGATGAGTCAAAACATTCCATACAGACAATACTTAGAATCAAAATGGTACCTAATGGTCTTAGGAGTTTTAATCTCATTCATACTCAGTACACCATACATTTACTTTGGTTGGGATATATTCGGAATGATTGCCGCCGGTGCATCATTCAATATCGGAATCAATTCGTTTGTAACACTATTTGGTGGTGCACTCAACAGAGTTCCAATCGAACTAAACGCAAAAGCAAAAGCATTTAGCAACACGCAAGGATTCAATCCGACGCAATTACTAATTGCGTTGCCAAAAATGCTATTACCAGTACTATTACTATACATTCCGTATTTACTATTTGATTTAACAACAGGAATCATCTGTTTAGGAGTCAGTGGAATAGTTGGATTAATTTTCAAAAACTTCTTCCTAAACTTCATTGAAAAAACATATCAAAAAGGAAAATACAAAACCATCGCAGCATTTGGCGAAAAAAAATAATCTACTAAAACGACGACAATGATTGCAATAGATAATATCTCAAAAACATACGGAGAATCAACCGTACTCAAAATAGATTCATTAGAAATTCCAAAAGGACAAAGTTTTGGATTGGTTGGAAACAATGGTGCTGGAAAAACGACACTATTCAGTTTACTACTCGATCTTATTCAACCTTCAAGCGGACACATCACTAGCAATGGAGTTAAAGTGCATGAAAGTGAAGCCTGGAAACCGTTTACATCATCATTCATTGATGAAAGTTTCCTAATTGGCTACCTTACCGCAGAAGAATATTTCTACTTCATAGGCGAGCTTAGAGGGCAGAAAAGAGCAGATGTTGATAGCTTATTAGCACAATTTGAAGACTTCTTTCATGGAGAAATTCTAAATCAAAAAAAATACTTGCGAGATCTAAGTAAAGGAAATCAAAAAAAAGCAGGAATTGTCGCTTCATTCATAGGAAATCCAGAAGTAATCATCTTGGATGAACCTTTTGCAAACCTAGATCCAACGACGCAAATTCGATTAAAAGGAATCATCAAAAAATTGGCAGAAGATCAGAAAGTAACGGTATTAGTATCAAGTCACGATTTAATGCACGTAACGGAAGTTTCAGATCGAATCGTAGTACTCAACAAAGGTGAAGTTGTCAAAGACATTCAAAAATCAGAAGCAACCTTAAAAGAACTAGAAGCCTTCTTTGCAGGCGGAAATGAAGAAGAAGAATAACTATTTGGGCATTCCCACAATAAAAAAGCACTAATTAAAACATTGAGATAACTCGAAATGTGAAGTATAGTGCTTTTTTTATGCGGTCAAATTATTCATTGTTACTACCTATCTTTTAATTGCAAATCATTGATATTCAAAAATTAATACTGATTAAATAATTCTTTCACTTGGTAGTTTTGAAAAAGGTATTTCTTTAATCTAATTCTTAAGCTATAAGTTTTAATGTTTTGATAATTAACTATTTATTTTTTGGAGACTTCTGGATGTAATTTCAATAAATCACATTGTACTTTATGAGTCAATAAATTTAGTATGAATCATTTAAATGCAACCATTTTGAAGCTCTCATGACAAAATACATTTTATATATAAAAATTTGCAGCATTCAGAAATATAACTATATTTGGTAAACCAATCTGGTAAACCAATTTTAAAAATGTATTCAAAAAAGTCATTTCATAGTAGTCTTAGTAGAATTGTTTTTTTGCTGTTAAGCATTGTATTCACTGTAGGTTGCTCTAGCGACAATGAGTTGGATAGACCAACTTCAACCTCTACTGAAACTCCTTCAAATGAAGTTCCACCAGATGAAACTCCAACAGTAAATTATGCAGATATCAACTTTTCTAATTGGAAAGTAACACTTCCTGTAGATGAAAATAATAATGGAAAACCTGATGAATATCAACCTGATGAGTTGACAAATTTTGGATACCAAACATTAACTCCAGTACAGCCTTTCATGTACGATGATACAGATGATGAATCGCTTGTTTTTTATACATACCCTGAATCATCTACGACAAACAGTTCATATTCTCGAACTGAATTACGAGAACTCATCAATACATCTAACTCAAGAGAAAACTGGACATTACTCGAAGGAGGAACAATGAAAGGACGTCTAAAAGTGGCATCTGTTTCACAAGACACTAATTCAAGTGATGAATTTCATGACGTAATCATCATGCAAATTCATGGAATCATTTCAGAAGAAGATATGGCTATACATGGCTTTTCATCAAACAATGGACCGCCATTACTTAAAATATATTGGAAAGATGGATATATCTGGTCACACAAAAAATCGTTAGTAGATGAAACTACTTCTGGTGATGCATTATTAACGACTTCAAATACAATTTGGAGCGATATCAAACAAAATCTTGGCTATGTTGGTTATGATGCGTTTGACTTTGAAATAATCGCTTCAGATGCTCGCTTAAGTGTCCAACTCAATAACGAAACACCTTATATATACGAAGATACAAGTCTGGATAAATGGCCTTTTGAAAACTATTTCAAAGCAGGCAATTATTTGATAACAACAGACGCAAATGCATTTTCTTATATAAAATATTACAATCTATATCTAACTCATTAAAACTCATTATATGAAAATAAAATTACTTTTTATAGCAATACTTTTTATAAGTTTTGCAGAAGCGCAAACAACGCTAACTTTAGGTACAGATACGTCTTCTTCGGCAACTAGAGGTCCTTTTCAACGTTCAGACAGTGGCTCAAGCTCAGTATATTCTCGTGCTAGTATACTTTATACTGCAACGGAATTAGCATCTTTAGCACCTTCAGCAACCATATCTCAAATAAACTTTGATTTGGGTTCTTCTAACATTATTACAGCTTCAGGTGATGCTACGATGACAATCTATATGAGAAATTCTAGTGCAACGGAAGTAGTAGCTAATGGTAGTACTTGGACAGACGCAATAAATGGAGCTACTATTGTGGGAACGTATACATTTAATACAACAAATAACTTTCCTGGTGCCGAAGGATTTTTGAGTTTTGTTTTATCAACACCTTTCAATTATACAGGTGACTCTTTAGAAATTGCTGTCGATTGGGATTCTTCTGGTTTAGTGCCAGCAGATGCAGGACAACCAAATGTGTTATTTTCTGGTAATGGCTCATTAAATTGGCATTGGAGTAATACAGCACACCAATCTCTTAATTATAGAGCAGGTTCTTCATCTGCACCAAGTACATTAACGAGTAGAAAAGCACAACGTGTAAACACACAGATTGTGTATTCTGGAGCAACTACAGCAGCAACTTCTGGTCAAGTTATTGGAGAATTCCCTGAAATGGATGGTGGAATGGAAACACAAACAGCAGATAATACAATGTCTAATGCTGGAGGTAGTCAAGCAGGAACAGCGCAAACACAATGGACGGTATCTTCAACAAGTAATTCTGCCGTTAGAGATATGACAGATGATGCTGCATTGGCAAGAACAGGTACTTTTTCAGCAGCATGGGCTGTAACACCTGGAGCTAACAATGTTCGTATGCAATCGCCATCACCAACAAATCCAACAATCCAAGCAAATACAGAATATACGGTTCAATATTTTTACTCAGCTCCAACCGATCCGACGAATGATTTAGATGCAGGTATCTATCTAAATAATACCTCAGGAGGAGTTGCAGGAAATACCACAGACGTTACTGCATTTGCAGCAAACACATACACTAAAACATATAGAACCATAACAACTGGCGCTACTTTTAATGCCTCTAATTGGGCAGTTGCAAGACTTGATGGTGATGATAATAATTATACTGCTACTGTACGAATTGATGATTTTGTAGTCTATGCAGGTGCTTTTGATAACACAGCACCAAGCGACCCAACTGCTGGCACGTATGCTGATAATTCGGGTATAGCTGCTATTGGTTGGACTGCTTCTTCAGGCGGTGTTGACAATGGAGGTTATGTCGTTGTTAAATATACTACAGCGCCAAATGCAGATAACGATCCAAATCAAAATGGTATTTATGAATATGGCAGCACAACAACTAACGGAACAGGAAGCCTTACAGGAACTGTAGTTTACATTGGTACAGATACAAATTTCACAGATACATATGCCGCAGGTAATTATTACAAAATTTACGCAGTTGATAAAGCGTTTAACTATTCGAATGAATTAATAGTTTCTGACGCTACTTTAGGTTTGGATGATGTTAGTTCAGTTTCCGATTTCAAAATATATCCTAATCCAAGTAAAGGCATTTTAAATATCCAAACGAATATTACTGATTCAGTTTCAGTACGTATTTATGATATTTTAGGTAAAGAGGTGTTGACTGCTAATGAAATTAATAATAGTATCGATATTTCTAATCTTAAAAAAGGAATGTATTTAGTTAAAATAGCAACGGATAATAGAAGTGTTACTAAAAAAATAATTAAAGAGTAATTTCTCAATCCTAATAAAAGTTTATTTTATAAAAGACATGCTGATATAAATTATCAAGCATAACTATTACAATTATTACAAAACACATCGTATAACATGAATCTCAAAATATTTAAGCCAGTTTCTGTCTATCTTATATTAATAATAAGCGCTATTTTATTATTTAATAGTTGTGGTGAAAGCAAAAAGCAAAAACCTGCTGACAAAACTGAAAATGTAACAGAAAGTCTTAAAGCAAATGATGTAATTCCATTTTTTCAACATTGGAACTTAATCTTAGGTGATGGTTCTAATGTAGGTAAGGCAACTGATTATGAAAATAAAGACTTCTTTTATGCGGTAAACGATGACAAAAAAGATTGGGTTGTATTCAAATCACCTAATGCAGGAAATACGCATGGTACATCAAACAATACAAGAACTGAACTGGCACAACTAAAAAAATGGTCGCCAATGACAGATGCCACAATGAATGCAACGCTGAAAGTAATGAATGTTTCAAAAACGGGAGACGCTACTGTTGCGGCAACGTACTCAGTTGTAGTTGGTCAAATTCATAGTGCAGATGGACATGAAAACGAGCCACTAAAAATATTCTACAAAAAATTTCCAGGACATACGAAAGGTTCTGTTTTTTGGAATTATGAAATAAATACCGCAGGTGACGACAATTCTGGAAGATGGGATTATTCATACCCAATTTGGGGTTATGACTTTTCTGTGGTTGGAACTGATGCAAATACATATCCGCCAGAGCCAAAAGACGGAATTGCTTTAGGTGAAGAGTTTAGTTATAATGTGGAAATTAAGGAAGGTATGATGCATTTAACATTCACGAGTAAAGGACATGAAACCAAAACATTCACTAAAAACTTAATCGCTTCAGAGTATGCAAATAGTTCAGACATGCCAGCACAAGTAAGGAACTTATTTGTACCAATAGGTCAAGATGGTGTTGAACGTAAAAATGCATATACTGGTGAAGGTCTCTTTTTTAAATTGGGATGTTACAACCAAACGAATGGGAAAGATCCTAAAGTAAACAAAGTATGGTGTTCAGGAGCTGAAACTCATAACGGTGATGTTCAAAAACAATATGCAGATAGTAATTATGCTGAGGTTTGGTTTAAATCAGCAAATATCACTATAAGTGATGACGCAATATCCAATGAAGGATATTTCAAAGCAAATGATGGTTTAAGTGCAAAAATAGTATATCCAAGTGAAGTGATTCCTTTTATGGATAAGTTTAAAATACTAATGGGAGATGGAACGAAAGCGGACAATCTTGTCAATCTCGAACATAAAGATTTTTTCTATACTGTAATCGATGGTACAAGACGTTGGGTAGTTTACAAAACTCCAAATTCTGGTGTCACTTCAAAAAACTCAAGCAACACAAGAACTGAGTTACACGAAAAAAGAGAATGGATTCCTGAAGAAGGAGGAAAGTTAACAGGTACATGTAAAGTAATGCAAGTTTCCACTTCTGGTGATGCTAGAGTTGCGGCGTCTTATGCAACAGTAGTTGGTCAAATTCATAGTGGAGAAGGACATGAAAATGAACCATTTAAATTATTCTACAAAAAATTCCCAGGGCATACAAAAGGATCTGTATTCTGGAACTATGAAATTAATACCGCTGGCGATGATAACTCTGGACGATGGGATTATTCTACTGCTATTTGGGGACACGATATGTCTGTTGTAGGAACAAGTAAAAATGATTTTCCTGCTGAACCTGAGAATGGAATAGAATTAGGTGAAGAATTTAGTTATGAAGTAAATGTATATAAAGGGATCATGTATCTTACTTTTAAAAGTGACGGACATGAAACAAAAACATTTACTAAAAATCTTATTTCATCTGAATATGTCAAAAAATCAGACTTACCAGCACAAGTAAAAAAGCTATTCGTACCAATAGGACAAGATGGTGTTGAACGTGCTACTGCATATAGTGGAGAGTTAAACTATTTTAAACAAGGTGCTTATAACCAAACCAACGGGAAAAGTCCTGAAAAAAATATGGTATGGTGTGCAGGAGCAGAAACCTATGGAGGTGACATCGCTAAACAATATGAAAATGGATGTTATACAGAAGTGTGGTTTAGAGAAGCGACAATAGGTATGGGGACACCTCCAAAATAAATTGAATTATAGCAATCAAGGATCATATTTTGTAACTAACTAATAATGGAATTGAATCATAACACAGTAATAAATCTTCTATTTAGTATATTGTTTATGGGGACTACTGTTTCTTGTGCAAAAGAAACTAAAATTGCTAAAACGTCGCAAATAAGCTCACATCCAAAGTTGATTCTTACCAAACAAGGTGTTTCGGATATTAGAGCACAACTTGGAACAATTCCACTATTTGATAAAACCTTAGCGAAAACGAAAGTGGAAATTGATGCAGAAATTGCTTCTGGAATTCATGTACCAATTCCAAAAGATTATTCTGGTGGATATACACATGCACGTCACAAGCGTAATTTCGTAGTTTTACAAAAAGCTGGTGTTTTATATCAAATCTTAGACGATGAAAAATATGCCAAATATGTAAAAGATATGTTGATGCAATATGAAGTGATGTACAAAACATTACCATTGCATCCAAAAACTCGCTCTTACGCAAGAGGTAAATTATTTTGGCAATGTTTAAACGATTCTAATTGGTTAGTATATGTGAGTCAGGCATACGATTGTATTTATAATTATTTATCGGAAGAAGAACGAAACAAATTAGAAATAAATCTTTTTCGACCATTTGCAGATCATATTTCAATAAACAGTCCTCAGTTTTATAACAGAGTACATAACCATAGCACTTGGGGAAATGCAGCTGTTGGTATGATTGGTTTGGTAATGGATGATGAAGAATTAATACAACGTGCTTTATATGGTATTAAAGGAACTGATTTAGATAAAACATCCAAAGATGATGATGGAGGTTATATAAACAAAAACGGAAAAGCTGGTTTTTTAGCGAATATAGAAGAACCTTTTTCTCCGGACGGATATTATAATGAAGGTCCATATTATCAACGATATGCTATGTATCCTTTTTTAATTTTTGCTGAAGCATTACACAATGTAAGACCAGAAGTAAAGATTTTTGAATACAAAAATGGAGTGCTTTTAAATTCTATAAATGCATTATTAAATTTATCGGATGCAGATGGTGACTTTTTTCCACTAAACGATGGTCAAAAAGGAATGTCTTATTACACAAGCGCCTTAGTAACTGCTGTCGATATATCTTATCACTATGGAAACCAAAATCTAGAATTACTAAGTATAGCAAAAGAACAAGACCGCGTTTTATTAGACGATTCGGGTTTAGCAGTTGCATTAGGTGTTAAAAATGGAAAAGCAATACCATTCACAAAAAAGTCTATAAATTTATCAGATGGTCCGGAAGGAAACGAAGGTGGCGTTGGTATTCTGAGGAGTGAAAACATAGAGCTTGTCTTTAAATATACTGCGCAAGGATCAAGTCATGGTCATTACGATAAGTTATCATATTCATTATACGAAAAAGGAGATGAAATAATTCAAGACTATGGTTTAGCACGCTTTGTAAATATTGAACAAAAAGGTGGTGGAAACTATTTGAAAGAAAACAAAACTTGGGCAAAACAAACTATTGCTCATAATACGGTCACTCAAAATGAAACCTCTCACTTTAACGGAAAATACGAAATAGGAAGTGAGCACCATTCGGAGTTACATTACTTTTCTATAGAAAATGAAAACGTTCAGGTAGTAAGTGCGAAAGAAGATAATGCATATCCTAATACGGAAATGCTTCGAACAATGGCAATAATAAAAGATGCCGATTTCGAAAAACCTTATCTACTAGATATCATGAAGATTGTTTCAAAAACTGCTAATCAATATGATTTCCCCTATTATTTCTTTGGCCAAGTATTAAATACCAATTTTGAATATAAAGTACAAGAAACTTTAAAGCCTTTAGGAAGCAAAAACGGGTACCAACATTTGTATGTAGAAGGTTCTGCAAAAGCAAATAATGATAATTCTAAATTCTCTTGGTTAAACAACCGTAAATTTTATACTCTAACAACAGTGACTAATGATAAGGATGAATTACTATTTACGAGAATTGGAGCAAACGATCCGGAGTTTAATTTACGTAAAGATCCTGCATTATTGTTAAGGAGAGAAAATACAAAAAATACACTTTTTGTTTCAACAATAGAGGCTCATGGTAGTTATAGTCCTATTTCAGAATCTGCTGTAAATTCAAACAGTAGTATAAAAGAATTAAAACTGATGTATGACTCCGATCAATACACAGCAATTGCAATAACAAATATAAATGGTATTACTAAGCTATTTATAACAGCAAATACAAACGCTTCAAAAGAAGCAAAACATGCATTAAAAATTAACAATAAGAATTATACTTGGGTAGGTTCTTATTATTTCAAATAAATAATCATAAAAGAATAAAAAAAATGAATCGATTTAGTGAAAAATACATCATTTCAAAAGATATGGAATGGGAGATGCTAGGTGGTGGAGTATCAAGAAAATTCTTAGGTTACGATAATCAAATCATGATGGTAAGAGTAAAATTTGATAAAGGAGCATTAGGTGCACCACATCAACATTTTCACACGCAAGCTACTTTTTGTGTTTCAGGTAAATTTGAATTTGAAATTGATGGAGAAAAGAAAATTGTAGAAGCAGGAGATGGAGTTTATATTGAACCTAATTTATTACATAGTGCAGTTTGCTTAGAAGAAGGAGAATTAATTGACACATTTAGCCCTGTAAGAGAAGATTTCTTAAGTGGAGGTGAAGTATCTTATTTTGGAGATAAGTCATAAAGAAAAAATCTGCTAATCATTACGAGAAGTAGAAACAGTTTTATTTGATTATAGAGAATCAATATATCACCACATGTATGCATAAAGCAACTTGCACGGAAGAAGGAATACTTATTGACGTCTTCAGTCCTATACGCAAGGACTTTATGAAATAATATAAATTAATTTTTATTTAACAAAAATTTAATATATATTTGGTAAACCAATCTGGTAAACCAGTTTGGTTAGCCACAAAAAAAGGACAGGTGCACGCCTATCCTTTTTAGAATTACTTCTTTGGAGGGAAGTAAAATTATACATAATTACTTATCGTAACATGCAGATCGCTAAAATACAAAAAAAATGAATTTTAACGGCAGAAATATGTCTTTAAGTAATTAGTTCAATACTAACTAATTAAAAAAACTAATTATGAATTTAAAAACTAAGCTAACCTACATTGTAATGCTACTCTTCTGCGTTTCAATGTATGCGCAGGAAGCCTTTACTATCAAAGGAACTGTTGTTGCTAAAGCGGACAATCAACCTGTGCCTGGTGTAAATGTGCTTAATGTAAAAACATCAAAAGGAACAACTACAAATTTTGATGGGAACTACGAAATAAAAGTCACTAAAGGTGACGTGCTTCAGTTTTCGTATGTTGGATTCGTGACACAAACTGTAATTATTGACGCTCAAAAAACACTCAATATTACCTTTATAGAAGATGCTTCACAACTTGATGAAGTAATTGTTATTGGGTATGGTACACAAAAGAAAAGTCACTTAACAGGAGCTATCTCGAAAGTGAAAAATGAAGATCTTGAACAAATTGCTGTTCCACGTGTGGATGAAGCATTAGTTGGTCAGGTTTCTGGTGTAAATATACAAGCTACGGAAGGTGAAGCAGGTTCTGCGCCAACTATCCGTATTCGTGGTACTGGTTCTATTTCTGGTAGTTCTGATCCTGCAATTGTAGTTGATGGATTGGTTGTTGATAGTGATTTCTTAGGTTCATTTGATATGAATGACATTGAATCATTTGAAGTATTAAAAGATGCTGCTTCTGCTTCTATCTACGGATCAAGAGGTGCAAACGGTGTGATCTTAATTACAACGAAACAAGGAAAAGAAGGAAAAACAAGATTCTCATATAATTCATTTATGGGATTCAAGGAAGCAAGACAAAGTGATGACTATTACTTTACTGTTGCTGAAACTGCTGCTGCTGAAATGGCGGCAACAGGAACACTTTCTGATAGAACTCGTTACAAGCAATTAATTGGAACCGATAGAGATTGGCAAGATGTTATTTTTGATGGAGGGACAATTACAAGTCATTCATTCAATATGCGAGGTGGAAACAAAAAGACAAAATTTAGCGCTTCTTTAGGATACATTCACGATGAAGGTGTATTGTTAACTGATGACTACAAAAGATATTCAATGCGAATAAAGTTAGATTCAAAAATAACTGACAAACTAACGCTTGGAGTTAATTTAACACCATCATATACAAACAGAAGACGTTTTGATGGTTCTACACACGATATTTTACGTCAAACACCTTGGTTACCATTATATATTGACGAAAACAATATTCGATTTGTAAACAGATTGAGAGATGGTGGGAAATATGCGAATGTTCAAATTGGAGATTATGCAGTACAACGTATGTTTGATGATTATGATTTAAATACAATGACGCCTGTAGCTTCAGGTGGAACAGATATTAGTAATACTTCTAATACAAACCCTGCCGCAAAAGTATTGGAACGTGATCGTAATGATTACAAATTCAAACTTGCAGGTAGTTTTTATGCTAACTATAAAATTTTGGATGGTTTAGCATTTAGAACTACACTTTCTGGAGATTTTCAAAATACACGAAGAGATCGTTGGCAAGGTGTACAATCGAGCAGAAATGGATCTGCCGCAACAAGCCTTCTTATCTCTACGCAGAATAGAATTCACATGGTAACTGATAATATCTTATCATACAACAAAACATTTGACAAGCACGAAATTAGTGCCATTGTAGGATTCTCTGCTGAAAAATGGGATACGACTTTTGAAAGCACTTCTGGAGGTGGATATGATTCTGACTTAGTACAAACAATAGCAGGAGCCGATCCTACAACAGTAGTAGGAACTTCATATAAATTTCCTGAACGATTATTATCATACTTAGGAAGAGTTAACTATGCATATGATGACAAATACTTAGTATCATTAAGTATACGTCGTGATGGGTATTCTGCATTTGGAGAAAACAACAAATATGGTAACTTCCCAGCAGCTTCTGTTGGTTGGATTGCTTCTAACGAAGATTTCTTAAGCGAAAGCGAAGTTGTTAACAACTTAAAACTAAGAGTAAGTTATGGTGTTACAGGAAATCCATTTTTCAATACAGGAAATGTATTAGTAGACAAATTCCCATACTTATCACTTTTACAATCTTCTACAGCAGTAGTTGACGGAACAATTGCAACAGGATTCAACCCAATTAACTTGGCAAATCCAAACTTAAAATGGGAACGTTCTATTGAAATTAACCCAGGAATTGACTTCGGATTATTTAACAATGTTGTTACAGGTTCTGTTGAATACTATAAAAGAACAAGTGATCAACTATTAATTGACAACCCGGTTTCTGTAACTACAGGATTTGATAGCGGATTAATTAATATTGGAGAAGTTGAAAACTCAGGATTTGAAATTGAATTACGTACACGTAACATTACAAAAGAAAACTTCCGTTGGTCAACAACAATGTTAGCATCTCGTAACAAAAACGAATTGGTTGACTTTGCAGACTCTAACGGACAAATTCAAAATGTAGACAGTAAAAGAGCTGCGGAATGGATTAACTTAGTTGGGAATCCTATTTCATCGTACTACGGTTGGGTTGTAGATCGTGATATTCCTTTAGAATACATAGCAAACCCATATCACCCAATTGGTGGAGAAGCACAAGATGTGTATGTAAAAGATTTAAATGGTGATGGTGTAATTGATGATGATGATAAAACTATCTTAGGAAATCCATATCCAGATTTAGTTTGGAGTATTACAAACGATTTCAAAATTGGAAGCTTTGATGTAAGTTTCATGTTCCAAGGAAGTCACGGAGCAGAAATTAGAAACATGGGAGATCAGTATTTATTCAACCATTTCAACAGTTCACAAGATTTTATTTCTTCAACTCCTGATCAAGAATTTATTAAACAAAAGATTTTTACAAGCGACATCATTCAAGATGCTTCTTATGTAGCATTACGTACGGTAAACATTGGGTATAACTTACCTGATAGTATCTTATCAAAAGTGTTCTTGTCGAAAGCAAGAATATATGCAACTGGTCAAAACTTATTATACTTTACGGCAAGTGATTATACAGGATTCAATCCAGAATCAATTAACACTACATCACCAACAACGTATGGATATCAAAGAGCAGGATCGCCAATAAATAGAACAATAACTGTTGGTTTAAACGTAGAATTTTAATCTAACACATAACTAAAATGAAAAATAATATGAAACAAACAAAAATTGTAGCATTGTTAGTATTGCTAGTTACTGTGTTTTCTTGTGAGAAAGATTTCTTATCGCCAGAATTAGAATCATTAGTAAATGCTGACACCTTCTATACAACAGAAGCGCAACTTGAAAATGGAATAATAAATATGTATGATGGTCTCCAAGGAGTAAACTCAACATCTGCAAATGATTCTCACTCAACACAAGTAGAGTTTTATCTTACTGAAATGCGAAGTGATAATACAAGAACAAAGGCTTCCGAAGGAGAAGCTGCACAATTTGAAAGCTATAACATTTCTGCAAACAATGGAATTGTTGCCGATTATTACAGAAGTTTTTACAACGTAATATTTAGAGCAAATGTAGTATTACAAAACTTAGCGGTTGCATCTGATGCAAACAGAGCACGTTTTGAAGCAGAAGCTAAATTTGTAAGAGCATATGCATACTTTAACCTTGTACGCCTTTATGGAGATATTCCATTAGTAGATCAAGTGATTGATATTACTGATCCAAGTTATAAAGAAATCTCTTTTACAAGAGTAGCCACAGCAAACATTTATGCATTCATTATAGACGATTTACTAACTGCCATTGATGGACTAGACAACACATATAGAACAAGAGCTTCCAAAGCTGCCGCACAAGGATTATTAGCAAAAGTATACCTAACACAAGGTACAAACTACTTAGATGCACAAATTTTATGTGAAGCTGTAATAGGAAGTGGTTTTGGATTAGAAACAAATTTTGAAGATGTCTTCTATAACGAAGGAAACAACGAAGTTATATTTGCTATAGGATACAATGCTGCTGGAGTAGATAGTCAAAACTTTTCATCAGAATGGCTAAATGCTGTCGGAAGAACAAGTGGAGTTAATTATGTAACCAATGATGCTAAAGATGCTTTAGATCTTCTAGGAGGAAATAGAGGTTTGGATGTGTCATATCGTGTAGACATCTCACAACCAACGCAACATCAAGTTAGAAAATACATTCCAAATGGAGAAGTTGATGCACACGCAGGTGACGATTTCATGATCTCTGATCCTACATTAGCAGGTAATGACTGGATTGTATTACGTTATTCGGATGTATTACTAATGCACGTTGAAGCTATTATGGCAGGCGGAACTAGTACGGCTGTTCCAGCTGCATTAAGTTCTTTCCAGTTAGTACGTAATCGTGCAGGACTTACTACGATGGTCACAAACATTTCGAAACAAGAATTATTAGATGAAAGACGTGTAGAATTAGCTTTTGAAAACCATCGTTTATTCGATTTAATCCGTTTCAATGAAGCACAAAATGTACTTTCTGCATTTTCAGCGGCAAATAACTACAACTATAACGCAACTGACTTATTATTGCCAATTCCACAAAGAGAAATCAACTTAAGTAACGGAGTATTAACTCAAAACCCTGGTTACTAATAAAATAAAAAAGACAATGAAAAAACAAATCAAAAAAATAATTGGGTTTACTACAGCAATTGTATTGGCGTTTGCATTCCAGTCTTGTAGTGATTTTGAAAAATTTGAACTGCCAGAAGAAGGATCAATTGCAGATGCAACTCCACCAGAAGCAGCCTTCTCCTTTTCACAAGGAGCTGGAGCAGATGATGAATGGAAAAACTATACGTTTGCAAACCTATCAACAAGTGCTACAACATACATGTGGGATTTTGGAGATGGAAATACATCAACAGAAGTTGACGGAGCAACTACATATCCAGGAGAAGGATCATATACAGTAACTTTAACCGCTTCTGATGCATTAGGTGTAGTAAGCACTGCAATGCAAGTTATTGAAGTTGTTGAGCCAGAAGCACCATTAGTTCCAGATCCAGTATTAATCAATGCTGATTTTGATAAACTACCAAAAAACAATGGGAATTCAAGTGATTGTTCATGTTCAGGATGGGATAATGATGACATTGGAGAACAAGGAGAATCAAGTTCTGGTAATGGAGGTTCTGATAACGTGGTTAAGTTTGACAACAACGAACCAGACCATGTATATCAAGAATTTGCAGTTACACCAAACGCAGATTATACAATAACATTAATTACATCTCATAAAGAAATTGCTAGTATGCCTGGTAGCTATCCTGGTAGTATGCTTGAATTAAGAATTTTAGCAGGTGCTGGTTATGATGCTGGTTACACACCAACTTATTATGCAACTGCTACAGAATTTCCTAGTTCAGGTTATGGTTATACTACAGTAGCGCAAGTAGAAGATGCTGCAAATAACATTATAACTGAGACAATAACGAATCCAGATGATGATAGTTATTTTACACATACATTCATATTTAATGCTGGAGCTAATGATAGTGTTGCACTATTCATAAGAGGTTTAGGAGGAGATAGTAGTGTTGGTAGTTATGGATATAGTAGTGGAGATGAAGAAATACGAGCTGATTCTGTAACAATTACAGCAAATAACTAATACATATATGAATTTTAAAACGCTTTTTATTTTATTCTTTTCTTTTAGTTTAAGTATTGGTTTTGCGCAGTCAAATGACAATACTGAAGCTACTACTGTTACGAAAGAAACAAAAAGGAAGAAGAAGAAAAAAAAGAGGAAAAAGTTTAAATTACCTAAAATTGATTTATCGCATTGGAAAGTGACAACGCCTGCGGGCAATGGAAAAAAACCGCAGGAAGTGTCACCACCAGAAATACTAGACTATGCTACAAATAAAGATTTAATACCATACATGTACAACGATTCTGTACGCGGTGCTTTAGTCTTCTATGCATATCCAAGTAAAGCGACAACTGCAAACACTAAATACTCACGTTCGGAATTAAGAGAACAAATGGAGCCTGGCGAAAATAATGTCAACTGGACATTTAAGCAAGGTGGAAAAATGAAAGGGAAATTGGCAATTGATGAGGTTTCTCGTGATAAAGATGGTAAATATCACAGAGTCATCATCATGCAAATACATGGTCGCTTAACTAACAAACAACGTGACCTTATTGGTCAAAAAGATAACAATGCGCCACCAATGTTAAAAATATATTGGAAAGATGGCAAAATAAGAGTCAAAACAAAAGTCTTAAAAAACTTAAATGCTACAAATGAAGAAATGCTTCACGAAGATGCATGGGGAAATGATAAAGGATTTACATTTAAGCAAAAAGTTGGCTTCAAAAAATTTAGACTCGAAGTTCGAGTCAGTGAAGGAAAAATGACAATCGTTCTAAATAATAACGAATTTAAAACCTATGAAAACATTCATATGAAAAAGTGGGGAATCTTTGAAAACTATTTCAAAGCAGGAAACTACTTTCAATCACGTGATGAAGGATCATATGCAAAAGTGCGTTATTACAGTTTAGAAGTAACACATTAAAAATAAAGTTAATTTGTTTGAATCTGCTTTTCGTTGAATTTTACTGGTCCAAAATGGATCAGTAAGATTCAAGTAAAGTTTTTTTAAGAAGTTAGTATGTATTCTTTATTAATTTTATAAATTTAACATACAAATCTGGTTAACCAATTAGAGGAATTTAAAGTATGAAATTAGACACCGTAACAAAAACAGAAACACTCGATCTTCAAAAAACGATTATCGCTAAAATACGCGATTTAATCAATGTTAAGAATTTAGAGCCTGGCGATAAACTTCCATCAGAGCGTATGCTATCTGAAAAGTTTGAAGTCACACGTAGTAATGTTAGGGAAGCTATTCAAAAACTTGAATTCTATGGATTACTCAAATCAATTCCGCAAAGTGGAACGTTTGTAGCAAACATTGGCGTTACCGCAATGAATGGAATGATTGAAGACATTCTTCGATTGGAAGATCCCGATTTTAAATCATTAGTAGAAACTCGAATTTTATTAGAGCTTAAAACCGCTCGTTTAGCAGCGCTACGAAGAACAGATGAAGATCTTATAAAAATGAAAGCAGCTTTAGATGCCTATACAGAAAAAGTAAACAATGGCGAAGATGCCGTTCAAGAAGATTTACTATTTCATTTAGCCATTGCTAAAGCTTCTGGTAACAGTACCATGAATACATTCATGTTAATCATTACACCAGAAATCATTACAAATTTTGAAAAATATCATTTTTGTGATAAAAGTTTAGCGGAATCAGGAATCATAGAGCATCAAAGTATTTTTAATGCCATAAAAAACCAAAATCCGCAATTAGCAAAAGAAAAAATGAAAGAACATTTTGAAGTATTATACCAATATTGTTATAATATTTAAAAGAAAAATACACACGCAATCTTGAAGATGCACGACTTCAACATTGAGACAACACATACTGGAGGGACGTAATTTTATATGTAGAAACTGTAATTCGCATTTCTTCTCATTACAAATTACACACAATATAACTGAGCAAATTTGCTCAAACAACTAATATACAAATGCTTGATGTACAAGGATTCGTATATCACATACATACAATATGAAAATAAAAGGATTACGCTGGTGGATTATAGGGTTAATCTTTATAGCTACAGTAATAAACTATATCGATAGAACTGCTTTTGCACTACTCTGGCCGCAAATGGGTGAAGACTTGGGCATGGATAAATCTGATTATGCTATCATGCTTAATGTGTTTTTAGCATGTTATGCCATTGGTAAATTTGCATCAGGTAAATTATATGATATCATAGGAACTCGCTTAGGTTTTACCGTTTCAATTATTGTTTGGTCGGTAGCTGCAGCATTTCATGCATTTGCTAGAGGTTTAATATCACTTTCTATTGTTAGAGGTCTTCTAGGTTTAGGAGAAGCTGGTTTATGGCCTGGTGCTGTAAAAAGTAATGGAGAATGGTTTCCCGTAAAACAAAGAGCGTTAGCACAAGGTATTTTTAACTCTGGAGCATCTATAGGAAATGTTATTGCTCCATTTGTAATTGTATTCTTGTATACAAGATTTGGGTGGCAAACTACCTATGTAATCTTAGGAGTCGTTGGAGTACTATGGGTAATTCCTTGGTTGTTTTTAAACAGATCAACTCCAGAAAAGCATCCTTGGGTAACAGAAAAAGAAAGAAATTTAATTCTCTCTAGTAGAATAGATAAAGTAGAAGAAGACACAACAACAGTAAAGGCAAAAAGCTTAAGTATTGGTCAAATACTTAGTCATAAAGAATCTTGGGGCGTATTAGTTTGTCGATTTTTTATAGAGCCAATTTGGTGGTTTTTTGCAGGATGGATGCCAATATATTTAAATGATCAATTTGGATTAAGCATAGAGCAAATAGCAAATACGATGTGGATATCTTATTTAATGGCTGCTGTTGGAAGTATAGTAGGAGGAATGTTTGTGAAAGAACTCATAAAAAAATATTCTGTAGATATATCTCGAAAAGCAACAATAGCATTAGGAGGTCTTTTAGTATTGATAGCATTTGTATGTATAATTATGTTCGTTCAAGAAGACAATTTTATGACATTCATCTATTTAGCCGGACTTGCATTATTTGGATTTCAATTTGCTATTGGAAACATACAAACAATATCAAGCGATTTATTTAGAGGTCCATCTGTAGGTACACTAGCAGGATTAGCAGGAATGATAGCAGCAGTATCTCCAATAATTATGAATTGGTTTATTGGTCAAATCACTGCTGGAGGATCGTACGTACCAGCATTTATTGCCATATGTGTTTCAGTAGCATTGGGAGTTTTAGCAATATTTATTCTAATAAAAAATATTGGTCCAGTTAGAAAAACAATAGAAGCATAAAAAAAGAAATAAAATAAAACATAAAATAATCATAAGCATTATGAGTAAAAATAAAGGAAAAGTTGCAATAATTACTGGAGCTACAGGCGGCATCGGTTTTGAAGTAGCAAAAAGATTAGGTGAAGATGGATATACTGTTGTTTTAAATGGTATAGATGACGCTGCTGGGGCTGAAAAATTAAAACAACTTACAGACGCAGGAATCGACGCTGAATACTATGGATTTGATGTTACAAAAGAAGAAGAAGTAACAGCAAACATCACCAAAATAGGTGAAAAATATGGTAAAATAGATGTGCTAGTTAACAATGCTGGTGGATTAGGTGGAAGATCTCGTTTTGAAGAAATGACAACTGACTTCTATCGTTTTGTAATGGCACTAAACCTTGATTCTGTATTTTTTGCTTCAAGAGCTGCGATACCATTCCTAAAAAAAGGAGAACATCCTTCTATCATTAACTACACATCAAATGCAGGATGGACTGCAGGTGGACCTGGAGCAGGAATCTATGGAACATCAAAAGCAGGTGTGCATGCAATAACAAGAGCGTTAGCCAAAGACTTAGCTGAATATGGTATTAGATCAAATGCAGTATCACCAGGTACGATTGACACGCCTTTTCACGCACAAATTAAATCAACAAAACCAGAAGTTTTTGCTTCTTGGGCCAACAATATTATGTTAGGAAGATTAGGTCAGCCAGAAGATGTAGCAGGCGTTATTTCTTTCTTAGCTAGTAAAGACGCATCATTCATAACAGCTGAAACGATCCAAATTGGTGGTGGACAAGCGTTAGGAATATAAAATATAAATGAAATTTGGTTTTTTTAGCACGCTAAGCGTTATTGTTTTTAAAACAATAACGCTTAGTCTTTTATAGAAGAATCACGTTCAATCAAAGCTGCGTCTAAAATAATTTTATTCAGCGTTTGTGTTACGGTATCCATTTTAACACGCTCCAAAAAAGTTTCGGCGGCCAATCGCCCTATTTGTTCACTATGTTGATTAATGCTTGTAATCGTTGGTGTTACTAACGAAGTAAAAGGTTCGTTCCCAAAACCAACCAAGCAAATATCATCTGGTACATTAATATTCTTTTCTTTCAACAATTGCAACGCACCCAAAGCTGCATAATCTCCAGCTATATAAACAGCATCTGGAGGATTTTCTAATGCTAATAATTCTTGCATTTTCAACTTTCCATCTTCTAATGTTAAGCTGCTCTCAACTAATAAATCATTTTCATGTGGCAAATTATATTTGTGAATGGCATCTATATAACCTCGAATTCTATTATTAAAAATTCGCGTATGCCTAAAACCGCCAATATGAGCTATACGTTTACATCCTTTTGAGATAAGATGTTCAACAATCATAAAACTACTATCGTAATCGTTAATTCCAATATAATCAACATTCAAATCATTCTCTCCTCTATCAAATAATACCAATGGAATTCCTTTAGACTTTATTTTTTCATAGTACGATAAATCTACGGTTTCATTCGCCATAGAAGCAATAATACCATCAACTTGCGTAAAAAGTAAGGTATCTATATTTCTACATTCTTTCTCAAAAGACTCGTTAGATTGTGTAATGATAATATTATAGCCTTCTTTATTCAGTACTTCTTCAATATTTTGAATCACCGATGAAAAAAAGTTACTACTTGTTCTAGGGACAATGACGCCAACTAAATTGCTTTTTCCTTTTCGCAATGCACTTGCTAAATGATTTGGCTGATAGTTTAATTCCTTGGCAACACGTTTAACAGCAGCTTTGGTTTTTGCACTTATTCTAGAATCATCATGAAAGGCTTTTGATACAGCTGCAGGCGAAATATTCAACACATTAGCAATGTCTTTTATCGTAGTTCTTTTTTTTTTCATTAAGTTTTTATATATTTGCTTAAACGTTTAAGCAAAAGTAGCTTTTTTATACTTAAAAATCAAAACAACTCCGTTTTGATTTATTTTTAACGATTTGGTTAAACGTTTAAGCAAAAAAGATATTTTAACAATTTAAGACAATATAAAAATGAGCAAAGTAGTCACTTTTGGAGAAATCATGCTTCGATTAGCTCCTCCCGGATTTTTAAGATTCTCTCAAACAAATAGTTTCGATGTAGTATATGGCGGCGGAGAATCTAACGTAGCTGTTTCATTAGCCAATTACGGAGTTGATGTTGATTTTGTAACACGATTACCAAATAATGATATCGGACAATGTGCCATGATGGAAATGCGAAAACGTGGTGTTGGTGTCAACAAAATTGTTTGGGGTGGAGACCGTTTAGGAATCTATTTCTTAGAAACTGGTGCAGTAAGTAGAGGAAGTAAAGTTGTTTATGACAGAGCACATTCAGCTATAGCTGAAGTAAAATCTGGAATGATTGATTGGGATGCTGTATTTGATGGTGTTGAATGGTTTCATTGGACAGGTATTACACCTGCAATATCACAAGGAGCCGCAGATGTTTGTTTAGAAGCTGTAAAAGCAGCAAGTGCTAAAGGAATCACAATTTCTACAGATCTAAACTACAGAGCCAAACTTTGGAAATATGGCGGTGATCGTGAAGCAATAATGACCGAATTAACGTCGTATTGTGACATTATCTTAGGAAACGAAGAAGATGCAGAAAAGCACTTTGGTATTCATCCAGAAGGGTTAGATGTTCATAAACACGGACACGATGTAAAAGCAGAAGCTTTCTTGTCAGTTTGTAAACAAATGATGGAGAAATTCCCAAGAGCTAAAAAAGTAATTACCACATTAAGAGGTTCTATATCTGCTTCTCACAATACATGGGCAGGCGTTTTATATGATGGTTCAAAAATGTATGAAACTCGTCAATATCAAATTACAGATATCGTAGACAGAGTTGGTGGTGGTGATTCATTTATGGGAGGATTAATCTACGGATTACTAAAATACCCTGAAGATGACCAAAATGCATTAGATTTTGCAGTAGCTGCATCTTGTTTAAAACACACAATCAAAGGAGACGCTAACTTATCAACGATTGCAGAAGTAGAAAAACTAATGGGTGGAGATGCTTCAGGAAGAGTTGCAAGATAAAATTTAAGACAAAATAAATATACCAATGGCACAATATTCAAGACTAGAAGTAGCACAGGTAATGAAAGAAACGGGAATGGTTCCGCTATTTTTCAACAATGATATAGAAGTAAGCAAAAAAGTACTGAAAGCTTGTTATGATGGAGGCGCTCGTCTACTAGAATTTACAGCACGTGGCGATTTTGCTCATGAAGTTTTTGGTGCATTAACAAAATATGCCATCGCTGAATTACCAGGAATGATCATGGGAGTTGGTTCAGTTACAGATGCTGCTGCCGCTTCTTTATATATGTCACTTGGTGCAAATTTTATCGTAACACCAGTATTGCGAGAAGACATCGCAATTGTTTGTAACCGACGCAAAGTATTGTGGTCGCCAGGTTGCGGATCGTTGACAGAAATTGCAAGAGCAGAAGAATTAGGTTGCGAAATTGTAAAACTATTCCCTGGTGGAATTTACGGGCCAAAATTTATCAAAGCAATCAAAGGGCCACAACCTTGGACAAGCGTTATGCCAACTGGTGGTGTTGCTCCAACGAAAGAAAACTTAGAAGGTTGGTTCAATGCTGGCGCAACTTGTGTTGGAATGGGCTCAAAATTGATGAAGAAAAAAGAAAATGGTGACTTCGATTTAGAAAAAATTGAGGCACTTACAAAAGAAGCTATCCAGATTATAAAAGACGTAAAAAAATGAATTTTTCGCAATCAGCAATCACATTAAAACAATTATCGCAATTATCTGGTTTTTCAGTTTCAACGGTTTCAAAAGCGTTGAATAATAAATTTGACATTAGCCTTACCACACGAAAAACCATTCAAAAAATTGCGTCTAAACACAATTATGTGCCCAATAATTATGCGGTTGCTTTGCGTAAAAAACAAACAAAAGCCATTGCGATTATCATTCCACAAATCAATACTACTTTTTATAGTTGTTTTTTATATTACATTGAAAAAGCAGCTTCAAAATTTGGATACCGCATTGTATTATTTCAATCTTTTGAAGAACCAAAACGCGAACGCGAATGCATAAAAAATATCAGTGATGGTAGTGTAGATGGTGCAATCATGTTATCTTCAAATTGTTTAAAAAACTTAACCTCAAACGAAAAAAATCAACTTCCAATTCAATGTGTTCAAATTTCAGAACAATTCCAAGAAGAAGAAGTTAAGAAAAAATCAATTTTAGGCTTTAAAAAACTATTGAGTGATATAAACTCGTAAATTTCCAGCTTTCAAATATGAATACGAGATATTAAAATTATACATAAAACTTGGGCGTTCCCACAATAAAAAAGCACTATATGAAACATTGAGGTAACTCGAAATGTAACGTATAGTGCTTTTTTATGCGGTCAGGCTATCCGTACTCGCTTTCTCGTTTTGTCATTCCTGCGTAGGCAGGAATCCAAACCAAAAAGAGCTCAAACAATGCTCCTATCCTTAACGCGAAAGTAGTTATTACTAAATTCTCACAAACCACTTTGATCTTATATAAGATTACTATAGCTTTAACAATAATAACTATTGTTTTGTATACGTTATCAAACATTTAAAATAAAAATCATTTGAAAAAATGGAAAACGAAATCAAAAATAAAACGCCAATTTATGTTGACTTAGCTCCGAACAGAGATGAAGTATATGCTGGGATTTGCATAAAATCGAATGATGAAGTATTTGTTTTTAATTGCTTCAATGAAGAAACTAAAGAATTTGACGGATTTGCCATCATTAGGAATTATGAAATTAATAGATATCGTGAATGGAATGACGAAGAACTAAGTGAAATAAAAAATAACAATGCTGCCGAATTTATTGACAAATTACCACTCGAAAAAATGAACACTTTTTTCGACTGTTTGTCAGAATTGAAAAACGAAAAGTTAATTGCAATCTTTACCGAAGGTGATAATGATTCATATTTTGTAGGTGTAATTAAAAACCTTTCAGAAACAGAAGTGGAATTAAAACTCATAAATGAAGATGCTGAATGGGTCGAAAATGAAAAAATAAAAATTGATGAAATAACCTATATCGGATTTGACACGAATTACGAAAAAGAATTAATGCTAAAAACCCAAAAAAATAGCTAGATACTAGTATTGAATATTTAAAAACATACTTTTTAGCAAACAAACCAATAAATTAAGGAGCAAAACGACTTAAAGAAACCCAAGCCTTAAAACTCCAAAACCCACATTTTACGCACGTTTTTATTAATTTTTTCAAAAAGAAATGTATTTTTACCCTTCTGTATACTAAATGATTAAGTTTTTAGTTTTACAAATACAAAATTGATTCACCTTGAAGAAAACACTATATATATCGGTAACACTATCAGTATTAGGGATTTTACTCTTTAGCTGTTCTACCAAAAAAGATACATTTATCAACAGAAACTTTCATTCTGTCACTACAAAATACAATGTATTATTCAATGGAAAAGTAGCCTTTGAAGAAGGTCGTGAAGCATTAATGAATGCTTATGTCGATAACTATTGGGAAATTCTTCCTATAGAACGTATGGAAATTTTGGACGATTTAACGCTTCCAGGGCAAGGTGGAAAAAATCCGAACTTCGAAAAAGCAGAAGAAAAAGCAGTAAAAGCGATTCAAAAACATTCCATGGAAATTGGAGGTACGCAGCGCAATCCACAAATGGACGAAGCCTACTTACTATTAGGTGAAGCACGGTATTTTGATCAACGTTTTATTCCAGCATTAGAAGCATTCAACTACATCTTAGGAGAATATCCGGATAGTGATAAAATCAATGAAGCGCGTATTTGGCGCGAAAAAACACACTTACGTTTAGAAAATGATGAATTTGCCATTGCAAACTTGAAGCGAATCTTACGTTTTGAAAAATTAGAAGATCAAGAATATGCAGATGCAAATGCTGTATTAGGTCAGGCGTACATCAATCTAAAACATAAAGATAGCGCTGTACAAGTGATGAAACTTGCCGCAGCAGCTACAAAAAAACGTGAAGAACAAGGACGTTACAACTATATCATTGGACAATTATTTAATGAACTTGGACACAAAGACAGCGCAAATATTGCTTTTGATAAAGTAATTGATCTCAATAGAAAATCGCCAAGAGTGTACATGATTAATGCACACATTGAAAAAGCGAGAAACTTTGAAGTAACTCCTGAAAACAAAGAAGAGTTTTTGGAAATGCTGACAGATTTAGCAGAAGATCGTGAAAACAGACCTTTTTTAGATAGAATATACCGTCAATTAGCAGAATATCATTTAGAAAATGATTCGCTAGTACTTGCAGAAGAATTCTTTAACAAGTCAATTAAAAAAGCAACTAAAGATAGATACTTAAAAGCGTTAGACTACGAAAATGTGGCTGCATTGCGTTTTGATGAAGCCAAGTATAAAGATGCAGGAAAGTATTATGACAGTACACTATTAAACCTAAAAAAGAATACGAAGAAATTTAGACGTATTGAAAAAAAGAGAGCAAACTTAGAAGATGTTATCAAATACGAAGATATAGCATATGTAAATGATAGTATTTTAACCTTAGTGAGTTTGTCAGAAGAAGAACGCACATCGTATTTTCAGAAGCACATAGATATCCTAAAAGCAGAAGAAGCTGCGCAATTGGAAGCTGAAAAGCAAAAAGAAAACTTTGTAGCAAATGAATTTGCCAGCAGTAGAAACAATGTGACAAACAGATCGGGAAGTGATGAATTTTACTTTTACAATCAAACGACAGCTGCGTATGGTAAAAACGAATTCAGAAAAAAATGGGGAGATCGTGAGTTAGAAGATAACTGGCGTTTATCAAACAAGCAAACTGTTGTAAGAGCCAACACGCGCGGAGAAAGTAAAGATGCTGCAAATGGTAAAGGTGAAAATGATATCTTTTCGGTAGCTTTTTACACAGATAAAATTCCTTCAGATGAAAAAGTAATTGATAGCATTGGTAAAGAAAGAAACTTTGCATACTACCAACTAGGATTAATCTACAAGGAAAAATTTAAAGAATATCAATTGGCGGCAGATCGTTTAGAGCAGCTATTAGAAAACAATCCTGAAGAAAAATTAATTCTTCCTTCAAAATACAACTTATACAAAATATACACGCTTTTAGAATCGGACAAAGCAAACGATTACAAAAACGATATTTTAAACAATCATGGACAAAGTCGTTATGCACAGATTTTAAGAAATCCGCAAGATGTTATTGCGTCTGACGAAAACAGTCCTGAAAACCTATATGCTAACACATACAAGAAATTTGCAAATCAAGATTTCAATGGTGCTTTAGCTGATGCTGAAAAATACATTCGACAATTTACAGGTGAAGAAATTGTGCCAAAATTTGAAATGTTAAAAGCAATTACGCTAGCTAGATTAGATGGACTTGTAGCGTACAAAAAGGCGTTAAACTTTGTAGCCTTAAACTATCCAAATGATGATGAAGGAAAGCGTGCGCAAGAAATCCTCAAAAGTTCATTGCCAAAACTAGCAAACAAAGTATTGCTAAATGATGACAAATCAAGGCACTTTAAAATCATCTACAAATTCAACACAGGAGAAAAAGAAGCTATCGAAGCGTTAGATAAAAAGTTAAAAGATGCATTAGAAGAATTCGGATATCGATCTTTATCTGTTACGCAAGATATATACAACAGAAACGAACTATTTATTGTCGTACATGGATTCAATACTAAATTAAGAGCCGTGAGTTTTGAAGACATGTTACGTACAAACCCTAGATATCTTATAGAAAATGATTACATCGTACTATCATCTGAGAACTATCAAATTGTGCAAATTCACAAAAACTTAAATGAAGTAAACTAATCATTAATAACTGACCAAACTAATCCCTCAAACCTAAAAAAATCATGTTTTCAGAATCTAAAAAAAAGCGTGCTTCCAACGAAACGCGTGGACAATCGAACCGAATAGGAAAATCAACACACATAAAAGGTGATGTCGTCTCAGAGGCCGATTTTAGAATAGATGGAAAACTAGAAGGAAGTGTAGAAACTTCTGGTAAAATAGTCATTGGAGCAAGTGGTGTAATTACTGGAAAAGTAGTTTGTGCCAATGCAGATATTGAAGGGAAATTTCATGGAGAACTAATTGTTTCTAATTTGCTAACGCTAAAAAGTACAGCAATCATTGAAGGTGAAGTTACCGTAAGTAAACTTTCTATAGACCCTGGAGCAACTTTTAACGCTACATGTGCTATGAAAACAGGAATCAAAGAACTAAACACAAGTGAAGGAAAAAAAGCCGAAAAGACAGCTTAGTAGTGGTTTAAGACTTATAGTCTTGGCTATAATAATGGGAATTATCTTAATTATATTCAATTGGGCAGGTCAATGGCTTGATGTTGAATATGAAAAAGAGTATTGGGAAATTACACTTACTATTCTTGGACTTATAGTAGCTATAGCTCTTATAGTGTCAAACATTGTAAAATATACTGATGAAGATGGTTTGAAGTAAAAAGAACTAAGTATTAAGAAATAACTCTTTTCTTTAATTTGGTTACTTTCATCAATATTTTTATCCTAATGTATATGTTTGCATATTAATGCACTAATGTGAAAAACAAAAAACCAAGATCAACAGCAAATAAAGCAATGCGACTAAGTGGCGCAGGATTGCAAATGGGACTCACCATTTATGCCTGTAACTATTTAGGAAATTGGCTTGATGTAAAATATGATCAAACATTTTGGGAAACAAGTCTTACACTTTTTGGAATCTTTGCATCCATGTATCTCATCATTAAACAAGTATTAAAAATCACCAATGATGGGTAAACAAATCCTCGTTTACATGCTGGCGTTTGGAATGTTGTTTTTCTTAGGAGATTTCATGCACAATTACTATATCGAAAGTCAAGGAATTACACTTGGGTTTTCATTGCGAAACATGTATGCATTTCACGCATTCTTTTCGTTGCAACTCTGTATCATCTTTACATTGTTGTCAAATAACGAAAAAATAGGTCCGCAGTTGGGATTCATATACTTAGCTTCTTTTGTGCTAAAAATAGTTGCTTTTGGCGCTATTTTTTATAATCCAGTAATTACTGCCGAAAAACTATCAAATATACAGCGAATATCACTGCTAATTCCAATGGTAACTTTCCTAATACTAGAGGTCTACTTTATTATCAAAATCTTGAACAAAACTCATTCTCCTAAATAAAGTTGAAAAAAAGGGTGTATTTCTAATTAATTGTTTAATTTTGCGCAGAATTTACGAAGGGTAATTTTTGAATAAATCAATTATGAAGATAGTACAAAAATCTATCAAGTTTCTTACAGTATTAGCAATAGCACTATGTTCTTTTCATGGTTCTGCTAGTGATACAGACAAAAAACACGACGATCAGAATGATGGTGGTATGATCAATACCAGAGAAGAAGTAGAAGAATACATTCTTCACCATATTCAAGATTCACACGATTTTAACTTATTCTCTTATACAAGCGATGCAGGTGAAAGAAAACATTTTGGTTTTCCATTACCAGTAATTGTTTGGACAAGTGGTGGATTAAAAACGTTTATGTCTTCTGAATTTCATCACAATGATGATGGACATGTTGTTGTGGCAAAAGGAGATGTGAAATTGGCAAAAATTCACGGTAAAATCTACGAAATAGAAGCTGGCGATCATGTAGAATTTGTAGATCATCACGCAACAAATGCACACAAAGTACTAGATTTCTCAATCACTAAAAGTGTAATGGGAGTTTTATTAGTTGGTTTGTTATTACTATGGTGGTTCTCATCATTAGCACGTCAATACAAAAAGAGACAAGTACCAACAGGTTTTGGTAGAGTATTAGAGCCTTTAGTATTATATGTAAGAGACGAAATTGCACGTCCAAACATCGGAGAAAAACATTACAGAAGATTTACTGGATATTTAATGACAGTATTCTTCTTTATCTGGATATTAAATTTATTAGGATTAACACCACTTGGATTTAACGTAACAGGTCAGTTAGCCGTAACAGCTTGTTTGGCAATATTCACGTTAGTAATTTATACAGCAAGTGGAAACAAGCACTATTGGGGACACATCTTATGGATGCCAGGAGTGCCAATACTAATACGTCCAGTATTAGCAATAATCGAATTAGCAGGAGCATTGGTAATTAAGCCATTCTCATTACTAGTACGTTTGTTTGCAAACATATCTGCAGGGCACATTGTAGTAATGAGCTTAATTGCAATTATGTTTACACTAAAACAATCATTAGGAGTTGTTGGCGCAACAGGATTGTCTTTAGTATTATCATTTTTTATAACATTAATAGAAGTGTTAGTTGCCTTCTTACAAGCATATATCTTTACAATGCTATCAGCATTATTCATCGGTATGGCAGTAGAAGAAGCACATCACTAAATAAAGAGTTTGTTTAATTATTAAAATCAATTTATTATGTACAATTTAATTGGAGCAGGATTAATCGTAATTGGAGCAGGAATTGGTCTTGGTCAAATCGGTGGAAAAGCAATGGAAGGAATTGCTCGTCAGCCAGAAGCAACAGGAAAAATCCAAACTGCGATGATTATTATCGCTGCACTTTTAGAAGGTTTAGCATTCGGAGCTTTATTCTTAGGAAAATAAGAACTGAACAAAGACATTAGGTATTCTCCTGTAACGGTTGGTTGCAGGAAATACTTAAAAATTAAACAAAACAAACACAATATAATTACAGATTATAATGGATAAGTTATTAAATGATTTTTCACCAGGATTATTTCTAGTACAAACAGTACTATTATTATTATTAATTTTCTTAATGATAAAATTCGCTTGGAAACCTATTTTAAATTCATTAAATGAAAGAGAAGAAGGTATTCAAGGAGCTTTAGATGCTGCTGAAAATGCAAAGAAAGAAATGCAAAATCTTCAATCTGATAACGAGAAGCTTTTAAAAGAAGCACGTGCAGAAAGAGAAGGAATGCTAAAAGAAGCACGTGAGATCAAAGAAAAATTGATCGCTGATGCAAAAGGTGAAGCACAAGAGCAAGCAAGCAAAATGATTGTTCAAGCACAAGAAAGCATCCGTAGTGAAAAACAAGCGGCATTAGCAGAATTAAAAAACCAAGTAGCTAACATCTCTGTAGAAATTGCAGAAAAAGTTGTACGTGGTGAATTAGCAGATAAAGACAAGCAATTATCTTTAGTAGATAAAATGCTTGGAGACGTTACACTAAACTAATAACAATACTATGGCAGGTTCTAGAGCAGCAATACGCTATGCAAAAGCTATCTTAGCATTGGCACAAGATCAAAAAGCAGGAGAAGCTGTAGCGAAGGATATGGATGGAATCGTGAAAACGGTTACAAATAGCAAAGAATTACGATTAATGCTAAACAGTCCTATCGTAAAAGTTGAAATTAAAAAAGCAGCTTTGCAAGAGATCTTTAAAGGAACTCATGCAATATCTGAAGGATTAATTGACGTTTTAGTAGCGAACAAACGTGTTGATTTATTAGACAATGTAGCAGCACAATATGCTGTCTTATTTGATGAAGCACAAGGAAAACAAGTTGCAGTAGTAACAACAGCAGTTCCTTTGACAGATACGTTAAAAAATAAAGTATTAGCTAAGATCAAAGATCTTACTAGTAATGAAGTAATCATAGAAAACAAAATCGACGAAAGTATCATAGGTGGGTTTATCTTGCGTTTAGGTGATTTGCAATACAATGCAAGCATCGCAAACCAATTAAACAATCTAAAACGATCTTTCTCTCAAAATTAAATACTAAATAGAATGGCAGAAGTTAAAGCTGCTGAGGTATCAGCAATATTAAAAAAACAACTTTCAGGATTTGAAGCTACAGCTTCACTTGACGAAGTTGGAACTGTACTACAAGTAGGTGATGGAATCGCTCGTGTTTACGGATTAGCGAACGCTCAATACGGAGAATTAGTAGAATTTGACGGCGGACTTGAAGGAATTGTATTAAACCTTGAAGAAGATAATGTTGGTGTGGTTTTATTAGGATCTTCACAAAGTATCAGAGAAGGTGGAACAGTAAAACGTACACAACGTATCGCATCTATCCAAGTAGGAGAAGGTATTGTTGGACGTGTTGTAAACACATTAGGAAATCCAATTGATGGAAAAGGTCCTATTGAAGGTACAACATACGAAATGCCTTTAGAGCGTAAAGCACCTGGAGTTATTTATCGTGAACCAGTTACAGAACCATTACAAACAGGAATTAAAGCAATTGATGCAATGATTCCAGTAGGTAGAGGACAACGTGAATTGGTAATTGGAGATAGACAAACTGGAAAAACTGCCGTTTGTATTGATGCAATTCTAAATCAAAAAGAATTTTACGATGCAGGTGAGCCTGTATATTGTATATATGTTGCCGTTGGACAAAAAGCTTCAACAGTAGCACTTATTGCTAAGACTTTAGAAGAAAAAGGAGCTTTAGCATACACAACAATAGTAGCTGCAAATGCATCAGATCCTGCTGCAATGCAAGTATATGCACCATTTACTGGAGCATCTATTGGAGAATACTTTAGAGATACTGGTCGTCCAGCATTAATTGTTTATGATGATTTATCTAAACAAGCCGTTGCATACCGTGAAGTATCTTTATTATTACGTCGTCCACCAGGACGTGAAGCATACCCTGGAGATGTATTCTACCTTCACTCTCGTTTATTAGAGCGTTCTGCAAAAGTGATCAACAATGACGCTATTGCAAAGGAAATGAATGATCTTCCAGATTCATTAAAACCTCTTGTAAAAGGTGGTGGATCGTTAACAGCGTTACCAATCATTGAAACACAAGCAGGAGATGTATCTGCATATATTCCAACAAACGTAATTTCGATTACAGATGGACAGATCTTCTTAGATGGTGATTTATTTAACTCTGGTGTTCGTCCAGCAATTAACGTAGGTATCTCTGTATCTCGTGTTGGAGGAAACGCACAGATTAAATCAATGAAAAAAGTATCTGGTACGTTAAAACTAGATCAAGCACAATATCGTGAATTAGAAGCATTCGCAAAGTTTGGTTCTGACTTAGATGCAGTTACGTTAAACGTAATTAACAAAGGAAAGCGTAACGTGGAAATCTTAAAGCAAGGGCAAAATGAGCCGTTTGCAGTAGAAGACCAAGTTGCAATTATCTATGCTGGATCTAAAAACTTATTAAAAGACGTTCCTGTAAACAAAGTAAAAGAATTTGAAAGAGATTTCATTGAATTCTTAAACGCGAAACACAGAGGTGTTTTAGATACATTAAAAGCAGGGAAACTAACAGACGAAGTTACAGACACATTAACAACTGTTTGTAAAGAAATGTCTGCGAAATATAACTAGTAATTAGTATTGAGTACAAAGTGTCTAAAATTAGATGCTTTGTACTTTCAACATAAAATATAGTATAGCGTATTGGTCTCACGACTAATCACTCAATACTCAATACTAAACACAAATGGCAAACTTAAAAGAAATACGTAATAGAATTAGTTCTGTAAAATCAACAATGCAGATCACGAGTGCTATGAAAATGGTATCGGCGGCAAAGTTGAAAAAAGCACAAGATGCCATCACAGCGATGCGTCCGTATGCAAACAAACTTACAGAATTATTACAAAGTTTAAGTGCAACACTTGATGCAGATAGCGGAAGCAAATTTGCTACGCAGCGTGAAGTAAACAAAGTACTTATAGTAGCTATTACATCTAATAGAGGATTATGTGGAGCATTCAACTCTAACATTATCAAACAATCTAATCGTTTAATCAACGAAACATACGCAGGTAAGCAAGTTGATGTATTATCGATTGGAAAAAAAGGAAACGATATCTTATCTAAAACAAATACGATTATTGAAAATCGTAGTGATATTTTTGATACGTTAACATTTGATAATGTGGCTGAGATTGCTGAAAAGCTAATGGAATTATTTGTAGATGGATCATACGATAAAATCGAGATTGTCTATAACAAATTCAAAAATGCAGCGACACAAATCATCATGACGGAACAATTTTTACCAATTGTACCAATGGAAGCTGATTCAAGTGTTCAATTGGACTATGTTTTTGAGCCATCAAAAGCAGAAATCGTTGAAGAATTGATTCCAAAATCATTAAAAACACAATTGTACAAAGGAATCAGAGATTCTTTCGCAAGTGAGCACGGTGCGCGTATGACTGCGATGCACAAAGCAACGGACAATGCAGGAGAATTAAGAGACTCATTAACATTAACGTACAACAAAGCACGACAAGCTGCCATTACAAACGAAATCCTTGAGATCGTTGGTGGAGCTGAAGCATTGAATAACTAAGCATACACTTCGAGTGCCTCAGTGTACTCACATTATAGAATTAAAAAACCTCATGGAAACATGAGGTTTTTTGCTTTATTACAAAAAGGTTCTCGTTTACTATTGTGTCTGTCTTCAGAAATAATGAACTAGCAAACGGAATTGCGAAGCGCAGCTTCAAGCATGAAGTTTAGCTAGAGAATGATGCGTAGCAATTTCCTATAGACAGACTTGATTTTTTGGTTCGTTTTTTATCAAGAAAAAATGAACGTAATCAATAAGTTTAAATTAGAAACATAATTTTCATCGAAAAAAACACGTTAAAACACAAAGTCATTTCGTACCAAACTACCATTCCATATCTTTGCAAAAACTACTACAAACCTCCATGAACCAAAAATCCCCATATTTCCTCTTTCTTTTCCTCTGTTTTAGTTTGAATACTTTTCTAAACGCGCAACAAGAACAACAAAATGATTCTTTGGCGAAGTATAGTTATGAGAAACTTAGAGCTTTTAGAGCTAAATACAGAAATTCTAATAATGAGTTGGCAAAAGTATATATTGATGAATATTTGAAAAGATCAATTAGTGATAAAGATACGGTGAGAATTTATTATGGCTACTTTTTTTTATCTAAATATTTTGAATTTAAAAGTAACTCTAAAAAAGAATTAAATTGTATTGATAGTGTTATTAAATATAGTTTGAATAAACAAGATAAATTTTTTCCTGCTTTAGCTTATCAAAATAAAGGCATTTGTTTATATGAACTTGGTGGAAATAAAAGAGCTATTGATAATTTCTTTAAAGCTTTACAAGTTCTTAAAACTAACAAAAATACATCTTTAGAAATTGATATTAGAAATGCAATAATTACTGTTAAGGCTAGTTGGATTTCAAGTGATGAAATGTTAGCTTATGAACTTGAAAATTTTAATTTTATTAAATCTCAAAAAGATTATAAAATTAATTTTAGAGAAGATTATTTAATAAGTTTAAATAACTTATCTAAAAGATATGTACGAAATTATAAATATGAAAAAGGACTAGAAATAGCAATAAAAGGAATCAGAGAAACAATAAATACAAATAATACTGTAGAATATTATGAATTTGTCTCTTTAGCAGGAACAGTTCTATATTATCTTAAAAGTTATGAAGGATCTATCGATAGCTTACAAAAAGCATTACCATACAGAAGTGATCACGGAAAAGCAATGAGTAACTATTACCTAGCCAAAAGCTACGACAAACTCAATCAACCCGAGAAAGCACAATTTCACTTCTTAAAAACAGATTCTATTTACCAAGCCACGAAAGATATTTTCCCAGAAATGCGAAATACCTATGAACACATCATAGATTACTACAAAAGTAAAAATGATGCAGAAAATCAAATAAAATATTATGATCGTTTGATAGAAACCGATAAAATCATTGATTCTACCTATACGTATGTTACAAATACTGTTGAAAAGAAATTCGATACACCACAAGCCATTGCAGAGCGTGCACGCTTAGTAGAAGAAGCCAAAGCCAATGAAAGCTCTTGGAAATACAGTTTCGGAATTATCAGTGCTATTTTAGCAATAATTTCAGGAATATTACTCTTTGTATTTCGTCGTCAAAAATATTACAAAAAGCGTTTTGAAAATCTAATGTCAAACAATTCAGATGATGTAAAAAACATTTCGACTGCGCGTGATGTGACAAATGAAAAACAAGCAAAACAAGACATTGGAATTCCTGAAACAATCGTAAAAAGCATTCTAAAAGGCTTATCAACCTTTGAGACTAGCCAAGGTTTTCAAAAGCAAGTTACGCTCACAGAACTAGCTAAAAACCTTGAAACGAATCCAAAATACCTATCTAAAGTTATCAATTGGCATTACAAAAAGAATTTCACGAGTTATATCAATGAATTGCGTGTGGAATATGTAGTTTCCAAACTCAAATCAGATTCAAAATTCAGAAACTATACCATCAAAGCCATTGCAAAAGAAGCAGGTTTTGGAAGTACAGAATCTTTCTCAAAAACTTTCTATAAAGTCACAGGAATTTATCCTTCGTATTTCATCAAACAACTTGATAAATATCAAAATAGTTAGATCTGTCATTCCGCACTTGTTGCGGAATCCGCTTTAGAATAACATGGATTCCTGCCTACGCAGGAATGACAACAAGAATTTCCATTATTAATATTTCTTTTGAAACGTCCTTACGAGGAAGCATGACGAAGTAATCTGTTTGTTTCAAATGCAATTTTGTGTATATTATCAACAGATTGCCACAAGTTTCTTCGAAATTCTCGCAATGACGCTTCAAATTCCAAACGTCAGATCGAGTGATTTTTTTTGGTTCAACTGTCATTCCTGCGCAGGCAGGAATCCACAAAAAATCAAAAATGCTGATACTATTATAATTTTCATCGAAAATATATGTCAAAAGTCGAAGTTACGCCTTACTAAAAACGCCATACTATATCTTTACTGAAATTGCTACATACTTACCATGAATCAAAAACTCCCGTATTTCCTCTTTCTTGTCCTATGTTTTAGTGTAAACACCTTTCTAAACGCACAACAACAACAGCAAAATGATTCTTTGGCTAAGTATAGTTATGAGGAGTTGTATAAACTTATTAATGACACGAAATTTAATAAGGTAGAATTATCAAAAATATACACACAAGAATATTTAAGACGTGCAAAATTGGATAACGACACCATAAAAATTGCAAGAGGATATTTTTATAAATCTTTTTTTGAGGAGGCAGAATTAGCTATAATTTATATTGACAGCACAATAAATATTTCTAAAGATCAAAATCATTTTTTATATCCAGCATTGGGTTATAGTAATAAAGGAGTTTATCTGTATGAAATAGGTAAGTATCAAGAGTCTTTAAATTCTTATTTTAAAGCATTGAAAGCTCTAGGGAAAAACCCAAATGTTAATATTGAATTTGATGTCAGAAATGCGATAATAGCTTTAAATTCAAATTGGAATTCTAATAAAGAAACTCTTAGTTTTTCTAAAGAAAGTTTAGAATTTTTAATTAATAATCGAGAAAGCATTCAAGATTTTAAAATAAAGTATTTATACACTTTAGCTGGTTTATCTAGAGATTATCAAAGAAACGAAAGATATGTAGAAGGGTTAAGAATTGCTGAAAAAGGAGTTTTAGAAAGTATAGCTTATAAAGACACTTTGATGTACTATGAATTTATTTCTGACGGAGGAACTGCACAATATTATCTAAAAAATTATGAAGTAGCAATTGATAGCCTACAAAAAGCATTACCACACGAAGATGACCATGGGAAAGCAATGAGTAACTATTATCTAGGAAAAAGCTACAACAAACTCAATCAACCCGAGAAAGCGCAATTTCACTTCTTAAAAACAGATTCTATTTATCAAGCTACGAAAGATATTTTCCCAGAAATGCGGAATGCGTATGAACACATCATTGATTATTACAAAAGTAAAAATGATGTGGAGAATCAAATCAAATATTATGATCGTTTGATAGAAACTGATAAAATTATTGATTCCACCTATACATATGTTACAGAAACTATTGAAAAAAAATACGAAACTCCACAAGCAATCGCGGATCGTGCAGCGTTATTAGAAAAAATACAGAACGATAAAAACGCTTGGAAATACAGTTTCGGAATCATTAGCGCAATTTTAGTAATAATTTCAGGTATATTATTCTATGTATATCGTCGTCAAAAATATTACAAACAACGTTTTGAAAATTTGATGACGAAAAGCTCAGGTAAGGAAAAAAGCATCTCGACTGCGCTCGATGTGACAGATGAAAAAGACACTTCAGAGAAAAAAGAAATTGGAATCTCAGAAGCGATTGTAAAAAGCATTCTAAAAGGTTTAGCTAAGTTTGAAGCATCAGAAGATTACAGAAAGCAAGTTACGCTCACAGAACTAGCTAAAAACCTTGAAACGAATCCGAAATACCTATCTAAAGTCATCAATTGGCATTACCAAAAGAACTTCACAAGTTATATAAATGAATTACGCGTACAGTATGCTATTTCAAAACTAAAAGAAGAAACAGTATTTAGAAATTATACCATCAAAGCCATTGCAGCGGAAGTCGGTTTCAAAAACGCAGAATCTTTCTCAAAAAGCTTCTACAAAGTCACAGAAATCCATCCTTCGTATTTCATCAAACAACTAAATAAACGGATAGAAAGTTAAGTAGTTCAAAGTTTCGAGTTGGATTCAAAGCAAGTTAAAAACGTCAGGTCGAGTGATTTTTCGGAATATAATGAAGAAAAATTGTATCGAGATCTACTCAGAACTTCAAAGCACTTCTCGATACAATTTTCTATCGAAAATTACTCGAAGTGACGATTTGTATAATTATAACTTACGATCAGAAAACGCTAAAAACATTCGTGGTAAAAAGTTAAGAGTTTTGCATTAGATTTAAAGCAAGCTCAAAACGTCAAAATAGTTAAATATGTCATTCCGTACTTGTTGCGGAATCCACTTTAGAATAATATGGATTCCTGCCTACGCAGGAATGACAGAAAATAAATGAAAGTAATTATTGTTTTGCAACCAACGCAATTAAAATTAAGCCAGGAATAATAATATATCCTAAATACAAATACCAAGGATGTTTTGCATCGTCTGTAACAGCTTCAATTCTGTCTTTTGTGCGTTTCGGAAAGATAGCTAAGTTTGTTTCAAATCGTTTGCATGAAGTACAGGATACATAAATTTCTCTAGTCAATGCAAAAGGTAAAAACTTTAGCATAAAGAATTTCGAATACACTTTTACATTCAACGACTCTTCTGCATTGCATTTATCACAAGCCGTTCTTTTTATATTTTCATCTACAATTAATCGTTTTGCGACTCCGAGCATAAATTATGAATTTTATGGAATTAATAAGGAAGCAAAAATATGTAAAAAATAAGTTATGAGTTAAAAGTGAAGAGTTAAAAAAAATAACAAATTAACAAGCAACAAACAATATTCAACATAAAATAATCTATACTCCAACAGCAAAGCGCTCTAATAAGCGAAGCGATCTAAAAGTTGAAAACTTTTTGTAACATTTCTACACAAACTGTATCTAAAGGGAAAATCAAAACAAAAAACAAACAGATGAATACCTTACAAAAAATCACAATCGCACTATGTATGTTTATTTCCTTTGCAGGAATAGCGCAAGAAAAATCATTCCATGTAGAAATAACAGGAAAAGGAAATCCAGTATTACTATTTCCAGGATTTAGTTGCACTGGAGACGTTTGGGACGAAACCGTAAAAGAACTCTCAAAAAACTATGAATGTCATGTATTTACATTTGCCGGATTTGGAACAGTTTCACCAATTGAATCACCTTGGTTAGAAACAATTAAAAATGATGTCTCAACATATGTAGCTCGAAAAAAATTACAAAAACCTACAATCATCGGGCACAGTATGGGCGGATCGTTGGCATTGTGGCTAGCTTCTGAAAACGAAAATCTTTATAAAAAACTGATCATCGTAGATGCACTTCCTAGTATTGGTGCATTAATGATTCCTAACTTTACACCTGAAAATGTTTCGTATGACAATCCATTCTCAAAGCAACAAATTGCCATGAATGATGAAGCTTTCAAGCAAATGGCAACACAAATGGCAGCAGGAATGACATTCAACAAAGAAAAACAACCTATACTAGTTTCATGGATGCAACAAGCGGACAGAAAAACATATGTGTACGGATATGTAGATTTGTTAAAATTAGATCTCAGAGAAGCCATTCAAAACATAAAAATCCCAGTAACAATTATGGCAGCTGTAAGTATGTATCCAAGAAAGCAAGTGGAAGAACTATATACAAAACAATATAAAAAGTTGGCCAAAAAAGACATCATCTATGTGGACGATTCTGCACACTTTATTATGTTTGACAAACAAGATTGGTTTCTGAAAGAAATTCAAAAGCTTCTAAAATAGTTGAAAAGGTAAAAATGGCGATCTTAAGAAATAGTAAGCGAAAAGTGGAATTGCAAAGGTTGTCATTTAGTTTTTCTTTTCCGAAGTGTAGTAGAAATTTTTCGTTAAGAATTTTTGAAGCCTTGGAAAAAATTTAGAAAAATTACTACGATTCTAGTTTTTAAATACAAAAAACTAGAAACACCTCTGGAAAAGTGCCGTTTCTTTTGTTTCTTTTCTTTGGGCAAACAAAGAAAACGAAAATCAAAAACTAAAAAATTACAATTGATTAAATTAGATATTTATCAAATAATTACATCATAAAAATCAAATTAAAAACAAAAAACCATTGTCACAACAATTCACAAAAATATATCAAGAACACTACAGCAAAGTACATCGACTTTGTCTTGGATATGTAAATGGTGATGAAGCTATAGCGAACGATTTAGCACAAGATGTATTTATAAAAGTGTGGGAGCATTTGGATGAATTTCAGCAAAAATCGAGCATCGGAACGTGGATTTACAGAATTACAGTCAATGTCTGTTTATTATTCATTCGAAAAAACAAAAAGAAGAAAAAAATCAGCTTTACAGAAATAAAAGACGATAACAATATTGAAGCAGAAAATGACGATCAAAACCGTTTGAAACAAATGTATAGCTGTATTCATAAGTTAAAAGAAACGGAACGAATCATCATTTTACTAGTACTAGAAGGTTTACCGCAAAAAGAAATAGCGGAAGTAACGGGACATTCACATCAAAACATTCGTGTACTAGTTCATAGAATAAAAGAAAAACTAACAAAATGTGTATCCTAATGGAATTTAAAGACATACAAAATACATGGCAACAACAAGCAAACTCAGAAGCTGCAACAACGCTTCCTGACTTTGAGCCAGCAAAGCAAAAACTAACTTATCTTCGTAAAAAACAACGACTAACACAACTCATCTTAGGAAGCACAATAGCAATTCTAATCCTATTTTTCTTCTACATATCGGCTTACAAACAAAACGGACCACTTATAGGAATGTCATTGCTTATTGGTGTTGTTTTAGTGCGAGTGTATATTGAAATGCGAAGTCAGCAACAACTCAAAAAAATAAACGTTTTACTATCATTTGTAGAATTCAAAGAACAATTAATAGCGTATTATCAAAAACGAAAAACGCTCGCTTTCAGAATCATTCCGGTATTACTAATCATTTACAACATAGGTTTTATAATTATGTCGTACTATTTTTACCAATATCTATCAAGAGGATTTTTCTATTACATTGTAATATCTTATGTTGTATCTTTTATCGTATTATTTATTTTCATAAGAAAGCAAGTATTAAAAGAACTTGAAATCTTAGAAGACCTTCAGGAAGCTTGAGAATTATTTTTTATGAATAACGAATCAACAAAAGTCAATTATAAATGTAAAATGCTAAATTTTAAATAAAAAAGGATAAATTACCCAAAACCCAAAACCCAAAACCCAAAACCCAAAACCCAAAACCCAAAACCCAAAACCCAAAACCCAAAACCCAAAACCCAGATACAACAAACAGCATGATCAAACACATCAAAAAAATACTTCCAATACTCTTACTAATAGGGTTTACAAACTGTTCTACATCACAAAAAAACATGAAACTAGAAGAAAAAACTCCATTTACAATTGAAGGTGTGTTTATGCAAGAATGGACCTCTGGAAAAGAAAAAGGTGAAAGTGGACTCAGTATACAAATGACACTTAAAAACCTGAATAAAAAAGTCGTAGAAATAAAAGACCTATACTTTCGTGGAATAAAAACGGTTCTCAAAGAAAATTCAACCAATAACAATGGTTTATATATTGCAAACTTTGTAAACGCTCCTCAAAAAAAAATCATACTGCATGAAGATCATAGAAAAGAAGCCGCAAATGAACCGCCAAAATTAGAAAGAATAGCATTTGTATTAGCTGATGATGAACTCGTAATAAGTTATACAGAAAATGGAAAACTCAAGTATTTCAAAATAGAAGGCATCATTAGTAAGTTTCCAATCTATTATCAAACTGCACCCGAAAATAAGCAGTAAACTAACGTATAAAGCAAGGGATTATTAAAATCTCGATTATCGAGTAAAAAATTCCTTTTGGGAAAGCCCTCAGAAATCAATACTTTTGAAGAGTAAACAATCTCGGAGCAAGTCCGTGAGACATACGTGAAAAGTTCACATAAAACAACGGGGAAAACCTCGGAGTATTTAAATCTCGATTATCGAGTAAACAAAACATTCCTTGAGCGTACTAAAAAAGTTCTTCAAAGACACCATTATCTATGGAATTGCGGCAATATTGCCACGTGCCATCAATATAGGTTTAGTAAAACTACACACAGCTGTTTTCGGAACAGCTACGTATGCAGTAAATACAGAATACTATGTATATGCTGCGTATTTAAACGCATTGCTAACCTACGGAATGGAAACGGCGTTTTTTCGATTCTTTAGTAAAGAACAAGAAAAAGGAAAAATCATTTCCACATCGTTTACAACATTACTAGTAACAACGGTATTATTTCTAATTCTTGGATTGAGCTTTGCGCCAGAAATCACACAACTATTTGGTTTTGAAAAAGTAATGTATGTCAAAATCTTAGTTTGGACCGTATTTTTAGATACCATTGTTGTCATTCCGTTTGCGTATTTGCGTGTCACAAACAGACCCATTCGTTTTGCAGGAATCAAAATAGCAAACATTCTATTTCTCACAGTATTAAATATTATTTTCTTGTGGGCAATTCCAAACGGATACCTTTCCGAAGGAATATTGCCAGAATCATTCAACTTTTATAGTAAAGGCGAACCACAAGTTATCTTTATATTTTTAGCGAATGTATTTGCAAGTATATTCACGCTCATCTTACTCATTCCAAACATTCTAAAAATAAAATGGTCGTTTGATGCGGCAATCTTGAAAAAGCTACTCATCTACGGATTACCTATCATGATTGGAAGTTTGGCATATGTAACCAACGAAAATATTGACAAACTCTTTTTAGGAGGTATGATCGGTGATGCCGAAATGGGGAAATACGCAGGTTGTTACAAACTCGGTGTATTCATGACACTTTACATTACGGCGTTCCGTTTAGGAGCAGAACCGTTTTTCTTCAATCATGCGAAAGAAAAAAACGCCAAAAACAACTATGCTACAATTCTCAAGTGGTTTACCATATTGGGTGCAATATTTATGTTAGTTGTAGTTTCATATATTGATCTATTTGCAGACATTCTCATCAGTAAAGAAGAATACTTAGACGCCTTAGCAATTGTACCAATCATTCTATTGGCAAATCTATGTTTAGGAATCTACAACAATCTATCTATTTGGTATAAATTGACAGACAAAACGAGCTACGGAATGTACATTTCCATATTTGGCGCAATCATTACCATTGTGTTCAACTTAATCATGATACAACAAATAGGTTTCATGGCGTCTGCTTGGGCAACACTAATTGCCTACGGAAGCATGATGATTGTTTCATACACGCTAGGTCAAAAGTATTATCCTGTGCCATATAACATCAAAAAAATAGCGATATACGTACTTATCGCAACTGTATTTTCAGCAATAGCTTTCTACGATATGTTTCGAGGAAATTATATCATCACAACTGCGTTAGTTTTAGTATTTTTGGCAATCATATATCTATCAGAACGAAAAGAGCTCAAACAACTATTAAAAAAAGAGAGTTAGATGTTAGGATTGAGAGAAGATAAAGTACAAATTAACCCAAAATCGAATCAACAGAAATGAACATAAAAATAATCAACAAATCGCAACACGCGTTACCGCATTATGAAACGTTGGCTTCCGCCGGAATGGACTTACGAGCAAACCTACCGGAATCAATTACATTGGAACCAATGGACAGAGCGATTATCAAAACAGGATTGTTCATTGAGTTGCCTGTTGGTATAGAAGCACAAGTGCGTCCTAGAAGTGGTTTAGCTGCGAAAAAAGGAATTACAGTACTCAATGCACCAGGAACGATTGATGCAGACTACAGAGGAGAAATTGGCGTGATTCTTGTCAATCTATCTAAAGAGGCATTTACAGTAGAAAACGGCGAACGAATTGCGCAGCTAGTAATTGCAAAACATGAACGTGCCGAATGGCAAGAAGTAACCGAACTTTCAACGACAGACAGAGGCGCTGGCGGATTTGGAAGTACAGGCGTTAAATAAGAAGTTAGATATTAGTATTGAGGCGTTAGACAAATCAACAAATACGCAAACAACAAAAAACAAATTAACAAAAACATAGAAACAACGATATCATGAAAATAATTGTACCAATGGCAGGAAGAGGTTCAAGACTTCGTCCACACTCACTTACAGTACCAAAACCATTAATTCCAGTTGCAGGAAAACCAATTGTACACCGATTAGTTTCTGACATTGCCAAAGTATTAGGCGAACCTATTGAAGAAATAGCTTTTGTATTAGGTGATCCAGCGTTTTTTGGAGATGATGTTGTAGAAAGCTTAACGGAACTTGCAGAAGGTTTAGGCGCAAAAGCAAGTATCTATCGTCAAGATCAACCATTAGGAACAGGTCATGCTATTATGTGTGCAAAAGATTCACTATCAGGTCCAGCAGTAATTGCGTATGCAGATACGTTAATTCGTGCAGATTTCAACTTAGATAAAGATGCAGATGCAGCTATTTGGGTAAAACAAGTAGATAGTCCAGAAGCATACGGTGTTGTAAAATTAAACGACAACAAGGAAATTGTAGAATTAGTAGAAAAGCCAGCCGAATTTGTATCAGATTTAGCAGTTATCGGAATTTATTACTTCAAAGATGTTGCGGTATTAAAAGAAGAATTACAATACGTATTAGACAATAACATAATTCACGGTGGTGAATATCAAATCAATGACGGAATCAAAGGAATGATGGCAAAAGGGCGTCGTTTTGTAACTGGTCAGGTTGATGAATGGATGGACTGTGGAAACAAAAATGTTACCCTAGAAACCAATGGGAAAATGTTAGGGTTTTTACAAGCTGATAATGAAAAACTAGTAGCCGATTCTGCAAAAATTAGCAACTCAGAAATCATTGCACCATGTTACATCGGTGAAAATGTTGTCATTGAAAACTCAACGGTTGGTCCAAATGTTTCAATTGGTGATAATTCACGATTGGAAAGCGTAAGTCTTAAAAATAGCTTAATACAAACCAATACTACAGTAAAAAACGCTAATTTAGAGGAAGCAATGATTGGAAATCATGCAAAATTTGACGGAAGTTTTACAAAAATTAGCATTGGTGACTATTCAACGTTAGAAGCATAACCCTATACACAGCACGTTTAGATGAAAAAATACATGTACATATTTATACTCTCAGGAATGTTATTTACAATTCCTGAGGTTGTACATGCACAAGAAGAAGAAAGTGCAGAAATTTCGTTAGAAGAAAACATTGACGAATTTCAAGAACACTTCTTTGAAGCACTCAAACAACGTGGTATTGAAAACTATGACAGAGCAATTGATGAGTTGCTAAAATGTAAAAAAATTGACGATAACGCAAGTATTGCTTTTGAATTAGGAAAAAATTACTATTCTCAAAAAGATTACGATAATGCGAAAGAATCATTTGAAAGTGCAGTGACTAAAAAACCGCAAAATCAATGGTATCTTCTAGGATTATTCAATACACAACTAAAGCTAAATGAACGTGATGACGCGTTAGCAACGGGAAAAAAAATCATCTATCTCAATCCGAAATTCAGAGAAGATGTTGCAAAAGTTCATATTGGTAAACAGGAATACAAAAAGGCGTTAAAACAATTAGAAAAGCTTCAAAAAGAAGCAGGCTTAACACCAACAGCAGCGCGCATGAAGGAAATGTTGGAAAAAAGAATGGAAAAAAAGAGGCCTTCTAAAAAAGTTGATGATATAATTAGTCAAACGCCAAAACCAAGAGTAAGAGGCGATGGGAAAATTTTAGATCAAATTAAAGATGCCTTGCAAACTAAATCATATCTAGCTGCAAATCGACTTGCAACAAAGGGTTTAAGCGACTTTCCATCGCAACCAAAACTCTATTTATACAATGCAAAGGCATTAAATGCGTTAAAAGAATATAAGAGTGCGATAGAAATGCTCGAAATTGGGTTGGATTATATTATTGATAATGCGCCGCTGGAAAAAGAATTCTATCAAGCATTTGTAGTTGCGTATAAAAAAATAGGCAATTCCAAAAAGGAAAAATACTATCAAAAAAAGATACAATAACGTTTACGCGTATACTAAATTCAAACACTTGAAAAACGGAATTCAAATAAGTATTGCAAGTTTATTATTACTGTTTTTAATTGGATGTAAATCTACTAAGACAGTTACTTCTGCTGGTGAAGTGGCGAACTTGTCTACCAAAAATATCATCAAAAATCATTACAGAAACGAATTGAAATTCAAAACTATTCGTGGAAAAATAAAAGTGAGATTTAACGATGGAAAAAAGGAAGAAAGTTTCACGCTGAGTTTACGCATGAAAAAAGATGAAGCCATTTGGTTAAGTGCTACACTATCATTAGTAAAAGTATACATTACACCAACAAAAGTGAGTTTCTACAACAAACTCGATAATACATACTTTGAAGGTGATTTTACGCTATTAAGTAATTTCTTGGGAACAGAACTTGATTTTCAAAAAGTGCAAAATTTATTAATTGGAAATGCGTTATACGATCTAAAGAAAGAACGATTTGATTCGAAAATAGAAGAAAAAACATATGCGTTAACACCAAAACGTGACTTTGAATTATTCAAACGATTATTCACATTAGATGCATTTCATTTTAAAGTAAAAGAAGAACGTTTAGAGCAATCAGCAGAACAGCGTTTACTGACAATTCAATATCCAGAATATCAAGAAATAACAGGGCAGGTTTTTCCAAAAAATGTTAAAATAAAAGCGGAAGAAGTAAATAAAGAAACTACAATTTTTGTAGAATATAAAAAAGTTACGTTCAACGAAAAAGTGCGTTTCCCGTTTAAAATCCCAAGTGGATATAAAGAAATAAAAATTTAGTGAAGTCCTTATTTAGCATACAAAATTCCAAAAAAATCATTGTACTCTTACTGTTATTGGTAAGTAGTATTGGTTTTGCACAAGACAAAAAGAAAGAGTTGGAAGCAACGCGTTTGCGACTCATGAAAGAAATAAGTTTGATCAATAAATTGATTCGAAAAACGAATTCGAAAACAAAATTTATTGTGGATGATGTACAAAGCATCAATCATAAAATCCGCGTCAAAAGAGACTTGATCAAAGTGATGAATCAGCAAACAAACTTGTTGACAAATCAAATCAATTCAAACATCAAAAAGATTGGGCAATTACGAAGCGATTTAACGAAGCTTAAAAAAGATTATGCAGCAATGATTCGCAAGTCATACAAAAGCAAATCTGAGCAAAGCAGACTTATGTTTTTACTTTCGTCAGAAAGCTTTTTGCAAGCATACAAACGTGTGCAATACATGAAGCAGTATACAGATTATCGTAAGAAGCAAGGTGAAGCTATTGCAGCGCGTACGCAAGAATTACAACAGCTAAACACAACTTACGCTGCACAAAAAAAGGAAAAAGAAGCATTAATTACAGGCAATCGAAAAATTCAAAAAGAACTAGAAGGCGAGAAAAAAATTCAGAGCGAAATGCTAGCTACGTTACGAAAAGACAAAGACAAATATGCTGGTCAAGTCAAAAAGAAACGCCAACAAGCAGATGAAATTGACCGTCAAATAGAAAAACTCATTCGTGATGCCATTGCAAAATCGAACAAAAAAGCAGGTAAAAAAACAACGAATAAAACCTTTGCATTAACGCCAGAAGCCAAAGCAATTGGAAACAGCTTTGCGGCAAACAAAGGAAAACACATTTGGCCAGTTGCAGAAGGAACAAAAACAGAAGGATATGGTAAACATCGTGATTTACTAAACCCGAACGTAACCATTGAAAATAACGGTATTGTATTGGCAACGAATCAAAATGCCAAAGCGCGCGCAGTTTACAAAGGAAAAGTAACACATATATTTGGAGTAAAAGGCGGAAACAAAGGTGTTATGATTTCGCATGGTAGTTATATTACAGCGTATTACAACCTTAAAAATGTAAGCGTAAGTGTTGGTGATAAAGTTAGTACAAAACAAAACATTGGAACTGTTGATACTGATGAAAGTACAGGCAAAACAAAACTTAAATTCTTCGTTTTCAAAAACACAACACGTTTAAATCCAGAAAGTTGGTTGTATAGAATGTAATACGTAAAATGGATTAATTTAGCTGGATTAGAAATAAAATTTAGTGAAACCTAAAAAAAAATTAGACACAAAATAGAATTGCGTTTTTAGTGAGCATACCTAAAATGCTTCTCAAAGAAAAAACTAATTAATAATTAACGTATAATCAATTTGAGAAACATCGAGTAGTGGTTTTTTATGACTTTCTTTATTAAAAAATAACGCTATTAATTCATCAATCTCATGTCGATTAAACATCAGAATTAAATTATTTTGTGTTGTTGGAATCGGAATTTTACGCTTAATTTTTACACAAGCATATTTGTGTTCCCAATACGCAACATCAATCGTTGCTAAGTATTCTCTAAACTCCTTAAATTGTTGTTCTGTAAATTCAAGATAAACGTTTGCAAACTCTAAATGATACATCTTACAGGTTTTGCAAAAAGTTAAAACATTACCATTTACCTGATTAATTGTTGTTAATGAACTACACATACATTTTCTTTTTAAAATTAATAACAATCCATTTTTATTTGTTCCCTATTTTTAAAATCACTCAATGGAAGATTCAATTTTGATCTTGAAATTGTATCCAAAATATCCAACACTTGATTTTGCATAGCAACTCCACCACAAATCATAAGTACGCCTTCATTTTGCAATACATTTGCAATAAAATCAGCTTGCTCAGAAATTAATTCCTGGACATACTTTTTATTTGTTGATTCTTGAGAATATGCAATATGCATGCTTGTCAATTGATTTGTTTCAAAACCTTTATCAATAACATCCTTATAGATTTTTAAAGAAGTTTGTGTACGAGTTCCCCAAAATAAATGTAGTTTCTTTTGTTGCTGATTTTCGTTAATCATTCCTAAAAATGGACCAATTCCTGTTCCGTTTGCAATCATGACAACTTCATTTGCATACCTTGGAAAATGAAAATCACGGTTCTGTTTTACAATTGCTTTCACTTCGGCATTTTTATGTAGTTGACTCAAATAAGAAGAGCAAATTCCAAAATCATGTTTTTTTATACTTAACGTAATAGTATTGTCTACTTTTCCAATTGAATACAAGCGTTCTACAAAATCGTTTTCAGGATAAAATGATAATAAATCACCTGATTGAAACTTTATTTTTTTTCTTGGTTTAAAACGAATCAAAAAAGTATCATCTTCATTCAAATTAGAACGTTCAACCACAGAAAATAGCTGTTGTTTTTTTAGATTGATCTTAGGTTGAGGTTTTTCAATCTCAATTGAAATATTTGTATGTAAACTCCATTGTTTAGACCAATCTTGGAAAGCAGTAAATGATTGATTGTTTATTTTAAACAATGATATTGTAGGAATGAAATTCGGATGTTTTTGTAGCAAAGAATCTACTACGAAAGCATATTTGCAAAAATCAGGATATAGTAACGAACCAAAACCGACTACAGCAAAATTAATGGTGTTTTTAGAAGATGTATTTTTTAATAAATTCTCAAAACTCTTCGCATTATTTGGTGCTTCACCTTCACCGTACGTTGATGTAAATACAATCAAATGTTTGCCGTTTTTATAGGTTGAATATGTATTTAGTGAAGCAATAAATGCAGTATTTCCATTCGCGAGAAGCGCATTATAAAACAGGGTCGCAAAACCATATGTGCTTCCTGTTTCTGAACCTACTAAAATGATAAACTCGGCAATATCTTTATCATGAATATTTTTTGGAATCAACCGTTTCTTTGTGCGTTCTAGCGTCATTTTAAACCCTGAATACATAAAGAAAAGAAGTGCAAAACATGCTAATAATAAAACGAGCGACCATAAAATACTTCCTTGTCCTGTGTGCAATACTAAACTCCATTCGGAAGCAATAGCTACCCAAGGAAGTTGATATGAGCTCAATATTTCTCCTGTATATTGATGAACCTGTACTTCTTGATCTTTTAGTTTTACTAAAAAATAATCTTCTACAGCTTCTGAAAATGGAAATTCAATATTTTTAAGATTTGCTAACGAAATTTCTTGAAAAAATTCAAAATCAGATAATTTTACTTTTTCAGGAATTGTCTCAGAAAACTCAATTGCTTGATGCGAGACCTTATAAGATGGTAACAATGAAAATTTTTCTAAGGATAAATACACGCCTGTAAGCGTAATAATAAGCAACGGGATTAGCATAATTCTTCCCAATTGAATATGGTAATATTGTTGAAAATTTTCGTTGATTACTTTTGAGAAAAAACGTTTAATTCCACCTTGCCTTTTTGCAATTAAGAAGATTCCAGTAATGGCAATAAGAAACAGTAAAAAAGACACAAAACCTACGATAAAACGCCCTGTACTTTTCAAAAACAACGAACGATGAAGGTTTGTAGCAAACTTAAAAATGGGCGCTTTCTCTATAATATTTCCAAGTTTTTTTCCTGTAATTGGATCCATATAAAATGTATCACTTTCACCTTCTTTTGTAATTACGGAAGCAATGACAAAATTATCATTCGTCACATTTATTTCAATAACTTCATCATAGTTGTTTTGTAAAACGGTAATGGTATTTGCTATAGATATTTCTTCTAAATTTTCCACAGCATACGGTTCTAGCTGATTTGAAATAGGTTCAAATGCTAAAATAATTCCCGTAAGGGAAGCGATTACTATAAAAAGGGCAGAAGATATAGCCAACAATAAGTGGCTATATCTCCAGATAGAAATTGTCATTACGTCGTTACATTTATTGTGGAATCATACGGATATAACGAATAAATCCTTTTCCTTCAACTTTACTTTTTACGGTTTCAGAAGTCAATTCAAATTGAACATCATCGGCATAATATTCCTGGTCTTCTACAGCAGTTTCAAAACGGATTTTATAACCTGCATCAATTTTATCATCAGGAATTGCTACAACACTAACTTTTCGTTCGCCGCCGCTAATGGTTTCTCCAGAAATAGCATCAATATTTGAGCGTCTTTTGCCATAAAATTTCCACCATTCGCTAATATCAGAATACCATTCGTCATCGTTTCCTTGTACATACAAAGTTTCTAAATACGCTCCTTTTGTATCGAGTAATGAAATCACTACATATGCTCCTTCGCCTGAATAATTCTTCATTTGAATCATGCATTTGTATTTTGAACTTTTTGTAATCGTGCTAAAACTCATTAATGTAAAAACAGACAGCACACAAACGATAGTTGCAATTATAATTGTTGATTTTTTCATGATTATCTTAAAAAATTGATATTGATTTTTTCTTTTTGTAAAATTTCATTCTCTTGGGCCAAATCAAATACACTTTCGTCAAAGGCTGTTTTTTGTGACTTATCAGCTCCAATAGAAAGTAAATATTTTAAAATTGTAGTATTCTTAGCTTTCATTGCCGCCATATGTAATGGAGAAATCCCTTCTTTATTTTTCTGATTTACGTCAATATCTAATGAATATGCATACTTAACTAGTGAAAGATTATTGCTATCTAATGCTAAATGAAATAATGTATTTCCGTTACGTTGTGGTGTTGAAAAATTGAATCCTTTACTTTTTAAAAGTGCTAGCTTTTGATTAAATTGTTCCTGTTTCTTAGGATTGAAATTCTTCAATAGATAATAACTAAGATTATTATTTTCTTTGTCTAAAACATCAATGCTTGCGCCTTTGTTTAATAAAAACGCTACAACCTCAGGAGAATTACGATGAACAGCATTTGTCAAAGCAGATTTTCCCTCTTTATTTTTATGATTGATATCGTTTACATATTCAGATAAATACGTAACAATTCCTTCGGTATTTCTGTATGAAGCATTTAAAAAAGGTGTATTTCCTTCATCATTAACCTGATTTACATCAACACCTTCGGCAACAAAATATTTAAAAACGGCAACATCTTCCGATTTATACGCTAATGAATGCAATGGAGTTTCTCCAGATTTTGTAGTGATATTTGCATCAATTCCTAGAGAAACCAAATACTTAAAGGTTTTCAATGTATTTACTTTTCTGCGCAAACCACGACTTGCAAAAATGATGGCATTTTCATCTTTTTTGCTCAATGTTTTATAGTTCACTTTTTCTTTAATCAAACGTTTCATCAATGGAATGTTTCCAGCTTTTGCAGCATAATTGAAGATTCCATTTCCATTATTGTCTGTACTTTTTAGTGATATTCCTTTGGAGATAAAATACTCAATAATGGTAAAATCTTTTGCAAATGGTGCCACTAACAGCAATACATTTGCGCCATCATTATTGGTTTCCGTTGTTAAATTTGCGCCATGTTTAAGGCAAAAATCATATAGTTTTGTATTTACTTGACCTGTAACTGCGGCAAAGTTTGCTACAGAATATCCATGACTATCAATAACATTTGTATTCGCACCTTTTTTCACTAAAAACTGCATCATTTCCAGATTATCTCTGTAGGCTGCCCAAAAAATATACGTTCTTCCATCATGTGTCAACTTATTGACATCATTTCCTTTTTTAGAAAGTAAATACTTTATAGTTTGATTGTCTGTTTTTTCAATAAGCGCCATAGAAACAGCGTCAAACATATTGCTGTCTAGTTCGGAAATATCGTTTCCATCTGCTATTTTTTTATCGATATCCAAAATGGTTGGATTTGTTTTCCAATATGCTCTACTTAGAAATTCGTTTGTTTTTTGCGCATGCGCAAATCCTACAGTATAGAAAGCAATGCTTAGAATAATTAATTGTAGTTTTTTCATAACTTATTTCTTTACAAAAGATTCAATAACTGCATTAATTTCCTCTTCTTTTGTCATTTCCTCAGCAAATAAATGCTTGTACAATGCTTTGTTGTCAACTTTCGCTTCTAATGATAAGTTGGTATCTCTTCCGTAAACTTCATTCCACTTTTTACGAACTGTCGCCCATTTTCCTTGATGTTTTTTCCACCAATCGGAAGCGCCTTTACAGCGGCTATCAGCAACTTTTTTATACACATTATATCCTTTTTCACTAGCGATGATTACATCTGTTTTTCCTTCTTCGCGAACTACTTTTAAATTATCTTGATCGTGAACCCAGCCATTATCTGTAATTTCATGTCTATTCCCACGAACGGTTACATTATAATCACTACGTTTTGTGTATTCACGTCTTGGTAATGGAGCATCTGTAGTATTTTCCCAGTAACTTTTTCCATCTACATGAACCCAAGTTCCTGAACCTTCATAACGTGGACTATCATCTACCTGAAATACTTTTTGTGTCCATTGTTTCTTTACATCTGATCTTGATTTGTTCTTATAAGTCCAATTATTATCTCCATTGTACATGTAAAAATCGTTGTTTTCATACAACCAATCTTGTCGCCAATGTTTTACGATATAGGGTTTTGCAGGATTTCCAACTTGCAATAAATGCTGAATAGAAATTTTGTTTTTTTCATCAACTATGAGTTGTGCCCATTCCAAACCTTTGTCTGTTTTTGTTGTTGAAGGTTTGTACAAAGAATCGTTGCTGTATTGGAAAGTTTCAGCAAAATTGAAGGTAACTTCAAAACATCCGCACATTTCTTTAATAGCATTTCTATCTTGTTTTTTTTTGCTTTGTGCCTTTGTATTACTAATAAATACAAGGGTTAAAACGAATAGTACTGTGATTTTTTTCATTTTAATAATTGATTTGTGTTAACAGAAAAATAATTTAAAATTTTATTATACTTATTTAGATTGAATTAAAATAACTTATATATTTGCGACAAATTTAATTGGAATGAGTCTAAATAAAAATAATTTATGCATTATTTTTTCACTTTTTTTAATGAACTCTGTGTTTGGTCAGAAAAAACAAGCAACAGTAAAAGATTCTACGAAAGTTGAAAAATTAGAAACAGTTGTGATTACAGGGCAACACAATCCGCAGTCTGTAAAAAAGTCTGTTTTTGAAGTAAAAGTGATTGGTAGAAAAGAAATTAAGCAACGAGCGGCAAATAACTTGGCCGATTTATTAAATCAATCGTTGAATATTAATATCATTCCGAATGCATCTACAGGAAAATCAGGAGTAAGTCTGTTTGGATTGGATTCACAGTATTTTAAAATATTGGTAGATAATGTTCCCGTAATTAATGAAGAAGGTGTTGGGAATAACACAGATTTAACGCTGATTAATTTGGATGATATTCAACAAATTGAAATTGTTGAAGGCTCTATGGGCGTACAATACGGAGCAAATGCAGTTTCTGGAGTAATCAATATTATTACTAAAAAATCAGCTGCTCAAAAAACCAGGATACGCGCATATATTCAAGAAGAAACAGTTGGTGATGAGTATGAATGGTTTGACAAAGGAAGGCATATTCAATCTGTGAAAATTGGACATAATTTTACTGAAGAATTGTTTGGAAACGTTACGTATACACGAAATGATTTTGGAGGTTTTTGGGATAATCGAGAAGGTGAAGTGTATGATAGAAATGATGGATTGCGTGGGCATGTATGGTTGCCAAAAGAACAGCATAATGCCAAATTACTATTGAACTATAAAAAAGAAAACTTCAATGTTTTCTATAAGTTTGATTACTTCAACGAAAATATTGACCGATTCAATGCTATTGTAAACTTAAATGAAAATCCAGCAACAAGTACAAGTGATCCGCTTGCTTTGGATGAAGTATATACAAATGAACGTATTATTCATCATTTAAACAGTAATGGAAAGCTAGGAAAACAAGTAAATTTCAATGTTTCATTATCATATCAAGAACAAACAAAAGAGTTAGAAACATATACATACCGTATTCGTCATGATGAAAAATTGAATGTCCAAAAAGGAGAATATTTATCAAGATCAGCACTTTTTTCACGTGGAACATTTAGCAATCTGATTCAAACAGAAAAATTTAACCTGCAAGCTGGTTATGAATTTACAAATGAAAAAGGTTCGGGTTCACCGTTAGCCATTACGATTGATCCTGCTGAAAATAATGTTTCACAGCGTTTGAACAATTATGACTTTTTTGCTTCCTCAGAAATTACACTTTCTGATCGTTTCTCCGTACGACCAGGCGCGCGCGTTTCATTTACCAACTTATTTGACAATCAATATGTATTCTCTCTAAGTTCAAAATACATTTTTAAAGACGATTGGGAATTGCGTGGAATCGTTGGTTCATCAAATAGAACGCCAAGTTACGATGAATTGTTTACCTATTTTGTAGATGTAAACCACAATGTACAAGGAAATCCAAGCTTAAATCCTGAACGTGGTTTGTCTGCTTTCTTGCATTTAAAAAAACGCTTTTGGCTCACAAATGAAGCGATACAATTAAAACATAAAATCAGTCTGGCATATTTAGATGTAAAAGACCGTATTGAATTGATTGTTGTAGAACAAAGTCCGTTGGCTTTTCAATATAATAATATTGATTCCTATAAATCGATTGGTGTATTTTTTGAAAACACATTAAAATACAAGAAACTACAGGTACAACTTGGCTTTTCAATTTTAGGAGTTTCTAAAGTGTTGGATAGTAATACAAGTTCAAACGATGATTTTCTATACAATTTTCAAGTAAATAGCAATATAAACTATAGTATTCCAAAATGGAATTCAACGTTTTCTCTGTATTTCAAACATCTTGGAAAGCAATATCAATTTGTTGAAAAAACCAATGCTGCAGGAAATCAAGAATTCGTGCGCGGAACTACAGATGCGTATAGCTGGCTAGAGGCTACGGTAAAGAAATCATTCTTCAAAAATAAAATAGAAACGACGTTCGGTGTTCGAAACCTGTTAGACGTAACCAATGTGAATACAACGGCTGTTGAAGGCGGCGCACACAATGGACCGCCAACAAATTTATTGATAGGATACGGACGATCTTACTTTTTAAAATTAGCATACAACCTAAATCTATAAATCATGAAGACGAAATTGAAACAATTTTTATTGGTAGCATTTACAATTTTTATAAGTGCCTGTAGTGATGATGATAATTTACAAAGCGATCCGTTTGTAGTAGCTTTTGAAAGTCTATCAAAAAACTTACAAGACATTGGAAATCAAGAATCAATTCCATTGGTGTATTCGGAAACAGCACTGCAAAATGGTTCTGTTACGATACAAATAGCACCAACAAATGCAGCATATGGACAAGATTTTACGACGATTCCTGCAGCAGTAAATAACATGATAGAATTGTCAATTGTATCTGGTGAAATTCAGAATGAAATTGTATTCAATAAGCTCAATAATACACTTGATGAAACAACGTTGATCAATTTTATGATTTCATCTGTAAATTACGATAATGCAATTATTCAAGGTAATACAGAATTTATAATTAATGCAGCAGCAGCTTTAGGTGGAAGTATTACGCCTGAACTTGGTGGGCCAAATGAAGGAAATCAAGTATTTGTTGATTTAAGTAGTCAAAGTACAACCTTAGCGCAACGTGATTCATGGGATTTAGGGTTTTACAATGGTTCCGAATTTAGAGTTACGATTAATAGTTCTATTTACATGGCTACAAAACAATTAACAGCAACTGATATTGATGCTGTAACACCAGCTAGTGTAGCCAGTTTGCAACCACAAGTAGCAGTTGGAACTTTTGATCCTGCAAATGCAGCATATGTTGATGCACCAAACGGAAACATTTTGGAAACTGCCATCAATGAAATTTCTACGAATGATGCTGACAATAAAGTGTATTTAGTGAATTTAGGTTATGAGGTTGGAACTGCTACACCAACTACAGGAAGTGTTGCCGTTGCTGGAGATCAAAGAGGTTGGAAGAAAATACGAATCCTTCAAAATGGAGATGACTATGTATTACAATACGCCAATTTAGACGATACTTCGCATCAAGAAATTATCATTTCAAAAAATACAGATTTCAATTTTAGTCATTTTAGTTTCAATACAAATAATCTAGTCAATGTTGAACCTAAAAAAGACAAATGGGATATCAGTTTTACGGTATTGACGAATATTTTGCCTGGTGCAGGAAGTTATGGTTTTTCAGACTTTGTCATACATAATAGAAAAGGAGGAGCAGTTTCCTATGAAGTAGATACAAGTGATGTAACGTATGACGATTTTACCTTATCAAATCTAGCGGAAGCTAATTTTTCTCAAGATCAAACAACCATTGGAAGCAATTGGCGCGATGTATTTTCAGGAACAGCACGTACTGATCGTTTTTACATCATTAAAGATTCAAACGGAAATATATACAAGTTAAAATTCTTGGCATTAACCAATCAAAATGGAGAACGCGGTTATCCAGAATTTGAATATCAATTAGTACAATAAAAACAACAATCATCACACATTAAAATTCAATTACAATGAAAACAAAATTACAATTAGTATGCTTTCTATTCATAAGTTTTATGATGATGCATGCACAAGAAATTACTGTAAATACAAGCATGGGCGCAGGTTATACAAACCAAGTATTTTACAAAGTAAGCACAGAAACAGCGACAACATTTGCTGCAAACTCTTGGGATATTGCTTTTTTAAGAGAAAGTAATTTAAACCAAGCAATTCGCGTAAATGGTGGAATCGGAATTGAAGTTTTTGAAGCTTCAAATACTGCAAGCGATTGGAATACAATTGACATTGCTAACGAAAGTAACTGGACACAATTATACAACAGTGATACTGATTGGAATAATGGCGCTTTTATGAAAGGTTCTAACAATGCGCCACCTTTTGGTTTTGGTTGGGGAAGTTATAATCCAGTAACGCACCACATTACTGGAAGCATCATTTTTGTATTAAAGTATGCAGATGGAACGTATAGAAAATTGATTATTGAAGATTATTTCGGGTCTTATACCTTTAAATATAGTACTTGGACTGGAAGTGCTTGGAATGCAGATCAAACTGCTACAGTAGCCAATTCGGGCAATCCAACGAACAAATACAATTACTATTCGTTCACTACAAATGCAGAAGTTATTGCAGAACCTGCAACAACTGATTGGGATTTTGTATTTACACGTTATTATACCGAAGTAGCGCCAAATACACAGTATTTAGTGACTGGAGTTTTGCACAGTAGTGAAGTTACAGTAGCCCAAAATGAAGAAGTAGGAGGAATGCCAACAAATCCAAGTTTAACATATTCAACAGATATAAATATTATAGGATATGATTGGAAATCCTTTACAGGAACTGGTTTTAGCGTAAATTCTGATCGTGCTTTCTATGTAAAATATGCAGATGATACAGTGTACAGAATATACTTTTCAGCATTTTCAGGAAGTGGATCAGGTGATATTACATTCAATCAAGAAGATGTTACTAGTTCTTTGAGTGTTGCTGAGGTTGCTGATGGTGTTTCTTTCGGAATTTATCCAAATCCTTCATTAGATAAAAAAGTAAATCTTTTATATGATGTAGCGAAATTAAGTGGAAATAAAAACGAAGTTTCTATCTATACAACAGCTGGTCAAAAAGTGTTTGAAACAACATTAAATAACAACGCAGGTTTTTACAATAAAGAAATTGACTTGTCATCACTTGATGCAGGATTGTATGTATTACAATTCAATTCGGGCGACTATAGTGTGACTAAAAAAATAGTTTTGAGATAAGTAAAGTTCTCGAAGGTGTAATTTGAAAGGCAGGCAACCTCTTTATTGTAAAGAGGTTGCTTTTTTATTTCTATTAGCCAAATAATGCTTTCAATTCTGTTGCATCATCTGGTTTCATTTTTCCGGCTAATACCAAACTCAATTGTCGTCTACGTAAAGCGCCTTCAAAACGTTCTTTTTCTAACTTAGTTTCTGGAACTAATTCAGGAATACGAACAGGTCTTCCCGTGTCATCAACGGCAACAAATGTATAAATAGCTTCGTTTGCTTTATCGCGCAATCCAGATTCACGATCTTCAATCCAAACATCAATATAAATCTCCATAGAAGACTTAAAAGCTCTCGAAATATTAGCTTCTACAGTAACTACGCTTCCAACTGGAATAGAACGATTAAACGCCACGTGATTTACTGAAGCGGTTACTACAATTCTTCTCGAATGTCTACGAGCTGCAATACTTGCTGCTCTGTCCATACGTGCTAACAATTCGCCACCAAATAAATTATTTAACGGATTTGTCTCACTTGGCAATACCAAGTCAGTCATAATTGTTGTCGATGATTTCGGATGTTTTGCTTCCATCATTAAATTTTTTGCAAAGTTACATAGATTCGTTTTCTAGGACGTTAAAAAATAGAATTAATTACAGAAACAATGGAAGTTTTACATACGTAAATTGACTAAAAAGAAAATAGCCTATCTGTATCAACATCAACTTTTATAGCACCAGATTTTGGATATAATAACTTGAATCCTTCATCTTCTAGTAAAGATGCTGAAAATTCATAGTTTTTTGATTTAATAACCAATTTGTTCGTACGAATTACACGCCAAAAAGGAACTTTATAATCGACAGTATCAATTGAATAATGTTCTGCAATTTTTTTCAGCGCATTTCCTGTTCGCATGGGACATGTTACATCGGTGTCAAAATCGTTTGCCAAACGTTTAGAGAGTGTATCTATTGTTGCAATAGATCCTTTAGGAACTGTCTTTACAAGTGCTGCAATGGTTTCTCTGGAAGGATGCAACATAGTGCCTTTTCCATAAAACTTCTCCATTTTGGATGGAATAATTACTATTTTAGAAGGAATCATTTTTCGTGTTTTTTATAAAGTTTAGAAGCTATCCAAGCACCTACAATCATTTCTAACCAACTTAATGGTAATGTTATCGAAAGCATATTCCATTCTGCCAATCCCATATTTGCTGTTGCAATCCAAAAAATCACGAAAATGGCTAACCATACTATAGTTCCTGATGCTAAAACGGAACGATTAGAATATCCAAAAACACGCGAGTACAACCAAAAGAAAAAAACAAGAATTGCTGTTAATAGCGTATCCCAAAATCCCCAAATAGCAAAAATAGATAGATCTATATCCGCAATACCTGATTTATGATCAAAAAATGATTGCGTACTAGGAACAACGAATATGAAATAACGGAAAATCTCTGAAATGTGAATCCAGATACTCGTTAATAAAGTGATGGTAATAAAATGTTTAAAGTTGAATTTTTTGAGGGTCATATTTAGGTGAATGTGATGGTTTGTTGTAATTTTTTAAAGATTGCTTTAGGCGCTTCAACCTTAGGGACAGAACGATAAATCTCAATAGACTTTTCTAGTTTATCTAGTCGTCCAATTAGGTCAATACTACGTTGTGAAAAACCTGCAAATCGTAAATCCTTTGAATTGATAATTTTTTGATCAATCAGAAAATCAATCTTTTTCTTGCAACGACAAGGATTTCTAGGATTTGCCAATCCACATTTATTATTTAAAAAGTTGCGAATTTTAGTTCTTGATCGTGATAGTTTCTTTCTGAAATTATCAGAAGTAATCTCCATAATTTCAGAACCTTCCACACTATTAAATTCAAGAATTTCCGACAATATATATACCATTCTATCAACAGGATTCAGGCAAAGTAGTAGACCTTGCGTGCAGCTTACCTTTACTTCTTCCTCTAACAGTGAGAGTTCGCCTTCATTGGAAGCATATTTTACCGTATTGGAATGTCCATTATCAATTAATTTTGCATATTCTTCAAAAGGCATTGCAAACTCTTTGGCTTTTTTATTTTTATAGGTTACTAAATAATTTGTTGCAACTCTATATACCCAGGTAGTAAACTTACTTTTGTAATTGTAGGTACTCAGATGTGTGATGACTTTGATGAGTATTTCTTGTGTAGCATCTTCAGCATCTTGTGGATAAAGCAACATTTTTAAGGATAAGTTGTAGATATAATCCTGAATGTTCAAAGCGATTGCTTCCAACGATTTTCTATCACCAGCATTTGCTTTTTGTACTAAAACTTCTAAAGTATCTTTCATATCTATTTATTTAGACACAGAAAAGATACAAAGTGTGACAACTTAAATAAAAAAACTATTTTGTATAACATAAAAAAGACCGCTATAAAAGCAGTCTTTTTAAATATATATTGTGATTGAATTTATTCAGTAACTAATAACCAAGCTTCTGGTGCTTCAGTTTGTTTAATTTTTAGTAAAGCTTCACTAGCTTCTTCACGCGTTGTAAAACTTGCATACGATACTTGGTGTAAACCATATTTATTTTGACCCAATAATTCAGCTTCAAAACCAGTAGCTTTTAATTGTGCAATTTTTGTATGTGCATTTTCTTCAATACGAAAAGCGCCTGCAACAACATGATAGTTTTTAATTTCTTTTGCTACTTGTAACGTAATAGAAGGCAACTCTACTGGATTGTTTCCAAAAAACGTAGCTTGTTGAATGTAATTATTAATAGATTCTTGTGCTTTTCCTTGTTCTACCAATTGTTGTTGTGATTGATATTGATTGAATCCAAACACACTTGCGCTAAAAATAATAGCAGCTGCGGCAGCATATTTCCATGTAAAACGGAAACCTTTGCGTTCTTCTGCTACAACTAACGGAATTACAGGTGTTTCTTCGACAAGAACTGATGTTGGAATTTCTTCTGCTATCGTTGGAATAACTCGGCTAATTTCAGAAGAAACAAACGAAGATAATCCAAAAGATGAAGTCAAATAATTTAAATGGTATGAAGGTTCAAACTGAATATTTCCTTCAGCACTCAATGATAAATCACCAATGTTTTCAAGCGAAATAACAGCTTCATTGTTGAGTTCTTCTTTCCAAGAAGCGACTTTCTTTTCTACCTTTTTTAATACACTTTCATATTCTTTTCCAGTAACATCAGCAATATGTCTTACGAGCAATCCGTCATTAGATGAAAGTTGCGCATTAAAAGATAACACTTTTGATGGTGGATAAAATGCATTGGTTGTATGATGTACTTGTGCTCCTTTTCGTTGCGTTAAAAACGCTCCAAAACCAGGAATAGTTACACATTCATATCTATATAAAAGGTCGCTTATGTATTTGTCTAATCTCATTAAAACAAAGTTAGGAAAAATATAAAGCGAATGAAATATAGACGAAACTTTTTATTAACATTAAAAATTGCACTAACTTTAGTTTTGAAAATCAAAGTTATATGAATTCTGAGCAGGAATTAGTGTACACATTGGCGCTTCAAAAAACAGCAAATATTGGCGATGTCATTGCAAAAAAACTCATCAAACATTGTGGAAGCGCGGAAGCTGTACTAAAAGAGAAGAAACAAAAATTACTCAAAATAGACGGAATTGGAACACATGTTTTAGCCAATATACATGATGCTAAAAATCTAAAATTGGCTGAAGCCGAATTGCAATTCATTCAAAAAGAAAATATACAAACACATTATTTTACGGATGAAACGTATCCGAAACGTTTGCAACATTGTGCGGATGGACCAATTTTACTATTCCAAAAAGGAAATGCAGATTTGAATGCTTCTAAAATGATTAGTATTGTTGGAACGCGAAAAGCAACAACATATGGAAGTAATTTTTGCGAAAAACTCATTGAAGAATTAGCCGTTTTACAACCGACCATTGTTTCAGGTTTTGCTTACGGAATTGATATTGTTGCGCAACGTGCAGCCGTTAAAAATAATATTCCAACGATTGGTTGTTTGGCACATGGTTTAAATCAGATATATCCAAAAGTACACAAACGATTTATGCCTGCTGTAGAAGAAAATGGTGGTTTTGTAACTGATTTTTGGAGTACTTCCAATCCTGATCGGGAAAATTTCTTAAAACGAAATCGATTAGTAGCCGGAATGACACAAGCAACTATTGTAATTGAATCTGCTGAAAAAGGTGGAAGTTTGGTAACGGCACATATTGCAAATTCATATAACAGAGACGTATTTGCCGTTCCGGGAAGAGTTGGCGATTTGCAAAGTATTGGTTGTAATAATTTGATAAAACAACAACGTGCGCACTTGCTCACATCAGCCGCCGATATTCTATATTTATTAGGTTGGAATTTGGACGAAGTAGTTAAAAAACCAATACAGAAACAATTATTCGTAGAACTCAATACAGAAGAACAATCCGTCTATTCATACTTGCAAAAACAAGGACAAACCATGTTAGATAGTATTGCGTTGGCATGTAAATTACCTATTCATAAAGTAGCGCCAGTTTTATTACAAATGGAAATGAAAGGTGTTGTGAAACCACTACCTGGAAAAATGTTTGAAGCGGTTTAAAAGAAATAATATGAATCCAATTTCAATAGTAGTTGATAAACTAAGCAACAATGATCTCTGGGAGAAAGAAATTACATTAGAACGTAATGAGTATTTAAAAGTTAAGGGAAGTATTGACACCAATATTTATTTAGTTATAAGTGGAAGCTTGCGTATTTTTGTAATTGATGAATATGAAGAACATACCATTCGATTTGGTTATCAAAACAATTTGATAGCTGCTTTAGATTCTTTTTTAAACGGGAAGCCTTCTGAATTTTATATTCAAGCACTTAAGAAAACAGTTGTAAAAGCAATAAGTAAAGAAAGCTATAGAAACTTTATTCAGGCATCTGACGAGAACAGAAGTTTATGGCTTTCTATATTAGAGAGTTTTGTATTGCAACAAATGGAAAGAGAACGTGATATTCTTACATCATCTCCTCTAGAAAGATATAAAAGAGTTTTGGAAAGAAGTCCTCAGTTATTTCAAGAAATTCCTAATAAATATATTGCTTCATATTTACGAATGACTCCTGAAACACTTTCGAGGATTAAAAAATCTTAATCTCAATCAATTTTTTTGGATCAAACGATGCCGAAATTTGTCAAAAAAAAATAATGGTATCTACATCAAAACAATTATTACAAGACTTGTTAGAGCTTACTCGTGAGAATATAAACACAGTTGAAAGCTTCAAAAAGCAACCAATCACATCTTTAAATTGGAAAGAAGAACCTGAAAGTTGGAGTGTTTTAGAATGTATAGAACACTTAAATCGGTATGGTGATTTTTATATTCCAGAAATTACACAGAAAATAGAAAATGCGAAACATGAAAATACAGAAGTATTCAAAAGTAATTGGCTTGGAAAATACTTTAGTAAATCGGTGGCTTATAAAGAGAATGTAAACAAAATGAAAACATTCAAATCAATGAATCCTGTACATTCTAAATTGAACATGCAAACACTTGAAAAATTCATTGTACATCAACATCAAATCATTGACGTATTGAATAAGGCAAAACGTGTGAATCTTGACAAAACTAAAACGGCTATTTCTATTTCAAAACTCATTAAACTAAAACTTGGTGATACTTTTAGAGTATTAATATTTCATAATGAGCGCCACGTAAAACAAGCTGAGAAAGTTTTGCAAATGACAACTGTTTCTGATGTTTTGAAATAATTTAAAACGCTATAGTTATTGATCTTTAGCGTGTTGTATTCGGAAGGTATTAAGTTTTTATGCTATCTTTAAAGTAGAAATAACGAATAGTAAACTTATGAAATCATTTTCTTTTTGCGTGTTACTTTTAAGTGTTCATTGTGTTTTTAGTCAAATACGACTTGAAAATCCTGATAAACTATGGAGTACCATTCATATTAGTGAACAAACTCCTGTAAAAAATCAAGGAAACGGAAATTCGTGTAGTGCATTTGGTGTTGCAGCAGCTTTGGAAACGTTGCCAAATATGCCAAAAGATATTAGCGAAAACTTTTTATACTCTGCACACAAGTATGAGCAACTAAATGCTAAAACAGGCGTTACAAGAGGTAATTTCTTAAAATCGTATATCATGTCTTTGCCAAAATATGGTATTCTTACTGAAGCAGAATTGCCATATCCTAAAATTGCTGCAGGGAAATGGAATGATGCTGATTCTGAAATTCTAAAAGCACTCAAAGAGTCTACTACTGGACCAGTTACTTTTTTGGCTAAATACAAATCACGAGCACGATATATAAACTTAGATTCGTATCAATATTTAGGATTTAAAGAAAGTAAAGATGTAAAATATTTAAAACAATTATTGGACAATGGTGTGAAAGCAATTCCAGTATCGTACGAATTGTATATTCCTGCATGGGAATCATTTTCAGCGGAAAAATACACGACTATTACACCTGATAAAGGATACGGAATTTTGATGAAAGATGGAAGTCTTGCAAAATATTCAGACATCAAAAAACAAATTCCAGATATCAACGACAGAATCAATAATAGATCGGCTACTTTAAATAAAATGGTGACGCCAACGGCAACATATAATCCGTATGGAGGTCATGTAGTTACTATTGTTGGATACGATACAAAAGGCTTTATTATTAAAAATTCGTGGGGAAGTGATTGGCGTTACTTTGGTTATGAACGTCTAAGTTATGATTATCATGAACTTTTTGCGTATGAAGCTTTAATTCTAAAAAAGGTAAGTTATAAAAGATAAGTCAACACAAACATATTGTACTACTATAGTGTAGCTTAAAAATTAGTTAAAACTATCTTTTTTAAACGAACACTTATTGGTATTTCATAATCGCCTATATAAATCGTATTCTCTATAATTGTATCTACTTTATATTTTGAGATTATATATGATTTATGTGTTTGAATAAAATGATCTTGAGGTAATAGGTCTTTAAAATTCTTTAGAGACATTTGTGTAATAATTGTCTTTTCTTGGGTAACCACTTTAATATAGTTTTGCATGGCTTGTGCAAATAAAATATCGTTTACATGTACTTTTTTAAGTTGTTTTTTACTTTTTAAGAATAGAACTTCATTATCACTTTTATAAAGATGATACTTATTGACTTTGTGAACTCCTTTCAAAAAACGTTCAAAAGAAATAGGCTTTACCAAATAATCTAAAACATTGTATTTAAAGCTCTCCAAAGCATATTCTTCGTATGCAGTAGTCATAATAATCGAAGGAGCATTTTTTAGTTTCTTTAACCAATCAATACCTGATACTAAAGGCATATGAATGTCTAAGAAAATTAAATCGATATGATGAGTTTCTAAACACTGATTTGCTTGCAATACATTTTTACATAAAGCAATGACATTTAGAAATGGAACTTCCATACAATAATCTGCAATGCCTTCTCTAGCTATTGGCTCATCATCGATAATTAAGCAGTTGAGTTGTTTCATGTATGGAATTTATAAACTAATAGAAAGGTGTATGATATGATTTTCTTTTTCTTTTTTAATATGTAGTTGGTGTGCATCTGGATATAACAATGATAATCGTTTTTGTACATTATGCAATCCTATACCGCCTATTTCATTTATCTCCGTTAATTCATCATAACTATTTAAAACCTCTAGGTAAAGCTTTTTTCCTATTTCTTCAATCTTAATTTTAATGATATTTGCATTACTGTCTATATGATTACTGCAATGTTTAAAAGCATTCTCAATAAAAGGAATCAATACTAAAGGAGCTATTTTCAATGTAGGATTTTCAGATTTGACCTCATACTGTAATTGAATATCCGAACCTCTACGAGTTTCTTCAATTTTGATATATTTCAATACATAATCTAATTCTTTTTCTAATAAAATGTGCGTATTACTTTCATACAACTGATATCTTAATAAACCAGAAAACTGAAGCAATGTTTCTTTTGCTAAAGCATTATTTTTACCAATTAAGTGGTACACATTATTGATGCCGTTAAATAAGAAATGAGGGTTTAATTGTGCTTTTAAATACTTCAATTCAGACTTGTAATTTTCTTCCAGAAGCCGTTGTTTTAATTTTTCAGATTTCCTAAGTTCTAGTTTAAGCGCATAATAAAAACCTGCAATTACATACACAATATGCACTGCTATGGTACTTGCAAAGCCAAAAAAATAAGGCTTTTGCATTGAATATATAGTATACACTATAGTGTCAAAATAAGACTCAAAAAGTGAAATGATAATGATACTAGCAATGGTTAGGATGTAAAAGTTCTTCTTTTTTTTATGTTGATATATTTTTGGATACAACCAAAAAACTTGTGCGTAAAACAAAACTGCGTTAAAAAATAAACCATAAGAATATGCATACGCAAGACTTCCATCAGAAGTAGAAAAACCTTCCCAATTAAAATCTGAATCAAGAGCAATAAACCAATAATTTACTATCCAAATGAATAGATGTCCTGCAATTAGTGATATTCTCGATGCATTCATGTTAAAAGATTTAACACAAAGTAACGTATAATTTATCTATTTAACATTCGCTTCAACGTTGATCCTCAGATACACAACGCTTGTCAAGTTATTATTTTTTAAGATATCTTTTTCTATTGTTTTGTGATGTAAAGTATAGGGTTTTATCAGTAAGAAAAAAACACATAACGAAAGAAATCGATACACTTTCGCTTAAATAATGAACTTAATTTTAATCAAATCATGATGTATTTTATGAATAACAAATTTCTCTTCTTCATTTCAATTTTTACACTTTCAATTTCAACGGTTTTTGCTCAAACAAAAACGGAACCTACGTCTAAAAAAAATAGTTTAGAATTTACTACAGGATACACGTTTGGAGCTTTAAAAAATTTAGATTTTGCGCCTGTTTCTCAGTACAATTACAATGGATTGAATTACCAATTACGATATACGCGTATCACTAAAAGAGAAAAGATATTTGAAGTGCAATTAGATTATTTGAAATCTGATTTAGCATCAAATGTAATTCCAGAACCTAATCCTCAATATTCAAAAATAGTATTGAATTTTTCGTCTTTGAAAAGAATATATAATAAAAATAAATTCACGATCCATTTAGGATTGCAATCGCAAACAAATGTATCGTCTTTTTATCAATGGAAACAGTACGATGTTCAACAAAAAATTGGAATCGCAGGACGCTTTGCGTTTCAAATAAATAAAAAACAGACACTATCGTCCAAATTAACAATTCCTGTTTTTATGTGGCGAACGTCTACGTTTGAAGAAAATGCGTATTCATTAGGCAGGTACCAAAGTGTTTTGTGGAATACTGCATATACATATGCACTCTCTAAACATTTTGATTTGAAAGCTACGTATAACTTCAATTATGATAGAATTCAAATTTCAAGTGCATACAGAGAACTACAACATCAAATCAATTTAGGAATTAACTATAAATTTTAATCAATATGAAACATATAAAATCATTGACGTATATTTTGTTTTTAGGGCTGAATTTCCTCTCAATATCATGTGCAGACATTTTAATGGGAGATCAAGGTGCGCTAGATGAAGATATTTATGCCAACTATCAAACAATTACAGATTTAGAATTACCTTTTGAAGAAGAATGGTATGTATTTAATGGTGGAAAAACACACAGAGAAGGAGCACATCATTTCACCACACGCGGCGGAGGAGAACGATATGCTATTGATTTTGTAATTGTAGTAGACACGCAATTAGATACAGGTATCTTAAGAAAAATACATGCTGGAGATGGACGCGCAAATGAAGATCACTATTGTTTTGATAAACGTTTAAATGCACCTGGAGATGGCAAAGTAATTGAGATTAAAAATACGATTGAAGATAACCTACCTGGCAACATAAACAGAGATCAACCTGGCGGTAACTATATCATTATAGATCATTTAAATGGTGAAACTTCCATACTAGCACATTTGAAAAAAGGTTCAATTATAGTTGCTGTAGGTGATACTGTTGTCAAAGGTCAAGAAATAGGACGCGCTGGAAATAGCGGAGCTTCTGATGCTCCACATTTACACTATCAATTGGAAGGTACATCGGGCGATTTAGGTGGATTGGGACTTCCTGCGCAATTTCTCAATTATTATAAAGGTGATATTCTAGTAGATCGCGGAGAACCTGTTAGAAATCAAAAAGTTAGAAAAAATTGAAAAGTGTATTTGCAATGTCCTAAGTAACAATCATTGGGTTAGATCGTCTTAGTTATAAAGTTAAAAATGAACACAAAAAGTATACAAAAAATAGGAGGAATTTGTGCAATTTTGGAAGCGTTTATCTATATAACAGCTTTCATAATTTATGGAGGTATATTAGTATATCCAGAAGCAAATGCAGGTGCAATTGAAGAGTTCAATTTTCTATCCAATAATTACACTTTATTAGCAATAGTAAACTTTATCAGTTATGTATTATTTGGAATTTTATTAGCGGTATTAGTAGTAGCAATTCATAATCGTTTAAAAAAATATGCACCCAATTTTTCAAAACTAGCGTTCATCTTTGGAGTTATTTGGGTTGGATTGGTCATTGCCAGTGGTATGATCAGTAATATTGGACTCAACTCTGTAATAGAAATTGGAATAAAGTCTCCAGAAAATGCAATGCAAATATGGTCTAGTATTAGTATTGTTTCTGAAGGACTTGGTGGTGGAAATGAAATTGTAGGTGGTATTTGGGTTTTACTGATTAGTATCATAGCTTTAAACGGAAAATTGTTTTCAAAACCTCTTGCCTTTTTAGGAATACTTGTTGGAATTGCAGGAATAGTAACGGTGTATCCTTTAGAAATTTTCACAGAAATTTTTGGAATCAGTCAAATTATTTGGTTCTTATGGATAGGAATTGTGATGATTCGTACACCAGAAACTAATTATTCTAACTAAAAATAGTACATAAATGAAACAAAGTCTTAGTTATTATATTACGTTATTAGTCATTAAACTGAAAGGTTTAAAAAAGAATTTTAGTCAAGATCCAATAGATTTTAAAAAAATAAGAAAAGAAGATGTTTTAGAGCCAAAAGGCACTTTTTTCAAAAAACATATAATTCGAAGTTTTAAAATTTCTGATTCGTCAATTACTGAAATAGGAAAAGAACGTAATTCCAATAAGCTATTAATATTCATTCATGGAGGCGCGTTTATTTCTGGTCCAGGACAGCATCATTGGGACACCATAAAACAAATTGCAAAGCAAACTAACTACATGATTTGGATGTGCAATTACCCAAAAGCACCAGAACATACAATATCAATCATTTCAGAAAATATAAATTCAATCTATACTAGTGCGCTAAAAGAATATGAACCGAGTCAAATATCCTTACTAGGTGATTCTGTCGGCGGAACATTAATTACGGCACTTACTCAAAGGTTGATTGTCAATAAGAAAGAAGTACCATCTAAAATAATTCTTGTTTGCCCAGTGATGGACGCAACAATGTCTAATACTGCAATAGCCAAAGTGGATTTAATTGATCCAATGTTATCCAAAACAGGAGTGTTGAGCGCTAAAAAAATGTGTGCTGAAAATAATGATTTAAAAAACAGAATGATTTCTCCAATATATGGAAGCTTTAATAAATTTCCTGAAACTATTCTATTCTTGGCGGAAAATGACATTACCTATCCTGATCAAAAACTGGTAATTGAAAAACTAAAAAAAGCCAATGTAAAAACTACCATCATAGAAGGAAAAAGAATGCCGCATATTTGGCCGTTTCTTCCTGTTATGAAAGAAGCAAAAATAGCGCTAAGAAAAATAATAAGATTCTTAAATGATGAAAACGAATAGCTTATGCTATTTTGATAAAAAAAGGAATCTAATACCCTACTTTTTTACGAACTCTTGCCAATACTTCATTTGCTATTTTTGTGGCTTTTTCAGCTCCAATAGCTAATGCAGTATCAATTTCATTTTTGTTTTCTATATAATGATTAAAACGTTCACGTTCGGTTGCAAATCGTTCAGCAATCAATTCAAACAAAGCTTGTTTTGCATGTCCGTAACCGTAGTTTCCACCTGTATAATTTTGACGCATTGTTGCAATTTGATCTTCGTTAGCCAACAGTTTATATAATGCAAATACATTATCCGTATCAGGATCTTTCGGATCTTCCATAGGTGTACTATCCGTTTGGATTCCCATAATTTGCTTGCGCAATTTTTTATCCGTTTGAAAAATATCAATTACGTTATTTTTACTCTTACTCATCTTAGAACCATCCGTTCCAGGAATGAGTTTTGTGTTTTCTTGAACACGTGCTACGGGCAATACAAATGTTTCGCCTAATTTTTCGTGAAAACGAGTTGCTACACTTCGCGTAATTTCTAAATGTTGTTCTTGATCTTTTCCAACGGGAACAATTTCTGCATCATATAATAAAATATCTGCCGCCATTAACATCGGATACGTAAATAATCCTGCATTTACATCTTCCAAACGATCAGCTTTATCTTTAAAACTATGTGCTAACTTTAAACGATTGTACGGAAAAAAACAACTCAAATACCAATTCAATTCTGTTACTTGTGGAACATCACTTTGGCGGTAAAAAACAGTTTTGTTAATGTCTAAACCAAAAGCCAACCAAGTAGCAGCAGTTCTATATGTGTTTTCACGTAGTGTTTCTCCATCTTTTATCTGCGTAAGTGAATGCATATCTGCGATAAAAAGAAAAGATTCATTTTCTACATCTTGCGCCATTTCAATTGCAGGAACAATTGCACCTAAAATATTTCCTAAATGTGGTGTTCCTGTGCTTTGAATTCCTGTAAGTATTCGTGCCATTAGTAATCGTAATTATTGAATTTAAACAAATGTACTTCTTTTGAAACCACCATTGAAAATTTAGTAAAAATAATTTTTAAACAAATTTTGGAAACTTTAATGTATTTTTGGCGCTTATGATTACTTTCATACGAAACATAGGAATACTACTTTGGCGCATTTGGTTTTACCTTTTAGTGTTGGTTCCTATACTTATATTTTTTCCATTATTACTTTTACTTACAGCTAGCGAAAAATTATATCCACAGTTTTTTTGGATTGCCAGAAACTTTTGGGCACGACCTATTTTATTCGGAATGGGCTTTTTTCCTAAGTTTAAAAGAGAGGAAGAAATTGTCAAAGGGAAAAGTTATATGTTGATTGCAAATCATACAAGTATGACAGATATAATGTTGATGCTTGTGACTTCTAAAAATCCATTTGTTTTTGTTGGTAAGAAAGAACTCGTAAAGATTCCAGTTTTTGGATTCTTTTATAAACGTACATGTATTTTGGTTGATAGAGGAAGCGCTAGAAGTCGAAAAGCGGTCTATGACAGCGCACAGAAGCGATTAAGTCAAGGAATGAGTATTTGTATCTTCCCGGAAGGGAAAGTGCCAGAAGAACATATTTTATTGGATGAATTTAAAGATGGAGCATTTCGCTTGGCAATAGAACACCAAATTCCAATAGTTCCGATCACATTTGCTGATAATTTAAAACGATTTTCATATACATTTTTTAGCGGTTCTCCTGGAAAAATGCGTGTTACGATTCATAAATTTTTAGCCACGGCAGGTTTAAAAGTTGAAGATAAAAAGAATATGAGTATAACGGCTAGAAATATAATTTTAGACGAACTCGAAGCATACAAAAATGAAAAACCGCTTTCGTAGAAAAAGCGGTTTTTCTGGCAAACATCACTGCTTTAAAAAGGTATCCGTATATACCTAACCAACTAAAAAACTAAAACCTAAAACTGACACCTGTGTAAACACCTACTGAGTAAGGTTTAAAGTTGCCAGTATTTCCTGAAAACGTGTTGAGCTGATATTTTAGCATTGGTTCTAAGTTGAACTCCAATTGGTCAGAAAGCTTATAGTCAATTCCGACACCAATATTTGTGCTAAAACTCAAATCGTTTATGTTTGTTGCTTCTCCCAACTCTGTTGTCAAGGCTGGAGAATCTAATATGATACTATTTTCTGTTAAGACTAATGTACTTACACCACCAATAACATTTACACCAATTTTCTTATCTATAACAGCATATTTCAATTCAATAGGAACTTCAATATAACTCATGCGTTGATTCAAATTTCCTTCAATTTGCGCCTGACGAATAGAAGATTCTAAAAGTGTCGGTGTAAATTCACCATTAACTGCTACTTGTCTATCTGTAAGACTAAAAGTTGATGCATTTTGTGAATAGGCAATCGTTGTAATATCATTTGAAATACCATTTGCACCTATTCCACCATCTGTTGTTAATGGACCTGTACCTGTATTGATAGAAGGTACAAGTGCAACATCTTTTGTGCTATAACTATAATCAACCTTGTGAATTCCTGTACGTATTGTTAATCTTTTTGAAACATCATACCCAACGTTAATACCAAAGCTTAAGTTTACATCACCAGATTTTGTGTTATCTGCAAAGGTTTCTGAAATAGGAGAACCATTTACAAGACTGTTGTAATAAACAGGCGAAGCATTTGGTGAAATTGTCCATCTTCTTGGATTTGCTTCTGCGACAATAGTAGAATCTTTTTCTAATGCATGTAAATCATTAATAACATCTAAAAGCGATTTCTTAATTTCATCTTTCTTTTCAGTTATTTCGGCAATTGCTTCTTTCGTTGCATCTACTTCTGTAGTTGCATTTGCATCATTTGTCGAATTCTCAGTTTTTGTTCCGTTATTAGTTTCATTCTGAGCAACTGCAGTTGTATGTATAGCTTCCTGTGTTTTGTTTGTTTCGGCTGTAGCCGAACTATTTACACCTTTTTTAATACCATTTGTAACAACGTTCGCGTTTTTGGTGTTTTCAGCAACAGTAGTGCTATAATCTCCGTTTTTTGTATTCGTGCTATTTTGAGTTGTGTTACTATTTGTTTTTGTGCCATTAGCAGCAACAGAAGTATTGTTTTTTGTGGTGTTTTTAGTATTGTCAGCAACCGTAGTAGTATAGTCTGCATTCTTAGTGTTTAGACTATTTTGAGTTGTATTGTTAACCTTTTTAGTTCCGTTAGTAGTAACAGCGTTTTTATTATTTGTTGAATTTGAGCTTTTATTTGCTACTGCATTTTCTTGTGAAATTGTTGTATTTGTTTGAATAGAGTTGGAACCATTTACACCATTTTTAGTGTTCAATGATTGTTGCGAAACCGTATTTGAATTTGTTCCGTTGTCTTGTGTTACAACTGCATTTTGAAGCGCATTTCCTTTTTCTAAATTCTTCTGAACGTCTTTTTCTGAATTATTAGTATTATTGTATTTGCTCTCATTAGCAATACGTTCTTTTTCACTAAACGTTGTATTTTGAGAAGCATTTTTATTTTGCAAACGTTGTTCTTCTGTAGAATTTTCGGTTCCAGTTACCTGTATATCAGAAGCAGTTCCGTTAGTACTATTTGTTGTAGTTGAATTGCTGTTTGTATTTTCGTTAGTTGTTGACGTTGTTTCATTCGTTGGATCTATTACCTCTTCGCCGTTGTCAAAAAATTGACTTCCTACGGCAAATAATAATAATAAAGCTGCGGCAATACCTGCAATTTTATAAAACCAAGGTAAAAATACAATGCCTTCTTTTCTCTTCTGTAACGGTGGCGTTTTTTCATCTAATTGAGATGAAATTTTATCCCACAATGCAGGATCGGGCGTGGCTTCAAAGTCTTTGAATGCCTCCCGAAACAGATTGTCTATATTTTTTTGATCACTCATTTATGGCGATTTTTTTTTTATATGCTTCTACTTTATTCTTTAAAATCATTCGAGCTCTTGCCAAGTTCGATTTTGAGGTTCCGACAGAAATACTCATCAGATCTGCAATTTCTTGATGTGAATAATCATCAAGTACGTACAGGTTAAACACCAATCGATACCGATCAGGTAATTCTTGTACAATACCTAATAGATAATCTATGGAAACATCTTCCTCATATACTGTTACTGGCTTTTCTTCCAGTACATTTTCATTAACAACCTCAAAAACACCTTTACCTCTATATTTTTGAAGTACGGTGTTTACGGTAATTCTCCTAAGCCAACCTTCAAACGAACCTTTAAAGTTATATTGACCTATTTTTTTAAAAATAACCATAAAACTATCTTGCAGATTATCTTCCGCTTCAAGTTTGTTCCGAGAGTATTTCAAGCTTGTAGCAAATAGCTTTTGGGAATATAAGCTGTACAAATGTGCTTGTGCCTCGCGGTCATTATTCTTGCAATTATGTATGAGTTGTTCTAAACTCACTCGGTTTATTGGTTTTAGTAACTAAACTTTTTAATTATTCACAGGGATTTCATATTCTAAATACATGTCATCTCCATTACTGTCTTTTCCTTGCCAAAATTTAAATGTATAAGGATTTGTGTCTAATACGTTAAAATTGAATGTCTGCGTTTGAAAATTATCATCAAGCGTAGTACAGTTTCCATCTGTTGTAAAAAGATTTACTACGGCAACGGTTCGTACATTGCTAGACTCAGCGATATATTCAAAATTACTGAATGTATGACAGTCAGTAGGTCGTTTGTATGTCACTGAAATAGTATGTGTGTCTCCTAGGTTAAATTCTGAAGGGATTACTACATTTTCAATAGGAATAGCTTCAAATTGAAGAGCAACACTATTGTCGTCAACTGAACAAGATGTAAATGCTGTAAAACAAGCAATTAATGCTAAAAATAAAATCTTTCTCATAATCAAAAATATTACTACTTTCCAAGTAGATGCTAAATTCATAAAAAGGTTGCGTATAAAAATAAAAAAAATCCCGGAAAGGGATTTTTTTGTTTAACTATTTGCAATAGCGTCTTTAATTTTTACTTCGAGTTCTTCGAGTAACTCTGGATTATCTTGCAGTAATGTTTTTACTGCATCTCGTCCTTGCCCGAGTTTGGAATCTCCATAACTAAACCAAGATCCACTCTTTTTTATAATTTCATAATTTACTCCGATATCTAAAATTTCTCCAACTTTAGAAATTCCAGCACCATACATAATATCAAATTCAACCATCTTAAATGGCGGAGCAACTTTGTTTTTTACAACTTTTACACGAGTCTTGTTTCCTTTTACATCACCATCCGTACTTTTTATTTGAGTAGAACGTCTAATATCTAAACGAACAGAAGCATAGAATTTTAATGCGTTTCCACCAGTAGTAGTTTCAGGATTTCCGAACATAACACCAATTTTTTCACGCAATTGGTTAATGAAAATCACAGTACATTGTGTTTTACTAATAGAAGCTGTTAACTTACGAAGTGCTTGCGACATTAAACGAGCATGTAATCCCATTTTAGAATCTCCCATTTCTCCTTCAATCTCACTTTTTGGTGTTAAGGCAGCAACCGAGTCAATTACAACAATATCAATAGCGCCAGAGCGAATTAAATTATCTGCAATTTCCAACGCTTGTTCACCATGATCAGGTTGAGAAATGATTAAGTTATCAATATCAACTCCTAAGTTTTCAGCATAAAAACGGTCAAAAGCATGTTCTGCATCAATAAAAGCAGCAATTCCACCTTTCTTTTGTGCTTCTGCCATTGCGTGCAATGTTAAAGTCGTTTTACCAGAAGATTCAGGTCCATAAATTTCAATAACTCTTCCACGTGGATATCCACCAACTCCTAAAGCGATGTCCAAACCAAGTGAACCTGAAGAAATGGTATCTACTTCTTGCACAACGGAATCACCAAGTTTCATTACAGCACCTTTACCATATGTTTTATCTAACTTATCTAACGTAAGTTTTAAGGCTTTTAATTTTGCTTCTTTTTCTGAACTCATTATATCAATTTTCTAGTATTTCTTACTGTGCTAAATTACTATTTCTTTTCGCTGAAAACAATTCGACTCAACCGTTTTTGACGTTTTAAACTATTTTTTTTTGATATCGGACGCAACCTTTTCATAATATGCACATCTACTTTACAAACAATGTCCATGTTTTAATGAGAATTTTAAGCAAAATAATATTTCAAAAACGATATAAAGCTTCAGTAGCTATCTACGGAAACTGCAAGCTTGACGGTGGCTAGCTTCATTGTTAATTCTATTTTTAAAATAGAGAAATTTAATATTAACAATGAATTAGCTAGTAAAAGTGCTTCTATGCAAATAGAGGCACTTTTATTTTTCCCGTAGTTGCAGTAAAAAGTATTTTTCAAAACTCAAAACACACGTTTTAATGTCTGTTTTCTTCTTTTTTTGATCTAAAAACTTTTTAAATTCTCCTATTTTTAACTGCAATTGTTTTCTTCCTTCAAAAAATCAAAACTAAAAGTACAGTATCTATCTCAATATCATCTTATAAAATGTATAAGCGTTTCAATTTTTGTATAAGTGTCGTCTTTTCATATAAATACTAGGCAATTACACTAAAAAACGTATTTTTGCCACGAAAATAATATACTTTAATACTTAAAAATTGATATAGCATGCAACTGTACAATAAATTAAGTGCTAGAGAAAGAGCCGAACTTATCGAAAAAGCTGGTAAGGATCGTATGACAATATCTTTCTACAAGTACGCCAATATTGGAAATCCTGAAATTTTACGAAATCATTTATTTATCAACTGGGACGCCATAGATGTTCTGGGACGAATTTATGTTTCCTACGAAGGTATAAATGCGCAACTTTCGGTTCCTGCCGAAAAATTCAACACTTTTAAAGATCATTTAGATACGATTTCATTTCTAGAAAATGTACGTTTAAATGTTGCGATTGAGCAAGATAATATGTCGTTCTTAAAGCTAAAAGTGAAAGTGAGAGATAAGATAGTTGCAGATGGATTGAATGACGAAAGCTTTAATGTTACTGATAAAGGTACACACGTTGCCGCAGAAAAATTCAATGAACTATTGGATGATGAAAATACAATATTGGTAGACATGCGTAATCATTACGAAAGTGAAATTGGGCATTTTCAAGGAGCAATCACACCAGACGTAGATACATTCCGAGAATCATTACCAATCATTGAAGATGACTTATCAGATCATAAAGAAGACAAAAATCTTGTGATGTATTGTACTGGTGGAATTCGTTGTGAAAAAGCAAGCGCATACTTTAAACACAAAGGTTTCAAAAAGGTATTTCAACTTGAAGGAGGAATCATTAACTATGCACGTCAGGTTGAAGCTCAAAATTTAGAAAACAAATTTATAGGTAAAAACTTTGTATTCGATCATCGAAGAGGCGAACGTATTTCAGATGATGTTATTGCAAACTGTCATCAATGTGGAAATCCATGTGACGAGCACGTAAACTGTGCCAACGAAGCATGTCATTTACTATTTATTCAATGTAAATCGTGTGCCGAAAAAATGGACGTTTGTTGTTCTGACGAGTGTAAAGAAGTACACAACTTACCATTAGAAACACAGAAAGAATTGCGAAAAGGAAAAGTTGTAAGCAACAAAATCTTTAAAAAAGGAAGATCGGAAGTATTGAAGTACAAAAAGTAGATTTTCGATGCTACAGAAATAATCCTATCTTTACATCTTTAGAGAAAATTATGAACCCCATATCTGCATTCCCGAATATTTGCAGATTCTATATATAAAAATATGAGTTGTAACAGTTGTTCAACTGGTAAAGATGGTCAACCCAGAGGCTGCAAGAGCAATGGTACTTGCGGAACTGATAGTTGTAACAAACTAACGGTATTCAATTGGTTATCAAACATGTCGTTGCCGAGCAGTCAAAAACCATTTGACTGTGTAGAAGTACGTTTCAAAAACAGTAGAAAACATTTTTATAGAAATACAGAAAACTTATCACTAAGTATTGGAGATATTGTAGCTACCGAAGCTTCTCCAGGACATGATGTCGGAATAGTAACCCTTACTGGAGAATTGGTAAGAGTTCAAATGAAAAAGAAGAAAGTAGCGCTAGATAGCGAAGATGTTCGAAAAATATACCGAAAAGCTTCTCAAAAAGATATTGATGTTTGGTCGCGTTCAAGAGATAGAGAAGAAGAAATAAAAAAGCGTTCAAGAGAACTAGCCATTGCACTTAGTTTACAAATGAAAATCTCAGATGTAGAATTTCAAGGTGATGCATCCAAAGCAACATTTTATTATACAGCTGAAGATCGTGTTGACTTTAGACAACTAATAAAAGACATGGCAAAAGCATTCAGTATTCGTATTGAAATGCGCCAAATAGGGTTCCGACAAGAAGCAGCTCGCTTAGGCGGAATTGGCTCATGCGGACGCGAATTGTGTTGTTCTACTTGGCTTACAGACTTTAGATCTGTAAATACGGCTGCAGCCAGATATCAGCAACTTTCACTAAATCCGCAAAAACTAGCAGGGCAATGTGGAAAACTAAAATGCTGCCTAAACTTTGAATTAGACGCATATTTAGAAGCATTACAACAATTTCCTAAAAGCGATGTAAAACTTTACACGGAAAAAGGAACGGCAGTTTGCCAAAAAACAGATATCTTTAAAGGACATATTTGGTATGCGTACGAAGGTGAATGGATGAATTGGCACAAACTAACCACCGACCAGGCCAATGAAATCATAGCACTAAACAAGGAAAAGAAAAAAGTAATTAGTTTAGAAGAATACGCTTTAGATTTAATTGAAGAAGATACTAAAACAGACTTTGAAAACGTTGTAGGGCAAGACAGTCTTACGCGATTCGATAAGAAACCCACTCGAAACAGAAAAAGAAGAGGCGCTCAAAACAAGAAAAAGCGCAGGAACAACAACAATGGTGGCAATAAAGCTACTGCTAATGCTGGAGGAAATACTAAAAAAGGCAACAATCAAAACGCTAAGAAAAGTAACAATCCAAATGCAAAAAACAGTAACAATAGCAACAATGCCAACAAGAGTAGTAACAAAAATAATAACAGACGTAAAAAACCTAACAAAAATGCAAAGTCAAAATAAGATCGCATTTTTTATCTGTATTATCAGTGCATTTTTACTAGTTTCCTGTGATAGCAATCGTGTTTTTGACGAATATGCTTCCGTAGGGAAATCTTGGGACAAAGACACCTCTTTAACTTTCAAATTTCAACAGCCAGACAGCACAAGCAATTATAATTTGTTTGTGAATGTGAGAAATACAAACGAATATGAATTTCGAAACCTATTTCTCATTGTCAACATGAACTTTCCAAATGGAAATGTCGTTTCAGATACCTTAGAGTATGAAATGGCAGCACCAAATGGAGAATGGCTTGGCGAAGGATTTATGGCGACCAAAGAAAGTAAACTTTGGTACAAAGAAGACGTACGCTTTCCATACCAAGGAGCATACGAAATTACCATCCAACAAGTCATGAGGAAAATTAATGAACCAAAAGGAATCCAAAGCTTAAAGGGAATCTCAGAGGTTGGCTTTAGAATCGAAAAAAAATAGTACAAACAACGTATTGAAATGGCAAAAAAGCAAGTCAAAAACAAAGAAGAAAAACCTACTTATTTTAAAAAAATAATTAAGTGGTTTTGGATCATTTTCGGAGGTGGAATTGCAACAGTATTCTTATTATTCTTACTAGCTTCATGGGGATTTTTAGGCAATATGCCTTCCTTTGAAATCTTAGAAAATCCGCAAACAAACTTAGCAAGTCAAGTATTATCTTCTGATGGAAAAACATTAGGGAAGTATTACTTGAGAGATAACAGAACACCTGTTGGTTATAAAGAATTACCGAAAGATTTAGTAAATGCATTAGTAGCTACAGAAGATGCACGTTTTTACGATCATTCAGGAATTGATGTACGCGGAACTATTAGAGCAGCTGTGTTTTTAGGAAGTAAAGGAGGAGCAAGTACGATATCACAACAGTTAGCAAAACAATTATTTCACGGAGAGAGAGCAAAAGGACTCTCTAAGTACACTCAAAAAATAAAAGAATGGGTGATTGCTACGCGTTTGGAACGTCAATACACTAAAGAAGAAATCATAGCAATGTATTTTAATATCTATGATTTTAATAATAATGCAGATGGAATTCGCTCGGCGGCGAGAATTTACTTTGGAAAAGAACCTAATGAATTAAAGATAGAAGAATCTGCCATGTTGGTAGGAATGTTCAAAAATTCTTCACTATACAATCCAAGAAGAAACGCTGAAGGTGTAAAAAATAGAAGAGATGTTGTATTAGCACAAATGTATAAATACGATTACATCTCTGAAAAAATCAAAGATTCACTGCAAGATTTACCACTAAAAATAAACTACAATCCAGAATCGCACAATGCAGGTTTAGGAACCTATTTTAGAGAACATCTAAAAAAATTCATGAAAAAATGGGTTCGTGAAAATCCAAAAGATGACGGAACAAAATACAATATCAACTTTGATGGATTAAAAATATACACAACCATTGATTCGCGCATGCAAAAATATGCAGAAGAAGCAATGGAAGAGCATATGAAAAAATTGCAGGCAGAATTCTTTCATCAAAACACAAAAAAACGAAACAAAAACGCACCATTTGCAGCTGATGTAGAGCAAAAATCAATTGATTACGTAATAAGTAGATCAATACGACAATCAGAGCGTTGGCGTGTCATGAAAAATGAAGGTAGAACGGAAAAAGAAATCATTGCTTCATTTGACAAAAAAATACCAATGACACTCTTTACGTGGAAAGGTGAAAAAGATACCATCATGACGCCTCGTGATTCGCTCATCTTTACAAAATATTATTTGCGTTCTAGTTTTATGTCATTAGAACCACAAACAGGACAAGTAAAAGCTTGGGTTGGCGGTATCAACCATAAATATTTTAAATACGATATGGTAAAACAAGGAAAACGCCAAATTGGCTCTACCTTCAAACCATTTGTATATGCTACAGCAATTGATCAATTGCACTTATCTCCATGTGATTCTATGCCAAACGGACCTTTCTGTATTGAAACTGGAAAATATGGTTTATTAGAACCTTGGTGTCCTAGAAATTCTGACAATAAATACGAAGGAATGCGAACGCTGAGAGGTGCATTGGCAAACTCTGTAAACACAGTTACAGCACGTTTAATGGATAGAGTAGGACCAGCAAATGTTCGTGCATTAGCCCAACGATTGGGCGTAGAGTCGGAAATCCCTGAAGCACCATCTATTGCACTTGGAACGCCAGATATTTCACTCTATGAAATGCTAGGTGCATACGGAACATTTGTTAATAAAGGTGTATACGTAAAGCCAGTTGTTGTAAGTAGAATAGAAGACAAAAACGGAACAGTTTTATACGAATTTGTGCCAGAAACAAAAGATGTACTAAGTGAAGAAGTCGCTTATACGGTTGTAAACCTAATGGAAGGTGTAACACAAAGTGGTTCAGGAGCTAGGTTGCGTACAAAAGGTGCTAACAAGTGGAATAAAATGTATGACGAAATTATTACAGGATATCCATACGAATTCAAAAACCCTATAGCTGGAAAAACAGGAACTACGCAAAACAATAGTGATGGTTGGTTTATTGGAATGGTGCCAAATTTAATCTCTGGAGCTTGGGTTGGTGGAGAAGATAGACAAGTACGTTTTTCAAGAACAAAATACGGGCAAGGAGCATCTATGGCATTACCAATTTGGGGATTATTCATGCAAAAATGCTATGCCGATCCTAGTTTAGGAATCTCAAAAGGTAAGTTTCCTAAGCCTGAAGAGTTAACGATCAATGTTGATTGTTCAAAAACAACTAAAAAAGATGATGACGGACAAAAAGATCCTGATGATGATCAAAATATAGACGGAATAGATTTTTAATTAATAATAAATTATTTTTGAAAAAAGGAAACATCTTTTGAAAATTTCGTAATTTTCAGTCAAAATACTGATTGATGATTAACAAAAAAATAAATACTGTACAACAAGCCGCTGAAGGTATCAAAGACGGAATGACTTTGATGCTTGGCGGCTTTGGTTTGTGCGGAATTCCCGAAAATGCCATTGCCGAATTGGTAAAACTTGGCGTAAAAAATTTAACCTGTATATCTAACAATGCAGGTGTAGATGAATTTGGTTTAGGATTGTTATTACAACAACGTCAAATCAAAAAAATGATCTCTTCATATGTAGGTGAAAATGATGAATTTGAACGTCAAATGCTTTCAGGTGAATTAGAAGTAGAGCTCACACCACAAGGAACACTAGCAGAAAAATGTAGAGCAGCACAAGCAGGATTTCCAGCATTTTACACACCAGCAGGTTACGGAACTGAAGTTGCGGAAGGAAAAGAATTTAGAGAGTTTAATGGTAAAATGCACATCTTAGAAAAAGCATACGACGCAGACTTTGCCTTTGTAAAAGCTTGGAAAGGAGATGAAGCAGGAAACTTAATTTTCAAAGGAACTTCCCGAAATTTTAATCCATGTATGTGTGGTGCAGCTACAATTACAGTTGCTGAGGTTGAAGAATTAGTACCAGCAGGCGAGTTAGATCCAAATCAAATACATATTCCAGGAATCTTTGTACAAAGAATCTTCCAAGGTGAGAAATATGAGAAGCGAATAGAACAAAGAACCGTAAGAAAAAGAAGTTAATTATGTTGGATAAGAATGGAATCGCGAAAAGAATCGCAAAAGAAGTAAAAGACGGTTACTATGTAAATTTAGGAATCGGGATACCAACACTAGTTGCCAACTTTGTCAGAGATGATATAGAAGTAGAATTTCAAAGCGAGAATGGTGTACTTGGTATGGGACCTTTTCCATTTGAAGGAGAAGAAGATGCAGATATCATCAATGCAGGAAAACAAACCATCACAACTTTGCCAGGAGCTAGTTTCTTTGATTCAGCATTGAGCTTTGCAATGATTCGAGGAAAACATGTCGATTTAACCATCTTGGGAGCAATGGAAGTATCTGAAAATGGAGATATTGCCAATTGGAAAATTCCAGGAAAAATGGTTAAAGGAATGGGTGGCGCTATGGATTTAGTAGCTTCCGCAGAAAATATAATCGTGGCAATGATGCATACCAATAAGCGTGGAGCATCAAAAATACTTAAAAAATGCTCTTTACCTTTAACAGGAGTTGGTTGTGTGAAAAAAATTGTAACCAACATGGCAGTATTGGAAGTAACCTCAGATGGTTTTAAACTATTAGAAAGAGCACCAGGCGTTACGGTAGATGAAATTAAAAATGCAACCGAAGGAACTTTACTAGTAGAAGGAGAAATTCCAGAAATGGACATCGTGTAGCATTTCAAAAAAATAAAAAATTAAAAACTCCTAAGTATATATATGCTTAGGAGTTTTTTTATGCTGATTTATATTAAAACCCAACTATTATATAAACTATTAATATAAATCAATTGAAATTTAGTTACACATCGTTCCTGCTTGATTAGAAGTGTCTGTAAACGTTTCAATAGGAGTTGTATCATTATTACAGGTTCCATGAGGTATATTTGATTGACATCTTAGACATTCGGATTGTAAATTTGTATCATAAGGAACATCAGGAGTATCTGGACTCATTGGAAGTTTACCTCCAAAAACATTTTGTAAATTAGAAATAGAGCTTTTGTTTAATACTAAACTTTTGAAGTTTTGTTTTTTCATAATAAATAATTTTATGAGTTAATAACGAGACAAATGAACATAGAATTCTATACTTATAAAATGTTTGTAGTCGATGATTATCGAATTATGGTTTGTCTTTATATGAGAATAAAAAAAATAATACATTAATCGTCAATGCTTTAATTATTATTCATGAAATAGTTGTTACCGTCTTTTATTATAAAATATAGATAGAAGTATTTTTAAAATGAAAGAAAGCACTTTACTTTATATAAGCACCATTTCTTTGAATGATTTGTATATTTTTCAAAAGCCTATAAAAACACTAGAATTAATAGGTAATTAGCGAATAATCAGTTAATTACAACTATATGCGTGCATAGTAGTTTTTAAAGATTTTGTGTATTTCATCGAAAAAACAAGTGTTTTATCGCGGAATTCACAAAATTTTAACATATTTGCTACGTTTTTGACAATTCGTCAATAATAAAAATTAATTAATCGACCTAAAAAACTTTTAAGAATGAGAAAAAACTTTACACTACTTTTATTTAGTTTTCTATTTGTAGGGATGATGTTTGCGCAAGAGCGTGAATGTTCTACAATGGAAAACTTAGAGTACAGGAAACAACTCGATCCACAATTGGAAGCGCGTATGCAGCAAATTGAGGATTACACCAGAACTAGAATTCAACAAGGCAATTCGGAAAGTATTAGTGGAAACGTTATTACAATTCCAGTAGTAGTTCATGTATTATACACAAATGGTACTAATAACATTAGTGTAGCGCAAATTCAGTCGCAAATTGATGTTATTAATGAAGATTTTAGAAGAACTAATTCTGATGCAGATAATACATGGTCACAAGCAGCTGATACAGAAATTCAATTTTGTATGGCAACTGTAGATCCAAATGGTAATGCAACAACAGGAATTACTAGAAAATCTGTTACAAGAACAGATTGGGGTACGAATGACGATATGAAGAAATCATCGCAAGGCGGTGTAAATCCTTGGAATACATCAGAATACTTAAACATGTGGATTGTTCCTCAAATGACAAGTGGAGGAAGAACAATTTTAGGATATGCTCAGTTTCCAGGTGGTGCAGCTTCAACAGATGGTGTTGTAATGGCATATAACTACTTTGGTAGAGTTGGAAATGTATCAGCTCCATTTGATGGTGGAAGAACAACAACTCACGAAATAGGGCACTATTTAAACTTACGTCACATTTGGGGAGATGCTAACTGTGGAAACGATTTTGTAAGTGATACACCAACACACCAAACTTCTAACGGAGGATGTCCTACAGGTCAAGTATCTTGTGGATCTACAGATATGGTACAAAACTATATGGATTATACAAATGATTCATGTATGAACCTATTTACACTAGGACAAAAAAATAGAATGAGAGCAGTATTAGATGCTGGTGGAGTTCGTAGAAGCTTAGCGTTATCTGACAAATGTGGTTCTGCACCAACACCAACATGTAACGATGGAATTCAGAATGGAGACGAAACAGGAATTGACTGTGGTGGATCATCATGTGCACCATGTACAACACCTCCAACATGTAACGATGGAATTCAAAATGGAGATGAAACAGGAGTTGACTGTGGTGGATCATCATGTGCACCTTGTTCTTCAGGATGTTCTGATAATGAAGTAACTTTATCTATTACGTTTGATAACTACCCAGAAGAAACATCTTGGTCTTTAGTAACCGATGGTGGATCTACAGTAGCTTCAGGATCTTACTCTACAGCTAATGCAGATGGATCTACAGTAACTGAAACATTATGTTTACCAGACGATTGCTATACATTTACAATCAATGATGCTTATGGTGATGGTATTTGCTGTTCTTTTGGAAGCGGTTCTTATACCTTAACTGGTCCTAATGGACAAATCAAATCAGGAGGAAGCTTCACTAATTCGGAAGCAACAGATTTCTGTTTTGGAAATACGCCACCTGCACCAACATGTACAGATGGAATTCAAAATGGAGATGAAACAGGAATTGACTGTGGTGGATCTACATGTGCACCATGTCAAACTGGAGGAACTACATTATTACATGAAGGATTCTTCGAAACTGGATTAGACGGATGGACTGACGGTGGAAGCGATTGTTTCCGTTACAGTGGTTCTCGTTCTTATGAAGGTACACGTTCAATGCGTTTACGTGATAATTCAGGAACTGCTTCGGCAATGACTTCTGAAACATTTGACTTAAGAGGATTTGATCAAGTAGAATTTAAGTTCTATTTCTATGCAAACTCTATGGAATCAGGAGAAGATTTCTGGGTTAGATATTACAACGGATCATCTTGGAGTACAGTAGCAACATATGCTAGTGGAACAAACTTTAATAATGGTACATTCTACTCAGCAACAGTTACTTTAAATAGTGCTGATGTAAACTTTGCTTCTAACTCTCAATTCAGAGTTCAGTGTGATGCTAGTGCTAATGCAGATCAAGTATACATTGATCAAGTAACTATTAATGGTATCAATGGAGCTAGAGCAATTAATACAAGATCTGGTCTTGAAACCTTACGTACAGGTCCACAAGGATCAGTAAGTGGAGATTTCTTAATGACACCAACAGTAACACGTGGAGACATTACGATCAACTTAGCTAGCTACAACGTTAATTCATCATACAGAGTATTGAATCTATTAGGTCAGACTGTGAAAACAGGAACATTGAAAGATGGAAGACTAAATGTGAGTGAATTAAAATCAGGAGTTTACTTATTAGAAGTAAGTGACGAAGAAGAGAAAATTATACAGAAGTTTGTTAAGCAATAAGCAAGCACTTCAATATAATTATATAAAACTAGAACGCCCAAGTGAAAGCTTGGGCGTTTTTTATTTTTCCAAGATGATAAGAACTACAATCAATTTGTTTTTCTTCTGTAGAGCAAATGACAATGGTATTACAAGTGTGCTCAAATGTTATCTGATCTTCCCTTCTAAAAACACCATTAACATTTGAATTAGAAGAATATTAAATAACGTATTCTTATATTTACTTTTTAAATAAAATAACTTTTCTTGAAATCATTACAATCATTCATTTTATTTTTATGCAGTTGCTTCATCATTGCATGTGCTTTTAAAAAAGCACAGGTTAATGTGACTTCGAAAGCAATAATTTCTAAAAAACAAGCACTTACTGACGAAGAAAAGAAGGACTGGCATTTTAAAGATATCTATGTGGATTCTATTCCTGGTATAAGTACAGAAAAGGCATATCAATTTTTAAATACAAAAAATCACAATTCAATAATTGTTGCTGTAATTGATTCTGAAATAGATATAGATCATGAAGATTTAAAGAATCAAATTTGGACTAATAAAGATGAAATTCCAAATAATAATATTGACGATGATGACAATGGTTATATAGATGATATTCATGGTTGGAACTATGTAGGAACTCAAAAAGGAGATAGTTTACCGTATACTAGCTTTTCTTATGTTAGATTCATAAAAAAATATGCTTCAAAATTTAAAGAAGCTACAATTAATAGTATACCTAAAGAAGAGCTTTTTTTATATAAAGAGTATTTGAATGCAGTAAAAACATATGATAATATTGTTGGGCAAAAAAATAAAGAATTGAATTTTTATAATCGAATTGACAGTACGTACGATGCGAATGATAAAATTATAAATAAGTACTTTTTAGATAGTCAATACAGTTTAAAACAATTGGATTCTCTAAATGGAATTGCAACTGATAAGAATTTGAAAATGGCACTTAAAAAAATGATTTCTTACCTAAAAAATGGTGCTACAAAAAAACGGATTATAAAAGAAAAGGAAGACTTGCTAAACTATGTTGAAAAACTTCTCAATAAAGAAAGAGAAGATAGAATTTTAATTAAAGATGATTCTAATGATATAAATGATAAGGTTTACGGTAATAATAATATACAAGGAACTTATTTTATTAATCACGGAATAAAAGTAACAGGAGTTTTAGCCGCAAGTAGAAATAATAATCTAGGTATAAAAGGTGTTGTAGATAAAATTCAAGTAATGCCCATTAGCATTATAGCTTACGGAGATACTTTTGATAAAGATATTGCATTAGGTATAAGATATGCTGTTGATAATGGTGCTAGAATTATTAACATGAGTTTTAGTAATGATTACTCATCACATAGAGGGTGGGTTCACGATGCTATTAAATATGCAGCTGATAATGATGTATTAATAGTAACTTCAGCGGGGAATGAAAGTATTAATATTGACAAAACACCTAATTACCCTAACGATAGCCATGACTTAAAAGGTGAATTTACTTCAAATTTTATAAAGGTAGGTGCAACTACTCAAAATGTAGATAGTAATTTAGTCAGTGACATTTCAAATTATGGAAAAAGAGAAGTAGATATTTTTGCTCCTGGTGAAAACTTGTTAGTATTGAAAAGAAAAAATACTGTGCTTGCAAATGGTACTTCTTACGCTGCGCCAATAGTATCAGGGGTTGCTGCGTTAATTCGTTCATATTATCCAAACTTAACCGCTTCCGAAGTAAAGCAAATTATAATGGATTCGGGTGTTTCATATGATATTATGGTTAACAAGCCTTCTACAAGCAAAGAAAAAGAATTAGTTCCTTTCAGTTCCTTATCCAAATCAGGTAAAATAGTCAACGCATATAATGCTTTATTAATGGCAGAAGAAGTCTCTAAAAAGAAGAAGAAAAAACGTAACTAAATTTTGAAACACACTAAGCCAATTATCTTATTTTTATTATGTTGCTTAATCATTGCATGTGCTTCTAAAAAAACACAAGCTAGCGTTACTTCAAGTGCAATACTTTCCAAAAAACAAGCACTTACAGACGAAGAGAAGAAAGACTGGTACTTCAAAGATATCTATAAGGATTCTATTCCTGGTATTAGTTTAGATGAAGCATATGATTTCTTAAAAGATAAAAAAGGCGACACTATTATTGTCGCACTTATTGATACAGAATTAGCTATAGATCATAAAGACTTAAAAGATCAAGTGTGGATTAACAAAGATGAAATTCCAAACAATGATATTGACGATGACAATAATGGATATATAGATGATATTCATGGTTGGAATTTTTTACAAACAACTAAAAAAGGTGCTGTTTTATATGCTAATCACTCCTTTATAAGAATCATAAAAAAATATGATTCGCTTTTTGAAGATAAGGAAGAGATGCAAATTTCTGAAAGTCAAAAAAAAGAATTTAAAGAGTATCTCAGAGCTATCAAGACTTATAAAAAAGAAAAAAAGGAAATAGAAAATGATATTGCTACTTACAATAGAATAAAAGATAAGTTCATAAAAGCAGATAAATTACTAACCACCTATTTCCCTAAAAAAGATTATAAAATCTCTCGATTAGATTCTTTATTACAAATCACAACAGATTCCGTACTTAAGGAGCGCATTGGAAATATGAAATATTATTTAAAAAATAACCTGAATGTAAAATGGGCAGATAGAGGTATAAAAAATGAGAATAAAAAACTAAGTACATGGTTGAGTTTTACGTATGATGATCGACAAAACCAAAAAGATAATGTAGATGACTTAAATGATATTTCGTATGGGAATAATAATGTTCAAGGTACGCTGAGAGGAAGTCATGGAACAAAAGTAATGTCAGTTATTGCCGCTACCCGTAATAATGATATAGGGATAAACGGAATAAGTAATTCATTAAAAGTTATGTTCTTGGGTGTAGCTCCACTTGGAAATGAATATGATAAGGATATTGCACTAGCCATACGATATGCGGTAGATAATGGTGCAAAAATTATCAATATGAGTATCGGAAAAGAATTTTCAATGCATCCTGAATGGCTTGAAGAAGCATTCAAGTATGCAGAACGCAATGACGTATTAATAATATCTTCTGCGGGAAACAAAAGTTATGATTTAAATAAAGAGTTTGATTATCCAGATGATTATAATGAAAGAGGAGAGTATGTCAAAAACTTTATCAAAGTGAGCGCAAGTTCTTATAAGGCAGATTCTACTATGGTTTGGTTATCTTCAAATTATAGCACAAAAAATGTAGATATTTTTGCGCCTGGGCATAAAATCTATTGTTTATCAAGGAACAGAATTCGTAATTATTCAGGTACTTCATTAGCTTCTGCTGTAGTATCTGGTATCGCATCTTTAATTCGTTCACATTACCCAAACTTATCAGCTATTGAAGTAAAAGAGATTATTTTAGAATCTGGAATTTCCTTTGACGCAGATGTAGTTCAACCATATCCTTATGGGAAAAAACAACCAGCTAATAAGATTCCCTTTAGTTCTATGTCCAAATCAGGTAAAATAGTGAATGCTTACAATGCATTACTTATGGCTGAAGAAGTTTCTAAGAAGAAGAAACGTAAATAGTATGTATATCATTTGGTCACTTATCAATGCAGTTTTTCTAATATTATTTTTTGCATTGGTATTATCATTATTTACAAAAGAAAAAAAGCTATTTGAAAATAAATATGGAAACCCTATTATAGTTGTATTGGAGTTTATTTGGGATTAAATTTTATATACAAACCAAAAACTTTAAAGGAACACTTGAATTAGAAGAGTATTAAATAACGTATTCTTATCTTTACTACTTAAATAACTTTTCTTGAAATTATTAAAACCACTCATTTTACTTTTAGGTTGTTGCTTCATCATTGCATGCGCTTCTAAAAAAGCACAAGTTAATGTGACTTCGAAAGCAATAATTTTCAAAAAACAAGCACTTACTGACGAAGAAAAGAAGGACTGGCATTTTAAAGATATCTATGCAGATTCTATTCCTGGTATAAGTACAGAAAAGGCATATCAATTTTTAAATACAAAAAATCACAATTCAATAATTGTTGCTGTAATTGATTCTGAAATAGATATAGATCATGAAGATTTAAAGAATCAAATTTGGACTAATAAAGATGAAATTCCAAATAATAATATTGACGATGATAACAATGGATACATAGATGATATTCATGGTTGGAATTTTTTGGCTACTAACAGAAAAGATTCTTTAGCTACTACAACCCATGAAGTAGTAAGAGTTGTTAAAAAATACAAAGAACAATTTACCAAAGCTGATTCTGCAATAATAATTAAACAAAAGTTTACTGAGTACAATGAGTACAATCGAGCAAAAAAAGAACTAAAGTCTAAATTAAGTGAGGCCGAAAGAAATATAGAATATTTTATTGGGTTTAAAAAAAGATATGTAAAACTATCGGATACCTTACGAAAGGTTTTAAATACGGAAAATATTACTTTAGAAAAATTAGATTCATTAGATACTATTTCCAAAGATTCAATATTAAAAAAGAAGATAAAAAGTATGAAATATTGTATTGGAAAAGATATAGATCATGCTTGGCTAGATTACGTGATTTCAATTCATAAAATGGATAAAAATAAAGTGTTTAATATTAATTATCTTGAAGATAGATTAACTACTGATAATCCATTTGATATCAATGACACTTCTTATGGGAATAATAATGTAGAAGGAACTTACAAGCTCGATCATGCAACAGAAGTAGCAAGTCTTATACTTTCTGTATTTGATGATAAAATAAAGCATAATATCAAAATTATGCCAGTTGTAATATCTACTTATGGAAGCGAGTATGATAAAGATATTGCTTTAGGTATAAGATATGCAGTTGATAATGGTGCTAAAGTCATCAATATGAGCATTGGAAAAGCCTTTACTTTAAATGAAGAATGGATTACAGAAGCTATTCAATATGCGGAATCTAAAGATGTATTGATCGTTTCTGCGGCAGGGAATGAAGCTTTAAACCTTGATAATCCTGATATTTATTATTATCCAAACGATATGGATCACAATAAAAATGAAATAACAACTAATTTTATTGTGATTGGCTCTTCAAATCAAACAAGTAACTTAGCTTCAATATATTCTAACTATGGAAAGAAAACGGTTGATATATTTGCACCAGGAGAAGAAATAAAAGTATTAACTAGAGATGAGAGTATTAATGATTCAGGCACATCACTATCTACTGCAATTGTTTCAAATATCGCTGCTGTAATTCGCTCTCGTTACCCAAATCTAACCGCATCAGAAGTAAAAAAAATTATTATGGACTCGGGTGTTTCATATGATATTATGGTTAACAAACCATCTTTAGAAGGAAAAGAAGAAAAAGTCCCTTTCAGTTCCTTATCCAAATCAGGCAAAATAGTAAACGCTTATAATGCTTTATTGATGGCAGAAGAGATTTCTAAAAAGAAGAAGAAAAAACGTAACTAAATTTTGAAACAGACTAAACCAATTATCTTATTTTTATTATGTTGTTTAATCATTGCATGCGCTTCTAAAAAAGCACAAGTTAATACTACTTCAAGCGCAATAATTTTCAAAAAACAAGCACTCACCAAAGAGGAAAAGAAAGACTGGCATTTTAAAGATGTCTATACAGATTCTATTCCTGGTATTAGTTTATACAAAGCATATGATTTCTTAAAAGATAAAAAAAGAGAGAATATTATTGTAGCTGTAATTGATTTAGAAGTAAATATTAGCCATAAGGATTTAAAAAATAGAATTTGGAGAAATACAAATGAAATACCTGAAAATGGGTTAGATGATGATAAGAATAGCTATATAGATGATATTCATGGTTGGAATTTTTTAGGAACAACAAAAAGAGATTCTGTTTTGTATCAGAGTTCTGAATCTATTAGGATCATTAAAAAATATAAACACCATTTTGAAGGTAGAGAGATAAGTGACATTAGTAGTAGTCAAATAGCAGATTTTAGACTTTACGAAAGAGCAACACTTTTTTTCAATAGTAAAGTTTCTGAAGCCGAAGAAAATATAGACTATTTTAAAGGTTTCAAAGAGCGATATTTGAAGTTGATGGACACTATGTATGTATTGTTTGATACTAAAGAATTTACTATTTCAAAATTAGATTCCTTAAAAGAAACTACTAAGGATTCAATTATACATAGTAAAATTTCTTCAACAAAGTATTGTTTAGGGAGAGGCATAAATGAAAAATGGATAAATGGAGTTATAAAGCTACATAGTAATAGGAGATTCAAAATTTATAATTTCAAACATAAAGACAGACTAACTACAGATGATCCTTTTAATATAAAAGAAGTAGGTTATGGTAATAACAATGTAAGAGGAACTAGAAAAATGAGTCACGGTACTAAGATTGCTGGACTTATTGCAGCTTCAAGAAACAATGATTACGGAATAAATGGGATAAATGATGATGCGAGAATTATGCCTGTGGTTGTCTCTACCAACGGAAATGAATATGATAAAGATATTGCTTTAGGGATTCGTTATGCTGTTGATAACGGTGCAAAAGTTATTAATATGAGCATCGGTAAAAATTTCTCTATGAATGAAGAATGGATTATTGAGGCAATTAAATATGCAGAGTTAAATGATGTTCTTTTAATTTCGTCAGCAGGTAATGAATCCGTGAATTTAGATGAAAAAGAAGCTTTTTATTATCCAAATGACATGGATATAAATAAAAATGAAATTTCAAATAACTTTATTGTTGTTGGTTCTTCTAATTACAAGAAAGGTATTGTTTCTGATTATTCAAACTATGGTCAAACAACAGTAGATATATTTGCGCCAGGAGAAAATATAAAAGTAATTACTCGTAAAAGTTATACTACTGATTCAGGTACTTCATTATCATGCGCTGTTGTTTCAGGGATAGCTTCATTTATACGATCTTACTATCCAAATTTATCAGCAAGAGAAGTAAAAGAAATTATATTGAAATCAGGAATTTCAGTAGATTTAATGGTACTAAAACCATATGCTGAAGGCGCAAAACGCGATCTCAAGAAAGTTCCATTCAGTTCCATGTCCAAATCAGGAAAAATAGTAAATGCTTACAATGCTTTATTAATGGCAGAAGAAGTTTCTAAGAAGAGGCGAAAAAAATAAATAATAAGTATATATAATTTGGTTGCTCATCAATACAACTTTTGTTATTATATTTATGACTGATATAAATGTAAGTGGATTTTACTTCAAAAAAAGGCATTATTTTTGATGAGTTTTTAATAAAATGATCATGATTTTTTTCTTAAATTCATTGTATAGAAAAGGTATTATCAGCCTACTTTTTCTTATCTATTTTGGTGTGCTTTACTCCCAAAATGATAACTTATTCAATAAAAGTTTTACCGAATTAGAAGAAGGTTGCAAAAACAACAAAACAGCTAAACCATTAGCTATTCGCTATGCTGAAACGTACCTGCAAAAGGCAAAAAAGACTAATGATACTGTCAAAATTGTTAACGGTTATACTTTCTTAACCGAAATATATATCAGTCCGCTAGTCAGAGAAGGAATTGACTATTGTGACAGTATTATACAACTTACTAAAAACCTAAAGGATAATGACAAGTTTCAAGCAATAGGATTTAGGCAAAAAGGACGGTATTATTACAGATACGGAGAATACAAATTGGCATTAGATAACTACATTATGGCGATGGAGCATTCTAAAGATGATCCGATGAAGTATGAAACTACAAACTTCGATATAGGGCTTATAAAAAATAATATAAATGAACGAGAAGAAGCACGTCCTATTTTTAAACGCTATATTAATTTCCTAGAATCCTATCACGATAATAAACCAATAAAGAAGAACTTAGCCCTTTTTGCATTGGCGGATAATTATAATTACACCAACGAATTAGATTCGGCAGCATTACTTATTGACAAAGGAATTAAAAGTAGTTTAGCAATAAACGATAACCATACCTACAAATATTTTGTAATTAGCTCTGGCATTAACTCCGTATTTAAAGAACAGTACAGTATGGCTAGAGACAGTCTCTTAAAGTCAGATAGCCTACTTGTTGCTAATTATGATCAGACTTCACGCGCAATAGGAAGATTCTATTTAGGAAAGACTTATTTAGTCTTAAACGATCAAAAGAAAGCCCTGTATTATTTAAAAAGCGTAGATTCAATTTTACAAGAAACCAATGATGTAACTCCAGAATTGCTAGAAACATACAATATTCTAATTAATCATTACAAAACCAAAAAAGACTCCGAAAACCACATCTATTACATTACAGCATTGTTGAAGTTTGATAGTATTTTGAATACAAATTATAGATACGTATCAAAAAAAATGATTAAAAACTATGATGTAAAAAACCTGATTACAGAAAAAAATAGAGAAATAGTAAAGCTAAATGAAGAAAAATCAGATTCAAAGAAAATAATACTGATACTGTTTTCCTGTTTAATATTCCTTTCGTTACTCATCTACTATTTCATTCGAAAAAATAACATTCAAAAGAAACGATTTCACAAACTATTAGATGATTATCAAAATAAAAGAGAAATAAAAATTATTAAAATTGAAAAAGAAGAAGTAAAAGAAAATGCTAGAGAGTTACCTATAGAAATAGTGAATAAGATATTGCTGAAACTTAATAAATTTGAATCTTCTAATCAATTTATTAAAAAGAAATACACACTACAAACATTAGCAAAAGAGTTTAATACAAATAGTAAATACCTTTCTAAGGTTATAAATGAATACAAACAAATAAACTTTTCTAGTTACATTAATAACTTGAGAATTGATTTTATTATTAATGAATTGACCATAAATAAAAGGTTTAGAAAATTTACAATTGATGCAATTGCTGAAGAAAGTGGTTTTAAAACGCGAAAATCCTTTTCTGCAGCTTTTTATAAAAAAACAGGTATAAGACCATCATATTTTATAAAGCAGCTTAAAAATGAAACATATAGTTCTTATAGCTAAAATTTTATAGCTTAAAAGTTAATCAGGATAAAGGTTTAGTTAAGGTATACTTACACGTATTATTAAAAACAGCCTTTCTATTTTTACTTTGATGCTTTATTACTAGCAGAAGAAGTTTTTAAGAAAACAAAAGAGCGAACCTAGGTTCGCTCTTTTTTTATATGTAATTAATTCCTAAAGAGAAGTAGGAAAGGTGATGGTTAAATAATCGGTAATACAAGTTGTTTGAAAACAAGTAAGTTGTGAAGTACAATCAGAAGCATGTTTTCCTCCTGAGATATTCTCAGATGAAAAATTTGAAATAGATTTTTTGTTAAGATTTAGTGATGTAAGATTCTTTTTCCTCATAATTAAATTGTTTTAAAAAATTAGCAGATAAAAGTATACGATTGAATTTTTCAAAACAATAAGGAGAAGCGACCATTTATAAATGGATATGTAAATTGTTGAAAAAGCAAGTATTGATTGAAGTAGGAATATTAGTTGTAAAATTGATAAATAACAAAGAGGTTTATTGAATGTTAATTAGTTAAATTCTTAATTTTTTATGTATTTCATCGAAAAAATACGCCTTTAATCGCATTATTAACAAAAAATTAACAAACTTACACGTGCAATAAATACTACATAAATCTGCACCTACATGTCATTTAAATTTTGACATATTAGATTTTTGTAGTAACAAAACAATTAACCAAAATCTTTAATTATGAAAAAAAACCTACTTTGGATTGCTCTTCTGGCAATGCTCAATTTTTCCTTTGCTCAAGAAAGAGGAAACTTCTGGTCAACCTCTAAAAAGGCGCTGACAAACAATGTTATTGAACATAATCGTGCATTGCCTAAAACTAAAGTGTACGATTTAAATCTTGAAGGCTTAAAGAGTTCTTTGGCAAGTGCGCCTGAAAGAAGTATTATAAATGGCAGATCAAATGTTATAGTATCTTTTCCAAATGCAAAAGGAGAAATGGAACGCTTCAGAATTTTTGAAGCACCTGTTTTGCATCCAGATTTAGCGGCTAGATACCCAAATATAAAATCGTATGCCGGACAAGGAATTGATGATCGTGCTGCTGTAATACGTTTTAGCGTATCTCCTTTAGGATTGCAAAGTATGCGATTATCAGGAACAAATGAAGCTGTATTTATTGAGCCAGTCACTAACGATAGAGCAACATATACAGTTTATGAAAGAGCTGATAGATCAGTTTCTTTATCAAATTTTGAATGTCAAGTGATTAGTGATGCTTCTACTAATTTTGAATCTTCTATTGCAGCAAGACCAAATGCTGACGACGGTACATTAAGAACATACAGATTGGCAGTATCTACTACTGGTGAATATACTGCTTTTCATGGCGGTACGAAAGCAGGAGCATTAGCGGCAATCAACACAACAATGACACGTGTAAATGGTGTGTTTGAAAATGATTTTAATGTAACCATGGTATTAATTGCCAATACTGATGATGTTATATATACAAATAGCGGAAGTGACCCATACTCAAATGGTGGATTTAATAGTCAATTACAAAGTACATTAACAAGTACAATAGGAGAAGCTAATTATGATATAGGACATTTATTTGCAAGAGCAGATAACAATGGAAACGCAGGATGTATTGGATGTGTATGTGTAAACGGACAAAAGGGAAGCGGTTGGACTTCTAGAAATGATCCAGTAGGAGATCCTTTTGATATTGACTTTGTTGCACACGAAATGGGGCATCAATTTGGTGCAAATCATACATTTAGTATTAGAAACGAAGGGTCAAATGCACATTTTGAGCCAGGAAGTGGAACAACTATTATGGGATATGCAGGAATTACAGGTGCTACAGATGTACAGTCTAATAGTGACCCATTTTTTCACTGGTTCTCTATTCAGCAAGTAACAAATTATGTAAAAGGTACATCTTGTCAAACAGATACCGCTACAGGAAATGCTGTACCAACAACCAATGCTGGTGCAGACTATACAATTCCTAAAGGAACACCATTTGTACTTACAGGAAACGCAACAGATGCAGATGGAGACAGTCTAACATACTGCTGGGAACAAGCCGATGAAAATAATGCGTCAACAACGTATCCAAGTGTAACAGCAACGACAGGAGTTGCTTTTCGTTCGTATAACCCTAGTGCTTCTCCAAGTAGATATTTCCCTAGACTATCTACTATAAAAACTGGAGGAACTTCATGGCAATGGGAAGCAGTACCGAATGTAGCAAGAACACTAAACTTTAGACTTACTGTAAGAGACAACAGAGCTGGAGGAGCAACAAACAATAGTGATGATATGACAGTTACGGTAAATGGAACAGCGGGACCATTTGTAGTAAACGCTCCAAATAGTGCAGTAACATGGAATGCAGGAACTACGCAAACAGTAACTTGGAATGTAGCTGGAACTACTGGAAATGGAGTGAACGCTGCAAATGTTGATATTCTATTATCTACTGATGGAGGAGACACATACGCTACTACGTTAGCTTCAGGTGTTACAAATGATGGATCACACGATATAGTTGTGCCTAATAATCAAGGAAGTCAAAATAGAATTATGGTAAAAGGATCAAATCATATTTTCTTTGACATCTCTAATGCAAACTTTACGATTGCTGGACAAGTAGCATGTAATGCTACAGTACCAACAGGCGTAACTGCTTCATCAATTACTTCTTCAGGAGCTTCCATAAGTTGGGATGCAGTAGCAGGAGCAAGTTATGATGTACGTTACCGACAAACTGGAACAACTTCTTGGACAACGAATGCAGTAACTGGAACTTCTACAACACTTTCAGGATTAGCAGCAACTACAGCATATGAAGTGCAAGTACGTAGTAAATGTACAAGTGGTAACTCAGCATACTCAGGGTCAACAACATTTACAACAACAAGTGTTCAGTTGAACTACTGTGCTTCACAAGGAAACAATGTAAGTGATGAATATATTGGACGTGTTCAATTAAATACGATAGACAATAGTTCAGGAAGTGGAAATGGATATTCTGACCATACTTCTATCTCAACCAACTTATCAAAATCACAAGCATATACAATTGCAGTGACACCAACTTGGACTGGAACAATTTACAATGAAGGATATTCAGTTTGGATTGACTATAATCAAGATGGTGATTTTACAGATGCAGGAGAGCAAGTTTGGTCTAAAGCTGCGTCAAAAGATACACCAGTAAGCGGATCATTCACAGTTCCTGCTTCAGCAAGTGATGGTGCTACGAGAATGAGAGTATCTATGAAATATAATGCTATTCCAACATCTTGTGAAACATTTACTTATGGAGAAGTGGAAGATTATACAGTAGTTATAGAAGCTGCCGGGCCAGATACGCAAGCACCAAGTGTGCCAACTAGTTTAACTGCTTCTGGAACAACACAAACTTCAACAACATTAAGCTGGACAGCTTCAACGGATAATGTAGGTGTTACAGGATATGAAGTATTTCAAAATGGAACGAGTATCGGAACTACCTCAGGAACTTCGTTAAATGTAAGTGGACTTACAACCGCTACAACTTATGCATTTACAGTACAAGCGCAAGATGCCGCAGGAAACACTTCTGCTTCAAGTGCAGCTTTAAATGTAACAACACTATCAGCAACAACAGGAGTTACACTGACACTAAACTTTGATAATTACCCAGAAGAAACTAGCTGGGAAATACAAAATAGTAGCGGACAAGTAGTAGCTTCAGGCGGAACGTATGGATCGCAAGCTGATGGTTCTACATTAGTAATTAATGAAAACCTACCAGCAGGATGTTATAGCTTAATAGTAAAAGATACATACGGAGACGGAATGTGCTGTTCTTATGGATCAGGTTCTTACTCATTAAATGATGGAGCAACAGTATTAGCTTCAGGAGCATCTTTTGGAAGTACCGATACCAATAATTTCTGTGTTGGTGGAGCAACAAGTAGAGGAGATGCACCTACTAATGTTACAAATGTAAATGATGACCTTGTTGTATTTGATGTAACAATGTATCCAAATCCAGTAAAAGGTGATGACATTAAATTGATTTTAAAAGATAAAGGTGTTCAAAAAGCTACCTATGCAATACGTGACTTATTAGGTAGAAATATAAAGCAAGGAGTTATTGAAAACAAATCAATAAACGTTGCAAACTTACCTAAAGGAGTATATCTTATTGAAATTAGTAACGGTCAAAATACGACCACTAAGAAAATAGTTAGAGAATAAAAACTTATTTTTATAAAAGCTAAAAGCCCTGAGAATTTCTCAGGGCTTTTTTTATGATAGTGCTATTCTTTATATCAAACTTAAAAATAGATGCTTTCTATTGTATCAAATTAATACTTATCGTAGAAATTTCAGCAGTTGGAAAACGATATGAATGTGTCGGATCAATCTTAATTCCTGCGTTGTCAATTGCAGCTAAAAACACATCCAATTCCACAATATACTGATCAGAAAAACCATGTGTAACATCATACGCTGTACAAGGTGTTTTACCTAAGTTTACCGAAACCGTAGTTGGAGAAACTGTGTGCAACTCAATAAATAACAATCCATGATGTTGAATATATGGTTTCCACTTTTTAAAATGTTCTACCAAACTCTGTGCAACATCACTATTGTGCAATTGCTTCCCACGATGCGAAAAAGCACCTGTAGACAATAAGGAACCTGCATACATTCCGTTAGGTGTATTAAATGGACGATTGTGATCTAAAAAGGAACGTACATTTAACAACTCTTCCAATTTTACATTATAAAGTTTTTGCAACTTCTTATCAATCTCAGCCGGATTTCCAATATCGCCCCAAACAACTTCTGCTCTAACATTGGCTTTCTCCAAATTTCGTTTGGTACTCAACAAAGCTTCCTTATTATAATCAGCGCCAACCAAAATAAGTTCATTAGTACTCAAGTCATCTCTGCGTTGGGTTTGATTCCAAATTAAATCAAAAATATGTTCCAACAAAGCGCCATTTCCACAACCAACATCAATAATTCCTTTCGGCTGTTCGGCTAATGGTTTATTAAAAATATCAACCAAAACGGCATCAAATTTATTAAAATACGTTGCATGACTTCCGCCACTTCCCCAAACATTTACACCTCTAAACACATGTTGTTCATTTCCTAAATGATCTTGCTGAAAAAACGGAAGAAAATCACCTTTCAAATATGTTTCCATATGTCGCATAATTGGCGTGTACGAAACGGTTACACCATATGCATAACTCTTTGTAAATAAAAAGTCTCCCTTTTTCGTTAGTGAATTTCCATCATGTAATTTGAGTAGACTAAACAATTTTAAAATAGAAGTATCTTCTAAAAAAGTAGTAACATCAATACTTTCTAAATCGGCATTATAGCCTAAATATACAAGCAAAGGAGCCAACAAAACTCCTTCTAAATGTATAGAAACCTCTTCTTGAAAATACGAATCTGCCCGAACTGTTTTCTTTTCATTCTCTAAATAAGAAGCAAACGTTATCAATTTTTTAATAACAGGTACTGGAAATGTAAAAGGTTTTTTAAGAATGTCATAATAATAACCAAACAAGGTATTAAAATGTACATAATGTGAAATATGTTGTTTAAATGCTGTAAACTTTGGTGTTGTCTCAATACGAACTTCAGACTGCGTTACTGTATAATTCAAAATTCCTTGTGAAGCCAAACTTCGCAATGCCACATTCAAATAACCTGCATGAAATTGTGGAAATTGCTCCAGTAGCTTAGCAACAGAAGTTGAGGTATTTATAGCTAAAAAGTCAAAAACAGTATGACGTTCTAAAATGGCAATAATTGATGTAATGGCAATTCCATCTTGGTGTTTAAATAATAAGGATCGGAATGCACGTTTTTCTTCTTTTGTTAAAGTCATATCTTTTAAAGATACATATTTTTCATACGCATAAAAAAAGAAAAAGTGAGCTTTAACGTACTTTTAGTATATTTCTCAAAAAAGAAAAACAGGAGGAAAAATAATTTACATATCTAAAGCATTGGGCAGTCCGAAAATCTGCTGCAAGCTGGAAAAAATGATTCTGGTGTTCGTTGAGGTTCTGGACATGCAATAAATACAGATGTGAAAATATCTGTCCAGCAATCAGTAGAATATTGAGCTCCACCTTTAATTTCATTTCGCTTCTCTAATGTAGAAATCGTTTTTCTGTTTAAATTCAAATTTTTAATGCGTTGTTTTTTCATGATATTTCTATTTTTTGTTCGATGCAAAGATGAACGAATAGAAAAAAGTTTTATAGAGTGAAAACACTAGTTTAGCTCAGGAAAAAATCGGGAATGGCACCCATTTTTTTAAATCTAGTAGGAAAGAGAAAGCAACAGAAGGAAATTGCAGTTTCCTTCTGCTATAAATTAATTTAAGATTTTAATTGATTTATTCTGGACAAAATACATCATACCAATTATCACTTAAAATGCGCCTAATAATTTGTTTCTATTGTATCCATACTTTGACTGCGCTCAGTACAAGTATTTCAATATAAAATAAAACCGTAACGATGCTATGCTTTGATTTTTTATTTCATCTGGACACATTATAATTCAAATTATTTTAGGCTCATTATAAACAACCGGGAAAATTAGTCATAATAATACATATATGAGGCCATTCTGTGTATTTTAGTTCTATTGGTCCTGCTGGTTCTGGTTCTGGCTCTTGTGGAGCAGGAACTGGGCAAAGCTTTGCAGTTTCTGGCCAATCTGTAAAACCGCCTTTTATCTTAGTTAAACCTCTCAATGTAGAAATACTTCTCTTGTTTAAGTGTAAATTTTTAATGCTCTTTTTTTTCATAATAATGGTTTTAACATTTATACTTATATAGACGTATTATTACGGAAAGAAGTTCCCGTTCACTAAAAAATTAACAAAGCTATAAGTTGTTTAATCTTCTAAAAGTATAGAAGAACCGACTCTCTCATGAATAGGAAAAAGAAATAGAAGAAAATGTATAAGAATTAAATCCCTTTCGGAATGGCATCGATTAAAGTTTGTGTGTACGAAGATTTCGGATTTGCATAGATAGCATCAGCTTCGCCCAATTCTTCAATTTTTCCAGCATTCATCACTAATAACTGATCAGAAATGTATTTGACAACGGCTAAATCATGCGAAATAAAAATATAGGTAAAGCCAAAATTATCTTTCAATTCATTCAGTAAATTTAAAACTTGTGCTTGTACCGAAATATCCAGTGCAGAAACCGATTCGTCACAAATAATCAACTTGGGTTGCAAAGCAATTGTACGCGCAATTCCAATTCGCTGGCGTTGTCCACCCGAAAACTCATGCGGATAACGTCCGTAATACGAAGCGTCCAATCCTACACGATTCAAAAGTTCCAAAACCTTCTCTTTTCGTTCTGCATCATTGGCGTACAAACCATGAACTTTCATTGGTTCTAAAATAGCATTTCCAATAGGAATTCGTGGGTTTAAGGACGCAAACGGATCTTGAAAAATAATTTGAATCTCCTTACGTAAACTTCTAATTTCTTGTTTTGACAACTTGGTAATATCTTCACCTTTATACAATATCTCGCCTTCGGTGGCTTTGTGCAATTGCAAAATGGTGTTTCCTAATGTAGATTTTCCACAACCCGATTCGCCAACCAAACCAAGTGTTTCGCCTTCATACAATGAAAAACTCACGTCGTTTACGGCTTTCACTTCCGTAGATTTTCCAAAAATACCTGCATTGCTAAAAAACGATTTTGATACATTTCGTACTTCTAATAATGGCGCTTTCGCGTAAATAGACTCGTGTTGTTTGGCACGTTCAGTAGTACTTACAACAGTATCAGAAACAGTGCCTGCCAATACATCTTGAATCGTAGGAAGCCTTTTCAATCGTACAGCTAACGAAGGTTTTGATTTTAATAAAGCCTTTGTATACTCATGCGTTGGATTTGAAAATAAATCAACAGTTTTTCCACGTTCAACAATATTTCCTTGATACATTACTACAATCTTATCTGCAATTTCGCTAACCAATGACAAGTCGTGTGAAATAAAAATAATCCCCATTTGAGTTTCTTGCTGTAACTCTTTCAACAACAAAATAATCTCTTTCTGAACCGTTACATCCAATGCAGTTGTAGGTTCATCAGCAATCAAAACTTTAGGTTTACAAGCAATTGCCATCGCAATCATAACACGTTGCTTTTGTCCACCACTCAATTGGTGTGGATACGAATCATACATTTGTTCAACTCTAGGTAACTTTACTTTTTCAAAAAGTAATAATACTGCTGACTTTACAGCTTTCTTTGTACTATACTTATGTTGTAATAATACTTCTTCTACTTGTTTTCCGCATGTCATTGACGGATTTAACGAACTCATCGGTTCTTGAAAAATCATCGAAATTTCATTCCCGCGTATCCGTTGAAAATCTTTATTAGTAAGCGAAATTAAATTTTGATCGTTGTATTTAATCTCTCCAGTAATGGTCACATTCTTTTTAGGGAGTAAGCCTAAAACTGCAAGCGAAGAAACCGATTTTCCACTACCAGATTCTCCAACAATTCCTAAAATTTTATTCGCGGAAAGCGAATATGAAATTCCATGAATTACTTCATTCCCTTTAAAAGAAATACTCAAATTTTTAATATCTAATAATGTACTCATAATTCAAAAATACGCAAACCAAATGAATTTAGTGAAACTCAACTTTGAGAAGCTTATAAAGCGCGCACAAAGTTGTAAGTTGAACTAACTCCGTTGACTAACGGAGTCTTTGTCTACATAATTTTATTTTGTGTTATGAAAGTCATACATACAGATTTATAGCATTTTTTGAGAAGCTTATAAAGCGCATATACGACTGTAAATTAATGGAGTTTTATTTTGAAATGGAGCCAAAAATTTAAATACTCTACTGGTTTTGTAGGATTTTGTCTAAAATGAAAGCTTTCTTTTCATATTCATGATTGTAAATTCTCAAGAATTCTTAAAAAAATATGTAATTCATCGAAAAAAATGATAATTACATAGAATATTAGTCAAAATTTAACACTTTTGCTAAGAATTAGAAAAAATGAAGAACTACTGAGTATACACCTTTTGATGCTTCTTAAATACGATAACTAACAACCATATTCGTATCTCTATTCATCATTACTCTTCCTTTATTTTTACTAAGTGTTTTAAAAATTAACCAAATAACCAATTAAACAATGAAAACCAAGTATCTCTCTATGGGGCTATTAGCCCTTGGGATGTTCTTTTCTCAAACTTCATTTGCACAAACAGCTGCTCAAAAGCAGCAAATTGTAAGTCAATATGATGTGCAAAAACTCGGAACATTACAAAACAAATTTACAGCTGCACAAGTGCAAGAAAAGCAAAAAGCAATTCGACTAGCACAACAAAACGGTTGGGATGTTAGAAAAACTTTAGCAGATGGAACATTAGTAGAATTACAAAAAGTAACGCCTGATGGGACACCTGTATATTACACAACATTTAATGTAGCTGCTGCAAGATCTACAAGAGCAAATCATTTAAACAATGGAGGTTCTTTAGGATTAAACCTTATGGGTCAAAGCATGACAGCACACGTTTGGGATGGTGGTTTAGCAAGAACTTCACATCAAGAATATGATGGAGCAGGAGGAACGAATAGATTTTCTATTGGTGATGGAACAACAGCATTACACTATCACTCTGCTCACGTTACAGGAACCATTATGGCTTCTGGAGTAGATGCTAATGCAAAAGGAATGGCGCCGCATGCAAGTGCTGTAGGATATGACTGGAACAGTGATTTAGCAGAAGCTACTTCAGCAGCATCCAATGGAATGTTAATCTCTAACCATTCATATGGTTTTAGAGGTGATTTAGTTCCTGATCATTATTTTGGAGGATATATAACTGAATCTCGCGATTGGGATGAAATCATGTTTAATGCACCTAGCTTTTTAATGGTAGTTGCAGCTGGAAATGATGGAAATCAAAACGGATATAATGGAAGTCCTCTAGGAGGAAATAGTTCTTATGATAAGTTAACAGGACACTCTACATCAAAAAACAATTTGGTTGTAGCAAATGCACAAGATGCTAATATTGATGGAAGTGGAAACTTAGTTTCAGTATCTATCAACAGTGGTAGTAGTGAAGGTCCTACGGATGATTATCGTATCAAACCAGATATTACTGGAAATGGAACACAAGTATACTCTACGTATGAAAGTAGTAATACTGCATACAACTCTATTACAGGAACATCAATGGCTTCGCCTAATGTAGCTGGATCATTATTATTATTACAACAACATGCTAATAATACAAATGGTTCATTTATGAAAGCTGCAACCTTAAAAGGATTGGCATTACATACAGCCGATGATGCAGGGTCAAATGGACCAGATCCTGTTTTTGGATGGGGATTAATGAATACAAAAGCAGCTGCAGAAGCTATTACAAATAATGGAAGCGAAGCTAAAATTGAAGAATTAACATTGACTTCTGGTCAAACGTATACAATTACTGTTGATTCTGATGGAACAAGTCCATTACTAGCTTCAATTTCTTGGACAGACCGTGCTGGAACAGCAAATACTACGGTAAACTCTTCAACACCAGTTTTAGTAAATGATTTAGATATAAGAGTATCTAAATCTGGAACAACATACAGCCCGTGGAGATTAACAGGAGTTACGACGAATGGATTAGGAGACAATACAGTAGATCCATATGAAAGAGTTGATGTTGCTGGAGCTTCAGGAACATACACAATTACAGTAACTCACAAAGGATCTTTAACAGGAGGAAGTCAAAACTTCTCTTTAGTAGTTACAGGATTAACAGGAACACCTGTAGTTTGTAATGCAACAACTCCAACAGGAGTTGCTACTTCAGGAATCACAACTTCTGGAGCAGATGTAAATTGGAGCGCAGTAACAGCAGCAACATATGACGTACGTTACAGAGCAACAGGAACTTCTTCTTGGACAACAAATGCAGTTGCTACAAACTCTGCAACATTAAGCGGATTAGCAGCTTCTACAGCATATGAAGTACAAGTTCGTAGTAAATGTTCTAGTGGAAACTCATCATACAGTGCTTCAGTTAACTTTACAACAGCTGATGTACCAGCATTTTGTTCAGGAACAGTTACTTCATTCCCTTACAGTGAAGGATTTGAAGCAAATGACGGTTGGGCACAAATTACTGGAGACGATGGTGACTGGGTAAGAACAAGTGGAAGTACACCATCTTCTGGAACAGGACCAAGTTCTGCAGGAGAAGGATCTAACTATTTATTCTTAGAAGCTTCTACAAATAGCAGCCCTGGACAAATTGGGAATAATGCTACGGCTATCTTAGAAAGTGATTGTTTTGACTTAGCTGGAAAATCTTCTGCTTCGTTTAGTTTTAAAAATCACATGTATGGAACTAACGTAGGATCATTAACAGTACAAGGATCAACGGATGGAGTTTCATGGACAAGCTTATGGACAGATTCAGGAAATAAAGGAAATCAATGGAATGATGTTTCTGTAAACTTAAGTTCGTATTTAGGACAAAAAGTAAAATTAAGAATTGTTGGAGTTACTGGAGGCGGATGGTCTAGTGATATTGCTGTTGATGGTTTATCAGTAACGGCAGTAGATGCGTCAGCAGATACAACAGCGCCTGTAATTACATTAACTGGTGCAGCTACAATTACGCTAACAGTTGGAGATTCTTTCACAGATCCAGGAGCAACTGCTACAGATAATATTGATGGAAACTTAACATCAAGTATTGTAGTAACAGGTTCTGTAAATACAGGAGTTGAAGGAACATATACCTTAAACTATAATGTAAGTGATGCAGCAGGAAATGCAGCAACGCAAGTTTCTAGAACTGTAAATGTTGAAGCAGCTAGTACAGGAAACTGTTCTACAACAGTGAGCTCTTTTCCTTATAGTGAAGGATTTGAGTCAAATGATGGTTGGGCACAAGCTACAGGTGATGACGGAAACTGGGTAAGAACAAGTGGAAGTACACCATCTTCTGGAACTGGACCAAGTTCAGCGGCTGAAGGATCAAGCTACTTATTCTTAGAAGCTTCTACAAATAGTAGTCCTGGACAAATTGGTGGAAATGCTACGGCTATTTTAGAAAGTGACTGTTTTGATCTTTCAGGAATGACTTCTGCTACATTTACTTTCCAAAACCACATGTATGGTAATAATGTAGGTTCATTGACGGTTCAAGGATCAACAGATGGAAGTACATGGACAAGCTTATGGACAGATTCAGGAAATAAAGGAAACCAATGGAATGATGTATCAGTTGACTTAAATGCGTATGCAGGACAAACAGTACGATTAAGAATTGTTGGAACTACAGGAAACGGATGGTCTAGTGATATTGCTATAGATGATCTAAATGTTACTGCAAGTGACGGAAGTGGTCCATCATGTTCTAATGTTTCATTATCAATTACTTTTGATAATTACCCTGAAGAAACAAGCTGGGAAATTACAAATAGTGGTGGACAAGTAGTTGCTTCTGGAGGAACATATGCTTCTCAAGCAGACGGATCAACATTAAATATTGATGTTGGATGTTTAGATGATGGATGTTATGACTTTACTATGACAGATAGTTATGGTGATGGAATATGTTGTTCTTTCGGAAATGGATCGTTTACACTTACAAATAACGATACTGGAGCAACATTAGCTTCAGGAGGATCTTTTACTTCAACTGATACTACAAACTTCTGTTTAACAGCTTCTGGAACAACATCTACAAATAACTATGTAACAACAAGTGATGATACGTTTGCATCTACATTAGATGTGAAAATATATCCTAACCCAGTAAAAGGAGGAACGTTACATGTAACGACTACGCAAGATAATGCGAGTTATACAATCATGAATATGGTTGGGCAACAAGTAGCTAAAGGAAATGTTATTTCTGGAAATGTGAATGTTTCAAAATTACAAGCAGGTGTATATATGATTCAAATTAATGCTGGATCACAAACTGTAACGAAGAAATTCATTAAACAATAATAACCACCTATCATAGAATAACTAGTAAATAGAGTACTTAAAAGCCCAAACATGTAATGTGTTTGGGCTTTTTTATTATTCAATAATAAGTAGTGTTTTTTGAAGTACTACGAATCGTTAACACTTTTGTATAGATATTTTACTTAGTTTTGAGTTGTGATTCAAAAATCAAACATACTTAAAATACAGAGTTTCTTGTTGCTCATCGTCTTTGTTCTGATAAAGATAGGTGTTGCACATTCAGTTTCTCATGCTTTTTCAGATGATGATATTGCTGATTGTGAGCACTGTATTTTAGTTATCGATTCAAATAAGACATATTCTTTTGATCACAATACGAACGCTTATGAAAAGACTACATTTCTTGTTGAGTCTGCACATAAGCCAATTATATTATTATATAAAAACCCTATAATTAGAGTTTATCACTCTGATCAATTCTTCAACAAGCCGCCACCATCGCTTGCATAAATTACAGGATAGTATTCTTATAACCAATTTGTTAGGTAAATGTATAGTGTTGTAGCAATTTTCATTGTGAGGGCAACTATATGTATTTGCTACTTTATATCATTTCGGAAATTTCTATCCAAAACACTACTTAACATTAATTAAAAACACTGAATTGCTCCGTAAAGTTGTGCAATACGTGTAATTATTCAATACTAAAATTTATGATACAAATAAATAACCTTACCAAAACGTATGGAGATTTAACTGCTTTAGACTCACTTACCTTAAATGTGAAAAAAGGCGAAATATATTGCCTATTAGGAGCTAATGGAGCAGGAAAAACAACTACGATCAATCTGCTTTTAGGGTTTATAAAACCTAGCTTAGGAAGTGCTTACATAAACGATATTAATGTTGTTGAACAGCCAAAATTAACAAAAAATCATCTAGCATATATTCCCGAAAATTTAATGTTATACCCAAGTTTAACTGCGGTAGAAAATCTTGATTATTTCTCTGGAATAGCCAATAAAAAATTCAATAAAGAAGAGTTAGAGGAATTTCTAATAGAAGCCGGATTACAAACATCAGCATTTCATAAATCAGTTTCTAAATACTCAAAAGGAATGCGACAAAAAGTAGGAATTGCTATTGCTTTAGCTAAAGATGCAAAAGTGTTGCTTTTAGATGAACCAACTTCAGGCTTAGACCCAAAAGCAAGTAATGAATTTGGACAATTGCTACAAAAACTAAGACAAAAAGAAGTGGCTACTTTAATGGCAACACACGATTTGTTTAGGGCTAAAGAAGTAGCAACTACTATTGGAATTATGAAAGACGGACAATTGAAAGAACAATGGGCCGTTGACGAACTTTCACTTAAAGAGTTGGAAGATAGTTATCTTGAAACAATGTCATATAATTCCCTTTAGTTATGATTATACATACATTTAAAAAAGAAGCCAAAGAATTATGGCGAGATGGACGTGTTAGAATAGCTTTTATTATCGTATTATTTTTAACCGCAGTAGCTATATTAATTAGCACAAAACATTATAAAAATGTAAACGAACAATACCTTGAGGCGAATACAACTGAAAGAGGTATTTGGGACAGTCAAGGAGAAAAAAATCCACATTCTGCAGCGCATTATGGCACCTATGCTTTTAAGCCAAAATATCCGTTGTCATTAATAGATCAAGGAGTTGATAAATATACTGGAACTTCTATTTTTTTAGAAGCGCATAAGCGAAATGAAGCACAGTTTATTGCTGCTTCTGATCAAACTGGCTTGGCTCGTTTTGGAGACTTAACACCAGATTTCATCTTGTTATTTATCATTCCTCTACTACTTATTTTAGTTGCTTATAATAGTGTTACAAAAGAAAGAGAAAGAGGTACATTGAGGCTTTTAAAAAGTCAGGGAGCAGTTGGCTGGAAAATAGTTTTTGGAAAATGGCTTGCAATTTTTTCACCTGTATTTATTATTTCATTTATACTATTTCTATTAGCAGGTTTGTTATTATCTAATTTACCTGATTTTGGAGTTTTTAGCTGGTCATCTTTATGTACGCTTTTTGCTACATATATGATTTACTATGCAATTTTTATAAATTTAGTATTGATCATTTCTGCATCTGTAAAAAAATCTGGAATTGCACTCGTATTATCATTAAGTATATGGATTTTAGTGTGTTTAGTTTTACCAAAAGCAGCCAGTAATCTTGCTGAATACAAATATCCATATCCTACAAGACAGGAGTTTAGTGCCAATGTTGCACAAGACAAAAAAGAAGGTCTTGATGGTCATAATCCTTGGAGTAAAGCAGCAAAAGAATTAGAAGAAAAAACCTTACAGGAATATGGCGTAGATAGTTTGAGTCAGTTGCCATTTAATTATGATGGATATCGAATGCAAAAAGGAGAAGAACATGAAGCTGAGATTTATTTTAAGCATTACAATTATCTAAAGGCACAGTATTCAAATCAAAACGGAATCTATCAAAAATTAGCAGCAATTTCTCCATATCTCCCTACACGATTTTTAAGTATGGCAATTGCAAGAACAGATTATAATACGCATTGGGATTTTTCAGATGCAGCCGAAAACTATCGAATTGAAAGTCAAAAGTTCCTTAATGACCATTTTGCAAAAGAATCAAAATATGGAGAATGGGGCTTTAAAGCTGATGCAGAATTTTGGAAAAAATTACCAAAATTTAACTATGAGCCACCTTCTTTATCAGAAACGATTCAAACCAATACAACTAGTATTACAATCATGTTGGTTTGGTTAGTTGGCTCTTTTACCTTGTTGTTTTTCACTACTAAATCTCTCTAAAATGTTAAGATATAATTTTAAATATGAATGGCTGTTTCTAATTCGTAATCGATGGATTCAATTGCTCACCATTCTTTTATTTTTACTTTTTGGATTTGCTGTATACAACGGTATTCAAAAAGTATCAGTACGTCAAGCGAATATAGCAGCTGCCGTTACTGAACTCAAAGTTCAAGAAGCAGAAACGTTAAGTGTCTTAGACTCTATACAAAACGGACAAAAAGTAAGCATATCAAGATGGCGATTGCCTTCAAGACCTGTAGTCATTGGTAATTCCTTGCCAAGAGTTGTAAACATGCCAGCAAAATCAACGGCTTTTATAGCAACTGGTCAATCAGATTTATTTACACACTATGTACAACCAACCGTTACAGGTGATGACCTTTCTATGAGTTATACCGAAATGACTAGCCCTGTACAGTTGCTTTTTGGTAGTTTTGATTTGGCATTTGTGATCATTTATTTATTACCACTATTAATCATTGCTTTTTCTTTTAATGTACTAGCCTCTGAACGCGAAAGTGGGACATTAAAACTTTTGGCTTCCCAGCCTATACGCATCAGAACTTGGGTATTGCAAAAACTAGGATTGCGCTTTTTCTGGCTAATCTTATGTATTACGATCACACTTGTTATTGTCTTTGCAATTTTTTCATTCGATTTTGCAGCAAATTGGACTTCATTAGTAGTATTACTCAGTTATATTATAGTATATGCTTTATTTTGGTTTGTACTAGCGTTTGCTACCAATATTTTGATTCATAGTTCAGCCAAAAACGCCATTGCACTTATCGGTTTTTGGGTAGTATTTGTATTGTTATCACCGTCTATTTTAAATCAGTTGAGCAATACGCTATATCCAATACCTTCTCGTACATTAATGTTGAATCAAATGCGAACGCTTAAGGCTGAAGCTGCAAAAAAACAAGATGAAATTTTAGATAGTTATTTGCGAGACCATCCTGAATATGCAATTAATGATAGTACACAAACACGAAACTTTTATCACAGATACATTGCAACACAAAATTTGGTAAAAGACGAATTAAAACCCGTAGTTGAAAAATTTGAAACACAGCTCAACAATCAACACAAATGGGTATACAGATTCAGTTGGTTGTCGCCTGCGTTAACAATTCAGAACTCTTTAAACAATCTTGCAGGAACCTCTGAGATAGATTACCAACAGTTTCGATATCAGAGTTTAGAGTTTGCAGAAGAATGGCGAAATTTTTTCCTTCCATATATGTTCAACAATCAACAATTCAAGAAAAATGATTATAAAAACCTTCCCACTTTTGAGTATGCGTATACAAGCGGAACAAATTATTATAAGATTTTAGGGTTGCTTGCCATGAGTTTAGTAATTGTTGTGCTAGTATTTATTTTGAAACCTATGAAGCATCAGATAAATATTGTAGAATGATGAGGTGGATTTCTATATTATTATTGCTATTTCTTGTAAACTTTTTAAGAGGACAGGAAGCGAATACTTAACATAACAATTAGTAAAATTACGTTCTTAAAGCAGTTTTAATAAAAGGAATATAACTAGGCTTTTTTTCATATGTATTTATAAATATATTTTGAAAAAGGCCTAGTATTCAATTTACTAATGTTAGTAAACCCTATACATAACACCTGAAATTATACATGCAACACTTCATCATCCATCAATAATTCTTCATTACGAAGTCTGAGTAAAATCTGCGCGACAGCGATCACATCTTTTTCACAATACACAATGATACGATCGATATCATTTTCTTCATAAAAAACATCTCGAACTTGGCTTCCATCAATATCATCTTTTGGTGAAGGAATGCCCAAAATTTTTGTCATCAACTTTAAAGAAGTATAATGCTTGTAATCGCCAAATTTCCACAATTCTAATGTATCTAAATGTGGAATTTCCCATGGTTTCTTTCCAAAAAGATTCAGCTTAAAAGGTAAATTCATTCCATTAATAATCATTCTTCTAGCGATATATGGAAAATCAAATTCTTTCCCGTTATGTGCACATAATACATGATGAGGTCTGTTGAAATGTGTTTCTAAAAGTGTTCGAAACTCTTGTAATAAATGTGTTTCTTCTCCATGAAATGAAGTTGTTCTAAAATTTCGGAGATCACCTTTATTAGCAAAATAACCAACAGAAATACAGATAATTTTACCAAACTCTGCCCAAATTCCAGCTCTATCGTAGAATTCCTCGGCTGTAAAATCATCTTTACGTTGATACGTAGTTTTTTGTTCCCAAAGTGCTTTTTCATCAGCATCTAAATGATCAAAAGATGGATGTTCTGGAACGGTTTCAATATCTAAAAACAAGATGTGTTCTAGATTTATTTTATGTAACATAGTCTTTACTTTAGTACGTTAAAAAGGGTAAAATAGTTGTATATAAAGTTAAGACGAAGCTCTTTTTTTAAGCTTTTCTTTATAGAATTGCTTCTCAGCAATATATAAGATTTTTATGACTTTTGCAAAAACGATGTCTTTCGTGTTTTTTAAATGAGTTGTCTTCTCAATAGTGATTTCCTGTTCATTTTGTACACGTTTTTTAATGGCTTCAATTTCCACATCAGTAAACTTAAAATCACAAAATATATGTTCTTTTGCAGGACGTTTGTAGTGTATCGTTGCCGATTTGTCCCAAACCACATAATCTTCACCTAAAATTTGCATGAGTTGAATCATATAAATCGGATCAGTTGCCGAATACATACTTCCACCAAAAATAGCGCCTACATAATTTTTGTTTTTGTAGCTTAAAGGAATTTTTATTTTTACTTCTTTTAAGTCGTTACTAATATGTACAACACGAGCCGTTGTTCTGCGATACATTGGAGACAAATTGAACCCGTATTTGAATATTGCCGAATTAGACATGAATTTTTTCAAGAAGTTGGCAGCGATTTTGTACATGGTTTATAAATTTTACTTTTAACTATTTTTCAATGATTGCTACAATTCGCAAAGGCGCTCCACTTCCGCCTTTAATTTTCATTGGTAATGCAATAATTTCAAATCCACGGCTAGGTAATTTATCCAAGTTGGTCAAATTTTCAAAAGCAGGAATATCTTTACCTAACAAAATCACATGACTTTTAAAATAGGTAGATTGCCCGTAATCAATACTTGGCGTATCAATCCCGATAGCATTAATATTTCGTTCTTCCACCAACCATGTTGCCGCTTCCGCAGATAATCCAGGGAAATGAAGTTTTTGCACCGCGATTTCACCACGTTCGTCCGTTCCCATATATTTTACTTTGTTAGGATAATATTTTGCAAATCCTGTTTGTAATAAGACAATACTTCCATCAGGGATTTTAGTATTTTCCAGTTTTTCCCAAGCTTTTAGATCTTCAACAGTAATTAAATAATCTGGATCTTGAAGTGCATTTGAAGAAACGTCAATTTTTATAGCTGGTCCTATGAGTTTTTCAAGCGGAATTTCATCCACAGACTGTCCTCTTTCAGCAAAATGAATAGGCGCATCAATATGTGTTCCACCATGTTCTGCTGTGCTAAAGTTATTGGCGGCATAGAAATATCCTTTATCTGTTTGTCCGTTAAACACAGTATCTAAATTGAATTCTTTAGCCGTAACCCAATATACAGTTTCGTCAGAATACGAATGTGATAAATCAATGATTTGTTTCTGTGTAGTTTGTTTTTGTTCGGATGTAGTAGCATCCTGAGGGTTTTTACTTTCTTGTTTGCATGCGCATATGAATAAAAGTAGTAAAAGCACAAGAGTAGTAGGTTTTTTCATAATGATATGTTTTTAAAATTCTGGGCTTTTATTAAATGTAATAATTATATCAATAAAATATAACATTTATTCTGCTACTTTCAGATATATTTTAAAATAACGATTGCTGTTTTACAGGGTTTTCATGATCTAATAACCATTTTTTTCGCCACAATCCGCCTGCATATCCTGTTAATGAACCATCACTTCCAATAACTCTATGACAAGGTGTTACAATCCATAATGGATTTTTCCCGTTTGCTGCGGCAACTGCTCTGATAGCTTTTACATCACCTAATTTTTTAGAAAGCTCTAAATAAGAGTAGGTTTTCCCGAATGGAATTTCGTTTAAAGCATTCCATACTTTTTGTTGAAAAGCTGTTCCTTTTGGAGCAAATGGTAATTGAAATTCGGTTCGGGTTCCTGCAAAATATTCATGTAATTGCTTTGCACAGCTTTGAAGTGATTCTGGTATAAATTCTGACAGAATTTCATCAGAAGCATCATCTATAACAGAAATTTCTGTAATACCGTTTTCATCAGAAACGAGCCTTGTAATTCCAAGTGGTGTTTTTATATGTGCTATATGTGTATTCATCGTAACTAAACGTACAATTCATCGATAAAACGACAGAAAATATAGATGAACTGCATTTTTTTTATAGATTTGTCATGCCCAAATGTTACTGTGAACTTAATTACTTATTTAATTCCTATTTACTAAAAAATTAAGTTTAACACACATATTAGCATTAAGATAGTTGTTAGTAGTTGGTAATTAAAAAGACCAATGACAAAATACCCAGTAGATTTATTCTTCTGGGTTATTTTTTTCAATCAATCCAAGCTTTTTAGCACGCTTTTCCCAGCTCTTACGCGCTAATAGTTGTAAGTCTGCTACATTATCACTTTCGTCCATAATTTCTAACCCTAGAAGCGTTTCAATAACATCTTCTTGACTTACCAAACCACTTACCGAACCATATTCATCAACAACTAAAGCAATATGTTCACGATGTTCAATTAATTTTTCAAACAACTCAGGAATTGGCAAATTGCGTTCCGTAACCAATAATTCACGTTTAATAGATTCTAGTGGTTGCTCACCTTTACCGTGAATGATGGCTTCCATTAATTTATTTTTTAAAACATAGCCAGAAATATCATCTGTTTTTTCTCCATGAATTGGAATTCGTGAAAACTTTAAATCAGGATTTTCATCAAAAAATTCTTGAATCGTTTTTTCAGAACTAGCAATCTTTAACACAGATCGAGGTGTCATCACATCTTTTACCAAAATATCTTTAAAACTTAGAAGATTGCGAATCACTTTACTTTCAGATTCTTGAAATACACCTTTGTCGGTTGCAATTTCTGCCATCGCACTAAAATCTTCACGACTCAGTACACTTTCGCCATGTCCTTTACTTCCTATAATTTTTGTAAACAACTGTAAAATCCACAAAATACCCGAGTACTTTAAGATGAGTACCATAATATCGAGTGTTTTTGTGGTAAATTTTGCCAATTGTTTCCAATATTGAGCACCAATTGTTTTTGGAATAATTTCTGAAGCGACTAAAATTAAAATCGTCATGATAACAGAAATAATAAAAACGCCATAACTATCTTCATCACCATAGAGTTTTTTAGCTTCTGTACCTACCATAATTGCACCAACGGTATGTGCTATAGTGTTTAATGTTAAAATGGCGATTAACGGTTTATCTACATCTTGTTTTAAAGCTTTCAAATTATCTGCATACGCTTTTCCTTCTTTTTTCTGGATGTTTATAAACGTTGGTGTAACGCTCAATAGAACAGCTTCTAAAATGGAACATAAAAACGAAAAGAAAATGGAGATAACTCCGTAAATTATTAATAGTGTCATTGTCTGTGTTTAAAAAAGCTAAAATACTTAAAAAATGGTGATTGTAAGTGTAGAAATAAAAATCCCTAGCAATGGGTATTGAAATAACGATGAAATGCATAGAATTTTACATGACTAGCCAAAAACAATTTAGTTAAACAAAAAACACATAATTATGGAACAATTCGAAATGACTCCAAATTCAGAGGTAAAACTTACGGTTTCTATAAGTTCTGCTGCTATTGTAGGTTCTAATGTAAGTATCAATGATAAGATTATTAAGAAGAGCATTGCTTATAAGTTTACAACCAAACTAGGGAATAGTAATGATTTGAAAGATAAATTCTTGACTTCATTTTCAAATTTTTCTACACATGATGATAATACTGAATCTATTATTAATGCTACAAAAGTCATTTACACAGTAAGAGATTCAGAAAACTCAAAGCAGTATACAGGTAAATTGGTCAAAATAGACGATAACCTTTATACAGTATATCTAATTCTTAAACTTAAATAAATTATTACAAGACATGAAAAAAATAATATACATAATCGTATTTTCTTTGAGTTCAATGCTTGTAGCTCAAGAAATAGATGTTGATAAAGAGAAAGAGAAGACCAATCTTTCCAATCTTCAGTTGAGTAATGTAACAAGTCCAGCATTTTTAATACTTGATGAAACACCAACTTCAGTATATACTCCTGAAAATTTAAAAGCATTCATGATTCACTCGTTGCAAAACTTGGGAGAAAATATTTCGGTTGAAGTAACGCCATACTTTTTTTTCAATAATGAAGGAGAAACATTTTATAAATACAGAGGAATCGAACATGTTTCGGGTAAAAATACTGTTGAAGCAGGCTCAGGAGAAGATTTAAAACAAAATCATTTTTCAGGTTTGGGAAGGAACCTAACAATATCTGGAGCCTTTTTTAATAAAGAGTTCTCTAACGTAGAAGGCAAACATAAAACGTATGCTGTAGGAGTCAGAACAACACTTTTTAGATATTATAATAATGATCGTAAAATGAATCTTTACAATAAGGCAATTGCTAAAGCTAATATATTATCTAATATAGTATATCCAAGAGAAGTTGTTTTGAAAGGAGACGATGCAATAAAAAAATACTACGAAGAATTTAAAGAAAAAAATAAAGATTCATTAAAAGAGGAGTTAGCGTTACTAGAAGAAAACTTATCAAAAACAATACAACCAATGTTCCAGCTTGACGGTGCTATTGGGCATGCATTATTGTTTAAAAATACGGAAATAAATGCTGCTACTTTACAACGGACTAGTGCTTGGCTTACATTGAGAAGTTCATTTTTAATATTTGATAATATTGGAAAAGAAAAGAATAATAATTACTTAAATATTTTTGCAATTGGAAGATATGTAGAAGATGGTTTTTCATTTGCTAATGCAAAAAGGAATACATTATTCTATCGTGATGTTGGTGCAAAAATTGAATTAGAGATTTGGCGATTTGCTGTTGGATATGAATATATAAATAGAAGTGGCTCCGAAAGCAGTTACAAATCTTTAGGAAATCTGAAATTTCTTCTTAACAAGGATATAACACTTACAGGTGGATTTGGAAAAGATTTTATGCCAAACGAAAAAGGAATTACATTTTTCGGCATCAATTGGGGATTAAATTTCGGAAGTGATGAAGTGAAACTAAAATAATAATCAGTAGTGATGTTTTATAAAACACCACCTAGTCCTTTATAAAAGGTCAGCATATACAGTTGTTTTGAAGAATTTTGGAACCTAAGTTTGTTTCATTATTAAATCAAAAACTTTTTAAAATGAAAAAAAAGAAAGTAAGTTTAGACAAGTTGAACTTTAAGAAGTCAACAATTGCTGAAGCAAGCGGAGGAAGACCACCAACGAGACCAGCAGAACCTAGTCCAGAACCAGTACGTTGTATTTCAAGACCACAAGTTTCTTGTATTTTAAATTGGTGGCCATAGGATTTTAAAAGCAAAAGCTGTTTTGAAAATATACGTTTTCAAAACAGCTTTTATATTTAAAGTAATCTTTTAATTACCAACCTCTATATCTCGGAGGTTTTACGTCATTTAGGTTTAAATATACAATGACTTGCCCTCTGTGATGTGTTACGTGATCTTGTAATAAGTTCAGGATTTGTAACTTGGTTTTTGGACCAGCAAAAAATTCTACAACTTCTTTCAATTCTGCCGGAGTTGCTTTTTTTATAATAGCTGCTGTATTATCAAAAGCTTCAGTAATTGCTTTAATCACTGCTGCTTTTGTAGTATATGTTTGTTTTTTTCCTTCTTCTTTTTTGTCCTTGGCAAAATACGTTGTACTCAACCAATCCATATTTCCTTTAATATGTAACAATTGCTCACGAAACGTTTTTTGACGTTCTGTAGGTTTAAAATCATATTTATCTTCGGGCATTGCTTCCGCCATTTCAACCAAGTAGTTCTTAGAGTTTTCCCACTTTTCTAAAAAAGCAGCAATTGGTGTGTCTTGTTGTGCTTTCGCGATTGTACTTATAAAGATAAAAAGTAGTAGTGTATATGTTTTCATAATAATTATTTATAACTAATGATTCGTGTAGTGATATATATCGTTTTACCGTTTTCTGTTTCCGTTTTTTTGATCCAATTTCCATATGTATCATACTCATAGAAATCTTCTTCGGTATATTCGTCTGTTATATATTTTGAGGAAATTAATAAATTATCTTTGTAGTTAAATAGATTTTTACCTTTATCATCTGATATGGAGGTTATTCTATTATTTTTATCATAAACATACGTGATTCCTTCTTGTTCATAAAAACTGTCTTTTGAAGTTTTAATTCCTTCAATGTAATTCCATACATGAAAATAGGTGTTTATTAAGTAAATTTTGTTTTTTTGTCCAAATAATTTGTTCGGGCCATATATGATGTATTCTTGAATAATACCATCTTTTAAGTGATATTCACAAATTCTTTCAAATATGCCTTTGTCATATTCATGTTCTTCAATTCTATTATTAAAATAAAAGTACTTAGTTTCTTCAACAGAATTATAAGAATCTTTCGTAACAGGATAATCCTTAAATATAGTTTTTATACTCTTTATCTTGCCTGAGTCATCATAAGAATTTATATATGTAATCACGTATTGTTTACTAGAATCAATTCCTTTATGATATAGACCTTTATCATACCAAAACTGTTTTTTATTTACATCTCCAGAGGCTATCTCTGTGCGTGTAACCATCACTTTTTTAACTTTGGCAACATGTTTTACGAGGTCATCTCGGTCACTATCGGCATAAATATCGGCATAAATAATGTTAGCAACGCGGACTTCTTGTGCTTTCGCGAATGTACTCGCAAAAATGATTAAAAGAAGTATATGTTTTTTCATAAAAAATTAATTGGTATATGCTAAAATTGATTGAATATCTTCATCAGATAAGTTTGGAAACGGAATACATTTATAGCTGTTTTCTCCAGATGATTTAATTTTACTTGAAGAATCATTTCTAACAAACTTAATAATATCTTCTGTTGCAAAACGCTCGTTAATGTCTCGTAAATATGGTCCTGTAGATTGTTTATTTAATTTATGACAAGCTGCACAATTAGCATTGAATAATTGTTTTCCAGCTTTTGCTTTTTCATGTAATTGTGGAGAGACCAAATGTGTTCCGCAAAAAAGTATTGGTTGTTTCTCAATTTCCAATGCAGCATAGTATTGCTGTTCTTGTGCGTTTATATAAAATAACATAGCTGCTCCAGCAGAAATAATAAATACAAATATGGAAACCGCAACTTTCACCTTTATTTACGATAACAACTTAATTACATCTTTCGCAAAATAACTCGCAATTACATCTGCGCCAGCACGTTTAAATGCCATAATAGATTCTAACACCACCTGATCGTGGTTGAGCCAACCTTTTTCAGCCGCAGCTTTAATCATTGCATATTCACCACTTACTTGGTATACCGCAACCGGAACATCAAATTCGTTTTTTACTTCTCGTACAATGTCTAAATATGCCATTCCAGGCTTTACCATCACAATGTCTGCGCCTTCATCAATGTCCATTTCGGTTTCACGCATGGCTTCATGACGATTTGCAGGATCCATTTGATAGGTTTTTTTATCGCCAAAACCAGGAGCAGAATCTAATGCATCACGAAAAGGTCCGTAAAATGCAGAAGCGTATTTTGCACTATAACTCATAATTCCAACATCTACAAAACCTTCATCTTCCAATGCTTCACGGATGCTTAAAATACGTCCATCCATCATATCACTTGGCGCTACAATATTAGCTCCAGCTTCAGCATGTGAAACGCTCATTTCCGCTAACACTTCCACCGTATCATCATTGACGATGATTCCTTCTTCTACAATTCCATCATGACCAAATGAAGAATATGGATCGAGTGCAACATCTGTCATGATAATCATATCTGGACAAGTGTTTTTTACAGTTTTAATTGCACGTTGCATCAAACCATCAGCATTTAGTGCTTCCGTTCCTTTGTTGTCTTTTAAATTGTCAGGCACTTTTACAAATAGTAAAACCGATCGCAATCCTAAACTCCATAACAATTTTACTTCAGCAACCAACGTATCCAAACTGTGTCGGTAATAATTGGGCATGGAAGCAATTTCTTCCTTAATTCCTTTGCCTTCAACCACAAAAAGTGGTACTAAAAAATCGTTGGCAGTAATTATATTTTCTCTAACTAAACCACGAATAGCGGCATTGGTACGTAAACGTCTATTTCTTCGAAGTGGAAACATAAATTCTTATTTAAAGATAAATCAAGACATCTAAAATATCTTTTCTATTTTAGATGTCACAAAGATAATGAACTCATCTTGACTTTTTGTTTTTAACCGAAAATGAGTCAAAATTTGTTCAGATGAAGTTATTTTTAAAAGACATAGCATCGCTACGTATGAAGAAATAGCTGAAATATGGGCGAATTTTAGCCATTTTTTAGGAAATAGAAAAACTCAAGATGAGTTCAATAAATAATAAACCGAAAGTCATACCAAACACGCCATTTGAATCGTTGCGATTTCAGTTTTCTTGGCGAAATTATCAAGAGAAGTTTCTGGAGCATTTCAATTTACATTTAAATGACAATCATTTGCATGTTGTGGCGCCACCAGGTTCTGGAAAAACCATTCTAGGCTTGGAAATGCTGCGTAGAGTGCAAAAGAAAACAATTGTCTTTGCACCAACATTGACAATTCGGAATCAATGGAAAGATAGGTTAGACACGTTTTTTACAAAAGATGGTTCATTTACGAACTATTCTTTTGATATAAAACAACCCGAAATGTTAACGTTTGTAACGTATCAAGCATTGCATACATTTTATAAGTCGTTTGACACGAAAGAAGCGTTTCTTGCTTTTTTTGAATCCTACGGAATTGAAGCAATTGTATTAGATGAAGCACATCATTTAAAAAATGAATGGTGGAAGTGTTTGTTCGCCTTGAAAGATGATCGAAATTTAACCACAATTGCCTTAACTGCAACGCCACCAATTGACAGTACTGATCAAGAATTATCACGATATTTTGAATTGTGTGGACCTATTGATGAAGAAATTGCGGTGCCCGATTTGGTGAAAGAAGGCGATTTGTGCCCACATCAAGATTTTATACATTTTTCTACACCTGATGATGGGCAAATTCAAGCGATTGTTGATTACAGAGAAAAAGTAGCGGATTTTGTAAAAAGCTTGCAGCTAGATGAAACCTTTGTTTCGTTGCTGAAATCACATCGTTTTTTGAAGGTTACGGATGAAATTTTAGAAGAAATCTATAAAGAACCGAGTTACTTTTCAAGTATATTAATCTTCTTAAAATCAGTTGGAATAGAAATCAATCCGTTTCTACTAGAAGTGTTAGGTTTTGAAGAAAACAAAAAGGTCAGTTTACCAATTTTAGATTATAATTGGATAGAGATTTTATTGCAAAATCTAATATTTACAGATCGTGAGCAATTATTTATACAGGAAGAGTTTCTGGAAAAACTAGAAAATCGATTGCGTAGAGAAGGAATGCTCAATAAAAAACGAGTGCGCATTTTTGGTGATGAAGATTTGTACAAAACCTTAGCAAATAGTCCAAGTAAACTCAGAAGTATAGTTGATATCTTATACAACGAACACAAAAATTTAGATACACAATTACGCGTAGTTATACTAACCGATTATATTCGAAAAGAGTTTTTGACTTATGAAGATATTGCTGATGTAAATTTATTGGGCGTATTGCCCATTTTTCAACATGTACGTACGTCGTTAACAGATATTTCAACTTTAGCTGTGCTTTCTGGAACAATGGTGATTATTCCAAAAAATTGCCTAAAAGTGTTGGCAGAAATCAATCCTGAAAAGGAATATAAATATTCATTGTTAAATTACGATGATAGGTTTATTAATATTAAAATCAGCACACAAGTGAAATCTGATTTGGTAGCAGATATTACCGAATTATTTGAACTTGGACATATTACTATTTTAGTCGGAACGAAATCATTATTGGGTGAAGGTTGGGATTCTCCAGCTATTAATACACTTATTTTGGCATCATTTGTCGGTTCGTATGTTTCGTCTAATCAAATGCGTGGACGCGCAATTCGATCACAACAAGGAAATCCTGAAAAAGTAAGTACCATTTGGCATTTAGCTTGTATTGATCCAACCGTGACTGACGGTGGAAGCGATTTAGCAAAATTAGAACGCCGTTTTCATGCTTTTGTTGGAATTTCAAACACCAAACCTGTTTATATTAGTACAGGAATTGGCAGACTCTCATTGCCACCAGTATTTGATACGGAAGTTGTTGAAAGTTTAAACGAAAGTACATTCGCGCTAGCAAACAATCGAAGAAAGATAAAAAATGCTTGGGAAACTGCTATTCGAAAAGGGAATTCTTTAACGACAGAAATACAGTATTTCAACGAAGATCGTGCTTCAGGAACGCGAAAAAAACAAATATATCATCGCGATTTGGCAAAGTATGTTTCTGCCGAACTTTCCATTGGTGTTGCTGTTGTGATCATGCAAGTGTATTTACAAGAAGCTTTTGCAAGTACGCAAATAGGTTTTTTGTACGGAATTTACTGTTTACTTTCTATGATCGGCATTTTTATTGGATTCAAGATTTTTAGAAAAGTTCGTGTCTATGTACAATCGCGTTTTGTACATAATCATATGATTGATATTGGCGAAACGGTTTTGCAAACGTTGAACGAACTCGGTTATTTCACAACGAATCTTGATGAAATTGATATTCGATCAGAACATTTGCATGGAGGCGATACAGTTTGTAATATTTACGGCGCTACACGTGTAGAAAGCGCGTTGTTTGTAAAAGCCATGCAAGAAGTGTTGAATCCGATAGAAAACCCACGTTATATACTTGAAAAAACAAGCATTTTTGGTTCAAAATCTGATTGGCAAAATTACTTTGCTGTTCCTTCAATTTGTAGCGCTAATAAGAAAGATGCTTCGGTATTTTTGAAATATTGGAATACGTATGTTGGTGATGCAAAATTACACTTTACACGAACCGTTATAGGTAGAAAATTACTCATTAAAGCGCGTTTGTTTCACGTAACCAATGTGTTGAAGAAAACCACTAAGAAAGAGGTTATTTGGAAATGATGGTATTGTTTTTGATGCAAATAATTGTATAAATAATAAAATTTTTCTTAATGATTTTCGTTAAGAAATAACTAGCTTCAACTAAATAAAAACTGAATTATGAAAGGTAAATTTCTAAAACTTAATAAAGCGTGTAGTGAAAAGTGGGAAAACATGAAGCCTAATGAAAAAGGCAGTTTTTGTGATGTTTGCTCAAAAAATGTAGTTGATTTTACACAGTTGAGTCAATTAGAAATCTCAGAAAAAGTCAAAAATTCGAAAGGAAAAATTTGCGCTAGATTAACAAAAAAACAATTAGAAACACCATTAGTTGATTTTGAGATTCAGAAAAAATACAAGTTACCATATTCCAATATTGCCGCAAGTTTACTACTTGCATCAACTTTAGCTGTTAGTCATACAGCACATGCGCAAAATGAAAAAGCTCCAACGGAGTTTGTACAAACAACAAATTTATCTTCAAAATCAAACATCAAGCGAAATCAGTCAAAGCCTAAAACAACTTCATCAGATGGTTTTATCACTTTTAAAGGAAAAGTGAATACAGAAAAAGGAGGAAAGTCTGTTGAAAATGCTAAAATTACTTTTGTAACGGTTCAAAAAATGCTTTCAACATATAGTTTAGCAGACGGATCATTTTCTTTAGAAATTCCAGTTGAATTGATTGACAATGATAATGTAATCAGAGTTTCGTATGAGGAAGCTAAAGTTGAATCTGAAAAAGCAAGTCAACTCATGTATGATAATAAAGATTATGTTTTATCCAAAAAACAAATCAGTTCGGAATATAGTATAGATGCTTATCCGCTAATTTTAGTTCTTGGAGACATTAGTCATGTTTCTAAAGGTCAACCATTAGTAATTCTTGATGGAAAAAAGATTAGTTCTGAAGAGTTGACTAAAGCTCGACAAGGAAAGGTGAAAAATTGCAATTTAGAGACAAAAGACTTCCTTTATTTTGGATCGGAAGCAGCAGTGGCTATTTACGGTAAAGAAGCTAAGGATGGTTTGTTTATTTTTATAGATAAGCCTAAAAAGTAGGCTTTGGAGACACTTTTTTATGTTATAATGGTGTTGAAGAAAACTACTAAGAAAGCTGGGATTATTTTCTTTTAATTATAGAAACGATTAGCTTTGGTTGAAAATGTAAATTAAATTATGGAAGTCTTTCTTTCTTTATCAATCGTGGTTATTGCTTTAGGCTCGTTTATTATTACTTTTATAGCTATTATTAAGATTATAAGTAATGATTTTAATGGATCAAAGGCTCAATGGATTTTAATTTCAATGATTGCTTTTATTGGACCAATACTTTGGTTGATAAAAGGGCGGAAATTAATAATTGAAAAAAAATCACTAGAGTTCCTTAATACTAAAGATAAAGTTTCCTTCAAAAACCACTATTCTGAACTAATTAAAAACTTGCCAATACAAGTGAAGGTCTTGATTTTATCGGCTATAATTCTAATTTTGTTTGGATACTTTGTAAGACTATTTAATATTTATTTTTTCTGGGAAAGTAAATCAATTGGGTTTGGATTGCTATTAATTATGTTAGTTAAACTTCTTTTAGATGATATATATGCACGTAAAGAAAAGAGGTTAAATAGAGTTTTGTGTTATATAGGAATGGTTTTTTTATGCTTTACAATTTTTATGAAAGGAGTTATAGCTATTCTTTTACCAAATAGTAATGCCTATAAAGCTGCTACAGAACTATTAAAAAATAACTCAAATTTAGTTTCTGAAGTAGGAGAAATTCATTCTTTTTCTTTTCTTCCTACTGGAAGTATGGGCTCACAAAAAACTCAATATGGAACTACTGGAGATGCAAACTTGACACTTATTATAAAAGGTAAAAAAAAGTACGTTGAAAAGAATGTTATTTTGAAAAAAGAATCACAGGAAGACTGGACTATTGTTTCTATAAAATAAACTTCTTTTTTTAAGAAATAAAATTAAACAACCATGTGTAAATCACCATCATTCCTAGCACAATTCCGCCAATTAGCATAATATCTGTTGTGAAAAATATTCCGAAAAGCCCAACACAAATCATGGCGATTCCATAGAAAAGTCCAAACATTCGTGCGCGTTTTTTAACTCTTAAAAACGATGCTGGTAATGGTAATAATGCACAGAAAAACGCAAATCCCCATAACATAAACAATTCATTTCCAAGAATAAAATAAACGGCAACAGACGCAATTCCTGCGAAAGCAAGCCCACCAAAAGCATAACCACTATTTTTCTCATTGTCTTCTAATAAGTATTTTCCATACGAATCGAGCAATAAAATAGTGTTTGATAAAGATTCCATAATCCAACCGCCAAGTACAAATAGTAAGTACAAAACAACTAACGGAATAATCAAAAATGTTAAATCAGAAGCGCGTAGTAACGTAATTCCTATGCGATACGCCACATACAAACCAATGATGAAAATCCATTGATTTTTTGACGATTGATTGCCCATCCAAAAGGCATATTTTAAATACCATTTGTAAATAAAATTCTTTGATTTTAAAGCTGTTGACATTCCTTCGCGTGCATATTGCATGTTAGGATTCAGTTGTAAAGCTTGTTTGAAATGATGCAACGCTTTTTGTGTATCACCATTTTCCAATGCAACCCAACCGACGTTTGCATGTGCATAATCGTTTTCAGCGTTGTCAAATAATAAATTTTCAACGGTTTGTTCGGCTTCTTCTTTTCTATTTAACTTGGTTAATAAACGTGCGCGTAAATTTAAACAAGCGGTATTTTTCGGATTGAGTTTTAAACCTTCATTCACAAAGTGCAATGCTTCTTCAAACTTTTTAGTACTCATCAATAATGCACCTTTAAAGCCAAAATAATCAGCTTCATACGGATCGAGTTCTATACTTTGATTGACGAATTGTAGCGCTTCCGCAGATTTGTCTTTTCGAGAAGCAATCTGACCTTTTAAAAAGAATAAATTACCTTCATTTGGCGTTTCGTGCAATAACTCGTCTAATATCGTTTCTGATTTATCATAGGCTTCCATATTGAAAAAACACAGCGCTAAATAATACTTGCTTCCGTAATTGTAGACACTTTCAGTAATTGCTTGCTGTAAGTATGGAATGGCTTCATTAAATCGTCCTAACTCAAACAATTGAACGCCACGTTGATGATTTTTAGACTCCATTATTTTTTAATTTTTAAATAAGCTAAAATGTCATCGTACAATCCACTATCATTAGCATATAACGCGTAGTTTTTGGAAGAAACAAACCATTCTTTGGTACTAGATTTCACATTTTTAATAGCTTTTAGAATATCTTTTGTTGTCAATGGTTTTGGAATTCCATCTTTAAATGAAGCTTCCAGTTTTTTCTCTATTGCCACATCAATTGCTGCTTGAATATCTGCTCCAGAAAATTCTTTAGCAGCTTTTGCCAATGCCATATAATCAATGGTTTCTGTTGGCTTTTCTTTGAGATGAATATTAAAAATAGACGCTTTTGCTTCCACATCGGGCGGCGATACAAATATGATGCGATCAAAACGTCCTGGACGACGAAATGCCGGATCTAAATGCCAAGGAGCATTTGTAGCGCCAAGTACTAGAATTCCATCGTTGTCAGCGTCAATCCCGTCCAATTCTGCTAAAAATTGATTGATTACGGATCTTCCGGAAGTTTTATTCACGTCATTTCTATTCGCGCCAAGCGCATCAATTTCATCAATAAAAACTACACAAGGTTTGTTAGCTCTGGCAACTTCAAAGATTTCATGAAGGTTCTTCTCAGAATTTCCAATCCACATGTCTAAAATATCATTGATTCCAATACTGATAAAGTTTGCATTGATTTCTCCTGCTGTAGCACGAGCAATGTGCGTTTTTCCACATCCTGGTGGACCGTATAATAGAATTCCACCACCAATTTTTTTACCGTATGCTTTGTATAAATCTTGATGTTCTAATGGCTTAATTATTTTAAGATCAATTTCTTTTTTAATATCGTCCATTCCACCAATACTGGCAAAGTTTGTTTTTGGTTTTTTTAGAAATGACAAACCATCTTCATCTACAAAATCGGGTTCACGTGTTGTATTTACTTTTAAAGTAGTATCAAAATCTTCATTTTGGTACGATGGATCAAGCTGTATGAGTTCTTTGTACGTTTCTTGTGCATCGCTATAATTCTCTTGATTGATTTGGCAATAACAGAGCAATTCTAAATGTTTTTGACTGGAATCTACTTTGATAATTTCTTCCAATAATACTTCGGCAGCTGTAATTTTTTGCTGTTTGTAAAAACAACTTGCCAACTCGTATTTTGCTTCTATATGATTGTTATCTAAATCAATAATTTCAATTAATTGTTGTTCCGCTTCTGCAAAACTTCCTTGTTGCACGTATAGCTTTGCAATTTGAAGTTTGAGAGGAATATTGTTGGGAGAAAATTGTAATGCTTCTAATAAACTTTCTAACATTCGGTTTGTTTTTTGTCAAAATGTGCGTCTAAAATCAGTTTTTTGACGCTCGAATTTTAAAATTATTTAAAAATACGATAGTTTTTTAAAAAAGCAGTTTTATATTTTCGACTTAACATTACTTTTTCAGCATTTGTAAGGATAATTAGATTGTCATCGGGATATACCATTTTTATTTTATCCGTATTGACAATTAAGTTTCTATGCACTCTAATAAATTGTGCTTCAGAAAATTCTTTTATTAATTGTGTCAATGAGATGTGTACTAAAAAAGATTCTTCATCAGTATTTAGATTGCAATATTGTCCTTCTACAGAAATAGAGATAATATCTTTTACGTTAATTTTTACTAAGGCTTTATTCTTTTTGATGAAAATAGCATCGTTATGATGAATAGGAATTTTTTGAGAAAATGCACCTTCTTGCGCTACTGTTTTTTCAATGGCTAACTCAATCGCAAATAACAATTCTAGTGGATTGAATGGTTTGATGAGGTAATTATGCGGATTTGTAATTTTCGCTTCTTCAAAAATAGTAGATTCAATAGAACTTGTAATAAAAATAAAAGGTTTGTCGTGTCCAATTTCGTTTGCAAACTCAATACCTTCTGGTTTCCCTTTGATGAAAATATCGAGCAAAGCAATGTCAAAATCAACCGAATTGATAAGCTCGAGTCCTTCTTTAAGGTTTGAAGCAACGCCAACAACTTCTATATTTTGCTGTGAAAGTGTTTCTTTTAGTAATACTGTATCTTCTTCACGATCTTCAAAGATTAACACTTTTACTTCATTTGCCATGTTGTAATGTTTTTGTTTGTAAAGTAATAGAAACCGTTGTTCCTTTATTTTTTGTGCTTGAAATTGTAAAGTTTCCGCCGTTTTTTTCAATTAACTCCTGACTCAATTGCAACCCTAAACCTGTACTTATGTTTCCTTTAGTGTCTGCTGTCGAAACACTTTTTTTCTGCGCAAAATTTGTAGTATCAAAACCAACGCCTTCATCTATAATTTGCAAGTTACAAGTGTTATTATTTTCAGTAGCTTTTATAGTAATATTTCCTGCTGTAAAGGAGAATTTTATAGCATTATCTAATACATTTCGTAATACGATTTTGAGCGAATTCGCGTCAGCATACACAAAAAATGCATCATCAATACTTGTGGTAAGGACTAATTTATTTTCCTCAATAATTGGTAAATAATCATAGGTTACTTGTGCTATAATAGACGCTAATTGTAACTTATTTTGATGAAAAAGTAACTTGTTTTGATGTTGCATTGTCCAGTGCAAGGTATTGTCAATCAACAATGCAGTATTCTTAGCCAAATTGTAACCTTCTGAAATTGAAGAGTGTTGTTTTTTAGGAATTTTATTTTTTTCCGTTTGATGTAATATGTTGTGTAATTTTGCTTTTAGCGTATGAATCGGTGTTTTAAGATCGTGCGTTAAAATAGAGAAGAGTTTGTTTTTTGTTGTATTCAGCTCTTTAATGATCGTATTCTGTTTGCGCATTCGTATATAGAAATAACTCAAGAATAAAAGTAAAACTAGCGCCAAAATTGCAATAATACTATAGAAGAATTTTTCCTGTTGTTCGGTTTTTAATTTTTCGTCATTGGCAATCTTAGCGATCTTTTTATCATTTTGTGCAGTTTCCCATATTTGATCTCTATTCCAAATGCTGTCTTTAATTTTTTCATACTCTTTTCGATAGTTCAATGCTTTGGAAAAATCTTTTCGGTTTTCTTCTACAACCGCAAGATTTAATAAGGCATTTTGCAATACTTCTAAATTATTGGCACGTTTGGCATATGTCAAACCTTTTTCAAAAAACGGAATTGCTAAATCGTCTTTGTATTGCTGATAGTACAAATTTGCAATGTCTAGACTTGATCGCGCTAAGCCAAGTGTATCATTATATTTTTGATTCAAACGATAACTTTCAAGTAAGTTTTCTTGCGCTTTATCATATTTCTCCATGTGTAAATAACATAAGCCAAGATTATGAAGGTTTATACGACTTCCTAAAGCATTATCATCATTTGTAGTTTTCCATTTTTCTAAAACTTCTATCGCTTTTGAAAACGCTCTTTTTTCTTTATAAATTACTCCTAGTAACGCATATTGATTGTTTAAAGATGGACTTTGATAGCGCGTTCCAATTTCAATGGCTTTTTCAAAACTTATAAAAGCTTCATCTAATAGCTTCTTCTTTAATAAAATCCGCCCTTTAATCGTATGTAAAATGTAAAGTTGTTTGTTGTTTTTTATATGATTTCGTGATAATAATTGTGTAATATAGATATACGCAGTGTCTATTTTTTCGTTTGAAAAAAGATAATGTGCTTGATGAAAATCGTCTTTGTAAGATTTGTCAAAATATGTAGAATCTTTACTGCATATTGCGCAACTTTCTAGAATTTCGTGTTTAAAACTAGCCGTATATTCTTTTTCTTGAGCAATAATTAAGTTTGCAAAAAGAAAACAAAACCAATAGATCGATAAATTTTTTAGATGTACTTTCATCTTACAGTTTATGATTCATCAGAAGGCGGAATTCCTGATGTTGTAACTGTTCCACGAGATAATTTTGTGCCGATATCACCATTTTCATCAGGCGCAGTGTCATATTGAAAAATGACATTGATGGCTTTGTCATCTCCATTTTTCTCATCAAGAAGACTATATTCAAAATCAATTGCCCAAAGATTCAAGGCTGAAGCTTCTGTAGGAGGAATATTTTCTTTCCATTGTACCGTTATCGTTCGTGTTTCAATAGTATCAAGATGTGTTTTTACGGATTGTCTAGCTTCTGGAGGACTAATAAAAATTTCCTCTATTTCGTTTGGAATGATAGCTAAGATTCGAATAAAATATAGATTTTTTTCATCACTTTTATAAAATTCTACAAGCGGATTTTGTGGTCTTACTCCGATGTTTCGAAGCATATATGACGAAAGATTTTCTGTGTCGTATTTGTATGCTACATAATCATTTTTTCCAGTATTCATTTTCATATGGTTTGATAAAGTTAGTATTACAATTTAACCAAAAAATGAATTGTTTTTTACTTTTTAAACAGAAAATACTACTTGTAAGCAATTAGAAACCTCTTGTAATACAGAAATAACCTCTTGTATAAGTTTTCCCAAAAAACGACTATTTGCAATCCATCTTTGTATCAACAAACGGCGGAATGCGAAAAGCCAAAATAGAGTAGCACTTCAAATTCAATTCAATTAATTATGGCAAGTATTAGCGTAGAAAACAAATCAGATGTAAAAGTTTTATTTTCAGTTTTTAAAAAAGGTGATGCAGCAATTCCTTTCTCAACACAATGGATAAATCCTAATGGAAGTGCTTCTATGGAAATAGGAAACTTTAAAGAGGTTGGTGTTGCTGCACAAACACAAGAAGGTGGAAGATGGGTTTCAGATCCTAGAGTAGGACAAACGTTTACTGCAAATCAAAAATGCGTGTTAACAATAACAAAAGCACTTGGTAAGTAAAATGTCTTTATCAAATCGTCAATATTTTATGGTATTGTAAAGTATTGACGATTTTTTAAAATTAGGCAGGTGGAGCTCCAGAAGTTGTTACCGTTCCTCTAGATAGTTTTTTACCACCCTTAATAATTTCAGGGTTTTTTACAACAGCATTTGTAAATGCATCTATTTGTTTTTGCTTTATCATAATATTATAATTTTATTAAAGCTACAAAAATTTATTTATACCCAATATCTTCCGTTAGCGGAATTCTACTTTTGGCAAAATTTCCTGTTCCAAAGGCAATTTCTCGCCCTTTTTCATCCACCAAACTACTTTCGGCAACGAATAGACTTCTCGATTTGAATTTTAGTTTTCCTGTCGCTGTGATTTTCCCAGAACTTACAGGTCGTGTAATGTTGATATTGAACGAAGTTGTTAAGACAAATGCATCTTTTACAATAGAGTTTACAGCAAAAAAAGCCGCATCATCCAACAGTTTGAAATATACCGAGCCATGAATCGCGCCAAGCGCATGAAAATACTTGGGATCAATCGTTAATTTAATTTCGGCGACTTCATCTTCAATCTTTATTTCGGTCGTTTCATAGAGTTGTGTATTCATATTTGATGTCAAATACATGCGCTCTAATTTTCGGTAATGTTCCATGAGATAAATTTAATGAATTTTACAGTGATATAAACAAAAAATACAGTTTACAATCCTGTAGTTCTTTCAATCCAATCGAATGTTTTCTTGATAACTTTTGGAGCATCAAACCGATAACCAACAAAGAATTCAAAGAAGTTATTCGTTTGTAAAAGGTTTTCTTCTGATTTATCGAAATTGGAAAGGTTTTTTAGGTTATAACGCGCACCGCCATAAAACGAATCTGAGTTGTAACCTAGAATTGCAGCAGAATCATACGTGTAATACAGAAAACTATTATTCTCAGTTGTACTAGTGTCTTGAACCAAATCTACATCGGTTTCTTTTGCAAAATTGATTCCAATTCCTGGTGAAGCTTCTAGAGATAGAAACCAGTTTTTCTTATATACAAATGTATAGAAATAGGAAGGTTTGAGCGTTATATTGAATTCATTCGACTTAATTTCGGTAAAATCTCCTGTATCTTTTAATTTTATGTTGATATAATTATAATCTAAAGAAGGAATAAAGCTTCCTACGGATTTTTGTTGCCAATGAATGTATCCACTGATTGCAGGATACGAAAAATTATCATTGAATTTATAGGCAGTATTTCCAGCATAAGTTGTAGTTCGTAATCCTGAAAGTTGTATGTATGGATCAACACCTTCGCGCCAATCTTCTATAAAATCCTCTGTGTTTTGAACATAAAATCCTTTGATACGTTCGTAACTCACACGTTGCAACCATTTGTTGAAGTAAAATTGAAACCCAATTCCGCTAAGTTCGGTTTCTCCTTTTAAGTTCTCATCATCATTTCCAGGTAAAAACTGTGGGTTAAATCCGAGTGTAATCCCAAAAAAGCGATAATCAAAAGTAAACGATGTTCTGTAACTGCTATTTTGAGTTAGAATTAATGAAGATTCTGCATCTTTTACTTTATATGATTTAACATCACTGCTAAAGTTTGTACGGATGCTAATTTTTCTCTTTAGCGCATCGAAGTACTCGTTTTTTATAACAATAGTATCTTTTGTTTCTGTAGTGCTATAAGTTTGTGCCTTCATACTGAATAACACAAATAAACATATGCATGTTGAAAAAAAAGATCTCATAACTCGTTAAATATACTTATTCTTCGGCAAGTATTTAATCAACAACATCAAAACAAACGAAATAATATATATAGTTACTACAAACTTAAATAGTGTTAGTAAACCATCTGTAAAACTATATAATGAAAAGTAAAGCACTACTATTTTGTAACAGATATATAAGTAGAACACTAACAAAGCGATGCTAGAAATAACGTAAAAGGCTTTTATTTTTTCCGAAATAGTATTGCTAAGTAATGTAGCAATACTTGTAAAAGCAGTGAATAGTGTCATTAAGCACAAAACGATAGGAAATACATTATACGTAGCTGCAATTGTATTCCAGTTGTTTTCTGTTTGTACATTATCAATAGCGCCAATTAGATATTGATATATATTGTAGATGACATTGTTTAGGACATTAAAACCATCATTTAACGAGCCATTTGAATCAATAAAAATAGCACTAATTGTAAATGGAATCAATAATAATATTGGTGCGCCAGCTGTGCAAATAAAACGAATTATAGGTGATTTTGAAGACAACATATAGTCTTCAGTTTTTATAGGTTCACTGTCTAAATTTTCATCAAACATTCCTGAGATTTTCACAAAACCACCAGTTGGAATCCAACCTAAATTGTATTCTGTATGATTTCGTTTGAAACGTATAAAATATTTATTTGCAAATGTGAAGAGTATTCCAAAAGTTTCGACACGTACACCAAAAATACTTGCCAATACACAATGGAATATGTTAAACAAAAACATGACAATTGTTATCGCAATTCCGAAATATACAGCAGTTGTAATTAGATCCATTCTTTTGGATGTTTCAGGACCTCAATCAACTTTGCTTCTTCGCTTCCTGCTTCCGGATGATGATTGTATTTCCATTGCACAGTTGGTGGCAAACTCATTAAAATACTTTCAATACGTCCGTTGGTTTTGAGTCCAAATAATGTTCCTCTATCGTGAACCAAATTGAATTCTACATAGCGACCACGACGTACTTCTTGCCAATCTTTATGGGCTTGTGTGTATTCCATGTGTTTGCGACGTTCTACAATTGGAACATAACTTTCTAAAAAGCTATTTCCAACTTCGGTTACAAAATCAAAACGATCTTGCATGGAAAATTCGTCTGTCTTTTTAAGGTAATCAAAGAACAATCCGCCAACACCTCGAGCTTCGTTTCTATGTGCATTCCAGAAATACTTGTCGCAGGTTTCTTTGTGTTTTGGATAAAATTCTGGATGATGTTTATCACACGCAGTTTTGCAAGTCGTATGAAAGTGTGTGGCATCTTCTTCAAACAAATAGTATGGTGTTAAATCTTGTCCGCCGCCAAACCATTGTGTTACTATATTTCCTTCCTTATCATACATTTCAAAATAACGCCAATTAGCATGAACTGTTGGAATGAATGGGTTTTTTGGATGTAATACTAAGCTCAATCCGCATGCAAAAAAATCACCTTCTTCAACCTTAAAGTTTTTACGCAACGCTTCTGGCAATTCACCATGAACCGCCGAAATATTTACGCCACCTTTTTCAAAAATTGCTCCATTTTCAATGACACGCGTTCGTCCGCCGCCGCCTTCTGGACGTTTCCAGAGATCTTCTTGAAATGTAGCTTTTCCATCAAGTTGTTCAATTTTTGATGTAATGGTGTCTTGTAATTGATGAATATAGTTGAGAAAAAGGTCTTTCATGAATTTTTTCGTTTGAGAAATACAAAGATAGGATGATTTACTGTGTTTGCATAATTTGAAAAGCGTTTAAAAGTTATAGTGATAATTGGTTTTCAGCAAACTTTTCAGGATGCAATGCTTTGATAGTTTCTGTGGTTGAAGCCACAACCGATAATGGCAATACAATCAAAATTCCAACAACAGGAATTAATAGAATGCTCATAAAAACGATGCCGTTTCCTATAGCAACTCCTTTGTTTCTTTTAACAAACGCTACACTATCTCTAAATGAAAAATACCGTTCTAAGGTATAATCCATGTTTCCAAAACCTGCGTAATACGATTGTACTAAGAAGATTAAAATTAAGAAGATGAAACCTATTAATGGAATAAAACTAAAGATGAATAGTGGAATAATCCAGAGTATTTCTACAATTAAATTACGAAGATTAATTCGAATTCCTCTTGCCAATGCTGAGGTTTGTGCTTTGAATCCTGTTCCTTTGTTTGAAACTTTTCCGATGAGATGAAGTTCTATTTTTTCAGAAATCGGACTCATAAACGGTGCAACGATTGCCATAAGTGCATGCTTAAAAACTACAATTCCCAATGCAAGTACAATAAGTCCGCCAATAAAATAACTAATACTTGTTACCGTTTCTTTTCCCCAAGCAAATCCCCAAATACCAGCAATATAACTTCCTAAGTTGTCCGAAAGCCCGTATGCTGTAACGAGTATAACGATTCCGAGTATAAAACTGATTCCTATTGGAACGACAAAGTAACGCCACAAATTGAGTTTATTCAGTATTGAAAATGCTGAAAAGTAGGCTTGAATTCCGTTAAATATATCTTTTATCATAATAATCGTTCAAAATGTAAAACGTCCATGTTATTTCCGTAAAAATCTGTATGTCCATTTTTGACACGTTTTGTCAATACAAAGTTATACTTTTCTGCGATACGAAGGCTTCCGGGATTGTCTTTCCCAATTCTAAGAATCGCTTTTTGAAGCTTTAATTCTTTTTTACAATAGGCGATAAGTTGTGAAATTCCATCCGAAGTAATTCCTTTCCCTTCGTAACTTTCACCAATAAAATAGGCAAGTTCACACTCTTTTGTTGTCCAATCAATCTTTTTAATGATTAATAAACCAATTGGTAATTCAGTAGCTGTATTTACAATTTTAAACGTGTAGTTTTTCTTTGCAGCAACTTCTCGCATTTTTTTATTGATATAATTTTCTGTAGCAATAACCGAACAGTTTTCTCTGGCTGTAATTGGAAAGTATTGATGCAATCGTTTTGCATTTGCTTGAATTAACTCAAAAAGTAAATTCGTATCTTTTTGTTCTAAAAGTGCTATGGAAAATAGTGTTTGCATGAAAATTTTGAATTCAAAACCTTTTGAGTTTTTATTTTCTTTTACTAAGTTAAGGTAAAATGCTAATTGTTTATAGAGAACAGGTAACTCTTTAAATACCAGGGGGAATAAAAATTACTGACTAACCTTATTTTTATTAATAATGGAAAAAGATAAAACAATATTGAATTTTTTAGACCGAATCAAAAATTTGATAGATCAAAATAATATAGAAATTATAGATCATTGGAAAGATGATTTGTGTGCAATTGGAATTAAAAAAAGAGAAAAACTCTTGTATGTCTCTACATATAATTATCTTGAAGATGAAATTGTAAGGTATGATTTTGATCTAGAATTGATTGATAGTTCAGGTGAAACTAAAATTCATGTTTTGAAAAGAGGAAAGAAAATAGAAGAAAAAGAGCTGATACTAGAATTAAAAGCCTTTTTTGAAATATAATAGTCAAAAAAAGAGTCGCTGTTTCAAAATACAGCGACTCTTTTAACTTTATTATATAAAATTACGCTTTATACTCTTTTACAGCATCGATAAATGCTTTTGCATTGTCTAATGGAATGTCTGGCAAAATTCCGTGACCTAGATTTACAATGTATTTGTCTTTTCCGAATTCGTCAATCATTTGATGTACCATTTTTTTGATTTCCGCTGGTGGCGAATATAAACGTGTTGGATCAAAGTTTCCTTGAAGTGTGATGTTTCCACCTGTTAAATAACGTGCATTTCGTGCAGAACATGTCCAATCGATTCCTAAAGCAGAAGCATTTGAATTTGCCATTTCTCCTAATGCAAACCAACAACCTTTTCCAAAGGCAATTACTGGTGCATCATCTTTTAAAGCTTCAATAATTTGATTGATATATTGCCAAGAAAATTCTTGATAATCCGTTGGTGATAACATTCCGCCCCAAGAATCAAATACTTGAACCGCGTTTACACCAGCTTTTACTTTTTCTTTTAAATATGCAATGGTTGTGTCTGTAATTTTTTGCAATAATTGATGCGCTGCAACAGGATTTGTAAAGCAGAATTTCTTTGCTTTGTCAAAGTTTTTACTTCCTTGACCTTGTACACAGTAGCAAAGAATTGTCCACGGAGAACCTGCAAAACCAATTAATGGAATTTCATCATTTAGTAATTCTTTTGTTGCTTTGATGGCTTTGTATACGTAGTCTAACTCAACAGTTACATCAGGAACAATTACATTGTCAACGTCTTTTTGAGTGCGCACCGGATTTGGCAAATATGGACCAAAATCTGGCTTCATTTGCACTTCAATATTCATAGCTTGCGGAATTACTAAAATGTCGCAAAATAAAATTGCAGCGTCCATTCCGTAACGACGAATTGGTTGTACTGTAATTTCACTTGCCAATTCTGGAGTTCGACAACGTGTAAAGAAGTCATACTTCTTTTTTATTTCCATGAATTCTGGTAAATATCTTCCTGCTTGACGCATCATCCAAACTGGTGGACGTTCTACCACTTCTCCTTTTAAAGCTCTTAAAAATAAATCGTTCTTTATCATAATTAAGTATTGAGGTGCTAGTATTGAGAATTGAGAAAACTCAATGCTAACATTTACTATTCATTTCATTTTACGAAATGTCAAGCTCATTCTTCCATTTTCAGTATCTGATTTTGGAATTGCGTGTTGCCATTCGTCTTGTACTTCGTTTGTCATATAAATAAAAGAACCTGATTGTAAATCGAAGTCTTTTAGTATATTTTTATCTTTTATATTTCGAAATCGTAATGTGCGCGTTTCTCCAATAGAAACAATTCCAACGCCTGTATTTTCTGTTAATATATCTGTTTGATCAGAATGAAATCCCATGCTCGATTTTCCATCTAAATAATAATTAATCAAACAATTATTTGGGGCAAAATTTAGCGTTTTTTCAATTAAATCAATAATTTCTTGTACTTCTTTTATAAATGGTTGATACGGATAGCTAATTTGAGAATAGTTATATGCTTCTCCATAACTTGCTGTTTTTCGAGCAGACATACGCTCATCCCAAGAAACATTGTTTTTTAAAAATTCAAACAATACTTCAGGATTTTTTATAAAATCCGCTATGTATGTTATTCCGTTCATTTTTTTAGTATTGAGATGTTAGTATTAAAAATTGAGAAATTTAATTCCTCAATACTAATTCCTCACTTTTAATTTTCTATTTTAAAGTACTTCTCGATACTAAATTTCTGCGAAATTTCACTCGAAGTGACATTGAGATGATTTAATTTTTATCTAACATCTAACATCTAACATCTAACATCTAACATCTAACATCTAACATCTAAACATAATGCTCATTCACCAATTCAATCACACTTTCTACCGTTGGCACTTTTGCAATGCGAACATCTTCGAAATGTTGTTTTGCTTCCTTTGCCGTGGTTTCGCCAATGCAAAACGCAATCCCTTTTGCTTTATTTGCTGATACATAACTTTGTACTGTTGATGGACTATAAAACAGAATACCTTCAACACTTTCTTGAAGTTTTTCAGCATCTAACATCGTTTTATAGGCGTGTACTTCTGTGACTTCTATATGATTTTCTTCTAGAATTGTCGGCAACGCATCTAAGCGAATATCGCTACAAAAATACGTTACATTTGTTCCACTAATATATTCTACTAAATGCTCTGCAAGCAGTTTAGAGTTGCGCGCTGATTTTACAACTGGACCAATTTTTTGCTCAATGAGTTTTTTGGTACGTCGTCCAACACAGTAAATATTTTTAAATTGTAATTCGTCAGCCGAAAAATTTTGTACTAATGCTTCTACAGCATTTTTACTTGTAATGACTACATTTTTTATTGGATTTCTAACAACTTGTGGCTTGATTCTATTCAAGCTTATTTTGATGAAATCACTACTTTCTACCGTTACTTTTTCATTGAATAATTGGCGTTGTGCTTCCGTCAGTAATTTTGTAGAATATACATTGGTTTGATTTCCAGAAACTTTAATTTCTTCCATTAAACGTTTTCCGCCACGTTCTATGATGAAATTTGAACAGTATTCAGCCAATTCGTGATGTTCTCCAAGTTTGTCATAACGACTTACCGAAATTTTCTTTGTTCCGTCCGTACTTAGTAAAACACCTTCTAAGGTGACAACTTCTTCTTTTATATAGGCAATAGCTCCAATTGGAGCAGTACAGCCGCCTTCTAGTAAGTTTAGAAATTTACGTTCAATTGTTGTACAAATTTCAGTTTCCTCATGATTAATTTCAGCGCAAATTGCTCTAACTTCCTCATCTTCTTCTAGCGCAGTAATCATAATTGCACCTTGTCCAGGTGCAGGAACCATCCATTCTAAGTTTACAGAATCTTCGGGTCTTAGACCAATTCTACCCAATCCAGCGGCAGCGAAAATAGCACCATTCCAATGTTCGGTATCTTCAAGTTTTTGTAAACGCGTGTTTACATTTCCACGTAAATCTTCAATTGAATGTGTTGGATAACGATTTAACCATTGTGCTTTTCGGCGTAAGCTTCCAGTTGCAATAACAGCCTCACGTTCTGATAAGAATTCTTCGTTCTTTTTGAAAACCAGCGTATCACGTACATTTCCACGTTTTAAAACCGCGGCTTGTATAATGCCTTTTGGTAATACTGTTGGAACATCTTTTAACGAATGCACAGCAATATCAATGTCGTTATTGAGCATTGCAATATCAAGTGTTCGTGTAAAGATTCCTGTAATTCCGAGTTCGTACAGTGGTTTGTCTAAAACTAAATCTCCAGTAGCTTTTACGGGCACTAAAATGGTTTTGTGACCAAGATGTTCTAGTTGATCTTGTACTACTTTAGCTTGCCACAATGCGAGTTCACTATCTCTAGTCCCGATTCTGATGAGTTTACTCATATTGAGTTATTTTCCAATTGAAATACTTTTTGTATTAATGCTACACTTTCTTCTGAAGTTGTGTTTTCATCTTTGAGATGATTGGCGAATTGTGTAGTTATTTTTTGAATGATTCTATTTGTGATGATTTCTGCTTGAGATTCATCGAAATCATTTATTTTTTTACGCTGAAAGTTGATTTCCGCATTTTTCATTGCTGTTAGCTTTTGCTTCAACGCTTTGATAGTTGGTGCAAATTTTCGTGTTTCTAACCACGCAATGAATTCTGATTTTACTTCGTCAATGATTGCTTCCGCTTTTGGAATGTGTGTTTTTCTTTTTTCTAATGTTTCATCGGTAATTTGCGATAAAGCATCTAAATGAACAAGTGTAACGTTGTCTAACTCATTTACATTTCGTGAAACGTTTTCAGGAATTGATAAGTCTAACACAAGCAATTCTTTGTTCGTATGAATGTCTTCTTTAGAAACCGTTGGAAGTTGTGCGCCAGTTGCTACAATTAATACATCTGTTTTTTGAATTTCAGAAGTAAGATTTTCATAATCTTTCACAGTTAAGTTGAACTTTCCAGCAATTCTTTCAGCCTTGTCTTTTGTTCTATTGATTAATGTGATATGATTATTTTTTGTGTGCTTCACCAAGTTTTCACAAGTATTTCTTCCAATTTTTCCTGTTCCGAATAGTAGAATGTTTTTCTCAGAGATATTTTCTACGTTCTTCAGAATGTATTGAACAGAAGCAAAAGCAACTGAAGTCGCTCCTGAAGAGATTGCCGTTTCCGTTTTGATACGTTTGCTAGCTGTAATTACTGCATTTACCATACGTTCCATAAAACCATTGATCAATCCAGCTCCTTGCGAAGCTTTGAATCCTTTTTTCAATTGTGATATGATTTCAAAATCTCCTAAGATTTGACTGTCTAATCCTGTACCAACTTTAAACAAGTGCGAAATGGCATCTTTATTTTTATGAATGTAGGCAACATCTTGAAATTCTTCAGCAGTTCCGTTTGAGTAGTCACAAAGTAATTTAATGAATTGACAAGGATGTTGTGCAAAACCGTAGATTTCTGTTCGGTTACATGTAGATATGATAAGTGCACCATCTCCAATGTTATCAACCTTTATAGTTTCTAAGATAGAAGCTTGAGCAGTATCTGGTAAACTAAATTTCCCACGAATGTGTGCTTCCGCTTTTTGGTAGCTAAGTCCTACACAGTAGAAAGAATTATGTTTTGATATGTTGTATTGCTTCATGAAATTTCTAAATTCGTTAACAAAAGTATCATTAGCGGTCAAATAAAAATAACGCTCAAGGGACTTTTTATATCGCTATAAGTTTTTTAGATGCGTTTCTTTTTAAAAACTTGCGAAATGTTGTAATTTTACTGCAAAATAAGCCTTTTTAGGTCACTTAACATAGAATGATTCTAAATAAAGTAAAAACACGTATTTCTACTTATGGAAGAAAAAAATATCGCTCAAGGTACTTTACAAGAGACTCAAATTGAAGATGGATTTTATATTTTGAAGCTTCAAAATGATAGTGATGATACTCAGCAACTTATCCGAGAAATTGACAGTAGTTTTATACAATTTCACTTTAGTGTAAAAGGTGAGTGTAAGTTCAATTTTAATAATGGACGTTATTCTTTTGACGTATTAGACGAACATGCATTGTTGCTATATAATCCACAAACGGACTTACCTATTAATGTAGATGTAAAGCCAAAAACATGGTTGATTTCTGTGTTAATTCCGATTAAGAAGTTTCATTCATTATTTTCAACAGAAGCTAATTATATTCACTTTTTGGATGCTGATAAGAAGGATAAAAAGTATTACGATAATAAAAAGATAACGCCTATGATGGCTGTTGTATTGAATCAAATGATCAATTATAACATGCACGAATCGATTAAAAAGTTATACTTAAAAGGAAAAGCATACGAATTGTTGAGTTTGTATTTTAACAGAAGTGAAGATGCCGATATTGAACAATGTCCGTTTTTGGTAGATGAAGATAATGTATTGAAAATTCGAAAAGCAAAAGATATTGTGATTGCAAATATGGCCGAACCACCAGGATTGCAAGAATTGGCAAATCAGGTTGGTTTAAATATCAAGAAATTGAAAGAAGGTTTTAAACAAATTTATGGCGACTCCGTATTTAGTTTTTTGTTTGATTATAAAATGGAATACGCACGCAAGCTCTTAGAATCGGGAAGTTATAACGTAAACGAAGTTGGATTGAAAGTAGGTTATAGTACTGCAAGTCATTTTATTTCTGCTTTTAAAAAGAAATACGGCACAACACCTAAGAAGTATATTCAGGCAAGTGTGAACGCTTAAATTTTTCTAACAACTTGGTTTATCATTCCTGCGAAGACAGGAATCCTTTACAAATGATTTCTTATCGTTATGTGAAGCTGAATCAAGTTCAGATTGACGCTATAAAGTATAATTATCTCTTCACATACTAATCCTATTTTACAGAATACTTACGCATAAATGCGGTACTATTTACGTACTATCCGCAATGGCAACTTCCGTAGTTATGGTCTGTTTTGATGACTAATTTCAGTCCAAATTTGTGTTTCAATTACAAGGTGATATCTGAAAAACCTTAAACGAGTAAGAAACACAATTAAACAGTAAAATCATGGAAACTAGTGCAATTCAAAACCAAATGCTTGAGCTTATAGAAAAGCTTGAACAAAAATCATTAATCACCAATGAACAATATAGTTTACTAAAGCAAGACTTTAAACAAACTTTTGACTTTGATGCACCTGTTGATTGGTTAGATGTCCGAAAATTATTTTTCAATACAGGTGTTGATCCTGAGTTTGAAGTTGAACCAATGAATTCAGCAAATTTGTGTCCTACGTTTGTTCCTGTATTGAATAAAATTAATTCGCTACGTTTTCAATTCAATGCAGACATTTCTATGCAATCAAGACAAGAGCGATATAAACTAATTTTAGAAGCTATCCGAGAAGTAATTGCGCAACATGTTGGTGCTGTGTCTGAGTCAGATGTTAAAAATATTGCTTTGGTGCGTAATACTAGTGAGGCAAATAATCAACTTTCTAAAGGATTTAAATTATGGGAAGGCAATACTGTGCTGCTATGGGACGAAAATCATCCTACAAATAATAATGTTTGGAGATTGAGATCTACGGAAACGAAAAAAGTTGAAATGTTTTCACTCAAAACGGTCAATTTTACGAATTGGACAGATGAGCGAATTCTAACAGCAATCTGCAATATCATTATAGAAAAAATCAAAAATACTGCTGGAAAAACCGTCATGTTAAGTTTTTCAGAAGTGTCTAATATTTCGGGTATTTGTATGCCTTCAAAAGAAATTGTGGAAAGAGTACGTGCAATATATCCTGACATTCATATTCATGTTGATGGCGCGGTAAGTTGGGGCGGTTTGGAAATAAATCTAATAGAGAAAAACGGAAGAAAAGGTGTAGACTGTGACAGTTTTGCTTCAAGTTCACATAAATGGCTAATGGGACCGTTTGAAACAGGTCTTTTTTATATGAAACCTGAGCGCGCTAAAAATTTCGATATTAGTATTCATGCATATGATGGTAAAATTGGTTTTGAAGATACTTTGCCTGAAGATACATCACGATTTGAATTGCTTGGACAAAGAGATGAAGCCAATATTTATGCCTTGGGACAAACAATTTCAGAACACGATAAGATAAACGGGATTGATCCGAAGCGTATTGAAACAAGAGTTAAATCTCTTCAAGACGATTTAAGAAGAAAATTAAATTTCATGGCTAGAAGTTTAGGAGTAGAAATTGTATATGTTACGCCTACTTCCAAAAAATTCTCTAATGGTGTGACAGTGTTTAAAATTGTTTCGTCAAGAACAACAATTAATCATCAAGATTTATATAATTATTTATATGGTAAGAAAGGTGAAAAAAGTCGTTTCGCCGTAGGTTTTATTCCTGAAATAAAAACTGGGAATACGCGTCCTGAAGGACTTAGAATTTGTCCTCATATTATGAATTTGCCAAACCAAATTTCTGCGGTTGTAGCTAAGATAGCGAAGTTTATTCGTGAAGAAAATAATATTACTACAGAAGTATTAGATGCATTAACAGTACAAGAAAACTAGCCTTAAACTAAAAACATTTATAAGCATTTCGTAAACTCAACTGATGTAGTTTGCGGAATGTTTATTTTGGATCAACTGAGCAAAGTTGAAATACAATTTTCTATCGAAAATCACTCGAAAAGTCGTTTGGTTGTTTAATTTCCATCTAACATCTAACATCTAACATCTAACATCTAACATCTAACATCTAACATCTAACATCTAACATCTAACATCTAACATCTAACATCTAACATCTAACATCTAATATCTAGTTCGTCCACTAATGCGTTTTCTGTTTTTATATTTTACGAGTTCAATAGCTTTATCGTAGATTTCATCTTCAATTTCGTCTCCGTAAATTTTTGTGCCATCATATTTTTTTGAGTAGAAATAGGCTGTTGTGTTAAGTTTTTCTTCGTCTAAGAAAGCGATATAGTACAGTTTTGTACTGCTTGTATATGTACTTTTCTTTGTGATTTTGAAAAAGTAAATAGTAATGTTTCCATCTTCATTTTCAACCTGTTTTTTGGTCACAAATTCAATTTCATCTTTTTCCTCATTAAAACTAATTTCATTGATCAATCGAGTTTCCGCATAGCGTTGTTGAGTTTTTAACGAATCGGGTACGACTGCTAATAAATCCTTTTTTGCTAATTTGTATAGAGTTGCAGAAAGCGCTTTTTTATCTTCAATTGTCTTTTCTTTTAATGCTGGTGAAATTGATTCTTGGTTTTCAGCTAACAGCGCAAAATAGGTTGATAACGCACTTTTAGCATCACTTTTGACCAATTTATTAAAGAAATCTTTGATGTTTTTGTCTTTTCTAAATGGAAATAAAAGCTTTACATATCGGTTTAAAGCATAATTACTGTTACTATTATAAGATGATTTCCCTATGTTTCTTTTGATTTCTATTTTAGCATCATTTAGTAATTGATTCTTATATTTTTTATAAGTTTTTGGTTTGATAAGACTACTATCAACCAATTGCGTTAACAATGAATATACAGGTGTTTTATATTCTTGAATGCTTGAATAATTGAGCAATTCTGGGAATAAAACTCTTTTTAAAGCCAAACTGTTTTTTCCAGTTTTAAACAATCTGCTTGTTCCTCTAGAATCGAGTGGAAAATCTTTTTCAAGTAATGAAAGTACTAGTTCATACGAATCTTCTTCTTTTTGTAATAACAACGATTTTAAGATGGCTGTTTGTGTTTTTGGCTTGTCATATGCTGTAACATACAAATCTTTAAAAAACGGATGAATTCGATCGTTTTCGAGCTTTCCAAGTGATCGTATTAAGTAATTCTTAATATTTTCTCTGTCTTCCGGGAAATCGTGTTCTTTTAAAATAGAAATAATGGTATTTGCATGTTTGTCTGTAAACTTAATTTTTGCGTACGATTTTAATATAATACTATCATTGTTTTTAATTCCGTCAAAGAAAATTTTTGTTTTATCTGTGAAAATATCTTTTCCAAGCAATGTGTCCAACGGTTGAAATGTTTCATAGAAATTATTGACAAACTCAGAAGGTTCAGCAATTGAATCTTCTAGCGTAAGCAAACCATACATAACACCTTTCTTTAAAATGTTTTTCATGTAAAAACGCTTGGCGCTAGCCGTATCTTTTAAACGATATGTACTGTAATAAGAGTTGTCTTTTTCCCATATCTTTTTGTCTTCAATAACCAAATCGTGTTTGTAGCCTTTTTCAAATGAACTCCAAACACTATCAATATTGTGATACATTTGTAAATCGTGATATTTTATACGCTTTACGAATACTTTTTCGTTACTTTTTGATGTATATACAATATATTTTTTGTCTTCATCATACGCTTTCTTTTTTGACTTATAACGTCCGTAAGCTGCGCTAGTTTCAGGTTGTTTAGCACTGGTTAATACAGAGAAATGTAACGATGTATCAATAACTGTTTTGAACTTTTCGTACTTAGGTTTTTCTAGCTTAAACGAATTGAAATACGCAGTAGCTTTTTCTTTCTTTTTTCCGATATAACCGAGCAAATAATAGCTTTCGTCTTTTACAATAGTTTTAAGGTGAATATGATCTTGTTTTAAGGTATCAATCAATGCGGAAGATTCATAACTTTGATAGCCAAAATCAACAAATTTCCCTGTTTCTTTGGTTAAATCGAAAGTAGTATAAAAGTTATCATGAATATATTTTGCTTCAAATTTATCTTCTTCAATATAAGTTAAGTCGTTGTTCATTACTTCTTTAAAGAAATAATATTGATTGTCTACTTCAGCTTGCAACAACTTGTTTCCATAGTTTTTAGTATTGTCGGAAATGTAATTCGCAGGAAATAAAAAGCTGTATTTATTATACTCAGAAGCATACGTTTTTAGCTCGCTAGAAGGCACACGAAACGAAATAGAATCAAAAATTTCTTTTTCGTATTCTAGTACAAAATCTTTCTTTCCAGCAAACTTGATAATAATGACTTCCAGAGGCGTTTTGTAAATATGATACTTTTGGTAATCGCCTTTTTTAGTTTTGTTTACAATGCTAAATCCTGGAAACGGACTAGTCAATGCCTTTTTTGAAATAATATCACCTGGAATATCTTCATATAATAACGGATCAATTTCGTCAAGCGTAATTTTTTCCTCATTCGGAAAATGATCATATGTATTCAATCGTGTAATTGTCAAATACGCACCATTTGTCATATCGGGCGCTAAATAAAACTTTTGCTCTTTATAGACAAACTCACGAAGTTCGTCAAAGGTTTTTACCGTAATAAATCCATCTGGTGTGCTATATGAATTTAAATAGGGTTTTACGTGTAAATCTTCTAATTTGGCTTTCGCTTTTAATGCAAAATCTGTTTGTTTAGACGTTAATGGTTTTACGGTATAACCTCTGTCTTCCAACATTTGCAACATGCCTTTTTCTCCTGCCAAATGCGCTGCGCCAACTCCTGCAAATACGGTTTTGTGTTGCATTAATGAATCCATTACAATTACCATATTCTCATTGCGCTTGAACAACATGTGTTCTCTGTAAAATTCAGTATTTACAGCAGCTCCGATAGAATCTAACAAGTCAATATTTCGATCTCTATACACATCTTCTTGTAATGTATATTTATTTTTTTTCTTAAACTTTTTTTGGAGCCATTCCGCTGGTTTTTTCTTCAAACGATTAAACGCAGCACGCGATGTTAAATAACGTGATTCGGCAATATCTTCCAAACTAATAATAGGCTTATTGTTCTTTTTTCCAGCTTGATAAATAAACATATCTAAATACGTTTCTTCTTCAAAATCATCTGCGCCAGCTTGTTTTCTGTATAAATATCCATTGATAATTCTGTTGTCAAACCGAATAATACGACGTACAATTTCTTTCTTTGAAAACTGTGGATTAAAATTGCTCGTATAAAAATTTCGTTCATTATAATTTCGTCGCGTAGTAGTTACCATTCGCTCATAATTATGCGCTAGCCAAGTAGTTGGGTCAGACTCTAAAGCGATAGTTTCACTCTCTTGTAATGCTTTAAAAAAGACATCATCCAAGCGAAATGCTACTTTTTTACTTACGTGCATTGTTCCATACAAATAGGAAGGTTTTTCCATGCCGTTTCCGGAAACCTCCCAAAGGAGACTTTGTTTGGATTCTTGTGAAAAAAGGACTGCTGTAAAAATCAGGGATAAAATAGATATATAAACTCTCATAAAAATCATGTGCAATATTAAAACCAATACATGCGATTGGTAATTTGGTAACAATGTACTAAAGATAACAAATCTTTCCTGTTAACAGAATCATAATGCGTGAAAATAGCTTTTGAATGAGTATATAAAGATTTCCTATGATAGCCTATTCATTTATTGAATATAGTGTCGTATTTTTGAGCGTTGAAACAAAAGAAACAGATGAAACGAGCATGTTCAAAATTTTATCACTTAAGTGAATGATTAATAGCGAACAGCATGTGACAAATAAAAAACAATAAATACAAACACATGAAAGGTGTATTATTAATTAATTTAGGATCTCCCGATAGTCCAAACCCTAAAGATGTAAAAAGATATTTAGGCGAATTTTTAATGGACGGACGTGTTATTGATGTTCCTTATTTACTTCGCGCATTTTTAGTAAAAGGAATTATATTAAATACGCGACCAAAAAAATCTGCAAAAGCATACCAGAAAATTTGGTGGGAAGAAGGTTCTCCGTTAATTGTTATTTCTGAACGTTTTCATAAAAAAGTACAAGACCGTGCCAAAATTCCTGTAGCATTAGGAATGCGTTACGGTTCTATGAGTATTCAAAAAGGATTAAAAGAATTACACGATCAAGGTGTTGACGATGTATTAGTGGTGCCATTATATCCGCATTATGCAATGTCTTCTACAGAAACAGTCATTGAAAAAACAAAAGAACAACAACAAAAGCATTTTCCAAAAATGAACTTAACGGTTGTTCCATCATTTTACAATCACCCAGATTACATTCGTGTAATGTCTGACAACATAAAATCGCACATAGAAGGTGTTGATTATGATCATATCTTGTTTTCATATCACGGAATTCCTGAACGTCACATTCGCAAAAGTGATCCAACAAAATCACACTGTAAAATAGATGGAAGTTGTTGTGAAACAGCATCCAAAGCACATGCAACGTGCTACAGACATCAATGTTTTGAAACCACAAAAGAAATTGCAAAATACTTAGACTTGCCAGAAGGAAAATATAGCAACTCATTCCAATCACGTTTAGGTGGCGATCCTTGGTTAAAACCCTATACAGATTTTGAATTTGAACGTTTTCCGAAAGAAGGGAAAAAGAACCTAGTTGTTATTACGCCTGCATTTGTTGCAGATTGTTTAGAAACTTTGGAAGAAATCGCAATGGAAGGTGAAGAAGAATTCAAAGAAGCTGGTGGAGAAGAATACAAACACATTCCATGCTTAAATGACAGTGACGCTTGGGTAAAAGTAATGACACGTTGGATTAATGAATGGAGCGTAGCTTCAAAAGAGGAAGTAACAGCCTAATGGCAAACAAAGCTTCTGCCGAACTCGGTAACGCGCCTATTGGTAAACTACTAATCTCGCAAGCACTTCCTGCATCCATAGGAATTCTTGTAATGTCACTAAACATGGTAGTTGATACCATTTTTGTGGGACAATGGATTGGTCCAATGGCAATTGCCGCAATAACGGTAGTAGTTCCGCTTACCTTTTTAATTGCATCAATAGGAATGGCAATTGGAGTTGGTGGTGCGTCTATCATTTCCAGAGCATTAGGAGCAGATGATCATGACAAAGCACAACGCACGTTTGGAAATCAAATAGTATTGTCTTTAGGGTTGTCAGTTTTCTTTGTCATTGTCGGTCTTATCTTTAAAGAAGAAGCGTTGGCGCTTTTTGGCGCGAATGGTAAAATTCTCGGTCCAGCCGAAATATACTATACAATCATCATGTATTGCATTCCGTTTTTGGCACTTTGCATGACGGGAAACCCAGTTGTACGTGCGGAAGGAAAACCAAAATTTGCAATGGTTGCCTTGATTCTTCCAGCGATTGGGAATATTCTCTTTGATTATATATTTATCAATGTATTGGATATGGGAATGGCTGGTGCAGCTTGGGCAACGTCTATATCATACTTTATCTGTTTTGTGTTTATCTATTGGTTTTTCTTTTCAAAACATAGTGAACTCAAAATACGCTTGAAATGTTTCAAACTAGAGCAACCTATAGTTCGTGAAATCACAGAACTTGGTGGTGTTACGTTGGCACGACAAGGAATGGTAAGTATCTTATCGATTATTTTAAATCATACATTATTTGCTTATGGAGGCGAAGCATCTGTGACCATTTACGGAATCATAAGTCGAATGTTAATGTTTGCATTATTTCCAGTCATGGGAATCTCACAAGGATTTTTACCAATTGCAGGATTCAATTATGGAGCAGAAAAATTTGAACGTGTTCGAGAAAGTATCAATATTTCTATTAAATACGGAACAGGATTAGCGTTGGCAATCTTTGCTATCATTATGTTTTTTCCAGAACAAATTACTGCTGTTTTTACGAATGATGAGGTTGTAATTAGAGACGCCCCAAATGCTTTGCGTTGGGTTTTCTTGGTAACACCATTAATTGCGGTACAAATGATCGGTTCTGGGTATTTTCAAGCAATTGGAAAAGCAATTCCAGCATTACTGCTAACACTCACAAAACAAGGATTTTTCTTAATTCCGTTAATTCTAATCTTACCAAAATACTATGGAATTTTTGGAGTTTGGATATCATTTCCTATTGCCGATTTACTGTCAACCATTCTCACAGGTTGGTATCTCAATAAAGAAATTCGGCGTACGCTAAAAACAGTAAAACAATAAGAATTTGTTTCTATTTTTCTTTTTGTGTGATAATTAACAACATGAAACTCAATAGTTGTTAAAAACGGAACTAATTCATATTAGTTAACAAAAACTAAGTAATAATTCTTTATTTTTAATACCAGAAACCAAACCAACCTAAAAATGCGATTTTTAACCTTACTAGCCGTAGTACTACTTACGGTAGGAACTTCCTTTGAAACACAAGCACAAAACACGAATGAAGATTATTATAAAAATGTAGAATACCGATTGGTCGGACCATTTCGTGGTGGACGAAGCGCCGCAGTTACTGGTGTTCCAAACAAACCAAATCTTTTCTATTTTGGCGCTACTGGTGGTGGCGTTTGGAAAACAACCAATGGTGGACGAAACTGGGAAAATATCTCTGACGGATATTTTGGCGGAAGTGTAGGCTCTATAACGGTTTCCAACAGTGATCCAAATGTAATGTATGTCGGTGGTGGAGAAAAAACGGTTCGTGGAAATGTATCTTCTGGTTATGGCGTATGGAAAAGTGTTGATGCAGGAAAAACATGGATAGCTTCAGGTTTAAAAAATTCAAGACACATTCCAAGAATGGCAGTGCATCCTACAAACCCAGATATTGTATATGCTGGAGTCATGGGAAATCTCTATAAATCAACACAAGAAAGAGGCGTATATAAAAGTACAGACGGAGGAAAAACATGGCGAAAAACACTATTTGCTAACGCAGATGCTGGTGTAGTTGATTTACGCATCGATCCCACAAATCCACGAATTTTATATGCTTCTACATGGAAAATCCGCAGAACACCATACAGTTTAAGTTCAGGTGGCGACGGTTCGGCATTATGGAAAAGTACAGATAGTGGCGAAACGTGGACAGAAATCTCAAAACACAAAGGATTTCCAACAGGAACATTAGGAATTATTGGAGTTACAGTTTCTCCATTAAACAATCAACGTGTTTGGGCAATTGTAGAGAACAAAGAAAAAGGTGGTTTGTACCGAAGTGAAGATGGCGGAGAAACATGGAAGCAAGTAAATAGCGAACGTAAATTACGCCAACGCGCTTGGTATTACACACGTTTATATGCAGATACGGAAAATGTAGATGTAGTCTATGTATTAAATGTACGTTATCACAAAAGTACGGATGGAGGAAAAACATTTAGCACATACAATGCTCCACATGGAGATCATCACGATTTATGGATTGCTCCAGAAAACCCAAAACGTATGATCATTGGTGATGATGGTGGCGCGCAAGTTACGTATGATGGTGGCGAAACGTGGAGTACATATCACAATCAACCAACATCACAATTTTATAGAGTTACAACGGATAATAGCTTTCCATACAGAATCTATGTAGCACAACAAGATAATTCAACCATACGAATTCCGCACAGAACTGACGGACGTTCTATTTCGGATGAAGATTGGGAACGTACTGCTGGTGGCGAATCGGCTCATATTGCTGTCGATCCAAAAGATAACGATATTGTATATGGCGGAAGTTATGATGGTTTTCTAACAAGAAAAAATCACAAAACAGGAACGGTACGAGCTATTAATGTATGGCCAGACAATCCAATGGGACATGGTGCAGAAGGTATGAAATATCGTTTTCAGTGGAATTTCCCAATTATATTCTCAAAACACAATCCGAATAGATTATATACATTTTCAAATCGTGTACATGTGACGGAAAATGAAGGACAATCGTGGGATATTATCAGTCCAGATTTAACACGAAACGATCCTGAAAAACTAAAATCTTCTGGTGGGCCAATTACACAAGATAATACGTCTGTAGAATATTACTGTACGATATTTGCTGCGCAAGAATCGCCAGTAAAAGAAGGTGTTTTATGGGTTGGAAGTGATGATGGATTAATTCACATCACACAAGATGGTGGAAAAACTTGGAACAACGTTACGCCAAAAGGAATGCCTGAATGGATGATGATTAACAGTATTGAACCAAGTGCTTTTGATGCTGGAACCTGTTATGTAGCTGGAACGAAGTACAAAACAGGTGATTTTGCTCCGTATTTATACAAAACAACAGATTACGGAAAATCGTGGACGAAAATCACGAATGGAATCAACTCAGAACATTTTACAAGAGTATTGCGTGAAGATCCAAAACGTAAAGGATTATTATACGCTGGAACAGAAACAGGAATGTACATTTCGTTCAATGATGGAAAAAATTGGCAATCGTTTCAGTTGAATCTTCCAATCGTTCCAATTACTGATTTAACGATTAAAGACAATAATTTAATTGTAGCAACGCAAGGTAGAAGTTTATGGATGATTGATGATTTAACGGTAATTCATCAACAATACAATATCTCAAAAAATACAAACATTCTGTACACTCCAAAAGATACGTATAGAATGCGTGGTGGTTCACGAAAAGGAAGCAAAACGGAAGGTACAAATCATCCAAATGGTGTGATGACGTATTTCTATCTAAATGATTATGAATCAACAGATGAGGTTACATTAACGTACATGGAAGCAAATGGTGATGTCATTAAAAAGTTTAGCACAAAAAATAAAAAGAAAGACAAGTTAGAAGTTAAAGAAGGCGCAAATCAATTTGTGTGGAATATGACGTATAAAGGAACTGAAAAGCTAAAAGGAATGATTCTTTGGTGGGCAAGTCTCAATGGCCCAAAAGCGGTTCCAGGAACGTATAAAGTAAAATTATCGGTTACAAAAGGAGATTCAGATGCAGTTGAAATTACAAAACCATTTACAATTTTAGCAGATCCAAGAGCAGAAAGCACTTTGGTTGATATGCAAAAGCAGTTTGATTTTATCAAGGATGTAAACGCAACGATGGACAATGCACACAAATCGATCAAAAAAATTCGTAAGATTAACGCAAAATTGACTTCTTTTGCAACGCAATATAAAGATGATGAAAACGTGAAAGATTTGGTGGAAAAAGCCAAAGAATTAAAGAAAAAATTCACATCAATTGAAGAAGCGTTGTATCAAACTAAAAACCGAAGCGGACAAGATCCATTAAATTTCCCAATTCGTCTCACAAACAAATTAGGACACTTAAACTCTTTGGTTAGTATGGGCGATTTTGCACCAACAGAACAAGATATTGCTGTTAAGAACGAACTATCGCAACAAATTAATAAAGAATTAACTACATTTAATAACTTGGTTGATACTGAAATTAAGGCGTTTAACGATGCGTTTAATGCGAAAAAACTAAATTATCTATTTATAGAAGACTAAATGGAATACGACTATATAAAATCATTACACCTCATATTTGTAGTGACATGGTTTGCCGGATTATTTTACATTCCGCGGCTTTTTGTATATCAAATAGAAGCCTTTCACAAACCTTCTCCTGAAAAGGAAATTTTAGGGAAACAGCTAAAACTAATGGCAAAACGTTTATGGTATATCATTACATGGCCATCAGCCGTTTTAGCAACTATTTTTGCAATTTGGTTGCTAATTTTAAGACCAGTTTGGTTAGAGTTTGGTTGGATGCATGTAAAACTCGGATTTGTATTTTTACTATTTCTATATCAATTCAAAACACATCAAATGTTTAAGCAATTGCAACGAGATGAAGTAAATTATACTTCAAACTTTATGCGATTATGGAATGAAGGCGCTACATTTATCCTCTTTGCAGTTGTATTTTTAGTTATCTTAAAAAGCGCTATCAATTGGATTTTTGGTGTTATTGGAATTGTTGTATTAGGAATGTTACTAATGTTAGGATTTAAACTATACAAACGCATCCGCGAGAAAAACCCTGATGCTTAACTTGGCTTGATTATTGTGCGAAAGCAAGGAAGATAAACCCACATTCATGAAATTAGCAAGACTTTCATTACGTTCCAGAATATTTGCCTACTTGATTATTTTGATGCTTGTATCATCTATTTTAATTGCTTTAGTTACGTTAATTCAATATCGTGAACAAACAAAAGATTACCACAGAGCAAGGTTAGAACGTAAAGAAGAGCAAGTACGTAAAAATGTGAAGTATGTCATTAAAGAAACAACCTATGTTGTAAATGAAGAAAAATTACATCTCATTTTTAAAGATGCAATCTATAGAATAGCCGATATTCATAGTGTAGATTTCAACCTATATGATTTAAGCGGAACACTTATTAATACATCCGATACGTCTATTGGACAAGAAGAAGCACAAGAATGTTTATCTGTTGAAATTTTAAATAATATAAATGTACTTGCCGATAAACGTTATGTAGAAGATATTGATACGGAAAAAGGTCAATATAAATCTTCATATACAATTATTACAGATTCAAAAGCAAAACCATTAGGAATCTTAAACCTTCAGTATGAGCGTGATGATTCTTTCAGTACTAATGAACTGATAGAATTCTTTAGACGTTTAGGATATGCATACATTATAATGCTGTTAGTTGCCATTGTTTTTGCATATTTCATTTCAAGATATATAACACGTTCTTTAAAAAAGATTGGTGAAAAACTTGATCAAACCCGATTTAATAAACGGAATGAAAAAATTATTGTAGAAAATGCAGGAGAAGAAATCTACAACTTAATTGCCGCTTATAACGGTATGATTGATGAATTGGAAGAAAGTGCTGTAAAACTTGCCATGAGTGAACGTGAACAAGCTTGGCGCGAAATGGCAAAACAAGTAGCACACGAAATTAAAAATCCACTAACGCCAATGCGTTTAAGTGTGCAAAGTTTTCAACGAAAATTTGATCCGAATGATCCGAATATTTATCAAAAAGTAGACGAATACACAAAAACACTCATTCAACAGGTGGATACCATGAGTAGTATTGCCTCAGCATTTTCAAACTTTGCGAAAATGCCTGCGCAACAAAATGAAATGCTAAATGTGGTAGAAATAACACGTTTGGCAATGGATATCTTTAATGAAGATTACATTCATGTACACTTTGAACAAGAAGAAATTATCATAAAATTTGATCGTACACAACTCATTCGTGTGATTACGAATTTGGTTAAAAATGCCATTCAAGCAATTTCAAATGATCGTACACCATCAATTGATGTTCGTATATTTGAACAAAATGATAATGCAATGATTACGGTTGAAGACAATGGTATTGGAATTACTAAAGAAAATACTCCGAAGATATTTGAACCAAAATTCACCACAAAAACAAGCGGAATGGGACTTGGTTTAGGAATGGTGAAAAATATTGTGGAAACTTATGATGGAAGTATTACTTTTACATCAGAAGAAAATAAAGGAACAACATTTACTGTGAGAATTCCAAAAAACTAATCATCATGAACTACGAAAATATACTTGTACAACAAGAAAATGGAATCGCAACCATTACTATCAACCGTCCAAAAAAGCTAAACGCGTTAAACCGTGATACAATTCAAGAATTGCACGATGCTTTTGAAGCGTTAGATGCAACTGCTGAAGCAAAAGTAATTGTGCTAACAGGAAGTGGAGAAAAAGCATTTGTAGCTGGTGCAGATATTAGTGAATTTGCACACTTTTCAGTAGATGAAGGTGGAAAACTAGCTGCAAAAGGACAAGAATTACTTTTTGATTTTGTTCAAAATTTAGGAACGCCCGTAATTGCTGCCGTAAACGGATTTGCGCTTGGTGGCGGATTGGAATTGGCAATGGCTTCACACTTCAGAATTGCAAGTGATACTGCAAAAATGGGCTTACCAGAAGTTTCACTTGGAGTAATTCCAGGATATGGTGGAACACAACGTTTACCTCAATTAGTTGGTAAAGGAAAAGCCATGGAAATGATTATGACAGCAGGAATGATTGGTGCAGAAGAAGCACATCAATGCGGATTGGTAAATCATGTAACAACACAAGAAGAATTACTACCGTTAGCTTACAAACTCGCAAGTAAAATAATGCGAAACTCTTTAGTAGCAATTAGTGGAGCAATCAAAGCTGTAAATGCTAATTATTCAGATGGTGTAAACGGTTATGAAGCAGAAATTACTGAATTTGGAAACTGTTTTGGAACGGAAGATTTCAAAGAAGGAACAACAGCTTTCTTAGAAAAACGAAAAGCAGCATTTCCTGGGAAGTAATATTAAAAAATGACTTTTAATACCCGTATATACTCGTGATTTATAAACGATCAGTAGTGTTTTTTTGTTTTTCAAGCAATAATATGTTCCTTTGGTAATATATAAATGTCTGATTTTTATGATTTTCAGATACTTATTCTTTACTTACCAAAACAAATGCCATGAAAAAAATACTACTTACCAACATATTTTGTTTATTTCTATTTTATGTAAATGCACAATGTACTGTTGATCCATTTATTCAACAGAATTATGAAATTGATGCAAAAATCCTTGCTTTGCGAGAAATAAGAAGTGATGTAAATGACATTGATTACAATAATCCGTTTGTCCCTGAAGCAAGAGTAACTCCATATTTGGAACAGTTATCAGCTATTTACAATAATCCTCAAAACACTCCTGAAATAGACTCATTGTTTAATGAATTTCAGTTTAGAGTAAATCCGGTTTATAGTTATGCACAATATACAGAATACAAAAGCCTAGCTTTTTCGATAAATACGGCTACTTCTTGGGTACAAACATTTAAAGATACGGGTGTATCTGGAATTGCAGATTTAGACAACTTAATGAGTCAGTATCAACTAACCATAAGTAATTTTATAGATTTTAATAGCTCAGGAACTACAGCATTTATTTTGACTACAAGTTTCGATTTTTTAAATATTAGAGCTATTGTAAGTGATTTTGAAACTATTGCTGGCGTTAACTATGCAGAACCATATAATACGTACACCAATCCATTAGGTATTAATTACTCAGGTGTTCCTTATAATATTCTTATACCTATGCTTCCTGTTGGTACACAAAGTTATTCTGTAGCTGTTTGTGATATTAGAGTAAATGGAAATGGTATTTATGAATTTTGGCTTTATGGTGGTGATTGTTTTGCTGGTTGCCAAGCTTCTGAAGCTCGTTATATAACAATTTCTAGCGATTGTAGTACTGTGAATTTTTCACTAACACTATCGACTGAAGATGTTGAGTTGACGAATGTTGCTATATATCCGAATCCAACTTCCGATTTCTTGCAAGTTCAAGGAATTACATCTATTAAAGATGTAGAAATTTATTCTATTCAAGGAAAAAAAATAAGCATTCCTTTAGACAGTCCTACACGAATCAATGTACGTTCTTTACAAAGTGGAATTTACTTTTTGAAAGTGATGGACGATCAAAATCGTTCTGCCATTCGAAAATTTATTAAACAATAAATTATACGACATAAAATGAAAATCCTGCTTTTTATAAGCGGGATTTTTGTATTCCTGTAGTTGCACCTTAAAAAAGTCAATAATTGTTCAATTCACTTTCGTGAGAATTACTTTTGAAGAAAGAAATCACAAATTTGAATCATTCATCAAAAATAAAAGGAAGAGGCGCACAAAAAAACGTACACAATCGTTTTTTGCAAGATGCACATGAAACACGCGCTGATTTTTTAGAATACTGCCGAAAAGAAGGTGAAGATGCAGATAAAAACAAAACAACCTACATAAAAACATTCCCAAAAACGATTATAAACAAAGTCAAAAGCCCGGATGTAGGAATGGAGTATTCCTTAAATCCATATCAAGGTTGCGAACATGGTTGTATCTATTGTTATGCGCGTGTAACACATGAATATTGGGGATTTAGCGCAGGATTAGATTTTGAACGGAAAATATTAATCAAACGGAATGCAGCCGAACTTCTAGAAGAAAAAATAAAAAAGAAAAGTTGGAAAGCCTGTCCAATTATACTTTCAGGAAATACAGATTGTTATCAACCTGCGGAAAAAGAATTTGAAATTACAAGAAGTCTACTAAAAGTGTTTTTGAAATACAAACATCCAGTCGGAATCATTACTAAAAACGCATTAATTCTGCGTGATTTAGACATTTTAAAAGCATTAGCTGAAGATAACTTAGTAAGTGTAAACATTTCTATAACATCGTTGTCAGAAGAAACACGACGTGTGTTAGAACCGCGAACTGCTACAATAAAAAAACGTTTGGAAACAGTGAAAACACTTTCTGAAAACGGAATTCCGGTAAATGTAATGCTGGCGCCAATTATTCCATCAATAAACAGTCATGAAATACTGCCAATGGCAAAAAAAGTGTCAGAACTAGGTGCAAGTTCTATTGCGTTTACAATTGTAAGATTGAATGGCGCTATTGGCGAAATTTTCTCTGATTGGATTCATAAAACCATGCCCGACAAAGCCGAAAAAGTATTGCATCAAATTGAAAGTTGTCATGGAGGAACATTGAGCGATAGTCGTTATGGAAATCGAATGCGTGGTGAAGGAAAAATTGCAGAACAAATTAGAAACTTAATCAAGTTGGCGCGCTTGAAATATTTCAAAGACAAAAAGATGCCTAGGCTCAACAGAGCGCTTCATGAAAAATACAAAAATGGGCAATATTCACTGTTTTAATTACGCTTACGAAAAATGTACTACGCTTATTAACTATTTCAGATTTCACATGAATGAATACGATACATTTAAGTTGAATTGATCAAAAATGATGATTCAAAATATGTGTAATTAGAAATTAATACCAATGAAAAAAATATTTTTATGCATCATTACTTTAACAATTTTTGCCTGTACATGTGATGATGAAAATGTGCCAATACCAACTGAAAACGCCATACGTTTTAACCTCAATGGAGTCGATTATTCTTTGACTGAGTATACTGTAACGTTAGATTCAATAGATCCGAATCAACGAAGAATAGAAGCATTGTTTGACAACGATATGAAAACGCTTTTATTTTTTGTTTTAGTAGAAGAAACCAATCAAATAGGTGAATTTATTTTAATTGAAAATGACACACAGTATAGTTCTGATGTCAATTTTGGAGATAGAGAAACATCTATCACAACACATACAGATTCAAAAATGGAAGGAACTTTTAGAGTCACGACAGATGCTAATTTTGATAAGTCTGTATTTGTATTTACCAATGGAGTTATCAATATTAAGTACTAATATATCATAAAAAAAGCATAACAATCAGGAACGATTTGCTATGCTTTTACTTAGAAAGTTGGTTGATTTCTAAAATTTAAATTTTTCTGTAAATTCTCTTCCTTGTGTTGTAAATACAATTGTGTATTTCCCTTTTTTCTTTTTTGAAAGTTCATAGATTCGAGAGATAACCTTTGTGTTTTCAATGTCTTCAGAAAATAATAAATTAGCAGAATCTCCAAATATTTCTCTGTAATAGATTTCAACTTTCATAGGTTGTGTTTCTAGCGAAAGCCTTGAAACATATAGTTTATCATCTGCAACTCGTATGGTTGGTTTGTAGATGATTGTTTCCTTTTCTTTTTCAAATTTCACCTTATTTGCAATTACTGTAAAAGGAATATTTACAATTTTCACATCTTTATCTAATTCAAAATAGTAGTTTCCATCTGGTAAATTTGTTAAATCAAATCCTTTAGAATAACTACCATTTTGTGCAATTAATTCTCTGTAAAGGACTAAAAAATTAGTGTCCTTAATAATTAATTGATGTCCTTTTTTAACATTAGTTAATGTTAATACAGTACTACCTTTCTTCATGTTTAAAGAATAGTCACTGTTTGCGTAACTCGTTATACTAATGATCATCACTAGTATACATACAATGTTTTTAATGCTTTTTTTCATGACTTTTATTTTAAATAGTTCACATAGCAAAACTAAGCTTGATTTTGGTATTGGAAAACAGCTATTTTGACTAATTTGTGTATTATTTTAACCGTTAAATAATTGTAAACTTTTTTTTAAGTTAAAATAGTATATAATATGGGTAAGAAAACATACTTTTTTAAATCATATAAAAAGTAAATTTGTCATAAGTGATCTGAATTTATGAACAATAAACCTACATACGAAAAAATAACGCCCGAATTTGGGAATTCCATTTTGGTAGCACAGAATACAAAGAAGCGGAAGCGTGGACTGGCATTTTGGCATTTTCATCCAGAAGTAGAATTAGTCTATGTAAATAAAGGAAAAGGAAAATGTCATATAGGAAATCATTTATCTTACTTTAACAATAGTCAATTAATATTGATTGGATCAAATTTGCCGCATAATGGTTTTGCAGATCGATTGACATCTAAAGGAAAAGAAACATTAATTCAATTTAAAACTGATTTTTTAGGGAAAGAGTTTTACAATGTTTCTGAAATGCAAGATATTTCATTATTGTTAGAAAAGGCAAAAAGAGGAATTCGTTTTAAGCCAGAAACAAAGCGTATTGTAGGTCCAAAAATTGAAAAACTAGCTAAATGTAATGGCTTTAAAAGAATCATCAAATTATTGGAAATTCTTAATGTATTGGCTTTAGCTGAAGATTATGAATTGCTAAATGTTGACGGATTTGCTTTTGAAACACAACCACAAGACAGCGTAAAAATTGATACTATATTTAAGTATATTAATAATAATTTTCAAAGACATATATCACTAGATGAAATTGCAGAAGAAGTTAATATGACGGTTCCGGCTTTTTGTCGATATTTTAAAAAAGTAACAGGAAAGACATTTACAAAATTAGTGAATGAATATAGAGTAATACACGCTACAAAATTGCTCTTGGAAAGTCAAAGTAGTATTACAGATATTTGTTATGAAAGTGGATTCAATAATTTTTCACATTTCAATAAACTTTTCAAAGAAATTACTGGAAAAAGTGCTTCAAAATATAGAAGTGAAATGAAATTGATGATTCAGTAAAGGAGCTATTTTTAAATAAGAATAATCCTTTTTAAGAATCTAGAATTCCCCATTCCATTCACCATAAAATTGTTCTAAAAACTGTTCCATATACGCATGGCGTTTTGCTGCAATTCGTTTTCCAGTTTCTGTATTCATTTTATCTTTTAATAACAATAATTTTTCGTAGAAATGATTAATTGTTGGCGCTGTAGATTTTTTATATTCGGCTTTGGTCATGTTGAGGTTCACAGGAATTGCAGGATCGTATAATTTACGATCTTTAAATCCACCATAATTAAAACAACGTGCAATTCCAATGGCGCCAATTGCGTCCAAACGATCTGCATCTTGAATGACATCTAATTCAGGTGATTTGAATTTTTGATCAAAGTTGCCACCTTTAAAAGAAATATTAGAAATAATATTTTCTACATGAAGAATTACAGTTGGTGAAACCTGTACACTTTCTAAAAACTCGCGTGCTACTTTTGGTCCAATGGTTTCATCTCCATTGTGAAATTTTGCATCAGCAATATCATGTAACAACGCGCCCAAACTCACAATAAATGTATCTACATTTTCATTTTTTGCTATCAACAATGCATTTTTATACACACGTTCTATATGAAACCAATCGTGTCCGCCTTCCGCGTCAAGCAACGTTTCTTTTACGAAAGAAATTGTTTTCTCTATAATTTGGGTTTCTAGCATATTTAGTCTACAATGATATGATCTGTAATTACTTTTTCAATATGTTCAAGTAATTCTGCGCGTTTATTTCGTGGATAATCACTTAGTTGAATTGGCTCATGTGCATCTAATGTAATTTTTGAACCCAATCCATATGGAAATTTTCCATATTTGGTTGTTTTCCATGAATTATTGATGGTTACAGGAACAATTTGAGCATTCGGAATATATTTAAACAATACGTCTAATCCTTTTGTTTTAAACGGTCTTGGCACGCCATTTTTACTACGTGTTCCTTCAGGGAAAATAACAGCTGATTGTGTATTTTCATGAATTCGTTTTGCAAAATTGATGATTTCTGTAATCGCTTGTTTCGGATCATTTCTATCAATCAAAGCTGCACCACCATGACGTAAATTGAAAGATATACTTGGAATTCCTTTTCCGAGTTCTTTCTTGCTAATAAATTTTGGAAAATGCTTTTTAAACAACCAAATCATTGGAGAAATGTCATTCATACTTTGATGATTGGACACAATAATTAATGGTTGATCGGTATTTATTTTATGTTTATTTCTTAAAACATAACGTGTTCCTAAAATATTTTGGCAACGCATTAAGCTAAATTGCAGCATATTTACGCTCCAATTGTGCCATTTTTGCCCGCCTAATTTTAAACAAATCCATTGTATTCCGTGAAAAATCACTAATGATAACCCAAAAAACAATAGGTAAATGCTGGATATTATATACGATAAAAACTTCACTACTTTGCTACTTTATGATGTGGTAAAAGTATAAAACAAAACCACGCAAAAACGTGGTTTCATCTTATTTTTTTCGGTAAGAATATATTAGCAATTTTCGTTGTAAGCATCTTTTAGGTTCTCAGCAATCATTTCAGCTGGTCTACCTTCAATATGATGACGCTCTAACATATGTACTAATTGTCCATCTTTAAACAATGCCATGCTTGGAGAAGAAGGAGGAAAAGGAATCATATAACTTCTCGCTTTATCTGTAGCTTCTCTGTCAACTCCTGCAAAAACAGTGACTAAGTTGTCTGGTTTTTTATCATTATCTAAAGACATTCTTGCTCCAGGTCTTGCATTGGCTGCTGCACAACCACAAACAGAATTTACAACTACTAATGTTGTTCCTTCTTTCGCAATAGCAGTATCAACCGCTTCAACCGTATGTAATTCTTCAAAACCAACAACAGTTAAATCTGCTCTCATCGGTTTTACCAATTCTGGTGGATACATAATCTTTTAAATTAATTTATTAATAATGCTGCAAAGATACGGATTATATCTTTTTGAATGTTCGCTTACAATGCGGATTTTGTTAAAGAAAATTTAAAATAGGCAGTTGATAAATATACTACTATTGTGATTAGGAGGTTTTTAGTAGCAATTTGTTAGTTTAATGGATTAAACTTGTTTTCAACTACCTATTTCTTTTTTAAAAAACGTTTCAATAACACGGTTATAAAAATTAAGAACAAACCATTAATAATTCCCAAAAACAAAATTTTCACAAATATTCCAAAGACACTAGAACTTAATATTCCAAAATTTGAAGCATTAGTACTAATAAGTATGTCTGAAAAGAAAATGCTTAAGATTGTTATAGAAAATAGATCTAGAATAAAAAGAACGACTGTAATGCTGATGAATATTGACTCTTTTTTAAAATATTTTTGCCTTTTAACTTCATTTTCTATTGCTACACTTTTTTTTAATTCTTCTTTTTTTTCTTCTATGATTGCCTTTTGTTTCTTTTTACTCATGCTTTTTTAAGTCTAGTAATACGTGTTAAGTAAAAAATTACGTCATACATGACGTAAAAGTAGAAAATATAAGTTGAATACGTCACATATGACGTAAATTATTGCGCTCTGAATTGAGAATTTTAACCTTTATGAGCGCATTAGAAAAAGAGGAGATGCTAAAAAGAATTGGTAAACGAATAAAAGACCTAAGAGTAGCAGCTGGATATAAAAGTCATGAACAATTCGCATTTGACAATAATATTCAGCCTAAACAAATGTGGCGTTTGGAATCTGGTTATGATTTTAAAGTTTCAAGTTTAATACGTATTACTAATATTCACAGCATCACATTAGAAGAATTTTTTAAAGATGTTGAATAGCTATTTAATCTTTTAATTTGTAACCTTCCTGACGGAAAATTTAATAAGAACCTAGACACCTACCTTTAAGATTGAAATTGATAAGAAACTGTCAATGCATACTGTGTACCATAGTTTTGACATTGAAAATACTATAATTTCGTCTTCACTTAATATTTTGATATTTTTTTCTTGGGAAAATGTATCTTTGGTAAAAACAAACAGAAACGAAACATATGAGTGGATTTGCAAGCTGGATTGGAGGCGCATTAGGTTGGACACTTGGAGGACCTATTGGTGCTGCTATTGGATTTGCTCTTGGAGCTGCAGTAGACAAAGCAACTTCAAAAGGATTATTACTAGAGCCGCCAAAACAAAAACGAGGAAGTCGTCAAACACGTCAAGATCCTGTATATGAAAAACGCAGACGAAGAAAACCTTCTCAAAAACGTGAACAAACAAAGCCAGGAGATTTTGAAGTAAGTTTATTAGTGCTTTCTGCTATTGTGATGAAAGCCGATGGCGAAGTTTCAGAATCTGAATTGAGTTATGTACGTAGTTATTTTGTGAAAATGTACGGAAAAGAACGTGCAAATCAAGCGTTTCAATTATTCAATGGTATATTAAGGAAGAAAGATATCTCTACACGTCAAATCTGTCAACAGATTCAATTGTACATGGATCATTCATCACGTTTGCAATTATTACACTTTTTATTTGGTGTAACAAAAGCAGATGGTCATGTAAGTGAAGAAGAAGTAGAGCTCATTGAAAAAATTGCAGGATATCTTTATATCAATAATCGTGATTTTGAATCGATCAAAGCCATGTTTTATAATGCAACAGACAGTGCGTATAAAATCTTAGAAATTGACAAATCAGTTTCGGATAATGAAGTGAAAAAAGCATACCGTAAAATGGTGAAAAAATATCATCCAGATAAAGTACAGCATTTAGGTGAAGAACACGTAAAAGGTGCAAAAGAGAAGTTTCAACAAGTTCAAAAAGCCTACGAACAATTGCAAAAAGAACGACGTTTTTAAAATATAAAAATATAGTGTAAGTTAGATACATAAACCCCAACCTAAAAACTTAACCTTATGATGAATGATTTTTTAATCTATTTCAAATTAGGACTCAATCATGTGCTAGATTTAAACGGATACGATCATGTTTTATTTCTAGTAGTCCTTACAGTTGCTTATACGTTTAAAGAATGGAAACGTGTCTTTTGGCTCGTAACCGTTTTTACGATTGGACATACAATTTCATTACTTTTATCAACGTATGGCGTTATTTCAGTCAAAGCTAATTTAGCCGAATTGTTAGTGTATATCACCATTCTGGCGACAGCCTTATTTAACATATTTACAGCCGGAAAAAGTAGCGACAAAACAAAGTTAGTATTGTTGTTAGTGGCAGCTTTATTTTTTGGATTGATTCATGGATTGGCATTTTCAAACTATTTTAAAGTGATAACTTCGGGCGTAAGCGGAAAATTAGTGCCAATGTTAGAATTCGCATTAGGTGTAGAAGCAGCACAAATCATAGTTGTACTAGTTGTTTTAGTCCTTTCATTTGTATTTCAAACGGTTTTCCGATTCTCAAAAAGAGATTGGGTCATGGTGGTTTCGGCAATTGTATTAGGAATAGCTATTCATATCATTGATGTGAATTTTTTGTAAACATAGCATATAGAATTTTGGTAAAAAATTAACAACAAAGCTGTTGTGATTCAACCATAAACCTAATATCTTCGTAAGAAGACAAAAAGCAACTGTAATTAGTTGCTTTTTTTAGCTGTAAAAACTTTAAATTTGGTCATGCCAAAACAAAAACAAGCAAAATATGATCATGCCTATTTACGCATGGCAACCGAATGGGGAAAACTCTCGTACTGCGAACGTAAACAAGTCGGCGCGATTATTGTAAAAGATAGAATGATCATCTCTGATGGTTACAACGGAACACCATCAGGATTTGAAAACTTCTGTGAAGATGAGGAAGGATACACCAAATGGTATGTGTTGCATGCAGAAGCAAACGCCATTTTAAAAGTAGCAGCATCCACACAATCGTGTGTTGGTGCAACGCTATACATTACCATGTCACCATGCAAAGAATGTAGCAAACTCATTCATCAATCAGGAATAAAAAGAGTTGTCTATGTAGCTGCATACAAAGATGATTCAGGGATACAATTTTTACAAAAAGCAGGCGTTGAAGTAGAACACATTCCTATCGTAGACGCTTCCTAAAAATATAAACTTTTGAATAAAACAACACAATACTTACTTCCTGTTATTATTGCCGCAGCGGTTGCTGTAGGAGTAGTTATTGGTGGAAAACTAAACTTTAGTGCTTCACCTGAAAAACTGTTTTCTTCAAACACAAGTAAAGACAAACTCAACAAACTTATTGATTATATCGATTACGAATATGTAGATGATATTGATGTGGATAGTATTGTAGATGCTACAGTGAAAAACATCATGGAAAATTTAGATCCACATTCTATATACATTCCTTCGGAAGAAGAAAAACGCGTTGCCGAAAATATGCAAGGTGATTTTGTAGGTGTCGGAATTCGGTTTGATATGGTAAATGATACACTTACGGTAGTGCGAACGTTAGAAGGCGGACCAAGTGTTGCAGCAGGAATTCAAGCAGGTGATCGTATTTTGATGGCTGACAAAGACACATTATACGGTAAAAGATTGCGAAATACGGATGTGATCTCAAAACTAAAAGGAACTGAAAATACAGCGGTAAAACTAAAAATATACCGTAAAAAGACAGATGAAGAAATTATCATTCGCCTGAAAAGAGCAAAAGTTCCTATTAAAAGTGTGATTGCAAATTACATGCTTACAGATGATTTGGGTTACATAAAAATCAATCGTTTTGCGGAAACTACATACGCTGAATTTAAAGTTGCTTTAAAAGAATTACAGCAAAAAGGAGCAAAAAATCTTACCTTAGATTTACGAGATAATCCTGGTGGAATTTTAGATGTTACACAACAAATAGCAGATGAGTTTCTAAAAGATGGAAAACTAATTCTATTCACAAAAGATAAAAAAGGAGAAATTGAAAACTATTATGCAACTGATGCTGGCGAATTTGAAGATGCAGAAATATATGTATTGATCAATGAAAAATCAGCTTCCGCGAGTGAAATTATTGCTGGTGCATTACAAGACAATGATAAAGGTGTTATTGTGGGAAGACGCTCGTTTGGAAAAGGACTCGTACAACGTCCAATGCCGCTTGGCGATGGATCTGTAGTTCGATTAACGATTTCACGTTATTATACACCAACAGGACGATCAATTCAACGTTCCTATAAAAAAGGAAATGATGACTATTTTGATGAATATTATAAACGATTTAAAACGGGAGAATTACAATCGTTGGATAGTATCAAAGTAGCAGATTCATTAAAGTTTGAAACGCCAAAAGGTAAAATAGTATATGGCGGTGGCGGAATCATCCCGGATGTATTTGTGCCTTTAAACAGAACACCTGAAGAATTATCTTTAGAAAGAGGATTGCGTTCAAAAATTATTGGAGAGATTGATGATTTTGTATTTGAAAAAATTGATAAAAACAGAAAAATATATAGCAATATGTCTATTTCAGAATTCATGAATGATTTTGAAGTTACTGAAAAGATACTAAAAGAATATACAGATTATTTAAGTAGTAAACGTGGGCAACGAATGTATATTGAAAAGTACGCAGTACAGATAAAAAGACATATCAAAGCTACCTTTATAGAGCAATTATTTGGTGGAAACGGATATCAAGAACAACTCAATAAAGGAGATGCAATGTTGAAGAAAATTATTGAATTACACACAAATTAATGTCTTCAACGCTAGAATACATTATATCATATGGATCTCTAGAAGCCGGTTTACTTTTTTTTACTACTTCATCCATTTTTCTTTTTAATGGTTTAGGAATTAAGCAAGCAAAAACAATTAGTATCATCTCAATAATACTATGTACTATTATTTCATTTCAATTTTACCCATTTCAAATATCGCATACTCCAACAAATTCACTTATCCCTATTAGTATAGTCATTATTTTTCTTGATTATCTCAAGAAATTAATATCAAAGTTGGTATTAAAAATTGTATTTATATTAAATGTGATTTACTTAGTTTTAGGAGTAGGATTATTGGCAACAAGCAACAATACTTGGGGAAATACTAGCGGAATACTGGGAATGTTTATAGTGCCAAATACACTTCTTATAATACTTTACCTATCATTCTGTATCAAAAATCAAAGATTACTATATAGCAGTATTTTTTGCGCAGGTATTTTGAGTTTCCTGCTGATAGCCTTCACAACAAATGGTTTTCAATATGGAATGTATGATGGAGATTTTGTAAAAATAAACCGATTTATAAGCATCTTAATTAGTTTCTTCTTAGTCGGGAATGGAATCTTACAATATTTAAAACGGAAAAAACACTAAATCTTATCATGAACCTTGGTATGATTTCCATCATTCCAAAGTGTTAAAATATCCGTAGCAACTTGCGCGCCGCTTCCAGCTGCAATAGCAAACTGACTACGCCAACCAGCAATAGTTCCGCATGCATACAAGCCTTCTTTTACCAAATGATCCGTGTTTTTCAAATACGCTCTATCTTTCTTAGCTGCTGCTCTTGGATGTGGTTCCAAAAATTCCTCTAAGCCATCAATTGTAAATGGTTTTGAATAGTTTAATGCAATCACAACCAGTTTGCTGTTATATGTGTCTTTATTGGTAATAACTTGAAAATTTCCAGCTTCACCTTTAATTTCACATACTTTTTCGTTCGCAATTTGCTGTACGTGCGGATATACTTTTGTAAGATGTAATTTTCCTTCTTCTAAAATTGCAGCACCAGTTTTTCCTTCGGGCAAACCGAGTACATTATTAAACAGTGCATTTTGTAAATGAGAAGATTTCTGGTGTAGTACAATGCCAACTTTCTTGCCTGCAGCAAATGGTTTATCCTTTGCAGAACCTAGTACAAGCGCACATTGCATTCCTGAAACGCCACCACCAATTATAAGTGTATCAAATTTGTTATTCATAATTTCAAAATTACAAATCAAATTTTAAGAAAATTGCAATAGCATCAGTTTTTATTTTTTCTGAATTATTGAATGTTTGTTAAGATGGCGATCTTCAGAAATAGTGAGCGAAAAGTGGAATTGCAAAGCGTAGCTTTAAGCATGAAGCGTATGAGTGAATGTTGCGCAGCAATTTCCTATAGATCGTCTTGACTTTTTTGGCTCGTTTTTGTGTCAAGACAAAAATGAGTGTTGCAAAATGATTCTTATATAGTTTTCTATTCTAATAAGAAGTGCTATTCTCCTAATTTGCTGAAAAATTGTTGTTAATCTCTGTCATTAACTTTATCCTGAATCTTCTTAGAAATCATAAAAATCAATAAAATAAGTATCGCACACAAAGAGGCAACGATACTAATCAAAGCTACTAAACTATCGCCTTCTAATAAATTAGCAAAATCAAGTTTTGTTGCATTATAAATACAAAGTAGTGTAGCGATAGCAATAAATATATAGGTGAATATTTTCATTTCGTATAAATTAAATAAGTTATGTTGTGCGCATAGTCGTTAATTGCTATGCGCAACAACATTTTTCTCATTGCAAAATTACGCAAATATTTTTTGAACTCCAGTTGTAAATATTTTTACAGCAATTGCTAATAAAATTACCCCGAATACTTTTCTTAAAATAAGAATACCATTTTGTCCTAACCAACGCTCTATTCTAGCGGAAGCTTTCAATACAATATACATAATAATCATATTGACTAAAATAGCAACTACAATATTCAGCGCATTAAACTCTGCACGTAGTGATAAAATAGATGTTAAACTTCCAGGACCAGCAACCAATGGAAAGGCAATAGGAAATACGGAAGCATCACTCATAGCGTTTTCTCCATCTTCTTTAAACAACGTAATTCCTAAAATCATTTCTAAGGCTAGAAAAAATAGTACAAACGAACCTGCAATGGCAAACTGACTTACAGTAATTCCAATTAAGTTTAACATGCTTTGTCCAATAAACAAAAACACGGTCAAAATAACACCTGCAATAATGGTTGCTTTACCAGATTGAATACGACCAGTTTTCTGGCGTAAATCTATGATAATAGGGATGTTACCTATAATATCAATAACAGCAAAAAGTACCATACTTGCTGTTAAAATGTGTTTAAAATTTAACTCCATTTCGATACATTTTTAAATTCGCCGCAAATGTACGCTATTCGACTAATTATTAAACACAAAACATATGTTTTTTAGTTTAAATTAATGTCAATTTTAGATTAGCTTTTAAAACTAATAATTTTTATATAATAGTATGGTTTAAATACTTTACTATTCTAAAAAGTCGGAGAAATTGAAGATTCATGATACGTATTTATAATTATATATACTACGCAATAATACTGACAAGTTGTTAAAAATATAAACAGAGAAAAAAGTATATTTGCAGCATGTTTCAAATAGGAAAAACCATTATTTCAGAAGATATCATCGAAAAGGATTTTGTGTGTAATCTTAGTGCTTGTAAAGGAATTTGTTGTGTAAAAGGAGATGCCGGAGCGCCTTTAGAAAAAGATGAAATCAAAATACTTGATGACATCTACGATACGGTAAAGCCATTTTTACGAAAAGAAGGAATTGAAGCCATTGAAAAACAAGGAACCTATATAGTAAGACCAAATGGCGATTTGGAAACTCCTTTAGTAAATGATGCCGAATGCGCATATGTTACTTTTGATGACAAGCAAACCGCGATGTGCGGAATTGAACAAGCATACAATAAAGGTTTGGTAGATTGGAAAAAACCAATCTCTTGTCATTTATATCCTGTCCGAATTGAAGCATATAGTGATTTTGCAGCCGTAAACTATCACAAATGGCAAATATGCGACGATGCATGTACTTTAGGAAAAGAATTACAAGTACCAGTCTTCAAATTTGTAAAAGATGCACTTGTTCGAAAATTTGGAGAAGATTGGTATTCCGAATTAGAGAAGACTGCACAAAAGTTAGGTCGCTAAATTGTTAAAATTTCTTTTTCTCATTTTTTTTTCAAATCTCTTGTTTTATAGCTGCTAACAAAGAATCAATTCTTGTAAACACCTGATTATCAATAAAAAATGCCATTTTTGAAATATGTTAAAAAGTAAGAAATATCTGTAGTGTTGTTAAAAACTCGCAAACTTTGTGAATAAGTTACACTTTCATTTTAGCATACATTTTTCCATCTTTGTTATTCCCAAATCAAACAATAGTCTTTTACCCAATTTTACATTAAAAACTCGATAATTTTATGTCATCAGCAATAGAACCCATCTTACAAGAAAACAAAGACAGATTTGTGATTTTTCCAATAAAACATGCAGATATTTGGGAATGGTACAAAAAATCTGAAGCTAGTTTTTGGACGGCGGAAGAAATAGACCTTCACCAAGATTTAACAGATTGGAAAACTAAATTGAATGATGACGAGCGTTATTTTATAAAACATATTCTAGCATTTTTTGCTGCATCTGATGGAATTGTAAATGAAAACTTAGCGGAAAACTTCGTAAATGAAGTACAATATTCGGAAGCTAAATTTTTCTACGGATTCCAAATCATGATGGAAAACATACATTCTGAAACCTATTCATTACTTATTGATACCTATGTCAAAGATGAAAAGGAAAAAGATATGTTGTTTAAAGCAATTGATAACTTCCCAGCAATCAAAAAGAAAGCAGATTGGGCTTTACAATGGATTGAATCACCAAGTTTTGCAGAACGTTTAATTGCGTTTGCTGCAGTAGAAGGTATTTTCTTTTCAGGAGCTTTCTGTTCTATATATTGGTTAAAGAAAAGAGGAATTATGCCAGGATTAACATTTTCAAACGAGTTAATTTCTCGTGACGAAGGTGTTCATTGTGATTTTGCAGTGCATTTGCACAATAATCACTTAGTAAATAAAGTTCCTAAAGAACGTATCCGTGGAATTATTGTGGATGCATTGAACATTGAGCGTGAATTTATCACAGAATCATTGCCAGCAAGTCTTATTGGAATGAACGCTAAATTAATGACACAATACTTAGAGTTTGTTACCGACAGACTTTTACAAGAATTGGGTTGTGAAAAAGAGTATAATGTATCAAATCCATTCGATTTTATGGATATGATCTCCCTTCAAGGTAAAACAAATTTCTTCGAAAAAAGAGTATCTGAATATCAAAAAGCAGGTGTCCTTAATAAAGAAGAAGAGTCAGACAAATTTAGCTTTGACGCAGATTTCTAGTTAAAAATTCCTAAATTTTGATTGCTTATAATCAAAATTTTAAAAAACATAATAAAATACCCAAGATGCCAATTTTTTCGCCGGAAAATTGGTAAAATAACTAACCCCTTTTCTGAACTAGAGTCAGAAGAACTAAAAAATAGACGAGCATATGTTTGTAGTAAAAAGAGATGGAAGAAAAGAGCTAATAATGTTTGACAAGATCACTTCACGAGTGAGAAAGTTATGTTATGGTTTAAACGATTTGGTAGATCCTGTAAAAGTTGCCATGCGTGTAATTGAAGGATTATACGATGGAGTTACAACTTCAGAATTAGATAACTTGGCAGCAGAAATTGCGGCCACAATGACTACAACGCACCCAGATTATGCTCGATTGGCTGCCCGTATTTCTGTATCTAACTTACACAAAAACACCAAAAAATCGTTTTCTGAAGTAATGGTCGATTTATATGAATATGTAAATCCTAGAACTGGTAAAAAAGCACCATTATTATCTGATGAAGTGTATAATGTAATTATGGAGAATGCAGATCGTTTAGATTCTACAATTATCTATAACCGTGATTTTGGATACGATTACTTCGGGTTTAAAACATTAGAGCGTTCATACTTATTAAAATTGAATGGAAAAATAGCAGAACGTCCACAACATATGTTGATGCGTGTTTCTGTTGGAATTCACTTAAACGATTTAGATGCAGCGCTTGAAACATACGAGTTAATGTCTAAAAAGTTCTTTACACATGCAACTCCAACACTTTTCAACTCTGGAACTCCAAAACCACAAATGTCATCATGTTTCCTATTGGCAATGAAAGATGATAGTATTGATGGAATATACGATACTTTAAAACAAACGGCGAAAATTTCTCAATCAGCAGGCGGAATCGGGTTGTCTATTCACAATGTTCGTGCAACTGGTTCATATATTGCAGGAACAAACGGAACAAGTAACGGAATTGTGCCAATGTTACAGGTGTATAATGACACAGCGCGTTATGTAGATCAAGGTGGAGGAAAACGTAAAGGATCATTTGCAATTTATATAGAACCTTGGCATGCAGATATTTTTGATTTTCTTGATTTAAAGAAAAATCATGGTAAAGAAGAAATGCGAGCACGTGATTTATTCTATGCGATGTGGATTCCAGATTTATTCATGAAAAGAGTACAAGAAGATGCTACTTGGACATTAATGTGTCCAAATGAATGTCCAAACTTATTCGATGTTCATAGTGAAGAATTTGAAGAATTATACTTAAAGTTCGAAGCAGCAGGAAAAGGAAGAAAAACAATCAAGGCGCGTGAATTGTGGGAGAAAATCCTAGAATCTCAAATTGAGACAGGAACGCCATATATGTTATATAAAGATGCAGCGAACCGCAAATCGAACCAAAAGAATTTAGGTACGATTCGTTCTTCAAACTTATGTACAGAAATTATGGAGTATACATCTCCTGATGAAGTAGCAGTTTGTAACTTGGCTTCGATTGCATTGCCAATGTTTGTAAAAGGAAAAGAGTTTGATCATGATGAATTATTCAGAGTTACAAAACGTGTAACAAAGAATTTAAATACTGTAATTGATAGAAATTATTATCCTGTAAAAGAAGCAGAAAACTCTAACTTCCGTCACCGTCCAATTGGATTAGGTGTACAAGGTTTGGCAGATACATTCATTAAGTTAAGAATGCCATTTACATCTGATGAAGCAAAGAAATTGAATCAAGAGATCTTTGAAACATTGTATTTCGCAGCAGTAACGGCTTCTATGGAATTGGCTAAAGTTGAAGGTCCATACCAAACGTATGAAGGTTCGCCAATATCACAAGGTGAATTCCAATATAACTTATGGGGAATTAAAGATGAAGAATTAAGTGGTCGTTGGGACTGGGCAGAATTGCGTAAGGAAGTTGCTAAAAATGGAGTGCGTAACTCATTATTAGTAGCGCCAATGCCAACAGCTTCTACATCACAAATTCTTGGAAACAACGAATGTTTTGAACCATATACATCAAACATTTATACACGTAGAGTTCTTTCAGGAGAGTTTATTGTCGTAAACAAGCATTTACTAGAAGATTTAGTAAACTTAAACTTATGGACGGAAGATTTAAAGCAAGAATTGATGCGTGCTAATGGATCTATCCAACACATTGAAGAAATTCCACAAGACATTAAAGAATTGTATAAAACAGTTTGGGAATTGAGTATGAAAGATATCATTGACATGTCTCGTCACAGAGGATATTTCATTGATCAATCACAATCATTAAACTTGTTTATGGAAGGTGCAACAATGGCAAAATTAACGTCTATGCACTTCTACGCTTGGAAATCTGGATTGAAAACTGGAATGTATTACTTACGAACAAAATCGGCAGTAGATGCAATTAAATTTACAGTAAGTAAAGCAGCAAAGCAAGAACCAGTAGCTGTTGAAGCTGCAACGGCAGTAGGAGCAGAAACTGTAGGAGCAAAGCAAAAACCTGTAGCGGTTGAACCTTTAACGCCACAAGAATTAAAAGAAATGATAGCAAGAGCTAAAGAAGGTGAGGAAGATGACGATTGCTTAATGTGTGGTTCTTAAATTATAAATAAAAAACCGACAAAAGGAAAAGGGAGCGTTAAACAACGTTCCCTTTTTTTATGTGTTTTTTGGAAGATAAAAAAGAGTCAAGAATATAGAATCAAGACTGTTTTGTGCAAGATTTTATATTTCTACTTTTAAATTAATAAGTTTACTTGTTTACGTCATTCCGAACTTGATTCGGAATCTCATAACTTAGCTCATTTAGATGCGATGCTGAATCAAGTTCAGCATGACGTAACAAAGAGACCAGTAATCTAAAAGCGTCAGCGGTCTAACAGTGAAGCGATCTAATATCTAACAGCGTGAGCGATCTATTTATCAAGAATATCTGTTCCTAAATATCCGTTGTCTTTATTGTAATACCAAGCACGTTTTCTAGGTATTTTAATATCGTTAATCACGGCTTCTTCTGTTAGTAAAATATATTCTCCATCATTTTTAGATTCATCTTTGAAAAACTGATATACTTCCATAGCATATGTTTTTGGGTCAAAGTAAAAATACCAAGTATCTTTTCCAACCTTTTCTGTATACGTTGCTTTTAGTACCAAATATTCTTTCCCTTTAAATGTTTTCTTCACGACTTTTGAATCAATTATCGTTCCTTCATCTTTCAATTTCATTGGCAAACCATACAAGTACGTGTAATAATTCTTATATAAATCAGCACGCTCGCAGCTTAATTTATTCTCCTTTATGATTTCATCAGAAATATCTGTTTTGCCATTATACGTAATAGAACAGTTGTCTTTTTCTACAGTATACTCTGTTGTTTTATCAGCACGTGTAGCTTTTACATAAAAATACTCTTTAGGTAAGTTTATTTTGATGATGCTTACGCGATCAGGGTTTTTAGGCGTTTCCATTGTTACATTCAATGTACCATTAAAAGTTGCCCAATTTCCGTTAGGATCGTGGTATTTAATTGCTTTTTCAAGTAATTGTTGTCCTGTAAGTTCTTGACTTGTTGCAGTCGTTACATATATAAAACAGCATAGAAGGCAAAAGAAAAATGATTTGTTCATGGTATAATGTGCTAAAATTTGTGAGGTCTAAGATAGCAGTTTTTAATCATTTCAAAATATGAAATTCAAGAATGAAACTTTCTAAAAACAAAAAACACAACCAGTATGGTTGTGTTTTTTAATACATATATAGTGTTTAGCACTATTTTTTCTCACTTGAAGTTTCGTCCGTATCAGGTTTTGTTTCAGATGTATCTGAAGCAGGTTTTTCAACTTTCGGGGCTTTAGCTTCTTTTGTTTTTGCGTCAGGTGTAGCTGAGGCAGGTTTTTCAGCTTTTGGTGCTTTTGCCTCTTTTGTTTTTGCGTCAGGTGTAGCTGAGGTAGTTTTTTCAGCTTTTGGAGCTTTAACCTCTTTCGTTTTTGCTTCTGATGCTTCTTGTGTTGTATTACCTTCTTCAATAGTAATTGTTGCAGGTTTTACAGATGCATCATGGGCATTGTGATACTCTTCTAAAAGATTCATAGTTGCATTTAATAAATCTTTTGTTTCTAATAATAAACTAAAGTATAACGTTGTGTTCTTTGGACTTGATTCCTCAGTTCTCGTACGAGCAACTTGTACTTGAATTTTCTGAGAAACTAAATCGAAGACTTGTTTTTTATTATTTAAAATATCACCAATTTTTTCAAACGATCTAGAATCGAAAGCGGTTTTAGTGTCGTTAAATAAATTTTCTAACGCCTCATCAACTTGTTTTAATTCTTTAATTTGATTGAACTTTAACTTCTTGTGATTATTATTTACATGCTTATGACTTACTTTAGAAATATACTCTAATGATTGTGTCATGTCTTGTAAGTATCCTAATATATTAATATAGAAATCACTTGCACCTAAACTTGATTCGTCAAGATTTTTAATGAAATAAAATATATTATCACGCAATTCATCTATTTCATCTGAAAGCTTTACAATATTCTTTTTATTCTTCTTGAGCATTGCTAAATCTTGTTTAGCTAATCCATTAATTGCATTCGTGTAGATTCTATTACCACGTTTTACAACATTTGCAATATTATCTGCACTTTCATGTATAACACCCTGTACAGAACTACTTTCTGCTTTCTGTAAGTGATCTTCGGCTTTCGCTTCTTTCGATTTTTTATTATAAACAATAGTGCTTCTTACTAGTAACCCAATAGCGATAACTAGTAATATAGGAAACATTATTTCTAAATTTAAGTTTAGTAAGAATGCTACTAATCCAGCTGCGGTAAATGCACTTAATGCGGTAAAGAACCAACCACCAATTACATTTAATACACCGGCAACTCTATATACTGCGCTTTCTGCGCCCCAAGCTCTATCGGCCAACGATGTACCCATGGCAACCATAAACGTTACATACGTAGTAGATAGAGGAAGTTTTAAAGAAGTAGCTAAAGAAATTAGTACAGCAGCAACCATTAGGTTTACAGCAGCTCTTACCATATCGAAAGCTGGTAATTCTTCTGTTTTATCTCTTGATAAAGTAACTACAGGAGTTTCAAATTGCTTTTCAATTTTTGTTTGCCAAGATTCAGGTAAAATATATGAAGCCATTTGAGACATTGCAACGGCTACTCTTACAAATCCACGAGATAAGAAATTTGGTTGAAAACGTTCTTTCGTTGCTCCTTGACTAGATAAATCTATCGATGTTTTTACTACAGCTTTTGCTTTAGTAGAGAACCATAAGGTAACCACCATGATTAATCCAGCAATTACTAGAAGGAATGTAGGAGTGGTTACTTTTTTACCAATACTATCCATAGGAAACTCGGTTGCAGATAAACCTTGTGTGTTAACCAATGGATCCATAAAATCTGTATATGCTTGATATGCTCCAGTCGATGGTCCAATGAAATTTACTAAGTCGTTTCCAGCAAAAGCCAATGCCAGTGCAAATGTACCTACGATTATGATAAGTTTGTAAATGTTCATTTTAAAGAAATGCATTAATGCATATGCTAATAATGACCAAAATACTAAACTGATACCGACAATAGGAAGTACATATATTTCAAGAAAACCTCTTAAGGTTAAAGAAGCGGTATCTCCTTTTATCTTTAAAAGATCTTTTGTTTTATCTAGAAAAACATCTAATTTTTCATAGGAAGTTCCAAGGTATTCATTTCCCCATTCAAGAAGATTGTTAGCTGGCACATTATTTATAGTATCAACAATTGCCTTTGCATAGGCTGTTCCTTTAATACCTTTCATAAAAATGAAATAGGTAATAGCTGTTAAGGCAATACCACCAAAAAGTGCACCAACCCATTTTGCTTTTTTCTCAAAATTATAAGATAATATAAGTCTAGAAACCCATTGTACAACGGCACCTATGGAAAAGGCGACAAAGACCGAGAGAATAATTCCAAATATGATCCATGTTGCGGTTTCTGTATTTATATACTTTGTTAAGTTTGTGAAGCTTTCACCGTCTGTAGCACCAATTTTTATTAATGCCATCGCTACTGAAGCACCTAATAATTCAAATACAATAGAAACTGTTGTTGATGTAGGTAATCCAATAGAATTAAAGAAATCGAGCAGCAGGATATCTGTAATCATTACTGCCATAAAAATAATCATGATTTCTTGAAACATAAATTCGCCGGGGTTGAAAATACCTTTCCGAGCGACCTCCATCAATCCACTTGAAAAAATAGCTCCAACTGCAACACCAATACTTGCTACAATCATAAGCGTCCTAAAAGAAATGGCTTTAGAACCAATAGCAGAATTTAAAAAATTTACCGCATCATTACTTACTCCTACAACTAAATCGGCGATAGCCAAAATAGCAAGAGCAATAATCATATATAAATAAATATTTTCCATAAAGTGGGTTTAAAAAATAATATGCAAATATCAATAGTGTTATTAAAGCAAATGTTATCTTAAGGTTATATCTTTCTAGAAATGAACATCAAATTGCAATCTATATAGTAATTTATCATTTCCTTCATTTACAGATAAATAGCTAATATCTGACTGTATTTTTAACTTATGTCCAACTATATATTTAGAAACTCCAAGTGTAAATTGCTTTTCAAGTCCTTTTCCAGTAATATTTTTATTAAAATCGATACCAGTGTAGCGTCCGGTCACTTCATAATTATTAGTGAATAAATAACCAGCTTGCAGATTAAGCGCATTCCCTATTTCTACAACATCACCTGTTAAACTGCCATCAGAATTTTTGGCAATAGGATCATTAGCATCTCTACTAGCATACTCTCCCAAAAATGTAAACCCTTTATATTTTAATATGGCGTCAATAAAAAAAGTGTTAATATTAGTTTGGTGAAAACCAGTATCTGTTTTCATGTACACTCCTAAATTGCTTCTGCTTTTTACCGCGTCATTATTAAAGTCATACGTAGCACCAATAGCTACTTTTACATTTTGCTCTCTTAAAAAATCAACGCTCGAATAATCTCCATTTTGTTGAAATGCTCCAAAGGGTAATAATTCGATTCTACCTGTATATTGATGACCACCAAGGTTTCCAGTAGTTACATTTCTTCCTTCTCCTTGAGAAATTGCAAACATTTCACGAACAATAAAATTATTTGAAAGCTTAAAATGATGTCGCAATTGTAGTCCAACATCTCTATCAATATTGAAATTGACATTTAAAAGAGAACGATCAACTAATGATAAATCTCCTGAAGAAATAACGCGTTCTCTATTCCCTGGCAATTTAGCCTGCCCAACCCAAAGCCAAAAATTCTCATGAAAATTCCATTTTACTACAGCATCAAAAATATACCTCGGTGTATTATTGGTAAATTCTGATGCGCCAGAGATATCTCTGTTAGATAATCCTAACTCAATTTTATATTGAAGTTTAGGAGAAAAGGCAAATCCTTTAAATTTTAAACGTGCTCTACGAACTAAAAAGTTGGATTCAGAATTCACAAGACTTCCATTTTGATCTTCCCATTGAGAAATAGCCAAAAATTGCATTCTAGCACTAAAATTCATGCTAAAAGTGCTGTCTTTTTTTTGGATATTTAAAATACCATTTCCAAATTTTGGAATACTGATTTCTTGTGCTGTAGATTTGAGTGCAATAGTAGAAAAAATAAGAATTAAGAGGATTTTTGTTTTGATCATTCAAGAGTTTTTAAAAAGTCACCATTTTAGAATAAAAACAGCTAAGGTTTAATTTTAACACTATGATGACTTAGCTTATTCTATCGGTAAAGAAATTGAATTCGATAGTTAAGTTAATATTAATTACCGAAAATTGGTCGTAATAATTTTATATAATTACATTATTGTTTTAAATCATCTTGCAGACTTAAAAAAATATCGAAAAAGTCATTGTCTTTATATCGTATAATTTTCGTTGTCTCTATCGCAGATAAAAATGTCTCTTATTAAGTTAAGATTATCCTGAATTATAAAAATATCATGTTTTTTACTTAAAAATTAGGAATATAGTACTCCAAAAACGGCTGTTATGGGATATCAATTATATATGTAGTATATTGCAAGGAAAAATGCTATTTAATAATGAACTGGGAACAATTACTCTCGTTAAAGCGTTACGGGGATACTCATAAGCGACTTCGAAAAGAACAAGATGAAACCAGATTGGGCTTTGAAGTAGATTATGATCGTATTATATTCTCTTCCGCTTTTCGCAGTTTACAAGACAAAACGCAAGTTGTTCCGTTATCCAAAACCGATTTCGTTCACACACGACTAACGCATAGTTTAGAAGTGTCCGTTGTGGGTAGAAGTTTAGGAAGAAGTGTTGGAAAGAAACTACTAGAAAAGTATCCACATCTAAAAGAAGTACACGGATTTCAGTTTAATGATTTTGGTGCTATTACTGCTGCTGCAGCTTTAGCACATGATATTGGAAATCCACCTTTTGGACATTCAGGAGAGAAAGCAATTGGAGAATATTTTAAGATTGGAAGCGGAAAACAATTTCAATCAGAATTGACACCAAAAGAATATCAAGATTTGTGTGATTTTGAAGGAAACGCAAACGGATTTAAAATTTTAACCGAAAACCGTAAAGGAGTCGACGGAAGTTTACGTTTAAGTTATGCAACACTTGGAGCGTTTATGAAGTATCCGAAGCAATCGTTGCCAAAAAAGCCAACAAAACACATCTCAGATAAAAAGTACGGTATTTTTCAATCTGAAAAAGAAGCATTTACGGATGTAGCCAATGAGCTAGGTTTAAAAACGTATGGAGAAGGCGATGATACTCGTTATGCACGTCATCCATTGACATTTTTAGTTGAAGCTGCCGATGATATCTGTTACACAATCATTGATTTTGAAGATGGAATCAATCTTGGACTCATTCAAGAAGAATATGCATTAGAATATTTAATCAACTTAGTTAGAGACAATATTCAGACGGAAAAGTATAACTCATTACAATATCGTGAAGATCGTTTGAGTTATCTAAGAGCACTATCTATCAATACATTAATAAATGATGCAGCACGTATCTTTTTAGAAAATGAAGAAGCTATATGTAAAGGAGACTTTTCAGTAGGACTCATGGAAAAGAGTAAGTACAAAGCTCAAATTGACGACATCATTAAAATTAGTGTTGAGAAGATATATCAAAGTAATGAAGTTATAGAAAAAGAAATTACAGGTTATCACGTATTGCAGCACTTGCTTGATACATTTATCACAGCAACAACTAATTACCACAAAGATTCCCTATCAAACTATGATAAATTAATTTTGAAAGTTTTACCTGAAACTGTAGACTACTCTACAGATCATTTATACAAAAGGCTGATGAATATCACCAACTTTATATCTAGGTTATCAGATAGTAAAGCGGTATTTTTGTTTAATAAACTCACAGCCAAAACATTATAAAATTATTAATTAAGCCATTAACCCAATTATTATCTATGTATTCAAATTACATTAAAACTGGAATTATGCTTTTTTGCGCGATGTTTATTTTACAAGCAAACGCACAAGATCAAGCAGTATCAGTGAACAAGCGAATGCAGTTCACTAAGGATGTTTCTCCAGCGAAAGCGCAGAGCGAATTTTTGAGAAACTTCAAATTAGACGAAAATAATACATTCCAATCTAAAACTGTAAATCAAGATAGAATAGGAATGAAGCATGAAAAAATGCAACAATACTATAACGGTATCAAAGTAGAATTCGGTACGCTAATTATTCACTCCAAAAATAATGTTGTAAAAAGTATTAATGGAGAAGTATATAACGGAATCGGTATCAACCTTTCTCCTTCATTATCTGCTCAAGAAGCTTTTAACAAGGCAACTGCACATATTGGAGCACAAGAGTATTTGTGGTCAAATCCTGCGGAAGCAGCAGCAATGAATTACTCAAAACCAGCAGGAGAATTAGTATTACTTCCTGAAATGGATACGTATTCAGGATTATTAAATCTTGCATACAAGTTTGATATTTATGCAACACAACCTGTAAGTAGAGGAGTTGTATATGTAGATGCAGTTAATGGAAACATTTTATTCTATAACAAAATCTTAAAGCATCACAACAATGAAGGTCGTGAAATGCTTAACAATCCTGCTAACTTAGTAAAAGTTAAGAAAGAAGAAACAGCAATGTTTGTACTTGGATCAGCAAATACACGTTACAGCGGATTACGCGATATTGAAACACGTTTAGAAGCAACAAATGTATATACACTAAATGATGACTCTAGAAGTGTATTTACAAGAGATGCACAAAATATACCTTTTGGTGGTGGATATGTTGCCAACTTTGCTGAATTTACAGATACAGACAATATTTGGTCACTTCCAGGTTTAGACAACGCAGCATTAGACGCACATTGGGGCGCAATGCAATCCTATGATTATTGGTCAACTGTTCATGGACGAATTGGAATTGATGGAAACGGATTTCCAATGCGAAGTTATGTTCATGTAAATAATCCACAAGGTGGAGGAATTTGGGCAAATGCAGCTTGGAATGGAGCTGTAATGTCATATGGAGACGGAAATGGAGGAAGTGTTCAGCCATTAACATGTATAGATATTTGTGCACACGAAATTGGACATGGAATTGATCAATTTACTGGAAACTTAGTATATGCAAGAGAATCTGGTGCATTAGATGAAGGATATGCAGATATTTGGGGAGCTTCAATTGAGTTCTTTGCAAAAGGAAATGGAAACGATTTAAACCCTAATGTTGAAACATGGCGAATTGGAGAAGAAATTGTATCAAATGGAATTGGAATTAGAAGTATGAGCAATCCAAATCAATTTGGAGATCCTGATACTTATTTAGGTGCAAACTGGAGAGCAACTACAGTAGCAGGTTGTCCAACACCAAATAATACAAATGACCAATGTGGTGTACACAGTAATAGTGGAGTATTAAATCACTGGTACTATCTATTAGTAGTAGGAGGATCAGGAACAAATGATGTATTTGACGCCTTCAATGTTACTGGGATTGGAATACAAAAAGCACAAGAAATAGCATATATAATTCAAAGAGATTACTTAACGCCAAACAGTACATTTTTAGATACTAGAAATGCAGGAGTAGAAGTTGCGCTAAATCTTTACGGAGCAAACAGCCCAGAAGCTATTGCAACACAAGATGCTTTTTATGCAGTAAATGTTGGACTTCAATATGTTCCATTAGCTACGGATGCTAGATTAGTTTCTGTTACTGAGCAAGAAATTAACTGTGGATTAAATACATTTAGTCCAAATGTTAGAGTTGAAAACTCAGGAACAGTAAATGCAATAACAACTGTTGATGTTAGTTATACAATTGACGGAGGAGCAGCAACTACGTTTACATATAATGGAAACATTGCAGTTGGAGCAACACAAGATATTCCTGTTCCAGCAATTACAATGACAAGAGGACTACATGCAGTTAGTTTTACTATTACGACACCAAATGATGGAAGCGCAACAAATAATACAAATGGTTTTGCCATTCGTGTAAACGAAATTGGAACACCACAAGTAGTAAATGACTTTGAAACTGTTGCTGATGAACTAAACACATATGCAGATGGAATTCCACAACTTTGGAGTAGAGGAACATACAATCAAGCAGGAAGTGTATTTGCAACAACAGTACTAGAAGGAGATGTATATGCAACAAACCTTAATGGAAACCATTTCCAAAGTACAAGAAGTTACCTATTGACAGAATGTTATGACTTAAGTCAAATTACAAATCCACAAATTGTATTTGATATGGCATTTGATATGGAAGAAAACTTTGATTTTGTTTTTATGGAGTATTCTACTGATGGTGGAGCTAATTGGAATACTTTAGGAGCTGCAAGTGATCCAAATTGGTATAATAGTGATAGAACAGCTGCTTCATCTGGAAACTCAGATTGTTTCAGTTGTCCAGGAGCACAATGGACAGGTACCGATGCAGTAATGAAAGAATACAGCTATAACTTAGGAGCTATAAGTAGTGAAACAAGTGTTGTATTCAGATTTGCGATGGTTGCAGATCAAAATACAAATCAAGCTGGTCCTATAGTAGACAACTTAGTTGTAAACTCAAGTCTAAGTGTTGATGATTTTGCAAACAATAACAGTTTTTCTGTATATCCAAACCCATCAAAAGGAAGCTTTAACATTCAAGCTAAGAAAAACTTAGGAGATGTTTCAGTAAACATATTTGACATCAACGGAAGAAGTATTTATACAAAAAATGTAGCGTTAACTGGAACGGTTAATTTCGATTTAGATAACTTACAGTCAGGATTATACATTCTAAGAGTTGAAGGAGAAGACTTTGTAGAATCTAGAAAGATTATCATAGAATAATACAGTAAGTAAACTTACGTAACACACACAAATATCCTTCTCTTGAAAAATCGATCTATACATATGGACAGAAGAAAAAAGAGGAGGATATTTTATTTACTATTACTTTTAGCCATCATTGGCTACATCTACAGTAGTAAAGGTAAAAAAGAAGACACGGAAAAAGTTCCTGAAAAAAGCATTCAAGAAACACATGTATATCATTTAGAGAACAGCCCGTTTTCGGTATCCAAAAACCAATCACGGCAAGATAGAAAACTACAAGGGTTGCCGCCAAACGCATACTTTGAGCAACAATGGGAACTCACCATGAATCCAAGATTAGGAAGGCCAACTCCTGAAGTGTTAGTGCGTTTACAACAACAATTAACTTTACAAAACCTACAAGAACGTTCTCCTGGAGACGCATTCGACAATGCTTGGGAAGAAAGAGGTCCAAATAATATTGGAGGACGCACACGAGCAATTCTATTTGATCCAAACGATACTAACAACGCAAATCCAGCAGATGATTACACACGTGTCTTTGCAGGAAGTGTTTCGGGTGGATTATGGGTAAATGATGATATCACAGATGTAAACTCGTCTTGGCAATTAGTCACAGGTTTGCCAGATAATATTTCAGTTTCGGTAATCATTGTAGATCCTAATGCTTCCAATACTTTATATCTAGGCTCAGGCGAATCATACACAACAGGTGATGCTGTGGGAAACGGAATTTACAAATCTGTAGATGGCGGAACTACATGGCAACAACTACTTGGCGGAAACTTCGGAACATCATCAGTTGATGGTGCTTCTTACTATGTTGATGGTCTATTTTACATCAATGACTTAGTAGCTCGTAACAACAATGGAACAACCGAATTATACGCTTCAATAGCAAGTGCCGTATATAGAGATGCAGGCTCACCATTCAATGTATTAGGATACAATCAACGTGGATTATACAAATCTGATGATGGCGGAACCAATTGGTCACGTTTTCCAATTCAATATGGAAGTGGATTATACCGAAATCCAAGCGATATCGAAATTGATCTAAATAATGACATTTGGTTAACAACTACAGGTGATTTCTTCAATAACTCAGGTGGACAAATATATACATCATCTGATGGAATTACATTTCAACAAAAATATACTATTGGAGGAGCTAAACGGACAGAAATAGAACCTTCATCAACAACTCCAGGAACTTTCTGGATTTTGGCAGAAATCAATCAACAAGCTGATGTATTCGTTACAACTGATAACTTTACTACGGTAACTACAATTACAGAACCCAATGATGCTGATACTGGAATTCCTGCAACAGATTTTACTCGAAATCAGGCATTCTATGACTTAGTTATCGAAGCAGATGCTAGTGATAATCTATACGTAGGCGGAATCGATTTATTCAAATACAATACAACAAACAACAATTGGGATCAAATCTCAAAGTGGAAAAATGACAGTGGTTTAGAAAACATTACGGCTTCGTCTGTACATGCAGATCAACATGCAATCGTTTTTCGACCAAACAACAATAATCAAGCAGTCATTGGAAATGATGGCGGTATCTATTTTAGTGCTAACTTTTCAACGTCTGTAAATAATGCTACAGCAATCCAAACCAGAAACAAAAACTACAACGTAACACAGTTTTATTATGGCGCTATTGCGCAAAATGATATCATAGATGGTGATGATATTGTTGGTGGAACACAAGACAATGGAAGTCTATCTGCAATTGATGCTGCAATAGGAATTAACAACTTTTCTTCCATAATTTCAGGTGATGGCGCGTATATAGAAATTGATGAAGATGATGGATATGCTATCATTTCGTTTCCATTTCTAAATCATGCGTATGTTCCATATCCTTCATTTAATATAAATGTTGGATATTTCATTGCGTTTGAGTCAAATACGGCTAGTTATCGGGAAGGTGAATTCATCAATACGGCAGAATTAGACAAAACGCTCAATATTTTATACACGAATGCATCAACGTCTAATGGCGTCTATCAAATTGGACAACATGCTAATGTAACTGGTGGAAACGGTAACGTAACAACCTTTGAAATAACGGATCCGTTACTTGATAACGTAACAACAGCTTTAAAAATTTCGGCAGACGGACAAACATTATTTGCAGGGTTAAAAAATGGTAAATTACTCAAAATTGACAATCCACATACGGAAACACCAACGTTTACAGACATAAGCGATGTTAATTTTGCAGGAAGTATTTCTGATATTGAATTTGGTTTAAATGAAAACGAACTCTTAGTAACGTTTCATAATTATGGTGTAAGTAATGTTTGGTTTTCTGAAAATAAAGGTACTTCATGGAAAAACAAAGAAGGAAATTTACCAGATTTACCAGTAAAATGTATCTTAATGAATCCGTTGCTCACTGCCGGATCAGAAGTAATCATTGGAACTGGTTTAGGTGTTTGGCGTTCGCAAGATTTTGATACAAATTCACCAACTTGGATACGATCAGACAATGGAATGCGCGGAGTTTCTGTCTTAGATTTAGATGAAAGAACTTCGGATCATACAGTATTAGCAACAACATACGGGCGCGGTTTATTTACAGGAAACTTCTTATCAGGAACACTAAATACTGTGGAAATTCAGCCAGAAAATACATTTAAAATCTATCCGACTATTTCTGATGGACATATGACGCTTAGCGCGAATGAAAACGGAAAAGGAAGTATTTTTGTGTATACATTATCAGGACAAAATGTGTACAATAAAACAGTAAGCTTGACTAAAAATACACCAACTAACTTGAATCTATCTGGTTTATCTTCAGGTGTGTATATCTTTAAAATTCAACAAAACAGTAACGTTAGAACTCAAAAAATTGTAATTCAGTAATTGATCAATCTAACGATGTGAAAATTGGACGATTTATTTTTTTATTAATGCGTTAATTTGAAATAAAAATCTAGTACTTCAATTATATCTCAAAAAGGTTTCGCCTGTCCGAAGAAATAATGAATGAACAATCGGAATTGCGACGCGCAGCGTAACGCATGTAGATTAGTGAGTGAATGTTGCGCAGCAATTTCCTGCGGAAGGATTGATTTTTTGTTTCTTTTTTATCAAGAAAAAAGATAGTGATCAAAACTTTAAATACTGAATCAAGCCTAGCTTGATATTAATTATTCAATAAAGAAATCAACAATTCTTTGATTGCATTCTTAGAAATTCCACATTCATCATGCAATTCTTCCACAGTTCCATGTTCAATAAAACGATCAGGAATTCCAAGTGTATGTAGTGTATTTGTATACTTATATTGTGAAGCAAACTCAATAATAGCACTTCCAAAGCCACCTTTAATTGCGCCATCTTCAAGCGTTACAATTGTGTCAAATTTTTCAAACACTTTATGTAATAACGTTTCATCCAAAGGTTTTACAAACTGCATATCAAACAAGGCAATTCGTTTAGACAAATCAAACTCTTTGACAGCTTCTATAGCTGCCGATCCAATATGTCCAATACTTAACACGGCAATATGTGTTCCTTCTTTAATATAGCGTCCTTTTCCAATTTCGATTTTCTCAAAAGGTTGTTTCCAATCTTGTAACATTCCGCGACCTCTTGGATACCGAATTGCTATTGGATGTTCCAATCCAAGTTGTGCTGTGTACATTATATTTCGTAATGCAACTTCATGCAAAGGCGCAAAAATGATGAGGTTTGGAATGCAACGTAAATAAGCTATATCGAATACACCATGATGTGTAGCTCCATCTTGTCCAACCAATCCAGCTCTATCTAAACAAAAAATTACTGGTAAATTCTGCAAAGCAACATCATGTATTACCTGATCGTATGCGCGTTGCAAAAACGTAGAATATACATTGCAAAACGGAATTAACCCTTCTGTCGCCATTCCTGCAGCAAGTGTAACAGCATGTTGTTCAGCAATTCCAACATCAAACGCACGTTCGGGAATTGCTTCCATCATATATTTTAATGAACTTCCTGTTGGCATTGCTGGCGTAATTCCAACAATCTTCTCGTTTTCATTAGCAAGTTCAACAATTGTATGACCAAAAACATCTTGAAACTTTGGTGGTAAATGTGCGGTATTTTTAGGTGTCAGTTCTCCTGTAACTTTATCAAACTTTCCTGGCGCATGGTATGTAACTTGATTTTCTTCTGCTTGCTGCAATCCTTTTCCTTTTGTGGTAATAACATGCAAAAACTTTGGACCTTTTATGGTTTTTAATCGCTCCAATTCGGCAACAACCGCAAAAATATCATGTCCATCAATTGGTCCAGAATATTCAAAATTTAACGCTTCAAAAATATTATCTTGCTTCTGAGTTCCTTTCTTCACATTCGTTAAATACATTTTCAATGCGCCAACACTCGGATCAATTCCGATAGCGTTATCATTCAGAATCACCAAAATATTAGTATCAGTCACACCAGCATGATTCATGGCTTCAAACGCCATTCCACTAGCAATAGAAGCGTCGCCAACAATAGCAATATGCTGTTTGGTAAAATCTTGCTGTAATTTGGAAGCAATTGCCATTCCTAAAGCTGCAGAAATCGCCGTAGACGAATGTCCAACGCCAAAAGTATCATACTCACTTTCATCACGTTTAGGAAATCCAGAAATTCCGTTTCGTTGTCTATTAGTGTGAAAAACGTCTTTACGTTCCGTCAAAATTTTATGCCCATATGCTTGATGTCCAACGTCCCAAACAAGTAAATCATTTGGAGTGTCAAACACATAATGTAACGCAATGGTCAACTCTACAACACCTAAACTTGCGCCTAAATGCCCTTCTTTCGTAGCTACAATATCAATAATAAATTCACGCAATTCTTGTGCAACTTGTGGCAAATCTTCTTTTGAAAGTTTACGTAAGTCAATAGGAGAATGAATATGTGAAAGTATATTTTTCATGGGTGAATTAAGAAATGTAAAATTACAATTTTAAATAATGATCTGTTTATACTAGTCATACTTTTTGTTATAGTTTATCATAGTTTGTAACTTGTTTAAAACATTTAATAATAATTTAGTATGAAAAAAATATCAAACCGTAAACAATTGCTTTTAGTAGTAATGTTAACTTTTTCAGTATCTGCATTTGCTAATTTTGGAGGACATATATGTAAATGGTGGCATTTTTGGCATTAAAATATATATCATAAATCGTAGCTTTGCCTAAAATTCCACAATGAAACTAGAGGATATTTACGACGACAATTATTTCATGAAAAAAGCACTGCAAGAAGCAGAAATGGCGTTTGAAAAAGGCGAAGTCCCTGTAGGAGCTGTGATTGTTATTGATAACAGAGTTATTGCGCGCGGACATAACTTAACAGAAACCTTAACGGATGTTACAGCACATGCAGAAATGCAAGCCATTACAGCGGCGGCAAACTTTTTAGGTGGAAAATATTTAAAAAGATGCACGTTGTATGTAACGCTCGAACCTTGCCAAATGTGCGCAGGCGCATTGTATTGGAGTCAAATTTCAAACATTGTCTATGGTGCACGTGATGAAGATCGAGGTTGCATAAAATTAGACACTAAATTACATCCAAAAACGGTGATGAAAGGCGGAATTATGGCTGAAGAAGCTTCAAACTTATTAAAACAATTTTTTAGTCAAAAACGAAATTTAAATTCATAAAAAAACGCGCAATGTATCATTGCGCGTGAAATTGTGAAAGTGGTTAGTAAATTACTATTCAATAATTTGTACCTGTGCGGCAACCATTCCTTTTCGTCCTTCTTCTTCCTCAAAAGAAACGTTATCGCCTTCGTTTAAAACTAAGCCGTTCAAGTTAGAAATGTGGACAAAAATGTCTTTTCCTGTGTCATCGTTGGTAATGAATCCAAAACCTTTAGATTCATTGAAAAATTTAACTGTACCAGTCATTTGTGATAAAAAATAAAATTAATAAGTAACTAAGTTAGCACTTTTAATGCATAACCAATACAAATGTTAAATGTTTTTTGCGTTATTCTTTTCGAGCGAAGTCATTCATTTCCTTCAACTTATCGTTTGAAAGTATAAAATCTTCCTTCTTTTTATCTTTATATCTGTAGTAAATAAATAGTGGCATCCAAACAAAAGAAAAGGTTAAAATACAAAGTCCAATTACTTTTTGCTCAAAATTTTCTTCCTGAAATTCGTAGTAATTTGCAAATATTCCAACACCTAATAAAATGATGAGTAGTATGATAAGAATGTATTTCATTTGTTTATTTTTTAGTTGAAAAGACTATCGTGTAAAAGTAATCAACTTTCTCCTATACGCGGTTAACATTTTTGATTTTGAAACGAATCCGTAATATTTTCCTTCTTTTAAAACAGGCAAATTCCAAGCGCTGCTATCTTGAAACTTTTTCATCACCGATTTCATATTATCTTCTTCATAAATAATATAATCGGGCGCTGCATGCATAAAATCGTTCACCGAAAGTGAATCGTACAAAGAAGTGTCAAACATAAACTCACGAATATCATCCAACACAATAATTCCAACTAAAAATTCATCTTCATCAACAACAGGAAATAAGTTTCGTTTTGATTTTGCTACTGCTTTATGCAATAGTTCTCCCAAGGTCATTTCTGGTTGAATTTTACTGAAATTTTGCTCAATAACAGTATCTAATGCCATTAATGTCAATACTGTTTCATCTTTATTATGTGTCAATAATTCGCCTGTTGAAGCCAGTTCGCGTGTGTAAATAGTATAGTTTAATAGATTTTTTGTGATGAGAAACGAAATAGCACAAGTTAACATTAAAGGGACAAACAAATCGTAGCCACCAGTAATTTCAGCAATCAAGAAAATTGCCGTTAATGGTGCATGCAAAACTCCTGCAATTAATCCTGCCATTCCGACCAATGTAAAGTTAGCTTCAGATACATTAAACCCAAACTGATTGATCACTTTTGCTACAATATTTCCCAATGCACTTCCCATCACCATTGTTGGAATAAAAATTCCTCCCGATCCACCAGCTGCAAATGTTGTAGTCATGGCAATGGCTTTAAAAATGGTCATTCCGATCAAAAGTACAATGACAATCCAGATATTTTCTGTGTAATTGTCTAAAGGTGTTTTCCCGAGCGCTTCTATATGATTTCCATCGAGTAAATTAGTGATGAATCCAAAACCTTCTCCATACAATGGTGGAATAAAATAGAGCATTACACCAATGGCCAATCCACCAATAATAAGTTTGGATACTTTATTTTTAAATCGGTCAAAAAATTGCGTGATTGCAAAATGCATTTTGGTAAAATAGATAGACGCAAACGCCGTACCAACACCAAGTGCAATGTAGAAAGGAATATCACTGAGTTGAAATTGTTCTGAAAGTGTAAAGTTGAATAAGTTTTCATTTCCAAGAAAAAAATACGAAGTCACAACTGCCGAGACAGACGCTAATAATAAAGGTATTAAAGACGTTAAAGTCAAATCTAAACTAAAGACTTCAATCGCAAAAATGATAGCTGCAATTGGCGATTTAAATATAGAAGAAATCGCGCCAGCGGCTGCACAACCAATTAGTAACATTCGTGTTTTACTATTGATGTGAAAAAGTTTGCTAATATTGGAGCTTATTGCCGAACCCGAAGCAACTGCAGGACCTAACAATCCGACAGAACCACCAAAACCAACCGTTAGTGGCGCTGTAATGAGTGGCACATACATTTTATAGTTTGCAATAATTCCAGTGCGTTTGGATAACGCATACAAAATGGACGAAATAGCATGTTCGGTTTTTTTCTTGAAGACAAATTTTAATACTAAATAGACCAAAAAGAGTCCAACAAGTGGCAAAATAAAATACAGTTGATTTTTAGAAAAAATGATTCCATTCTCTAACAATGCCTGAATCCAGAAAGTGATGTTTTTAATTGTAACGGCAACCAATCCGGAGCCTAAACCAACTAATACACTTAATATAAAGACAAAATTTTTGTTGGAAATATGTTTGTATCTCCAAATTAAGAAACGTCTAAATAATGATTTTTTCTGCGTTGGCATTTGTTAGTTTGTATCTTTTAAAAGTACAAATCTAATGCATCGATTCCAATTTCGTTTTCAGATTTTCATAATCTTCTATATATAATTGTCGCATCGTTTCTACATATGGACGCTGATCGTAATATCCATTATAAAAATCATCGATGGCTTCGGTAATCATAGAAAGTGCTTCTTGCTTTTTCTTTTGAAATTTTTCTTTGGGAATCATTGTGTGAGTTAAATCGCCATAACGTGATCCTTTCATTGTAATTTCTTGTTGAAGCAATTGGAGTTCATCTAACAATAGTAAAACTTTGTAATACTTGGCATTTGAAAATTCTGCATTGTATTTTAGTAATAAATTGAAATTTTTTAAAGCTTTCGCAGGATTTCCAGCTTCATAATGAGCAATTCCCAGGTATAAAAATGCTTCATGCTCTACCCAATCTTCGCCAGTTTCTTCGGTTTCTTTTTTAATATGTTTGTCAAAATACGCAATAGATTTTTCGTAATCTTTCAAACCTAAATAGGCAATTCCTCTCCAATAATCGACACTGTGACCTTGTGGAGCATCTATAAACTTTGGCGTCAACGAGTCAGAAGCATCAAAATCTGCAATGGCTTTTTTATAATCTCGGTAAAACCATAAATATAAATAACCGCGCCAAGGATATCGATGTTCAGGATTCATGACAAGCGCTTTGTTATATTGCGGCAACCATTTGTGCGGCATTCCACGTTTTAAGTGTGCAACCGACAATTCGTAAACGGCTTGCTCATATGTTGGATCAATTTCTACAGCTTCCGCAATTCCGTTTTGAAAAGGAATTGAACCTTGCGTAAATTGAATCGCTTCTTTATAACGTTTTTCTGCACGTTGTCTTTTACTTTTTGCATCATCTTCACACGAAAACAGCAAACATAGACAACAAAAACTAAGGGATAATTTCAGTAACTTTTCCATTTTCTATTCGATATGATACGTACATGTAATAATTTCTTGGTGCTTCGTAATATTCAATAATTTCCCAGTTTTCAGGATTTGATGTAATCTTGAAAAGTGAATCCACCATTGTTTTGTTTAAAGAGGTTTCTTCTAAATCTAAATTCATTTGAATGATTTCAAACCAACCTGCATTTCCTTCACAATTTACTAAGAAACGAAAATTTAGATAGCCTGAATCTGTAAACGTATTTTCATTAAAAGAAGCTTCAATATGATCGCGAAAACGCTTCTTTGTACCTTTATACGCTTTTAAACCAGCGCTGCTGTAGGTATTGTAAATTCTATTTTCATCGCAAAGTTCATATTCTGTGTTGAGCAATGCTTTTTCTTGATCTATATAGCCAATATAGGTTTTGTAAGGTTTATTTTCGGTATTAAAAGCTTCTGTGTAGTTGTAGTATGAATATCCTAGAAACCCAGCAACGCATAACAATGCTATTCCTAAAATGATGGCAACTATTTTAATGATTCTCATTTAGTTATTTTATAGTATAAATCTAATGAAAAAAATAAATCCTAACGTATATATTATATGTACAACTTACATAGTGGTATCAACTTCTATTCGTATTGTATGAACTACAGCGTATATGATTACAATTTACTACCTTGTTTTATCATTAATTTTAAAATCGTGTATTATGAAAAAAGGAAATCTTAGATCACTCTCACTTAATAAAAGTGTTATTTCAAAATTTGAAAATATGCCAACAATTATTGCTGGTAGACGTCCTGAAATAGGTATGAGTCTTCTCGATGATCCAGTGCCTCCAACTTGTGGTTGTACCTTGGATTTACCTGGTCATTGTGCGCCTCCACCAACAAGTCCCGTTACGTGTGCTACGACATGTTCTCCAGAATCGTGTTATGCATGTTAATAACGATAAATTTTAATTCGTAGTTTACTTTATATTTAGTATTACTGTAAAAACAAAAATCTCTTAGAATTTTAATTCTAAGAGATTTGTATAAAGTATATATTGATAATTTTTATGCTTGTAAATCAAGTTTGATACTTAATTCTTTTAATTGTGCGTCATCAATTGTTGCAGGCGCATCAATCATAACATCACGGCCAGAGTTGTTTTTCGGGAATGCAATGAAATCACGAATGGTTTCTTGTCCACCTAAAATAGCTACTAATCTATCCAATCCAAAAGCCAATCCTCCATGTGGTGGCGCTCCGTATTGGAAAGCGTCCATTAGGAAACCAAATTGTGCTTTAGCTTCTTCTTCGGTAAATCCTAAATGCTTAAACATTATTGCTTGCATTTCTTTATCGTGAATACGAATAGATCCACCACCAATTTCATTTCCGTTTAAGACTAAATCGTATGCGTTTGCTTTTACATCACCTGGGTTTGTGTCTAATAACTCTAATTGACCAGGTTTTGGAGATGTAAATGGATGGTGCATTGCATGGTAATGTCCAGTTTCCTCATCCAATTCTAATAATGGGAAGTCCATTACCCAAAGTGGAGCAAATTCTTCAGGATTACGCAATCCTAAACGTTCTGCTAATTCCATACGTAAAGCACTTAGTTGTGCACGTACTTTGTTGGTGTTTCCAGATAATACACAGATTAAATCACCTGGGTTGGCGCCAGTTGCTTCTGCCCATTTTGCTAAATCTTCTTGATCGTAGAATTTATCTACAGATGATTTAAACGTTCCATCTTCATTACATTTTACGTATACCATTCCTAACGCGCCAACTTGTGGACGTCTTACCCAATCAATCAGTTTGTCGATTTGTTTACGTGTGTAACTTGCTGCTCCAGGAACTGCAATTCCGACTACTAATTCTGCCGAATTGAATACATTGAATTCTTTATGTTGTGCAACTTCATTTAACTCACCGAATTCCATTCCAAAACGAATGTCTGGTTTGTCATTTCCGTAGGTTTTCATTGCGTGATCATACGTTATTCTTGGGAATTTTTCAATGTCAATTCCTTTGATTTCACTTAGTAAGTGACGTGTTAATCCTTCAAATACATTTAAAATATCTTCTTGCTCTACAAACGCCATTTCGCAGTCAATTTGCGTAAATTCTGGTTGTCTGTCAGCTCTTAAATCTTCATCACGGAAACATTTTACTATCTGAAAATATTTATCCATTCCACCAACCATCAAGAGTTGCTTGAAGGTTTGTGGCGATTGTGGTAATGCGTAAAATTGTCCTTCGTTCATACGTGAAGGCACTACAAAATCACGTGCGCCTTCTGGCGTAGACTTTATTAAATAAGGTGTTTCAACTTCTATAAATTCTTGCTCTGACAAGTATTTGCGAACTTCCATCGTTACTTTGTGACGGAATATTAAGCTATTTTTTACAGGATTTCGACGAATATCAAGGTAACGATATTTCATTCGGATATCTTCTCCACCATCTGTATCATCTTCAATCGTGAAAGGTGGCAATAAGGAAGCGTTTAATAATGTCAATTCGGTAACAAGAATTTCAATGTCACCTGTTGCCATTTTTGCGTTTTTTGCTTCACGCTCAATCACTGTTCCTTTTACTTGAACTACAAACTCTCTTCCAAGTGTTTTTGCTTTTTCAAAAACGGCTGTTGGTGTACGTTCTTCATCAAAGATTAATTGTGTGATTCCGTAACGATCACGAAGATCGATCCAAATCATAAACCCTTTATCTCTAGATTTTTGTACCCAACCTGAAAGGGTAACTTCTTGTGTAATGTGTGATGCTCTTAGTTCACCACAACTATGTGATCTGTACATGTATATGCGATTTTAAAAGCGCAAATTTAATGGTTTTTGGTGGATGAATGGTGTAGGAATTGAAATATTTTGGGAGTTCTTTTTATGAAATAAATAGAATAGGAGACAAGAATATAAAATTGAAACTGAAAGAAGTTTCGCTTAAAAAGAAAAACGCTTCACTATAATTAGCAAAGCGTTCTCAAAACTGCTATTAATTAAAAACGGTTTCTAAGACTTGATTCGTTTGACCTTCTTGTGTGCCGAGTTCATCAATCCATATGATCTTTGCATGTGTATACGGTTTTAAAAGCGAAGATTTAATGGTTTTTGGTAGATCACTAAGACAACTAAATATTTTTAGAATACGTAAGTAGCCCTTTGTTTAGTTTTGTCGTTTTTCCTATAAAAAAGCATCAATGTGTAAAAAAAATATTAGTTTCAGCATATAAAAATATTAATCAATCAATATCATGGCACAAAATACTATTACAGGAAATGTAACAAATGGAGCAAATGGACAACCATTTGTTGGCGCTAATGTCACTGTTAAAGGAACGTCACAAAGTACTTATGCTGGCTTACACGGTAACTTTACGATTGAAGTAGCCGAACTACCAGTAGATTTATTATTTTCTTTTTCTGGATATCAAACAGTAGAACTTAATGTGGATACTGTTGCTCAACCTGCAAATGTAACTTTGAACCCTCTGGGTTAGGTTTAGATTAAATTGTATTAGTACAAAACCAAGAATCGTTTTAGAATTATGAGTACGAATTGATAGGTTTGACTTTCAATCTATTTATATATTTAAGAAAGAAGACACTTCTACTATAGAAGCGTTTTCTTTTTTATTAATTAAATACAGTTTCCAAAGGTTGATTTATTTGACCTTTTTGCTTTGCCATTGCTTGACTTTCCTTGGCTGCAATTACATATAAGTTAAAATCATAGTTTTCTAATTCAGGTGTAGATACATTTCCTTGTACTTTATATACTGGAATTAAAAATCGTTGCAAATCTGAAGGACTTGCTGCATAGTATCCTAAGCTTACATCTGTAATTTCCCCTGAGCTTTTTCCTTGTTTTCTTATGATTGCAAATCGTTTGTTGTCAAACACTTGTTGTACTGCGTCTTCGGGTGAAATTACTTCCGCTTTTCCATCTTGTTTCGGTGTTCTGTTGAAATGTACAAATTGAATTAATTGATCATTGTTTATGAATGATATTTGTGTTTTTGCACCCGAACCAAATATAGGTAACCCTTCTAATTCGTGTGTAAAGTTTACATTGACACTTGTTGGAAATTTTTCTGGATTTTTGTCTTTTGGTGATTCACTGATTGAAGCAAAAGAGTTTGTGACGGAGTGTATTTTCATCGTGCTTTCGTCAATTTTTAATTGCTCTAAAAGCTTTTTGGCACTGCGAATTGCATCTTTTTCAGAAGGTAAATTCCTAGATAATTCTTTGTTTTCGCTGTATGCGTTTTTGCGATCTGTCCACCAAAATGAGTCACTTCCAGTATATATTTCTAACGCTTCTCTTTCGTTTCTAATGATGAGTTGATCTCCTAAATCTCTCAGTTCGCCTTCCGTTTTGAAGTTTTCACGTAAAAGTTCTGTGCGTTTTGCGATGTACTCTGCATATTCTTTGTTTTTAGCCGAAGCTGTATCAAAGTGAAATGTTTTATACATTGGTACTTGACCAATATGTTTTGGTAGTTCTGTATTAAATTTGAATAATGAATCTTTCATTTTTTACTTTTTTTGATGATTGAATGTTAACAGTTTCCGTTTGCGTATGCTAAAGAAGTTGGGTTATCAGGATCGATACTTATAAACCCTTTTCCATGCCAATGATCGTTTAACGTGTTGATGCTTCCTTCCATTGCACGCAAATACGCCCACTTTGTTTCTGTTGGCTCTGTTTCGATACAGGCTTTGATCCAAGCTTCACGAACAGTCCAAGAATCATTTAATCGTTTTGCAAATTTTTCACCACGGTCTCTTCGGTCATAACATATAGTTGCAAATCCTAATATGAAGTGTAATCCTTTAAAAACTCCCCATCCCCAACGGTCAAAAACATCATCAAATTCTAGAGCTTGGCAACCGTCAAAAACAATCCATTCCAAGTCTTTATCTCCAAGTGTCATTTCTGTATTTCGAGCTTTTCCGTCATCAAAGTCATTTCTTCCAAAAAGCAAATAACTTCTTGATCCGTGACCTGAGAAGAAAGCAATGTCTACATTATCAGCATAGGTTGTGTCGGTTCCGTCAGAAGGACTTCCTTTTCCTGATTGTTCAAAATCTCGATCCCATGCTAGGTTGTTTCCATAATCAAATTGTTTGACACCTTGTAGTTTGTTGTAAAAACCTCTGGCATTATCATCATTATTGCTAAGGTCAGAAGCATTTCCGTTGTATTCATTGACCCATTCAATTCCAATTGATCCCATAAAAGTAGTTTTAGTTTTTAATCTAGTTTTTTCAAAACTAGCTTGTTTTGATTAGGAATAATGCCATGTATATCCTAAATAGGAACAGGTGTTTTCACCCTTTTTCTTGTAAGGAGATGATTTTACTTAATACTTAAGTTGCATGTAATTAGGTTTTTACGTTCGCAATGTTAATTTAATGTTACGCAAATGTTGCTTAAAAGTAAAAAAAACGTTAAGTTTGTAACATAATTATTAATAAGCCTCAAATTATTTAAAATATATAGATATGAAAAAGTTACTTTTAATAGCAGTTTTCCTAGTATCAGGAGTTACTGCATTCGCACAAACAAACAAACCTATATTAGAGAAAAAAGGAGATGTAATTGAAGCTACTTATTTTCATGATAATGGAACAATAGCTCAGACAGGTACTTTTACATTAAAAGGAAAGTTACAAGGAGAATGGAAATCATATGATGTCAATGGAAAGAAAATTGCTGTTGGGAATTATGAAAATGGACAGAAAGTAGGAAAGTGGTTCTTTTGGAACACAAATCGTTTAAGCGAAGTAGATTATTCTAATAGTAAAATTGTTGGTGTTAATACTTGGAAAAATTCAAATCCGGTTGTGAGCAACAAATAGAAAAATAACGATCATTAAAAATCCCGAAATCTCATGTAGATTTCGGGATTTTTTGTTTTATGAAATTTAGATTTACAAAAGAGTCTAAGGCACTTTATTCATTTTTTATTTTTAGCCATTTTTCATAAGTGACTACTCGTTTTTCTTTGTCAGATTTAGTTTTTCCAGGTAAAATTCCGATGAATTCAAGTTCATGTCCATCTGGATCATTGAAATATATTGAAATAGCTGGTGTCCAAACAAAAACCATGGGACCTTTATTTCCATCATTTAAAAAGTTCCAGTATTTAATATTTCGAGCTTTGAGATAATTCACGGATTCGTTTAGAATCCAATCAGGATCGCATTGAAACGCAAAATGTCTAATATCAATTTCGTTTTTAGGTTTTTCCCATAAACCTAACATAAATTGTTTGTCTTCTCCAATCCAGAAAAAAGCAGTTCTACGTTCATTGTTGAAGCGACATTGTTTTAATTCAAGCGTATTTTTATAAAAATCAATGGAGCGTTCAAGATTTTCAACAAATAAATGAGTTTCATACAGTCCTTTTATCATCAGCTTTTAGATTTTGTATAGATTCAAAGCTAAACAAAAAACTCCGCTTTTTAGCGGAGTCTTTGTTTTTATATATTTCTGTTATACCGTTTCTAATGGTAAATCAATCTCATTGATATCTTCGTCGTCTTTTATAATACTTTCAAATTCGATTGGTCGTTTGCTTTTGAACAACCAGAACTTGAATTTGGTGATTAAGAAGAATAGTATTGGAACGATAATCAACGTAAGGAATGTTGCAATGATTAATCCGTAGATTACTGTCCATGCTAATGGTCCCCAGAATATTACGTTGTCTCCACCAATATATATTTTTGGATCAAATTCACTGAATAGTGAAAAGAAGTCAATGTTGAATCCGATGGCTAATGGAATTAATCCTAATACCGTTGTAATTGCTGTTAGTAATACAGGGCGCAAACGTGCTTTTCCACTTCGTACGACTGCTTCATATACATGATTTATTGGTAAGTATCTATCTTCAGGAATTTTGAGTTCTTCCTTTTTACGATCAATCAGTAGCTGATTATAATCAAGTAAAACTACACCATTGTTTACCACAATTCCCGCCAAGGAGATAATTCCCATCATTGTCATCATAATTACGAATGGCGCACCAGTAATTAATATTCCACCAAAAACACCGATCAAACTTAAGAAAATCGCAATCATAATGATTGTTGGTTTTGAGATAGAACTAAATTGGAAGATTAAGATTAACATAATTAATCCAAGTCCGGCAAAAAATGCACTTCCTAAGAAAGCTTGTTGCTTGTTTTGTTCTTCAATTTGTCCTGTATAATCAATTTTGATACCAGTTGGTTTAAACTCAGTCATTTCTGCTTGAATCTGCGCTACAATCGCTCCAGCATCTGTAAATCCTGGTGACATACCAGAATACACTGTTACAACACGTTTTTTCTGTTTGTGTTTGATAGCACTAAAACCAGAAGTATTATTTTGCTTTACAACCGCAGAAACAGGAATTTCTTTTAACTGTCCCATTTGATTTCTGAAAATCATTTTTTGGTTAAATAACGAGCTTAGATTGTATCGGTTGTCATTATTGAAACGTACATAGATGTCATAATCTTCTCCATTTTCTTTGTACACAGCAGCTTTTACACCAAATAAAGAGTTTCGTAATTGTTGTCCAACTTGTCCAGCAGAAACACCTAATTCTCCCGCTTTTTCTCTGTCAACAACGACTTGCATTGCAGGTTTCCCTTTGTTGACGTCAATTTTTAATTCTTCAATACCTGGAATGTTTTTAGTATTGATTAAATCACGCATTCTTTCAGCTTCTGCAATCAACTGTGTATAATCGTCACCTTCTAATTCAATGTTGATTGGATAACCTGCTGGCGGACCAACAGCATCTTTTTCAACAGAAATTGCAACCCCAGGATAAATTCCTTTTAAGGACTCTGTTACTTTTTGACGCAATACTTCACTGTCTTCTCCTTTTCGGAATTTGTATTCACGCATAGAAGCAGTAATTTTTGCTTTGTGTGGCATTTCCGCAGCCGAACCACCATCTGTTTGTGGGTTTCCAGCTCCTTCACCAACTTGTGATACCGCAGATTCTACTAAGAAGTTATTGTCAGCATCCATGTATTCATCGCCGTTTAAGACTTCGTATACACGCGCTTCAATTTCTTTGGTAATAATATTTGTTTTTTCAATCGCCGTTCCTTGTGGATATTCGATGTAAACAATAATCTGATTTGGTTTATTGTCTGGAAAGAATTCTATTTTGGTACGTTTACTTCCTATTGATGCGCCAAAAAGTCCAAATGCTAAGAATAATAAAACAAATGTTCCTATTGTAATTACATACGGTCTCCAACTTCCTAAAGCGAATCGTAAAAATCGTTCGTATGATCTTTCTAACGCAGCTAACATTTTAGTTTGAAAGAAACGTGCCATTGGTTTTAGTACATATTTATACACCCAAAACATGATAGCAACGAATATGAATAATGTTCCTAAACCGCTAGATCCGCCGCCAATTACATAGGATAAAATTCCTAATACCAATAATACTACCGTAATAATTAATAGTTGTCTCATTTTTAATTCACGCTCGCCAACTTCCATGAATTGAGAAACCATTAACGAGTTGATAAAGATTGCCACAAATAGGGAAGAACCTAGTACAACTGAAAGTGTGATTGGGAAATAAATCATGAATTGTCCCATAGTTCCTGGCCACATTCCTAAAGGAACAAAGGCAGCTACTGTTGTTAAGGTAGAAATGATAATTGGAAATGCAATTTCTCCAATCCCTTTTTTCGCAGCTTCTATGCGTGACATTCCTTCTTCTTCCATTAAGCGATAAACGTTTTCAACCACCACAATTCCGTTATCTACCAACATTCCAAGTCCCATAATTAAGGCAAATAGAATCATTGTATTCATTGTATAACCTAGCATGTCTAGGATGAAAAACGACATAAACATCGACATTGGAATTGCCAATCCGACAAATAGTGCGTTTCTAAATCCTAAGAAAAACATAAGTACGAATACTACCAAGACGATTCCGAAAATAATATTATTTACCAAGTCATTTACTTGATTGATGGTTTTTTCAGATTGATCATTGGTGATAGAAACTTCAAGATCTTGGTGTGAACTTTTAAATTTAACAATAACCTCACTAATTTTCTCAGCAGCGGCAACCATGTTTTTACCCGATCGTTTTTTTACATCAAGCATTACGACACTTTTACCAAATTTTCGTGCATAGGTTGTTTTGTCTTCTTCTCTGAAGCGTACTTCGGCAACATCTCTAAGGTATACAGGTCCATCTAACGATTTTACAACGAAGTTTTCAAGTTCTTTAGGGTCATCAATTTCACCAATAATTCTAATGGTACGTCGCTGTCCAGAAGAAATCATGTTTCCTGCAGAGATAGTTGAGTTTCCATTAGCAATTGCACTTCTGATATCTTCAAAGTTTACTTGTGCAGCCATCATTTTATAGACATCAACCGCAACTTCTACTTCTTTTTCTTGTGCACCACGAATATCAACTTGTTTTATTTCTTCGAAATCTTCAATATCATCTTCTAGTATTTCGGCAAATTCTTTTAATTTGTCTACAGGATAATCTCCAGAAACGTTGATGTTAAGAATAGGTGTTTCTTCTGAAATGTTTAGGTTGAAGATAGTTGGTTCTACCTTGGCACCATTAAATGTTGGCCAATCTTCACCACCTTTTTCGGCATCAACTTCATCTTTTACTTTAAACTTTGCCGATTCAACACTGATTTTCTCATCAAATTCAACAACAATAATTCCGTAATCTTCCTGTGAAGTAGAGGTTACTTTTATAACACCGCTTACGTTTTTGAGTCGATCTTCTAATGGATCTACAATTAATTTTTCAATATCTTCCGCAGTGTTTCCAGGATATACGGTACTTACGTAGATTTTAGTTTCTATAATTTCTGGGAAGTTTTCTCGAGGCATACTGAAGTATGCTGAGACTCCCAAGACGAGAATTAAGCCCATTACGATGTAGATAATAGTTTTATTATCAATCGCCCAAGAGGATAAAATGAACTCTTTATTTGTTTTTTTGTTAGCCATTTGGTAGAGGTTAATTTTTAGTTATGATCTTAATTTCTTGATCATCTTTTACACTTCGAGCGCCTTCTTTAATAACTGCATCACCATCGTTTAATCCACTTGTAATTTCAATAAAATCACCTTGTGTTTTTCCTGTTTTAATAATGACACGTGTTGCTTTAGCATTTTTATCATTGATATCGCTCGCAATGAACACATATTGTTCTCCTTCTGCATTTTCTGAAATAACACTTTGTGGAATTAAGATTGCTTTTGGGTTCGTATAATCATTGATTTTTAACTTTGCAGTTAAGTTTGGCTTAATGTTTCCTTCTTTGTTAGAAACGCCAATTTCAATTTTATACGTACGATTATTTGGATCAATAAAATCTCCAGCCTGACGAATTTTCTCCTTCGTTGTTGTTCCTAATACAGGGAAAAATACTTCTACATCTGCACCTTTTACAACGCTTGTTAGATACTTTTCAGGAATCACAGCTTCAATGTACATATCACGTAAGTTCACAATACGAATAATTTGCGATTGTCCAGCACCAACGACAGAACCTTGCTCCGTAATTACATCATCAATTACACCAGAAAAAGGTGCTCTAATTGCTGTTTTAGAAATTTGAACGTTTAATTGATCAACTGCTTTTTGTTGTGCCTCGTATGAAGATTTTGTTTGTAAGTACTGAATTTCAGAACCTATTTTTTGATCCCACAATCTTTTTTGACGATCGTAAGTTGTCTTAGCTAAATCTGCCTGAATTTGCAATTGTGCTAATTGTTGACTCAATCCGTTATCATCAACTCTAGCTAAAATTTGTCCCTTTGCAACACGTTGTCCTTCTTTTACAAATACTTGTTTCAAAATTCCAGACATCTCAGGAGTAATCACAATATTTTTCTTAGTATCTACATTTCCTTGCAATTCTAAATAGTGATTAAAAATGGTGTCTTTAGCAATAATTGTTGTTACTAAAGGATATTTTTTTGTTGGATTAATTTCTTCCATTGCATCTGAAAGCTGTTGAATTTTTACATCAAGTGCTGCCTTTTCAGCCTTCAATGCATCTCTTTTTTCTTCTAATTTCTTAACGTCCTTTGTAGCAATAAGTGCATCTACATCTTTATTTCCGCCACCACATGAAGCTAAAAGAAGCAAAATTGGAATGAGTAGTATATTTATTTTTTTCATTACGGTTGATTTATTATTTCTTTAAGTTTATGAACTTAATTTGTTTGATTTAAAATTGTTTCTAATTCAGCTTTCTTGTTGATAACATCGAGCATGGCTTGTAAATATTCTTGTTGTGCAGAATATAATTGTGTTTGTGCTTGACGCAAATCGAAACTTGATGCAACGCCTTCAAAGAATTTCACTTGATTCTTTTTCTCAATGCGTTCAGAAAGTCTCAAGTTTTTCTTAGCTGTTTCGTATTCTTCAATTGATAATTGATAATCACTTTTTGCAGAAGCTACTTGTAGTTTTAGTTGTTGTTCGGTTTCTGTTAAGTCATCTTTTGCTTTGTCTAAATTGATTTTAGCACGTTGTGTTGCAGCTCTTCGTTGCAATGAACTAAAGATTGGTATATTTAAGCTTACACCAAAAGCGGCAGAACCAAACCATTGTTGTTGTTTCTGGAAAAACTCAAAAGAGTTTCCGTTTCCATTATAACCAGCAGTTACAAATCCTGAAAGAGACGGCAATGCTTTGCTTTTTTCCAACTTTAATAACAATTCTTTAGAACGTGTATCATTCGATGCAATTCTATAATCAACAGTATTGGTAACATCGTCGTCAACAGTTAATATTGATGGTATAATGTTTTCCAATGTTAATGCCTGAAGTGTATCTGTAAGTTTAGTATCATTATTTAAATCAATACCTAACGTAATGTTTAGCATTTTGTATGATAAATCACGTAAGCGTTTTACATTACGTAAATTACTTTCAATACTTGCTAATGTAATTTCAAGTTGTTCTACATCTTCTTCTTCCGTTAATCCGTTTTCGTAGATTTTTTTCGTTTCATTCAAGTTTTTCTCAAGTGTCACCTTATTTCGTTCTAAAATAGCAACGCTTTCTTCAGAAAGTAACACATTTCCATATGCATTAATAACTGCCTTACGAATTTCTAAATCAGTTTTCTCTTTAGCGTTTTCCGAAATTTCTAAAAACACCTTTGCTGATTGCAATCCTACTAAATACGAACCGTCAAAAATCAACTGGTTTAATGTAATGTTTGCATTTACAGTTTGTTTTGCTCCAAATACTACAGGAATAAAATCATCTGCATTAGGCGCACTAGGAATATTGTCAACAACTGGTAAACTACTTAAGTCGTAAAAGTCATTTAATTGTCTAATTTGATTGTATGGGTCAAAAGCACTTGCAGGAAGCAATGAAACTTGCTGTTTTATATTATTTTGATAATTAACAGCTCCGTTAATTTGCGGAAGTCCTGTTGCAGTGGTTTCCCATTTTTGCTTTTTTGCAGCCTCAATATCGCGTTCTGCATTTTTAGCATTTCTATTGTTTTCAAGTGCAAAAGCAATGGCTTCATCTAAAGAGAAACTCTTAGGCACTTCTTGATTTTCTTGAGAAAATCCTAAGCTTAGAAAACATAAACTAAAGATAAGTATTAGCTTGTTTCGCATGTTTTATGATTGATTTGTTGTTATAAATTTATGTAATGTTTCGAGTCCTTTTGGAGTACAAATTCCACGAATGTGATATTCTAAAAAATATTCCATTAGCGTATTCATTGAAAATTCTTTTAGTGGAAATAGCTCGTTATCTTTAATTCCAATAACACCATTAAAATAAATTCTGGAGATAAATTCAATGTTGATTGTATCTCTATAAACTCCTGAATTTACACCACGTGTTAAGTTATCTTTTACGCAATCTTGCATGACATCGTATTGCTTCTTTTTTAAAGTCGCATAGATTTTTGGATAGTATTTTTGTAATTGATACTGCGGTGACGATTTTTCATCTTTTAAATGCTCCATCACAAATCGTTTTATTTCATACAATTCTTCAATGGAATTCTTCTCAGCGGCACAAATCAAGTCTATACCTTCACTAATTAGACAAAATAATGAAGCAGTTACCTCATTTACCAAGTCTGTTTTATTGCTAAAATGCGTATAGATAGTCTTTTTAGAGATACCCATTTCATTGGCAATATCGTCCATAGTTACACTCTTAAACCCTAAGTTTAAGAATAACTCTGTTGCTGTTATTTTAATTTTTTCTTTCATAAGTAGGGTGCAAATGTAATACGGAAACTTTGAAAACCAAAAAAGTTTCCTAAGTTTTTACAATTATTTAACAATTGATTTTTGTTTGCATAAAATGTAAATATGGTATTTTAGCTGAAATTTTTATTGCATGACACATATTGCCAACTATCGAGAAAATTTCTTGGACTATTTAGAAGAAAAGATAGTATTGACAGAACCGAAGAATTTGTACGAACCTATTCTGTATATTCTTCAATTAGGAGGAAAACGATTACGACCAGTATTGACGTTGATGACAGCTGAAATTTTTGGAACTTCACATGAAAAAGCATTAGATGCAGCACTTGCAGTTGAGGTTTTTCATAACTTTTCACTAGTGCATGATGATATTATGGACGATGCGCCTTTGCGAAGAGGAAAGGAAACTGTTCATGAAAAATGGGATTTAAATACAGGAATTTTATCAGGTGATGCAATGCTAATTTTAGCATACCAGCTTTTTGAAAATTATGAAAATGATATCTTTAGAAAACTAGCGCAACTATTTAGTAAAACTGCTATTGAAGTGTGTGAAGGGCAACAATATGATATTGATTTCGAAACGCGAAACGATGTTACAATTCCTGAGTATTTAAAAATGATTGAATACAAAACAGCCGTTTTGGTTGGTGCAGCCATGAAAATGGGCGCAATTGTAGCAGAAGCAAGTGAAAAAGATGCAGTAGCTATTTACGACTTTGGTCGAAATTTAGGACTAGCATTCCAATTGCAAGACGATTATTTAGATGCATATGGCGATCCAGAAACATTTGGAAAGCAAGTTGGTGGCGATATCATTGAAAATAAAAAAACATATTTATACTTAAAAGCATACGAAAATAGCTCGCAAGAAAATCAAGAAAGTTTACAACATTTGTTCTCTATTCAACCAGAAGATACTACGGAAAAAGTGCAAGCTGTCATGGAGATTTTTAACGAAAGTAAAGCGCCTGAAGCTATTAAAGGAGCCATTAAAGCGTATACTGTAAAAGCATTTGAAGTATTGGAAACGTTGAATATTAAAGCTGAACAAAAGCAATTACTTAAAGTCTTTGGAGAACAGTTAATGAATAGAACTGTCTAAAATAGAATTGAGTATTGAGATGTTCGTAATGAGTAACTTCAGTATGCAAAGCTGTTCTCGATACATTTTTTCAAAAATACTCGAACTGACGTTTCTAGTTTAAATACTACAAAAGTCTAGTATCTAAAAGCGTCAGCGGTCTAGTATCTAGTAGCGAAGCGGTCTTTTACAAATTACAAATCTGTTCCAAATTTCAATCCAATAAATACCGTTCTTGGTTGTGAAGGTCCATAAATATAATTTGGATCTCTATCAACAGTTTGGTCAAAATCATCTTGATACGAATTAAAGATGTTTTTAATTCCACCATTAATTTCAAATTGATAGTTATCTGTAATCGTAAATGTTCTGCTTGTATTAAACCCAATTTCAAACAAATTTGGCGTTTCTTCCAATACCGTATCTGGAATAAAACCAGCAACATGCGGAACGTACATTCTTCCTGTATACACACCATTTAAATTAAAATCCCATTTATCATTTGGCGTATAATTGATCATCATATTACCATACACATTTGGTGTACGTGTAATTTTATTGGTAACAATTCCTTCTTCTGGCTCATAAGAATTTTCAAAATAACTATTCTGGAATGTTCCGCCAAGCTGAAATAAAAGCTTTGGATTTGGACTAAAACGTGCTTCCAAATTGAAACCATTTACAATAGCATTATCTCCATTTATTTTTTCCTTAATCTCCAAACCGCCAACATCACCACGTGCTTCATACACAAACGGATCATTAATAGTTGTGTAAAAACCTTCAAATGTTAACACCAATTGATGATCTTCATGTTGATGCGAATATTCTAACGAACCAATAAAACTATGCGATAACTCTTCCTTTAAATCTTCTGCCAAACGTACACGACGTACTTCTCCAGTAATAATTTCTGAATGTACATCTTCCGAATAAAATTGTGGCGCTCTAAACCCTTGTGAATATCCAGTTCTAAAACTGATGGTTTCTGTAATATTATATAAAACACTAACTCTAGGATTTACAATAAAAAGCGTTTCATCATTCAAATTCGATTCAAAAAATTCTCCACGTGCGCCTGCCAAAATCTTTAAATTATCTAAAATTTTCCAGTCCAATTGTGTATAAATTCCAAGTGTATTTGTGTTTTGTGTAATTTGATTTATGAGTGGATTTTCACGACGTTCAGTAATTCGATTAAATAGATGTTCTACACCAGAAGTTAAATCCATACTTCCTTTAATGAAATTTTCAAACTTGGCTGTATGTTGCACGCCCGAAAGCACGATAAAATCTTTCGTAACACCAAAACCATTTGGATCTTGATTGGTGCCATAATAATTGTCAGATCGTGTATTTTGAATGTTTCCGTACGCCGAGAATTTTTGTAAATAATCTTCTGAAAAATAATCAAACGTAATTCCTCCACCAGTTACATTACTCGTAATTTCTTCAGCAATATTGGCAAAGATGGGCGATTTGTCAATGAAATCTCCACCACGTCTATATTCATGCGAATTGTTAAACTCTAAAGTCAATTTTCGTTGGAAATCGAATTTATAAAACGACTTAAAGCCGAAATTTAAATTACGTAATTTGGTCATTTCGGTAAAACCGTCATCATTATTATCATACCCTTCACGATCACGATGCATTCCGAAAAACGTAATTCCTTTATTCAAATCTTCTGAAACAAATGTGGAATTAAAAGTGGTCACAACATCCGTGCTTTGTCCGTCAATCAAACCAATTTTAGTCGAAACTTGAAACTGGTTTTCTATCGGATCTTTCGTGATAATATTGATGGTTCCAGCAATCGCATTCGATCCAAAAATAGCAGATCCGCCACCACGAGTTACTTCAATTTGTTTAATCATATTGGTCGGAATTTGTTCCAAACCATAAATTCCATTCAATGAACCAAAAACGGGACGACTATTGACTAGAATCTGAGAATACGCACCATCTAAACCATTAATTCGAATCTGAGAAAAACCACAATTTTGGCAATTCACCTCTGTACGCAATCCAGGTTGAAAACTCAAACCTTCAAACAAAGTAGCAGCTTGTACGTTTTTTAACGATTCTGAACTGGTAACTGTTACTAAAACGGGCGCTTCACGTCTATTTAACTCAGTTTTTGTTGCAGAAACTACTACTTGATCTAATCCTAGTAAATCTTCTTTTAGAGAAAAATTTAGTGTCAAATCAGTATCACCAACAGTAATATCTTTTTGAATAGTTTTAAAACCGAGTGCTTGTACTATTAACGTATAATTTCCTTGCTTAATTTTTAATGAATAAGTTCCTTTTCTATCAGTAATAGTTCCTTTACTGCCATCTTTAATATATATGTTTACGGATGCTTCAGGATGATTTCCGTGAGATACAATTCCTTTTATTTCAGTAGTTTGAGAGAAGACTGCTGAGTAAATTAAAAGAAAAACAAAACATATTTTCGTGCTCATGCAATTATATTTTTGTCAAATGTACAATTAATTTTTAGTCTTGTCTAAAAAAATAGATTAGATATAAGTAAAAAATTGTATATTTGTACTGTTAACTAATGAATTATGATGACATTCTCAGAAGAAAACTATTTAAAAGCAATCTATCATATTAGTGATACCTGCGAAGGCGGCATTAGTACAAATGCGATTGCCGAAAAAATGAATACAAAAGCCTCTTCTGTAACAGATATGATTAAAAAACTATCTGAAAAAGGGCTAGTGCATTACAAACGATACAAAGGATCTGAATTAACAGAAGAAGGAAAATTAATAGCTGCAAGTATTATTCGTAAACACAGACTTTGGGAAGTGTTTCTGTTAGAAAAACTAAACTTTACTTGGGATGAAGTGCATGATGTAGCAGAACAATTAGAACATATAAAATCTGAAAAACTCATCAATCAATTGGACGAATTCTTAGGATTTCCAAAACGTGATCCGCACGGAGATCCAATTCCTGATAAAGACGGAAACATATCAGATAATGCAGATGTATTGCTAGTAACGTTAGCCGAAAATGACAAAGGAATTATTGTTGGAGTAAAAGATTCATCATCATCATTCTTAAAATACTTAGATAAGCAAGGAATTGCATTAGGCAAAAAAATAAAAGTGATTGACAAAGAACCATTTGACAATTCTATGAAAATTCGCATCAAAAAAGAAGAATTCATGATTTCGCAACAAATAGCGAACAATATCTATATTAAAAAAAATGAATAAATACATACTAATACTAATTACTGTATTTACAATTGTCAGTTGTAAAACAGAAGTGAAAAAGCAAGCTGGAAAGTTTCAAATTGTAACAACAACGACCATGATTACGGATATGGTTGCTGCTATTGGTGGCGATAACGTTGAAGTACAAGGTTTAATGGGAAGTGGCGTTGATCCACACTTATACAAAGCAAGTGAAGGCGATGTAAGTAAATTATTTAATGCAGATGTTATTATTTATAGCGGATTGCATTTAGAAGGGAAACTAGAAGACATTTTTGAGAAAATGCGAAAGCAGCAAAAGAAAACGATTGCTGTTTCAGATGCTGTTGACAAAAGTGGTTTAATTGGTTCTGAATATTTTGCATCGAGCTACGATCCGCACATCTGGTTTCACATTGGATATTGGAAACAAGCAACACAATTTGTGGTGGATGAACTCAAAAAACTAGATCCGAAAAATGCAGAAAGCTTTGAAGCTAATGGACAAGCATACATTGCAAAATTAGAAGCATTATCGAAAGAAGTCGGTTCGGTAATTGAAACATTGCCCGTAGAAAAGCGAATTTTAGTCACAGCACACGATGCATTTAACTATTTTGGAAAATTGCATAACTTTGAAGTTGTTGGTTTACAAGGTCTTTCAACGGCTACAGAAGCTGGCGTACAAGATGTGCAGAAACTAGCAAACTTTATCATTGAGAAAAATATCAAAGCAATATTTGTAGAAAGTTCGGTGCCAAAACGTACCATTGAAGCCTTGCAAGCTGCTGTAAAATCCAAAGATCATGAAGTTGCTATTGGTGGAACATTATATTCTGACGCTCTTGGCGATGCCGGAACTGTAGAAGGAACATATATTGGAATGTACAAATACAATGTGCAAACCATTGTGAATGCGTTGAAGTAAAATTTGGACGTGTCCACAATAATTCACTTTAAAAGTGAAAAATTGCGGTCGGGCTATTAGCAGTCGCTTTTTATTCGTCATGCTGAACTTGATTCAGCATCTCATAAAAGAGCTCCAACAATGCCGCTATCCCTCACGCGAAAAACAGATTATTTAAATTAAAAATATTTTAGGTATTGAGTTTGTTTTTTCCGAAGTATAGTAAGTGTTTTTTGTTAAAAATTTTTGAAGCCTTGGAAAAAATTTAGAAAAATAATTGCGGTTTTAGTTTTTGAGAGAAAAACTAAAAATACCTCTGGAAAAATTCCCTTTCTTTTGTTTCTTTTCTTTGGGAAAGCAAAGAAAACGAAAAATGAAAACGAAAAAAAGTTGAATGAAGCACTTTAATAATTAAATTTCTTAAACAAAAAATGGAAACAAAATATGCCATAACAGTTGATGACCTTACGGTTGCATACAATTACAAACCTGTACTTTGGGATATTGATTTGGCAATTCCTGAAAGTGTATTAATGTGTATTGTAGGTCCAAATGGAGCAGGAAAATCTACATTAATCAAATCAATTTTAGGAATCATAAAACCGATTGCAGGAAGCGTTTCTATCTTTGGAAAACCCTACGAAAAACAACGACGATTAGTAGCGTATGTACCACAAAAGGGAAGTGTTGATTGGGATTTTCCAACAACTGCTTTGGATGTTGTTATGATGGGAACGTATGGAAGCCTCGGTTGGATAAAACGTCCTGGACAAAAAGAAAAGAAAGCATCTTTAGAAGCTTTAGAAAAAGTAGGAATGTTGCCTTTTAAAAATCGTCAAATTAGTCAACTTTCTGGTGGACAGCAACAACGAATTTTCTTGGCAAGAGCTTTGGTGCAAAATGCTTCGATCTATTTTATGGACGAACCGTTTCAAGGAGTTGATGCAACTACAGAAAAAGCAATTATCAATATTTTAAAGGAACTTAGAAAAGCTGGGAAAACAGTTGTGGTGGTGCATCACGATTTACAAACTGTTCCTGAATATTTTGATTGGGTAACTTTTTTAAACGTAAAAAAAATTGCCACAGGTCCTGTAAAAGACATTTTCAATGATGATAATTTGACAAAGACGTACGGAATCAATTACAAAGTAAGTGTTCAAGAATAAACGCAACTTATGAAAACAAAAACAATATTCACGCTATTACTAATAAGCTTTTATTCTCTTTCAGGTTTTGCACAAACTGACATGAAAGCGGAAGAAGCAAAAGTACTTGAAGCGTTGACAAAACTGCGTTCTGACAATCCAACTCCTGATAGAGAAGGAGCAGCCATTCAATTTGAAAAAATACTAAAAACAGTACTTTCTAATGAAGAAAGTTGGAATTACAAGTTTCCAGAATTGCGCAAATACATTTCTGTGAAAACTTCTAAAGACAAAAAAATCAGAACCTTTAGCTGGGACAGTCTCTTGGGTGGAAGTTGGCATGCTTTGAGAAGTTTGATCCAATTTAAATCAAATACTGAACTACATGTTGTTTCCTTTCAAGATGAAAAGCCAGTTGATGATGAAGAGGAAGGAAATGATATGTTTGCTGATGCTGTGATTTTAGGAATCTATCCGTTTGAAAAAGGCTACTTATTTGAAGGATTTGGAACCTATGGAAGTGGACATCATCATAAAATTCTAGCGTATTTTGAATTGGTAAAAGAAAAATTAGTCAAAAAATCAATTTTTGAAGACGATGAACTTATCTATGTTTTTAAAATTGCGAGACGTTATAAGTTCGATTTAGAAGTAGATATCGAAAAGAAAATCGTCACACATAGCGAGTTTGTAATGAATGATGATGGATTTTTTCAACCTACTGGAAAAAAAGTATTCTTAACTTTTAATGGGAAGAAGTTTGTAAAACAAATTAAAGATAAGAAACCATAGACATCCAAGAATACATATCGCTTGTTTTTGAAGATTACACCTTACGAACCATTACGCTTGGAACAGCGATTTTGGGAGCTATCTGTGGAATGTTAGGAAGTTTTGCTGTATTGCGAAAGCAAAGTTTACTCGGAGATGCTATTTCGCATGCGGCGTTGCCAGGTATTGCAATTGCTTTCCTAATTATGGGCGCAAAAGACACGTATATTTTATTAATTGGCGCTTTAATTAGTGGATTAATTGGAACGTTTTGGATTCGTGGAATTACGAAAAAAACACACTTAAAATCAGATACAGCATTAGGTTTAACGCTTTCCTTATTTTTCGGTTTCGGAATGTTATTACTAACATTCATTCAAAAACAACCAAACGCCAATCAAGCAGGATTGGATAAATACTTGTTTGGACAAGCAGCAACATTACTTGAAAAAGATGTTTGGCTCATGGCAATTGTAGCAGGAATTTGTTTAGTCATTCTACTCGTGTTTTGGAAAGAATTTAAAATCTTACTATTTGATGCAGATTATACCAAAACTCTCGGGTTCAATACACGTTTTATAGACATACTAATCACAACTTTTATTGTAATTACCATTGTGTTAGGCTTGCAAACTGTTGGTGTTGTTTTGATGAGTGCGATGTTGTTGGCGCCAGCAGCAGCAGCACGACAGTGGACGAATAGTTTAGGCGTTATGGTAACGTTAGCAGCAATTTTTGGAGCTTTTTCAGGAGTTGTCGGAACAGGAATTAGCGCAAGTCAAAGTAACTTGCCAACAGGTCCAGTAATTGTGTTAGTTGCGGCAAGTTTTGTATTGATTTCGTTTATATTCTCTCCAAGCAGAGGTCTATTATTTCGTCAAATTCGTTTTATGAAGAATAGAAATAATATCAAAATGCAGAAAACATTAGCATTTATGTATGGAATTGCAAAAACACACGAAAATATAGCGCATCCGCATTCGGTAAAAATATTAAATGGTTTTCAAGGATTTTCAAAACGATCATTGCAAGAGTTGGTCGATTTAAATTATGTGCAAATTAGCGGACAACAATGGTCAATGACGCAAGAAGGTTATGAAACTGCTGAGAACTTATACGATCAACAAATAAAAGATACACATGAATAGCGCGCAAATTACCATACAAGTTATTGTGGCGCTAGTTGCGGTTGCATGTGCCATTCCAGGAACATTTTTGGTGTTGCGAAAAATGTCGCTAATCAGTGATGCTATTAGTCATTCCATCTTATTAGGAATCGTAATTGGGTTTTTTATTGTGGAAGATACATCTTCACCTTTATTGATTGTTTTGGCGGCTTTGGCAGGAATTGTCACTGTTTTTTTAGTTGAATTTATTCAAAAAACAGGCTTGGTAAAAGAAGATACAGCTATCGGATTGGTGTTTCCTGCATTGTTTAGTATTGGAGTTATTTTGATTGCTAAAAACGCAAACGATGTGCATTTAGATATTGATTCGGTAATGGTTGGTGATTTAAGCTTAGCACCTTTCGATCCGTTATTGATCAATTGTACAGAAGGAATTGCAGATTCATGCATCAACCTTGGACCGAAAGCGATTTGGGTTATTGGTAGCATTTTGATAATCACATTAATTCTATTATTTGCATTTTTCAAAGAATTAAAAGTAAGTACGTTTGATGCTGGTTTGGCGTCAGCGCTAGGTTTTTCGCCAATTATTATGCATTACGGACTCATGACGGTTTCTTCGGTTACCATTGTTGGTGCGTTTGATGCTGTTGGACCAATATTAGTTGTTGCATTGATGATAGCGCCAGCGGCAACCGCGTATTTATTTACCAAAGATTTAAAGAAAATGTTAGTGCTTGCGTGCTTTTTTGGCGTCTTTTCAGCAATTTCAGGATATTGGTTAGCACACATATTAGATGCTTCCATTTCAGGATCGATGACAACGGTTTTAGCTATTCTATTCTTGCTAGTATATGAACCAATTATCACTTCTATTGTGGTAGGTTTAGCTACAGTAACTGGTGTAATTTTTAATCAATATTATGAAGCATTACTATTGAATGAAGATGGTTTTGCACAATTCGCGCTAAGCGATAAAATAAAAACTGTTTTTGAGCAATTTGTCTTTTTAGATTATGTTTCCATTGTTGGAATCGGACTCGTCTTTGCGGCGTTACTAATTTATATTTTACCAAAAAGAGGTGTCATTTACGGGTATTATAAAGTACGACAACAGAAAACAGAAATTATGTTGTTGGTGTTTTTATTACACATCCGAAATCATGCAGAAGAAAGTGAACGTCATGTAAAACATTTGAATGAGCATATCAATTGGCAGCAAATACGATCAAAATCTATTCTAGAATTGGCGTTAAAAAATAATATGATTACTATTGAAAAAGACATCACTTCTTTGACTAAAAAAGGAGAAGAATTTACCGAGAAAGCCATCGATTATATCATCACAAATAAAGATACTGAAATAGAGGAAATGAAAGATGATTTCTTCCTATTTAGAGGATAACCAATTTATATGAAAAGTATAAAGCTACTTTGTTTAGTATTAATTTTAAGTTCTTGTAATTTTAATTACAAAGCAAAAGAAAAACCGTTTCCAATTGTTTTACAAACGAATCCTGTAGAGTGCGGACCAATTTGCTTGCAAATGGTGAGTAGTTATTACGGAGTTGAGTATGATATTGAGACTCTAAATAACCTTTCAAATTTACGAACAGGAGGCACATCAATTGGAGATATTTCAAATACAGCAAGTATAATTGGTTTATATAACTTAGCTGTGAAAATTGACTATCAAACATTATTGGATGAAGTTCCATATCCTGCAATGTTGCATTGGAATGGGAATCATTTTGTATTGGTGCATAAGATGGATAAAGACAGTATTTGGATTGCTAATCCTGCAACTGGTATGGAAACGTATGCAAAAGAAGAGTTTTTACCACATTGGATTGCACAAGATTCGGTAAATACACTTCAAGAAGGATATGCACTACTATTTGAAACTACGGATAAATTTTACAAGGCAACTACAAAAATAAAAGCACGCTTACAAAGTAACATAAAAGCAAAAAAACAAGATTCTATTTTGCTATCTAATTCTTTGTAAGAAATGAAAGGATATTTCTTCTTGTTTAGAGGATAATTAGCACATTTTTTTGCTCTCTGTAAGAATACGGCTAACATTTGTTAGTTAGTTGTTTTTCAGTAAGTTAACATAATTTTAAGTTTTTTAATTTACCATTCATCTATAGAAATACTACGTTTATCGACCAACTTCGCTAGTTAATCTAATTATATCCTAAATAATAGATAATCAAACTACTTTAGTATTGAGTAATTTTAAAAAAGTCTTTATTGATTTGTTCAACATATAAATCAATTATCTGACATAAAAAAAGAGAGTGCGGCTTAACACTCTCTTTTTTTACGTCTTTTATTTTCCTTTCTGCATTGAGTATTTTATCCAAAACGATAACATAATTAGGATTGCTATTTGTAATATGATATAGATAATTCCAATATCAAATACAACTCTTTCCACAATAACAAAAACCAAGATTCCTAATAAATAGAATGCTCCGCCTTTGATATCAGACTTAAATTGAGTTGGATTTTGCCTAAAATCAAAATAATATGCAATTCCAATAAATAGAATTGAAGCATAAAAAAGAGGTTCTAATAGTGTTATCATACCTACAATTTAAGATACTTTTAGGTATATCACCAAAAATTAAATAAAAAGTTGTTAAAGTTCTAATCGTGTTTTACAAGCGGTATGTTCTTTGTTGCGTTGCAAAGCTTAACATTAAAACTAATACAATGAAAAAAATTACACTTTTTTTATGCATGCTTTCAGTTGCATTTATCAATGCACAAGATGCGAATCAAAATGACACTAGTTCGGACAAACTTACTTTTACGAAAGGAGCACAATTTGTCAATGCAAATTTGTCATTAAACATTACCAATTCTGACTTCAAATCGGAAACGCAAACACGAGATGCTGAAAACTTCGGATTTAGTATTAATTCATCATATGCGTACGCTATTAATGATAATTTATTTTTGGGACTAGGATTGGGATATTCTAATAATACGAGTAAAAGTGAATCTAATAATGTCTCAAGTGAAGAAATAAAAACGAATTCGTATCAAGTATTTCCATTTGTACGTTATTACAAAGGAATAGGGAAGAAGCTAGCATTCTTTATACAAGGAGAAGCACGATACTCACATTTTGAAACTGACGTAAATGTATTAAATGGTTCAGATACTAATAATTTCTTTTTTGGTATACGACCAGGATTGACATTAATGCTCAATAAAAACTTAGCGTTAGAAACCTCTATTGGTGCATTAGGCTACAGAACTGGAAAATCTGAAAATGAATCAAATAATTCTGAAGGTAGTTTTAATACTTTTGAACTCTCTTTAAATTCATCAAATCTATTTTTTGGATTGAGTTACTACTTGTAAGAAAATTAGAATGGATTAATGAAAGCCGTAACTGTCTTTATTAAAAGGCTTTTGCGGCTTTTATTATAAAACATTTTTTTTAGAATAAATACGATGCTAGCTCATTTTTTTTTGATAATTTAATTGTTGAATTAACATTAAAACTATCATATGAAAAAAATTACACTCTTTTTATGCATGCTTATTATCGGGTTTGCAAACGCACAAGATGCTGATCAAGATTCCAGTTCGAATAAACTAACTTTCGAAAAAGGAACAAATTTAATTAATGGCGGACTTTTTTTTAATTCCACAAAAATAGAAACAACTTCTACATTAGAACAAGAAGATACTCGTTTCGGAATTGGAATCAATGCTTCTTATGCATATGCTATTAATGACAATTTATTTTTAGGTTTAGGTCTAGGATATACACGAAACAAACGTGAAAATGATGTTCCAGGTTCTCCAGTTCAAGAAACTATCTCAAATACGTTTCGTGTGTTTCCATACATACGTTACTACAAAGGAATTGGAAAGCGCTTATCACTTTTTGTGCAAGGAGAAGCACAATTTTCTACTGGTAAAACGGAAAATAACGGAGAAGATTTTATTGAAACGGATAGCTTTTTTGTAGGAGTTAGGCCAGGATTTACTTTTATGGTTAGTAAATGTTTAGCATTAGAAACAACTATTGGAGCATTAGGATATACAAGTAACAGCTTAGAAAACTTTCAAAGTAATGTAGAAAGCGATTCAGGTAGTTTTGATTTTTCATTCAATACATCAAACTTGATTTTTGGACTAACGTATTATTTCTAAAAAATTATGAAAAAAATTATACTTTTCTGCTGTATGTTTGCTATTGGGTTTTTACATGCACAAGACAGCGATAAAGATTCCAGTTCAGACAAATTAACATTTGAAAAAGGCACAAGCCTTATAAACGTAGGATTCTTTATAAATGATAGAAATACAGAGAATGAACTTCAATCTCAAACACAAGAAGACAGTCGTTTTGGAATCGGAATCAATTCCACTTACGGATACGCAATTAGCGATGATTTATTCTTAGGACTTGGCTTTGGATATTCGAGCAACAAACGTGAAGTAGATGTTACTGGAAATCCAACACAGGAATTTAAAAATATTACTTTCCGCATATTTCCTTATGTACGTTATTACAAAGGAATTGGAAAAAATTTGGCATTTTTTGTACAAGGAGAAACAGAGTATTCGCGTAATACACTCGAATTTGATGGAGTAGATACTGTAGAAACAGATGGTTTTTCTGTTGGAGTTAGACCAGGACTTACGTATATGATAAGCAAATGTTTAGCATTAGAAACGACTATTGGTGCATTAGGATACACAAGTTCTAGTTCAAAAAATTTACAAAATAATGAGGATAGTGATTTGAGAGGATTTAACTTTTCGCTCAACTCTTCCGACTTAATTTTTGGACTGAGTTATTACTTTTAAAAAGAATTAAATACATTAATGACAACCGCAATCGTCTTTTCCACAAGCTTTTGCGGTTTTCTTTTTCCAGAAGAATTTTTTAATGATAAAACCAACTGCAATGAAAAACGTAATACCGACTAATATTTCTTGAATCATCTTTCCTTGTTTTACTTTAAAAATTGATATGCTATAAATCCAGCTATATAAGCAATGGCCGTCATTCCGAATAATTGAATCATTGGCCATTTCCAACCATTTGTTTCCCGCTTTACAATGGCAAGTGTACTCATACATTGCATCGCAAATGCGTAGAACAATAACAACGATATTCCTGAAGCAAAGGTAAATACTTTTTTGCCTGAATCTGCATGTACTTCCGATTGCATTTTTGCTTTTATAGTATTTCCGTCTTCATCATCGCCTTCACTACCAACACTATAAATAGTTGCTAAGGTTCCAATAAATACTTCTCGCGCTGCAAACGAACTCACTAAGGCAATTCCTATTTTCCAGTCGTAACCCAATGGTTTTATCGCTGGTTCAATTGCTTTTCCAATAGTTCCTAATGCAGAGTTTTCTAGTTTTAAAGCGGCAACTTCATCCTCAATAACGGCTTGTTTAAATTCAGGAGTTTTTTCAGCTATAGCTGAATTAATATCTTGTGCCGTCAATCTTTTATTTTCGTTTGTAGCTTCTTCTTTCAAACTTTCTTCAAAACGCAAAATTTTATTCTGAAGCGAAACTTCTTGAATCTCATTAAATCCATTTTCTTCAATAGAAGTTGCAATAATTTCATCTGCATTCTTAAACGAATCATTGACACCAACAGAAGCCAAAACCCACAAAATAATTGAAATTGCTAAAATGATTTTTCCAGCTTCAAATACAAATGTTTTTGTTTTTTCTATAACGGTTAACGCTACATTTTTAAACAACGGAACTTTATATTTTGGCATTTCTACCACGAAATACGACTTGCTTTTAATCTTTAGTGTCTTATGTAAAATATAAGCGGAAAGTAATGCAATTGCAAAACCTATAATATACAATGCCATTAATGTAATTCCTTGCCAATTGAAAATCCAAAAAACGCGCTCACTCGGAATCACCAATGCAATTAAAATAGCATACACAGGCAAACGTGCAGAACATGTGATAAAAGGAGTCACTAAAATAGTAATCAATCGTTCTTTCCAACTTTCAATATTTCTAGTTGCCATTATTGCTGGAATAGAACAAGCAGCTCCCGAAATTAACGGAACAACACTTTTTCCGCTCAAGCCAAAACGACGCATTATTTTGTCCATCAAAAAGACAACACGACTCATATAACCGCTTTCTTCCAAAATGGCAATAAAGAGAAATAAGAACGCAATTTGTGGAATAAAAATGACGATTCCGCCCAAACCTGTAATAATTCCATCGGCTAATAAATTGGTAAACATTCCTTCAGGTAAGGTTTCTTTTGTCCAATCTGCCAACGAGCCAAACGTACTGTCGATAAAGTCCATCGGAATAGAACTCCATTCAAAAATAACTTGGAATATCAACAATAATAACACGCCAAAAATTACATATCCGAATATTTTATGTGTAAAAATTCGATCTAACTTTGTTTGTAAATCAGAAGCTTTTTCTTTGTCAATTGTATATGATTTCTTTAATATGTTATTAATAAATTGGTAACGAATTATCGTTTCGTGATGCTGTGCTTTTTTAAGTGCTGCTTCGGATAACGAAGTGAGTAATTCAGGATTTTTGATTGTATTCTGCTTAAATCTTTCGGCAGGAATACACGCTTCTTTTGAAACCGATTTATATTCTAAGATTGCTTCTTTTAGATCTGAAATTCCTGTTTGCAATTTAGAACTGATCACTACAATTTTTGTATTTAAATCAGCTTCTAGTTGCGGAATATCAAGAGTAATTCCTTTCAATTTCATTCTGTCAGCCATATTAATGACCAAAATTGCAGGAATATTTAGGTCTTTTACTTGAGTGTAAATGAGTAAGTTGCGTTTCAGCTCTTCTACATCTGTCACTACAATTGCAACATCAGGATAGAATTCGTTTTCAGGATTGTTTAAAATATCAATGGCAATCTTTTCATCTGCGGAAGAAGCATTTAAGCTATACGTTCCGGGTAAATCTAAAATGGTTGCTTTTTGTGTTTTGGAGAGCTTACACGTTCCAGTTTTCTTATCAACCGTAATACCTGGATAGTTTCCAACTTTTTGATTCAACCCTGTTAAATGATTGAATAATGATGTTTTACCTGTATTTGGATTTCCTATTAATGCTACTTGTATCATTGAATCACTCATGCGTAATAGGATTATATATTTTCTATTAGAATTTGTTCGGCAGTATCTTTTCGCACAGCGATATTACTTCCATTAATCGTTAAAAATAAAGGACCGTTAAAAAGTGTAGTTTGTACCAAAGTAACTTCGTTTCCAGGAAGGCAACCCATTTCTATGAGTTTTAGCGGAATTGTATCAACAGGAAAATCAAGAATTATTGCTTTTTCTCCCTTTTTTAAATGTGCAACGGTACGCATTCTTTATTTAGATTAAATTTAAAGAAGCAAAAATAAGTTAAAAAGTTAAGTTAGAAAACTTCCATGTGGAAAAACACTTATTTGTATGACTTTTTTAAGATTTCAATGTCTTCAAGAAGCTTTTCAATATCTTCTTCCTTCGTTCCATCATAAAAACCTCGAATACGACGTTCTTTATCAATTAGCATAAAATTCTCAGTATGCACCATTCCATAATCATCATCACCTTCTGATTTTACAGCTAAATATGATTTACGTGCTAAGTCATAAATCTGTTTTTTATCACCTGTAACTAAATTCCATTTTTTATCATTTACGCCTTTTTCAATTGCATAGCGTTTTAATTGTGCTACCGTATCAATTTCTGGAGTTACCGAATGTGATAATAGCATAATATCATCATCATTTAGAATTTCTTTTTGAATATCTGCCATGTTTTTTGTCATAATTGGGCAAATTGTAGCGCAGGTAGTAAAGAAAAAGTCTGCAACATAGATTTTGCCGCTATATGCTTGTTGTGTAACGGTTTCGCCATTCTGATTCGTCAAAGAAAAATCATTTATTTTATGATATTTACTTACATGCTGTATGGAATTGTCAACTAACTCGACATTTACATTAGCAGGTTGATATATTGGAAGAACTTCTTTTCGTTGAAGTGTTATGTAGAAAAGTGTGATGATAATAGCTGATAAACAAAGCATTACAATCGCAAAAAGTCTGTATTTGCTAAAAAATGATAACATAAAATTCCGTTTAACGTATAAATTTACAGTTCGTCGAATAGTTTTGGGGTATTCATCGAAAAAACCCTCTGCAAATTTACGATTTTTATTTTTGATTGGGAAAAATTCCTATATTGTCTGTCCCAAATCTAACTTATTACCTATGAAGAATACCATTTTAGCCATTGGTTTCTTATGTACTCTTATCGCCAACGCGCAATCAGGTCAAGAACTGATTGATGTCGTAAAAGGAGAACATACTAAGGCAGTACAATTACAGCAGTTTGAAGCAAACGAAAACACAGCTTCTTACGATTTACTATATCACAAGCTTCAATTCGAAGTAGATCCAGCAAAACATTATATTAAAGGAGAAGTTACTACTGAGTTCCGTGCATTGGAAAATACAGATCAAATAGTTTTTGACTTATCTGACAACTTAGAAGTGTCTTCAGTAACTACAACAGAAGAAGCGTTGGCTTTCACACAAGAAAACAACGAACTTACTATTACATTCGCCAATGGACTTTGTGAAAACGCTACAGAAAAAGTAACGATTATTTACGAAGGAACACCAATTAAAAATAATAACGGTAACGGATTCGTTACAACTTCACACAATAACACACCATCTTTATATACACTTTCTGAACCTTATGGATCAAGAGAATGGTGGCCATGTAAACAAGATTTAAAAGATAAAATTGATCAAATAGATGTGATCATTACTGCGCCAAAAGCATACAAAGCAGTTTCAAATGGAATGGTTATTTCTGAGGAAACTAATGGCGATTTTGTAACAACACACTGGCAACACAATTATCCTATTCCTTCTTATCTAATAGGAATGGCAGTAACGAATTACGAAGTATTTTCACAAACAATTGAAAACAATGGTGAAAGTTTTGATATCGTAAACTATGTATATCCAGAATCAAGAGAGAAAGCAGAAGAATACACGAAAGTGACGGTTGACATCATGAATTTGTTTCAAGATTTATTTGGAGACTATCCTTTTAAAGATGAAAAATACGGTCATGCCGAATTTGCGTATGGTGGCGGAATGGAACATTCTACAATTTCTTTTATGGGGAATTTTAGTAGATCGTTAATTGCACACGAATTAGCTCACCAATGGTTCGGAAACAAAGTAACTTGTGATTCATGGAATGACATTTGGCTAAATGAAGGTTTCGCTACGTATTTATCTGGTTTAGTTGAAAACCACTTAGATGGAGAAGAAGACTTTATCAACTGGAAACGTAGTAAAATTGCTGACATTACAACGTCTAGAAACGGTTCTGTATATGTTAAAGATGAAAAGTTAGATAATGTTGGACGTATCTTTAGTTCACGTTTAAGCTACAACAAAGGAGCAATGGTAATTCATATGTTGCGTAAAAAATTAGGTGATGCTAAATTTTTCAAAGGAATCAGAAATTATTTGAACGATGAAGAATTAGCATATGGATATGCAAATACAGATCAATTAAAAGCACATTTAGAAAATACAAGCGGAGAAAACCTAACAGAATTTTTCAACGATTGGATTTACGGAGAAGGATATCCTTCATATGATGTAGCTTGGTATCAGTCTGAAATGAGTGATTTAAGCATTAAAGTAAATCAAGAACAATCGAACAGAAAAGTAGATTACTTCGAAATGAATGTACCTTTCTTAGTTGTAGGAACACAAGGAGAAGAAAAATTAATCACTTTAGACAATACATTTAACGGTCAAGAATTTACATTAACTGTTGGTTTTGAAATTGCAGATATCATTTTTGATCCTGGATTTGATTTGGTTTCAAGAAATAATACCATTGGGATTGATATTGAGGCTGTTGCTGATTTAGAAATTAAGCCAACTTTAGAAGATACTACACAAAAAACGACGGCTGTTTCACTTGGAAAATAAGTTACTATTATTCAAGATTTCCATTTAATTGTTTTAAAAAAAACATATAGGTAGGTTTGAGCCTTTTTTAAGTTGTCATAAAAGCTTACTTTTGTGCGTTCTATAAACATTTTTATACCTAAATGGGAGTATTTATTCAGATTACATCGTTTATCCTAATCATATCAATTTTAGTGATTCTTCACGAATTGGGGCATTTTATACCAGCAAAGCTTTTTAAAACAAAAGTTGAGAAGTTCTACTTATTTTTTGATCCTTGGTTTTCATTAGTAAAAAAGAAAGTAGGAGATACGGTATACGGTATTGGATGGCTTCCACTAGGTGGATATGTTAAGATTGCTGGAATGATTGATGAAAGCATGGATAAGGAACAAATGGAAAAACCACCTGAACCATGGGAATTCCGTTCTAAACCAGCTTGGCAACGTTTAATCATTATGTTAGGTGGAGTTATTGTAAACTTCTTACTCGCATGGTTTATATACATAGCTTTATTTACGTACTATGGAGAAAACTACATTCCTGTAAATAAAATAGAACACGGATTATACTTTGATAGTGTTAGTGAGCAAATTGGGTTACAAACAGGAGATAACATCATTGCAATTGATGGAAAACCTGTAGAAAAACTTGATAAGTACTTAAACATGGACTTATTACTTGGTGATGATGTTACTGTAATGAGAAGTGGAAAAGAAGTAACAGTAGCATTAAGTGACGAAGGTAAAAAAGCGGCATTAGAACGCAGAGGACGACAAATAATTATTCCGCGATACAATTCATTAATTATTGGAAAAGTTATTGACAGCACTAACGCAAAGGAAGCAGGAATCTTAAAAGGAGATGAAATCATAACTGCTAACAATGTGAAACTAGAGTTTTGGGATGAATTCACAGAAGAAATAGGTAAAAGTAAAGGAAGTACCATTGCTCTAAAGATAAAAAGACAAAACGAAGTTATAGATATTACAGCAAAAGTATCTGATAGTTTAGGATTAGGTGTACAACCAGATCTTACGTTAGCAGAACAAAAACTATCCATAACAAAGGAATATGGCTTCTTTGAAGCAGTTCCAAGAGGATTTGAAGAAACAATCAATGTATTGGTGCGTCAGGTAAAACAATTCAAACTAATCTTCAATCCAGTAATAAAAGGATACAAAAAGGTAAAAGGACCAATTGGAATTGTAGAAATTATGCCAACAACGTGGAATTGGCAATTCTTTTGGGGATTCATGGCAATGTTTTCTGTATGGTTAGCCTTTTTAAATATATTACCAATTCCTGCATTAGATGGTGGACATGTAATGTTTTTACTATATGAAATTATTGTAGGGAAAGCTCCATCTCAAAAAGTGATGGAAATAGGTCAGATTGTTGGCTTTGTGATCATTATGAGTTTAATGGTGGTGATCTTTGGAAACGATATTTGGAATTTAATTAAATAAGGCTACAAGTAGTGTAAAAAAGTTTTTAAAATTTTTAAAAAAAATATTTGTTCGAAAAAAAAAATAGCATATATTTGCAACCGCAAAAAGCAATAACACTCCTCTTTAGCTCAGTTGGTTAGAGCATCTGACTGTTAATCAGAGGGTCCAAAGTTCGAGTCTTTGAAGAGGAGCAAAGCTTTTAAAAGCCATCAGAAATGATGGCTTTTTTTATGGCTATACTTTTCATAAAACCGCCAACTTTCCAAGTTATTTCAGCTGTTTTTTTGAAATCGTAATATTTTTATGCTAACAATAACCCACACACCCGAATTTACAATTTCAAAACTATAATCGTTTTGATATAGTGCATCCAAGCGATTTATAATATTACTGATTCCAGTTCCTTTGCTGGCTAATTCGTCCAATGTACCTGATATGGGCGTACCATTGTTTTTAATTTCAAAAAGTAAATGTTCACCTTTTTCAATAATAGAAATTTTAATTTGTAACGCGTTTGTGTTTCTAGTAAACCCGTGTTTGATAGCATTTTCTACTATAGGCTGAATCATCATAAGTGGAACTGGCGTATTTTCAATATTTGAAACAATATCCGTAGTGATAGTCAAATGGTCAGAATAACGAATTAAAATAATGTCTATATACTTTTGTAGAATGTATAATTCCTGCTCTAAAGTGTTAAAATGATCTTCTTTGAGTATAATGACTTCTCTTAAAAGGTCGCTTAGATCGTTCAATGTGTTTTGTGCTTGCTTTGTATTCGTTTCTATTAGTGAAGAAATACTATTCAAAGTATTGAATAAAAAATGTGGTTGTAATTGAGATTTTAATACACGCATTCGAGTATGCGTCAATTGCTCGGAAAGTATCGCTCTTTGTAGTTCCGCTGTTTTTAATTTATTACTATAATAGTATGCGTAAATGATTCCGGTTATCCCGAAATACATCATGAAAGTTCTAGATAAATATGCAATTACCATATTAAAAGAAGTATAATGTTGGAATGTTGGATAATCTATTTTTCCTAATAATAATAAGACGCCCGAATGAGTCAGTGAAAATATCCAACCAATACAGAGAGATACAATTAGGTGAAATAGAATAATATATATAGAACGAATATTTTTTAGAAAAAACATTCTAGTAATCATTGATACAATTGACATAAAAAAGCAAATGACTATCCAATCCACCAAGAAGTGTTTTATGAAACCGTCTAACCAATCATACGTTTCTTCGCTTTGGATTTCAAAATATGATATTTGGAAAAATGTAACTGTAACCATTACGAGGCAAAAAAGAGCGAGAAACTTTACCAACTTTACATCTAGGTATTTTTTTATCATGTTCATCCTATATTCCTATTTTATGTAAAAACTCCTTTTTATATGTTTTACTAATTCGAAATATTTTATGATCCTTCATTTTTATATCCAATTCCCCAAAATTTGAATGAATCAGCTCATTGATGTAAGCAATATTAATGATCGTAGATCGATGTATTCTTGCAAACATACTAGGATCTAGTTTCTGAATTAACTTCGTAAGCGATATTCTCAATACGTATTTTTTATGTTCCGTATGAATTTCTGCATAGTAGCTAGAAGCAGTAATACATATAATGTCTGAAACGGTTACAAAATGCACTTTGTTTCCAGTTCGTATGGGTAAATTGTGGCAGAACTCTTTTTGTACAGATTGTTCTGGAGTTTTGATCATTGTCAGCAATTGGTCTAGCCGTTTATTGAATGCTTTCTGACTTTCCTGGGCATGCGTATCTATAATATGATCGATAGTTTTATAAAATCGTTCGTCTTTAAAAGGTTTTAACAAGTAATCAAAAGCCAAATAATCGAAAGCTTTCAGCGCAAATTCGTCATAAGCTGTTACAAAAACAATCAATGTCTTTTTAGGAAGTGTTAGTTTTTCCAACACTTCAAAACCTGTCATATCTTTCATTTGAATATCGAGAAAAATCAAATCGGGCGTATATTCTTTAATCTTAGAAATAGCTTCGCTTCCTGTTCTACATTCATCTAGGATATGAATTTGAGTACAATCTGTCAACAGATTCCTAATTCGTAGTCGTGCTAACGGTTCGTCATCTATGATAAGAGTAGTGATTTCCATAAAGAATTGTTGTTTGCAAGAAGAAAATACATAATTATTTTTCTCTCACATAAATTCGAATCAATATTAACATCAATAAACGGTATTTTAAGGCATCAATATGATACGTTTACATCAAACAGCAGTTGTTTTACTTCATTAAAGATCTCTATTCTAGCTATTTATTGACAAATAGTATGTTAAGATTTTTAACATCTTTAGGTAAGAATAATATTATATCAAAAAGAATGTATTTCAAATCCTTTTTAATCCACTTCGCTTCCTGTTAACATATTGATATTAAGTAGGTTTATACATTTGATTATATCAAGATTGCAATCAAAGTTGGAAATCCTGACCGACGAAGAACATTCAGGAAAAACTAATTTTAAATTTTTAAACAATGAAAAAACAGTTCATAAAAAAATCGTTAGTAATTAAAAAATCAAAAATTGCGAAGTTAAACGAGAGAGAAGTTACAAATGCAAAAGGTGGATTCACCACATTTGGTACGCCTACAACACTAGGTTCAATGATTATGATTTGTCCACCAACATTTGATCCAATAGGATGTACTAGTTTAGCTTGTCCACCTCCAATGGTATAATGATTGTCAGATTATACACAAGAAACTAACCAAGTAGTTTCTTTATACAGACTTCCTCCGATAGTTTTTGGAGGAAGTTTTATTTTATACACAACTTGGGCATATCTTATTCAAAACTAAAAAAGCTATTCCCATATAGAAATAGCTTTTTGTGTAAAATGTGAAACTGCTTTTTAAACCCTACCAGTTGTAATTAGCTTCTGTCATTTTACTTTCATTACCATTAGCGTCAATAGCTGTTACTCGAATTTTGTAACCATTACGATATTTACGCTTCAATTCTCTTCCATAACTATTTGAAGTAGTATTTCTGTAATGATACCAACCTGTCTTTCCGCTTTCTTTTATATTATTATAAATACGATAACTTACAGCTCCTGAAACTGCCGTCCAAGTAACGTCTAATTCTTCATCTCCATCATGATATGCATTTACATTTGTTGGTGCATTTATTTGTAAAGGATATAATGTATTAACAGCTGTTCTATCTCCTGATGAAAGCCCGCTGCTCAATGTACAAGCTGTTCCGCCATTCATTACAGAATTTGGATCATTTGTTGGCGTTCCGCTAATATGAGTTCCAAAGCTAGTATTACTATGAGCAAATGTTAAACAATGTCCAAACTCGTGTATCATATTAAACTTTCTTAAGTTATTGCTTACACTACATGCATTAAAACTTAAGTTGATACGAATTCTATAGCCAGGTTGTCCATTAGAAGTAGGAAATTCAGCAGCAGCAATTGTATTGTTTGGTAAAGGATTTACAGCGTCATTCATTACTTGAATTTCTGGATTAAATAAGAAACCTCCTTGGTATGGCCAATAATAGTCAGTTTCATATAAGAAGATTGAACTTCCAGAATTTGCATTCCATTCGTCCATAGCATCTCTGGTTGCTGTTTTCCAGTTTGATGGTAAAGAAGGATCAATACGAACACCAATAGTTTTATCAGAAACTAAATACGTTGTTCTGCGTTGCTTCGGATCTGTTCCTATGCCTTCAACTGGCTTTGGTCTGCCTTCTTTTGAAAATGTAATATCGTTTCCAACAAGATAATACGTTCCCATGTCAACAATATCTTTTTCAGAAAAGCCTAAGCTTTTAATTTCTTCAAGAACATCTATAAAGAGTTCTTCACTTGTCTGATTTTCTTCTATTATTTCTGTTGTATCTGTACTACAACTAAAAAAAGAAAAGGGTAAAACTACCGCAATTAAATAAATGATTTTTTTCATGATATAAAGTTTTTAATTGTCTAAACTTATTCAAAACTTGATCGATGCATTTATGGGAAAAAAGTAGTTGTATTACGGTTACGATAAGATAACGTTTACATGAAAAAAAGGTAATAAAATAATGATGATATGGTTACTTTAACACGATTTATCAGCTTTTTTTGAATTGCTGATGTAAAGACGAATAGACCAAAGGAATAAAATATAAGCTGATAAATGTTCCTATAAGCATTCCGCCAATAACAGCTAATGCCAATGGTTTTTGCAAGGTAGCTCCTAAGCCACTCATAAATAAAAAAGGTAACAATGCTAGAATAGTAGTTAGCGATGTCATTAAAATAGGCTTTATACGCAATCTTCCGCCTTTTTTGATTGCATCTTCAGTAGATAAACCTTGTTTTTGCAATAAATTAATAGTGTGAATTTTTAAAATACTATCATTAATAATTACACCGCACATCACAATAATTCCAATAACGGCCATAATATTGATCGATTCGCCAAATAACCAAAGTAGGAGCAAAGCGCCGCCAATATCAATTGGAATTTCAAGTAGAATAATGAATGGTTGCCATAACGATTCAAACTGTGCAACCATAATGAAATACAACAATAATACAGCAACTAAGATGACGATAAGTAATTCGTTTTTTAATTCCTGAATGGAAAGCCAACTTCCCGAAAATCGAACATTCACATCAGGATGTTTTTTAAATATCGTTTGAATGTTTTTTATAGCTGTTTCTGCTTGTGTTTCATTCTGTATAGGAAAACCAATGTATTCACCGTTTCTGTTAGCTTTAATCGTTTTATATTGTTGAATTCGTTGTAATTTGATTAAATTTTTGATTGGAATATTAGCGCCATTTTCATTTCGTACAAACAATCGATTAATTACATTCTCTACATTGGCAATCTTATAATTTAATTTGATTGGAATAAACTTTTTTGCCGTTTTTAAATCATCAATAAAATTTTGACTAAATGCAGTTTTGAGCTCATCAACAAGGCTATTGTAATTTACGTTATAGAGCGCTAAACTTTCATGAAGAATTTGAATGGAAACTGTTTGCTGTAAAGGGATTTCAGCAATTGTTTGCTGGTGTAATAGATTTTTAATTTGATAAATATTTTCTTCATTCGGAACTTCCGATGTTCTTTTTGAAAATACTTCCGCAACTAACATATTGTTTTGCGTATTGAAAATATATTCAAAAATAGTTTTAGGTCTATCAAAACTATAATTTACACCTTTGTATGTATTCAATAATTTTTGTTGGAGCAATTTTTTTATATGATTAATTTCTTTTGTAGAAGTTGCCTTTATATAAATTGAAGCTTCAGAAATACTTTTTATGCTTTCCTGTTGTAGTAAAAATTGTTGTTCTCCAATTTGTGAAAAAGTTGTTGTTACTTCAGGAATATCCTCTAAAATAGTTTGAATCCTACGTTGATTTTCATGTACATTAATTTGTGTACTCCAGTCAATAGTTAAAATAGTTTCATTCTCTGTAATTTCAGGCAATTGTTCATATTTCATTACATTAAATAATACAATTGCAATACAAATACTTACAATAGAAATGCTGTACACAATCCACTTTTTCGTAAAGAAAAATCGATATCCTTTTTCATACCAAGTTTCAACATTTTGTGTTTTAAGGTTCATACGAAACTGTGTGCCGAAATGTATTTTTCTACTTCTTAATTGTTTATATATTGGCGGAATTAAAAAGATAGAAACTAGCAAAGAAGCTCCTAATCCGATAGAAACTGCCAATGCTTGATCAAAGAATAAACTGCCCGTAATTCCACTTAAAAAAAGCAAAGGTAAAAACACCGAACAGGTCGTTAACACTGAACTAATGAGCGGTGAAATTATCTCGTTTGTTCCTGCTACGCAGGCTTCAAGTATAGTATGATTGGCTTCAAGTTTTTGCGTAATATTATCAATAACTATAATAGAATTATCGATCATCATACCAACGCCAAGAATCAATCCAGAAAGTGAAATAATATTGATAGAACGCCCAAAAAGATACAGCAAAAGCACACTTATAAGCAAAGAAGTAGGAATGCTGATGGCGATAATTAATGGTGATTTTACATCTTTCAAGAAGAAAAACATAATTAAAATTGCCAAAATACTACCAATCCACAAGCTTGATTTTAAGTTGTCAATGGACAATTGCAAAAGCTTAGTTTGATCTTGATTTGTAGCAAATTCTATCGTAGGATAATCGTTTTCAAACGCTTGAATTAATGTTTCTAATGACGTTTTGAGTTCGTACATTCTAGCGTCAGCTTGCTTTATAATTGCCAATACAATCGCACGTTTTCCATTATAATATGTTAATCCACGTTCTTGCCGCGATGTTATAGCTACACTCGCCAAATCTTTTAACTGAAAAATTTTACCATGAATGTTGAGGTAAATTGTTTCAATGTCTTCTTGTGTTTGTAATGGATTGGTGAAAGTGAAATTGTATTGATAAGTACCATTTTGAATGGTTAAATTCCCAAGTTCAAAATTATTGCTTTTAATAGCATTAATGAGAATTTTATTGGTAATTCCTAAACTAGTTAATTTTTGTTGATGTGGTGTAATAATAATTTCAGGAAGTGCTTGTCCACTTACATCAGCTAACGCAATATCAGGGAGCTGTTCAATACGTTTTTTGATAACTGTTTCTGTGAATTCGCTTAACGCGAGAAACTGCTCATCGGAGTAATTTTCTGCTAAGGAAATGGTAATATTTACAATTGGAATATCAGTTGCAGAAGCTTTTAAAACTCTTGGTCGCTCCATATCACGTGGCAATTGATTGAGCGCGGCATCTACTTTTTCATTGGTTTCTATAAACGCATAATCTGTATTGGTGCCATAGGCAAACCTAAGTTTTAAGGTAGCAATTCCGTCTCTTGATTGAGTTTGAATATCAGTCAAATTTGCGACTTGCAACAATTGATTTCGTAATGGTCGGACAATGTTGGTTTCTAAAATACGTGCAGTATTATTAGGGTAGGAAAGTTGCACCGTAACTTCAGGAATATCAATATCTGGTAATAATGAAGTTGGAATGCGTTGTGAAGCGACAATCCCTAGAAGCAACACAGCAAATGTTACCATAAAAACAGCAATTGGTTTTTGGATTAAAAACCGAACCATTAGTGTAAATTTTCTTCTTTTTGCGATCGGAACGTAGGCGAAATTTTAGCGTCATGTGATAAGTTCATGTTTCCAGAAACAATAATAGTATCACCATATTTCAATCCTTTTTGTAATGCATAACTTTTACTATTTTCATCTAAAATTTCAATATAATTCCACTTTGCTTTGCCATTTTCTGTAGTAAAAACTACTTCTTTATCTTCTCTAAATACAACTGCTTCTCGGGGAATAACTAAGACGTTTTTTAATGGTTTATGTAGAAGCACTTTTACATGCATTCCGTCAAACAACGAAGCATCTGATTTTAGAATGTTCCCTTTTACTTTTACGAGACCATTTTCATCAACTAACGGGTTTATTTCGGTAACGATTCCTTCATATTGCATTTTAGTATCGATAAAAGATGTAACCGTAATCTTCTGATTGATTTCCAAAAATGGAAGCTCGTTTTCTAATACTAGAAAAGCAACTTCGAGTTTTTTTCTATTGATAATTGTACAAAATATATCACCAGAAGTTACAAAGTCACCTGTTTTACTTTCCAAATTGGCAACAATGCCACTAAATGGAGCTTGTAATAGTGTTTGATTGTAGCGTATTTGAGCATTTTCAAGTGCGTTTTGGGCTTCTGTATAACCGCTTCTCAAATACATATATTTTAGCTTTACAGGATCAATTTTTGTATTGTCAACTCCTGCAAAACCATAGTTTATTTTTTCTTCAATAAAATTGCGTTTTGCTTTTTCTAAGTCAATTTGTGCCTTTTCAAGAAGGTTTTTTAAAACTTCATTGTCTAAGGTTGCTAATAGAGTTCCTTTGCTAACAAATGTGCCATTTTTAATAAGAACATTGGCAATACGTTCGCTAATTTTAAATCGAAGTTCACTTTTTTGCAAGGCCTCTACAATGCCGTTAGACATAATTTGCTTTTGAAAAACTGCGCTGTCAATTTTTACAGTTTCTACTGTTAATTGTTGTGCAACTCGTGCTATTTCTTGTCCTTTTTCTTCAAGCGAAGTTGTTTCGTTTTTATCACTACACGATAAAAAGGTTAAAAACAGTACGATATGTAAAAACGTTTTATTCATGATGCTCTTCTAGATATTTTTTTGCTTTATCAACTTCCAAATCTGTAATTTCTTCGTAGTATTTACAGTTTTCTTTATCAATATGAATCAACAAAGGTTTTCCGAAATTTGTTTCGTAAGCACTAATACTTCTATCAATATCTTCTAAATAATTATGTTTGGTTTTTAATGCAATTGCTTCCGAAGTATATTGTTCTATTTCAGAAACTCCTATAAAAATGATAGTTAAAGAGTCACTTTTAGAGATAGAGGCTAACATTTCTAGGTTTGATTCCACACAAGGTTTGCATCCACTCATGGGCATCAAATAATAAATTGTGGATGTAACTGAAGCAATTGTAATGTTGTGTTCTTCTTTCATGTAAAATGAAAAACCTTCGTAGAATTCACATTTTGGTTCCTTTGGTGCACATCCTGAAAGAGAAATACAGAAACATAGCAGCAGTACATATTTCATCATAGTTTTTCAATTAGGAGTTTGGTTGTATAAATCAATTGGTCTTCATATTTCCAGTATTCTTGATTTGGAGCAATGAGATAACCATCAGGTAACGGAATCGATTTGTACACGCCAAGTGAACCGTTTTCAAATAAGGTTTCACCAACGATATTAAATTCTGAATCCATCAAAATTATAGAAGCAGTTCTTTTGCTTCCATTATTGAGTTTTCCATTGTTCATTTTTAATGGCTGCTCATGATAAGCGATGCGAGAATACAATCCGGTTGATTTATGATAATTAATATTATCGTAAAAAGGCATTGTTATTCTATAATTCCACCTTTTCTGTCTTACTTTATACGTTTCGATTTTCATAGGCTCTGGATTTTCCGAAATGTATTGACTTGGTATTTTTTTGCGAAAACGAAATTCACCCGAAAGTGTAAATACTTCCAAAATATTATCATACGGATATGAAACAAGAATATTATTGTTTATTACTGTTACATTTGGTTCTAACACATCATCGGGATAATTGTAGCCCTTTGGTACATAAGCACTTTTTGCAGTTGGAATGATGAATTTCGTAACCTTTTCTGATGTTAAATTTAAAACACCAATTCGATTACTTTTTTTGTATTCCCAAGGTCGTACCAAATATGCATAATGTAAAATAGGAAAATATACATTTTGTCCATCTTCATGAAGTTTTATATATGAAGGTAGCGTTAGTATTTGACTATCTTCCGGTAGTAAAGTACTTTCTGAAATAGAATATTTATTGAGGACTTCTCCTTTAGCGTCAATTAAAAGGAAAGATGTTTCCGAATCAGTAACCAAAATACTGTCTTTATTTATCACATGAATAGACGATAATTCAGAGGTAATATAAAAACTAGGAATTTCAATTTTTCCAGCAAATTGTTTTACTTTTAAGTCTACTTTGATGATTTCATTTTTCTGTAATCCGTATAAGATGTTTTCATCAATATCTTTTTTAAAAAAAGAAATATCTATCGTTTCTGGCAAACGAATATCTAAGGAATCTTTACTAATAATAGTATGTGTATAGTTTTCTGTTGAATTATTAGTTTCTTTTTTACAAGAATAGGATAGTATACAAATGAAAAGTATGAGTAAGCTATAGGAATACTTTTTCATAAAATAAATAGTGTCAAAAATGTTAGTATAGTATTGGAATACTTTTAGATTATATGTTAATTCATAACATAGATAAACAGCTAAAACACTTGTAATGCTTTAGCTGTTATAGATAATTTTTCATATAATTAATACGCTATTAATTGCCAACTGGCACGGCTGGACCTGCTGGAGCTAGTTTTCTTCTGTCTCCAACATGACATTCATCTGTACTGTGCGCAAAACATCTTTCGTATTTAGCAGTTGCATCACCATTGTAAACTGCAATCCATTTTCCTAACTCAGGATATGCGTCTACTGGTGTAGCATCTTGTGCTTCTGCGTTTTCAACTTGAAATAACATCGCTCCTGCAAACAGGAAAGTTGCCGCTAAAGCAACTGTAAAAATTCTTTTTTTCATAATTGTTAGTTTTTAAAATAATTTATTTGGTTATACCTACAATTTAATGTTAATATTTCGCAAATAATAGCTAAATCACCTTCTTATAAGTAAGGTTTTTCTATAAAATTTGAGTCTATATAATTGATAATCAATTAATAATGTGTGTTTGTTGGCTTGAGATAGCTTTGTAGTCTTAGGATGTCAATAAATTCTATATCTTGTAGTAAAAGTATTTGCTGTGTAGTTTTTTGATATAAAATTTGCTTGCATAGCAGTATATAAAAGATGAAAATTCCTTCCTTTAAAATACAAGTTATATTTCTGATCCTAACTTTTGTTGGTCTGTTTTTGTTGCCAAAAATAGCGCTTCAACTGTATCCATCTTCCAAGCTTCCATCGATTACAGTTAGTTATTTTTTAACCAACGCTACTCCGTATACATTAGAACGCGATGTTTCGTCAGTTTTAGAAGCTGGTTTTGCTAGGTTGGAAGGTGTAGAAGATATAATATCTAAAAGTGCTACAAACTACGGATTCATCACTTTAAATTTTGACAAGCATACCGATATTGATGTTGCCCGATTTGAAACAGCAACCATAATACGGCAATTGTACAAAAAGTTGCCACAACAAACTTCATATCCAACTATTCGAGTTAATACACCAAACGATGAACAGCAACGTGCTTTTGTAAGCTATAGTATCAACGCGTCACAAAGTACACAGGTGATTCATGAAGTAGTAAATTCACAATTGATTCCTACTATTGGAGCGATTAAAAATGTAGATCGAGTTCAATTATATGGAGCAACACCTTTGGAATATCGGATTACTTATGATAATGAGTTGCTTCAAGTACTGAAACTTTCTAAACAAGATTTGATTACAGCAATTCGGCAATTCTTTTCAAAAGAATCATTAGGAAGTGTATACTATCAAGAATCATTTGGGTCACTTATAATTAAGCCAAATGAAACGGTTGTAGATTGGCATATTCCTATTAGAAAAGTAAATGAAAAGATTATCTATTTGGATGAAGTAGCACGTATTCAATCAACTGCTCAAGAACGAAGAAATTATTACCGTGTCAATGGAAAAGACGCTATTACACTTGCCATATACGCTACAAAAAATGCAAATACCTTATCACTTGCAGAAGAAGTACAAACGAAGCTAAAAACACTGGAAAAACAATTGCCTGCTGATTATGAAATTCTAAAAACATACGACAGCACCAACTATTTACGAAAAGAACTTAGTAAAGTATACGAACGAACTTTGTACACAGTACTTATTTTGCTGGTTTTTATTTTGATAGTGAGTAGAAGTTTCAAATATTTGTTTGTGACATTACTTTCTATCGTGGCCAATATTAGCCTGGCATTTATACTATATTTTGCGTTTGGAATAGAATTGCAGTTGTATTCACTAGCTGGAATCACAATTTCGTTAGGACTCATCATTGACAATAGTATTGTGATGATCAATCATATTCGTTATCAGCATCATAAAAGTGTTTTTTTGCCTATTGTGGCTTCTACGTTAACAACAATTGGCGCTTTGTCAGTTATCTATTTTTTAGAAGATCAATACAAAACAAATTTGATTGATTTCGCATATGTAATCATTATCAATTTAGGTGTTTCTTTACTGATTGCCTTATTTTTAATTCCTGCATTGTTGGAAAAAATTAGACTATCTACAAAAGGTGAAAAACAACAAAAAACACTTTTATATAATAGCTTTTACGTGTTTTATCATAAAATGATTTTGGTTTTAATCCGGTTTAAAAAAACAGTCATTGTTATTATTATTTTACTTTTTGGGATTCCTTTTTTTATGTTACCACAACAGTTGGAAAGTAATGATACTTGGTATGAAAAAGCATATAATTCTTCCATTGGAAACGATTGGTATAAAGAAAATATGCGCCCGTATGTTGATCGTTATTTAGGCGGATCATTCCGATTGTTTTCTCAATATGTTTTTGATACTTCTTTTTATGAAGAAAATGAAGAAACGAAACTGTACATATCGGCAGCAATGGAAAAAGGTGCAACAGTACATCAAATGAATGAAGTGTTTTTAATGCTCGAGAATGAGTTGCAATCATATGCTGAATTGCAACAATTTACAAGCTATGTATATAATGCTGACAATGCGCAAATAGAAATTACATTTAAAGATGTTTATAAAGAAACTGACTTTCCGTTTATTTTGAAATCTCGAATCATTGCAAAGACAAAAAATTTCGGTGGAATTTCATGGAATATTTACGGTGTTGGTAATGGATTTAGAGCTGGAAATAGTAATACAGAACTCATAGATTTTTCCTTAAAAGGAAAAGGGTATAACTATGATATGTTGAATAGTTGGGCAGATACGCTTAAAATGATACTTGAAAAAAACACGCGAATTAAACATGTAGAAGTGCGTGAAAACAGTCGCAGAAATAAAAAACCATCGTATGAATATCGTTTTGTACTCAATAAAGAACAATTGGCACAAGCCAATGTAACACCTTTGCAAGTACTCTCAGGTCTTGAAGAGCTAACACTTTCCAAACGTCAAGATATGTATGTACATGTTGATGGAAAATACATGCCAATTCGATTTGTGTCTAAAACATCTAAAAGTGCGCAACGTTGGCATATAGAAAACACAATAGTTAATGCAGAAAATGTTCCAATACTGCTTAAAAATAGTGCAACAATTCATAAACAACGAGAAACAGAAAATATTTATAAAGAAAATCAAGAATATGTTCGGTTGGTTGAATTTCAATATGTTGGTGCTTCAAAATTTGGGTCACAATTAGTGTACGACAAACTAAGGGAAATTCAGAAAAAATTACCACTTGGTTATACATTTGATTTTTCTGATGAATCTTGGTATAACAACAAAAAAGACACAACCAATTATTTTTATTTGTTACTATTAATTATGGGGATTATTTACCTCATTTGTGCAGTATTATTTGAAAGTTTAACACAACCATTTATCATTTTAAGCATCATTCCAGTATCATTTATTGGTGTGTTTTTGACGTTCTATCTTTTTGACTTTAATTTTGATCAAGGAGGAATGGCAAGTTTTATACTTCTAAGTGGAATTACCGTAAATGCTTCTATTTTTATCGTAAATGGATTCAATGTCTTGAAAAAACAATTTCCAAACCGTGATCGTATCCGTTTATATATGGAAGCTTTTCAACAAAAAATAATTCCGATACTCTTTACTATAATATCTACTTTATTAGGGTTTATTCCGTTTGTAAAAGATGGGCAAAACGAGGTATTTTGGTTTGCATTAGGTATTGGAACTATTGGTGGCTTACTGTTTTCATTGCTTGGAATTCTATTGTATTTACCTGTTTTTACTTTGAAGAAAAGATGATTTATAAAGTTTATCATAATTAGTGGTACATATTTTGTTGAAAAAAATAAATGATCGAAATGAAAAAAATATTATTTATAAGCTTATTACTAATTCCATTTTTGACCTATAGTCAATCAAATCCATTTGATAAGTTGAAATATGATAAAGTCGTTGCATATGAATATCAAGGAAACGCAGGTTTATCAATTGAAAGATGTCTTGCCGAAGAAAAAGAGAAGATTCATAAAAAGAAAACACTTACTAAAAAACAAATTGATCAACTAGAAGTTATACTAACTTCTAAAGAAAGTTACGGAAATGTAACAATGGCTTGTTTTGATCCTCATTTAGGAATTGTTTATTATTTAAAAGGAAAAATTGTAGCAACAATTAGTGTGTGTTTATCATGTAATTCTTTGAGTTCTTCAGAAGATATTCCAGCAACAGAGTTAAAAATGATTAAAGTTTCAGATGATTATTCATATCCAGCAAATGGGTTTAGTAAAATAACACGTAAAAGATTATATAATTATATCAAGAACTTAGGGTTTACTAAATATTTAAAACCATTAAGATCGCATTTGGATGACTAAAACATTGCTTTTACAAAAGCACCAATGTCATTTTCCCTTGAATATAATTTTCTGGAATAAATCCGTATATGCGAGAATCTATAGAGTTATGACGATTATCGCCTAATGCAAAATAATAATTTTGTTTAAACGTATACGTTGATACATTTTGACTAGAAAGTACATGTCCTTCATTTTCAAAATCACGAATACAATGTTCGTACAACGCAATGTTTTCTTCCGTTAACGGAATTGTCATGCCTTTTTTAGGAATGATGATTGCACCATAATTATCAATAGTCCATTGATCTTTTTTAGAAGCTGGAAATATGGTTGCTGACTTGAAAATTTCACCATAAATAACTTTTTGTAATACAGCTTTTTGAGTCGCCGAAATTGTGTCAATCTCTTTATTAGAGTACATTTGAAAAAGCCCTTTATCATCAACATAACGATAACAAAAAAGTGAGAGTTCAGGTAATTTTTTAGCATTGATGCTAACTACAGAATTTTTAATTTTTAATGTATCGCCAGGCATTCCAATCAATCGTTTAATCAATAAAGTATTCTTCTTTTTTTCAACCGATTTGAACACAACGATATCATTTCTTTCTAAATTTTTAAATGCCTTTAATTTTCTGTATCTATTGTGTTTTACAGGAACATATGATGGATTTAAAAGTGGACCAATAACTGGAACATCTGCAAAATGTGCGGGAACTTTTGCACCGTATGTTAGTTTGTTGACCAAAACATAATTACCTGGAAACAAGGTTTTTTCCATAGAACTAGATGGAACATAATAAACATCAAAAATAAACGTACGTACAAATGTGATTAGAAATATAAATACAATGATGTTATATATGTATTTTATGATTTGATAAAATTCTAGAGGCATCTTCTTTTTTACAAAATTGCCTAAAATTGTCAACGAAACAGCATCCAATACAATAAGCAATAATAAAGAAGTCAATACAAGCGATGACCACACTAGAAATAGTAGAATGAACATACATCCTATGCAAAAAAATAGTAGTTTGTATGTTCTTTTTTTGAAACTCATAAAAAATGAATCATATTATTTTTGATAATCAGGACAGCCGTAACAGCGTTTCGCTTCCGAATCAAATTGATAGGTTAATGAAAGTTCATATACACCGCCAGTTCTTCCAATTTTAGACGTATTAAAATCATACGAAACCCCAAAACGAAAGTTGGTGTATTGCAAACCTGTAAACGCGTTGATAGAGGTTAGTAAATGACTATTTCCACTATTTTTAGAAGGGTTCGTCACTAAAGTCGCGCCTAAAAAGAAACGTCCGACTGACAGTGAAGTTCCCAAATCAAATCGATTAAAACGACCTTGATGCATATAATTTCCTGTAAGCATTAAGCGTGTTTCAAACGGTAAAAAACGGATATCGATAAAATCGGTTACTAAAAATTCATATCCAGCACTGATGGAAAAGAACGTTTCTAATGGAACATTTCCGCCAAGTGTCAATGAAATATTTGGTCTATTTAAATGTTTTGCCGAAACGCCAATCCAAGCTTGTTCAGTATTAAATAGTAATCCCGCAGAAATATCCCAAAAACCAATAGCACCATCATTTAATGATAACAAATCAATGGACGATGCACTAATTACGTTGGTTTGAATATTAATCTGATCTTCCAATAATAATCCTTGAAAGCCAAGATTTTTCCAGCCGCGTCCAACTTCTATTCCTGGCCTAAAATACCAATCGTCACTTAGTTGTACTTGGTAGGCATAATTTACATTAAACTGAGAAAAAACATATCCACTTTGGCTTTCACGTTGATTAAGAAAGCTAATTCCAACACCACTATTTGCTTCAGGAAACCATGTACTAGCAAATGCATAGTTTGTATCAATTCGTAAACCTAGTGCAGGCCATTGTGTTCTATGAATAATTCCAATGTGTGTTGTTTCTAAAAATCCTGCAAATCCAGGGTTTAAAGTTTGTGGCACTAAAAAGTATTGTGAAAATATAGGATCTTGTGCTTGCATTCTAGGAATGAAGCATAAACCAATAATAAAGAGGCATATTTTTAATTTCATAGTGCGATTATAGTATTAACGTAAGTGGTCCGTTTTCGCGAACGATAGATCCAAAAAATGTTTTTGCTGTAAATGTGTAGTAGTAGTTTCCGTTTTCTACAAGTTCACCTTTAACTTTTCCGTCCCAACCTTGCACATCATCGCCAGTTTCGGAATAAATTAAACTTCCCCAAGTATCATAAATATCTAACTGCATATTGTCTAATCCTATAAAAACAGGTCGGAAAAAATCGTTCAATCCATCGTCATTTGGTGTAAATGCTGTTGGCATAATAAGTTTGTAACCTTTCTCAATCAATAATGTAATTACTCTTTCATATACACAATCTCCCGGAAACGTTACAGTTTGAATCACTGTATACGAACCTGGCGAAGCATATGTGTGTAAAGGGTTTTCTTCGTTGGAAAAGTTTCCATCACCAAAATTCCATGAAACATTTGTAAAGTCGCCAGTAGTTGTATTGGTAAACTGAATTGGATCTAGTTGTGAATAAATACCGAACGTATCAAATGCAGTTGAAGACAGATTGAAATCTGGATTGCTCAACTCAGGAATATCAACTTCAAATGTATAATTGCTTACACAACCAAGTGCGTCCGTAGCTTCTAAAATAACCAAGCCATTTTGCATAGTTGTCATCATTTCATCATTAGCTCCCGTAACTATTCCATTAGACCAATTTAAATCATAAGGAGGAACACCACCAGAAACTTGTGCCGTAAAAGTCTGATTCACTGTAAAACTATTACAATTGGCAATGGTTTCTGTTTCTACTGCTATTTCAATTGGTGATGGACGTACTACAGTATATGTATCAATTATTTCACAACCATTATCATCTGTAACGGTTACTACATAATCACCAGGTGGAATATTATCTAAATCTTCGGTAGTTGCTCCATTTGACCAATTGATCATAAAAGGCGCAGTTCCACCAGTAATTAATAGGTTGATGGCTCCAGAATTTGGATCATCGCAATCCAATGCATTGGTAATATTAGATGAAAGCGAAAGTGCCGCAGGTTCTAAAATAATAAACGTTTCTGTGATGGTACAAGGAACAGCATCTACAATATTGATTGTATACGTTCCAGGACCTAAATTGTTTCGTTCTACACCAGCATTTGGATCGTCTGTCCAAGCAAAATCAATAGGATCTTGACCACCTTGAAAATTTAGCATAATACTACCATCATTCGCACCAAAACAAGAAATCTGTGTAACAACAGGGTTAATTGTAAAAATTGGTGGCGCCGGAATCGTTACAGTTACAGAAGCAGTACAATTATTAGAATCTGTTACGGTAATTGTATAATCACCAGCAGATAAATTTGTCTGACTCATTCCTTCCCCAAAATTGCTCCATTCAATTGTATAGGTTCCAGATCCGCCTGTAATATTTGTAATTGTAATAGAGGCATCATTATCGCCAAAACATAAAATATCCGTATTCGTTGTTGTGATTACAATTTCATCTGGCTGCGTTAGGATCACGCTTAATGTATCATCACAACCATTTGCATCTGTAACCGTTACGTTATATGTTCCTCCAGCTAATCCTGTTAAGTTTTGTGTTGTACTTGTAAAACCATTTGGACCTGTCCAAGCATACGTATATTCAAAAACACCTGGAGAAGTTTCGGTTGGTGTTCCACCTATTGTATTAATCTCAATAGTTCCAGAAGCATCTCCAAAACATTCTAAATTCATTTGATTTACTAAAGAAACTGATAATTCATTTGGTTCTGTAATGGTAAATGATTGTACAATTGGACCACAATTATTCGCATCAGAAACTGTTAATTCATACGTTGCAGCAGTTAAGTTTGATATATCTTCATTGGTAGAAAAGGGTGCACCATTTCGTGTCCAATTATAGGTGTAATTAGGTGTTCCACCACTAACGGAAATGGTTATTTCTCCATCATTTTCACCAAAACAACTAATTGGATTTTCAGTATCAACAGTTAAAATAAGTTCTGTTGGTGCTGTAATCGTATAGGTTTCAGAAAATGGACAACCGCCTTCATCTTGAACCATTAATGTATAATCGCCAGGCACAAGGTTTGAAATAGAAGTTGCATTAGACGTAAATCCTGCAGGTCCAGTCCAAGAAATAATATATGGTGCTCCAGTATTAAAAGGAACGCCGCCAGTAATGTTAGTTGTAATTTCTCCATCATCATCACCAAAACAGTCAATATTTGTAATGGTTACGTTTGCCGAAATAGCAGGATTTACCGTTACTACGACCGTAAATGGAGTTCCATCACAAGTTCCTGCGGTTGGTGTTACTGTATAGGTTACAATTGCAGGTAAAGTAGTTGTGTTTGTTAATGTTTGACTGATATTAGTTTGTGGAGTTGTTTCAGCAATTGCACCTGTAATACTTCCTGCTGGTGATATAGATGGAGCTGTCCAAGTATACATTGTATTCAATGGAACAATGTCACCGCTAGAAGTGTCAGGCGCAATTGTAAAACTATTTCCACTACAAATGGTTTCCGTAAAATTGCTAATATTTGGTGTTTCATTCACAATAATCTCAGCAGTATTTGACGTGATTTCGGTACAACCGCCAGAAGAAAATGTAATGATGCAATAGTAATAATTAGTTCCTATGGTAGAAACATTAGGAGTATATGAATTTGTTGTTTGCCCAGCAATTGCAGTTCCAGAAGTTGTATCATCAACCGTATTGGAATACCATTGATAGGTTGGCGTTCCAACACCATTTGTAAAACTAACCATAAGTGTGTTTACGGTATCGCCCAAACATATTTCTTGTGATTGTGGCTGCGAATTAATTAAAGGAGCAGGATTTACGTTTACTTCTGAAGTAGTACTTACTGCAGCACAACTATCACTTGCTGCTTGTGAAACTACACAGTAATAATATAACGTTCCTACTGTAGTTGTTGGCGGTGTAAATATAGCATTTGTAGCACCTGCAATTGCTGTTCCACCAGTATTGTTATTTACTGTATTACTAAACCATTGATATGAGAATGTTCCCAAACCACCAGAAGCTTGTACTTCTAAATTTTGAGGAATACTATTTTGACATAATGTTTGTGTTGCAATCGGTTGCACATCAATTACAGGAGTTGCTACAATTTCAATTTCTGCTACATCACTTACAACATTTGTACAACCGCTTCCTGCAAAGGATAATTCTACATAATAATAAAAATTTCCAGTTGCTGTAAATATTGGTGGTGTATAATTAGCAGTAGTTGCACCAGCAATTGCCGTTCCGCCTGTGTTACTATTTGTGGTATTGCTAAACCATTGATACGAAACGGTTCCAGTTCCATCTGTAAAACTAACCGTTAATGGAGCTGTAATCGTACTTCCTACACACAAACTTTGCATTAGTGTTGGTTGTGACGTTATGGTTGCGTTTGCAGTAACTATTACACTTGCAATTTGAGAATTGATTGTAGAACAACCACCTGTAGCAAACATTATTTCACAATAATAAAAAATCTCTCCAACAGTATCAGTTGGTGGAATATAGTTTGCGTTAGTTTCTCCGGCAATTGGTGTTCCGCCTATAATACTATTAGTTGTATTGCTATACCATTGATATTGTGGAGAAGCTCCCGAAGTTGCTACACTTAGTGTATTTGGCATTCCATTTTGACAAACCGTACTCGATTGTGGTTGTGTGTTAATTTCTGGAGCAGGATTTACCGTAATTGTAAAATTTACAGGCGTTCCATCACAATTTCCAATAGAAGGCGTTACGGTATATGTTACTGTTCCAGCAGTTGTAGCGGAAGTTGTAATAACTTGTGCGGGAATTGTAGCTGTGTTTCCAACAGATGTAAATCCACTAATTCCACCTGTTGCAGTAGCAGTCCAATTAAAAGTAGTTCCGGCAACGGATGACATTAAATTAATCGCATTTGTTGAGGTTCCTGAGCAAATTTCTTGTGTTAGATTTGTATTTGTAATTACGGGAACATCTTCAATAGTAAATGTTTCTGAAATTACACTTGAAACTCCACAATCATTGGTGACTTGAAGCGTAAATGTATATGTTCCTGGCGTTCCATAATCAATAGTTCCTGGTGATTGCATATTTGAAGTCGCTGGTGTAGCTCCAGGAAATTGCCAATCATATATTACTGAGCTAGCATTATCTGTACATGTTTCTATGGTTGCCGATGGTGTAATGGATGTTGTATTACATATTATACCAATGGGATCAATAGTAGCCGTTGGTGGCTGTTTTATAATTACTTGCTGTGAGTTTGTCGTTGTTCCACAAGAATTTGTGCCAGCTAGTTGAATTGTATAGGTTCCAGGTGTTACAAAATTAAATGAAGGATTTGTAGAAGTAGCATCGGTTCCGTTGGTAAAACTCCAAACCTCTGGTGTTGTTCCGCAGAAATCATCAGCATATGTCACTTGCCATTGATATTCTGGTGGTTCACAACTTGTAGATTCATCTGTAGTATTTGTTATTGAAATATCCAACGGAGTACAACCATTATTTGTGCTCAACGTAAACTGTGGATTTACAGGTGCTTCAATACAAATTGTTTGCGAGACTGTGTCTACTGCACACGTATTTCCAACCATTTGTGTAATTGTGTAATTTCCTGGCTGTGTAAAATTAACACATAAATTTTCAGAGCCAGAAACCCAAAGATTAGGATTGGGAGACCCAAAATCATTTCCTAAAGTTCCACTGCTTATAGTATATGTATTTGGTGTTATTTGCCAGGTAATGCTTGGGTTTGTATCACAATCATTATTGCTGCCATTAGTGGCATTTCCCATAGATAAATCTTCAAAACATACTTCTGTATTTGTACAAGAAGGTTCTGTAGGAAATGAAAAATCTGCTACTGGATCTGATGAAATTAGAATTGGTGCCACAGTTGCAGTAGATGTTGCACATAAATTGGAAGCGGATATGGTGGCAGAAAAAGAATTCATAAATCCACCACTATTCGTTCCGCAAGAAGTTATATTAAATTGATGCGTTATAGAGGATGGAGGCGGATGTGTTATAGTTGGTAAGGTAGTCCCATCACTAAAAACTATCGTGTAGGTTGTGGATGGCGGGTTATTTTCAAAACCTGTAATTTGAAACGTAAGTGAACCGCCTGCACAAATTGTTGTATTTCCGGGTGTATCAAACCCAATTCCAGGTGTAGAACCTAAAAATACGGTATATTCTTGTACCGTTGTACAACCATTATTTCCCACAATTGTATACGTAAGCGTATAAGTTCCTTGATTATAGTCATGTGTTAACAAATTCCAAGTAGTACCTGTAAATGGAGTACTTCCATCGCCCCAATCAATCGTATAATTAGTATTTAAGGTTGAAGCTGTTGAAGAAGCATTGGTAAACGTAAACGTAGCTGTGGGATCACCATTACAGATGCTAAATAAAAATTGTCCAGGTTCTGTTCCATCACCATTTATTGTTGGATCAGGACCTTCAGTAATATTAATCGAAACTGTTTGTCCAGTAACCATAGTACTTGTTCCAGTTTGATCTTGAACAGCTGTTAAAACGTATGTAATAGTTCCTGAAAAATTGGTATTTACATCTAAAGTTACACTATTGTCATTTCCGGCAGTACTAATGGTTGCAGGAACTCCGTTTCTTGTATACGTAAATGTATATGGAGCTGTTCCGGCTGAACCTGTAAACGTAATTACTGGAGAATCGTTGTATTGACAAACGTTTGTAATGTCTACACTAATGGTTGCGTTGGGCATCACTGCCGAATGCATGTTTTCAGAAACAAGTGACGAAGCATTATTTTGCTGTAACAAAAAGCAAAGAAAGAGTAATGCGAACAAGTATTTTTTGACCATAGATACACTATCTAATGTTGAACAATGTGTTTTATCAAATTATAAAACGTTAAAATTTTAACATATTAAAAGTACTTAATATCTTTTTATTGACGTAAGAAATGAGTTAAAAAAATAGGTAATAACTATTTTTAATATCAAAGTAAATTCTTTGAATTAGAATCTCCTTATGGATTTCCGTACTCCTTAAACTTTTATTATTTCTTAACATCTCTGTTTACTTTACGAAGTTAGCGCTTGATTCTACTTGGGGCAACAGTCATAAATGATGATTTTTTAGTAGTGGATTCTTAGGAGTATACAATTCAATCTTCTTTTACGACAATTCAACAGAAAGCAATATTATTTCCTCTGCAACTATTGCACTTTTGAACCATCAATCAAACTAACGAACTTTAAAAATCAATACATTATGACACCATCAGAAGTTTTTTCAATAGTCGGTAAACTTGCCATATCTATGTGGGTTTTAATGGTATTTCTACCAAAATGGAATGTCACGCGCTTCTTTATCGATTATAAAATTATTCCAATCATTTTATCAATTGTATACGTGATTTATATTATCCAAGCGATACAAATTGGAGGTATGATGGACTTTGGAAGTCTCAAATCTGTCATGGAATTATTTACTGAACAAAATGCTGTGCTAGCTGGTTGGGTTCACTATCTCGCTTTTGATTTGTTGATAGGAATGTGGATTCTCAACCAAAATCAAACTGTAAAAATTCACCATTTATTAATTATCCCATGCCTGTTTGCAACCTTTATGTTTGGACCTATAGGTTTTCTGCTTTTTACAATTATGAGAGCTATTAAACTTAAAAAAGCATAATTATGAGTTTCTTGAAAAATAGTATTCGTATCGTAAAAAAAGCAAGTCCAATATTGTTTACCATTGTCTTAATTCTTCTTGCTGGAGCAATTGTTTGTACTGGCGGATTATTGATAGATGAGAGAACACTTACAAACGTAAATGTTTGGGTAAAACCTTTAAAATTTTGTGTTTCAGGAGCTATTTACGTATTTACTGTTGGTTTTTTAATGACCAAATATCCGTATTCAACACGAAAGAAAAACATTTTAAATAATATCGTTTCGTGGACATTTTTATTAGAAATTGGAATTATTTTTTATCAAGCTTCACGTGGCGTTCAATCGCATTACAATCAAGAAACGTTGTTTGATGGATTGTTATTTGCTGCAATGGGAATTCTAATTGGAATCAGCGTATTGTTAATGATTTTGTTCGCTTTTGATACTGCTCGATTAAAAATGAAAGTAGTAAAACCAGTTCAAGTTGCCATATTTATGGGGTGGATTGTTGTTATTGTTGGAAGTTGGGTTGGTGGACAAATGATTAATCAATTGGGACACAATGTAGGAATTGCAGATGGAGGCGAAGGTTTGCCATTCGTAAATTGGAGTACAGTGGCTGGTGATTTACGGATTGCACATTTCTTCGGATTGCATGGTATTCAAATAATTCCGTTATTCGCATTGATACTATCTAGAAAATGGAAAACAGCTACTAAAAATCAAGTTATTGCAACTATTATCTTTGGGTTGTTATATGCCACTTGGATTACATATATGTATTATCAAGCTCAACAAGGAATACCATTAATTAGCATACATTAGATAAAAAAATAACAAATCAATTAGTGAGTTTATTAACGAATAGAAACTAAGAGAATTAAATTTAAACACAATGCTACTCAATAAAGAAAGACGTATAAAGTATATAGGATTCAATGATATTTGGTTTGTTGTAATTGCGATCATTGTACTCAGTTTTGTAACATACTATTTATTTAACAACTCACTTGTACAGTATACATTTTGGGAAGCAGTAATCAATTGGAGTATTTCATTATTCTTCTCTATTTTTCATTGGTTTGTAATGCGATTCAACTTTATTTTCTTGCGAAAGAAATTTCCAAATGTTGAAAATGTTGGCAAGCGCGCATTGTTTTTATTTCTTGCAATAATTGTTTCAGTTACATTAATAGATTTTATTGGAGGTACTTTTTTAGCGTATATGTTTAATGATAATTATTATTTCTCAGAACGTTACCGCGTATTATTGCCAATCATTATTATTAGTATTATGGTGATGGCGATTTATGAAGCAATTTACTTCTATCTTCAACTTAAAAAATCTATCAGAGAAGAAGAACAAGCTAAAAGAGTGATCATTTTAGCACAATTAGATGTGTTGCGAAATCAGGCACAACCACATTTTTTCTTCAATAGTTTAAATACGTTGCGTGATATTATTGATCAAAATTCAAAAGATGATGCGAAACAATTTGTAGATAAATTATCAGATGTATATCGATTCATTTTAGATGCTGGCGATGCAAATGTAATTCCCTTGCGGGATGAACTAAAGTTTGCACGTGCGTACATTCACATTCAATCAGAACGTTTTGGTGACAACTTAAAAATGAATTGGCAGCTACCCGAAACCGAATTAGATCATATGATAGTTCCGATGAGTTTGCAATTATTACTTGAAAATGCCATCAAACATAATGTAATCTCTCGATCAAAACCATTGACAATAAACGTTGAGATAAAAGAAGGTTATTTAGTTGTGAGCAATAAAATTCAGCCAAAATCAACACAATTGCCATCCACAAAACTAGGATTAATCAACATTGAAAAAAGGCACGCATTAATCTCAAGCAAATCTCCAAAAATTGGAAATCATACAAACGAATTTATTGTTTCACTACCATTACTAACATCTTCGGATTTAAAAGCATAACTATGAACGTATTAATTATTGAAGATGAATTTCGTGCAGTAAATCAATTGCAAAACACGCTTAAAAAATGTGCTTTTAAATATACTTTATTAGAAATAATTGATACGGTTGAAGATGCCGTTGATTGGTTTCAAAACAACCAAATGCCCGATTTGATATTTATGGACATTCAGCTCGCAGATGGTTTGAGCTTTGAAATCTTTCAAACTGTTGAGGTAGAAGCACCAATTATTTTTACCACAGCGTTTGATGAATATGCAATACAAGCATTTAAAGTAAATAGTGTCGATTATTTACTAAAACCAATTAAAGAAGAAGATTTGCAAAATGCATTGCAAAAATTCACCAAATCAAGCAAACCTGAAACTATTGAAGCTTCCGTTTTAAAACAATTATTGACAAGTATTCAAACGCAAACTGAAATCAAAAATGCTAAAAAACGTAATGGTTTATTGGTGAAAGAAGGAACTGGCTTTGTGCAAATTAAAATTACGGATGTATTGTATGTCTATTCTGAAGACAGCATTACCTTTGGTGTAACTGGTGGCAAACGTTACATTATTGATGAAACTATTGATCAATTATTCAATTCATTTGATCAGGATCAATTTTACAAAATCAATCGTGGGCAAATAGTAGCAAAAAGCGCGATTCAAAAAATAAATCCATACTTCAATCATCGTGTAAAACTTTCCGTTTCCCATGAACGCGATCAGGAATTCATTGTTAGCAGGCAAAAAACGAGCGACTTTAAAGCTTGGTTGAATCAGTAAACGAAACATTTCAATTATTGCGATGCCAAAAAAACTCAAATTGAGTTTGTAAAATAGCGTAATTAATTCTTTTCAAATGCTACATCAAGGGCACTTGAGGCGTATTCGAAATAGCCAAGTGACAAGCGAAGTTTAAAATTCAGAAGTTGGTCATCAAAAAACTCAAAATATATACATACTTTTACAAAAAAGTAAACGGTGAAACTTAGTAAAAAACAGCGTAATATTTTCATGGGAATTCTATTCCTAATTACTTTTGTGATGGTACTTCGCAAACCAACTGACTACTTCCCAGATTCTACAGGATATCTAAATATGATGATCAATCGTACGCCTGGATATCCAATCTTTTTAAAACTCATTCAATCCATTTTTGGGAGTAATTTTGATGTTGCTTTACGTTTCATACAAACGGCAATTGGTTGTTTTTCAGTATACTTTTTCATTCGAAAAATACAAAGTGTAAACTTGTTGAATAATTTTTACAGCTGTTGTTTTTCAGTAGCATTGTTATTTCCTTTTCTTTTAGATTTCCGCATTGGAAACAATGTATTATCAGAGGCAATTTCATACTCTTTATATCTCATTATAATAGGATATTTCATTGTCTTTTTCGTTACAAAAAATAAAAAAGAACTCTATTACGCATTACCAATATTAGGTGTATTACTAATTACACGTTATCAATTTGTATACTTAATTCCTGTAGCTTTTTTGATGATTTTCTGGATCAATTTCAAAGAAAAACAATGGAAAAATTATAGGTTAGTAATGTTGTTGTTCCTGTGTTTGCCATTTATAACTTCACTTGTAGATAGAACCTATCATAAAATAGTTCACAATCATTTTGTAAGTACTCCGTGGACGGGAATGAATATTATTACGGCTCCATTTTATGTGTCAGATGCTGAAGATGAAGCTATATTTGAAGATGAACAACACAAAGAATTCTTTCAAAACACCTATAAAGATTTAGTTAGAAAAAAACTAAACATCCATCATTTAGAAAGAAAAATTAATCAAAATAAAACGGAAGTGTATGTGCAAGAATTTGCTAGGATTGCCATGGGACCAATTTTCAAAAATGGAAATGCAGTTTTAGATCAATCGCTTTCTGAAGATGAAAAATACATTGCGTTAGAAAAGATGACAACAAGTATGTCGAAACCTTTAATTTTAGATAATTTCAAGGAATGGACTAAACTTTACATTGGGAACTTAGTTTATTATGGTTTTGGTGGCATCAAACAAATACTAATATATCTATTTATTCTACTGTGTAGTTTCATAGGTGTCTTAAAGTACAACACAAAAACGTATAAAATTCTACTATTAATAACAATACTTCTCATTAGTAATTTAGCATTAGTAGCTATTGGAATGCACGCAATTACACGATTTACATTTTATAATGATTGGGTTCTCTTTTTAACCATTTTTATTTTATTAAATTCGCTTAACAAAAAATTATATGAGTCCTGAATTATCAATCGTGATGCCATGTCTTAATGAAGCGGAAACATTAGGAATCTGTATAAAAAAAGCGCAATCTTTCTTTGAAAAACACAAAGTTAATGGAGAAGTTGTGGTTGCCGATAATGGAAGTACAGATGGTTCGCAAGCAATTGCCAAAAAACTAAATGCCAGAGTTGTTCCAGTACTAGAAAAAGGATATGGAAGTGCATTGCGTGGCGGCATCAATGCGGCTTTGGGAACATATGTAATTATGGGCGATGCAGACGATAGTTACGATTTTGAAGCATTGGAGCCATTTCTTGAAAAACTACGCGAAGGAAACGATTTAGTAATGGGAAATCGTTTTAAAGGTGGCGTTAAAAAAGGAGCGATGCCTTTTCTACATAAATACTTAGGGAATCCAGTATTGTCGTTTATTGGGCGACTTTTTTTCAATATAAAAATTGGTGATTTTCATTGTGGTTTACGCGGCTTTTCTAAAGAAGCGTTTGCTAAAATGAACTTGAACACCACTGGAATGGAATTTGCTTCCGAAATGATTGTAAAATCAAAATTAAATGGACTTTCTATTGCGGAAGTTCCAACGATATTGCATCCAGATGGACGTACACGTCCGCCACATTTAAATACATGGCGCGATGGTTGGCGACATTTACGTTTCCTATTATTATACAGTCCAAGATGGTTATTTTTATATCCAGCATTCCTTATGATTATTGTTGGAATGGTATTATCAACAATCTTAATTATTCAGCCAATTACCTTTGCAGGAATCGTCTTTGATGTACATACATTATTATACACGGCAAGTTCGGTTGTGGTAGGTTTTCAATTCTTAGCTTTCTATGCATTGACGAAAATCTTTGCGGTAGAAAATGGATTATTGCCCAAAAGTGATCGTTATGATAATTTGTTCAAATACTTCAATTTAGAAAAAGGACTTATTGCAGGATTTCTAATTCTTATATTAGGAGTTTACTTAAGTGTTGATGGATTATTAGCTTGGAAAGCAACAAGTTTCAGTGATTTAAAACCTACGGAAACCTTACGAACGATAGTTCCAGCTGTTTTTACTGTAATGTTAGGATTGCAAATAGTACTCTTTAGTTTCTTCTTTAGTATTTTGGGTTTAAAGCGAAATATTAAGTCTAAAGTATAGCCTTTTCATGTAGTATTTTTTTAATATGAATTAAAATGTATTTATGAAAGGACCATTCAATATTCATAAAAAAAATCAAAAGGTTTATCTATCAACAGGAATATATAAAATAGTATGATTAAAATTCGATTACTAAAACCCTAAACGAATTCTGAAATTATAGTTTTGAAAAATAAAAGTAAAAAAAGTGTTTTACCTGTAAGGAAACATAATTTTTTACGACATATTTATTCCCTTTTTTCACTTCACTAGAATTTAGTTTGTAAGATTATAGTATAATTACTACTTATTTAATAGTATTTTCACTATTAAATAGCGAGATGGTTCTTTATTTTTTCGCGCTTATTTCATAAAAAAATCACAAAATTTCAAAAGTTATTTCTTACAAATGTAATTATTTAAAATATTCAAAAAAAGACGCTTTTTGCATGAAAATCAATACTTTTTGATTGTTTTTTGTTCTTTTCACTCAATATTTGAAATCGATTATTTTTTTAAAAAATTAACTAATACTTCAAATATTGGCATTATTGCTAAAATAAATGTAGGATTTTCTTGTTATTGTTAGTAATATAGTATGAACAAAAACTAATACTAATTCGTATGGCGGAGTTGCTAGAAAAAGATTCGATAATTTCAGATATCAATGAAAAGATTAACACGGTAAAGATTTTACTTTATAAAGAAGCTCCACATATTTTAGAAAAAATAGACTTTGATGCTGATGAAACTTTCTGTAGTCCATTACTATTTTCATTCTTTCGACATAAAGTAATTAAAACATTTACGGACGAAGAAGAAAAAGCATTACTAGAAGAATTTATGCAAGGGTATTATGTTGAAAAACAAACGCCAAAATTAAATCATCTATACAATGATGAAGGAATTGCGTATGTGCCAACAATAGGATATTTCAAAAAAGGAGAAGACAAACCTTTTGCACCAACAGTTAAAGTAAAAGATTCTTCGGTGAAAATTTTAAGATGCCCAACGCCATTCTTAAAAGTAATCTTGGAAACTCCAGTAGAAGATCAATTATGGGATGAAAAATTATATACAGATCGTATTGATCAACTCAACAATGCAATGGATTTAATTCGTAAGCATGTACCAGATCAATATAAACTCATCGATCAATGTTGTGAATATATTTATCTGTTCAAAACTGATCCAAACAATTCAAATTCGTTTGCAAGTGGAAATGCACTTGGCTTAGCCTTTTTTAATGTGTATCAAGAAGGTTATAACGAAATATTTTTTATAGATGATATAGCACATCAAACAGGGCATGTTATTATGAATAATTTGATGTTTAAAAAAGAAACATTTTACAAAATAGATGCTTCACAATCTGTAGAAGAAATTTTAGGAAGTCCAGATCATAGAACAGTGAATATTTTAATTCATGCACTATATACATACTATACAACATTCTACTGTTTAGATGAATGTATTGATGGAAATGCTTTTGAAGGAAATCACTACAAAGAAGCATTGGCAAGAATTGCATTTTACCAACGAAAATGCAATATCGATTTACAGATATTAGACATAGTAATAAAGCATTATGATGGAATGGAAAACATGTTGACCCAAAAAGGATTAGATGTTGTCAATTCTATCAGAAATAAATTTCACGGAATCAATAAAAAATGGGGAAGTATAATTGATACGTATGACTTCTCTAATCAAGAATACAACTTTAATTTCAAGCTATTTTTAGACTTGAATTCTTAACATATATAAATCAAGCTATTGATTTGAAAAACATTTGTGCGCACAAATAGGCGAAAACTGAAAAGCCTTAATAGAGTAAGTAAAACAACCTTTAAATTATTTTAATTATGAGTAAATTATCATTCGCAGAGTTAGCAAAAAAAGCAGATTCAATAGTATCTGAAGATTTATTAAACACTATCGCAGGTGGTATCGCTAGACCATTCAATGAGTGCCATACAGATAACTGTCACTTACATTCAGCAACAGCTTCACCAGCTAGTCCATTAGATACTAGAAGTAGTAACTAAAATATTTTAGTTAACTAATAAATAAACAATGTTAAGCAGAGATTTACAACATACTTAGGGATGTACAATCTCTGCTTATCTCTTTTACAAAATTATTGTTCTTAATGCGTAAAAAATAAGATATGCTCAACACATTAATTCCAAAAAAACAGAATGAACTTGCTGATGTTATTAGAATATTAATCTATAAAGAAGATGCTTCTATTTTGACAAAATTGAATTTAGAAGATGATCAAATTTTTATAGAACCATTATTAATGGCATATTTTAATAGAGCGCAAACGGGAAAGGTTTTTCCTGATGGAATGTTGCTTGAGTTAATGCAAGGATATCTTACCGAAAAAAAACAACTCAATGTAGACACTGTTTGCAATAGTGAAGGAATTGGATACATACCAACAATTGGTTACGTCAAAAAAGGAGAAACAACACCATTTGAAAATTTACACTTTATTCCAGATACAACAATTGAAGTAGTAAAATATAGAGTACCATTACTAAGAAACATTTTAGGGATTGTTTCTATGAATGATCCTATAAAGGATGAAGAATTGATCATGAATGAAGCTTTATTTAATCAAAATATAGCATCATTAACAAATGCTGTAACACAATTAAAAAACAGCATTCCTGAATATTTTTCGTTGATTCAAATGTGTTTAAAAAAATGTGTGCTTTATCAATTAAAAGATAGATTTAGCAGGTCATTTGCTTCTATAAATGCCAATGGATGTGCATTTCTTACCATTTCTGGTGGAAAAGAAAAAGAAGATGAAATATATTTTATAAATGAATTGGGCAATCTTACCGGAAAAATAATGCACACGTCGTTATTTCACAATCAACAAGAAATGTTCAAAGTTGATCATCGTACTCGAACGTCTGAAATTATAGAAGGTGAAGAAGATCGTAGAAATATATACACACTTTTTAATAACTTATTTATGAATGTATCTGCAATGATATGTTTAGAAAGTTGTGTAAAATCTACCACATTTACGGATGTGCAACAACGCGATGCAAAAGCTAGATTGGCGTTATATCTAAAAAAGTATGAAGTAGATATCAAAAAAATGGAAGCGATGATAACACATTTTGGTGGATTAGAATCTGTATTTGCTGAAGATGGAGTGAAAATTTATAACTTCATGACAACGAATGCAAAAACCATTAAAAACACATACTCAGAAGTATTATCAGAATTCGATTTTACAGGTTTTTTCTATCGAATGGAATATTCAGACTTTTTGATGAGAAATTCGTAAATTCTGCTCAAAAGACCCAATTATAAATACATGAAAAAAATACAAACCTACATATACTTTGCAACACTATTATTGCTCACTATCAGTTGTAATACACAAAAAGAAAGCGAAAAAGAAGTAACACCTACTTACATGGAACATATAGGTGATACACCATTTGATGCAAAGTTAGATGATGTAAATTTCAAGTTTTGCGATACCACAAATGTATTGCATCATCGAGGGCGAATATCATATACAGGTGGCACGCCAGCAATGGAAAAAGAATTGATAGAAATCTATAAAAAGCAATCTGAATTTGAATCTTTTACAGGGTATTTCTTTGTTCGTTTCGCAGTTAATTGTGAAAATAAATCTGGTCGATTTCGTTGGCAAATTGTAGATGAAAATTTTAAGGAAACGACATGCTCATCTGCTTTAGAAAAAGAAGTTATTGCTAAAGTAAAAAGTTTAGAATATTGGAATCATCCTATATACAAAGGCGAAAGTCATGATGGATATACGTTCCTGATTATAAAAGTTAAAAACGGAAACATAGTACCATCATGAAAAAAATAACATTTATCATATTCTTATGTTTTTCGGCTTTTGTATACAGTCAAGGAAATTGTTTACTATATCCAGAAGGTAGCAATGAGCGCAAAGCTTGTGAACTTGCCTATAAAGGAAAAGAATTAAAACAAGGAAGCAAAGCGTCGCAATTAATGTTTGATTCTATTATAAAACTAAATCCAAATTATGCTTGGGCATATATGGAAAAATCGGTTCCGTACTTTAAAAGAGGATTTATACTAGAAGGTTTACAATTGCTCGACAAAGCTGTTGAGTTAGAACCCAGATTTCATTTAACGTATCGTGCATATTGGCATTTTCAAAATAGAAATTACAAACGATGTATTGAAGACTTAGAACGCTATTACAAATTGCCAAATGCTTTTATTTATGAGCTGAGTCCTGGCGGTGATAAAGACATGCGAATTTTGCTTGGTATGGCATATGCAAAACTTGGAAAGCTTGAAAAAGGAATTGAAACGCTTGAAAACTGTCTTAAAAGTTACAAACGAGAAGATGATTTTGGGTTAACAGACTATCACGTATTAGGAATGCTATATGTGAAAAATAAGCAATATGAAAAAGCATTAAAAGCTTTTGAAAACCAGCTAAAAATCACAGAAGATTTTCCAGATACATACTATTATATTGGATTAGCAAACAAAGCACTTAACAAACCTGAAGAAGCTAAAATTCAGTTTGAAAAAGCAAAAGAAAAATTCGTAGATAGTTATCACATTCGTAACGGATACTTATGCTATAAAGTTTACTATTTGGACGTTATCAAAGAAATTGAAGCGCTTTCGGGTAAATCGTAATTTTAGATACTAAAACTCCAATCGAACCATAAAATTTGGCGTTCTTCCTAATGAAATCTTATCAATAGTACGCAATTGAAATTCGGCATTCTGTGTATTCAGAATTACGCGGTAGTTTCTATTTAAAATATTTTTTTGATTGTAGATATTCAACAACGAAAAGCCTAAAGTAGCTTTGATGTCTTTCTTTTGTAAAGGTTTAAATTCATACGTTGCCGAAAAATCCAAACGATGATACGGATTCAAGCGTTCGCCATTGAGTTCACCATATTCAATCGTAATAGTATCAGCAGTATCGCCTTCCAAACCATTGGCAAGTGTATACGGACGCGAAGTTCGGTAACGCCAACCAAGCGACAACTCTAAATTGTCAAATTTTGCAGATTGAATCAACGTTACATAATGACGAATATCAAAATTTCCTGAGAATGCTTCTGTATTGTTTAAATTATCAAATTCAAATTCATTTTGGGTTAGAGCATAACTCACTAAACTTGAAAAATTATGATACCGTTTTTTAACCAATACATCCAATCCAGTAATCGTACTTTTTCCAATAGAAAGTGAACGTGTATCTATGTCAAAACCTCTAGTAAGTGATGTTAAATTGTTGATTTTTTTAAAATATGCTTCAACATCAATATTCCAATTATTTTTTTGAAAATTACCGCCAAGACTCACCTGTTCACTTCGCAATACTGGAATATCTTTGTCGTTTGCCGAAACCCAAACCTGATTTTCTAAACCAAAATTCTGTGTTTCAAACTCTATAATCTGACTAATAAATTGATGTTGTCGTTCTGCTGAAAACGATATATTAAATTGTTTAGTAAACTTCTTAGAAATATAAATTCTTGGTTCAAAAAAGAATTCATTTATGGTTGTAGCATAGTTTCCACGAATTCCTGTTTGAATACTCCAATTATTAAATTTGAAACGATGTTCGCCAAAAATTGCATGTATGGTATTCTTAGAGTTTTCAGAAGTAATTAAAAAATCGGGATCAAAAATCACATCAGATTGCTTTCCAATTGTATAATCTAATTCATTGACAGATAGTTCGTAACCGCCAGTAAAACGATGTTTTTTATTTAAGGTATAATTTGCTTGAAAATGTGCGCCTATGTCAGACACAGCGTTTTTCTTTACGGTTTCATAATCAAACAAGTTAGAAAGCAATTCTTGTCCTTTATACTCAAAATCGTAATGGGAAGCTGTTACATTTACTTCTGTGCTCAGTTTTTTACTCCAATCATTTTCCCACGAAATACCAATTCCACTATTATTAATAAATAAATCGTCTTTTGTTCGTTGATTAATTTCATCAAACTTTGATTCAAAATCGAGTTCGTTTTTAGAAAAAATAGAACTTACCGTAAGCGCGCTATTTTCGTTGAGTTTGGCAATTACTTTTGCTGTGAAATCTATAAAATAAAATGTATTATTCGTTTGAGAAAGTACATCATTAAAAGTTCCGTTCGTATCTGTAATCTTCGTGTTTTGAAAAATTTGCTCTGAAAACTCATCAAAAGTAACTGTTTCAAAAAGGTCCGAATAGGAACGTCGTAAAGATGTAATTACTGCAACATTATCGTTGATTGGTAATTTTACAAAAGCATCAGCATAAATCATATTTGCGCCCAATCCAATTGTCGTTTTTGCTGGAATTTTAGAAGATGATTCAATATCAATTACACCTGATAAATGATTCCCATAACGTGCAGAAGCAGCATTTTTATAAATTTTTACATTCTCAATTAAGTACGGATTAAAGGAAGAAATCATCCCAAAAAAATGATCGTATTGATACATTTTAATATTGTCCCAAAGAATCAAATTCTGATCAGGCGTTCCACCTCTAATATTTAATCCTGTCGAGGTTTCATCGGGACTTTGTATGCCAGGAATTAATTGAATACTCTGTAAAACATCAGGTTCAACAAAACCAGGAAAAGTTTGAAAATCTTTTGGAATTGCTTCAATAGCGCCATCTATATTTTTGGTAAATCCAGTAGTTAGGTAGTTGGAAATAATAACTTTGTCTAAATCGATTGGCTCTTTTTTAACGATCTTATTTTTGGAACGTGACTTCTTTAAAATATAGGTTTTTGCCGAAAGTTTTTTAAAATACAAACTTGTTTGCTGTGTAATTAACTCAAAAATTTTAGAAAGCTCAACAGTTGTATTTGGGATAAAAACTGTTTTTCCTTTAACAATTTTAGAATTATAAGAAATACTAATATTGAACTTTTTTTCAATATCAGAAAGTACAGTTTCAAGCGGAGAATTTTCAGTAGAACTTGTTTTGTGTTCTTGTGAATGCACTACATGCAAGCATAAAAGAAAAATATATACCAAATATGCTTTTTTCATCTACTTTTTCGAGAGCGTAACGGTGTTATCTTTTTGTGTGTAATCAATATTCATGGCTTCAAAAACTGTTTGTAATGCCAATTTGAGATTCGTATTTGAAAAACGCCCAGTAAATTGTTCATCTTCATACATTTCTGAGTTTTCTATGGTAATTTGATAATGATTTTCTAAAGCATCAATAACTTGTAAAAAAGGCGTATTTGAAAATGTATGCGTTCCAGAAATCCAGAATGTTGTAGCAGGATCAAAACTCGAATCAGTTACAGTGTCTTCATAAGTTTGAACTGCTTTTCCTTTTGTCAAAATACGTTCTACTTTTTGATCATTTGTCACTTTCACTTTCCCAGAATAGCAATGAACTTCAAAGAAATCTTCGTTGGTGTCAACGTTAAATTCGGTTCCTAAAACTTCTATAGTTCCTTCATTTGTAATCACTTTAAACGATGAACCTTTCGTTACTTTAAAATAAGCTTCTCCATCTAAATGAAGTATTCGTTCATTTTCAAAATTGGATTTATCGTAATCTAGCGTTGATTTTGAATTTAATGTTACTTCTGAACCGTCAGGAAGTGTAACTGCGAACTGTTGTCCAAAATCTGTTGTAATTAATTTTGTTGAATTATTCAGGAAAAAGTACAATCCAAAAAGCAGTACCAATGAAGCTGCAACTCCAGAATACACATAGCGTAGATTAAGTTTTCGGACTTTGGGCTGTGGGGCAATTTTTTGTTTAATTTTTGACAAAACAGCATTTTCATCATACGCAGGATCTCGTAGTTTCTCCGTTGCGTTGATAATCTTTGTATAGGCTTTGAAATCTTCAGTTTGCTCAAAAGCGAACTTTTCTTCAGGAGTTAAGTCTCCACTAAGCCATTTTGCGATATCCGTTTCGTTATTTTCTTCAGTATTCATGACGTCTCACTTATATTATAGACAACTAACTTTTTATTTACCCTACCTTTTAGATATTATCAATTTCTACACGTAATTTTTTTAATGCATTCCGCATTCGCTTTTCAACTGCTTTTTGTGAAATATCTAAAAAAACGGCAATCTCAGCATATGTTTTCTTATCAATTCTATTCAATAAAAAAACTTCACGTTGTTTTTCTGATAAATTGGCAATTGCATTCTCTAATTTTTGCATGAACTCTTTCTCTTCCAATACAAATTCTGGATCTTCAATAGTAACTTCAGAAGTTGGAATTTTTTCATGCTCTAATACTACTTTCTGATGTTTTACAACATTTAAAAAAGCATTATTGGCAACTCTTTTTAAAAAGAATAATGCATTTGCAAACGGAACTTTTTTACAATTATTCCAGAGCTTTATATAAGCTTCCTGAACCAAGTCTTCAGCTAAGTTTGCATCACCACATTTATAAAAAATATAGTTACGCAAGGTTCTTGAATGAAGCTTAAAGAGCGCATCAAAATTTTTGGACTCACAAATTGACTTTTCGGGTTTCAATATGTTGAAGTTTATTAGATAAATTCGTTGATTTCAAATGTATGTAAAAATTTATTAACATTTAACTTGTTGTAAAACAGTTTTTTGTGATGTTTTTGAAAAAAATATTTTCACAAAGGTAGGGTAGAAATTTATATAGTTGTCTATAATTTGAAACCACGAAAAAACGAAATCAAAATTAAATACCTATGAAAAATTTATTAAGATTCTCATTCATTCTTATAGCAACTTTTTGCTTATTTTCCTGTAGTAATGATAATACAGATGTAATACCAGAAGAGGAAAGTACAGAAATGAATGTTGCATTAAAAACAAGCTTAACAGCATATGCTAGAAATGCTGCTTCTACAAATCAGGCAGAAGATGTTTTTGAAAATAACGAAGATAGTAACGGAGATTGTTTTACAATAGATTTCCCATACACATTAACAGATGGGCAAACACAAACTGTAATCAATAATGAAGACGAATTAGATGCATATATGCAAAGTGTAGGAGGAAACCCATCAGGTGGTGGAAACGAACCACCAATTATTGACTTTGTTTTTCCTGTAACAGTTACTTTGGCAGATGGTATTACTGTGACCGTAGCTGACCACATGGGATTCATTGCTTTAATTGAAGATTGTATTGGAGATGTAGTTGTTGGAGACGAATGTTTTACATTCAATTTCCCGATAACTGTAGAAACAATTGATGGAAATACAGTTGTAGTAAATGACGAATTAGAGTTATATTCAGTTCCTGATGCAGTTGGTTTTGTATTCCCTATATCAGTAACAACAGCAAGCGGAGTTGTAACAATTAATGATAATGCAGGTTTTGATGCTTTATACAATGATTGTTATGATATTGATCCTTGTGACGATTGTGGATCAAACTGTTTTGAAATTGTTTTCCCAATTACTTTGGTTGACGATAGTGGAAACGTTACTACAGTAAATGATGATGATGAATTTTTTACATACCTAGATGGTTTAGGGAATGATACATTCTTTACAATTACATATCCAATGAACATTGAATATGCAGATGGTACACAAGCAACTATTAATAGTGACGATGAACTTGATGCGGCATTTGACGCATGTAATTAATATAAAGATTGGTTTAGTTTAGTTAATACGAGAAAACGTCAATATAATAGACAATTTTTAATTACTCACGAAAACCCTTGTTTCAATTTTGAAGCAAGGGTTTTTACTATTTCTAAGATTGAAATATTTCTGCTAAAAATAATAAGTGCTTGCCATAAGTGAAATTCTTTTCGGAACTTTACATTTAAAATTGGTTTATGAATTCGGACGCTACAAAAGAATATTGGTCACAACGTTACAAAGAAGAACGCACAGGTTGGGATATTGGTTCACCATCTACACCAATAAAAGAATATATTGATCAATTGTCTGATAAGAATCTAAGAATTTTAATTCCAGGTGCAGGAAATGCATATGAAGCTGAATATCTAATTAAACAAGGCTTTACGAATGTATATATCTTAGATATTTCTGAATTTCCTTTGCAGGAATTCAAACAACGAAATCCTGAATTTCCTTCTGAAAACTTACTGTGTGATGACTTTTTTACACACAACAAAACCTATGATTTAATTTTAGAACAAACATTTTTCTGTTCATTTCCACCATTGCCTGAAACTCGAAAAAAATATGCAAAACACATGTCGGAATTGCTTAACGCGAATGGTAAATTGGTTGGTTTATGGTTTAATTTTCCATTAACAGATGATATAGAAAAACGTCCATTTGGTGGAGATAAACAAGAATATCTAAGCTATTTTGAACCGTATTTTACCGTAAAAACATTTGAAAAAGCATACAATTCTATTCAACCACGAGCTGGAAGCGAATTATTTGGAATTTTTATGAAAAGTTAAATTCTGTTAAAGTTAGAAAGGACTTGTAATTAATACGACAAATAGTAGAATTAAATTTGAAGACCTAAACCATTTTAATGAAACCTACACAATTATTTTTAGCTTTTATATTGATTATCAGTTTGCTATCATGTGAGTCTAAAGAAAAATCTACTTCTGATACAACAACAGTTGTTGCAGAAACTACTCAAAAAACAACTCCAAAAACTGTAGACAAAGCAACGCAAGTTTTGCAGGAAACTATGAAAGCACATGGTGGAGAATTATATGATCAAGCGAATTATGAATTTGTATTTCGTGATAAAAAATATCGCTTCAAGAATGATGGAAATGCATATGTGTATGAAGTTGAAAGTACAAAAGATGGCAAAACTACACGTGACATTTTAGACAATGGAAAATTTTCAAGAACTATCAATACTAAACCTGTTGAACTTTCCGAAAAGAAAATAGCAGGCGCTACAGGATCTGTAAATTCTGTAATCTATTTTGCAACACTTCCACACAAATTAAATGATGCAGCCGTAAACAAATCTTTTGTTGAAGAAACGACCATTAAAGGTAAAAAGTATGATGTTTTGAAAGTGACGTTTAACCAAGAAGGTGGCGGTGAAGACTTTGATGATGAATACCATTATTGGATCAATCAAGCGACAAAAAAGATCGATTATTTAGCGTATAACTATCAAGTGAATGGTGGTGGCGTTCGTTTTAGAAGCGCATACAATACAAGAGTAGTTGACGGAATTACATTTCAAGATTATATAAATTACAAAGCACCAGTTGGCACAGCATTGAAAGATTTGCCTGCTTTGTATGAAAAAGACGAATTAAAAGAACTATCAAAAATAGAAACCCAGAAAATAATTAATTTAAAAAACTAGACATGAAAAAAATCATTATGATGCTTGCGTTTTTCGCAGCAGTAAGTACAGTAAATGCACAAGATTTCCCCAAAGTAGATAAAAGCCCAACAGATATTGCACATTATCCAACAAATGCAGCCAAAAGAGCTTTCGCAAAATCGGATGCTCAAAAAGCAGCATTGGCACCAAAAATTAGAGTTATATATGCACGTCCTTTCAAAAAAGGAAGAGAAGTCTTTGGAAGCTTATTAAAATTTGGAAAAGCTTGGAGAGTTGGCGCTAACGAATCTACGGAAGTCTTATTTATGACAGATGTTATGGTAGGTGATGCGAAAGTAAAAGCTGGTCGTTACTCAGTAATTATTATCCCAAATAAAGATTCTTGGACTTTAAAAATAAATTCTGAAAATGACGGTTGGGGAAATTACTCATATGACGCTTCAAAAGATGTTGCAAGTATTACAGTTCCAACTCAAGAAAGCAAAAAAGAATTAGAGCAATTATCAGTTGTTTTATATGAAAAAAGTAAAAATGTAGTACACTTAAAAATTGGATGGGACAAAACAGTTGCCGAATTTCCAATTACTTTAAAGTAATTATATAGTTTAAATTTTCGAATGAATTAAAAAGCACTTGCATGAATTTGTGAGTGCTTTTTTATGTTTGATAAAGAAGTTATTTTGAAGTTTTCGTATAGGTATTCAACGTCAAACCAATGACAATTAAAATAATTCCTAATAGGCTCCAAAGTGTGTATGATTCGTTGAACCAACTCAGTCCGATCAACATGGTAAAAATGACTTCTATATATTTTAAAGGTGCAGCTTTGTTGGTTTCGGCAAGTTGCAATGCTTTTGTCATATATAATTGTCCTACGTATCCAAAAATCCCCAAACTAAGTAACAACGCCCATTCCCAACCAATTGGTGTTTTCCAATAGGGAATGCATAAAATTCCACCAACCAATACGGCAACCATCATAAAATAATTAACTACAACTACAGGATGATCACGCGAACCAATTTTTCGAATCATAATAAAAACCAATCCGCTAAAAAATGCTGAAATAACCGCAAGTAACAAACCTGTTGTGCCAATTTGTGTGTCAAACCCTTTTAAGACTAAGACGCCACAAAACGCAATGAGGAAAAATAACCACTGAATGTTTTTAATTTTTTCTTTAAGAATGAATACTGCAAAAATAGCGGCAAAAATAGGAGAGATGTAGCGTAATGAAACCGCTGATCCCATTGGTAAATATTTCAATGACATAAAAAATAGTGACATAGATGTCACGCCAAAAATTCCACGTAAAATCAGTAATGTTCTTTTATTTCCATAGATGGAAATTTTATGTCTTAGTAAAAAAGGAATTGTAAAAACCAAAGTTCCAATTGATCTAAAAAATACAATTTGATATGCATTAAAATCACCTAAATACTTCACAATTGCATTCAAAAAAGCAAACGCTAATGCGCTAATAACCATGAATTGAATTGCCTTTTTGAGCATGACTTTTTTCTTTAAGAATAGATGCAAAAGTATGCTAAATCAATGTATAAAAAGTGATCGTTTTTTTAAAATCTGCTGTAAAATGTAATACAATTTGAGTTTTGGTGTTTTTTTCTTCATAATAAAATGAGGTATCTCCATTTTTTTGTCTACAGTTTACATATTCCATCACTTCATTTGTTCCTTTAATCGGAACTGACATTTCTGTTAAGTCGAATACTTTTCCAGCGGAATCTCTTCCTGTTTTAAAAAATCACTTTCATGGTCCGATATACTTGTTGCTTGCATTATGATAGGCTTTAGTAGTTAGTTATATTTTTATTATTAAACAGCTATTCCACCACCAGCTCCTCCGGCTCCTCCTGGTGGTCCACCACCATTTCTACGTCTTTCGTCATCTTCTCTTTTTTGTTGTAATCGCAATATTTCTTCTTTTCTTTTTGCTGCACGTTTTCCATCTTTTTTAGCTCTTTTTTTAGCATGCTGTTTGCTTTTTACATTTCCATGCCCAGGATCTTTACGTGCCATTCCGCTACCTGAAGCTTTTTTTGGGTGCTTTTTTTTACCTAATTGTGCTACTTCTTGAAGTTGTGTCGTATCTGCACTATTAGAGTCTTCATGCGATTTTTCTATTAATTGTGCAGCTTTTGAAGTAGCTCGATTGTCTTGTAAACTAAAACCTTTATTTTCAGCACTTTTTTTCTGAACTGTAGCAGCAGTTTTTGTTTGTACTTTATTTTTTTGAAGTTGTGTTTGCATCTTTGTATTTTTAAACGTTGTTGTAGTTATTTCTTTTTAGCGGCTTTAGCCGCTGCTTCTGCTTCTCTTTTTTCCTGTAAACGTATTCGTTCTTGTTTCCTTTTAGCTTCTCGTTTTCCATCTTTTTTTGCTAGTTCATCAGCATGTTGTTTACTTTGTGGATTTCCATGACCAGGATCTCTACGTGCCATTCCTGTACCAGAAGCCGTTTTTCCGTTTCTTCCCAGTTGAGCTACTTCTTGTAGCTGTGTAGTTTCGTTAGAAACTACTTTCCGTTGCAACGCTTTTGCGCCCATAACATCAGCTTCTTTTTCCAAACCTACATTGTCATTAATAGCAACACCATTTTTTTTAATCGTTGGTCTTACACGTCCTTGTTTTTGTTGTACAACATGCCACGCTTCATGTGGTAAATGCTTTTCTTGTCCTGAAGCCACATGGATATTTGTGCCTTGCGCATATGCATGCGCGTTCAATTGTGCGGGTTTGGGTGAATTGTAATGTACTTTTACATCATCTAATGTATGCCCAGAAATACTTTCCATACCTGATTTTAAATTATCCGGTAAACCTGTGTTATTTTTCTTTTTTTGAATAGTTTTTTTACGTTGTAGTTGATTTATCTGTTTCTGTTGTATAACAGATGATTTACGATTGTCTTTTAAAGCAATTACCTCACTTTTTTGATCCGCAAGAGTGTTTGCAACACTTTTTTGTTGTACGATCTTTTTTGCTTTTTTTTGATACATAACGGGTAAGATATTCGTTAGTTTTTTCTTTTAACAGCTACAAAAACAGGACTTTTTCCACCAGAATAGTCTAAGGCAGAACAATAGTTGTAATCTTGAATGTAATCCTTTAATCGAGCTAATCGTGGATCGTAATAGGGAATTTCTACTTCTCTTCCCATGATAAGATTTTTGATATAGTAATCTTCAAATTTATATTTAATGAAGAGATGTTCATATGAACCAGTTTTCAAAAAGGGTACATTTTGTTGTTGGTAAAATTTATATTGTTCACTGTGATATTTTTTAATTTCAAGAGCAACTTGGAGGTAAAATTTCTCCAATGCTTTTTCAATATGCAAATGCGTGCTATACCCTATTAAGAATAAACATCTATTCATTAGCAAATATCCTATTATAAAAAAATCGTTATTTATAACACAATGATTTAGCGCATTGCTCACAATCGTATTTCGTGCTATTTCAGGAATGTCTACACTCCAAGCATTCATAACAAATATGTTAGCAAATTCTCCTGTATCTACTTGTGACTCTAGTTTCATCATATAATTACAATAATGATATAGTTTTGTTCATTTTTTTAAATTCTCTTCGAATTCCTTCTAACAGTTCTTGTTGAGTTACAACTGTATCATTTCTTTGAATTGCCGCTAATGCACAGTAACGAAGTACATTAATAATCGATCCACCAGCTAGTTCATACATTTCTGCAACTTTTTGTAAATCTATTTTAGTACATAATACACACGTATTAGAAAATGCTTTTCGCCAAAGTATTAAGCGTTCTTTTGCTGACGGAATTTGGAAACTAATGGTAGATTGAAACCTTCTTGAAAACGCTTCATCCATGTTTGCTTTTAGGTTTGAAGCCAGAATAATAAATCCTGGAAAGTCCTCTATACGTTGTAATAAATAGGATGTTTGCTGATTGGCATGTCTGTCATTAGATGAATTTGCTTGTGTACGTTTTCCAAATAATGCATCTGCTTCATCAAAAAATAGAATCCAGTTTTGATGTGCAGCACTGTCAAATATGCGTGATAGGTTTTTTTCGGTTTCACCTATGTATTTGGATACAATCATGGAAAGATCTACACGATACACATCCATTTCTAAATTTTTACCTAATAACGAAACTGTTAAGGTTTTTCCAGTGCCTGGCGGACCATAAAATAAGGCTCTGTAACCAGGTTTTAAACGTTTGGAAAGTCCCCAATCTTTCATGAGAGTATCTTTGTGCGTTAACCAAGTTTGCAATTCCGAAATTTGATCCATCACAGAAGGATTCAAAACGACATCTTCCCAATCTAAATTGGTTGTTATCTTTTGAGCCGGAAACGTAACACTATGCTGCAAATCTTTTTTTTCTCCTGTTAGGAAATAATGCAACCATCTTTCATTTATAGTTAGAATTCCATTGAGTTTTGGCAAATAACTTTCGGTGGTTTCTACATCTAATACTTGCTCTTTTTGAAAAATATGATCATTATTGAAAAGTGAAAGAACATCCACATGCCATTCAGGATTGAGCGCAGCAATTAAAAATAATAGTGTTTGTCCTGTAGGCAAAAAACCACTATGACCTTTGTCAATAATACCGCCAAATTCTGTAAATCCACGATTATATATTTTGTTTTGACCAAAGAAAATATCTAATACTTCTGGGCGAACATGTGGCGTTATTGCCAGTGCGAGTGCCAATCGTTCTTGAGTGGTTAAATTCCAATCGCGTATACAGTTTGTGTAAGGTGTATTTAATTCGTCAATGTCTGGAATTGGCAGTGTTGTCCAATGTGCATCAACACCTTCATGTTGTAAATAATTACCAATTACTTGATTGATTACGTTTTGTAACCAATCAATTTCTTGATGAAGAAAAATGATGTTTTCATTAGTTTCCATAGCTAATAAATAGTTTTTCAACATCATCTAAACTCGCATCAGACCATGAAAAATATTGTAATGCTGTGTTTGGATTGAGTTGATTAGCTTGTAACATATCTAATACACTTGCTTCCGAATTTTTCATTACTGGAGCTGAAAATAAAGTTTCAGAATGATCAAAATTATATTGATAAAAGTTAGCTGCCCAAGGTGTAAACTGTGTGCGTTCATAAATTAACTGACTGATAAAAACTTCTAGCTTTTCAGGTTGTACTACCAGTTTTTTTGCTTTGAAAAAGGAAGGTTTTCTTTTGTCTTCTCTATGATAAAACTCAATATTTTTAGATTGTATGGTTTTTGAATTGACATCACCAAAAATATCAACTAAGCCAAAATTTTCAGATTCGGTTGCGATTTCTAAGTCTGCTTTTTTAGAACCAGAAATAGCAAGTGTCCAATGTTCGGTAGTAGCCGTTTCAGTAACAATGTATACTTCTCGGAATGAATAGAACGTTTGTGTCATTTTGATAATAAGTTCTTGCTTAAAATCGCTCCAATTGGCAAACTTTACAGATTCGGGAGTATTACTTTTAAAAAAGAAACTTCCAAATCCATTAAATTTGAGTAGTTGTCTGCAAAATTCAAAATTTCCTTCAATTGGATTATGTCCGCTATCTCTACTTGAATACGATTTTGAAACACCATCACTAAAGTCCCAATTTGCGGCATTTAGTTTTATGCCATTTTCAAAAACAACATCTTCTACATTGACGATGTTGTTTTTGAATATATTCCCTAAAACAATCATTTCTCCATTTTTTATCTGAAAAAAATCACCTGGATATACTAATTGATTTATAGGTTTTGTTGGTATAAATCCATTAGTTTTGGTATAAAAATTTCTATAGAATTTTTTAAATACATTATCCATAATTGTTTTGTTTTAAGTTAATTAGATGACATAAGATACATAAATTTATGACGCTAGTGCTGCGGCATTTGCTGCGGCAAGTCCAGCTTGTAATGAGCTTAGATTCACTTCTGCTACATTTAATTCTCTTTTTGCGCTATTGAGTTGTTTTATAGTATCATCACTAGCTGCTAGTGCTTGGTCATACATGTTTTTATTTATCACATATGCTTTGTTTAGCAACCCAGTTATGCTAGTAGCTTGCGATAATTGAAGATCACTTGTAACTTCTTCATGTGTATCTTCTCCTGTAGCAGAATCATATAGTTTTTCAGCTTGTAATAATTCTAATGTTATAGCAGCTTCGGAATCTTTGGTAGTTGCTTGTGAAGCAAATACAGATTCTAATGCAACTAGCGTTAATGCAACGGCATTGTTTGCATCAGTTCCTGCAGTAGCAACCATTGTAACTAATTCATCCGAAATTAATGGATTTGACGCTTTTTTTCGAACGACTAAGTTTCCTAATTTATTGATGATTTCGGCTGAGAAGATCAATTTTCCAATAAGGTCACTGATTTCAGTTGCTACCGTTTTAATTTTTGATTCGGCTAAAACGGTTTCTGTAAAAGTAACATTAGAATTGTTTACTAATGATAACAAGTTTTCTAATACTTCATTTAACAAATCTTTATTGCTTAGCGCTTTTGCTTTGTTTGTTTCAGCTATTGTTAAATCTCCTAATAACTTATTTGATTTTGTTGTTAACGAAGTTACAATAGCTTCAAGTTGTTCTACTGTACCTTGCGCATTTAGTACTTGTTGTGTTAAGTCATCAAGTTCTTGTTTTTTACGCTCAGTAACTCCATATTTGGTGTATTTCATTGTCATAGTATCGCTCATGATCGTTAGTTTTTATAGTTAATAAAGTAGTTTGTGTTGGTTGCTTGATACGTAAAGTTCGCCGTTTGTTGGAAATCAGACAACGCATTTGAAAATTGTTTGTTTTCTTCCACAGAATCATTATCTGTAATAGATAATACTGCTGGTATGTACGTGTTTTTGTGAATTAATCTGTTTCCAAAATTGTCTGTAGTTTCTGGCTGAATGGTCATTTCTTTTTCATAACAGATGTATCTATTAGCAATGTAGTTATACCCTTCTATAAGTGTATTAATATCTGCTAAGAATGCTTGAAGTTGTTCAAGATTTTCAAAACTTCTTACCAATGCAATCATAAAATCAGAAATTAATTTTTTCAAATCAGCTACTAATTTTTTGACATCTTCGTTGATGATTTCTAAATCATCAAGTATTTTTATAATACCGTTATGAAATTCCACAACATCTTCAATGATTTTCTCAAAATCATCTCCATTTTCAATAGCTGCTATTAATTGAATATAATTACCTCTTAGCGCTTCCATATGAACAGCTAAGACATCAAAATCAATTTCTAAATTTTCAACATCATTTAGTAAAGTCACAATATCCGTTGTAATTGTTTTCAAGAAAGAGTCTTTTGTATCGTCTGCTACTGTATAACTTCCTGCCGGAACTTGCTCAGCAGTTAACACATCAAAATAGAAACCTGGTTTTACGTGAGTTTTATTCTTTTCAAGATCACTAATAGCTTGTGACCTTTTAGCTTCAAGAGCTTTTAGTTTTGTATTGGAAACAGTAAGTTGTTGATTGTTCTTTTCTTCTTTTTCTTCTAAAGAAAGAATGCTCGCGTTAAGTTTTGTTTCTTCTTCTTTCAACTCAACTAACATTTCTGGAGTAGTCGACTTTTTCTTTTGTTGTGCTTTATTAGCTTTGAGCGCAGCTTTATCAGTTTTAATTTGCGAATCAATTCCTGTTTTTTCTGATTGAAGCGTCGTTATATCTGTTTTTAAGTCTGCAATTTTTGGATCGTACTTGTCTGCAATTTTTTCTAAACCTTCAGCTTCTGTTTCAATTGATGCAAGTCCCTCAACAGTTAACAGTTTGTTTATTAGGTTTTTATTATGTGGAAGAAACATACATCTGTATGCTACAGCATAATTAATATTTTCCCAAACTTTGAAGTTTAAAACTTGTGGAATTGGCTCTGGCTTAGTTTCAGAACTTGAATCTACTTCAGTTGTCATCGGTATGCCAATAATTGTCCCAACAGGTGTTACAAGTATAGAATCAGTTGCAGCACTATTTAATTGATTAGTAAGTATGAAATTTGCAGAAGCAGCAGACAAGTAATTGTCAAACGTATTTATAATTTTCTTGTAGTTGATTCTTAATTCTGCATAGATGAATATAACATATTCAGCACCTAAACTCATCTTATCATTATCTGTATCTTTCAATTCAGAAGTAAATATCTGTCTGGTTATTTCTCTGCTAGAATTTATTGGATCAAATTCATTTTGTGGAATTTTAATAAATTGATTTTCATCATCTTTAGCAACCAATCCTTCTGCTTCAGATATTGAAAACGTATCTTGCTTGCTGTTTTTTGCCAACATGATATAGTAGTTTTCTACAGGATTGTATTGTTTTTTATCTTTAGTTCCTCCTGTATCACCTAGAATTTTCTCTGTAATTAAATCTTTAAAAGGCGCATCATATTTAGTGAATTTTACTTCGTAGTTGGTTTCGTCACCTATTGCTTTCTCTTCTTCTTCATCTTCCGTAAGTACTGTTAAACCAAGGTTGAGTCGTTTATTTGTTAATGTATATGCTGTCTCTGATGCGTGATATAAAGCATTTACATCTTCTAGGTTTCCTTCAGTTTTCTTTTCCTCTGTATTTGCAGCGGTTAAATTTGCTGTCTCTGTAGATAATTCAGTTGTCGTACCATCAAGTTGAGCAGATACAACACCAAGTAAATCTTTTATAGAAGTATCAGCTACGGTTGCTTTGTCAGCCAAAGTTGTTGCCGATATTTGAGCAACATATGAGGAAGCTTCCATACTATCTTGTGAAGTTTTTTCACTTAAGAAAGCAGTTGTGTCCATCAATTCCTTTGCCTGTTTTGCCTGGCGGTAAATGTCCGTACCAAAATCTGCGGCATTTACAATACTGAAAATACTTCCAGTATCACTTGCTAACTTTACAATAGCATTTGTAGCAATTTGGACATTTGCAGCAGCAACGGACGTATTGGTTACAGATTTTCCAACATACGTTTTTACGTTTGTAGCAGAAGTCAGCACATTTGTAGACAAGTCACTATCTCCAACAACTTCATTATTTACTTTTTGTTGAAATAAATACTTGCTATTTGTCATCTCTAATTTTTCAGCTGCCGTAATTCGGGCACCTTGCGCATAATACATCGAAAAGGTGGACGCATCCACTTGCGATTTTAGCTTTTGTAACTCTAATTCTTGTGCGTTCAATGACGAAACGACACTCGAATGTAGATTTTCATTGTAAGAATTCATAAATTTTATTTTTTTGGTTTATTAATAAATTATCACCTTGTTACAGGTTGTTTTGTGTACTCAATATTTGTGTTTCTGGCAGTTTAACTGCTATCAATTTTAGTTGGTGTTTTGTGTTTTTTCATGTCTTTTGGGTTTTAATATGGCCAAGTCACGTGCAATGGTTTTTCCATCCACGGTAATTTTATAATAGAAAATGAAAATGGTGATTTCATTAGTAAAATATCATATGCTCTTTTTTCAACGATCAATTCCCAACGATCTTCTGTTTCTCTTAAAATTCCTTCTCGTACCAACCAATTTCCACGAAATCCGTTGATAGATGTTTCTCCAATAGAACTCCAATAGCCAATGGCAGCTTTTATCAAACCATCAATTAATTGTTTTTGATCTTCTGTCATTTCTATGCTTCCTTTCACTGGCGTATCTGGCGAAAGCCCAGATAATATCTTATTTAAGACTAATAAAGATTCTTCCGTTTCTGTCAATCCAGTAACGATGTATTGAAAATAATGGACTGCATTGAGTTGATCTTCTGGAGTTTTAAATTCATTATCAGCAATAATTCCCAAGCGATCTAATAGCATTAAAAAGTAATTGTTGAGTAATACTAATCCAGCATTTGGAATAGCAATTCCTTGATCGGGAAGCGACGTCTTTTTTATAGGCATAACTGTTGGTTTTATTTTTTTAGTTTGAATAGTTTCTGAAACTTGCATTGCTTTTTTTTGCTGTGGAAATTGACTCGTAAATGCAAGTTGTAACGTACTTGGTAAACTTGTTTTTATGGTTTGAATCGCGTTGATAAAATCGTGTTGCTTTACATTTTGTTTTCCACATATTTCCCACAAAAGTTCATTCCAAATATGTGCGTTTGAAAGCAATTCCCAGTTAGACGTTTGCCAAGCTTTCCATACTTTTTTACTTAGGATATCTTGTAATGCTTTGGTTGAAATTCCAGTTACAGAAATCATCGCCATGCTTTCGTATAATTTTTGAAGATCTACCAGTCTTTTTTGTTGTAATGGATATAGTTTTACCAATACATGTACAAATGTTGAAAAACGAATCGTTTGCGAAATTTTAGCCAATTGCACCGCTGAAACTTTAGTACTTCTAATCGTTTTTAAAACCAATAATGGTTGTTCTATTATCAATGTTTCCAAAACAGTTTCGTAGGTGTATGCTTTGGTGTGTTGAAACCAAGCAGGAATTGAAAATTGTGTTACTAAATACGAACTCAAGGCTTCAATTTTTCCTTCTGAGATACAGTTTTCAATAGCTTTTGAAAGCAGAATGTTAACTTCTGTTGCAGCAATTGCTTCAAAAAAGGCATGATACGCAATTAGTGTATTTTTTAGTATAGTTGGAATTAAAATTCTATGTTGTTGTATATGTTTTACAATCGTTAATAAATCTAAACCAGAGACATTAGAAAGCTCTTCAAAAGTTTTATGAACAAACGTTTTGAGCTGTTTTTCTGTTGCCGATTTTGATTGAATTACCTGAATTGTTTCCTTCCAGAAAAAAGTTTTCAAACTTGCAATCACTTGCGTATTTCCAAACTGTTTTGCCAATACAAATAATACCTGAATTGATTGATACAACTCATTATAACTTCTTGAAGTATCTTTAGAAATCAATGAAATAAATTCCTGAAAACTGAGTATATTTTGCAATTGTGAAACCTGCTGTTTTGTTTGAACAGTTTCTTGAATAATCGTTCTTAAACGTTTTGGTGAAGTTTCCAAACCAAGCAAAAATACTTCCGAAAATGTATAGGTTTTTTTGCCAAGACTATATGTTGAATCTCCGCTAACTAACATTTTTTCAATAATTTCAAAAAGTGTAGTTGCTGTAATCTTAATCGGAATTTCTATAGTTTCAAAATGATTTTCTACACTAGAAATAGACTTCTTTTCTTGCTTTTTAACTGACGTAATTTTTTGTGTTATTGTTGTTTCAAACAGTGCAGAAAATTGCTGTTCGTTTCCTTTATGAATTTTATAAAGTGTTATAGATTCCCAAAAGCAAATATCTAAGATTTCTTCAATTTGTGTTGTTGTCAACGTTGTTTCAGTAGCTGCAAATTGCTTTAAGAATTTAGCACGTAGCTTTTTGCGTAGTTGAATTCCGTTTGACAATAAATACTGTATAAATGTCTTTGTATGTTTTTGATATGATGAATGTTGTATTTTTTTAGCGCGAACAATTTCACGGAGTAATGTTGCAACTTTTTCTTGCTGATTTACTTTTTCTATTGCTTTTAAAATAGTTGTCAAACTTGTTTTTGAAGCCTTTTGTTCAGATGTGTTGTCAGCAGCTATAATAGCCGTTTTTTGAAATTGTACTCTTGAAAATATTTGCAGTATAGTAGTTTTAAATAATGTAGAAAACTTTTGACTGTTTCCTTTATGAGAAGCATACAATACAAGTGTTTGCCAAAAAACAGCTTCCAATATGACTTGTATTTCTGTTGTTGTTTTGTTGGAAGTTTGCTTTGTGATTTTTTCTAAAAATGTTGAAATTAAATCATTGCGTACTTGTATTCCATTGGAAAGTAAATACGTAATGAATATCTCCGTGTGTTTTTGATATGTTGGTTGTTGTATTTTTTTAGATCGAACAATTTCACGTAACAATGTTGCAGCTTTTTCTTGTTGATTTGCCTCTTGTGTTGTTTCTAAAAGTAGCGCTAACGGTGTTTTTGCTATAAATGCCTTGTATTGTTGTTGAATGTTTGCTAATTCTTGTACTGAAAATCCTAGCGTTTTTATGTGTGGATGTTTCCAAATCAACTGCATAGTTTCTTCAAAATCGGAACGTTGACCAACTGTTTTTTCTTGTTGAATATAACACAGAAGTTTTGAGAAAAAGCTCGCTATATTTTTTGGTTGTGCTGACCAAAGTATGCTAAAACTTGCATCAGTTATTACATGTTGTATGGCACGTAACGTAGTTGTATGTTTTGGATTTCTAGATCGTATTTCATTTAAAATGCTTTGTACTTTTTCTAAAACAGTAGCTGTTTTTGGATGTACTTCTTTTAAAAATGGTAGCGTTCCGTATGAAGCAATAAGTACTGCAATATGCGTTGATACAATCGTGTCTTTTGATAATGTGATAACTGCGTTCCAAAATTTCTTAGGTGAAACTGCAATCCATTGGAGCATTTTCTTTTCAAGTATTTCTATTTCACTTGCAGTATGTTTTCCTTTGGTAATTGCTTCGATGTAGTTTTTTACAACAATATCTATTTTTTCAGAAGTGACTACTTTTGCAGCTGTAATTTCTTGTTTAAATAAACTTTTCAACTCATTGAATAATGGAATAAACGCCGTTTTCTTAGTTGTTTTGGTAATTGAATTTCCTAAGAAATGATCTATAATAGTAACCTTTGATTGTTGTTGTCTCTTGGCAATTTTTTCAATGACAAATGCTAAAAAAGCATGCTTTGAAACTGAACTATTTTGATGTTGTACACAAAATTCAATGCCTAATGCATACAAGGTTATTGGTTTTACTTTTGTAACAATATTGGAATCTAAACTTGTTAAAAACTCAATTTGTGTTAGAATATTTTTTGATTCAGATGGTGATAAAGTCACAAATAAGTTTTCAACAGCAGCGGGAATTAAATCCTTAAGAATCGTTTCCCAATGTTGTGATCTCTGTTCAACTTTAAGTATGATTTTTTGAAAACGCTTTGCATCTAATTTTGATAAGTTAATCACCAATTCATTGAATTCATTTTTCTGCACTGAGTTCGTTCTCGCGGAAGCGGAATTGAAATAAACACCAATTTTATTCCAGAAATTTTCTTGCTGCTTTTCTGTTTTAACAGCTTTAATTGATGTTTGATATAATTCTTCAGATAATAATTTTAATATTACGATAAAGTCATTATTTATGGAAGAATGTCCTTTGTGTCTTTGAATAGCAGTTTCAATGAGTTCAACTAGAATTTCATATGAAATGTTGAAATGATTTGCAATTTGAACAATGGTACTTCGTACAAAAGCAATTTTATTAAATATAGTTCCTCTATCAACAAACAAATAATTCAAAACCCACAACCATAAATTTTTCTTGAAGCTTTGTGTACTTGTTTTTAAGACATTTTCTTTCTCTTGTATTTTGACAAATTCTTCAGAAAAGCTAATAATTTGTTGATGATTATTTGGCTCTAGTCCTGTAATTACTTTTTTGATAATGGTTTCATTAAACTGCCATACAATTCGCTTTCTAACTTCAAGTTGTATACCAATTTTTTGAATCAATTGAATGATTTCTAGTCGATTGTGTGTGAGTTGAGAGTTCATTATGTGACTTGCCGAACCGTAACTTTCGTGGTAATTCCAAGGTAATATTCCTTCTAAAAGAAACGTTTTTAACACCTGCAATTGTGCATTGTCTGAGTTGATAATTTCCAATGTTTGGTCGCCACTTTTCGGATACATTATCAACGAATACAATGCTTCATACAACGCGTTTTTTAAACGAATTGGAAGTTCGCGCTCCATATTTTCATAGGTAATTGCGCCTAGATCAATTGCTAGTTTTTTAATTTTTAAGGTTTGACCTTCTGGACAAATACGATCAAAAACGCTGTCAATAATACGTTGCATTTTATATGTACTCCATTTACTGATGTACGTTTGCAGCGTAGTTGCCATGTTTTTGGAATCAAATGAAGTATTCCATTCGCAACGCGTGACGATATGTGTTGCAGCACTATTCATTTGTATTGTATTTGTTATAAAGTGTTTCTACATATTTTAAAAGCTTTCCAGTCGCTTTGGAAGATTTTGCGGTGTCAAAACCTTCTGCTGTTCCATCATATAATAATGCATTATGCCAATCAGAAAATAACGGAATTAAGACGTATAATTCTTTAGTTGTAATATGCATTGAAAATGCCGAAATGTGTATTGGCAACTGACTATCCATGAAGTAGGAGAGACGTTGTTTATATTCAGCATTATTTATAGTTGCGATGTAATCAGGAAAAAATAACAACATCGTTTCCTCAAACATTGGATGCGCTAATGTTGTTTTAAATTCCGTGTCCCAAGAAACTTGAACTGCCCAGGAATACTCTGTATCGCCAATTAGCGTATAATTCAAGTCTTCTTTAAGTTCTGTTGTTGCCCAAGTTGTGTCAGATTTATTTTCTAATAGTGATTTAATTTCGGCTGTTTTTTTACTTTTTGTCTCTTCAGAGTTAAGTAATGTGGTTAAGGAAACAAAATCGAAATAATTTATAATCGATGTATTACGATAACATTTAATTAATTCTGATGGTACAGGTTGATATTTTATATAAAATTCAAAGTTTGCCGATTGCAATAAAACGTTCGTTTCAATAGAAATCAATCCTTTTTGTGCTGTAATTAACCACAGCGCCATACTTTTTTGTAAACTTTCTACTTCTGTGAGATAGAGGCTTTTTAAGTAAAATCCTTTGTCATAGAAATAATCAAAACCATTGTAAACTTTTAAATAATCTACATAGTGTTGACGAAGCGCCAATAGCAATCCTAATTTGAGTGTAATTGTTGTATACTGAATACAATCTTGATTGGTAACTTTTTCTATAGCATCCAAACGATTACTATTAAAAATAGCTTCTTGTTCGTTGGATTGTACTAAGATATCTTGTAAAATTCTTAATTCTTTTGTTAGCTTTTCAGGCTCTTTATTTTGGATTAAATCTCTAATAACTTCTGACGTAATTTTTGTGAGATCGCTCGAAATAATTACGCCACCAATTACATTATATGCTTTGATTTTGTTGTATGATAAAATGCCTAAGTTTTGCAGGTATAAGCTTTTAATAATCACACGGTCTTTCAATACATTTCCTGAATATATAGTTCCATAAATAATAGTATCAATAATCATAGGTGATTCACCATGGCGTGCTAACAAATGATTCAATAGGTCGTTTCTACGATCCAGATTTATCGTATCATCTTCTGTTGCTAACAACAATCCGTACATGTATGAATTGTATGGGTCTTCCTGATATGAATTCCAGTTTTTCTTCGTTAGCGTATCTTCTGTTTCGGATATAAAACCAAATTTAAAAATCGAATTGTCGCGTAAAAGCGGCTGAACATTTGGTACACTTTTATATAAAGATTGATAAAAATACGTTGGCGAAAACACTTCAAAAGGCACTGGATATTTTTGATTTTCTTTTTCTTCTTGTGATTTTGTAGCGTAATAATTTTCTAGATCAGCAGGATTTCCTGTGTTCGTATTTTTGAATGAGAATAACTTGTTAATATTCGCCAATTGTGCAAATTGATTGCTCAACATTTGATCAAATAAATTTAAGTATCCTTTTAACTGTCGCGATTGTGCTATTTGGTACGTTGGTGTATTATCATTTACTGCATTCAAACCTACTTTATAGGCTTCCGGAAATGTATTTTGAATGGCATAATAATTCGTAATATCTCTATATTTTCCTTGCGGTAATGCAGGTTCTATAGCTACAGCCGCAACCGTATTTATCTTAGAAGAAAGCTGTTGCATGTTGCCAAATTCTGCTACCAAAGAAGCATTAATATCTAAATTATGTAGCTTTCCATCCGAATGAATTTGTAGTGTATTTGTACTCACTAACGAAGTTGGAATATCAAATACTAAGATTTCGTCTTCATTGCATGTTGCGGGAGCTTCTTTTTTATCGTTATAATAAAACGCTACTTTGCTAATCGCTGAAACACCTTCTATATTTTGAATCAACTTTGTGATTTCAAATGGCTGAATACTATCTTTTTTTTGTTGAATACTTTCTGTTGGAATCCAGCCGTTATTTAAAATTGGTCCGTTAAAAATATCATTGCTGCTTTCGCCTTCCGCTTCCAATGCATCATAACCTGTTTGTGTTACATCTGGAAAAACGTATTGTGTAATTGCTTGAATGATTTCGGGTAAAACATCATCATAATGATAACCAGATGCTAATTCTAAATTTCCAGTAATTGTATATTTTTTCTCAAGAAGAATTTTAGGTTTCAAAAACAATTCACCAACATTTCTAGCACTATTAAGTACATAAAAAGCATCTGAAATCACCAAATCGGGCGTAGTTGTATCACTATATTTTGTGTCTAATAAAAGATAAGTTTGATACGCATTTTCTATGATTGGTATTGTAATCGTAATTGGCTGAATGATTACATTTTTTATTTCAATAATTCGATCAATAATAAACTTTGTATAATCATCAATCGTAACTGGCGAAGTCGTTAAAATGTTTTTTGGTGTATAAAATTGATTTTCCATTTGAAGATCGCCATTCTTCAACGTTAAAATATCTTTCATTGGAAAATTTGCACAATAGCCAAGTTCCGTAAACGCATAACACAATTGCTCCAAAATAGTCACACCAGGATCGCTCGGATTCAAGTTTGTCCAAGCCGTACCACTATGCTGTTGGATGTAGGCAAGCCCTGCTGCTTTCAAAGCTTGAAAATCAAGCTCCAAAGGAAGTTGCGTGTCTACAATGTGGCTTTTTTGTGTCATACTATAGGAAAATGATAGTTTATATTACTGTCTTCTGTTAAATTGTTTAATGATGGAACAATGAGCGTTTCGCTTGTTGGATTATATTCATGTATCGGTTTGTCTTTGTAGGTAATAGTCCCTGTAGTAAAATCTTTACTACCAATTTGGATAAAAATACCTTTCACTGTAATTACAGCATCAAAACTGTTGATGAAGGAAGCTATTTGTGCCGTGTTTACACCTTTGTCAATCGTTATTTGTGCTTGTGCACTTGTAATCCAGGGTGATAGAAATATGTTAATTCCGTCATTTATTTCTTTGCGTACCGTTGTAATTTCATAATCAGTATCTATAGTCACATCCGCGATGATTTTTACATATGCTAACTCGAAATTTGATACGCCAATTTGTGTAAAAGCGGAAACCTTTGTTTGGATATAGTCTTGAATTTCTAATTCTGTACAGTTACTCACTAACGGTTCAAAAGCATGTGCAACTGTAGCATCTGAGACACGTTTTACGAGATATGTCATCACCTTTTTCTGCGAGCTATCGTAGTTTGTTTTAGAAAAATATACTTCCGAAAACTGTATGCGAATTGTAGTAAAATAATCTTCAGCAGTAATCAATCGGTCTTTTGTTTTTAATCGATTGCTTACGCGCGAATTCATATGTTGTGTTGTTTCTGCGGCTTTTCCACCAAACGAAGGAAATGGTTGTACTGTTTTAGAAATTTCGGCAACGGCATCTACAGGACTTGAAATAATATCTGCTTTTAATTCAGGTGTATTTTGAGAAAAATCATCAGCATTTACAATTCGTTTTAGTGTAATTCCATTGGCTTTTAAAAAGCTTGCTTTTGCGTATCCATCTGTGTTTTCCTGCGTGCCAATTGCAATCCAAAAGTTGGTTCTTGGCATATTTTCATGATCATTGGTAATATCTTCAGGAATATTTAATGTTATAATTCCTGAACATGTAAAATCGTTTGTACCATCAGCTATAACCGTTAAGGTTTGCCAACCTGTTGTACTTAAATATGAAAACTCTACTGCGTTTTCTGTAAACGGTTTTTCAGTATATGTGGTGGCAAGTTCAAAATAGAAACTGATTTCTGCTGGCGCTACTACATTTTCTAATTCTAAAAATAATTGTCCTGTTGATGAAAAATCAGGTACTAACGGCAATCCATCTATTAAGGTTGCCATTCCTGTTTTATCTTTTATAAGCGGATTTCCAATGGTTGTATTTGCTAAACTTATTCCATTTGTAGTATCATATACTTTACAGTTTTGAAATGGTGTGTAATAAAAACATTCCAATGGATATGTATTATTTTCAATAATTTTAAAATCACAACTTGCACTTGCCGAATACATGCCAGAAATAACACTTGTTATAGGTGTAAAAGGTTTATTTGGCGGATTTACTAAAGGAGTAACTGCTTTGTTGGCAATAATATTACCATTGTACAATGCAATGGCTCCGACAACTTTTGCATACAAATCAGCACCAAATCCGTCATTTGGTTTTATCAATTGCATTTTCAAAAACCCTGTATCAGGATTATCTGTAAGTTGCAATAGTTTTTGTTGTAGTGTCGGATCAATTTGTTCATCATCAATTGTCAATCCTGAAAAACTAAACGTTCTGCTTGGAGGAATAGGCGTATTTGCATCTCCGAAAGTGAAATAAAGATTTGCAGGATTGGAAGAACAAACAGGATATTTTGTGTTGTTTTTATCTTCTTCTTCATGTGTGAAAAATTGCCACAATCCGTTTTGTAACCATGAAAAATTCACACTAAAAGATGCATTCGAATATTGAAAAGTTTTTGGAATAATTACGGGTACATCTTCTTTTTTTAATAAGCTTCCAAAAGCACTACCAATTTTACCAAATAGTGATTTGCTTTTTGAAGCTTCTGTTGTTGGTAACGTAGTTTTTGCATTTTCTACTTTTGTAATAATTGTATTTTTTGCGTCATCAATTTTTGAAAGTGCTTCACCTTTTGCATCTGCTATTTTTGTTGGATCAAAAGTTCCGCTTTCAATTTTTTCTAGCAAATCAGTAATAACAGTTTCTAGATCTTTTAGGAGTGCTTCTCCAATTTTGATAATATCATCTAAAATAGCACTGTCTTCATGAATGATGTCTTTTATAGCATCAATCTTTACTTCAATAAGTTTTTTTATAGTTGCGATTTCAGTCTTAATTAAACCTTTAATTACAGCTTTATCTTTGTTAATGAGACTTTCAAAAAATGCTTTTTGTGCTGTTATAATATTTTTAAATGCTGTCGTTGTAATTTTTAAAATTTCCTTTACAACATCTTCTATCTTTTTTAATGTAGTAGGAGTTGTAGCATATTTGCCTTGTAAATAATCGTTGTATTCTTTGTAATATGTGCCAAAATCAAAACCAGCCGGAAACGTATTCCATGTATTCGTAAAGGTTATTTTATGGAAAGGTTTACTAAATATTTCATTGCTGCCAATCATGAAATTTTGATTCAGATTAGGTGCTACACCAAATGGTTGAAATGGTTTTGTGGAATCCATTGCGCCAAAATCATTAAACAACTGAAAGTTCTTAAAACCATCAACCGTCACATTAATATCTAGTGTTTCTATAATGATTTGATTTTCAATGCCTGCATAGTCTGAAAACACCATTTTACAAAGCGGCCAATCACTTGTGTAGCCATCAGGATTTTTGGTAAATGCAACGATAGCTGGATCTGTTTCATATAATGTAATTGTTGTGGTTGCAGGATTATTTTCGCTAGCAAACTTTATTTGATCTTGTGGAATTGGAAACCAAGCTTTTGCTGTACTGAAATAAAATGCTATCGAACTTTCTGTAATATCAATTGTTGATGCGCTCGAAAACGTAAAGTTTAATTTAATGGTTCTTGTGTTCGCTTCCGCGAGATAAAACATAGGCGAAGCAAATGCAATTGCCATATCTTTTTGCGAACCAAGTGGCTTTGTTTGCGAGCCAAATATATTCCACGATTGTACAACGCCTGATTCGTTCTTTGTAACTGCATTTACTGGTGCTAATTGTTGCAAATATAATTGTACATCTGTTCCTTTGGTAAGTGTGTATGCATTGACAATTTTAGCAGGATTTAAGGAAGTCGCTTGTGTAGTTTCAAACAGTATTGGATTTTTATTTGCGTCGGTTCCTGCGGCAAATGTAATGCCTTTCCCAAGCCTGAATGTATCTTTTATACTTGTCAATTCGCAGCTAGCAAATACACTATCCGCTACAACCGAATTTGGTGTTTGTTTTAGAATTGTAGTATAGTAAAAGTCTAAATGCTTTGTAGCTAATCCGTTGAATTGATTTTGATAAACTTCAAGCAGTTTTGTAAATGTTCTGAGTAAAATAGTATCCGGAAATTGCCCAGGTACTTTTTTAATAGTTATTAACTCTGTATCAGCATACGAAATACAATTGTTGTAAAAGGAAAATAGTTGTTTGCCTGTATATTTTAATGCCGTAAAAACATCTTTTTGTGTAAGTGTTGAAATATCAAAGCATTGTGTTTTTGGATCGTCTTCACAAGGAACAGTCGGCAATTTTAAAACTGTCCAATATGGAGAGTTTCCTTTGCTTTCTTTCCAGATTTTTTCATCATAATCTTCAAAATCGTATGTATCTACAGGCGCAATATTTTGAATGATTGTTTGCGATACTAATTGTTGACGAAATGCTAATAAAGACCAAAGCAATAAACTGTAGGTTTCTTTTACATTATTGATCACATATGTTTTAAGATTGTACACATTGGTATAAGCATTCATGTAATATGTCCAACGTTCAATAGTCTGAAAAATAACCGTTAATTGATCAAATAGTTGGTTGAAAGCATTTGAAATAAAGTAGCTTAATTCGTTTTGAGTAGTTGATGAATTACTTGTACTAATTTTGAGTAACCAAGCTTGAAGTCGCATACTTGTATTCATAAATAAAGAATACGCTTTCTGAAAATTTGTTTTCGCAATGGAAGCAACTAAAAAGACAGGATCTTTAAGTAAAAAAGGTGACCAATTTCCGTTAATGGTATTATCTTGATCATAAAAATTGAATAAAGCCGCAAAATCAACCAACATGCGCAATTGATCCGTTTCTGATCGTGCATCAATCAGATTGGATTTTGGAACTAACGCTTTTTCAAGCGATAGCATTGCGTTATTTTGGTCAATTTGACTCATCAATATTCTTATAAATTAGTTCCTTCTTTTATGTAAAAAGGATACACATAATTGTGTCTTGTATTTGTTTGATTGTACATGTAGTCAATCGTAATTTCTACCAATCCAACTTCCAAGTCTGCGAATACTACATCAACTTCTAAAACCCTAATTCTAGGCTCATTATCTAATAATGACGTTTTTACAGCTTCACGTATTTCACCTTGTAATGTTGGACGCATTTCTTTGAAGAAAAATGTTTGTAAACCCGAACCAAATTGTTGTTCAAATGGACGTTCTCCAAAAGTTGTTTGCATGATCAAATTGATCATTTCATTAATGTTCTCTTCGTATTTTGTAAGCAATAATTGATTGTTACCTGCTAAAAACGTAACAGGAAACGACCAACCTGAGCCTAAAAACTCTTTTTGTATGATCGTTTGTTTATCCACCGATCATCACTGTAAAATCCCCTAATACTATTGATCCTCCATGCGCTGTTGAATCGCCTATACGTGCGGCTGGCATTCCGCCAATCATTACCGTTGCCGAACCTTTTACTATAGAGTCTGGCGGACCCACACATACTAGCATATCACCAACACGTGCAGCTGGAAGTTTCCCAATCAGCACAGTTGGTTCTCCAGGACCGATAATTGGTCCACCTACATGTGGAATTGGCGCTGGAACTGCGGGCGTTTGCATTGGGCATTCGTGAAAATCGGTTAATCTTGCTGCTGGTGGCATAGTTTTCGTTTTTTTAGTTTTAGTATTGAGAAAACATATAGTGCTTACTTTACTATTTGTCATTCCTGCGTAGGCAGGAATCTATCTTTTATTATTTTTCGTTTCAAAGTATTTCTCGATACAATTTTCTATCGAAAATCACTCGAAATGACGTTCAGTTTTTAATTTCCATCTAACATCTAACATCTAACATCTAACATCTAACATCTAACATCTAACATCTAACATCTAACATCTAACATCTAACATCTAACATCTAACATCAGTTAATCATCACCATAGCGCCTTTTATGGTGGTTTGCGTTCCTCCTTGTAGAGAAGCTGTCATACTTCCTTCTGCAGAGTATTGCATTTGCGCAGTTTCTTTAATATTCAGTCCTTTGATTTGTACATCGCCACCAGAAGACTCAATAGAAACTCCTTGATCACCTTTGAGTGTTAGGTTTTGCGTTGCCTGAACCGTAATATTTTTGGCGCTTTTAATGGTAATTCCACTATCAGACATTACAATGCTATTATCATTCTGGTCTTGGATAGTAATGCTCTTGTCTTTATCACTAAAAATTGCGGTATTCTTATTTGGAGTTGTGAGTGTGTACACAATGTTTTCATCATCAAACTGCATGTTAATTCCTGATTTGGAAACAATTGCTTTGATCGAATTTTTTTCATTCGGATCTAAACCATCAAAAGGTTTATTGTTAGATGAACTATACATACTTCCCAAAATGATCGGATACCGTGGATCTTCGTTTAGGAAACCAACAACAACCTCATCACCGACTTCAGGCATAAAAAATGCACCTGCGCCTGCGGTGGAATAAAAGTTGGTTAATCGTGCCCATAATCCTTCTCCATTCGGATCAAATAATGGAATATCAACTAATACTCTATATTGATTATCTGGATCTTCATACATCTTTTTTACAGTTGCATTGAATAACCCTTGCGCTCCTGGTAATAGTCCTGAAGCTGGCGGTGCCATGACATCAGGTTCTTCTGTAAACCAAACAGGAGATAAGCCAACTTCAACTTCTGTTGTCCAATTTCCATGAGAAATGATATGGTGCACACCAGAAATGATATGATCGCCATTGAAACGATCGCCCAAACCTGCGAGTGTAATGTATTTTGCTGGATCAACTAAGTTGCTTCCTTGAAATTTTACTTCTCCCTGAATTTTTGAATATGCACTTTTTATTAAAGCAGCTTTTGACCAATTGGTTAAGTCGCTGCTTTGAATTGGTGCCGTACTCTGCAATTCATAGTCTGATAAACCAACAACTTCTGATAGTTTTTTAGAAGATAAATTCCCTGGACCAGCATAACTACTTGTCGCTTCTCCTGAAGCTGTTTTTTGTTGTGTGTAATCCCAAGAAGTTGCTTTTGCAGATCCTAATTGTGTTACAGCATCTAGCGCAGCATTAAACTCTAATAAATTATCTCCGTACGCAATTTCTAATACAGAACTTGTATCAGCATCAGGCTTTATCACAGATACTTTTCCATTGAGTGCTGTAACAATCATTCCGTTTGTTTCGGCTCTGGCCAATAGAAAATCCCAGTCAGTTGTATAGTATTGTACTTGTTCTGGCCATTCCGTAGTCGTTGCAGTTACATCTGCGCTCAATCCAGAATAGTTTCCAATGATAGTACTCATGATGTCGCTATCTTTCTTTTTGGAATATGTCAAACTTTTTCGTCCTACAATCATTTTTACAGCTTCATCACGGCATTCTACAATTAATACAGAACCTTCATTTCCATGAATGCGAATGTTTTGCTTCGTCACAATTCCTGAAAAGATGACTTCATTTTTAGAGTCATAACCAGCTTCAATGGTGATTTTAGTTCCTGGTACAAACGTACTTGATGAACTTGCTTTAAAGGTTTCATCTGCAGGATTTCCGTCAATAACAATAATTTTTGCCATCGAAATTCTATTTATACCTTTTTCAATATCTATAGATTGTACGTCCATAGCATCAGGAATAGCACTTCCGGCAGATTTTATTGTGAAGGTTACTAAACCTCCACTAGTAATTGTTGTTGATGCACTCATTTATGTTGGTTTTATGATTGGTGGAAATAGTAATGTTTGTCCACCTTTTAATTGTCTGAATTTGTTTAAATCATTGTATTGTGCAACTTGCACGTAATAGTATGGTGAATTCCATACTTTGTTTGATAGTTGTGGTAAGCTTTCTCCTTGAATTACTTCTACCATATGTGAAATATCGGGCGAACTTTCGTTGTCTTCTTTTTGCCGCTTGTTAGCAGAAATATATTTCCCAAAGCTTAACGAAATTTTTGCTCGTAATGGACTTCCATCAGGTTTGAATAGTGTATATGTCGTATCAAATGATTTTAATACACTGTAAAATACAAGGTCGCTTCCCCATTGAATTTTCACAAAATTTGGTCTATGTATATCGCCGTTATAGGTATAAACAATGTCTTCTAACGTTTGAATTTCTTTTGATAAATCAGTTCGTTTGTTGTCTACAACACCTGTACAATCAATTACAATATCAAAACTGAGATTGTCACTTGGTGTACTTTTATATTTTTGAGACGTAGAACTTGTATCTATCGGTTGTTGTTCATTGTATTCAATTGTTCGACTCCATTTTATAGATTCTGGATTAATCATTAAACTATATGGGTCACCAGACACAGCTTGCGAAAAGTTTTCGTCTTTGTAACCTGTTATTTTCATATATTCTAATGCCATAATCGTATGTTATCGTTTATACTTTTCTTTTTTGTGACTTTCAGAAATCATTCGTTTACATGTTTCTAGCAGTTCATCTTTTAATCGTGATAAATCGTGTCGTTGATGACTCGCTGAAGTGCTTTGAAGTGCAGATTTGATTTCTGTTTTGATCACTAATTCTCTAATTTCTATCGGCATATTTTTTAAATTATATATACATGTTAGCTACTTGAATTAAGATTAAAATAGTTGTATGCTAGTTCAATGGTTTCGATGAGTATTTCACTTTCTTGTGATTTTAAATCAGAGACTGCATATTTAACAGGATATGCATTGTAAAATGTCCATTTTATCAACACTTTCCCTTCGTTATCAAGTAAGTCAACCGACACATCTTTGGTTTGAATTACTGTTGCCAAACCATCATCAAGTGTATTAGCACACCACGAAATTAATTTTGATCCTGTTGGAACAATAGCTCTTTTGAGGACTAAGTTTTGACTTGAACTTACATTGGGCAATCTATATTTGAATCTATTTTCACCGCCACTTGTAATTTCTTCTATACCAAGTTCTTTACTGATTCCAGATACTTCTTTAAAAGCTGCATCTTCACCTTCAAACGAAAGTGAAAAATAGAATCCAACAGGATAATCAGTACTAGGCATTTGTGATAATTAGTTGTTCATGAGCTATTTCTAAGGTATCAACCGCCACTTCATTTCCATCAGATTTTAAATCAGTACTTGTAATTTTTGTTGGCCACGCATTGTTTAGCTGCCACTGCATAGTTACTTTTCCTGATTCATCTAATAGTTTTATAAGCACTGTTCTACGCTTTATTGTGTTCATTGAAATTTCTGCATGCCAATCCCAAAAGGTATTGTCATTTACAAATACACCGCGTTTCATTGTTATGTTTCCATATTTTACTATACCGGGCATTTTTTCGGTAGAGAATAATGGGCTATTACTTTTACGATATTCAATGATTTGGTTTTCTACGTCCATTCCGGACACTTCTTGAAATGCAACACCTTTGAGCTCAGTTCCTAAGTCTACTTCAAATCTGAACTTTGGCATGGGCCATGTTGCGCCTTCTTTACTTCCATCATCTGCCATAATTATATGTTTTTAATGTGTTAATTTTTTTTGTTTAAATGTGTATACTTCATGTTAATGATTAACTAGAAGTCGCTTGTTGTTGTTGGAATGTAAGTACAATAAATTCTGCTGGACGAACTACAGCAACTTTGATTGTTACGTTCATAAATCCGTTTAAGATATCGTCTGAAGTCATTGTAGCTCCAAGACCACATTCAACAGAAAAAGCACTAGCAGCCGTAGCTCCTTGTAATCCTCCTTGTTTCCAAATACCTGTTAGGAAACTTCCTATCATGGCTTTTACACCTTCCCATGTGTTTTTGTCATTTGGTGCAAATACGTAGGCTTGCGCCGCTAGTTTACACGATTGTTCTAGGAAGTTCATGGTTCTTCTTACAGATAGATATTTCCAGTCTAAACTGTTTCCATCAAGCGTTCTTGCTCCCCAAATTAAGATTCCAAGTCCATTGAAAAAACGAATTGCATTGATTGATTTCCCTGAAACTGCATCTATATTTAAGTCACCTTGTTGTGATTCTGATAGTTTTATTGGAAGTGAAGCCGCACCAACCATTGAGGTATTTGCAGGCGCTTGCCAAGGTCCAACTTCATTGTCAGTAACTGTAATTACACCAGCCATTCCACCACTTGGAGGAAGCATGTTAGCATCACTTAATACATGATTAATGATTGTGCTATACGTTTTACTAGCTGCAATTAATGAGTTGTTATATTGACTTACCGTTAACGGTGTTCCTGGTGGATTTTCTATGTTTGATATAATGGTGTCAACAGATGCGTTTGGTGCAGAAGCAGGACTTAATAATGGTTGTAATTGTTTTACATCACCCGCAAATAAGTTGGTATAATCAATATCAGAAGTTTGCATAATGGTTGTTCCCACAAATGGATAGTACGCTGTTCCGTAGTTGAGTCCATTTGCTCCTGTATTGTCTCGGAATGTTGTAATATCATTCATCCACATAATTGGATCTGGATTTCTTCCTCCAATGATGTCTAATATGGCAACCGAAGTTTGTATTTCTTCTGCTTGTAATAACATAGAAGCCATAAGTGTTCCGTTGTTTTCAACAGAAAGTAGTGTTCCTTCTGGACAGATATACATCGTTGGTTCTTGCTCGTTTTTCAATAAGGCAAGTCCGTTTGTAAGATCATTTAACTGCACATTTGGATTTACAATTTGGTCACCTGGCGTCATTCCTGCGCCTGATTGTGGTCCGTATGTTCCAACAGAAACAATGTACGCGTCTCCACCGCCATTTTCATAGAATAAGCGAATGCTGTTGTACAAATAGTATACTGTGTTTGGATCTGGTACAATGGAGTAGAACGTGCCTTCAATGAGCATGTAGTCTCCTTTTTCTGGTTGACTTTTTTCAGCTACTAAGTAGTACTGTGGACTGTATTGTTTTGCAGGATCTGCTGGTGGTGCAGGATCTGGATAACAAAAGATTGCCTGAAAATCACTAAACGAAGTAATTTTAGTAGGTACATTAGTATACGATTTCCCTTCGTACATGGCTTGTGGAGTGTATCCAATGAAAGCGGGAACAGCTGTAGCCACTGGCACAACTGAGTTTCCAAACCCGTTGATTTCATTGATATAAACCCCTGGAGATTTAATGGTTGATAAATTCATAAAACATAGTTATTAATTTGTATTAATTTTTATGGTTGTTATATATAGATGTACATTAATGATGCAATGACATCGTTTTCTACTATTTGTAAGTTAGCCGCATCTGGTATTGGTAACCCTTTGAATACGGTTTCTTGTCTACTTCCTGAAATAACTGTTTTTGTATTGATTAAATCGAAATTGTATTCAGGTACATTTTTTAGAGGTAATTGATATTCTTCCGAAGAAAATAACAATGCTTTTTGTCCATTTTGAAGCATAGTTTCTCCTTTGTTTACAAATTGAATGTCAGCAGTATTGCTTTCTATTTTTAATTCATCAAAGTTTTGATTTGAACTATTGATAATGTTATAATGCCATTGTGTTTTGCGCGCATGCAACTGAATTTGGAATGCAGTATTTGAATTTTGATTGTGCGCATCTATAATGTCTTTAAACAGTATTTTTATTTGTACAGGATTTTGAACATCACTTTGGGGACTAAATTTTTTGGACAATTCTATTGAATTTCCTGTAGTTATGTTGTTCGTGTTTTCATAAGAAAGTACACCGATTTCCGTCATAGGAATTTCAGCAGTATACTTATAAAAATTTTGATCTGTAACGATTCCTGTCAATTCAAAAGTATCTATTTCGGTTACTTGTTGAATGTAGTTTAGATAGTCTTCAATTGATTGATTGGTATTTGTGTACAATTCAAAACCACTTGTGTGCAACCGTAATACGAATCCATATTTGTCAATTATTTTTTGTGTATTCACCATTGCTTTATACTGAAGACTTTCACAGTTACCTGATGCAAAATAGGTATGTGAGATTGAAACACTGAATAATGAAGTATAGGATGTCGTCATGATTTTATATCCGTATTAGTGTTTATAGTATCAATACCTGATTCAAATCCTTCTACTTGATCAGAGCTAATCGTAATCATTCGTATTTTATATATGATGGATGGTTGGTATTTCGCGCCAAGCGCAGTCCAAAGATTTTGCATTTGCATATATCCATCACCTTTTTGGAATTCAAATTCTAGTTTTCCTATTTCGGCAGGAATTGTTGCGTATTTTGTTGCATCAATTAGTTCGTTATTTTGAAAGAACTGTATGGTAGCGTCCAAAAATTTTAATGCTTCACTGTAATCATCAAAATTTGGTGTAATTAACATGAAGAGATTGTAGCGATTTGAAACAGGTTTTTTTGCATAGTTTCCGTCTGAAACAGGTTGCATTCTATTGTAAAATTGCTTCGTTGTTTCTTCTTCTACATGTATTAAAGAGAGGACGATTTTGTTTTTGTTTTTTTCAGGAATTTTTCCGTCTTGCTCAATAATTCGGTTAATAATCACAACATCTTCATCTAGTCCAAATTTGTTTTTGACAGATTGGTTGAGTGTTTTTGCGGTAAATTGAAATGCTTTTTCAATCATAATAAGTGGTTGGTTAGAAAATCGAGCATGCTAAAATTAATACTATCACTTCGTAAATGAATAGAATCGCCGTATACCATTTATGCACATTTTACGATTATACGCATGTTACCGTATACAAAACGTAGACAAATGTTTTATACGCACTATATGCCATTCATATACTTGTGAATGTGCTTCGATTTTTTGGTTAATATTTTTTTAGTTTGTGTTTAATGAAGACAGCAATACTTCACACAGAGTAGTAAGATACGAAAATAGGGTAGGATGTGGTTGAACAATATTATGTGTCTTAAATTTTAAGTTATATCAAAGAAAAAGGAGTAACATTTATATGATGTTACTCCTAATTTAATTGATAAAAATATGTTATGACTTGCTGTTTACTTTTTCATAATTGTTTTAGTGAAAGTATTTTTTGAGGTGATAACTTTTACAAAATATAAACCTGCCTCATATTTAGAAATATCTACTTTTTTAGCATTGCTTTTCTCTATGCTTTCAGTGTAAATTTTATTTCCATTGATATTATAAACTTCTACTACATATGATTTAGAAATTATATTTTGAATTTTTATTTCGAATATTCCATTTGATGGATTTGGATAGATCGTAAGTTTTTCTTTTGATCTACTAACTTCAATTGTTTGTACTTGTGTAGTAGGTGTACTTTGTCGTTTTACAAATTCACCAGTACAATCCTCAATATAGGCTCTAAACACAGCACCATCTAGCGCATCAAAATCTTCTTTTATTAGCACTTCTTTTCCTGCATGGTATACAGCTTCAGCACCATTAGATACAGTATTTGTGAGTGTGATTTTATTTTCAGCTTCTTGATGGTCTACAGCTCCGTTATTAACATTTGTGTCAATTGTTAGATTTTCCACACAACCATCTGTATCGCATTCACTAAGACATGTTGCGTCAGCAATTACAGCCCTTATTAAGTCTCCTGGTTGATCTCCAAAACCTAAATTGAAGTTTACAGTACCTGTTCCGCTTGTATCACAATAACTCATAATGGTTCCTCCATCTGCTGGGATTGTTTCATTTTCATCACAACTATTTCCGCTACAACCATCAATGGCTGTATTATCGCCATTCCAAACACATTGATGTGTATGTGCAGAACCTAAGTTATGTCCCATTTCATGCGTCGCAACTTTTACTTGTCTTGAATAGGTTGGAAATACTTGAAAGTTTGGAACCATTCTTGAAAACGCATGTGGTGATGGATTGCTAGTTGTAGACGAACATAAACCATTTAAGCCATTTGCTATTCCGAAAGCATCTAATGGAGGCGGCTCTTCTACTTCATTTGTCAACATATGCGCTATATCTCCATCAAAACTAGGTCTAGCTGCTACAAAGTCACTTAATCCAGCTGAAAGCCAAGGACTGTAGCCTTCGTCTTCTTCCCATATAAATATTTCTGAAATAACAAGTGTAATTTCTTCTAATTGATAAATGGCGGCTATTTGATTAAATAATCCTGTTACAAACTCTTCCACATCATTAGTGTCTTGATTGAAGTGATTGTAGAGACCGAAATCAGTTTCAAAATAGACACGTACACAATCGCCTTCACTTCGTGTGGTAACTCTGTCTCCAATAGTTCTGTAAATTTCTTTAAGCTTATCGCTTTTTATTTCAGCATCAGTAGCACAGTTTAGTTCAGCAGGATTTCTTATATCTTCATCATTATACACAATATGCACGTCATCGTTAGGTAACCTTCCAATATTAATGTTTCCTCTGTTTCCAAGAGATATAATCCCCATAAAGTGTTTTTCAAAGATACTGACAGCTACAATACTGTTTTCTTTTTGTCCTCTTATGACACCTCTAAAATGTCGTTGTTTTGATTTTCCAATAGATTCATTTCCAGCACTAGTTTTTACTCGATAATTATAAAAACTATCAGTGACTTCAATAAGGTCTACAGTTACTGTATTGTTTTCATTTGGAATCAATACACGCATTGTAAAATGCTTAGCGGCTCGATTATTTATAAGCTTTTCAGCTATTTTTTCATTAAATGTTAAAAAGTTCGCGGCATTTAGTTCCTTCGAAATTTTATCATTTCTGTAATTCGTGTTCAAAGTGAAAATATTGCTGATATCAACAAAATTTTGCCCTTGACTTCTTGCATTATCAATTTGAGTTGATATGCTCGTATTTGATTGGGCAGCAACTACAATAGAAAATAAGACTATCAGCCCAAAAAAGAAATGTTTTTTTGGTTTCATAGTTTTATTTTTTTGGATTATTAGTTGCTTCAACTCGGTTTAATAGTTTTTCACAAAGTGTTTCAAGTTTTTCTATTCTTTTATTTTGATCTATGATGTAGAGTGTGAGTTCTTCAATTTTCTCTTGTTGTATTTTTGTCATTTCTCCAACATTAATTCCTTCTGTTTCTACAATTTTAGCCGAAGGAACGTTTGGAAGGTGTCCGTTAGTTTTAATGAAATCTTCAACCTCTACAAGTGGAGTTAATGTGTAACCTTCGTCAAATACATAATCTGCCCAACCTGTACGTACTCTAATTTCTTCAGCTAAAAGACCACGTTCTACAAAGAGGCTATAACTACTAACATCTGCTCCGCCAACATTGTTAGGAACATTTGTGTATCCGCCACTACCAATAGCTAGTTTTCCGTGTATTTCAACAATTCTTTGTCCGCCACCGCCATAACCAGGCCATATTAATAAGCGATCATTTCCATAGTTATCAGTTATGATATGTCTTCTACCTTGTGGACCATTCCAAGTGATTTGATTTGACCATCCTGATCCTGCTTCAGTATATAAATCCAATCCTTTTCCTCCAATGGTACCGTTGACATCAAGTTCTAACCATGAGTATTTGGGTGTTGTTCTGTCAATAATTACATTGTCAGTTGTATGCAAATTGCTTCCTGAGTTTGTCCATTGTGCAAATGATACAAGAGGAATAAAAAATAATATTAAAATTTTAATTGTGGTTAACTTTTTCATTTCTTGGTTATTTAGAAAGATTGTTCTTACTCTTTTTTGGCTTTTCAGAATACGCCATATGATGAATCGATTCATATAAAAGTGTGATTAGCAAGGTTTTGTTACCTTGTTTTAAGAATAATTTTCTAAAGAATATTTTTTGAAAAGAGTTTTTGATAAATGTTTAGCAAGGAAAAAGCTTTTTTTTGATTTAATGACCTAAATGTATCTGACACATATTTATGTAGCTAAATTATTTAGTGCCTGTTTATTTTGCTGGATTTTTAGCTTGCAAGCGACTGAATATAGATTCTTAGGTCTTGATCTTTGTGTAAAACCATTTTCTTTTTCAACCGATATTTGTGCGTGCGCACACTTTCTTGATTAATTCCAAGAATAAAACGAATGTCTTCATTAGACATGTTCATTTTGAGATAGCAACAGTATTTTAAATCTTTTGCCGTAAGAGATGGAAATTGAGTCGTTAATTGTTTTAAAAAGGTAGGATTTATATTTTCGAAGTATATTTTAAAATCATCCCAATGTTTTTGACTGCTACGTGTTAGTTTGATTGTATTTACAATAGACATCAACTTTGTTTTGGTAACATCATCAACATTTACATATAGTTGTTTGATGCGTTCTTTTATCTTATCAAGCATTTGTCTTTTTTGATCAAGTTCTAATGTATAACGTGTTAAGTCATTGTTTTGCTTGCTAAATTTATAGGAAGTGTTTTTTTGTGCTTGTTTCCGATTCACAAGCTTTAGAATTCCTTTTATATTGTTTGCAAGATTGTTGTGTTTTATTCCATATTCATACGAATAGGTAAATATAATATTGTTCTCTTTTGATTGTAATTTTCGATGTTGATTGTATTGTCGAAGACATACCAAAGGTATTGAAACATCTGGCATATACGATTGCATAGAATTTAGTACAGCTTGATTGTTTCTAAAACTTAGAATAATTAATATAGGTTGTAAAGATTTTGAAATTTGAATGATATCTGACACACGAGTAGCCGTAATAAAACTGTATTCATCGACTTCTTGCAAGCTTTTTATAATAGCTGCCAAAGACGAAGAAGTATCGCTCCCAATAAGTATATTTTTATGTGTAGTCATCACTTAATATAATTACATCAATACTTTTGTTTGTTGTTGTGGGGAATCTTGTGCTATTATATATTTCCAAATTTACTTTAAAATAAGATGAGATTTTACGGTAGAAATACTTGGTTTTGACGTTTAAGTGTTAATTTTTTTGGATATATAGACTTTTTTATTCAGCATATAAAAACTGTTTTTTTACGAGGGTCTATACCTTTTAGTTTAATTCAATCACTTTTATATTCTTTGTATCAATTTTACGATTTGCATCACACACGGTATTAAATTTTTTAAAGTACAATGTCTCCATATTTTCTTTAGTAAGAGGCTTAATTTTATAGTGAACACTTTTCAAATAGTGTATAAAATCGGAAGGCATTTTTAGGTTAAAGTTTTCAATATAATGTTCCAAATCACTACTCCAAATCCAATAACCATCTGTTGATAATGATTCGTAATGTGGAATTTTTTTGTTTGAAATGATACAATTTGTTAAATCTAACAAAACAGAAAAAGTTTCATTATTAGACATATAATTAGATAATTCTTGATGATCACAAGAGTTTAGCTCATGATTGTTTAGGATATAACTATCTTTTATATGATAAACAATATATGGACTAGTTCTTAAATCTAATAGAAATCTCATTTTTAAGTTACGTTAAATACATGTGTAATGTAATCAATGTATAGGTATAAAAAAAGCCTGTAACTTTAACAGTACAGGCTTTTTTTATAGTTAGTTAAGTTTGTTATACTTAATCTTTACTTACAATAATAAAGTCAGAACGACGATTTTGTTGGTGTTCTTCATCTGTACATTTTGTACAGTCAATTAATGGAGAAGATTCTCCTTTTCCTTCACTACTTAAGCGTGTAGCATCAATTCCTTTAGAAATGATATACTGAACAGTAGATTTTGCTCTTCTTTCAGATAGTTTTTGATTGTAAGAAGCAGGACCTCTAACATCAGTGTGTGTCTCCACTTTAATCACCATATTAGGATACTTAGTCATTACGTTTACAACTTTATCTAGTTCAAAAGCAGCATCTTGTCTGATGTTATGTTTGTCAAAATCAAAATAGATAGGATTTATGACAATCACATCTTCAATGATTTCTTCAATTGGAGCTAATGCAATATCAACTCTTCGTTCAGGATTGCTTCCGCTGTTTACATCAACTTGTTCAGGAACGTATCCTTGAATTGTTGCTGCTAATTGAGAAGCTTTGTCACACTCTACTTTGAATGTTACTTTTCCTTCTGAATCTGTCATTTTTGATCCAACACTATTTCCTTGATTGTCTGCTAGCACAACTTTTGCTCCGCTTAATACAGTTCCAGTTTCTTTGTCAGTTACAACAATTACGTAGTCAACATCACAAATTGGATTGATAAGTGTAGTTTCATAAATATCATCATCCCCTTTTCCACCTTCACGGTTTGAAGCGACAAAACCTTTTTTAGCTTTTTCATCAAATGTAAATGAAAAATCATCAGCGTTACTGTTAAGTGGAGTTCCTAAATTACGAACTACACCATAAGAATTTCCGTTGATTCTTGAAGCAAATACATCCAATCCTCCGATACCTAAGTGTCCGTCAGATGAGAAGTAAAGTGTATTGTTACTACTTACATATGGAAAAAATTCTCTTCCTTCTGTGTTGATATCATCTCCTAAATTTTCTGGTTCTCCAAAAGATCCATCATCATTAATAGCAACTTTATAAAGATCCGATTGTCCAAGTCCGCCTGGCATATCAGATGCAAAGTATAATGTTTTACCATCAGCACTTACAGATGGATGTCCAACAGAATACTCATCATTGTTAAATGGAAGTGGCGTTACATTAGACCATTCACCATTTGACATTGTAGCTTTGTATAAGTTTAATGTTCCGATACCTTCTTCACTTTTCTTAAACTTACCTTCAAAGTAGTTTTCACGTGTAAAGTACATCGTTTTCTTATCAGGAGAGAAACTTAAAGTTCCTTCATGAAATTTTGTGTTGATGTCTTTTGATAAAGCTTCTGCGCTAGATAAGTTTCCGTCTCCATCATATGAAGCCATATAAATATCTAAGAAAGGTTGATCATTCCAGCCATACTTTTTTCCTCCATCACGTGTAGATGTAAAGTATACAACTCCACCAGAAGCAACAGCTCCAAAGTCAGAGTTATTGGTGTTGATTGCAGAATTTTTAACTTCAAACTTTGTTACTTTCGCAAGAATTTGAGGTATATAGTCTGGATTTTTATTGAACGCAATGGCTCTTTTGTCTCTTGGTTTTGCTGCTGCAAATTTAGACATGTATTCATTGTGTTGTTTATACTTTCCATTAGCTTTAAGCATTTGTGAATACTTGTAATACACATCTGGACTTTTGCTTCCTTCGCTTATAGCTTGATTATACCAGCGTTCTGCATCTTTTGTTTTAAATAAATTATAGTAACAATTTGCAAGTTGCTCATATACATAAGCGTCAGCATCGTCAATAGCGATTTCAAGATATTTCTCTGCCGCTTTTACGTATTCAAGTCTGTTATAGAGCTTGTCAGCTTTTCTGGTTCTGTCGTTCTGCGCAAAAACATTTGATGTCGCTAGAACGAGAATTAATATTAGTATTTTTTTCATTGTTTTGGCGTATTAGGTTAGAAATATCTAGGCGAACGAGAAATTTTTCTTGGGAAGTATAAATCAAATAATAAGAATACTTCGTGAGAAGCACTAGCTACAGAAGAAATTTCTGAAGTTACTGCATCATAGGCATATCCTATGCGTAATCTCGGGTTAATCGCAAAGTTGACCATTCCACTAAAAGAATCATCTAAACGGTAAGAAGCTCCAATTTCAAATTTTTCATAAAATAAAACATTTGCATTAAGGTCAAACGATGTTGGCGCATCAAATGCAGATTTTAGTAAGAATGAAGGTTTAATTTTGGTATTTGGACTTACTTGGAATACATAACCTCCGGTAAGGAAGTAATGCGATATTTCAGAACCATAAGATCTACCATTTACGTCTAAGTGCTTTCCTTTTAAAAAGTTTGGCACCGACAGTGCGAGATAATAATTGTCTGTGTAGTAAAAAAGACCAGCTCCTAAGTTAAATGTTGTTTCATTTACATTGCTTGAAAAGGCTTCATCACCTTGATCAATTAGCGTTGGATTTACTTCAGATAACAATCCGATGTCATGGAAGGTTAATCCTCCTTTTAATCCGAAAGCTAATTTGTGAGCACCTCCTAATTTTAATGTATATGCAAAGTCAACATAGGTATTGGTTTCCTTTACTGGACCTATTTGGTCAGAGATTAATGATAATCCTAGACCAACGTTTTTACCGACAGGCGAATGCCCAAAGAACGTAAGTGTTCTTGGGGCACCGTCAAATCCGGTCCATTGATTTCTGTATAGTGCACCTAAAGATATTCCTTCTTTAGAACCTGCGTATGCAGGATTTATTACTGCCATATTATACATATACTGAGTATACTGTGGATCTTGTTGTGCAAAAGACGGCAGTGTAAAAAGTAATATAAATAGCGCGATATATATGTTCTTCATGATATGATATTATTTATAATATAGAATGTTAGTTTTTACGTAAATGGATTTATTTGTTTAAATATATCCATCCGTTTTTAGACTGCCCATTTTCAAGTTTTAATACATAGAAATATGTTCCTACAGGTAAATTATCATTGTCATTTGTTTGACCATACCATTCATCTACATAATTTCTTTTCTTATATAAAGAACGACCATGTGAATTAAAGATTTCTACCTCTTGGACTCTAAATGCAGCCAAGTTCCAGTTATCGTTTAATCCATCACCATTTGGTGAAATTCCTCTAGGGAAAGAACACATTGAATTTACTACACTAAAGGATTTCATAGTTACACATCCTTCAGCATTTGTAATTAAAACGGTATACTCTCCATCATCTGTTGCAATAAATTGCGAATCAGTGTTATTTGTTGAGGTTCCTCCAGACCATTCGTATGTTACTGTATTAGGATCATAAGAACCATTTACTGGCGATACCGTAATAGTATAATCTTCATTAATACATTCTCCTTCTATGTCAATATCACTCGGATCAATTTGCGGTAATGCTATAACATTAAATGAACCAGTTGTGAAACATCCAAGTGCATCATTATTTTCTATTCTAACATATACTATTTCTGAATCAGCCGTTGTATTGATATACATTGTAGGATCTGCAAGTATATTTACTCCTGCTTGCGCATCTGCTTGTGTTTCATAGTAAGTAACGATCACATTTGTTTGTGTTCCTATTACGTTTGCATCTTGCAATGTTAAATCGAACTCAGCAAATCCATCAAAGTCATCATCACAAACTTCTAAGTCTATTACTGATGCAACAATTGGATTAGGAATTACAGTTAAGTCGAAAGTTCCAGTTTGATAACAATTTGTTGTATTGTTTTCGATACGAACGTATATGGTTTGCATATTTGCAGTTGTGTTTGCATATGCTGTAGTGTTTGTAATAGCACTTGTACCTGCATCCGCGTCTGCTTGCGTTTCATAATAAGTTACACTCATGCCAGTTTGTGTTCCAATAACACCAGCATCTTGTATTGATAAATTGAATTGACTAAATCCATTAGTACCTTCGTCACAAGCTTCTAAATCTGTTGTTGCAGTAACTATTGGTTTAGGAAGTACAACTAAGTCAAAACTACCAGTAGAGAAACATCCAGTTAAGTCTTCTTCCAAACGAACATATATTGTTTGTAAGTTAGCTGTTGTATTTGTGTATGCAGCTGGCGTAGCAATTTCATTCATTTCGTTATCCGCGTCCGCTAGTGTTTCATAATAAGAAACAGTTACATCTACTGTTGGTCCAATAATAACACCATCTTGTGTTGATAAATTGAATTCTACGAATCCATCAGTATCATCATCACAAACTTCTAAGTTTGCTATAGGTCCAAGAAGATCTTTAGGAAGTACTACTAAGTCAAAATTACCAGTAATGTAACATCCAGTTGTATCGTCTTCTACACGAACATATATTGTTTGTAAGTTAGCTGTTGTGTTTGTATATGCTGTAGCTGGTGTAATCATACCTGTACCAGCTTCCGCATCAGCAAGTGTTTCATAATAGGTAGCCGAAACATTCGGTTGTACACCTATTACAAACGGATCTTCTAGTGTAAGATCAAACTCAGCAAATCCATCAATATTATCATCACAAACTTCTAGTGTTTGTGTCGCTATAATTTCAGGGTTTTGTTGAACTGTTACTTCAACATCATCGGTTAACACAACCAAACTACCATCCGCTAGTGCGTAGGTAATAGATGCTGTATATGTTGTATCTTCTGTAGGCGAAACCGTAATATCAGTATTGTTACTAATAACGTTTCCATCTTCATCAAGCCACTCAAATGTATAGTTAGGATTACCGTCTGGTACAAATCTCCATAATTCTTGTTGGGTAGCTGCCCATACTCCTGTATTTCTTCCAGGAGGAGCATATCCTACTGTTCCCATATCATTTTGAATTCCTAAAGTAGCCAATCCGTCATTCCATGTAGCACAAACAGGCTTTTCTAAAATTATAACATCAATAACATTAGAAGATTCATATAAAATAATCTGCTGTGTTGTCATAAGGTCATTACACTGAAAGTGTGGAACTTCAAAGAAAGTTATTTTAAATTGACGTGCTGGTGCTGTTCCAACAGTTGTGTATTCTATATAGTGATCACCTGCTACTCCTGGATCAATATCATGATAAGCACCATGAATTGCATTCAAAGGAAGGTTTGGTGAAGGTATCAAGTCTGCTGCGTTTATATTCCATTCATTGAACGTTCCTGCATCACCTGTTTGAAATGAAAGTAATCCATTTGCACCAATTATTACATCGGTATAGCTATTTCCAAAGTAGTCGAAATTAAAACCTAAGTTAATTACAGATGACCATCTATCATCTAATGTAATAGAAGTTGGTACACCTGTTAAGTTTTCTGGTGGACATTGTAAATCACTAATTGTGTATGTACTTGTGTTAGATGTAATTGCACTTGTCATAAATGTAGCAGACAAATCAGTTGAAGTATCATCACACAATTGTACTTGATCATATCCTGCATTAATAATTCCACAGGCTTGATCTGGACAAAATGCTTGTGTTTGAGGAGTACTTGTCAATACACAGTTTGAATCATCAGTATCAGCAACTGTAAATATTACTTCAGTAGCATTTGGAAATGGTCCAAATGTATAAACTCCAGCAGTAGTTATTACTTGTGGCGCACTTCCAAAATCATCACTAATTGTAACAGATAGTGCGTCTCCTGTATCTAAAATTTCTACATCTACTAAAAATTGATCACCCATTGAACAATCTTCTACAATTGTATACGTAGCAGTAGGCCCGAAGCATGTTAAACATCTTACAGTCCAATCCCACGCGACTCCTGTTCCAGAAGCACAACTTGTAAATCCGTCACTGATGACTTCCATATATAAATTTCCTAATCCAGAAGTAACGGTTAAACCAGAAAGGTCACCACCATTATTTCCAGTAAATAATACAGGGAATGTATTGTCTGAACCGTCATATATAACGATTATATCATCATCATCTAAAATTGTTCCTGCATTGAAAACTAATTCCATAGGGAAACCATTGTCAGATGTAAATAAGAATGTATTATCATCATTATTTGTGTAACAGTGGTTTACATTTACAGGTCCATCTGCACATACAATATTGAATACTTGATTTGGATCTGGTCGTGTAGTGAAACTTTCTTCTACACATCCTGAAGCTAGTCCATTACCATTATATCCAAGAATTGTAACATAGTATGTAGTATCATATACTAAATCTCCTAATGAATATGTGGTAACATTACCTACATCATCTCCATTTACAATATCAGTTCCACCAGGTGTTGTTCCTACTAATAAAATATACCCAGCTGGTGCACCAATTGCACTTCCCCAAGTAATATTACCGCCAACAATATCAACGGCAGCATCTCCATTTAATGGACTTATTAAAGAGACACATGATGGTGGTGCTGTTGGATCAATACATCCTACTGTGAAATCCCAAGGAGTAAATCCTGAACCTTGACAGTTGACTGAACCATCAGAGGTAACTGAGATAGTTATTGAGTCTCCAGTAGATTCAAAACTTAAACCTGCTAAATCACCGCCATTATCATCATTAAAAAGTACAGTTCCATTTGAATCTGTAACAACTAATGTGTCAAAGTTTACTTCAACTTGCCCAGCATTAAATATAACCGCCAGCGTTAAAGCAGGGTCAGATGCATAAAAGGTAAATGAAGTTGTATCATTATTTGTGTAACAGTATGTAGTACTAGTAGGAGTTCCGGCACAATCTACTTCAAAAGCAGTTGTAAAGTTTATTGGACCTGTCCAAATACTTGTTTCTCCAGGACCACAAACTGCTCTAATATATACTTCATAATCTGTTGAAGGTGTTAAACCTGTAGCAGTTACTGGGTTTGTTGTAGTGGATGTTCCTGCTCCAGTTGGAGTTCCTGTTCCTGCTGGTTGTATAGCATATTCCCACTCTGTCTCACCACTATTGACAATCCAATTCAAGTCAACATCAGTATTCGTAACGTTTGAAGCAGCTAAATTACTTGGTGCTATACAGAAAGAACCACATGCCTCTACACGAATAAAGTCAACAGATAAATCTCCTTCAAATCCTGTTCCAGCACCTCCATAACTAAATTCAATATATACGGTTTGTCCCAAGTATGCATCCAAGTTAATTCCAATAGGAATCCAAGGATCTGTATCTGCAGTTTGTAAGTCACCACTCCAAGCATATAAATTTGTAAAAGGACCTGTTGGTGTATTTCCAATATTTACATTTAACGTTCCTATGTCTGCACCAAATGCATGTAAGTAGAATGATAATTCTGCACCATCTACAGCAGTTGTTAAATCAATTGGTGGACTAATTGCAGAAGCAATATTAGTAGAATTTCCTGATGCTTCATATTCTAAATGCATTCCTCCACTAAAAGAACCAAAAGGACCAGTATCAAATGAGTTTCCATTTCCTGCAGTAATATCCCAGTTTCCATTATTTCCATCAAAACTATTTCCTGTCCAACCTAACGGTGGATCATCATCAAAATCTTCTGTAAATATAAAAGAAGAAGTTCCAGTAGTACAAGTAACACCTACTGGTGCTGGAGGAGGAGCGTTTAAGGTTAAAAAGTTAATTGGACCAATCCAATTACTAAAACCATCTACTGCACCACAATCAGCTCTTACATATACTTCATAATTTGTGCTTGGATTTAATCCAGTAGCAGCATAAGGAGCATTTGTAGTAACAGGAGTTCCTGCAGCAGCTGGAACACCAGTTCCTGCATTTTGAATTACAATTTCCCAAGCAGTTTCTCCATTGTTTGCATCCCAACTAATATCAACACTAGAATCAGTGACATTTGCAGATGTTAAGTTTGAAATATCTAAACAAGTAGGAGGTGCTGCAGAAGTTATTGTTGGTGAGTCAAAACAGAATCCCCATTGCCAACCACCAGCATCGTCAAACGATAAGCGGTATTGGAACCCTGATTGTTGTGTGGCAGTAAATCCAGATATGTCAAGCGGATTGCTCGTAAAAGAGTCTCTGGTTCCACCACAAAAAGTGTTATTTGGTTGGTCTGCCGAAGCAACAAATTGTTGCCAAACTACCCAAGCGGCAGCATCTGCATCCCAATATTCTAAGTTTAATGTACCATTTAAATCATTGTAAGTGTAGTCAACATTTACAATCATCCATGTTTCACTTGCAGCAAATGCTGCAGAAATATCAATAGTAGGTGATTCAGTAGCGATATCATCTGCACTACCGTTACCTGCTAAGTCGTCGTTAAATGCGAAGTTAGCTGTCAACGTTGGATCAGCTTCAAATGCAGCTGCATTATATACACCAACAACAGACCAGTTTGTATTTGGCCAGTTTGCGGGTTGATTTAATACTTGTGCATATGAAAACGTGTAAAATAACGTTGCCAAGCATAGCAATGTAATTTTTTTCATAAAAAAGTTGGTTAATAGTTAGTAGCCCTAAAAGTAGTAAAAAAAAGCAAACTTAACTTTACTTTAACACTTAAGTTATAAAAAATGAAGCTTATAGGTTAAATTTCAATTTTACGTATACAGGGAAGTGATCACTATAACCGCCTAAATATTTTCTACCTGCATAAGTTCTAAAAGGAGTTCCTTCATATCTTCCTTTCCAATTAGTTAAGAAATGGTCGTCAAAAACATCTGCAGAAGCGAAACTATGAGTTCCTTTTTTATAGTTGAAGAAGTTTGTTGAAAAAATAATCTGATCAAAGAGATTCCATTCGCCTCTATAGTTAAGACTACCTTTATATATAGTCAATAGTTTTTCCATCGGATTGTACAAATCTGCACTCATTAAATGTTCTTTGATACTTGCATCTGTTGGATTGTCATTAAAATCGCCCATTACTATAATATGAGGGTCAAATTCAGTATCCTGAATACTTTCTATTTTTTCTCGGACAACTTGTGCTGCTTTAATACGTTTGTGAGCAGTTTCACTTGAACCATCTCTTCGTGATGACCAATGGTTTACAAATATGTGTATATCTTCACCATGCATTATACCTTTTACATATAATGTATCTCTAGTATAATCGCGTACTCCTTCATCATCATATAGTAAGACAGGTATCGATTCTGAATGAGTTACTTCAAAATGATCTTTCTGGTATAATAATCCTACATCAATACCTCTTTCGTCAGGTGAATCATAATGTACAAAGTCGTAATCGAACTTTTGTAGTCTTTCCGAATCAACTAAGTCAGAAAGTACTTTTTTGTTTTCTACCTCAGCCACACCAACAAGTACAGGCGCGTTTTCAGTTTCATCATAGCCCAAGCTAGAAATAGCTGAACTTAATTTATAGAGTTTTTTTTCATAACGTTTAGGAGTCCAATTGCGATCCGATTCTGGCAAAAAGTCATTATCCAATACATTTTTATCATCAACAGTATCAAATAGGTTTTCAAGATTGTAAAATGCAATTGTGTGATACGAATGATTCGTTGTTTTATTCTCCATATTATATGTAAAAATCTATTTATAAGATATAAATGTACTAAAATCAAAAAAGGAATTGTGTAACTTTGTTTTTTAATTTGATTTATGATAGAAAAGAAAACCATTAAATACGAACGCGCCGTATTGGTAGGAGTTATTACAAAAACACAAGATGAAACCAAATCTCAAGAATATTTGGACGAACTTGAATTTTTGACATATACTGCTGGTGGCGAAGTCGTAAAGCGATTTACACAAAAGATGGAAGTTCCCAACCCAAAAACATTTATTGGGACAGGAAAAATGGAAGAAGTAGAACAATTTGTAATTGCAAATGATATTGGCTCGGTTATTTTCGATGATGAATTATCACCAGGACAACAACGAAATATTGAACGTTTGTTGAAATGTAAGATTATTGATAGAACAGGGTTAATTCTAGACATTTTTGCACAACGCGCACAAACTAGTTATGCACGAACGCAGGTAGAATTGGCACAATACCAATACTTATTACCACGATTAACAGGATTATGGACACACTTGGAACGTCAACGAGGTGGAATTGGAATGCGTGGACCTGGAGAAACGGAAATTGAAACGGATAGACGTATTGTTCGAGATAAAATTGTTTTATTGAAAAATAAAATGAAAACGATTGACAAGCAAATGGCTGTCCAACGTGGAAATAGAGGTGCATTAATCCGTGTAGCTTTGGTAGGATATACCAATGTTGGAAAATCTACATTAATGAATGTCATTAGTAAAAGTGCCGTATTTGCCGAAAATAAATTATTCGCTACGTTAGATACAACGGTTCGTAAAGTGGTGATTGGAAATCTTCCATTTCTATTAAGTGACACCGTAGGATTTATTCGAAAATTACCAACACAATTGGTCGATTCATTCAAAAGCACGTTAGATGAAGTACGTGAAGCAGATTTACTATTACATATAGTTGATATTTCACATCCTAATTTTGAAGATCATATTGAATCCGTGAATCAAATTTTAGGTGAAATTAAAAGTGCTGATAAACCAGTTGTAATGGTTTTTAATAAGATTGATGCCTATACACACGAAACTATTGATACTGACGATTTGATTACCGAAAAAACCAAAGCGCATTATACGTTGGACGACTGGAAACGTACTTGGATGAGTGCTATGGGTGAAAATGCATTGTTTATTTCTGCTATTAATAAAGAAAACATAGATGAGTTTAAACGTAAAGTATATAATGTAGTACGTGAAATACACATTACACGTTTTCCATATAATAATTTCTTGTATCCAGATTATGAAGAATTAGGGTAACTACTTTAATATCATTGTAAAAAAATAGCGGATCGTATATACGATCCGCTATTTTTTTTTAAATTTATAACAGAATCAGATTATTCAGATTCAAAAAACCTTCCCCTTTATTTTTTTAAAACTGTTGCACTATAATGCGTTTTTATTACAAAAACAGCATTGTGGTTTTAATACGTGGTATCCGAAAAACGCAAGAGTAGGAGCAACAACCAAAAACTTAGTAGTATGAAAAAAAGTTTGCAAAAATTGACCTTAAACAAAAGTGCCATTTCAAATTTATCTCAAAAAATTAAAGGAGGACTTCGAAAAGATGTTACCATTCCAACAAATGATCCGACAGCAAACACGGGATGTTTTGATTGCCCACCTAACACATTTTAATAATTAAATAACCAAAAACTAATAACATGAAAAAAAACTTCAAAAAATTAACGCTAAACAAAAAGCAAGTATCTGATTTATCTGCAAGAATTAAAGGTGGACGTAGAAAACCTATAGACACAGTTGATACATATACAACAGGTCCAACGGGACCAACGGCACAAACATGGTGCTATATCTGTCCACCTGAACTATAATGTAACCAATACGTGGTATCCGAAAAACGCAAGAGTAGGAAATAATTAAGAAAACTTAGTAGTATGAAAAAAAGTCTAAAAAAGTTAGCATTAAACAAAAAAGCAGTATCAAACTTAACGGTAAAAGTTATTGGAGGTAGAGGTGGTAATACAGGAGGACCACTTACGTGTACAGATCCAACATTGAGAACATTATGTTTCCATTGTCCACCAAAACAGCAGGAACGCTAATTATAAAATATATAAGACGTAAAACCCTCAATTTATACAATTGAGGGTTTTTTATGATAAGCGAACTGAAGTTCACATATTTTAATTACTAGTCTATTGGTCATGACATTTTCTACGATTGGTGCCACAACACCTAGAAGCATTAGTCTCAGTACATTGTGTAGGGACAACACTAACAGTAGGCAAAACTCCCCCAATAATTGAAAGTGTTAAGCTTGAAATAGATTTTTTGTTAAGCTTAAGTGATTTAAAATTCTGTTTTTTCATGATAATTATATTTTAAAGTTTACATAAAAATAGCTAATTACCTTACAAATAAGGAGAAAAGTACATCGACATTTATGAATCATAAGCATAAAACGAATTACTTATGATAAGACCGTAATTAGTAATCAGACAATAGAATTACGAATAAAAAAAGCGAACCGAAGTTCGCTAATTAAATATCTGATATATACATTGTTTACCTTAATAGCTATCACAATGAACATTACAAGATAGTCCTCCAGAGTAATCTGATGGTTCTTGTTCCTCTTCTTCTTCCTCACGACAACCTGTGTAGTAGTAAGATGCGGAAAGAGCTCCTCCTTTTATTTTGTTACTAAAATTAGAAATAGATTTTTTGTTAAGATTTAATGAATTGAGATTCTTTTTTTTCATAATAAATGATTTTAAAAAATTAATAATAATCAAATAAAAGAATATCCTATTGGGAATAAAAAGAATGTAATAGACGGTTTATGAACCGTCAACAAGAGCGTGTAACTATGAAAAAAAAAGCACAAAAAAAGCGAACCGAAGTTCGCTTTGCGTAAATTAAACCTTTATCCTTATATAATTAATAGCTCCACAAATTAACATCCTATTACAGTTTGTGGGCATATATAATAAGAAGGAATACAAATTGTTTGAATTGTACCACATGTCTCGTAGCACGATTTATAATACTTATTGGTAAATAAACATGTAGCTCCTGTAACTCCACCTTTAGATGCTTCTATTTTTAAACTAGAGATTGTTTTTCTGTTTAGAATTAAACTTTTAAGATTCTTCTTTTTCATAATAAATGATTTTAAAATTAATAATGAAATGAAGGTAAGTCTATGAAAAAATTAAAACAAGAATCATTACATGTGGTTCATAAATCAGAGGTTATTAAAACGATGGCTATATTGCAACAATTGGACTGTTGCCGAATGTATTTATAAGTATTCCGAATATAGCTGTCAAAACGTTCACTTTCTTTATTAATAGCTAAGTCTGTTGAAGTTTAAGGTAGCAAAGCGACTTCTTTGCTTTATGATTTTTGAAGATTGAAATGGCTTACGTTTTCTTAACGGTGCATAAACTGCATCACTTTACCATTAATTTTAGATGCTCCGTCAACTATAGTGACACTACTAATTTTTTCGGCATAATAAATACCTTTTTCCTTTTCAATAATGTCCAATTGTAAAATTACTTTTTTCTGTTCCTTGTGTAAATCTCTATACGTAAAATGTTTTATTTTTTCATAAGCTTTTTCGCTTAAAGAAACCATAATCCTTTTTTCTCCTTCTATGTATACATATATCTGAGGAGCCGTTAAAATTTTGTGTTTTTCTAGGTTGACTACATATTTATATAACTCTATGCTACCTTTATATTTTTCAGGATTTGCGAGGAAGCTATCCAATTCCTTTACTAAACTTTGATATTGTTCTTCGGTAGCTCCATGAAAATTTGTCAAGGAAACAGACATAAAAGTAAGAACTCCTGTTGTTTCAGAATACTTTGGCTTTACAGCACAAGAAAAAAATAATGTAATACAGATTAATGTAACTATATGCTTCATATTATCACTTAAAAAAATCAATTTAATAAATAAATAGCAAAGCGGTACAGCCAACCAAACTTTTACCGCTTTACTATTATGAACAGCACCCAACCCAAATTATATTTTTAATCACTAATTATTTCATTTTGCTGTTTCAAAAAACTAGACACCGTTTCTCCTGTTCTTTTTTGAAACGCTTTTGAGAAAGCGTTGGCAGTTGTAAACCCAGCTTCTTCTGCCATGGCTTTCACCGTATATTTTCGGTAGCTAGAATTACTTTTTAGTTTATCAATGCTATATTGAATGCGTAAATCATTGATGTAATTCCGAAACGAGGTTACTTTATGTGTATTGACTACTTTAGATAAATACCGAGTATTGGTTTTTATTTTTTTAGCAAATTCATGCAGTGTAATTTTAGAAACTAAGAATCCTCTTTCTTTTTCAAATTGTTGTAACTCATATAAAATTGTTGTTACAATCGTAGGATCAATATCTAACTGCTGATCATCTTTTTTAGAATTTTGTTGAACAATACGCTGTTGACTTTCTAGTAGTTTCATGATTTTTTGCAGTCGTGTATCGCCTCTTTTATTTAAAAAACATACTAACCCAAATAATAATATTAATAGAACTATAATTGCTGCGAGTACATAGGTACGTATTTCAAAAGCTTGTTGTTTTTCAAGCAACTCTTGTATCAACTGTTGCTGTGCTTCTTGAGTTTCTAGTGTAATTGCATATCCAAAATTGGGTATACAACAGCAAACAAGCAATAGGATTATATATGTAAATTTCATAGTGTGTTTAATTAAAATATTTAATAACAGTTAGGGGTAGCATTTGTTATTTTTAACTCATAACTCATAACTCATAACTCATAACTCATAACTCATAACTCATTAAGTTCCTTTTCAATTTCTTGATCTACTTCATTTTTCAACTTGGGTTTCTCTTTTAGTTTCAACAGCATTTTTACAAACACAATTGTAGCTATACTAATGAGTATGATTTCTATAATAATAATGCACGCTAAAAACGTTTTATTGGTATTCATTTTATGTATTTCATTAATGTTAACGGCTATCAACAGCAATGAATGAGGTCTTGAAAAAAGCCATGCCTATAGCAGGCTATGCTATTTAAGCACGGCTTTTAGGGTAATTATGAAAAAAGTGAAAACTGCTTAGTTCTTTTTTTTAAAGATTTTTAAATAAATAGCATATGAAATAGTTATGATTAAGATCACTATTTGTAACCAAAAATAATTATCCTCTTTGTCAAGAAATTGAATGATAAATATTAAAATTAATGGTACATATGGAAATATTTTATTCATATTTTACATCTTTTGTACAAGCAATGAGAATTTAGTTTTAAAAAATCTAAAAACGCACAATTAAACTTATTACTCATTTTGCAACTTCTTCAACTTCTCTCTATTCAATTGTGTTTGTGAATCCATTAGCTTAAATAGTTTTAATACGAGTTTAATGCCAAACACAATAAATGTAATGAGTAGCGCTACAATAAGTATTTGATAACCCATTAAAAAAATTCCGAATGCTCCAAAAGAATCATTTATAGTTGTTTCCATGGTTATTGTTTCTTTTTAGTAGAATCTTTAACTTTTTGCTTCATTCCCAAAAGACTATCTAGTTGTTTGTCTAAACCGCCACCAGTAATGAATTTTTTTAAATCTGTCATGTTGTCCATATTTAAACCGTCAGCTCCTTTAGCTCTATTCAATTCAAATGGCTTTTTAAGATTAGGAAAATTATAATCTAAGCCTAGCATCACTAATAATTGCTTTTTTGTATAATTATTTACAAAAAAAGAATCCATGCGCCTTTCAATGAGATCAATTTTTATATCCTTTTTTAAAGATTTAGAAATTGCAAAAAGAATAGAGTCTTCATTTTTAATAGTTGAATATTCTTTATTAGAAAGATTGAATCTATCTTTTACTAATTCCCTACTTTGTTTTTTCTCTGACATACTTGTAAAGGGCTTATATGAATTACATGCTAGTAAAAGCAAAAAGCAAAGAAATATAAAATATTGTTTTGTTCTCATTTGATTATTAATTTATTGATTAATCTTCTTTAAAATACCAAATACTGTATTGAGTTTTCATTTCGCCAGTTGTAAGGTCATAACTAATAACAATGTTTATGGCTTTGTCTACTGTAACTAATTCACCAAAACATCGAATTCCTATTTCCATACTTCCCTCAACTTCAATTCTCAAGCTATTTGTATCTGTATCAATTGTTATCTCTGGAGAAGATTCAACATTTGTAATAGACTCTGTATCAAGCTGCGTCCATTTGTAAAAAGTAGTATTCCCAATTAAAATTGTTCTTATACCGAGTATATTAGAAGCATTCATAGGTATATTTGGTTCAGGGCTTGATATCTTAACCGATGCTCTTATTGAAGCTTGCGGAAAAGAACTAAATTCCATAGTATGGTAGTCCCTTCTTGTATTATCTTGAGGGCTTAATTCAGAACTTTCAAAAGTAAAGTTATTAGTAGTTAAACTATCGAAATATTCTTCCACCTCTTCTGATGAATTAAAATTAGGTGCATTTTCTAATTCTCGATCATTACTATATTCCCAATTCCCTGCTCCTAAGACTTCATCTATTCGATTTGATAATTCCTGTATTTCCTGTTTTGTCAACGGCGTAGTTACAATTTCATCATCATTATTATCATTTGGATTGTTTGGAGATGTAGTAGTTCCGCCATTGGTAGTATTATTTGAAGGATCACTTGATGCGTTTGGATTGCTAGTAGTCGTTGTAGTTGTGCCACTACTTCCTGTAGTAGTAGGCGGACACCAAATACTAACTACATTATATACTTCACATTCTGTTTCGCCAGAATCAGGATCTATAATGTGCTGACATTGGCTATTTTGCCCATATACATGAGTCCCTCCATCTGGTGTTATATGGTATGTTGTTACACTAATTGTACATGGAAGCGAATTATTTTCAGCTAATAAGTCTGAAAAATCACCCTCAATAGGTGTTACTATAGTTTCGTGAGAAGTACTCACATGTCCTGTAGTTAATAGTTCTTGTAGTTGTACTGGACTATACTGATATTTCATAATAACAACACTGAGTTCTTGTGTGTCATTGTTTACCGATAATACTAAGTTTTCCAATTCAGTACTTACTTCATTGTCACGACTAATAGCAAAGGTGTACGAATAGCCGCTACCATCACTTTTTTCTACATATTTGGCAACACTCGTATCTACTGTAAAGTCGTTATTGTCATTTTCAAAACTTGCGTTGTTTCTGTTTTGTGTTAGTCCTCTTAGTTTTCCACTAATGATACTGTTGCTTTCAATTTCGCTAGTATATACCAAACGTGAAGAGAAAGGTGCTTGTTTAGTTTCGTTTAAGACTTCGTCTTGAACGTCTAAAGCAGTATCCTTTTCACAGTTTACAAATAGCGTTGTTGTAAGAAATAGCAACATAAGTTTAAAGGTAATTAATTTAATTGTTTTCATTGATATTGGTTTTTTTAAATACGCCTACTCATTCGTTTTTCGGCATCCACGACTGTTTTTTTTAATAGTAGTTAGTATTGAGACATGAGTATTGAGATCGTTTTTTAAGTCTCATTACTCAATACTAATGCCTCACTACTACCGAAGGAAAAGCATCCTTATAAAAACATTTGCCGCGATGTGTATTTTGAACGCTACTTAACTTTTTCTTTTTCTTGAAAATCAAGATGAGTTCATAAAAAATACCTATCTTTGATGTGCAGATCGTAGGCAAATGTTTATTTGTTTACTTAGAACTCTCACCACTGGTGGGAGTTTTTTTATGTTTTTACCCCATGTTGGTATGGGTGTATCCCTTGCCAAGAGGTTTTTATGTAGTACTAAAGTATTTGTAAGTATTAAAGTGACGTTTATTTTTATTATTTTAATGATTATAAACCCTTTTTTACGGCTTTTAAGCGTCATTTTAATAGTTGTAATTATTATTTTAATACTTCTTTTTATTAAAATAGTACTTCCATGTATTACTTAACTACTTGGAGTGGTTGTTTCATCGGGTGTATTAGTTCTTGAAGTCCTTTTAAAGAGTATTTTCATGTCTTCATATACGGTTTTGGCTCCTGCTTCGTTTTCACCTGCCAAGTACCGCATCGTTCTGTAGAAGCTTAGCGTATTAGTATAGTTGTCATGATCTAAAAGAGTTTTGGTATCTAGTAATTGTTGTGTTAAGTTTTCAAGGAGTTGTACGCGCCCTTCTATTTGCTTGCGTGCTGTATAATCTTTATCAAACTCTACTTTATCTATAAAATTAGGAATCCAATTTGGATGTTGTTCCATATGATTTTTGGCTTTATCAACAATTAGTTTATTTTGATTGGCTATACGTCCATATTGTCGGCGTTGGTCAGGTGTAATGTTTACAGTTTTTCCTGCAAGTATTTGTTGAATGCCATCTAAGTGTACATCTAAATTGGTGAGTTCTTCGGGAGTAAACTCAATACTGATTAAATTTTCTAATGCCATGTTTTTTTGTTTTAAGGATTATACTTTACTTTATAAATCTGAGTTATGGTAAGAAGTAGTTTTATTTATTAAGATTTCGCTTGTTAAAATTAAAACTGTTATTTTAGCTATCAGATTTTTTTGATGGTGTAAATGTATACTGAGTAGGTTATTATTTGCAAAACATATAAGTTTAGATTCAAGAATTTAAACCTAAAATCAAGAATATGGAGTGTTTTTTAATAATACACTACTAATAAATTAAAAAAAATATTTAATGTTAAGAGAAGTAACCTTTAAATATCTATTCAATTTAATTACATTTTTCACTTTCTTTTTTTCTTATTCCCAAGAAAGGAGTTTTGTTATTCCTGATTCACTTAAAAATAAATCATTTAGTGAAATCCGAACTAGTTTTATTAAAAATTCCAAGAATAAAAAATTAGCAATATTATATGCAAAATCTCTTTTAAAAAAAGGGAAAGCTGAAAACAATACTATCTATACAGCTGAAGGATATAGATTGATGTTTGTAGTAGAAAAAAATCATGAAAAGCGATTGAAATATATTGATAGTGCTATTGTAATGAGTAAAGACTCTAAACATTTTTATTACCCTGCAATTTTATTTATGAATAAAGGAGTTGCCTTAAGCGAAAAAGGGGAGCATGAGGTAGCTTTAGAAAACTACCTTGAAGCGATTCATTATTCTAAAATAGTAAAAAATGAAGATTATATTTATTATAACCTTCATAACATAGGTTTATTGAAGAGAAAATTAGGAGAATATTCTGAAGCTATTAATATTTTTAATCAATGTATGAAATTTGAAGAGTTAAAAGAAAATAAAACTTCTGCCGATTCAATTAGTTATGTTGTAACTGGAATAGAGCTTTCAAAAACATTTACTTTAAATAATCAAATTGACTCTTCAGAATATTATATAAAAAAAGTCACTCCTTTTTTGATTAATAAAAATGATGGAAATTTTTATGCACTCTACTTTACCAAAGGTCTAAATGAATATTTCAAAAAAAATTATCAATCATCCATAGATATATTGAACAAATGTGCTGATTATGCTTCTAAAAATAAAATTGCATTGTATTCTGATGAAGAATTTTATCCTGAAGTTTATTATTATTTAGCAGAAAACTATAGTAAACTTAAGGATAAAGATAAACCTATACTTTTTGCTAAGAAAATAGATTCTTGTTATGAGTTGCATAAAGTCCCAAGCAGGGAAATTAGAAAGGCTTATGAAATTTTAATGAAATACTACAAAGAGAAGAAAGATTATAAAAAGCAATTATTATATATAGAGAAGTTATTATCTGTGGATAGCTTATTATTATATGATTATAAGGCATTGAATAAATCTATGAATAAGGAGTTTGATACTCCAAACCTTATTAACGAAAAAGAAGAGGTTATTTTTAGTCTTCGTAAAACGAATAAGCGATCAAATAATGGTTTATTAATTCTTACTCTCCTTTTAATTTTTGTAGGATTAATAGCATGGTTTTATTATCAAAGAAAACAAACTTTCAAACAGCGATTTGAAGAATTAGTGAGTATAAGAGAACCTGTTGTCATTAATGATGATAAAAAAACAGGAAAAAAATCTGTTAATATTAACGAAACTGTTCTAAATCAAATTTTGAGTACTTTAGAAGAATTTGAGAGAGATAAGAAGTTTACAGCAAGAAAAATAACGTTGGCATCATTGGCAAAAGATTTTGAAACAAATCCTAGATATCTTTCTCTTGTTGTAAATGAATATAAAAACAAAAGTTTTTCTAATTATATGACAGACTTAAGAATCAATTATGCAATTGATAAGTTAAAAACAGATAAAGTTTTTAGAAAATATGCTATAAAGGCAATTGCTTTTGATGTAGGTTTTAATAATACTCAATCTTTTTCAAACGCTTTTTATAAAAAAACCGGAATTTATCCTTCATATTTCATAAAAAAACTAGATGAGTCAAGGTGTTGAAAAATAGGTGCTTAAGGGTTTAAATTCTTGAATTTAAAGGTATACTTAGTTTTGTTGTTAAATTTGAATCATTATTGTTCTAAATTTGTCACAAACATTTAAATATTATAAAAAATGAAAAAACAGAAAAAACTAAATTTAGGTAAATTGCAAATTGCAAAATTGCAAAAATTAAACAATGTAATTGGGGGAACAGATGGCGTACCGACAAAAAAAAGTAGGGATGCTGGTCCAATGTGTATGCCAGATTTAACTGTAGAAGGGGTAAATTGTTAGAAGTATGGTTAGAAAATTAATATATCTTTTCCTTAGCATACTTTTTGTAACTTCTTGTTCCAAAGAAAAACAAGTATATCGTTCTAAGCCTATAAAAGGAATAAATGTTGTAGATATTCATCATGGTATGGAATTAAATGATCCATACAGAAATTTGGAAAATTTAAAAGATACTACTGTTTTAAATTGGATGAATGAACAAAATTTATATGCAGAAAATATAATTGAACATTTAATAGGAAGAAATCGTTTAATCCAAATTCAAAAAGAGATTGATGAAAGTGAAGTTCATAGTGTAAGACAAATTAGGGCAATATACTCTGGGAAATATTTTTATTTAAAAAAGTTCGCTAAGGAAAACGTATTTAATTTATACTATAGAGATAGTCTTCTTGGAAAAGAAAAAGAGATTTTTAATGTAAGCAAAGACATAAAAGATCATTCTAAAAAAGACTATTTAATAAATTATATAAAACCTAATTGGGAAGGTACTAAAGTTGCTATAAGCCTTTCTGAAAAAGGAAATGAAATCTCTGAAATAATTATTCTTGATACCAAAACAGGCCTTGTTTTACCTAATGTATATTCAAACGCTGCTCCCGCTAGTGTGGGAGGCATTTACTGGCTTTCTGATGATTCAGGATTTATCTGTTCTTATTTACCATATACAGATCCAAATGATAGTAATTTTTGGTTAGAAACTAAATCTTTTCTCTATAAAATTGATAACAATACAGGAGTAGATATTTTATCCAAAAATAATAACTCAGAATTGAATATTAAGATTGAAGATTTTCCCATTGTATACAATTATTCCAAAGATGATGGTTATTTATTTGGAGAGATTTCAGGTTCTTCAGATTATCAGAATATGTATTATATGCCTGAGTCCGAAATTAATTCAAGTAAGCCTAAATGGAAATTGTTATATACAGAATATGAGAAAATATCAAAATTTGTAGTTGTTAATAAAGATATAGTTTATTTAACTTCAAAAAATGCTTCCAATTATAAAATTTGTAAAACCTCTATACTTTCTCCTAATTTTGAAAACCCTGAAGTAATTGTAGACGAAAAAAAAGACGCTGTTATTTCTAATTTTCAAATAACCAAAGATGGATTATTTTATATATTGGTAAAAAATGGTATTGAAGCAAAACTATTTAATGTTAAAAATAACATTACTCAAAAAATTAATTTGCCAGCTCCAGCTAGTAAATTATTTATAGGAAATCAAGGTGTTAATTATTCCGATTTATGGGTAACATCAAGAGGGTGGGTAAATCCATCGATTACATACAAATATGATATTAATAAAAATGAATTCTCTAAACTTAATCTCAACCCTTCTATTTTACCTGAAGGTTTTGAGGATTTGACAATTGAAGAAATTGAAATACCTTCTCATGATGGGGTTATGATTCCCATATCTCTTATTTACAAGGAAGGAATTCAAAAGGATAAAAGTAATCCAACTTTATTCTATGGATATGGTTCATATGGTTCTTCAGTATCTCCATTTTTCTCAACAAGTTTTTTATTATGGGCTAAAGAAGGAGGTATTATAGTAATTCCGCATGTTAGAGGAGGAGGAGAAAAAGGAGATACATGGCACAAAGCAGGAATGAAAACTACAAAACCTAATACATGGAAAGATTTAATAGCTGTAACTGAGTATATGATAGAAAAAAAATATACGACCTCAGAGAAAACAGCGGTTTGGGGAACAAGTGCAGGAGGTATTATGGCGGGGAGAGCTATGACGGAACGTCCTGATTTATTTAAAGTAGTTATTGGACTAGCTCCAGCAATGAACATGGTACGTTCTGAAGTACAACCAAATGGGTTAAACAGTATAAAAGAATTTGGCACTGTAAAAGACTCTACAGAGTTTAGAGCTTTATTAGAAATGGATTCGTATCATAATATAAAAAAGGGAAAAAAATATCCAGCAGTATTAATAATGGCAGGTTTAAAAGATAGTAGAGTAGTAGCATGGGATCCAGCAAAGTTTGTAGCAAAACTTCTGGATGCTAGTAATTCGAAATTACCGATTCTATTTTTAGTAGATACTGATTCTGGACATGGAGGAATAAATACTACTCAAAATAAAATTCATGTAGATTATGCAAATATTTTTTCTTTTGCCTTCTGGCAAACAGGTCATCCCGATTTTAAATTAGATACGGAAGCTGCTTTTGGCAATAAAAAAGAATAACACATGTACATCTTTTGGTCACTTCTCAATGCAGCTTTTGTAATATTATTTTTTGCATTGGTTTTAAGCCTGTTTACAAAAGGCAAAAAGTTATTCAATAACAAATATGGAAACCCAATTATTGTTATTCTTGTAATAGGCATTTTGGGTATGTTTAATGCTAAAGAAAAAGACTTTAATAGCACATATACATTTGCCTATGACGAAGCAATCAAAACAAATAATGGTAGATCGGAAGTTATTAGAATAGAAGAAAATTTAGCATCAACACTACTTGCTATTATTAATTTCAAAGAAGACAATAATGGGAAGTTTACCCCTATTTCAGTACAAACTACATACAATGGATTTATCGGAGGTCATGAATGGGAATTATTGGATGTAATTATAAATTCAAATGATGATGATAGTTTTTCATATGATTTTAGTGGTTTAACACATTGGAGTTTTTTAGGTTTTGAATTATACACACAACAAAAAGATTTTCAAGGAACACTTACCTTAGAAGAATATTAAATAACGTATTCTTATATTTACTATTTAAATAACTTTTCTTGAAATCATTACAATCAATCATTCTACTTTTATGCTGTTGCTTCATCATTGCATGTGCTTCTAAAAAAACACAGGTTAATGCTACTTCAAGTGCAATATTTTCCAAAAAACAAGCACTCACCAAAGAAGACAAGAAAGACTGGCATTTTAAGGATATCTATACAGATTCTATCCCTGGTATTAGTTTAGATAAAGCATATGAAGAACTTCTAAAAGATAAAAAAGGCGATACTATAATCGTTGCTATTATTGATACTGAATTAGATATAGACAATGAAGACTTGAAAAATCAGATTTGGGTAAACAAAGGCGAAATTCCAGATAATAATATTGATGATGACAATAATGGTTATGTGGATGATATACATGGTTGGAATTATGTAGGAAGTAACAAAGAAGAAAGAGGAAGAGCTAGATATTATAATTATTTTGAATATGTACGTATTATAAAAAAGTATGACTCTATATTTAAAAATATTAACTCATCAAAGAATGTTTCTGAGCAAAAAAAAAGAGAGTTTCAAGTATATCAAAATGCATATTTAGCATATAACACTAAACTAAATAAGGTTCGAAGCGACTTAAATAGTTTTGAAATAGCTAAAAAACGTTTCATTGCGGGAGTAGAAATACTTGAGCAATATATACCAGATATTGAAGAACCATATAATATAGAAAGATTAGATTCTTTAAAACTGACTTTAAAAAATAAAGAAGAGGCTGAAAAATTACAGCAGCTTATAGTATATAAAAAATATAAGCACTCTTTAAATACCATGAGTAATCAAATAAGATTCTATAAAGAAACAATTGATTATCAGCTTAATTTTGATTTCAATGAACGTTATTTAACTAATGACAATACGGATGACCTAAGTGATATTCCTTATGGGAATAATAATATTCAAGGTTTCCAACAGTTTAGTCATTCCACTAAAATATCCTCGATAATTGCAGCTACAAGAAATGATACCTTAGTAGAAGGGGTCAATGATAAAGCTAAGATAATGCCTTTAAGTATTTCTGTTTCAGGAAATGAACATGATAAGGATATTGCATTGGCAATCCGTTATGCTGTAGATAATGGAGCAAGGGTCATTAATATGAGTATTGGAAAGGATTTTTCATTACGTCCGCATTGGGTATATGATGCGATCAAATATGCCGCAGATCATAATGTATTAATAGTTACTTCTGCAGGAAATGATAGTTATGATTTAGACAAAATTGAAAATTATCCAAATGATGCTAGAATAGATGGTATTGAATTTGTAAAAAACTTCATTAAAGTTGGAAATACTTCATATAGTTTAGGTGTGAAGTTAGTGAAAGGATCTTCTAATTATGGAAAACAAGAAGTTGATATATTTGCACCTGGCACAAAAATTTCGTGCTTGAATAGGTGGCGAATGACTACCGATACAGGAACTTCATTATCATCCGCAGTTGTAAGTGGTGTGGCAAGTTTATTATTTTCGTATTATCCAAATTTGACTGTGTCCGAAGTAAAACAAATCATTATGAAATCGGGTATTTCGTATGACATTATGGTTAATAAGCCATCCACAAGTAAAGAAAAAGAACTCGTCCCATTCAGCTCACTTTCCAAATCAGGAAAAATAGTGAATGCCTACAATGCTTTACTAATGGCAGAAGAAGTTTCAAAAAAGAAGAAAAAGTAAAATAACCAGAAACAAATAACATGTAAAACACAAAAGCCTTTATCAACTCTGGTAAAGGCTTTTGTGTTTTATGTATGTCAATACAGCATTAATCTTCCTCAATCCACGTACCAACAATTCCGTTTTTTCCTAAGCTATAACCCAATCGGTAACTCCCAGCTTTTTTCATTTCAATAAACTTTCCTGGTGCAGGAATAATTCCGTTATCACGAAGAATAGTATTATATGTTGCCACTTTATTACTTGATAATACTTTTCCGTTTTGTGTAATTGAGTTTCCATCAATTAGTAATTTAACAGCTTCGTCCGTAGAAGTAATAAATCCTTTATTGTGTAAATCCTGAAATACTTTTTTGATTTTTGCATTCAAGCCAATCACTACAATATGGTTTTCTTTTTTATAAAATGAAAAATCTGAACTTGATTGAATTCCCGCATCCAAAAACAATTTTCTATACGATTCATTTTGGCGTTCCGACAATTGTTTTCCATTTACATACAATTTATCTCTTTCGGAAGTCAACGTAATTTCATTGTCCGAATCAATAAGTCCGTCTGCTTTTAGCTTTTTTATTAATTTCGTTTGTGCAGCTGGCCAAATCCAATTCAATGATTTTCCAGCATTAGCTGTATACATTGTTTTAGAATCGCTCAACAAACGTTTAATGTGTGTGCCAACACCACCTTTGTGACGCGCTTCCTTTTCAATACGTTTTGCTTCCATATCCAAACGTTTTGCTTCTCTTTCAATACGTTTAGCATCAAGCTTTGCACGTGCTGTTTCGCGTTTTACTTCTCTTTCTACTCGCTTTGCTATGCGTTCCTTTTCAAGCTCTACACGTTTTGCTTGGCGTTCCAAACGTTTTGCTTCATATTGCATACGATTTGCTTCATGGCGCATACGATCCGCTTCACGTTGCATACGTTCTTTTTCAACATTAGCATTATTTCCAGAAATAATAATCTTAGCATCTTCTCCTAATGCCGTAAATTTTTCAGTTAATTCTTCAGAAGCAATCGTTAAATCAAGCCAGATTCTCAAACTTTTTTCTGTTAACTTAATCTCATACACTTTTTCATCATTGCTCCATTTTGAATATCCTCTGCCAATATCCATGTTTTTTCCACCTAGCTCATTTTGAATAAGTGCCTTTAGTTTTTCATATCTATTTTTAGGAAAACGAGCGCGTAGCTTATAATCATCTTCCGTATAACTTATGGAAATAGAAGTATTGTCTGTCTGTGTAGAACTTCTTGTCGTTGTACGTGAACTTGAACTTGAATTTGATGTTGATGGCGTCGATGGCGGCGTTGGTGGCTCTTGTGCGTTGCTAAATGTGCATGCAAATACGATATATATAATTGTTATAAAATAAGTTTTCATTTGTTCGTTTTTTAATGTTTTTCAATTGTCAAATGTGTTCGCATCGTAAAGGTTTCAATTAGTTTGTTGCTTTTGCGATTGATGCTCGGTTCATTTGTCCGTTTTTTTAATGATTTTTAATTGTCAAATGTGTTCGCATCGTAAAGGTTTCAATTAGTTTGAAGCTTTTGCGATTGATGCTCGGTTCATTTGTTCTTTGTTTAATGATTTTTAACTGTCAAATGTGTTCGCATCATAAAGGTTTCAATTAGTTTGTTGCTTTTGCGATTGATGCTCGGTTCATTTGTTCGTTTTTTAATGTTTTTCAATTGTCAAATGTGTTCGCATCCTAAAGGTTTCAATTAGTTTGAAGCTTTTGAGATTGATGCTCGGTTCATTTGTTCTTTGTTTAATGATTTTTGATGTCTATTATTTATTGATGATCTTAAAAGTCAATCCAACACCGCGTGTACTTTCAATAGCGATTGTTGCATCTTTCTTAAAATACTTCCGAAGTCGGCTAATGAATACATCCATGCTTCGTCCTGAAAAGAAATCATCACTTCCCCAAACATTTTCGAGAACGTCTTCTCGTTTTATCATTTGGTTTTTATTGTCATAGAAATACTGAATTAGTTGCGCTTCTTTTTCAGTAATTCGTTGGGTTTCTCCATTGAGTTTCAATTGATAGTTTACAGTGTCAAAAACATACTTCCCGATCGAATATTCTTGTTCGTTTTTTGATGAAATGTTCGTTTTTTGAGTTCGTTTCAATATGTTTTGTAAGCGTAATACTAAAATATCTGCTTCAAATGGTTTGACGATATAATCGTCGGCTCCGAGTTTTAATCCTCGTATTTTATCTTCTTTCATCTTCTTGGCTGTCAAGAAAATAAATGGAATTTCAGGGTTAAATTGAATCACTTTTTCAGCTAATGAAAAACCATCCAATTTTGGCATCATTACATCAAACACACAAATATCAAATGCATTTGCTTCTTGATGTTCGGTTGCCGTAAAAAATGCCAAGGCTTCTTTACCATCTTTTGCCCAAATCACTTCAAAATTGTGAATGGCTAAGTATTGTTTTAAAATACTTCCGAAATCGTAATCGTCTTCTGCGAGTAAAACTTTGGTTTTTTGCATTAGTTAATTGGTATAGTTATTATAAAAGTGGTTCCTTTTGTGAGTTCGCTTTGAACTGTAATTTTTCCTTGATGTGCATGTACAATTTGATGTGTGTAATACAATCCCAAACCTAGTCCTTTTACATCGTGCACATTTCCGTGACTGACTCTGTAAAACTTGTCAAAAATTTGTGCCTGATCTTTCTCAGAAATCCCTGAACCGTTATCTTGAATCTCAATCACGTATTTGTTGTTTTTCAAACTTGTTTTTAGATGAATTTCTGTTTCATCGTTTCCATACTTCACGGCATTCTCCAAAATATTTAATAAAGCAGTTGTAAAATGAAATGTATCAATGCGTAAAACAACTTCTTCTTCACATACATCATTGATTAACTTTAAAGATTTTTGCTGTGTTGATAGCTTAAAATCGTCTACTAAATTTTTAAAATAAATAGTATCAACAATTGCATCTTTAGACAATACAATATCTTCCGAACTCATACTATTGGTTAATACCTGATCGATGAGTTTTTGTAATCGCGTATTCTGCCTATCAACAATATGTAACGTATTTTCAAATGCTTCTGGTGTATTCTGAATTCCCTTATTTTTCAAGCTTTTTGAAGCTACGCTCAAAGTAGCAAGCGGCGTTTTGAGTTCGTGTGTAATATTATTGATGAAATCAGTTTTGATCTCCGTAATTTTCTTCTGATTAATTAAGTTTTTAATTGAGTAATAGAGCAATCCAACTACAAAAAGAAATAGTAATACTGAGAAAATAAGTAAGGTTGCCATACGACGAAATACAATACTTTTCCAATCCGTAATTAAAATAACATCTTTGGTTTTAATCTCTAAATCAATAGTATTTACAAAGACGCTGTCATTTACTTTCTCTATAAATTCAAACTCTGCAAACGTACGCGCACTTTTAATAGTTTGTGAGTTTTCATCTTCAAACACTTCACCTAAAATGATCAGATTTCGCTGTTCAGGAAGCGGAAAAATAGTGTCAGCTTTTTTCCCGTCAAAAGTTACAATACTTGTTATTTTACGTTGATAACGAATTTTATAACCTAAATCAATACTGTCCAATTCTTTATTATAGCGTTCCATATACTGTGGATTTACGCTATCACCTTTAATTTTTACTTTATGAATTACCTGAGCTTTTGAAATACGCTTATTTTTATAATCGCTCAAACTTTCTTTCAATTCATCACCTATAACATCTGTTAAAGAATCTAACTCTAAATGATTGTCAATATCAGAAATAGCTTCATCCGTTTCCTGAATGAATAACTTCTTTTCTAATTGATACGCATTCTCTATTAAATATCCTTGAATACCCGATAAAGCAATCAATGTTGCAATAGAAGCAATAATTAATATGGTGATTTTATTTTTCATTCAGTTGGTGATGGTTTTACTCGATAATCGAGATTTAAATGCTCCGAGGCTTACCTCTACTTATTATTGTGAACCTCTTGACATATACCTCGCTAATTTGTTTTGAGATAGTTGACTGTTTGTTTTGTCAGATTCAACAATTCAAAAGTAGTAATAACGCAAGTGTTAGCCATAAAAAAGCGAATCGTTAACCGATCATTAACCTTAAAATAGCTTGTAGTTGCAGTGTTTATAGGTGTTTTGAGTGTGTGTTAATGAATTACAACTTTTGTTGTTAACGGACATTAACTACGCGTTAACTCGTGCTTAACCTGTTTATCCACGTGACTTCTTCACATTTGCAGTATCAAAAAAAAACAATCATCATGCAACCATTCATCAATCAAAAACAACTTTTACTTAGCTGCTTATTTCTTTGCTTTAGCTTAAAAAATTATGCGCAGAAAACCATAAAAGCACATAAAATAACTACCGAAATTTCCATTGATGGAATTGCCGACGAAGCCGACTGGAAACAGCATGCAATCACAGGAGATTTTATACAAACACGACCTGATAATGGAAAAACTTCCGTTAGAAACACTAAAGTTTCTGTGTTATATGATGATAGTTATTTGTACGTATTGGGAATTATGTATGTGGAAAACAAAGATGAAATTAACAGTCAATTATCTGCACGAGATGATACTGGAAACGCGGATGTTTTTGCCATACAAATTGATCCGTTTGGCGAAACGCGTGAAGGTTATGACTTTACAGTAACTGCTGCGAATGTACAATCGGATATAAAACTGAGTCAAAATAATAGTTATGCAAACTTTAATGTGGTTTGGGAAAGTGCTGTAAAATTGTACGATGATAAATGGATTGCCGAGTTGAAAATTCCGTTTAATAGTATTCGTTTTCCAAAAGAAATGATGGATAATTTCAAAATTAACTTTCAACGAATTGCTTCAAAACTAAATGAAGAATCGTATTGGAGTCCCATAAAACCTGAAGTTGACGGTTATTTAAATCAATTTGGAACATTGGAAGGTTTGCCAAAAATTACGCCACCGTTAAACTTATCATTCTATCCATTTGTGTCGGTTGTCAATGAAAAAAGCCCAAATGGAGAAAGTAAAACGACTTTAAATGGCGGTTTGGACGTAAAGTATGTGCATGACAATTCGTATACACTAGATGTTTCGTTAATTCCAGATTTTAGTCAGGCATTATCAGATAATCAAATATTTAATTTATCGCCTTTTGAAGTTCGTTTCAATGAAAACAGACAGTTTTTTATTGAAGGAACGGAGATTTTTGACAAAGGTGGTTATTTATATACACGCAGAATTGGCGGTGTTCCAATTAATAAGAATCGTATCTCTCTAAATGAAGATGAAGAAATTATAGAAAACCCAATTGCGGCTAATATCTTGAACTTGGTAAAGATTACGGGGAAATCATCTAAAGGGTTTTCTGTTGGATTTTTAAACGGAATTACAGCCAAAAGTGAAGCAAAAATTAGAAATACCTCGACAAACGAATTTAGAAACGAACAGACCAATCCGTTTACGAATTATAATGCCTTAGTGTTAGATCAAACTTTAAAAAATAATTCTTCAATTACGTTTTTAAATAATTCTGTTTGGCGAAGTGGAAACGATTATGATAGTAATTTATCAGCTATTTTATTTCGTGGATATACCAAAGAACGCACCTATTCATTGTATGTGAAGAAAGCAGTTTCACAGAAATATTTTTCAGATCAAAAAGATGAATTCGGACACCAATATTATGCGTATTTGTCTAAAGTAAGCGGAAATTGGACAGGCGGTGTTTCGGCAAATTTATATGATGAAAAGTTTGATAATAATGACTTCGGATTTTTAACGCGTAACAATCAGTTTAGTGTGCGTGGAAATTTAAATTACAGAAACAACAATCCTAAAAAATGGTTCAATCAGTATTCCATTGGAATTGATCATTCGCAACGTTATTATTACAGTTTGTTTGAAAAAGAATTCGCGTATTATAAACTACAAGGTGATGCAACTTTTAAGAATAACAGTGTGCTTTTTGGCTCATTTGCATATATAGAAAAGCGTCAAGATTTTTTTGAACCACGTACAAAAGATCGAAATTTTAACAAGCCAGCTCAGTTAGAATATTTTGCAGAGTATCAAACAAATCGCAATAAGAACTTATCGTTCGCTGGTTATGCGGTGTATGTAAAGACATTGAATTCTGAAATTTTTTCAGATGAATACATTGGCGGTTATGGAATTCGAGCACAACTGGGACAACATATTTCTTTATACTTCAGTCAAGATGTGACCAACATTCCAAGCAACGCCGGATTTGTAACTCGTGAAAATGATGAGTTGATTTTTGGAAAACGAAGCATCCAAGAATTAACAAACACTTTTGAAGCAAATTATGCTGTGTATTCAAAATTAAGCATGAATGTACGCGTACGTCATTACTGGATTCAAGTTGATTATGATGATCAATTTACGTTGAACAATCAAGGGAATTTAGATCGAAATAATTATACAATCAATCCAGATGACTTTGATGATAATTTCAATTCTTTTACTGTTGATTATACTGCGCGTTGGCAATTTGCGCCAGCAAGTGAACTCAGCTTTAACTACAAACTAGGCGCAAATTTATTCAACAATCAAATCAATTCAGGTTACGGAACTAATTTGAAAAATACCTTACAGCAAGATAATAGCAATACACTTTCCTTGAAAATGACGTATTTCCTTGATTTTAATAAAATTCGCAAGTTGTAGATATAAAAAAGCGAGCCTAAACCCGCTTAAATATTATACGCATATCCGATTCATGCTCCAACAGCCTCGTGTTGCACATGAATTAGTTGGTGGCGGTGGTGGTGGATCAATAACATCATCATCATCACCTATAACATCTCCGGCTTCATCTCCTGTTCCTCCTTTTATTTTTGATGATTTAAAATTAGAAATAGTATGCTTTTTAAGAAATAGACTTTTCATTGCTTGTTTTTTCATGATAAATAATTTTGAAATTGATATTAAATTAAATGTATCTAGCTAGATAGTAGAAAAAGATATGATGCATAAGATATTACCATATCCAACACAACGTATTAAGAGCTTGGTTGGTAAATCTACCAGGATCTTCGTATGCAATGTCATTCGTTTGTTCGTCATACGTTTCACAAGTAGCATAAATTGTTTCATCATGTCTAACAGTATCTCCTTCTTCTCCACTTCCAGCTTTGATTTTAGAGAGATTAGAAATTATAGACTTATTAAGAGATAAATATTTTAAAGATTTTTTTTTCATAATAAATGATTTTAAGAATTAGTAATGAAACAAATAACTTAAAGAGATCATAGATAAAAAAACAATAGAATCGATAATTGTCGTATTGTCGGAAGTTGTAAGCTTAGACAAAATTTAGTACTCAAAGCGTCACATCGAGTGATTTTTAGTAATGAAATGAAGAAAAATTGTATCGAGATGTTGCTGTGAATTCACGAATGATTTTCAATTCTATTCTTTATGAAACAATTGCGGCTTCCTAATATATGCAGCAAATGTCGTTGCCATAACAATAAGCATGGTTACTTCGTAAGGCTTTCCTTTATACATATGAATACATACAATAAGTGTCATGTATAAGGCTAAAAGAGTAGTGCCAATAAGGATAGTTTTGTTATATAAAAATAGAATCGATGCAATTAATAAAAATAGTCCAGTGCTAAATAATATAGTACTATTTGTAATAGCTTTTCCTGTCTGATTAGGATGTAGTATTTTGTCTAATGCATTTGGAATAAAAAACAATAGTAGTATTATAGAAGGTAGCCATGTCAATAATGTTGAAAGTACTTTTTTTGATCTCATAATTTTGAATTAGTTAAGTTTTTTCAAATCTATGGTATGTCTGTGTGTTCTTTCGCTATAAATGAGGAAGCGTTTGTTGTTATTTATCAGGCGTTGATTTTTGAAGAGGATTCGTATTTTAATTTTTAAATTCTCGAATTTATGAATCAGCGATTGTTAGAAAGCATAATTTACACCTAAGCCAAGAACTTCACGTGTTTGCAACCCATTGAAAGCGTTATCATCATAAATAGTTTGAAAATTTACCGTTGTAGAAAAATATTCGTTGATTGTCATGACAATATTTACATTGTAGTCGATGTCTACATTTTCAGGTTTTTCTAAATAGTTTGCGTATACATTTAAGATATTTTCCATGACAATGTTATCCAGTAAAGTCAATTTGTAATAACCAGAAGCGTACATGCCAAGTTCATAGCGTAAACTTTCGCCTTCAAGAACACCAAAATATTCTTCGTTTGGTAGTGTAAGATCACTATCAACAATCGTCACTTTAGAAGTTCCTGGCGCAATATTAAATTTACAATCATCACTTTTTTTCCATAAAACCCCAGGACCAAAAGAAGCATATGCAGGAGAAAAAGAATTGGTGTTTTCCATGCGAATTTCTTTTCCATTTTCGTCGGTGTCATAACGATAGCCTTTGGTGATTTGTGTGCGAAGGTTAAAAAAACCAGAGTAAAACCAGTTGTTCTTTCCTTTTTTACCAATAACAGAGTTTACTTCAAAACGGTCGTCAGTTTTCTTTACGAATTCACTATTTTTTGTTTGTGTTAAACCATATGCAACAACAACTCTATTATCCCAATCCCAGTTTTCTCGATGATAATTTAAATTGTAATTGAGCCCTAATGTTCCAGAAATACTATTTTCGCCACCAGCTGCCCAATTTGAGAAGGCAGCCTGATTAAAAAGGAATGATACTTTTCCTTTAGAATTCCAACCCATTTGAATGGTATCTGTTTGAGCTTTTGGAAGATTTTTTATAGCAGCTTTTATTGCTGCCATTTCATGTGTTTCCTGTGCAAATAGGAATGTGCTTAGAAATAATACGAAGATGGTTAGTGTATTTTTCATATACGTTAGTTCTTAATTTTAAAAAATGAATTGCATCAAGAACTGTACCAATATAAACATAAAAAGCGCTCCAATTAGGAACGCTTTTCTTATATGTTAAAAAGACAGTTTTTTATAAGTTGTAACTTAAACCAAATGTCCAGTATGATTGTAATTTGTTATCTACATTATCAAATGTAGTTGTTGTATTTCCTTGTGCAAGATTGAAGTTTACTGCTTCTTGCTTGTTTTGTCTTAAACCAAAATCGAAACCAACACCAATCATTTTCCACAATGTGTAGCTAAATGAGTTTGTCCATGTCCAATTTGAGTAATCACTACTCTTGTAGCTTTGGAACATAGATAAGTTTGTTTTGAAGTTAATAGCTCCGAAACTTCTTGTATAGTCTGCTACAATTTTTGCACCTAAAGAAGATTCAAAAACAGTATCATTATCACTAAATACAAAGTTGTAGTTTAATGGGTGAATTACCACAATTAAGTTTGTAATTGGCGTCCAAGTAGCACCAACACCTACATCTAAATATCCAGGATCGTTGAAGTTGCTTAAGATTGTTGTTCTGTATTCTGCTAATCCAGAGATTGCAAATTTTTCAGTGATTTTACGTCCGTATAAAGAACTAATGTTGAATACATCAGTAGACTCTCTAAACTTCTTATCATCTGTTGGATCGTCTTTATCATCAAACTTTACCCAAGCTAAGTTTACATTAGCACTGTTATTCCAGAAAAACTTTTCTTGATTTAAGTTGGCAAAAGCATTTACAGTAAATCCTATATTCCCAGATGAAACGTTTGGTGTTCCTTGTGAATACCAATCGTTGAATTGAGAAAGACTTCCTCCAATAGTTCCAAATGCTCCTTTTTTCCATCCTGGAAGTGCATCAATTTGTGCTTGTATAGCATTAGCTTCTCCTTGTAAAGCATCAGCTGCAGCTTGTTTTTCTGCCTTTTGAGCTTTTAATTCTTCTTTGGTTTGTGCATTCATCGAAGTAAATGCTAAACATAATCCGATTGCAAATATGATTTTCTTCATGTTTATTTATTTTAGGTTTTGCGACGGCAAATATACTCCTTGCGTGTTGTTTCACAAAAATATCATAAAATAATTAAACTTATGATAACCAGTGAATTAAAAAATAAATTGAAAGAATTATCTTTTTTTGTAGAGTGGAACAGAAGAACAAGCTTCTCCATACATAACACTTTTGGCAATGTTGTGTAATTTTGCTGTCATCATCGCGTACGCATTGTCTGGTATAGGTTTGTTTGCACAACCTTTTATGATCACAGGTTTATCTTTGTATGCAGAAACATCTAAATTGGTAATGATTTCTTGATAAATTGCCGTTTCCAACTGATCAAGTGTGCCAATTATTGCCTTTTCGACAAAAGGTGTCAAATGTACGCTTAGTAACATATATGCCCATGCAGGAATAATGGCGTCTGTAGAACAAATTAATGAAATGTATTGTCCTTGATGCTGCGACCAATCGTATTCAGCAACATGTTTACGGAATTCTTTTTCGCGTAAAATTAAACCTTCCGTCAACCAATCAGAAATATCAAAAAGGACACGTTTTCCATCAGGATAATAATCCTCTAGATCAATTGTAACTAATTTGCTTTGCGCAACTCTATTGATAATTTCTTCTGCCATGTTTTATAGTAAGCCTAATTCTAGTTTTGCTTCTTCACTCATTAAATCTTTCGTCCATTCCGGATCAAAAGTAATCTCAACGATAGCGTTGTTTACTTCTTTTAATGATTTTACTTTCTCTTCTATCTCTAAAGGTAACGTTTCTGCTACTGGACAGTTTGGAGACGTAAGTGTCATTAATATTTTTACATCGGAGTTTTCGTTTACAAAAACATCATAAATTAACCCTAATTCGTAGATGTCTACTGGAATCTCAGGATCGTAAATTGTTTTTAATACACGAACTATTTTTTCGCCCATGGCATTTGCATCTATGGTAACTTCAGACATTTTTTCTAGTTTAATTGTGTTTGATATGCTACTGCATATAACTTTAATTTTTTAATCATGCTGACCAATCCGTTGGCTCTAGTTGGAGACAAATGTTCTTTCAGCCCTATTTCGTCAATGAAGTCTGTATTTGCTTCAATAATTGCAGAAGGATGTTGGTTTGAAAATACTCTGATGAGGATAGCAATGATTCCTTTGGTAATAATAGCGTCACTATCAGCTGTAAATACAATCGTATCATTAACCATATCACCATGAACCCATACTTTACTTTGACAACCTTTGATGAGGTTTTCATCTTTTTTGAGGCTTTCGTCAATAAGTGGAAGTGATTTTCCAAGGTCAATCATGTACTCGTAGCGTTGCATCCAGTCATCAAACATGGCAAACTCGTCTACTATTTCTTCTTGTATCTCTTGTATCGTCATTTTGTCTTCGTTTACACGATTCTCTATTTAGACGCAAAAATACAACAACTATTACTGATTTTCAACTGCTTTTGCCATTGCTTGTATTTTTGTTACCAAAGCTTTCAGTTGTTTTGGAGGATTTCCATGATCAAAAGAATTAGAAGAAACTTCGACTTCTTTATATTTTATCTTTAACACAGCATGTGCAGCGCCATCATACAAGCGTTTAGAAGAAGGTGCTTCAAGGGTTTTTATCTTTTCACCGTCAATTTTGCTTAGTAGTGATAAAATTTCTTCCCAATCTTCAGTATTGCAATCGGATGTTTTATATTGTTGCTTGTTTCTATCTTTAGTAGTCTTTACAGAAGCTTTGGAAACTTGTATTTCTTCATAAAAACCTCTCGATAATGCTTCATATGTAATTACAATATCATCTTCAGCGTTTTTTACTGTTGTTTCTGAATTATTATCATTACAACCTTCAGCAAATAAAAACATAGAGAATAAACAAAATAGAAATTTCATGAGATACATTTTTTAATTGATAACATAATGATACAAAAAAAAGACGCCAATATTGGCGTCTTTTATATTAAATTTAGCACTTTAACTATAGCTTAGTTTACTAAGTTTTCTCTAGCTCCACCTGAAACTAATACACCGCGCATTCTGCTTTTTTGTCCTGCACTAAACATGTTCATACATGCATCATCTGTATAATCCATATAGTTCATTGTCATGTCTGTTGAACGACAGTGAGTTGTTGGGAAAGATGGGCATCCGTAGTTTGGTCTGTCTGATGAAGGTGTGTCAGAAACAAAATCATCTCTGTTACATCTTCCGTCTCCCCAAATGTGACGTAAGTTTAAGTAATGACCAACTTCGTGAGTAGTTGTTCTACCTCCGTCAAATGGAGCTGCTACATAACCAGTTGTTCCAAAATATTGTGGAGACATTACAACACCATCAGTAGATGAGTTTCCTCCAGGAAATTGTGCATATCCTAAGATTCCTCCTCCAATATTACATACCCACATGTTTAAGTGAGTTGAAGGTGTTACTGGTGGATACGATCCTTTTACAGCATCATTCGTTCCCCAAGAAGTTCTAGAGTTAGAATGTCTAAAAACTCCAGCTAAAGTAAATTGAATTTCAGTATCAGCTGCTACAGGAGCAAATAATGATGGTGTTTGATTTGCATCACCGTTAGCTCTTCTGAAATCGTCATTTAAAACTGTCATTTGAGAGTTAATTTGGGCATCACTGATGTTTTCATTACTGTTGCTATATACTACATGTATATATACAGGAATGGATACTACACCCATGTTGTCTGTTGGTGGTTCTGGATCGCCGCCGCCGCCGTTGTTATTTCCGTTTCCATTACCATTTCCAGGCTTTTTAGCTAATATGTCTTGTCTGTACTTTTTCTCTAAATCATACATTCTTTGGTATAATTTAGGATCTTTTTCTAGTTGCTGATTTAGTTTTTGCATACTAAAACATCCGCCTGCTGCTTTCTCTTCATTATCAGTGTACAAGTAAAAGTCACTCATATCTACTGCTTCCTGTGGTATTTCGTTTGCATCCGCAGTCTGGTCGTCACTACATGATACTGTAATTGCTGCTAGAGCAATCATGCTTAGAAAAATTTTTTTCATAATTTTCTTTAATTAAGTTTTTGTGTTAAAATCGATCAAATGTATGATTTTTTGTTAATCATATAACAAATCAGTTAATTTATTAGATAAATAACAATTTTAATGCAACTTTGTTGCAAACACAACAATTCTGAGTTTTAAGCTACAAGTGGGAAATGGTGTGGTTGTCGATGAAATACACTACTATTTTAAATGTATTCCAAAAAAAAAGAATCGACCAATGGGTCGATTCTGTAGTTGAATGGTATTTTTTGAACTTTTATTAGGAAAGCATCATTTTTGCTTTTTTGATCGCTTCAATAAATGTATCAATTTCTTCTTTCGTATTATAGAATGAAAACGAAGCACGAACCGTTCCTGGAATTTTATAAAAATCCATGATTGGTTGCGCACAATGATGTCCTGTACGAACTGCAATTCCTAGTTTGTCTATAATGGTTCCGATGTCATACGGATGAATGTTTTCAATATTAAACGAAATTACGGCTACTTTATCTTCAATTCCGTAAATAGTTATATCGCCAATAGCTAGTAATTTCTCCGTAGCATATTCCAATAATTCATGTTCGTAAGCTGCAATGGCTTCAAAACCAATAGCATTCATGTAGTCTAGCGCAGCTCCAAAAGCAATAACACCGCAAATATTTGGTGTTCCTGCTTCAAATTTATGTGGCAAACCAGCATAGGTTGTTTTTTCAAAGGTAACCTGATCAATCATTTCACCGCCACCTTTGTATGGAGGCAATTTTTGTAACCATTCTTCTTTTCCGTATAGTAATCCAACACCAGTTGGACCACAAATTTTATGTGCAGAAGCTACATAGAAATCTACGTCTAACGCTTGTACATCTGCTTTTATATGTGGAGAAGCTTGTGCGCCATCAATTAATACGGCTGCAGCTACTTCATGTGCTTTTTCTATGATAAATTCGATCGGATTAATACTTCCCAAAGCATTGGAAACATGATTACAGAAGACCAGCTTTGTGTTTTCATTTAATAATGAAACATAGGCTTCCATGTCTAGCTTTCCATCTTCAAACATTGGAATCACTTTAAGGATAGCGCCAGTTTGTTCGCACAACATTTGCCAAGGAACAATGTTTGAATGGTGCTCTAAAGCAGACACAATGATTTCATCACCTTTTTGTAAAAGCGAAGCAAATCCGTTTGCAACTAAGTTGATACTGTCTGTTGTTCCAGAAGTTAATATCATTTCATGCGGTTTAGCTGCATTGAAATGTTTCTGAATTTTTATACGTGCTTCTTCATATGCATCTGTCGCTTCTTGACTAAGCGTGTGTACTCCACGATGAATGTTTGCATTGTAGTTTGAATAATAGTCTGCAATACAGTCAATTACGTGTTGTGGCGTTTGCGAAGTTGCCGCATTATCGAAGTATATTAAGGGTTTTCCATTTACTTCTCGTTGAAGAATTGGAAAGTCTTTTCGTATTTTTTGAATGTCTAACATAGTCTGAATTCTATCTGTACAAAGATACTAACTATTCATAGAATGCGTTGTCACTTTTTAGATGAAATCAGTTGTAATTGTAACATTCATTAACATATATTTTTGCTTTTAAACGAGATTTCAAGTTTCTTTGAAAAAACAAGACATATTATTTCAAGTTTTTCGCGTATTTTGTTTTCGTAGGTCATTTCCATACAGAATTAATTGATAATGCGTGACTTATAATTTTGAGATTAGAGCCATTTCTTTTAAAACGATATCAATGCAAAAAAATAAGAATAACCAAAAAAGTACAGTTTCTGAAAACTCGACATTTACGATTTCTAAAATTTTATTTCTGCTGTATCTTTTCATTGGTTTTATACCTAGTATGGGAGCTATGGATTATGATGCTCCAGAGTGGTTATATGTATCCTTATTAAATGTAGTAGCTTTATTTTTTATAGCGAAAAATAGCACCTTTTTTAATGCTTTCTCATTTCATAAAAACTTCAAAACCTTTTTACTTCTATTTCTAGGTTTTTTTACTATTGGATGTTTATCAATCTTTAATGCAGTCAACGTTAGCGAAAGTCTAGTGCATCTATCACGCTTGGTGAATATTATTGTAGCACTGTATTGTTTGTATCTTATTATTAGACAAAACCCTAGCTATTTTTTTAATTTTACTTGCAAGGCAGTTACGATCATTCTTGCTTATTTTGCTGGGAAAGCAATTTTATTTTTTATAGGAAATTATAGCAGTCCGCGAACACACGGGTTTTTAAAATTATTTCCACATAATTATGGAAACATGAATATATATGCAGCTTATCTTGCTATTCAGTTTCCTTTTGTTGTTTATGGCTTCATTTATTTTAAAAAAGTTTGGAAATATATTTCAGGTGTTGTCGTACTTATGGTGTTATTAGCATTGCTTTTTGCTTCAGTTAGAACTGCTTTATTGTCTACATCAATTATACTTTTCCTTTTTATTACCTATCTCATATATGGAGTTATAAAGCATAAATTACCTTTTAAACGAGAAATTGCAATTTTGATATTATCACCTATTCTTTCTGGCTTTTTAGTGTTGAATGTGAATAGATTGGACAAGAGTTCTAGAAATTCTATAAATGAACTTTTAGTATCGCGTGAAGCAGACTTTTTTAAAGGAAGAGATGCTGTTACATATGGTGTAGATAATATTAAAGACTTAGTGCCCAAAGATGTAAAAGTAGAAATTAAAAAAAAGCAGTTGGGTTCTGAAAGATTTACACTGTGGAATTTAGCATACATCCGATTTAAAGAAAATCCTATTCTTGGTGTTGGTTATGGAAATTATAAAGCAGTTGGAAAAAAAGAACATTATGTTGATTTCTCGCATCGAGAAGGACTTTTTGCGAATCCAAGGCGAGCTCATAATGACTTTGTAGAGAAATTGGCAGAAACAGGTATTTTTGGATTCATACTATACGTGTCATTGTTTGTATTTCTTTTTATTTTATTTATAAAAATGTTTCTTCGCGAAAAGCAGTATGAAAAACAATTTATATTGGTTATAATTCTAGGATCTGCTATTGTGTATACATTAGATGCGTTGTTAAACTTTCCTTTAGAGCGTCCGCCAATACAGCTGTATTTTTTGCTAGTTGCAATATTTATATTATTGTTTTCGCAAAAAGAAACTTCTGTATTAGAGAAGACAAGCAAAACAAAACTACACCTTCTGCTTCTTGGAGGTGTATTCTTAATTAGTTTTGCAAGCATAGCTTCCAATTACTTAGTTTTTAAGTCGTATCAATTGCAACTAACAATGCGAGAAGATTTAACTGGAAAAACATTATTTACAGACCAAAAATTAAAAAACTCATATGCGAGTATAAAGAAAAGATGGACTAATTATCCACAATTGAGTTATATTGGAACAGTAAAAAATGTTTATTTGGCCAATTATGCTGTTAAAGCAAAAAAGTATGAAGACGCACTAGAAATTTTGTACACTTCTGAAAACTATAATAAAGATGCTTTTTTAGTAAAAGCTTTCAAGTCTGAAATTTATCTTAACATCTACGATAATATTGATAGCGTTAAATATTATTCAGAGAGTGTCTTTGGCGACTATCCAGGATTTAGAGCAAATTATGACATTCTTAGAAAAATATATCTAAAAGAAAAAGATACCGTTAACTTAATGCGAGTAATGAATCGGTATTCTAAATACAGTCCGAGAGATGTAGAAGCCTGGAAACAAAAAGCCAATACTATTTATAATGTAACAAAAGATAGCAAGCGAATGTTAGCAGTGATAGATACTGCATTGGTGTATAATGCGTACAGTCATACATTACTTCTTGCTAAAAGAGAAGTGTTAGATAAATTAAAATTCAAATCATATTTAAGTAGTGAAGAGATAAAAGCGAAACATCAAGCTGCATTCAACTTTTTCAGAACTCAAAAGTATGAAGATGCACGTGTGGTTTTTCAAGAAATTCTAAAGACAAACCCTAAAGATTATTTATCTGTTCAAAACATTGGAATTATTGATTTAGTTCAGAAAAATTACAAAAAAGCAATTAAAAACTTAAGTGTAGTTATTGCTGCAAAAACCTTTAGTGACGGAAAAGCTGAATATAGTAGAGGTTATTGCTATGAGCAATTAGGACAAATGGATAAAGCAAAAGCAGACTACAAGGTGAGTCGTGCTAAAAAATATCCGCAAGCGATGTCACTTCCTGAAACAAAATATAAATAAAAAAAGAAGTCGCTTTTTACAGCGACTTCATATAATTTAAACACTTTTTATAATTAAAAAGTTGTTGGGCATCCGCCAGCTAATGATGGGCACGCACCAAATGTTGGGCAATTTCCTAATGTTGGACAGTTAAAAAGTGTTGGACAATTAAATTTTGTCGGACAAAATCGTGTTGGACAAAAAATTGTAACTGGACATAGTGCGGTAAGAATAGTTCCTCCACTAACTTGGTCACTTTCTAAATTTGAAATCATGTTTTTATTTAATGATAACTTTTTTAAACTTTTCTTCTTTTTTTTCATGGTTGTAATGTGTTAATAAGTTAAGAAAAAGCTACTTTTTACAGTAGCTCCTCAATAATATTGCTAATTGTAATTAAATGCAAAAACGATCACTTGGACATCCTGCTAAAGAACAATCTGTTGTTAAAATAGGACAGTTGTCAATCGTTAGAATTGGACAATTGTTGATTGTTATAATAGGACACGCAGGCGTCAAAATAGGACAATTGAACACTGTTACAACTGGACAAATCCAAACTGTAAATCCTGTACCACCACTAATTTGACCGTTTTCTAATTTTGAAATCACATTCTTATTTAATGACAATTTCTTTAAGCTTTTCTTCTTTTTTTTCATGGTTTTTGTTTTAAAGGTTTATAATTTTTCACCGTTACGTAACAGTTTTATAAAGGTCAGTAGTTTTAATTTGTTGGTGAGCAGGTATATAGATAAAATAGTTGAGTGTTTTTCCTATTTCTTGCAAAGGGAAAACACTACTATATGTGTCATTACTAAATTTCATTTTAATATATTTGAGTATTGAAATCGATTTGATATGAAAAAAGCATTAAAAATAACTGTAATACTAGTTGTTCTCATTTTAGGAATTGTAGTAGCATTTAATTATTCTCGTTTGAATATTATTTCTGGATATTCTGCAAAAAGTATGAATTCATCTGTATTTGTAGCAGGAAGAAGTGTCGAATTTACCGATGCTACAGATAATAGCTTTGGACCTATTAATATTGCGGATGATGTTGTAGATACAAGTAAAAAAATGGCTTCTGCTTCTGTTTACGGATTCATGACGCGCAAAGCTGTCTACAGAAAAGGTTTGGGAAGTGTTTTAATCAACGATGATTACGATCTTTCGCAAGAAACACCAATACCACATAGAAGTTCTATAACACGCATGACGTCATATCCATATGGCGGCATGAAGCAAAAAGATACTATATTTTCTAATGTAAATTACGATCAAATTAATACTGCGGTTACAGAAGCTTTTACAAAAGTGGATGGAGAAGATATCAAAAAAACGCGCGCTGTTTTAGTTATATATAAAGATCAAATACTAGCTGAACAATATGCTGAAGGTTTTGATAAAGATTCTAAAATATTGGGTTGGTCTATGACAAAAAGCTTGATAAGTACCATGTATGGAGTTTTACAATATCAAGGAAAACTGAGTGTTTGGGACAAGGCTCCGATAGAAGCTTGGCAAGATGATGAACGAAAAGAAATTACGATTCACAATCTATTGCAAATGAATAGCGGTTTGGATTGGGAAGAAGATTATAGTAAAATATCTGATGTGACAAAAATGCTGTTTCTTGAAAAAGATATGACCAAATCGCAAGTTGACAAACCCTTAGTTGGAAAGCCAAATGAAACCTGGTATTACTCTTCAGGAACTTCAAACTTGCTATCTGGAATCTTGCGAAAGCAATTTAAAAGACATCAAGATTATTTAAACTTTCCTTATGATGAGTTTATTGATAAAATAGGAATGCATTCTATGCTAATAGAAGCAGACATGGAAGGAAACTACGTAGGTTCTTCTTATGGTTGGGCAACACCGCGCGATTGGGCAAAATTTGGATTGTTATACTTACACAAAGGAAACTGGAACGGAACACAATTATTTGATACTTCTTGGGTTGATTATGTAACAAAACCGACACCAACATCTGATGGACGTTATGGAGCTCATTTTTGGCTAAATGCTGGAGGTTTTCATCCCGATGTACCAAAAGATATGTATTCGGCAAACGGCTATCAAGGACAACGTGTATATATTATTCCTTCTAAAAATTTAGTTGTTGTTCGTTTTGGATTGGCTGGCAGCAGCGGTACAGATTTCAATAAATTCTTAAGTGAAATAACGACGGCTATTAAATAACTTCATTAAACTTACTGCAACTACAACATATGTTTTGTTTTTAGAAACATATGTATGTCCTTTTTATGTAATTTGCGATACTTTTTAAACTGAATCTGTAAAATTCTTCATAAATACAGATTTCCAATTCTTTATTTTCTTTAAAATCAAGCATTTTACAACATATTACAAATTTTATGTAATATTGTTTGAATAATTATTGTAATATGTTTGTGTTATTGCAACATATGTTTTATATTTGCATTGTAATTCTTTCGAAAGAGTATAATTTTAAGCTTAAAATGATGTGAGAATTGTTGCGCGATAATTTTCACAGCCTAAGGAGAAAGCCGAAAAGCCTTTAAAAAAGAGTAGGTTAAAAATTTTAATTATTACAATTATGCCAGTTAATCCAAATGAAATAGCTAACATCAACTTTAGTGCGATGTTAGGTAGACCATTAACAGCAGTTATTGATGCGCAAGCAGCAGCAGCTTTATCTACTGTAGATTTTATCAACGAAGTAGGTTTAAATGATGATGGAACCGTTAAAAATGTTTCTTTTCAATATTTAAAAGATGTTGATGGAGCCACTTCTTTAGTAACCTTAACAACGCCGTTACTAACAATTGTCCCAATTCCTTTTTTACGTGTTGCAGACACGACTATTGATTTTAATGCAAAAATTTCTAGTGTAACGCAGTACGAAACATCAACTGCACACAAATTGAGCTTAAGTGCTGATTTGAAATTGCGTTGGGGATTTGGAAGATTGAACTTCAAAGGTAGTTACTCGTACCAAAAGAAATCTCGTTACTCTGATGAATCAACTCGTACTTATAGTATGAATGTTAGAATTCATGCAGTACAAGACGAAATTCCAGCAGGAATGAGTAGAGTATTAGACATGCTTGAGCAATCTATCACTGAAGCTTAGATTTATTTCACTAAACTATTTAAGGAAACCTCTTCGGAGGTTTCCTTAACCTAAAAACAAACAAAGTCATGATTACATTAAAAGATTATATAGGAAAGATTTACAAGGAAATAACAAATGCAAAAGTACAGTCGGATATTGAAACGTTGGCAATTGCAGATGAGTATGTAAACAATCCTATGTTAAAGCATTTTTCTGTTCCAAATATTCGTATCAAAAACGTTGAACTAAATATTCCAGTTGCTGTTGATAGTACGCAAGCAACTTCAAGAGATTATACAGAAAGAGAAATTAAAGAGGTATACGAACAAGCATTTGAAAAAGTGTATTTAAGTTTTTATCCTTTTAAAACAACTTTTGTAGAAAGTGTAAAGCCACAATTAGCAGTAAAAACAGAAACATTAGTTACAGATGCTGCGAGTGAGTTAGTTGCTGCAAAAGAAGTAAATCAGGTAGCTACGCCAACAGCTGAATCAAGTACTACTATAAAAACTACAGATGATACACAAGCTGTTAGAACAACTTCTTTATCAGAATCAACACAAAATAATTACACAGTAACCGTAAACACAGCAGCTACTAAATTTGCTGAAGCATCATATGTTTTTGTGAGTTCAGAAATTGCACGAGAAGAATTCTTTGCGAAAATTGTTCCTGAGATTGAAAGCAATTTACAGCAAAGACCTTATGAAATAGAAGCACTTCCAGTGATTGTGGAAACACAGCGATTAAAAGAAATTAATGATCCAGCAAGTATGATTAACATCAAAGTAAATATTATGGATGATGCGATGGAATGGACAACTGATGTTGATGCAGATGGAAATGCTACACAAGTATTGAATTACGAATAAAATCGATTCGTATAATTTTAAACCAAAGAAACCATGAAATGAGTCATAATAATTTGTTGATAATACCTCATGTGATTATTGACGAAATCATAGATTCACGCATTCATTCATATAAAAATATCAGTTAGATGCGTAATTCCATCTGACAGAATTAATAAAATAAAAAAATAAACAGATGAAAACAAGTATTATAGAAAAAGACACTTTTTTTGAAACTTCAATTTTGAAAGTTGGGTTAATTTCTGAATTGCTTCGCTCCAAATCTTCCCGCTTTTTTGCAGAGATTGAGCGTTGGCTTTCAGAAAATGAAGAAGTGTTGAAACAGTTTGGGTTTGCCGAATCGAGTCGAATAAGCATTTTAAGAAATCAACTATTTGTGTCACAACAAAAAGATGTTCCACAAAAAAGAAAACAGCAATTCATGGTTTCTGCAGAATGTTTAGAAGTAGCACATGGTGTATTGACAACGTTGCACGAGCCTATAAAAACCAAACTTAGCCAAGCCAGAGAAACTATTCAACAAGTATTGGTTTTAGTACAAGATAAACCAGATTATAAAAAAAGAGATAGAGATAGCTTCAATAAATATATTAAAATTGTTTGGGCAAAACTGAAAGCAGATCCTCAATTTAGTTCAGTTGCTTTACAATTACAAACATTACTTCCAGAGGTTGATATATTTAGAATTATTGCGGAAGAAGTAACACTATAAGTAGTCGCGATAAAAAAGTCCCAAAGCATTTGCTTCGGGATTTTTGCTTTTTATACCTTTATATGTATACATTAATGGTGTTTTCCCTCTTTCATAAAGACATTTTTTTTTAAACCTTATAGATACTATAAACCATAAAATTATGTATCATGAAAAAAAAGGAATTGAAATCACTGAAACTTAACAAAACGTCTATCTCAGAATTAAAAGGAGGAAGAAATGTTTTTATAACTGGAACTATTATTGTTACTAGAAATTCATGTATTTATACGTGCCACGGTTCGTGTAATTCATGTAATACTTGTAACGAAACGTGCTATGCAACTTGCAATGGTTGCCAAACGTTCAACACAACTATTTTAATTAATCCTACGTTTTCACACTAAGAATTAATATTGAGAGTGTAAAAAATCCTAAAGCATTTGCTTCGGGATTTTTGCTTTTTACGCATTTATACGTATTGCCAATTAGTGTTTCCACTCTTTCAGTAAAGTTGATTTTTTGAAACCTTGCAACTATCAATTTTAAAACAATTTTATTATGAAAAAAAGAGGATTAAAATCACTCAAGCTTAACAAAACATCAATCTCAGAATTAAAAGGTGGAAATGATGTTTTTATCACTGGAACTATAATTCTTACTAGGAATTCGTGTGCGTTTTCATGCACTGGATCATGTAATTCTTGTAATTCGTGTGATGGATGTCTAACATTTGACACATCAATTTTAATTAATCCTACATTCTCAATTTAGGAATTAATGTTTTGTAAATTAAAAAATCCCGAAGCTAATGCTTCGGGATTTTGTCTTTTTATAAAAAGTATATGTTATAAATCGAATCCTAAATTAACACCCAATTTTTGAGCGATCAACTTATTAATTCGTGTTTTAATAGCGTTTATTTTTACACTTTCCAATACATTGTTTGCAAAAGCATACGTTAATAAAGCTTTGGCTTCTTTTGTTGGAATTCCGCGCGAGCGCATATAAAATAAAGCATCTTTGTCTAACTGACCAATAGTACAACCGTGTGAACATTTTACATCATCTGCAAAAATTTCAAGTTGAGGTTTGGTGTTAATTGTTGCTTTGTCATCTACTAAAATATTATTATTCGCTTGGAAGGCATTTGTTTTTTGAGCTTCTTTCTCAACAACAACTTTCCCATTAAAAACTCCTGTAGATCTGTCTGCAAAAATACCTTTATAGTCTTGGTGACTTTCACAATTTGGTTCAATATGATGTACCAAAGTGTTATGATCAACATGTTGTTTATCGCCAATAATGGTGATTCCTTTCATAGTAGAATCAATATGTTCTCCTTTTTGTAAGAATTGCAGATTGTTTCGAATCAATTTTCCGCCAAATGAAAAAGTATGCACAGATGCATGACTACTTTGCTTTTGTGAAATGTAGGTATTATCAATTAACGAAGCTTGTTGGTTATCATTCTGAATCTTATAATAATCAACAATTGCACGTTTGTTTGCGAAAATTTCGGTTACCGAATTTGTCAATACTACATTTGACGTTAAGCTTTGATGACGCTCAATAATTTGTACATGCGAATTTTCATCTACCACAATTAAATTACGTGGTTGTAATAATAATGAAGCTTCATTTCCTGTTGAAAAATGCACAATTTGAATTGGCTTTTCTACAACTTTATTTTTTGGAATATGAATGTATGCACCTTCAGAAGCAAACGCTGTATTTAAAGACGTTAAACTATGATCTGACTTTGCAGCTTTGTTATAATATGAATCAATAATGATTTTATACTTTGGTTTGTTCAATGCAGAACTCATTAAACAAACATCAATACCATCATGTGTCGTTTCTGAAAGGAATGAACTATATTTTCCATCAATAAATACAATTTTATATGTATCAATATCGTGAATGAAAAACTTCTTTACGTCCTTAAATTCTATCGCAGTTTCTTGTTGTGGAGAAATACAATAATCGTGTTTCAATAAAGCATTTAGTGAAGTATACTTCCAATCTTCATCTCTTTTTGAAGGAAATCCTTTTTGTTCAAACGCTTTAATCGCTGAATTTCTAATTTCGTTCAAGTTTTTAGACTGATCATTTACACGATCTTCAAACACCATAAAGGATGACAATAATTTATCTTTTAATTCCATGTGTATCGTTTTGTGATCGCTCCTTAAATAGTTGCTTCTTGCTTAATCCAATCGTATCCTTTTTCCTCTAATTCTAAGGCTAATTCTTTAGTTCCCGATTTTACAATTTTTCCATTGTGTAATACGTGAACAAAATCTGGAACAATATGATCTAACAAACGTTGGTAATGCGTAATTACAATTACCGCATTGTCTTCACTACGTAATTTATTTACACCATTGGCAACAATACGTAATGCATCAATATCCAAACCTGAATCAGTTTCATCTAAGATGGCTAATTTTGGTTCTAACATTGCCATTTGAAAAATTTCGTTACGTTTCTTTTCTCCACCAGAAAATCCTTCATTCAACGAACGTGATAAAAATTTACGATCAATTTCTAATAATTCTGCTTTCTCGCGAATTTTCTTCAACATTTCTTTCGCTGGCATTTCTTCCAATCCTTGTGCTTTGCGTGTTTCGTTGATAGCAGTTTTAACGAAGTTTGTTACTGAAACCCCAGGAATTTCTACTGGATACTGAAATGATAAAAATACACCTTCATGTGCACGCTCTTCGGCAGAAAGTTCTTCAATATTTTCTCCATTTAAAAAGATTTCTCCATCGGTAACATCATATTCTTCTTTTCCTGCAATTACAGAAGATAATGTACTTTTTCCAGAACCATTTGGTCCCATAATCGCATGAACTTCTCCAGCTTTCACTTCTAAATTAATTCCGTTTAGAATTGCTTTATCTTCAACACTTGCGTGTAAATTTTTTATGTGTAACATTACTGTGTATTATATTTTTTTAAATCGAATTATTGATCGCTTTTGATGATAATAGTACCATCTTGATTTTCACTTGGCTTTTGTACTGAAAGAATTTCTTTAACTTCAATAACTTCTTTCCAAGCATCTTTTACAGGATTTGGTTTTTTGATACCTCTAATGATAACAGGAACCATATCGTGTTCATTTGTTTTATATTTTTTGCACTGTTCATTTAGTGCCAACATTTGATCGTCTATTACGACTCCGTACATATCACTTCCAGCTATTTGAAGTACTGCTGCTTTTTCAGTTCCTAAATATAAAAACATACCTGAAAACGTTTCAAACTGGTTTCCAACTGTTGCAGTTTCAGTATATCCTTTTCCTTCAGTTTCTGATGTTTCGCTTTCATTCGATTTAGATGAAGCATCATTTTTACAACTAACAATTGTCAATATGCATAATGCGAATATGAAATAGATTTTTTTCATGCTTGCTAAGGGTTTATTATAATTGATTATCCTACAGAACCTTCTAACGAAATTTCTAGTAATTTTTGTGCTTCTACAGCAAATTCCATCGGTAACTTATTCAATACATCTTTACTGAAACCATTTACAATTAAGGCAATTGCTTTTTCAGTGTCGATTCCACGTTGGTTACAGTAAAAGATTTGGTCTTCTCCAATTTTACTAGTAGTTGCTTCGTGTTCTATTTGAGCTGTTTTGTTTTTTGCTTCGATGTATGGAAATGTGTGCGCACCACATTGATTTCCCATTAAGAGTGAATCACATTGTGAAAAGTTACGTGCATTTTCAGCTCTTGGCGCAATTTGAACCAAACCTCTATAACTGTTTTGTGATTTTCCAGCAGAAATTCCTTTTGAGATAATAGTACTCTTGGTATTTTTTCCAAGGTGAATCATCTTTGTTCCAGTATCTGCTTGTTGGTAATTATTGGTTACGGCAATTGAATAGAATTCACCAACCGAATTATTTCCTTTTAAGATACAACTAGGATATTTCCATGTAACGGCCGAACCTGTTTCTACTTGTGTCCAAGAGATTTTTGCATTGTTTTCACATAATCCTCTTTTTGTTACAAAGTTAAAAACACCACCTTTTCCTTCTGCATTTCCAGGATACCAGTTTTGAACTGTAGAGTATTTTATTTCTGCATCATCCATTGCAATTAATTCTACAACTGCGGCATGCAATTGGTTTTCATCACGTGATGGTGCCGTACAACCTTCTAGGTAACTTACATAACTTCCTTCATCTGCAATTAGAAGTGTACGTTCAAACTGACCAGTTCCTGCTTGATTGATTCTAAAATATGTTGATAATTCCATCGGGCAACGAACGCCTTTTGGAATATAACAGAAAGAACCATCAGTAAATACTGCTGAGTTTAATGCTGCGTAAAAGTTGTCTTTGGTAGGAACGATAGTTCCCATATATTTTTTAACCAATTCAGGATGATCTTGAATGGCTTCTGAAATAGGGCAGAAGATGATGCCTTTTTCAGCTAGTGTTTTTTTGAAGGTAGTGGCAACTGAGACCGAATCTACTACGATATCAATAGCGACACCTTGTAATTTTTTTTGCTCGTCAATTGAAATTCCAAGCTTCTTGTACATTTCTAATAACTCAGGATCTACATCATCCAGTGTTTTATTTGGATCTGCTTTTTTGGGAGCTGAATAGTAAGATATTGCTTGAAAATCTGGTTTTTCATAGTTTACATTTGCCCATTCTGGTTCTTCCATTTCTGACCAAACTCTAAACGCTTCTAAACGCCAATCGGTCATCCATTGTGGCTCGTCTTTCTTTTTAGAAATTGCTCTTACAATATCTTCATTAAGTCCAACGGGAAATGTATCACTTTCAATGTCTGTATAAAATCCGTACTCGTATTCTTTAGTTTCGAGTTCTTTTTGTAATTCTTCTTCAGTATACTTACTCATTCTTTCGATATGATTAAAAGATTAAATAATTTGAAAATTCAATATATGTAATCTCACTTTTTGTATTTTTTTTAAAGTCTAGGGTTACTTTTAAAGTCAATGTACGTTATAACTACAATGAAAATGATTCTCCGCAACCACAAGTTCTTTGTGCATTTGGGTTGTTAAAAACAAATCCACTTCCGTTTAATCCTCCAGAATATTCTAATGTAGTTCCAACGAGATATAAAAAACTCTTTTTATCTACAATAATTTTGACACCATTATCTTCAAATATTTTGTCTTCTTCTGCTTTACTTTTGTCAAACGTAAGATCATACGATAGTCCGGAACATCCACCACTTTTAACGCCTACACGAATGTAATCGCTGGTAGCATCAAATCCATCATCTGTCATAAGCTCAACTACTTTTTTACGGGCTGTTTCTGAAACTGTTATCATTCTTTTTAATTTACGTTTATTCTGTATCTGCAAAGATACGCTATTTGCCGCTTTTTTTTTAAAAACCTAACATTTATATAATAAATCGTACAATAGAATTTGTTGATGGTGTTATTTTAGATCATTATTCAAGAAAAATAACCTGCCAGAAATTACCATTTTTGGGTTGTTTTTTTTAAGTAACTAGGTTGTAATAAGTTGCTTAGTAATGAAATAAAAAAATGCAGTAGTATTGCTATTTTTTTAATTTACTTCATTCGTTTATATCCATAAATGGTAAAAATCCCATGATCATATTCGTACGGAATATTGTGCTTATTGAGTCCTTTTTGTACAAATTCAGTATAATCCATTTGTTTAAGATCAGCTAATCGAACTCCTTTTTCAGTTGTAAATGGTTGAATTTGTAGCCACTCTATCAATTCAAATCCGTCTCTTTCGACTTCATTCCACCAAACAGGCGAAAAACTATTATTATTTTCTTCGTCAAAGATTAATTTGATATTCACTAAAGGATCATACGTTTCATCGGATGTAATTTCAATAACCAACTTTTTCCATTTCGTAGTATTCATATAAGATGCAAGTTGATTGTCAAAAATGTAGTTGCGTGTTCTTTTTTCCATTTGAATGTTAAGCAATATATATTATACTTATTACAAGTAATATCATTATAACTAGCATTGACATAATTCCACATCCTTTGTTTTGATGGGTTTTAGAAGTATTCTTTTCAAGCTTAATATTCTTAATTGGTGTATAATTGTTTGGATTAAAATCTTCTTTTTTAAATCCATTTGAATTTTCAATTGTAAATTTCCCCGTATAGTGAAATTTTATTTTTTTACCTTGATCGGAATATCCTAACGTATAATCTTCGGTCATTTCTGATGTAAGGATAATTCTTGTTTTAAAAGAATCATTTTCAAGTTTTCCACCAAAACTATTGTGTTTCGTATTGGCGCTTATTTTGTCACTTGCGCTAAACCATCCTTTGTAATTATCATTTTGAAATTCTTTATTGATAGATAAAGAAGTGAAAAAGAATACGAACAGCTCATTATCCAAGTTGTTTGAAAAGGAAACTACAATTTCATTTTTATCTTTGTGTTTTCCCAGCTCAATATCAACGCCATCGTGCGAAATATATTCATCTTCGAAGTATTCAAAAATCATTTTTTCAACCAATTCTGGTTTTGCTGTTTCAATTAGGATGTAATCTTTTTTATTCATTTAATTAAATTCTAGTGTTCTAAATCGCGCAAAGGATAACAGTGAAAATCCCGGAATGAAATGAGGAATCAAATCTAACTAATATATTAGAAAATCTATTACATTTTTGAACTACTTCAAATACGAACGCTTTACTGTATTTTTCAATTTAACCATAGCTACTGCTATGCTGAAATTAAGAAAACACTCGTATTTTTTATATTTCAAACCTTCATTACAAAACTCTAATGTATTTGTTAGATATAGGTGAATAGCCTGACGCCATTTTTCTTGGCGATGCGCCCAAATAAGTTGATTAAAATTCTGAGAATCGCTGATCAAAAATAAAATCAGTGTCGGTGAAGGTTTTTAGGAAATCTATAATACGTGCTTTTTCTTCATTTGTCATCGGAATTCCTAAAGTTCCATCAGGTTGACGTAACGAATTATCTAGGTTGTCATATTCGTTAATTCCACTTCTGTAATGCTCTAAAACCTGATCTAAGTTTTGAAAACGTCCATCGTGCATGTATGGGAATGTAACTTCAATATTACGTAAATTTGGCACTTTAAATTTGTAGTTATCTTCGGGAAGTCCTGTAACACGAGCGCGCCCAATATCATCATATTGCATATCAATTGCCAAACCATTATTTCGATAGGATTGATCTGTAAATAATTCGCCAGCATGACACGAAGCACATTTTTGATTGAATAATGCCATTCCTTGCGTTTCGTTTTCCGTTAAGGTTACGTTTCCTTCGTTGCGGCGAAATTTATCATATTTACTGTTGGAAGTGACCATCATTATCATAAACTGTGACAGTGCTTTTAAGATGTTTTCTGAATCAATTTGACCATTTTCAAATGCTTCGCGGAATAATCGTGGATACTCAGGATGTGCTTCTAGTTTCGCGATTACGTTGGTAAATGTTTCGTTCATTTCCACTTCATTGGTAATCGGAATAATAGGTTGTAAATCTAAATGAATGGCAGCGCCGTCCCAAGTAAATTCGTTTTGGAACGCTAAATTGTGCAATGGTTGTGCATTTCTGCTTCCCAAAGCGCCATCTACTCCATGACTTATAATGTGTGTGTGATGTGTAAAAGCGAATTCTTGAATGTGACAAAAACCACAAGCAACTACGCCATCAGAAGCCAAACGACCTTCATAGAATAAGCGTCTTCCCAGTTCAAAACCTGTTTCCGTTGGTGGATTACTTTCTACATCATACGTTAAAGGTGGAAAATTGGAAGGTACAGTAAAATCAAGACGTACGTCACTAAACGTACCACTTGCTGCAGTTGGAATCTCTTCATAAGGTTCGTTTTTGCAGGAAGCAAGTACACATAGTAGTAATATGTATACGTATATATTGAATTTCATAGCTTCCGCTAAGATATCAAATGTGTGAGAATGATACAAGAAACTTAACTTTTTAGATGATTTTGATACATTTTGAGCTTTTTTTTGAAAGAATCATCCATTTTGTATGATTTGACGTGCTATTGTTTGAAGTAGTTTTGGATTGAATCAAAATAAACACATTATGAAAAAACAAAATTTTAAAACAGGATTGAATTTGAAGAAACAATTGGTTTCTAATTTAACAACAGACCAAATTTTAGGTGGAGTTGCAGGAAGTACGATTGGTGGACCAACTTGTAGAGAATCACGATTTAGTGTATGTCCAACAGAGAGAACACAAACACGTTGTGCAAACTGTAACTCTTTTGCATGTTAATGCTATAATTTTTTGGTTTTTACACCACACAAACTCGCAGTTATAATAGGTAAGTTTTAGATTTACTATTCGCTGTGAGTTTTTTATATCATCTTCTTTTCATTAGCCAATCGGATAGCTTCTGCTTTGGAGTTTACATGTAGTTTTTGGTAAATGTTTCGGATGTGTGTACGAACTGTTGTTTTGGAAACAAATAATTCTACAGCAATGGTACTATACGTTTTTCCTTTGGCAAGCAATGTTAAGACTTCTTTTTCGCGTTTGGATAACGTATTATCTTCATGATTGAGTTGAAACGATTCCACAACCATTTTAGCAATTTTATTACTCATTGGCGCGCCACCTTTTTCTAAATCGTCTAAGGCTTTTTTGAGTTCGGGCAATCCTAAGCTTTTAGTTAAATACCCACAAGCACCAGCTTTTAAAGCCTCAAAAACCATATTACTGTCTTCAAAAACCGTTACAATAATGAGTTCTGTTTTTGGAAATAATTGCTTGATAATTTTAGTGCCTTCAATACCGTTTTTTCCTGGCAATCCAATGTCCATCAATACAATATCTGGATGATTTCCAGATTTGAAATCTGTAAGTGCAGTTTCAAAACAACCATAGGTTCCAAGTATAAAATAATTGGGAAGTTGTAGCAGATATGCTGCTAAGTTTTCTCTGAAAATTACATTGTCTTCAATAATAGAAAGATATTTCTTTTTCATAAAATTATTCGTTTTGATTGGTTAATTCTTCCTTTAAGTCAAGCGTAAAAATGTAAAAAACACCATTCTCTTTTTTGATTTTCATGTCTGCTTTGATCATTTCCATGCGTTTTTTAATGTTATTAAGTCCATTTCCTTGTGATGAGGTAATTTTGTCAAAACCAACACCGTTATCCTGAATTTGAATGGTAAATGAATGATCTTCTAAATATGCTTTTAAGGTAACTGTATTTGCGTGTGAATGTTTAATGATGTTTGCTAATATTTCTTTGTAAGCCAAAATGATGTTCCTACTTTTTACATATGAAATATCAATAGGAATGATATCAATTTCTAAGTATAAAAAGTCTATTTCGTCAAAGAGATAGAAGAAGTTTTCTCCGTAATCTCTTAGATATTTGCACAAACTTTCAATATTGTTGTTTTTTGGATTTAACGACCAAACAAAGTCTTTTGCAGTATGATATATTTCTTTTGAAAGTTCTGAGATTTTGTCAATTTTGGGCGATTTTACTTTTTCATTGTGTTTTAAGTTGTTTGATAAACCGATAACGGAAGCAATTTTATTTCCGATTTCATCATGGAAGTCACGTGCAATTTCTTCACGCAAGTTTTCAACTTTGTGCTCTAACAGAATACGTTTGTTAATTTCGTTAGATAAGATTTCATTTCTGCGCTTAATCACGCGTAAGCGAAACCATAAAAAACCAAGTAATAGCATAGTGATTATTCCGAAAATAAAAATTTTGATGACTGTAATTTGATACCATTTAGGAAAAATATCAAACTTAACTGTTACTGGAACTGACCATTCACTATTCATTCGTTTTGCTCTAAAAGAAACCATATAACTTCCAGGTTTTAGGTTGCTCATCTCTATTTGTTGAAGGTCAGTTTTTTTCCATTCGGAGTTATTTACTTTATATTCAAATAATACAGCTTCTGTAAAATTTTTAGTATTACTTTTAAAAAAAATGGAAGCGCGATCGTTTTGAATGATCTTCTTGTGAATTTCAATTTTTGGTGGAATTGTTACATCTAATAAAGCAGGGTTTAACTCCATGATTCCGTTCCCAGTAATCATCCAAATAATTCCTTTTGTGTCTTCATAGAAAGAATAAATATTATTGGAGTTGGTACCATTTTTTGTGTTGAAATGATATGTGAAATCATCTGTTATCAACCAAAACCCTTTATTAGTTCCAAAATAAATTCGATTGTTTTTGTCAACAAAGGTTGCGTTGATGTGAATGTCATCTTTTGTGAAAAGTAACGGAGAAACCTTTTTGCCATTATAAGTGTAGGCTTCGTATGGTGTAGAAATAATTAATTGATTTTTATGCTGAGTAATTTTTCGGATAACACGTTGTTTGAAGTTTTTTTCTAGTATTGAATCATAAGCGTATTCCCAGAAATCGACATCATTTTTTTTAAATTTTCTGACACCAATTTGCGTTCCAATATAGACTTCTTCATTAAAATAGATACCTGAATTTATTTTTTTATCTTTTTTATTATACTCTATGCAAAAGATGTTTTCACACTTATTATTGTGATAACGACTGAACATATATTTAGAATAGAATAAGGTGTCTTTTTCAACAGCGTAAATAAAATTGTCTACTCTACTGTCGTTTATCACTTTTAAATTTTCATCAAATAGATTCGCATGTGATGAAAAGTATCGTTCGCCTTTAAATTCAAAAATAGTATTGAGCCGAAAAGGATTTTTTTGTTGAATGAAAGTATCTTTTTCTTGAAGCGTATATGAAATGTTTTCTGTTGCAAAAACCATGTTTCCATTTGAATTTTCGTAACTAAATTTAGGTGTTGGAATTTGATAATCGGACTTGTCATACGATTTAATAATTGAAGGAAATATTTTGTAAAAACCGTCACCATACGTAGCTATATAAATAGTTTCTTTGTCTACAAATGTCTCACTGATTCCATTCTTTATGGTTAGAATTGCTTCCGATTTAATGATTTTTGAATAGGTTTTATCAAAAGTGAGTAAGTACAGACTATTATGTTCTGCACGATGATTTAACTGTATTAGGATTTGTTGTTTTTTATAAGCTGTAATGCGTTTAATTTTATTTGGTTTTTCAAAATGATGTTTGATTATTTGTGTTGGATTAAGTTTTGGCGCCCAAACCAAATTTCCTTGCAAATCTCCATAAAAAATAAAGCCATCAATACTATTAATAGCTTCTATAGTCGTATCTAATTGATGAGGAAATTCTTGTTCTTTTTTTCCATCCCAATTGTATTCAGAAATTGTTTTTTGTTTGCTTATATATATGGAAGTATCGTCAATAGCAAGCCGTCTTTCTTTCTTAGTGTAATCTAATTCTATGAGTGTGTCAATTTGATATCTTTCATTAAACGCTAGTAAAATATGTCGTTGATAAGTGTTGTATATGAGGTTTTTACTTTTACTTTTAAGAATTCGATTGATGCGTCCTGGATATATAATCTGAAGCTCATTTTTCTCTTTCGAGATGAAGCCATCTAACCACGACCCAATGTGTAATACGCTATCTTTTGTGTTTAATAAAGAAACTGGATATCGAATTTTTCTTTTAAAGTGTATTTTAAAATTTTGTCCATCAAAAGTGACTAATCCACCATCTGTTGCTACATAGATTTCATCTTGAAATTTTTCAATAGCAAAAGTGTAATTGTTTGGCAAACCATCTTCTACGTTAAAATGTTGTTTTGTCCAATATTGTGCATTTAGGACAAAACAATTTGCTAAAAGAAAGCTGTATACAATGATTTTTTTCACGTAAGGAAACGTTAGTTTCCTTAAAAATAATGATTAAGTATTATATGTAGTACTACATAATGTAGTATTTATTGTGCCTGAAAAGCACTTTCCATATTTTTAGCAATTTTTGGGGCATTTACCGGATCAACTTGAATGTCGCTTGCGTCTTCTAATTTTATCTGATTGGTAGCATCAATGATACTTGAAACAAAAACATCCACGTTTACGTTGGCTGTGTTTCCAGTAGCAACCGTAATTGCATTTCCTAGTGGAAGTGTTACAAATTTGTAGTTATCAAGATTTGTTCCGTGACTTCCCACGTGAATTACAAAAGGGCTTTCTGTACCGCCTTGTGGAGTAAATGTTCCTTCAAATTTGATGAATTTATAACCTGCTGCCCAATTCCATAACATTCCGGCTTGTTCTGCCTGCGGAATAAAGTTCATTACGCCACCATCTAGCGGATATTTGGATTGATCAACACCAACACCAAAGGCAATTTGTGTATAGTTTCCAACAGGAATTCCAGTTAAGCTTAGTACTAAACTACTAGGATCTTCTTCATTAATAACGAAGTAAGAATCTGCTTTTGGATATTCAAACGTTGTTCCGTTGTCTTGAATTAATGTAATGTTTGAGATGATATATTTTAATTCCTTCGTTAAAACAGTTTCATTGTTTTGGTTTACAAATGTGGAATTGTTCAGGCTTAAATCTTGATTTGCTGAAATTCGATTGTCAAACGTAAGTTCAATAGCAGATGTTTGATTTGTATTGTTATCGTCATTACACGATGATATAGCTATTGATAATATAAGTAAGAATGAATATGCAATTTTTTTCATCTTAATGTCTTTATTTTATTTTTAGAATTAACGCATCTTTGATGCCTTTGTTTGTGTTGATATCAATGTCAGAACTTTGAGTACTTCCAACAACAACTAATTTTTTATCGGTTGTTTCTACGATTCCGAAAGCAAAATCGAGTTGTGAACCACCAAAGTTTTTCTCCCAAGTTAGGTTTCCACTGTCACTAATTTTAATGACCCAAAAATCATTTTGACCATAGTTAGTAGTTACATCTGTATTGTTACTTTTAGAGCTTCCTACAATGGCAAATCCACCATCTTGAATTGGAGTAACAGCGCGTGCAGATTCAAAATCTGTTCCGCCATATGTGCGTTCCCAAAGTAGTGAACCATCTGTATCACTAATTTTGATCGCCCAAAAATCAGAGGAGCCTTTTAAATTCGCAATGTTACCATCTGAACTTCTAGTATCGCCAACAACTAGGTAGTTTCCGTCGGTTGTTTTAGCAATATCATATCCAATTTCAATTCCAGAACCACCATATGATTTTTGCCAAATGAGATCACCTGAATTAGTAATTTTTACAACCCAAAAATCATAACTTCCTTGACTGCTTGTAATGTCAAAGTCATCACTTTCAGAAGAACCAGCCAAGATGAAATTATTATCATTAGTTTCAAGTGTACTGTAAGATCTGTCGTTGTTTGTTCCGCCAAAATAACGGCTCCAAACAATGGTTCCGCTTGCATCTAACTTGTGACACCAAAATTCGCCAACACCATGTTCAGGGTTTGGAAAGTTTCCTGTAGTTGTACCTGGTCTTCCAACATTTCCTTGTCCGCCAGAAGCTGTAATGTCTAAAAATCCAGTGGTAAAATAGCCGCCATCACTTGTTTGAATAATATCAAATGCTTGATCGCTTCCAGAGAAACCTAAACTTTGTTCCCATTGAATACTTCCACTAGCATCTAACTTTACAATCCATTGATCATAAAATCCGTTGTTTACATTCACATCTTCATCGCTGCTTCGACTGTAACCTGTGATAATAAATCCGCCATCTGAAGTTGCTTTTATGGCTTCACCACGATCATCGGCGCTTCCGCCATAGGTTTTTGACCAAATAATGTTTCCGTCGGCATCCAACCGAGTTACCCAATAATCATTTTGTTCAGAAGTATGATCTGTAACGTCGCCATCGATACTTTTGGTAAAACCCACAATGGCATAACCGCCATCGGAAGTTATAGCAATATCTTGCGCTGTGTCTTCTTCCGTTCCACCAATTGTTTTTAGCCAATCTATTTCGCCTAAAAACCCAGTAGGATTTGGTGTTTCTTCTGGAGTTGAAGTGTCATCCGAAGAACAACTCGATACGACAATTACCGCGAAAGCTAAAAAGAATAATTGACGAAAATATGTATTGTATTTTTTCATGTATTAGTCTGTACTTTTTCGAATGATAAATAATCCTGAATTGATATCACTTAAAACAATATTTCCACTTTCAAAGTATGGATATACATTCCAAAGGCCACTAAAAGTAGCATTGTCATGTAATGGATATGTGTCAAAATAGCCAATTTCTTGAATCTGATTTCCGCTAATATTTGAAATGTCTAGCATGCGAACACCAGCTGTGTAATTTGCTAAGAAATAGGTGTCTCCTTTGGTGTAACCGTTGTGATCAATGGCTGGTGTAGGACCTGTATATGTCATTGAAACTGACGGATTGTCTAAATCTGATAAGTCAAATACGATACTTCTAGAGTTGAATCCCGAATTAATTTCATCTAATTCATCGCCAAGTATAAAGTAACGTTGATCTTCCGTAAACCAACCTTGATGTGTGTAGCCAATATTTGAATAACCAACAACTGATAGTTGAATAGGATTGTTTTTATCTGTTAGATCTATGATGACTACTTCGTTTGTATTGCTTCCTATTAAAATTTCTTTTCCAACATGTTCTGTATCTGGACCATTGTACGTGACTACTTGTGCATCGTGCGAATATGCGTCATCACTATAACCGCCAGCCGCAACAGGATTTATCGGATTTTGAATGTTTATAAAATGTGGGCCGCCAGCAAAGGAAGAAGATGAATCGTTTAGTGTCATTGCGCCAACAGCATAGGCAAATCCTGTGTCTTCATTGATGACAATATTATGTGCACTTCCAAAACCAGTATATAAGGCGTCTGCGGTAAATATTTCAGGAGGATTGGTAACGTTTCGCAAGCGTGTTAAATCGAATACTTGCATTCCATGACCTGGTGCTTCACTTACAATGAATGCGTGATTTTGATATACTTTAATGTCTCTCCAATTACTTGCAACAGTTGCCGTTGGAAGTAATCCTAAGTAAATAGGGTTTATCGGGTCTGTAATGTCTACAAATGATGAGTTTGCATCTGTTGTTATGAGTGCATATTCTTTTCCTGTTGTTGGGTCTGTCCAACCCCAAGAATCAGCGCCTCTAATTCCACCAAGCGTAAACAAGTTTACTCTGCTTAGTAAATCGTATCCTTCACAAGGAAATTGACCAGCAAAACCATTTTCACAAAGTGTAATTCCTGGGAAAATTTCTTCATTAGAAAGTGGTGGACTTACGCTGGTAAATGGATCATCTGGAGAACACGCTCCAAAAGCTAGTATAATGACAATTGTGATTATATGTAGTTTGAAATTTTTCACACGTTTTGGTTTTAATGTTTTGTTAAATCGATCTCTCTTTATTTTACAATTAATTTTTGAGAAGTCGCATCGTTTATTTTTATTACATACATACCAGTTGGTAACTTTTTGACAGGTAATTGAAACTGAGTTTCGTTAATGTTGGTATGTTCAAGTACTTTTTTTCCTATGATATTGAAAATTTCTACTTTTTCAATAGACATACTTTCCCCAGCTTTAATTAAAGTGTAATTTGAAGCAGGATTAGGATACATCATAAAATCAAAAGCTTGTGTTTGATCTGTATTTAGCGGAGAACTACTTTCTCTAATAATAAAAAGTCCTCGGTCTGTATCACTTATAATAATATTTCCACTAGCAAAGTAAGGATATGCAGTCCAAGCACCGAAAAATGTAGTATCATTAGAATCAGGATGCGTATCAAAAAAACCAGTTTCTGTAATATTAGCTGGATTTGAAATATCTAAAACACGAACTCCAGCAGTATAGTTTGCCTGATATAATTTATCTCCTTTAATGTAATAATTATGATCAATAGCATTAGTACTTCCACTAAATGTAGTTAAAAAACTTGGATTATCTAAATTGGCAAAATCAAAAACCAAGCCTCTGGTAAGAAAACCAGAATTAATTTCATCGGTTTCATCTCCTAAATAGAAATAGCGATGATCTTCGGTAAGCCAGCCTTGATGTGTGTAGCCAACATCTGCATAATCAATTCGTGAAAGTCTAATTACAGAAGATTTATTAGAAACATCTAAAATTACAATTTCATTTTCGTTACTGGCAATCATAATTTCTTTTCCGACATGCTGCGTATCTGGACCGTTATATATTATTATTTGTGCATCATGTGTATATCCGTCTGTAGCATATCCACCAGCACTGACTGGATTTGATGGATTTGAGAGGTTTACAAAATGTGGCCCGCCGCTAAAAGTGTCACAACCAAGTAAATATGCAAAGCCTGTATCTTCATTAATAGCAATATTATGGCAACTTCCTACATCTGTAAATACTGTATCTGGCGTAAATATTTCTGGTGGATTGGTTACATTTCGCAATCGAGTCAAATCAAAAACTTGCATTCCATGATTTCCAACATTGTCAGCCACAATATATGCGTAGTTATTATATACTTTAATATCTCTCCAAAAGTTTACACCTGCATTGGTGGGTATATTTCCTAAATAAATAGGATTTATAGGATCAGTTACATCTACAAAACAGGTTTTGTCTTCAAATGTAATAAGAGCGTATTCTTTATTAGTTGTAGTATCTGTCCAGCCCCAAATATCACTTCCATCTTCATTACTAAACGTAGACTTTGGTAAATTGGATAGTAAATCATAACCATTACAAGGAAAAGAGCCAGCAAATCCTCCTGTACATGGAACAATTTGGGCAATAGAAGGGGAAATAGAAATAAGAGCAAGAACAAAGAGTAGGTTTCGTGCAATAAGTGTCATTTTTTTGGCTAATTTTGCGTTTTCAAATAGTCGAGGCTTAAAAACAGTGCCTAAAATACAATTTTTAACTTAATAACTGATACTGCAACATGTTAAAAGACAAAGGAGAACAACGAACGTCATTAGCGAGTTTAGGAGAGTTTGGATTGATTGATCACTTAACTGCAAACTTAAAAATAACGCAGAATTCTACAATAAAAGGTATTGGAGATGATGCGGCAGTTTTAGATTTTAAATCGAAAAAAGTAGTAGTTTCTACAGATTTATTGGTAGAAGGCGTACACTTTGATTTGAGTTATATGCCGTTGAAGCATTTAGGTTACAAAGCTGTTATTGTAAATTTATCTGATATTTATGCAATGAATGCTACGGCTACACAAATTACTGTTTCAATTGCAGTTTCTAATCGCTTTCCGTTAGAAGCATTGGAAGAATTATACAAAGGAATTCAAACGGCTGCCGAAATTTATAATGTTGATGTTGTTGGTGGTGATACGACTTCTTCTACAACAGGATTGTTAATTAGCGTAACCGCGATTGGTGAAATTGAGGAAGAAAAATTAACTTACAGAAACGGTGCTAAACCAAATGATTTACTAGTTGTTACAGGAGATATTGGTGGTGCATTTTTAGGTTTGAAAGTATTACAGCGTGAAAAATCAGTGTTTGAAGTAAATCCAAATAATCAACCTGATTTAGATATGTACACATACATTATTGAACGTCAGTTAAAACCTGAAGCACGAAAAGACATTTCAAAATTATTACACGATTTAGAAGTACAACCAACGTCGATGATTGATATTAGCGATGGTTTATCTTCTGAAGTAATGCACTTATGCAAACAGTCAGAAGTTGGTTGTAATGTATTTGAAGACAAGATTCCGTTAGATCCACAAGTGATTTCTACGGCGGAAGAATTCAATATTGATAGTACAATGGTTGCATTAAGTGGAGGAGAAGACTATGAATTACTATTTACAGTAAAACAAGAAGACTTCCCGAAAATTAAAGCAAATCCAAATTTTTCTATTATTGGTCACATGACAGAAGCGCGTGAAGGAATTCATTTAATTACAAGAGCAAACACAAAAATTCCATTAAAAGCACAAGGCTGGAATGCAATGGACGAGCAAGAGTAAAAAATTATAAATTCATACTTAAAGCACTAACAACTAAAACGCATGCTTTTTCTTCTTATGAAAAGAAGTCAACGTTCTATTAATATCTTTCAGTTGAGGTGTTAACGATGTAAGCTTTCCTTTGTCATCATTAGTAGCTTCACAATTACACAACATACATTGATATTCGTTAACATGTGAAGTGATTTTCTTGGTAACTCGGTAACGATGACCGAAAACGCTGCAGTATAATTTTCCGAGCGAAAATGTAGTTTTGATACTCATGTTTTTATCCATGGTTAAATAAGTAGGTTAAAAGTAGTTTTCTTTGGGCACTTCTAATATACATAATTGCTACGGTTTATCCGATGAAAAGCTTTATTTTTTAGACGAAATGCACTTTATCGAAAGATGAATGGGTAAAATAAAAATTTATTCTTTCTTTTTTAAACCTAAATTCTTAATTAATAAAAATGTAATTTCCTACTTATAAATTTTGAAACATTTGAAATTTTAGTTTTTTAAGAATAAACTAAATGCATACATGAGCTCTTCTTTGTTTTCAATATGACTCATATGACCGTCAGGAAAAATATCGACAATAACTTCCGAATTTTTTGTTTGATCAATCAATTCATCATACGATAAAATAGGGTCATGCTTTCCAATAATCATCATTTTTTTATACGGAGAAAAGTGTAATAATACTTCACGATCTTCTCTAATTTTCATGCCTTCCAAAGCAGCAACAATTCCTTGTAATGAAATCGTTAATGCTTCTTTTTTGACATTTTTGATCGTTTCTGCAAAGATTTTACGATTTTTTGGACGAAAAAGGTTCGAAATTGCAATTCTAATAAATTGCTTGTGATTATACTTTACGGCATTAATTGCTCTATCACGATTTGTTTTTCGTTCCGAACTATCTGCGCGCGCTGTGGAATTTATTAAGCATAAAGCTTTTACATAATCTGGGTACATTTCGGCGAAAGCCAAGGCAACATAACCGCCCATAGAATGTCCGGCAATATGAATTTTACGGATGCGTAAGGTTGTCAAAATAGCAAAAACTGTTTCAGCCATTTCTTCCATTGTATGAATATAGCCAATACAACCCGTTTTTCCATGTCCTAATAAGTCTATGGTAATGACTCTGTGCGTTTTAGAAAATGCTGCTACATACGCATTCCACATCGTACTTGTTTCTAAAAAACCGTGTAAAAGTACCAATGTATTTCCTTCGCCCGAAACCGTATAGGCGATTTCTATATTTTTATAGGTCACAAACTGTTGCATGTCGCAAAAATATGTATCTTTCGTTAGCTATAAAACTTGAAACTAAAAATGTTTACATCGCCTTTTAAAAAATTATCAAATGCTTCTGAAAAGAAGTTGTTAATTCTAGCAATTGCGGCATTTTTATTAGCAGCAACATGTATGTTTCAGTTTGATTTATTACTACAAAATGAATTCGCTCCTTTAGGAATTATTTCGTTTGAACTGGCAAAAACACTCGATTGTATTACACAAATACTAGCTTCTTGGCAAGCAACAGAAGGCGCAATGCTTTCTGCAGAATGGAGTTTATGGTTCGATTATGTTTTTATCATTGCGTATGTTTTAGTACTAAGTTTGATACTACATCGTGTGACGAGAATTGTTTGGAAACAACCTGAAAGCCAACGATACCGCTTGGGAATTGTTCTGATACGAACAACTTTTTTCGCAGGATTCTTAGACATGGTGGAAAACTTTGCGTTGCTTCAATTATTCTATGGCGATTTACAACAATATTGGGCTACGCTGGCTTTTGCATCGGCAACTGTAAAATTTTGCTTCACAGGAATTGCACTATTATTTGTAATCTATAGTCTGATCGCGTATTTCATCAAAAAATATACACATGTCAAAAAATAAAGAACTCTTTGTCACTGCTTTTGCATTATTCTCCATGTTTTTTGGAGCAGGAAACTTGCTATTACCACCATTATTAGGATATCAATCAACAGATCAATGGTTTTGGGTGACACTCGGATTTATGATCACAGCAGTTGTAATTCCAATATTTGGAATATTAGCGCATGCGCGATTGCAAGGTTCGATGTACGATTTTGGAAAAAAAGTATCACCATTATTTAGTAGTGTGTTTTGCATTATTATTTATATCATTTCAGTAACAATTCCGTCACCGCGAACGGCTTCTGCAACACATGAAATCTCAATATTTCCCAACTTTGGCACAAGTGCTTTACTGACAAGTACAGTTTATTTTGCGTTGGTATTTGTATTTGTGTTAAATCGTTCCAAGATTCTGAACTTTATTGGAAAGTTTTTAACGCCGTTAATTGTATTAATCCTATTAGCGATTATCGGAATTGGTTTAGGTATGCCACATGAAGCTGTAACTCCATCATTATTAGAAAAGCCACCTTTGGTCATCGGATTAAAAGAAGGATATCAAACATTTGATGCTATTGGCGCGATTGTAATTGGTGGTGTGATTATTATTTCGTTGAATTTAAAAGGACACGATTCGTTTGAAGAAAAGAAAAAACTCATTGCCAAATCGGGTTGGATTGCTGGTTTTGGATTGTTTGTTATCTATGCCGGATTAATTATATTAGGTTCCTATTTTAGTAGTGAAGTTGCCATTGAAGAAAGCATGAGTAGCGACATGAAACGTGCAACGTTATTGCGTGGAATCAGTTTGGCAACCTTAGGAAACATCGGAACGGCATTTTTAAGTGTGTTAGTTGCATTAGCTTGTTTTACGACTGCTGTTGGAATTACTGCAGGAACTGCCGATTACTTCAAAGGATTATTTAAAGACTCAAAAGAAGCATATATCATCACTGCTGTTATTGCCTGTTTGATAGGGATTTTGGTTGGACAACTAGATTTTCATTACATCATTATTGTGGCAATTCCTGTGTTGAAATTTATCTATCCAATAGGAATTGTGTTGATTTTCTTAAATGTAATTTCTCAAAAGCTCGCAACACCGTTGGCATTTAGAGCTGTTGTGTTGGTGACGTTTATCTTTGGAGTTTTAGATATGTTTGCGCATTTCTTACCAACCAATGTATTCTTAAAAACACTTCGTGAAGTCATTCCACTAGGAACCATAGATTTTGCTTGGGTTTTACCATCTTTACTAACGTTTATTTTGGTAGTTGCTTTTCAGAGAAGTAAATAATTTAAATTAGATCGTTCTATTTCTTCATTTTCTTTGCTTTCCCAAAGAAAAGAAAGGGAATTTTTAGTTCATACATTTTTATTCCATATTTTGGTATTCATGAATGCACAGCATTTCCAGAGGTATTTTTAGTTTTTCTTTCGAAAACTAATTCCTATACTTCGGAAAAAGATACTCCACATGAAAATTTTTAGTTTTTATTGCAGCTAACATATATTAAATATAAAATTCTTACAAAATTTACTTAATTTACAAGAGGTTTTTATAAAAACGGAACCGTCTGTGTTCAGAAATAAAGAGCTAGCAAGCGAAATTGCGAAGCGTAGCTTCAAGCATGCAGCTTAGCTAGTGAATGCTACGTAGTAATTTTCTATACTCAGACTTGATTTTTTGGTTCGTTTTTTATCAAGAAAAAATGAACGTTACTAAAATTTAGTTTAATACACATGAACAAACTCATTATTGCAGGAAACGGATTTGATTTAGCACACGGATTGCCAACTTCGTACAATCACTTTATGGATGCTTTTTGGCGAGATTTGAAGAGAGATCAGAATGATGAATTGGTTAAAGAGTTAGTTTACATACATCCAGGTTATAATGACTTTTTAAGTTTTCCTGATGGAGAAGCTATTTCTAATTATCATGATTTTAAAAATACTATGAATTTATATAATAATATATTCTATGATCATAATCTTAGTTCTTATTCAATTACTATTGAGGGAAGCAAAACTCAAATATTTAGGTTTGAAAATGATTTTTTTAGAAAATTAAATGAAATACAATCAATTCAAAACTGGGTTGATGCTGAGAATGAATATTATCAAGCACTTAAAAAGATCTGTAAAGATCAAGAATTAGAAGCTCTTGAAAAAAGAGAACAAGTTTTAAAACTTCACAAAGAATTTGAAGTGGTAAAACTATTACTTGAAAGATATTTACAAAAAAATGTAGTTAAAGCTTATAATTTTGAATTTGAAAACGAAGCCGTTTTTCAATTAAGAGATATGATCAGACCTTTTACTTTTCCCTACAGTGAGTATTCTAAAGGATTAGAACAACAATTTTCGATGGAAAACGATCGTAAATATATAAGTGATTTTTATCAAGATTCAAAACAACGAGAAGCATACAACAAAAGAGGAAAAGACAGAAAAGGACATGTTAATAGGTTGCCAGACTTGTATCATTGTTTAGTTGTGAATTTTAATTATACGCAAACATTCTTTAATCATGTTGTTTCTTTAAGAGGAAAACATCCGCGTTTGAATGTAAATCATATTCACGGAGAACTTATACATGAAGATATCGTCTTCGGTTTCGGAGATGAAATGGACGAAGATTATAAGTTAATTGAAGATATGGACGATAACGAATACTTAAAGTATTTTAAATCGTTTCAATATGTGCAAAATTCTAATTATAGAGATGTTTTGCGCTATGTTAATTCCGAAAAATTTCAAGTCATTATCATGGGACACTCTTGTGGTTTATCAGATAGAACCTTGCTAAATACTATTTTTGAACATGACAATTGTCGTTCTATTAAAGTGTTTTATCATCAAAAAGATGATGGAACTGATAATTATACGGAAATCATTCAAAATATTTCTAGGCATTTTAATGATAAGAAATTGATGCGAACCAAAATCGTGGAGAAAACGTTGTGCGAACCAATGCCGCAGATTCAATTGCCGAAAAAAACGTAGTATTGTCATTCCGCACTTTCAAAATTCGTCAGTTCGAGTGCTTCGACTGAAAGGAGAAGTGTATCGAGAATAGAATTTTGAGTTTCTAATTAGTTCTCGATATAATTTTTCTAAGAAAAATCACTCGAACTGACGTTTAGAGTTGTAATTAAAAAAGTATAAAAGTGCTAGCGTTCTAAAAGCATAGCGAGTCTAAATTTTTACGTAAACAAACACTACTTTTTACGACCAAAGAAAAAGTTTTATATTACACCAAAGAAACAAGCATTCATGGCAGTTCAAGATATTACAAGGTATACCTATCAAGATACATTTTCACTCAGCGTCGTGCAGTTTGAAAAAGCTTGTGTTGTCAATAAGCCTGAACAAGTAGATTCATACACGATTTACTGGATTAAAGAAGGAAAAGGAACATACCATATCGATTTTGAAGCATATACGTTTGATGGAAATATTATCTTTTTTTTGTCGCCAGGACAAGTCTTTTCGGTAAGTTCAGAAAAAATTAAAGAAGCATACAAACTCTCATTCAAGCGTGATTTTTATTGTATTCAAACACATGATAAAGAAATTTCGTGTAATGGTGTGTTGTTTAATAATGTATATGATACGCCTTTTGTGATCCCAAAAGCAAAAGATATACAACGGTTAAGTTTCTTGCTGGAAGATTTAATTGAAGAATTCAACAATGAAAATTCCGGTCAGTATGATATGTTACAAACCTATTTGAAACAATTCATTATTCATTCGGTTCGCGTGAAGAAGGAAGATTTTATTGTGAAAGAAGAAACAGAAACGAAACTCTACAAAGATTTTAGTGTGTTGGTGGAACAAAACTTCAAGAAAATGCATTCGGTTTCTGCCTATGCAGATCGTTTAGGAATTTCGCCAAAATCCATTTCTAAACATTTTCAAAAACTTGGAACTACTACGCCAAGTGATTTTATAAAGAATAGAATCATCCTAGAAGCCAAACGACAATTGTTGTATTCGGAACAATCGGTGAAAGAAATTGCTTTTGAACTAGGTTTTAACGATCCGGCTTATTTTACACGTTTCTTTACCAAAGCAATTCAGAAATCTCCACTTTCTTTTAAATCAGAATATAAAAAATAGACTTACTTAGACTTCTTGGATTTTTAGTCACGCTTCACTTTTAGATTTCTTAGTTATTAGCATCTAATTTCTTTAAGCTTTCAATATGTGTGATTCTGAGCTTGACTCAGAATCACACAAAAAACTTAGACACTGTTGTGTAAATCTAAGTAGTTCTCGATACATTTTTTCTTCACTTCATTTCAAAAAAACACTCGAACTGACGTTAGAAATCAATCTAAAAAGTCTAAAAATCTAGCAATCTACCTACCCAAAACCCATTTGTCCAATTCTTAGGAACTTTTGTCCATTTTCTGGCATGTCTTTCTGCCGCATCTTTGTACTGTTCAAAAAATATAACGCATCTCAATTATATATGATGCGATTCAAAAGAATTTTTTTTGATATGAATTAAAACCAAAAGAATTATGAAAAATACACAAAATACTACTTGCCCAAATTGCTGGGGATATCAAGAATACGATGCACAATATCCAGAGAGAGAAATCTGCGAATGCAAAAACTAAATTATAAAAATTAAAAATAAATAGATTCCTGCCTTCGCAGGAATGACAAACAAACAAAAAACAAAATTATGAGCACACGAATTGAAACATTAAACCCAGAAACAACTACAGGAAAATCAAAAGAATTGTTTGACGCAGTTCAGAAGAAGTTAGGATTTATTCCAAACCTTATTAAAGTATTTGGAAATTCTCCTGCAACGTTACAAACGTATTTAAGTTTAGGTGAATTAACTGCAAGTGGAAACTTTAGTAACAAATTTAGAGAGCAATTAGCTTTAGCGATCGCAGAAGAAAACACATGTAATTATTGCTTGTCTGCACACACTGCAATTGGAAAAATGAACGGATTGACAGAAGCACAAACAGAAGCAAGTCGTCAAGGATTAGCTAGTGATGCAAAAATACAAGTTGGTTTACAATTTGCACAAAGCGTAACAAAAAATAGAGGACAAGTTTCTGGAGAAGAATTAGCAGCAGCAAAAGCAGCAGGATATAATGACGGAGATATCTTAGAAATTGTATTGAATGTAGTTTCAAACACATTGACAAACTATGTAAATCACATTGCTGAAACAGAAGTAGATTTCCCATCAGTTGAAGCTGGAAAGTTTGCAGTAACACAGTAATTATCAAAACAATGGATTCCCTGAGTCTCTAATGATAAAGTCAGGATGAGATTCAGGAATTCACTTTAAAATAATCAATAACAATAAAAATTAACCAATTATGGAAAATCAGATAAAGAATAATTTAAAACACGTTCATGAACTTTTAGGAAAAGGAGCTTTTATCGAGGCAATGGAAACATATTTACATGATGATGTAGAGTTAAGAGAAGCAAATGGAGCAGCAAAAAAAGGAAAGAAGTTTAATGTAGATTTTGAACACGATTTCATCAACAATCAGTTAGAAGAGTTTGTACGATATGATGTAAAAAATCTTGCTGTAGAAGGAAATCATTCTTTCTATACTGCCGAAATGGAATTGAAAATGAAAGATGGAAGTACTATGCTTTCTGAGCAAGCAGTTGCAACAGAATGGAAAGATGGAAAAATCTTTAGAGAACGTTATTATCACGCATAAAATAAGCATTCATAAAAATTTGAATAGAATTCAATAATCACACAAAAATAAATTTTAAAAGAAAAATTACAATGAAAAAATTAATCGCAATTTTAGTATTATTCGTAGGATTTTCAATGACTACGCAAGCGCAAAATAAAATGATGAAGAAAAACGTGAAAACGGTTTCTTTACAACAAACAAAAGGAGAATTTACACAAAAATCAATTACACTTTCAGAAGGAACATACGTTTTTGAAATTTCAAATACTGGTGTTGGACATGATGTTGGATTTGTATTAGCACCAAAAGGAAAAACAGATGCTGCAAACCATATTAAAAACGCATATGTGACGGAAGTTGTAAAGAATGATACAAAAGGACATTCAAAAGAAGTAACGCTTACAAAAGGTACATATGTATACTTTTGTCCCTTAAACCCAACACCTCAATACACTTTAGTAGTAGAATAACTACTTTAGTTTTTTTCATGATTGATAGTAAAAAAGCACGCTAATAAGCGTGCTTTTTTTATATAAAAGATATGGTAAGTGTATTATAATTTGATCAACTTCTTTGTAGCAGTTTCTCCTTTGTCTGAACGAATGTTTACGAAATAAACACCGCTAGCTAAATCGTTAATTGCAATAGTATTACGAATTTGATTTTTTAGTGAAACCGTTTTTATCGCTTTTCCATTGATATCCACTATTGAGATATTTTCTAGCATAACACCATTTGTTGTTGAAATGGTTACTTCATTCTGAGCTGGATTTGGATACATAGAAATTAGAGTATTCAAGTCAGGAAATTCTACTGTTGACAAAACAGTATTTTCATAGATTTTTACATTTCTGTAGAAAGAAGTTCCATTATTGTAGCTTCCGCCACCAGGATAGTTATTCCCAGATGTCCACGCTTCAGTAAAGTTATCATTATCTGCCGAGAAGAATAAATACTGCGCATTTCCAGTATATAATTGTCCAATTGGAATTGAATAATGTTTGTATGTATACTTATCAGCGTCTGTATATGTATTAAAATCGTTGTTGTAAATAGCCGAACTAGTAACGTTTTGTGTTCCAAATATTTTATAACCTAACAAAGCATCAAGTGCTAAATCGTCGTCAATTCCGATATAATGAATTTCTCCTTCTATGGTACTCATAAAATCAAATTCAATAACTGTATTTGATGTAAAATTATAATTGATTTCAATAGCTTTCCATGCGTTTACAGATAAATGTAATGTTGCTCCATTATCATACACAGCAGAAACACCATTATCTTGTGCAACATCATATGTCAAGATTGTTTCTGTGCTAAAGTCAATAATTGGAAGCAATGTATCACAGGCATCATTTTGATTAGGATTAGCGTCTAAATTCACATCTGGATATCCATTACAAAGATCTGCACTATCACAAACGCCATCACCATCACTATCATTATTTATATCATTTGGACAATCGTCACAAGCATCAGGAATAGAATCTCCATCAGAGTCAATTCCTGTAGTACAACCATACATAGTAGTTAATACATTATTTACGGACCATAAGTTGTTTCTATCAGCAACACTAGAATTTAACGCGGCTTCCATACGCACTTTTTGTCCTTGTGTAAACATTGCATATGTGGCGCCTGTATAGTCCATCATATTTGTCAAATTATCTACACTTCCACAATTTGTTACAGCTCCTTGGCCAGGGTAATCATCTAGATCTCTAATTATATTTCCTTTCGTATTTGGTGTATCAGTTACATCATCATCTTCATTACAATATATATCATTACCATTTCCACCAGCATTTGCCCAAATATGATATACATTCAACCAATGTCCAACTTCATGAGATAAGTTGTGATACCAAGTTTGCCACATTTCATCATGTTCTCCAAATGCCCAAGCAGACATCACATGTCCGTCTAAATAAGCAAGAGTTGAACCATCTACATTAGGCGGAAAGGTTGCAAAACCTGAAGTTCCACTTCCATCAATTGCTTGACGAACAACGTAAATGTTAAAATAATTTTCACGTGGCCAATGATAAATTTGGCGCATATTAGTATTGTTTCCTCGTACTGTGTAAAAAGCATCTTGTTGTCTGTCAATTCCATTCGTAGGATTTCCTTGCGGATCAAATTTTGCCAATACAAATCGTAATTTTTTTGTGTCAAATGCTCCACGAGCAGCAAGAAAACTAGGGTCAATATTAGTGTCAAAAGCGGAAGTTCCAGCAAAGAAAATATTTAAAGATTCTACGGCTCTTTCTACGGCAGCATCTGAAATGTTTTCGACACCATTGTCATGAATAATATGTACAACTACTGGAATAATATAATCGGTTCCAATAGTTAATCCGTCAACACCTGAGAAATCTTCTCCTGTTGATGGACTTGCTTGAAAGTTTTCAGTAAAGCGTTCTAAATCTTGAAATGCTTGATTATTTTCAGGTCGCAATTCAGGATGCGTTGCATATAGTTGTTGCTGTACAATGTCTTGTCCACATTGCTGTTGTGCATGTGATAAAATAATACAAGAAAAGAAGAATAGAAATAGTAAAGTTTTTTTCATAGCGTGGTCATATGTTAATACATACAAATGTAATTTTTTTATAGGAGTTAATAGTTAACAGTCGCATAATCTTTTAGTTAACTATTTTTTTAATTAACGAATGTGCAATTGAATATCAAGCTCCTTTAGCTTTTTATTTACTTCATCAATTTTTTGCTGTAATGTTTTGGGATTGATTGCCAAGCCTGGAAATATTGTAGTGTCAGGTTTTACGGTAATTTTTGTATAATTTTTCTTTTCGTCGCTTCCGCAGATAGTTCTCGTTTGCGTAACACCTTCTTTAAATAAAAACGCTCCTTTTTGTCCGTTTGAATACGTGAGTAATTTGCACCATTCGGAAGTTGCGTTGATTCGTATCAGGCCGATCAATTCGCCAAAACCAGCTTCCTGAGCGCTTTTCTTCCAAAGTGGAACAGATTTGGAAATTTTCACCAAAGTAGCTTCTGCTTGTGTAATATCTTCCAAATAATCTTGATACACTTCAAAAGACATTCCTACATTAAATTCAACAGAAAACTCGTCAGTATACAAGTTCACAGTAATCACTGTGCTTTTTTGGTCAATGGCATATTGAATAATTTCTAATGGAAGTGAATCGAGTGTTTTTTCCTCAAAGAGCGTTTTAAAATACAATTTCGGACGCATACGCATGTGCTCGGATGGTTCTATGTGACGAATCATAAATGTTTGTGAATTGATGAAGACTAAATATACTTAAAAACTCATAATTAACAATTGATTAATTATGAGTTTTTAAGTATATATGAGCATGAAAAACAGCTTCTTTGTATAGCTGTAAAAGAGATCTGAAAATTATGAATTCATCAAATCTTCAATTTCGTTTGCTTCAATAGGAATGTTGCGCATTAAGTTAAATGGTTCGCCAGTTTCTTGAATTACTACATCATCTTCCAAACGAATTCCAAAACCTTCAGCTGGAATATAAATTCCTGGTTCTACAGTAAATACCATATTTGCTTGCATTGGTTCCGTCAATATTCCGTAATCATGTGTATCTAATCCCATGTGGTGCGAAGTTCCGTGCATGAAATATTTTTTATATGCTGGCCAATCTGGATTTTCGTTTTGTACATCTGCTTTATCTAGCAAGCCAAGACCTAACAATTCAGAAGTCATTAATTTTCCAACTTCTACATGATAATCTGCCCAAATAGTTCCAGGAACAAGCATTTTAGTAGCATCATTTTTTACACGATTTACTGCATTATATACTGCTTTTTGACGCTCAGTAAAACGACCAGAAACTGGAATTGTTCGTGTCATATCACTTGCATAATTTGCGTATTCTGCACCAACGTCCATTAAAATTAAATCACCAGCTTTACATTGCTGATTGTTTTCAATATAGTGTAAAACATTTGCGTTATTTCCAGCTGCTACAATTGGCGTGTATGCAAATTTCTTAGAACGATTTCTTAAAAATTCATGCATGAATTCAGCTTCAATTTCATATTCCCAAACTCCAGGTTCTACAAAGCCTAAAATTCTACGGAAACCTTTGTTTGTAATATCACATGCTTTTTGTAAAAGATCCAATTCTATTGGATCTTTTACAGAGCGTAAACGTTGTAAAATAGGATTGCTTTTTGCAACACTATGTGCAGGATATTTGGCTGTTAACCATTTTGTGAAACGATCTTCTCGTGTTTCTGTTTCTACGTTTGCACGATAATGCTCGTTTGTGTTGATATACACTGTATCACATTGCGTCATGATTTCAAACATGATTTTCTCCATGTCTTGTAACCAATACACCGTTTTAATTCCGGCAGTTGCCAACGCAGCTTCTTTCGTTAATTTTTCACCTTCCCAAACCGCAATATGTTCATTGGTTTCTTTTAAGAATAAAATCTCACGATGTTTTTCTTTTGGACAATCTGGAAACAATACTAAAATACTTTCTTCCTGATCTACGCCGCTTAAATAAAAGATATCTCTATGTTGCTCAAACGGCATGGTGCTATCTGCGCTAATTGGGTAAATATCATTTGAATTAAACACAGCCAAACTACTCGGTTTCATCTGCGCCATAAAATTCTTTCTATTCTTAATAAACAAGTTGCGATCTATCGGATGGTATTTCATTTCAGTAATTTTAATTGATTTCCTTCAAAAATAATCAAACAAAAAAAGAATTAAGTAGCCAAATGGCGGAATTTTTTTGAAGTACTACTTTTTTAATTTCACCAAGGTTAAAGTAAAGATGTCTGCATTTAACTGTATTGGTGTGTCTTTTGAATGATTGTTCCATTGAGTGACGTCAGTTGATGTAGAAATAACCCGATAGGTTTCTAGTAAGGTTTCATCTTTAAAAAAAGATAATTGTTGTGCTTTAGGATTCAGGCTCCAGTTTATTTGATTAGAAAAATTAAAGCCACAAAATCCAGTGTCAATTTCATTAATATCTATATCGGTTTTACTGAAATCTAGATTGGTAATAATGTTCGTTTTGTGATAATTCATCTTCACAAATGATGACATATACTTATACGATTTGGGTATAAGAGTTGTTATTTTTGAAATGGTAAGCGTATCTGACTTAAATAGATAGTTACCTTTAGTATTTACAAACCATTCTGATTCTTGAAAGTCACCTTTAGAAATATTCTGAGCAAACATTCCTAAGCTAACAATTAAAAAAATAAGTAAGATGTATGTTTTCATACCTATAAGCTATTTAATACACAATCAATTTTCCTTTTTTGATTTTATCATTTGATCGGATGTTGTATAAATACACACCAGCACTTAAGTCCCATTGTTGTGTTGAAATTGCTTTGTTTGTCTGTGTAAAAATAGTTCCGATTAATTTTCCTTGAATGTTATACAGCGAGAATTTAAGATCTTCATTTTTGGTGCTTTTTACAAAAACGGCCTCATTACTCTTTACAGGATTTGGATAAAATGTAATTGCATCCGAAGTAACTTCGCCAACGCTTAATACACTTCCTAAATTGATGTTGTCAACATACAAAGCTTGTCCATAAGCATTCACATTTCTAAACTTTACTTGTACATTTTCATTACCAATATAAGCTGTAAGATCAATAGATTCTTCTCGCCATTGTGACGCCGTTGGTACAAACTGATTTGTTGTATTTGGTGCAGTAGCTAGCACGCTTCCAACCTTATTGTATACATTTGTCCATGTCATACCACAATCTGTAGAAATCTCAACTTCCAGGGCATCTGCATATGCAGCAGAATATAAAGCGTACGCAACATCAAACGTAAGTGTAGCATCAGCAGCATCAGTATTTAACATATTTAGAGGCGCAATAATATCACAATGTAAACCTACTTGCGAAGTCACAAAATTATTTACAAACATAGAATTTGTACTTAGTCCAAAACCTCCAACAGTATTTTCATACGCCCAAGAAAGATTCCCGTTGGCTTCTTGTCTCCAACCATCTGGCATAAAAGCCACTTCAAAATCTTCTTCCAAGTTTGTATTTGTCAAGCCTTCCACTGTTATGGTCATAGAATCACTTGACGAAATTCCTGCATCATTGGTTACTGTTAACGTGACTACATGATCTCCTGTTGTTGTAAAAGTTACTTGAGGATTTCTGATAGAAGAAGTTGCAATGTCTGCATTTTCAAAAGTCCAAGCCCAAGTTGCATTCGTATGATTCAACATAGAATAATCGTCAAAAGAAAAGATATCTCCAGCACAAGTAGCGGTTAATTTATCGACCATAATTTTAGCAACAGGTCGTGAAGGTGTTTCAAATAAACTACTTTCCCAAATACCTTTTCCATAACTCGCTAAACGTATTTTTCCATCTCTATAAAATGGTCGTAAATCATTTGCACCAATTGTTGTTGGTAAGTTTACATTATCTAAAGTCCAAGAAGACATCGTGTTGTTTTTATAATATACAGACATGCTTGTGGCAACATAAACGCCGCCATCTGTTCCTCCGATAGTTGTTAATACTTGAATGTTTTGTCCGTTTAATTCACTTGAAGTTTCATTCGTCCAAGTTGCGCCGCTATCTATACTTTTAAATGTTTTATTACCATTATTTCCACGCGGATATGCTAACCAAATTGTTTGATCGTTCTCAGGGTCTAAACTAATTAATGCTAAATTTCCATTGCCACTAGGCAATGTAATTGTGCTTGTTGTCGCCCAATCATCCGTAGTTTTTACAAGAAATGAATTTCCAGAACTTGGTCGCACCACAATAAACATTGTATCTGTATTGGTACGAGAAATTTCAATACCTAATACGGTACTATTTGTAGCTGCTGTATATATTGCATTATAACTTGCGCCTGCATCTAAACTTTTAAACAATTGATTGCTATTTCCAAGATACACATGATTGTAACAGCTTGGATGAAACTCCATTTCAGACGATTGTGCAAACCAAGGTTCTTCGGTAGGTGCTAATCCCATAGAAGCATTCATAACTGCTCCAGTTAAGGTGTTTGGAATGAATCGACTTCCAATATTGGTTGAATATATTTGTTCTGTTCCAGGATTTACATAACCTGAAGCTGGTTCGCCACCACCTAAATCTAAAAACTTCCCAAAAGGGAAACCTTCTGAATACACATCTACACCATTATGAAATGTTCCGCCAACTAATAAATCACGATTCCAACCAGAGCCAAATCCCCAAAAATCAGTTCCGTGTACGCCGTTCATTTTAAATTCTGGTTGTGAGGCAAATAAATCAGTTGACTTAAAAATTCCGCCATCTGTAGTTGCCCAATATTCGTTTCCGTAAGCTCTAAAATCCTGCATGTCTACGTGCATTGGTTCATAACTTCCGCAACCATAATTGAAAACACAAGTAAACGTTTGTCCACCATCATTTGATCGCCACATACCAATTCCGCCAACCAAAATTTGATCTGCATTGGAGTTGGAAGCCATTGTTGCACAATTGTAAAACCCTTGATTGAAACCATCCGTAGAAGTATCAGAATTTAATAAATTTGGATGTGCTGCTGTATATGGCGCGCCATCATATCCCATAGGATTTGTCCAAGAAATACCAGCATCATCACTTCTGTAAACTCCAATAAAGCCATTATCACCAGCTTTAGAATCGCCAATTAAAAAAGCATATACTCTGTTTGCATTAGCATCACTTACGGCTAATCGTGCGCCAACAACACTTCTATTTGGATCAGTAGAAGTATACCAACCTGTACTTTGTACGAGCCAAACAATTCCACCATCGGTAGATCTTAAAAACTGATGTGTATTATTAGTGTTATTTTGTCTTACAGCATATAAAGTATTTGGGTTTCCTGGTTGTGGTTTTAAATCAAAACATTCATTTACGACAACTCTTGTCCAAGTGGTTCCACCATTTGTAGTTCTATGAATTCCTGCTTTTCCTGCAAGTAAAACAATTTCTGGATTGTTTGTATTAATATATATTTCTGCAGGATTTTCTAGATAACCCGTTAATGGAATGTTACTGTCAAAAACGACTGACCAAGAAGTTCCGCCATTTGTAGTTTTAAATAATTCACTTCCCGAACCTGCGTATACAATATCAGGATTTGTAGGATGTACTGCAATTGCACTTACGCCACCATTGGCTATTACTGCTTGTGGTGCTAATGTAGTTACTAAGGTTTTTGATGCATTTGTCCAAGTATCGCCGCCATTAATAGTTTTGTACACTTCTCCAGATTCTGTCCCGCAATACAACGTATTTGGTACTGCTAAACATTTGCTAATACTATAAACATTTGTTTGTGCTCCGCTTAACACTGTTCCGCCTTCTTTATAACTTTCATACGGTCCAATAGGCGACCAATTGCCCATTTCTGAAGTATTTGGAGAGTTTTTTAATGCTCTAGCAGCATCTCGTAATTGATCTTTTTTAGTTTGATCATAGAAACCTTCATTGTTTAAAAAAGGATTGATAGCTCTACGCCATCTTTTATAATATTGTGTGTGAAACGATTTTACGTATGGATGCGTTTTATAATAACTAGCATACAAATTGTCAACTGTATTTGCGTTTGGGTTTTCGCTGTACATCAATTTTGCCCATTCAGGTGCATCTTTGTACAATTGATTTGAAATATTGGATTTTGGAGATTGTTGTCCATATCCAATGATTGCCAATAGCAATACGAATAGTAATACTAATTTTTTCATAGCGCAGGTTTTGTCTAATAATACAATAAGATCGAGGCAAAAGTTGTTAGCTTATCTGTATAATTTTAATAAGCTCGATTGTAAAAATATGGAATTAAGATAGTTTTAACAGCAAGATATTCAATTTATTATTGAAAAATAGAATGATTAATTGATGAAGTGATGTTTCGATTTGAAGAGTTAAAAATACTTTTCATATACCTTAATAACGAGTATGAACTATCAAATAATATTCTTTCGAATACGACTCATATGTCGTGATGAAATTCCTAAAAAGGACGCTAAATAATGTAGTGGAACTTCTTTTAATAATTTTGGTTCGTTAGCAAGTAATTTTTGGTAACGTTCTTCAGGTGTTAAGGTCAATAAATCGATTCGATAATCGTCAATTCTGTAGATTTGATTTTCAATTAAATTGTAATAAAATTTATAAAACGCTTGATTGTTTTTGAGTAAATATTGAAAGTTTTTTTGATCAATTACAAACAAATCACAATCACTAATCGCTTTCATGTTTTTGCGTGATGGAATTTGATGTATAAAACTTTTTAATGCCGCTGTAGCGGAATTTTTCAATGCCAGATACGTTGTTTTCTCTTCACCTTCCACCAAAATATTATGTTGTAAAATACCGCTTTCAATAAAGCAGAAATAGTTGCAAATTTTGCCTTCTTCTACAAAAAGTGTATTCTTTTTTAAATGTAAATAGTTGAATTTTTCCAATATCACAGGAATCTGATCATTCAAAGAAGTGTCTTGAATAAAAGTTTTTAAATACAATTCAAAATTTGCAGTAGACGCATTCATCAATCAATATTTATGTTTCTCGAAAATAAAATAAAAAAATGATAAGCATAAAAAAGATGCTTCTTTTGAGCATCTTTTTATAATTTTTTAAGGAATATTAAAACTATTTTTTAAAAAAACTAGCTATTAATAAAAGAATAACTGCTCCTATAGCACCAGTAGCTATATCACTTAAAATTCCAGTGCCAATAGAAATTCCTAAAGCGCCCAGCGCCCAGTTACCTACCATACCACCAATAATACCTAATATAATATTAACTATTATTCCAAAGCCACCACTTTTCATTAGATATCCACCTAACCAACCTGCAATAGCTCCAATTAATAATGCATAAAGTATTCCCATAATTTCTAAAGTATATTGTTATTATACTGAAATATACTAAAAATAATACAGTTTTTGTAAAAAAGGAAATTGGTAAACATATTGTAAAAAGAGAAATTGTCTCTGTTAGAATTAGACATCGAAGTTTCTAAAAATCTTTCTGATCTTATATTTTGACTGGAAAAAAAACATAAAATTATCCGTAGTTTCTTCTAGTTTTCTTTTTTAGAATTATTTCATGAATTTTTCAAGTATTGTTAAAAAATCAAACAAAATTTTGCCAAGTTTGCAACATTGCCTACTTTGAAAGTCTAAACCAAACCCAACCATGAAACCTAAAATAATAGTATCTATATTATCTGTTTTTTTCTTGCAATTTAGTATTGCGCAAAGCAATCCAACTTCTGCAGAAAAAGTACAAGAAGCTTTAAATCAAAAAGCAGCACTTACACAAAATTCTACCGTAAAAAATATTGAATTTACCAATATTGGACCTACAATAATGAGTGGTCGTGTGGTCGATTTAGATGTAAATCCAAACAATACAACCGAATTTTACGTTGCGTACGCTTCTGGAGGATTGTGGTACACAAAAAACAATGGAACAACGTTTGAGCCAGTTTTAGACAGTTCGCCAACACAAAATATCGGTGACATTGCTGTGGATTGGAATTCAAAAACAATTTGGGTAGGAACAGGAGAAAATAATTCTTCACGTTCATCATATGCCGGAATTGGACTTCTAAAAAGCACAGATAACGGAAAGAACTGGAAAAACATGGGATTGTTAGATTCGCATCATATCAGTCGAATCTTAATCAATCCAAACAATAGTAATGAACTTATTGTTGGAGTTTTAGGACATTTATATTCACCAAATGCAGAACGCGGAGTTTTTAGAACTACAGATGGTGGAAAAACATGGAGCAAAACATTATTTATAAATAACGATACAGGAATTGTAGATGTTGCAGTTTCGCCAAACAACTTCAACGTACAATACGCATCTTCGTGGGAACGTGATCGTAAAGCGTGGGATTTTGTTGGAAATGGAATCAATTCAGCAATCTACAAAAGTACAGACGCAGGTCAAACTTGGAAAAAAGTAAGTGAAAAAGCCGGATTTCCAGAAGGTGATGGCGTTGGACGAATTGGATTGGCAGTTTACGATGATGAAACTGTATATGCATTTCACGATAGTCAATTTAGACGAGAAGCAAAAAAGAAAAAGAAAAGCGATTCCAAAGCATTGACAAAAGATGACTTCAAAACGATGTCTTCGGAAACGTTTTTAAACTTAACAGATAAAGAATTAAATACATACTTAAAAATAAACGGTTTCCAGGAAAAATACAGAGCTGAAAATGTAAAACAATTAGTGAGAAGTAACACAATCAAACCAGTTGATTTAGCGAAATATTTAGAAAATGCAAACTCATTATTATTTGATACGCCTGTAATTGGAGCACAAGTTTTTAAAACAACTGATGGTGGAAAATCATGGAATAAAACACACGATGATTACTTAGATGATTTAGTATATTCTTATGGTTATTATTTCGGAATGATTCGCGTAAGCCCAAAAAATGAAAATCAAATCTACATTGCAGGAGTTCCAATTTTACGTTCGGGAGATGGTGGAAAAACATTCAAATCGATCAATGGCCAAAATGTACATGCAGATCATCATGCACTTTGGGTAAATCCAAACAATCCAAATCATTTAATAAATGGAAATGATGGAGGTGTAAATATTTCATATGATAATGGAGACAATTGGATTAAATGCAATACACCAGCTGTTGGACAATTCTACGCAATTTATGCTGACGAACAAACACCATACAAAGTATATGGTGGATTGCAAGATAATGGCGTTTGGGTTGGTTCAAATGATTACAAAGCTTCCGTAAAATGGCATGAAGAAGGACAATATCCGTATGAACGAATTATGGGTGGAGACGGAATGCAAGTTGCTGTTGATAATCGCAATCCGAATATTGTATACACAGGATATCAATTTGGAAATTATTTTAGAATTGATCGTGGTGAAAATGGTGGTCAAACATACATTCAACCAAAACATGAATTAGGAGAATCACCATATAGATTTAACTGGCAAACGCCAATTCACTTGTCAGTTCACAATCAAGATATTTTATATTTTGGTGGAAATAAATTACATAGATCGCTGAACAAAGGAGACGATTGGGAAACTATTTCGAACGATTTAACGCAAGGAGGAAAGAAAGGAAATGTTGCCTACGGAACGTTGACAAGTATTTCTGAATCACCTTTCCAATTTGGATTACTCTATGTTGGAAGTGATGACGGATTGATTCATGTGACGAAAAATGGCGGTGGCGATTGGCAAAAAGTATCAAATAACTTACCGAAAGATTTATGGGTTTCGCGTGTCATTGCTTCAGCACACAAAAAAGAACGTGTATATGCAACCTTAAACGGTTATCGTTGGGATGATTTTGCAAGTTATGTGTATATGTCTGATGATTATGGACAAACGTGGAAAAACATTGGAAATGGAATTCCAGCTTCACCAGTAAATGTAATCAGAGAAGATCCTGAAAACGAAAATATACTCTATGTTGGAACAGATAATGGTGCGTATGTTTCTTTAAATAGTGGGAATTTGTGGCAACCTTTCCATAAAGGATTACCAAATGTTGCAGTGCATGATATTGTAGTGCAAAAACAAGCAAAAGACTTACTTATTGGAACGCATGGACGTTCAATTTATAGAGCAAATATTGCAGTATTACAAGAAGCTGATGAAACAATCAAAGCAAAAGAAATACATGTATTTACAGCAAAAAGTGTACGTCATCGTTCATTTTGGGGATCAACTTGGAGCAAATGGTTAGAAGCAAATGTACCTAATGAGCAAATTGCATATCACGCTAAAAGATCTGGAACATTTACTGTAAAGATAATTACAGATAACAATGTTGTATTGAATCAGTATGAAATAACTGCTGATGCAGGATTTAACACATGGAATTACGATTTGAGCGTTACAGAAAATGGACGTAAAAAGTACTTGAAAAAGGCAGAAAATATAATGATTCCTAAAAAGAAAAACGGTGCGTATTATTTACCAAAAGGAACGTATACAATTGAAATTTTAGGGAATGGAAGTAAAGATTCAACGAAGTTGGTGATTGAATAACTTATTTGCGTCATCTTGAACTTGATTCAAGATCACAACAAGAAGCTAAGATTTTTAATTGTAAGTATAAAATAACTCAGATGAGATGCTGAATCAAGTTCAGCATGACGAATAATTAAATATAAACGTACACTAAACGGAGTTGAAGTGTACGTTTTTTTATAAAATAATAGATGGATTTTTATGCAAAGAAAACCAACACTCTATTTCCTCTCAGGAACCATGTGTACACCACAATTGTGGGAATTTGTTTGTGTCGAATTAACACAATTTGATTGTGTTTTTATAGATACAACTTCGGCAACTTCTTTTGATGAAATAGATACTTTGTTAGATGAAATTTTACCAGAAAACGCATTGGTAGTAGCTTTTTCGATGGGCGCGTATGCAGCAATGCATTTTGCAATTTCAAATCCAAATCGGATTCATAAAATGATTGTCATTGCAGCTTCTGCAACTAGTTTGGACGCACAAGAATTACAACTCCGAAAAAGCACAATTGACTTTCTAGAAAAACACAATTATAAAGGAATTTCTACAACTAGAGCATTACAATTTTTACATCCAAAAAGTCATGAAAATAATAAGTTGATTCAAGTCATAAAAGACATGGATTCAGATTTGGGGAAAGAAGTTCTAATTGGCCAACTCAAAGCGACTTCACAACGTGTAGATTTAACCAACGAGTTAAAAGACATTCAAGCAAAAATTCACGTGATTGCTTCTAAGGAAGATGCATTGGTCAATATTGATCATGTGAAAAACACACAACAACATTTCTCAAAAGCAACGATTACGGTGTTGAAAAATTGCGGACACATGATTCCCTTAGAAATGCCTGATTTGGTAAGAGAAATAATCCTTCGAACTTTTTAAACGAAAAAATGAAAAAAGATATAATCATTTCAAAAGCGAAATTATCACAACTAGACGAACATCATAAAATTTGTATACAAACGTTTTATGAAACTTATGCTGATATGAATACTTCTGAGAATATGGAAAACTATGTTACGGATCATTTCAATAAGGAGAAATTGGAGCGTGAGTTACATGATTCGGATACAGAATGTTATTTTGCACTATTAATGGGGCAGATTGTTGGATATATAAAAATTAATTTTGGGCAATCGCAAACAGAATTAAAAAAACCTAATACTGTGGAAATTGAACGTATTTATGTATTAAATGAATTTCAAGGAAATCGAATTGGGAAATTGTTATACACAAAGTCTTTTGAAGTCGCAACAGCAAGAAATGCAACAGATTTATGGCTTGGTGTTTGGGAAAAAAACCATAAAGCTATTGGGTTTTATGAGAAAATAGGCTTTGTAGCATTTGATAAACATATTTTTATGTTAGGCGATGACAAACAAACAGATATTATGATGAAACAAGAATTAATTAAAAAATTATGATAACAATCAAGTTGAAACCATCATTTCATAATTTTTCATCAATTACATTAAATGAAAATGATATTGAGTATGAAATTCTTCCGAAGCTTCAAAACTTAAATGGACTTGATACAAAAGAAAAATTGACAACTGCTGAATATCTTGAATTAAAAAAACTAAAATCTTTCAATCTTAATGCTGAAAAACAGCGCCATAAAGAGAAAAAACAAGTACAAACTGATATACAATACTTAAAAGTTGAAATAGAAAAATTAATCAATCAAATTATTGAAAAACCAGAAGTCGACGAAAGAATAATACTTGATGGAATAGGAGTTGAGTGCGTTATAGGTGAATTGCCTTCTGGATTCAAGATAATAAAATTTCATTCTCCTGAGGTGCATACAAAAGCGTTTAAAATTATAAAAAACTTGTTTTTAATTTTAAATCATTGTTTTAAACAAGGACTTATTCTAAATCATATTGAATCAACTCAAGGTTATTTTGGAATTGGGGAACAATGGAAAATTACAAATGAAAGTCCGCTAACGCTTAGAATATTTGGAAGTTTAAGTATTTACGAAAAAGAAGCACTAAGTGAATTTTTTAATACGCTAAAACCAAATCAATTTTTGATATTAGATATACGTAATTTAGATGGAATGGGATTTATACTTCATGAATGCTTTAAAAATTTGATTCATGAAATGAAAGCCGTTCTCTGGTTAGTTCGAGATAAAGAAAACAAGTTTTTGAATAGACACTTTGATGAAATGGGAGTATTAAAAAAATATGTGTTTACAGAAAAAGAAGTCATTATTAAAAAAATAAAAGAATTAAATTCTATGTAAATATTAGAGACATAAAATAGACACAACAACAGTTCCAAAATCGAAGATTATCATATTAAAAAATTGCGGACATATGATTCCGATAGAGATGCCTGATTTTGTAAAGAACACTATTCTTCAATTCTTTACAAACTAGCATAGTCACTCATTCAAAAAGGCAGTTCACGTATTCTAACTTTTACAATAAAGCAAGCAATCGTATTTTAGGTTCCTAAAATACGCTATAATGAAATTTCTTTGCTCGTTCTTCTTTCTAATATTCATCACTTTTGCACATGCGCAACCTGGCGATATTATAGCAATGCAAAAAGCGCAACTTCAAAAGATTCAGACTGCATTGCAAAATGATCCAAATAATATGTCGCTTGTTTGGGAACGTTTAGAACTCACATTTAAGCCACATTTTGATTTATATAAAAAAGGAGCAACTTTTGAAGGATTTCAACAGAGAGGTTTTGAATATCCGTATTATATATTGGAAGATTTAAATTATTTGATTGCGAATAATGCTTCCATTAAGATTCAAAACAAGGAAACAGTTTCCTTAGCAGATTATTATTTTAAAAGAGGACAATTTTATTACGTAACAGGATATCCTGAATATGCTTTAGAAGATTATTTACTTGCGTTGCAACACAATCCTGCATTTCCATTAAAGAAAAAAATATGTTTGTCAATTGCTGCCTATTATTACACTTCAGATACTCATTATTCGCTAGAAAAATATGAAAAAGCATTAGCGTACATAGATTTAGTAACACCAAAAGAAGATATCAATAAACCGTACCTGCATTACAGTTCTATACAAAGTGATCCTTTTCAACGGGAAAAAATACTGCTGCTAAAAGCAAGTCAGAAAACAGAACGCTTCGTTGAGTACTTGCAATGTATTGCAAAAAAACATATCAATTTTTATAAGATAGAATCTGAAAAATCGACTGCATATCAAAAAAGTCATTCATATACAATTCGATATTCATTGCAATTAGGGTTTCATAAACTCTACGAAATAGCACAACATTTTTATGAAACGGGCAATTACAAAATAGCAAAAGGACTTATTGAAAAAGTCATTTCTTTTTTGCCAAGAAATAAAGACGGACATTACTATGAAAGTTATGCGTATGGAAACTATTTTTTATTCCTTTCAAAAATTTACAGAACAGATCCTTTTCAAAACATTCCATTAGAAATAGATAATTTGCTTGAAGGTTTGGGCGATTTAACACAAGGATTACCTTCACAAGCTAGCAAAGAATACAAACGATTAGAAGAGTTAGTACAACTGTATCCGAACGAGCCTAAGTTGCATCTGGCGAAAGCCATATATTTAATAAAATACAGTCGCAGTAATAGGTATAATGTATTAAAAGAAAATCCACTTGATTATTTACAACAATGCGAAACGGTAGGCTTGAAAGATTATCGTATTGGGTATGCAAAAGCTATGTTGTTATATCAAGAAAAAAAGTATGCAGTAGCTTTGGAGGAAATTAATAAAGCACAACTTTTATGTACAGGATATGTAAATGTATATGCCTTGAAACTGCGTCTTTTGCGAAATATAGAAAGTAGTACTGAAGTTGAAATGACAACAGAAAAATCCTTGTTAGAAGCATCTAGAAAGCAAGAAAAAGTAAACACAACTGCGCTTCTTGAAATGATAAATGTTTTATAAAAAGTTTATGAATCTTGTTTTAAAATCGCCAATACGTATTCCTTGTAACTTGCGCCAATAGGAACTTCTGCGTCATTCAATTCAATGTCATGTGGTGTAAACGCAGTTACTTTTTTACTATTAATCATATAGGATCTGTGCACACGTAAAAAAGCATGTTTGGCAAGTTGTTCTTCCAAATCGCTAATTTTTTGCTTGGAAACAATACATTTTGAAGTTGTATGAATCTTTACATAATCTTTTAAACTTTCAATATACACAATATCGCCAACAGCAACTTTATGATACTTTGTTCCCGATTTAACCTGAATCAACGTTTCTGTTGCTGCTGTTTGAGGAATTGAAGCCGAAATTTGTACGGGCTTAAGGTCTCTAAAATAACGTTCTACAGCTCTGAAAAAACGGTCAAACGTAATTGGTTTCAATAAATAATCAGCCACATCTAAATCGTAACTTTCCAATGCATATTCTCGGTATGCAGTTGTGAAAATTGTTTTTGGAGGATTTCGCAATGATTTCAAAAAATCAATTCCTGTCATTGTAGGCATTTTAATGTCTAAAAACAATAAATCAATTTGTTGCGTATTTAATATTTCTAATGCTTTCATTGCATTATTACATGTTGCCACAACTTCAAAAGAAGCGATCTTTGAAATATGGTTTTCCAGCAATTTAATTGCGAGTGGTTCGTCGTCTACAAGTAAGCATCTAACCTTCATTTAATACTGTATTTAAAGTGATTGTTACTTGAAAAGAACTTTCTTTTTGGTCAATATCAATAGTGTGTGTATTTGGATAAATTAACGCTAATTGTTTGTGAATATTCTCCAAACCAATCGTGCTTTTTGAAATTTCATTTTTTTGAAGTGTCGTTGTATTAAATACCGTAAATGATAGTTTGTCTTCTTTTTGACTGAGATCAATCGTGATTTTTGGGCTTCCAGAATCTTCTCCTGCGCCATGTTTAAAAGCATTTTCTACAATAGATAATAAAATTAATGGCGCTACTTTAGTTTGTGGGGAAACATTATGTGTAAACGATACTTCCAAACGTTCGTCATAACGTAGTTTTTCTAATGCGATATAGTTTTCTAACAATGAAATTTCTCCAGCTAATGGCACATATTTTTGATCACAACGATACAAAACATAATCTAGAATTTCAGATAATTTCCCAATCGATTCTGAAGTCTTTGGCGAATTTATAACTGATAAAGAGTAAATGTTATTTAAGGTGTTGAACAAAAAATGTGGATTCAGTTGCGCTTTCAGCATCTTCAATTCTATAGCGATCTTCTCTTTGTTTATCGATTGTTCTTTGATACGTTCTAAAGAAAGTTTGATCAAAATAAAAAGAAAAGCACTAGAATAAATATTGAAAAAGTAACCTCGTATTAGTTTTTTCCAATCGGTTACTATTTCTAAAACTGGTTCTTGATGAAATGGTGCATGCCTAAATAAAGGTTCCGCTCCGTGTACCATTAAAATTCGAGAAAATGCACAAAGAACATAGGCACTAACTAAGAAATATAGAATAAATAAAATATACTTTTTAGTGAATAAAAACTTTGGAATAAGCCAATATGCTAAAAAGTAAGAAATCATGATTTTTGGTATCAAATGCGCAGCTTTGGCAATTGCAATAACCCATAAATAATCATGTGATTCTTGAGTGAAAATCAAAAATAAATACAAGGACAACCAAAAAACTAGGTGTTTTAGGAAACGGCGATCTTTTATATAGTTGAGAATATTTTTTACAATTTGCATCATAACATATCAAATCTAATAATATTCATAAAAATACGCATTACACATCTTTAAAAAACTCAGATAGATGAAGAGACTGAAAAAACACCTGAACACTATCAAAAAGTAGACGAAACGTTTAGTGCTGCAAAAAGTTAGTGTTTGACGACTTTATAGGAGTGTTTGACTACTAAAAAATATGACGTCTGTTTATGCAACATATTTGTGGCATCAATCATCATTAAAAAAGACGAACATGAAAAAAATAGTCATTCTATTTGTGTACTTAGCGTTTGTAATTGCGCATGCACAACAAAATACCGAATACAAAATTACAGGAAAAGTATTAGATAAAACAACACAGCAACCATTAGAATATGCTACGGTAACAATTCTAGATACGAAAACAAATAAAGTACTAGAAGGTGGAATTACCAACGGAAAAGGAAATTTCTCTTTGGAAATAGCAAAAGGAGTTTATACTATTAAAATTGAATTCATTTCTTTTAAATCACACATACTAAAGGAAATTTCTATTGCGAAAGATATGAATTTAGGAACGATAAATTTAGACGAAGATTTAGAAGCATTAGGAGAAGTTGAAATCGTCGCTGAAAAATCAACAGTAGAATTGAAGTTAGACAAGAAAGTGTTTAACGTTGGTAAAGATTTAATCTCGCAAGGCGGAACAGTCAATGATATATTAGATAATGTACCTTCGGTAAGTGTTGATGCAGGTGGCGGAATTAGCTTACGCGGGAATGGAAATGTTCGCATCTTAATCAACGGAAAACCTTCTGCGTTGGTTGCAAACAATGGATTGGATCAAATTCCTGCGGAAAACATTTCAAAAGTTGAGGTCATTACAAATCCTTCTGCACGTTATGAAGCGCAAGGAACAGCGGGAATCATTAATATCATTTTAAAGAAGAATAAAAAAGGCGGTTTTAGCGGTTCAGTTCAAGTTAGTGTTGGAAATCCAAGAGACTATAGAGCCAATGTAAATCTGGCGTATAAAACTGATAAAATCAATTTGTTTACGAATGTAGGATATCGAAATTCTAATTTCTTCGGAGAAGAAAAAAGACGTCAAACGGTTACGAACAATGGAATTGAAAATAGTTTATTGCAAAACAACGATCAAGATAGGAATGACGATGCTCAAAATATCTTTTTTGGTGGAGATTATTATATAAATGATAAAAATACACTAACAGCTAGTTTTTATCATACATTCTTAAAAAACACCGATGAAACACGTTTGAGTTACTCGTATTTAGACGCAACAGGAGCTATTGACAGTACGATTTCTCGAATAGAAAATTATAAAGAGCCGCAAAATTTCAATCGTTTGGAAATGAATTATGTAAAAACGTTTGACAAAAAAGGACAGAAGTTGGAAATGGATGTACAATATGATTTTTGGAATGATGATGAACAAGAACGTATTCGTCAGCAACGCACAATTCCTGCAACAACAGATTTTACAACGATTCGAAGTGACGATGTAGAAAGTAGTAAAGACTTCTTATTTCAAGCAAACTTTTTGTCACCTTTGACAGAATCATCACGATTGGAAACTGGTTTTAGAGGCGAAATTAGAAGAATTACAAGTGATTACATGGTGCATATTGATGAGCAATTAGTACCAAACTTAGACAATGAACTAGATTACAATGAACGAATTTATGGTGTATATGCACAATATGGCGACAAAATTGGGAAGTTTAGTTACTTATTAGGATTGCGTGTTGAACATTCGGACATTGGAATTGATGATCAAAAACAATTATTTAATGATTCTAAAAAGTATACGAATCTATTTCCAACGGCACATTTCACGTATGAACTTGCCGACAGAACTGATATGCAACTGAGTTATAGTAGAAGAATTAATAGACCTGCGTTTTGGCAATTGAATCCTTTTGGAGGATTAACAGATTTTAGAAATCTATTTGCGGGAAATCCAGATTTGAATCCGATGTACACGAATTCGTTTGAAGTAGCATTTTTGAAACGTTGGGGAAAATTTTCGATCAATCCATCATTGTATTACCAACATACAACCGATTTTTTCAACTTTGTAACCACACAACAAACGGATGGAAATTTTATTACAATTCCTGTAAACTTAGACACAGAAGATCGATTAGGTTTTGAATTGTCTACAACGTACAACCCGTTTAAATGGTTGCGATTGTCAGGAGAGTTTAATTTCTATCAATACGATCAAAAAGGAGAATACTTAGGTAGAAACTTTGATACAAAAGATGAAACTTGGTTTACGAGAATCAACTCTAGAATGCGCTTTAACAAAGGACTTTCTGTGCAAGCAAGTTTTAATTACAGAGGAAGAAATCAAAATGGACAAACGCTTCAAAAAGCACAATATCATTCAGATTTTGCAATCAGTAAAGATATATTTAATGACAAAGGCGCACTTACTTTAAATATTAGAAATGTATTTGATTCGCGAATTCAAGATAGAGTTGTGACAGGAGAAAACTTCCGTTTAGAATCAGAATCAATACGTGTTGGAAGAAGAATTAGCCTAACATTTGTATACAGATTCAATCGTAAAAAAGGACAACGCGATCGATTGCCAGATTAATGTGAGTTAAATATTTCGACTAAACCTTCCTGTTATTCTTCTTTTATGGAGTTATAACAGGAAGTTTTTAAATATAGATAATACTGTTTCTCAATTGGAAAATCGCATTATAGTAATAACGTTAAGTTTAATTTAGCTATATATAAAAATGTGCTACAACAACGTATAAATTAATTACTAGTGCAAGTCTACTTACAAAAATCCTCGCGAATTTTCTATTTGGTTTCTATTTGCTAAATTAGTTGCTGAAACACGCAACTAACCATACACAAACACGTTGTGTATAATTAACCAAACCAATCTGCTAAATTGAAAATAAAACACTTATTACTACTACTTATAATCTTTTGTTCTTGTGAAGATGATGTTTCTGATGAAAAATATAGAAATGAAAACTATGTGTTCTACAAAGAAGATGGAAAAGTAGGTAAATGGCAAAAAATTAGTAAAACATCAAATTTCAAGTATAAAAAAGGGTATTTGACTTATTTCTATAGTAATGGTAATAAGTTTGGTAAGTTAGAAATAATTGACTCTTTCCCAAATAGGATAGAACAATTTTATGATAAGTATGAAAAGCATGTAAAAACTATTTGGAGAGAAGAAGATTCAATAGTTAAAATTCATCTAGAAAATGGTTACTTCAAACATAGTTATTCTAGTAAAGGAATCATCATTATGGAAGGTCTAGTAGAAAATAATTTAGAGCAAGGTATCTGGAAAAAATATAGAAATGAAGATGGTGCTTTGAGGCAGATAATTGAAATGAAAGATGGGTTAGAGCATGGAAAAAGAGAAGATTATTGGGCAAATGGAAAACTAAAAAGTGTATCATTTTGGAATATGGGTAAACAAATTGGAGAAGGGACAATCTATTTTGAAAATGGGAATGTAAAAACAATAAACTTCGTGAAAAAAGGAAAACTTCACGGCGTTTGCAAAGTGTATTATTCTAACGGTAACTTGAAATCATCTGACAAATATTGGTACGGAGAAAAATGTGATACAAGCAAAATATTTTATAAAAACGGAAATATTAAAAAACTGCAAACTGTCAATTTAGATACTGTAAGTCAGGTAACTACCGGTCGAGAGTTTCGTTACTTTCCGAATGGAAAATTACAAGCAGAAATTGATTTTAGGGATTTTAAGGCAAATGGAGATTTAATAATTTATAACGAGAATGGCGTTATTATAGAAAAATCAAAAAAAGTAAACAACAAACATCAAGGAGCATTTATAACTTTTTATGATTCAGGAATAAAACAACTCGAAGGAAATGCGAATAAAGGATTTTATGATGGAAAGTTGAAATATTATGACAAAAACGGCAACTTGACAAAAACAGTTAATTATGATAATGGAACAGCTTTAGATTCTATAATGAATTAAAAAAACTTCTGAAAATCAAAGATTCTTGAGTTCCAAAATTGAATTGCTTTCAAACTTTATTTGGATAAAACTCATTTTATTTACTTTTCATGAAGTAGCAGTTTGGCCAATGTGCCTAATAATTGGATTGCTTTTTCTATAGCTTCATCAAGAGGTTTCGAAAAACTCAAGCGAATGTAATTTTTATGAGAATCGTTCATCGAGAAAATCTGTCCAGGAGCAATAATCAAATTTTGTTTCTTGGCAGCTTCAAACAATGTGATACTATCAAAATCTTCTGGAAAAGCAATCCATATAATATAACCGCCTTTTGGTGGAACAAAATAAATATCTTCTGGAAAATATTGATAGATAAGTTTGCAATACGCAAGCATATTACTATGTAAAACATGTCGTAACTTTTTTAAATGATACGGATATCTTCCTTTGGAGAAAAAAGCAACCAAAGCTTGTTGTGACAACGTACTAGAACCTAAAGAATGAATCCTTTTTAACTTTGTAACGGTTTCTGTAAACTTTCCAGGAATCGTATAACCTACACGATAACCAGGCGCTAATGTTTTTGAAAAAGAAGAACAATACATAACTAACTCTTCAGTATCAAACTGCTTGCAAGTACTTGGACTATTTTTTCCAAAATATAATTCGCCATACACATCATCTTCAATCAAAGGAACTTGATGTTTTGTAATCAATTTTACGAGCTTTTTTTTCTGATCGGTAGTTAAACTCATTCCTGTTGGATTGTTGAAATTTGTGGTAAGTAAGCATGCCTTAACAGGGAATTTTTCTAAAGAACGTTTCAAAAAATTCAGATCCAAACCAGTGATTGTATCTATTGGAATTGGAATTACCTTTAAACCTAAATTCTTTATTATTTGATGAATTCCATAATACGTTAAGCTATCTGAAATAACAATATCTCCTTTTTGTGTCACTGCTTGCAAACACAATGTCAACGCTTCTGTGCATCCAGAAGTAATCACAACATCTTTTGCAGAAAATGCTTTTCCAAGTTTTGTTTGTTGTCCAGCAATCAACTGTCGCAATGAAACATTTCCTGTAGGATGATCATAATTTAAAATATCAGCACCTAAAGTTGTCAATGCAGATTTTGTAGCCTTTTGTAGGCTAGCTGTTGGCAATAATGAAAGATCGGGTCTTGCAGTAGACAAACGTGTATAACCTTCCGCACTTAATAAATCTACCATGTGTGAAATCATCGCATCTGTGGTCAATTCATGTATTGCAGGAGTTGTATTTAAAACGTCGACAGTACGTAAAGGTTGATATTTTTTTGGTTGATAAATTACGTAGTAACCCGATTTTGGCCTGGCTTCTATCAAACCTTTAGACTCTAGTGCATAATACGCTTGAAAAATTGTAGAAGCACTTACATTATGTTGTTTGCAAAACATACGTATAGACGGAAGTTTAGCTCCTAACTGCAAAACACCATTTAGGATTTCTTCTTCTAAATGCGTTGCAATGTCTTCATATAAAAAATGAGTTGCTTTCATAAAATCTGATATGGTACAAAGTTAAAAAACTGAATCTGTTTTCTAATGCTAATCTCTTTTAAATTTACAATGACAAAAAGTAGTAAAAATGGAGTACGAAATATTTAAAAAAGGAACGTATACAATCACTACGAATACTGATGATTTAGATATAAAAATGATTCATCAATACTTAAGTAAAGAATCATATTGGTCTAAAGGAATTCCGTTAGAAACAGTAGCGAAATCCATAAAAAATTCTTTGAATTTCGGAGTGTATACAGAAACACAACAAATAGGTTTTGCGCGTGTCATTACAGACAAAACAACGATGGCATATTTGTGTGATGTGTTTATTATTGAAGAATTTCAGAAAAAAGGATTGTCGTCTTGGTTGATGGAAATCATCATGAAATATTCGGAATTACAAGGGTTGAAACGTTGGATCTTATTAACAAGTTCCGCAGATTGGTTATATGAAAAACATGGGTTTTCTACACTAGAAAAACCAGAAGTATATATGGAAAAGTGGAACAAAATAAATTATAAAAATGTATAAAAAATTAGCATCAGATAAAGCAAACATGGAATTATTGTTAGATAGTGTAAAACAAATAGCAATGCAACACTTTCAACAGGTAGAAACCATGTCTACATCTGTAAAACATCAAGAAATAAGAGATTACAATTTACCAGAAGACGGAGTAGGCGCCGAAGCAGTTCTGGAACAATTTAAAACAGACTACCAACACATAATGTGCGGATCGTCCGGACCAAGATATTGGGGATATGTAACTGGTGGTGCAACGCCTGCTTCCGTATTAGGAGATTGGTTGGCAACAACCTATGACCAAAACACAAAAAGTATTAAAGGCCATGGTGATATCTCTGCCATAATGGAAAGAGAAACGATACACTTATTATTAGACTTTTTCAACTTGCCGAAAAACTTTTTTGGCGGATTTGTCACTGGCGCTACGATGTCTAACTTCACTTGTTTAGGAGTCGCAAGACAATGGATTGGGAAAAATCAAGGATATGATATTGCTTTAGATGGATTGCAAAAACCAATACAAATAGCGACAGGATTGCCACATTCTTCAGTGATAAAATCGTTGTCAATGTTAGGAATGGGAAGTAAAAATATTACTAAAATTCCTTTATTAGATGCTAGAGAAGCGATAAATATAGAGAAGTTAGAAGCATTTTTGAAGCAAAACTCTGAAGAAGATGTGATTGTAATTTCAAGTGCAGGAACAGTAAACAGTGTAGATTTTGACGATTTAAAAGCAATATCAGAATTAAAAGAGAAATATAACTTTTGGTGGCATATTGATGCCGCTTTTGGAGGAATGTTGGCATGTGTAGAAGATAAAAAACAGTTGCTTTCTGGTTGGGAAAACGCAGATAGTATCACGGTAGATTGTCATAAATGGTTCAATGTTCCGTATGATAGTGCCGTATTTTTTATTCAAGAAAAACACCAAAAAAGACAAATAGAAACCTTTCAAAATTCCAACGCGCCTTACTTAGGGAATCCAATGAAAAACTTTTCCTACCTGAACTTCTTGCCTGAAAACTCTAGAAGATTCAGAGCATTGCCAGTTTGGTTTTCATTACTAGCGTATGGAAAAAAAGGATATAGAGAAATTGTAACCAGAAATTTAGAAATAGCACAGCAATTTACAACGTATCTTGAAGAAAGTGAACTATTTCAATTAGTTGCGCCAACACGTGCCAATGTAGTCTGTTTTAAAGTCGTTGGGTTTTCCACAGAAATGCAACAACAATTCTTAAACACGTTAAATGAAAACGGTAAAGTATTCATAACACCTTCAATCTATAGAGAGAAATCATGTTTTAGAGCCGCATTTGTAAATTGGCAAACTACTGAGAAAGACATTACTATTGCAATAGCGGCATTAGAAGAAACGTATCAAACCATAAAAAAAGAGAATTAAGTTTTTATTGATTGAAAAGTGTAACAAAACACCTTAAAAAAGGTCTACTAAATATCATCATCAATCAAAAAAAACAATATCATGAAATCAAAATTATTAGTAGTTCTCTTTTTGGGAATCTTTGCAACGTCGTGTTTATCTATCAGAACAAAATCGAATAAAACTGTTGTTGAAAAAACAGCGTATATTCCTGTTGATCAAGAATTATATACCACTATTGTGGAATTGGACAAGCGTTTTTTTGACGCGTACAACACTTGCGATTTTAAAACACAAGCCGAATTAATCTCAGAAGATTTGGAATTTTTCCATGACAAAGGCGGATTGGCTACGTCGAAACCTCAAATTATAGAAGCGAGTAAAAATAATATTTGCGGAAAAGTAACGCGAACCTTAATTGAAGGAACAATAGAAGTATACCCAATTCCAGGATATGGCGCAGTTGAAATGGGAGAACATAAATTTTTCAACAATCAAGAACCTGATGCAAAACAAATTCCAAGCAAATTTGTTACTGTCTGGAAAAACGATAATGGAAACTGGCAAATGACACGTATTATCAGTACACACAAAAACTAGAAAGTACAAATGCGGAATTTCTATAAAGCGAATAAAAAAATTCAATGGCTAGTCGGAATACTAATGATACTTATTTTATTAATAGTTATTGTAGGATGGCTTGCTGTTGAAAATCCTTTTCTCAGACTCTCTTTAATTTTTATTATAATTCCGCTATATGTGTTTTTAACAACTCCGATGATGACACTCACCAAAAAATATAATTATGTGTCGCCAATGTTACTATATCTTAAAAAGAAGGATGAAGTATTAGAGTTGCATAGCGGAACTTCTTTTGACTATTTATTTCTGATAAAAAATATGCAATCAGGAACCCATTGGAGAAACAAAATGCTGGAATACTATATAGATGGTTTATATACTATTGTAGAAAAAATCAAAAATGGTGAGATAACAAAAGATGCAACAATAAGAGGTACATCGCACTTTATGGGAAATTCAATTATCAAAAATATAGGATTTACAATCGTCGATCCTGAACCTGTTGACAAGATGATTTTCTTTTTGGATTATCTCGATTTAATTTGGATGAATTCCTTATCAAGAGGGCAACTACATTTTCCTAAATTTAGTAGTCTTAAAAAAGCAGAAATTTTAGCGGAACAACTATTAAATTCGGAAAGCAAATTAAACAACTATCGAGAATTTCTTAAAAATAAAGCTGGTCACTAAATACATTTTGAAAAAGCATAAGATTAGCTTAGTTTTAACAACGATAACTAATTGTGAAAAATGCGAAAATCAATAGTATTCTTAATGTTCAATTTTATAGTATTTAATAGCTATGCGCAAATAAATACTGAAAATAACACAGTACTCATAAAAAAAGCACAAGCTGAATTAACACCTGATTTTGAATATTTCTTTTCAGATTGTTTGGTAAATAAAGATTGTGATGATTGTGTAAATGAACTCGTTGCAAAAGCAAAAAACAAATATCAAACCTATTTAATTGGTGGAGCATTGTATTCAGTTGATCCAAAAACTTCGTATAAATTGCATAAAGAAGCGTTTGAGAAGAAATCAAATGAACTAAATTTCAATTTAGAATATGCCATTGAAAGTCATAGAGTAGGAGATTACGAAACTGCCATCAAGCATTATGAAATATACAAACAAGCAAACGCGGAAGATTATAGAATTGATGTTTGGTTAAGCGAATGCTATCTAAATTTAGACAACTACCCAAAAGCAATTGAACATTGGAAGGCGGCAAATCACCCAAAAAACCATACAGGAATTGACAAAGCTATTTATATCATTCATGGACAAACGGATCAACTAAAAAAACGTTCTGATTTAGTCAAAAAAATCAAATCTAAAGATTCAAAGAGTGCATACGAATTGATATTCTTAGATATGAATTGGGAATTGGATTGGTGGAATAGCAACATCCAAGAATATTTTCTGGAAAAAGATATGGCGACCATCAAAAATATTTTTGGCGCTAAGAGTAAAGAATACATGCAAATAGCGGCGTATGAAAAAGTTAAGCGTTTATATAAAGAATCAGACGCTAAAGATACGATTACTACAACATTGCTAGATTCAAAATTAATTCTAAACAATAATGAAATACCTGTAAATGGAAAAATAGCTTCTGACATGCTGCGAATTTCATTTCTCAGTAAACTATTAGACGAAAAGAAGTTCTTTGAAAAAAGAGGAAGCGAACTCATTGTGTTAGCTGACAAATATAAAGATATAGAACTGCTAAATATCTATGCGTATTTAGAAGCAGTTGCAACAGATCGTGTTTCTGCCGAAACGGACAAAAAAGGATGGAATGAATACAAAAGTGAGAAATTTGCAGTAAGTTATTTCATGGGATTAGCAGATAAAAATAGGTATGACAATCCAGATTTAGCAAAAGCATTACTAGACTTTCCAAATTCGGCCAAAATTCATTGGGTAAAACTCAATTGCGCAAAAATTGAAGGAAAAGATATCAAGTCAGATTTAATAGCAGTCATGAAAAAAGAATTTAAAACCTTAGGAAATCACCAATTCAAATATTCGTATGCACTAAAAAGCTATTTTTCAATACTTGAAAATGAGCTATAAATTAACAACTATAAACGTATGATGAAGAACATATTTCTCCTAGGTATTTTAATACTTATGTTAAATTCCTGTATAGAATCAGAACAAGAAAAGTCTCAATATATATACAAAAACGGAGAAAGTAGTGTTGAATTAAAGATACCTAATGGTAAAGATTACTTGGTCTATAATACGCCTACAAAAATTAATTTTGAATGGAAGAATATAGATGCTAGAACAGGTTCTATTTTTGGTGCTGGAATAAAAATGTTGGGAGCAAAAGACGGCATTACAGAAACAGAAATTACTGTACCTTTCAGTTATGTGAAAAAATATTCACTAAACATACAATTAAGATTTGAAATCAGAGGGAAAAAAGTAAAAACAGAATTTAATATACCCGTAAAAAAATAATGAGTTTTTTTGAAGGATATACAGCCAAATATGTTCACAATACAATTGTGTTACAAGCTGATTCTTCAGATATCTGGAATGAAATCGCAAATGTAAAAGTGGATAGTTTCAAATTTCCTTGGCTCTTCTCTTTAGCTGGAATACCAAAACCATTGTCTGCTGAGGTTATTAAAAAAGGAGTTGGCGGATACAGAGTGGCTAGCTTTTCAAACAATGCAAAGTTTCATCAGGAAATACTAGAATGGGAACTTCATAAAAAATATCGTTTCAAATTCAATCCTACGAACAATTTTAAAGTTGGTCATTTTATGAATTTATCAAATGGACCATTTCAAATTCAAACTGGCGGATACGAATTACACGAACATCCAAACGGAATAGAGTTAGTACTATCGAGTAACTATAAACTACATGGCGTTTTGGGAGTACTAATGCATCTTCCGTTTCGATTGATCGTGTATTTTTTTCAGAGATATCTATTAAAAGGTATTATGATGAACTTAAAATCCAATAAAAACTAAGAATACATATGAAACACTTCTTTTGTATACTAACTGCTTTACTAAGCTTACAAGCGATTTCTCAAACGAATACGGAGGAAGATTGTAAAGAAAAAACAGCGGAAGCTATTACTGATTTTAATAATGAAAAATTAATGGCATATTACGATTATATCAATGAAAAAATAGATTTAGATAAGGAATTTGAGTTTTTTTATCAAACATATATGTATGCTACATATTCCATTTACATGGAAAATAACTCAGAAGGTTATCATATGTGTTTTACGAAAAAAATGGCTGACTTAATTCGTTTAAAATACGGAGCAGATGTTTATAACAAAGCTAGAAGAAAAGCTTGGGATATTTATAAAAATTCAACCAGACAAGAAATGTCAAAAGTATTGGACTTATCTAAATATTATCCTCAAACAGAAAGTCCAGCCAAATTTATTGGAAATGATTACATTATTCAAAACTTTCTGCAAAAACACTTTACATACAAAGGAAAAGAAGCTGCCGGGCATGATTTTGAATTTCGAATTGTGACGTTATATATTGATAGAAATGGACTCATCACAAACATTGAAAGTGACACAGATACATTGAAAGATGGTTTTACTAAAAAAGACATTATTAAAAAGCTGAATTCCTTCGGAAACTTTGTTCCTGCGTATCTAATAGGAATTCCGGTTAATGCTACAATTAATTTTGATTTATAGTAACTAACAAAAAGTATTTTCAACTAGTATAAAACTAAAATTTAGTATAATTGTTGAATGCTTGTTCGTACGACGATCTTCAGAAATAATGAGTAAAAAGTGGAACTGCGAAGCGAAGCTTCAAGTATGAAACGCATGAACGAATGTTGCACAGCAATTTCCTATAGGTCGTCTTGACTTTTTTGGCTTGTTTTTGTGTCAAGACATAAATGAGCGTTACTAGAAAGATTCTTGTTTAGCTCTAAACGTATATTACTCAAGAAAATAAAGAAACCTTCAACTCATACAATTTTTACAACCAACCAGAAGAAAATCAAGGGAGTCAAATTTTATTTTAGTTATCTTTAGGTAACTAAACCTACCTAAAGATGTTAAACTGGAATCTATACAACTCAACAATATTCGTCGGCGCTATCGGACTTTTATGTCTAGTAGTCTATCATATATGTACGCAAAAAATTAACGACAAAGCAACGCGCTATTTCTATTGGTTTCTGATTATTACATCCGTTGCCATTCTGCAATACATTTCATTTGATATCCGTATTACCAAGAAATACAGAGCGCTAGCCTTATTGGTTGTTCCGTTCGAATTTTTAGCGCCAGTAATCTTTACTGCGTTTACCTGCGCATATCTTAAAAAAGAAAAACTCTTCAAAAAATACAAAAACTACTTACTTATTCCGTTTGCAGTATTCTTTCTCATTTACACAATAGTAAAAATCAATTTCTTGGTAGACTATTCAATACTTTCCCGTGAAACAGTTGGAAACATTCGTATGGAATGGAATGAAAACTTAGCATTATTATTCTCGTTTGCCATTGGTGTTTGGAATTATAGGATCATTAAAAACTATGAAAAAGACTTAGGGGAACTATCATATCAGGTTGTTATTCGTAAAACGAAATGGTTAAAAAACATCTACATGACGTTGATTTTGTTAAGTGTTTTTTGGTTGTTAACGCTCTTATACATAAAAACGAATGTAAATGTTAGTGGAAATTATAATTACTATCCGTTATGGTTTGCGTATTTAGGATGTTACTATATATTCTACATAAAAAGTAGTACGCATTTATTAAAAATTCAAGAAGAAAAACAAAAAGAAGAAACGGTTTTCAAACGCTCTGGATTGGATGAATTATTTGACCCAAAAGCGGTAAGTGTACTAAAGCAAAATCAATCGCAAGTCATTGCAATTCTAAGTTACTTTGCAACATCTTTATTTGACAAAAATAAAACGAAAGAAGTCCTTTGGGATATTATAGAAAACTGTATTTCCAAACTTCAATTAGAAGATTGTGTATTATATCTGTTAGATGAAAAAAAGCAAATATTACAGCAAGAAGCAGCTTTTGGAAACAAACAACAAGATACTTTTGAGGTGCATGAACCCAAAGAAATTCCTGTTGGGAAAGGTATTGTAGGAAGTGTTGCCAAAACGGGAAACTACGAACTCATCAAAGATACAAGTAAAGACAAGCGTTATATTGTTGATGACAAAGCACGTTTGTCAGAATTAGCAGTTCCAATCTACATTGACGGAAAACTCAAAGGTGTGTTGGATGCCGAACATTCAGAACGTAATTTCTTTACAGAAAACCATTTGTATCTATTTCAACTCATTGCAAAACTAACGGAAAAGAAGCTTCTTCAATTGCAACAACAGAAAAAAGGACTAAGTATCTCTAATGATAATTCATATTATAAAGAAATATGTTCCTTAATGGAAGAAGAAAAACGCTATCGAAACCCTGAAATAAAACTCAGTACACTATCTGAAGAGATAAATATTAGCTCAAATTACCTTTCACAAGTAATCAACGCGTTAAGTGGACACAACTTTTCTGATTTTGTCAATAGTTACCGAATTAAGGAAGTAAAGTCAAAACTATCGCATCCTGCATTTATAGAATATCCTGTATTGTCAATTGGCTTGGAAGCCGGATTCAATTCAAAATCGGCTTTTTACAATTCCTTCAAAAAACATACAGGAATGTCACCTACTGTGTTTCGGGAAAAACACCCATACGAGTCCCAATTCTTTTAGTTTCAATAATACGGGACACTGGAACCCGTTGCCAATACTAGGTTTGCATCGTTATTAATTTTAAAAATCAAAATGATGAATACAACAAAAACACTAGTATTATTTGGAATGATGTTACTACTATCATTCGCAAATGCAGAAACAAAAAAAGGTAAAAATGCCAACAATGAAGAAAAACCGCCAGCGGTAAAAACATTAAGAAATTATTCGGCACGACACAATCTTTCGTCTGCACAATATCAAGCGGAAGTAACCAAATTTCACAAAGCTGGTTACAAACTAACGTATGTAGATGGCTATTACGTAAACGGAAAAATAAAATTTGCTGTCTTATGGGAAAAAGGAAAAACATCTGGACTCATTGCACGTCACAACCTAACTTCAAAACAATACCAAGATGAGGTTACAAAAAATCATAAAAACGGATATCGTTTGGTACATGTTGATGGATATTCTAATGGAAAGAAAGCATTATATGCGGCTATTTGGAACAAACAAAGTACAAGCGGATTACGAGCGCGTCACGGTTTAACAAGTAAACAATATTCTGCCGAATTTAAAAAGAACAAAAATGATGGTTACCGTTTAGTACATGTCAGCGGTTACGGAGTCAAGGGAAAAGACTACTACGCTGCCATTTGGAAAAAAGGAAATGCGTCAGGATATGTTGCACGTCATAGATTATCAAGCAAACAATACCAAGAAACAGTAGTAAAATATTGGAAACAAGGATATCGTGTAACACAAGTAGATAGTTATAATGTAGGAAAGAAAACGTATTACGCTTGCATCATGGAAAAAAAGTTTGGACGATTTAGTGCACGACATAACATGAATCCTAAAAACTACCAATTGCAATTTGATAATCATTACTATCAAGGATATGTTCCAATTTCGGTAAGTGGACATGATGCTGGAAAAACGGCAGGATATGCAGCAGCTTTTAAAAATGTAACGACTTGGAAAAGCAAAGATGTAAATCAATTAGACAGTAAAATCAAAAAAGTAATGAAAGATTTCAAAGTTCCTGCGGTAACTATTGGAATTGTAAAAGATGGAAAGCTAGTTTATGCAAAAGGATATGGTTATGGAGATAAAGAAAAGAAAACCATTGCTGCTGCTACAAGTTTAATGCGTTTAGCAAGTGTATCTAAGCCAATTACAAGTGTTGCTATTATGAAATTAGTAGAACAAAAGAAGCTAAAACTAAGCGATAAAGTACTTGGGAAAAATAGTATTTTAGGAAGTAGTTATGGAAAAAAGAACTTAAGTAATAGAGAAAAAGCAATAACTGTTCAGCAATTACTAGAACACACAGCTGGTGGAGATACTTGGGACAATAACTTAACACCAAAAGAAACAGACACTTGGGGAGATCCGATGTTTCAAAAGAAAAGTCTAAATAGAAAAAAACATATTGGTTGGCTTTTAGACGAGCGTAATCCGACTCATACACCAGGAACGCGTTATCAATATTCAAACTTTGGATACAATCTATTAGGAAGAATTATTGAAAAGAAAACAGGGAAAAGCTACGAAAGTTATTTGCGTAACAGCATTCTAAAGAAATGTGGAATTTCACAAATGTTTATTGGTAAAAACAAAAAGAAAGATGCTCGTTACAAGGAAGTTGTGTATTATTCAGACAGAAAACCATACGACTTACAAATGACTAGAATGGACAGTCACGGTGGTTGGATTGCTTCTTCAGTAGACTTAATGAAATTTATGGTTCGTGTAGATGGACAAAGTTCTAAAAAAGATATTTTAAAAAGTAGCACTATTAAAACTATGACCACAAAATCATCAGTTTCAAATTATGCCAAAGGTTGGTCTGTAAGTGGTGGAAACTGGTCGCATGGCGGAAGCATGGCAGGAACAGGAACTGTTTTGAAGAAAATGAATAATGGTGTGAGTTATGTAATCTTAACAAATCTTTCAAAAAAATATAAAAAAGGAGATCCTACACATAACGGTGAACTTAAAAAAGCTGTTGAGCAAGGAATTGGAGCCATTAAATTTTGGCCAAACTTAGATTTATTTTAGTGAAACTCAAAGTTAATAAACTTAGTTTTTTCCGTAGTGTAGGATTCATTTTTTGTTAAGAACTTTTGAAGCCTTGGAGAAAATTTAGAAAAATAAATACGGTTTTAGCTTTTTCAGCTAAAAACATCTCTGGAAATGCTTTGCATTCATGAATACCAAAAGATAAAATAAGAATGCATGAACTAAAAATTCCCTTTCTTTTGTTTCTTTTCTTTGGGAAAGCAAAGAAAAAGAAAATAAGAATATGAAAATTAGTTTAACTTCTAATAAGAGATCGTTAGCTAAGACTAAATTATAAAAGAAGCATTCTCATGCTGATTTGCCACTGTGCGGAAAGAAATTTTCGTGTGGTGGTTTTTTCATTAAATACTATTGAAATCAAAAAATATTTTGATATCGATTTAGATTCTTATAGCTTTAACAATAACAGAAATTCTACAAGTATCAATTTATAAACATTGTATAGGATGAGCTTTTTTAAAAAACTATTTGGCAGTAAAGATAATGCTAACAATAAAACACAATACCTATCAGGTTGGGAAGTTACATTAGATGGTGGAGAAGATTGTACTAACTTTATTCAAACGCAATTGGTCGATAAACAAGTTGCTAAAAACTTACGCACATACATTGAACTCTCATTTGGAGAAAACAATCTCTTAAATGGTGCAAAATTATTTTCAGACGGAAAACAGGAAAAAAAAGGATATCTAGTGGATAGTCTTGAAATTGAGAATGCAATAGGTAAACTAGCGTACAAAGAGTTCTCAATTAATAAGCTATATTCTCTAGAAAAATCTTCAAAAGGGAAAAGCTATTTTGGTGGAAATATACCTGAAACTTTTACAATTCCTGAAAATAAATGTCCTGGTTCGTTTCAATACCTAGGCAAAATAAGTCATGAAGATGCAGCTTTTACATGGCTTCCTTTTGATGTACACTTAATTTGTCCAATATATCTTGATATCGATAGAGTTTGGGTCGATTATAGCAATCCTTTAAAACCGATTTGTATAAACAAAGAGGAAGTTGAAGAAGTTGGTACTGCTTATGATGACTTAAAAGACGATTCATTTATCATATTTGAACAGAAAAATTTTGAAAGTGAAAAAATAGGCGATTATACTTTTGACCTTGGTATTGCTGGAGTGCCAAACTGGATTCAAAACCCTGAAATTCCAATCTGTCCAAAATCAAAAAAGCCAATGAAATTCCTATGTCAATTTGGAGATTATGCAGGTGTTAAAACTGCAAAAACAAATGTAAAACCAGAAAAAGATTGGTACAAGCAATATTTTGAAGAAATGAATTTTTGGAGTGACGGAGACTTATTTGTGTTCTTTGAACCCGAAACAAAAATCGCATGCTATTTCATTCAAAAAACATAACAACAAAGTGTTTGGCATGAGTTGCTCCGTGTTGAACGAAATTTTTTGTCACGCTTTCGCGAATTCACTTGTTTTGACCTATAAATTTAAAACGAAACATTATGAAAACAAGAATATTCCAAAACTATCAGTGGAAGATTTAGCAATTTCCTATCTCAAACTTGATTTTTTTGTTTCGTTTTTTTATCAAGAGAAAAATGAAAAATAGTATAAAAAGAAGGCGAAATTTTGTTTGAAGTTTATTGAAATATGATTAGAGGTTTTTCGAGATACTAAAACAAGTTCAGCATTGGTCACTAAGGCTGTTACTGACCAACATGAAACAACGCATCACCATAATTCACAACAGCTTGGTTGTTAATGCAAAACACAAAACCATCATATGGCGCTTTTACTTCTTCGCAATAATTGGCAAAGGTGTCGGTTACAAAACCGAGCACTTCTCCTTTTTTAATAGAACTTCCGTTTAACACTTGTGGAACAAACATACCTGCAGTTGGAGCGCGTAACCATTTGCGTTTGGTGAGAAATTCACTTTCTTCACGTTCAATCAGCATTGGGTCAATCTTATCAATCATGCCCACATATTTCATGACATTCAACACACCTTGAATCCCTTCTTTAATAACATATTCATCAAAGCGCATGCTTTCACCACCTTCATATACTATAATAGGTATTTTACGATCATAAGCTGCTTTTCGAAATGATTTCTCAATCAAGGAAGTCGCAAAATAAAAAGGCGCATTAAACACTTCTGCTAACGTTTTACTTTCAGGCATGCTTTCGGTATAGCGAATCTGCGGATGATTATGTCGTTGTGCGCCACCTGTATGTAAATCAATTCCAAAATCAATTTGTGGTAACACTTTGTGTGTTACTTCATAGGCAATTCTCGCGGCAAGCGAACCATGCTGAACACCAGGAAAACTACGGTTCACATCTTTTCCATCAGGTACTTGTCGTGAAAAATGTATAAAGCCAAAAATATTCAACAAAGGCAATACAATGACAGCGCCACTTTTTATCTTAAAATAATTTTCAAACAACATTCTGCGGATAATTTCCACGCCATTTATCTCATCACCATGCAAACCACCTTGCACCAACAATGTTGGTCCAGGTCTCTTAGCATTATACACATAAATTGGAATATCAATCAAGGTTCCGGTTGGCAAACGGTCAATAGGAATTTTAATCCATTTATCTTCGCCAGGCTTGACGCTTTCTCCGTGAATAGTAATGGTTTTATTTTCCGAATTTTCGAACATTCTTTTCTAAATATTTAATAATTTCTCCTGCAATATTCACTTTCGTATGCGATTCAATTCCTTCCAATCCAGCAGAAGAATTGGCTTCAATAACCAAAGGTCCACGATTGGAACGAATAATGTCCACACCACAAACAGGCAAACCAAGTACTTTTGCAGTACGAACCGCAATTTTCTTTTCATAATCTGTCAACGTCACAGATGTTGTCGTTCCGCCACGATGAACATTACTTCTAAAATCTTCATCTGTGCTACTTCGCATCATAGAAGCGACAATTTTATTTCCAACAATATATACGCGAATATCTTGTCCGTTGGCTTCTTCAATAAACTCTTGCAGAATAATATTGACGTTCATATTATACAACGATTCAATAATTGACTTTGCAGATTTTTTACTTTCGGCAATCATCACGCCCAATCCTTGTGTTCCTTCCTGAAGCTTTATAATAATAGGTGCGCCACCAAGCAGTTTAATATGTTCTTTAATATTAGATGTATCTTTTGCAAACAATGTTTTCGGAATCGGAATGCGTTTTCGAGCTAATATTTGCATCGTACGCAACTTATTTCGTGAGCGAATAATTCCCAATGATTTTGCCGTAGTAAAAGCGCCATCCATTTCAAACTGCTTCACAATAGCGGCTCCATGTCGTGTGACGGAAGTTCCAATACGTGGAATAATGGCATCAACGCCATGTGTAATATTTTCTGGACCTAAATAAATTTGTGGTTTGCTTTCATCACCAAGAATAACAGCACAGCGTGTATGATCTACAACACGAACATTGTGTCCTCTTTTAGCGGCTTCATGGTATAATCTATTCGTAGAATAAATTCGGGAATTGATAGAAAGAATATAAATATTCATTGCGAGGTTGAGTCAAGTAAGAATTTTTAAAAATAAGTAAACTTTCTTACTTTAAAAAAAACCAGTATTAAAAAACGGTAAATAATTGAGTTCTAGCATATTTTTTTTAAAATTTGAACGTTATTACATAAATTATTTATCATGAAAAAGATCATTTTTGCTTTCGCGATTGTACTCATAGGTTTCACAGCATGTACGTCTGATGAAGATTGTTGTACGCCAAATGTTGAAGCAACAAATTTGATCATAAAATTTAAGTTTGATGCCACACAACAACGGTTGAATAATTTGGGGCAACCTGCAACAATTCCAACTGGCAATGCAGCACAATCGCCTGTTTTTAGTAAAATGAGCGCTAACTATATTGAATTGGCTCCAAGTGCAAACACACTCTTAGGTCAAGGAGAAATCATTTACAAAGGAGCTGAAACTACTGCAGGAGGAACTACAGCAATCGATTTTCAAAATGCACAATTTGCAGGAGATAATGAAGTTTTTATGATGATTCCATTAGAAGAAGTTACAGCAGGAACATACGATTGGGTTCGTGTTTCATTAGCATATCAAGAAGGAAGTATCAATTTCTTGCAAGATGGAAATGATATCACAGGCACATTGGCAAGTTTTGTAGGATACAATAGTTACATTACTGGGTTTGATATAAACGGGAACTTAATTACGGTGAATGAAAACAAGTTGCAGGGATTTTGGGCATTTGAAGCCTTAGGATTTACAGTACAAGGACAAGCGCCAGCTGGTGCAACAACAGTTCCAAATCCGTTATTTAATTCGTCGCCTGTGCCTCAAGGTTCATGTGTAGTTACAGGACAATTTGAAAACGGATTCACAATTACTGGAAACGAAACCGAAGATGTTGTCGTGACACTTTCATTCTCTGTGAATAATAGCTTTGAGTGGACAGAAATAAACGCTGATGGAAAATATGAGCCAGCTATTGGCGAGCAACCTGTTGATATGGGATTGAGAGGATTGATTCCTGAAGTTTCTAATTAATTGATTAATCACCTTAAATAATTCATAATTCCATGAATTTTCACAATGGTTGACACTTCTTTTACATTTTTTTGACACTATTTGGCTAAGGTCAACTTAGTTTTACCAATGAACTCAAATTATAAGTTTTTAATGGTATAGTTTGTGTTGAAATAAATTAGTGTCACTTCTGTTATCTCATTTAATACTTTATAAAACTATGCTAAAGTCTATTTCATTGCTTGCAATAATGTTGATCTCTTCTATTGCTTTTTCACAAGATACTATAAATGAAAATCTCAAAATATTTCTCGACTGTAACATTTGCGATCACACATACATAAAACAAAACCTTAGCAATGTTCAATTTGTAAGAGATCAAGGTCTTAGTGATGTCCATTTATTCTTTGTTACGCAGGCAAATGGAAGTGGTGGACGTTTATATGAAATTGATTTTATTGGTAAAAAAGAATTTGAAAAAATCAATTATAAAATAGAATTCTCTACTAATACTGATATGACTAGTGATGTTGTTAGGAGTGAAATATTAAAACATATAAAAATCGGTCTTGTTCGGTTTTGGATAGAAAATGGAACTATAACTGATGTAACGGTTAGTGTTCCTAGTTTGGAAGATGAAACAGAAGTTGTAGAAAAAGATGCTTGGAACTTTTGGGTATTCAGACTTGCAGCTCGTGGTTATTTTAATGGAGAAGAAACAAATAAATCGAGTAATTTAAATTTTAATGTTTCTGCCAAAAGAGTCACTGAGAAAAATAAATTTTCATTGAGAGCTAGTTTTGGTGAAAACAAATCGACCTTTACTTTTGATGGGGAAGATATTGTAGCAATTAATAACAATAAGTCCTTAAATGTAAGTGATGTTTTGAGTATAAGTAGTCATTGGTCTTTTGGTTTCTTTGGAGATATAGGAACTTCAACCTATCGTAATTATAACTTGTTTTGGAGATTTAAGCCAGCAATAGAGTATAACTTTTTTACGTATGAGCAATCTGCAAAAAAACAACTTATTTTATCGTATCGAAATGGATTAGTTTTTAATGATTATATAGAGCGATCCGTATTTGGTGAAGAGAAAGAACTCGTCTTTGAACACTCTCTTTTATTAGGTGGTAGTGTTCGTCAAGAATGGGGGAATATTAATGGGGAAGTATCTTTTAATCAATACTTACACGATACAAGGCTTAATTCTTTAGGGTTTTATTTAGGTGCTAATATCAGAGTATTTAAAGGTTTCAATTTTAACGTTGGAGGAAATTATAGAATTACCAGAAATCAAATCAATCTTCCTGCTGGTGATGTATCACTGGAAGAATTATTGCTTCAACAACAACAATTGCAGTCTGGCTATAATTATTGGGCTACAATTGGCTTTAGTTATTCATTTGGGTCAATCTACAATTCTATTGTGAATCCTAGATTCAACTTTTAATTAAATCCATTCTAAATAGACTTTAAAACAAGGGTTAAAATTTGTAGACCATCTGAGTGCTCCGTATATTTGTGAAACAAATAATTAATCACAATTATAATGAGCGGAATTTTAAATTCTTCGATTGGAAGAAAGTTTGCGATGGCACTTTCAGCACTCTTCCTAATGTTTTTTATCTTACAACACTTTGCAATCAATATTCTTTCTGTATTTAGTCCAGATGCTTTCAATGAAGCGTCTCATTTTATGGGAACATTTTGGGCTGTACAATATCTTTTACAACCAGTATTGATTATTGGAGTGATTTTTCACTTTGTAATGGGATTTATATTAGAACTCAAAAACAACAGTGCACGACAAGTAAGCTATGCAAAGAATAATGGAAATGCAAACTCTACTTGGATGAGTAGAAATATGATTTGGAGTGGAGGATTTATCCTTGTATTCTTAGTAATTCACTTTATTGACTTTTGGATTCCTGAATTGAATGTCAAGTTTATTGATGGCGATATGTCAGGATTAATCAATCCAGCAGACGCAACAAGTGGATATAGGTATCATGAAGAGTTAGTTCACAAATTTGAACCAATTTGGAGAGTTGCTTTATACTGTGTTGGATTTGTATTCTTAGCATTACACTTACTACATGGATTTGGTTCAGCATTTCAATCAGTTGGAGCAAACAATAAGTATACAAAAGCATTAAAAGGTGTTAGTAAAGTATATGCAATCGGAATCCCAGTAGGATTTATTTTTATCGCTTTATTCCACCATTTTTCAGGAACTCATTAAAAAACTTATCAGAACTATGGCTTTAGATTCAAAAACACCTCAAGGACCACTAGCAGATAAGTGGACTAATTATAAAAATAACATTGACTTAGTAAATCCAGCAAACAAACGTAACATTGATGTTATCGTTGTTGGTACTGGATTGGCTGGAGGTTCAGCTGCTGCTACCTTAGCAGAGCTTGGATATAATGTAAAAGCATTTTGTTTTCAAGATTCTCCACGTCGTGCGCACTCAATTGCAGCACAAGGAGGAATCAACGCAGCAAAAAACTATCAAGGAGATGGAGATTCAACATACAGACTTTTTTACGATACCGTAAAAGGAGGAGATTATCGTTCGCGTGAAGCAAACGTATATCGTTTGGCTGAGGTTTCTGCAAACATCATTGATCAATGTGTAGCACAAGGAGTTCCTTTTGCTCGTGATTATGGTGGATTGCTTGATAACCGTTCGTTTGGTGGAGTTCTTGTATCAAGAACATTTTATGCAGCCGGACAAACTGGGCAACAATTATTATTAGGAGCGTATTCTGCTATGAACCGCCAAATTGGTCGTGGTAAAATCAAAATGTACAATCGTCACGAAATGTTAGACGTTGTAAAAGTTGATGGGAAAGCTCGTGGAATTATAACACGTAACTTAATTACTGGAGAAGTAGAACGTCATTCAGCACATGCTGTAGTTCTTGGAACTGGTGGTTATGGTAACGTATTCTTCTTATCAACAAATGCGATGGGAAGTAATGTAACAGCAGCTTGGAAAGCACACAAACGTGGTGCATACTTTGCAAATCCTTGTTACACACAAATTCACCCAACATGTATTCCTGTTTCTGGAGATCATCAATCAAAATTAACATTGATGTCTGAGTCTCTACGTAATGATGGACGTATTTGGGTTCCAAAAAACATGAAAGATGTTGAGGCTATTAAGGCTGGATCATTAAAACCTAAAGATTTAGCAGAAGATGATAGAGATTATTACTTAGAACGTCGTTATCCAGCCTTTGGAAACTTAGTTCCTCGTGATGTTGCATCTCGTGCGGCAAAAGAACGTTGTGATGCTGGTTACGGTGTCAATGCAACTGGTGAAGCTGTATTTTTAGACTTTGCTTCTGCAATTCAACGTTATGGAAAAGAGCAAGCGCATGTAAAAGGATTAAATGAAGATGATGCAGCGCTAGTTAAAAAATTAGGACAAGAAGTAGTAAAAAATAAATACGGAAACTTATTCCAAATGTATGAGAAGATCGTAGATCAAGATCCATACAACACACCAATGATGATTTATCCAGCAGTTCACTACACAATGGGTGGAGTTTGGGTAGATTATAACTTAATGACAACTGTTCCTGGTTTATATTGTATCGGTGAAGCAAACTTCTCAGATCATGGTGCAAACCGATTAGGAGCTTCTGCTTTAATGCAAGGATTGGCAGACGGATATTTTGTATTACCATACACAATAGGTGATTATTTATCTGATGATATTCGTACTGGACCAATTTCAACAGATTCAAAAGAATTTGTTGAAGCTGAGAAAGAAGTGAAAGAGAAATTAAATTTCTTCGTTACAAATGAAGGAAAACATTCTGTAGATTATTTCCATAAGAAATTAGGAAAGATCATGTGGAATAAAGTTGGAATGTCTCGTAATGTAAAAGGATTAACGGAAGCAATTTCAGAAATAAAAGCACTTCGTGAGCAATTCTGGAAAGAAGTTAAAGTACCTGGAACGAACGAAGAATACAACGAAGAACTAGCAAAAGCAGGTCGTGTAGCAGATTTCTTAGAATTAGGAGAATTATTTGCTAAAGATGCACTTAACAGAGAAGAATCTTGTGGAGGTCACTTTAGAGAAGATTCTGTTGAATTAGATGGAGAGCAAAAAGGTGAAGCATTGCGTAACGATAAAGATTTTGCATATGTATCAGCATGGGAATACAAAGGTGAACCTAGTGATGCAGTATTACATAAAGAACAATTAGAGTTCAAGGATATAGAATTAAAACAAAGATCATACAAATAAGGAAAGCTATGAATTTAACGTTAAAAATATGGCGTCAAAAAAACGCTAACGATAAAGGTAAAATGGTTGATTATAAAGTCAATGATATTTCACCAGATATGTCTTTCCTTGAAATGTTAGACGTTTTAAACGAACAACTTATAAATACTGGAGACGAGCCTGTAGCATTCGATCACGATTGTCGTGAAGGTATTTGTGGAATGTGTTCATTATACATCAATGGCGAAGCACATGGACCAGATAGAGGTGTAACTACATGTCAATTGCACATGCGTATGTTTAAAGATGGCGATACAATCTATATTGAACCATTTAGAGCAAAAGCATTTCCTGTAATCAAAGATTTAATTGTAGATAGAGGTTCTTTTGATCGTATTCAGCATGCTGGAGGATTTATTTCCGTAAACACGTCTGGGAATACAATTGATGCCAATGCAATTCCTGTAAACAAACAAGATGCAGATACTGCTTTTGATGCAGCAACATGTATTGGTTGTGGAGCTTGTGTAGCAACGTGTAAAAACTCAAGTGCAATGCTATTTGTTTCGGCGAAAGTATCACAATTTGCATTATTGCCACAAGGACAAGTTGAAGCAACAGATCGTGTAATGAACATGGTTAACCAAATGGATGCAGAAGGATTTGGAAACTGTACCAATACAGGAGCTTGTGAAGTAGAATGCCCGAAAGGAATTTCTCTTGAAAATATTGCACGTATGAATCGTGAATATTTAAAAGCATCCTTGAAAGGATAAATTTCAATCACATACAATATATATCAAAATCCCAAGTGTTAACGCTTGGGATTTTTTAGTTATATCATGTGAATTAATGTAATTTGAGAACTCTAATTTATATCATTCAAAAAACAATATGCAAGTATCAAGAATCGTTTTAATCATTTCTATTTTACTTTTTATAAGTTGCAAAACAGAAAAAAAACCTGAAACAGTAACGCAAGAAAATTCAGAAATACAAAAAGAAATATCATATGATTTTAGCAAAACTAATTTATTAAATCATGTAAAAGAATTGTCGTTAGACAGTTATGAAGGACGAGAAACAGGAACTGCTGGCGCTACAAAAGCTAAAAACTATATCATTGGAGAGTTCAAAAAATTGAACGTAAAACCATTAGGGGAAAACTTTGTACAAGTATTTCCAATGAAAGAAATTCAAGGTGAAAATATCTTAGGATTTGTAAAAGGAAGTGAGAAGCCAAATGAATACATTGTAATATCTGCACATTACGATCATGAAGGAATTAAAAATGGAAAAATATACAATGGCGCAGATGATGATGCCTCAGGAATAAGTGCGTTGTTTGCTTTCGCGGAATACTTCCAAAAACATCCACCAAAACATTCTGTTATCCTTGCTGCTTTTGATGCGGAAGAAAAAGGATTGTTAGGATCATACTATTATGTAGATAATCCAATAATAGAAAAATCACAGATCAAGCTAAATATCAATATGGACATGATAAGTAGAAGTGATAAAAATGAACTCTACGCAGTAGGTCCACAACACTATCCACCATATAAAAAGTATATTGAAAACATAGAAACCGCTGGCGAACTAAGCTTGAAAATTGGACATAAAGAATGGACAGCTATGAGCGATCATGCCGGATTTCACGAAGCTAAAATTCCATTCATCTATTTTGGTGTAGAAGACCACAAAGATTATCACAAGCCAACGGATGATTTTGAGAACATTCACCCAACATTCTATACAAATGCTGTACAAACAATTATTTCTTTTTTCAAATACATAGATCAAAAAGAGCTGTAAGTAAAAAAATGCTAAAATTTAAAGCGAGTATCTTTAATTAGGTATTCGCTTTTTTTGCTTTATAACAATAAAATAGAGTTCAGAACATTATACGATGCGTTTAGAACATTGTGGAAAACACCAAGAGCTTTTCAAATTATATTTGTTTCACTAACCTATTGAAAAGACTCAAATCTTATGAAACAAAAACTACTTTGCTTGATGTTATTATCAAGTTTTTATTATGCAAACGCGCAAACGATCTTATTTCCAGATTCTGGTTGGGAACTTCAAGGAGCGCATACCACAAATGCAGCAGGGCTATTTGCAAATACAGCTGTTACAGCTCCTGGTCCTAATCCTGCTGGACTCGAAACAGCGGAATTACCATTAGGACTAAATAGATTATTACAACCAGTTTTGGTCGATTTGGACAACGATGGCGATTTAGATATCGTTGCTGGAGGTCAATCGCAAGAAGGAAGAATATTCTATTTTGAAAATACGGGTACAGCTACAAGTCCAAATTGGGTGCTAACTGCTTTGCCAACTATTGATGCTATTCAATACGCTCCAGGTGGAAATAATGAACTTAGATGCGAACTTATAGATATTGACGATGACGGTGATTACGATTTATTTGTTTTTGCCAGATTGGATGAGACCGCAGCTACAACGAATGATATTCATTACTATGAAAATACAGGAACGGCAACTGTGCCAAACTTTGTAGATTCGACAATTCCTGGAATAGAAAACGAAAACATAGCAAACTTTCCTAGTGCTAACTTTGTAGATTTAGACAATGATATGGACTACGATATGGTAGGTATGGGAGGAGATTCTGTATCTTACTTTTTAAATACAGGAACAAAACTTGCGCCTATTTTTGAACGTAAATATCACTTAGAAAACCCATGGGATTTAGATCCAGGATCGGCATTAATACAAAGAAACTGGCCACATGGCGATGTGTTAATTAGTGTTCCTAATTTTGTTGATGTGGATGGTGATGGTGATTTTGACATGTGTTTTGGTAGAGATGGAGGTATACCTTCTTGGATAGAAAACATTGGTACCGTTACGGCTCCAGATTTTGGAACGTATGCATTACAAAGTTTTGGAGGAGATCTTAATATAACTATAGGTGCATTTCCTTCCATAACATTGGGAGATGTAGATGGAGATAATATTTTAGATCTTGTTGCAGGAACTTTCAATCCTGGGTATTTTGCATGGTATAAAGGAATCAATAGTACTTTAGGAGTAGAAGAAGAAGCACTATCAGTTGAAGTACGTGTAAGTCCAAATCCTGTAGATGATTTGCTAACAATACAATTTGAAAGTAATCAAATTAACAAAACAAACATTACAATGTATACAATTACAGGGCAAATGGTATATGGAAGCAACAAACTTATCCAACAGGATAGAGCTGTAAAAATTGATGTTTCCAAGTTGCAATCAGGCTTGTACTTTTTAAAGATTAAAAATGGAAATCATAAAACGATTGTTAAGAAAATTACGGTAAATTAATGTATTACAAACATATCGATATTTAGGGAAGGAGATGTATTTTATTAAAAAATACATCTCCTTTCAATGTTTAAAAACATATTGTACTTTTACAAGCATTCAAACTAACCATGAAATAGATTTCTTATGTCTATAAAACCATTTAAAAGCTACTTTTTTATTATAGTTTTATGCTTTTCGCTAAATGTTTCTGCACAACAAAGTGATTTACAAAAGCAATACGATAGTATTGCAGATCTTGTTTCAAAAACAAATCAAAAAGATAGTCTTACATACCTTTTAAATCTTCAAAAAGAACTTGCTCAAAAAGCAAATAATAAAAGGTTATTGGCAAAAGCACAATACGCTATTGCTTTAAAAAGTAATTATGGTGAAGTGGAATCTGTTGAAAATTTTCAAAAAGCGATTGCATTATATGAAGAGCTTGATGAAGTAGCAACTTTGAGCAAAATTCATGTTGCAATGGGAAGAGCGTACCAATCGCAGAGTAAATATAATAAGGCGTTTGAATCTGTAAATAAAGCATTGGAATATGCAAAAGCAATTGAAGACAAAGAATTAATGATCAATGCATATTCATTTCGATCAAATATTTATGGGAATTTTTCTCAAACAGACAATGCAATCAAGGACCTAAACGAAGCGCAAAAAATTGCGTTGCAATACAAAGATGGAGAAAAATTATTGCCAATTCTACAAGGAAAAAGCTTTCTATACTATTCTAAAGGATATTACAAGGAAAGTGTGGAAGCGGTAAAAGAAATGCTTACTTATTTTGATCGTACAAATAATAAAAGAAGTGTTGTTGTTTGGCGAAACAATTTAGGAATGATTTACGCAAGTTGTAACTGTGTTACTGTCAAAGAACAAAAAGACAATATGCATGCTTCTATAGCATTATCAGATAGTATCAACTTTGGGTATGGAAAAGCCTATGCTTCTGTTCACATGGCAAGAGCATTAATGAAAGAACAAAAATTTGACAGTGCATATACGTACCTTTCCAGCGCAAAAAAAGGATTGCCTACAAAAATAAATCCAAGTTTTTTAGGATACTTATATCAAACTACGGGCGACTATTGGGCAAATATTAGCAACAAAGCAAACGCTATTGTTTCGTTTGAAAAAGCATATAAAATTTGGGATAAACTCAATAAACTAAAAGATAAACAATATGTCGCGAAAGCATTAGCAACACTACATAAAGATTTAGGAAATAAAAACAAAGCCTTTTTTTATTTAGATAACTATTCACGTACCAAAGATTCCTTAGTTAACAAAGCCAAAATAGAAAACGAAAAAGAATTAGAGCTTACGTATGCTTTTGAAAAAAAACAATACAAAGACAGTATTCAAAATGCAGAAGCGATGGATATTATGACGTTGGAGCAACAAAATGAAATTCAACAAGAAAAACATTTACAGCAAATTCTATTAGCACTTTTTATAGCTGCATTAGCTCTTGGAGGATTTGCTTATTACGCGTATCAACGCAAAAAGAAAACTTCAAAAATACTAGACGAAAAAAATAAAATCATAGAGAAAGCCTTGCAAGAAAAGCAGTTATTACTCAAAGAAGTGCATCACAGAGTAAAGAACAACTTCCAAATTGTATCAAGCTTACTCGAATTACAAACCAAAGGTATTGAAGATGAAAAAGCATTGAATTTGGCAAATGAAGGGAAAAATAGAGTCAAATCGATGGCATTAATTCATCAAAAACTCTATCAAAATGAAACAGGTTTAATTGACTTTGATGAATATATAAATGTGTTGGTCAAAGAACTATCGTACATGTATGCTTCTGAGAAAAAAGTGCAAACCAATATCAATACCAAAAACATGCAATTTGATATTGATACGGCAATTCCACTAGGTTTAATTGTAAATGAATTGATTACAAATGCATACAAATATGCGTTTGATGCCACCAAAGAAAATCAATTAAATATCTCTATCAATAAGCTCAATGAAGAAGAATACAAATTAGTAGTAGCTGACAACGGAAAAGGAATAGATGAGACTATTGATTTGGCAAAAGTAAAAAGCTTAGGACTGCGTTTGGTAAAACGTTTGACCAAGCAATTACAAGGAAAATTTATGGTAAATAATACAGGAGGCGCATCTTTCGAAATTACGTTTAAGGACACAAACACAAGAGCATTATTAGACTAATAAAGGTATGAGCAAAGTAAAAATATTAGTAGTAGAAGACGAAATCATCATTGCCGATCATATATGTGATACACTCGATGATTTAGGATATGATGCCTTAGAGCCAGTAATCAACTACACGGAAGCCATTGAAGCAATTGAAACAGAAAAACCAGACATTGCTATTCTAGACATTCAACTATCAGGAAGAAAAACGGGAATTGATATTGCCGAAAAAATTAGAAAAGAGTACGACTTTCCTTTTATATTCCTCACTTCAAACTCTGATCCATTAACGGTTTCTGAAGCTAAAAAAGTAATGCCGCCTGCTTATTTGGTAAAGCCATTTACAAAAGATGAATTGTACTCTTCCATCGAAATTGCATTATACAACTATTCAAAAAGAGTAGGTGAAGTCAATGAAGAAGAACTCATCATAAAAGATGCGTTTTTTATAAAGGATAAAAATGTGTTCATAAAACTAAAATTTGAAAATATTTTATTCATCAAAAGTGAGCATGTATATGCAGAAATACAATTAAAAAATGAACAGAAACACCTTATTAGAGGAAATCTGAATCATATCATTACCAAACTCAACAATCAATTTGTACGTGTGCATAGAAGCTATATTGTAAATCTTAATTATCTAGAACAAATTGATCATAATACAGTTGTTATTTTAGGCACAAGTATTCCAATAGGAAAAAAATACAAAGACGAATTATTGCAGAAAATTAACTTGTTATAAAACTCATTAGAATAACAAAGTAATTGTTCAGAACATTGTACAAGTGGTTCAGAACATTCGTAAGAAAGATAAAAGGTTAGTAGCATATATTTACAATACTTAACCTTAAATCTTATATGTTATGACTAAAAAACTACTTGTTTTTTTTGCGTTTATGAGCGCAACATTATTTCTAAATGCACAATGCGGACCATCGTATAGTGACAATGCCAACTTTGATGGTGCCGGAAGCTCCATCGGTATTTCTTTTACAACTGATAGTTCGTGTGGAGGAACACTTACAAGTATTACATTTAATTCAGGTTTCCAGCCTCAACCAACAGGCCCTATGAATAACATTGGCTTTGCTACAGTACGTTTATATGAAGGCGATGGATTAGCAGGAAACGTATTAGGGACACTAAATAATGTAGAACTGAATTCTACTGTTGTTTTCGACTTTTCTGCACTTACAATTGCTATGAATGCTTCCTCACAATACACTATCATTGTGTCCGATTTTACGCTGCCAACACTAACTGGATACGGATTCAACGGGCCATTCTTTCCTAATTACACAGGCGGAGTATTATACAGGGATGGCGCAGCACAAGTCGGACAACACTTAGCATTTTCTGTAAATATTGATGATTCTACCCTAAGTGTAAATGATGTTGATGTGAATGAAGCAAAAGTAAAAGCGTATCCAAATCCTGCTACAAATTCAATTCAATTAACCAATCTAAAACAACAAGAAAACTATAGCATACTTGATATCTATGGTAAAAAAGTATTAGAAGGAACTATCGTAGAAAATGAAGCTATTAATATTGAACAACTAACCAAAGGAATTTATTTCATTCAACTCAAAAAGAAAGTGCTTAAAATTATCAAAAACTAATGTATTGCAAATAGAATTGTTAAACTTTTCTTAGGATGAAATACTAGCGAACGCAAATCTATATGGTTTGCGTTTTTTTTTGTTTCTTGGCAAGATATTTCTCAGAATACCATCATGCAAGACCCGATTACTTTCTATAAAGCGCAAAAAGCCAAATTTGAAGCAGAATTAAAAATTCAACGACGAAAACTAAATCAATCAAGTGTACTTCGTTTGCTCGTTTTTTTAAGTATCGCTTTCGCGATGTATCTCTTATTTGGACAATGGCAATATGTAATAGTAGCCGGAATTGTTGGTTTGGCAATCTTTCTATTTCTTGTATTTCGTCATGCTGATTTAGTATACAAAAGCAACAAGCTAAAAGCACTAATACAATGCAATCAACTTGAAATAGATGTCATCAATGGTGATCTTTCCAAACTACCAACAGGTGAAGAATATCTTGATGCTTCACACGAATTTAGTTATGATATTGATCTCTTTGGAAATGCTTCGTTCTTTCAATATCTAAACAGAGCAACCACACGCGAAGGAAAAAATGAACTGGCACAATTGCTAGCAAGCAATACAATTTCAAACATTGCAACACGACAAGAAGCGATTAGAGAATTAGGAGAAAAAGCAGATTGGCGACAACATTTTTCAGCAATTGCATTACTTATAAAAGTGGAAACTACATCTAAAAGTATTACAGCATGGTTGCATGAATATAAAAACTTTTTACCAAAAGCAATTCGATATATGCCAATGATCTTTTCGGCGTTATCCATTACAATAATAACCTTATCATTTCTGGAAATTATTCCGTTTCTATATGTTTTACTTTGGATAGGACTTGGTTTAGGAATTACAGGACGTTTCTTAAAAAACATCAATCAACTTTCCATCAATACAAACAAAGCCAAAGATACATTTCAGCAATACGGACACCTATTACAGCGTATTGAAGAAGAAACATTTACCACAAAAAGCTTACAAGAAAAGCAGCAAAATATTCACAGTGATGTGCAAAAAGCATCCGCATTAGTTCGCGAATTTTCAAAACGAATTGATGCGTTAGACAATCGTAACAATATCTTAGTTGGAATTTTCTTAAATGGCTTGTTATTGTGGGATATCTCAAAATCATATCACATTGAAACGTGGATTGGAAAACATCGAAACAAAGTTGCGCAATGGTTTGAGGTAGTAACGTTCTTTGATGCGTATAACAGTTTAGGAAACTTTGCGTTCAATCATCCACAATTTAACTACCCAACAATTACTGAAAGCGCTACACAGGTTATCAGTGCAACACAATTAGGACATCCGTTATTACGCACCAATAATAGAATTGACAACGATTTCAATATAGGAAACTCAGAATTTTTTATTGTTACTGGTGCAAACATGGCAGGGAAAAGTACTTTCTTACGAACGGTTTCTTTAAGTATAGTAATGTCTAATGCTGGTTTGCCTATATGTGCTGAACAAGCAACATATTCGCCCATAAAGCTTATTACAAGCATGCGTACAACTGATTCGTTAGCAGAAGGTGCATCATACTTCTTTTCTGAATTACAGCGCTTAAAAATGATTGTAGACAAAATAAAAGACGATACATACTTCATCATTTTAGATGAAATTCTCAAAGGAACCAACAGTCATGACAAAGCAATGGGTTCTAAAAAAATAGTACAAAAACTCGCTTCTCAAAACGCAGCAGGAATTATTGCAACGCACGACCTAAGTTTATGTGAATTAGAAAAAGAAATTGATCAAGTCAAAAACTACTTCTTCGATGCAGAAATCATCAATGACGAACTGTTTTTTGGGTATTTACTGAAAAAAGGAATCTGTTCCAACATGAATGCTTCGTTCTTACTCAAGAAAATGGAAATTGTAGAGTAATCTTATTCTGATAACTCCAAATGTCGTTACATAAGTTTCTTTTATCGTTTAATTCTATCTAATAATCTAATTTAATATGTTTTCTATCTGTTAATGTATTAAATTTAATACAGTTAGCATCTATGTCGGTGTTGATACTTTTATTTCCCTATAAAAGTCCCCTATTCTCTAATTGCATAAATGTATAGTAAGATGGAATTAAAATACCTCCACATTAACGAAAAAAATTTCAAAAAACAATTGTTGATCTCGCACGAAGAAGTGCATATGTTGAAAAACTTTTTAACGGGATTAATACGTAATGAAGTCTTAGTAATCAACACAGATTTAGGTTTAGAAATTTACTATGAAGCTAATTACGATTGTACAACAATCATTAAAGATACACTTGCTATTATAGTGTGTAAAAAAGATGATGCAGCTGATGATTACAGCTTCTGCTCTTTTCAAAGTGAAAATGAAATTCAGCAGTTTATGGACTGTTGTATAGAACAAATTGTAGAAATGCCACAATTTCTGAATTACACAAAAAGTATGTTGCTTCAATTGCGATTACAATTTCAATCCAACAAAAAACTTATTGGACGACTCTCGGATATATGGCGCGAAGTGACACGAAATTTACGTGTCAAAAATGTTAGTACTCAAGAAATTAAGGCATTTCAAGACGATTTTCAATCAATTCAAATCAACAAGGTAGACAATGATATTTTAAAAAGTCTTATCGCTGAAACCTTAGAAGATAGAAAACGTTTGAACTAGGAAATTGAATAAAAAAATAAAAGTGAACCGAAGCTCGCTTTAAATAACTTAACAATTTACAAAAGAAGGACAGCCATACACAGAGGGACAAGCGTCACCAGTTTGGCATATAAATACATCTTTAGTATAACATTCATGATTACGAGTAAAACGTGTTAGCGTACAAAATCCTGTATTAGCATCGTCGTTTCCTCCGTGAATTGAAATGTTTTCAAAATTTGAAACAGATTTTTTGTTAAGTCTTAAAGACTTTAGTTTTCTTTTTTTCATGTTATAATGGTTTGATTAGTACTAAAAAAATATAAAAACAAATTACAATCTGTTTACGGTAACACCTTAATTAACATTTAAATAGAGTAGATGATTTAGCTAAGAACGACTTCTAAAATCCAAACGAAACAATCCTAAAATCTAAAAAATTTAGGATTTTTTTATATTCAAACTGTAATAAAAATAAAACCATCGTACTAAAAGGGAAATACAAACTCAAAAACGATGAAAACAATACGATCTATTCTATTATTCCTTTTTGCTTTCGCGAATTTACAAGGACAGGAAAACACAAAAACAACTGCTTTTGAAGTAGCAATTCATGGAAAAGGTGATACACTATTCTTAATTCCAGGCGCATCATGTTCAGGAAATGTTTGGAATGAAACGGTTGCTCAATACAAAGAAAATTATCAAATACACGTCATTACACTTGCGGGTTATGGCGGTGTACAACCAATTACTTCAGAAACCATTTTACAAGAAGTCAAAACACAAATGATTTCATACATCAAAAAGCATAAAACAAAAAATAGTGTTCTTATGGGGCATAGTATTGGTGGATTTACAAGTTTACTCATGGCAATTGAAGATGAAAACTTAGTCTCAAAAATTATCATAGTAGACAGTTTGCCATTTTTGGCTGGTGCTTCAAATCCTGCTATGACAGAAGAAATCGTAAAATCGACCTACGGAATGCTCAAAGAAATGTACATGACAATGGACGATGCTACGTTGCGAAATACATTAAAACAAACGCTAAACAGTATGATGCGTAACAAAGAAAAAGTAGATTTTGTACTAAGCGATGCTGCAAAATCTGATCGCAGAACGCTAGGATATACGATGTTTGAAATGATGAGTACAGATATACGTGATGATATAAAAGCCGTGAAAACACCAACATTAGTATTAACGAATTGGAACAAACCTATTGCACAATTTCCTAACTTTACCAGTGCTGATAAACTAAAAATGTATCAACAACAATATCAAAATTGCAATTCATGTACGGTGAAAATTATTGATAAAGCAGAACATTTTATCATGCTCGACAATCCAGCGGCATTCTACAAAGAAGTATCAAACTTTATCAAAAACAACTAATTTCGGATGCGAGAAGAATATTTTAAAGAAATCATAACTCACCACAAAGACAAAATCTATCGAATTTGTCTAGCGTATCTCTATGAAAAAGATTTGGTGGATGATTTATATCAAGAAGTATTGATCAACGTTTGGAATGGACTTAAAAATTTCAAAGGAAACTCAAAACTGACAACTTGGTTGTATCGTGTAACACTCAACACAACAATTACGTTCAATCGACACACCAAAAAACAAGTACGATTATCAAATCGTGAATTGCCAGACACGTTTGAAGAAGTCATTGATACGGAACGACAATCGCAAGAAAATCGTGTGAACAAACTCATGCAATGTGTGCAAAAACTCAAAAAAGACGAACGTTTAATTATCAGTTTGGTCTTAGAAGAACTGAGTTACAAAGAAATTGCAGACATTATTGGAATCGAAGCTAACAATGTTGGTGTTCGTATCAACAGAATCAAAAAACGACTTTTAAAAATATATAATAATGAATGATTTTAACGATTTACAAAACGATTGGAAATCCGTTTCTTCAGGAGAAATTGAATCTAAAGAAGTAAACAATTCGTTGTTTGATAAACTCAAAAAATTACAACGAAAAATTGTCTTTGGAAACCTACTTATGAGTATTTCATTTGCCGCTGTATTTGCAGTGTTTATTTGGTTGTGGAGAACAAATCCGCTTAAAGAACGATCAGATAATTTCTATTTAGGATTGACATTTATGTTTATACTTCTAATCGTAACTTTAGCGATGATGTGGTATCGTGTATTATTTTGGCGGACGCCGAATGACATTTCAGAAAACATGAAAGCATTTGCAACAAAAATGTTGAAAAAACTACGTTATTTCAAATGGATTACTAACTTTTTTATGCCAGTTTATTTAGCATTATTAGCTGTTGGAATGACAATTTATTTTCAAGATGTTTTACACAATGCAAGTCTGAAATTCAAACTAATTGCATATGGGCTAACCTATAGTTGGTTGCTCATTGTTGGCTTTATTATAGTGCGAAAAAAACAAAAAAAGAACAACAAAGACGTTGATCCGATTATTGAAAACTTAGAAGAAATTTTGGAAACTTTTAAATAATTAAAAACTACAAGCGAACCTTAGTTCGCTTGTAGATATATAAATTATCTTCTTACTGGAGCAGCTGGCTCTTTGTCAACTGGAGTTGCTGTGTCATTATTTACTCCATTACTACAAATACATGACAATGCAAATGTATCTCCTGCACAATTTCCTGCTACAGGTAGAGAAACTAAATCAGAATGTACATCACTGTAATCTCCATAATTAGCATGGTTAGATGCTAAACCTCCATTAATAAGTCGTCCGTTAATAGCTGATACTGTACTTTTTCTTAATGCGAATTTGTTTATACTCTTTTTTTTCATAATAGATGTTTTAGTTAAAATCTGAAACGAAGAAATGACAAAAAATAACGCAAACAAAGACAAGTGTATGACGCTTTATAAAGTATCAGTGTAAAAAAAAGCAGTAATCTTTTTTTAACATAATTCTAAATTTTTTTCACTAAAAATCAAAACTTTTTATTTGATTGAACTGAATTTAATGTGTTGTAAATCAGCATATTGAAATTTATTTAATCAATAGCTTAAATTCGAATTTTGGTATAGATTACAAAATGACGTTTTATAAAATAGCATGTTCTTTTTCTTTAAATAATCGTACTTTTTAATTGATAAAGAAAAAAGAAACTATAAAAGTAAAAAAGCTTCAATTGTAAGATTGAAGCTTTTCTTTTTGGTGAATATTTTAAAATTTTATTGACACATTCCATTACATGATTGTATACATGAACGGTCTCTTGTATAATTAGGACAATTGTCAGTTGGACAACCGCCTTTTACAGCATTAATTTTAAATGTTGAAATACACTTTTTGTTTAATGTTAGCGTTTGTAATTGTTGCTTTTTCATGATTTTAAGTTTTTGGTTATCAATGTAATAGTACTTAAATAATCTGAAAATCAATTACGGTATTCCCATAATAGTTTGGTTTATAACGAATTGGCGTTCTCTTTCTTCTATGCAAGCATTCTATTATTTGTCATATCCGTTTTTAAGCGCATAAACAGCTAAGCCTACACGCGATTTTAGGTTTAATTTCCCAAACAAACTATCTCTATAATTTTCAATAGTACGTGGACTGCAAAACATTTTTTCAGCAATTTCTTTATACGTCATTTCAGTAATCGTATATGCTAAAAACTCTATTTCTCGCTCAGAAAGATTGGCTTTCAAGTTAACATTAATAGTATTTTCGCTGATAGACATAAATATTTTGGAAGAAGCCCAATCAGGAAAAAAATAACCTTTATCAACTAAAATATTTAATCCTTTTTCCAACTCTGTAGGTTGTGCATTTTTAAGCATGTATCCTCTTGCACCATTTTTCACCATTTTTATCAAACTCTGCTCATCATCTTGCATGCTTAATGCCATGATCAAAATAGTTGGATGTGTTTCTTTTAACCATAAAGCAGTTGTAAAACCATCCATAACTGGCATACTAATATCTAACAAAACAATATCTGGTAACGCTTTAGTTTTTAATTTTTCCTGAAAATCCAACCCGTTTTCACAAATGTGTATGACTTCAAATTGTGGAAAATTTGAAATAATACTTTTCAGTGCATTCGCAATTAAAATATGATCATCTACAATGGCAATAGTATGTTTCATTACATAGGAATTTTTAAAGTTAAACGAGTTCCAGTCTTTGGTTCACTTTCCAAAAGGAAAATACCATTAATAATCTCAGTTCGCTTTTTCATATTCTGTAAACCGATACCTTTGGTTTTTAGATTTTTTGTATCAAATCCTTTTCCGTCATCTATAAGTTGTAATTGTAATTGTGTTGATGTATTAGACAAATTGATTTCTATCTTTTTACAATGTGCATGTTTAATGCTATTTTGAATGAACTCTTGTGTAACCCGCAATAAAATACTTTTCATTTGATATGAAAGTGCTAACGCTTCTGAATGATCGTAAAATTCGATATTGTAAACTTGTAATCCTTTGATTTTTTTACATTCTTCTTTAATTAGTGCTGAAAGTGAATTGTTTTCAATAGTATCATCTGTCAAAGATTTTGAAAGACTTCGTAATTCATACAAAGAATCATTAATAATTTCATTAATAGAATTGATTGTATCAGTTACTTGTGGCGCTTTATTTTCAAAAACAAGTTGTTGCAAATACAAACTAGATAAAGTAAGTTTTTGCCCAACATTGTCATGAATTTCTTGCCCAATATGCCGCATCGTTTCTTTTTGAATTTCCGCCTGTGTTTCTAACAATTCTTTTTTGTGAAGTTCATCTAAAGTTTCTAACTCTTTAGTATGTTTTTTCTTTTTGATACGATACGCACGTACAAACAAAATAATTGCCCACACAAATGGAATAAAGATGATATAAAAAATAATAACCATTATTTCAATTGAATTTTTCCCCATATAAATGATGCTGCAAAGAGCAAATACATTAAATAATTAGTAATAAAAAAATAGTATACAAATGCGTCAAAAAGTTCTTTGTGAGACTCTTGAAATTCTCCATTAGAAAGTGCGGTCATTGGATATGTTCCAATGTAAAAGAGCAAAACACCTGCATTTACATAAAACATTTTATTCGTTTTAAAATTGAGAATATTTTCGTCTTTAATTTGCTTAATGAATTCTAATACAACTAAAAAAGCAAGTAGAGTAGTGCCAATAATAATGCTAAAAAAACGAATTTCTTGTTGTGTATCACAGTACAATGCAGTAATCAAAAAAGTGCATAAATAAATTGCAAAAAAACTATAAAACAACTGTTTTTTATGCAAAGAGGTATATGCATACAACCAAAAAAAGAAGATGTACTGAGCTGGAATACCAAAAAAAGTATAATAACCACCTCTGAATTCCTGAATAGATAAAGAGGTTTTGTCATTAATGACTAAAATCCAGAAAATTTCTTGAATACAAATAAAAATTAGGTAAAGGGAGAACCATTTCCAATGTGAGTTTTTCAACTTTAATAAAAAAATACAACCAACGAATGCTGTGCTACATTCTAGCATTAGTAATATAACTTTTAGGATATGTTGTACTTCTTCAGACATTTTAATTTTCTATAAAAAAGAGACCTTTTGCATCCCCAGGAGGAAATAAACCACCATGATTTATAGCTGCATCAGAGTCATTCTCAGTTCTACTATAACCTAACGACATATAGATGTTTTTAGGGGACTTATTTTGATTGTGTTGATCATTGTCATTTGGTTGCCAACCATAACCTACTGATGATGACAAACTATTAGATCGATATGTTCCTGGATCAATCGGATTGAAATCATAATTAGTTGTTTCATTATTTGCTCTTACAGTAGGAATCATAACAAGTGTATGTTTTTGTATATAATTAGCACTTTTGGCGTTTGATAAGCCAATTTGATTTTTAATGTACTTAGCATTGTTTGGATAACTAGCATAATATATACGAATACCGAGTTGTGTGTCAGTAACAGTAGGATCAATATCTTTTGTTTTTTGTTCAATATGATATATAAATCTCTTCAGCCTAACCAAATCAAACCAAATAGCTTTTGAATCTTGCATACTCATATTACTTTCAATGTGCTTTAGCTGATTGTTCTCATATGTCTTAGTCATTTCTTTTATTACCTCAATAGGCAATGTGCTAATAGGATCAGAAGAATAGTCAACGCAAAACGGTGTTTTAGCCGCAGTAGTTGTTTCATAAATGCTAAAGCAAATTATAATAATTGCTAAAGTCACTGTGAGTGTTAAAATAATTTTTTTCATTTTATCGTGTTTTTAAAGTTATTAAAATAATTTGTAATTACCCTACAAATAAACAGTAAATTCTTACTAAACAAAAAGTGATAAAGCCTTAATAGTCAGGGTTAAATAGCCTAAAATATTTCCGTTGACTACAAGCTATTTATGGGTTTATCGCTCTTCAATTTAAAGGAAAGGTTTTATGAGATTTGTACAATACTGCAGTGTACAACTAAATCAAATAGTGGTTTAGTGGCTCTTTAAAAATTTAAATCAAGCAATTATGAAAGCAAAAAAAATAGACTTAGAAGATCGCTATGGTCTTAAAATGAATTTGATTTCGAACCTAAACTATTACGGAAATCTGGAAGCCAAACTTTATGGAGAACCCTTTAAAAGTATTGTGAATTCTACGTTGTTTGAAGAACTTGGTTGTACAAGTTATCATCCAGCTAAAGAAGAATTAAGAAGTTCCATAAAAATAAAAAAAGTAGAAGGATACTTAGGAAACTTCAATCAGCAAGGAAGTTATGAATATGTCCGCTATTATATAGATTATGAAAATAACGGAACATGGGAAGATGTAGGAGTTACAAGTGTTAAAGTGCATAATGTAGAGAATCATGAGGGATTATGCTATGGAATAAAACTTAAGATTACACCAACTATTATACGTGCTTGTAATGAATCACCTGTATTGCCAAAAGTAAGAGCTATATTATCATGGAATATAGTGCCGCCAGCCAATACGCCTAATTATACTCCAATATGGGGAAATGTAAAAGAAGCCAACATACAAATAGCACCAAAACAGTCCTTTTTACTACCAAATTTTGATCTTCCAGTATATTCAGATTTTACAGCATTTCCAACTATTAACAAATTGCCTATTTACAACACAAAAAAGAGTTGGTTTCCATTAAATACATTCAAGGAATCATATGCAAAAGAAGCAACGGATGGACGTTTAATGTCTATGTCTTTAAAAAATATCAATGCATTTAGTTTAAAGGATATTATAAAATGGCAAACGAAGTTTAAATTTGAAAACATAGATTTTACGAAAGAACTACAAATTCTAAAAACCCCACAATTCAATACTGCATATGAAGAATTAACCTGTGTGAGTTTTAGCTCCGAATTTAGTGAATTGCACGCAGACATTCATATCAAAAAAAGTGCAGGATATTCGGGGAATTTATGCAGTAACGGAAGTAGAGAGTTCGTAGCTTTTTATATGGACTTTGGATCAGGTTGGAAATTTATGGGAACATCTTCTGTAAAAGTATTCGATGTCGAAGAAATGCCAGTAGGAGGATTGTGGTATACTGTATTTTTACCTGTTGATTTAGCTCCGTATGACGAAGAAATTAGTGCTAGTGGGAAAGCTAAAATAAAAGGAATTCTTTCTTGGAATACACCGCCAGAACCTGAAAATGCTGAATATGTTTCAGCATGGGGCGATTGGGAAATTTGTGAAACAGGATTGAAAGAATTAGTCTTGCCTACAAGTCAAACGGTAAATAAACCTGAAATTGTAAATATTGGCGGTATTAAAATAGGTATTATTAATCAAGTAACTGGTTTGGCAAAAGGGGTTAGTAGTGGTATTGAAGCTGATTACAGTCCTTTTGATGGGAAAATAAAAATTAAGGGCGTACTATGGAATCCGGTGGAAGATGCTGGTTATAAAATAATGATCAAAGAACCATCATCTTCTGTGTATGGATTGAAAAAAGAATTTCCTGTTGAAGTTACAGAGTTAGATTCAATCTCAGGAATGGGAATTAAAAAAAGCATATTGCAAAAACCAACAGATGGATATTATGATTATTTACCAAATTCGACAACACACGTCACTGATAGTTTATTGGGAGAATTTACACCAACAGAAAGTGGAATTCACGAGATCTATATTGAAAGTGATACTGGTCAAAGAAGCGACGAAACAGTCCGTTTTATGGTAGATAAAGATGCTCCAATAGTAGATGTAAACATTACGAATGGAACAGGTAACTGCGGTAAATTTACGAAAGGAACTGAAGTTAGTGGAACTTTTAAAGTTGAAAACGATACACATTTAAATGAAGTATCATTATGGTTAGCGCCAAACAATTCAGCCGCAGCAATTGAAATCACAGATTTCAATATAAGTGCTGGTGATACAGGAACAAAAACTAATAGTAAGATCTCAGTTAATGATACGGATAGTGATTTGGATTCAGTTGAAGGAACATGGGAAATTAATACAAGTACATTAGTTCCTTGTGGATATACAGTTCATATTGGTGCTTCCGATAGAACTATTGTAAACAGTAATAGTGTTGGAAAATCTTCTAGCGGAGTTTCCAAAGGATTCTGTTTAGAATAAGGTTGTGCTAAAACATCAGTTTATTGGTATTATTGTTTTTATTTGAGGTATTCTTTTAAAAAATCATACAAATTCACGATTTTTAACAAAAGTAAATCAGTAAGAATACTAATGCCAATAAAATGATCCAACATACATCCAAGCTTCCAAATGTAGGAACAACAATTTTTACAGTAATGAGTCAACTTGCGGCTAAGGAAAACGCAATTAACCTTTCACAAGGATTTCCAAACTTTCCTTCCGATCCTAAGTTGATAGAAATGGTGCAACAAGCTTTGCGCGAAAACTACAATCAATATGCACCAATGCCAGGCGCACTGATTTTACGAGAAGCGATTGCAGAGAAAATGGAGTATTTGTATCAAAGAAAATATGATCCAGCTTCAGAAGTTGTAGTCACAGTTGGTGCCACAGAAGCTATTTTTAACATTATAAGCGCGTTTGTGCGACCAAATGACGAAGTTGTTATATTTACTCCAGCATACGATTGTTATGCGCCTGCGATAGAAGTACATGGTGGAAAAGTTATACCTATTCAATTGAAAGGGAAAGAGTTTTCTATGGATTGGGATGAAGTAAGAAGCAAAATCAATAGTAAAACGAAATTGATGATTATCAACACGCCACACAATCCGAGTGGAACCGTGTTGTCAAAAGCAGATATGTTGGAATTATCATCAATTTTAGAAAATACAAATATCATTTTACTCAGTGATGAAGTTTACGAACATATTGTGTTTGATGGCGAACAACATCAAAGTGCTGCGTTATTTCCAAAACTAGCCGAACGTACTTTTATCACAGCTTCTTTTGGAAAAACATTTCATAATACTGGTTGGAGAATTGGCTATTGCGTAGCACCAAAAGAGTTGATGAACGAGTTTAAAAAAGTTCATCAATTTAATGTGTTTTCAGTGCATCATCCAACACAAATTGCCATTGGAAACTATTTAAAAGCTCCAGAAAATTATCTACAGTTGCCTGCATTTTTTCAGCAAAAGCGAGATTTCTTTCTAAACGAAATCAAAGACTCACGTTTTACATGGAAACCATCGCAAGGAACATATTTTCAAGTATTATCTTATGAGAATATCACAGACGAATTAGATACAGAATTTGCAAAGCACTTAACGCGAGAATACAAAATTGCGTCTATTCCACTTTCAGTATTCAATACTAACAAAGAAGATCATAAGTTGTTGCGTTTCTGTTTTGCTAAAACGGAAGAAACGTTGAAACAAGCAGCTGAAATATTAAATAAAATTTAATATTTTGGTATGCATATTGCAAATAGCAATTACATAACAATAAATAATATTCAATGAAGTACACTAAATGCATTATAGCACTCATTTTTATGTGTGTGTTTACAAGCGTTCATGCCCAAAAAGTAGTATATAGCGGAAAAGAATACAAAGTTGATAAAGAAGAAATTTATCTTAACGGAGTTAATGTGACAAGTACGCTTACAGCTGAAGAGAAAAAGACAATTATAGCTACTTTAGAAGCAAATGAGAAGAAACTAAAAGAAGAAAAAAAAGCGATTAAGCAAAAGAGAAAAGAAGAAAAGAAACATAAAAAAGTTCAGAAGAAAGTTAGAAAGCTAGAGAAGGAATTAAAACGGAAGAAGAAAAGGCAGAAAAAAGCTTTAAAAGCAAAAATGAAATATGAAAAGGCCTTGAAGAAGTATAAAAAACTAAAACGTAAAAATAAACTTTCTCCTGAAGATGAAGTAAAGTGGCAAAAGAAGATAGAAAAGTTGCAAAAGAGAATGAAAAAAGCCGAAAGAAAGCTTTAGAAAATATAAAAAAAGCTCCTGAAATTTCAGGAGCTTTCTTCATTATCACAGTATCGTTACTACTATTTTGGAGCAGTACAGATTCCTGGAGGTCCAGTTCTATAGCACCATCTGTTGTATGTGAAATTACAAAACTCTGGTTCTACTGAAATAACAGGAGTATATGTTCCTCCTTTTACTGAGTTGCTAACTTGAAAAGTAGTTATCTTCTCTTTTGATAATCGTAAATTTTTTAAATTCTTTTTTTTCATGATATTTAAAATTTATAGTTAATAAAATTTTTTTAATGTACGTGACATGATGTAATGCACAAAGAAGTTCTACTATTACAATCACCAATACGTGTGAATCCACCAAGAACTTCTTGTTGTGTTTGCTTGTCTAAATTTGCGATAGATGCTTTTACTAATTTTAAAGATTTTGTTTTTTGAGTTTTCATACTAGATTATTTTATAATTAATTAATGATTCACTTATATGTAAGATTTAGTGAATTTGGTTTCTTAAAAGTATGTTGGAAAATTTACCATTCAAAAGATTGTTGGCGCAAGAGAAACAAAAATTAAAGCAATTGAGGTAGTATAAAAAATGAGATAAAAAAATCGGAAGCAGTACTTCCGATTTTAACATGTGAATTATTAAATGTATAAATTAAAAACATTGGTTTCCTGCGCAAAAAGAACCAAGACCACTTACTTCTTCATCAAAAGTTAATGTGCGTGTTCCACCTTTTAACAGGGAAGCAGTTGTTTGATTAATTTTAGCAATAGTTGCCTTTTTAAGATACATTTTTTTTAAAGTTTTCACTTTCATAAGTATTGATTTTGAGTTGAAATTTCATCAAGTAAGATAGCTTATAAAAGTATTTGTTGTATAGTGGTTGAACCTCAAATTAACTAATTTGAGTCATTGTTTTCAGTATTATCTTCAAGATTTTTAATATAATAAGAAGGGTAGAGTTTTGTGTAAGCTTTGAAGTATTTTGTAAACGAATTTGTACTCTTATATCCAATTTCTTCGGCAATATGCTTAATAGAATAGTTTCGAAATCTCGAATCTTCTTTCAAGCGCTTCAATACATATTCAATGCGTAATTCGTTAATATACTCATAGAATTTTTTCTGTTTGTAAGTGCTTATAATTTTAGATAAATAAGTTGTATTAGTCTTTACTTTTTTAGCCATATTTTGCAAATTGCAATTGCTATTCAGAAAATATAAAGAATGCTCAAGTTTTTCCAAACCTTCTAAAATGGCTTCTATTTTTTTATCTCTTATCTTAAATTCTGGTTTCTTTTCAGGCATCTTTTTAGTCTCTATTTCTGAAACTAATTTTTCAAAAATGACTTTTTTTTCTTTTCGGATTTTAATGAATTTAAACAGAAAAAAACCACACAAACCTAATACAAAAACCGTAAATAGAATTACATAAACCAATCGACTTTCTAATTTAGAAGTTAATGAAGACAAATCATCATTTTTCTTCCGAATGGTTTCGTACAAATCTTTAATGACTTCAATATTTTGAGTTTCATTGTATTTGTTCAATTCAATATATTTTTCCGTGTATGCTAAATGTGATGCAGATTGTTCAAGTTTTTCATATGTATTGGCTAAAGCCCGATAGGTACCTAATAATTCTGGTGGATTGAAACTATTTTTAGTAACTGAATTTTTATTAGTGATAATGGTTTCTACGTTTTTGAGGAATTCAATTGCTTTCTCATATGATTTTAATTCATAGTACGATTTTCCGATATAATAGTAGATTTCCGTCAATCGGTTATTATTGTTCAACCTTTTGGTAATCTTTTCTGCTTTCGTTAAATAATCAATCGCGACTTCAAAATCACCTTTAATAAAATAGGCAATTCCAATATCAATATAAAAATAACTAACACCTTCATCGTCATTAATGGCCAAGCTTTTTTGCAAGCCAATTTTTGAATAATACAAGGTAGAATCAGGTTGATGCAAACGTAAAAAAGTACCACCAATTCCCATGTATGAATTAATGACAATGAGTTGGTCTTTAAATGTATGTTTTTCAGCTAAAAGCGCATTGTTTTTATAAATTTCTAAGGCTTCCTCATAAAATTCCATGCGTCTTTTTACTTTCGCAATATTTGCTTTAGCACGAACAATTAATTCAACTTTTTTTGAATTTGTTCCAATATCAAGCGCTTTCAAATAGTTTGCCAATGCTTCTTTATTGTCTCCTAAATATACAATTGCATTTCCTCTAGCAAGAAAAGCAACTGCTTTTGAAAATTCATCTTTCAATACATTGGCAGAAACAATTGCAGAATCTGAATATTTAATAGCAAGCGAATAATTACCTTCTATATTGGCAATGCGACTTTTTTGGAAGTATGCATTGTAAATTCCTCGTTGATTATGGGTTCGTTTACTCTTTTCAAGCAGAATTTGTGCATATTTATTGGCTAGATCCGGATTAGAATGTTTTTGTTCAATAATGAATGCCATAATTTCTTCAGAAGAAGCGTCTTCGGGCATTTCCTGAGCAAAAATGTTTGAAGCAACAAGTACGAAACCAATAAAACTCCAAAAATTTGCCATCTTTCGTATCATAAAAACTCTTTTAACGGAAATGATATGTTCTTTTTTGAAAAGTAAAGTCAAATTTTGGTAGGATATTGTAATCATGACTTTTTCCGAAGAACATAAAGAAGTTAAAAATAATAATAATAAAATATATTCATCTTGTTTTAAGATTTTTCTGCATAAAAAAAGCTTCTCAGATGAGAAGCTCTTTTTAAAGTATATGTGAATTAAATTGCTATTGGCAATTTGTTTGATTTCCTGTAAGACACCATGATCCTGTTTGTCCACCAGTTTCACCACAACCAAAACATGAACGAGTTGGAGTTTGCCAAGGCAATGTTCCTCCTTTGATAGCATGTTCTCCTAATTGACTTACTTGTTTTTTATTTAATGCTAGTTTTCGAAGTTGTTTTTTCATGATTTTGATTTTTTAGAGTATGATTAATTTTTTTAATAAATATAATAATGTTGTGTTGCAAAGATTACTCAGGCATACTTCCACCACTATAAATTCTTGTTGTTAAAAATGGAGGACAAGGATCCATAGTACAATTTGTATCGTGACACATATTACCTCCTTTAACATTACTAGTGCTTCTTGGCATCATTGCAGAAATTTTCTCTTTTTTAAATACAAGCTTCTCAAAAGTAAATTCTTTGTTTAGATTCTTTTTTTTCATGAGTATGGGTTTTTATGATTTATTAACCTTTTCAAGATAGACAAGAAATCGACGCAGAAATAGCCGTATTTGGGTAGATACATAAAAAATTTACGTTTTTGCGTACAAAAAAACCAGAAGAAATACTTCTGGTTATCTATTGGAATTTAGGGTTTTATGGTTGTGAAAATACTCTTATTCAGAAGTGTTGTATTCACAAAACATATACCCTGGACAAATAGTAATTGGTACTGAGTCTAAGTCCGAAACTGGACGTGTTCCACCTTTTAATGCTTCTAAACAATTTGTTTCCATATTAGCAATTAAACGCTTACGTAAATGCATAGTTTTTAAGCTCTTTTTTTTCATAATTGATTATTTAAAGTTATTGTTTTCGGCTTGAAAATAAACATATTTTGTATCGTAAGTTATATGTTGAAGTAAACCTGCAACTCAAATTTATAAATTTACGGTGTCATTTTTTCTTTTTCATTTAAGTTTTGAATGTAAAAAGAAGGATAGAGTTTGGTGTGTGCTTTAAAGTGTTTCGTGAATGAATTGGTACTTTTATACCCAATTTCTTCAGCAATATTTTTAATGGAATATTTTCGAAATTTTGAATCTTCTTTTAATTGTTTTACAACATACTGAATTCGTAATTCGTTAATATATTCCGTAAATTTTTTCTGTTTATGTGAGCCAATAATTTTTGATAAATAACTTGTATTCGTTTTTATCTTTTTTGCTACATTTTGTAATGAACAATTACTATTTAAGAAATACAAAGAAGCTTCTAGTTTGTCTAAACGAGCCAGAATTTCTTCTACTTTTTTATCTTGAATTATCACATTTGTTTTTTTCTTTTGCAGACTTTGACGTTCTATCTTTTCTAGTAATTGCTCAAAAATGATTTTATTTTTTTTGCGTATTTTGATAAATCGCCAAATAAAATAGATACAGCATAACAACACTACTAATGCAATAATTGAAATCACTTTGACAGTATCTTTCAATCGCGATTCGGAAGAAGTCAACTCCTCATTTTCTTTATTAGCATCATCTAATAAGGTTTCGTATACATTTGTACGATCAATATCTTTTAGTTTATCTAGTACTTTATATTGCTCAAAACTTGCATTCGATTTTTCAATCTCACCTTGCTTTTTATATACATCAGCCAACAATTCATACGTACTTAATAGAATATGAGGATTAAACTCCAATGCATTTTTAGTTTTGTTTTCTTGGGTTACAGTTTCTTTTGTCAATTCTAAAAACTCAACTGCTTTTATGTAATTTTCTAATCCTACATACGATTTTCCAATATAATAATATACTTCTACCAATCGTTTTTTATTCTTTAGCTCTAATGTAATCGTTTCTGCTTTTTTCAAATACATGATTGCTTTTTCAAACTCGCTTTTCATGTAATATGCAATTCCCATATCGATATAAAAATAACTTTCTCCTTCCGCATCATTATTTTCAGAAGCATACGTAAGTCCTGGTTTTGCGTATACAAGTGTTGAATCTGGTTGTGATAGATTTAAAAACGTTCCTGTGAGTCCTAAATATGTATTGATGCCAATTGTTTGTTTTTCAAAACCATGTTGTTTGCATAGTTTAAAATTCTCTTTATACATTTTTAGTGCTTCTTCATAAAAATGTACATTGCGTTTTACTTTTGCAATATTTGCTATCGACATGATTTGAGACAATGGGTCATCACTTTTTTTAGCATAATCTAAAGCTTTTAAATATTGAATCAATGCTTCATCATCGTTACCAAGAGATACATGCACATTTCCTTTGGTAAGTAATGCTTTTGATATAAATATGTTGCTTTCAGATTTTTTTGCAGTATGTACTGCTTTTTCGGCAAATTGAAGACCAGTTTTATGTTTTCCTTGAATATTGGCAATTCGCGCTAGCTGATAATAAGCTTTAAACTCATGTTCTACGTTTTTTTCGGTTTCACTTCTTTGTAAAAGTAATTCCGCATTTCTATGTGCAGCTTCTGGGTCAGAAAATTTTTGTTTTAAGATAAATTCATATAGTTCTGCTAAAGAAGCATTTTCAGGAAGTTGCTGTGCTTGTGCTGAAAAAGGAAAAGTGATTAAGATTAAAGTGATGAAAATCAAAATTTTTGTGACCGATCTAATCATAAACCTCTTTTTTGGGAAATATAGTTCTATACAAATTGTGCTTTAAAAATAGGTAGAAATCGTGGAAGCGCAATTCCATCAGTATTTCGTTTTTAATACTGAATACGACTAAAATAAGAATAATAAAAAATAGAATCCTCTTTTTGAATCATATTTTTAAAAAAACAAAAAGCAGTGCCAAAATCTCACATGGAGAAGCACTGCTTTTCTAACAAACTTTGCGTTGATTTGATAATTTTACATTTTTGCTAACATCATTTTTGCGTTTTTGTCGTTTGCGTCTAATGTTAATACTTTGGTGTAAAATTCTTTTGCTTTGGTATAATTTTTATCGACAAAATATGCTTCTGCCAAACTATCATAGCCGTTTTTGTTTTTTGGAAATAGTTTTGTGTTTATCGTAAAGACGGTAATTGCTTTTGAAATCGCTTTCGCGCGAAGCAACACATATCCATAAGTATTTAATTCTTTTAAACTTTTAGAATAAGGCGTAATTTTAGAAACTACGTTCGCTAGATTTTCCGTAACATAATTTTCACCTTTTTTGTTAAATACATTATCTAATTGCGTCACAATTTGATAGTTGTGTTCATATGATTTTTTACGACAGATCTTGAGTAAGTCAGCTTCAAAGCTTTCCACTGGATGTTCTACAATTCTGCCAACTTCTTTGCCTTTTTTATTGTAAACGATAAATGTTGGTACACGATGAATATTCATACCTTTTTCTTCACCATTCGGACCCTGTTTGTACTGTTCACTACCATTATTGAGTCCGACAACACGTAATTTGCTTTCAGGAAAATTTGCTTCTTCCAAGACTTTATAAAATTTTGGAACTTCACGTTTACTATCGCCACACCAAGTTCCCATAAAAACGGTAATTGTGTATTTTTTTAGCTTTCGTTGTAATTTTTTTATCGCCTTTGCATCAGGTTTATACGCTTCATAATTTGGTGTAAACCATTTGTTAAAGGAGTTTTGGGTGAAACCATCTTTCGTGATTTCTCCTAACATTTTTTCGCGCCCTTTTGTGTCTTTTGTAACTTGATTCACCTCTTGCGAAAGCGAAATTTGCATCATAAAAAGTGTAATGCACACTATAAAAAGTCTGTTCATTTTTTTTGGTTATTTTAAATTGATGATTCAAACATCGTTCAAGCGAAAGCGACAAACTAAAAAAATGTACAGCATGCATATATCTATTTATGAAAAGCATTTTTTGAAAAGATGTACTTCTTGTACAGAAAAGAGAAGTTTGTACAACAAAGCATGTATTTTATCCACTTATATTTGACCAGTTCTAGGTTTCTTAGTATTTTGATTGCTTGTAAAAATCCCAACATGAATTTTTTTAGCTACAGAATTTCTAAAATCCTGATTCACATTTTATTCTGGACATTGTTCATTGTAGTTTCCCTATTTTACTTTTCAGATTACTATTGGGCAGAAAACCCATTCTTACAATACTTATCCATCTTAGTCGTAATTGTGTACACAAACGATTTTGTGTTATTACCGTTTTTTGAAAAGAAAAAATGGTATACGTTGTATATTTTACTCATTGCATTGATCAGTTTTTTGGCAACACAATTGTATTGTAATGTCTTTGCAGAGTGCGGATGTAGTATTGCGAAATGCTTATCGGATTATGTGTGGCAAACCATTGTGCCGATTATATTTTTCTCCTTTATTTGGATGTTATTTCGTTATTTAAAAAAGAAAGATGAAGTAGAAGCTATTCAACAAAAACATACAGAAATGGAATTGAAATTTCTGAAATCACAGATAAATCCGCATGTGTTATTCAATAATTTAAACACTATTTATTCGTATTCTTTAGAAAAACCAGCACAAGTTCCTGATATGATTTTGATGCTTTCCAATAACTTAAAACATGTATTGTATGAAAGTAATGCAACCTTTGTTTCATTGGAAAAAGAGCTTACATTTATTGATAATTACTTAAAGTTTCAAGAAATTCGGACGGAAGGAATCAAAACGATTCAATATGCCAAACAAATTGATCGTGACAACTATAATATTGCACCGTTATTATTAATTACACTTATTGAAAATGCCTTTAAACATAGTATTATGAATAGTGTGATTGATCTGAATATTTCTGTGGAAAATGGAGTGTTGGAATGTGTGTGTTCAAATAAGTTTGATCCGACAAAAGAAGCAAAAGAAGATAAAATTGGATTGCAAAATTTAAAAAAACGCTTGGAATTGATTTATAAAGATGACTACGAGTTACTGATTGATGCCCAAGAAACCTATCGTGTAATTTTGAAATTAAAGCTGACATGAATATGAAATGTATCATTATTGAAGATGAAATTCCTGCGCAGCGAATTCTAAAAACGTATATCGCTAAAGTTTCTCATTTGGAATTAGTAGGAACGTTTAATGCAGCTTTAAAAGCATACGATACGTTGTATTCGGAAGAAATTGATTTAATTTTTTTAGATATTAATTTGCCTGACATTTCTGGTTTGAGTTTTTTGCGGACACTAAAAAATCCACCAACAATAATCATGACAACTGCATATCCTGATTATGCAGTAGAAAGTTTTGAGTTTGAAACAATTATTGATTATTTGGTCAAACCATTTTCATTGGAACGTTTCCTAAAAGCAATTCAAAAAACACAACGAAATCAACCGAAAGTTATTCCGGTAGAAACTCCAAAAACTGCTTCTGACACCTTGTTTTTAAACGTTGATAAAACATTTCATAAAATTCAGTTTCAAGATATTTTTTATGTAGAATCGGAACGAAATTATTTGACAGTAGTAAGTACACAACAAAAATTATCATTCATTGCTAGCTTGCGAACTTGGAAAGAAAAATTGCCACAAAACCAGTTTATTCAAATTCATAAATCGTTTGTAATCAATGTAAAACATGTTGATAAAATTACAGGGAATGAAGTGTATATTCATGACAAACGCATTCCGATTGGTAGAACTTTTAAAGCAAAACTGTTTGAAGTGTTAGAGATTAATGGGAAATAGTTTTACTTTTACGATACACACGTAATTTTCGATACAAATTTGCAATGCAAATTCATTCGAACTGAATACATCACATGGAAAGCCAAGAATTAAAAGTAGCACTTATACAAACCAATCTTATTTGGGAACATCCAGCAGAAAATCGTTTGCAATTAGACAAAAAAATCAATGCCATTTCAGAAACAGTTGATGTAATTGTATTGCCCGAAATGTTTACGTCTGGTTTTACAATGAATCCAGAACGTATTGCAGAATCCATGGATGGAGAAATACTCACTTGGTTGAAAAGTTTGGCAGCTAAAAAGAATGCAGCAATTACAGGAAGTTTGGTGATTTCAGAAAATGGAAATCATTACAATCGATCTGTTTTTGTGTTTCCTTCAGGGGAAATTAAAACCTATGACAAGCGACATACTTTTACATTGGCTGGCGAACATGAAGTGTATACAGCTGGAGCTGAAAAAAACATCATTACCTACAAAGGTTGGAAAATATGTCCATTGATTTGTTATGATTTGCGTTTTCCGGTTTGGGCTCGAAATGTGGAAGATTATGATGTTTTAGTATACGTGGCAAATTGGCCAAAGCCAAGAATTAACGCTTGGGATGCATTATTAAAAGCGCGCGCTATTGAAAATATGAGTTATTGTATTGGTGTGAATAGAGTAGGACTCGATGCAAATTCGCATGAATATCCAGGGCATTGCGCAGCGTATGATGTATTGGGCGAAAAGCTAACCAATATTGAACCAAATAAGGAAGAAACTGCTATTGTAACGCTTACAAAATCGAATATTGAAACCTATCGAAATAAGTTGAAGTTTTTAGATGATAAAGATGTGTTTGAGTTGTCTTAGTTACAACTTTAGATGAAATTATTTCTGAATTAGAAATGGTACTTGGTGACGATCTTCAGAAATAATGAACGAAAAGTAGAATTGCAAAGCGTAGCTTTAAGCATGAAGCGTATGAGTGAATGTTGCTTAGCAATTTCCTATAGATCGTCTTGACTTTTTTGGTTCGTTTTTGTGTCAAGACAAAAATGAACGTTATAAAAAATATTGATGTATAACTTTATAGATTTTTAAGACTTTTCAGAAAATACAATGACTTTTACTTTAAAATAAGCGTTTCATCCCGATCCCAATTGGCACGCAATTCAATTTTTTCTGGATGATAGACAACACGTTCTGGCTGAATGTTTTTCAGGTAATTTCCTGTGTCCCACTTTCCATTTTTATTTGTATCTAATATAGCACGAATGTAAATATTTTGCGGCTCAATATTAAGGAAGTTATAACTAGGTTTTGCTTCAGTAACATATTCTTCGGCAATGACTTCAAGTTTTTCATTAATGATTTGAATAATCAGAGGATATTCATTGACATTCTGAAGTGTTAATTTAATATTTCCATAATCTTTTGCTTCTTTTGTCGTCAATCTATAATTTAAAGTATCATTTGCTTCACCAAAGAAATCTGTAATTGTTTTTGGCAACATTGTAACCGTATAACGTTGTCCTTCTTCTTTCTCAAATAAGATATCCAAACGATTTTTTTCTTCATTGAATTTTGATGTAAATTCTACAGCAACTGAATCTTTATTTTGAATTGAAATGATGCTTTTGTCAGTAGCAACAATTGGCGTATTTGCACTAACACTAAAATCGCCATTTAGCGGAATAATTCCTCTAGGATTTGATTTTACTTGTAATGAATCACCTTTTAAATCTTTCATTTTCACAGTGAACTCTGCTTCATAATCATTTTTGGATACTTTGAAAATCAACGAATCTGTTTTTGGCGTTAAATGTTTAAACCAATAACGAAGCGTGTCTTTGTCAGGATCTTGTGTAATTTTGGCTCTAAAGCTATCAGACACTTTCGATAACAGGTCAATTTTCATATCCTTTCCTTCACCTTCATATCCAAAAGCAATCATTTCTTTGGAAATTTGCGCTGGACGCGTAGCTCTAAAAACAGGAATTTCTTTAAATAGCGTAATTGTATACGACGAATCTGTTGGAATTGTTACTTCTTGCTCTACATATCCAATTTTATCTGTTTTCGGATTGAATAAATAATTGCTCGCTACATCTTTCATAGCAACCAACTTGTATTTTCCGGCACGTAAATTTGAAAGCTTAAAGTCAGAAACACTATCTAATGTATTTGTAATATATGTTGGTGTCTTTTTAAAAATAGTAGAATCGTTATACGTAGAATCAATTTCATATAACATTACGGAAACAAATGTTTCAGGACTTTTATTTAACGCATCTTTAATAGCGCCACCAACTTCTAAGGAATCAATATAATCGCCTGTAGAAAACACATACTTAAAATATTCATACGGGTTTTCTTCATTATTATCTACAATACTTTGACCAAAATTAAAAGAGTACGTTGTGTTTTCTTGAAGTGTATCTGTAATTTGAATATCAATATACTTACTTGCGCCACCTTGCGGATACACTATATAACCACCTTCTTTTATTGGTGGTGAAATGATCAATTGCTTTCGAATGTCTTTTACTTTAATATATTCATCAAAATAAATTCGAATACGTTTTTGGTCAAAATTAGTAGTAAAATCTTCAGGTTGCGACTTTACCATTTTTGGTGGTTCTGTATCAGGATCTCCACCTGTAGGAACACCTCGCTTAGCACAATTTACCAAGGATAAAAAGATAAGCGTTGCAATACTGAAAAATAATAAACGATGTTTCATTAACGATGACTAAAATAATGTGGTACAAATTAACTAATTATTTTCGGGACACACGAACATTTAACTTGCTATTGACATAGTTGCAATACTAATTTTGATATTTGGTATTTTTTTAAGTGCATTTGCACAAGCCTCTAAAGTTGCGCCTGTAGTAATGACATCATCTATAAGTAGAATGTGTGCATTTTCTAATTTTTCAAAATTTTTAACTTCAAAAGAATGTTGTGCAGTCATCCAACGTGCAGCACGTTTTTTAAAAGCTTGCGTTTTGGTATTGCTTATTTTTATTAAAACATCATCCACATACGTTGCTTTTAAATGTGTTGAAAGCTGTTTCCCAAATGTTGTTACTTGATTATATCCTCGTTTTCGGAATCGTTTTTTGTGTAATGGAACAGGAATTATATGTGTAATGGTCTCATAAGAGACTTCATTTTTTAAATCAGTACCGAGCATATCGCCAAGAATAGTTCCAACTTCTTGTTGGCCTTTATACTTTAGTTGATGCAATAGTTGTTGTACCATTCCATTCTTTTTATAATGGAGTAATGAAGTCGCGTTTTCGAGGAGTACACGTCCGTAGAAGCTATTTATTACAGGGTTTTCAGAATGTTTATGATATGAAGTAAATGGTAAATTGTGTCTGCAACGCGTGCAAATATGTTGTTCTTGATGTATTAATTTGGAAGAACAACCTAAGCAAATTGCAGGAAAAAAGGCAGAGACAATATTATTTAATATATTTACCAATTGATAAGTGAAAATTTTAACATGTTGAGTTTAAAAATACTACTTTTTTTATGAGTGGCGTTACAAAAGATACAATTCAGAAAATATTACTAATTGCTTTAGCGGCAATGACTGTGTCGATGGTACTGATTTCTGTTTTTAATCATAATGACAACAGAGAAAAAAACGATTATCTCGATAATGAAAAGGTATTAGTGCGTGAAGAATTGATGGACATTATCAAAAATTACGATCATTTAGCGAAACAAAATACTACAGACGCTTTGATTCTAAAATCGGAACGTAAAAAAGCAAAAGAATTACTTGAACAAGTTGAAAAAACTGTTTTAGACTACGAAAGCATTATCAAATATCGAAAACAATTGCTTGCATTACGGAAAACCAATCGTCAATTACAACGCAAACTAGACGGAAGTAATATGCAAGGCACAAGTTTGAATACTACTTATTTTTAGTAGTAATTTTCTACACTTATAATTCATCATATTTAAAAAAGCAAAGAATAGGTTAAAAAAGACATTATTTCATGAATATTTTCTTTACTTCGCGTTAGATTCAAAAATTCATCATCAAGCCTTAAAATCTCCTCCATTGGATAGATTAAAATTTTTTAGAGAAGCGATACGCGATATTAAAACTTCGGGAACTATTTTCCCAAGTTCACGATTTTTATCACGAAGAATTGTAAAGAATATTGACTTTTCTAAAGTAAAAGTAATTGTAGAATTTGGTTCTGGAAACGGAATCATTACAAAAGAAATTTTAAAAAGAATTCAACCGCAGACAAAACTAATTGCGTTTGAAGTCAATGATAAATTTGTTGAATCCTTAGAAAAAATAAAACATTCGCAATTAATTTTAGAAAAAGTATCCGCAGAAGATATCACACCAATTCTAAAAAAACACGGTTTTGACAAGGCAGATTGTATCATTTCGAGCTTGCCACTAACCAATATTCCTACAGAAATAAGCGATAAGATATTAGACAATGCTTACGATGCAATGGAAAAAGATAGCTTATTTGTTCAGTACCAATACAGTCTTACCTATTACAAAAAACTCAAAGAAGTATTCCATGATAATGTGAAGTTATCGTTTGAAGCATTCAATATTCCACCAGCTTTTGTGTACATCGCTCAAAAATAGCTTGTAGCTAATTCACAAACGTTTTATATTTGCGCCATGGCAAAACAAGACGACCAATTTAAGAAGGTAGTATCACACGCAAAAGAATACGGTTATATATTTCAATCAAGTGAAATTTATGACGGGTTAAGTGCTGTATACGATTATGCTCAAAATGGAGCAGAGTTAAAGAAAAATATACGCGACTATTGGTGGAAAGCAATGGTGCAAATGAACGAAAATATTGTAGGGATTGATGCTGCAATATTGATGCATCCAACTACTTGGAAGGCTTCCGGCCACGTTGACGCGTTTAATGATCCTTTAATTGATAACAAAGATTCTAAAAAACGTTACCGCGCCGATGTTTTAGTCGAAGAACACAGAGAAAAAATTGTTCAAAAAATAAACAAAGACATTACAAAAGCTAAAAAGCGTTTTGGAGATGCGTTTAATGAAGAAGAATTTCGTTCTACAAATCCGAATGTACTACGTCGTCAAAAACAAATTGATGAAATAAGTAACGAACTGGCACGTGTACAGGAAGAGAATGATTTAGAAGGATTCAAGCAACTTATCGAGGATTTAGGTATTGTCGATTCTGTTTCTGGTTCTAAAAACTGGACAGAAGTGAAGCAATTCAACTTAATGTTTGGAACAAAATTAGGTGCTTCCGCTGATAGTGCAATGGATTTATATTTACGACCAGAAACGGCACAAGGTATTTTTGTGAATTTCCTAAACGTACAAAAAACAGGTCGTATGAAAATTCCTTTCGGAATTGCACAGACAGGAAAAGCATTCCGTAACGAAATTGTTGCACGTCAGTTTATCTTTAGACAACGTGAATTTGAACAAATGGAAATGCAATTCTTTGTAAAACCAGGAACGCAAAAAGAATGGTACGAGCAATGGAAAGAGAATCGTATGAAGTGGCATTTGTCATTAGGAATGGGCGAAGAAAATTACCGTTTCCACGATCATGATAAATTAGCACATTATGCTGATGCTGCCGCAGATATTGAGTTTAAATTTCCATTCGGATTTAAAGAATTAGAAGGAATTCATTCGCGAACAGATTTTGATTTAAAAGCACATGAAAAGCATTCAGGTAAAAAGTTGCAATACTTTGATCATGAGGCAAAAGAAAGCTATACACCTTATGTTGTAGAAACTTCTATTGGATTGGATCGTATGTTTTTAGCAATCTTTTCAAATTCGCTAGTAGAAGAGACATTGGAAGATGGTTCACAACGAACAGTTTTACGTTTACCTGCGGTTTTAGCACCAACAAAAGCGGCGGTTTTACCATTGGTTAAAAAAGATGGTTTGCCAGAAATTGCACGTAAAATTATAGATGATTTAAAGTTTGATTTCAATGTGATTTATGATGAAAAAGATGCAGTTGGACGTCGTTACAGAAGACAAGATGCTGCTGGAACACCATTTTGTATTACGGTTGATCATGATACATTAGAAGACAATATGGTAACCATTCGTCATAGAGATACGATGGAACAACAACGAGTGAAAATTGAAGATGTTCGTAGCATTATCAACAAAGAAGTTGACATGCGCGCTTGGTTACAGAAAATGTAATACATACACACATAAAATATAAAAAAGCAATGCAATTCGCATTGCTTTTTTTATTAGTGAAACCTAACTTTGAAAAGCTTTTGAGTTTATATATTACCTTAATATATCGTCTGTTTTAATTAGTTAATAGATTGAAAATTAATATATTAAATATATATAGTACTTAAAATATCGATCGTTTTATTTAAAAACTGAATTTGCTAATACAAAATGATGCTTCATATTTGTATGTAAACCAACAAGAGATACTTATATTCACATAGAAAGTTTTGTGAACGGAGTATTATATAAAAATCAACCATGCAAGATCATACGGAAACTATGCAACAATTATTGAGGAAACTCGAATTGTTGTCAAAAAAGCAAGATCAATTTTCTAGAGAAATTAATGATTTACGTTTTCAAATACAAGCTTTGAAAGCCGCACAGCAACTGGAAGCTGCAAAAGAAGAAAAGCAACAACCAATTGTTACTTCTGAAGCTACGTTTCAAACTCCCAAAAAAGAAGTTAAGGAAGCTATTTTTACACCAAAAGTAGTCGAAGAAAAGAAAACTCCAGCGTTTATTCCTGAACCAAAGAAAACAGCAACATTTTCTGATGATAAATCGAACCTTGAAAAATTTATTGGTGAAAACTTATTAAACAAAATAGGAATTATTATCACGATTATTGGTGTGGCAATTGGCGTAAAATATTCTATTGAACATGAGCTTATTACACCAACAACACGAATTATTTTAGGATACTTAAGTGGAATTGGATTGTTAGGTTTTGGAATCAAACTAAAAAAGAAATACGAAAATTATAGCGCCGTTCTAGTCAGTGGTTCAATTGCAATTTTATATTTTATAACCTATGCAGCACACAGTTTTTATGGTTTAATTCCTCAAATTCCAGCGTTTATATTAATGGTATTATTTACCGTATTTGGCGTCTTTACAGCTATAAAATATAACAGACAAGTTATTGCACATATTGGTTTGGTTGGTGCATATGCAGTCCCGTTTTTATTGAGTAATGATTCTGGAAATGTATTAGTTTTATTCACTTATGTAACGATTATTAATATTGGAATTTTAGTTATTTCCTTTAAAAAGTATTGGAAGCCATTATTGGGTTCTGCATTTGGATTTACATGGCTTATTTACCTTTCATGGTTTGTTTCGGGGTATTCTATCGATAAACATTTTACCATTGCTTTGGTCTTTTTGTTCGTGTTCTTTGCCATATTTTATATCACAATTTTAGCATATAAATTAATTCGAAAAGAAGTATACAATGCTATAGATATTATCTTGTTATTATTCAATTCGTTTTTGCTTTTCTTGATTGGATATGTAATCCTAAATGATCATGAAACTGGAAAGAAATTCTTGGGAATTTTCACCTTATTTAATGCCTTTATGCATTTGATTGCAAGTTATGTTTTATACACACGAAAAGATTCAGATAGAAACTTATTGTATTTAATTTTTGGATTGGTCATTACGTTTGTCACGATAGCAATTCCTGTGGAACTCGATGGAAATTGGGTAACGATTTTATGGATTTTTGAAGCGGCTTTATTATTCTGGATTGGACGCACAAAAGGCATTAAAATTTATGAAAAACTTGCGTATCCTATTATGCTTATAGCTTTTTTAAGTTTAATACATGACTGGAACACTTTATACATAAATTCATATAATTATGCTAGTGTAACTAGAATACTGCCAATTCTAAACTTGAATTTTCTAGGTTCATTTTTATTTATGATCGCATTCGGATACATTACATATCTATTTTATAAAAAAGAATACACATCACCATTAAACTTATCTAAAACAATACATCAGTTTCTATCGCTCGCCATTCCTGGTATTTTGTTAATTTCAATATACTATTCGTTTCGAGTAGAAATTGCAAACTATTGGAATCAGTTACAGCTCGATTTAGAATCTAATTATACGTTGTTCAAATTTAAAGAAATTTGGATTATCAACTATACCTTATTTTTCTTCACTGTACTTTCTTTTATAAACATAAAAAAGATAAAAAATACAGTACTAGGATATGTCAATCTTGTGTTTAGTGTAATTGCCATTTTTATATTTCTCACGCAAGGTTTATTCTCGCTAAGCGAACTCAGAGATGCATACATTCAACAGTCAACAGATGTAACTGTATTTGCAATTTTAATCCGATACATTTCATATGTATTTGTGACCTTATTATTACTAATTACAAGTCATTATATTCGTCAAAAATTCATAAAGACTAACCTAAAAGTGGTTTTTTATGGAATATTTCACATCACAATTTTAAGTATCCTGAGTAGTGAATTGATTCATTGGTTAGACTTGGCTTCGAATGCTGAGTCGGACAAACTTGGATTGAGTATTTTATGGGGAACATATGCATTACTTGTAATTATACTTGGAATTTGGAAGAAGAACAAGTATTTGCGAATTGGAGCTATTGGACTCTTTGGAATCACGCTTATCAAACTATTCTTGTATGATATTGCACACTTAACTACCATTGCAAAAACAATTGTATTTGTATCGTTAGGTGTATTATTATTGATCATTTCATTCTTATATAATAAATACAAAAACAAAATATTTGATGAAGATTCAACCGAACTTTAGAGATTAATAATGTCATAAAAACAATATTTTACCTAAATAGTGTGTATTAGGTGTGATTTTTTTGTTGACTTTATGCTCTATTTCTCAATGCTTTAGGTGTATTTTATTACATTAATTAGTAATTATTTAACTTTTTTCGGGTAACGATTTTTGGTTTTATGTACTCTTTGTTATAAACCATAAATTATTTTAACATGAAAAAATTTAAAATTCTTTTAGGCGTACTATGTATAGTAGCCTTAAGCATCACAAGTTGTCAAACTGATTCTGTAAGTGAAACTCCTGAAGAGCAAGCAGATGTAGAAATTACGAAACGCGATAGTCGTGCAAACATAACAACTGTACAACATAATTACAACTATGGCGGTGATCGTTTTAGTGTAAAGTATGTTGTAAATAATGATACTGGAGCAGTATTAGAAACATCTGGTGATGTGAGAACAATAGAAGCTTATGTTGCTGCTGGTAGAGAACCACAAGGAATATTATTCGCAAATCTTGAAGATATAGGATCTAGATTAAATAGTGGAGGAACTGCACCAAGTCATATATCACTTGATGTAATGTTATTTGAATCTAACGAAGCAATGGAAGCACACGTTGAGCGATTAGCAGGAAGCGCTATTCCATCTACAAGTAACGCTTCAGTAACAAGAGGAGCTGAAGGTCCATGTATCAGTGTATCTGCTGCTGGTGTAGGAGATTTTTACTTCTTTAAGCATGATTACTACGATACAGAAATGACTTCTTTAAGAAGATTGAACAGATTTTATTACTTAAACCACTGGGTAGGATCAACTCATAATGATGAAATGACTTCTTTAGCTGTTTTCAAACCATTTAATAGAAATACATATACAGTATTACACAAACATTCATGTTTCAACGGAAAGTCACTTGCATTTTATCAAGGACCTGGAGCAACTGGATTTGGTGTACCAAATTTATCATGGTTCGGACTAGGTTGGTTTGGTAACTGGAATGATGAAGTATCATCAACATATGGTTACGGTTGGTAAAATACTAACGAAGATTATATAAATACAAAAAGCCTATTGTTTGTTGCTCCAAACAATAGGCTTTATACTTTTTCTTTTTCATAAATTTTTTATGGATATTAAAATCTATATCCAAGAGAAGCTCCAATTCTAGGAACAATGTTTTCTCCATCTGAGATAAGGTCATTTGACGTTATTAAATTTCTTCCTATACCACCATAAAATTCAAAAACAAATCCTTTTTTACTTACAAACTTTCCTCCTAAGGAAATTCCTAAGGCAAAATTGCTTGATTTTTCATTAGTACTTATAAACTGTGATGTGTTTTGATTAACAATGTAGTAGCCGCTGTCATAGTCTTGCTGGATACTATACATTGCAAAAGCTTCTAAGAAAAATCCCCAAGCATATTTACTAGAAAAATAACGTCTGTAATATGGTGTTAATGCAAATCGCTCAGCATATCTTGGACCGTCAACATTTTCATCGTCGTCTTGTAAATTAAACATCAAAGACGCACCGATTGAAGATTCTGAATCCAATAAATACTCATAGGAAAATTCAGGAGCTTTAAATACAATGGTATTAAAAGCATTGATTTTAATTTCGTGTTTTTTTGGAACATCTTTAATTTCGTCATCTTGTGCATGTGATTGAAACCCTACTAAAAGGCATAGAAGTAAAAGACTTCTTAAGTATTTGTTTTTCATAATAATTGGTTTATAATGTTGTTGTTGTGGCTTATTTAACAAGAACCATACCATTTGTAGATACACAGTTTACAAAAAGGTTGCGCCTTATTTAGAATTATTTTAATTAAAAATAAGCGCGCAGTTGTACATTTCCAGTGTGAATAGTACGTGAAGTTTCACTTTTTCGACCAAAATAAGAGAGATTTAAGTCTAAGAATTTTGTCAATTTCTTCTGAATAATCACATTCCATGTGAGGTTGGTTCCTGGTTGTAAACCTTCAAGCATTTGATATCCTACAGGTGAAAAAGCATTTCCGGTAAAATTGTTCTGAAAGTAACTAAATTCACCATTTAGCGCCATTTTTTGCTGATTGCTATACGCAAATGAAATCCCAGCTTTTTGCTGTGTTAACGATTCCGAATCACCAATCTGATTTTCTTTCTGTTCGTACTTATAAAAGACACTAAATCGACTATTTCTATTAAAAATATAAGAAAGTGTTGGTGTTACTTTAAATTGACTAATTTCAAAGTTCTTATTTAAGAAGTTCTCCGAAATACTTTCTGTTTTTCCAGTACTTGTAATCAAATCTGTGAGCCAAAATTTACCAATTTTATGTGTAAACTGGAGTTGATGCGAAGTATTAATATTTTCCTGAGAACCAATAGAAAGTAAGTTCTTCGCTTTTGCATTCAGGTAGGTATAGGAAGTTGTATACTTTTGTTTTCCGCGATTGTAAAAAAGTGCATTTCGAAGACTTTGATTCAAACCTAAAACATCTTCACCTTCACTATTATCAAACGGATTAAAATTGAAATTATCATTCTCTCTTCGAATCTTTCGATCTATTAAAAATGACGATTGATTGTAAAAATGCGATAAAAATTTCTTGAACCCTTTTTTATTACTCCATTGTGCAGGATTTAAGGTTACTACCTGACTAAATTTGTTTTGATGCGTTTTAATGAAAATCTGATTGGGCAACAATACACGTACATAAATTGCTTCATCAGGAAACTGCGCCAATTCAAATTCATCTAATTCCTGAATACCATTATTATTATAATCATTCCAAGTATACACTCCTTGACCTTGATCAACTTGTACATAGGTAAACTCTTGTTGTGGCAAGGTTCCAGAATTAGTTTCATACACCGTATTCAAGGTCGCAATTTGATTGAATAGTTTCTGTTGATATACCAAACGTGAGTTCAATGATTGTTCGTCTTCAATACTTTCATCTTCTTGTTGCAATGTTCTGTAATTTACGAAAAGTGAAAGTTGTGTATTTTTATTCTGAATCAATTTAGACTTTAAATAATACGTATTAGAAGTATTTACTCTTTCCAAATTATTGTTGCGCAAACTATCATTTACACGATATGTGTAGCCAATTTCGGCATGAATTTTTAAACTATCACCAACACCAACAAAACCTGTATATGCTTTAAAACGTTGGCTTAAAGGCGTAAAGTTTTCCGTAGCAATTTCTTGTTGTTCATTACTTTCTAAGTTCAATTGTGCGCCAATCCAACTTTTAGTAAAACTATAGGTAGAACGTGCATACAAACGTAAAAAGTCAGATGTTGTAGTGACTGTTTCATTGGTAAGTAAACTTCCGTTTGTTTGCACTTTTAGTTTCCCAAATGTTAAATCAGACAGTACTACATGGCGATTTCCAGTTGCATTATTAGCGAAATCTAAATATTCGAAACTATAGCGAGCTGTTCCGTTTTTCTCGTTAGAAAAATCTAATCCAGTCGCTAAAAATTGTTGATTTCCTGCATTGAATATATTATCTAAATTCCAATCACGATTAAATTCAATAGAATACAAACGTTCAATAGTTTGAAATTTTTCATCGATGTAATTAAAATTGGCAAAACTGCGAACCTTCCAATTTTTGTCTAATAATTGTTGTTGTACTTTTACTTGCGCCGCTAATCCTTGATTGTTATCATCGTCAATTGATGAGAATAAATTTTGATCGTTATCACTGAAACCAACTTCAAATTGTACATCAGTTTTTTCACTTGGTGTATACGCTCCTTTTACAACGACAACTTGGGTTTTGGTTGGTGAAACCAATTGAATGATGGGTTCATAGTTACCTTGTAAAACACCTCCAATTGGCGGTGTATATTCGTAAATTCTACCGTTTGAAGCTGCATTTGCCAACACATAATTTCCTTGATTATCACCAACAAGCGAAAAACGAACATCAAATAATGTATCATCTGGATTGTTAGAAAACACAAAGGTTTCTATGCCGCCAATAACTTCTTTTTTGTATAAAATTCTATTTTCTGAAAATGCTTGTTCTACTGCAGAAGGCGCAGTCATTAATTGCTGATTATCTCCTGCATCTCTTAAAATTGCAACTTGTTCGTCCGATAGATTTTGTTGAATTGGTTGATTTTTAGAATCGTTTTCAGAATAAATATAACCTGCAATATTGAACGTTTCTTGCTCATATTTTGCGCCACCATACGCTACAAAACGGGTATAATTATTATCTGTAAATTGATATTCTACACTAATTCGCATTTCGGAAGTAATTGGATATTTTGACGTAAACGTTATTTCTCCTGCGTTATAATCAATCACGTAATCGTTGTTTTCTCCACGTTCTACAGGCAATCCGTTAACGTATACTGTTTCACTTCCTGAAACAATTAAGATAAATAACTCTTCATTTGGACCTGTTAATTTATACGGACCTTGATTTCCTTCTTGACCTTGAAATCTACTTTGTGTATAGCGTCCACGAACCAAAGCTCCAGAACCAAAAATGGTTGTTTTACTATTTTCATGTGGCAAGTTGACGACAACGCCAAGACCTTGCACTTTCTTCTGAAAACGCATAAAATTGGTTTCTGTATTTTCCAGATTTACGTCTCCAGCTCTAATTTTCCAGTTTTTACTTTCGAGTTCTATAAAAACTTGATCAAATTCGTCCAGACGTTGTGAATATCCACTTTCTTGAATTGGAATATTTGCATCTTGTATGGACGCACGCAACGTAACATTTTCAGAGATTTTTCCAGAAATCTGTAAATCCAGTTCGGAGTTTAGCACCGTATTTTGATTGTTTCCAATGGTAACACCACGTGAAATGCTTCCAGACGTATTTAAACCATCAAAAAGACGCGTATTGGCAGTTTCTCGATTCGATTTAAGCGAAACAATTTTATCAATATCAATTGGGTTCTGAACAATCACATTCTTACTAAAACCCGTATATTTTTTCGTTAAGAATTTAGGATATTGTGTATAGCTTACGCGAATAGAATCGGTTGTAATTTTTGACAGATTTAGATATAAGATTGATTTTTGGAAGTCAACTGTATAAAAAGTACTATCAATCGGATTGTTCTTTTTGTCGGTCAGCCGAAATTTATACGGATTGATACTTACCGAATCTAAAACAATAGAATCTTTAATTGCTATCTTTTTTGTACGTCGGTTGCTTGTTTGTCCCTGTAATGAAACAGCGAAAAACATGGCAATACAAATACATAACAAAAATGACTTCATCTACAACTAAACTAATTCCAATCAAAAATATTTTAATTTTCGCAGGAAAAGAAGCTTTTTAGTCGAAACGATACATTTCTCTTGACAATATGCTGATTTGAAGGTTCATTATTTCAAACTTTATCAATTCTCAACTGTGTTTGAAGTTACAAGTAAAAAATTACGAACGTCAATCAAACTAGAGTTTCGTTGCAACAAATTCTTCACAAAACGCTTTAATCTGGCTTCGAGTTTTCTTAAAAGCATTAAAAATGTGTTCTTCTGAACCTTTCACTTTTGATGGATCAGAGAAATTTTGATGTATACGTTTGGCATTTTTACTTGGAATATACGGACAGTTTTCGTGTGCGTGATCACAAACAGTAATAATGAAATCAAAATCGATTTCTAAGTATTCAGATACATTGTTTGAAGTATTGTTTGAAATATCGACACCATCTTGTTTCATAATCGCAATCGCTTTAGGATTTACGCCATGTGTTTCAATTCCGGCACTATAAATTGTGGCTTTTTCTTTGGCAAAATGTGTTAAGTATCCATCTGCCATTTGGCTTCTACAGGAATTTCCTGTGCAAAGTACAAGTATATTTTTCATAATTTTATGGTAGGATTATGTTTGTTAGCTTTTAAAAATTTCAAGAAAAACATTAAATTATTAATGTGGGGAACCTTCAAAATTTAATAACTATATCGACAAATGTAAGTAGAAGTCTTTTTAGCTACTTCATTTTTTGATGAAATAATGTTATTTTAACATTAATGTGAAGTAAATATTACGTGTAATTAGCTTTTAGACTGACAGTTAACTTGGATTTTTACAAAGAAATCATTGATGTTTCTACGGTATTGATTGAGTAAATTCGTATCAATGGCATAGAATATATTTTTCCCTTGATTTTTCTGTTTCAGTAGTTTTATTCTTTTAATTTCAGAAAGATGCTGTGAAATCGTTGGTTGTGCTAAGCCAGTAGCTTTTACGAGTTCATTGCAGTTGCAATATTCGTTTTTGCTAATGTACTGTAAGATGGAAATTCGCGCAGGATGTCCTAAAACTTTAGTAATTAATGCTGTTTCATTTTGATAGTCATCAAAGATGTGATTTTTAGTAATTCCCATAGATATGTTGTAATGTAATATTACAATAAAGATAAAAAAAGCTAGAGATATCTCTAGCTTTTTTTAATTTTTTTATCTTCCGAATAATCGTTGAAAGAAACTTTTTGTCTTTTTGGTGGTTTCTTCAAAGGTTTCTTTGGCTTCTTCTGTTAAATCTTCCAGGCGTTCACCAGCTTCTTCTGCAAACTCACTTACTTTTTCTTTTACGTCTTCGAAGGCTTCTTTGACTTCTTCGCCTATTTCACTTGCTTTTTCCTTAGCTACATCAGAGTATTCTTCAAACTTCTCTTTAGCTTCACCTGCAAATTCGCTTGCTTTTTCTTTTGCATCACCAAAAACTTCTTTCGCATCTTCTGCTAAGTCAGCAGCTTTTTCTTTAGCTACATCAGCGTATTCTTCAAATTTTTCTTTTGCTTCACCTGCAAATTCAGTTGCTTTTTCTTTTACATCACCAAAGGTTTCTTTTGCGTCTTCTGCAAGGTCAGCAGCTTTTTCCTTAGCTACATCAGCATATTCACTAATTTTTTCTTTGGCTTCACCTGCGAACTCAGTTGCTTTTTCTTTTGCATCTGAAAAAGCTTCTTTAGCTTCACCTTTAATTTCGTCAATTTTACTTTCAGCGGTTTCAGTAGCTTCTTCTTTTACTTCGTTTACTGTTTCTTCAACATTATCTGTAATTTCTTCTGCTTTTTTTGAAGCTTCATTTGCTGTTTCTTCTGCTTTCTTGTTTAATTCGTTGTTGTCTTCACTCATGATGCTGTTTTTTTGATTGGACTCTTAAATGTATAGCTTTTTTTTTAATTCTACGATTCTAGTACATTTACGAGTATTGTTTTCATATTAATTAGTTTATAATATGTATAATTTGTTACACCGTTCAATCAAAATGTTAACTTCATTAAATTGAACTATTTAAAAGCATCATCTTTAGGTTCCCATAATTCAATTTTATTACCTTCAGGATCTAGTATCCAGCCAAACTTTCCATATTCGTATTCTTCGATGTCTCCAACAACTGTAACGCCTTCTTCTTTTAAAACGGCTAACAATTCAACCAAGTTTTCAACTCTGAAGTTCATCATGAATTGCTTTTCACTAGGCTTAAAATATGTGGTGTCTTTTGGAAACGTACTCCATTGTGTAGAACAATCATTACCTTCTTTGTCTTTCCACCAAAATGTACAACCATAATCATCTACGGGTAAGCCTAAGTGCTTCCCATACCAGTTTTTGAGTCCTTTTGGATCTTCTGTTTTAAAGAAGAATCCACCTAAACCTGTTACTCTATTTTTCATCTGTTTAATTTTTTTGTAGTTATTCTTTTTTGTGTAGTACTAAAGCTGAAAGTAATGAAATAATAACACCGATTACGAATACCATCATAAACATTACAAAACCTATAATGATAGGATTGTTAAAAGCTTCCATTTGTTTTTTTAGTGAAAGCGTTTCGTATTCTATCTTTTCAGGAGTCATGCCGCTTGATTGTATAACATCGAGTTGATATTTTAAGTATTGATCTGCAAATTCAGGATTAATTACAGTTACGTAAATATAATCGATTACTCCAAAACCAATAGCTGCAAATACAGAAATGAGCGCTCCAACTATAAAAGCTGTTTTAAAGCTAATTTCACCATTGAGTTCATGGTTTCTATGATATTTTATGCCAAAATATACAAAACTGAGCGAAGTTACCATAGTAGCATAACCTACAATTTCTTGTGTTTTAAACGCCAATCCTTGTCCAAAATATAAAGCAATTAGGAAAAGAATGGATGCTGTTAGTAAAGCATAAACTCCATACTTTAATACTGTGTTTTTCATCGTTATAAAATTTTAAAGTTGATGCCTCAAAAGTAGCGTAGACACCGAAAATTGTACTCATACGAAAGTACCAATTTGCTCATACTAAGGTAGTAATTTTAGGAAATAGGCAGTATTTGTAACTCTTTTGCTTTCTGAATAGCTTGTGTACGACGTTTTACATTTAGTTTAGTGTATACATTAGAAACATGTGTTTTTATAGTACTTTCTGAAACAAATAAGAGTGAAGCTATTTCTTTATTTGTATGTCCTTGCGCAAGTTTGCATAATACTTCATATTCACGTCTGCTCAAACCTAATTTTTCAATTTGAACATAATCTACTTCATAGATTTCAATTTTTTTTGGTGAATCTTTTCTTTGCTTGTTAATGTAGATTCCAATGAATAAAAAGATAATTGCAATTGCAGCAATACTAAATTCTAACGATGAGTTTCCTTGTATAATAGAAAATTTGCTGAGTTGAAATAATATCAGCAATGCAATGATGAGTGTCGCAAAAATGAAAATTGTTTTTTTCATTTTAATGAAAGTGAACTTTAAACTTATCCACAATAGTTTGAGCTAGCTTTTCTTTACTTTCTTTCGTCCAACCAGCAACATGTGGTGAAAGTAAAACATTTTCTGCTTGAATTAGGTATTGGAAAGCTTCAGGCATTGTATCGTCATTGAATAGATTTTCAAACGAACTTTTTTCGTATTCTAATACATCCAACCCTGCGCCTATTATTTTTCCTGATTTAAGTGCTGCTACCAAATCTTGTGTCACAACGCTTTTTCCACGTGCCGTATTGATGAACCAAAACGGATTTTTGAATGCTGCTATGAATTCGGTAGCTATCATATTCAGCGTAAGCGATGTTTGTGGCGTATGTAAACTTAATATTGTGCTTTTTTCTTGTAATTCAGAGAGTGAAACTTGCCTAGCGTTTTCATCACCAATATTTTCTTTTAAATCATAACAAAGTACGTCAACATCAAAACCACGTAGTTTTTTAGCAAATGCTTTTCCCATGTTTCCATAGCCGATAATTCCAACAGTTTGTCCGTCGAGTTCAAAACCTCTATTTGCTTCACGGAGCCATTTTCCATTGCGGACTTCTCTATCAGCTTTGTTAAACTTATTGAATAAAGATAAAATCATTCCGAGTGCATGTTCTCCTACTGCATTTCTATTGCCTTCAGGTGCAGAAATAAGTTTGATGCCTTGTTGTTCAGCAAACTCACAATCTATATTTTCTAAACCCGCACCAACGCGTCCAATGAATTTTAAATTGGTTGCTTTCGCTAGAAAACCTGCATCAACTCTAAATCGACTACGAATGATAAAACCATCATAATTGTGGATTTTAGCTTCAATTTGAGCTTTTGTAGATGTGTAATCTTCATGATTGGTATGTCCCAATTCCGCTAATTGAAAAATGAGCAACGGATGATTTTCATCGAGATGTAATATATTCACGTGTTAGATTTTTGGGTATTCCGTTTGTGTTTTTTCGTGTTTTACATTGCCTGTATGTGCTGTAGAAAGTTTTTCGAAAAGTAATAAATGTACTTCTTCATCATCTTTCGTTGCAGGACAATGTTCAACACCTTTTGGGACAACAATAAGTTCACCTTCGTTTACGGTAACTGTTTTGTCGCGAAACTTCATGAATAATGTTCCTTTAATGACTTGAAATAGTTCGTCTTCGTCGTCGTGTTTGTGCCATACAAATTCGCCTTGAATTTTAGCTAAAATCACTTGCATGTCATCAACAGTAGCAATTTGATGTGGATGCCATTGTTTGTTGAAGAGTTGATGCTTTTCTTTTATGTTGATTGCTTTCATGAGACTAAATTACGAGGATTTTTTTAGAAAGTTTTCATCATAATGTTAAAAACAAAATCTTCTCTTCCGATACTAAAACTCTGAGAATCGTATTTGTGGAAATTATGTTCTCTATAAAAACTTAATGTTTTTTCGCCTGTATGTAATTCTTTGAGCCATACACGATCAATGTTTAGTTGTTGAATTTCTTTGAAAAATTCAGCTTTAAATTGTCCACCATTACTTTTTATAGCATACTCTTTTAGTACATAGACTTTTTGTAACTCTGCAGCGTTGTTAAAATTAGTATTTGGGACAGGCGATTGTTTTTTAAGTTTAGCATACCCAATAGGAAGTACATCAATAAACGCAATCCAAAATACATTTTCTTCTTTTTGTAGTGAATCTGTTATTTTTTCTACGGAAAAATTTTTATCAATATAGAGTCGGAGTTCTTCTTCGGAAACAAATAAATTACCAAAGGATTCAGAAAAGTTAATTTTTGCTAATAATGATATAAATTTTGCATCGGCGGTAACCGCTTTTCTAATAGTATGATTTTCCATTCTTTCTTGAACCTTTGATTCGATAATTATAGGCTAATGATTAATGTATATTACTGGTAATCAGTTTTTTATACAAATATTTTTTTGTAAAATATTGATTTTCAACCCTTTAATTCGATAACTATGGATTGCTTCTCTTTTTTCTCAACAAATTTAATATTTCATTTGTTTCATCATTAACGATTTAAAAATTATAATATTATGAAAAAATAAATCAAAAGTTTCCAAACTTAGTGCTACCAACGCTATAAAAGTGAAAGGTGGAAGAAGTGGGAATATACCAACGTGTCCTACTTTACCACTTTGTTTTACCGACGATTGTTTAGATACAATTTTCGATTGTAATTAATTACATGATGTGTTTTAGTGCCAATTAAGGTTTTTTTCCTTTTTTGAGGATCATTATGTTTTAAGAAGCGGACTTCGGTTCGCTTTTTTTAGATACCAATAATAAGTTTGGCAATCATGAAGTAGATTAAGATTCCGAAGATATCATTACTTGTAGTGATAAATGGTCCTGTAGCAATCGCTGGATCAATGCCACGTTTATCTAAGAATAGTGGAATAAACGTACCAATAATTCCTGCAACAATAATGACAACAACTAATGAAGTTGATATTGCCAAGGCTTCAATAGGGTTTTTTTTCCAAGCCCAAACAACGAGAAATAAAATAATAGCTAATGCAATTCCATTTAGCATCGCTAAGAGCATTTCTTTCCATAAACGATTGTTTATACTTCCTTTTATATCATCATTTGCTAAACCTTGTACAATAATCGCACTCGATTGCACACCAACATTTCCAGCCATGGCTGCAATTAAAGGTGTAAAGAAGAAAAGGATGGAGTAGTTTTCTAACATTTTGTCAAAACCTTCCATAATAGCTGCTGCGCCAATTCCGCCAAGAAGCCCTAAAAATAACCAAGGCAAACGTGCACGTGTGAGCTCCCAAATACTATCATCGGCTTCTACATCTTGTGTAATACCAGCTGCTAATTGATAATCTTTTTCAGCTTCTTCTCTAATGACATCTACAATATCATCAATCGTAATACGACCTACCAATCGTTTCATTTCATCTACTACAGGAATGGCTTCTAAATCGTATTTTGACATTACTTTTGCAACATCTTCTGCATCGTCATTTACATTTACATAATCTACTTTTGAAATGTATACATCTTTGATATGTGCTCTTGTAGACGTTGTCAATAAATCTTTAAGAGAAAGTCTTCCTTTTAAAATACCGTCATCATCAATTACGTAGATAGAGTGTACGCGCGTTACTTCTTCTGCTTGCTTACGCATTTCTTTCACGCAGGTTAGTACATTCCAGTTTTCGTTGGCACTTACGAGTTCTTTTGCCATTAATCCACCAGCAGTATCTTCATCGTACCGAAGTAATTCTACAATTTCTTTGGCGTGTTCTTTGTCTTCTAACTCAGAAATTACTTCTTGTTTTCTTCCTTCTGGAAGTTCAGAAATGATATCTGCAGCATCATCTGTATCAAGTTCGTCAATTTCTTCAGCGATCTCTTTAACAGAAAGATTTTTAAGTATTTTTTCACGTACATCATCATCAACTTCTGTAAGAACATCAGAGGTTTTTTCACTATCTAATAGTTTAATGATATACGTAGCTTCTTCTAAATTTAACTCATCAATGATCTCTGCAACATCCGCATAGTGAACCTCTTCTAGTAATTCTAGAAGTACAGAGTCTTTTTTTTCCTCAATGTGCTGTGCTACTTGCGCAATGAGTTCATCACTGAGTTTAAATGGAATCATTTGCTATCTTGATGGTTAAATCTACGAATCCTTGAACGCTTAATTGTTCAGGTCGAAGCCCAAAGATAGTATCTTCTTTTAAATTATCAGAAAGATTGAATGTTTTTAAACTATTGCGAAGTGTTTTTCTACGTTGTTGAAACGCTGTTTTTACAACTCTATAGAATAGTTTTTCATCGCACGGAAGTGTATAATTTTCTTTTCGCACGAGTCGCATAACGCCTGAATCTACTTTTGGCGGCGGGTTGAATACATCTGGCGGCACTGTAAATAAATATTCGGCATGATAAAACGCTTGAGTTAATACAGATAAAATTCCGTAGGTTTTGTTTCCGTGTGGCGCACAAATACGTTGTGCAACTTCTTTTTGAAACATACCGCTAAATTCTGGAATTTGATCGCGCATTTCTAACGTTTTGAACACAATTTGCGTAGATATATTGTATGGGAAGTTTCCAATAATGGCAAATGGTTCTTGCTTGAATGTTTGTGTTAGATCGTATTTTAGAAAATCTTTTTCAAGTATTTTATTTGAAAGCTTTAAATAATGCGCTTGTAAATAGGTAACTGATTCAGAATCAATTTCACATACGTAGGTTGTATACGGTTTTTCTAGTAAGTATTTTGTCAAAACGCCCATTCCAGGACCAATTTCTAGTACATTTTTATAGCTATCTAGCGTAAGCGTATCTGCAATTCGTTGTGCAACTTCTTCATCTTTTAAAAAATGTTGTCCTAAATGTTTTTTAGCTCTTACTTTATCCATCATTGCACATTGTTTAGTTTGTAGCTTCTATTTGGCGCAGAATTATTTTTTCAATTTCGTTTCTATCTTTTTTGGAAAACCAAGAAAGTTCAATGTCTAATTGTTTTCCATCACGAGAAATTATATACGGTTCACTTCCGCCTTTTCCTTTGTGATATGATGCTATTTCAGAAAAATCTCTTTTGAAACGATTTGTTCGCAATGTTTTGTCATTGATTGTAACTTGCGGTTTTCCTCTTACGATTACTAAAAGAATCGCCAGAACTAATATAATACCAGCAAAACCATTTACAAGATATTCTGTAGGAACCATATTTTTTCGGAACATTCTACTAAGTTTTTCAGCAATTAAGTCTGATGCTTCCGTAACGAAGTAAAATGCTAAACCTAATAAAATAACGATGAAAATTATTTTGATAAAGTAGGCAAACTGCGAATAAAATTTTCGTTCTCTCATAGTCTTATGAATATCAATTACGCATTGAAATCTTTAATTACCTTGAGTTCTGTTCGGAATGCAAGCATTTTGTCTGCAAATAACTTCATACCTTCTTCTCGTAATCTTGGAGCATCTTCTTTATAATATGCTTCTAAATCTTCTTGTGAATTAGCGGTGTATTGTACGGCATATGTAGTTCCGTCCATTTCTTCTTCAACCAATACTTGTACAAGTCGTGCACTTGTAAATTTCCCTGTTGCTAGCACGTCAGGAATGTGTGCTTCTATCCAAGTTAAAAAGGCATCATGAACGCTATCGTCAACATTAATGGTTACATTATAGATGTACATAGTTTTGTTTTGTAATTAAAGTGCAAAATTACGGTTTTAAGCCGAATTATGGTTGTAATCTTCTCTTAATTAATGTTATCACCGCGAAGTTTGCGATATGCTTTTTGCGCTTCTACATAGTGAATACTATCTTGATGATTGAAAATAATTTCTTCATAGTAGTCTTTCGCTTTGTCTGTGTCGTCAAAATGGTTTAAGTAGATGTTAGCCAAAGCAAAATACGCGTCGTCAACTAAGATGTCTTCTTTATAGAATTCAATAATTTTCTTGTAGTTTAAACGTGCTTTGTCGTATTGTTCTGCTTTTTCATAGAGTTGTGCTTGCATTAATAATGCTTCGTCTTCTATTTTTTCACCTTTGTGATTTTGAAGAATATCTTCTAATGTATTAATTGCTTCTGAATCTTTTAATTGATAGGCTAGCAAATCTGCTTTTGCGTATTTTTTCAAAGCCGTTTGTGTAGAATCTTCCAACGAGTTATCCGAAATAATCAGTTTTAGTTTTAAAGCATCATTTGCAATCAATTGTGAAACAGACGATTTTAATACTTTTAATTGTGTTTCTGCCCATTCAAAATCACCTTTGTAGTAACTTGTTCGTGCAACTCGGTAACGTGCTTCTTGTCCGATAACATCATTTTTTAATGCATTTTGGACTTGTGAAAAGTATATTAATGCTTGATTAAATTGTTCTTTGTACACTAATATATCGCCAAGTGTTAATTTTACGCTTGCAAGCTGTCTTTTATCTAAAGGTTGTTGAATGGTTTCTTTTAAATAGGTAATGGCTGCTTCGGGTTCATTCTTCTGAAAAGCCATAAAATTTGCATAATCGCGTTGTAGAAAAACAGTTCTGTAATCGCGTGGATACACTGAAAATAATTCATCAAATCGTTGTTGAATTTCATCAAAACTTCCGTCTTTAACATCTTTAATGTCTAGTTGAATCAAGTTTTGTGAAGCCAAAATAATGGTTTCATTCTGATTTGATTTTTCAATGATATATCCCAATACTTCGCGAGCAGTTTCGGTGTCATTGTCTTCAATACTCATGCGTGCTAAGTCAAAAATACGTTGCAGCGAAGCATCACCTTGCATGTAAATTGCTTTTTCTTGTATGAATGCTCTTTTGTATTGTTTTTGCTGAATGAACAACCAACTTAAGAGTTCATTCCACAGTAAATCGGGTTCTTGTTGATTGCGTTTGAGTAGTATTTTTCTAAATAGAATATTGTTTTCATCATTTGGGTCATTTCGTAAAAACTGACTTATAATCCGTTGTGCATATCCTTTTTGTTCCACTCTATTTTTGATTAAATCGAGATAGGTTGAAAACATCTTTTCAATGTCTCCTTTTTCACCATAAATTCGAGCAATATTATTCAGAAAATTATAGTTTGGATTTGCGATACGTGCTTGTTTGTATACACGCAACGCGTAATCAAGCAATGATTTTTTTTCAAAAGAACGACCTACAATATAGGAAGCTGATATTTTTGATTCTGTAAATTGAATGGCAGTTTCGTAGTATTTTTTTGCGCTAAGCGAATCTTGCTTTAAGTCATAATTAAAACCAGTTTCAACTAATAAAATAGGATTCGATTTTGGCTTTTGAATCGCTTCTAATAATAATTTTTCAGCAGTTTCAAAATCTTCCATTTGCTGATAACTATTAATCATAGCAATAAAAAAATTGACTTTACGAGGCGATTCTTTGTATAGTTTTTCGAAGGCAACAATAGCTTTTTTGTATTCACCTTTTTCATAATACTGTTTCGCTAACGCATCATTTTGTGCAAATGTAGTGCTGTACATTCCCAAACTGATGAGTAAACATAAAATATAACGCATAGAAAAGCTTTTACTTCAAAGATAACATAAAGTATGTTAACTAAATACTAATGTAGTTTGGTTTCGTATTCTTTTACTTTTTTTCTACTACAAGTGTTTTTGTAAGCTTATCATATAAATTCTGATTCTTTTCATCCCATAGTATCCAAATAATTGGAATGATTAAAAACGATAGTACATTTTTTAAACATTCTCGAATAGCTCCTTTTTCAGCTTTGTTATAATCTTCTCCAGTTTCTGCGGAAATTACTTTTAAATTAAAGATTCTATGTCCTAAATTTCCACCAAACATTGGGTAAAATATTGCTCCAGTTATGATCCCCATAATTGCAGAGTAGCCAATATCACTTAATGTTAAATCACTAGTGCTATAATCAAAAAATGAAAGCCCTAGTAGTAAGTAAATTAACGCGGATACAAGAGTATATATTATTCCTTCAATTAATGAAGCTATAAATCTTTGACCTATAGATGCTAATTGATATCCGTGTGTATTGGGTTCGCTCATATTCTTGTTTTTTTATTATAAATCTATTTGAAAGTTAAAGTAATTTAAAGTTATATCAAAGTAATAAAAATAGATTTCTTACCTAAGTAAAATAAGTGACTTTTTATGAATTACTAATTATAAAAAAAATGCCCAAGCAATTGCCTGGGCACTTCTATTAGCTATAAATTCCATAGATTAAAAAACTATTTAAAACTAGGTTTGGGTGTATAGCATTTTCTGTTAAGCTCTTATATGATACGTACTAGCTATTAATCTATGGATGACGACGTAACATATATTAATTTAGATTTGGAATACAAATGTATTAAAATATCGTTTAAAAGCAAAAAAGATCGACAAAATACATTGTCGATCTTTCAAAAAATATGAGTTTATATGTAATCGTAGTTTACGATATCATGTCAAAACCTGTGTATTTACGCAGTACTTCAGGAATTTCAATACCATTTTCTGTTTGGTAATTCTCTAAAATTCCGGCTAATACTCTTGGTAATGCTAATGAACTTCCATTTAAGGTATGTGCCAATTGCTTTTTACCGTCTTTATCCTTGATTCTCAGCTTTAAACGATTTGCTTGAAATGTCTCAAAGTTAGATACAGAACTGATTTCTAACCAACGATCTTGCGCTGTAGAAAATACTTCAAAATCATAAGTCAAAGCTGCTGTAAATCCTAAATCGCCACCGCACAAACGTAAAATACGATATGGAAGTTTTAATTCTTCTAAAATTTCCTTGATATGATTTACCATTCCATCCAACGCAGCATATGAGTTTTCAGGACGTTCAATACGTACAATTTCTACTTTATCAAATTGATGCAAACGATTCAATCCACGAACGTGTGCTCCATAACTTCCAGCTTCACGTCTAAAACATGGTGTGTAACCTGTACAACAAATTGGCAAACTTTCTGCTTTTAGCAAATCGCCACGAAAAATATTCGTTATAGGAACTTCTCCTGTTGGAATTAAGTACAAATCATCAGCAGTTGCATGATACATTTGCCCTTCTTTATCTGGCAATTGTCCCGTTCCATAACCAGACGCTTCATTAACTAAATGTGGTACTTGATATTCTGTATAGCCAGCATCTGTATTTTTATCTAGGAAATATTGAATTAATGCTCGTTGCAAACGCGCACCTTTTCCTTTATACACAGGAAATCCTGCGCCAGTAATTTTATTTCCAAGTTCAAAATTAATAATGTCGTATTTCTTTACCAATTCCCAATGTGGTTGTGCAGCTTCATGCAATGTTGGAATATCTCCAGCTCGGAAAACTTCTTCATTGTCATCTTCAGTATTTCCAGTAGGAACCAAGTCGTTTGGAACATTTGGAATTGTATATAAAAGTTCTGGAAGTGCTTCTTCTTTTGCTTTCAAATCAGCTTTCAAAACTTCTGCTTGCGCTTTCAATTGCGTGCTTTTTTCACGTAAAATCCCTGCTTTTTTTGGCTCACCACTTTTAAACAATTGCCCAATTTCTTTGGATAATTTATTAGAGGAAGCTAATGTGTTGTCTAACTCAACTTGTAAACTTCTGCGTGCTTCGTCTAACGAAACTACTTCGTTTACAATTTCAGTGGCATCAAAATTTCTTTTCTTCAAAGCCTCGATAATTTTGGCTTTGTTGTCTCTAATAAATTGTAATTGTAACATTTTGTTCTGTTTTTGGCGTTCCCTTCGGTCAGGCTTTCGGCAGTCGCTTTTTGCAATTTGTCATTCCTGCAAAGGCAGGAATCCATCTCGCAAAAGAGCTTCAACAATTGCCTCTATCCTTAACGCACTAATTATTGAAGGCACAAAAATAATCAAATTAACAGAATTGACGTATTATTTTTTAGCTTAGAATGAATGGAACTATTGGATTGGTTATTTTTTGCCTTTTTTAGCCGTTTTGTACTTACTTTTAAAAGGTAATAACCATGTATGATGTGAGAAGTGCGACCATTCTTCGGCAGTTAAATCTACCGTTGGATCAAATAGTTTTTGATACGGATGATTATTTACGCGTACGCGACCAATTGCATAAATACTGACCTCTTTGCCTTCTTCAGCATATTGCTTCTCAAGAATTTTTGCAAATTGCCATAACATATCTGGTTTTACGGCAATTCTTGTTGATTGTTTTGGTGTTGTATATGTTGCAGGATTCACATGTCTGATAACCCCCGTTTTTTTATCTACAATTTTGAGTTGCACGTACCCAGTTTTGGAACGTAACATCATACGCCAACTTAAACGATGTCCTTCTTCCGTCCATAATACATTATCTTGAAACGTCCAATGACGCAATGGCAATAGAATTTGCAATATAAAATAGATTGCAAATATTGGAATTATAATGTTTTTGTATGAAGACACAATCACTTCGTCTCCTTTGTACACTTCTTTCTTTTTAAGGAATATATTTCGAATGGTTTCTGGTTCAAAAAAGAAAATACAAAGTGCCAATGACATATATGGAAAAATTCCTATGTGTAATACAAACGAATTGAATAAGTGAAATATAATAGAGCAACAAAAGATAAATACACGTGTGCGTTTCCATAATAGTAATGGAACTACTAATAAGTCAAAGCCAATACCAACATATGTGAGTATATAATGAACCCAGTTTTGTTGTAAAAATTCACCAACAATCGGCAACGTTTTTTTACTCGCCATTAGGTTTTTTGTCACTTCACCATGAATCCAATCTGGATACATTTTGGCAACAGAAGCATACGTATACACAATGAATAATTGTAAGATGAAAATCCAAACGCACCAATTGGGCATGGAAATCTTTTTAAGTGCAGGATTTCGTTTTACGTCTAATGAAAAGTAACGATGTGCAGGAACAATCCACATAAAAATGCACAATAATATTAATAGATAATAATGATTGTTATACGATGTTTTTTGCATGAAGTAAGCACATGTCCATAGCACTGTAAAGGTTCCCATGCTCCAGCGATATTTATATCCAAGCATTACGAGAAAACCACAAATTCCCATGATTACAAAGTAGACATAGAAACCAGAAGAATAGTCAGCCATGTTTAGTCCAAATACTTGAAAATCTAGTAAAGGCTGTTTTAATACTTTATGCATTGGCGATAGTACGCCTTCAAAACCTATGAATGGAAATGTAAAATCAGGTTCAATAAAGGTGCGTTTTACCCAACCTGTGAAAATAGCGCCAAACCCTTCTAAACCAATAAGCAAACCAAAAAACACCCGAAATACAACGAGGCTAGTATTGTCTACTTGTTTGTAAAGAAATTTATTGAGCATTATATTTTTCAATTAAAGCTAAGGATTGTGTTTTGTCTTTTAGCAATTGTTCTTGGAGTTTTTCAATAGAATCAAATTTTTGTTCATCGCGCAAGCGACCTAACAATACTACTTGAATTTTTTTATCATAAATATCATTGCTGAAATCAAAAAAGTGAACTTCAATTGTTTGTTCTTTTCCTTCAACAGTTGGATTCGTTCCTATATTCATCATGCCAAAAACAGTACAATCATCAATGATGCTTTTTACAACATATACACCTTGCTTTGGAATTAATTTATAAGTTTCTTTAATATGAATATTAGCTGTTGGATAGTTGATCGTTTTCCCCAATCCTTTACCAGAAGTGACAATTCCGGTTAACATAAATTCATAGCCAAGATAGGAATTAGCAGTTTCTATATCACCTTCATTAAGTGCTTTTCTAATTTTGGTAGAACTAATCGTGACATCATCAATTTCTTTTGCTTTAATTTCTGCTACTTCAAAATCGAATGCAGCACCAAATTCACGTAAGTTATCAATATTTGCCGTTCTGTTTCGTCCAAAACGATGATCGTACCCAATAATTATTTTCTTTAAATTTAGTCGATTAATTAATAAATCGCGCACAAAATCTTTAGCAGTTAATCTTGAAAACTCTTTACTAAACGGATATATAATCAAATTATCTAATCCTGTTTCGTTTAGGAGTTGTATACGTTCTTCAATAGTATTGATAAGTTTAATGTCAGAATCTTGTTGCAACACCATTCGCGGATGCGGAAAAAAGGTAAGCAACATTGTAGAAAGTCCATCAGATTTCTCAATAAGATTTTCAATAATCTTTTTATGTCCTACATGAACACCATCAAACGTTCCAATGGTTATTGCGGAAGGGTTTTCAGCTCTGTATGCGTCAAAAAAATTTATGGTATTCACTATTTGTTGCTTTTTTACAAAACTATTTAATTCCGATCACAAAAAATAACGATTGCGACCCTAATCTTGTTATCTATTAAAAGAATCTTTTCATGGATAAAAATAAATAATTCATCGACCAAATACCTGTAATTATCGAAAAGATAGCGAAAAGTTATGTTAATATTTAAAAATATATAACTTTTGCTACTTTACAAATAACCCCTAATCTAATTTAACCTATGAAGCAAATTTTATGCTTTGGTTTTTTTATGTGCTTAATCTTCAGCACCAACGTTAGTTTCGCCCAAAATAACGATTGGATAAAAAAAGAAACCATAACGAATTCTGAAATTATATCAAAATTCGATTTATCTCCAGAAAAAGTTCACTTTTTTGAACTAAATGAGGCCGCTTTTAAACAACGTTTAGCAAATGCTCCATTACGAGGATATGCTTTTGATTCTAATGTAATTGTACAAGTACCAGGTATTGGTGGAAAGTTGGAAACTTTTAAAATGTATGAAGCACCTGTTTTTGCGCCTGAATTGGCTGCAAATTTTCCAAACATTACATCGTATGTTGGTTTTAGTGAAGAAAACTATGGTGCGCAAGTACGGATGAGTATATCTCATAAAGGTGTGCAAACGATGATTTCGTATACTGATCAACCAACAGTTTTTATGCAATCAGATACTAATGGTATGTATGCCGTTTATACTAGAGATGCAAGAACAAGTAGTGTTGATGAATTTCGTTGTACTACTATTGACGAAGTAAATGATAGGCTTGGAAATAGTTTAGATACTCAGGCAGAAGATGCGGATGATCAAACACTAAGAACATTTCGTATTGCAATTTCTGTAACAGGAGAATATACTGCATATCACGGAGGAACAGTTGCAGATGCAATGGCAGCAATTAATGCAACCATGGCTCGTGTAAATGCAATTTTTGAAGTAGATATGGCTGTTACTTTTGAAGTTATAGCAAATAATGATGATCTTATTTATACAAATGCAAATACAGATCCATATTCAAATGCAAATGTTGGTACTGATTCGGCTAATAGTAATAATACAAATGGTTGGGGAGTTCAAGTGCAAAATGTATTGACAACAACAGGAACTGTAGGGAATGCGGCGTATGACATTGGACACTTATTTGGTGCTTCTGGTGGTGGTGGAAATGCAGGTTGTATCGGTTGTGTGTGTGAAGATGATACTGCAAGTAATACAGATAAAAATAAAGGAAGCGCGTATACTTCTCCATCGGATGGAATTCCAGAAGGAGATACATTTGATGTAGATTATGTAGCACACGAAATTGGTCACCAAATGGGAGCAAATCATACATGGGCTTTTAATACAGAAGGCACAGGTGTAAATGCAGAGCCAGGAAGTGGATCTACAGTAATGGCGTATGCGGGAATTACTGGTGCAAACAATGTACAGCAAAATAGTGATCCATATTTTCATTATCATAGTATAAGGCAAGTGTTGGATAACTTAGTTACACAAACATGTTGGAATGCTAATAATTCACCAGCTTTAGCTAATAATCCGCCAAATGCAAATGCAGGAAGTGATCATGTTATTCCACAAGGAACAGCATATGTATTAAGAGGAAGTGCTACAGATCCTGATGGAGGTGATGCACTCACATATTGTTGGGAGCAAACAGATAGTGGGCAAGTTACAAATACAACATTTGGACCAACAGTAACGAATGGTTCTATGAATAGGTCGCAAGTTCCAACAAGTTCTCCAAATAGATATATTCCACAATTAAGTAGAGTTGTTTCTGGAAACTTAACACAAACAAACCCAACAATAAATACCGCTTGGGAAACAGTAGCAACTGTAAACAGAACAATGAGTTGGGCATTAACGGTTCGTGATAGAGAACCAACTGCAACAGGATTAGGCGGACAATCTAGTTTTGATTTAACGTCGATTCAAGTTACTACAGCTGCCGGACCTTTTACAGTAAGTTCACAAACATCTAACGTAAGTTGGGAAATGGGAACGAGCCAGACAGTAACATGGAATGTAGCTAATACAGATACTGCTCCTGTAAATACAACGAATGTAAATATCTTACTATCTACGGATGGCGGTATTACATTTCCAACAGTATTAGCTTCAAACGTACCGAATGATGGTTCGCAAACGATTACTGTTCCTATTACAAGTCCAACGAGTCAAGCTCGAATTATTGTAGAAGGTGAAGGAAATATATTCTATGCAATGAACTCAAGTAATTTTACGTTAGTAGAACCTGATTTTGCTTTGGTTTTTGCAGATAATGACGAAAGTGCTTGTCAACCAGCAAATGCAGTATATACATTTACATATAATGCTTTTAATGGATTTAGTGGAACAACAACTTTTTCTACATTAAACCTGCCAGTAGGCGCTATGGCAACATTCAATCCAACTTCTACTTCAACAGACGGAACAATGGTAACTTTAACGATTTCAGCGACAGGAAGTGTAACCGCAGGAAATTATACATTTTCAGCACGTGGAAGTTCAGGAGGAACAACAAGATCAGCTGATGTATTATTGAGTGTATTGCCAGGAAGTTTATCGCCTGTAGCGCTTATATCGCCATCAAATGGAGGAACGAATGTGCCAATTACAACTAGTTTAAGTTGGACTTCAAACGCATTTGTAGATAATTATTTAGTGGAAGTAGCAACAGATGCTGGATTTTCAAATATTATAGCTTCAAGTACAGTAACAGGTACAAGTTATGCGCCACCATCTTTAGGCTTATCAACTACTTATTATTGGAGAGTTTCCATTTCAAATGATTGTGTGTCTACGGTATATTCTGTTGTTAGCTCATTTACAACACAATCATGTTCAGTGTGTGCATCTGTTGCAAATACTAGTTTTGATACTAGTACAACATTAGTCATGTTTGCAGATATTAATAATGTCACAGCAAAACCATCAGGGTATACTGATTATTCAGCAACTTATATTGCAAATGTAACTAAAGAGCAATCGTATGCAATTACTGTAAATGCAAATACAGATGGAAATTATAGAACACAAACGAAGGTATGGATTGATTGGAATCAGAATTGTAGCTTTGATGATCCAGGAGAAGAATATGATTTAGGAGAAGCTGATAATGTTCCAGACGGAGCAACTGCCAACTCCGGAATGATGATTATGGTGCCAAGTACAGCATTATCAGGAAGCACAACAATGCGTGTTTCTACAAAATATACATCAAGAAATACAATTGTTTTTCCAACTTCATGTGAAAACGGTGCTGATGCAGAAGTAGAGGATTATCGTGTAGATGTTCAAAATACATTATCAATTACAGATAATACAATTGAAGATTTCGCTATTTTTCCAAATCCTTCAAGTGGAAAATTTACCGTAAACTTTACAACGATATCTTCAAAGAAAGTAACGATTAATGTATTTGATATTCGTGGACGTTCAATATTTGAGAAAAAATATGATAGTAGAGCAACAAACTTCAATCAAGAATTAAATATAAGTTCAGCTGCAGCTGGAATGTATATGGTTCGTGTAAATGATGGAGAAAGAGTTAGTGTAAAGAAAATAATTATTCAATAGAAAACCGACAACTTTATTGAGTGAATTGAAAAGGGAGAAGTATTTTGCTTCTCTCTTTTTTTATGTTTTTACTTTCCGTTAAAGCCATTCATTGTGTTTGAAACTCCTGCAGTTCCAAACGATTTTATAAGTTCCACACTTTTTTCAAGTCGTTCAGGTAGTTTGTCACTTTCTTCGGTTGTCCATTCACCTAAAACATAGTTTACTTGCCTTCCTTTTCCAAACTCGGCACTAATTCCAAATCTAAATCTTGGATATTTTGTAGTATTTAGTAATGCTTGTATGCTTTTTAGTCCATTATGTCCGCCATCACTTCCTTTAGTTTTAACACGAATGGTTCCAAACTCCAGATTTAAATCATCAGTAACAATCAACACATTTTCTACAGGAATCTTTTCTTTTGTCATCCAATAGCGTACTGCTTTTCCACTAAGGTTCATATAAGTGCTTGGCTTTAAAAGAATGAAAGTTCTTCCTTTAAATCTATACGAAGCTACATCGCCTAGTTTATCTGTTTCAAATTTAAAATCTTCTTTTTTGGCAAAAAAGTCTAGTATTTTGAATCCGATATTGTGTCGAGTGTTTTCGTATTCACTTCCAATATTTCCTAAACCTACAATGAGAAATTTTTTCATAGGATCTGTTTCTTCTATGTTGAATGATGATTTTGAATGTGTTGTGGTGCGAAATAGTTTTCTGAAAAACTGAAGCATATTCTGAAAATTTGTGTAAAAATAAAAAAAGCATTCCATTTCGGAATGCTTTTTATAGATCAGAAAATCAACTATTTTTAAGCGTCTCCTTCTTTTTCTTCTTTTGCAGCTTCTTGAGCAGCTTTCATTGCAGCACGAGAAATTCTTACTTGACAAACTACTGTGTTGTCAGAATGTAATAACTTGTAGTTATCATTTGCTAATGCAGTAACATATACTTTGTTTCCAATTTCTAATTCAGAAGCATCAGCTTCGATAAAATCAGGTAAATTTTTTGGTAACGCTTTTACTCTAAGTTTACGCTTGTTTAAACGTAAAACTCCACCAGAAATTACACCTGGAGGTGTTCCGTTAACTACAACAGGAATGTTCATAGTAACTTCTTTATCCTCGTATAAACGATAAAAATCGACGTGTAAAATTTTGTCACTTACAGGGTGAAATTGAATGTCCTGTAAAATAGCATTGTGTGTAGAACCGTCTTCTAATGCAATCACAACTGTGTGCGCATTTGGAGTATACACTAATTTAGAAAATGATAATTCTTCTGCTGAAAAGTGTAATGGATTGTCTCCTCCGTATAATACGCAAGGAACCTTTCCAGCATTACGTAAGGTTTTAGTTGACACTTTACCTACGCTTTCTCTTTGAGATCCGTTAATTGTAATTGATTTCATTCTTTGTTTTTATATTAATAATTAATTACATTAAAAATTTAGAGCTGATAGAAGTATTGTTATGTACTCTATGCATTACATCTGCGAATAAATGTGCACAGCTTACTACTTTTATCTTGCTTGATTCTTGGCGTAATGGAATAGAATCTGTGACGATTAATTCTTCTAGTGGAGAATTTTCTATTCGTTCATACGCTTGTCCTGATAAAATTGGATGTGTACATATTGCACGTACTGATAATGCTCCTCTTTCCATCATAACTTCCGCAGCTTTGGTTAATGTTCCGGCTGTATCAACCATATCATCTACTAAAACTACATTCTTTCCTGTTACATCTCCAATGAGTTCCATATGTGAAATTACATTGGCTTTTTTACGTTGTTTGTAACAAATAACAACATCGCTTTCTAAAAATTTAGAATAAGCATACGCTCTTTTTGATCCTCCCATATCTGGAGAAGCTACTGTAAGCTTATCTAAATTAAGCTTTCTTAAATATGGTAAAAACACGGTAGACGCAAATAAATGATCTACTGGTTTTTCAAAGAAACCTTGAATTTGATCAGCATGTAAATCCATAGTAATGATACGTGTTGCTCCGGCAACTTCTAGCATTTTTGCTATAAGTTTAGCGCCAATTGGAACTCTCGGTTTGTCTTTACGATCCTGTCTTGCCCAACCGAAGTAAGGAAGTACAGCTGTAATATGACGTGCAGAAGCTCTTTTAGCAGCATCAAGCATCAATAGCATTTGCATCAAATGATCTGAGTTTGGAAACGTAGATCCTATGATAAATACTCTTGCTCCACGAACCGACTCTTCAAAAGAAGGTTGAAATTCGCCATCACTATAGGTTGAGAACGTTACTTTTCCTAATTCTGTTCCATACTGTTTTGCAATTTTCTCAGCAAGCTCTTCACTCTGCGTACAGGCAAAAATCTTTGGTTCTGGTACAGCGTAGGCCATATTAATATTCTGTTTAGTAGTTAGTTAATTGTTGTGTTGTGTTTAACGAGGTGCAAATTTAGAAATTTATTGCAACTCTAAAAGCTTTTATTTCTTTTTTTAAGCGAGAATTAAAAATATTTTCTAAATTTGCACTCCTTAAAAAGCTCGAGTGGCGGAATTGGTAGACGCGCTGGATTCAAAATCCAGTTCTTTCGGGAGTGTGGGTTCGATTCCCACCTCGAGTACAAATTGGACAAAATTTTCCATTTTTGGAAAATTTTGTCATTTTTAAGAAAATTATTTCTTGTTTCTTTTTCATAATAACTACTGTTTGTTTGATTATTAAGTCGTTATATATAAATCACGACTTATTATTCTATTATTTCTGCTTTTAACTTTCTACTTTAGATTCATTATTAATTTTAAAATATATATTATGAAAAAAAGAAATCTTAAAGCTTTAAATCTTAATAAGAAGCCTATTTCTGATCTCCAAGATCAAAGAATCAAAGGAGGTAACACAGCAATTTGTACAGGTTTAGCAGGGTCATGTGCTGTGTGTGAAGTTACACTCACAAATTGCTTCACAAATTGTTGTAGTTTTACTAAAGGGCACAGATAACCATAAGCTATAAACTAAGCGAACTTCGGTTCGCTTTTCTTTTCTCCGTACTTTTCATTTTTACTACTGTTATTTTAAGTCAATATCAGGCTCTTGTTTCTTATTTGAGATTTCTGCTAATATTTTGTCTTTATTCTCGACAAGTTCATTATCAAGTTTTCTTAATAATGCTTGTGGTGTTTTACAATCTCGCAGATAAGTGCTTATTCCTGAAAGTGAAAGTGAATATCTATTTCCAAAAGACGAAGATTCAATTGTTAAGGAGATATAGTCAACATCATCGGAATATCCACTTTACTATAAAATGCTTAAATCAAGATTAAGTTGAATTATTATTTCTTTTATGTTAATGATTATGATGCTAGTAACAAAGCTTTCTTTTCTTTTGTAAATTCTCCAATTTGCTTCAAATCCTCATACAAAAAGTTCGATAGTATACTTGGCGCATCAGGATCTGTTCCTGAATATTGGAGCACATTATCATTATTTTGCATTTCCTGCTCACATACCTAAAGTAGTTCGTGCATTTGTTTCATAGGTTAATGTACTTTCATCTGTAAAATCTACAATCGTTGAGATGTTAGTAAGCAAAACAGGTGAAGCGCCCATAATGCCTAAATGATTACGATGCTTCACAACTATATAGTAAGTACCATCTGATTGGTAAAAGTTTAATGGTGAAGTACCGTCGGTACTTACAACATCTCCATCTCTTTGTAGTAATGCTGATTGCGAGTCTATAACTATTGTAGTATCGGTTTGATCTCTCAATTCTACTAAAACCCAATCTATAATGGCATTATTTCCTGTAGTATTAAACACTGAAGCATCACAGGTTGCATTATCTGCATAAGGACTTGTAGTTGGAATTAAAGCAGAAGTTCGTAAATCGTCTCGCATTAAATTCTCTTCTCCGATCATTGGATTTAAACTAGCTTCTTGTAAATATACCTTTGGAGCTATTGTAATACTGCAGTTTAGTCCACCATCTGTAATGGTCCAATTGTAGGTAGTGTCCAATTCATTCCACAGGGATTCAGATATACAATATATACTACTTCCTCCATGAAAAATAATATCTAAAGGGATATCATCAATACTATCGCCAGCTGTTCCACTACTATCTGTTGCCCAACCCATTATGGTTGCGTCGTAATTTGTAGTCGATAAGGATGCATTTACAAACATTCCATTCATACTAGTTACCTTAGAGATGTCCCAATTACTCAATGCTTGGTTAAAGTTTGTTGCTCCAGAAAACATACCTCTTATTGACTTTACTTCAGAAACAACCCAACCACCTATGTTTTGATTAAAATTGTTCGCGCCCCAAAACATTCCAAACATTTTGGTTACGTTACTAACATTCCAATTTTCTATATAATCTCCTGTAAACGACGCTGCATCTCTAAACATGTCATAGGCTTCATTGACATTCCAAAAAATGGTTATGTATTTATTTCATTGACCTGTTTTTTTAATACTATTAATTATTTTTCCTCCTACTCATACAAATCTAGGTACTTCACCTGTAAAGTAATTTGGAATGCCTTTATTGGTTTCTATATAGATGTATACTTGTGGTAAAGCGATTTTCCCTTTAACATAAAGTTTAATTTGATCTCGTACTTTTTCCTCATTTGTTTTTTGTCTTCGTCTTGCGCCTGCTTTTGTTGCTTCCTTGTTGCACGTAAATCTTTGTATTTTTGATATTGTTTAAGCCATTCCAATATATAGGCAAAATCACCTTCGTTTGCTTGGTTCCTATTTTTACTTAGCAGATATTTATAAGTGTAATGTTTTATGCCATTAGACTTGAATTAATGTGATTAGTTATTGGTATTATATTTTAACTGCAAGACTGTAATTACTGTTCAGAAATGAAGCTTTATTCTCATTTATGGGTAACATATTTGAGCTTTTGGTACAATACTATGTATTAACTTTTAATTTTAGTATTATGATTAAATTAAAAAAAACGATTTCAAATATCTTTTTATTCTTATTGATAAGTTATAGCTTTAGTAGTTGTTCTAATGATGCTATAGAAAATGATTCTAATAATAAGCTTGATTCTGAGGCTAATTCTAAATTACGACCTTCACCAAATACTAATACCATAGAAGTATTTGAAGTATTTTATGATGGATCACAAACCATAACTCATGAACTTATAATTGAAAATGAAATACCTCATGATGGAGATGGAGTAATTATTGAAGAGCCAATTATTAGAGGTACTACATTTATTGAAGGTGATAATGGGAATTACCAATCCCCTAATAATAACCCAATTTTTGATACAGGAGGAAGTTTTGTTAGTGGTCCTAATGTTTGCTTAACCGTTAATTTTATAGTTGTACAAGAAAATGATGGCTCTGGAGGAGCAACTGATGAAGATTTGGATCAAATAATTTCTGATTTAAATAGATATTTTGGTAACAGAATTCCAAGTGTTGTTACACCTATTGTCGAACCAAATAGGATACAATTTAAAAAATCATCTTCTATGTTTACCATTCCTTTTTCTACTTGGCATGATATTGATAGTATAGCAGAATATAATGCCTTATTAACATCTGCTACAGTATATGAAGCCGATATGTTAAATATTTATTTGGTAAATTCAATGCCAGGATTAAATATTGGTGGAGCAGTAGGGATTGGTCCGATGAATGATAATAGAGCTTTAATTGAAACTCAAAGTTTTTTACACATATTTAATGGACTAGTTTCTCATGAGATTGGTCATAATTTAGGATTATATCATACGTTCTCGACAGCAAACGGAGAAGAATGCTCAAATTACTCAAATGGTTTTACTACAGGAGACCTAATTTTTGATACTCCTGCCGATGATGTCTACTTTTTTAATAATGGTTTCACTTTTGATTGTGACCCTACGTTATTGCCACAAAATTATCTTGACCCATGTGGCTTACCATATAACCCACAATTAAATAATGTTATGACATGGAATATCAATTGTTTGGAAGGATTTACCTATTTGCAAATGGTTAAAATGAAGCAAACAATAGCAGAATTGAATTTACAAATAGAAAACTGTTCCTCTAGTAGTTCATCAACATTTTAGTTGTTTTATAAAAAGTATCAAGATTGTTTTAAGAAAAAGGGTTACATGTATTTGAGTAATATGTAACTCTTTAAACCAATGTGGATTAATTTAGGACAAAAATCAATATAATTACGAGACAAAACAGTTGTAAATGAATTGCTTATAAAAATAGATTACAATAGTACTAATGAGCAAAATACTAATCAACTATATGGAAAATGTATGATATACTGTTTTTTACTTTTGAAAAAACGTTTTGCACGACCTATTCGGTAGACTAAAAGCCAAACATGTATAGAAACGTTTCTTTTCTTGGAATACTTCCGTTTGGATTCCGTAAATATTCATCATCTATTTGAATATATGCATTGTACCAACTCCCGTAATACACATTTTGCCCTTTCCAAATCGGTACTGCCATTTTAATGAATTGTTGCAAGAGTAATTCTCTAAATTCTTCTCTTGACATAGCACCATTTTTCGCTTCGATTTCTAAACGTCTGTTCACATTGGAAGCTGAAAAGCTGTATGTATCAAAATGATGTTCAGTTAACGCATTTAGAAAAACGGTTCTGTATAACATTTGACTTCGTAAATACTCTGATAACTCATTTTTTGGGGAATTTTCGCCGCGACCTGGTTTATCCTCTTTGGTGTTCTTGTTTTTACTGCTATTTTCAGCAATAAAAAAAACTACTTCCGATTAAATCGGCAATCAAAAAGTTCTATTTTAGGTTCTTTAGGTGTCCTAAGAAGAAAACTGTTGTTTATATGTTTAATGGTTACTATTCTTAGTTTAGTTGTATTATTTAACAACCTGTGATTCGATAACCAAGGGTATAATGCTTTTGATTTAAACTTACATCTTTCTTTATTTGAATTATTAATTTATAAAATCAATTAAATATGAAAAAGAAGAATCTTAAATCTTTAAAGCTTAAAAAAAAGACTATTTCAAATGTCCTTGGTGGGAAAGCAGCACAAAATACCATACCGTATACTATAGGTTGTTCTGATTTATGTAATGGTCATTCTATAACTTGTCTTACACAAGGCTACACGAATTGCAATTCTTATGTTGGTTGTGTAACTGGGCTATCTTTTTGTGATTCAAATGTCTGATGGCTATGTTGATCAATAAAAATAGATGTCTGATTAGTAAAGTACGAACTTTAGTTTATACTTCTTTTTTTAAGAAGTACTTAAAAGATAAGAATGGGTTTTTATAAACTCATTTACACGTTTTATATCCTTTGTAAAAAGTTAGGTTTTAGGCTCTTTAGGTGTGTCTCAAATAAAAATCCTAACAGCAATGTTGGGATTTTTCTATTCACATTGTAGTCTTTTTGATTAACAGTGTTTTATAGTATAGCGCATGCTTTTATTTGAGTTTGTAATATCTTCCAAATTACTATCTTTTTTATTATCGTGATTTATGAATATCGATTAGCAATTCTTTTATTTTCTATTCTTATTGACAATATTTAACCATCATTAATTGTAAGTTACGGCTTTGGCTTGGTATAATATAGAGCTAGAAAAACTACACTTAGTTTATGGTTTAACCATAACGGTATGATTCGCTTAATTTTTACTTTGTAATTAATTACTGATTTAATTAGAGGTACGAGAATAAGTTAAAAAGCGAGTTTTTTCTCATGATTATATCTATAGTTGCAGTACAATTATAATTGTATTACATCTCTTTAATTATTTAAAAATAAGTACTTTTTATCACAAATACATAAATGTAAATTCTATGAATTCAAAACTACTTTCAGCTTTAATAATTCTTTCATGTTTTCTCTTGAATATGGAAAAATCTGAAGCTCAAAACATGTATTCTCTAACTGACTGGAATGTTGGAACAGGGAGTATTACTGACTTTGGTCAATATGGAGCAACCACTTCTAATATCCGAGAATTAGGTTCTAATCATGTTGGAGAAGAAAAAGTATTGTGGAAAGCAATACCTAATCCATCAAGTAATGCGGAAGGTGGTATATATGCCGCATATAAAAATATAGATAAAACTAAAACATATCGATTATCTATATGGATAAAGAAAACTAACTCAACTGATGGTAGAACTTATTTTGGTTGCTATAGTAAAGTTGGTAGTACTCACCATACATTAAATTTGGATGGTACAACAAATACGAATCCTTATTTCTGGAATGGAGATCTTCCAAAATTAGATCATTGGTATCTGCTTACTGGGTATGTGCATAAGTATAATTATTCAGGATCTATTTTGGGAAAAATATATGATGGAACAACAGGTGAAGTAGTTTTAAATCTGCAAAAAGAATTTAAATTTTCTTCAAGCGCTACAAATTTAATGCTACGATCATTCCTTTATAATGATCCTAACTTGCAGGATAGACAATATTTATATGATCCACATTTAGAGGTAATTGATGGAACTGAATCTTCAATAGAGCAATTGTTGATGATAAATCCAAATTCTAAATTGTTGTTTGTTTACGATAATTCAGGAAATCAAAAACAGCGATTTTATTGTGCTTTTGCTAGTTGTACAGTGCCAAATCCTCCAGCAGGAAGAGCCGCGTCTGATGAACTCATAGTTTCAAAGGAATCAGAAGAAATCGAAGAAACTAAACTTGTTTTAGAAAAAGAACTTACACTTTATCCAAATCCTACAAAAGGCTTGGTTTTGTTGAAATTTAATTCCAATTCAGATGTATCTCTATCACACGATATTAACGTATATAACAGTCTTGGAATATTGGTAAAAACCATACCAAGTAATTCTAAAAATGAATTAGAAATAGACCTAAGAAATCTATCTTCAGGAATGTATTTAGTTCATATACATTTAAGTAATAATACAAGTATAACTAAGCAAATCATCAAAAAATAAAACAAGTTAGACATGAATATGAAAAATTACTATATAAGTTTAGTATTACTTTTAATGGGACTTTCTTGTTTTGCACAGAAAACACCTGAAAATTTAATCAGAGGAACAGAAAGTTCAAAAAATATATCTTCAAAGCCAATTTATAGCGATGATAGGAAAGTAACAATACAAGATAGATCTAATACTGGTGTAAAGCCAGGTGTAACTTCAAGCAAAGCTTCTTCACAAGTAGGTACAACTCCAGCAGATTTTTCTGTATCCTTATCAGGAGGAGCAACCTATAATATTCCTATTGCAACACCACCTGGAATAAGAAATATTAGCCCAGATATAGGATTAAACTTCAATAGCCAAGCATCTAATGGTTTGGCAGGATGGGGATGGGGATTTTCTGGTTTATCTTCTATTAGCCGAGTTTCTGCTACAGAATTTCATGACGGTTTTGTTGATGGAGTTGATTTTGATGCTAGTGATCGTTTCGCTTTAGATGGACAAAGATTATTACTCGAATCAGGAACGTATGGAGCTGCTAATTCTACGTATAAAACAGAAAGGTTTTCTAATGTAAAAATTAAAGCTTACGGAACTTCACCATATGGAGCGTCTTATGGTCCATCATATTTTATTGCTTTTTATCCAGATGGATCAAGAATTTGGTATGGAAGCGGAAGTGTAAATCCTAGAAGTCGCTTAGAATGGTCTATAGGAAGAAAAATTGATCCACAAGGCAATGCAATTTTTTACAACTACATATCTGATGGAGAATTAAAATTAATAGATAGAATTACATTTGGTGGTAGCGCAAACCCTAAAGTTGAAATTAAATTTTACTATAAAAATAGAAAAAGACCCGAATTATCATTTGTAAAAGGAATTACTTTTAGAAGAAGTAAAATTTTAGATAGAATTGAAACCAAAGGTGATAATGTATTATATAGAAAATATGTATTAACCCATAATGAGACATCTTTGGGATATGAACGGCTAGCTTCCGTTAATGAATACAATAAAGCTAATCAAAGCTTAACACCTATAAACTTTAGCTACGATAACTCTTCTACAAATCCAAATCCAGATACATATGCAGGAACTTTGTATCCTGGGTATAACTATCAAACGGATAATATTTTGTCTGGTGAGTTTAATGGAGATGGAAAGCTAGATTTTATTTTATACAACAAGAATACTAGAAATGAGTTGCATCTTTTTGATAACATATATGAGTCTTCTTATAACAATACAGAAATAGGACGCTCATATAATGTCTCAAATTTTGATGATGTTATTGGGAATAGTATGCTAAATCATCAAGGGAAAAAGTTAGCTCAACAAGGAATTACGCTTATAAAAGAAAATATCAGCGGAAATACATCTTCGGTTCAGTTCAAAAGTTATTATCATGGAGCTGTAGGACTATATTATCACTACACTAAAACGTGGAATGCACCAACATATACATATGAAAGTTCGTGTAATAGCTCAACAAGAAAGAAAATCCCAAAAGAATATATATCAGGAGATTTTAATGGTGATGGTTTAACAGATGTATTAGCCATAGGAAAACCATATACAAATAGATATTGTTATGAATATGACTGTCCTGGTGGTGGTGGAGGAATTGACCCTCGAGATGATATATTACAACAACAAGAAGATGAAAGTGATAAGGACTTTGCAGTCAGAAAAGAGAAGGCTTCAAAAGAAAAACTAGCGCAGAATTCAGAACAGAATACACTACTTCGTCCAATTGAAATTATTGATCCAGGAGATGGAGGTGGTTCAGGGACTTGTTGCTCTTGTAGTACATATACAACTAATTATAGATCGGCATATTTTATTGATTTAGATAGAAATTTAACTTCAGGATTTTCTAATTGGGCAGGAAGTTTACAGCAAGAAATAAAGTCTGATGATAGAATTTTGGGAGCAGATTTTAATGGAGATGGAAAAACTGATTTATTTCATTTTACTGAAGGGAAAGCTTTTGTTTATGAATTAAATAGTAACAATCAGTTATCTCTAATTCATACAGAAACTGATAGCTATATCAAAATGAATCGCCCTATTCTTTTAGGAGATTATAATGGAGACGGAAAAACAGACTTTTTAGTACCTACAGCAAATAATAGTAAAAACTGGCGATTCTTTTTATCAAGAGGTAGTAACATCTTAAAATATACTAAATATTTAGAATTAATCACGTACGTAGAAAGTCAAGTAGTACAATATTATAACTATAACCAAGGACCAACAACGAATGCTATTGTAGAGGTTAAATTCATTGCTCAAGATGTAAATGGAGATGGAAAAACAGATTTAATAAAACATTGGGTTGCAAGTGCATACTCTACAAATCATAACTACTCTGAAGATATAGTGAATATCCACGTAAATAAACTTGGCGAAAATGATGCAACACCTTCTTTTCAACACACGTCAAACTATCTTCAAACAAATACAGGTATAACTAGATTTGGTCAGCCTATATTTTTAGACTCTCATTCTGATACCGATAATATAGAATATGCTTATGTTAGTGCTAATCATTTATCAGCGTATGAATTTGAAGGAGATCATAGAAAAGATGTAACGTTAGAACAAATAAATAACAATGGAACTTCTCATCTAATAGATTATACAGGTTTAACGAATCAAGGAAATGATTATCAACAAATTTATACTGGAAGTTATGATGAAGTTTACCCATACGTAAATGCGAATATTGTACCTTCTATAAAACTGGTTAGTAAAGTTCGGGAAACAGGTAGCGGATCAACACGAACCCAAGATTTCAGATACTCTGGAGCAGTTTCTCATGCAAAAGGATTAGGACTGTTAGGGTTTAAGCAAATTAGGAAATCAAATATCTATGGTAACGGAGTCCAAGCATTATGGAATGTTACAGACTTTGATATACAAAAAAGAGGTTCTCCTCTACGAGATTGGGTGTCTACAAGCTCTTCCGGAACACCATATAGCTACATAAGTAAGAATGATTATACATATCAAACACAGCTAACAGCCGATAAAGTCTTTATTAATGTTCAGTCTCAAGTTGTCTCTGAAAATACCTTAACTGGTATAACGAGTACCAAAGCATTTAGTTATGATTCGTATTATAATCCAACAACAATTACGACAACATTGCCTGGAGGTTCAGAAACCTCTGTGCAACAATACATAAATAATCCTGCTCCTTTCGATCAAACATATACTATTGGAAGATTGTCTGAAAAAACTACGACAAATGTTTTAGGTGCAGATTCATTTAGCGCAACTGAAAAATATTTTTACAGTAATAACTTAGCCGTACAAGTCAGAAGAAAAGGAAATAGCACGCCTTGGCTATATGAGTATTATCAATATGATACTTTTGGTAATGTGTTACAAAAGAAAGTTACCGGAAGTGGTATTTCAGATAGAATAGAAAACTTTGAGTTTGATACCACAGGTAGGTATATGACAAAATCGATTGATAATGAAGGACTCGAAACTTCCTATCAATACAATACTGCCACAGGAAACCCTACGAATGTGACCAACACATATGGCTTGCCAATAAATTATCAATATGATGATTGGGGTAGAGTAACTAGAGAAACGGATTATCTGGGGAAACATACCTACACTACCTATGCAAATAGTTCATTGTATGGTGCTGGAGGCATGTTAAAAACCATAAATCATCAAAAAGGCGAAGATGAAAAAATCTACTACAACGCATTAGGTTGGGTGATGAAAGAAGGAATTTTAAGTATCAATAGCAAATGGATATTTAAAAACTACGAGTATGATATCGCAGGAAAAAAGCTGAAAGAAAGCGAACCATATTTTAGTACATCTACTCCAACACAGTGGAATCAATATGCTTTTGATCAATATGGTAGACCAATTTCTCAACAATTATTTACAGGAAAAGTAATTACTACAACATACAGCGGTTTAACTGCAACAGTTGATGATGGTACTAAAACAGTAACGTCAACTAAAGATGCTTTTGGTAATATTATTAGTATTCAAGATGATGGTGGAACTGTAGACTATACATATTATGCTAATGGGAAAATGAAATCTACCGATTATGATGGTCATACTGTAAATGTTACTATTGATGGCTGGGGAAGAAAAGTAGCATTAACTGATCCTTCAGCAGGAACGTTTACATATCAGTATAACATTCTAGGAGAAATGTTGCAAGAAACAAGTCCAAAAGGAACTACAAGTTATCAATACAGTCCATTAGGTAAATTAATTCGCAAGGAAACCGTTGGAGATCAAACAAACATGGTCACTGACTATGAATATAATACTACTACAAAGCTTTTAAGACGAATACTAGCTACAGATAATGAGACAGGTGCGAATTATGATTATAATTATTACTATGATAGCAATAAACGAATAAACAAAATTACTGAAGATAATGGAACTTCTAATTTTGAAAAGCAATTAACATATGATAGTTATGGGCAAATTAATAAAGAAACATACATTACGAATGCTGCAGGAGTAAGTAATACTGTAAGTGTAAAAAATGTATATGATACTGCAACAGGTGTACTAAGAGAAATAAGAGATTTTAATACGAATCTACGCCTATGGCGAATAAATACTGAAAATGCTAGAGGAAAATCCTTAAGTATAAGTCTAGGAAATGGAATTTTTAAGACAAAACAATACGACCAGTATGGGTTTTTAACGAATATTTACGATCGTAAACAAGATTTATATATCATTGGTACGCCACCGCCACCGCCTACAGTAGCCCTAAAAATGGATTACAGTTTTGATTATCAACGAGGTATTTTAAATAGTCGAAAAAACTATGCATTCACGAATTGGAATGAAAACTTCTCTTATGATAATTTAGATAGATTAACTCAAATTAGCGGTGCTGTAAATCATCAACAAGAATATGATCAGCGAGGTAGAATAACTAACAATTCTTTTGTAGGTGTGTATGGCTATAACAATTCAAATGCTTACAGATTAGAAAATGTAGATTTAAACAATGAAGGTGATTTATACTATCAGCAAAATGAATTACAACAGGTAACATACAATGCATTTAAAAAGCCTGTAAAGATTTTTCAAGAAGACAAAGGAATCGTAAACTTTGAGTACGGACCTTTTATGAATAGAACACATGCTTATTACGGAGGTTTGCAAGAAGACAAAAACTTGCGTCGATATCACAAGCAATACTCAAGCATTATTCCTGTAGAAGTTGTTGAAGATACCAGTACAGGAACCGTAAAAGTATTTAATTACGTAGGAGGTGATGCATACAGTGCGCCTATAGTTCACATAAAACAACAAGGTAGTAGCCCAATAGATGAATATCATTACTTACACCGTGATTACTTAGGAAGTATTCTAGCAATTTCAAACGCTAGTACGGAAATTGTAGAAAAACGTCAGTTTGGAGCATGGGGTGAAACAAGTCAATTTGTAAACCAACAAGGTGATACATCTTTTAACCATGATTCTTTACTTGGTAGAGGTTACACTGGACATGAACATTTCTTTGAAGTAGCGCTTATTCACATGAATGGTCGTATGTATGATGCAAAACTAGGTCGTTTCTTATCGCCCGATAATTTTATACAAGATCCATACAATACACAGAGTTTTAACCGTTATGGTTATGTATGGAACAATCCGCTATCATTTAGCGATCCAAGTGGTGAAATAATTTGGGCAGCAGTTTTAGTCGGTGTAATCGTTGGTGCTATTTCAGGAGCCGCTGCATACATTGGTCATGCAATACAAACAGGAAACTGGAGTTGGGGAGGCTTTGGAATGGCTATACTAGGAGGAGCTATTATAGGAGGAATAACCTACGGAATTGCTCCATCCATGGTCTGGAGTACAGGCTCCTTGCTCTCCATTGCAGCCACAGGTTTCGTTGGTGCTTTTTTACCATCGTTTAATATCCCCATAGGCGATTGGAACATAAGTATTAGCCCGTCCATAGCATTTGGTAATGCATCTGGAATTGGTGCTAGTTTAAGTGTTGGCTATAGTGATGGTAATTGGAGTTTTTCAGCAGGTATTGGTTATATGAATTATGGTAATTATAACGGCTTTGGAAATGGAGTTGAAATACGAAAATCTATTTTAGCAGCCTACGATGATGGAAAAACAGGATTCTCATATGGAGTAAATTGGTGGAGCGGAAAAGGAAGTATGAGTGAGTTTAAACAAAGAACAGGTGCTGTAGGTTTTAGAAGTGGAGATTTTAAATTACGATATGAAAATGATGGTTCAATTGGCCCTGCTGGTGATGGAGGTGATAGCTTTAGAACAGCTTCATTAAATTTATCTGTTGGAGATTATTCAATCGGTTTTCAGTTCTTTACAGGATATAGAGATTTAAAGGCAGAAGAAGCAACTTTACCTGGAGGATATAAAGGAGTTCCTGGTACCAATTATACAGATTCTTTTGGAAGAAATTTACCAAACGGAAAAACTATTGAAGGAACACCTCATAGACTTGGAGCGTTAACTTTTGGTTATCAAGGTTACAAAATTGGTGTGAATTCTGAAAAAGTGAGACATGCCATTCAAAATCATGCCATTCATAACTTGAGAGTTAAAGCTTTTGGCTTAACTTTATTCGACAAAAGACAAAGAGGATTTGAAAACCAATCTTGGGATTGGAAAGGATATGTGCAATACAGAACACCTAATGCATTTACATCATGGTAAAAAAGATTTTTATATTGACTTTTTTCGCAATCATTTTTAGTTGTACCTCAACTAAAAATGATTACGGAATGGTACGCTTTAAGCCTACTAAATTCAGTATAAAACCTACTAAAAATAAAGATTACATAAAACATATTGATACTACCGTATTTTATATGGCTGTATTTTCTGAAGAATTCATAAAAGAATATAATCTGGAAAACTTTAAAAGTGGATTTAAATTTTATGGAGACGGTAAAGTAGGGCATTTCAAGGGTGTTGACTTTAATGAAGCAGAGTCATTTAATCCCAAAAAAGCAACGATGGGATATTATAACTATAGTGATGAAGGTTTATTTATTGAATATTTATATGAAATTCCCGGAGGTATACATAAAGTAGCAAAAGATGAGCTTATATTAAGTGAATCAACTATGGATACTTTAGTTGTAAAGACCTATAAAAGCGCAACCAGTGCAGAGAAAATAACGAAGTATGTCAAAAGGGAAATCCCAAAGGAAGCACTAAATTATAAAACAGATTGGTAGGCTTAAAAATAATATAAAAATAGAAGAATAATATACAGGCTTTTACACCTGATATTGAGATCAAAAAAGTCGTCTAGAAAATAATTTTTAGACGACTTTTTTTGTATTATTATTTTCAATTTTGCTTCATTGTAAGCATATAATTTTATGAATAGTTCCAATGAAATCTTCAGTCAAAAAAGGTTTCATAATATATCCATTCATTTTAGAGTTGTTAATCTTCCTTTCTACTTCTTCAGTTGAAGAAGCTGTAAGTGCTATGATGGGAATTTCAGTATTAAACTCTCTAATTAAACGTGTAGTTTCATAACCATCTAAATCTGGCATGTGAATATCCATTAATATACAATCATATTGTTCACTTTGTATAATGTCAACAGCTTGTTTTCCTGAATCAACAACTGTAGTTTTTACTTTAAATTCAGTCAGTATTTTTTGTGTTACCAATTGATTTATTTTATTATCATCAACGATCAAAATACGTTTATTAGCGATGTTCTTTTTAACATCCTCACATTTCATAGTATCTAGCACTGTTGTTTCTGCTTTTGAAAAAAGGAGTTCAAAACTAAAAGTAGCACCTTTGCCAGCCTCACTTTTAATATTGATAGAACTTCCCATGATAGCTAAAAGCCTTTTTACAATTGAAAGCCCAAGTCCAGTTCCTTGATATGAATTTTCAATCTTTGTATGTTCCTGATAAAACTCGTCAAAAATCTTTTCTTGTTTTTCTTTTGAAATACCTATACCGTCATCTTTAACTTCAAAATAGACAATCACACTTTTGTCCAAATCTTTAGCCAGTTTTGCACTAATATAAATGTTGCCATTTTGTGTAAACTTAATAGCGTTTGAAATTAAATTAATGAAGACTTGTGATAACTTTAAAGAATCACCAATTAAATACTCAGGAATCGTATTGTCATAATGAATATGAATCTTATTATGACTATTGGAAAGTGCAAATTCCAAACTATTGGTAATATTATTGATTAAGCTTTTAGGTTTAAAATCTAAATGCTCTAGCTTAATTTCTCCTGACTCAACTTTATTTAATTCTAATACATTATTAATAATTGAAAGTAAATGACTTGCAGAAAAGTTTAATGACTCAAGGTATTCTTGATGTTTACTATTTACATTTTCCTTAAGTAGCAACTTAGAAAGTTCAATAACTCCATACAAAGGTGTACGAAGTTCGTGACTAATTTCAGAGTAAAAATTACTTTTCGCTTTAGAAAGTTTCTCTGCCTTCTTCTTTGCAAGATTAAGCTGCTTATTTTTCTTATAAATTATATATATGCTTAACAAAAGTCCTATGACAAAAAATGCTAATAATGTGTTGTAATTAGTTACTTTTTTTATGATAGTATCCTTAAACTCTTGCTCTTTTTCTAGTAAAATTACTTTCTCTCTATTTTCTCGTAAAAAATTATCAGCTTCAATCTGCTTTGCTTTTTCATACTCTTTAATCTTATTGACTGAATCATTATAAATAGCATACTGTTCAATAAATTCATATGCTTTTATAAGTTTATTATCTTCCTTATAAAGTGCTGCCTGATCTTTATATAAAGTTGTTAATACTTCTATTTGACTATTTTTCTTTGAAGCTATAATGCATTTATCAAAGTATAATTGATGTTTTTTAAAGTCATTAATCTTATAGTATGCATGTGCTAATTGTACATATATTGAAGCTACTAATTGTCTGTTTTCATATTCTTTAATCGTCTTAATGATATCTAACGTTTCTAGTGAATACTGTATGCCTTCATCATAGTTTTTTTCGACGTAAATCTTGCTCTCAGCAATATTTGATAAAGGATATATCATATCTTCTATATAACCACCATTTTTTGCTAAATCAATGGCTTTAGAAAAATAAATATTTGCTTTAGCAATACTATCAAAGTCTTTATAATTAACTCCAATATCATTATAGGCTAATACCAAATTGAAAGTATCCTTTACTTTCTCAAAAACATCTCTAGCTTTAAATAAATAATAAAAACTCAGGGAATCTTTGCTAATAAAATAATGCGAATTGCCAAGCAAAGCGTATGATCTTCCAATTAAAATACTATCATTAACTTCAGTTGCATACTTTAGTACTTTGTTATTAATAGCAATCGCCTCTCCATACCTGCTTTGTTCAAATAGAATGAAAGCTCTATCCGCTTCTCTTTGCATGGAATCTAAAAGCTTGTCAGATTCGTTTTGAGACAGAACAGAATATGGTATCAGTAAGACAAATAAAAATAAATGGTTTAGTTTCAAGGAGGTTTTTTAATATTGATTGTATTCAATTTACTAAAAATAATTCTTGTAACATGAATACGTAATCAATTTTTTTAAACTATTACTATCTGAAAATCAATAGAGTTTTTTGGTTTTTTAGTTAAAATATTCATTTATATTACGTTACGAATTTTCTGTAGTCCTTACAATTCAAATTTTTTTTTGGTATATATTTTGAGGATATCAATGTATAAACCGATTTAAATTGAAAACAAATGAAAACAGTTACCAAAGTTTTCATTGCCACGCTAATTGTAACTGTCGTTTTTACGGCAAAAGCTCAAAAAAAGTGCAATGAAACACTCTCACTCTTCGCTGGAAACGTAACTTCCAAAAACTTTAGTCAAGCCAAGTCTCAATTAGTTTATTTGCGAAAAAATTGTGCTACAATCAATTCTGCTATTTATGCGCATGGAGAAACTGTATTAAAGCATGAATTAAAAAATGCTACTGACAAGCAAGCTGGAGCTTTAGCATTAATTCAATTGTACAGAGACAGAATCACAAACGTTCCGTTAAAAACTAAAAAAGGAATAATGCTGTCCAAAATTGGCGCTGTAATGCTCAATCATAACGTAGGCTCTGTAAAAGAACAATACAATGTATTTGATGAAGCATTTACAACAGATCAAAAAAACTTTAAAAATCCTCGATACATTTATAAGTATTTTGAATTGTATTATAAAATCTATGTATCTAAAAAGAATGAAATTCAATTAGAAAACTTAATAGAAAAATATGAAGAAGTCAATGAGAAATTTGAATATGAAAAACAGCGATTATCAAACATAAAAGATGATTTGTTAGCTAAAAAAGGAAGGAATCAAGCATTGACTTCTAAAGAACAAAGAAAAGTAGATTTGGCTACAAAAAACATAGCAGCAATAGTTCAGTTTTCTAAAAACATGTCAATATTGCTAGAAAAAGAAGTGACATGTGAAACGCTAATTCCATTACTAGAAAAAAAGTTTGAAACTAATAAAAATAACCTACAATGGTTGCGAAAATCAGCAAGTAGATTGGATGCGAAAGAATGTACTGAAAGCCCATTTTTTCTTGAGTTGGTTATAGCAATAGACGCTATTGAACCTACAGCGAATTCAAAATTTTATTTATACAGAATTTTCAAAAGAAAAGGAGATGAAGAAAAAGCGAAAATATATTTTGATCAATATATGGAGTATGAAACTGATGGAAAGAAAAAAGCTAAAATACTAAACAAGCTAGGAAGCAAAATGGCGAAAAATGGTCAAAAATCAAAAGCGCGTACATTTTTTCTAAAAGCACTAAAATTTGATCCTTCATCAGGAACTGCATATATAAACTTAGCACGATTATATGCGTCAAGCGCGAATGAATGTGGAACAAACGAATTCACCAAAAGAATTATCTATTGGAAAGCGGCTGAAATGGCAAAAAAAGCACGGCAAGTTGATGCTTCCATAAAAGGAGAAGCAACCGAACTCATAAATTTCTACGTGCAAGCTGCGCCAAGTAAAACCGATATCTTCAAAGAAGGATACAAAGGCGGAGAAAAAATTGAAATAAAATGCTGGATTGGCGGAACAGTAACTGTTCCAAAACTCTAAAATAAACCAGTCTAAAGTTCTTTTATAGTTAAACGATTATAAAAGAACTTTAATTAAAATTATAAACCAGGTGGTGGCGGGCAAATGTTGGGTTTTATAAATTCTTTAGGAACTTTATTAAAATCATCACTTCTAAAAAAATTAACGGTACTATGCCACCAAGCTTTCAGAGTTTCTTTTTCAGTAAATAAATAAGAACTGACAATCTTATAGGTGTCATTCTTTACCGAAATGATCACGGAAGCTATGAAAAAATAACTTTCGCCAGTTTCACTATTTTTTATAGCGTAAAAGTTGAAATTATAGAAATCTTTCTTTTTAGCAGGACAGATGTAGCTTCCGTAGGAAATGAATTTTCTAGCATCTAAATATTTTTTATACTTTTCTAAAGCGGCATATGTCCACATATTTTTAGGAGGTTTTCTGTTTTTTAAATGTGCTATTTTCCCATTCTTTAAAGGAGCAACAAATTTATATCCTACCTCTTCTATCTTTTTAAACATTGTAGCATCTTGTGCAATAATACTGTTGATGCTAAAAAATAAAATTAAAAATGTGTATGTTTTCAATTGAATAAAAATTAATATGTTTCTATAAATATAATTTTATTTTTCTAGAATATGAAGTTGTATTATCATGTTTAGAAGGTAATCATGGATAACAATTCTCGTCTAGAATACTTAAAAATTTCTTTCGAAAATAAAAAAACCAACATTGATATTGGAGTTTTTTATATTAAAACTATTTCTTCTTCCAAAGAAAATCTAAAATTGTTGATTTATAAATCAACAATTTCTTTTCAGTAAAAATGATAAGTATAGTTTCTACTGCGGAAATAATGGCTAAGTTGAAAAACCAATCTTCAAAGCCATACGTTGAGTTTAATAAAAGAGAAGTGAAATGTAAAAATATAATCACGAGCCAAAGTTTGCTGAGAAAGGTTTTTGTGACAATAATACTTTTATACTTAATGAGAGATATAATAAAAACAATCAATTTTAGGATAAAGACTTCTTTGATTGGAAAATGGAAAAATGGAAAGTCATGTTCAAATTCAAAATAATTAAAACGTAAATGGATACTAGTTATAATACTCAAAAATGCAACAATCCAAAATAAATAATAAGCCCAAGCTTCAAATTGAGTTTTTGGATGATTTCTTTTTAATAAATCAAAAATTAGCATCAAGGAAATAATAATTGAAGCAATTAATTGAAAACTATAAGAAAATCTTTGAAGAACTGAAATAACAAATAAAAGCATAGCAAATAATCGGATATAAGCTTTCGTATTTGCTTGTATGTGAAGCATAAGCTTTGCCATCAAAATCTTGGGATGATTCATAGATGTAAAGTTAAACAAATTGCGAAATTATATAAGAATTAATTACCTTCGTTATATGCTAAAAAAATACGAACACATAGAAGCTTTATTAGTAGATGCAACTAAAGAAGAATTGTATGAAAAATTAATTGCACAACTCAACAAAGACTTCGCTTTAGCAAACATTGAAGAATCGTTTTCGAATGATATTCCGCCAGAAACACTCAAAAAAGAATTGCACGCAATTGTGTATCAACTCATTCAAGAAAAATTTGCTGAATATCTAAATGTCTTATATATAATGGACGTGTCAGAAGCCAAAATAAAAGCATTAGACGGTTCAGATGTTGTAGAGCTTTCTGGGCAAGTCGCCTTTCTAATACTACAACGCGAATGGCAAAAAGTGTGGTTTAAAAATAAACTCTGAAAAAAGGAACGAGCGCATCTGCATAAATGCTCTTATCCTCATCATGTAATACATTATAGCGAACACCAAAAGTAATATTATTGGTTCTATAACCAACGCCAAAAAATACAGCAGGCTGCCAATAATTATCATCAATAAAAATTGGATCATCAAAATCACGACTTACGTTCATATACTCAAACTCGGTAGAAAGCTGAATTTCCTGTAAAGGATTAAACAAACCTATAAAACTTCCACCTACAATGGTCGATTTAAAAAAATCATCATTCTTAAAATAAGTATAGCTTAATGAAACTCCTGCGGAAAACTTTTCATTAAAATCATAAATAGCGCTTGGAGTAATTGTTGCGCTAAAAATATTATTTCCAAAACTCAAACCAACTCCGCCACCAAAACGGACATTTTGCCAAAAATCACTTCCTTGCGTTGGCGCTGTGTTTGACTGTCCAAAACAAGAAAAAGAAATTGTACACATAAAAAGTGCTAAAAATAGATTTTTGGGCTGAAAAAAATTAGAATCCTTCATTTCTGTAAAAGCTTAAATAATTATCACATAAATATATGTAAAAGATATGATGTGTTTTTTACAAAAGTTGTATTTTTGATAAAATTTTGTCAAAACAAGACAGGAAGAAAAAAACATGGATAGATTTTCCTTTTTAAATGCAGCACATACGGCATACTTTGCTGAATTATACGATCAATATTTACAAAACCCTGATAGCGTTGAGCCAAGTTGGCGCGCTTTCTTTCAAGGATACGACTTTGGAGCAGAAAATTATGGTGAAGAACAAGAAACTTCAGCCGCAACAGCGCCACAAGGAGTTGTTCCTGAAAACGTAAAAAAAGAATTTCAAGTAGTAAACCTTATTGACGCGTATCGTACACGTGGACATTTATTCACAAGAACAAACCCAGTACGAGAACGAAGAAAATACGAGCCTACATTAGCACTTGAAAATTTTGGATTGTCAGATGCAGATTTAAATAAGTCGTTTGAAGCAGGTGAAATACTCAGTCTCGGAAAAACAACACTACAAAACATTGTTACACACTTAGAACGCATTTACTGTGAATCTATTGGTGTGGAATATATGTATATCAGAAAGCCAGAACAAATTAAATGGATTCAGCAAAAGTTGAATGTTAATGACAATCATCCTGAGTTTTCAGTAGATCAGAAAAAACATATTCTGAAAAAATTGAATGAAGCAGTTTCGTTTGAAAACTTCTTACATACAAAATATGTTGGTCAAAAACGTTTCTCATTAGAAGGTGGAGAGTCATTAATTCCAGCACTAGATGCAGTTGTTGAAAAAGCAGCTGAAAAAGGGGTAAAAGAATTTATACTAGGAATGGCACACAGAGGTCGTTTAAATGTATTGACAAACATCTTTGGGAAATCTGCAAAAAATATCTTTAGCGAATTTGATGGGAAAGACTATGAAGAAGCAATCTTTGATGGTGATGTAAAATATCACTTAGGATTAACTTCTGATAGAGAAACAGATTCTGGAAAGAAAATAAGCATGAATATTGCGCCAAACCCTTCACACTTAGAAACAGTTGGTGCTGTAGTAGAAGGAATAGCAAGAGCAAAACAAGATCGTCATCACGCAGATGACTTCTCAAAAGTATTACCAATAGTTATTCATGGTGATGCTGCTATTGCAGGACAAGGCTTGGTGTACGAAATTATACAAATGTCTCAGCTTGATGGTTACAAAACTGGCGGGACAATTCATATTGTAGTAAACAATCAAGTTGGTTTTACAACCAATTACTTAGATGCACGTTCATCAACGTATTGTACAGATGTTGGAAAAGTAACACTTTCGCCAGTATTACACGTAAATGCGGATGCTGCTGAAGCAGTTGTACATGCAGCGTTATTTGCATTAGAATACAGAATGACATTCAAGCGTGATGTATTTATTGACTTATTAGGATATCGTCGTTACGGTCACAATGAAGGTGATGAACCACGATTTACACAACCGAAGTTGTATAAAGCAATCAAAACTCATGACAACGCGCGAGATATTTATGCTTCTAAGCTAATAAAGCAAGGAATCATTGACGATTCGTATGTGAAAGGTTTAGAAAAAGCATACAAAGACTCACTAGAAGTAAAACTAGAAGATTCTCGTAAAGAAGAAAAAACAGTCATCACTCCATTCATGCAAGATACTTGGGACGGATTAGTTCGAGTTGATGAAAGTGAAATGGTAAAAGATATAGACACTTCATACCCAAAAGATAAATTAGAAGGAATTGCAAAAGCGGTTTCTAAATTACCTGAAGATAAAAAGTTCTTACGAAAAATAGATCGTATTGTTTCTGATCGTCACGATATGTTCTTTAAAAAGAATGAAATCGATTGGGGAATGGGAGAAATGCTTGCATACGGATCATTACTACAAGAAGGTTTTGATGTACGTATCTCAGGACAAGATGTAGAAAGAGGAACATTCTCGCACCGACATGCAGTCGTAAAAGTAGAAGCGTCAGAAGAAGAAATAAAGTTATTAGACAACGTAGGAGAAAATCAAGGGAACTTCTATATCTATAACTCATTCTTATCAGAATATGGTGTTGTAGGATTTGATTATGGATATGCGATGGCAAGTCCAAATACACTAACAATTTGGGAAGCACAATTTGGAGATTTCAGTAATGGAGCACAAATTATGATTGACCAATATATATCTTCAGCAGAAGATAAATGGAAAACACAAAACGGATTGGTAATGTTATTGCCACACGGTTACGAAGGACAAGGAGCAGAACATTCATCAGCACGTATGGAGCGTTACTTGCAAATGTGTGCAAAAGACAATATGTATATTGCTGATTGTACAACGCCAGCAAACTTTTATCACTTGTTGCGTCGTCAGATGAAAGCAAACTTTAGAAAACCGTTAATTGTATTCACTCCAAAAAGTTTATTGCGTTTGCCAGCTGCAGTATCAGCAGTTGACGACTTTGCAAACGGAAGTTTCCAAACGTTAATTGATGATGCAGAAGTAAAAGCTGATAAAGTAAAAACGTTGGTATTCTGTACGGGTAAATTTTATTATGATTTACTAAAAGAACGAGAAGAACAAAAAAGAGATGATGTTGCGTTAGTTCGATTAGAACAATTATTCCCGTTACCGAAAACAAAAATTAAAGAAGCTATTGCGAAATATGCAAATGCCGATGATGTTGTTTGGGCACAAGAAGAGCCAAGAAACATGGGAGCATATAGTCACTTATTAATGCACCTAGAGGAAGCAAAAAGCTTCAGAGTTGCGTCAAGAAGATTCTATGGTGCGCCAGCTGCAGGAAGTTCAGTACGTTCAAAAAGACGTCATGATGAAGTAATTGCATACGTTTTTGACAAAACAAAAAATAATATGCGTTAAGGATAGAAGCGGCATCCTTTTATCGTCAGTTCGAGTAATTTTGCTTTTTAGCTTAGCTGAAAAAAACAAAATTGTATCGAGAACAAGATAAAAGATATAGCTGATAGCCTGACCGAAGAGAAATCGGAGGAAACGCCCAAAAAAAGTAAAATAAAAACTAAAATATAGAACACGATGATTTTAGAAATGAAAGTTCCTTCGCCAGGAGAATCCATAACTACAGTAGAAATTGCAGAATGGTTAGTACAAGATGGCGATTACGTAGAAAAAGACCAAGCAATTGCTGAGGTTGATTCTGATAAGGCAACCTTAGAATTGCCAGCAGAAGCTAGTGGAACAATCACCTTAAAAGCAGAAGAAGGCGATGAAGTAGAAGTTGGACAAGTTGTTTGTTTGATTGATACAAGCGCAGAAGCTCCAAGTGGAGACGCTCCGAAAGAAGAAAAGAAAGCAGAAGCTCCAAAAGCGGAAGCAAAACCAGCTGAAGCGCCAAAAGCTACAGAGCCTGCAAAAACATATGCATCGGGAAGTGCATCTCCAGCAGCTAAGAAAATATTAGCTGAAAAAGGAATGGCTGCTAACGAAGTAAAAGGAACTGGAAAAGATGGTCGTGTAACAAAAGATGACGCTGCAAACGCAAAACCAAGTATGGGAACACCATCTGGTGGAACACGCGGAAGCGAGCGCAAAAAATTATCAATGTTACGTAGAAAAGTTGCGGAACGTTTGGTGTCTGCAAAGAATGAAACGGCAATGTTAACGACATTTAATGAAGTTAATATGGCGCCAATTTTTGCATTGCGTAAAGAATACAAAGAAACGTTTAAAGCAAAGCATGGTGTAAGTTTAGGATTTATGTCTTTCTTCACACTAGCGATTGTAAGAGCGTTAAAATTATATCCAGCAGTAAACTCAATGATTGATGGAAAAGAAATGATCAGTTATGATTTCTGTGATATTAGTATTGCAGTTTCTGGACCAAAAGGATTAATGGTTCCTGTAATTAGAAATGCAGAAAACCTATCTTTTAGAGGTGTTGAGTCTGAGGTAAAAAGATTAGCAATAAGAGCTAGAGACGGACAAATTACAGTTGATGAAATGACAGGAGGAACATTCACAATATCAAATGGTGGAGTTTTCGGAAGTATGTTATCAACGCCAATCATCAATCCGCCACAATCTGGAATCTTAGGAATGCACAATATTGTTGAACGTCCAATGGCAGTTAATGGAGAAGTTGTAATTCTTCCAATAATGTATGTGGCGTTGTCATACGATCACAGAATTATTGATGGAAAAGAATCTGTAGGATTCTTAGTAGCTGTGAAAGAAGCATTGGAAAATCCAACTGAATTATTGATGGATAACAATATCAAAAGAGCATTAGAATTATAAAAAAAAGGCGATAGCCAAAACGATACATATTCAAAAAAGCCGTTGCATTTAAATGTAGCGGCTTTTTTTAGTGAAATAGATTTTCCGTAAATTGTAGTATTAGTAATGCAATCTCTTAAAAAGAATTCGGCATTATTTTTGATGCATATCAAGTACTAAATCAACCAACTATGAGAGCAATTGTTTTTATCATTTCACTTTTTCTAAGCACTTCAGTTTTTGCACAATATACAGTTACGCTTGACGCTTTTGTGTTAGATGCAGAAACGAAAGAGTCAATTCCGTATGTAAATATTCAATGTGTTGGAAAAGATGTCAAAGGCGTTACTAATAATGACGGACAGTTTACAATTAAATTTGATGAAGAATATGTAAATAATCACAATAACTTTGAGTTTGCGGTAGCTGGATATGAAACATTGACGGTAGAAATGTCAAAACTCAGCAAAGATCTCTCTACAAATAACAAAATATACTTAACTCCGAAAAAACGTAAACTTCAACATACAATAAGTGGAACTGTATATAATGAAGACAGGCAAACGGTCCAAAATGCTGTAGTTCGAAAAAAGAATACATTCACGGAAGTGCAAACCAATGTTGACGGAACATTTACAATACCAGCCGAAATTGGTGATGTGTTAGAAGTTAATTTTATTGGTATGAATCCGTATACAATTGTAATTAAAAATGATGAATCCTTAGCAATAACGCTAACTTCAAATGGAGAATTATTAAACGCTGTACAGATAGAAGGTGAAAAGCGTAAAAAGAATATACGATATGTTGATACAGGTTTTGGAAAAATAGATATAGATTCTTACGGAATCGGATCTGTAGTAACTAGTGAACAAATTGGTTGGCATCGTGTAAATGTTACAGATGTTTTAAGTGGACGAATTGCCGGATTGCAAATTTTTTCAAGACAAGGAAATTCAGGTCCAAGTGTGAGTGCAGCGAATAGTTTCGGGATGGCGAAAAGTAAGAATCCAATACGAGCAGGACAAACCGTCTTGAAACTAAGAGGGAAAAATGCACTTATCTTTTATGACGGAAACCCATTCTATGGCGATATCAATGACATTAATGTAAATACAATTGATAATGTTGTAATAGTAAGAGGTTTATCAAGAACAGTTTTATATGGTGGAAGACCTGCTGTTTTAATTACATCAAAAAATAGATTTATAAAAAGAGATGCTGAAGGAAACATACTAAATCCAGCATTGGTAACAGGAAATGATTACAAAGAATCGGTTCCTGTAATATCTCAAAAAGATATGGCTGATTATATGACTGAATTGAAAACAGCAGCTACGTACGAAGAAGCATTAGCAATATATACTGTGCAATCGCGAAAAGCGAAACATCAAACCGTACCATACTATATAGATGTATCTGAATATTTCATGAAATGGAATAAAGAAAAGTCGATTGCTATTCTATCTACGATTGAAAAAATTGCTGGAAGCAATCCAAAAGCACTCAAAGTATTAGCATACAAGCTAGAAGCAATAGATGAGTTTGGAAAAGCAAAACACATATATCAAAAAATTGCAACATTGTTACCAAACGCTTCACAATCGTATCGTGACTTAGCAATGATTTACACAAAAGCAGGAAACTATCAAGAATCGTTAGACTTATATGTGAAAATGTTAACGAACTCTTTTGAAAACATAGATTTCTCTGGATTAGATAAGCCAATGCTAAATGAGATTCAACAACTATTACGTAAACATAGAGCACAACTCGATTACAAAGACATACCTTCAAACTTACTTACAGGAACCTTTAAACATGATGTCCGAATTGTAGTTGAATGGAATCAAGTAGATACAGAGTTTGAATTACAATTTGTAAATCCTCAAAATAAATTTCATACTTGGGAACATTCTGTAGCTGCTAACAAAGAAAGCTTGGTGAATGAAGTGAAAAACGGATATTACATGAAAGAATTTATAATTGATGAGGTAGACAATGCAGGTGAGTGGATCATTAATGTAAAAACATTGCAAAATGAAAAAGAATTCAATCCAACATATATAAAGTATACATTATATGAAAATTATGGAGAGCCAAACGAAGAGCGTACGATTAAAGTTGTAAAGCTTTATAAGCAACAACAAAAGGTAACGTTAGATAAGATACAATATCAGCCTACTGCTATAGTAGCGCATACGCGTTAAGGCAAAAGCCAATAACAAGTAAAATAGCTTGAATAATAAATAAAACGGTAGTTCGTCTGTTGTTTAATGTTAGGGAATTCATATCAAAACAGTATTAAGGTTTGCAATGATGTAAAATTCCAAAAAAATCAATTATTATTTATACGTGAAATTACCTGTTTTTTTAAAATAGGTAGTAAATCAAAGGTTTTTAGTCTATGTTTTTGAGAAAAACTACTTTAAATACAAACAATTCTTATCATAATCAATCACAGCTTTTCCTTTTCTCAAAATATCAGCTCCAATAATACCGTGCACTGGTTGTGCGTCATGTTGAGTTAAAGCAGTATTCACATGATCTAAATTAAACAACACAAGTACAATGCGTTGTTTTGTCCATTTCCCTAAAGAAATTGTGTTTTTCTTAGAAATTTGTGTCTCCATATTAATGGCGCCAGCACCAGCAGCTTTAATTTTTGAAGCTTTGGCAATCAAATTAAAAGTCTCAACGGCTTCAAAGCCAACACATGATGTAGAAGCGCCAGTATCCAAAATAAAACTTCCTTCAATACCATTAATCTTAGCTTTCACTTCATAATGATTCGTATTAATTCTATTCAACTTAATGCGTTGATATCCTTTATCTAGTAAAAACTTTCGTAAACTCTTTTTCATGTGTAAAATAGTACTAACAATTTAGGCTAAAATACAAATCAAAATTGATGCCCAATATACATTCGTGTTATTATTGTCAGGCAAGAAGTTATACAGATCATAAAAATGACAGCATTTGTCATACTTTTTAAAAAGAAGCCATGCAAATTTCGTATTGAAAATACTATTTTTACGCCATGATAATTACAGATACACATACACACTTATATAGTGAAGCGTTTGATGAAGATAGAAACGACATGATACAGCGCGCTATTACTAATGGTGTAAAACGATTCTTTATACCTGCAATCGATTCAACATATACGGAACGTATGTTTCAGTTAGAAAATGACTTTCCAAATGAAGTATTTCTCATGTCAGGATTGCATCCAACGCATGTAAAAGAAAACTATAAAGAAGAACTTTCGCATGTTACTGAGTTATTAACTGAGCGAAAATTTTATGCGGTTGGTGAAATTGGAATCGATTTATATTGGGATAAAACATTCTTAGTACAACAACAAGAAGCATTTCAATATCAAATTCAACTGGCAAAAAAATACAAACTTCCCATTGTAATACATTGTAGAGAAGCGTTTGATGAAGTTTTTGAAGTATTAGAAAAGGAAAAAGGAGATGATTTGTTCGGAATATTTCATTGCTTTACAGGAACAAAAGAACATGCGGAAAAAGCACTTAGCTATAATATGAAACTAGGAATTGGTGGCGTTGTAACATTCAAAAACGGTAAAATAGATAAATTTTTACATGAAATTCCGTTAGAACACATTGTTTTAGAAACAGATGCTCCATATTTGGCGCCAACACCATATAGAGGAAAGCGAAATGAAAGTAGTTATGTGCTAAATGTATTAGAAAAAGTAGCAACCATCTATCAAATGACAGAAGCAGAAATAGCAGCTATTACCACAGAAAACTCAAAAGCAGTATTTGGAAGCTAACTTAAAATATTTTTGATAACTGATAACTGATAACTGATAACTGATAACAACCAACAAACCATAACTATGATGCAACCAAAAATCCTATTAATATATACAGGTGGAACTATTGGAATGATCAAAGACTTTGAAACAGGTGCGTTGCGTGCTTTCAACTTTGACAAGCTCTTAGAACGAATTCCTGAACTCTCACATTTAGACTGTGATATAGAAACAGTTGCTTTTGATGATCCAATAGATTCTTCAGATATGAACACAGGTTATTGGATAAAAATAGCGACAATCATAGAAGAAAACTATACTGCATTTGATGGTTTTGTGGTATTACACGGAAGTGATACGATGAGTTATACAGCTTCTGCGTTGAGTTTTATGTTAGAAAACTTAGCAAAACCAGTCATATTTACAGGATCTCAGTTGCCAATTGGTGACTTGCGAACTGATGCTAAAGAAAATCTAATTACGTCAATTCAAATTGCTTCTTTACGCGATAAAAACGGAAATCCACAAATTACAGAAGTTGGACTCTATTTTGAGTACAAATTATACAGAGCTAATCGTACAACTAAAATAAATGCAGAACATTTTGAAGCATTTGACTCTCTAAATTATCCACCTTTGGCAGAATCTGGTGTGCATTTAAAAGTTTTTAAAGAAAATTTATTGTCAATTCCGAAGAAAAAAACATTCAAAGTAAAGAAAACTCTTGATAATAATATTGCAATAATTAAGCTATTTCCAGGAATAACATTAGCAAGTTTAGAAGGTTTTTTGATGTCAAACACCATAAAAGCGATCATTTTAGAGACGTATGGAGCAGGAAATGCCCCAACAGAGGCGTGGTTTTTAGACTTTTTGACAAAAATCAAGGAAAAAGGCATAATTGTTGTGAATGTAACACAGTGTTCTGGAGGAAAAGTAATCATGGGACAATATGAAACGAGTGTTGCCTTGAAAAAGCTTCGTATCATTAGCGGAAAAGACATTACAACTGAAGCTGCTGTCACAAAATTAATGTACCTTTTGGGCAGGAAAATAAACCATTCTGTGTTTAAAACTATGTTTGAAACACCAATTAGAGGTGAAATGTCCTAAAAATAGCAAGATATATTTCAAAAACTAAAATATTTTTTGTTATTTGCTCGACGATAGAGAGAGGTGGCCGAGTGGTCGAAGGCGCACGCCTGGAAAGTGTGTATGCGGCATAACCGTATCGAGGGTTCGAATCCCTTCCTCTCTGCATAAATTTATCGTAAATAATTATAAATTTTTTATATCTTTAACCCGATTAACTAACAAAATTTAAGTTCAAGAGAAATGAAAAAAGGATTTTCTATTATGGCTGTAGCCATGTTAACGATTTTAAATGTAGGTGTTGCAAATGCACAAAATGCAGCAGACTCACAAGGTTTTCACCAAATATTAAAGGATTACTTTATTAAGGGTGGACCAGGATTCATGGGAATTGTATTGTTATGTCTTATCTTAGGATTAGCAATATGTATCGAAAGAATCATCTATTTAAATATGGCTTCAACAAATAATAAGAAATTATTAGCAAATGTTGAGAACGCTTTAGCAGATGGTGGTGTAGAAGCAGCGAAAGAAGTTGCAAGAAACACAAAAGGACCTGTTGCCTCTATCTTCTATCAAGGTTTAGACCGTATGGATGAAGGTGTTGATAACGCTGAAAAAGCTGTAGTAGCTTATGGAGGTGTTCAAATGGGACAACTAGAAAGAAACGTATCTTGGATTTCTTTATTCATCGCAATTGCGCCGATGTTAGGATTCATGGGAACGGTAATTGGTATGATTCAAGCCTTTGATAAAATTGCGGCTGTAGGATCATTAGATGCATCGTTAATTGCGGGATCTATTCAAGTAGCCTTATTAACGACTGTATTTGGTCTTATCGTTGGTATTATACTTCAAATTTTCTACAACTATATTATTGCTAAAATTGATAGTATTGTAAACGATATGGAAGATTCATCTATTTCTTTAATAGATTTATTGGTTCGTTACAAGAAATAATACTGTCAACTTTATACAATACTATATAATATGAAATCATTAAAAATAATATTAACAATCCTGATCGCAGTTATAGCACTCGTTGGTGTTATACTATATGTCTTGATTCTTCTTGGCAACACAGGAAATGCAATGATCCTTGCTGGTGAAGTACTTGTAGTAGTTACAGCAGCAATAGCACTGTTTTTCGGACTCAAAAATTTAGCTACAAATCCGCAAGCGTTAAAGAAGTCAGCGATTTCTTTAGCAGTATTCGCAATTATTGCAATACTTTCGTATGTGTCAGCTGGTGAGTCTCCAGTGCAAGTAGGAGATATTTCAATAGAGCCAAGCACTTCTAAATTTGTAGGTATGGGTATTTACATGTTTTACTTTTTAGCAGCAATTGCAATTTTAGCAATGGTAGGATTTGGAATTAAAAAATCACTTAATAAATAATTATGGGAAGAAGAGGTATACCAGAAGTTAGTGCAGGTTCTATGGCAGATATTGCATTCTTACTGCTAATCTTTTTCTTAGTAACTACTACTTTTGAAGTGGATTCAGGTATCAACAGAAAGTTGCCACCAATGCCACCTCCAGGAGTAACACCACCAATTATTAAGCAAAAGAATTTATTCACGGTTTTAGTAAACAAAAATAATGACTTACTTGTTGAAGAAGAAGTAATGGCTTTAGGAGATTTACGTGAAGCAGCAATTAAGTTTTTAGATAACGGTGGAGGAACTAATGAAAACGGAGAGCCATGTAATTATTGTCAAGGAGACAGAAAAGAAGACTCTTCAGATCATCCAAACAAAGCAATTATCTCTGTTAGGAATGATAGAGAAACTGAGTACGGAACATTTATTTCAGTACAAAACGAGCTTGTTGGAGCATACAATTTCTTGCGTAACAGAGAAGCGCAAAACTTGTATAAGATGAACTATACATCTATGGACTCTATAGCTTCAAATCCTCAAACTAGTGAACAACTAAAAGGCGATTTGAAAGAGAAAATGGAGGTAATAAAGAAAATGTATCCTTTAAAAATATCTGAAGCAGAAACTAGTAATTAAAAACGTAGCTACTATGTCTAAATTTAAAAAGAAAAAAAGTGGTGAATTGCCACCAGTATCTACAGCAGCTATGCCAGATATTGTTTTTATGTTATTATTCTTCTTTATGACGGTAACAACATTTAAGAAAGACGATTACAAGGTAAAACAAGAATTACCGTATGCTGATCAAGTACAAACACTTGATAAGACAGATAAAGTAATTTATATTTATGCTGGGAAACCAAGCCCTAGATTTCGAAAAGAATTCGGAACGCAAGCGAAAATTCAATTAAATGATAAGTTTGCCTCTGTTTCTGAAATCAAAGATTACTGGTTTAACACAGTTAATAATGACCTTGGTCCAGAATTCCAAAATATTGCTATTACTGCTCTAAAAGTAGATAAAGAAACAAATATGGGATTGATTGCTGATATAAAGCAGCAACTTCGTGAAATTAATGCTTTAAAAATTAACTACACTACTAGAAAAGGTGCTGTAGATCAGAATTAATAATAGAAGATCTTAAATTTTATATTAAAAAAAGCACTCTATATAGAGTGCTTTTTTTGTATTATCTTAGATAACAATACCTTTAAATTGGCGTTTATAATGAAAGAAATGACGAAACGAATCTGTATAGGAATACTATTCATCTTTTTAGGACTTCAATATGCTACTGCACAAACAGCAATTGAAAAAGAAGTCGTCATTGATACCATTCCTGATGATAACTATCGTGAAGATCAATTTTATATCGGTCTTACCTATAACATTATTCAAAATAGACCAAGCAGTATATCTCAAAATAACTTATCAAATGGATTGCACTTAGGTTTTATAAGAGATTTCCCTATCAACAAAAAGCGAAATAAAGCCATTGGAGTTGGGTTGGGATATTCATACAATTCATACTTTCATAATTTAAAAGCAACGGAAACCGACAACGGAATTGTGTACCAAGCTATTGATGGTAATACAAATTTTAAGCGAAATAAATACAGAACGCATGTTGTAGAACTACCGATCGAATTTCGTTGGCGTACATCTACAGCAACTGAATATAAATTTTGGCGTATTTATGGTGGATTTAAAGTAGGATATATCTTTTCTGGAACTTCTAAATTTGTCGGGGATAACGAAAAGCTAAAGTTTACCAATGATGATTTAAACAAATTGCAATACGGATTAACGTTAAGCGCAGGGTATAATACATGGAATTTTCATGTGTATTATGGTTTAAACAAACTCTTCAAAGACGGAACGAAAACCGTAGATGGTGAATCATTTAAAATGAATGTTATCAAAGTCGGACTGATGTTTTACATCTTATAACTCAAAAGTAAAGCGATCTTACCGAATGCCTTATTCTACCAAAGAACGACTAGTAATTGTGGAATCCAGCCGATAAAAAAGCCATAAATGAGTTCAGGGAATGTATGTGCCTTTAGAAACAAACGTGAAGTTGCAACCAAGCCAATCATAAAAATTAAAATGCTCAATGCAAAAGTGATATTCACTTGATACGTAATACTTAAAATCATTAAAAACATCACCAATCCTGAAATCCCCATCATATGCATGCTTGCTTTTACGCGAAAAAACACAAATAAAAGACAAACTGCTGAAGAAATTAATGTTGCTAAAAAGAAATCGTACAACTCTGCAAAAATTGATTTCGTAATCACTTTGGTAATGATTAAAAACAAAATCAATACATAAATATACAAAGGTATTTTTCGTTGTGATACTTCTTTCAAAAAAATAGAATCAATCATCTTAAAACGCTTCAATAAGATGAAAATTAACATCGGAATACAAATCGTAAAGATGGAAATAGTGATAGAAACATCAATCTTAAAATTTAATTCATACAATCGTGGCGTGACTATAAAGTAGCCAATCGTTGCCATAATCGGAATTAAAATTGGGTGGAAGAGGTATGATATAACCTTTAGAAAAGTGCGCATCTATATCTTCTTTCGTAATCGTGCTACAGGAATATCTAGCTGTTCTCTGTATTTTGCTACTGTTCTACGTGCAATTGGATACCCTTTTTCTTTTAAAATGGTTGCTAATTTTTCATCCGTTAATGGTTTCTTTTTGCTTTCCTCTTCAATAACAGTTTCTAAAATCTTCTTTATTTCACGCGTAGAAACATCTTCTCCTTGTTCATTTTTCATCGATTCAGAGAAAAACTCCTTAATCAATTTTGTTCCGTAAGGTGTGTCTACATATTTACTATTTGCCACACGAGAAACTGTTGAAACATCCATGTTGATCATGTCTGCAATGTCTTTTAAAATCATTGGTTTTAGCTTGCGCTCATCTCCTGTAAGGAAATATTCTTCCTGATAATGTAGAATTGCATTCATTGTCACTAAAAGTGTCTGCTGACGTTGTTTAATGGCGTCTATGAACCATTTTGCAGCATCTAGCTTTTGCTTAATGAACATGACAGCATCTTTCTGAGACTTCGTTTTCTGACGTGTATCTTTATATCCTTTAAGCATGTCGTTATAATCTCTTGAGACATGTAACTCAGGCGCGTTTCTTCCATTCAAAGTTAATTCTAAAATGCCTTCTGTAATACGAATTGTAAAATCGGGAACAATATGTTCAATGATTTTTGTATTTCCAGCATATGATCCGCCGGGCTTAGGATTTAAACGTTCAATCTCTAATATACCATCGCGTAAATCTACTTCAGTAATGTCAAATTTTTGTAATAATTTCTTGTAATGCTTCTTGGTAAAATGTTCAAATGCTTTGTCTAAAATAGCTATGGCAAGTTCAATAGAAGGTGTTGGTTCCTTTCTGCGCAATTGAATCAACAAGCATTCTTGTAAATTTCGTGCACCAACTCCAGCTGGATCAAGTTCGTGTACAATAGTTAAAATCTTTTCTACATTTTCATCAGCAGTAAAAATATTTTGTGTGAACGCCAAATCGTCTACAATATCTTCCAAAGGTCTACGGATATAACCGCTTTCATCAACACTTCCAATCAAAAATTCTGCAATTTCTCTATCTTCATCAGAAAGTCTAAATGTATTTAATTGCGTTTTTAAATGTTGATTAAATGAAGTTCCTGAAGCATACGGAACACTTTTTTCTTCATCATCAACACTATAATTATTTGCTTGTAAACGGTAATTAGGAATTTCATCATCACTCAAATAATCATCTACATTAATATCTTCGGCAGCAATAGTATCATTTCCGTACTCATCATCATATTCGTTAGACAAGTCTGCATCATATTCATCTGATTGTTCTTTTCCATTATCCAATGCAGGATTTTCCTCTAACTCTTGCTTTAGTCGTTGTTCAAAAGCTTGTGTAGGCAATTGAATCAACTTCATCAACTGAATTTGTTGTGGTGATAATTTCTGAGATAATTTAAAATTTAGTTGTTGTCTAAGCATATTATTTTGTGTAAAACACGTTGCGGATATTCTTTAAAATAAACAATCTTTTACTCTTCGTAAATTTTATAAGTAGCTTTTCCGCCGCCTGATTGTAATTTCATTTCTCGGTATCCTGTTATAAATCTTTTGGTTTTTCGATCAATTTCATAAACTCCTGTCGCCACATTTTTATCTAATAAACCGCCCAAACCATCAATTTCTACTCTTACATCTAATATAATTTTATCGGTAGTAATATCGTCAACGGTATAAATATATTTTATTTTTTGTGATTCAATCACAGGATTTTCAGTATTAAATTCCCATGAATAACCAACGTGTAATTTATCATCTGGAAATGTGATAGGAGCAACGGTATATGAAGTTGCGGTTTCTAAATCTATATAGGTTCCATCTTTAAAAGCGGCAGCTTCTACTATATTTCCTCTTTTATCTAAAAGAATTGTAAACTCCTTATCTAATTTATTTTTTACTTCATTATACATCTCTAATTCACTTGCGCTCATTTTATCTGTATTGTTTAACGCTTTAACTACTTCCGTGTCAAAACCTTCTTTTTCACCAAACATATCAGCATTATAAGTAACGCGAACTATTTTTCCCGTAAAAGCAAAAGAACTGTCTTTTGTGATAGAATCTAATTGGAATTTCATCACTCTAGATTGTTGAAAAGACATGTTTTTATTGGCGCTTGTTTTGGTTTCAAACACTAATGTTTGCGTGAAGTCTTTTTCCAAATTTAAATATGGACTGACTTGATTGGTACTTTTGTTACTACAGCTCGTCAAAAATAGTACCATAATGAAAGTAAAAAATAATTTTCTTTTCATGAATTGTCTTTAGTTCTACACAAATATAAAAAACCTCTTATGGTATTGGGGGTTCAAAGGGAAAAAATAATAGTGTATTTGGTATAAAAAAATAATTCAAAAAATAAAAACAGGTCATTTATACGTGCGAATTTCAAATAAAGAAGGTGCGATTTAGGGGATTTTCACTCTTTGATTCCCTGCAAATAAGCTGTTTTTTTAAGTTTTAAACTCAAAATAAATTATGCTATGAATGTGCTTTTTGTAAAAAATAGAAGATTGATGTTTAGTGTTCTGACACTTGTTTTTGGATGTAATGTGACGCTAGCCCAAACAGCAAAAGATTCAGTTACACATGCGTTGAAACAATTTAATAAACATGTGTATATAGATAATGATTCGGCTTATTACTATCTCAAAGAAGCAAAATTTGCTGCGATGAGAAATACGGAAGATTTGATTAATGTATACGGTAGAACAAGTGATTATTTTGCATTTGTAGCAGATGATTTAGACACTGCACTTTTATACCTAGATAAGGCACTTAAATTAAGTCTAATAACAGAAGATGCAGTTCTAATAGCACAAACTCATAATCGTAGAGGTTATGTGTTAAAGTTGCAATGGAAAATTGAGGAAGCTTTTAAAAGTTACAATAATGCAATTGAGATATTAGAAAAAAAGGATAAACCTAAATTACTCAGCAATTCATATGTGAAAAAAGGAAAATTATATACAAGTGCCGGATTGTATTCCGAAGCTTTTATCAGTTTTGACAAGGCATTAAAATTAGCTGAAGAAAATGAAAAAGTAAGCAAGTCATTTATTTACAGAAGTATGGGGCAAGCATACAAGGCTCAAGGTGATTATAAGGAAGCGGAAGTGTATTTTGAAAAAGCTATAGAAATTATAAAAAGCCGAAAAAAATCGAAAAAGAGTCAGGCCGAATTAAATCGATGTAGAACAAGTTTAGCAGAATTAGCATACGAAATGGGTGATTTTGAAAAAGCGTTTTTGCTTGCGCAAGAAAGTGAAAGGTGGATTAAAAAAGTAAAGAATAAAAAGAAATTAGCAGGACTTCATTTATTATTAGGAAAACTTTATTATGAATTTGAGAATGATAGTTTGGCGCTTCATTTTACTAAAAAAGCATATGAAAAAGCAGTCAAAAAAAATGTAGCAAAGGGGAAAGTTGAAACTGCAAAACAATTAGCACTTATTTATGAAAGAATGCATAATGTTGAAAAAGCGTATGAGTTTTTACAACAATATGATACATTGAAAAAAGTATATGCAAAAGAAAAAGGGGAACAAGCATTACTAAAGGCTTCATTTTTAGCAACCATAACAGAGAAAGACAAGGAGTTTGCACGTGTGCAGAAAACTATGGAAGATGAAAAATTCTATACAACCTTGCTTCTAATTTTTGGTCTTGGATCAGGAATCATCTTTTTTATGTTTTATAAACGAAAAAAAATTAGACTCGTTAAAGAACTAGAAAAAAGTAAAATAAACAATGTACGTATCAAAGAAAATTTAGCGGCTACTCAAAAAAAGGTACTTCAAACAAAAAATGAACTTAAAGCGTATTCGCGATTAATTTCGAAACAAGTAGATAGTGAGGATGAAACATTGCCGCATACTGTAAAACCAATCATGAAACAATTACACGATTTTAAAATTTTAACGGAAGACGATTGGTTTACATTCAAAACATTATTCTTAAATATTCATCCTGAATTTTACAAAAACTTTAAAATCACGGTGGATGATTATTCTTTAGGTGATTTAAAATTAGCTTCATTAATACGATTGAACTTTAATACTAAAGAAATTGCAAAAACCTTAGCCATTTCTCCTGAAAGTGTGCGCAAAGGAAAGTACAGATTGCGCAAAAAAATGACCTTTACTTCTGAAAAAGAATTGCAAAAATTTATCTATACGTTATAGTTTGTCACGTTTCTGTCCCAGAATAGGGTAAAACCCTTAAGTTTTATAAGGATTGTCCCAGTTTTGTCATTGCAAAATTTCTTCAAAAAGCAATGACACTTCCTAGTTTTGAAAAGTGAAAAGCAGTTGCTAAAATTCGTTTTCAATACTACATTTTTTCATGTGTATAGATTTTAGTTTTTCGATACATCTACTGAAAACGGATTTTACGTCTGCATCACGATTTAAACCATTATGAATTTAATTAAAACGTAAAAATTATGAAAAAACGTAAAATGAAGTTGAAGAAACTAAAGCTTCAAAAACGAACTATTGCAAACATGGAAACTGTACATGGAGGCGAAATTGAAAAAACAAAATTTATTGTAATCTGTACAAATCTTATTAATACAACAGTAATTACTACTACAAATACAGTTGTTACAACAACAAATTGGCCTCCAATTGATCCGCCACCGCTTATTACAAAAAATTATGAATCATGCATTACAATGTGTCTGTGTTAAACTAACTTAAATAAATTATATTATGAAAAAACAAAAAGTAAATCTTAGAAAATTGTCACTTAATAAAAATAAAGTGTCAATATTAAACGGAGTTAAAGTAGTAGGAGGCGCGCCAGGAAGTTTTCATTGTGGAACAGCAAGTGTGGTTCTAAACTGTACTACGGCAACGAATCCGCCAGCACCTTTAATTTCAAAAGATATACGACCAGATATATGTGAAGCCATTTGGAATTCTAAAGATTCACTATGTCCTTCATGTATGTTTGATTTTTAGACAATACATAGCATAGTTTTAAGGTATAAAAAAAGCAGCTAAGAATTTCTTAGCTGCTTTTATATATAATGTTATCTTTTTTAAAATTCTGCGTTTTGCGGTGTTCTTGGATAAGGAATTACATCTCTAATATTGCTCATTCCTGTTGCAAACATTACCAAACGTTCAAAACCAAGTCCAAAACCTGAGTGTACAGCAGTTCCGTATTTACGAAGATCTAAATACCACCATAGTTCTTCTTCAGGAATATCTAAAGCAGCCATTTTCTTTTTCAATACATCCAAACGCTCTTCACGTTGTGCACCACCAATAATTTCTCCAATACCTGGGAATAAAATATCCATAGCACGTACGGTTTTTTCATCTTCGTTCAAACGCATATAAAATGCTTTGATATTTGCAGGATAATCAAATAAAATCACAGGACATTTAAAATGCTTTTCTACCAAGAAACGTTCATGTTCACTTTGTAAATCTGCGCCCCATTCGTTAATTAAATATTTGAATTTCTTCTTCTTATTTGGTTTCGAATTGCGTAAAATATCAATTGCTTCTGTATAACTAACACGCTTAAAGTTGTTTTCAACTACAAAACGTAATTTTTCCGTTAAGGTCATTTCGCTACGCTCAGCTTGTGGTTTTGATTTATCTTCTTGAATTAATCTGTTTTCCAAGAAAGCTAAATCGTCAGCATTGCGCTCCAAAATATATGAAAGCACCGATTTCATAAAATCTTCTGCTAAGTCCATATTTCCGCTTAAATCCATAAACGCAACTTCTGGCTCAATCATCCAAAATTCAGACAAGTGACGTGATGTGTTTGAATTCTCAGCTCTAAACGTTGGTCCAAATGTATATACTTTTCCTAACGACATTGCGTAGGTTTCAGCTTCTAACTGTCCAGAAACCGTTAAGTTGGTTTCCTTTCCGAAGAAGTCTTTTGTGTAATCTACATTTCCTTCTTCATTCAATGGCGGATTTTTAGGGTCTAATGTCGTAACTCTAAACATTTCTCCAGCACCTTCGGCATCACTTCCTGTGATGAGTGGTGTGTGCATGTTATAAAATCCATTATCATTGAAATATTTATGAATTGCAAAAGATAAAGATGAACGCAAACGCATTACAGCACTAAATGTATTTGTACGTGTGCGTAAATGTGCTTGTTCACGTAATTTTTCTAATGTGTGTCTTTTTTGTTGAAGTATAGTTTTTGATACTTCTTCCGGATCAGCATCACCTAAAATAGTAACCTCGCTTACTTTAACTTCTACTTTTTGTCCTTTTCCTTGACTTTCAATCAACTCTCCTTTAATAGAAACAGCAGCTCCAGTTGTAATACGTTTTAAAGTATCTTCATTCATATTTTCAAAATCAACAACACATTGAATATTATGAATTGTAGAACCATCATTTAAAGCAATAAAACGATTTGCTCTAAACGTTCGTACCCAACCTTTTACAATAACTTCTTGTACTAATGTTTCTGAGTTTAATAACTCAGCTACGGTGTATGATTTCATTTTGATAATATTTAGGCGACAAATATAGTTCATTAGAGAAAACTAATGAAAAGTGAACGAATAAAAATATAGGTGTTTTGTAAGAAGTATATGTTCTTTTTGTATAATAATTCGTAAAAGCGTATAAATACCCGAAAATAAAAGGGATTTACCTACTAAAAAGGGGATTTTTCCCCTTGTATAAACGCTTGATCATGACATATATTTGTAATGGCTATTAATCAATTGTAATCTTAATTTGTCTTCAATGATTAAGTAAATTAAGGTAGGTTTGGGGGAACCTAATAGAGTCTGAATGTTGTAACAACAACTTCAGGCTTTATTTTTTTGTAGTAACTTTTCACTGTTTGATTTTGTCTTAATCTTCAACTTCATCATTTTTTCGAGTAAGCTCTGATAGTTTTCTATTTTCTTTTTCAGGAAGAATTCTAAAGTTTGGTTCTTTTAAAACACGTTTGTTTGCAATACTTCTTTCTAGCGAAAGCAATAATGAAGGTAATAGTAATAAGTTTGCCAACATAGCAAAAAGTAATGTAGCTGAAACCAATCCGCCTAAAGCGACTGTTCCACCAAAACTAGAAATCATAAACACCGAGAATCCAAAGAATAATACAATGGATGTATAAAACATACTTACGCCAGTTTCGCGTAAAGCAGCATATACCGATTTGCGAATTTTCCAGTTGTTACTTCGGAGTTCTTGTCTGTATTTTGCTAAGAAATGTATCGTGTCATCCACAGAAATACCAAAAGCAATACTAAATACCAAAATGGTAGATGGTTTTATAGGAACGCCTAAAAAGCCCATCATTCCGGCTGTAATGAGTAATGGAAGCAAGTTTGGTACTAATGAAATTAAAATCATTCGGAATGAACGGAATAAATACGCCATAAATAACGAAATCAAGAAAATTGCTAAGGATAACGACATGATTAAGTTATCGACTAAGTATTTTGTCCCTTTCAAGAAAACAAGCGCTTTCCCAGTCATGGTGACTTTGTATTTTCCTTTGAATGTTTTGTTTATTTGTGCTTGTAGATTTTCTTCAATACGTTCCATTTTGTCCGTACCAATATCTTTCATAAAGGTTGTGATACGTGCATATTGACCTGTAGAATCGACAAAACTGTTTAGTAAGTTTGTGTTCGATTTAGATTTTACAGCATACGCTGAAATTAACGTATTCTCGTTTGATGAAGGTAAGGTGTAGTTTTTTGCCAAACCTCCAAAAAATGCTTGACGCGAATATTTAGCCAAGCTCACAATGGACATTGGTTTTGACAATTCGGGCGTTTCAAGAATGATTTCTTCAAACTTTTCCATGCGTTTTAATGTGGAAAGCTTTGTAACACCATTTTTACGATCTGTATCAATCATAATTTCCAATGGCATAATTCCGTCAAACTCTTCTTCGAAAAAGCGAATATCTTTAAAGAAATCTGCGCGTTGTGGCATATCTTCAATCAAACTTCCTGAAATACGTATTTGATAGATTCCAATAATGCTTAATGCTAATAAAATAACAGAAGTAATATAAACAGCAACTCTGTGATTACGCACCATATTTTCCATCCAACCGACAAAACCACTAATCCAACGTTTGTTTAAATGATTAAGATGTTTTTCTTTCGGCAGCGCCATAAAACTATAGATAACCGGAATGATTAATAACGATAGTATAAAAATAGCAATGATGTTGATGGAAGCTACAATACCGAACTCTTTTAGTAACTTACTTTCTGTAATGATAAACGTTGCAAAACCTGCTGCAGTTGTTACGTTTGTCATTAGTGTAGCATTTCCAATTTTAGAAATTACACGTTGTAATGATTTGGCTTGGTTTCCGTGTTTTTTTATTTCTTGCTGATATTTATTAATGAAGAAAATACAATTCGGAATTCCAATAACGATGATCAAAGGTGGAATTAATGCTGTTAATACCGTGATTTCATAATGTAATAATCCTAAGATTCCGAATGCCCACATGACACCAACAATAACCACAACCATTGAAATGAAAGTTGCTCGGAACGAACGGAAAAAGAAGAAGAATATTAAACTTGTTATTAATAAAGCTGCGCCAATAAATAAGCCAATTTCGTCTACAATGTTTTGTGAGTTTAACGTACGAATGTATGGCATTCCCGAAACGCGTAAATCGAGTCCTGTTTCGTTTTCAAAATTTTCAATCAGTGGCAATACTTCATCATAAATGAAATCTTTACGAACAATTGTATTTACAATTTCTTTGTCAAGATAAACGGCCGTTCGAATGGTTTGTTCATCATTAAACAATAAACTTTCGTAAAATGGAAGATTGTTGAACAGTTCATTTTTTATTTCATCAACTTCAGCTTGTGTTTTTACTTCTCCAGAAACTAAATCTTTGAGTGTAAAACTTTCGTTTTCGTTATCCTTTATTAGTTTTTTGAGATTTTCGGTAGAAATAACTGCTGAAACTTCTGGTTTTGCATTGAATTGTTTACTTAGTCGATTCCAGGCGTTAAAATTTTCAGGAGTGAAAAGTGATGAGTCTTTTACGGCAAGAATAATGAGGTTTCCTTCTTCACCAAAAATATCAAGAAACTTATTGTATTCTACGTTAACAATGTGATCGTCAGGAAGTAAGTTGGCTTCTGTGTAGGAAAATCGCATGTTTTTCCATTGCCAACCTAAAAAGATAGTCATGGCTACTACAAGTGTTAGAATGATAATTCTATTTCTAAGAATTAATCTAGCAACACTTGCCCAAAACCGTGTATTTATCCATTTAATCATTATATCATTTTTGCTCGTGCAAATTTATGAAAAACGAATGAAGTCAGGCTTAAAATCCTAAACTAAAATAGTATGTAAATTTAAATGAGATGTTATCTTGTAACTCAGGTAAATGATATGCACCATATCTGTACATAAAATTAAGTCCAAAACCAGCAAAGAGTTTATTGATTTCAAAACCAGATTCAGAATACCCGTGTTTTAGTGAGTTAAATTGTTGTCCTAAATGACGATCAATGTTTTTAGCGTCACCAATAGTATGTCGCGTAATTAGAGTCAATTCCGGGCGGAAACCTTTTGTAATTTTAAATGGCTTGAACTTATGTTTTGCCTGAAACATGGCATATTTGTCTGAGAAAAATTCATTGAAGTACATCGTTTCAAAACTGTTTCTTCCAGCAATTGAAAAACGTTGTAATAATACGTCTTTGTTAGGGTTATTTGGTGATGTGTGATATAAATGAGATATTGGAATATCTCCAATACCTAATCCACCTTTTACTAAAAATGAGGTAACACCTTTGTCAATAGGCGTTATTTCATGTACTATTCTAGCATCTAGTTTGGTGTAATTGAAATCGCCACCAATGAAACCATCAAAACTTTGAGTTGCTTGAACTGCAAATTGTGGAAATCCTTTTTTGATTTCTGTTCGTCCATGGCGTGTTTGCATATATTCACTAAACGGATTCCATTGCACGGCAAACGTGGCTTCTGTAATGTCGTATGCATTAAAGATTTCTCCATTGTTTACAAAACCATAATCATAGGTTGATTCTACGTTACTTCTAGAAACCATGAAGTTGGCATGTGCTTTTGCTGTAATTTGATGTTCTATGTTTGCTGTCAGTCGTTTAACTTCATAGAATAAATCAATATTAAATAATCGTGGTTCAAATAGTGAGAATGCGCGTCTGTCTGTGATGAATCGGGAACTTCCTGTTTCTACCAAATCATCTGTGTATGACATTCCAAACCAAGTTTGTGTACGTTTGTCTAATCGCGCTGCAGCGCCAAAACCAAATTTAAAATCTTTATCACGTGTTCCGTATACTCCGTAACCATTTAATCTGTATTTGGTAGAAAAATTTGCATTGGTAACACCGCCAAGTCCCAAACGGAATGCTTCGTAGTTGTTGTATTTTATTAAATAACGCAAATCTAAATCGATGTATTTTGTCGGATAATAACCTTTAAGGATTTTTCGAGCTAGATAAATATCTTTTTCAACACCATCTTCAGCAATAACACTATCTAATACTACATACGTTTCTCTTCCTCTTTTCGTAATACTGTCCGTACGATATTGATTCCAAAACTCTTCATTTCTATTATGTGCTTTATCGTCAATTTCAATAGCCAATCCGCGTCCTTTAATGCTTACAGGTTTGTTGATAGCAAGATCAAAGTTTTTTGTTTTTGAAGTTAAATAAATAAAATCGCTAACTTCTTGCTCATTGCTACGAACCGTATTTATACTGTCTTGTTGTGTTCCACGTTGCACTTTGACAGTTTGTCCAAAGAGTGAGACAGAATCATCTGTTTTTCCTTTGCGAATTTGAATTTCTTTATCTGTTGGAAACCAAACTTCAAATGTTTGATTGTAATCAAAATTTTGTTCTGCCTTAATGTCAATTACACCTTTTATTTCTGCAATTCCTTTTTGTAAAGCGTATGATTGTCTGTCTATATATAGAATACCTTCCAGTCCAGAAGTTTTACCTTTCTTTTTTGGACTGTAATAAATCATATATGATTCACGATTGCTGTTACTAACTGTATCTAATATTTTGTAATTGTATTTTGACAATGCATTTCCAGCCATTGGACCTGTATAAGAAGTTCCAAAAAGTTCATATTGGTTCTTGTAGAAAGAGAACGACTGAATTTTGATACCTAGTATCTCATAGATTGGCTCTTTAAAACCAGCCATACGTGTCGCTAAAATTTTCTCACGCTTTCCTTTAGAAGAGCTAAACGAAACTTCACTAACTTTTTCAGTCATATAAATATGGCTTCGTGCCATATCTTTCTTAAAACTATAATTTGATGAGTCTACTTCTTTGAAGACGAGTTCTCCATCCTTTTTTGTGTAAATAGAATCTACTTGTCCGTTAATGGAATCAGGGTTTGCAGTAACTAAAAGTTTATTATATGAATTTAGTTTGAACGAATTTAGTTTACGTTCAGGATCGTTTTCTTTTTTAAGCTTTATAGCATCACGCATAATTTGCAATGCAGGATTTTCTTTATTGTATAAAACAACAGCGTCTAATGATTCTTGAGAAGGCTCTAAGGTTATCTTTAAGTACGAAGTAGTATTATCTACGGGAATCGTAATCGTTTTGTAGCCAATGTAAGAAACACGAATAGATGTAATTTCTTTTTTTAAGTTTAAGACAAATTTTCCTTCTGCATCCGTAATTGTTCCTTTAGAAGCAGCTATAAATATGTTGGCAAAAGGTAATGATTCTTTTGTTTGTTTGTCAGTTACAACTCCTGATATTGTTTGTTGTGCAAATGCAGCAATAGTGGAGAATAGTAAAATAAAAATCAGTAAAGATTTTTTCATCTGTTGAATTATTTTTAGATGTCTAATGAGAAATTATCAATCATTATATTCATTTTGAATAACTTCTTAGTTATGACATATTTCTCAAGGCTTATAAGTATAACGAATAATATGGTATAATGTTACAAAAAATAAAGCGACCACTGGCCGCCTTATTATTAGTTTATTATAAGTTTAACGTTTTTAAACGGTCATAATTTCTTTTTCTTTTATGACGTATATTTCATCGATCTTTTTGATATAACTATCTGTTAGTCCTTGCACATCAATTTCTGCATTTTTCTTTACATCTTCAGAAACATCTAAACCTTTAATTTCTTTATTTGCTTCTTGACGTGCATTTCTGATACCAATTTTACCATGATCGACTTCACCTTTTGATTGTTTTGCTAAATCTCTACGGCGTTCTTCTGTTAATGCAGGTACATTGATAATTACAGATTCACCATTATTCATAGGATTAAAACCAAGATTTGCAAGCATTATTCCTCTTTCAATTTCTTGAATCATACTTTTTTCCCAAGGTTGAATTGTAATGGTACGTGCATCTGTGCTGTTTACATTTGCAACTTGTGATAATGGTGTCTGAGAACCGTAATAATCAACCATTACACTTGATAGCATTGCAGGAGAAGCTTTTCCAGCTCTAATTCCTAATAATTGCTTATTTAAGTGTGTAATAGCGTTATCCATAGATTCTTTTGTCGTATCTATAATAAATTTAATGTCTTCGTTCATGCTGTTGAAAATTATTAATGAAAGTCGTGATAGTACTTTCTATATCATTACTAATTTAAAATATTTTTTTGTAATTATTTGAATAAAATCAAAAACTACGCCAGATTTTATATTACAGGTTTACTTTAGTTCCGATTTTTTCTCCTGAAACTACTTTGAGTAAGTTTCCATGTGTATTCATGTCAAATACAATAATTGGCAATTCGTTTTCTTGACTTAAGGTAAAAGCAGTTGTGTCCATTACTTTTAATCCTTGTTTTAATACTTCGTCAAACGAAATATGATCAAACTTTACAGCAGCTGTGTTTTTTTCAGGATCTTCATTGTAAATTCCGTCAACACGTGTTCCTTTCAAAATAACATCCGCGCTTACTTCTATAGCCCGCAATACAGCGGCAGAATCCGTTGTGAAATATGGGTTTCCAGTTCCAGCACCAAAAATAACAACACGTCCTTTTTCCAAATGACGAATTGCTTTTCGTTTAATATACGGTTCTGCAACTTCTTTAATTTCTAAAGCTGTAAGCAAACGTGTATGAACATCTGCATCTTCCAAGGCGCTTTGTAATGCCAAGCCATTAATGACAGTTGCTAACATTCCCATGTGATCTCCTTGTACGCGATCCATTCCGTTACTTGCACCTGCAACACCTCTAAATATATTTCCACCACCAATAACGATGGCTACTTCTATTCCTAAATCGACTACTTTTTTAATCTCTTCGGCATATTCGGCTAAACGTTTTGGATCAATTCCATATTGTCTTTCGCCCATGAGCGCTTCGCCTGATAATTTTAGTAAAATTCTTTTGTATTGCATTGCTTGTAGTGATGAGTTTTGCAAATATAACAAATAATGAAGTGTACAAAAATGTTTTTAGTAGTGTTCCTTATTTTGTTTTAGTAGAAATGCTAATATTTTAAAAACCATATAATAAATGTTGATTCTATTTTACTAAGAAACTGTATATCTTACAGATATTAAAATTCAAAAAAGAAGCTTACAATTCATAAATTTCGACTGTACGTAAATTGATGAAATATATTATGAATTTACATTATAATTATACAGTAAAATCCTTAATTTTTTTATTGTTACAATTCATAAATCTAGAGTATTGATCTTATTTTAAGAATATTACATCTTGTATTATTGTGTAAATCTTTAAAAATTAAAATCATGAAAAAACAAAATTTAAAATTAGGGCTAAACAAGATTAATGTATCTAATTTATCTTCAATCAAAGGTGGAATAGAGACAATAAGTTGTACTTGCCCAGTAATTGTTGATCCAGATCATACAGATGCATGTCTTGATACGCAACTTACTACATGTTATGGTACTACAAGTAGAGGTTGTACAGCAATTACACATTGTTTATGTGGGTAATCCATGATAAAGCATGTCAACTGTGCTTTATAAATAGTTGGTAGTTATGATTAATTAAAAGAGTTGTATGTGTACAGCTCTTTTTTTATGCTACTTATGATTCCGAGAGTATTTTGTTTATTCTAAAAGTGCACGTCTGAAACCTGTTACTAAATTGTAACACGTTATTTTTTAATCTAGATTATTATGGAAAACTATAAAAAAGAAACTGTTTTCCGTGTTGAAACATGTAATTGTTAAGAAATTAACATAAAATGCTACGCTTACACAAAATATACTACGCTTATACATTTTGTGGTGTTTTTAGAAATTCTTTTCTATAATTTTAAAATATGAAAAAGGTGCACAATTTTTCAAAGTATTAATTATTTAAAAATTAAAATTATGAAAAAACAAAAATTAAAATTAGGCTTAAACAAGATTAATGTATCTAATTTGTCAAATATCAGAGGAGGAGGCCCAAAACAAGCGCACACAATTACACAATTGGGTAATATTTGTTGTCCGGTTTTAGGGTCTGAAGAATGTCCAGATACACAAGTGACTACATGTCATTCCGGACATCCAGGATGTGATGATGATAATCATGAAACATTATACTGTACTTTAACAATTACAGTTCCTTATCCAGGATTATAGTAATGAGTACTAAAGTTTGTATTCCATAAATTATTATACATTCTATGTAAAAGTTGGGTTGCAGCTATCTGCAACTCAACTTCATTTTCAATCTGACCAAGTGTAAGTTGCAAAGATTAACAAGTGATTAAAAATAGGTGTACGAAGGTATTACTAGAAAACTTGATTATTAATATTAATTAAAAAAATAATTTTGGTCTATAATGTAAAAAGGCTTGTCATAATTGACAAGCCTTTTTACATTATAGAATGGTGATGTTTTGATATAGAAAGCTTACAAGTGTTAAGGATATTAACAAAAATTACAACGCTTGTACAAAATGTACTACGCTTATACATTCTGTAGTGTTTTTAGAAATGATTTTCTATAGATTCGGTGTATGAAAAAGGCGCGCAATTTTTCAAAGTATTAATTATTTAAAAATTAAAATCATGAAAAAACAAAATTTAAAATTAGGGTTAAACAAGATTAATGTATCTAACTTGTCCAATGTAAAGGGAGGAGGCTCGGTTACAACATACAGTGAAGCACAAGCTTGCTTTGCAACAATCACAGCGGTAGCTAATGTGTGTTGTGATCAAACATTGCCAGATACGCAAAGACAATGTCTTACGGTATTAAATGGTGCAACTTGCGGATTGGATTGTGGTATGAAAACAATTATTGGAAACGTTTGTTAAGAGCATTTGTGTAGTTACAAATAAAAAGGGTTGTCAATTGACAACCCTTTTTTTATGCTAATAACCCTGAAGAGTTATATTTATTTATCCTAAAGATACACGTTTGAAACCTGTTACTTCAACTTCTCCATAAGAAGAAACGTATTTAGCAACTGTAGACTTTTCGTCTTTGATAAAGTCTTGGTCTAATAAACATTTTTCTTTGTCTAACGTAGTGTTATCAGAAATGAATCTTTCCATTTTCCCTGGTAAGATACGATCCCAAATTTTCTCTGGTTTTCCTTCTGCAGCTAATTCAGCTTTTGCATCAGCTTCCGCTTTTGCTAAAACTTCTTCGCTTAACTGAGACATAGAAATGTATTGAGGAACATTTTTCAATGTTTTTCCTAAACGAGCTAATTCTTCGTTATCTTTTTCAATAGCAGCAATTCTTGCTTCTGTTTCAGAGGCAACAAAAGTTGGATCGAAATCTTTGTAAGATAATGTAGTAGCTCCCATAGATGCAATTTGCATTGCTAAGTCTTTTGCTAAAACATCTGCGTTATCAACAGCTGAAGATAATCCAACAACAGCAGCAATTTTATTGATGTGAACATATGAACCAACATAAGCAGCTTCGATTTTATCAAAAGCGTTTAAGTCAATTTTCTCACCAATTACACCAGTTTGCTCAATTAACTTCTCAGCAACTGTAATTCCACCGAAATCAGCAGCTAAAAACTCTTCTTTTGTATTGAATCCAATAGCTAAGTTTGCAAATTCTTTTGCTAAGGCAACAAAACTTTCGTTTTTACCAACGAAATCAGTTTCACATCCTAAAACAATTGCAACACCAGCAGTATTGTTTTCATTTACTTTAGCAGCAGCTACACCTTCTGAAGAATCACGATCAGCTCTTTTATCAGCGATCTTTTGTCCTTTTTTACGAAGAATGTCAATAGCTTTATCGAAGTCACCTTCTGCTTCTACTAATGCTTTTTTGCAGTCCATCATTCCTGCACCTGTAGCTTTTCTTAATTTACCTACTTCTGCGGCTGTAATTTTTGCCATTTTATTTTTGTTTTAATGTTAACACGTCAATTCATCATTTTTTAAAACCAGCAATAAAACTAGGTATTCGTCTTTGATGAATTAACGTATCAACGTTAAATAATAATTATTTTGTTTCTTCTTTTTTTGCTGGAGCAGCTTCAGCCGGAGCTTCTGCTTTTGGAGCAGCTGGAGTTTCAGCCTTTGGAGCTGGAGCAGCTTTTTTAGCTTCCGCTTTTGGAGCAGCAGCAGCAACTTCTTTTTCAGCTTTCTTAGCTTCTTTTTCAGCTTTTCTTTCAGATAATCCTTCGATAACTGCATCAGTTACGTGCGTCAAAATGTTCTCGATTGATTTAGAAGCATCATCATTTGCAGGAATTACATAATCAACCTCTCTTGGGTCAGAATTTGTATCAACCATTGCAAAAATTGGAATGTTTAATTTTTGAGCTTCTTTAATCGCGATATGTTCACGCTTGATGTCAACTACGAATAACGCACCTGGAAGACGTGTCATGTCATTGATAGAACCTAAGTTTTTCTCTAACTTAGCTCTTAAACGATCAACTTGTAAACGTTCTTTTTTAGATAAAGTCATGAACGTCCCATCTTTCTTCATTCTATCAATAGAAGCCATTTTTTTAACAGCTTTTCTGATCGTTACAAAGTTTGTTAACATTCCACCTGGCCATCTTTCAGTGATGTAAGGCATGTTAGCATTCCCTGCTTTTTCAGCAACAATGTCTTTTGCTTGTTTTTTGGTAGCTACGAAAAGTATTTTTCTACCAGATGCTGCAATTTTCTTTAAAGCTTCGTTAGCTTCTTCGATTTTTGCTGCAGTCTTATATAAGTTAATGATGTGGATTCCATTGCGCTCCATGTAGATGTACGGCGCCATGTTTGGATCCCATTTTCTTGTCAAGTGACCAAAGTGTACACCTGCATCAAGTAAGTCTTTTACTTCTATGTTATTTGCCATTTTTGTAAATAGTTTACGTTCCGTTGAATTAGCAATAGGTAAGTAGCAATTTGCATTGGTCTTATCTATTTAGATGCTAAACTAATTTTCGCTGTGCGAAACAACGACAACATGTTTTTAATTTCAATAATAAATGAACTGTACGTTTTTTTGTAAAAACGATAAAAATTAACGTTTCGAGAATTGGAACTTCTTACGAGCTTTCTTCTGTCCAAATTTCTTACGTTCAACCATTCTTGGATCTCTTGTTAGTAATCCTTCTGGTTTCAATGCTAATCTGTTTTCAGCATCAATCTCACATAAAACTCTTGAGATTGCTAAACGAACAGCTTCTGCTTGTCCAGTAGATCCTCCACCATAAACATTTACGTTTACGTCATACGCGTCAACAGTTTCTGTTAAAGCAAATGGTTGCTTTACTTTGTACTGTAACGTAGGTGTTGGGAAATACGTTTCAAATGCTTTTTTGTTTACGGTAATGTTTCCAGTTCCTGGAGTAACATATACACGAGCAACAGCCGTCTTTCTACGACCAATTTTGTGAATAACTTCCATGTTACGTTAAATCATTTAAGTTAATAGTTGTTGGCTTTTGAGCTTCTTGTCCGTGCTCAGTACCAACATAAACTTTTAGGTTACGGAATAATGCGCTACCTAATTTGTTTTTTGGTAACATTCCTTTCACTGATTTTTCCACTAATTTTGCTGGATCTTTTTCAAAAAGTTCCGTAGCTGTTAGCGATCTTTGACCACCTGGATAACCTGTGTGACGAATATAAGATTTGTCAGTCCACTTGTTTCCAGTTAAGATGATTTTCTCTGCATTGATAATTACAACATTATCTCCGCAATCAGCATGTGGTGTAAAGCTAGGCTTGTACTTACCTCTAAGTATTTTTGCTACCTTAGAAGCCATACGCCCTAGCGTCTGTCCTTCAGCATCAATCAAAACCCATTGCTTATCTGCAGTAGCTTTGTTCGCTGAAATTGTTTTGTAGCTTAATGTGTCCACACTAATTTTATTTAATTATTAAACATTCCTATCTCTTAAAAAGAGTCTGCAAAGGTATGATTTATTCTGTAGATAACAAATACATTGAGAAGAATACTGAAAATAGTTAAATGTATTGGTTTTCACTCGCTTACTTTTAATTTGAGAATTGAGTCAACTAGTATTCATTATTTGTGCTACTAATTAGAAGTATGCATTCTGATAAAGCTCATTTCAAACTATTGAAAAATATTTAAAAAACTTAATTTTAGGAGTATCTTTAACCAAAATTTTGAAATGAAATTCATCCCAAAAATACGAAAGTTTTTAGTGAATGCTATCATTATAGGTATGATAACATTTGTGCTGTTTGAAATTTTGTATCGAAATTCAATTATTGATTTTTATAAGTCTGAAACTTCTCATTTGAATACGAAAGCAACTATTGCTAAGCCTTCTGTAGATTTTTTAGTGTTTGGTGATTCTTTTTCTGCAACAGCAAAAGAGATCAATTATATAGATAAGCTAAAGCAACAAAATCCAAATGTATCTTTTGTGAATGTAAGTGTGCCTGGAATTGGAATTCGGCAAGTGAATACATTCGCGAAAGCAAAAATTAAAAAGCATCAACCAAAAGCTGTTATTTATCAAATATATGTTGGAAACGATTTGACAGATGTAGATCATTTGTGGAGTTGGGAAAAATTTTCAATAGCTCGAAACTTGTATTGGGAAGCTTCCGATCATTTTTTGAGTATTCCGTATTTGAATCATAAAGCTGCCGTTTTTAGTCCGCGTATAAATAATAGAACGTATACAATGGCAACTGATGAGTTTAGAGTTGATTATTATGATCAGCGAACGAAGCTTTTTTTAAACTTTGATGCAGCATATTTTAATGATACTTTTATGTTAAAAACACCTTTTAAGGTACGTTATGAGGCTTGGCTAGGATATATGCAAACTTTTTTAGAAACCATCCCAAATGATGTTCCTGTGTATTTGGTTTGGATTCCACATTGTACGCAAGTGAATGATTATTATCTGAACAATTTAAATAGTTTAGGTGCTACGTTTGATGATAAAGCTGCAATACAACAAGCAGATTATCCATTCTTCGCGCAAGCAAAAAAGGATTTAAAAGCATTCACAAATGTGACACAATTAAATCCTTTAGAAGCTTTTCAAGCAAACGACTCTGTTAATAATCGTTTGTATTTTGCCAACGATCCACATATTAATAATAATGGTAATGTAGTGCTGAGCGATTTTTTGCAGACAGAAATCAAACTAGATTAATTTCGTCATTCCTGCAAAGGCAGAAATCTGTAATTTATATTGTAGTGGATTCCGCAACAAGTGCGGAATGACATTACATTTTTTCGTTTTCTTCAGCAGCTTTATTTAGTTGTTCTTTTTTAGCTAATAAATTCTTTTGGTAACGACCTTGTACAATATCTATAATCACTAACGTAATAATGACAAAGTAGAAAGTGGTTTTGCTCATTGGCGTTATTGGATTTCCAAATAAGTGTATGTGTGCTAAATGACCACCTTCGGATAATAACATGATTCCGACAATAAAAAGAATAAATAATCCGAGAACTTCATACATTTTGTTTTTCTGTAAAAAGTCTGATACTTTGTCAGCCATCACAATCATTAATAATCCACCTAAAATAACGGCAACAGTCATTAAAATTAGTTGAGGCGTTGTGTCCATATCGCTTGTTAATGCCATCGCACTTAGTATAGAATCAAACGAGAATACCAAGTTCATAATTACAATCCATGTTACGACACTTTTTACAGATTTTTTGCTTTTTACTTCTTCGGTTTCGGCATGTTCTTTCATTAACATCATGTGCCAAATTTCTTTTACAGCAGTATAAATGATAAAAATTCCACCGACCAATACAATCAAACTATGTCCATTAAAATCAAATTCTACAATAGAGTTGCTATGCATGGAGAAAAATGGTGATTGGAAATAAGAGATTAATTTTACCAACACAAATAATAATACAATTCGTAATACAATTGCCAAACCAACACCCATTTTTCGAACATATGACTGTTTGTCTTTTGGTGCTTTTTGTGATTCTAACGAGATGTATAATAAATTGTCAAATCCTAATACTGCTTGTAAAAGCACAAGCATAAACAAAGTAAAAAGACTATCTAAGGTTAAAAGTTGTTCCATGTTTTATATATAATTATTTATTGACTGTTGTTAGTTGTTCAGTTTCAGATATTGTTACAGTTTCTTGAGTTTTTGGTGTAAGTAACGATTGTATGTTTGCTAACATTTTGTAAGCGACCATTTTATTTCCAAGTTCGCCTGTATGGCAAAAGTCGAAATAAATTGTTTTTTCTGCATTGTCAAATACATTGCTGATGTCTAAAAAAGTTGGGTCGTTTATCATTAAAGAGTCTTTGCGAACCGTTTCGTACGACAGCGTATATAGGTTTTCATAATACTGATGACTTTCGTAAGACCATTGTTCGTATGTTGTCAAACTCTTTTTTGAATAAATATTTGGTTGCATAAAATTGAACACTTTAAAACCATATTCATCTTCCAAGCTTTTCGAGATTTTTACCAAGCCAATATAGTTTTCCGCAATATCTGTAGCCAATGCATCAGGACGTGAACCTAATTGCGCATAGGTAGATTTTGAAAAAAGCTTACGTTGCAAAGTAGTAATGAATCTGTATAGATTACTCGAATATACCATCAAGCGAATACGCTTCTTGTAGCTGTGTGCAATTTTGAATTCCTTTTTCCTGTTATACGCATTCGTAGGCGATCCTGCTTCATTATTTTGGTGTCCAGAAATAACTTCATTTACACCATCATAAAAAATCACAATATCAGGAATGTTGTTTTTAACGAGTTCACGCTGTAGCTGAATATTCTCTGTAGCACGTGTATATCCATGACAACCAAAATTGGTCACTTCCACATTTTGATCAGGGAAATTAGTCTGAATCAGTTTTGATAATTCTGACGGAATTGTATGTTCGTCACGTGAACCAGAGCTATACATAGTAGAACCGCCAAAGCAGAATATTTTTAAGGCTGTTGCCGAATCTTTTAAACTTGGGTTGACAGTTTTTCGGAGTCCGTTTTCATAAATCGTATTGTGTTTCCCATTCATGGGTTTAAAACGATAATGTAAATAGGGTTCCCATTGCATGTCTTGTTGACGAAGTTCTCTAAAAAGTTCTTTTATAGATTCATCATCCATTCCATCACCTTCGTACAAGCCAGAAGCAATAATACGTTCGGTATTTCCATCAATGCCACTTTCATCATGGTAGCTATAAAAAATGCCCAAACCAATTTCTAATAAAAGAAAAATGATTAGCATATTTCTAAATAATATATAGGCGAATTTGAGTTTGCTTTTCACGAATAGAATGAGTTTATAAAATATATTTTAATTTTTTGTTGACTTCAATTAATAGATAACTTGCAATTCCAGACACTATAATTGTTATAAAGGTTAAAGGTGTTGATTCTATTTTAAAAAAGCTAGTAATCAAAACAATAATTAGCGGATGTATTAAATAGAGCGCAATTGAATATGATGACAATAGTTTACTATTAAGGCTAGATGTAATTTTGAAAGTAAATGCTGCAATTAACAATGCTGGAGCTAAGAATACATAAGAAAGATACGTGTTGAGAATCGCTTCGCCTGTTACAAAATAATAGGTAATCAAATTTTCTGCAATTAGAAAAATCAAGCTTATAATGAGTAAGCCTGTGACAAATTGTTTGCTGAGTTTAGTATGAAAATTTGTGCGTCTTATTACATAGCCAATACATAAAAGCGGCAATGCGAACAGTAAAAAATTTCGATGTAATGGAGGATAATTAATCAACTTATCTAATATGATGTGTTGTGAGAACACATGAAGTTGTCCTAAATATTGAATGATAATTCCAATCAAAAATAAAATAAACGTGCTTATAATTAATACTGTGTTTGAAAGATTTCGAAGTTGATATAATACCAATCCGCCAAGTAAAAGTGCAGCCAAATACCATAAATGGTTAAAACCAAATACTAATGTTGAAATAATTTTTAACAAATTAAAATCATTTAAATACACCCAAAAATAGCTGTAAATCAACATCCAAACGAGATATAAAATACCAACGCGTTTTAACCAGATCTTGATGCGATCATTTTTAAATATATTAAATAAAAAGAAACCGTTAATGCAGAAAAAAAATGGAACGGCAATTCTGAAAATTCCGTTTGTAACAGTTTGAGATGCTACTTCACTATATTCAAATAAAAAACCGCAATGCGTGCCAATCACAAATAGCGCAGCAATAATTTTTAAAATATCTAGCAGTATGTTTCGCGAAGTAGTTTGCAAAGCTTCTATGATTTTTGAATACTAAAGATATAGTTTTTCTCCTTTACGACACTTTTTTCTAAAATTAGCGTAAACGAAAGTCCATTTTTAACTGCCAATTGTTTGATGTGTTCAATTTCGCAATCTTCCGATAAAATCATCCAAGTATTTGGTGCCAAATGCTGTGGAAGTTGTGCAAATAGTTTTTCAAAGTATTCAAAATTCTCACCACAAAACCAAGCACGTTCTTTGTCGTTCTGTGGCGCTTTTGGATAATACGGCGGATTTATAATAATGTACTCAAATGTTTGATCGGAAAGATTTTCAAACAAATCAGAATACACAACATTCAATGGGATTTTATTTTTAATAGAAGCCTCTTTAAGAATAGTAATAGCAGTTTGATTAATATCAGAAGCAGTTACGCTTGCACCTTTTGAAGCAGCAAAAAGCGATACAATTCCTGAGCCACAGCCGAGTTCCAAAATTTTTTTATCTGCTATGTTTAATGGCTTTATATATTCTAAAAGAATTCTTGTGCTGATGGTAAATTTTGGCGGAAATACTTCTTCATTAATTTGTACCGTAATACCTTCATACGTGTACTTTCGTTCCTTTACAGTATATTTATCAAAGAAAAATTTCGCAATAGGAAATATGATCTTTCTGAGCTTCTTAAACATATTTCTGTAAATTATTCTGAGTAGAAACCTTCAATTTCTGGTTGACGATATTTCCAAATTTTATGTAAAACCTTAATTTCATATGGAAACTTATACCAACCATATTTAAAACGATATCCAGAAACTAATTTCAACAATGTTTTCTTATACCCTTTAATTCTGAAATCGGAAGCTGTTGGGTAATACCCATTCAGTACGGTTTCAAAATTTTGAATCTTATCAATCATATACGGTTTTAACCAAGGTGTTAATGGATTTCTTCGTAAATCGAATTTTTCCCAACTTGGTTCAATCCATTCTTCCAAAGTTGATGGAAATGAAAATCCTGCATCTGTAATTTGCTTATACAATTCAGAACCTTCAGTTGGTACAGGACTGTATAGGTAAATAATAATCTCAGAATCTGGATTGATTGATTTAATTTCACGAATAAAATTAATATCCCACAAAATCTGTTCGTATACTTTCTTTTCATCAGGTCCTGGCAAACCTAATACAAACGATAATTCAGGAATGATATCAACATCTTTCATGCGTTTCACAAAATCTTTGATCATTTGACCCGATTGTGTTCCACCTTTGTTCATTTGCTTCAACACTTCGTCATTTCCTGTTTCAGCACCTAAAAACATCATGCGGCAACCAGCTTTTCGCATGTAATGTAATTCTTCGTCAGAATATTTATTAATCGTATCAATTCGTCCTTCGCCCCACCATTCAATATTATCGTCCATTACGAGTTTAGAAAATTCCATCACACGTTTACGAGACGTAAAAAAGTTATTATCGTGAAACTCTACCGCATCAATTTGATATTTTTCTTTAAAATATTTTAAATCTTTATAAATCGTAGAAGCAGCTTTGGCTTTCCACTTTGCATTATAAATTGGTACTACTGCACAAAAAGAACAACTAAAAGGACAACCCATACTTGAGTGATATGCAAATGTTCTTCGACCCATAAAAGTCTTTGCTAAATAACCTTCTAGCGGATAAAACGTATTGAAATATTCGTATGGATATGGCGGTAAAGAATCTTGATCGAGTAAAGCTTCTTTAACCGTTTCAATAATTTTCCCTTCTTCGTTTTTGAAAATCAAGTTACGAATCAACATGAGTTTTTCATCGCTCTTTCCTTCTAAAACATCCAATAACTTTGGGAATGTATTATCTCCAGGTCCGTTGATGATATAATCAACATAACCAGAATTTAAACAGGCTTTATGTTGGTTAGATGCAAAATATCCGCCCCAAATATTGATCGCTTCGGGATACTTTTCCTTAATCTTTCTAGCATACGGAATTGCTTGTTTCAATTGCGGTCCAGGCATTACTGTGAGACAGAAATATTTGTATTCGCCTGTAGCGAAATAACCAGAAATTTTTTCCCATGGATCCGTTTCCATGTTTCCATCTACAAAAACGTAGTCATACTTTCCATGAATTGCTGCGCCAACCTGAATAATAGTATTCGGTAAACGATGCTTTGCATTAGCACTTCTTGGATTGAATATGATGATTTTATTTCCCATTATTGAATATCTCGTTTCGATTTGCTAAAATAAAGCTTGAAAGTTTATCTGCAAAGATTTGATTGGCTTTTCCGTTAGGATGTGGATCTAATTCGTTTACAATGTACTTAAATAGGTTTTTATCATGAAAAAACTCAGAAACATCTAAAAATAATAAATTATTTTTCTCGGCTAAGAAACGTATTTCCGCTACGTGGATTGGATCGTATACAAAATCCATATAAAAAACGAGTCCTTTGCTGTTACTTTTAGTGAAAATATCTTGAAAATCTTGAAATTGCTTATCAATATATTTTGCATGTTCCGCTTCATAAGGAATCGGTTCTATTATTTTAGCATTTAATTTAATTGTTAGTAATTTCTTTAAATACGAATCCCAAAACACATTTTTTTTCGGCTTTATGGTAAAATCGTCCAGAGAAAAATCTGTTCCAATTCGATAATGATCGTTGTGAGCACAAAATCCAATTACAACCAAATCAGGATTGTATTTGAGTGCATTTCGTTCTAAAACCTTTTTGTAACTTGTTAATGCATAACCAGAAACACCAAAATTGAATGCTTCATAATTATATTCCTGATCTAGTTTGTTCAATAAATTTTCTGTTGTAGGCACGAACATATCTTCTTCGTGCACGCCAGTTCCCATGGTAAAGGAATCTCCCAAAACAGCTATTTTTAAAGCATTTGAATGTACTTCATGATTTCGATCGCGAAAACCTTCTGCATTGGTTTTAAAATCAACTAACTTATATTTTGTGTCTAAATTTGGAAGTAATTCGTATACTAAATCGTCTGAATCGGAATATTTTATCAATCCTGAATTATCAAAAATTCCAAACGAATTTGTGAGTGAATACGAAAATGCTGCGCCGCCAAAAAAGTAAACTCTAGCAATAATTTCACCCAAAAATAAACTGAGTAAAATTCCTATTCCGATGGAAACGATTTTAAATTTTAGTTGTTTTTTCATGCTTAAAAAGCACTACAACAACGACTACAAGCTGGCAATAAACCACCATTTTTAGAAAGTGTTGAGCGGAATTTTGACAAAACACGTCCATTCCAGATTTGCTTTAAGTTCTCTTCGTAAATATTTCCTAACTCTAAATTATAACATCTTCCATGTGCAGGAATGATGCTTCCGTCCGATTTAATCATCACGTTGGTAAACACATCATTACACATTTTTCCAATCTGTACTGCTGGTTTATGATAATATTCATTAAGCTTTTCTTTGGAAGCAATTTCAGGAGAAAAACTTACTGGAAATTTATAATTATTAGATTTTATCGTTGCAATTTCATCCCAAAGCAATTCTAAATCCAAATTGTCGACATTAACTTCATCTGTATTAGAAGCTGTTGCAGGATATGAATTTGCCCAAACTTGATTGTGCGTATCTGCAATGTCTTGCTCTACAAAATTAGAGTGCATAAATCCGATTTGTTGCAATGGATAATCTTTAAAGAAGTCTAAAAACTCAACCAAATGCCCAATATTCCATTCTGTGATCACACAAAAAATACCAATCGTAGCGTTTGGATTGATGGCTAAAACAGCTTCAATACCTTCTACAGCTTTCTGAAATGATTTTTTATGACCTCTAATTTCGTTATGAATATCTTGTGGTCCATCCAATGAAATATAAATAGAAGTATGTGCTACTATTTTTGCTTTTTGTCGTAATGTAAGTGCGTTTGTCGTAATAGAAGTTTCAATACCTTTTTGTTTAGCATATTGTAAAGAAGCTTCCAAGTGCGGATACACTAATGGTTCGGTAAATGCATATGCTACTTTTGAAGTAGGGTAAAGATCTGCCATCTGATCCATAATTTTTTCAATCAATGGTAATGGCATATTTATCGGATGAGTTCCTACTAAGTTTTGTGCAAAATTTGAATCTAAGTTTTTCGTACCAACATCACACATTTTGCAATGTAGATTACATACATTATTTACGCCTAGAATAATCCATTCGGGAGCAAAAACATAATTACTTGGGAAAACTTTTTTGTTTAAATTTTTTAACTTGGCGATACTCATTATCCGTTCTTTTTCTACAACATTGTAAATCTACAAATCAAATAGCAAAATTTGTCCTCAAATTTACATTTTAAATTAACAAAACATCATATCTGCTTAAATGAAGCTTAAATAACTTCTATTTTTTCTTATTTCTTAAAGATTCTTTTCAGAGAGACTGTATATTTGTTTTCAACACACCAACCACCAAAAGAACTATTTTGCTAAAGAAATACATCTTCAAACCGTTAAAAAACCTAATTATCATTTTCGGGATTACATTTATACTACTCGAAATTATTCTAGCAATTTATATTCGTACAGCAGAAATAAAAATAGAATTGCCAACCTATACGTTTCAAAATACCTTTAGTTTTTGGTATGATTTGAATGAAGACTTCGGAACGTTGCATTTGCCAAATGATGAATACCGACAAAAAAAGTATTGCTTTGATGTAGTGTATGAAACAAATTCTGAAGGATTGCGTGATGTAGAACGAGAAATCAACACTTCTAACAAACGTGTGGTTGCTTTGGGCGATTCGTTTACAGAAGGAATAGGCGTGAATACTAAAGATCGTTTAACCAATCTTCTTGAAAAAGAAACCAATATTCCACATTTAAATTTTGGTTTGGCAGGAAATTTTGGGCCAATACAGTATTTTACGATGTATAAAGCCATGGCAAAAAAATACAATCATGAAGCAGTATTAGTGGGAATTTTACCTTCCAATGATTTTATAGATGACGATTACGAAGTTGCGTTGAAAGTTGGCGAAAATCGATATAAACCATTTCTAAAAGGAAACTATCCAACTTATGAAACGGTATACTATGCTGATAGCATTCATAAATCGAAAGCACGACCAACACAACCACATTTTGTATACAAAGTGCTAAAAAACTTTACGAACTCATACAACATGTATCGCTATTTAAAAGTGATGCAACGCGTAAAAGCCATTCCAGATGATAAACTATTAGATGAATCTAAAATACCTAGTTACTTCAACTTTACAGAACAGCAATTCAATCGAATGCGCTATTGTATAGAAGAAATCAAACGTTTGGCTGGCGATCGTCCTGTAATGATATATAGTATTCCCATTGAAAAAGAAATAAAAGCCTATCGCGAACATGGAAAAAATCCATTGGCAAAGCGATTACAAGCTGTTTGTGATAGCATTGATGTAGAATATTTAGACCTATTGCCAAAAACAGATACTTTTACGCAAGCTGAATATGAAGCCTTGTTTTTATCGTGCGATGGACATTGGAGTGAAGCAGGAAACGCTTTCGCGAAAAAACATATTGAATCTTTTTTTACATATTATAAACAAGAATAATGAAAAGGTTAGATACTATATACATAGAATTACTAGTAATGGCGCAACAAATGAGTCATGATGATATTTGGATGGAAGGCAAGTTGGAAATTCGTGTAAATTCAGGTAGAGTATATGAAGAAGGTGATATGGTAGATGCTAGTTTACTAATGGAAAGTGTGGAAAAAGCAGGAACATACTTTCTTTTTTCATGTCTTTGCGGTTCACCTCAATGTAGTGGTTGGGAACAAGGAGTAGAAGTAATTCATGAAGAAGATGTAATTGTTTGGAATCTATTAGATCATAACAAAAGCTTTCGATTTGACCGTAAAAGTATTGAAGGAGATTTAAAAGAAGCAAAAGAAGAGGTAGAAATATACAAGGCATACTTTGCAAAGAAAGGTATCAAATACGTTGGTTTTGGTTGCAATGAAAACTTTACAATAAATGAATAGTTTGCTGAAAAAATACCAAGATCATCTCGGATTATTAATCTTATGGGTATTGATTATTTTAATCATCAATCCTATAGGTGATTTTCCATTGAACGACGATTGGTGTTATGGGAAAACTGTCAAAACCTTATGTGATGAAGGCTATTTAAAACTCTACAATTGGGGAGAAATGACCTTAGTGGGACATGTATATTGGGGTTATTTATTTACTAAAATATTTGGCTTCTCTTTTACTGTACTACGCTGGTCAACCTTGGTGATGGGATTTGCCACACTTATAGGAATCTACGAACTCTGTAAACTCGCTAATATTTCACGTTGGGTTACTTTAGTTGGTGTATTGTTATGTATGATGAATCCGATATTTCTATCCTTGTCGTTTTCATTTATGACTGATGTACCTTTTTATTGTGTGACGATTTGGGCGTTTTACTTCTTTGCGAAAGCATTACAGACAGACAAATGGCAACCTTTAGTTTGGGCAATATTCTTTTGTTATTGGACATTTCTCATTCGACAATTGGCATGGGTTTTTCCAGTGGTTTGGTTCATCACAGTGTTATTGGTAAAAAAACGAACGCTGATCAACCTGATCAAAGCAATAACACCTTTAGTAGCTGTATTTATATTTTCGATGATCTTTTCATACATCATGGAAGCTAATGATTTGTTACAAGATCGGTACAACACGAAATTCCATTTGATGTTGGACAATATCATACACGTGGATAAAGGAATCTTTATGAATTCCCTTTCGTATTTCTTCCGATCAATGGCGTATTTAGGATTTCTATTAGCGCCAATTCATTTGATATATTTTAAGCGTTATACATTTAGAACCTATAAAATTTGGGCAGTTGTTTGGACAGTCTTAGTCACTATATTTTTACTAAAAACAGGAAGAGAAATTCCTAGTTTAGATAATATTTGGATAGATTTTGGTGTTGGTCCAACGACATTGCAAGATCATGCAGGGAACTTTACGACAAGTCCCGATCCAAGAGCACCAAAATTACTTTGGCAACTCATCACGGCTATCGGAGTGTTTTCAAGTGTTTCGCTGGTATTTCATATCAAACGGCTAGTAGCTACTGTGTTTACAAAAACAAAGGCTTCCGTATTAGTTGTGTTGGCTTTTGTATTTACGGTAGTATACCTGACACCTTTTTTAATTGTTGGTGTGTATGATCGTTACTTATTGCCTTTGTTTCCAATTGCAATTGTTTTCTTAGGAACAAATGCAGCTACGCAGATGCCACAAAAAGTATATCAATATATAGCCTATGGTTGCATTGGATTATTTACCTTATTTTCGGTTTGTGCGGTACACGATCACTTATCGTGGAATCGTACGCGTTGGAATGCTTTAAACGAATTGACTGAAACCATTCCGAAAAACCAGATACAAGGCGGCGTAGAATATGTGACTTGGAATTTTTTCTCAGAAGACCAAGAAAAATGGTGGAAAAACGTAACGCCAATTTACACCTTAGTTTTTAAACCTGCTGCCGATCAAAAGGTGGTTAAAGAATATAGGTATTCACGTTGGTTGCCTGGTGATGGTGTGCTGTATTTGGTGGAGTAATTTGAAGAACAAAACATCAATTTTCAACGAACAGCTTTCTTTATTAGATCTATTAACTCATTCTTTTCATCTGTATTAGCGTTTTTCAAATCATGCACCAGTTTATGTAAAGTGTTTGACTGATATAATTTTGCTTTTTCTTGGATTTTACTAAGCCTGAATAACTCACAATATGTTATGGTTTCACTTCCTTTTTTAGATTTAGCAACAAAAATACAATCATTAATTATGTTTATATGATCCGAATAATCATCATAGTGTGCATGAATTATAATTATATTTTTTCCACTTCTTGGATAATGTACTATTCTTTTTTTTAAAACAGGGTTAGTACTTTTTTTTGTATTACAGGCTGGACAACTTAATGCTAAATTTCTAGTCTCAAATGTGAATTTTTCATATTCTGATTTTGGTATAATGTGTTCTATATCCACTTGCTTAATGTCAAAACCTAGTTGATATTTACAATAGCAACAGGTATTGTTTTGTTGAATTCTTAAATGTTTAATAATATTTTCCTTAATTCCATCAAACACTGTTTTAGTCCAGTCTTTATGAGTGTTAAAACTTTCTGCAACAATAGAATTTTCCTCAGCTGTAAGATTGTATGGAACTAGAATTTTATCACTCATTAGGTCTTGTTTGGAGGATTGCTTCTATAACTGATTTTATAGGATCATTGTCAAGAATCGAAGGAAAAAAATCTTTTAACTTGTTTTGAATTTTACCTAAAGTTTCTTGTGATCTATTTTCATTAGCTAACAAGTTTAAAGCGTCAGAAACACTTTCATATAAATCGAAGTTCCTAGTTGATTCCATTTCGAAGACATTTAATAAAATATCTTCAGCTGACCATCCATAAGTTGATTTGTCAATTTTAACTGCAGATATAAAGTTCTTTTTATTCTTTAGTGAGATTACGGAAGAATTATCAGGCTTTAAATTTGAAGCTAAAAAAGGAGAGTGAGAAGCAATAATAATATGACATCCTGAAACATTCTCTAAAATTTTATTAAGTAAATTAATATACCTAGCTTGCCAAGAAGGATGAAGGCTTATTTCTGGTTCATCAATTAAAATCAAACTATTATTCTTCAATAACGGTACTAGTGATAAGAGGGTAGATAATATATTAGCTTCTCCTGAACTTGCATCACGAAAATTGAAAGGTTTACCACCTTTTTTGAATACTTGAATTTCTAATGAATGAACTAAACCGATTTTACGTAAAATATTAATAAGACGGTATTCATAAACATTATCACTATATAATGAATCATCTTTAATAATTCTGACAATATTCTTTTCAGAAAAATTGATTGTTAACTCATTTTTGTTAAAATATAATTTGTCATTTATGAAATCACATATCTCAATAGCTCTTTTCTTAACATAACTAATAATATTATTGTTATTGTAAATAAACCCACCTCTGGTTGTTTCTTCAGCGTATTTAATTAGAGTTTGAGGGCTGATATCTTCAAACTTTTCAATATTTGAACGTTTTAATTTGTAATTTAATTTAATTACTGGTTCATAATCTAAATAATCAAAAATATGTCTAAATTCCCTAGAAATATTAAGCTTTGAATAGCTTTCGAAAACTATTTCTAAAGCCTTATTCATTAAGGCTTTATTGGAAAAACTATTAGCTTTATTTCTAGTTCCTAAATAATTGTACTTAAAATTTCTATGAAAAAAATCTTGAGTCAAATTTGCAGAAGGTCTAAAGCTTTGATCATTAGGGAATTTATCTGATAAGCTATTTGTTATGGCTATTACTTTTGAAGGTGGAGTAGTATATTCAAAGGCAGATTCTTTAAACAAACTAGGCTGTGGGTCTTCCAGTAATAATTTATTGAAGAATCTAGTTATTTGACTTAGAATTCTACTTTTACCAGTACCATTATTGCCAACAATAAGGGAAAAATAATTTCCATCAGAATAAGTTGAATTATTTATAAGATCAATCCAATCAGTTTTAATTAACTTGTTATTTATTTTTATAGCATGTAATCTAAATTTATTCATTAAAGGCATGTTGCTTTTTTGAGTACTTATGATATAGTCGAAAGCTTTGAGTAAAACTCTTTTCAAAGTTTAATAAAAATAAAAAAATTCTCACACATACACAATGAGGTTTCCCGTAATTGCAATAAAAAACACCAAAAAAGAAGCGTTGAAAAATAGATGTAAGTTTTAAAATTACTTGAATAGAGTAGATTCCTGCCAAAGTTTATCTTGAGCAAAGTCGAAAGGCAGGAATGACAAGAATAATATTCGTGATGAAAAACTCAAAAATCATTAATCGGAAATCGTCAATCAAAAATTATCGTTCCAAACGCTTCGGATACGTAATAATAAACTTGGTGCCTAACTTTCCATTCGATTCAACTCGAATGGTTCCTTCGTGTTTTTTAATAATTTTCTTTACAATGGCAAGTCCAATTCCAGTGCTTTCGTAAGTGTCTTGTTCGTTGAGCGTTTGGAATACTTCAAATATTTTTTGTTGATACTTAGAGGCAATACCAGGTCCGTTGTCTTCAAATGTAATTTCGTAAGATTTTGCCTTTTCAACACTTGAAATGTTTATCTCACAACGATCTTTATCATTATATTTTACAGCATTACTAATCAGGTTTGAGACTACTTGAGATATTTGAATTTTGTCACCAATAAGTACAGGAAGTTTTCCTTTAATGGAAAAATGTATAGCATTTGAGTTTTGATAATTCTTAAAATCCGCTCGTATCATGGAATTTAAATCTATAGGCTCTGGTTTGATTTCCCCAATTTTTGAATAATGAAAGATGCCATTAATTAAATTTTCAAGACGTTTTACGCGTCCTTGTAAAGTAGATATATGCTCAAAAACTTCTTCAGTTTCACCAGCTTCTAAATCCTCCTTTATAAAAGAAGCCAAACTCGAAATTCCTCTAAGCGGTGTTTTTAAATCGTGCGAAGTTATATAAGCAAACTGTTCAAGTTCTTTATTCTTTAACTCGGTATCATCTAAATTTTGATTGAGTTCTTTTAGTTTTTTAAAACTATCAAGTCCAGTACGAACCACAATAAAAACAAACAATGATCCCATAAAAAAGATAACTCCCGAAAGGAAAGCGAGTAACTCAGTTTCTCCTAGAATAACTACAATAGCTACAACTAAATATCCTCCCAAAAACAATAGCATTAATACACGTAATTTCTTCCAATTAGACTTTAACTTATTGTCTGGTAGTATATTAAATATTTTTTTTGTGTACGCTGCACTCATCAACATAATGAAAGCTCCAAAAAGAATAAGAGCTGCTATAATGTAATTAGAGTAGTCCATGAAGTGTATTAGATAGAGGGTTTTAAAATTCAAATTGATCATACGCTTGCCAACATATGTATACCAGAACTTTTATCTAAAAAAATCCTGTATCATAATAAAAGTAACATAAATCGCACACATATACAATTTGAATTCTAATAACTAGAAATCAATGTAGTCATAATAAAATAAAAACAGCATTATTTTTTATGTAAAAGCACAATTCAATAAAGCTCAATTTTTACTATAACTAATCGTTACTTTTTGTATTTCGGCTTTAACTCTTTCATGAATCCAATTTTGTTCTTCGGCTGATAATTCGTCTAAAAGGTTTTTATTATTTTCATTGAAATCGACTAAAGTATCTTTGAAAAATTCAGTTTTAATGTCTGCCATGCGTTGTTCATTCGCCAAGTCTAATGCGCCTATTTTAGAAATGGCACTTTCCAATCTGTTACCCGTAATATAGTTTCGTAGCTCATCTAAAATAAAAGACAAATCTTCTGATTTTGAAGAAATGGTAGGGACATATGTCCATTTTTCAGCTTGATGAAATTTCTTTTCTTCATCAAACTCTTTATTCTTCAATTTCACAATAGGTCTAGAAGAAACAACTACATTTTCTAATTGATTATAAGGTTTTATAACAACGCCTTCAATCAAATTTTCGGTTAGTTCAGGAAGATTCAATTGTTTTGGAATTGTAGAGTTGATTCGCGTATTAAAATTTACAGCGTCTCCAAACTTTCCAATCAGTAATGGTTTTGCGTAAAATATATGGTGCTTTTCAAAATATGAAATTGCTGTTTCATAATCTACATATTTCTTTGAATCAGAACCTTCAGTTTCTATAGCAATATCAAATGCACAAAAGTTGATAGTTGGCGAATAATACACACCAGTTTGAATGGCATGTACATTAGAATTTGCGTTCACAGTTGCATGCGGATATTTTCCACCAAACAATTCCCCGTAAATGATAAACTTAGTTCCTTTGATGTTTGTGCTCAATTCTTCAAATAGTCGAATGATATTCGTTTCTATTTGATTGGCAACAAGTTGAAAGCCAAAAAAATCATCATTCCACGCCAAGTATTCTTTTCTTTTGGCAAATTTTAAAACACCATTATCATAGACGAAACTAAAATTGGCGCCATGTACTTTTTCGGTCACAACCCATTTTAATTTCTCTAATTGAGAAAAATCACTTTCATCAAATCCAAGCTTTTTTAAACTACTTGGCATTTTCTCATATCCTGAAAATTCACTCATTATTCTATTCTTTAATCATCTTATAATGTAATTGTAAAAACTTCATTTTCCACCACATAAAATAATGGTCAGTTCGCAATATACCTTCTTCATCTTTAAAAACATGAATAACTTCTTTAATTGGAATCATTCGCGCTTTTACAACACCTTTTTTGTTTTCATGCATTCGGTAATAACCAGATTGCCCAAATCGTTTTCCGTCGGAAATTAGTTGAACAGAACCGTCTTCCAAAATTTCAACTTTCAAAACTACCGTAACATTGCCTTTTGGAAGTGGAAACACAACACGTACATATTCATACGGAGCATTATCGGTAGGAACCGAACTATAAAAACCTGCATAGACTACTTTGTTAGATTTTACAGACTTTCGCAACCAACAAGCATACTTTACATCACTTTCTGTATTTGTTAAATGTATAACGGAACTACTCATTCCATAACTTGTTTCAAGTGAATTTAAAGGAATGTTAAGTTGTTTCATTTCTACACTCACAAGACGAATTAAAAGCTTTGCAAACCAACTAATTGGTGCGTTCCATTTTGCCCAAACTTCCATTTTATATTTAGAAGTCTGTTCGTAAAACTCAGTAATTGCGGGATTTAACTTATTTAAAAATGGACTGTTTTTGTCTAGAACACTATCGAAATTTTGAAGTAATCCGCCTTCTGTCGTATGATCAATTTGAAGGTTTTCCTGTTTGGCAAGTTTTGGATAAAATGCTTCGCCAATAACATCAGTATCTGCTATCGGACCTTTTAAAAAAGGATACTTAACAAAATCTACAGTACGACCAGTTAAGTTCAACCAAAATTGAATACATGCTTGTATGCTATTGCTAATTTTCATGGGCGTAAATACTTGATGTTTTGTGTAATTGCGATAGGATGATTTTATATAAAAGTAGCAATAAAGATTGTATTTCTATTATATAATTTCTCACATGTCCTAAAAACCCTCATTTTAAGGAATTCGCAGTAAAATGATTGTTTTTGATTAATTCATTAAGTAGTTCGCAATAGAAAGACTCACGAAACCTTCTCGCAGCAATGCGACAAGCTTTCGTTTGCGTTTGGAAGCGTCTCGCAGACGTGCAGGAAGCTTTTGTTTGTGTTGGAAACCTTCTCGTAGACGTGCAGGAAGTTTTTGTTTGCGTTGGAAACCTTCTCGCAGATGTGCAGGGAGCTTTCGTTTACGTTGGAAACCTTCTCGCAGATGTGCAGGAAGCTATTATTTGTGTTTGAGAGCGTGTTACATAAGGTATGTGAGTAGGATGTGCCGCCTAAATAGATTGACAGTTTTTGTTCAATTCGTTCTATCTATTTTTTTATTTAAAGTAAATAAAACAGAGAAACTCAATATTGTTATCAATGGCTTCATCATGACTTAAATATATTCGAAATTCAAAATCACAAGTCGATTCTGCGTCTATATTTATACACGAGGTTGAAGATGCAGAATTCGATGTACCATAAGTTATTACTCTTCCATGTTCTTTAAATACAAAACTAGGTCTTCCAGAAACTGATTCAGGATTATCATTTGTAATTGTCGCAGAGACTATATAACCTTTTTCATCAGGTTCATTAAAAGTTTGAACCATAAAATTCGATTCAGTCACTCCACTAACTCCTAGATCAATATCAGATACACAAGGGTTATGAAGTACGGTATCGTCTTCATTTCCGCAATTCATAAATGTTATTAAGATAAATAAACTAATCAATAAAGTTTTTAGCTTCATAATTATATGTTTCAAATTTTGCTTATCGATTTCAAATATATAAAATTTTACTTTTCAATATGTTTAAGATTGTTTCAAGTTTAATTGCGCATCTGCAACAAACTTTCAGGAAGCTCAGCAACGTCCCTATAAACTTGAGAAACCAACTCTTAATTATTTTCAAAAGACAAGGTGCAGAGAGAATACGTAAATGCAAAGAAACTATACGTTAGTATTTATAAATTGCCACGATATGCCCTTTGTAAATGGTTATAATTCTAATAGTATTGTGTCATTATTAACCTTAAACTTTTACATTTTGAAAAAACAAAATCTTACATCATTACGTCTAAACAAAAAAGAAGTTTCTAACTTTCAATCAAATCATTTAAAAGGTGCTGGAGTTGCCGTACCAACAGGACAAGTTTGTGTATGGCTTTCTTGGGCGGGTCACTGTCCTAAATAAGTCTAAGGTGAGCTTTGACTCACTTCTTTAATTTCAATAGTAACTTTTTAAATCATTAAATCATGAAAAAACAAAATCTAAAAAATTTAAAACTCAACAGACAACCTGTTTCTAATTTAAACTTTAAAGTAACAGGAGGCGGAACTGGCCATGGCTCATGTGGATGTGTAACGGATACATGCCACGAAACATTTACATGTAGAGCATACGGATGTCCTCCTGAAAGATAGTAAAAACTCTAATGAAAAATTAAATGCGAATTTCGGTTCGCATTTTTTGTATCGTAATCATAATTTCAAATAAATATCATTTAATGCGAAGGATTTAAAGACACTTCTTCAAAAAAATAATCACCAATCATTTCATGTGCTTTTGGATTGATATGTAAATCTTCATCCCAATACAATTTTTCGGTTGAACCAAGTAATGCAGGTGTTAAATCGTGATATTCAATTTGTTGTTTTTGAAGGAAATCGATTAACATTGCTGTCAATTCTTTATTGATATCCATCGTTTTTGTATCAAGATCGAATAATGTTTGTATTTCCTTATAAAACGCTGGTTTTACCTCTGCTCTAGAAGGCAATAAAGTAACAATGAGTCGAATATTTTTCTGTTTACACAATTCTATGATTTTCAAAAGATATTTCTGCGCGATACCTATCGTGCGTTCTTTTTCGCTAGGAAACGATTCATAAAATAGCACTTGTTCTATACCTTGTATATATGGAAATTTCTGTTGTGCTGAAGACTGAAGCTTTCTACGGACACTCATTCGCATGCTTCTATACATATTAGAAAAACTTGTGCGATCGTCTTCATAAAGAGCAGATTCTCGAAAATCATTTCCGGTAAAAACATTAATTATAAAGACGTCAGGTTCTAAATAAGCATACTTTTTTAAAAAACCATGATAATTACGAAACGTGTAATAACCAACACCACCATTAATGCAATTATAATAAGTCGTTGTATCTTTTGCATTCAGTTGTTCTTCCCAAACATTGATAAAAGATTCAGTGTTGTGTTTTAAAACACCATCCGTATGGGAATCGCCTGTTACAAGTACACGAAGTTCGTTTTGTTTCTTGGCTATCACATCGTCATCATCTCTAAAACCTAAATTATTTGTGCGTCGTTCTGTAGATATTTTTTGTTCTGGTGTTCCCCAATTATCATATATATGAATATTAGGCTTGTGTATAAAAAGTGCTGTAGAATCAGGAATATAATATTGCGCTTGAAACTCGCTTGTAAATTTGAAAAAAGTAGTGATTCGGTTGGCTTCTATAGAATATAAAACAATTGACAAGATCAATAATAATCCACTTAACACAAGTAAATTGATTCCGATAAGACGTTTATATTTCATAAAAAGTGTTTCAAGCAAAGGAACAAAAAATATGCAACAAACAAAAAGTAAGCAATTGTATTCTTTAGAAGAAAATCATAAAAAAGCATTAGAAATAGATGTGTGAGAATCTTATATTTTGCGTACTTTTATCGCGAAATTCAAGGAAGCCAACCAATGATTTTTGATTACTCAAAAGGAAAAGCCACATTAGTAAATGATATTGAAGCGTATCAATCAGCTTCGCCATATCCACATATCATATTAGATGATTGTTTGGAAGTAGAAGCTGCGGAAAAAGCACTCGATGTATTTCCGAAAATTAAAGATGATGGATGGATTCACTATGTACATGTAAATGAAAAAAAACATGGACTGAATAAATTGGAGTTAATTCCTGAATTTATCCGTGATGGAGTTATCAAAGAGTTAAACTCACCTGAATTTATTCACTACTTAGAACAACTCACAGGAATTGAAAATCTATTGCCAGATACAACTATAGAAGGTGGTGGAATTCACCAAAGTGAAAATGGCGGATATTTAAATATTCATGCAGATTTTACCGTACATCCACACAAAAAAACATGGCGTCGTCGTGTAAATGTGTTAGTGTATTTAAACAAAGATTGGGAAGATTCATATAGAGGCGATTTAGAATTGTGGGAGAAAGACATGTCGAAATGTGCTGTAAAAATTGAGCCAATATTTAACAGAGTTGTGATTTTTAATACGGATGAAGATTCGTATCATGGTTTTCCTGATCCGATACAATGTCCTGATGGTGTAACGCGAAAGTCAATTGCATTGTACTATTTCACAGAAGAAAAAACAGGTTCGTTCAAAAGACGTTCTACCAATTACCGAGCTCGACCAAATGATGGTTTCAAGTCAATTTTAATTTGGTTAGATAAAAAACTAATTGCAATTTACACTTGGATCAAAGGTACATTTGGAATCAATGACGATTTTATCAGTAAAGTGTTGAATCTGTTTAGTAGAAAGAAAAAATAGAACAATAATTACAAGTATCTTTTAACTCGAAATCGTCAATTTGAATGGTTTTTTGTAGTGAAGCGTAGAAAAATTGTATCGAGATCATTGGTTTTCAAAGTAGGTCTAAACTAACCTTCTATGTATCTTATACACGAGCAGTACAACCCACTGCGTAATACAAGCACTAAGTAACACACCAAAAATTTCATAGCTTTCTATCAAAAAGAAAATTAAGCTTACATTCACAAAAATTGCAATGAAACTAATGTAAATGATTGTGCGTTCTTTGTGACTCTTCATCAATTCCATAATATTTAATGTATAGAAATAACAAGGTAAAGCAATCAATCCGCCAAGGATATAATATTCATATGAAAACCCTAATTCCACAAAACATTCCATAACGCACCAAATAGCCAATCCGCCCAAAATGGTTAATGGTAGTGAAACAGCATAGAGTTTATACTTTATTTTTTGGACAACTTCACCTGATACGCGATATACATGTTTTGTAAATGGAATAGTAATATAGGCAGCCAAAGCTTGTAACATTAAAAAAGCAGTAATCAACAATTGATACTCGGCTAATTGCGATTTTTCTAAATACAAATCAACAGCATAAATATCTGTTTTAGAAATCAACCAACCGCTCAAACCAAGAATGAAAAATGGCAAACCAGCTTTAAATTCTTGTAAAGAAAAGGTAGCTGAAAACGATTCTTTCCAGAAATTCAATTGTAAACTCAACACAATTAACTTTATAGAAATTGCAATAGTGTAAATTTTTAAAAAGATTTCTAAGTTGAAATTGTCAATATAAAAAATACTTCCAAAAATAATGGCAAACGCAATTGCCTCGGCGATCAATTGCGCACCAAACTTTTGATGATATATAACTAAAGTACTCAAGGAAGAGTAGCAAAATGTTAGTACTACGAGTGCAATTGCCCAAGAAGCGATGACTGTTGGGAAAAATAAAAACAGCAATAAAGCAAAAGGTACTAATAAGCAACGTGATAAGAAGTTGCTAAAAAATGCATGATACATTTTTGAAGGTTCTTCACTGTATTTTCGAAGTAAGTGATCGCGATTTCCCCAACCAAACATAAATGTGGTAAACAAAACCCATAACATCACATTAATCAAACTTGCCCACTCTGCTTTTCCAAAGATTTTCACACCAGAAACAACAATCAAAAAGTTGAACGCAGGACTGGCAAATCCTTGAATCGTGTTGATTCCTATGGTAATCAATTTACGCATGATACAAAGATAAGTAAGCGTTTATAGTTTTTTCTTCAGCACTGAGTGTAATGCGTTTTTTTGGTTCGCTAGAGACTGAAAGTAAGGTTGAGCAGGCTTCAATCAGTTCAGTTTTACTTTCTAGCACATGCCAATGTTTAGAAGTTTTGGCAAGTCCGACATTGTGTGAAACAAGTTGCATTCCTGAATACAATGCTTCCAAAAACACAAACCCAAATGATTCGTATAAACTTGTATGTAATAAGATGTTGGATTGTGACATTTTCTCTAAAACTTCCGTTCTTGATAGCTTTCCGAGTAATGTAATTGTATCTTCTAATTCTAGATTTTTGATTTTATTTTCGAGTTCACTTTGCAACGCGCCATCACCAATAATAGCAACGTTGAGGTTTTTATGTGTTTTCGCTAGAGCGGAAATGATATCGATAAAATCTGGATAATTCTTAATTGTATTCAATGAACCAACACCTAAAATATCGATTGTATTTTGTTGCAAATCTGGAAACTCAGAAACATCTAAATGCCATGAAATTATTGTAGAATCTAAATTATATGTCTTCAATAACTCTACTTGATGATTCTCTGAAAGCGTCACCATTTTTACTTTGGAATCTATTAAGTTCTTTGCATATGAATTTTTGATAGTTGCATCTTGTCCCATCACAGTTACCACATGATTGATATTATATTTTTCGGAAAACCGTTGTCCAACTTTAGAACATTCGCCAATCCAAAAACTATGAATGGTATCAATCTTTTGTTTTTTATGAAGCTTTTGAAGTGTTTTGTATGCCTTCTTCCATGTCCAGAGTTTCTTTAATCTTTTATTTTGACCATTAAGCGGAATCACTTCAATACCATGCCAATTATATTTCTTTTTTGTAAAAGGAAACTGAAACGTAAGCAAGGTTAATTTTGCACTCGGTAACGCATTTCGCATACTTTTTAAAAACACTTGCAACGCAGGAATTGTGGTAGAATCTTCCTCTGATTCCGCAAAACCAGGTGTTAAGAATACGATATGTTGATTCGTTTTGTTCATCTTTAGTTCTCGCGTAAGCGGGAATCTTGTTATTTATTTTGGATTCCTACCTACGTATGAATGGCACTTGATTTTTCAGTGTTTCAATGTAATTTCAGTTGTCATTCCGCACCTGTTGCGGAATCCATGTTTGTTGACCAATCAGAAGCTAAATCATTCCAATTAGGATTATTTTCTTCGATTAAATTTTTCTTCCATTGTCGTTTCCATTTCTTTAATCGTTTTTCTCGTGTTATCGCTTCATTAATATGTTGAAAAATTTCGAAATACATGAGTTTAGTTAAATCATATTTTTTAGAAAACCCTTCGACTAGTTTATTTTTATGCTCAAATACTCTTCTTTCTAAATTGTTAGAAACACCAATGTACAATGTTCCATTCTTTTTGTTGGAAAGGATGTACACATAGTATTGGTGAATTGTTTTATACATATTATTCTTGGATTCCTGCCTGCGCAGGAATGACATTTAGTTTTTTCTTTGTCATTCCGTACTTATTGCGGAATCTATTTTTTGTTATTGTTATTATGGATTCCTGCCTGCGCAGGAATGACATTTAGTTTTTTCTTTGTCATTCCGTACTTATTGCGGAATCTATTTTTGTTATTGTTATTATGGGTTCCTGCCTGCGCAGGAATGGCATTTGGTTTTTCTTTGTCATTCCGCATTTATTGCGGAATCCACTCCGTATTCGTAAACACCAAATCCGTTTCCTTAATCAGTTCTGGTTTGCGTTCCAAATCGTTAAAGGAAATAAGTGTTCCGTCCGTTTTATAAATATATGTGTATGCTTTTAAATCATCGTACAGATTTGCAATTTCTTTGCGAATTCGTTTCTTATACAATGAAAAGCCAAATGTGTTTTCTAAGCGCATCAACAATTTATTCAAAAATGCTGAAGGAATATTTTTATGATATAGATTCTCATTCAAAAAACTATAATGAAAAGAAATATACAACGTCGGATAGTTTACTTTCTCTAAAGCTTTTCCTATGGTTGGTAGAATTCTAAATTCGGCGCCTTCTACGTCCATTTTAATAAAATCTACTTTTTGAATTTGTTCCTTTTCTAAAAATTCTGCCAATGAAATTGTTTCTAATTCCAATGAATTTTCAGTATCACGTTTGCGTTCTAAAATACTGCTAGATGAAGCTCCATATGTTTCGCGTGCAGACAAACGCAAGGTTTCTTTTTGATCTGAAATTGCTGTTTTGTATGTCTTTATTTTTTCAGCTACAGCTGGATTCAATTCAACATTTGTATTCAACTCACTAAAACAAACAGGATCAGGATCAAGGGCGTGTACTTTTTTCGCTGTTTTTGCAGCATACAACGTTAGAACGCCACTCCATGAACCAACATCTAAAACCACAGAATCTTTAGTTATAAAATGATCGAAAATAGCAAACGTGTGCGGTTCCCAATCAATGGAATTAATGTACGACCAATAATGTTTATTCTGTCCAGGATCAATCTGGAATGTGTGATTTTTAAGCTGTACTTGCATGCTAAAAAGTGTCTAAATCTGAATAGGTAAATATAAAGTCTTTTAAATCGATTTCTGGATCAAAATCTAAATAACCAACCAACCAAGATTCTTTAGGTTGTACAATGGTTAGTAATTGTGCTGCCATGGTAGAGTCTGCGTCAACTTGAAAAAGGAATTCGGTAATGCCTAAGAAAAATGCTTTTCGTTTTAACTTTTTGATGGCTTTTTGTAATGCTTCTGCAGATGGAGCATAAAACTTTCCAACGTGAATAATTGCTTGAATTTTTAACCAAAATACACAACCTTCTACTTCGACACAATAATGATTTTTGAAACTATTTTTATAATCGATAAAATCGTTTGTGTATTGTATTTGATACTTTTCTTTGTGTTCAGAATTTAGCTTTTCAATCGCTTCTTGTGAAACTTTTTGTTTGAAGAAAACATCATACATATTTGTCCAACGCAACTTGTTTAGCACTTTTCCAATTGGAAGTGTATTTGTTTTTATGTGAAATCGTTGTAAATTTTCATGTTCTTTCCAACCAAGCTTTTTGGTACTACGATACGTATTTGCGCTATGAAAAGCATACACATATTTCATATCGTTTTCCTTCATAATTTCATACGCAAATTTTGCTAATGCGTTATGCAATCCTTTTCGTTGATGATCTGGTAATGTATAAGAGTCACAAGCATGCGCGACATATATTTCACGATCGTTGTTCTTAAATTTTTGTGGAACTGCACCATAAAAAGCTACAGGAATTTGGTCACAATATGCAATGCTGCAGATATAATTGACGCCTGTATAAGACGTGTTGTATTTGTTTTGTAAATACTTAAGTGAAACCCTCTTTTTAAAGACTTTCCAGAAAAGTTCTTTGATTGCTGGAAAATCATTATTGTCAACTCGTTTGAGACGATATATTTCTTTATATAACATATGTTTCTAGAAATAAGAACCTTTTAATAAACATGCCAATTGTTGTTCCATAGAAATATACGGATTCATTACAAATCGATTTTTCCATGCTTCATTTTTGGCATCTTGTTTTGTATTGTAATCAACTAATAATAAGCGTTCAAAACCTATTTCTTCGCAGTAAGCAGCAAGTTCCGGATTGTAATAGCCAAACGGAAATGCAAACTCCGTAATTGGTTGTTCGCAAATTACTTCAAGTTGTTTTTTACTATTTAAAATTTCTTGTTTTGCTTCTTCTGCAGGAATATCAATTAAACTTGCATGTGTTTCACCGTGTGCGCCAATGGTAAATAATGGATTGTTTGCAATTTCCTTAATTTGCTCTGCATTCATCAACTTCCAATAATCTTCAAATTTTTCTGGAGATAATGCTTTCCAATCATCTTGAAAAACTTCATAAATCAATTTCAATACGTCATATGGTAATGCTTTGGCAACGTTTTTCATGGAAGTTCCATTCCAAATGAATTCCTTTTTAGCATTTTTTTGATACAAATTTCGCTCTAAAACAACTTCTTCTTTATTGGTGTGATACGAAACTAAATCGAGAAAATCTGCCCATAAATACGGCGCTTTTTCGTGAATCGTTGTAATATAAAAACATGCAGGAACATTATACTTTTCCAAAATTGGAACTACATATGTATAGTTATTCAAGTAACCATCATCAAAGGTAAGCGCGATATTTAAGGTGTCTTTTTTAAATTTCTTCTGATAGAAATCATCTAAAGAAATTACATTATAATGTGTGGTTATATGCTTGATAAATTCTTCAAAGAATACTTTTGAGATAAATCGGCTATTGTATTTTGTTTCGCCAATAGCGTCAATTCCGTGATACACCAAAATACGTTCGCCATAACGATCTTTCAATAGCAATTTTCCAAAACCAAGTTTGAACAACACAGTTTTAAATAACAATCCTAAACGATATTTGATGCGCATCCAAAGCATATTATTGAATTTGATATAATTTCCATCCTTGTGGATGTGTTTCTATTATTTTTAATGTGTAATTCTGCTCAATAAAATTCCAGTTCAACATTAGAGTTTTACCTTTCCATTGTACTTCATAACGTGCTGGATCAAACAAAATCAAATCGTTTTGTTGGAAGTTTTCATAACGTTCCATGAACATATTCTTATACTCAAAATCTAATCCGCGACCTTGCATTGCCAAATCTACATCAAAACTATATAAAGTATTGCCTTCATGTGGTTTTATCATAGTCGCTAATTCTTTTTCAACAATTGTTCGTGTAAAAATTAATTGAAACGTCATGGAAAAAAACACCAATTGTAATAGGGTACAAGCAATTCCGATTGGAATAAAAAATCGTTTAATGAGTTTTATTTCCATCAGTTTTATAAAAGCAGGAAAGAAAAGTATCAATAGTAACGGAAATACCAAACCGAGAATTCGCGGGTTTTGAAATGGAATTCCTGCTAAAAAGAAAATGTATACTGCACTACAAATCATTAATATTTTCTGATGAAATAAAAACAGTGATTTATAATTTTTTAATGTAATTAGACTTAAAATACTTCCAATAAAAATAAATCCAGGATGAAAGAATACATAACATGTATAAATTAAATTTGGGAACGTATAGCTAGTCGCGCCATCTTCTGTAGTAAAACTCGATTTGAAATAGTTTGTTACTGACCAAACTTGTAAAAAGTAATTGGAAGATGCTTCAAACAATGCGCCCCATTGGAAAATAAGAAACGGAATTGCTGCAGCTACACTTAGTACTGCTGCAATAATAAATTGTTTAAACTTTCGTCGATTTACAATTAAATACAATGCGTAAATTAAAATTGGAAATGTAATGAAAAGCGAGGCGTAACGTGTCATTACAGCGCAAGTTGCAAAGATAAAAATAGGAGCGAGGCTTGTATTTTTATAGTATGATTTGAAAAAGAAATAGAATGCTAAAACTACAAAGACCAGAGTCAACGCATCTGACATAACGATGATTCCCATTTTTAATAAAAACGGACAGAAAACACCAAAAATTAATACATAAAAAAAACGAAATTTTGCATTTGGATACAATAATCGAATTGTTTTTAAAATATAGACGCATGCTATGGAAAAACTTAAACAACTAATTAATTGCAAGGCTAATGCAGTTCCAAAGATAAAACCTAGCAAACTTCCTAAAGTGGGATATAGTACTGGCCAAAAATAATTTCCAGGATGTATTCCTGTTGTGATGTATTCTTGAATAGCGTTTGTATAACGTAAATATTCATAAGAATCTTGTCCGTACAAACCATCAAATCCAGCAATTCTCAAAATGAAAATAAAGAGAAACGGAATGATGAAAAGCATCAAATTCTCGTAAAAAGGAGTAGTGAGTTTTTGTAATTTCAATGCTGGTTTTGTTTTGCGTATATAAATATAGTTGTTAAATTGGCGATCGTAAAAGAATACTATTATTTTTTGTGTTTTGTACGCAATTAAGTCAAAAATTCATGATTAATTCAAAGAAAGTAATTATTGTACTTCCGGCATACAATGCTTCGGAAACACTTCAGAAAACATACAACGAAATTCCGTTTGATATTGTGGACGAAGTGGTTTTGGTAGATGATAATAGTACAGATGAAACGCTTCGAGTTGCGAAAGAACTAGGTATTGAACACGTTGTGAAACATGATCAAAATAAAGGATATGGAGCAAATCAGAAAAGCTGTTATAAAAAAGCTTTATCGTTAGATGGCGATATTGTAGTGATGTTGCATCCCGACTATCAATATACGCCAAAGTTGGTTCATTCAATGGCATATTTGATTGCCAATGAAGTGTATCCTGTAGTTTTGGGTTCTCGAATTTTAGGAAAAGGAGCTTTGCGTGGCGGAATGCCAATGTACAAGTATATTGCAAATCGTTTTCTAACCTTATTTCAAAATATTTTGATTGGTCAGAAATTATCCGAATATCACACAGGCTTCAGAGCTTTTTCTGCGGAAGTATTAAACTCTTTAACTTTAGAGCACAATTCTGATGATTTTATTTTTGACAATCAAATGTTATGTCAAATTTTTAATAATGGTTTTGAAATTGCAGAAATTACATGTCCAACAACATATTCTGAAGAAAGTTCATCTATTAATTTTCAACGAAGTATGACGTATGGTTTGGGTGTATTGAAAGTGTCAATTCAATATTTCTTACACAAAAAGAAAATAAAATCATTTCAAATATTTAAATAGTTAAATAGTCAGTATATTTATAAAAAATAATTGCCCATTTTGAAAAAGCATAAAATATTACTATACAACCCAATAGCCGTATTTTTTGACATGCCACTCGCATTGTTAGCAATTGGTTCTGTACTTGATCCTGAGAAATATGAAGTAATTATTGTTGATGGTCGTATAGATGAAGATCCTCTAGGAACAATTAAAAAACATATTGATGATGCGTTGTGTTTTGGAACTACAGTTTTAACTGGAAGACCTATTAAAGATGCTTTGTCAGTGACGCAAGCCGTTAAAAAAATGCGCCAAGATCTTCCTGTAATTTGGGGCGGATGGCATACGTCATTGTTTCCAAAGCAAACGTTGAAAGATGAAATTTGTATTGATGTTACGGCACAAGGACAAGGAGAAGATACTTTCAGAGAATTGGTTGAAATGTACGCTGCTAAAGGTGATATTTCTAGTGTGAAAGGAATTTGCTATCGAAATGAAGAAGGTGAAATTATCAAAAACCCACCACGTGTTATTGTTGCAATGGATACGTTTGCAGATATTAACTATGAGTTGATTGATGTTGAGAAATATTTTGAAAAGAAAGGAAGTAGACAACTTGATTATATTTCTTCGACGGGTTGTTATTTTAGATGTACTTTTTGTGCAGATCCTTTTGTATATAATAGAAAGTGGACAGCAATTTCACCAGAAATTATGGTGAATAAATTGGCTGAACTGCATGAAAAATATCAATTTACAGACGTTAATCTTCAAGATGAAACGTATTTTACTTACCGAGATCGTGTGATTGAGGTTTCTGAACGTATTATTGAAAAAGGGTTAAATTTTACATGGGCTGCAACGATGCGTGCTGATCAAGGTTCGCGAATGTCTGTAGAAGATTTTAAAACCTGTGCAAAATCTGGATTACGCCGTTTGTTAATTGGAGTCGAATCTGGTTCGCAAGAAATGATGAATTGGCTTAAAAAAGATATTAAAATTGAACAAGTATACATGTGTGCTGAACGTTGCAAGGATTTAGGAATTGCAGTACAGTTTCCGTTTATTGTTGGTTTTCCAGAAGAAACCGATAAGAGTATTGAAGAAACTGTGAAAGTTGCGCTCGAATTGAATAGTATGCATCCAAATTTCCACACACCAATTTTTTACTTTAAACCATATCCTGGGACTACAATTACGGATAATGTTGTGAAAGAAGGTTACAAATTACCAGAAACAGTTCACGAATGGTCTGATTTTGATTTTGTAGGTTCATCAGGACCTTGGGTAAGCTCAGAAAAGTATGACTTCTTTGAGAAATTCAAGTTTTACTTAAAGTTTGCATACTCAAATCAGAAGTGGATTTATAAGCCATTGCAATTATTAGCAAGATGGCGTTGTAAACACAAATACTTTAGTGTTCCTGTGGAAAAGAAAATTGTAGATACATTCTTTAAGAAACAACAATTAGCGTAGTTGGATCGTTTCGCTTTTGGATCGTTTTGCGTTGACTGTTAATTATTTTAGCGTCACTTCGCGTGGTTTTTCTTAATAAAATGAAGAAAAATTGTATCGAGAAGTACTATTATCTCTAATTCATAACTTACTTTAATACAGTTTTCAATTCCTTCGCAAGTTGATCAGCAGTGAGTTTTGCTCCAGATTCATTGAAGTGAAAATCATCATAAAAAGATTCCGTTGTTTTTGGTAATTGTAAATCAATACACGGAATGTCGTTTTGTTTACAAACTTCTTTTAAACGCTCATTAAATACTTCCATGCCTTCATATAAAGCTGGTGTACTGTAAAAAGCTTCATTGTTTTCAAATCCGCTTGTTAGCATTAATTCCTCATATTTTGGCTCTAAATCTGGTCGCCACATCGTTGCTTGTGTCACAAAAACTAAGTTGATGTTTTTATTTTTTGCTTGTTTTATAATATCAAGAATGTTCTTTTCATAATGCGCTAATCCAGCTTCTAAATTGGGCAATTCAGGTATGATTTTAGAACGTTTTCTTAAGTCTTTAATATCTTGTATAGTCACTATCAAATGATCTTTATGTTTGAAATAAAAAACAATATTTTGTTTGGCTCTTGATGCTAATTGATATAGTGTAAGGCGTTTGTAAAAAGGCAAATGATCGTTTGGAGAATGCTGAAAAGCAAAGCGTTTAAGTTTATCTTCCGGAAGATGTATATACCTTTCAGGAGAAATCAAATACGCAACAAAATCGTTTACTCCTTGCATCACTATTACAGTTTTTGTGTCGCTTAGTTCAGGTTTGTCAAGTGTATATTTGAGCTGCAATGCATGATGACTACTATTATTTCCTGGTCGTCCAAAATTTCCAATCCAATAAGAATCTCCTAAGTTTTTTTCTAGTAAAGCGGACCATGTTTTTTCCTGGGTTAACGCAAAACAAGCGGTTGTGCTTCCTCCAAAAATAATAATTTTATGATTTGCATCGTCATAATTGGAAATGGAACGTGCGCCTAATTCATCAAATGAAACTTCTGAGTCTTGATGAATGCCTGTAATGTCATTAGGATTAATTTCCCAAGTGAAACCAGAATTTGGCGTATTGACATAATAATTAGTTGGAACGACTTCAAGTAGCGACAAAATAATTTCGGCTAAAACCAAAATAATGATTGTGGAAATACTGTAATACTTTAGTTTTTTAAAAAAGGTTTTACGTGCCATTCGTTTATTTTTTTATGAATCGATACCAAGAAAAAGGAGAATCTTTTTTACCTAAAATCTTATGAAAAATATTTCGTTTGTATTTATAGAAAACATGAAAATTTGAAACTAATTTTTCTTCGTGATGAAAATAATTTTTGGCCATTTCAGGAACGCCAAGTTCTGTATAATAGGCTTTAGTACGTTCTTTGGCAGCAGGAATTTCAGAAGCTTTATAAAAAGGACTATCAATAATATGAATTTCACCATTAGTAGCTAAAAATGATGCTAAAAGCGAAATTAAGCCCTCAAATTCTTCAAAATATTGAACAGCGCCATTCAGTACAATAATGTCAAACTTTTTCTTGAAAAAATCAGCAACCTTAAAAATATCAGCGTATACAAAATGTAAGTTTTTCTTTTTAAAAATACGTGCAGCTTGTTCCAGTTCTTCACGATTTATATCTAAACCAATCACTTCATTTTCATTGGAAACTTCTGCAATTTTATTTGAAAACCAACCATTTCCACAACCAATAGTTAAAATATTCATTGAATCGTGTTCTTCAGCTACATGTTTCATAAAACGTTCTGTAGACTTTACACGAAAAGGCCATTCGTCACGTTCTAAATAAGGTAACTTTCGGACTTCAGGATCTGTTAAAATACGATTTTCTTTTTCTCGAACAGCAAGATAATATTTGGAAAAACCAGTATCTTCTGGCGTCAAATAGTAAACGTTTTGTTGTTGTGTAATACGACTAAAGTCTAATTTCATTTGTATAATTTCATTGCCGTTTGTGCTAAAAGTGACTTCGTTTTCAATTTTACAGAAGTAAGTAAATTACGGTTTTTCCCTTTTAGTAATTCTTTGTTATAATTGACTTCGTTTACAATTCTTCGCACAGCAAAGTCATAAAATTTTCTTGAATATGTTCGCGTAAAATCAATTTCACGATCTGTAGATGTATTCCATTCTGGTTGAATTGTGATTTTATCTTCAATTTCATTATACAATGAAGTTCCTTTGATTGGATACGCAACTGTAATTGTAAAATGTGTTGGATCAGCCGCTTTCAAATAATCAATTGTTTCTTTGATGTCTTCTTCGTTCTCACCAGGATAACCAACCATAATAAACGTACCTGTTTCCATACCAAGCGCGTTCGTTTTTTGAATGGCTTCTTTTACAACGTTGACGTCTACACGACGATCCATGGCGTCAATAATTTTTTGTGAACCACTTTCGGCACCAATCCAAATGCGAAAACAACCAGCTTCTTTCAATAGTTGTAAAATTTCGTCATTCAAACGTTCTGCACGTGTAATGCATTCAAATGGAATAATAGCTTCTTGTTTGATAACTTCTTCATGAAATTTCTCAATCCATTTAAAGCTTACGCTAAATACGTCATCCACAAACCAAATACTATCTGGATTGTACGTGTCTTTCAGCATTTTTAACTCAGCGGCAACCATATTTGGCGGACGTCTGCGATAACTTTGTCCATACACAGCTGTACTACACCATTTACAGGTATATGGGCAGCCGCGTTGTGTACTTACCGTCATAGAACTTTGTCCATGATGTGTTTTCCATGTCTCTAAGTATTTTTCTACAGGAATTGCAGCTCTATTTGGTAGTGGCAATTCTTTGAGGCTTTTCATGCGCATTCGTGCAGGTGCTTTTTTAACTTCACCATTTTCTAAATACGCTACTCCGTGAATTTCACTATAATCAGTATCATTAATAATTGCTGCATATAATTCTAATGTTGTCTGTTCACCTTCACCAATAATTAAAAAATCTGCACCTGTATTAAGGTAGTTTTCTAGATTGTATGTAATATCTGGTCCACCTAAAATAACTTTTGGAAAACCATAAGTTTCGTCCGTTTTTAGAATTTTGATCAACTTAATAACATTAATCTTTGTCATTAAGTTTGTGTAAATAGCAATTGCTTTCGGTTGTTTTTCTTCAATAAAACGCAATTGTGCTTCTTTGGAATAAAACGTAGAATCATATACATGATTTTCTACTTTGTTTTCATTCAGATATGAAGAAATATATAAAAGTCCCAACGGCGCATACGGACGCATGATACTTTGCTCTTTCTCATCTTCAAAAAGATAGTATGTGTGTGTGAGAATGATGCTCATGTGTTGTTGGTCGTTGCGGGTTATCTGGTTTTTTTAGATATCGTAAATATAAAGATGTTTTACTGACTTCAAAAGTTTAAATATACAGTATTTGTTTATTTAGAAATAGAAACCAGTAACTAACTCTTCTTTTCAAGAATAATCAAAAAGTGATCAGCGTATTTTGCTAATGAAGATGCCGTTAAAATACTATCAAATCCTTTGAAGATGTTTAACATTGGAAATTTAGCCACAAACGATTGTTCCAAATACGATGGAGGAATTGTTACGCCAATTGGTTTTACTTTTCCTGTTACAAAATAATCATTCGCTAAAGCGGAAATATCTTGCGGATTGTAATACCATGTTTCTACACCAATACCATCAACGTTAGCAACAACACTTTCTTTAGTATTTCGTCTTGTTGCTTTTGTTTTATCACCTTTTAACGTGAAATATAAACGTTCCCAAAGACAATTTTTTGGCATTAAAACAATTGCCATTTTTCCGTTTGGAAGTAATAAATCTGTTGATTTTTGAAAGAATGTTTGCAGTTGTGCTTCTGATAAACAATTAATTCCGCCAAAATCTGAAAATATAAAATCAAACTTTTTGTTGAAGGTAGCTGGCGAAATTGTGTTGATATCTTGTACTTTAAATTGAAGATTTTTTGGATGCGATTTTGCTTTCGCAACTTCAATCATTCCTGCGGAAATATCCGTAGCAATTACATCATGATTGAGTTTTGCAAAGGCAATTGCATCTGCGCCAGTTCCGCAATTTAATTCTAAAATAGAAAGTTTTTTTTCTTGCTTTATAATTGAATTAATATGCTTAAAAACTAACTTTCGTTGTGCTTTTCCTATATTAGAATATGTGAAAATATCATCGTATTGTGGTGCTGCCACATCAAAATCGCTATGCATTTGTATGCTCCATGTTTTTAAGTTGAATTTTATCTAAAAAAGCAGCTGGAACATAATAACCAAGTAAAATCATTGATCGTAATTCCGCCTTTGTTATAGCAAACGGGTTTTTGAAAAACTTTTTAAAGTTTGCAGTAGCTTGACTTTTACGGTATTCTTTATGAACGTATCGCTGTAGTTTTCTGTAAAATTGGGTGTTGTATGTTCCTTTAAACATCATGGCTAAATCATCAGAATCTGTCCAATTGGCTTTTAATTTTAGATCGTCTTTTACCATGTCATAAAATTTAGTACCTGGAAGTGGATACGAAACCGAAACACCTATATTATCAGGAACTAACTCCTTAATCATATCAATTGTTTTCTGAATATCTTCTTTTGTTTCTTCCAAGTAACCAAATTGAATAAAGAACGCAACACGCACATTTTTTTCTTTTAATAAACGTGTAGCTTCATAAATTTGTTCCACTTTGGTTTCTTTGTCCATTGCGTCTAAAATAGCTTGTGAGCCACTTTCGGCACCAACCCAAACTTCTTCTAAACCACTTTCGGCCAATGCGTCAATTGTATCTTCTTTTAATAATAAATCAACACGACTTTGTATGTAATATGAAATGGAAAGCTTTTCTTTTTTGAGTTCGGTATTAAAATTTTGAACCCAATTCGGTTTTAAACCAAAAATATCATCACACATCCAAAAACGATTTACTCCATACGTTTCGCTTACATATTTGATATGTTTTGTAATATATGCTGGAGAATGTGAGTTGTAACGATTTCCGTAAATTGGTTTTGCACACCAATTACATTTAAATGGACAACCACGAGTTGTGGCCATATTTAGTGTAAATTCATTTCCTCCATTTTCCCAGATTTTACGATAAGGTTCTATATCGATTAAATCCCATGCAGGCATTGGTAATTCGTCTAAATCACGTAATACAGGATGCTTTGGGTTTTTAATAAATTCACCATCTTTTTCAAAAACTAATCCTTTAATTTTTGAGGTATCTTCATTGTTAGACAATGCATCAACCAATTCTTTTAATGAAATTTCTCCTTCACCTTGAATTACATAATCTGCGCCTGCTGCCAAATATTTTTCATAATGATCTGTTGAATCAGAACTACAAACGATTACATGGCAATCAAGATTTTTAGCAATTTTAATCATTTCAAAAGCGGCTTCACGCATAGTAGTTAAGCACATTTTTGTTAGATAATTAAAGCCATCATCGTAAATTACAAATGTTTTTGGAGTGTGTTTTTCTAAGTATGGTTGAATTGTCTTTGGGTCATCAAGCAAATTAGCATCAAATACACCAACTGTGTATCCGTTTTCACGTAAGTATGAAGCAGCATATAAGGTTCCTAATGGCGGATATGGCGTTTGATTTTTCCACTGCTTAGCATCAAACTTATAATAATAGGAATGTGAAAAAACAATATCAAGCATGTTCTTCAGGATATTTCAAATTGTTTTGTTTCACGACTTCATTGTAACGTTCTGCAAGTCGTGTAGTTACTTTGTTTTGATAATTTTGTGGATGATGTTTTGATACATGTCTTGTGGATTTCATGGCAATATTAAAATCTTCTGTTGCCAAATGCTTAAACTTTTTCACCCACTTTTTTAGTGTTATTTTTTGCAGAAATTTATCTAACCTTAATCCTAAAGAACCATTGAATACTGTTTGAATTAACTTAGAAAGTCCGTTTTTTTCTGTATCTCTTATCGTACTTGTTTTTGTTGAAGGTTTATTTGGAAAGTATGGTGATGCCCACGTATTTGCTTCCAAAAAAGTTTTAAAAGTATCTTTTCCATATAGTGGAATGAGCGTTGCTATTTCAGTAGCTGTAAATAGATTTTGTTCTGAAATCTCTAATTTATCAGTACTTATAAAATAGTTGACGCAGAAATATTTTTTTGAATTGAATAAAAATATTTTTTTATATAAAACTAATAACGTTCGTGCAATCCATAAACGATTTGGTTTTGTAATGATAAAAAAGTCAAAATCACCATCATCATCATAAAAACCTTTTGATAATGCGCCAGATAAACAAACACCTTTAACGTATGGAAATTTGGCAATTTTTCTCGAAACTCTTATAGCCTTAGGCATAATGTTTCGTGCCATTTCATTTCCTAGTAATCTGCGTTCTACACGATCAGGATTATTTACATCAATATAAAAACCGTCAAAATTAAAAATGATGCCTTTTTTCAATAGCAAATCAATTTCGCTATCAATCTCTTTTTGATTGGTATTGTTGGAGAATTGGAAAATTTCAGTTCTCGTCAACGGATACTTAAAGAGGGAAAAGTATAATATGGTTTTTAAGGCGCTCACTGTTTTTTTGTTTTCAATTCAAAAATACTTAAAATAATGTACGTATTAGTACGTACTTACAATAAAAAAAGAAAGTATTTTTATTTATTGTATTTCTTAATAAGTGTTAATTTTTACACAATTTTTGACGCGATTTTACAAGGTTTACTACTTTTATAACAATCAATCAATCAAAAAACGACTAATGAAACCTTTCTTATTCCTAATTATAGGATTTTTTGGCAGTTCCTTCTTGGGGTTTGCTCAAGAAGCGACAAAATCTATTCCGAAACGAATATACACAACTAACACTTTTAAAGGTGAATCACCAAAAATTGATGGAGTTTTAGATGATGCTAGTTGGAATTCAGTAGGTTGGGCAACCGATTTTATAGAAAATCGCCCTGACGAAAATACTCCACCAACTGAGCAAACGAAATTTAAAATTATGTACGATGCTAAATTTTTATATATAGCAGTTCGTGCCATAGATGCAAATCCTGATCAAATTGTAAAACGGTTATCTCGTAGAGATGGTTTTGATGGTGATTGGGTTGAAATTAATATAGACAGTTACCATGATTTGCGCACAGGTTTTTCATTTACAGTGACGGCAGCTGGTGTAAAAGGAGATGAGTTTATTTCCAATAATGGTAATAATTGGGATGGAAGTTGGAATCCAATTTGGTATACAAAAACAAATGTAGATAGTGAAGGTTGGACAGCCGAAATGAAAATTCCATTAAGTCAATTACGATTTGGAAAAAGTGAAGAACAAATTTGGGGATTGCAAGTACAACGTCGTTTTTTTAGAAAAGAAGAACGTTCTACTTGGCAACGAATTCCTTTAGATGCGCCAGGTTGGGTGAGTGAATTTGGAGAATTGCATGGTTTAAAAAACATTAAACCACAGAAACAAGTAGAAATTCAACCGTATATAGTTACGCAATATGATACATATCCGCAAGAAGCTGGAAATCCATTTCGTGATGGAGATGATTTTAAATTAAATGGCGGACTTGATGGGAAAATTGGAGTGACCAATGATTTAACCTTAGATTTTACTATAAATCCAGATTTTGGACAAGTTGAAGCGGATCCGGCAGCAATTGCTTTGGACGGTTTTCAAATTTTCTTTCGTGAACAAAGACCTTTTTTCGTAGAAAATAAAAACATATTTGATTATCGATTCGCTAACGGACAGGACAATGTTTTCTATTCACGACGTATTGGAAGAAGCCCGCAAGGATATCCAAATACAACAAGTGGTGAATTTGTAGATCAACCACAAAACTCTACTATTTTGGGTGCAGCAAAATTTAGTGGAAAAACTAAAAACGGTTGGTCAATTGGTGTGTTGGAAAGTGTAACAGGAAAAGAGTTTGCCGAAATTGACAATAATGGAACACGCAGAAATGAATTGGTTGAACCGTTAACAAATTACTTTGTTGGACGTTTGCAAAAAGACTTTAACGAACGTAATACTTTTATTGGAGGAATTTTTACAGCAACCAATCGCCGATTAGAAGACAATCTTAATTTTTTACATAAATCTGCTTATACAGGTGGTTTGGATTTTAAACATAATTGGAAAGATCGAACGTTTTACGCCGAAGGAAATATTGTGACGAGTCATGTGCAAGGAAGTAAAGAAGCTATTGCAAGTACGCAACAATCGTTAACGCATTTGTTTCAGCGTGTAGATGCTGGACATGTTGATGTTGATCTAAATAGAACTTCATTAACAGGAACAGGCGGAAAGCTTGAAGCTGGAAAAGTTGGTGGCGGAACTTGGCGCTATAATGGAGGAGTTATTTGGCGTTCGCCTGAATTGGAGTTAAATGATGTTGGTTTTTTGCGACAAGCAGATGAAATTCGTCAATATGCAAATGTTCGTTATCAAACGACAAAATCGGTTGGAAAGTTTCGAAGAATCTCAGCACGATTCTCACAATTTACAACCTACGATTTTGAAGGAAATTACAATAGAATTCAATATGAAGTGAATGGAAATATGCAGTTTCAAAATAACTGGTTTATAGATTTTGGAGGCGCACACAAACCGCGAATTTTCATCAATACATTTTTACGTGGCGGACCGCGTTGGCGTTTTTCACAAGAAAATTTTGCATATTTTGCCTTTGGAACGGACGAGCGTAAAAAGTTGCGTACAAGTTGGAATGTTGTGTATTCGCAAGCAAAAGATAATAATTTTAGCTTTTTTGAAATCGGAGCAGATGTAACGTATCAACCAACGGACGCGATGCGAATTTCCATCAATCCATCGTACAATAGAAATCCTAATAAAACACAATATGTAACCCAAGCTGATAATAGTGGAACAACACGGTATATTTTAGGGAATATTGATAATCAAACGTTAAGTGCTTCTATTCGTTTTAATTATACAATTAATCCAAATTTATCAATTCAGTATTACGGACAACCTTTTGTATCTATTGGTCGTTATAATGATTTTAAATATGTAACGAATTCTATTGCAGATAATTTGTATGATCGTTTTTATCAATATCAACCAAATGAAATTGCGTTTGATGCAACTTCAGATTCTTATTTAGTTGATGAAAATACAGACGGAACTGTAGATTATTCTATTGGGAATCCAGATTTTTCTTTTGTGCAATTTCGTTCAAACTTGGTTGTACGTTGGGAATACATTCCAGGTTCCGAATTGTTCTTGGTTTGGTCGCAAGGAACTACAGGTTTTGGAAATTCGAGAGATCATTTATTTCAAAGTTTAGACAATCAAATTTTAGGACAACAACCAGAAAATATCTTTTTGATGAAGTTTACCTATCGATTTGTGCTTTAATGCTTTATGGGTTTATTTCGTTTTGCTCGGTTGTTTATAAATTTAGGTATTGTCATTCCTGCGTAGGCAGGAATCCATATTGGTAAATCATTGCTATTATTGTTGAAATTACAGATTTTGTTTGTAAGTCTATAACTTGAATTCATGATGTTTTCTACAATTAATTACGGCGTTACCATACATGATTAATATTTGGTTTTCATACTTTGCTACCTAACCAAAACTTTATATCATGAAAAAAAAGAATTTCAAAGTGTTGTCTTTAAATAAAAAGAAAATATCTAATATCAGATATTCTAAGATTCTCGGTGGAGGAAGCCCAGTTGAAGCTTCTAATCCATTTATATGCTCTGATTTGTGTATAACGTCTCATTAATAGATGGTTAAACAAGAGCGATCTTCAGGTTGCTCTTGTTTTCATAACCACAATGATTCTTTTCTTTTAAGCGCAGCTGCTGAGATACTGTATCTTGATAAGCTAAATATACGGTTCCGAATTGTTCTTAGTTTGGTCGCAAGGAACTACAGGTTTTGGAAATTCGAGAGATCATTTATTTCAAAGTTTAGACAATCAAATTTTAGGACAACAACCAGAAAATATCTTTTTGATGAAGTTTACCTATCGATTTGTGCTGTAGCTTGATTATGATAAATGTTCTAATGCATATTTGACCAAGCCAGTATTGCTTTTGATACCAAGTTTTTTGTGAATGTTTTTTCGATGCGTATCAATCGTAAACTTGCTAATTTTGAGTTGCTGTGCCATTTCTATCGTTGTGCGTCCTTTGGCAAGAAGTCTTAAGATTTCTTGTTCTCGTCTCGTAAGTGTTTCTTCAATGATGACACTTTTTTTTTCGAACCAATTTTTAATTTCTTTAGGAAGACTATCGCTTATATAATAGTCTCCTTTTACTAACGTATGAATAGCCTGAACAAGTATTGCTTTTTCTACATTTTTGGTTACATATCCTTTTGCGCCAGCTTCTAACATTTCAATGACATCAACAGTTTGATCAAACATACTTAAGGCAAGCACTTTGATTTTTGGGAAATCTTTGTAAAGCATTTTTGTGACAGAAACACCGTCTAATATTGGCATTCTGATATCTGTTAATACAACATCAGGAATTAATCCGTCTTCGATGAGTTTGTATAAAACTAACCCATTATTTGCCTCACCAATAATTGAAATTCCTATTTCGTCCGTTAAAATAGATTTTATTCCATCTATAAATAGTTGATGATCGTCCGCAATAATTATGTTTATATTCATAATGGAATGTCTAAAATTAGTGTTGTTCCGTTTCCTTCAGACGAATCTATAAATAGTTTCCCTTGTAACTTTTCAATGCGTTTTTCAATATTGATTAAACCTATTCCTGAAACTTTTTTTGTGATGTTGAAGCCTTTTCCGTTGTCTTCTACAACAATATTTAAGATGTTATCTTCTTCTGAAAATTGTATGGTAGCTTCTGTAGCATTTGCGTGTTTTATAATGTTGGTTAGTAACTCTTGTATAATTCTGAAAAGTTGTATTTCTAAGGTGTTTTCAAGGCGTTTTTTTACATCAATATTAATGACATCAATCTGTAATTTTTTCGTTTCCGAAATTTGACTGGCAATAGCTTTTGTTGAAGGAATTAATCCTTTATCTATACGTGCACCAAAGTTTTTGTTTTTAGAAATGTTTCTAATTTCACCGTATGTAGTATCTAAAAGCGCTTTGATTTTGTCATAGTGTGTGATAAACTCTTCTTTAGTATCATAACTTTCAACATATAGTTTTAAGGTAGCTACTTTACTTCCTAAATTATCATGCAAATTCGCAGCCATATCTGTGCGTTCTTTTTCTTGTGCATCTATAATTGCGTCAATTCCTTCTAACTCTTTAACTTTTAATAATTGATTGAATTCTTGTTCTTTAATCGTTAATCCTTGTTCTAAGATGATATGTTTTCGCTTCGCATTTTTGAGCAACATGTATATAATAAATAAGGTAATTAGTAGAATGCCTAAAGCCGCAAACAATAAATTCCTGTTTTGTTTTCTTTTATAATTTGCTTCTAAATTATCAGATTGAAGCTTTATAATTTCCTTTTCACTTTTTTCTGTTTCGTATTTAGTTTGAATGTCTAAAATCATTGTTTGATTTTTCACACTAAGTAAGCTATCATTTAGGATTCTAGCTTTTTCAGAGAATTGTAATGCTTTTTGTGTGTCGCCCAATCCTTCATAGGCACTTTTTAAATATGTGTATACTAGTGTTAATTGTTTTCCCTTTACAACGGGCGCAGCCTTTTTTAAATAGGAAATAGCTTCTTTAAATTCTTTGTTTTTAAGATGAATTAATCCAAGATTACTTTCTGTAATTTCAATTCCTGATTTAAGATTTAGTTCATTTTTTAATTGATATGCTTTTTCAAGATAGTTCTTAGCTTTTTGCGATTCACTTTCAAGATAGATGTTTCCTAAATTGTTGTATATCATTGATAAAGATCGCTTGTTGTTTAGGTTTTTTGCGAGCGTTTCCGCTTTTGAGTAATATCCAATAGCTTTTACGGTGTCGCCTTTTTTGAAATATTGAGTCGCTAAATTTGGAAGTGTTATCAATTCAAACTGAACTAAATTATTAGCAGTAAATACACGAAGAGCTTTTTCACTATAGACAATTGCTTTGTCAAAATTTTCTAACTCTGCAAAGGCACTTGCAATGTTACTGTAACATTTGGCTGCGTTTAACTCATCAGCATGCTTTTCAAAAAAAGAAGCACTTTCAGTGAGTGTAGTAATCGTTTTTTTATAATTTCCTTTTCTGAGATAAATAGCGCCCAAGCTGATATTTACTGTCGCAACCCGAGTGCTATCTTGTAAAGCTGCAAGTGTGTTTTTAGCTTTTTCAAAGTAAATTGTGGCTGAGTCTAACTTTCCTGTAAAAAAATGCAAGCGACCAATTTCGTTTGTGGTTTCAGCATTCAAAGAATCATTCGTATCAAAAGATAATGCATCATACGCGTATAACTTCGCTTTTGCTAAATCGACACGTTCATATAGTTTGGCTAATTGGAGTTTTATTTTAGCACTTTCATAACGATCGTTTGTAGATTCTAACGAAAGTGTTAAGGAATCTATTGCTGAAGTTTGACTCAGTAATATAAACGGAAATAATACTAAGAGTATAATAATACGTCTCATGTAATTGAGGTTGGTTACTTAAAGATATGGATTATTTGTAGGCTATTGAGTTGTTTTTCAGTGTGTTTTGAGTTTTGAAAATATTTTCTAGCGTAAGCGTGTAAGAATTTTACGCATACGCTAGAAAAAATAATTAAATCATATATTATCTACAATAAAAGCCAAAGTCGGAAACAAATACGACTCTTGGATATCGTTTTGCCATTCGAGCTCTAACGCCAAGTAAATCTTGTGCTTCTCCAAAACGCCAATGACCACTAGCATCTTTTGCACGTTTATGATGTGCGCCTAGTTTGCTTTTGTAATATGCTTCGATATGATCTCTAAATTGACTTCCTAATCCAGATCGCCAACCATAGCGACCGTTTTCGGAACAACTAGTACTTTTTATTGAGCCAATAAACATGACTTGTACAGAGTTTAAATGATTTGGTTTGCTTGCGTCATAATTTACCCAATACATTGCATATGGGAAATAGCTGATTTTCTTTTTTTGTGCAAAACTATTTGTGATAAATAGAAAACAACCAATTAATAAGGCGATTTTAATAAAGCGTTTACTTTTCATAATACTGTGATTTATAAGTTTTATGATATAAAAGTAAGTAGCGTTTTATCTTTTGTATATACCTAATATTAGGTATCAGGTATTTTTAGAGTTGTTTAAAAACTGCCAAACTACTGCAACAAATCAATTTCTAATATTTATCAAGGAATTAAACAAATTTTGTAATATTTTCGTGCAGTTTCGGTACACAATTTGATGAAGTGTAGCCATTAAGAATTAAACATCATTAAAAATTATTATGAAAAAATTATTACTATTATCAGTATTGAGTATTTTTTTAATCTCTTGTTCGTCTGATGACGATGTTACGCCACAGCCTACAGTGACTGGATCGTGGAAAATGACTTTATTTGAAGTGGAAAACTCATACGATTTTAATGGAGACGGAATGGCAAGTAGAGATTTAATTTCTGAAACGAACTGTTATCAAAACGAAACAATTCAGATTAATGCTGATGGAACTGCCGTGGCAACTTCACGATCTTATTTGGAAGTTATTGCAACGTTGGTTGTAGGAACAACAAATGAATTTACATATGCATTAAGTTGTGAAAGTGAAATTGATGTTTTGCCGATAAGTTGGTCATCAAATGGTTCAACGTTAACATTTCTGGATGAAGATGGAGAAATAACCAACGCTACGTTTGACCTTAATAATCAGTTTTCGTTTATAATCCCTGGAGGTTTTGAAATTTTTTCAAGTGGATTTAATGTTGTGACAGAAGAAGATATTAGAATAGTGTATACAAGACAGTAAATTACTGTAAACCCACTATAAAAAGAAAGCACTAAATGTTTATGTTTAGTGCTTTTTTATATGCTATTCTTTGATACGATATTTTATTACTAGCTCTTCTTTACAAACCTTTTGCAGTCATATTTGCTTTCTAACTTTCTTAACTCTTTAGCATCCATACAATGCGCATTATCATGTGTTGTGCAGCAAAATTCTCCCATAAAAATATTTAAATTCAACTCCATAGATTCAATTGCATTTTTTTTCACATCTTCAGATTCGTACTTATATTTTGTTTTAATATCATTTAATTGTTTTTGGGCTTGTTTGAAAGATTTCTCTAAAGCATTTATATCAAAACTCATCACTCCGTTTTCAAAAAGAATTCCTTCACCACCTATTGCAATATCATTTAATTCTTCTTCAAATGCGTCTATATCCTCAGATTCTTGAGTTGCTACCTCTTCAATTTGTTTATTTTCTTTTCCTTTAAAATTGCAAGAAATTAAAGTACAAAATATGAGTCCTGCTAAAAATATTTTTTTCATAATTTTTGTAATTAATTGTGTAATGTTTCTGTTTAATGCGCTTCCAGCCAATTCTGACCAATTCCCATCTCTACATCTAATGGAACGTCCATTTTAAAAGCGTTTTCCATTTCTTCTTGAATGATTGGTTTAATGATGTCTAATTCGTCTTTATGTGCATCAAAAACCAATTCATCATGTACCTGTAATAACATTTTAGATTTAAAACCTTCTTGCTCAAAACGATTATGAATAGTAATCATTGCAAGTTTTATAATATCTGCGGCACTTCCTTGAATTGGAGCATTTACAGCATTTCGTTCAGCAGCACCACGAACAATTGCATTACGTGAATTGATATCTTTTAAATAACGACGTCTTCCTAAAACAGTTTCTACATATCCGTTTTCACGTGCAAAATCGACTTGTGAAGACATGTATGCTCTCAATTTTGGATAAGTTTCATAATAGGTGTCAATCAATTCTTTGGCTTCACTTCGTGATAAATCTGTTTGATTACTTAAACCAAAAGCAGAAACTCCATAGATAATTCCGAAGTTGACCGTTTTTGCATTGCTACGTTGTTCACGCGTTACTTCTTCTAACGGAACATCAAATACTTTTGAAGCTGTAGAAGCGTGAATGTCAGCACCATCTTTAAAGGCTTGCATCATGGTGTCTTCTTTACTCAAAGCTGCAATAATTCGCAATTCAATTTGTGAATAATCGGCAGCGAGTAATACATAATTTTCATCTCTTGGAATAAACGCCTTTCTAACTTGTCGTCCACGTTCTGTTCGAATTGGAATATTCTGTAAATTTGGATTATTAGAACTCAATCGTCCAGTAGCGGCAACTGCTTGTGCGTATACCGTGTGAATACGATTTGTTTTCGGATTGATTTCATTTGGCAATGCATCAACATACGTACTTTGTAGTTTTCTATATTGACGCCATTCTAAAATATCGGCAACAATTTGATGATCTTTTGCTAAGTATGATAACACATCTTCTGCGGTAGAATATTGTCCAGTTTTTGTCTTCTTAGGTTTGTCAACTAATTTTAGTTTATCAAACAAAATTGGTCCTAACTGTTTTGGAGAAGCCAAGTTAAACTCTTCACCAGCTTGCTCAAAAATTGCCTTTTCTAAACGATCAACATCGGTCGTTAATGCTGTTGATAATTCACCTAAAAAGTCAGGATCTAAATTAATTCCTTCAATTTCCATTGCCGAAAGCACACTTACCAACGGAACTTCAACATCTGTAAATAGTTTTGTCAAATGTCCAGCTTCCAATTCTTTGATAAAATGTTCTTTCAGTTGATACGTAATATCTGCATCTTCAACGGCGTATTCTGTTTGTTGTTCTAGCGGAACTTGTCGCATAGACAACTGATTCTTTCCTTTTTTACCAATCAATTCTACAATAGAAACTGGTTGATAGTTCAAATAGGTTTCAGATAAAATGTCCATATTATGGCGCATATCTGGATTGATCAAATAATGTGCAATCATTGTATCAAACACAGGTCCTTTTACAGGCATGTCATAGTTTGATAATACTTTGATATCGTATTTTAAATTCTGCCCAACTTTTTCAATTGTCATGCTTTCAAAAAATGGACGAAATTCTTCTAAAATTTCTTTTGTTTCTGCCTGATCTTCTGGAAAAGCTACATAATATCCTTTTCCTTTTTCCCATGAAAATGCTACACCAACCAATTCTACTTCTAAGGCTTTCAAACCGGTAGTTTCCGTGTCGAAACAAACACTTTGCTGTTTCAATAGTTTTTGTAATAACATTTTTCGTGACATTGGCGTATTTGCCAATTGGTAAAAATGTTCTGTTGTTTTAATGGTTTGATATCCAGAAACTGTTGCTTCTTCTGTTGTTGTTCCACTTCCTGGTACTGCAAACAAATCAAATTGTCCAGTTGGAGCAGCTTTTTTAGTTGTAGTTTTTGAGGTGGTTTTTGTTTCCGCTTTCGCAGGATTTTCCTCTGACTTCGTAAATGTTTTGATTAAGTTATCTAGCAATCTACGGAATTCTAATTCGGTGAAAACTTCCGTTACTTTCTCAATATCAGGTTGTGATAATTCAAAATCTTTTTCATGAAATTCTACAGGAACGTCTAGCATTATTGTTGCCAGTTGTTTTGAAAGCAAGCCTAATTCACCATTTGCTTCCACTTTTTCCTTCATCTTTCCTTTTAGCTCATGTGTGTTGGCAAGTAAACCTTCCATACTTCCGTATGCTGCTAAAAACTTCTTTGCTGTTTTTTCTCCAACGCCAGGCAATCCAGGAATATTATCAACAGCATCGCCCATCATTCCTAGGTAATCAATTACTTGTTCAGGACGTTCTACACCAAATCTTTCTTGTATTTGAGGAATTCCCCAAGTTTCGTATCCGCCACCAAACATAGGGCGATACATGAAAATATTTTCAGATACTAATTGTGCAAAATCCTTATCTGGCGTGACCATAAAAGTTTTATAACCTTCTTTTTCGGCTTTCTTGGCAAGTGTTCCAATAATATCATCAGCTTCATATCCAGTTTTCACAACGATAGGAATATGCATGGCTTTCAAAATGCTTTCAATATATGGAACGGCAAGTCGAATAGCTTCAGGCGTTTCTTGTCTATTTGCTTTGTATGCTGGAAATGCTTCCACGCGATCCACACTTCCGCCTTTATCAAAACAAACGGCTAAATGATCAGGTCGTTCCCGTTTTATAACATCTAACAAAGAATTCGTAAATCCTAAAATTGCGGATGTATCTAAACCTTTCGAGTTTATTCTTGGGTTTTTAATAAACGCATAATAACCTCTAAAAATAAGCGCGTACGCATCTAATAAAAATAGTCGTTTCTGATCTGCCATGAATTGTAAATTTGATGGAAATTCAAATTTAAGAATATTACTAAGATTCTCTAGTAAAAAAAAGAATGATTCACACTAGATAGTATATTTCATCATAACTATTTTATATCACTTGGCTTATGAATTGAAAGTTATCGTGTAAATAAACTGTTATCTGTTTTACGTTTATAAATTTACGCTGTACGTTTATTGATTACTACTTTACACATATAAATTCGTATATAAACTTTAATCACTTTATTTCTACATTAGATATTATTAATTTTAAAAATCAATTATTATGTTAGAAAAATTGAAAAATTTCGAAATTCAAAAACCACAGAATGTATATGGAGGGATTACTGATCCAGAACATAATGAGGAAGAGTCATCTAATACTGATTATCGTGAAGAATCAGCCAATTGGAATACTTACATTACTGATCCAGAACATAATGAAGAACAGTCACAAAATAATAGCTGAGACTTTGAAGAACTTATAGTTTTTAATTTTAAGCGAACTTCGGTTCGCTTTTTTTGTCCTTATTTTCTACTGTTAAAAAGTTAATTATGGTGTTCCCGTAAGTGGTTGCTAATTTGTTTTTATACTTTTCTTTTTAATCAAAACCTTAGATCATGAAAAAAAAGAATTTAAAATCTTTGAAGCTTAAAAAAATGACTATTACTAAACTTGATAAAAGTTATATAAATGGAGGAGGCTCTTGGACTTGTTCATGGATTTGCACATTTGTCTGTTCTGATGGGTGCGAGCCTACTAATCCAAATCCAAACCCTCCTAATTCAGAGAAATAAGTTTAATTTATAAGCGAACTTCGGTTCGCTTTTTCTCCTTTTTATTTTATAACTATTGTTTTTATGTTAATTTTTATTAAGTTTTTGTAATGCAGTTTTCCTTTCTATATCTTGAGTTATTATTAATTTTTAAACTTGTATTATGTTAGAAAAAATTGAACAATTATCTATAGAACAAATGAATTCTGTTAATGGTGGAGCTCAAGATGTGGGTGATATTAATAGGACTCAACCTGATTAACAACCTGAAAAACTATTTTTTAATTCTTCATAACACTTGTTTTAAAATTATTTTTGGGTAACATTTCTTTAGTCTTTGAACTATCAGTTATAAATCATAAAAATTTTATATCATGAAAAAAAGAAGTTTTAAATCTTTGAAGCTTAATAAAGTTTCTATTTCTCTTTTTGGAGGAGCATTACCTGGAACACCTTCTAATGACGCTGGACCACAACCTGATGATCATGAGTGGTTTACTGATGGAGGCGGAAGAATCTGTGAAACTTTTGCTTCATTTTGTAGTTTTACTACAGGTTGATAATATAAGCGAACTTAGGTTCGCTTTTCTTTTTCCTTTTTCTCTTCATAACTACAAGTTTTAGAAGTCATATTTGCGCAATTTCGACTTATAAACATTGCTTTTTTTTGTGAATCTTTATTCATTTGCTTCACTATTAATTTTAAAAACTGATATCATGAAAAAAAGAAATCTTAAATCTTTAAAACTTAACAAAAAGTCTATTTCTAATCTTAAAGAACAGACAAGAGGAGGAAGAAAAGAGTACCCAACTTTTCAAATTTCTGCCTGTGGTACATGTGAGACAGATTATGCTTGCCCTACTTGGTGGGGTTGTAATTCTGATGTTGCGTGTGGCTAACATTCAAATTATTCAATACAAGCGAACTTCGGTTCGCTTTTCTTTTCTCCATACTTTTAATAACTACAGTTTTTAAATTATTGAAGTTACCCATATAATTAAGGCAATTGAAATTCCAGTTGCTAAAATCATTGCAGCACATCCTAAATTTTCATTGAGCTCTTTACTGATGTTTTCTACTGTTTATTTGATTTATTAGTGCCCATTTATAAATTGTCCCTACACATTCTTTTTTTAAATAAGTTTTCACCTTTTCTTAGCTTCATTATTAATTTTAAAACCATTTATACATGAAAAAAAGAAATCTTAAAACTTTAAAACTCAACAAAAGTTCTGTATCAAGTTTAGATAGTCATGCAATTGTTGGAGGTACTGATGATAGTTGCGCAGCCTCTTGTACAAACTATTCTGATTTTGCTTCTTGCAATGGAATTTGTTACTCCTTTTTGTGTGATATAACTAAAACGTTACAACCACCTTGGGAACAATAATCCTAATATTTGAGTAAGTGTCCTAACTCTATGGACACTTCTTTTCTAGTTTCAATTTATTATTAATTTTAAAATCATTTACACATGAAAAAAAGAAACCTTAGATCATTAAAACTTAACAAGCAATCTATTTCTAATTTAGATATTTCAATGCTTGTTAAAGGAGGTGGAACACACTATGAATCATATTGTTATTGCCCGATGCCGGAACCGGAACCACTTAATACTGAAAACCCGGGTCAATGTGTCGATAATAGTGGTCTTAGACTTTGTCAATCAAATGTTATTAATTGTAATTAATTTAGTTTTTTAACAATTTATTTAATCTTCTCAAAGTTGGAGATATAAATTCTGATTAAAGCGAACTTCGGTTCGCTTTTTTCTTTCTTTCTTCATAACTACCGTTTAAATGTTAATTACGGTCTTACCGTAAGGGACTAATATTTTATTTTTTTTACTTTCCTATCTAATCAAAATTTTATACTATGTTAAAATCAATTTCTAAACTAGGAACAGTGTTAAACAAATCAGAACAACAATCTATTAATGGTGGATTTGGACATTGTTATTCTAATGCAGATTGCGGCTCGATACACTGTCCAGCAGCTTGTGTCAGAAATATTTGTATTTATTTATAAAACTACTTTTATCTTTATAAACCGCTGCCCTAGGGGTTTTTCTTTTCCTTTCCCTTCATGTTTTCTACTGTTTAATTGTTAATTACGACTTTCCCGTAAACGGTTAATATTTTCATTCTATAAATTTATTCCTTATTAATTTTAAAATCATTATTATATCTATAAACGGTAATATGATTTGGCTATAAAAAAGCTGTTTAAAAAATTCTGAATGGAATTAAAATATTTTGATATAGTTTCTTGAATCTTGTTTTTTAATGACAACAAATTTGTAATTTTGTGTCACTAAATTATAAGAGAAAATGCAGACCATTTCAATTGCCATTCACGGTGGCGCAGGAACCTTAGTAAAAGGAATGATGACGCCTGAATTAGAAACTCAATACAAAGCAGCTTTGCAAAAAGCATTAGATGCAGGCTATGCCTTATTAGAAGAAGGAAAATCTTCTGTGGAAGCAGTGGAAGAAGCAGTGAAGTTATTGGAAAATTCACACTTGTTTAATGCAGGAAAAGGAAGTGTATTTACTGCTGAAGGGACGCATGAAATGGACGCAGCAATTATGGAAGGAAAAACCTTAAATGCTGGCGCAGTTTCTCTAATCACAGGAATTAAAAACCCTGTTTCGTTGGCACGTGATGTAATGGATAAAAGCGAGCATGTATTTATGGCAGGCGAAGGTGCTATGTATTTTGCAAAAATGCACAATTACGAACTTGAAGATCCATCGTATTTTTACGATGAACTACGATACAATCAATGGCAAGAGATAAAAGGAACAGATAGTTTTCAGTTAGATCATTCGCTAAAGAAAGATTCAAAATTTGGAACTGTTGGCGCTGTTGCTTGCGATCAAGATGGAAATATTGCTGCAGCAACTTCTACAGGCGGAATGACAAACAAGCGTTTTGGTAGAGTAGGCGATTCTCCAATGATTGGTGCAGGTAATTATGCAAACAATGAAACATGCGCAGTTTCGTGTACAGGAAGTGGTGAATACTTCATTCGTGGTGTTGTTGCCTATGATGTTTCAAGTTTAATGGAATACAAAGAATATCCATTGGAAAAAGCTGCTGATGTAGTAATCAACGAGCGTATCTTAAAACTTGGTGGTGATGGCGGACTTATTGCAGTTGATGCCAAAGGAAACATTGCAATGCCTTTCAATACCGAAGGAATGTACAGAGCAAGTAAATCTTCAAACGGAACGGAAGAAGTTTCAATTTATAAATAGTTTGCTTACATAATGAGATGCTGAATCAAGTTCAGCATGACGTGATGAAATACTTAGTGTAAATAAATCAAGCATTAGCAAGAAATTCCTGTTTTCACAAGAAAACAGCTAAAAGCGAAGCGATCTAACATCCAACAGCTAAGCTGTCTAAGAGTTTCCCGTTTTTACGGGAATGAGTCTAAATAAAAGGTGCCTCAATCGGTAATACAGAAACTTTACGATTCTTAATATCAAACTGGTCTCCGTTTGATAATACATGCACGCGCAAGTTTGCCATTGTCATTGGTGTTCCTTCTTTCAATACTTTTTCGTTGTTGTGTGTAAGTGAAGAACCATCAAACACAATCACCATTCCAGAACCAATTACAGTACAATCGTTTCCGTTTTTGATAATCATTCCTGTATCTTCTGCTAGTCCAATTCCAATTAATTCTGGGAATTTAGCAACCGCTTCCGATTGTCTTCCAAAACGTCCTCTACGAATAAAATGTGTGTCAACAATCAATTCAGGAATCAAGCTCAAACCTTTATACATAGTCACAGCACCTTTAATAAAAGCTTCCGAAGCGCTTCCGCCAGCAATCATTTCATTTGCCATTGCCATAGCGCCAGCACTAGTTCCTGCAATTACAAAACCTTCTTCATTTCGGTAACGATCTGCCAAAATACTATGAATAGTTGTACTGCCTATTTTATCAGTAATCTTAGATTGATCTCCACCAGAAAACATAATACAGTTTGCGGTTTTGATTAATTCAATAGATGATTCTTTTTCTGAATCTTCTTTACTTCTGATGTCTAAAACAGTAACATCTGTACAACCTAGTTTATGAAAAGCATCTAAATAATTTTCACCAACTTCTACAGGAATGCTAGAAGCAGTTGGAATCACTACAATTTTTGCATCAATGCCACCAGCTTCTTTTACAACGTGAAATAAAATCCCTTCGTCAATAAATTCTTGCGTGTACATTTCGTCATCATCATTTCCTTTGTCTTCATTTCCGCCAACGGGAATTAAAGTACCTTTAATCTGCTGCATGTTATAGTGATTTTTGTGAGTGCAAAAGTAAAATAATTTTCGATCTCTTACTCTTTTTTTAGCGTAATCTTAATTTAGAGATGTTATATGCATATAGAATTTTGAAAAGAACTAAGAAATCTGTGAAATTTTTCTATATTTATGACTGAACTTGTTATAAAAAAATAAGTTTCATTAACCAAGCAAATCAACCACACATGGAAATAAGAAGTATAAACGCAATGCGAGGACCAAACTATTGGTCAGTGAGAAGACATAAACTAATTGTAATGGTCTTGGACTTGCAAGAGATGGAAGAATATCCAACCAATAAAGTAGATGGTTTTGGAGATCGATTAAAAGCTATGTTTCCTTCCATGTATTCTCATAGATGTTCTGAAGGTTGCGAAGGTGGTTTTTTTATGCGTGTAGACGATGGAACATGGATGGGACATGTAATTGAGCACATTGCATTGGAAATTCAAACCTTGGCGGGAATGGACACAGGTTTTGGAAGAACGCGAGGATATGGAGAAGAAGGTGTATATAATGTTGTCTTTTCATATATGGAAGAAAAAGTAGGTCGGTATGCTGCAAAATCAGCAGTTCGTATCTGTGAAGCATTGATTTCAGGTTCAGCATATGATTTAGCTGAAGATATTCAAGAAATGCGCGAAATTCGCGAAGACGAACGCCTTGGTCCAAGTACAGGTTCTATTGTAGAAGAAGCGGTAAGTAGAGGAATTCCTTGGATTCGATTGAACAAATATTCATTATGTCAATTAGGGTATGGTGCAAATCAAAAACGAATTCAGGCAACTGTAACAAGCGAAACTAGTAATATTGGCGTTGAAATTGCATGTGATAAAGAAGATACAAAATACTTATTAGAACAAGCAGAAGTACAAGTGCCACGTGGTGAAATTATTCGTAGAGAGCGTAGCTTGGAAAGTGCTTGTGATTATGTAGGTTTTCCGTTAGTTGTAAAACCAGTAAATGGAAATCATGGACGTGGAATTACAGTTGATATCAATACTTATGAAGAAGCGTTAGTAGCATTTAAAGCTGCCCAAGAAATTTCTCGATCTGTAATCATAGAAAAATATATCACGGGAGACGATTATCGTTTGTTAGTGATCAATAATGTATTAGTCGCTGCAGCGAAACGAACACCAGCACATGTTGTTGGAGATGGAACATCAACGATTCAAGAATTGGTTGACGAAGTAAATAAAGATCCACGTCGTGGTTACGGACACGAAGAAGTGTTGACCATGATTAAAATTAATGATCTTACAAAAACATTAATTGCTGCAAAAGGATATACGCTTGAAACGGTCTTGAAAAAAGATGAGGTGATGATTTTAAAAGACACCGCAAACTTAAGTACAGGTGGAACTGCCGAAGATGTAACAGACGTTGTACATCCTGCAAATGTATTTATGGCAGAACGAATTTCTAAAATTATTGACTTAGATATTTGTGGGATAGATGTAATGACTTCAGATATTAGCAAACCATTATCAGAAACTGGCGGCGCTGTGTTGGAAGTAAATGCAGGACCAGGATTCCGTATGCACCTAGCACCAACAGAAGGATTGCCAAGAAACGTTGCAGCACCAGTAATTGATAAATTATTTCCTCCAGGATCAACTTCACGAATTCCAATAGTTGCTATTTCTGGAACCAATGGGAAAACCACCACAACACGATTGATTGCCCACATGGCAAAAATGAAAGGATATAGAGTAGGATATACAACGAGTGATGGTGTGTACATTCAAAACCGATTGCTAATGACAGGAGATTGTACAGGTCCAGCAAGTACTGAATTTGTATTAAAAGATCCTACAGTGAATTTTGCAGTATTAGAATGTGCGCGTGGAGGATTGTTACGTGCAGGATTAGGATTCAAAAATTGTGATATTGGTATTGTAACGAATGTTGCAGCCGATCATTTAGGATTAAAAGGAATTCATACCATAGAACAATTAGCAAAAGTAAAAGGAGTTATTCCTGAAACTGTATTGCCAGAAGGAACAGCAATTTTAAATGCTGATGACGATTTGGTATATGCAATGCGTAAAAGCGTAGAGTGTAATGTAGCATTATTCTCATTGGATGAAAACAATCCACGAATTAAAGCAATGCAAAAACGCGGCGGAATTTCTGCTATCTATGAAAACGGATATATAACTTTATGTAGAGGTGAATGGAAAATGCGTGTCATCAAAGCTGTAAATGTTCCGCTAACTTTTGGTGGAAAAGCTACATTTATGATTCAAAATGTATTGCCAGCAGTTATTACAGCATACTTAAAAGGATTTACTTTGGAAGATATGCGCGCTGCATTGGAAACTTTTATTCCATCTGCGTCACAAACACCAGGACGATTGAACTTATTCAAATTTAAAAACTTCCAAATCTTGGTTGATTATGCGCACAATCCAGCAGGAATGCGTGCCTTAAAACAATTTGTAGATAACTTAGAAGCGTCTGTAAAAATTGGAATTATTGCAGGAATTGGAGATCGTAGAGTTGAAGATAACAACGAAATGGGCGGAATAGCTGCAGAAATGTTTGATGAGGTAATTATTCGCCAAGACAAACGTTTGCGTGGAAAAACAGAAGAAGAATTGATTAAAATGTTAGATGATGGAATCAAAATGCACGATCCAAACAAAAAAACAACGATCATCCCATCTGAAAGTGAAGCCATTTTACATGCCGTTAAAAATGCAAAACAAGGTTCACTCATTGTTTTATGTAGTGATGTTGTTCCAGATGCATTAGATTTAGTCAAAAAATTAAAAGAGGAAGAATCAAACGAGTTGTATGATTTTACACCTGACGATATTCCTAATTTACAATAAAAACAGATTAAAAAACTCTCGAAATTATTCGGGAGTTTTTTATTTATAGCATTTAAATGATGTGAAGTGTTAAAATTCCTGTAAATCGTAAAATCTATTTATGGATTAGAGGTAAATTTGTTAAAATTTAGTCAATGTTACGTTTTTTAGTCCCTATAATTATAGTTCTGATTTTAGAACTATATACTTTTTTTTCAATACGTGCCTTAACCAATAATAAGTTTGTCCTTATAGGATTTTGGATTGTTACAGTTATTGTATACGGAATCTTTTTCTATCAAATGAGTATGACTCAACGTGGAGGACGATTTAGTATTTCCACAGGATATGCCATTGGATTAGCGCTTACATTCATAATTCCAAAATTTTTCATAATAGCTATATTATTCATTGAAGATATCTATCGATTTTTTGCTTCATTGTTTAATTATTTTCAACATAGTGGAATGACAGTTGGCGAAGCTATTCCATCGCGAAGAAAATTTATAAGCCAAATAGCATTAGGAATTGCAGCAATCCCTTTTGCAGGATTTCTTTATGGAATTTTTCAAGGTAGATACAATTATAGAGTCATAAAACATACGATGTTTTTTGATGATTTGCCAGATGAATTTGATGGATATACGTTGACACAAATTTCAGATATTCATTCTGGAAGCTTTGATAACAAAGAAAAAATAGAATATGCAGTTGATTTGATCAACGAGCAAAAAAGTGATATTATCGTGTTTACTGGTGATATTGTAAATGCTGTTGCTGAAGAAATGGATCCGTGGATTGATACGTTTAAACGAATGGAAGCAAAAGACGGAATGTATGCAGTTTTAGGAAATCATGATTATGGATATTACGCCTATCGCAAGCAAGAAGAAATTGATGAAAATCACAGTAAGATAGAGAAAGTACATGAAGATATTGGCTTTGATTTATTGTTGAATGAAAAAAGAACGCTAGAAAGAAACGGTCAAAAACTAAACATTTTAGGTGTAGAAAATTGGGGAGCATCGCGTCATTTTCCAAAACGAGGAAGTTTGCGCAAAGCAACAGAAGGTGTAATAGATGGAGAATTCAATATTTTACTATCGCATGATCCTTCTCACTTTGATTACAAGGAAATGGAGATTCGTGAAAAAGAAAAAGAAGATCCAGCAGTTGTAACAGATGAATCAAATATCATTGACTTTGAAAAAAAGATACAACTCACATTGGCAGGGCATACACATGGAATGCAATTTGGAATAGAAATTCCATTCCTAAATTTAAAATGGAGTCCTGCAAAATATAGATATCCACGTTGGGCAGGACTGTATGAGGAAGCTGGAAAATACTTGCATGTAAACCGCGGATTTGGTGTATTAGCGTTTCCTGGACGTGTTGGAATATGGCCAGAAATTACCGTGATAGAGTTGAAAAAACGTGAGAAAGTAGCATAATCGTAATAAAATAGTACATTTGTAGTAGAGAGCTACTATGTTTTTCGTTAAAAAAATAGTGATTCCTTAAAAATAAAAAACATTCGCTTATGTCAAAATTTGGTGAATTAATTAGTGCAGATATTCCAATCTTGTTAGACTTTTATACAGAATGGAACGAGCAGTCAAAAGCTATGCATCCCGTATTGCGCGATGTAGCAGCTGCTATTGGTGATAGCGCCAAAGTTATTAAAATAGATGTTGATAAAAATAAAGAACTAGCAGAAGCACTTCGTGTCAAAGGCTTGCCAACACTGATGATTTACAAAGGTGGAGAAATGGTTTGGAGGCAAAGTGGAGAGCAAGATGCAAATACACTTATTGGTTTAATTACCGAACACGTCTAAATAGATATACGCGCAAATGTGTATCCTAAATTGCTAAAGTGCGCCAATACTTTTGGTAACGCATAGTATATCTTTTCTTGTGCTTTTACACTATCGTGAAACACGACAATACTTCCTGCTTCCGTATACTGAATTACATTTTCTAAACATTTTTCAGGAGACAATTCTGTGTCAAAATCTCCGCTCAGTACATCCCACATTATAATTTTATAACCAAGCGCTCGCAATTTTTTTGTGAGATGAGGTGTAATTTTTCCATATGGAGGACGAAAAAGGCGCGTTGTGTCTTTTTTAGATGTTTTTAAGGCGTTTTTAAGTGTTCCGTCACAAAGTATGCTTTCGGCAATATATACTTCGATAGAAGTCTTCCAAGCATTTACATGATGTTGTGTATGATTTCCTATTGCATGTCCTTGTGCAACGATTTCCTGAAACACTTCAGGGTATTTTTTTACATTATCACCAATACAAAAAAATGTAGCTTTTGCGCTGTATTTTGAAAGTTGTTGTAAAACCCAAGGTGTAACTTCAGGAATTGGTCCATCATCAAAAGTTAAGTAGATGGTTTTTGTAGTAACAGAAAACTCCCAAACTAGTTTTGGAAATAAAGATTTCACTAGTTTGGGAGTTTTTACTGTATATAATTTCATGCTAAAAAATCTTATTCAGCATCTTCTTCTGAACCAAAAAGATGATTGAATTGCAATAAATAGCTTTCAAAAAGCATTCTTTCTTTTTCTAATAGTGCTTTTTGATCATTTACGTCTAAGATGCTTAAAAGGCTTTTATATTTTTCTAAATATTGATAAATATCTTCAATGTCATCATATTGCTGACTTAGCTTAACGCTTTTGTAATATTCTAAGTATTCAATATATTTTGTTTTTACTTCGTTGTAAACGGCAATTCCTTTTTCGTTTTTGCCAATTTTGAAATAACCATCAATAAATGGTTCGGTAAAAATATAATATCCAAAATACTTAATTGGCATTTTTTCAAGTGTCAAATCGATAATGTCTTCTGCTTTATCATTTTTACCTTCTTTAATCAATTGCTCAACCAATTTAGCTAAATTAGTTCGGTATGAAATACTTTGTCTACGCGTTTGTGGATCGTGATAAATAGCATCGCTTTCAGCATTTCCCCAATCCCAAGTCATCACATTTTTATACATCAATTCACTATTAACGCGTCCTAATTCATATTGACTAGAATTTTTAGTTTTAATAGGGATTAGTTTTAGAACTAATCCATCAAGCTGTAAATATTCTTTCATCCAAATGTATTCTGCTTTGTCAAAACTTCCACCTGTGAAGTAAATTGGACGTTTCCAATCGTTTTGATTCAGAATATCAAGCATCATTAAATTATTCTTGTACAATGCAGTTTTTGGCAATTCAATATCAATATAATCAACCATTAAATGTCTATCTTCTGCATCAACATATTTTGCTGCATTTTCTTTATTTACAGGAACACGAACTTTATTTACAGGATAATAAATGATATTTCGTTGACTTTGCGGAATGTTATCTTCAACTTCGTATACTTCATCAATTAAATACCCGTATTTTGTTTCTTTTCGGTCGCTTAAAACCCAGTCCATAAAACGATCTAATTCCCAAACAGTACTATCGGAAACTGCAGGATGACGTTCGTAACGAACATAATTACGTGTTCCGTGTTTGTATTTGTCGTGTGTCATTTCGGAAGGAACTGGCTCGCTATCAAATGCTTTTTTCTTCATTTGATCAATGTACCAATCTGTACCTAAAAGACTTGTGTTTATAGTTCTTACATCTGTACGATACTTTTCAACACTTTGTGCATACCATAATGCGAATGAATCATTATCTCCAATGGTATAGATTATAGCGCCAGTATCTTCTTCTATAGAATTTAAATATGCTTTTGCTGTAGATTGTGCTGTATAACGATTAGATCTGTCGTGATCGTCCCAGTTTTGAGAAGCCATTAATAATGGAACTGCCAACAAAGCAACTGCTGTGATAGCTCCGGCAGCAATTTTTCCATCTACATATGTTCGTAATGAATCGAAAAGTGCGTAAACACCATAGCCAATCCAAATGGCAAATACGTAGAACGAACCTACCAATGCGTAATCACGTTCTCTTGGTTCAAAAGGTCGTTCACTCAAAAATATCTTTAATGCTAATCCGGTAAACAGGAAGAATACAAGTAATACCCAAAACTGTTTTGGAGCGCGTAATAATAAAAATACAAATCCAATAATTCCTAAGATAAGAGGTAAAAAGAAGTATGTGTTTCTTGCTTTATTTTCTAAAACATCTGACGGTAAATTATCTTGCGAAGCACCTAAATGCAGTTCGTCAATAAGGCCAATTCCACTAATCCAATTTCCGTGATTGTCTAACTTTCCTTGAACGTCATCTTGTCTACCTGCAAAATTCCACATGAAATAACGCCAATACATATAGCCCATTTGATAATTGAGCATATAGTATAAGTTTTGCCCAAAAGTTGGTGGTTTTACGATAATATATTCTCGAATCTTTTTAATGTATTCTGCATAATCTTCTGCATACACTTCACCATTCGCTGCTCTTTTTTTAAAATCATTAATGATTTCTACAATTTGTTTATCACCACGATATTCTGGTTTGATGTCGAAATCTAACAATCCAGCATATTCCATGTAATTTACTGCATGATCAGAACTCCACATTCTAGGTAACAGACCTCTGTGTTTACTATCTGAATTCTGTTTTGCACCTTTCCATGTATTTACAACTACATACTTATCTAAGGCGATATCTTTTTCATAACGTGGTTTGTCATCTACATATGGTTCTTTTGCATCTAAACCGCCATAAATATCTGTATACATTGGTCCGTATAAAATATGTGTTTCAGGATATTGCTCTAAGTTGTAATAAGCTAATAATAAATGTGCGTTTGAAGGTTGATTTTCGTTTACAACAATGTCAGAGTTTGCACGAATAGGAATCATCAACCATGTGGAGAATCCCATTAAAATAAAAGCCAAACAAAGTGTGATTGTATTAAGTAAACGATAATTGTTCTTTTTTGTATAATTTAAAGCAGCATAGAAAACTCCAATAAATAGTAAGCCAGCAAAAATATAACCTGTATTAAAAGGTGCTCCAAACGTATTTACAAAGAATACTTCCATATTCCAGAAAATACTCAAAGTTGTTGGTGGAATAAATTTAAACACAAAAAATAGAACGGCTACTGAAATTACATTCGCAAGAACAAAACCTACTGGTGTAACTTTTTCATAATTCTTGAAATAATAAATCATTCCCAAAGCAGGAATCGTTAATAATCCCATTAAGTGTACACCAAAGGCTAAACCTATGACTAAAGAGATTAAAATTAACCAACGATCACCTCTAGGTTTGTGCATTTCGTCTGCCCAGCGTAATACCATCCAGAATAAAACGGACATTAAACACGCAGCCATTGCATATACTTCGGCTTCTACTGCACTAAACCAAAAACTATCTGAAAATGTAAATGCAAGCGAACCAACTAATCCGCTTCCAAGAACGGCAATTTGTTTTCCAATTGTGAATTCTACTTCTGCATTTTGACCTTCAGGCTTCTTTAATGCAACTTTTTTTACCAAATTGGTAATTGACCAAAACATAAAAAGAATAGTAAATGCACTAGAAAACACAGATAAATAGTTCACCATAACGGCAACTTGTTCTGGTCCTGAAGCAAAAGTAGCAAACACGGCGCCCATCATTTGGTAAAATGGTGCTCCTGGTGGATGCCCAACTTGAAGCTTAGCAGCAGTACTAATATATTCTGCACAATCCCAATAACTAGCTGTTGGTTCAACAGTTAAGCTAAAGGTTAATAATGCAATTAAAAAAACTCCCCATCCTAAGATGGTGTTCCATTTTTTAAAGTTTAATGAAGTCATGAATATGCATTTAAATAAGACTAATGGCGAATTTAAAGAATTATCTAGCAACCAAAAAAGATTACGACGTATTAATCAGTGAACTCGATATTAATTATCTAGAAAGTATTTAAACCGTTTGACATAATTATTAAATTTTTCAATTTCTTGTTCAGCAACAGCTTTTGAATCTTTAGTTGAAAATATTGTTAAAATACTATTGTATTGTTGCAAAGTATATATAATATCATCTAAAAATTCTTGCTGTGATTCAAAATTCAAACTACTGTAATATGATAAACTATCTTGATATTTTGAAATGATTTTTTTGGCAAGATGCTTTCCTTTTTCTTTTTGATTTAATGTATAATATCCATCTATAAATGGAATTACAAATGTGTAGTAGCCAAATATCTCTACGGGCATTTTTTCCATAGCAAGATCAATGATTTTTAATGCTTTTTCATCTTCTCTTTCTTGAATGAGTTTTTCTGCTAACCGAGCTAAATTATTACGAAAACTAATACTTTGTCTTCTTCCTTGTGCATCATGATATACTTCTGGATTTCCATACGATTTCCAGTCCCAATTCATCACATTCTCATACATTGATGTCGAATTTACTTTTCCAATTTCAAAATTGTTTTTAGATTCAGATTTAATAGGAACAAATCTATATGTTAATCCTTCCAACTGTAAATAATCTTGAAGCCATAAAAAGTGTCCATCATCTGAACTTCCTCCAGCGAAATAAATAGGACGTTCCCAATTGTTATTTGCTAAAATATTTAGTTTAATCAATTGTGCTTTATAAATTCCTGATTCTGGTAAAGTGATTTCAATATAATCTTCAATCAAATGCGCTTCCTCTTTCGTAACCACACCATTTTGAAGAACTTTTTCTTTATCTACAGCAATTTTGATCTTATTTGTTGGATAAAAATTCATGTCTAAATAGCTTTTTGGGTACCTTGAAACATCATATCCTTGACTTTCAAGTATATTTCCAAGCTTGTGCGATTCTGCATCATTTGTAACGAAAGCTAACCAACGTTTAATGTCCCAAACTTCATCAGTTAATATCTCTCCTTTGATATAATCTCGAGTTCCATAGCGATATTGTTTGTGTGTTAACGATATAGGTAATGGATCACTCTCATAAGATTTTCGCTTTGCCTGATCAATATACCAAGCTGCATTCATGTATTCAGAAATTAAAACTTTAATATCTGTGCGGTAACTTTCAATTTCTTGACTATGCCATAGAGGAAAAGTGTCATTATCGGCAACTGTAAATAGAATAGAATCCTTTTTGCAAGAATCTAAATAAGCTTTTGCCATAAAATTTGCAGTATATCTGCCAGATCTATCATGATCATCCCAATTTTCAGAAGCCATTAGTGCTGGAACTGCAAAAATGGAAATGATGACAATAACTGGAGCTAGTATTTTGGGTTGAATAATGGTTTTGAATTTATCGAATAGTGTGTATACACCAAAACCTATCCAGATGGCAAAAATGTAAAACGAGCCTACAACGATGTAATCGCGTTCACGCGGTTCAAAAGGACGAATATTAGTGTATACTTGAATTGCAATTCCTGTCAACACGAAAAAGACAAGTAGAATCCAAAAGTCTTTTTTAGCACGTCTGAAATGAAATATCAATCCTAAAATACCAAATGCTAATGGAATTAAGTAGTAACTATTTCGGGCTTTATTTTCTAATACATCAGCAGGTAAATTTTGTTGAGAAGGCAAATGCAATTCATCTACAGCAGTAATTCCGCTTCTCCAATTTCCATTATGTGCATCATACTTTCCTTGAATATCATTTTGTTTTCCTGAAAAATTCCACATAAAATAACGCCAGTACATATAACCAACTTGATAATTGAGCATGAATTTTAAATTTTGAACTAAAGAAGGTTTCTCAATAGTTAAATACGATCCAACTTTGCTTAAAAAAGCATGGTATTGTATATGATCGATTTCTCCATTGGCTAACTTATTTCTAAAATCAGAAACGACTTGTTGTAATTTTTTTTGATCTCGATATTGTGGTTGAATAGTAAAATCAGGAACACCTCCAAGCTGCATATAATTTTCGGCACGCTCGCTATCCCACATTCTAGGAAAGAAGCCTTTGTGTGCACCATCAACATTAGTGCGTGCATTTTTCCAGTCGTTTACTATGGTGTATTTTCCCAATGTTTTATTGGCTTCGTATTTAGGAATACCATCTTTGTATGGAGTTATTGGATCTGCTCCAGCATACACTTGTGTATACATAGAATCGTAAGCAATACTTCTGCTACCATACTGTTCCATATTATAATACGCCAACAGTTCTTTGGCATTATTTGGGTTATGCTCATTCACGACAACATTTGCATTCGCTCTAATTGGAAGCATAATCCATGAAGAAAAACCAATACATAAAAAGATAAATGATAACAATAATGTATGTAATTGAATCATTCTTTTTCGTCTTGTATAACGTAGTCCAGCATAAAAAAGCCCAATACATAATAAGGCAATAAGTAAAGTGCCTGAATGAAAAGGAAATCCAAAAGTATTTACTAAAAATACTTCTCCTTGACCAAATATTTTTAGAAGTGTTGCAAAAGAAAATTTAAACACAAATAATAATACAAGTATAGCAACACTATTTGCAATAATAAATTTTTTAATAGTAATGGTTTTATACGTTTTAAAGAAGTAAATCAACACTAATGACGGAATTGCTAAGAATCCCATAAAGTGAATTCCGAAAGAAATTCCTATAGTAAAAGAAATAAGAATGAGCCATTTATTACCTCTTTCAGTAAACATTTCTTGTTCCCAACGCAAACCTAAATATAGCAATAATGCCATAACCAAACTTGCCATAGCATACACTTCAGTCTCTACAGCATTAAACCAAAATGTATCTGAAAACGCATATGCTAACGAGCCTATCAATCCGCTACCTAAAACAGCAATACTTTGATTTTTATCTAAAACCGCCGTTGAGCGAGTTATTACTTTCCTAACAAGTATTGTAATAGTCCAAAACATAAACAATATTGTAAATGCACTTGCACATACAGAAACGAAATTAGTCATCTTGGCTACTTCGCTTGGACTACTAGCAAAAGAAGCAAAAACGGCTCCTAAAATTTGAAAAAAAGGTGCTCCAGGCGGATGTCCTACTTGTAGTTTTGCTGCTGTAGTTGTATATTCTCCAGTATCCCAGAAACTTATAGTAGGTTCCATAGTAAGGTAATATGTGAAGAATGCAATAAAAAATGCGATCCATCCAAGAATCAGATTCCATTTTTTAAAATTGAAAGCGATGGTCATTGATAGTATTTTTTGATTGTTTCACGAATTTAATTTTTTTTCGTTGGCTAACTTACTTTTTTAGAAAACATTAAGAAATTCATTGAAATAAAATTCAGAAAATGTTTGGTCATATAAAACTTTGTTTTAAATTTGCAACCGCATTACAGTATTGGCCCATGGTGTAACTGGCAACACGTCTGTTTTTGGTACAGAAGAGTCTAGGTTCGAGCCCTAGTGGGCCAACAGAAAGTCCCTTTCAATTTTGATTGGGACTTTTTTTATGCCTTAATTTTAGTAAATGGTTGAAAATGTGGGCAAGAGATTTATCTTGAACACCGTCAAAATAAACACTAATGGTAAATAAAAGCTTCTTTCATATCGAAAGGAGCTTTTTTATTTGAACCAGATTGACGATTTATTACAGGTTAAAAGAAGTTTTTGTTGAGGTAAATTCTAATAATTCAATAGAAAGTACTTTTAACTTGAAAGCAATTCCTATTCTTATTTCAAATAGCTAAAACCAAATATTTAGGAAGCCTTTGATGGGAATCAAAGGCTTTTTTTGTCTTTTTCAGTTTCTATTTGTTAAAATATCATAAAATGAATATAGTGTAATCTATTGTTAATCATTAATTTAAAATTACAAAGTGTTAATATTGATATTTGTATGCGCTAAGTTAATAGTAATACTATTATATTTGCGTTCATAAATATTAAAATAGATTGTAGAGAAGAAGTTTTCACTACAGGAAATAACGTTTTTAATGTAAAAAACATGGAGAAAACTCAATTAACACCTTGGCAACGTTTTGTTGGTTTATTGCAATTAGAAAAAAAGGATATTTTTCAAATACTGTATTATGCCATCTTTGCAGGAATAGTAGCGTTGTCATTACCGCTTGGAATTCAATCAATTATAAATTTAATACAAGGAGCGCAAATTTCAACTTCGTGGGTTGTGTTAGTTGTATTGGTAACTTTAGGGGTTGTTTTTACAGGAGCATTGCAATTGATGCAACTGCGAATTATAGAAACAATCCAGCAGCGAATTTTCATGCGAGCTTCATTTGAATTAAGTTATCGATTCCCGAAAATTAATATGAATGAGCTTCGCAATTACTATCCACCAGAATTGGCAAATAGATTTTTCGATACATTAACAATTCAAAAAGGATTGTCAAAAATATTAATAGATGTGCCTTCAGCGTTATTGCAAATACTCTTCGCGTTAATCCTGTTATCATTCTATCATCCATTCTTTATCATTTTTGGACTTTTATTGATAGTCTTAATATATGTAGTATTCAAGTTTACAGCACAAAAAGGATTGCAAACAAGTTTGGATGAATCTAAAAATAAATACAAAGTTGCACATTGGATTCAGGAAGTTGCACGTACAATGGTAAGTTTTAAGCTATCTGGAAATACCAGTTTGGCGCTTAAAAAGAATGATGTATTGGTAGAGGAATATTTAAAAGCGCGTGAAAGTCACTTCCGTGTATTAGTGATGCAATTCATACAAATGATTTCGTTCAAAGTATTAGTAACGGCTTCTTTATTATTAATTGGTGGTGCACTAGTGTTAAATCAGGAAATGAATATTGGGCAATTTGTTGCTGCAGAAATCATTATTCTTCTAGTAATTGCTTCGGTTGAAAAACTGATTGTTGGACTGGAATCTTTCTATGATGTATTAACCTCTATTGAAAAACTAGGGCAAGTTGTAGACAAGGAATTGGAGTCGCAAGATGGGGAAATGCCAAACTATGAATCGGGAATGGAAATTGAGTTGGATGATGTTTCATATCAAGTTTCAAATCGTGAAAAACCAATTCTGAAAAACATCTCACTAAAAATAATACCAAAAAGTAGAATCTTAATTCAGGGTGAAAGTGGTTCTGGGAAATCTAGCTTATTACGATTAATTACGGCTGTTGTTGAGCCAACTGCTGGAAGTGTTTATGTAAACAAATTTTCAATGGGAAGTTTGCACTTAAATCATTACAGATCGCATTTAGGATTATCACTCTCAGAAGAAACTCCGTTTGAAGGTACTATCAGAGAAAATTTATCCTTTGGAGATGATGATATTTCTGATGAAACCATTTTTTGGGCACTTGAAAAAGTTGGATTGACACAATTTATAAAAGAACAGCCAAAAGGTTTAAGAACAATATTAAATCCGGAAGGGAAGCAAATTTCGTATAACATTTCCAAAAAAATAGTATTAGCGAGGGCGATCATTAAAAAGCCAAAAGTATTAATTCTAGAAGATCCTTTAGATCAATTCAATATTGATGAAAGTAATGAAATCATTGATTTCTTAACAGATGTATCAAATCCTTGGGCATTGATTGTAGTAAGTAGCAACGAACGTTGGAAAACAAGTTGTAGCGGATTAGTAACACTAGAAAAAGGAGAAATTAAAAATCGAAAAGCATGTTAAATATATCACACAATCAACTTAACAAAAAAGTCGATCTAACTAAATTCAAATCTGGAAAAAAGATATTTAGTAAAGAATATTACAAGCAATTCAATCGGTTTTTATTGGCGTTTGCAATCATAGGACTTATTGTACTGTTTTTGCCTTGGACGCAGAATATTTCGAGTCAAGGGCAAGTAACAACATTGCGACCAGATCAGCGTCCACAAACCATTCAATCACAAATTCCGGGGCGAATAGAAGAATGGTATGTTCGTGAAGGTGATTCGGTTCAAAAAGGAGATACAATCTTAAAAATATCTGAAATCAAAAGTGATTATTTTGATGATAAACTAGTAGAGCGTACCAACGATCAAATCAAAGCAAAATCATCTTCTGTAGCAGCTTACAAAGGAAAAATAAGTGCCTTGGAAAGACAAGTTGTTGCACTGCAAAATGAGCGAAGCTTAAAGCTAGAACAAGCACGAAACAAATTGGTGCAAGCAAAACTAAAAATCAAAGGTGATAGTATAGATGTGGAAGCTGCACGAATCAATGAAAATATTGCACAGCGTCAATACAATCGTATCGAAACATTGCAAAAAGAAGGATTAAAAGCGGTGAAAGATGTTGAGGAAAAACGCTTAAAATTGCAAGAAACACAAGCGAAACTCATCTCATTAGAAAATAAATATCTGGCAAATAAAAATGATTTAATCAATGCGCAAATAGAATTGTCGCGAACAAATGCAACGTATGCAGATAAAATATCGAAAGCGCAAAGTAACATGTTTACGGCAAAATCTAGTCAGTATGATACGGAAGCGCAGGTAACGAAGTTAGAAAATCAGTACACAAACTATAAGGTTCGAAACGACTTGTTGTATGTAACTGCACCACAAGATGGATTCATCAACAAAGCTATAAAAGGCGGAATTGGAGAAACGTTTAAGGAAGGTGAAGAATTAGTCGGAATCATGCCTGCGAAATATGAGTTGGCAGTAGAAAGTTTTGTACGCCCAATAGATTTACCATTGCTTCATATTGGTGAAAAAGTACGCGTACAATTTGATGGCTGGCCGGCAATTGTATTTAGCGGTTGGCCAAATGTATCGTATGGAACCTACGGAGCAAAAGTTGTGGCGATTGAAAACTTTATCAGTGATAACGGAAAATACAGAATATTGCTTGCGCCAGATGAAAACGATCATGCGTGGCCGGAAGCAATCAGAGTTGGTTCAGGAGCAAGAACAATTGCCTTATTGGACGATGTGCCAATTTGGTTTGAGTTGTGGAGACAGTTAAACAGTTTTCCGCCAAACTTCTATCAACCAGCAAATAAAAAAGAAACTAAAAAGAAATAATACAGATCATGCGAAATTACTTTTATTTCATTGTATTTCTTTTCAGCGGAATGCTATGTGCGCAAAACTCAATAGATTCAATCATGACGTTGAACGAATATTTGGGTTATGTAAAAACATACCATCCAATTGTGAAACAAGCGAATTTAATTATTAACGAAAGTGAAGCAAAATTGCTAAAAGCGCGTGGTGCGTTTGATCCAAAATTGGAAGTTGATTACGATCGTAAAAAATTCAAAAACACGGAATATTACGATAAGTTAAATGCTACATTTAAAATTCCAACATGGTACGGAATCGAATTCAAGGCAAACTTTGAAGAAAATACGGGAGAATTTCTAAATCCTGAATTTTCAGTTCCAACAGATGGTTTGTACAGTGCAGGAGTTTCAGTGTCATTAGCAAGAGGATTTTTGATTAATGAACGAATGGCAATGCTAAAACAAGCAAAACTATTCACGCAGCAAGCAAAAGCGGATCAACAATTATTAGTGAACGAAATACTTTATGAAGCTTCGTTAACCTATTTTAATTGGTTAAAATCATATCGAAATAAAGAGGTCTATAATTCGTTTTTGTCGAATGCTACTATTCGTTTTGAAGGAATAAAAACAAGCTACCGCGAAGGTGAAAGAGCTGCAATTGATACATTAGAAGCGCGATTGACGCTAAATACACGAAAACTTTCATTAGAAAAAGCACGCATCAAATATGTAAAATCAACTTTAGAGTTATCAAATTTTTTATGGTTGAATGATGATACACCTGTAGAATTAAGAGATAATATGTTGCCAGATATTCAGACGGTTACAAATATTGATGATGTATTAAAAGTAACAGGGTTTGATAATGAAGATTTTAATATAAATGCGCATCCAAAATTGCGTTCATTAGATTTTAAATATGAAAGTTTGCAGCTCAACAAACGTTTACGACAAAACATGTTGTTGCCACAAATAGACTTGCAATACAACTTTCTGTCACAAACGCCAGACAATCTTGGAACGTTCAATTCGGTTAACTATAAAAGCGGTGTAAACATCAGTTTTCCGTTATTCTTGCGAAAAGAACGTGGAGATTTACGCTTAGCGAAATTAAAATTACAAGATGTAGCATTTGAAATCTCAACAACACGTGTAACGCTTAAAAACAAAATTGATGCTGTTACACAAGAAATAGAATCGTATGTGTTGCAAAATCAGCTGACAGAAGAATTGGTGACAGATTACCAAATACTATTGCAAGCAGAAGAGCGTAAATTTTTCTTGGGAGAAAGCTCATTATTCCTTGTCAATTCACGCGAAGCGAAACTCATAGAAAATACGATAAAGGCTATTGATTTAGAAAATAAATTCTTCAAAACAAAAGCAAGTTTATTTAATATAATGGCGAACTTACTATAGCATATGAAAACGAGTACAGCCAAAAAAAATCCCAATCGTAACTGATTGGGATTTTTATATATAATATTTTTTTAAGATTAAATCTTAAACGTAATCACAGGTCTTAACGCATGATTTACCAAATCTTCACTAATACTTCCATTAAAAAAATGTGCTAAACCTTGTCGTCCATGAGTGCTCATTCCAATTAAATCAGCATCTATAGATTTAGAAAAATTTAAAATCCCATGTTCTATTGTGTCATCATTATAAATATGTCTTTCATAATCAGGAATCTCAAAATCAGCTATAAAAGCGCTCATCTTTTCCTCAGCTTTTGCAGTACTTACAAAACGATTTGGTGTATTTACATATAGTAAATGTAGTTTGGCATTAAAACTATTTGCAAAATCTAGCGCTTGTTCAAATACGAGTTTTTGATCTTCTGAAAAATCGGAAGCAAACACAAAACGATCAACATTAAAATCATCAATTTCATTCTTTATCACTAACACTGGAGCGTCAGCTGTACGCACAACTTTCTCTGTATTAGAGCCAATAAACATTTCTTTTAATCCAGAAGTTCCTTTTGATCCCATGACAACCAAATCAATATCATGTTGAATAATAGCTTCGGTAATTCCGTCAAAAGCTTTATGAGATTCCACAGATACATGTACGGTAATATCTTTCATGTATTCCTTTTCCATTGTTTTCTCAAAGCGTTCGTTGGCAATCTTCATAAATAACAATTGTTCAGGAACATTTAAATTGGTGTCTCCAGACAGAAAATGCGAAGGAAGTTCAAGCATATGCATCAAGTGTATTTCAGCATTATTTTGTTTTGCCAAAGAAGCGGCAACTTTTAGAGCATACTCGGCTTGGTCTGAAAAATCGGTTGGAAGTAGAATTTTTTTCATCTAACTATTGAGTTTTAGTATAATAACTAAAGTTACAAATAAAATCCTTTAGTTGAATAGTTTTTAAGATTAGAAAAAATGTGTATATTTGCACCGTTATAAGACGGAAAAACTAAAAATGAGGGGACATAAAGTCCCCTCTTTTCATACTAAAAAATGTTCAAACAGAAGGTTAATACATTATTACAAGAGGTGCTTGATGAAGATCAATCGCTATTTCTTATCTCTAAAGAAATTGGTGCTGGGAATAAGATTGTAATCATTATTGATGGTGATAACGGAGTTACATTAAGTGACTGTATGAAAGTAAGCCGTAATATTGAACATAATTTAGATAGAGAAGAGGAAGATTTCTCATTAGAAGTTTATTCTTCTGGAGTTTCAGAAGGATTAACGCATATTCGTCAGTACAAAAAGAATGTAAATAGAAAACTTGAAGTAATCATTGCTGATAACAAAAAAGTAGAAGGTACTTTAGTAGAGGCTGATGATGAAAAAATTAAATTACAATGGAAGACGCGAGAGCCAAAACCCATTGGAAAAGGTAAGGTGACGGTTCAAAAGGAACAAGAAATTACTTATAAAGAAATAGTAAAAGCAAAAGTTATGGTAACATTTTAATTAAAGACATGTCATGGAGAATCTAGCATTGATTGAGTCGTTTTCGGAATTTAAAGACGACAAGCTAATAGATCGTGTAACACTAATGGCGATTTTAGAAGATGTTTTTAGAAATGCATTAAAAAAGAAATTTGGGTCAGATGATAATTTTGATATCATTATAAACCCTGATAAAGGTGATTTAGAAATTTGGAGAAATAGAATAGTTGTTGCTGATGGTGAAGTAGAAGATCCAAACCAGGAAATCGAACTTACAGAGGCAAGAAAAATTGAGCCAGATTTTGAAGTAGATGAAGATGTGTCGGAAGAAGTAAAGTTAATTGACCTTGGAAGAAGAGCGATTTTAGCATTACGTCAGAATTTAATTTCTAAAATACATGAGCACGACAATACAACAATCTACAAGCAGTTCAAGGACTTAGTTGGGGATATATACACAGCAGAAGTGCATCATATCAGACACAGAGCAGTCATATTGCTTGATGATGAAGGAAATGAAATTGTGTTGCCAAAAGAAAATCAAATTCCATCTGATTTCTTCCGTAAAGGGGAAAATGTAAGAGGAATTATTGACAGAGTAGAGTTAAAAGGAAATAAGCCTATGATTATCATGTCAAGAACGGCTCCTGAATTCTTGGAAAAATTATTTGAACAAGAAATTCCAGAAGTTTTTGATGGTTTAATCACAGTTAAAAAAGTAGTAAGAATACCAGGTGAAAAAGCAAAAGTAGCTGTAGATTCTTATGATGATAGGATCGATCCAGTTGGAGCATGTGTGGGAATGAAAGGTTCTCGTATCCACGGAATCGTGAGAGAGTTAGGGAACGAAAATATAGATGTAATTAATTATACAACGAATTTACAGCTATTTATAACGCGTGCCTTAAGTCCAGCAAGAGTGAGTTCATTAAAAATTAATGAAGAAACGAAGCGTGTTGAAGTATTCTTGAAAACAGAAGAAGTTTCAAAAGCCATTGGAAAAGGTGGATTTAACATTCGATTGGCAGGACAACTTACAGGATATGAAATAGATGTATATCGTGAAGGTGTTGAAGAAGATGTTGAATTAACTGAGTTCTCTGATGAAATTGATGCTTGGGTGATTGAAGAATTTAAGAAAATTGGTTTAGATACTGCAAAAAGTGTCTTGGATCAAGAATTAGACTTCCTTGTAAAGCAAACTGATTTAGAGGAAGAAACCGTAGGGGAAGTAATAAGAATTCTAAAAGAAGAATTCGAAGATTAATAAATAGGAAAAGCAATTTTTTTATTTAAAAGAGGGTAAAAATTTAAAATAGCTTATGGCTGAACAGAACAAAATAAGGCTAAGTAAAGTGCTACGCGAATTGAATATTTCAATCGATAGAGCTGTGGATTTCTTGTCGCAGAATGGACATTCTGTGGAAAAAAGACCTACCACAAAAATATCGCAAGAGATATACAATGTACTGCTTGATGGTTTTCAAACCGACAAGAGCAAAAAAGTAGCATCTAAAGAATTAGGAGAAGAGAAAAGGAAGGAGAAAGAAGCGTTGAGAGAGCAACTTGTAAAAGAGCAAGAAGAAGCGCAACGTAGAAAAGCAGAGCGAGAAGAAGTGGTGCGTGCAAAAGCAAACCTTTCTGGGCCAAAAACGATTGGAAAAATAGATCTAAACCCTCAAAAAGACAAATCGGAATCGGTACAGAAAAAAGTTGAAGAAGCGCCAAAAGCTACTCCTGTAAAAGAAGTTCAAGCACAGCCTAAGCAGCCAGAACAGCCAAAAGCAGAAGTTAAAAAAGAAGCCCCAAAAAAGGAAGCTCCTAAGAAAGAAACTCCTGTTATAAGAGCTGAAAAGAAAGTGCATGTTCAAAAACCTGTTCAGGTTAAAAATGTGCCAAAGCCAAAAGTGGAATCAAAAGCAAAAGTGACGGAAAAGCCTGCCGAAACTCCTGCTAAAACTGAGGAAGCTGCTAAAACTGAAGAAGCCGCTACACCTGAAAAGAAAGTGATTACTACAAAGTATCAAAAACTTTCGGGGCCTAAAATGACAGGTCAAAAAATTGACTTGACTCAGTTTAATAAGGCGAAAAAGAAAAAAGACGATAACAAAAAAGAATCTGAAGCTGATAAAAGAAAGAAGCGTAAGCGTATTTCTAAATCAGGTCCAGGTGGAAACAATAATAACCGTTCAGGCGGAAACAATAACAATCGCGGTGGAAACCGTGGAGGAAATAGAGGTGGAAACCGTCGTGGACCAGTTCGTAAAGCTCCTGTAGTTAAAGTTGAGCCTACGGAAGAAGAAGTACAAAAACAAGTACGTGAAACGCTTGAAAAGCTGCAAGGGAAAAGTAATAAATCCAGAGGAGCAAAATATCGTAAAGATAAGCGTGACGTTCGAAGACAGAAAAACGAGGAAACGTTAGAGCAACAAGCAGCAGAAAGCAAAGTATTAAAAGCAACAGAATTTGTAACTGTTGGTGAACTTGCTACAATGATGGATGTTGGAATTAACGAAATCATCTCTAAATGTATGATGCTTGGAATCATGGTAACCATGAACCAGCGTTTAGATGCAGACACATTATCAATAGTAGCAGAAGAATTCGGATTTAGTGTAGACTTCGTTGCGGCTGATATTGAAGAAGCAATACAAGAAGAAGAAGATGCGCCTGAAGATTTATCTCCAAGAGCACCAATTGTAACGGTAATGGGTCACGTAGATCACGGTAAAACGTCGTTACTAGATCATATTCGTAAAGAAAATGTAATTGCAGGTGAATCAGGAGGAATTACGCAGCACATCGGTGCATACGGAGTTACCTTAGAAAGTGGACAAAGAATTACATTCTTAGATACACCAGGTCACGAAGCCTTTACGGCGATGCGTGCTCGTGGTGCACAAGTAACGGATATTGCAATTATTGTAATTGCGGCGGATGATGATGTAATGCCTCAAACAAAAGAAGCAATTAGTCACGCACAAGCTGCTGGAGTTCCTATCATATTTGCGATTAACAAAATTGATAGACCAACAGCAAATCCAGAAAAAATTAAAGAGAAATTAGCGGCAATGAACCTTCTTGTAGAAGATTGGGGGGGAAAAATTCAATCGCACGATATCTCTGCAAAAACTGGACTAGGAGTTGATGAATTACTAGAAAAAGTATTGCTTGAAGCGGAATTACTAGAATTACAAGCAAATCCAGATAAAAGTGCCTTAGGAACTGTTGTAGAAGCATTCCTTGATAAAGGTCGTGGATATGTGTCAACAATTCTTGTACAAAACGGAACATTAAAAATTGGTGATTACTTACTTGCTGGAAAGCATAGTGGTAAAATAAAAGCCATGTTTGATGAGCGTGGTAAAAAAGTGAACATTGCAAATCCTTCAACGCCAGTTTCTATTCTTGGTTTAGATGGAGCGCCACAAGCAGGTGATAAATTCAATGTATTTGTAGACGAAAAAGATGCAAAACAAATTGCAGCAAAACGTACACAATTACTAAGAGAGCAATCTGTAAGAACGCAAAGAAGAACAACATTAACAGACATTGGACGAAGAATAAAAATTGGAGACTTCCAAGAATTAAATATTATTCTTAAAGGAGATGTGGATGGTTCTGTAGAAGCATTAACGGATTCATTCCAAAAATTATCTACGGAAGAGATTGAAGTGAAAATTATTCACAAAGGAGTTGGAGCAATTACAGAAAGTGATGTGTTATTAGCAAGTGCTTCTGATGCGATCATTATCGGATTTAATGTGCGACCTGCAGGAAATGCAAGAATGGTTGCTGATAAAGAAGAAATCGATATCCGTACATACTCAATCATCTATGATGCTATCAACGATGTGAAAGATGCAATGGAAGGGCTGTTGTCTCCTGAAATGAAAGAAGAAATTACTGGTAATGCTGAAATTAGAGAAACATTCAAGATATCTAAAATCGGAACAATTGCTGGTTGTATGGTAACTGATGGTAAAATCTATAGAAACTCTGGTATTCGATTAATTCGTGATGGAGTTGTGGTCTTTACAGGAGAATTAGCTTCGTTAAAACGTTTTAAAGACGATGTTAAGGAAGTAAGTAAAGGATACGATTGTGGGTTGCAAATTAAGAACTATAATGACATCAAGGAAGGTGATATTGTAGAATCTTTCCGAGAAGTAGAAGTGAAGAAGAAATTGAAATAAATCAATTTATACATATAAAAAAAGGATCGCAATTTGCGATCCTTTTTTTATGCTTTAAACTTTTCTTAGCTGTAATTATTTCTTCTTCTTAGGAGGAAAAAAAACAAAAGCATTAGGAAATGTTTTTTGTACTTCTGCTAACATGCGGTCAGCTTCTAATCGAGTTCTAAATTTGCCAATCCAAACTTTATAATTTGGAGTTTCAAACTTTAAATCTGCATTAATGTCACTATACTTAGATCGAAATTTTGACTTTGCTCTTTCTGCATATTTGCGATTTCCGTTAAAGATTTGAATTCGAAAACGGTTCTCGTTGTCAGCTTCTTGATTGATTTCTGTCTTATATGTAAGTAATTTATCTATTTTCTGATCCTGAGAGATGTTAATTTCTCCTTGTTGTGCACTGGCAATTCCTGTGTAAAAAAACGCGCCCAGTGCGATAAAAGTTGTCTTTTTTATTGTTAAAAATCTCATAATGAATACAATTTAGTGCAAATGTAAAATATACCAACGAACTTTAGCAAAGAAATATTATTTAGAATTACTATAAATTACAAATTAAGAGTTCTCTAACATTTCTCAAATTAAACGCTATTTGTATTTTTGCTCAAATTTGGAAAATGCATGAACAGCTAAGTTCATAATAAACTTAGAAAAAACCATGCCAAATTAAGAAGACTTTAAAATATGAAAAAGGTGAATCACCGTAATTCAATTTCAAGAATTTTAGGAATCGCGCTAGCGCTAATGCTGGCATTTTCAACTTCTCTCTTTGCACAAGATGAGGCTGCCGCTGTTAAAGCTGGTAAAAGTTTGTTTAATGCAAATTGTGCTGCTTGTCACAAATTAGACAAAGCTTCAACAGGTCCTTACTTAAGGAATATTGAGGCGCGCTTGTCAGAAGAAGAAGGTTTGGATAGAGAATGGTTGTACAGCTGGATTAAGAACAGCAACGCAATGATTAAGTCTGGAGATGCATATGCAGTAAAGACGTATGAAGCAAATGGAAAGAAAGCAATGACTGCTTTTCCACAATTTTCAAATGCAGACATTGATAACATTCTTGCGTATACAGCTTCAGAGCCGTCAGTTGTTGATAAAAAGGTTCAAGATGGGCCAAAAGTAGTTGAGCCTGGTTTCTCAAATCAAATGGTGCTTTGGGCATTAATCGTATTATTCGGTTTACTAGCTTTAGGATTATTCTTAGTAAACAAGACGCTTCGTAAGTTTGCTGTAGCAAACGGAACGTTGAATCTTGAAGAAGAAACAAAAGGAACGCCAATTTGGAAAGCATTTGCTCAAAACCAGTTCTTGGTAATCGTAACAACAATCTTATTCTTGTTAGCATCTGCATACTTTGCATATGGATACCTAATGCAAGTTGGAGTTGATCAAGGGTATCAGCCAATTCAGCCAATTCACTTCTCGCACAAAATTCACGCAGGAGACAATAAAATAGAATGTAAGTACTGTCACTCTTCAGCAAGAGTAAGTAAGCATTCAGGAATTCCATCATTAAATATCTGTATGAACTGTCACATGAATATCGGTGAATACAACGGTGAAACTTCTGCTAAATATTCAAAAGACTTCTACGATAAAGAAATCTTAAAAATATATGAAGCAACAGGATGGGATCCAGCAAAACAAGCATATGTGAATGAGCCGAAACCAGTAAAATGGGTTCGTGTTCACAATCTTCCAGATTTTGTATACTTCAATCACTCGCAGCACGTAGAAGTAGCAGGTGTAGATTGTCAGAAATGTCATGGGGAAATAGAAGCAATGGAAATAGTTGAGCAACATGCGCCATTAACAATGGGTTGGTGTATCAACTGTCACAGAGATACAGATGTGAATCTAAAAGGAAATGCTTATTACGAAAAGATTCACGAGCAGTTAAAAGAAAAATATGGTGTTGAATCATTCAAAGCGTCTCAAATGGGAGCGTTAGAATGTGGAAAATGTCACTATTAATATTAATTAAGAAGCTAATTTTATATATATAATATGGCATCAAACAAGAAATACTGGAAAAGTGTTGAGGAGTTAAATGAGAATAGCTCCATTGTTGAGACGCTTAGACAGAATGAGTTTGTAGAAGAAGTTCCTGTAGATGAATTCTTAGGGGATAAAGAGACGTTAGAGTCTTCTTCAACTTCTCGTAGAGACTTTCTTAAATATGTTGGTTTTAGTACAGCTGCCGCTACATTGGCAGCTTGTGAAGGACCAGTAATTAAATCTATTCCTTATGTAGTGCAGCCGGAAACTATTATTCCAGGTGTTGCAGACTACTATGCAACAACAATTGCAGATGGATACGATTTTGCAAGTATCTTAATTAAAACAAGAGAAGGTCGTCCAATCAAAGTTGAAAACAACAAAGAAGCTGCTGTTAAAGGAAGTGCTAATGCAAGAATTCAAGCATCTGTACTATCTTTATATGATAGCATGAGGGTGAAGCAGCCAAAAATTGCTGGTGAAGACGCTTCTTGGGATCAATTAGATGCGGAAGTAGGTCAAAAGTTAACAAGTTTAAATGCTGCTGGAAAACCAGTTGTATTATTGACACAAACTTTTGCGAGTCCATCAACATCTAAGTTGGTTGGAGAATTCATAGCTAAATATCCAAATGTGCGTCATGTAACATATGATGCAATATCTGAATCTACTGCACTTGATGCTTTCGAAGTTAAATATGGTGAAAGAGGTTTGGCTGATTACGATTTCTCTAAAGCAGAAGTAATTGTATCTATTGGAGCTGATATCTTAGGAGACTGGCAAGGTGGTGGATACGATGACGGATATGCTAAAGGAAGAATTCCTCACGGAACAAGTGGTCATGCAAAAATGTCAAGACACATTCAGTTTGAATCAAACATGACATTGTCTGGTGCAAATGCTGATAAGCGTGTGCCATTATCTCCATCTGATCAAAAAGTAGCGTTAGCTAAAATTTATGCAGGTGTTACTGGAAACAGTGTTTCAGGAAGAAAGCTTTCTGACAAAGCAGAAGATGCTATTGCAAAAGCTGTTGGTCAAATAAAACAAGCGAAAACAAAAGCTGTTGTTGTATCTGGAATCAATGATGCAGATGCGCAAGGTTTAGTCTTGGCAATCAATGAGTATATCAATAGTGAAGTATTTGATAAAGAAGCGCCTCGTAAAATAAGACAAGGTAATGACAAAGCGGTTGCGAAGTTAGTTGCTGATGCTAAAAACGGAGCTATTGGCGGAATTATCATGGCTGGAGTAAATCCAGTATACACATTAGCCAACGGAAAAGAGTTTGGTGAAAGCTTACAAAAACTAGAATTAGCTGTGTCGTTTACAATGAAAGAAGACGAAACAGCACTACATACAAAATACATTGCTTCAACTCCACATTACTTAGAATCTTGGGGAGATGCAGAAATGAAAAAAGGACATTACAGTGTAATGCAACCTACAATTCGTCCATTATTTGATACAAGACAATTTCAAGATGCTTTATTAAAATGGACTGGAAATGAAAAAGCATATTACGAATACGTTAAAGAAACATGGTCAACTGACATTCTAGGAGGAACTTCTTGGAACAAAGCTGTACATGATGGTGTATTCAAAACAACTGCGACTGTAAGTTTAGCTGATGAAGCTACTGCTGCAATTGAAGAAAATGAAGTTGAAGGAACAGAAGAAGTTGCTTCACAAAGTACAGATGCTTCTGCACAAGCTAGAAAATTAGCTGGTACAAAAGCTGCTTCAGGATTAGAGTTGACATTATATGCTAAAACAGGAATGGGAGACGGACAGCAAGCAAATAACCCTTGGTTGCAAGAATTCCCTGATCCAATCACAAGAGCTTCTTGGGATAACTATTTAACTGTATCTAAAGCGGATGCTGCTAGACTAGAGTTGGTAAACGAAAATGTTGCTAACGGTGGTTTAAACGGTAGTTATGCGAAAGTTACTGTAAATGGAGTTGATCTAGAAGTGCCAGTAATCATACAGCCAGGTCAAGCGATTGGTACGGTTGGTTTAGCATTAGGTTACGGTAAAAAAGCAGGAATTAAAGAAGATATGCAAACAGGAGTGAATGCATATAATTTCTATAACAACTTTAGTACAGCGCAAAACGTAACGGTTGCTGCTTCTGCAGGAATGCACGAATTTGCATGTGTACAGTTACACAATACCTTAATGGGTAGAGGTGACATTGTAAAAGAAACTACTTTAGAGATATTCAATACTTACGATAAAGCAGATAAGAAACACGGATGGAATATCATGCCACACGTGTCTAAAGATCATGAAATGATCGCAGCTACATCGGAAGATGCTGATTTATGGGATGAATTTGATCGTTCTATCGGACATCACTTCAATCTATCAATTGACTTAAACGCTTGTACAGGATGCGGAGCATGTGTAATAGCATGTCACGCTGAAAACAATGTGCCAGTTGTAGGTAAATCTGAAGTAAGAAGAAGTAGAGATATGCACTGGTTGCGTATTGATAGATATTACTCTTCTCAAGAGACTTTTGCAGAAGATGATGATAAAAAAGAAAACTTTAGTGGATTATTTGGAGACAATGGTTCATTAGGAGGGTTCTTAGAATTAGAAGATCCATCTGAAAACCCACAAGTAGCATTCCAACCTGTAATGTGTCAGCACTGTAACCACGCTCCATGTGAGACGGTTTGTCCAGTTGCGGCAACATCGCACGGTAGACAAGGTCAAAACCATATGGCATATAACCGTTGTGTAGGAACTCGTTACTGTGCAAACAACTGTCCATATAAAGTACGTAGATTTAACTGGTTCTTATACAATAAGAATGATGAGTTTGATTATCATATGAATGACGATTTAGGTCGTATGGTATTAAACCCAGATGTTGTAGTTCGTTCTCGTGGAGTTATGGAAAAATGTTCTATGTGTATTCAAATGACGCAAAAAACAATCCTTGATGCAAAACGTGAAGGACGCCAAATCAAAGATGGAGAATTCCAAACAGCTTGTTCAGCAGCATGTAGTTCAGGCGCTATGGCATTCGGAGATATCAATGATAAAGAGAGTGCAGTTGCTAAGACTTATGAAGATGATCGTATGTATCATTTACTAGAGCACGTAGGAACTAAACCAAACGTACAGTATCACGTGAAGGTTAGAAACATAAAGGAAGCATAAAAAAGAATTAATAAGAAACAATTATAAACGGATTATGGCGTCGCACTACGAAGCACCTATAAGAAAACCCTTAGTAACCGGAGACAAATCATATCACGATGTAACTCTTGATATTGTTGCTCCTGTAGAAGGAAAAGCCAACAAGCAATGGTGGATAGTATTCTCTATTGCATTAGTAGCATTCCTTTGGGGAATTGGATGTATTATTTATACAATATCTACTGGTATTGGAGTTTGGGGTCTAAACAAAACAGTTGGTTGGGCCTGGGATATCACAAACTTCGTTTGGTGGGTTGGTATTGGTCACGCAGGAACATTAATTTCTGCAGTACTATTACTTTTCCGTCAAAAATGGAGAATGGCAATTAACCGTTCTGCGGAAGCAATGACCATTTTCTCAGTAGTACAAGCAGGATTATTTCCTATCATACACATGGGACGTCCTTGGTTGGCATATTGGGTATTACCAATTCCAAACCAATTTGGATCACTATGGGTAAACTTTAACTCACCATTACTTTGGGATGTATTTGCAATCTCTACGTATTTATCTGTATCATTAGTATTCTGGTGGACAGGTTTATTGCCAGATTTTGCAATGATTAGAGATCGAGCTGTAAAGCCTTTCCAAAAGAAAATATACAGCTTAGTAAGTTTTGGTTGGAGTGGACGTGCAAAAGATTGGCAACGTTTTGAAGAAGTATCATTAGTGTTAGCAGGTTTAGCAACACCATTAGTACTTTCAGTACATACAATTGTATCGTTTGACTTCGCAACGTCAGTGATACCAGGATGGCATACAACAATCTTTCCTCCATACTTTGTGGCAGGAGCGATTTTCTCAGGATTTGCAATGGTAAATACGCTATTGATTATTATGAGAAAAGTATGTAATATGGAAGACTATATTACAGTACAACACATCGAATTAATGAACATTGTAATTATGATTACGGGTTCTATAGTTGGTTGTGCATACATCACAGAATTATTCATCGCATGGTATTCAGGAGTTGAATACGAACAATATGCATTCTTAAACAGAGCAACTGGTCCTTACTGGTGGGCATATTGGGCAATGATGACATGTAATGTATTTTCTCCACAATTTATGTGGTCTAAAAAACTGAGAACAAGTATTGTATTCTCTTTTATAATTTCTATTGTCGTAAACATTGGAATGTGGTTTGAGCGTTTCGTAATTATCGTAACATCATTACACAGAGATTACCTTCCATCATCATGGACAATGTTTTCACCAACGTTTGTAGATATAGGAATATTTATAGGTACGATTGGATTCTTCTTTGTATTGTTCTTACTATATTCAAGAACATTCCCTGTGATTGCACAGGCAGAAGTAAAATCAATCTTAAAATCATCAGGAGAAAAATATAAAAAACTAAGAGACGGTAACAATGAGTAGTAAAGTAATACAAGCAATGTATACCGATGATGATGTACTAATGTCAGCAGTGAAAAAAGTACGTCAAGAAAATCATCATATCGAAGAAGTGTACACACCATTTCCTGTACACGGACTAGACAAAGCAATGGGACTTGAGCCTACGCGACTTGCAATTACAGCATTTATGTATGGAATTGTTGGATTAGCTGTAGCATCAACAATGATGTATTATATTATGATTGTTGATTGGCCACAAAACATTGGTGGTAAGCCAAGTTTTAGTTTCATAGAAAACATGCCAGCATTCGTGCCAATTATGTTTGAAATGACAGTATTTTTCGCAGCGCATTTAATGGTAATCACATTTTACATGAGAAGTAGATTATGGCCATTTAAAGAAGCTGAAAATCCTGATCCACGAACAACTGATGATCACTTCTTAATGGAAGTAGCAGTTCATGGAGGGAATGAAGATGAATTAACAGCATTGTTGGAAGCAACAGGTGCTACAGAAATTAAAGTCACTGAAAAAAAGCATTAATAAGATGATAAAGAACCTTATAAAAATAGGAGTCGTTTTTGGAGCAGCATTGCTAATGACTTCGTGCTTTAATAAATCACAGCCAAACTACCAATATTTTCCAAATATGTATGAGCCTGTAGGATACGAAGCTTATCAAGAAGTTGATGGAGTTCCTTACGGAGGATTTGAAGGGAAAATGGAAGCACAACTTCCAGCAGAAGGAAGTATCAAAAGAGGTTGGTTGCCTTATGAGTATGATAATACAAATGAAGGATATGAAGCTGCAAAAGCTGAATTGAGAACTTCATTAGAATTGACTGAAGAAAACCTTGCAGAAGGTAAAGAGTTGTACGGAATCTACTGTGCTGTTTGTCATGGAAATAAAGGAGACGGACAAGGGACTTTAGCAAAGCGTGAAAAATTCTTGGGAATTCCTAAATATAATGAGCCAGCTAGGGCAATTACAGAAGGAAGTATTTACCATGTAATTATGTATGGTAAAAACAACATGGGATCACACGCAAGTCAATTAAATACAAAAGAACGCTGGCAAGTTGTTCAATATGTATTAAAATTGAAAGCAGATTTAAAATAAGATCAATAAAGAAACAGAATTATATACAATGTATACGTTTTCAAATAGATTAAGACTTTTCGCAATAATTTCCATGGTTCTTGGAGCTATTTTGGTAGCATGGAGTTTTGCTTCTACGCCAAGTACAGTAGAGGAAATGAAAGCTCACGAAGCTGCTCATGGTCATGGTGGACATGGAGAAGAAGCAAGTCATGACGATGGTAAAACAGCACATCATGACGATCACAAAACTGATGCTCATGCTACAGCAGAAGATAATCACGGTGAAACATCTCACGATGCTACACATGCTTCTGAAGGAAATCATGGAGCGGAAGCTGGTCACCACGATTCAGCAAAGCATGATGAGCACAAATTAACTCAATTACAAAACAAGCCTTGGGCAGCAATATATATAGCAGCGTTCTTCTTTATGATGATATCATTAGGAGTATTAGCGTTCTATGCAATACAACGTGCAGCACAAGCAGGATGGTCGCCAGTACTTTTTAGAGTAATGGAAGGAATCACAGCATATATCATTCCTGGTACAATTAGTATCATTATTTTGTTAATACTTTGTTTACCAAGCTTACACTTAAATCATTTGTTCCATTGGATGGATCCAAAATTAATTGATCCTACTGACATAGATCATTTTGATAAACTAACATATGGTAAAAAAGGTTGGTTAAATCCAACAGGATTCATTGTTCGAGCTGTAATTTATAGTTCAATCTGGATTGCATATCGCACAATATCAAGAAAGTTGTCATTACGTCAAGACGAATCTAATGACAATAGTAACTTTAAGAAAAACTTCAGATTAGCTGCAGTATTCTTAGTATTATTCTTAATCTCAGAATCAATGATGTCTTGGGATTGGATCATGTCTTTCGATCACCACTGGTTTAGTACACTATTCGGATGGTACGTATTCGCAAGTATGTTTGTATCTGGAATCACAGTAATTGCTTTAGTAACAATATATCTTAAATCAAAAGGGTTATTACCATATGTAAACGATAGCCACTTACACGATTTAGCAAAATTCATGTTCGGTATCAGTATTTTCTGGACATACTTATGGTTCTCTCAATTCATGTTAATCTGGTATTCAAACATTCCAGAAGAAGTAACATACTTCATTACACGTATTGAAGACTATAACTTACCATTCTTTGGAATGATTGCATTGAACTTAATATTCCCATTATTGATCTTAATGAACAGTGATTATAAGAGACTTAATTGGATTATAGTAATTGCGGGTGTTGTGATCTTATTTGGTCATTACATAGATGTATTCAATATGGTAATGCCGGCTACGGTTGGTACACACTGGTCATTAGGAATGCCTGAAATAGGAGGAGTATTATTCTTCCTAGGATTATTCATATTCGTAGTATTTACGACACTGACAAAAGCACCATTATTGGCGAAACGAAATCCGTTTATTGAAGAAAGTAAACAATTTCATTATTAATTAATCTCAAAACAGTATAAAATAAGATGACTACTGGTTTACTAACGTTTATAGTAATTATCCTCATTGCAATCGCAATTTGGCAACTGACGAAGATTTTTGACTTATCTCAAGCAAAAGTAGATAATTCTCAGGTAGCTAACGACAAGGATAACAATATCAATGGATACCTTATGATGGGATTCTTGATGTTCATATATATTATCACAATAGTATGTTTCGTAAAATGGGGTGATTTGCCACTAATTGGAAATGCCGCAACTGAACACGGAACTACTGTTGATACATTAATGATCATATCTATGGTATTGATCTTTTTTGTGCAAACACTTACACAAGCATTATTACACTACTTCGCTTTCAAATACAGAGGTAAAGAAGGAAGAAAAGCATTGTACTATGCTGATAATGACAAACTAGAATTTATTTGGACAATCATTCCAGTAATTACATTAGCAGGTTTAATTCTTTATGGATTATTTACATGGAACGAAATCATGGATGTAAACATGGATGATGATCCAATTGTAGTGGAATTATATGCACAACAGTTTAACTGGAAAGCACGTTACGCTGGAGAAGATAACGTATTAGGAAAGGCAAATGTTCGTTTAATCGATTTAGGTCCTGCAGCAAACATCTTAGGATTAGATACAGAAGATCCATATGCACAAGATGATGTTATCGTACAAGAATTACACTTGCCTGTAAACAGAAAAGTAGTATTCAAAATGCGTTCGCAAGATGTATTACACTCTGCTTACATGCCACACTTTAGAATGCAAATGAACTGTGTTCCTGGTATGATTACAGAATTTGCTATGAAGCCAACAATGACGACAGAGGAAATGCGTGATACACCAAAAATTACAAACAAAGTAAGACGTATCAATGACATCAGAGCAGCCAAAAGCGAAAAGCTATTAGCTGAAGGTGAAGATGCATTAGAAGCATACGAATTCGATTTCCTTTTATTATGTAACAAAATTTGTGGTGAATCTCACTACAACATGCAAATGAAAGTAATCGTAGAAAGTCAAGAAGACTACGATAAGTGGATCGCAGAACAAGCTACTTTCGGAAAATAAAGATTAAAAAAGAAATAATTAAAAGATATAATATATAGATATGTCAGCAACAGCAGTACACGCAGAAGATCACGGACACGACGATCACGGACATCATCATAAAGAGACATTCATGACTAAATATATATTTAGTCAAGATCACAAAATGATTGCCAAGCAGTATCTAATTACAGGTACTATCATGGGAGTTATCGGGATCATGATGTCTATATTTTTCCGTATGCAAATTGCATGGCCTAAAGAATCATTTACAATCTTTGAGATATTTTTAGGAAACTGGGCACCAGGTGGTGTATTAAGTGCAGATAAATATTTAGCCTTAGTTACAATTCACGGTACCATAATGGTATTCTTTGTACTAACGGCAGGTTTAAGTGGTACATTTAGTAACTTACTTATTCCATTGCAAATTGGAGCACGAGATATGGCTTCAGGATTCTTAAACATGGTATCATACTGGTTATTCTTTATCTCAAGTGTAATCATGGTATTATCTTTATTTGTTGAAGGTGGAGCGGCATCAGCAGGATGGACAATCTATCCTCCATTAAGTGCCTTGCCAGAATCAATACCAGGATCAGGATTAGGAATGACACTATGGCTAGTATCGATGGCAATATTCATTGCTTCCTCATTACTAGGTTCATTAAACTATATCGTAACGGTAATCAACCTTAGAACAAAAGGAATGTCTATGACAAGATTACCATTAACAATCTGGGCATTCTTTGTAACTGCAATTATTGGTGTAGTTTCATTCCCAGTTTTACTTTCAGCAGCATTACTACTAATATTTGATAGAAGTTTTGGAACATCGTTCTATCTATCAGACATATTTATACAAGGAGAAGTATTACATTATCAAGGTGGATCGCCAGTACTATTTGAACACTTATTTTGGTTCTTAGGGCATCCTGAAGTATACATTGTACTACTTCCAGCATTAGGTATAACTTCAGAAGTTATTGCAACAAACTCGCGAAAACCGATTTTTGGATATCGAGCCATGGTAGCTTCTATCTTAGCAATTGCTTTCCTATCAACAATTGTTTGGGGACACCATATGTTTATCTCAGGAATGAATCCATTCCTAGGATCTGTATTTACATTTACAACATTATTAATTGCAATACCATCAGCGGTAAAAGCATTTAACTATATCACAACACTCTGGAAAGGTAACTTACAGTTAAATCCTGCAATGCTATTCTCTATCGGATTAGTATCTACATTCATCACTGGAGGATTAACAGGTATTATTTTAGGAGACAGTACATTAGATATCAACGTACATGATACATACTTTGTAGTAGCGCATTTCCACTTAGTAATGGGTATCTCTGCACTATACGGAATGTTTGCAGGTGTATATCATTGGTTCCCAAAAATGTTCGGAAGAATGATGAACAAAAACTTAGGATATGTTCACTTCTGGGTAACAGCTATTTGTGCGTATGGAGTATTTTTCCCAATGCACTTTATCGGAATGGCAGGTTTACCAAGACGTTATTATACAAACTCTGAATTTCCATTATTTGATGATTTAGCAAACGTAAACGTAATAATTACATTGTTTGCAATTGTTGGTGGAGCGTTCCAATTAGTATTCTTATACAACTTCTTCGGAAGTATGTTCTTTGGAAAGAAAGCACCACAAAACCCTTGGAGATCAAATACATTAGAATGGACAGCACCTGTAGAGCATATGCACGGAAACTGGCCAGGAGAAATTCCTCATGTACACCGTTGGGCATATGATTACAGTAAGCCAGGTCATGATGATGATTTCGTTCCTCAAAATGTTCCAATGAAAGATGGTGAAGAAGAATTGCATCACTAACATTTCCATAAAAATGGAAATCTCATGAAAATGAAATACAAGAAATAAATTATATATTTAAAAAGAGTCGTTTAAATTTTAAACGACTCTTTTTTTTGTCATTATATTATAATGATACGCAATACTGTCCTTGCTTTATGCCACTACTGAATACACAGTAGTCATTATAAGCATTTATACAATGGCATCCTCGTGGGCAAAAAACGTCACATAAAAACGGAAACATACCGCCATTAATTTCCCCTTGTGCTTTCTTCGATAAAGATTTTGCACCTTTTAACTGTAAAATGTTTTTTAACATAATTAAATAATTTTTGGTTATAATTAATGTAATAATATTACTATTACGTGTAATATAAAAATCTTACATCCGTGTTTTTATAAATATCGAGATATAACTAGGTAATAGAATAACAAAAACTACGTAGATCAAATCATGACGCTATGGCGTTTTTCTCTTATCTTTGTTATGAAGCTGTTGCATGTTGAAGAAGAAAAGTAGTGGCTCATATCTGAACACAAATCTTTATGAACGAAAATTTAAATCCCAATAGCGATAACTACTCGCCAGAAGAATTAGACGTTGAAAAAGCATTAAGACCATTATCCTTTGAAGACTTTACAGGGCAAGATCAAGTATTAGAAAATTTACAAATCTTTGTACAAGCGGCAAATCTCAGAGAAGAAGCATTAGATCATACCTTATTTCATGGTCCTCCAGGATTAGGAAAAACAACACTAGCGCACATTTTAGCAAATGAATTAGATGTAAGTATCAAAGTTACTTCTGGTCCTGTATTAGACAAGCCAGGTGATTTAGCAGGATTGCTAACAAACCTAGATGAGCGTGATGTATTGTTTATAGATGAAATCCATCGATTAAGTCCAATAGTAGAAGAATATCTCTACTCGGCAATGGAAGATTATAAAATTGATATCATGATTGAATCTGGACCAAATGCAAGAACGGTTCAAATCAACCTGAATCCATTTACGCTAGTAGGCGCAACAACGCGTTCAGGATTACTTACGGCACCAATGCGTGCGCGTTTTGGAATTGCTAGCAGATTACAATACTATTCTACAGAATTATTATCTACCATAGTGCAAAGAAGTGCACAGATACTTAATGTTCCAATCAGTATGGAAGCTGCTATAGAAATTGCAGGAAGAAGTCGTGGAACGCCGCGTATTGCAAATGCATTATTGCGTAGAGTGCGTGATTTTGCTCAAATAAAAGGAAATGGTAGTATCGATATTGAAATTGCTAGGTATAGCCTAAAAGCACTTAATGTAGACAAATATGGTTTGGATGAGATGGACAATCGAATTCTTTCTACCATTATAGATAAATTCAAAGGCGGACCAGTAGGAATCACAACACTTGCTACGGCTGTTTCTGAAAGTGGTGAAACTATTGAAGAAGTATACGAACCATTTCTCATTCAACAAGGATTCATTATCCGAACGCCAAGAGGAAGAGAAGTTACTGAACTTGCATACAAACATTTAGGAAGAATAAAAGGAGCAACGCAAGGCGGACTTTTCTAAAATGATAAATTATAAATGTTGAATTTTTAAATGTAAAAGTATTTTTTAATACCAAATCAATAAAAGGAGCAAAGCGACCAACCCAAAACTCAAGAGCGAAGCAACCTAACATCGAGCACCAAAATGTACAAATATCCAAATAGAATTCCTTTCTTGAAATTGTTATCTAGATCTTCGTCGATCACACGAAATCCGATTCCATTTCATAAAGAAGGTTTTGATAAAAATGGGGATTCATTTTCAATAAAAGCTCCATTTGCAAAAACGGTAATGCTCACGCGTGATGCAGAAATTACAAAACACATTCTGCGAAAAAATCATAAGAACTACAACAAATCTAAAATTCAAACAAAATTTCTATCCAAATACGTTGGAAAAGGATTGTTGACAGCAAGTGGCGACTATTGGTTAAAACAACGCAGACTCATTCAGCCAGCATTTCATAAAGAAAAACTACAAAAGTTAGTGGCAATTATGGAAGGTGAAATTGAAAAACAACTTGAAACGATTCAGGTAGATGAAAAAGTAGCTTTATATCCAATCATGAATCAATTGGCGTTTCATGTAGTTGCAAAATCGTTATTCAATTATTCTTCGGACGATAATACAATGTATCGTCTACAGGAAATCATTGAAAAATTACAAGACTTTATCATTCGTGAAATTCGTCAACCACACAAAAAATGGTGGTACAAAGTAAGTGGTTTGGTGGCAAAACATATGGCGCTAGTTCAAGAAAGTCGTAATATCATTAATAAAGTTATCGATGAACGTCGTGCTTCTGAAAAAGAACATGATGATTTACTAGATATGTTGCTCAAGGCAAAATACGAAGATGACGGAACGTCCATGACTAATGAGCAATTGATAGATGAAATTTTAATCTTCTTTGTTGCAGGACACGAAACTACCGCAAATGCATTAACGTTTACGTTTCATCTCTTAGCGAAAAGTCCTGAAGCACTTAAAAAAGCTGTCGCGGAAGTTGATACTGTTGATGACAATTTACCACACATGGAAAAGTTGAGCAAGCTTAACTATGTGAAAAACTGTGTAGAAGAATCAATGCGATTATATCCGCCAGCGTGGATTACGGATAGAGTTGCTATTGAAGATGATTCTTTTTCGGAATTCAACATAGAAAAAGGAACGATGATTGGTATTTCATTTTATGAATTACATCGAAACAAAAAATATTGGGACAATCCAGATGCGTTTATTCCAGAACGTTTTTCAGATGAAAATCGAAAAAAAACTGCCGGACATTACTTTCCATTTGGCGCAGGACCAAGAATGTGTATCGGAAATGGTTTTGCATTATATGAAATGATGTTGTCTGTAAATTCAATCCTAAAAAAATATCATATAGAAACTGATCAGTCTAAAGTAGAAATTGCGCCATTAATTACACTAAAACCAATTGATGTTACTTTAAAATTCACAAAACGTACTTCTTGAGTGTAAAAGAACAACATACAAAACTAATCAAAGAAGAAGCAAAACGACTTGGGTTTTTATCGTGTGGAATCTCAAAAGCTGCATTTTTAGAAGAAGAAGCACCACGATTAGAAGCTTGGCTCAACAAAAATATGCATGGCGAAATGAGTTATATGGAAAATCATTTCGACAAGCGATTAGATCCAACAAAACTTGTAGAAGATTCAAAATCGGTAGTTTCACTATTACTTAATTACTATCCATCGGAAATTCAAAAAGATTTAGAAGCGCCAAAATTATCAAAATACGCTTACGGAACAGATTATCACTTTGTCATAAAAGATAAATTAAAACACTTACTAAATTTCATTCAAGATGAAATCGGAGAAGTTTCAGGACGCGCTTTTGTAGATTCTGCGCCAGTATTAGACAAAGCTTGGGCTGCGAAAAGTGGCTTAGGTTGGATAGGGAAACATAGCAATTTGCTCACGCAAAAAGTAGGTTCCTTTTACTTCATTGCAGAATTAATCATAGATTTAGAACTAGATTATGATTCTCCTGTAACAGATCATTGTGGAAGTTGTACAGCGTGTATTGATGCGTGTCCAACACAGGCTATTGTAGATCCGTATGTGGTAGATGGAAGCAAATGTATCTCGTATTTTACCATCGAACTAAAAAATGAAATTCCAGCACACGTACAAGGACAATTTGACGATTGGATGTTTGGTTGTGATATCTGTCAAGATGTGTGTCCGTGGAATAAATTCTCAAAGCCACACAATGAACCATTGTTCAATCCACATCCCGAATTGCTTTCCATGACCAAAAAGGACTGGGAAGAAATTACACAAGAAGTCTTTAGTGAAATCTTTAAAAAATCTGCTGTAAAGCGAACAAAATATACTGGTTTAGTGCGGAATATCAATTTCTTAAAAACAGAATAAGAACTATGTGTGTGTCCAAAAATTACAACAAATGCTTTGTTATTTTTGAACTCATTGGTTTTGTGAATGAAAAATAATAATCAATAAGATTTCCTTTAGCGTCAATCAAGTACTTTTGGAAATTCCATTTCACACTCGAATTCTTTTTACCGTTTAGTTTTTTTGAAGTTAACCAAGTATACAAAGGATGTTGTTTGCTTCCTTTTACGTGTAATTTCTCAGTAAGTAAAAAAGTAACGCCAAAATTCAATTCGCAAAATTCTAGAATTTCTGAAGTATTTCCAGGCTCTTGTTTGCCAAATTGATTGCATGGAGAACCGATAACGACAAGTTCTTCTGGGTAAGTATCACTAAGTAATTGCAACTCTTTATACTGTTTCGTAAACCCACATTTAGAAGCCACATTCACAAAAAGTATTTTCTTTGACTCAAAATCCCTAAGTGAAATAGGCTTGCCACTTATGTCATTAATCGGGATATCATACATAGATGGTTTTTCCGTTTCAACAGCGCTATTTGATCGCAATTTTGCTTTATCAGTTGTTTTCATAAGTATAAGCTTGAAAATGTAGTTCCGAAATCCATTTCAGAATTGATATATAAAATGAAGTTTCTTTACAGGTAACTAAGCAAAAATAATCATTTTGTTTATCTTTTTATAGACATGATATAGCTCAAAAAGATAAATCAGCGTTAAAATAGTAAAGAAAACACATTAAAATTTTTCCATTACAGACATACTTATAACTTTGTAAGTTCATACTTATTCAAAAATATTCATAATCGGATAAAAAGAACAATAAAATGAGTAATACAGAACGTAAGAGAAGAGAAGCACTTATATATCATGCGAAGCCACAGCCAGGAAAGATAAAAGTGGTTCCAACAAAAAGATATACAACGCAAAGAGATTTGTCATTAGCTTATTCTCCAGGAGTTGCCGAACCTTGTTTAGAGATTGAAAAAGATAAGAAAAACGTTTATAAATACACTACAAAAGGAAACTTAGTTGCTGTAATATCAAACGGAACAGCTGTATTAGGCTTGGGAGATATTGGACCTGAAGCTTCTAAACCAGTTATGGAAGGGAAAGGGTTATTGTTTAAAATTTTTGCAGATATTGATGTTTTTGATATAGAGATAGATACGAAAGATGTAGATAAATTCATTGAAACTGTAAAAAATATAGCGCCTACTTTTGGGGGAATCAATTTAGAAGATATTAAAGCTCCTGAAGCATTTGAGATAGAAAGACGCTTAAAAGAAGAATTGGATATTCCTGTGATGCATGATGATCAGCATGGTACAGCAATTATTTCTGCAGCCGCATTACTTAACGCTTTAGAATTGGTGAATAAGAAAATTGACAAAGTTAAATTTGTCATTAATGGAGCTGGTGCAGCGGCAATATCTTGTACCAAACTGTATAAGGCTTTTGGAGCAAAAGATGAAAATATAGTCATGCTGGATAGTAAAGGTGTGATAAGAAAAGATAGAGATAACCTTACTTCGCAAAAACTAGAATTTGCTACTGATAGAAACATTTATACTCTAGAAGAAGCAATGGAGCAAGCTGATGTATTTATTGGGTTGTCTAGAGCGGATATGGTTTCAGAGGACATGTTATTAAGCATGAATGCCGATCCGATTGTATTTGCAATGGCAAATCCAAACCCAGAAATTCCATACACAAAAGCAATAGCTACTCGTGATGATATCATTATGGCAACAGGACGATCTGATCATCCTAATCAGGTAAACAATGTTCTTGGTTTTCCGTTTATATTTCGTGGAGCACTTGATGTAAGAGCTACAAAAATTAACGAAGCTATGAAAATGGCAGCAGTAAAAGCGTTAGCCGAATTAGCAAAAGAACCAGTGCCTGAGCAAGTAAATATAGCATACGGAGAAACAAAACTCAATTTTGGAAAAGATTACATCATTCCAAAACCATTTGATCCAAGACTTATTGCAAAAATTCCGCCTGCAATTGCAAAAGCTGCAATGGATTCAGGTGTTGCTACAGAGCCTATTGAAGATTGGGCGCGTTATGAAGACGAACTTTTACACCGTTTAGGAGCTGACAATAAAATTATTCGATTATTGCACAAAAGAGCACGTACCAATCCAAAACGTGTTGTATTTGCCGAAGCAGATCATTTAGATGTTCTAAAAGCTGCGCAATATGTATATGATGAAGGAATTGGAGTTCCAATTCTTTTAGGGAATGAAAAATTAATTCATGAATTAAGGACAGAATTAGAATTTGATGGTGATGTGGAAATCATTGATCCTAAAAGTAGTGAGCAAAAAGAACGTAGAGAGAAATTTGCACAAATTTATTGGGAATCCAGAAAACGTAAAGGAGTTACAATAATTGATGCGCAAAAGAAAATGCGAGAACGTAATTACTTTGCAGCCATGTTAGTAAATGATGGTTTTGCTGATGGATTAATCTCAGGATATTCTAGAAGTTACCCAACAGTTGTAAAACCAATGCTAGAACTTATTGGAACGGCAAATGGCGTGAAAAAAGTAGCAACAACAAACTTGATGATCACAGAGCGTGGACCAATGTTTTTATCTGATACGTCTATCAATATTGACCCTTCTGCACGCGAATTGGCAAAAATTGCGCAAATGACAGCCTTAACCGTAAAAATGTTCGGATTAGAGCCAAACATTGCGATGTTGTCATATTCAAACTTTGGTTCATCTGAACATGAAAGAGCTACAAAAGTAAGTGAGGCTGTTGAATATTTACACAAATTTTATCCAGATATCAATGTTGATGGAGCTTTACAATCCGATTTTGCGCTAAACAGAGAAATGTTAGCAGAAAAATTTCCATTCTCAAAATTGGCAGGAAAAGAAGTAAATACACTTGTGTTTCCAAATCTTGATGCGGCAAACATTACGTATAAGCTTATGAAAGAGCTAAATAAAGCAGATTCTATTGGACCTATAATGCTAGGAATGAGTAAGCCTGTTCACATATTACAGTTAGGTGCAAGTGTCAATGAAATGATAAATATGGCGGCTGTTGTAGTGGTTGATGCACAGGAAAAAGAAAAATGGCAACAACGAAAAGAGGAATCATAAAAACGATTACTATGTAACATTCGTCTATTAAAGGCGAAAATCGTTAAGTAAATGTGAATAAATTTATTACATTTGGAACTTTAACTAGTTGCAAATAGATGATTACTCACATACAAGGGAAACTCGTAGAGAAAAATCCAACGGATGTCGTGATAGAATGTAATGGAGTAGGATATTTCATCAACATCTCATTAACGACGTATTCTCAAATCCCGAATCAGGAAAATATAAAACTATTTACACATCTTTACGTACGTGAAGATGCACAGTCATTATATGGTTTTTTTCAAAAAAGTGAACGTGCCGTTTTTCGCTTGTTGATCTCGGTTTCAGGGATTGGAACGAGTACAGCGCGTACAATGTTATCTTCATTAACAGCAGAAAGTGTTTGTGAAGCAATTGGTTCAGGAGATGTAGCTACCATTCAAAGTGTTAAAGGAATTGGAGCTAAAACAGCACAACGCGTAATTATAGAATTAAAAGACAAAGTCTTAAAATTATATGATCTTGAAGAAGTTTCAATGTCTGAAAGCAATACAAACAAAGAAGAAACGTTATCTGCTTTGGAAGTATTAGGTTTTGCAAGAAAACAATCTGAAAGAATCCTCGATAAAATAATTAAAGAAATGCCAAATGGAAGTGTAGAAGAATTGATAAAATTGGCTTTAAAAAACTTATAAGTACCTTGAAAAATATTACCAACCTAATAACAAAAACCGCGAAAAATACGCTTGTCGTATTTGCTTTGTTATTTTCATCTATACTTGTAGCGCAAGAACCGACAACGACGCCGCAAGATTCAACTGCTACGCAGACAGGCTTTGCTTTGGGTAAAATAAAACTCAAAGATCCGTCCAGTATTATACTCAAATATACATACGATCCAAAAATAGATAGATACATCTACACGGAATCTGTTGCAAATTTTGATATACGTTATCCGTTAATTTTAACGCCTAAGCAATACCGTGAGTTATTGTTGAAGGAAAGTATGAAAGGGTATTTCAAAGAAAAACTAGATGCAATTTCAGGTAAAAAAGATGGTTCAGAAGATGGACAGAAAAATTTATTGCCAAAATTCTATATCAATTCAAACTTCTTTGAAAGTATATTTGGAGGAAATACCATTGAAGTAATTCCACAAGGTTCGGTAGCGATGGATTTAGGAATTCGTTTTCAAAAAAATGACAATCCAGCATTATCTCCAAGAAACCGAAGCAATCTAAGTTTTGACTTTGATCAACGAATCAGTCTAAGTTTACTCGGTAAAGTTGGAGAACGATTAAAAGTTACAGCTAACTACGATACGGAATCTACGTTTGACTTTCAAAATCAAATTAAATTAGAATATACACCAACAGAAGATGACATTCTTCAAAAAATTGAAGTTGGTAACGTAAGTATGCCATTAAATAGTTCTTTAATTACGGGAGCGCAAAGTTTATTTGGTGTAAAAACAGAATTGCAATTTGGAAAAACACGTATTACAGGAGTATTCTCTGAGCAACGTTCACAAACCAGAACCATTACCTCAGAAGGTGGTGGAACTATTGAAGAATTTGAATTATTTGCATTAGACTACGATGAAGATCGTCACTTCTTTCTATCACAATACTTTAGAGATCGATATGATGTTGCTTTAGAAAACTATCCTTTCGAAAATACACCTGTAGAAATTACAAGAGTAGAAGTTTGGGTAACAAACAGATCTGCACGAACTGAAAATGTAAGAAACATTGTTGGTTTACAAGATTTAGGAGAATCAAATCCAGATAAAGTTAGAACTTCGCAAGCATCATTTTTTAACACTGCAAACCCAAATGCTTTGCCGGATAATGAAAATAATAAATATGATCCAGAAGCTATTGGGACTACAGGTTCTGTATTAAATGATCAAATTAGAGATATTGCAACCGTTCAGTTAGGGTTTCCTGCTGCTGCCAATGCACAAGAAGGATTTGATTATGTATATCTTGAAAATGCTCGAAAATTAAATGAAAACGAATACCAAATAAGTACAAAGCTTGGTTATATTTCCTTAAATCAACGTTTAAGTAATGATGAAGTATTAGCCGTTGCATTCCAATACACAGCAAACGGACAAGTGCATCAAGTTGGTGAATTTGCCAATGGAGGAATTGATGCGACGCAGGTAACAAATACAGATCCTAGCGGAAATCCAACACAAATAGAAAATCAAAACTTAGTTGTAAAACTATTAAAAAGTAGTATTACTGAAGTTGCAGATCCAATTTGGGATTTAATGATGAAAAATATCTATGCAACAAACGCATACCAACTAAGTCCAGATGATTTCAGATTAAACATTTTATATACAGATCCATCGCCAGTAAACTATATTACAGCAGCTGAAGGCGGTCCAGCACTTCCTGCGGACATTGCAGATGAGATTTTATTAAAAGTATTTAATTTAGATCGATTAGACATTTATCAAAATCCACAAGCTGGTGGAGACGGTTTCTTTGATTACTATCCAGGAATTACGGTAGATCAAGAATTTGGTCGAATCATTTTTACGAAAGTAGAACCGTTTGGGGATTACTTATTTGAAAAATTAAGAAACGCCGCTTCGGAAAACTATGATATTCCAGCCAACTATAATGCTAACCAAACGAAATATGTATACAGATCCATGTATGTAGAAACAAAAGCTGGTGCATTAGATGATGCTGAATTAAATAAATTCCAATTAAAAGGTAGATACAAATCAGAAAGTGGAGATGGAATTCCATTAGGAGCATTCAACGTGCCAAGAGGTTCCGTAGTTGTAACAGCTGGAGGAAGAGTATTACAAGAAGGAATTGACTATACAGTAAACTATCAATTAGGAAGAGTTCAAATCCTAGATGAAGCACTAAAAGCTTCAAACACACCAATTGATGTTTCGGTAGAAAATAATTCATTATTTGGACAACAAAACAAACGATTTACAGGAATAAATGTTGAACATCAATTCAATAAAAATTTCTTACTTGGAGCTACATTCTTAAACTTAAATGAGCGACCAATTACGCAGAAAGCAAATTATGGTTCAGAACCAGTAAACAATTCCATCTTTGGAATTAACGGTAATTATTCAACAGAAGTTCCTTTTCTAACACGATTAGTAAACAAATTGCCAAACATTGATACGGATGTAGTTTCAAACTTATCAGTACGTGGAGAATTTGCATACCTGTCACCAGGAAGTCCTAAAAATGCTGACTTTGCAGGGGAATCAACGGCATATGTAGATGATTTTGAAGGAGCGCAATCTACGATAGATATAAAATCTCCATTAGGATGGTTTTTATCGAGTGTGCCAGGAACACAAGGAAATATATTAGGTGATAACTTAGGTGGACAGTTTTCAAACGATCAAGCAGTAGGATTTCAAAGAGCAAAGCTTGCTTGGTATACAATTGATCCTGTATTTTATGGGAATCGAGCGCCTGGAGGAATTAGCGTTGATGAATTATCAACCAATGAAACACGTAGAGTATTTGTAGATGAAATATTCCCGCAAACGGATATTGCCATTGGACAAACAAATCTGCAAACAACATTAGATTTAGCATTTTATCCAGACGAAAGAGGACCATACAATAACAACCCTAACTTCAATGGACAATTACCAGAAAGTAATTTTGGAGGAATCACACGTCCAGTTACTACAACAAACTTTGAACAAGCAAATGTAGAATTTATACAATTTTGGGTATTAGATCCTACGTATGATGAAAATGGTAATCCAGATGCTAGTATTAGTGGTGAATTAGTATTCAATATTGGTAATATCTCTGAAGATGTTTTAAAGGATGGTCGTAAACAATATGAAAATGGATTACCTGAAGCTGGTGCATCAAACACGTTAGTGACACAAACTATTTGGGGAGAAGTGCCGCAAGCACAATCATTAGTGTATGCGTTTGATGCTGACGATGCTAACAGACAAGTACAAGATATTGGTTTAGATGGTTTAGATGATGTTGGAGAGGCTCAGATATATGATGTCTATTCAGGTGAAGCCGATCCTGCAGCAGATAACTATGAATACTTCTTAAATGCAAGTGGTGATGTTTTAGAACGTTACAAAAATTTCAATGGTACGCAAGGAAATTCTCCAATTGCGGTTACGGATACAAACAGAGGATCAACAACGGTTCCAGATGTAGAAGATATCAACCGAGATCAAACGATGAATACAATTGATAATTACTATCAATTCAGAATTCCAATTAACTCTACTATTGGTACATCAACACCATATATTATAGAAGAACGTTTTACAAACCCTGCTGTGCCTAATGAAAGTTCGGTTCAAGCACGTTGGCTTCAGGTGAAAATTCCAATTGCAGACTTTAACAGATCTGCGGATGCGACAGTTACACCAGATGAAAAAATTCCATTAAACGATTTACGTTCTATTCGTTTCATTCGTATGTATATGACAGGATTTGACCAACCTGTAGTATTACGTTTTGCAACATTAGATTTAATTCGTGGTGATTGGAGACGTTATAACTTAACGTTACAAGAAAATGGTGATGATCCACAAACTGGTGGAGATGAAGCAACACAGTTTGATGTAAATACAGTAAACATTGAAGAAAACTCAAACAAAGACCCAATTGGATATGTAACACCTCCAGGAGTTGTACGTGAACAATTAAACAATAACAATACAGTACTTCGTCAAAATGAGCAATCATTAGCAATGTCAATTTGTGAATTAGAATCAGGAGATTCCAGAGGTGTATTCAAAAATATTGACATTGATTTACGACAGTATAAAAAATTAAAAATGTTTGTCCATGCAGAATCACTAATTGGACAGTCAAATCAATTAACAGATCAGCAAGCAGTTGCGTTTTTGCGAATTGGTAATGATTTTACGCAAAACTACTATCAAGTAGAAATTCCATTAAATGTTACATTAGACAATGAATCTTCGCCAGAAGATGTTTGGAGAAATGAATTTGATATTCCATTGTCATTGCTAACACGTATAAAAGCAGCAAATTTCAACAATGCTTTGGGTGCATCAGAGGCAGCCTATTATAATGAAAATGCTGAACCAATTACAAATCAATTTGCAGATTACGGACCAGATGAGCGCATGAGAATTGCCATCATTGGAAATCCAACGATTGGTCGTGTGCGTTCTATGATGGTTGGTATTAAAAATTCAACAGCACAAAGTTTAGATGCTACAGATACGCCAGTTGGTGGACAACTGATTTGTGGTGAATTTTGGTTTAATGAATTACGTTTGTCTGAACTAGAAAATGAAGGTGGTTGGGCAGCTGTAGGTTCGTTAGATGCAAATATTGCTGATTTTGCAAATGTATCAGCAACAGGTAGAATAAGTACCGTTGGTTTTGGAACATTAGAGCAATCGCCAAATGAGCGTAGTAGAGAAGATGTAAAACAATATGATATTGTAACCAATGTAAACGTTGGTCAATTACTTCCAAAAAAATGGGGTGTTAAAATTCCATTCAATTATAGTATTGGTGAAGAAATCATTACACCTGAATTTGATCCATTCTATCAAGATATTCGTTTAGAAGATCGATTAGATTTAGCAGAAACACAAGCTGAAAAAGATAGAATCAATGAAGAAGCGATAAGTTATACAAAGCGAAAAAGTATCAACTTCATTGGAGTTCGAAAGGAAAGAGGCGCAGAGCAAAAACCACGTTTCTATGATGTGGAAAACCTTACGCTATCATATTCATACAATGAAATAGAGCATCATGATTATGAAATAAAATCATTGCGTGATCAAAATGTACGTGCTGGATTTGATTATAACTATAACTTTCAACCAAAATCTATTGAACCTTTTAAGAAATCAGATTCGCTATTTACAGGGAAATATTGGAAATGGTTAAAAGATTTCAACTTCAATCCATTACCGACAAGTATATCATTAAACTCTAACATAACAAGAAGTTTCAATGATCAGGTATATAGAGATCCTTTATTGCCAGATGCGGAATTAGAAAACTTACCACGATTACAACAGCGTAATTTCCTATTCGATTGGTCATATGCAGTGAATTATAACTTAACAAACTCGTTGCGTTTCAACTTTACGGCAGCAAACAATAATATCATCCAAAACTACTTTGATGAAGATGGAGATGTTGATGTTGATTACGGAATTTGGGACGGATTTTGGGATGTAGGTGATCCAAATACGCATACGCAATCATTGCAATTAACGTATGAATTGCCATTAAACAAAATTCCAACATTTAGCTTTATAAATGCTACATACACGTACACAGGAGATTTTAACTGGCAACGTGGTTCGGATGTGTTACAAGAAGTTTCAGGAGAACGTTTAAATACAATTCAAAACGCAAACACACATAACATCAATGCTTCTCTTGATATGACCAAATTCTATAAATATATAGGTTTGGTAAGAAAGCGTAAAGGAAATCGTAAAACAAACCTACGAGGCGGAAACAAAACAAAACCAGGGCCAGGAACTCCGGGAGACGCTATTGCTGATAAAAACAAAAAGAGCAATTCTAAAGGTGTAGGAGCTAAAATATTTAACACTGCTGTGGATATCTTAGGAAGTGTAAAAAGAATAAATATAAGTTACTCAGAAAATAATGGTAAAGTATTACCTGGATATACGCCATCAATTGGATTCATAGGAACATTAAAGCCTTCTATTGGATTCGTATTTGGTAGTCAGGCTGATGTTCGATACGAAGCAGCTCGTCAAGGATACTTAACAGAATTTTCAGAATTCAACCAACAATTTACGCAAGTTCATAACAAAACATTAGACGTAACGGCGTTAGTTGAACCGCTAAGAGATTTAAAAATTGATATTATTGCGAATCGAAACTATTCTGAAAACTTCTCAGAGCAGTTCAATGTTCAAAATGGGGAATACATTTCGTTGTCACCAAATGGTGCAGGAAATACATTCGGAAACTTCGGAATATCAACACTACTTATCAAAACGGCATTTAAGCAAAGTGATGAAAGTAACTCTGAAACGTTCTCGCAATTTGAAGATAACAGAGAAATTATTGCAAGACGTTTGGCAATAGCTAATGGACAACCACTAACAGATACAGATGGTGATGGTTTTCCAGATGGATTTGGAAAAACAAATCAAGCAGTATTATTACCAGCATTCTTAGCTGCATACTCAGGAAAAGATGCAAATGATATAAAATTAGGCGCTTTTAGAGATGTGCCACTTCCAAACTGGACTATAAAGTATACTGGTTTAATGCGATTAAAATGGTTCAAAAAACGTTTCAAACGTTTCTCATTATCGCATGGATATCGCTCAAGTTACACAATCAATTCATTTAGAAACAACTTGGATTACGATGCAGCCAATCCATTTGCCGCTTCAAACTTAGATCAAGGAGAAAATTTTCACAATCAAAACATATTCTCTAACATTAACTTAGTGGAGCAATTCAATCCATTAATTAGAATTGATTTTGAAATGAAAAATTCAATCAAAATCTTAGCAGAAGTAAAACGTGATAGAGCTTTATCGTTAAGCTTTGATAACAACTTACTAACGGAAGTTGCAGGAAACGAATACATCATGGGATTAGGATATCGTTTTAAAGATGTTCGTATAGATACCAGAATTGCAGGAAAGAAAACGACGATAAAAGGAGACTTAAACTTAAAAGCAGATTTATCCTTACGTGATAATATTACGATTATAAGAAGTCTTGATTTATTTAGTAATCAAGTAACTGCCGGACAAACATTGTGGTCTTTAAAATTTACAGCTGACTATGCATTAAGTAAAAACTTAACAGCATTATTTTACTACGATCATACGTTCTCTAAATTTGCCGTATCTACTGCGTTTCCACAAACAACAATACGATCAGGTTTCACACTCCGATACAATTTTGGAAATTAACAATAATTGGAGTTGAAAACTTAGAGATAAAGAATTACATTTGCTAACACCATAACAAAAAATATACATAGTAAAATGAATATACCAGCAGATTTAAAGTATACAAAAGACCACGAATGGGTAAAAGTTGAAGGTACTGTTGCTACCGTAGGAGTTACAGACTTTGCTCAAAGCGAATTAGGAGATATTGTATATGTTGATATAGATACATTAGATGAGGAAGTAGCCAAAGATGACGTTTTTGGAACAGTTGAAGCTGTAAAAACAGTTTCTGACTTATTTATGCCATTGTCTGGAGAAGTTGCTGAATTCAATGAAGAGTTAGAAGATGATCCAGAATTGGTAAATACTGACCCTTACGGAAAAGGTTGGATGATTAAAATCAACATTACTGATGAATCACAAGTTGATGATTTACTAAGTGCTGAAGCATATAAAGAATTGGTCGGTGCGTAAGTACTTATTTTCGATTTTGGCAATCGTTTGGACATTAATTATTACATTCTTAAGTTTAGCATCACTTAAAGGTGGTCCGAAACTACCATTTTCCTTTGCGGATAAAATTATACATGGAATCATCTATTTTACATTCGCAATAAGTTGGTTTATAGCATTTACAAAAGGAAAAACAACTCCTTTTTTATCTAAAAATGCAGTATTAATTAGCGTTCTATTTGCAATAGCATATGGAATTATCATGGAGTTGATGCAGGAGACACTAGTCGAAAACAGACAAGGAGATTGGCAAGATGCACTAGCAAATGCTGCAGGAGCAATTGTGGCAGGAATTTTGATAAAGTATTTCATATCAAACACTTTTAAATTAAAAACGAAAAATTAATTGTTTTTTTTGCTAATAAATAATTAAATTAGCAAACATTAAAACTTATATTATTATGGAAGCAAAGAAGAATCCAGATGTTGATTTAAGAAAAAACAGTTTTTTTTACCTTGCTTTAGGACTTGCGTTAGTAACGTTCCTAATGTGGCAAAGTATAGAATGGACTGCTTACGATAAAGTACAACAGCAAGAAACAGCAGAAATGCTTGAAGATGATGAGGAAGAAATGATCATGACTCAGCAATTACAACAACCGCCGCCACCGCCACCGCCACCAGCTCCAGAAATTATTGAAGTTGTAGAAGATGAAGAAGAAGTGGAAGAAACTGTAATTGAATCTACTGAAACAACTGAAGAAGAAGTGATTCAGGAAGTTGAAACTGTAGAAATAGAAGAAGAAGAAGAAGTAATTGAAGACGTACCATTCTCAATTATTGAAGATGCGCCTGTATTTCCAGGATGTGAAAAACATGCAAGTAAGGCAGCGCGAAAAAAATGTATGTCTGAAAAAGTACAAAAACACGTAAATAGAAAATTTAATACAGATTTAGCTTCTGACTTAGATTTAGAAGGTGTTCAGAAAATATATGTAGTATTTACAATTGATAAACAAGGAAATATTACAGGTGTACGTTCAAGAGCTCCACACCCAAGATTAGCAAAAGAAGCTGAAAAGGTAGTAAAGAGTTTACCAAGAATGAAGCCAGGAAAACAAAGAGGAAAAACTGTAAAAGTAACATACAACTTACCAATCGTTTTCAAGGTACAGTAACATAACAGTACACATACACAAAATAAAAAGGAAAGTCTGAGCAATTTGCTCGGACTTTCCTTTTTTGGTATGCTTCTTGTGATTAACACTTCATTAACATTAAAACCGATTTATTATGAACAAAGTTAATCACAGTGAAAATGTGAGCGGAAAAGGTGTACGCGAAAGTCACCTAGCAAAAAAGGACGATCTCCGCATTCAAAAAAATCCTTTTTTAAGATTCTCAGTTAGCCTCATGCTGAGTTTATTTTTAGTATACACAGTATTTCAAGTACAAGCAGCAGTTCCGGTAGCGGAAGTAGCTGACTCAACTCTAGTTCAAGATCCAGATACGTATGTAATGGAAGATTTTAGAGTAGAGCAAAAGCTAGTTGAAAAAATCAAAGAGCCAGAGCCAAAAGTGGAATCTAAGATTGTATATGATAAAGTTGATCCAGTGGATGATGATACTGAAATAAAAGAGGAAGTAATCAAAACACAGGAAGATGCTAAAGAAGTTACCAAGCTTGTGGATACTAGTAATGTGGATGTAGCAGATGATACTGAGGAGATTGAAGAAATTCCTTTTACGATGATTGAAGATGCACCAATATTCCCAGGTTGTGAAAAGTATAAGTCTTCTAAGGCAAAACTTAAAAAGTGTATGTCTGAAAAAATTCAGAAACATGTCAACAGAAAATTCAATAAAAGCTTAGTTGATGATTTGGATCTTGATGAAGGTAGAAAAAGAATCACAGTATTATTTACAATTGACGAAAATGGAGTTGTATCTGAAATTAAATCTCGTGGACCACATCCAAAACTTGAAAAAGAAGCAGAGCGCGTTGTAAAATTACTTCCTAAAATGCAACCAGGAAAACAAAGAAGAAAAAATGTGAAAGTGAAATATACATTGCCAATTAATTTCATAGTAAATTAAAGCAAAAATACAAAGTATACTAAAAAAGGAAAACCGAGTTATTAACTCGGTTTTTTAGGTATACTTTCTGTGACATATCATTACATTAACATTAAAACCGATTATTATGAAAAATGTCAACTTAAAGTCTTTTGTAAATGTTACCAAGACTTACAAAGACGGTTTAATCAAAAAGTATATTGCAAAAGTACGAAAAACTAACGGACTCCGCTTTTTAAACAGCTAATTTCTGCGTATTATCGTTATATATTCGCTTTTTTAAGACTAATTGTTTCCTTTTTTCTGCCTGATCTTGTGTAAATTACCTTTTTTAGACTTTCAATATGGTTAAAAAACGTATCTCTTTTTATGTTTACAGCATCATAAATAGAATCAATAGATCAATTTTTGTCAAAATATAGTATCTTTCCAGCTCATAAAACCTCAAATATGTACCGACTTAAAACGTCTCTATCTATACTTGTTTTTTTAGTAGTTCAAATTGCCATTGGGCAAAAATCTACTGACAATTATGAAAAATATCCAGTATTTCCTGAATGCGAGAATGAAGACATTGAAAATTTAGAAAATTGTTTCAATACTACTTTGCGCACATTCATTAATGAAAATTTCAAGCTTCCTGAAATTGTAACAACAGAAAACTACACTGGAGAAATGGTGTTGTTATTTGAAGTTACACAAGAAGGAAAGTTCAAAGTATTATATGTTGATGCTGTATATGATGATATCAAAAAAGAAATAAAACGTGTTTTTAGTTTGCTTCCTAAGATTAAACCATCCACATATAGTGGACGTGCAACATATTTGCAGTTTACAATGCAATTAAAAATTCCTTTGGAAAGTATTGAAGAAATAGAAGTTCCAAAAACATTAGAAGAAAAAGAAGATGAACTTCAGGCTGCAGCCAAAAAAGAATTTGACAATGTAAATGATTCATTAGACACATATAAAGACGAATTATACAATAGCAACCTTAACGTGCCTTTTTCACATGATATGTATGCATACTTTGATCAAGCTGTTAATTTGGTAGGAACTAATAGTCATACAGCTTCAAAGCCATATTTATACAATACGGTTGCTTCATATTATGATTTTAATGCGCAACAATCGAAATTAAAAAAGAATGTTTCTTCTTGGACAGGCCGTAAGCTCTGGAATGAACATATGGTAACGGTTAAAGGAAAAGATTATTGGTTTGTGCTCGATCCTATTTTAGATTTACAATTTGGGAAAAATACAGGTGGTGAAGTTGATTATACATATAATAATACCAGAGGAATTCAAGTGCAAGGAGGTTTGGGTAAAAACTTAAACTTTTCAGCAACTGTATTTGAAAGTCAAGGACGATTTGCAGATTACTTTAACAGATATGCAGAAAGTATAAAACCTTCTGGTGGAAACCCAGCGATCATTCCAGGACGTGGAATCGCAAAAGAATTTAAAACAGATGCGTATGATTATCCAGTTGCAGAAGGATATATATCGTATGCGCCAAACAAAATGTTCAACATACAATTAGGACACGGAAAAAACTTTATAGGTGATGGATATCGTTCATTATTTGTAAGTGATGCTGCAAGTCCGTATCCGTTTTTAAAACTAAATACTTCTTTTTGGAAAATAAAATATACCAATACATGGATGTGGTTGCGTGATGTGCGTCCAGAAGTAACGGAAGATGGTGCATTTTTAACCAAGTATATCGCAAATCATTACCTGAGTTGGAATGTTTCCAAAAAGCTAAACATAGGTTTGTTTGAATCTGTAGTTTGGAAAAATGATAACAATCGTGGATTCGATTTTAACTACGTAAATCCAATCATATTTTACAGAGCTATAGAATTTTCAACAGGTTCAAGAGCTGGTAATGCTATTGTTGGATTGAGTTCAAAATACAAATGGAATGACAATGTAAATTTCTATGGACAATTTATTTTGGATGAATTTTCATTAAATGATATCAAAGCAGGAAATAAAAGTTGGAAAAATAAATTTGGCTTTCAGCTTGGTGCGAAATATTACAATGCATTCAAAGTAGATAATTTATTATTACAATTTGAATACAATCAAGTGCGTCCGTATACATATTCACACAATGAAGTAGCAACAAACTACGGTCACAACAATCAATCGTTAGCACACTTATGGGGCGCAAACTTTAGAGAAGTTATCGGAATTGCACGTTACAATTACAATCGTTGGTATGGAAGTGCTAAAATGATTTACGGACAAAGAGGATTAGACTTTGACCCTACGACAGATACGGCAAGTTATGGAGGTAATATTTTTGTTGACAATGATGAAAGAGCAGGAGATACAGGAGTTGAATTACTGCAAGGAAATAAAACAAATGTGTTCTTGGCTGATTTAAATGCTGGTTATATTGTGAATCCAAAAACGAACTTGAAAATATTTGCAAACCTAACGTACAGAAGCTTTAATCCTGATGCAAATACAGTTGTAGATTTCAAAGAAAATACAACTTGGTTTTCAGTTGGACTTAGAACTGATATTTTTAATTGGTATTTAGATTTTTAATGTTGAAATTCTCAATTTTTTTATTAAATTTGTAAGTATAGCCTCGATAAATACTAAATTCATAAGATTTACTCTTGTGTAGCCACCAAAAACCTATTTAAAGAAAATGATTAAGCCATTCTTTATTTTCCTAGCCATAATACCTTTTGTATACTTAGGATACAAATCTCTTGACGTTTCAGTACACAAAAAACGCAGAGGATCCAATTACATTGTAAAAGAATACCCTGTGTTTTTATTAAGTTGTACTTTTTTTGTAATTGCAGGATTAATTTTAATTAATTTCAAAAACTTACTTGATTTTCTGTAGACTACGATAGAATGTTTTTCTTAAAACTTCTCCAGAAATAAACCAATCACCATAATTTAAGTCATCGTACTTTTTTGTAAGTGAAGTGTTTTTAGTGACTTCCCCTTCAGATTTCCCTGCTTTAATTTCAGCAAGGATATTTTTTTCAATCTCTTCAAGCATTTTTAAATAGGCTGTTAATGCTGCTTTATCTGAAACATTTCTATGACCAGGAATAATTTTAGTATCATCATTAATAAGAAGTAAGGCTTTTTTAATTGCAGCAATATATCCTTGAGTGCTTCCGCCAGAACCTAAATCTATAAAAGGATACTTTCCTTGAAAGTAAGTATCTCCCATGTGTAATACATTACTTTTAGTAAAATAAACCATCGCATCTCCGTCAGTATGTGCTTCATGAACATGAAAAATAAAAATATCTTCATCGTTAAAATGAAAAGAAACATCTTTTGAAAACGTAATCACGGGCAAGGCTTCTTTTGGTGAAGCAGGTGTCGTACGATTTCGTTCTTTATTAAACTGATCAACACTCATGCGTTTTCTAACATTTTCATGAGCTACAATAACAGCGCCTTCTTTTTGCATATTTTCATTTCCACCAGTATGATCGCCATGCCAATGTGTATTAATCAAAAACTTTACAGGTTTATCTGTGACACTTTTAATAGCAGCTAAAATTTTTGGAGTTAACGGAGCAAACTGATCATCAATCATAAAAACACCATCTTCTCCAACGGAAATTGCAATATTCCCACCTTGTCCGACAAGCATATATACGTTTTCAGCAACCTTATTTACTTTAATTTGCACTTCTTTTTGTTGCGCAAAACCAATAAATGAATACAGAAGAAAGGTGAATACGAGTGTAATTTTTTGAAATTTCATATGATATAAATTTTAGATAATAGTCGTTTGTAAATCATCATCCTTTCCAAAGATAAAAATAGAATTATGATATCTATTTAGAAAAGCTGTAAAACTGTTTGAAAATCATTGCATACGAAGGATTTCTAGTTTATCTTTGCAGGAATTTAGAAAGGTTGATGAAAACTGCATTGAATACATTCAAAGAAACATACTCATTTGCTTCAGCACTAGAAGATTTTAAACAACTTACAAAAGTAGGATTGGCAATAAGTGTTGTGTTTTCTTCCTTAGCGGGATATTTGCTTGGTGTAGGCGCTGAAGGCGTTGACTTTAAAGTACTAGCATTATTAGCAATAGGAGGATATTTTATGGTTGGAGCATCCAATGCATTCAATCAAATCATAGAACGTGATTTAGATGCATTAATGGATCGTACTAAAGATAGGCCAATTCCATCAGGGCGCATGTCTGTCAATGTAGCGTTTACAATCGCAGTTATTCTAACGGTATTAGGAATAGTGACATTATATATAGTCAATCCGAAAACAGCAATGTTTGGTGCTATTTCTATCTTTCTATACACTTGTGTGTATACACCGCTTAAAACAAAAACACCATTAGCCGTATTTATTGGAGCTTTACCAGGCGCAATTCCGTTTATGTTAGGATGGGTTGCAGCAACCAATGATTTTGGAATAGAACCAGGAACATTATTTATGATTCAATTCTTTTGGCAATTCCCACACTTTTGGGCAATAGGATGGTTTCTCTTCGATGACTACAAAAAAGGAGGCTTCTTTATGTTGCCAACAGGAAAGAAAAATAGAGCTACAGCTTTACAGATAATCATGTACACTATATGGTTGATTCTTGTTTCTGTATTTCCAGCAACAGGACTTACAGGAGCGTTAAGTTTGTCAATTCCTGCTGCAATAATCATATTCATTATTGGAGTTGGATTATTATACTATGGAGTGCAACTATACAAAAAAATGGACAACAAGGCTGCAAAAACACTAATGTTGGCAAGTGTAGCATACATTACATTAATACAAATAGTATTTGTAATAGATAAATTTATATAACAACAGATGGATTTAACGCAAGGAACATTTCAAGAAAAACAAGCGCGATCAAAGAAAATGATGCTGTGGTTTGCAATGGTAAGTATGTTTATGATGTTTGGAGGATTGACAAGTGCTTACATTGTAAGTAAAGAACGTCCAGATTGGTTGAATGATTTTTCAATTCCAAGTGCATTCTACATCAGTACAGTTGCTATTTTGATCAGTAGTGTTACATTTCATTTAGCAAAAAATGCAATTCAAAAAGGATTACAAGAAACAACAACAATATATTTATTAATAACATTAGCACTCGGATTAGTGTTTGTAATTTCGCAATTTGCGGGATTCTCACAAATCATAGAAAGTGGTTATCATTTTACAGGAAAAGGAAGTACAGTAACAACATCTTTCTTGTACATTGTAACGGTAACACACTTGGCACACGTGCTAGCTGGAATTTTAGTATTATTAGTTGTAATTTATAATCATTTTAAACAAAAGTATAAACAAGGACAAACACTTGGTTTAGAACTAGGTGCAATGTTTTGGCATTTCCTAGATTTTCTGTGGGTCTACTTGTTTTTATTTTTATATTTCTTTAGATAAGAAAAAAACGTAAATTTGAACAATTTTTTAAAAATGTATACTTTTTATGGAAGCTACTGTTTCAAATACAGGTACAGAAGGTAAAGTCTGGGGAGGCGGCAATGAGCCGTTAAAAGCCAGCTATGGAAAAATGATGATGTGGTTCTTTTTACTATCTGATGCACTAACATTCTCAGGATTTTTAGCAGCATATGGATTTTCAAGATTCAAATTCATTGACTCATGGCCAATTGCCGATGAAGTGTATAATCACTTTCCAGGTTCACATGGAGACAATCCTATGTACTTTGTTGCCTTAATGACATTTATATTAATTGCTTCTTCTGTGACAATGGTGCTAGCCGTAGATGCTGGTCACCATATGAATAAGAAGAAAGTAACTTTCTATATGTTCTTAACAATCATTGGAGGAGCGATATTCTTAGGTTCTCAAGCTTGGGAATGGACAAACTTTATCAAAGGTTCTTATGGAGCTTTAGAAACAAAAGGTGGTCAAATTCTTCAATTTGTGGACACACATATGGAAGAAGGCGATGAAAAAATGCATCGAGTTTCTGTAGAAGATTTTGCAACTGCTTCTCACAAAGAAAGAGTACAGCATGAAAGTAAAGCAGGACTTTGGTTTGTAACTGAGTCTGCATTGCCTGAATATTCTGTGCAAGATGTAATTACTGGATTTAATCACGGTGATCATTTAGCTGTAAGAACGCAAGAGTTAATGCCAAACATAGAAAGATTAAAAGCTTCTGGTGATGCCGCAGATGCCGCAAAAGCAGCTCGTTTTGAATCAATGTATGTAAATGCAGATAAAACTGGGCAAAAAGGAGTATTAACAAGAGCAGAATCTGAGAAAGCATTGAAAAATGCAGTTGTATATGTAAAAGGTGCAAACCTTATCCACAACGAATACGGAAACAGACTATTTGGAGATTTCTTCTTCTTTATTACAGGATTCCACGGATTCCACGTATTCTCAGGAGTATTAATCAATATCATTATTTTCTTCAACGTCATCTTAGGAACATACGATAGAAGAAAGAATAACTACGAAATGGTAGAGAAAGTTGGACTTTACTGGCACTTTGTAGATTTAGTTTGGGTATTTGTATTTACATTCTTCTACCTAGTTTAATTTTTTAAAGAAAGATCATCATAGTATCATGGGACACGATAACACACATAAATTAGCAATATTTAGAGGGACTTTAAAGTTTAAGTCGAACGTTCAAAAAATTTGGGGAGTACTTATCTTCTTATCTATAATAACAATTATAGAAGTAGGATTAGGTATTGTAAAACCTACAATGTTTGTTGAGAACTATTTCCTTGGAATGAAGTTGTTAAACTGGATTTTCATCATTCTTACATTAGTAAAAGCATATTATATTGCTTGGGACTTTATGCACTTACGTGATGAGGAAAGCTCAATGCGAAGAGCTATTGTTTGGACAGGAATATTCTTAGTAGCTTATTTAATATTTATCTTATTGCAAGAAGCAATATATATTGAAGGTATTAAAACTAATGGTTTCGTAAAATGGAATTTCTAAGACATTAAAAAATATATACTAAAAAAAGACGGTTTTTAAAACCGTCTTTTTTTATACCCAATAATTACGAAAAGACATCTTTGACTAAAGAGATAAAATGAAGTTGTTAATTCTTAATATAAAAGTGAACTAAAAGTAAAAAAAACGCAAAAATATAGCGTGTAATCGCTGTTTGATTTTTATTTTTGCAGTATCAAAAAAATAGTTTCAAAATACAGCCATAAGCGTTTATGTTTCAAGCTATTTTATAACACTCCAGAAGATGAAAAAGAAGTCAGTATTAGCAGTTTTATTCCTATTACCAGTTTCTATTGTACTTATTCTTCTTTTTACAACACACAATTACGATCCATTACCAGTAATAGGTAAGCATACTGTAGCGGAATTGGTGAACTATAAATCTATTGAAAAAAGCGATGTTATTCAATTTGATGGAAAGATTACAATTCTCGGGTTTCTTGGCTCCAATGTAAAAGATCGAAAAATAAATGTTTTAAACTTAAATCAAAAGATCTACAAACGATTCAGCGGTTTTAAACATTTCCAATTAGTGATGTTAGTGACACCAGGGCAAGAAGAAGAGATTAAAGACTTAAAGTATGAAATCAGCCGTTTTGCAGATGAATTAAAATCTTGGAATTTTGTTGTAGTCGATGAAAGAGAACTAAGACGAATATATGATGAGTTAGAATCTCCTTTAGTATTAGATGGATATAATAGTTCTGACTATGTATACATTATTGACAAAGATAGAAACCTTCGTGGACGCTTTGATGATAGATCTACATCCGAAATTAAGGAAAAGAAGAAACCATATATGCTTTATGGATATAATACAATTTTGATTTCAGAACTTTCAGGGAAAATGACGGATGATGTTCGAATTTTATTTGAAGAATATAGAGGTAAATCGAAAAAAGAACAATCGCAAGACAGAAGGAGTGAAGGCGTAGGAGTTGATAAAAAGAAGAAATAATATGAAAAAAAATTATTCATACATAGGAATTGCTTTAGTCATACTCGTTTTTGGAATCATATTCATTCCAAAAATTGTTGATCGAGTACAAGAAGAAAGTATTGTTGAAAAAGATAGAATGAATATCGAGGGAACAGAACGCAATACAAAACTAATGTATTTAAAAATTGACGGGAAAGCCCGTAGTGTTCCAGACTTTATATTCACGAATCAAGATAATTTGCAAATCTCAAATGAAGACTTCAAAGGAAAAGTAACGGTCATGGAATTTTTCTTTACAACATGTCCTACAATTTGTCCAGTAATGAATAGTAACATGCGATCATTAGATGAAGAGTTTCATGAAAGAGATGATTTTGCAATTGCATCATTTACAATTGACCCGAAAACGGATACACCAAAAGTGTTGAAAGAATATGCAGAACGCTATGGTGTGAAATCACTAAACTGGCATTTCTTAACAGGTGATATGGAAGACATACACAATCTTTCAAATGTAGGTTTCAATATCTTTACAGGAATCAATCCAGAAGTAGCAGGCGGGTTTGAGCATCAAGGGTTTTTTGCGTTAATTGATAAAAACGGATTCATAAGATCAAGGAAAGACAATCATGGAAATCCAAAAGTATACTATCAAGGAACGGATGAGGCAGAAGTGAAAATGCTAAAGCAAGACATTCAAAACTTATTTGACGAAGAATAAAAAGTATAAAATTGTATGGAAACTACAAACGATATTGAAAAGAAATACAAGGTATGGATCATTATTCTATCCATAGCAATTCCATTAGTGGTAGCTGCTCTATTTGGTGTAAAAATACCAGATGCAACGCCATTAACGTTTCTGCCGCCAATCTATGCAGCAATTAACGGAATTACAGCAGTTGTATTAATTGCAGCCGTAATTGCAATCAAGAATAAAAAAGTAAAGTTGCATGAAAACTTGATGAAAACATGTATCGGTTTATCGGTTGCTTTTTTAGGAATGTATGTAGCGTATCACATGACATCTAGTTCTACTAGTTTTGGTGGAGAAGGTACTATCAAATATATCTACTTCTTTATCTTAATAACACACATTGTTTTGAGTATTGCGATCATTCCATTGGTGTTAATCACATATGTAAAAGCATTAGCTAAACGTTTTGATAAGCATAAAAAAATTGCAAAAATTACGTTTCCAATTTGGTTGTATGTAGCCATCACAGGTGTTATAGTTTATGTAATGATTTCTCCTTATTATGCATAATAAAAAACTAACATATATCATACTCGTGCTATTTCTACTAAGTGTTATTCCGCTTGAAGCACAATGTGCCATGTGTAGAGCTGTCTTAGAATCAGAGTCCGATCCTTCACAAGCAGAAGGAATTAATAACGGTATCGTATATTTGATGGCAATTCCATATATATTGATAGCTACACTCGGAATTTATATCTACAAAACATACAATAAAAAAACAACTGCAAAAAAAATCTAATATTTTTTGTAACGAAATCATTCTTGGATAGTCTTATTAAAAATAAGATTAACACAATATTAATAATAGTTGCACTGACAAATATGTAATATTGTGCAAAACTAAACTAACCAATTATGATTCAAATTAATGAATTACACAAATCCTATCGTATGGGAAGCAACGAGCTTCACGTGCTTAAAGGAATAAACCTTGATATAAAAGAAGGAGAATTTGTTTCAATAATGGGTTCTTCAGGATCAGGAAAATCTACACTACTAAACATTATCGGAATGCTTGATGAAGCTGAGAAAGGTTCATACGTATTAGATAATGTTCCAATTAAAAATCTTAGCGAAAAAAAAGCGGCAGTATATCGTAATAAATTCTTAGGATTCATATTTCAATCATTCAACTTGATTAACTATAAAAATGCTGCTGAAAATGTTGCATTGCCTTTATACTATCAAGGTATTCCAAGAAAAATTAGAAAAGAAAAATCGCTGTACTACTTAGAAAAAGTAGGATTAGCAGATTGGGCACATCACTTGCCAAGTGAACTTTCGGGTGGACAAAAACAACGTGTAGCAATTGCACGTGCATTAGCTTCGGAACCAAAAGTGTTACTAGCAGATGAGCCAACAGGAGCGTTAGATACAACAACATCATACGAAGTGATGGACTTTCTTCAAAGTATCAATGATGAAGGAAAAACTATTTTAGTTGTAACACACGAGCCAGACATTGCAGACATGACAAAAAGAATTGTGATGCTAAAAGATGGTAAAATCTTAGAAGATAAAAAAGTAGAACAAGTAAGAGCTTCACAATATGTTTGATTTAGATCGTTGGCGAGAAATATTCCAAACCATCAACAAAAACAAGCTAAGAACTCTCTTAGCGGGTTTTACAGTAACGCTTGGAATTCTAATATTTACGGTATTATATGGAATGGGGAATGGACTCAAAAATACATTCTACGAATTCTTCCAAGATGATGCGCAAAACACGCTATTCATATCTCCAGGATTTGCCACAAAACCTTTCAAAGGATTCAAAGAAAATAGAAGAATTGAATTTGAAAATGAAGACTTAGAACTCATCAAAGAAAAATTTGGTGATCGAATAGAGTATACAACTGCAAGAATTTACAAAGGAATCACTGCAAAATACAAAAGTGAATACGGTTCGTATAGTGTAAGAGCTGTACATCCTGATCATCAGTTTTTAGAAAAAACAATCATTGACAAAGGAAGATATATCAATGAATACGACATTAAAAATGATGCACGTATTGCAGTTATTGGTCGCTTAGTAGAAAAAGACTTATTCGGAAAAGAAAACGCAGTCGGAAAATTTATATCGCTAAACAAAATCATCTATCGTGTTGTAGGTGTATTTAGTGATGCTGGTGGAGATAGAGAAGAGCGAAACATTTACATGCCAGTAAGTACAGTACAATTAATATACAAAAACACAGAAGTAATTGATCAAATCAATTTGTCATACAATATGGAATTAGGCGCAGCAGGCGCGCTAAGGCTATCAAATGATATTGAGAGATTCTTAAAAGACAGACATAATGTTGCGCCAAGTGACCAAAACGGAATCTACATTGGTAGTGTTATTGAAGATTTAGAACAAAACTTAGCAGTTGCCAACGTATTACAAATCATTGTTACTTGGATTGGATTCGGAACCTTATTAGCAGGTATTATAGGTATCAGTAACATTATGGTATACATCGTAAAAGAACGAACCAAAGAACTTGGAATTCGGAAAGCATTAGGTGCAACACCGAGTTCTGTAATTGGAATGATATTACAAGAAACACTCATAATCACCATGTTATTTGGGTATTTAGGAATTCTCTTAGGAAACTACATACTAAATTCCACAGGTGATAAATTAGAAGATTGGTTCATTACCGATCCAAATGTGAGTCAAGGAACCATTATTTTTGCAACAATAATCTTAATATTTGCAGGATTAATTGCAGGATATATTCCGGCAAGGAGAGCAGCTAAAGTAAAGCCAATAGTAGCACTAAGAGACGAATAACTTGAAAAGAAAACACAAATGAAATTTATATTCACAAGAGATACTTGGCAAGAAATATTTGGAGCTATTCGCAAAAACAAAATGCGAACGGCAATTACTATCATTGGTGTATTTTGGGGAATTTTACTCTTCATCGTATTACAAGGAGCTGCGAAAGGAATGGAAAATGGGTTTGATGATGCTTTCAAAGGAATGGCTACCAATAGTATATTTCTTTGGGGACAACAAACAGGAATGCCATATGGCGGTTTCAACAGAAACAGACGTATGCAAATAGAACTAAGTGATACGTACAGAATTGCAAACCAAATAGGAGGTGTTGATTTTGTAGCGCCACGAAACGCAAAAGGAGTTTTCGATGGAGCTCCACCATTAGTAGTAAACAATGTAAAGTCAGGAAATTACAAAGTTTTTGGAGATTATCCAACAATTGACAAAATAGCCAAAAAGAAAATACGTAAAGGGCGTTTCCTCAATGATAAAGATATCAAGGACAGTCGTAAAATATGTGTAATTGGTGAACGAGTTGAAAAAGAACTCTTTGAAAAAAATGAAAATCCTATTGGCCAATACATCAAAGTTAGTAATGTATACTTTCAAGTAGTTGGAGTTTACAAGCAAAATACAACTGATTTCTTTGAAGGAGATGATTCTGTATTCATTCCATTCACAACATTCAAAAAAATATACAACTCAGGAGACCGTATAGGTTGGATGGTGATTGCTGGATATCCAGATGAGGACATCGTTAAAATTGAAGAAAAAGCGAAAGCTTTACTAAAAAGAAGGTATTCAGTGCATCCAGAAGATGAACGTGCTTTTGGTTCTGCCAACTTTGGAGAAATGTTTGGTAAAATTACAGGATTTGTAAAAGGACTAAAATTTACAGCACTTGTCGTAGGAATCGCAACCATACTTGCGGGAGTTATTGCAATTGGAAACATTCTATTAATTACGGTAAAAGAGCGAACCAAGGAAATTGGAATTCGAAGAGCATTAGGAGCGAAACCAGGAGAAATCCGTGGACAAATCATATTAGAATCTGTATTTCTAACTTTATTAGCTGGAATATTAGGTATTACTACAGGAGGTATTACTTTAAGGATAATTAACGCGGTTACGAAGAATATAGACGATTTCCCATTCCTCAATCCAACAGTAAGTTTAGAATATATTGGAATGGCACTGTTAATTATGATTACGCTTGGGTCACTCATAGGACTCATACCAGCGCAAAGAGCAGTTAGTATCAAACCAATAGAAGCATTACGAGAAGAATAACTATAACATCAATCAATATTAAATTATAATTTAAGAGTCAAAAAAATGAAAAAATTTTTATTAATACTATTTCTATTTCTATTTGTTGTAGCAATAGTTGCCGCTGCAGGTTACTTTATTTCATCAAACAAAAAAAGTGTTGAAGTATTTGAAACAGAAAAACCTTTTAGAACTTCAATCGTTAGAAAAACGGTAGCTGCTGGAACAGTAATTCCAGAAGATGAAGTAGAAATAAAACCGCAAATTTCTGGAATCATTGAAAAAATGTTTGTAGAAGAAGGTGATAAAATCCAAACAGGAGATTTAATTGCTAGAATCAAAGTAGTACCAAATGAGCAATCATTAAACAGTGCTAGAAACGGAATCAAGAATTTACGAATTGTACTAGATAATTCAAAGATTCTTTTTGATAGAAATAAAACGCTTTTTGACAAAGGAATTATATCTTCACAAGAATTTGAAAATGCACAATTATCATATAATCAAGCAAAACAGAACTTACAAAATGCGCAAAGTGATTTGCAAATTATCAAAAAAGGTTCTGTAGGAGGTTCATCAGCAAATACAAATATTAGAGCCACTGTGTCTGGAACAATATTGGTAATTCCTGTAAAAGAAGGAGATCAAGTAATTGAAAGTAATACATTCAATGCTGGAACAAGTATCGCTACAATTGCAGATCTTGGAAAAATGATCTTTGAAGGAAAAGTTGATGAAGCTGAAGTTGGAAAACTAAGACCAAACTCTGAATTGAAAGTGAGTTTAGGAGCTATTGAAAACAAAGAATTTGATGCAAAACTTACATTTGTAGCACCAAAAGGTGTAGAAGAAAGTGGCGCTGTACAATTCAAAATAAAAGCTGATGTAGCACTTGATGATGAGTTTTTTATCAGAGCTGGATATAGCGCAAATGCTTCTATAGAACTAGAGAAAAAAGCAGATGTCTTAGTAATAGATGAAGCGTTATTACGTTTTGATTCTAGAAATGATGATAAGCCATATGTAGAAATCAAAACTGGAGATCAGGAATTTGATAAAAAATACATTGAACTTGGAATCTCTGATGGAAAAAACATTGAAATTCTTTCAGGAATAAAAGAAGGAGATGAAATCAAAGTTTGGAACGTAAAAGCGATCAAAAAAGAAGATAAGAAGGCGGAAACTGAGGGTGAAGAAAATGACGAAAGCGAAGAAGATGAAGCCAATGATTAAAACAAAAAAAATACATTAACGAAAATAAACATGAAAAAAATTTTAATATATATATTACTAATTACAAGTTCTATTACTGCGGTAAATGCGCAAAAGCAATGGACCTTAAAAGAGTGTGTAGATTATGCACTAGATAATAATATTGCTATAAAGCAAGCGCAACTAAATCAGGAAGATTCTGAACTGAATAAAAGTGATGCAAAAGGAGCTTTTTTACCTACACTTAATGCATCTGTTTCACATTCATGGAATATTGGTTTGAACCCAAACCCTGTAACTGGACAAAACGTTACAGCAACGACACAGAGTTCTAGTGGAGGATTAAACGCAAATGTTACTATTTATAATGGATTGCAAAATATAAATCGTTTACATAAAGCAAATCTTGCATTATTGGCAAATCAATATCAAATTGATGATATCAAAGACAATACTTCATTGCAGGTTGTACAAGGTTTTTTACAAGTTCTTTTTAATAAGGAATTCTTAAAAGTAAACAAAGCACAGTACGACGTAACACAAAAGCAACTAAATCGCACCAAAGAATTGGTAAATGAAGGTGTTGTAGCTAAAGGTGATTTATATGAAATAGAAGCAACTGCAGCGACGCAAGAACAACAAATTATTAATGCTGAAAATGCATTGCGTTTTTCTAAAATATCTCTAGCTCAATTATTATTAATTACGGATTATGAAAATTTTGATATTGCAGATGGTGATTACATGATTCCTGCAACAACAATCATGAATAATACGCCAAAGCAAATTTTTGAAAAATCATTAGAAGTTCGTAATAATGTAAAAATTGCACAATCAAATATTGAATTGGCAGAATATGATTTAAAAATTGCAAAAGGAGCTAGGTATCCAAGTCTTTCAGGATTTTATGGATTCAATACAAGATATTTTCAAACAGAGTTATTTAGCCCAGCACCATTCTTTGAGCAAGTATCAGATAACAAAGGTCACTCATTTGGATTAAGCTTAAATATTCCAATTTTAAATGGATTTAGAGCGCGAAACAATGTGCGACGTAATATTGTTAACATTGAAAGAACTAAATTCAGTTTAGAACAAACAAAAATTAATTTAGAAGCAACTGTAAACCAAGCATACAATGATGCTAAAGGAGCTTTAAAAGCGTATGAAGCTTCTGAAAAAACATTAAAGTCACGTAGAGAAGCACACAGAAACTCAACAGAACGTTTCAGTGAAGGAATGATGAATTCATTCGACTTTAGTCAATCACAACAACGTTTAGAAAGTGCAGAATCTGATGTGGTTCGAACAAAATTTGATTATATATTTAGATTAAAAATATTAGAATTCTACTTTGGACTTCCATTAACGAAAATCTAAATAACGTGAGTTCGATATAAATATCTAGAGTTGTTTTTTTCTTTTCCGAAGTATAGCAGGGATTTTTCGTTAAAAATTTTTGAAGCCTTGGAAAAAATTTAGAAAAATAATTGCGGTTTTAATTTTTCTCATAAAGAAAATTAAAAATACCTCTGGAAAAGCGCACTTTCTTTTGTTTCTTTTCTTTGTGCGAGCAAAGAAAATGAAAAAGCTGAATTTTATATATATTTATGTTGACTTATATTAAATAGTTTATAACAAAATCATATAAAAAAAGCATCAATACTTTCAAAAAGGTTGATGCTTTTTTACTTTTGCACAAAATACGTTGAAACTAGATGGCATTACAATTGTACATAGAAACAGCAACGACAAACTGTTCGGTTTGTATTGCTGATGATGATAAAGTTTTATATTTCAAGGAAGAAAATGATAAAAATTATTCACATTCAGAAAAATTGCATGTATTTATCAAAGAAGCCTGCGAAGTAGCTAAAATTACACCAAACGACCTAGCTGCAATAGTAGTTGGAAAAGGACCAGGATCATACACCGGATTACGTATCGGCGTTTCTACGGCAAAAGGATTATGCTTTGCTTCAGATGTACCATTAATTGCTATTGAAACACTAGAAATTTTAGCACAATCTATCAAAATTACGGATGGTGTAATTATCTCATTATTGGATGCGCGCCGTATGGAAGTCTACTCAGCTGTATTTGATGCATCATACAAACAAACTAGAGAAACGAAAGCAGAAGTCATAACAGAAGCTTCATTTGCTGAATACTTAGCAAAAGGTAATGTATACTTTATTGGAAATGGAGCAGAAAAATGTAAAGGAATCATCACGCATGAAAATGCAGTTTTCTTTGATGAAATTTACTTTCCATCTGCCAAACATATGATTCCACTTGGAATAGAAAAACAACGGAACAACGATTTTGAAGATGTTGCATACTTTGAACCTTATTACCTAAAAGATTTTGTAATTACAAAACCTAAGAAGAAATAACTTTTTAAGTTAGAAGTCTTATAAATAAAAACGCCAGATACATTTGTATCTGGCGTTTTTTATAATATCGTTAAAGTTAAATTTAACCTTTTTTCTGTATCTCAACAGCATGTGGGTAAGGAATTTCAATTCCAGCTGCATCAAGTGCAATTTTTGCATCTTCTAAAACATCAAAATACACATCCCAATAATCTGCTGTATTTGTCCAAGGACGCACTGCAAAGTTCACAGAGCTATCAGCCAATTCTGAAACGGTTACCGCTGGCGCAGGATCTTTCAGTACTTTAGGATTATTTTGCATGACTTTCATCAATACTTCTTTTGTTTGTTTAATGTCTGCATCGTATGAAACACCAATTACATGATCTACTCTTAAAATACCTTCGGCAGAATAGTTAATGATATTTCCATTAGATAACGAACCATTTGGAATAATTGCCAACTTATTTGTAGGTGTATTTAATTTAGTAGTGAAAATTTGAATTTCTTTTACGACACCAATAACACCTTGCGCTTCAATTAAATCTCCAATTTCAAATGGTTTGAAAATCATGATTAAAACACCACCTGCAAAGTTTGATAATGATCCTTGCAATGCAAGTCCAATAGCCAAACCAGCAGCACCAATAACAGCTGCAAACGAAGTTGTTTCAACACCTAATTTAGAAGCAACAATTACAAATAATAAAATTTTAAGAGTCCAACCAAGTAAACTACCTAAGAACTTTTGCAATGTTGCATCAATTCCTCGTTTTTTCATGATTCGTTTGGACAACTTTACCACCATATTGATAACAAAGAGCCCGATGATTAAAATAGCCAATGCGGCTATAACACTAGGAGCATACTCAATTACAACATCTTTAAGTTGTGTAAGCCAATCTTTTTCAGCGACTACTTCAGTAGCATTTATCTGCATAATTTTTTAGTTTTTAATTTTGAGCAAAAATAAAGAATCAAATAATTTTTAAATCAAATAAAAATGTAAAAATATATAGTTTCTTTAAACTACATAAAAAATCGATTAATCAACAATATAGCAAGTGTAATAAATGCCGGCGTTCCTTGTACAATTAAAATGCGGTTACTTTTGGTAGAATACGCGCCATACAAAGCTGCAATACAAACACAAATGATAAAAAATAAACTTACAGAAACATCACCTGTGTACAAAGACCAGAATAGTCCGGCAGCCAAAAAACCATTATACAGTCCTTGATTTGCAGCTAGTGTTTTGGTTTCTTCTGCAAACTCTTTCGATTTTAAACCAAATGTTTTCATGCCTTTTGGTTTGGTCCATAAAAACATTTCTATGTATAAAATGTAGACGTGTTCTATCGCGACAAGCGCAATTAAAATAGTTTGTAAAATTTTCATTTGATCAAGGTATGAAAAATCTATAAGTATAAAAAAAGCGTTGTCAAATACTGACAACGCTCTTTTATATATGATAGGTGTGTGTTTAGTTTACTTGAAACGTAAGTTTTAGGTTTACGCGGTATTCAACTACAGCTCCATTTTCAACAATTGCACTTTGATCTTGAACATATACAGATTTAATGTTCTTCACTGACTTAGATGCTTGTTTTACTGCTTTTGCAGTTGCATCTTCCCAGCTTTTCTTTGAGTTCGAAAGAACTTCGATTACTTTCATTACTGCCATAATATTATGTGTTTTTAAAGGTTAAATAATAATTTAGACCTTCAAATTACGGCAATTCTTTCAATTATAAAAACAAGATTTACCCGTTAATTGCAACAACTTCGTTAACCTGTCCTTTTAATAAGTTCTTTAACGTATTTTCAATTCCACTCTTTAAAGTCATTGTGGATGATGGACAACCACTACAAGCTCCTTGCAGTACAACTTTTACGACTTTAGTATTTGGATTATAGGAATCAAACATAATGTTTCCTCCATCACTTGCAACGGCAGGTTTAATATACTCTTCTAAAATATTGACAATTTCTTTTGAAATATCATCCAATGCTTCAAAACTCTCTTCTGATAATTCAATTTCTTTTTTCTGTTCAACAGGAATATCTTTTGAAATAACTTCTTTTCCTTCTTGAATATAGTTGCGGATAAATTCGCGAATTTCCATCGTAATATCATTCCATTCTACCATATCATACTTTGTGATAGAAATATAATTCTTGTCAAGAAATATTTCTTTTACAAACGGGAAATGAAATAATGCTTGTGCTAACGGTGCATATTTTGTTTCGTCAATGCTTTTAAATTCAAGCATGCGATCAATAATTTTCTTATTAGCAACAAATTTCATCACTGTCGGATTTGGCGTGCTTTCAGCATAAATTGTAACAGGAACTATTTTTTTAGGAGTTGCAGATTCGCTAATCACTTCTTTTCCTTCATTAATATATGTTTCAATTTGCTCAGCAACTTCTTCTTGTACATCTGACCATTCCACAATATTATAACGTTCAATTGCAATAAAATTTCCAGAAATAAAGATTGTTTTTACAAACGGCAGGTAAAATAATTGTTGTGCTAAAGGAGAATCTTTTGCATCATCTATATTCTTAAACTCGTAACTACTATGTCTTGTTAAAAACGTGCTTGCTTCAAACTTTATAATTGCAGGATTACTTGTTTTCTCTATATGTATTGTAATACCACTCATGGGGTTATTTTTTTTACAAAAGTAACCATTATCGTTGTATTGTGTAACCGTATTAGTGGAATTTATGCAGGTTTGTAGTATACTTTAGAATAAATTTATTTTTTATGTTAAAATAATTAAGAAATAAATACGTTTTTAATAAATTGGCACCTCAAAATTGCTTGTTAAAGAAAATCGTTTTGTTAAAATGATAATCTTAGTGCTAACATTGAGGAATAAATTGAGATAAGAATTACATTCTTATCAAATAATTTATATATTTGACCAAATGTGTAACATTTTAGGATGTAAAAACACCTATTTCATGGTAGTATTGCATACAACTGACTGAAACACAATATTTAAAGGCCTCGTTATCAAATAATAAGTTGCATTGAATGCTCGGTATAGAAAAGAATGCCGATCATTTTTTACACAAAAAGATAAACACTAATGAATTTTAAAAAATACTTAGCTATTGTTGCCATCGCATTATTTGGAATGCAATATTCCTTTTCTCAAGATGGACTTCCTGTTTATTCAGATTACCTTTCAGATAATTTATACTTGATTCACCCTTCAATGGCCGGAGCATCATCTGCAGCTAAATTGAGATTGACAGCAAGACAACAATGGTTTGATGTTGAAGATGCACCTTCATTACAAACATTGAGTTTTAACACTAGAGTTGGTGATAAAGTCGGTTTTGGAGCTATTGTGTATAATGATGCCAATGGTAACTTTTCTCAACAAGGAGCTTATTTGACATTTGCGTATCATTTATTATTATCAAGAAATAGAGTAGATTTAAATCAACTCTCTTTCGGGATTAGTACAGGTTTTACACAAGGAACATTAGATGAAACAGGTTTTGATATCATAAACAATCCTGATCCAATTATTTCTGGAACACAACAAAATGCTACATATTTCAATGTAGACTTTGGAGCATCTTATTATTTCCTAGACTTTTTTGCGCATGTAACAATTAAAAATGCATTGCCTACGAAAAGAGATTTATTTTCAGAACAATTTGAATCACAAAATCAACGTCGTTATTTAGCATCTACAGGATATGTATTCGGTGGATATGATAGCGATTGGAAATATGAGCCTTCAGTTATGTTTCAGTATACAGATGAAACAAAAGAGTCTTCATTTGATGCAAACATGAAAGTGTACAAAGATGTTGACTTTGGAACAATTTGGGGAGGATTATCATACAGAAGAAGTTTAGATGGAGCCGAATTTGTAAACGGAACACAAGTAGACAATCAAAAATTACAATACATTACACCATTTGTAGGTGTAAATTATAAGAAATTTATGTTTGCTTATACATACTCGTATCAATCAAACTCTTTAGTATTATCTAATGGAGGTTTCCACCAGATTACTTTAGGGTATGACTTCGGAGACAGAAGAGATCCTTACGATTGTAACTGTCCTGCGATTAACTAAGAAAGTTATAAAAAACACATATAAAAAAGGCTTGCAATTAATTGCAAGCCTTTTTCTTTTCTTATCATTTAGAGTGAAATTCTGGAAGAATTTAGTGTCGAATTATAATTTAAAATACGATCTGTACTCTAAAAGCGAAGCGATCTAACCTCTAACAGTGTAGCGGTCTAATATCTAATGTATTACCAAACATACCCTTTACGTGCAGCTTGTGTTTTAATAGCTTTGATAATAGCACTTTCTAAATCTGATTTCTTAGAATCATCCTTCTTTTGAAGCTTAATGTATGATTTACGCTTTGCATCTAATTCGCGTATTTTACCTTGAATCTCTTTTCGAGTCTCACTTTGTTTTTTTACATATGCAGTAATCTCTTCTTTTGATTTGTTCTTTAATTCTTTTGGTAGTTCAGATTTGCTCAATTCTTCGATTTTTACTTCGTCATTCTCAACAGCATCTACTAAATCCCAAGATGAATTTTTATACAGCGAAGAACTTTTAGAAACCGCTCTTTCTACCGCAATTTCTTCATCAACCGAAATTGCATTCACATCTTGAGCAGATTGACGTACCGTATTCACCGTTCCTAAATTACCATAACCAACATACGTTTTGTTCAATTTTGTATTGTATTGCATAATTTGCTGATCGTACGGCGTTTTTACATGTACAATACTTTGTGTGTGCGCAATGGTCATATAATCGCCTTTTCCTATTACAGCACCATCTTTCCACATTCCAGAAATTCCTTGTTCATAACCACCACAAAAAATAGTGTTTACAACAACGTCTTTTTCAAGTGCGTTAGTAATAGCATCTTTATAATTGATTCGTCCTTGTGTAAAAGGCTCGTTACCGGCGATAAAAAGAAGTTTCAAATCTTTTTTATTATTGCCCCAATCTAATTGATCCATGGATGTTTGAATTACATGTCCACAAAACTCACTTCCACCACGTGTAGTCAACGAAAATAATTTCTCTGATATTTCATCCAAATCACTACTAAAAGCCAATACTTGTCGTATATAACCTTCTGCGGAAGATAAATTGTCGTTTCCGTATTCATACAAAGCAATTTCCAAGTTAGGTTTTTCATTATCACATTTCGCATATGACAATTCATTTACAATTTCCCACAATTGTGCTTTTGCTTGATGAATTAATCCATCCATACTATTACTAGTATCCAATAACAAGGCAACTTTAATTGTATTACTTGTTTTAGTTTCTAAAACAGTTGTTTCAATAACTGTTTCCGTTGCAGTATTTTCTAGTAATGCAGCGTCTTTTTTTGAATTTCCTTTACAAGACATTGTCAATAACAATGCGCTTGCCAAGATTAAATTTAGTTTTTTCATCTCTTATTCGTTTTTAATTTTTAATTCAAATCTGGTTAAAACAGTGGTAGTTATGTTAATTATTTGTATTCAATTCTTTTACGTCAATTTTTCCATCTGGCGAAATCACATAATACTTGTGTTCCGTTTTAATCTCTGTTTTTGGTGTTTGTTTTTGCTCTTTTGGTTTTGGAGAATACACTAACTTTATTTGCATTCCAACTTGTACAACAGGTTCTAAAATGGCAGGATTCATTACGATGTCATAGTTTTCATATGAAATAGGTTGATAATAATATGAAGTTTGCTTTTTTGCTTTCGTCACGCCTTTGTTTTTATTTAAAGCTTCAAAAGAAATACTATTGAATGCTTGATAGCTTTTGTAAAAATCTTTTGGGAAATAACAATACTTATCATCTGCCATCACTACATTATAGTCTGTAAGGTCAAAACCTAAAAGCTTGTAATATTCTTTTTTCTCCTGAATCAATTTTATTAATTCATCTTGTAGTTTTTTATAGACTTGTTTTATGTTTTCGATGAAATAATCAACCTTCACCAAGTTGTAAATTTCGTTAGAAGCACACGCCGCTAATATTTTTTCAAATTGTTGTGTATTTTTAAATTGAATGTGAATGTTCTGTTGCAGTTCAAAACCTTTTGGAACTTCATTGTATTTTGTGCTAAAAAGCTTTTTGGTTACTTCAATTTCATACACAGGAATAAAAGAAATCACATCAATAACAATATCCGTTTCTTTAATTCCTATCGTCAGTAATTCTTTTTTAATATTCGTAATACGTTCGTTCATTAAAGAACTTGCTGCATCCGCAGATGGGCCAATTTGCGCTACATTAAAAATAGCGGTATACGAACTAGCTTTGGCATTAAAAAGTGCATGAACATCAATAGTAATTGCCGAACTTGGATTTACGTTTCTTCTAGGATTAGAAGTTTGTGGTCCATAACGTTGTGCATTTCCCATTTTGGTGGCAACAATATTTTGTCTGGAAATTTGTGTATTTACATCATAATTCCCTTTGTGTTGCGCTACAATAAATTGTGTTATAAGGAAACACAACAATACTAAACTTGTTTTTTTCATGACTACTTTTAAATTTCAGCTAAAATACTGGCAACAAAAGCCGTAAAAAATGAGCAATGAGTTAACAGGTGTTATGAATGAGTGTACTTGATACATTATTGAGAGAAGTGTTAAAAAATACACGAAAAATTGAGTGAAATAGCGGTTTTTAACAAGCTTGCATTTTAGTATATCATTGAAAGTACGTATGTTTATCATTCTTAAGCATAAAAAATGAAGCAACTCACATACATATTCTTACTAGTATGCCTCTTTTCATTTCAGGAATTTTCTGCACAAAATAAATCTGAAGACAAAAAAGAAAAGCGCACTACTATATTTACAGTTAGAGGTGAAGTGAGAGGCGAAAAAAATAGAACTCCAATTCCGAATGCTACTATTCAAATACTTGGAGGAGAAAAAACGAAAACAAATACGTACGGGCACTTTTCTATTCGCACAAAAATAGGAGATCAACTTATTATAGAACATCCAAGTTTTGGAAAAGAATTTCATACTATAATAAATGACGATAAGATAGAAGTTGTTGTTGAAGGATACGAAAAAGATTTACTAAGTAGTATTTCTAGAAAGAAAAGAAATGCAGAATTGCACGGTGTTTTACTAGATTCTGCTATTATGTTTAAGAAAAAAGATATTGACAAAAGTATTCAATACATTGAAAAGTCTTTAGAGAATTTATACGATAGTACAGACGATAAAAGATTGTCAGATTCGTACACAGTTTTAGGAGATATTTATGGATATTGGAAACAATACGACTTGGCAATTAGTAACTATCGTATTGCTTTAAACACCTATAGTACAACGCGTTTGTGGATTGCTATTGGGACTACACAATTATTAAATAAAGAATATGATGAAGCGATAGTTTCGTTTAATACTATTCTGAGAAACAACTTATCTCGTTATCAGCAAACTATTGTTTATGAAGGTTTAGGTGACGCTTATAAAGCGTTAAAGCAGTATGACAAAGCGCTTGAAAATTATAATAAAGGATTAGCAATAGCGCAGAAAGATTTAATCACACCTAAAATTACAGATTTAAATTCTAAAATTGCTGAAAATTATGCAGCACAAGGTGATGTGCAAAAAGCAAATAACTTATTTTCAAATTCGTTAAACCTTGCGCTCAAGCAGAATGAAAGTAGAGCAATTGTAGAGCAAAATAGAGTCGCAGATTTTTACAATAAAACGAATTCTTTTGATAAAGAAATTGAATTGCGAAAACAAAACTTAGTCGATTTAGAAAAATCTGGATTTGAGACAAAATCAATTGCTGGATTGGCAATAGATTCTAGCGCAATTACATCTCAAAAAATTAATTATAAAATTGGGAACGCCTTTTTGTTACAAGAAAAATATGATGAAGCCATTCCGTATTTTGAGAAAAGTATTTCTGAAGCAGATAAGAAGGAAGATTTAATCATTAAAAAAGATGCAACGCGAAAACTCTCTGAAAGTTTAGAAAACATTGGCGATTTTGATCAGGCAAAAAAAGTATTTGAAGATTATGTTGAAGTCGTAAACGAATTGGTGTTACGAAGAGAACAAGAAATTTCGCAAGCTAGCCGATTTGCCAAACGAATTCAAGATAATGAATTGCGCATTCGCAGTTTGAAAGCAGATAGTAAATTGCGCGAGACGCGAAATAAAAATAATATCATTCAAAAAGAATTTGCAGAAGAAAGCAACAGACGTCAGAAATACACTATTTATTCGTTAATTTTTGCTATGTCGTTGCTCGTTTTTACCATTTATTTACTCTACAGAAATAGTAAGCAACAAAAATTAGCAAACAACTTGTTGGCGTTAAAATCATTGCGAACGCAAATGAATCCGCATTTTATTTTCAATGCGTTGAATTCTGTAAATAATTATATCGCTATCAATGACGAGCGAAATGCAAACCGTTATTTATCTGAGTTTTCTACCTTAATGCGAACTGTTTTGGAAAACTCTGATGAGGATTTTATTCCACTAGCAAAAGAATTGGAATTGTTAGAACTGTATGTGCGATTAGAACATATGCGCTTTCAAGATAAATTTGAATACACAATTGATGTGGATGAAAAGGTAAAAGTGTCAGACTTTCAAATTCCGCCAATGTTGCTGCAACCGTATATTGAAAATGCTATATGGCATGGATTACGATATAAAGAAGAAAAAGGAATGCTAAACATTTCCATCTCTAAAAAAGATGATGAAACACTTCAAATTGTGATTGAAGATGATGGAATAGGGCGAAAGCGATCTATTGAATTAAAGACAAAAAATCAATTGCGTCAAAAATCAAAAGGAATGGGGAACATTAAAAAACGTATTGCCATTTTAAATGATATGTATAAAGATAAAGTAGATGTTACGATCGCTGATTTATCGGAAGACGGACAAGGTACAAAAGTAGTATTAACACTTAAAAAAGACTAAATGCAACTCCAAACTATTATTGTTGAAGACGAAGAAATTAGTAGAGAAATCCTCAAAAAATATGTTGGAAAATATTGTCCAAATGTTACTATTGTAGGGGAAGCATCAAACATTGAAGATGCGTTAGTGTTGATTCGAAATCATGAATTAGATTTGGTTTTTTTAGATGTAGAAATGCCTTTCGGAAATGCCTTTGATTTACTGGAAAAAGTAGGTGATCGTTCGTTTGAAACTATTTTTGTAACAGCGTATGATCATTATGCGATAGAAGCGCTCAATAGTCATGCTTCTTACTATTTATTGAAACCGATTTCTATTGATGAATTGATCAAAGCAGTTGATCATGTAACGGCAATAAAGACAAAAGAAGATAGTTTGTCTGATACAGTGCTTTCGCCAAAAATAGAAACGATTAATGGTAAAATAACCATTCCTCAACAAGATGGTTTTGAAGTGTTGAATGTTGCCGAAATTGTATATTGCAAAGCAGACGATAATTACACAGAAATCTACATTAACAATTCTAAAATTGTAGTGAGTAAAACATTAAAATATTTTGAAGAAGCGCTAAGTCAATATCCTTTTGCACGTGTGCACAAATCGTATTTAGTAAATGTAAACGAAGTTGTAAAATACAAAAAAGGAAAAGGCGGAAGCGTTGTTTTATCTAGCGGAAAAGAAGTAATGGTTTCATCTACCAAGAAAGCGAACCTATTATCGTATTTTAAGTAATACGATTCGTCAGATTGAGTGAATTTGTGAAACAAATTAGTATCGAAATCTATTATGAATTTCAAAGTTGTTCTCGATACAGTTTTCTTCATTTCATTACGAAAACCACTCGAACTGACATTTTGAATTAACAAAGGAGCAAAGCGACTAAAACCCAATAACCTAACACCCAAAAACCTATGATCATAAGACCTGTAAACGGAAAACATCCACAAATTGGAGAAGATTGTTTTATTGCTGAAAATGCTACTATTGTTGGAGAAGTAAGCATGGGAAATCAATGTAGTGTTTGGTTCAATGCAGTTTTGCGTGGCGATGTTCATTTCATTAAAATGGGCGATAAGGTCAATGTTCAAGATGGTGCTGTCATTCATGCTACGTATCAAAAATCACCTACGACAATAGGAAATAATGTGTCTATTGGACATAATGCAATTGTACATGGTTGCACGATTCATGACAATGTTTTAATCGGAATGGGAAGTATTGTAATGGATGATTGTATTGTAGAGAGCAATAGTATTATCGCTGCTGGCGCTGTTGTGACTAAAAACACACATGTTGAATCTGGAAGTATCTATGCTGGTGTTCCTGCGAAAAAAGTAAAAGATATTAGTAAAGAGTTAATCTCAGGCGAAATCAATCGGATTGCAGATAATTATGTTGAATATTCGAGTTGGTTTAAGGAAGACTAAAAATCTAATTTAGTTACTGGGAAATCATGCTGTAAAATATCAGTTAAAATCTCAGGATTTCCATTGCTATAGAATGTACATGTTCCTGATTCAGTTTCAGGACTTAATAAATCATGATGTTTTAAAACTGCTTCTGTTTGTTTGGCGGCGGCAATTCCTGAATCTATAATAGTTATATTTTCTGGAAGTAATTCCTTTAATTTTGGAATCAAATATGGATAATGACTGCATCCTAAAACCAAGTAGTCAATATTTGCAGCTAACATTGGTTGTAAATATGTGTTTAATAAATCTTCCATTTCTGGAGATTCAATTTGTCCATTTTCAATAAGCGGAACTAACCCTTCACCAACTTGCTCAATTATTTTCACGCCGTTAGCGTACAAATCAGACGTTTTGTGAAACAATTCGCTTGATAAGGTTCCTTTTGTTGCCAAAATGCCAATCGTGTTGGATTTCGTTTGTAAAGCCGCTGGTTTTATCGCTGGTTCAATTCCTATAAACGGAACATTGTAGGTATTTCTAAGATGTTTTATAGCATTTGTAGTTGCTGTATTGCAGGCAACAACAATAAGTTTGCAGTCTTTGGCAAGTAATAACTCTGTGTTTTTTATACTTAGCTCAGTAATTTTTTCTTTTCCTTTTGGTCCATATGGTGCATTTTGGCTGTCTGCCAAATAGATGGTGTTTTCGTATGGAAGCAATTTGTGAATTTCTTTCCAAATAGAAGTGCCACCAATTCCTGAATCAAATATGCCAATAGGAGAAGTATTCATAAGTGTAAAAATAGGGAAAAGTCAAAAAAGATCACGAATAAATAAAAGAATCTAAGCTTTTGAGTTTTAGAAATTATAATTGTTTGTAAAATCATGCAAAATGTACGAGCGCAGAAATTAATGTGTCTGTTATATTTGAAATAACATTAACCGCATAAACTTATACATCATGAAAAAAAAGAAATTGAGTAGTAAACTTTTATTGGGGAAAACAAGCGTTTCAAATTTAGGAGAAGTTACTGGAGGTTATATTACATTTTATTGTCCAACTAGAAATTGCGGCACTAATAATTGTGGAACATACAATTGTGGAACTGCAGCATGTGGAAGTAATAATTGTTTGACAAATAACCATCCATTAAGTGATCCTTTACATTGCCGTACGTGTCATGGTGGATGTTAATAACGTTTAGGTTTTAGGTGAAAACAAAAAAGCTTCCAATTTGGAAGCTTTTTTTATATTCTATAGTATTAGTAGTAATTACTGAATACCTAATTCTTTCTTTACAGCACTCATTAAGTTCGTTCCATCAGCAAGTAATAAACCTGAACCAGGAGTTTCATCTAGTACGTAAGCAAATCCTTGTGCTCTAGCAACTTTTTGAATAGCAGCTAATGCTTTTTCCTGAATAGGCTTTGTTAAGTCGATATACTTTTGCTCAGCAGTTTTTTGTGCAGCAGCTTGAGCTTCTTGAATTCTAGTTTCTAACTCAGCTAATTCCTTTTTTCTACTGTCGTTTTCTGCGTCAGTTTTTGTTGGTGCTTCGTTTGTGTACTGCGTTAATTTATTTCTGTATTCTGTAACTGAAGCTTGAATGTCAGCTCCTAAAGATTCTTGTAATTTGTCGAATTCTGTCTTAGCAGCTTTCATTTCCGGCATTGTGCTAATCAATTGTTGCGTGTTAATATGAGCAACTTTTGTTTGTGCATTTGTAAAACTTACTACTCCAAAAAATAAGACTGCTATAGCTATTAGCTTTTTCATTTCTCTCATGATTTCAATTATTTACTTTAAGTGTTATTTATATTAATTGTTATTATTTTCCATTTCCAGCGCCGCCGCTTTCATTTTCTTCTTCTTTATTCTCGTTCTTCTTTTCTTCTCGCTTCTTTTTCTTGTCTTCAGCTCGTTTTTTACGTTTTTCTTCTGCAGCTTTTTTCTTTGCTTCTCTATCAGCAATTAGCTTTTTACGTTTTTCTTCGTATGCTTTCTTTTTAGCTTCACGTTCATCTAAACGTTTTTGTTTACGTTCATCTAGTACTTTTTGACGTGCTTCCTTTTTCTGTGCAGCTTCTTCTTGTTTTGCTTCTACTGCTTCTTCTCTCGCTTTTTTCTTAGCTTCAGCTTCAGGGTTTACTGCTTTTTCACTGTCATCAAATTTAGACTTTTCACTTGCTTTTTTAAGCTTGTCTTTTTGTCCTTTTCGTTTTACTTCTCTATTAATAGTTCTTAAAACGAGGTCACTGATGTCAAATTTCTTAGCAGAATAAAGCATTACAACATCTGCTGATTTGTCAAATACGAAATCGTATCTTCTTTTCTTTGCAATATCTTGAACAGCGTTTAAAACTTGATCTTGAATTGGTTTTACTAAATTTTGACGTTGAATCATTAAGCTTCCATTAGGGCCAAAACGATCTTGCTGATATTTTACTAATTCTTCTTCTAAAATTTGTATTTCTTCCTCACGTTCATCTGCCAATTCTTTTGTAAGTAATACACGTTCGGCGCTGAGGTTTTTTTTCATTTGCTCAATCTCACCTTGCTTTTTTTGCATTTCTGTTTTCCAGCGTTGTGCTTTTGATTCCAATTGTGTATTTGCTTCTTTGTATGCGTCTACATTTTCTAATATGTACTCCATATCGATGTAGCCAACTCTTGCACCATTTACACGCTGCGCATGTACGGTTGATAGTGCTAGAAGCATTGTTAATAATAAAAGAACTTTAGTTTTCATACTGTGTCGGTTTGTTAATAGAAAATATCGTGCCAAAAATAAAATGACTTAAAATTGCTGCCCGATTATGAAATGTGTTTCCCATCCATTTCGTTGTGTTGTTCCTGGGATTGGATCAAATCCGTACCCAAAATCAATACCTAATAATCCGAAAGCTGGCATAAATATACGTAATCCTGCTCCAGCTGAGCGATTTAACTCAAACGGACTATATTCTTTAAACGAATTAAATGATCCACCAGCTTCCAAAAATGTCAATGCATAAATAGATGCAGTTTGTTTCAAAGTAATCGGATAACGTAACTCTAACGAAAATTTATTGTAAATAGTACCTCCATCTAAATCAGAAAGTGATTGATTTGGATATCCACGTAGTGCAATTGCCTCTCTACCATCCAAACTAAACGTTCCTAAACCATCTCCACCAACAAAGAATCGCTCAAAAGGAATGATTCCTCTGTCATTGTTATATGCGCCTAAGAAACCAAAGTTTGCTTCTGTTTTTAACACTAATTTATCTACGATGTTTTGATACCAAGCACCTTTAAATTTAATTTTATAGAATTCTAACCATTTAAATTTTTCTTGATCTATTTTTCCTCTGTCTGCAATTGATACTTCTCCATCATCTAATGTAGGACCTAAGTTTGCAGGTTCTCCAGGTTGTGCTGCATTTGCGTTTAAGAAGTTTCCGTTTGCATCTTTTAATTGATATTCATCTTCGTTTTCAAGGTTACCATAATCTACATTATTAAATAATGAGTATGGTAATGAAAGTTTTGCACTTATCGAAAAATCAGAACCAGACATTGGATAAATTGGGTTTGGACCTGATGAGTTTCTACTTAACGCAGCCGTGTACGAGAAGTTGTTTGAGAATCCATTACCAAATGTAAATAATCCAGTGTTATAATTTTTTAAGTTATAGTGTTGAAAACTTAATGCTTGCGATAATACAAAGTAATCATCTGGTTCAGCTAATCTTTTTGCTAATCCTACAGATAAACCTGTAATTAAGAAACGTCTGTCCTTATCTGCATTGTTTGTTTGTGGATTGAATAAGAATTGAACTGTATGTGATAACGATGTTGTAAACTGTACAGGTTTTTTTCCTCCTAACCATGGTTCTGTGAATGAGAAGCTAAATGTTTGGAAAAATCTACTTGCTTGTGCTCTTAATGCTAGTTTTTGTCCATCTCCAGTAGGAAGTGGTTTATAGGCATCACCATTAAATAAATTTCGAATAGAAAAGTTATTAAATGATAGTCCTAAGGTTCCAATGAAACCTCCACCACCATAACCACCTTGTAGTTCTATTTGACTTCCTCCACGTTCTGCAACTGCGAACTCTACATCAACAGTTCCACTATTTGGATCTGGGTTTTTAATTTCTGGCTTAATTTGTTCTGCATCAAAGAAACCTAATTGACCTAATTCACGAATTGTACGGATAATTTTGTCTTTACTATATAATTCTCCTGGTTTCGTTCTGATCTCACGATAGATTACGTGATCATTTGTTTTTTCGTTTCCTTTAACGGTAATGTTATTAAAATAAGCAGGTTTACCTTCTATTATACGAATTTCAAAGTCAATGGTATCATTCTTTGCAGAAACCTCAACTGGGTTAATGTTAGAGAATAAATACCCGTTGTTTTGATATTTATTTGTTAAATCATTTGCATCAGGATCTGTTTCGTCTGCAATACGCTTTTCAAGTAATACACCATTATAGGTGTCGCCTTTGTTAATTCCTAACAGTCTTTTTAGTTCATCATCTGTGTAGACAGAATTTCCTAAGAACGTAATGTCTCCAAAATAGTATTTTCTTCCTTCTTCAAGTGCAATGTCAACATTAATAGTATTATCATCATTCCAACTAATAGAATCTTTTGTTACTCTGGCATCACGAAATCCATTTTCTTTGTATTTAGCAATGATAGAGTTTAAATCTTCTTTGTAATCTTCAGGAATAAATTTTGAAGCTTTAAAGATACGTAGTAGGAATTTTTGCTTCGTATTTTTCATAGCTTTACGTAGCTTTCCATCTTTGAATTGCTCGTTTCCTGTAAAGCGAATTTTCTTCACCTTTACTTTTTTACCACGATCTACATTTACAATCATTTTCATTGCATTCTTAGATTCCGTATTTGTAGAATCTTGAATCGTAGTGATATCAACTTTAGTACTGTAGTATCCTAATTTCTTGTACTTATTTTGAATATAGTTTTTTGTATTTGCAATAAAACTTTCTGTAATCTTCTTCCCTTTTTTAAGTTCAGTTTCTTTGATAACAGTAGCTGCTTTGCTTTCTTTTAAACCTCTAACTTCCACTTCAGAAAGTGTTGGCAATTCTTTGATGTCTAACTCTAAGAATACTTTTCCATCTTCTACACGTTCTATGTAGAAATTGATATCGCTAAAAAGCTCTAGTCCCCAAAGTTTTTTGATGACAGCACTAATTTCTTCACCAGGAATTAAGATTTCCTGTCCTTCACGTAATTGAGTGTATGTTACAACGGTTTGCTCGCTGTAACTTTTTAGTCCCGTAACCTTAATGCCACCAATGGTGTATTTCTTTCCTTTATCAAAAGTCGTCTCCTGCGCATGTGTTGCGATACTGCAAAACAGTAGTGATACTAGTAAAAATAATTGTAAGTACTTTTTTTGCATTAAAATTCTAATTAATTTGTTCGCTTGTTTTTCCAAATCTTCGTTCTCTATTTTGATAATTAATCAACGCTTCGTATAAATGCTCTTTGCTAAAATCTGGCCATAATACATCTGTGAAATAAAGTTCAGCATACGCTATTTGCCATAACAAAAAATTACTTATACGATGCTCACCACTGGTGCGTATAAGTAAATCTACATCGGGTAAATTTTGCGTGTAAAGATGCTGATTAATAATTGATTCATCAATAGTTTCTAAAGAAATTATATTATTTTTAACTTTATGACATAATTCTTTAACAGCATTTTTTATTTCTTCTCTTGAACCATAGCTGAGCGCCAGTGTTAGCGTCATGCGCGTGTTATTTTTAGTCTTTTCAATGACTTCATATAACTCCTTTTGAGCTTTCTCAGGAAGCGAATCTAAGTTCCCGATAGCTTGTAATTTTATGTTGTTTTTAACAAGTTTTTTTAATTCTTTTCGCAATGAAGAGACTAGTAATCGCATTAATGCTTCTACTTCCAGTCGTGGACGATTCCAGTTTTCTGTAGAAAAAGCATATAAAGTTAAATGTGTAATACCGAGTTCACCACAGGCTTCAATAGTGCGAGCTACTGCTTTTGACCCGTTTTCATGCCCAAATACACGAAGCTTCCCTTTTTGTTTTGCCCAACGCCCATTTCCATCCATAATAATGGCTAAATGTTTTGGCAAAAAGTCTTTTTGTATTTGATCTACTAAATTCATTTCTATGTTTGCGTACTCTGCTAATAGCAGAAGCAGGGTTTTTTTCCAAAGGTATATGTTAGGGTAACCCCCATAAACATATACCAATCATTACTATTTATATTTCCAAACTTTAAATTATCAAAGTCTTTTTTATCTTTTACAGGATTACTTCCATCCAAATCATCTGTAAAGGTATAACGCGCGCCAACTTCTACACCTAAAATCATGCTAGGTGAAATTGTAGCTTTATATCCAATTACCATTGGAATGGCAAATGTACTATCATCTCCATAAGGAACAATGTTTCCATCGTCCAAAAATAATGTATCGTAGCTAAAATAAGAAATTCCAGAATACAAATATGGAGTTCCTTGCGGATCAAGGTCATGTAGGTTGAATTCCCAAAAAGTAAATTCCAATCCTACAGACAACTCTGTAATTGTATTTGTAAACTGTAATCCTCTTGCTTGTCTAGACGGATCATCCGAATTGATATCCTTTCCTTCTAGCATTGTTCTTGTAATAGAAGCTCTAAACGAATGTCTTTCACTTCTATTCCATTTGTAAATAACTCCATACGCCAAATGGTTTGGATTGATGTAGTTTGTTGAACCAACATCACCAATAAAATTACTGTACCCAACATACGCTCCAATTTCATGGAGTTGTGCATTAGCTGTGTGGGTTAAAGTAAAAGCAACCAACATTAAGACGAGTCTCTTCATAGTATCAAAAGTTTGCAAATATAGTATTCTCTTTTGTTATAGGCAATTGTAAAAATCAACCTATGGCATTTAAACATAATTTGCAGGGTTTTATTGCTTTTAATTTCGTTTATCTTCTCCCCAAAGGAGCTTTTTTCGGAGTGTTTTGAGGAAACTCTGTCCTTGAAGTTCTACAAGTTTAATTGTAAACGGCGCTTTTTTTACTGTAATTATAGTATTTATGTTCACAGTTGCAATCCTAGAATCTAACGAAATTAGGTGCTTATCTTCGCGTCCGGAAACTTCAAGTTGTATATTCATATGATCGGGAATTACTAACGGACGTGCATTTAAATTATGCGGAGCAATAGGTGTTAATACAAAATTATGACTATTTGGTGTAATAACTGGTCCGCCACAACTTAGTGAATACCCTGTAGAACCTGTAGGAGTTGCTACAATTAATCCATCTGCCCAATATGAATTTAAATATTCATCATTCAAATGCGTTTTTACTGTAATCATCGATGTTGTATCTTTTCGGGCAACCGTAACTTCATTTAAAGCAAAGTTCATGTTTTTGATGTCTTCATTTTCTGGCGAAGTTTCAACAGCTAATACACTTCGTTCAATTACTTTAAATTCTTTGCCTATGATTTTAGAAATGGCATCTTTTATTTCTTCTTTCTGAATTGTTGCCAAAAATCCAAGTCTTCCCGTGTTGATTCCTAAAATGGGAATATTTAAATCTTGCACAAGTGTAATGGTTCTCAAAATAGTTCCATCACCACCTAAACTCAAAAACAAATCATATGAATTGTCTAAATCTTCATAGGAGCTAAATGTTTCGTAAGTTTCTGTAATATTTAATTTGGAAGAAAAAATTTCGTAAAAACGTTGTTCAATATGAATTTCTATCCCAAATTGATGTAGCGCTTTTAGCAAATACATAATGTATTCGCCTGAATCTTTATGATAAAATTGACCGTAAATACCAACTTTCATGATTTCGTATACTATATATTAAGGTATTTGTCTAAATAGTCAGAACGTTCCTTTAAGTTTTGCATGTATGTATCTTCTGCAAATTCTGATACTATATTATAACTATATCTTCTGAACGATTGTACTATTTCATTCAATCCAGCATTGTTCAACTTAATGGTAACTTGAACAACATCGTTTTCAGTTTTGGAAATAAACGCACCTAACAATCGTGCATTATTCGATTCTACAATTTGACTAATTTCACTAAACGAATAATCTTTAATGCCTTTTTCAACAACTAAAACACTTCCAAGCTCATGCAAAAAAGGTGTGTCATTAAAAATATTGATAATATCATTCAATTCATAATAACCAACATAATCGTTCTTTTCGTTCAAAATTGGCATCACATTCGTAGAGTTTTGAGCAAATGCTTCCAGTACATCAATCCAATTGGTTTGTGTACGTACAAAAAATTGCTCTAAAACATAGCGGTATTCATCAATAGGTTTGTCTGCTTCAAAACAATGTGAATCCGTTTCAGACAAACAACCTATATATACTCCATCTTGTGTAATTGGAACGTGTGAAAATGTAAGTTGATTAAATACCAATTGCGCCTCTTTTACCTGATCTTTTACAGATAATGGAGTAACATCATTTAAAATGTATTGTGCAATATTCATAGAACAAATGATTTGTGGGCGCAAATTAATTAAAAATAACTACTTCTAAGCATGCTAACTTTGTATTTTTGCACTCAGTTTAAAAATATAACGCAATGACGACGAAACTTAGTGTAAACATTAATAAAATTGCCACATTACGAAATGCTAGAGGTGGCGATGTGCCCAATTTGGTAAAGTTTGCAAAAGATGTGCAAAATTTTGGAGCGCAAGGAATTACAATTCATCCACGACCAGACGAGCGACATATACGCTATCAAGATGCAAGAGACTTGAAGCCTGTTGTACATACCGAATATAATATTGAAGGAAATCCTATCAAAAAATTTATGGATTTAGTGTTAGAAGTAAAACCTACACAAGTAACATTAGTACCTGATGCTGTTGATGCCATAACATCAAATGCTGGTTGGGACACCATAAAACATAAAGACTTTTTAACTGAAGTGATTACGGAATTCAAAAACAATGGAATTCGAACTTCTATATTTGTAGATCCTGTGGTGGAAATGATTGATGGTGCCAAAGAAGTTGGAACTGATCGAATAGAATTATACACAGAAGAATTTGCACATCAATATAGTTTAGGGAATGAAAAAGCGATACAGCCGTACGTAGATTGCGCTGTTCGTGCCAATGAATTGGGAATTGGGATCAACGCTGGACACGATTTAAGTCTAGAAAATATAGCATTCTTCGCAAAAGAAATTCCAAGCTTACTAGAAGTATCTATTGGGCATGCATTAATTGCAGAGTCTATATATTTAGGAGTAGACAATGTTGTAAACATGTATTTAAACAAATTAAAATAATGATTTTACATTCAAATATTATTGGAGATGTTGGGAAACCGTTATTAATACTACATGGTTTCTTAGGAATGTCTGATAATTGGAAAACACTTGGGAAGAAATTTGCGAAGCAAGGATATCAAGTACATTTAATAGATCAACGAAATCATGGACGTAGTTTTCATTCGGATGAATTTAACTATGACGTGCTTGCGGACGATTTGAAACGCTATTGTGATCATCATATGTTGAATTCAATTTCGCTTATTGGTCATTCTATGGGAGGAAAAACGGCAATGTTATTTGCGATGAATCATTCTGAACTACTTGAAAAACTAGTCATTGTAGATATTGGACCTAAATTTTATCCAACACATCACGAACAAATATTAGCAGGTTTGTCTGCATTGGATGCGGAAATGCTTGCGAGTAGAAGTGATGCAGAGGATATTATGAAAAAATTTGTACCAGATGTTGGTACACGACAGTTTTTGCTGAAAAACTTATACTGGAAAAAAGATAAAACACTCGGTTTACGTGTCAATCTAAGTGTATTAATCGATACTGTAGAAGAAATTGGAGAAGCACTTTCAGGAAATACGATATATGAAAAAGAGACTTTATTTCTAAAGGGTGATAAATCTGAATATATTCAGGTTGGTGACGAAACATTAATTCATCAATATTTTTCAAAAGCAATTATTCAAGAAATTTCAAATTCGGGACACTGGTTGCATGCGGAAAATCCTACAGAGTTTTTGGAAAAAACGCTTTCTTTTTTGAATTCTTAAAAATTAATCCAAATTTACTATGAATGCATAATAAATTCGTTTAATTCTTGTGTTTATCATATTTTATGCTAATTTTGATGCACTGATTTTACAAATATTTAACCTTAAATCAACAATTTTTACAATTATGAAAAAACTTTTATTGGTATTGACCATCGCATTTTCGGCGTCGGTAATGTATGCTGGAGGATATAGAGTCGGAGTTCAAGGTCATAAACAATTAGCTATGGGGCATACGGGAGTTGCTGTAGTAACAAGTGCTGAATCAGCATTTTTCAATCCAGCTGGTTTAGTATACTTGGATGGAAAGCTAAATGTATCTTTAGGAGCTGCAGCCGTATTATCAAATACATCATATCAAAATAGAGAATTTGGATACAAAGCAGAAGCAGACAATCCGGTAGGAACACCTTTTTATGCGTATGGAGCATATAAAATAAATGACTGGTTATCTGTTGGTTTGGCAGTGTATACACCTTATGGAAGTAGAGTAGAGTGGCCAACAGATTGGGAAGGCTCTCACTTGGTTAATAATATTGAATTATCTGCAATCTTTATACAACCAACAGTTGCTATTAAAATTAATGATAAATTAAGTATTGGTGGTGGACCAATCTATGTTTCTGGAGCTGTAAACTTCAATAGAAACTTATCTAGAAGTTTAACAGATGAAACTGGAGCACGTTCTAATGTAACAATTGATGCGTCAGGAATCAACGCTTGGGGATATACTATAGGAGCAATGTTTCGTCCAACAAAAGACTTTAACATTGGTTTCAACTACCGTTCAAAAATTGACATGAATGTTGAAAGAGGAGATGGAACAGCAGATTTTGAAAACTTACCAGGAGCATTAGCGCCAGGTTTTGCTGATGGAGATTTCACAGCATCTTTACCTTTACCAGCAGAATTAACATTAGGAGCTTCTTACAAGCCATCTGAAAAATGGTTAGTTGCTTTTGATTATACAAGAACATTCTGGGATGCATATGAATCATTAGACGTTCAGTTCTTTAACTCAGCAGGTTTATCAAGAAACCCAAGAGCATACAAAAACTCTTCTATATACAAAATTGGAGCACAATATGAAGCAACTCAAAAAGTAACTGTAAGAGCAGGTTTCTACTTTGATGAGTCGCCAATTAGAGATGGATTCTTCGCGCCAGAAACGCCAAGACCAGATTCAGTAAACTTTACAGCAGGATTTTCATATAGTTTAAACAGTAAGTGGGCTATTGATGCTTCTGTGTTATATGTACATTCTAATGAAATTCAAAATTCGTATGACCATTTCAGAGAAGCTGGGCAACCATTAACTTTTGGAGGAGAATACAAGTCAAATGCTATTGTAGCAGGAATCGGAGTGTCTTACAAATTATAATATTAAAGAGCAGAAGAAAGATGAAAAACAATATAAAATATATAGCAATATTAGCTTTAGGATTATTTGCCTGTGAACCAGAATTTGATAATCCAATTGACGAAAGCGGAGCATACACAAGCGGATCAGCAGATTTTTCAACATACGTAGCTGTTGGAAATTCATTAACAGCTGGTTTCATGGATGGAACTGTATTTAGAAGCGGTCAGCAAAACTCATATCCTAACATCATGGCAGAAAAATTTGCTTTTGCAGGTGGAGGAACGTTTACACAACCATCTTATGAAGATGATGTAAATGATTCAGGAGGATTTTTATTAGGAGGTAATCCGTTACCAGGATTTGGAACGCGTTTAGTAATTGATGCAAGTGAAGGCGGACCAGAACCGTTAAATGTATCGCCTACTATGGAATTGTCAAATCTACAAGCGACAGCTTACAATAATATGGGAGTTCCAGGAGCAAAATCATTCCATTTAGGAGCACCAGGATATGGTAATATTGCAAACTTAGCAGTAGGAGCAGCAAACCCTTACTTTGTAAGACACGCAACAAGTCCTGACATTACAGTTATAGGAGATGCGGTTTCATTAAATCCTACATTCTTTACATTATGGATTGGAAACAATGATATCTTATCATATGCAACTTCAGGTGGAGTTGGAGTAGATAGAACAGGAAATCCAAATGTATTATCATACGGATTCAACGATATTACTGATCCAAGTGTATTTGCATTTACATACCAAGGTTTAGTAGATGCGTTAACAGCAAACGGAGCAAAAGGAGTTGTAGCTACATTACCAGATGTAACGTCTATTCCTTACTTTACAACAGTACCTTACAATCCAGTTCCTATGGATGCAGGAACAGCAGCCTTTGTAAACAATGCGTATGCAACATACAACGGAGGATTGCAATTTGCAGCGGGTAATGGTTTAATTACTGCGGCTGAAGTTGCGCAACGTACAATACAATTCTCAGCAGGTCAAAATGCAGTTGTAATTGTTGATGAGGATTTAACAGATCTTACAGGGTTTGGAATTCCAAATTACAGAATGACAACAGTAAATGACTTATTAGTATTGCCTTCTTCTGGATTTATCGGAACATTAGTAGATCAAAATGATCCTACAAGTGTAAACGGAGTAGCGGTACCTTTAGCAGATAACTGGGTTTTAACAGCTACAGAAATACAATTAGTAAGAAATGCTAGAACTGCATACAATAATGCAATTGTAGCGATCGCAACTGATAAAGATTTAGCAATTGCTGATATGGCTTCTACATTAGAAGTGTTAGTTTCTGGTTTGCGTACGGCTGATGGACAAATTTATACAAACAACTACTTTGATGGTTCTTCTGATGCTATCTCTACAACTGTATTCTCTTTAGATGGTGTACATCCAAACTCAAGAGGTTATGCAATTGTAGCTGGCGAATTTATTAGAGTAATTAATGAAAAGTATGGTTCTGATGTACCTGGAGTTACTGCTGGATATTATCCTGGTGTAACTGTAGTTCCAACAAACTAAACAACACAAAATATATTGAAAAAAGCACTGAGAAATCAGTGCTTTTTTTATGCAATAACATCTTGGAAACAAACAGTTTTAAAAGTAAAATCAATTATTCCAACTAAAATGACAATCAATTTCTGTAATTGCAGTAAAAAGAAACTGATACACAATTGATTAAATAACTTGATTCGTTTTTAAAAATAACGTACTTTTGCACTCCAATTTTCATATTACAAAACGAAGATGAATATAACTAGAGAGAATATAGACGAGTTAAACGCAGTGGTAACAGTAGAAATTGCGGAAGCAGACTACAGCGACAAAGTTGCTAAAATCTTAACAGACTATAGAAAAACAGCTAATATCCCAGGATTTAGAAAAGGTCATGTACCAATGGGATTAGTAAAGAAGCAGTACGGAAAAGCAGTGCTTGTTGATGAGGTAAATAAACTTTTACAAGAAGGATTAAACAAATATTTAGTAGAAGAAAAACTAGATATACTTGGAAATCCATTGCCAAGAATGCAAGAAGAATTCAACTGGGATGCTGAAAATTTCTCTTTTGAATTTGAATTAGGATTGGCTCCTGAGTTTAGTGTAGACTTAAAGGGAAATGCAATCACACAATACGATATTGTTGCAGATGACAAAATGATCGATGGTCAGGTTGAAAACATCAGAAAACAATACGGAAAATTAATCAGCCAAGATGAAGTTACTGAAGAAGCTGAGGTAACAGGAGTTTTTACAAATGAAGAGGCTGGAATTGAAAACAGTACAACATTTGGTTTAGACAAAATCAAAGGGAAAAGAAACCTTGGTAAATTTGTCGGAGCTAAAGCTGGAGATACACTTACGTTAAAAACAAAAGGATTATTCAATGATGATCATGATTTAGTGAACTTCCTTAAAGTTCCTCATGATGATGCACATGGTTTAGATATTGAAGTTTCTTTCAAAATTAATGAAGCAAATACAAGAGAATTAGCAGAATTGAACCAAGAATTATTTGATAAATTATTTGGTGAAGGAAATGTAAGTTCTTTAGAAGAAGTAAAAGAGAAGATCAAGGAAGATGCAGAAAAGCAATTTATGCAACAATCTGATCAACGTTTACTAAATGATGTTACAGAAGGATTAATTGAAAACACAAAATTCGATTTACCAGCTGGCTTCTTAAAAAAGTGGATTCAATCTGCTGGAGAGCAAGAATTAACTGTTGAACAAGCAGAAGAAGAATACGGGAAATCTGAAAAAGGATTACGTTACCAACTAATTCAAGACAAATTAGTAAAAGAAAACGAAGTTCAAGTTCAGTTTGAAGACTTAAAAGAATTTTCTAAGCAAATGATCAAAGTGCAAATGGCACAATTTGGACAAATGAATCCAAGTGATCAAGAGTTAGAAGATATCGCTGCAAGAATCTTATCAAACGAAGAAGAAGTTCGTAAATTAACAGATCAATTGTTAAGTCAAAAATTATTAGAACTTTTCAAAGAAAAAGCGAATCTTAAAAAGAAGGAAGTGACTTACGAAAACTTCGTTAAAGAAGTGTACGGAGATAGTCATTAAGAAATAAAATACTTATATTTAAGGCGTTAAAATCAACATTTTAACGCCTTTTTTAATCAAAAAATACTAAGACACGAAATGAATTATAAAAAAGAATTTCATAAATACGCGACTAAACATCACGGTATCAGTAATATGTACTACGACAAAATAGTAAGTCGTATGTCTCCTTCAACGTTTACGAACCCAGTAGGAATGACGCCTTACATCATTGAAGAACGTCAAATGAATGTTGCACAAATGGACGTATTCTCTCGATTAATGATGGATAGAATCATTTTCTTAGGAACTGGAATTGATGACCAAGTTGCAAACATTGTACAAGCGCAACTATTATTCATGGAAAGTGTAGATTCGTCTAAAGACATTCAAATCTATATCAACTCTCCAGGTGGTGGCGTATATGCAGGTTTGGGAATCTATGATACAATGCAATTTATCAAACCAGATGTAGCAACAATCTGTACAGGAATGGCAGCTTCTATGGGAGCCGTATTATTATGTGCCGGTCAAGCCGGAAAACGTTCTGGGCTAACGCATTCAAGAGTTATGATTCACCAACCATTAGGTGGCGCACAAGGACAAGCAAGTGATATTGAAATCACAGCAAGAGAAATCTTAATATTAAAAGAAGAATTATATAAAATCATTTCAAAACACTCTGGACAATCATACGAAAAAGTATATGACGATTCAGATAGAGATTATTGGATGAAAGCCGATAAAGCAAAAGAATACGGAATGATAGATGAAATACTTGTAAGAGAATAAAAAAATCTCCACAAGTAAAACTAATAAATAATGGCGAAAGAAGAATTAGAATGTTCATTCTGTGGTAGAAAAAAACCAGAAACAAATCTGTTAATTGCAGGTTTGGATGCACATATTTGCGACAGATGTATTGAACAAGCGCATGGAATTGTTTTAGAAGAATCAAAACAAGCAAATACTGATGAATTATCATCAGAATTGGTATTGCGCAAACCAAAACAAATCAAAGAATTCTTAGACGAATTCATCATTGGGCAAGGAGCTACAAAAAAAGTAATGTCGGTTGCTGTGTACAATCATTACAAACGATTATTACAACCACCATCAAATGATAGTATTGAAATTCAAAAAAGTAATATCATCATGGTTGGGCAAACTGGAACAGGAAAAACATTAATGGCAAAAACAATTGCTCGTATGTTAAACGTTCCGTTAGCAATTGTAGATGCAACTGTGCTAACTGAAGCTGGTTATGTAGGAGAAGATGTAGAAAGTATTCTAACACGCTTATTACAAGCAGCAGATTATAATCTAGAAAAAGCAGAACGAGGAATCGTTTTCATTGATGAAATAGATAAAATTGCGCGTAAAAGTGACAATCCATCTATAACACGTGATGTTTCTGGAGAAGGTGTGCAGCAAGCACTGTTAAAACTATTGGAAGGAACTGTTGTAAATGTTCCGCCAAAAGGTGGAAGAAAACATCCTGATCAAAAATTCATCGAAGTAAATACAGAAAACATCTTATTTATTGCTGGTGGAGCCTTTGATGGAATCAATAGAGTGATCACAAAACGATTAAACATGCAAGCGGTTGGTTACAGTGCTTCCAAAGAAGAAGAAGCATTTGACGCAGACAATCTATTACAATACATCATTCCAAAAGATTTAAAAGACTTTGGACTGATTCCTGAAATCATTGGTCGTTTGCCTGTATTAACGCACATGGATCCATTAGATGCAAATACGTTACGAGCAATCTTAACAGAACCTAAAAATGCAATCATCAAACAATACAAAAAATTATTCTCTATGGATAATATTGAGTTTGATATTACAGAAGGCGCATTAGAATTCATCGTAGAAAAAGCTATTGAATACAAACTTGGAGCACGTGGACTACGTTCATTATGTGAAACAATTTTAACAGATGCAATGTTTGATTTACCAGGCTCTGATGAAACAGAATTAAAAATCACTAAAGCATACGCTGAGAAAAAAATATCTAAATTAGCGATCAAGAAATTAAAGGCAGCATCTTAAATCATCGATAGTTAATGCAGATAAAAAGTTTTTATATCCAATCAATTCCGAAACAGTTATTGGTTGGATTTTTTATTGGACTTTGGTTATTTATGTTCTTTTTCTATGTGGAGCCGTTTGATATGTATCAACTTCCTATTGTTGAACGAAGGTTGGCAACATTTGGATACTCAATAGTTGGAGTATTAACCTATCTAATTACAATTCCAATACAAAGATTACTATACAATTATTCAAAAAAATGGACAATTATTGCCGAAGGGTTATTTACACTGGCTTTGGTATTAATTTCGGGTGGAATCGGATATGTTTTCTTCAAATTTATCTTGCTCGAGAATGATCCGTATGCGCATAGTTTCTCGTATTTCTTTCTGCAAAATGTAATTCCAACAGTATTGCTCATGCTACCAATGATGATCTTTTTACGTTGGATGTTTGGTGATAAAACTGTTTCAGAGACAATATCGGTCGAGCCGAAAGAAACAACCATTGTTATCAAAGGAGAAAACAAAGCAGAAGTATTACACATTAAAGCGTCCGAATTGGTTTTTGTTGAATCGGCAAATAACTATATAAAGGTTCATTACCTATTGCAAGACGAATTGAAAAATGAACTCTTCCGAAACAAAATATCTGTCTTGCAAAAAGAATTTCCTTTCTTGTTAAAAACACATCGTTCATTCTTAATAAATCCAACACACTTTTTAGAGTGGAAACGTGAATCTTCACAAACAATATTAATACTAAAGCCAAACGTAACAGAAATCCCTGTTTCTAAAACGTACAAAAAAGCATTGGTCGAAAAATTCATTAACCCCGCAGAATAAACAGTTCGCCAAAGCGAAAAAATTCTACCACTCAAACCGTTCCATTCGCCACAAATACTTGTAAACACTCACATAAAGTCGGAATATTGAATTGTCAAACACTAATAACAATTCAATATGAAAAAGTCACTATTTAAAGTATTCGCACTCACATTTATCGTAATTACTGCATTATATTGCGAAAGTTGCACCATGATTTATAGAACAGTTCGTCACAGGCAAGCAGACATTACAGATAATGAATGGCAGCCAAATGTTACGGTTGAAAAAGGAGCAGAAGATTTTATGTTTGCAGCAAAAACGGATACAGAATTAGCTTCATTCTTAGATGAAACTTTAGAAGGAACAAATACAAATGCTTTTATGGTCATCAAAAACGATACGATCATCTATGAGAAGTATTTCAATGAATACAATGAAAACTCATTACTAACGTCGTTCTCGGTAGCAAAATCGTTTGTATCTGCATTGGTCGGAATTGCACAAGAAGAAGGTCTATTAGATGAAAACGCGCCAATAACAACCTATCTGCCTGAATTATTAAAACAAGATAAAGACTTTGCAAAGATTACAGTAAAGCACTTGTTGAACATGCAAAGTGGAATCAAGTTTGACGAATATCCAAGGTTAAATCCATTTACTGGAATGGCGCGTTTATATTACGGAACCAATATTCGTGGAAAAATTACTAATGGGATGAAAATTGCAGAAGCGCCAGGGCGTTTCAACTACAGAAGTATTGATACGCAAGTATTAGGTGTTATCTTAGAGCGTGTTACAAAAATGCCTTTAGAAGAATACCTATCTCAAAAAATATGGAAACCGTTAGGAATGAAGTCTGATGCTACGTGGACAGTTGATAGCGAACGTAACAAAATGGTAAAAGCGTTCTGTTGTTTAAACGCCACTGCGGAAGACTTTGCAAAGTTTGGAAGATTATATTTAAACAACGGAAAATACAATGGAGTTCAGGTTGTGCCGGAAGCTTGGGTTGCTAAAACCAACAGCGGGAAAAAGATCAACAATCATTTTGGGTACAAAAACAAATGGTGGACAAGTTCACACTATGATATTTTTGATACTGCTGAAGAAGGAAAAGCATTTGCGAAAGCAAACAATAAAGAATATATAAAATCAAAAAAACTAAAAAGCGGTAGATATGTCTCATACTTTCAAGGAGACGATTACAACGCATTAGGGATCCTTGGGCAACATGTGTATGTAAACCCAGCAGAAAACATCGTAATAGTGCGTCTAGGAGATTCATGGAGAAACAAAAGGTTCTATCTTTCTGAGCTAATCTACACCTATGTTGGAAACGGACGTTACAAAAAAATGTTGAAGAAAGAAGCGAGTAGTAAATAATAGAAAAGCAATACTTATATATAACAGTCAAAAGTAATTAGTTCGCTATTGCTTTTGGCTGTTTGTTTTTAATCGTTTTTATCAAATAGTGTATCTTGAAATAAGATTCAGGTTTTATATCGTCTATAGAAAACACTTTCATTCACAAACAGATTAGGCATACTAATTGCACACATTTTAAAAATATCATTTCATGAAATTTCTTCTTTCTTTATTGTTGCTATTTTTTGTGTATACATCAAATGCGCAATTGTCCAAAAGTAAAATCACTAAGAATATTAAAAATTGGCAGGTTGAAAACGTTGAAAAATACGCTTTAAAGTTAGAAGGTGAAAATGTCTCTTCAATAATTACACGCTATCATCCAGAGCGACCTCAAGAACAAAACGATCTAATTGAAATTTCATATAAAGGCATGAAAATTCAATTAAAATTTACAAAGCCTATAAAAGAAATTACAACACACAAAGACAGTCTTCAAAAATACATTAGCTATGTATCCTTTGATAAAATCTACAACAATATATCTTCTAGTGGTTGGAATGTTTATCCAGAAACACCTTCAAGTAGTTTGCGAGGAAAAGGTGTTGTGTTTACATCTGAAAACGAAGAATTAAGTCTCGCGATTCATTGGTCTATATATGCAATCACTGGCTATAAGAATTCTAAAAAATGCAATGAAGAACAAGAAATGCAAGATATTGGTCTTTCAGAAGAATGTTATGTTCACAGTGCAAAAAAGATTCCGCTTGAAATTTCAATCACCAACGTATTTTTAGAGTAAAACGAATTACATATAAATTCTCTTTTGAATATTTCTTTTCTACTTCTATAAACATCTTTTTTTAAAATGTTAAGATAAAATAATTGGCTTTACTTGATGAAATGATTAGAATGTAAAGTAGTCTTAGAATATAGGCATAGGAAATCACATTGTTCAATTATAATAATTATCTTATATTTATATATGCTAAATAACAAATTTAGATGTTAGTTACAATATAAATAATATATGAAAGCACTTTATTCTGTAAATACGTGGCTTGCATTCAAAATTTCGGAAGTCTATTATCAAGATAGTCATTATGTTTGGTGTGCCCCATTTTTTAATGCTAATGGAGCTAATCCGCCATCTTCTGATCCTTCTAAGATATATAATATTATTGCTGAAGATGTATTAGGTAAAGATAAACATAGTTCAAAAATATCTCAAAATAGAGCAGGTTTAATAAAGGGTGCAGATTCTAAATTAAAAGAAGGAGTTATTAATGCAGAACAATATAAAGAAATTCTTGAAATAGCAAATAATGCAGAATTTCTTGACTTTAGACCGCTTGTTTATGTTATCCCATATTCTTTAGTCAAAGACGTTGCGAAACCAGCCTCAATAGAAATAAAAGCAAATTATTTCTCAAAAGAATTTATAATTGAAGATCTTAAACCTGAGCAATTTGATGTATTAGACCTAATGAAAATTTAAGAAAATGTATAAATCACTAATAAATAAGAGGATAGGTGTAAATGACCTGACTATTGTTGTTCATTATGTCATTGTAATACTGAATAAGTACAAAAGCAAAGAGAATAGTGAGATAGATATTAGAATGATCCATAATAAGCCGATAGGAAGTAATCTTAAAATTGCTGAAGAACTGTTCTTTGAAATAAATGCATCATCACTTATTAATAACAATCTAGAGTTAGATAAGCATATTAATAGTTTATATGATTATCTAAAGAGTGTTCTTGAGGAAAAATTAGATTTGGACAATGAAAAAGGAAAGTCTTTATTGAAGAAATTAAGAAATCAAGATGAAAATCCTTCGGATTTTGAAGAAGAAATAAGTATTACAGAAGTGTATTCGCCTCCAAAAAAAATGGAAGTCAATTTTGGTATGACACCAGTTTTTTCGGATCATTCAGATAATGTGATTAGCGGGACAGTGAAATTTTTTAATGACACTAAAGGTTTTGGATTCATAACAGAGGAAGGTACAAATACAGAGCATTTTGTGCACATCTCAGGATTGATTGACGAAGTACGTGAAGGTGATGAGGTTGAATTTTATTTAGAAGAAGGGAATAGAGGATTAAATGCGGTAAATGTAAAAGTTATTTAAAAATAACTATGGTAACCAAAAAAAGCGCCCGTTTTCACGAGCGCTTTTGGCAATATATCAGTTTATTACTAAGTACTACTCAACAATAACAAACTCAATTCTACGGTTTGTTTCATGTTGCGTTTCTGAACAGTTAGCACCACACTTTTCAATTGGTTGTGTTTCACCGTATCCTTTTGAAACTACACGACTTGCGTTAATTCCATTTTGTATTAAATATGCTTTTGCAGCAGCAGCTCTTTTGTTAGATAACTTATAGTTATAAGCATCTCTACCTCTTGAGTCTGTATGTGCATTAATTTCAATAATCATAGCTGGACTATCTTTTAATACGTCAATTACCTTGTTTAAAGATAATGTAGACTCATCTTTAAGTGTCCACTTTCCATAATCGAAATAGATGTTTTCTATTTTGATCATTAATTTTTCTTCAACTTCTACAATTTCAGCTTTAGCTTGTGGTAGTTTAATTGTTAACTTGTGTGTGAAATCATCACCTCTAAACGATTCGAAATCTTCGTCAGTTTCAATGAAACCATCTTTAGAAGCATGTAAAGTATAAGAATTGTAAGGAATCACGCTTGTTGTGAAAACTCCTTTATTGTTAGTTTTGATTTTATCAACAACACGACCATACGTATCAACTACTGTTACCGTAGCATTTGGTAATACCATGTTCGTTTTAAAATCTACAATTGTTCCTTGTAATTGTTGTAATGTCTTTTCTCTTTTGAAATAGTAAATATCATTTCCACCTTTTCCACCAGCTCTGTTTGATGTAAAGAATCCAGAGTTAGATTGATCCATTAAGAATCCAAAATCATCTTCAGGACTGTTTAAAGAACTTCCCATGTTTACAGGGAAATTGAATTTTCCGTCAATAACTTTACTTTCGAAGATGTCTAAACCTCCTAAGTTATAGTGTCCGTTTGAAGAAAAGTATAAAGCACTATTATCTCCCATGATGTATGGAAATCTTTCGTCTTTATGTGTATTAATTTCACTTCCTAAATTTTTAGGAGCTTCATATGTTCCGTCTTCGTTAATAGTTACAGAGAATAAATCATATCCACCTTTTGATCCAGGAATGTTTGAAGAAAAATAAATTGTCTTATCATCTGGAGATATAACTGGATTTTCAATTGAATATCCTACTTGATTGAATGGTAACATTTCAAAGTTTGTCCATTCGTAGTCAATCATTTCAGCTCTAAATATTTTTAAATTTGATTGTCCGTTTTCTTCAATACTTCTTGTGAAGTAAGCAACATCTTGTGCATCTGATAAAGAAACAGAACCTTCATGATTTTCTCTTGTATTGATTGCTCTTGAGAAATTTACTAAGTTTTTAATGTCTCCTTTTCCGTTTAAATCTCCACAATATAAATTGTAGAATCCATCTTTTTTACTGCTAAATGCTCCGATTCTTTTTGAAGAAGAAACAATTATCTTATCTCTAAAGAATGCTGTTGCATGCTCAGAGTATGGCGTATTGATGTTGAGGTTTTCAAAGTCATACATAAATCCATTAGGATCTAACGCTTTGATGGCTTTGTTTTCAAAATCTTTTGTATTGGTCGTTTCTGTGAAGAAAGTACTGTTATCAATCGCTTCTGCCGTTGGCCCTTGTGCAGTTACGAAAGTTACAGTAAATGTCGCTAATAAAAGCAACATTGTAGGTGTAAACTTTTTCATTTTAAATTTGGTATTGTACTCTAGTTAATAATCTGATAACCCAAATATAAAGCAGCAAATTAGTTACCTGTGTTTTATTGGTTAAAAGACGCGGAAATTCGATGAGTGGTAATATGGGTAAGTTAAATGAAATAAAAAACAGGTATTTTCCCCTGTAAAAAAAGCTAGTTAATTGATAGACAATATGCTAGTTTATTTTATTCATTTGAAGTAATTCGTCCAAATAGATACGTTGATTTGACAATCTTGGGATTTTATGTTGCCCGCCAAGCTTATCATTCTTCTTTAACCAATCGTAAAATAATTGTGGTCGTGCAACGTGTAATTTTAAATTATTTAACGTTAAATTATTAAAGCGTTTTGCTTCATAATCCGAATTTATATTCTGCAAAGCTTCATCTAATAAAAAGGCAAATTCACTAATATTTTCTGGTTCCTTTTTAAATTCAATGATCCATTCGTGCGCGCCTTTTTCTTTATTTTGCATGAAAATAGGACCAGCTGTATACTCTACAATTTCAGATTTTGTAGCAATACAAGTACGTTTTAATGCATCTTCTGCATTCTCAATAATCAACTCTTCGCCAAAAACATTAATATGATGTTTGGTGCGTCCGGTAACTTTAATTCGATATGGATTTGTAGATGTAAATCGAATAGTGTCGCCAATCATATATCGCCATAAACCTGCGTTTGTGGTAATAATAACAGCATAATTTCTTCCAACTTCAACGTCTGATAATGGTATTGTTTTTTGTTCTAATGTATGAAATGTTTCCATCGGAATAAATTCATAAAAAATACCATAATCAAGCATTAACAATAATTCATCAGAATCATTTCGATCTTGAATCGCAAAGAAACCTTCCGAAGCATTGTAAATTTCATAATATTTAAAATCTTGTTTTGGTAATAAGTTGCGATATTGTTCTTCGTACGGCACAAAACTTACGCCACCATGAAAATACACTTCCAAATTCTCCCAAACTTCAAACAAATGTTCTTTTTTCGTTTGCACGATGACTTCATTCAACAATACTAACATCCAAGAAGGAACACCAGCCAAACTCGTCACATTTTCTTTTAATGTTTCGGCAATAATAGCATCAATTTTTACTTCCCAATCACCCATTAAAGAAACCTTGTTGCTTGGTGTACTGCTAAATTCCGCCCAAAGCGGTAAATTATCTATTAAAATAGCCGATAAATCACCGAAAAATGTTCCGTTTTGTTCATACAATTCTTTGCTTCCGCCTAAGCGTAAACTTTTTCCATTAAACAATTGCGAACCTTCATTATTGTTCAAATACATACACAACAAATCTTTGCTAGCTGCATAATGACATAACTCTAAAGAATCATCACTTACGGGAATAAATTTACTTTTAGCATTTGTAGTTCCGCTCGATTTTGCAAACCAACGAATTGGTTTTGGCCAAAAAATATTGTTCTCTCCTCTACGTGAACGTTCAATCATTGGCTGAATTTCCTCATATCTAGTTACAGGAACTCGTTCGGTAAAGGTTTTGTAATTGGTAATCGTTGGAAAATCATATTGCTTACCGATTTCTGTTTTTTTGGCTGTTTCAATCAGCGACATTAATAATTCTAATTGTACTTCGTGTGGATTGTTCAAAAAAAGCTCTATTTGATAGATGCGTTTTTTTAAAAACCATGAAGCGATAGAATTAACTAATGGTATCGACATTATGTATGAATTATTCGGTTGTTTTTTAGTTGATAAAATATGGTTGCTAGTGAAAAGTTTTTTACTTTCGTTAACGATTCGCTTTTAAAGCAATCAGACTTTAAGTGAATAAAAATAGCAAAAAACTTTAATGATGTATCAAGGTGTTTTAACAAAAATGCAAACAGAGTTCGGAAAACCAATTCAATATTATCTAAATTTTGAAGATGATTTCCTGAATATGAATCAATTACTAAATAAAACACTCACATTAAATTTTGAAAAGTTTGAATGCTTAAATTGTCATTTAAATAAGCAAATTTACAGACAAGGATTTTGTAAAAGCTGTTTTTTTGAAATTCCAACTGCTGGCGATTGGATTATGCGTCCTGAACTAAGTACTGCACATTTAGGTATAGAAGATCGCGATTTGGAGTATGAGAAAAAAGTACAATTGAAACCACATATTGTATACTTGGCATTATCAAGTGAAGTAAAAGTTGGTGTAACGCGTAAAGGGCAAGTGCCAACACGTTGGATAGATCAAGGTGCTGTAAAAGCAGTGGAAATTGTAGAAGTTCCAAACAGATATTTAGCAGGAATTACGGAAGTTGCGTTAAAATCATTTGTATCTGATAAAACAAATTGGCGAAAAATGCTTCAAAACTTAAATGAAGATGCCGATTTATTAGCCAAAAAAGAAGAACTACAACAATTCATTCCAGAAGAAGCAAAAGAATATTATTTAGCGAATAGAGAAGTAGTAGAACTAGATTTTCCAGTACTTTCCTATCCTGAAAAAGTAAAAAGCTTGAACCTTTCCAAAACACCTAATTATTCAGGTGTTCTTAAAGGAATCAAAGGGCAATATTTAATTTTTGAAGACAATACGGTATTCAATGTTCGTGGAAATGAAGGCTTGGTTGTGAGTTTAGGAATTTCTTAATTTGAGAATTGTATTGTCATTCCTGCGGAGGCAGGAATCTATTTGCTGCATGAATGTTAAAATAAAGAAGTGAAAATTTCGTTCGTTTGTTATGACAAAAACAAGCTGCATACTCTTTTTTTTACTTCTTATAAACTATTCCTTTTCTCAAGACGTCAAGATAAAATTTCCAGTAAACAACTATATATATGCTAAGATTGATAATCCAATAGAAATAATTGGATGTGTTAATTTTAGTGACATTGAAGTGACTGCAAAAAACGCTGAAATCCTTGGAGAGAAAGGTGTATATATATTGAAAGCAAAAGAATCCGGAGTTGCTCATATAAATATCTATAATAAAAAGTCAAAAGCTACGCAATCCATGCCTTTAAGAGTCAGAGAATTTCCAATTCCTACAGTGCATTTAAATAGAAATTATGATGGACTTAATGATAAAATAGCCCTTCAGCGTTCTACACGGTTGAGAACTAAAAATAATGAATTAGGATGTTGGAATGTAAGTGAAGTTATTATTTTTGACTTAACCGTAATTCATTCAAATAAAGTATACGATTTTAAAGATCAAAAGAATAAATTTTCAAAAGACATTAAATCGTTGTTTGCTACTTTAGCAAAAGATGATTTAGTTGTTTTTTATAATGTTAGATTTAAAATGTTTGGAAGTGAAGATTTGATTTTGAGTGATTTAGTCTATAAGATTGAATAAAAAGTATGCTACGCTAACATGTATTTCACTAACTGAATACTTCCAATTGCAAACAATAATACGGCAATAACTTTATTAATCATGGCAGCGATATTTTGCACTTTATTTTTGATTAATATGCTAAATCTACTATATCCATAAAGCGTCAACAATTTGCCCAAATATACACCTGAGAAGAATACAAACAGAATGGTTAATGATGTATTCATGTTCAATTGAAAAGCGTTTTTATTCAAATATGTAATTATAAAAATCCAATACACTAAAACTGTCGGATTCAATAACCCTAAAAGTAAACCTGTAATGTACTTTGAGGTTTTGCGCTTTTTTTCGGATGCACCTTCTTTCTTCTTTTTGAAGAATAAAATTCCGCCAACTAGAAATAATAAAACGGCAATCGCAATTTGAATCCACTGATTCATATCTATAAAATCAGCAACCACCATACTGCAATGCAATGCATAGAATGATAGTATAATTTCGGCAATACCAGCTGTTAGTGCAATTTTCATCGCGTTACGTGCATCAACACGTAACGTTGTATTAATTACCGAAATATTGACTGTTCCTAAAGGAATAGCACCTAAAAAAGTAACCAAAACACCAACCGCAAAGTATATTAAAAATTCCATGAGGTATTGGTAGGAAGTTTTTCTAAATCATTACAAAATGTTGAAAATGAAATTGAAGCTGAAGAAATAAATTAACTAAAAACACATTAATTCACAGAATCCTTCTTCTTAACGTCTTTTTTCTTCTTACGATTTCCAAACAAATTTCCCAATCCACTTTTTATATCATCAATAGGAGAGTTTGGAGTTGTTACGGTAGAATCTTTCTTTGTATTACTTCCTTTAATCAAACCGCCTAAAATGTTGTCAACAGCTTCGTTTCCTGTTTTGATATTTCCTAGAGCTTCTTGTGCTTTCACCTTAGCTAGTTTAACCGCTAAATCTTTGGAAGCACTCGCCAAATCAGTAGTGAAATTTGGACTTGTAAAGTTTCCGGTAATCTGAGTAGATACAGGAACTGTAATGTTTTTTGCCTCTTCCGATTTTATCTGTGAAAGCAAGGTAGTTACTTCTGTTCCTAAATATTTTGCTGGAATTTGAAAAGTAGCATTGTAATTCAATGATTGATCAAAACCGTGACTTCCATCAACAATGATTTCAATATCTTTATAGTTGAATGAAAATGGTTTTACATTCACTTTTCCATTGTCAAAAGATAACTTTGTTTTAATATCATCAATATTTATCTTATTCAGATCGATAAAAGAAAGTTTGTCATTAATTGTATTGAAGAAATCTATATTTTGAGACTTCAATGTTGTCGTGATCAATTCTGCGAAAGCGTTCCCAGAAATCGTTTTTAAATTTGGTGTATAACTTTGGGTTAAATCGCCTTTTAAAGAAATAATTGAATTCAATTTTCCATCCAATGCTTTAGCAACAGGCGCAATAGTTTGAAGCAACTCTAATCCGTTAAATGATTTTGAAACATCAAACTCGTCCATATTTAAATCCATGGCAAACGTTGGCGTGTCTGTTTTGGTAGAAATTAATCCAGACATTTTTATTTTTCCATCAAATACTTCTGAACTTACATCTTTTAAAATTGCTTCTCCATCTTCTAATGATAAATTTCCTTTTACATTGTTTAATGTAATATTATCGTAATATACCATGTTTGAGTTTACATAAATATTACAATCTAAAAATGCAGGAATTTTTAATGCTTCTCCTTTTTCAACTTCCGTGTTTTCATTTTCGCTTCCTTCTTCGCTTGCCACCATAAAATCGCTTACGTAAAAGCTGTCTGAGTTTACTTTGAAATTTCCTTTTAGTTTATCTTCTTTAAATAAGAAACCAATTAAGTTTTCAATTGTTCCTGTAGCGTTAAAGTCACTTTTTCCGCTGGTAGCATCAAACTTTTTTAAAGTGATTCTTCCTGGAGTAAAATCAATTTTTGCTTCTGAAATTGCTAATGGATTTACAACATCTTTTGAAGAAAACAAAAAGTCAGAAATTTGAATGTTTCCATTATTTTTAACACGTTCATAATGTTCATTTTGAATGGAGTTCATGTCAAAATTTGTTGTCAAATTTGCATCTAAAATTCCGCTTAATTCTTTGTTCAATTCAATCGGATATGCTTTTGAAATATTTCCTAAGTTCAACTTACCAACAATTGAAGCATTTACTTTCGGATTGGTTGTTAATTGTGAAATAGTTCCGTTTCCACGAAATGAATCTTCATCGATTTTAAAAGCTAAATTTCCAATCTTTACATGTGTGTCTTTTACGTTTCCTGTGGTGTTTTTTAATTGCACATCAATATTAATATTCTGAACACTTTTTGGTAAATCAGGATATTTGAAAGACGCATTGTTTGACACAACTTTTATGTCAATTGTTGGAATGGTAGTTTCGGTTACAATTCCTTTAATTGCTCCAGAAACTTCAAAATTTCCAGATGTTTGTACGGTTGAAATATTCTTAGCATATGCTTTTGGAATTACACCTAAAAAGTTTTTAAAGTCAGAAGAAGGTGTTTGTAAGGTTACATCAACTTCTTGTGAATCTGGATTAATTTTTACAAAACCATCAAATTTCAATGGCAATTGATTGATTAATGCTTCGTTTTCTAAAAATGTATACTTTCCATTGGTTAAGTCCATTCCAATCAACGCTTCTAGTGCAATTTGTTGTTGCTCAACGTAATTCATACCATCAATTCCAAAAGAAACTAATGCATTTGTTGTGGTATTCAATTCGGATGCTGCTAATGAAAAATCGCCAAAACCTTCATGCTGTAAATTAGTTACCGTTAATTCTGTTTTGCTTTTTGCATCATAGTATTGAATGTCTGTATTAAGAATGTGATAATTGTCTATTTTAAACTTAAAGTCTGAAGTCTCCGAAACATTCTCTGCAGTTTGTGTGGTTTCACTAGGTTTTGCAATGTCGTAATTTGCGTTTCCATTTTCATCAACCTGAATGTTTAGCTTTGCAGTGTCGATTGTGAAACTATAAATTTGAATAGCTTCATTTGGACCTTTAAAAAGCTCGCCAATTGCTGTGGTGACTGCAACTTCTTTTCCATAAAATAACGTGTCATTTTCAAAAGGAGCATTATTAATTACTGAAATATCTTCTAAAACGATAGACGCTTTTGGAAAACTTCTAAAAAAACTCACATCGGCATCAGCAAAATCAACGCGTGCATTTACATTTTCATTGATGGTTTCTTTCACCATTGCAATGATTTTATCTTTAAATAAATAAGGCGCTGTAACTAATGCAATAATTAATACAAGGAGCGTTATTCCAGTTATTTTTAATACTTTTTTCACTTTCATGAGTTCCATTTTTTTGGATTACCTAATAACGTGAAATTTCAAAAAATCACTGTTAAGAAGATGATAAATTTTCGGGATATTCGTCTAAGTCTATCTCTTCTCCAATTTTTAAGCCAAAACGCTTTCTGAAGAAATAAACTATTAAATATAAAAATGGAGTATCAATAAAAGCAACGAGTATTTTAAAAATAACACCAGCAACTATTAAGCCGATATACTTATCCCAAGGTATGATTTCAAAAAAGCAGAGTAATGTAATTACTGAAACTGTATCTACAAACTGAGAAGCAAACGTAGAGAAGTTATTACGTAGCCATAAATGTTTTCCCTTTGTCAGTTTTTTCCAAAAATGATATAACTGAATATCTATAAATTGCGCAAAAAGGTATGCCAACATGGAAGCAATAACGGCCAAAGGTGCATTCCCAAACACATGTGTAAACGTAGAATCATTTACATGTGACCATGAAGTTGCAGGAACAGCTTTTGAAATATAAATAATTCCTAACGAAAAAATAGAAGCAAAAATTCCTGCAATTACAACCTGATTCGCCTTCTTTTTACCATAAATCTCTGAAATGGCATCTGTAATTAGAAAGGTAAGCGGATATGGTAAAAGCCCAACAGAAATTTCAAAAAGATTTTCGCCAAATATTTTCATATCAAACGGATACCAATAAAAGAATTTCTGGAAAATTAAATTTGAAACAACTAAAGAAGTAATAAAGAGCGCTGCTAAATATAGATATATTTTAGAAGCAAGTTTTTTGTCTGCGATGGTCATAATGTAAAGATACTAAACTTTCTTTTTACAACATTTTCTTTGTGATAAAATACATAAAACGAATTCATAAATACATAGTTTGAATTTATAAATGCAATGATAGACTGTTTTTTTAATCAATTAGTCATAAGTAGTTTAGCAGCATTAGAACATACCAAAATTAATTATTTATTAATAAATTAAAAACTTTATATCATGAAGAAAAAAACATTAAAAGGACTTTCGTTAAACAAGAAGTCAGTTTCAAATTTAAATCAAGAAACAGTTATTGGAGGAAGATTCTCAGAAGGTTGTACAGATGGTTGTACACCTTTTCAAACAGCTTTAAATTGTACAAATGGAAACTGTAGTCAAGATTGTGGTAATGGATCTAATGGTATCTGTGCACCAATTGACGCACCTTTAAACTAGTAGTATTTAATATGATTTTTTAAAATCGTGAGCCTTTCCTGTAGTATAGGAAAGGCTTTTTTTGAATTTAAATAAATCATACTCGCCATATATAAATAACGACTCGTGATTTATAAATGGTTGATTATAAGTGTTTTGATTTGGGTGGGAACTGAATTAGTTTAGCCTCAGTATTAACAATTAAAACTTTTATATTATGAAAAGACAAAAATTAAATTCATTAGTATTGAACAAAAACAAAGTTTCTAATTTGACTGAAGGACAATTATTAGGAGGTTCATCGTTACCAGCTACACATCTTTGTACGTATATAAGTGTAACATGTACTGCAGACACTCAACCAAAACCTACGGATGATGCGTGTAATATGAAGTAATTTTTCACTAATGTAATATATTATTACATAGTAGAGGCTGTCTATATTTTTTAGACAGCCTCTTTTTAATTTGGTGAAGCATCTTTAAAGGTTATTTAAACAGGTAATTCTCTTTGTCTTAAATTTTATTTAACCTCAATTCAATTAGCAGTCGGAATATATAAATAACGACTCGTTATTTATATATAGTTGATTATAAGCACTTTGTTTTTAGGCTTCTATAATTTAGCTTCAATATTAATAATTAAAACTTTTATATTATGAAGAAACAAAAATTAAGTTCATTCGCATTAAACAAGAACAAAGTTTCTAATTTGACAGAAGGATTATTATTAGGAGGAAGTACTTCTAGTGGAGCTAGTAACACAGGATATCCAACAAGTACTGCACTTTCAATATTAGGTTGTACGTTAGCATGTGGAGGAGGAACAACTGGTCCTGCACCTTCAGGAGAAGGAGCATGTAACAAAAAATAATGCTTAATTAAAAAATGAAAAGCCTTTCCATGAATAACGGAAAGGCTTTTTTAGTGATTAATAACTAACAAAATTATTTAATCTCTATTTCGTATGGTAACAATAATTGTGGTCCTTCCATTTGTGTCATTTTCTTCATTTTTTGCAACATCATATAATGTTTGTCACCTAATTCTTCTCTCATAATAGCTTCTTTTGACTGAATAAATCCACCTGTATATTGATCTAAGATATTTTGAAAGTCTTTTTCATAAATTGGTAATTCTTTAATACGATACTCTTCAATATCAGCTGCAGTTGCGGCTGCTTCGATTGCCATATCTAATCCTCCAATTTCATCTACTAACCCAATTTTAATAGCGTCATTTCCTGTCCAAACACGTCCTTGTCCAATAGAATCTACAGCGGCTTGCGTCATTCCACGTCCATCAGCAACACGTTGTGTAAACAAGTCATAAATATCTTCAATACCTTCTTTAATTAAGGCGCGTTGTTCGTCTGTCATTGGTTCAAAAACACTATAATCAACAGCGTTTTTATTGGTTCCAACTTGTTCAGCATTAATTCCTAAATCTTCAGCCAATTTGTGCATATTAGGAACAGTTCCAAAAACACCAATACTACCTGTAATTGTATTTGCTTCAGCAAAAATTTTGTCAGCATTACATGCGATGTAATATCCGCCAGAAGCGGCTAAATTCCCCATAGAAACAATCACGGGTTTTGTTTTCTTTGTCAATTCAATTTCTCTCCAAATCAATTCACTAGCCAAAGCACTTCCTCCAGGTGAGTTTACACGTAATACAATAGCCTTTACATCATCATTTTCACGAGCCTCTATTAATGCCTCGTTAATAACGCCTTGTCCAATAGTAGCTTCATCTCCTTTTCCATACATAATTTCACCTTGCGCATAAATAACTGCAATACGATCACTACTTTTTGATGATTTTGGCTTTTTACCAGCATATTCTGAATAATCATAAATGTCAATTTTATTTACATCACTATTTTGACCTAACGCATTTTGAATTCCAGCTTCATATTCGTCTTGGTATCCAATTTTATCTATTAATTTAGATGCTAATGCTAGTTTTGCAGTTCTTCCAGCTAATTCATCTGCCAATATATTTAACTCATCAGAAGATATGTTTCTGCTTTCCGAAATTTCTTTTCGCATTTCATCCCAAATTGAAGTTAAGAAAACAGAAATTTGCTCTCTATTAGCTTCACTCATTTCTTGATTTAAATATCCTTCAACAGCACTTTTATATTTTCCGTGACGAATCACTTCCATCTTTACACCGTATTTTTCTTGAAAATCTTTATAATACATACGTTCCATTCCCAATCCTTTAAAGTCTAAAGCGCCAACAGGATTTAAATAGATTGTATCAGCAACAGAGTTTAAGTAATAGTCTTTTTGTGATATATAATCTCCGTATGCAACAATAAATTTACCAGATTCTTTAAAATCAACTAACGCATCACGAATTGCTTTTGTTTGCGCCATTCCAGCGCTGATGCTATTATTTGAAATAGAAATTCCTTTAATCTTTGCATCATTTTTTGCATAGTGAATTGCATCAATAATATTGAACAAACCATCGTAGTTTGGTTCGTTTGGAAAAAATGTTAAATCTCCATAATCAAACTTTCCTGCATAATCATTAATAGGTTGATCTAAGTTTAATTCTAAGACAGTATTGCTCTTAACAACAACTGTATCTGAATCAGATCCGCCAGAAAGCGCAATTAAAATAATCAATAGAAAAAATGAAATTATGAAGAAAACTCCAATTCCAACAACAGTTGAAAGTACACGTTTTAAAAAATTCATAGTGTTTGTGTTTTGTAAATTTTTTGGTAAAAATATCAATTAATTGAATAACTATGAAGTAAGTGTGCTTTTATGACAAAACGTTACAGTTTTTTGTGGAATTAATGCATGTTGAAGTTTTCAAACAAAAAACCAAGCTAGTTTTTATAATCTCGAACACAATTAAAAAGATAGGTAATCATATATTTTTTCGTAATTCGATCCATATATTTTAATTATATTTGGCGGATCAATTTTGAGCATACAAAACCTTTATAATCTCATCCACATTTGTTACAAACTACATATATATCTATAGGAAGTAATGTTGGCGATAAACGTGCGCATTTGCAAAATGCTGTACAAAAGCTTTCTACGGAAATTGGGCGTGTTTTAAAAATATCGGCTATCTATGAAACGCCTTCTTGGGGTTTTGAAGGTGGCGATTTTTATAATGCTTGTTTGTGTATAAGTACCGAATTATCTCCTGCCGAAGTGATGACAAAAATTTTGGAAGTAGAAGTTTCGCTTGGACGTGTACGAAGTGACAAAAAAGGATATCAAGATCGTATTATTGACATTGATATAATTTTTTATGAACATATAACTATTGATTCAGATTTGGTCAAATTGCCACATCCATTAGCACATGAACGCAAATTTGTGATGCAACCATTGTGTGATATTGCACCAAGTAAAATTCATCCAACATTTAAAAAGACAGTTTCACAATTAAATGAAATACTTTCGTCTGACGGAATTGAAAAAAGTGATGAAACTTTACATAATCCTGATGCTCAACAAGATTTATCTCGATTCAATTACATTGCGATAGAAGGAAATATTGGTGCAGGAAAAACATCGTTAGCGACAAAAATTGCAGAAGATTTTAATGGAAAGTTGATTTTAGAGCGTTTTGCTGACAATCCGTTTTTGCCAAAATTCTATGAAGATAACAGTCGCTATGCATTTCCGTTAGAAATGTCGTTTTTGGCAGATCGGTATCAACAAATTTCTGACGATTTAGCACAATTAGATTTATTCAAAGATTTTATTGTGTCTGACTATGATATTTTCAAATCGTTGATATTTGCAAAAGTAACGCTGCAGCGCGAAGAATATAAGCTTTATAGAAAGCTGTTTGATATCATGTATAAGGAAATTCCAAAGCCCGATTTGTACGTATATCTCTATCAAAATACAGAACGTTTATTGCGAAACATTAAAAAACGTGGACGCGATTACGAACAAAAAATTCCTTCTGAATACTTAGACAAAATCAACAATGGATATTTGGAGTTTATCCGAACACACAAAGACTTAAACGTAAAAATCATTGATGTTTCTGATTTAGATTTTGTTGCCAACGCAAACGATTATCAGAAGATTATTTCTGAAATACATAAAGTTATAGTTTAGAGATCGCTTCGCATTTGGATCGCTTCGCATTTGGATCGCTTCGCATTTGGATCGCTTCGCATTTGGATCGCTTCGCATTTGGATCGCTTCGCATTTGGATCGCTTCGCATGGTTCTTAAAAATTCTAAAACCGTCAGTTCGCGTGAATTTGTGTAACAAATTTGTATCGAGAAGTACTTTGAAAATGATGTTGTCATTCCTGCGAAGGCAGGAATCTATTGATATAATCTAAAAATATTTTCTAAAAGTTGAATTGTTTTTTAATAGAATGACTAATAATAAAACTAACAATCCAAGGAGTCTAACGTTCTAACATTTCTAAAGATCCAACTTAGAAAATACATCCCAAATTACAACACCAGCACTTACTGAAATATTTAACGAATGTTTGGTGCCAAACTGTGGAATTTCAATCACATAATCACTTGCAGAAACTACATCTTGTTGCACGCCTTTAACTTCGTTTCCAAAAACTAATGCATACGTATTTGGCTTTTCAGGAGAAAACTTATTCAACATAATAGCTTCTTCAGCTTGTTCAATGGAAGCAACTTTTACGCCATTTCCTTGGAGCTCTTTTACCAATTCAAGCGTGTCTTCACGATGTTCCCAAGCAACGGATTCTGTCGCGCCTAAAGCTGTTCTGTGAATATCTTTATGTGGCGGTTTTGCTGTAATTCCACATAAATATACTTTCTCAATTAAAAAGGCATCACTTGTTCTAAAAACCGATCCAATATTATTTAAACTTCGAATATTATCCAAAATAATAATAATAGATGTCTTTTCGGATGATTTAAATTCATCAACGCTTAATCGGTTTAGTTCACTATTTTTAAGTTTTCTCATAGGTAATTCGTGAGATTTCCTTGAATTTATTTAAATTCGCAATTCAACAATTTCTGCAAAAATAACATTAAAAATAGCAAACATTGGCAAAAAGCACAGCGAAAAAAGTAACTCCTTTAATGAAGCAATACAATGGTATCAAAACTAAGTATCCAGATGCTTTGTTACTATTTAGGGTAGGAGATTTCTATGAAACTTTTGGTAAAGACGCTGTAAAAGCTGCCAATATTCTAGGAATTGTATTGACGCACCGAAATAATGGAGGCGAGAATGTAGAACTTGCAGGCTTTCCACATCACTCGTTAAATACGTACTTGCCGAAGCTTGTAAAAGCAGGTGAACGTGTTGCTATTTGTGATCAGTTAGAAGACCCAAAACAGACAAAAAAGATTGTAAAACGTGGTGTTACGGAATTGGTTACGCCAGGAGTTGCGTTTAATGATGAAGTGTTACAAGCCAAAACGAATAACTTTTTGTGTGCAATTCATTATGGAAAAAAACTCCTAGGAATTTCTTTTTTAGATGTTTCTACAGGAGAATTCATGACAACGCAAGGTTCGGAAGAATACATTGATAAAGTATTGCAAAACTTTAAGCCGAGCGAAATTTTAATTCCAAAACAAAAAAAGATAGCATTTGCAGATACTTTTGGAACCAATCACCATGTATTTTATTTAGATGATTGGGTTTTTAAAGATGATTTTGCGCAGGAAAAACTTATCAATCATTTTGATACAAGTTCGTTAAAAGGGTTTGGAGTTGAAGATTTACGCGAAGGAATTATTGCTTCAGGTGCAGTTTTACATTACTTATCTGAAACACGACATAATAAATTACAACACATTACATCTATTGCACGAATTGCAGAAGACGAATATGTTTGGATGGATCGTTTTACGGTTCGAAATCTAGAATTATACGCTTCTACATCGTTCAATGCAATTACATTAATTAACGTAATTGATAAAACCATTTCACCAATGGGCGGACGTTTATTAAAACGTTGGTTAGCGTTACCATTGAAGAATAGTCAAAAGATAAAACAACGACATGAAGTTGTAAATTATTTATTGCATCAAGGTGACGAATTAGGCAAAATTCAACAACACATTCGTCAGATAAGTGATATTGAACGTTTAATATCTAAAGTTGCCACGGGAAAAGTTTCGCCAAGAGAAGTTATTCAATTAAAAAACTCGTTGGAAGCCATTATTCCGATCAAGCAAATTACAAGTAATAGTAAAAATGAAGCATTAAAAGTAATTGGTGATACGATTCATGAATGTGAATTATTGCGTTCAAAAATTAAGGAAACTGTCAACGAAGAAGCACCTGTTAATATTTTAAAAGGAAACACTATTGCAAGTGGTTTTTCTGATAAGTTAGATGAATTGCGCGGAATTGCTTTTTCAGGAAAAGACTATTTAGACAAAATGTTAGAACGCGAATGTCAGGCAACTGGTATTCCGTCTTTAAAAATAGCTTCAAACAATGTATTTGGCTATTATATAGAAGTTAGAAATACGCACAAAGCGAAAGTGCCAGAAGCATGGACACGAAAGCAAACACTTGTAAATGCTGAGCGTTACATTACGGAAGAACTTAAAGAATACGAAACAAAGATTTTAGGCGCAGAAGAAAAAATAATGCAAATAGAGCAGGAGTTATTTGCAGATTTAGTCGTTTGGATCAATCAATACATAAAAGCAGTTCAGCAAAACGCAAACATTATTGCAAAGCTCGATTGCTTGTGCGGATTTGCGACTTTGGCAAAAGCAAACAAGTATATCTATCCTGAAATTGACGATTCATTTGATTTAGATATCAAAAATGGTCGTCATCCTGTAATTGAGCAACAATTGCCAATTGGTGAAAGCTATATTGCCAATGATGTGTATTTGGATAGAGATGGACAACAAATCATTATGATAACAGGTCCAAATATGAGTGGTAAGTCTGCTATATTGCGTCAAACAGCTTTAATTGTACTCTTGGCTCAAATGGGAAGTTTTGTGCCCGCAGAAACCGCTAGAATCGGTTTGGTTGATAAAATATTCACCAGAGTAGGCGCAAGTGATAATATTTCGATGGGAGAATCGACGTTTATGGTTGAAATGAACGAAACTGCTTCCATTTTGAATAATATTTCTGAACGTAGTTTGGTATTGTTGGATGAAATTGGACGTGGAACAAGTACCTATGATGGAATTTCGATTGCGTGGGCAATTTCAGAATACTTACATGAACATCCATCACGTGCAAAAACATTGTTTGCGACACATTATCATGAGTTGAATGAAATGACTGAGATTTTTGATCGTATCAAGAATTACAACGTTTCTGTAAAAGAATTAAAAGACAATGTATTATTCTTGCGTAAATTGGTAAAAGGTGGAAGTGAGCATAGTTTTGGAATTCACGTAGCTAAAATGGCCGGAATGCCGCAACAAGTAATTCACAAAGCGAATAAAATTTTAAAACGTTTAGAAAAATCACACTCAAGTGAAGAACTCGCAGATGATTTAAAAAGTGTAGAAAATGATATGCAATTGAGTTTCTTCAATATGGATGATCCATTATTGGAAGAAATAAAGCAAGAAATTCTCCTGACAGACATTGATACTTTAACACCAGTTGAGGCATTAATGAAGCTCAATGAGATAAAACGCATGTTACAACGTCAAAAAAAGTAATTGATTACGAGCGCATTAAAAAATAAATTATTCTTTTTCTTCAAAACGTTTTGGTATTTGAAGAAATGTTTTAAATTTGCATCCGCAATACAGTAGTAGTGTTGCACGTTCTTTAATAAAATTGCGAAAATAGCTCAGCTGGTAGAGCGTAACCTTGCCAAGGTTGAGGTCGCGGGTTCGAGCCCCGTTTTTCGCTCAATATAAAATCCACGCTCGAGTGGTGGAATTGGTAGACACGTTGGACTTAAAATCCAATGGCCCTTGGGCCGTGCGGGTTCAAGTCCCGCCTCGAGTACAAAAGCCCTTCTTAATCTTTTTGATTTTGAAGGGTTTTTTTATGCGTTAAAGTTTTCATGTTAGATAATATCTTGGTTATTTCGGGAAAATTTCAACATAGAAGATTTCTTCAGACTTATTTCTTACTCAATGCATGTTTGTTTTTTCTTTTGAATATTCAGATTTTTATTACTTTTAGATGAATTAGTTAGAAATCAATTATCATGTATGGAAGCCTAGAAAATTTACTTGCCTTAATTAGGAAGTTTTTTTTGAATTACGGAATAGAGATCGGAACTGTAGAAACGTTATCTGGATTGATAGCATTGATATCACTTTCATTTATTGCTATAAAAAGCATTATTAAAGGAATTAAACATATAAGTGATAAACGAAAGAATAAAATATTAGCAAGAGATTTACATCCATTTTACACGCCAGGAGAAATTGACAAGGCTACTAAATATTATATCAAGACTAATTTTCAAAATGTTCCACCTTCGGAAGATGATGAACCTGGAAGAAGTTATATCGCGGCTGCAAAACAACCATTAATACCTTTGTTTATTAATAAGGTTTTTGGAAATACTACAAATGATCATAAGTACTATTTAATCTTAGCAGATTCAGGAATGGGGAAAACTACATTCATGATTAACCTGTATTTATCATACAAATTTCATAAAAAATGGTTTAGGCAATTGCCCAAATATGATATTAAACTTTTCCCATTAGGAAATACTGAGACATACGAGAGAATCAATAAAATGGAAACTTCTGAAAAGGAGAATACTATTTTATTGTTAGATGCTTTCGATGAAGATAATGATGCAGTTATAGATTATGAAAAACGAATGACAGAACTTGTTGACTTGGTTTGGAATTTTAGATATGTTGTCATTACGTGTAGAACACAATTTTTTCCTTCTAGCAAAAGCGAACCAACAGAAACAGGTAAATTTAAATTTGGTCCCGACTCAGGAAGTTACCATTTTCAAAAATTATATGTTTCAATACTTTCTCAATCGGATATCAAAAAATATTTAAAAAAACGATTTAAACCTTTTCTTTTCTTTAAGAAAGAAAACTATAAAAAAGGACTTGAAATTGTGGCAAAAAGCCCTAATTTAATGATGCGACCAATGTTGTTGAGTCATATAGAAGATTTAACTTCAGAAGACTTTACTATTAAATATAGCTTTCAGATTTATGAAATTTTGATAGAAAAATGGTTGGAACGAGAATCTAATAAACCCGGAATTATAAAAAAATACGGAAGTGATTATAAGAAATTATTAGAAGATTTTTCAAGATCATTGGCACGTCATTTATATAAAAGAAGAGTTGAAAATGGAGAGCAATTTAAATTAGATGTTAATGAAATTATTGACAACCCTGATGGATTACAATTAGAAGATATTGAAGGAAATATTGTCAATATTGAGAAATATGACCAAGGAAGCAGGTCTTTATTAAATAGAAATGCTTTAGGAGAATATAAGTTTTCTCATAAGTCGGTGCTTGAATACTTTTTGGCGTATGAAGTAATTCATAATCTATCATTTAGAAAAGAATTTCAGTTAGATGCAGATTTAGATGCGACCAAAATGTTTATTATAGAAATGATAAAATCTCATAAATATAACATTGAAGGACTTTCAGCTTTTATGTTGTTAGATTTAAATTTATCAGTAAAAGAAATCATTGACTTGGTGAGAAGTTCTCCTAGATTAAAAAACCTTACGGGAGTTTTTACTTCGGATGCGTATTATAAAGATTATCGAAATGATATTAGTATCAGTTTTTATGATGATGATTCTGATTACGTAATTGTAGAAGAAGTAGTCAGTTTTATAGTTATAGCTAAGAAAGGACATGTTATTGAATTTGAAAATAAATTGAATCGAACTAGTGAAATAGATGAGGTAACAAGTTGTGACATTATGGTGATTAAATATATAGATAGTAAACCAATAAAGGTTATTGATTCTTCAGATGCTGATCAACTTCGCACTAGATATGCAATTACATCAAAACTTGGTTTTAAGATTATATCAGAAGAAGGAATTGGTTTCGTCACAATAAAGGCAAAGAAAATATTCTCATTAGAAGCAAACCCGCAGGCATTAAATTTCAAATTTGACAATATTATTGATAAGCTTAACTTTACAATTAATCATTCTAAAACAATAGGAATCGAAATTGACACTTCTTCATTAAACAAAGATTTATTGATAAATAAGGAAGATAGAATGCATGCTAATTCGTTACATGTAGAATATCAACATGCGATGTTGACGGGAAGTAGAATTCATCTAAAACTGAAAGATTTAAGAGAAAAGAATTTATAAATCTTGTGTATAAGTAGTTCTTTCAATCTTTTTGATTTTGAAGGTTTTTTTTATACTAACGATATTTTTTATTCAATACAGTGAAAACACCTTTTAATAGTAATGCATTCCCATACTTTGTATCTGATTTCTAATCTTACATTGGGGAATCTAAACTTTAAAAATAGAAACCATGAAAAAAAAGAGTCTAAAAAATTTAAGCTTAAACAAAAAGTTAGTGTCAAATCTAAATGATGCTGTAGGTGGAGCAGCAGGAAGCGGAAACATGATGTGTGTAACGAATGGTTGTCCTACAAACACATTAATCGCAGCTTGTTCAAACCACATGTGTGACTCTCGTTTAGGAGGTTGCCCTTCTTATTATTACTGTCCACCAGCACAACAAGCGCCAATGGAGCCAGGACATATGGAAGCTCCAGTTCAAATGGATTTTTAGTAAATTAACTAAAAAGTGAAAAATTTATCACATTTATATTAAGCGAGCTCTCATGCTCGCTTTTTCTATTTTGTATAATTACGGTTTTACCGTAATCGACAATTCCGTAATTAGTCAAATCGGGTCTATTTTTTAGCTAAAAAGGGAATATTTTATGAAATACATTCAAAAAAGAACTTTTTTTAGAATTTCAACTACCTGTTAGTTAGTGGTTTGTGGATTTTTAAGACTAAAACTTATTATAATTACGGTTTAACCGTAATACAAGTAGTGTTTATTCGTAGCGTGCTTTGTAGATATGTTTTTATTTTAGCATCAAACATATTGAGGTTTAGGGGAATCTCATTATAATAGTATTATTCTATTAGATAAAAGGGAGATCATTCTTGTGATTACTCCCTTTTTTTTAGTGTTGCTGAGGAAACTTAGAGAAATATAAAAGTTAGTTATATATTAAATTGAGAAATTAGGGGGTCTCATTTAGTAGTTAAAATAACTTCCTTAAACCTAAAAAGGGATTTCCCAAACTTTTGAAGTTTTGAAAATCCTCCTAAAATTTTCTACACAAAAATCAAACTGTTTTATTTAGATTAAATTTAAATAACTATATTTGCACTCGAAATATATTATATAACAGTCGTTTATGTCTTTATTAATTGATATAGAACAAATTCAGAGGAAATCAAAGAAACGCGCTATTAAGCCTGTTAAGAATTGCAAAAGTAAATGTTGCAAAAAATATAAAAAGGACAAACGTTGTAAACGCTGTCCTTTATTTGATTTATTAAAAAAAGCTTCTTAAAGCTTTGGTTTTTTTTATTTAAAAGCATTCAATCCAGTAACATCAAGTCCTGTAATTAATAAGTGAATATCGTGTGTTCCTTCATAGGTAATTACACTTTCTAAATTCATCATATGTCTCATGATTGAATATTCACCACTAATTCCCATTCCACCTAGCATTTGACGTGCTTCACGTGCAATTTTGATTGCCATTTCAACATTATTTCGTTTTGCCATAGAAATTTGTGCGGAAGTAGCTGTGCCATTTTCACGCATCACACCTAAGCGCCAAGCGAGTAATTGTGCTTTTGTAATTTCAGTAACCATTTCGGCTAATTTCTTTTGTTGTAATTGAAACTGACCAATTGGTTTCCCAAACTGAATACGTTCCTTGCTATAACGTAAAGCTGTATCGTAGCAATCCATAGCTGCTCCAATTGCTCCCCAAGCAATACCAAAACGCGCTGAATCTAAACATCCTAGTGGAGCACCAAGACCAGATTTGTTTGGTAATAAATTTTCTTTAGGAACTTTTACATTGTCAAAAATTAACTCTCCTGTTGCAGAAGCTCTCAATGACCATTTATTATGTGTCTCTGGTGTAGAAAACCCTTTCATACCACGTTCAACAATTAATCCATGAATTCTTCCTTCTTCATTTTTTGCCCAAACAACTGCGATTTGACAAAATGGAGAATTTGAAATCCACATTTTTGCACCATTTAAAAGATAATGATCGCCCATATCTTTAAAATTAGTTGTCATTCCACCAGGGTTTGATCCATGATCAGGTTCTGTAAGACCAAACGATCCAATCCATTCACCAGAAGCTAATTTTGGTAAATACTTTTGACGTTGTTCTTCATTTCCATATTTCCAAATAGGATACATTACTAAAGAAGATTGTACAGAAGCCGTAGAGCGAACTCCAGAATCTCCACGTTCAATTTCTTGCATAATTAGTCCGTAGCTAATTTGATCCAATCCAGCACCACCATATTCCTCTGGAATATAAGGTCCGAAAGCACCAATTCCTGCCAATCCATCTACAATTTGTTTTGGAAACTCAGCACGTTGTGCATATTCTTCAATAATTGGAGAAACGTCTCTTTTTACCCATTCGCGGGCAGCATCTCTCACTAATTTATGTTCGTCTGTTAAAAGCTCATCTAAATTGTAATAGTCTGGAGCTTGGAATAAATCTGGTTTCATTGATTGTAATTTAATAGCATTTTTTAATACCTAAATTTACGGAAAGTTCGTAAATCCAGATAACAAAAGTAACTAATGAAATCTCACAAAACAAAGACAAATTGTTATAATTTTAAATAAAAGTCTTTTGTCAATGAAATGTATGCTTCTGTGTATTGATGTCTTTTGGTTTCGATAACTAATTCTTCTGTAGTAATTTTAGTTTTTTCGAAAGAAAAGGATAGTAAGCTACGTTTAAAGTCTGCTGTCGGATTTCCTTTTACATGACATATTTTAGTTGGAAATAATCCATTGGCTTCCGCCAGATTAATAAAATGTTCCTGTTCTTTATAAGGAATAATAGTGCAAAATGTTCCAGTTGGCTCTAATAATTTTGAAACGCCATACACAAGTTCGTCAAAAGGAAGTGCGTCTGTAAAGCGAGCAGTATCACGTTGAGCATTATCTGTTTTGTAATTTTCGGTATAAAATGGTGGATTTGAAACAATTAAATCATACTGATCTTCAATTTCATCTACAAACTCATCCAAACCAGCGTGATAACAAAACAAGCGATCACTCCAAGGAGAGTTTTCAAAATTTTCTACGGCTTGTTCATATGCATTATCTTCAATTTCTATCGCATCAATAACTTCCGCTGCTGAACGTTGTGCTAATTGTAAAGCAATTAAACCTGTGCCAGCACCAATATCTAAAATTGCAAATGGATTGTTTTCTATGGAAGCCCAAGCGCCTAGTAAAACACCATCAGTACCAACTTTCATGGCGGTTCTATCTTGGTTAATTGTAAATTCTTTAAATCGAAAAGGTTTGCTCATAGTATTTAGTTGAGTATGTTGAAAACAAACAACTATTTTTTAATTATTTTCTGAACTTGTTTGTGATTTTCCGTAGTTGTGATTTCTAAAAAATAAATACCAAGCGATAAATTATGAAGACTTATTTGAGTGTTAGATATACTATTTTTTTGAGTAATTGATTTTATAAGTTTTCCGTTGATATCATAAATATCAATGCTATTTATAACGTTTTCTCCAACAATGTTTAGAATGTCACTACTTGGATTAGGGAAAACTGCAAAACTGTCTAATTGATTGTCTACTACAGATAAAACATCAACGATGGTTGTAGTTACAGTATTCGTAATTATTGGAGGATTAAAATCAAAATAAATATCAGCTGAGTTTTCAAATACATCTCCAAGCGCAGCATCATTTTTCGGTTTTATTTTATACGTAATATATCCATGAGAATTAGGTTCGTCAGAAGTGCTGTCAGATAAGTTAATATTATTAAAAATAAAATCTATTTTATTTCCATTTTTGATTTCTACGTGTCCTTCATGACTAAGACTTTCTAGTCTAAATGTGCTCCAATCTAGGTCAGTATCTAATACATTTGTAACATTCACATTAATTGCGCTTGCCGTTCCAGTATTTTGAAAACGAATAATATAATGTAAATATTCATCGGCATCTTCTACTAGAATCTCATCTCCTTCCAACACCTGAATATCATTTGGATCATACGATCCAATCACTATTTGGCTATAGTTAAAAATGTTATCTTCTGAAAAGGCATCACCAGAGATGGGATTTATGGTAGTCGTAAAGTTTAAAATATCATCAATATTTGTTGTTGGAGGCGGGAAAATATTAAAATCAACAATAATTGTTCTTGTTTCAAAAGGGATTAAATCTATATAGTTAAACGTTAGTGAATTACTCGTAGAACTACTTACGGTTCCGTTTGCAGTTAAAAATTGCATTTTACTATTGTCATATTCAAAAGTTATGTCGCCACTTTGTAAGGTTGTTCCTGTATTTTTATATACGATGGCATAGGAAATATCAAAACCAGGTCGAGCAGAAAATAAAGGGTAAATGCTAACGGATACATCATTAGTAGGTTGTATTGATGTTACACAAAAATCGGCAGTCTCCTCATTCCCAACACCAGTAAATGTTGAAGAAACACTTGAAGGGTTGATCAAAAATGAAGACGATAGTTCTGGCGCAATAAGTGTTGTTGTGTATGTTCCTGCTTCATCAATAGCAATCGAGAAGCTTCCGTTGGCTTGTGTAAAAGTACTATAGGTTGTTGTTCCGTCAGTTGCTCGAACCAATAAATTAGCGGCCGCGTAGGTGGAAGAATCACAGCCATTAGTATCAAAATCGTACACTATTGTTCCTGTGACTCTGTTAATAGTGCTACAGTCTACTGATACATCCTGAGGACCTACGCTGTAACATCCTGTAAATATTTCAGTCGTTCTTATATAAAAAGTTATAATTCCTTCTGCGTTTGCATCATTTACATTTGCAATATAGGCGCTAGGATTTGCTATTGGATTTGTTTCTGCTTCTGCATCAGGAAAATTTCCATAAACGACAAACGAAAGTGGTAAAAAAGGAGGTGGAAAATTTTGAGTTAAATCTACTAGAGAAAAACCATCCATGTCATCATCGCAAGCATAAATTATGGGATAACTTTCTGGACTTCCGGGTGTTGTTAATACTCTTATCGTTTGAGTGACGATTGTTTCGCAACCATCTATATTGGTAATTTTAATAAGAATGTTTTCAGGTGAAATTGTATTTTGGTATGCAGTTGGTGTTGCAATAGGAATGTCATTAGTTAAATCACTTGTATTTCTATAATATTCTGCAAGCAAACCACTATTTCCACCAATAATTAAATTGTAATTCGTTGTCAAATCAAATGTGGATATTCCATCATTTATGCTTCCACTGGCTTCATCGTCACACAATTCAAGAGCATCAGGCTGAGTTATCGTTGGATTTTGAGAAACAAAAATATCAAAACTAGTAGTATCAAATATTCCTGTAGATGAGTCTTCTATACGCGCAAATATAGTTTGCGGATTAGAAATATTGCAAAATCCTGTAACAGGAAGTGTAGCTGTACTTGTAATAGCATCTGTATTGGTTGCATGAAGAGTGACGACTAAACTAGAAGGGTCTTGAGTTCCTATAATTTCTAAAATTGAATTAGAAAAATCGAAATCACAAGAAATACCAGAATCATCAGCAGTACATGCGGAAACATTACTAGCTGGGTTAGCTATTTGCGCAATGCAAAAGTTTACAAAAAAGAAAAATAATAGAAGTGAGTACTTTTTTTTCATGGTTTGGTTTCAATGGTTACCATAAAAGTATCCTTTTTAACTTAAACGATACATATAAATAGATGAATCCTTTGGGAATTATTGCAAGAATTATTTTTTAGAGTTTTGACTTGTTGAATACAAACTCTTTAAATCGAAAAGGTTTGCTAATATGTTAAAAAAAATAAAACTCGGGTAACAAGCGATAAAAGTAAGAACTATAAAATATATAAATCTAAAAAACTTTAATATCATGAAAAAACAAATCAAGAAACTAACGTTAATAAAAGAGAAAATCTCAACACTAGACGCAGCTACTGTTTCTGGAGGAAGAGCGCCCGACAATGGAGGAGCTAATCCAGCAGGTCCAGATAAAGGGCCAGTAACATTTTTACATGAAGGTTGTGGACTTTCTGTTCATCGTCCAATGTGTGAAGCACAGGCTAGCGGAAGCGCACAAGATTATTAACAAAGAATTTTCTACTTAAAAAGTGATAAAAACAATAACCATTAAAAGTTTAATACCATGATAAAACAAATCAAAAAGTTAACATTAGTAAAAGAAAGAATTTCAACATTAGATGCGGCTACTATTTCTGGAGGAAAAGCACCAGATAATGGGTCAACTGTCCCAGCTGGTCCAGACAAAGGACCTGCTACTTTCTTAGTAGAAGGATGTGGGCTTTCTGTACATCGCTGTTAACTAGGTATTTGTGTTGAAAATTGAAAAAATATTTTTAAAAAAGAGTTCTTTGCAATGTAAGGTGTAAAGAACTTTTTTACTTCTTATAACTTGAGTGATTTCATGGAAGAAATTGTAATTCCATGTTGTGTAAGTGTATTGACTTTCTTCTCGTTATCTGTCAGCATTGTAATCGAATTTACTTCTAAAGCCTTTAAAATTTTGGCTGCAGCCGAAAAATCACGCGCATCTTTTTGAAAACCTGCTGCTTCATATGCTGCTGCTTGTGGCATGCCTTCGCGCTTAAAAGGAATACTTTTTAGCAATGCATAATGTCCATTTCCTTTTCCTTCTTGCTCTAGCCAAATAATAATTCCGCGACCTTCTTTCTGAATCATTTGTTGTGCAATTGCCATTTCTTCTCTGCATTCACATTCAATACTATTAAAAATATGTGCATGAATACATGAAGAATGTACTCTGCATAAAACATTTTCTTGATCAGAAATATCTCCCATATAAAAAGCAATTGCTTCTTTCTGTCCATCATAAAAAAGTACTTCATGGAAAGTTCCGTACTTCGTTTTCAAATCAATTTCTGCCATTTTTATCATTGCGAAATAGTTTTAGATTATTGTAAATACAACTCAATTAAACCTTCCGGTGCATCAATATGAATCGTTTTATTCTTACGATCTACCTTTTTAATAATAGCATCATTAATTGGAATCAAAATTTCAACAGTTTTACGCTCAATCTCAAACAAAGGTTGCGATGTAGTATCATTAACACCAGTAATTTTTCCAACGGTTCCAAAAGAAGCATCTTCAACTGTAAAACCAGTTATTTCATGGTAGTAAAACTTATTCCCTTCCAATTTTGGTAAAAATTCTAAAGGCAAATACAACTCGCACTTCAGCAATTGATCAGCTTCTTCTTCTGTATTAACATCTTCAAATTTCAATCGTAACAAATCTGATTTGTGTAATGATGATTTCTCGATAAAAAAAGGCAAAAAATTACGACCAAGTTTTATAAAAACAGCATCTAAATTATCGTACAAATCTGGCTGATCTGTATCTAACTTTGCTAACAATTCACCTTTAAAGCTATATTTCTTAACAATCTTTCCTAAATAAAAACAATCTTCAATTCTCATATCAATATCATAAAAAAAGCCTAGCAAATTTAGTATTTACTAGGCTAAAAATTATATGTAACAACTTATAATTTATTCTTCTTCACTTGCAGGAGTTTCTCCAGCATCTTCAGCAGCATCTTCTACAACAGGAGCATTAGCGGCAATACGAGCTTCGTTTACTGCTTTTTCTGCTTCAAAAGCTTTAGCTTTAGCGTCAGCATCTGCTTTTGCTAAATCCTCAACTTTACCTTGTACAAGTCCTTCTTTTTGCGCAGCCCAAGCATTGAATTTTTCATCAGCTTGTTCTTGTGTTAAAGCACCTTTACGAATACCACCAAGTAAGTGATTTTTGTACATAGCACCTTTGTAAGATAAAATAGCTCTCGCAGTATCAGTTGGTTGTGCACCATTTTGTAACCACTCTACAGTACCATCAAGGTTTAAGTCAATAGTTGCAGGGTTAGTGTTTGGATTGTAAGTACCTAATTTCTCTAAGTATTTACCATCTCTTTTTGCACGCGTATCAGCGGCAACAATCCAGTAAAAAGGTTTTCCTTTTTTACCGTGTCTCTGTAATCTAATTTTAACAGGCATAATAAATTAATTTGTGAGGTTCTCGACCTCTATTATTAATAAGGCTGCAAAGATACTACTATTTTTTAATTTTCAACATATTGTTTGCGCTGAAAATTAGATAATTACAAATAGATGCTTCTAAAAGAGTAAACATACAGGCGCAGTAGTTTCATAAGAGTGTAAAAAAGTGAGTTTTCCTGTGTCAGCGTCTATGCGAAAAACACTTATATTATTGCTGCGTTGATTGGCAGCGATTAAGAATTTTCCAGTTGGATCTAATGTGAAATTTCGAGGCCAATCACCTTGAACATTGATGTTTTGAATTTTCTCGAGCGTTCCATCTTTTGTATTTCTCTTAAAAACTACAATTGAATTTTCACCACGGTTTGAACCATATATAAAGCGCTCATCTTTAGATAAATGAATATCTGCGCAACTATTATCGTTTTTATAATCACTAGAAAGTGTTGTTTTTTGATCTATTCTTTGATAGCTATCTTTTGTTTTCTGAACAGAAGTGATTGAGTTTCCATATTCATTAATGATGTATAAAAATTTGCCGTTTTTAGTCATTGAAAAATGTCGTGGACCCATTTTTTCATCCATACTCACAATAGAAGTATCTTTTAAAATATATGATTCTTCATTAAATTGATAGTTGTAAACTGAATTTCTTCCTAAGTCAGCTACAAACAATTGATCTTTAAAAAACTGTGCTGAATGTGCGTGAGAAGGTTCATCTTTATGAGTGTGGTCAAACACTTGAGAAGCGTCGCTTAAACGACCATCATCTAATACAGAATAAATTGAAACAGTCCCGCTTGTATAGTTTGAAACGACAACTTTTTGACCAGATTCATTGATTGAAATGTGACATGGATGCGCACCATTTGCAGATACCTTATTTAAAGAAGACAATTGTCCGTTTTTTTCAACTTTAAAAGCAGATACCATTCCGTCTTTGTCTTCATTTACGGCGTATACGTATTTTTTATTTGGAGAATATGTTATGTAAGAAGGATTGCTAGTAGTTGCAACTAATTGTTTATTGCTCAATTTTCCTGTGTCGGTATTAAATGTAAACTGATAAATTCCGTCGCTATTTCCATTTGTATAAGTGCCTACGAGTAATGGAATTGTTGGTTTTGAGCAATCTAAAAAACTAAGTACAATCAATAATAAACTAATTTTAAATTTCATTTAAAAAACTTTAAGCTGCAAAATAGAGAAAAATTACGGATAAAGGCAACTTAAATATTGTTCATAACTGTTGATAAAAAGTAGGCTTGTAAAAGCCAATTATTATGTATTTTTATACTTTGAATTTCCTCTATACAAAAGCAACATATGTACTTAATATTTGATACCGAAACTACGGGATTACCAAAGCGATGGGACGCACCTATTTCTGATACGGACAATTGGCCTAGATGTATACAAATCGCTTGGCAATTGCATGATGAATTGGGTAACCTAATCGAACATCAAGATTATTTAGTACAGCCAAATGGTTTTAATATTCCATATGATGCAGAAAAAATTCATGGAATTTCTACTGAACTTGCTGCCGAACAAGGAATTTCGTTAGAAGAAGTATTAGAGAAGTTTAATGTTGCACTTTCCAAAACAAAATTCATTGTTGGTCAAAATGTTGGCTTTGATGTCAATATTATGGGCGCAGAATTCTACCGTGAAGATGTAGCGAATAAATTACAAGAATTACCAGTATTAGATACTTGTACAGAGGCAACGGCAAGTTTGTGTGAATTGCCAGGAGGACGATTTGGTAAATTCAAACTACCAACACTAACAGAATTACATCAATATCTTTTTGGAGTTGGTTTTGGTGAAGCGCACAACGCAACTGCCGATGTAGAGGCGACTACGCGTTGTTTTTTAGAATTAATTCGTAGAAAAGAATATACGACTGAGCAATTAGATGTATTGCCAGATTATTTTGAACGTTTCTCTGAAAAGAATCCGCAACCGATTCAAATGATCGGATTGAAACACATTAATCTGAAAGCGGCTTCTGAGAAAATTCGTAAACGTTTAGAAAAAGAACAAGGTGGAAGCGGTATTTCAAAAGAAGAAATTGCTGAAAACCTTCAAGCACTTCAAGATGCCGAATTTGTTCATTTACACAATCATTCACAATTCTCAGTATTACAATCGACTTCCAGTATTCCCGATTTAGTAAAAGCAGCTAGCAAATACAATATGCAAGCAATTTCCATTACGGATCATGCAAACATGATGGGAGCGTTTCACTTTGTAAAAGAAGTTGGAAACTATAATAAAGGTGTAAAGGCGCGTATCGCGGAAGCAGAAGAAAAGGGAGAAACGAGTACAGAGCAAATTTTAAAGCCTATTATTGGTTGCGAATTTTTCGTCTGTGAAGATCATTTAGACAAAACAAGAAAAGACAACGGATATCAAATTGTGTTACTTGCTAAAAATAAAAAAGGGTATCACAACTTGGCAAAAATGTCGTCAATTGCATACACAAAAGGATTTTACTACGTACCGCGAATTGACAAAAAAGTAATAGAAGAATATAAAGATGATTTAATGGTTTTAACGGGAAATCTCTATGGAGAAGTCCCAAACAAAGTATTAAACATTGGAGAAACACAAGCAGAAGAAGCATTAATTTGGTGGAAAGAAACCTTTCAGGATGATCTCTATATGGAAATTATGCGTCACGATCAAGAAGATGAAAACCGTGTAAATGGTGTCTTGGTTAAGCTTGCAAAAAAGCACGAGGTACAATTAGTTGCAACAAATAACACCTACTACATTGCGCAAGAAGATGCAAATGCACATGATATTTTATTATGTGTAAAAGATGGTGAAAAACAAGCAACGCCAATTGGACGCGGACGCGGATATCGTTATGGTTTGCCAAATCAGGAATACTACTTTAAGTCACCTGATGAAATGAAAACCTTGTTTAAAGATTTGCCAAACGCAATTCTTTCGATTCAAGAAATCATTGATAAAGTTGAGCCTTATGAGTTGGCGCGTGATGTATTATTACCTGCATTTAATATTCCAGAAGAATTTCAGTTTGAAGAAGATAAAGTTGACGGAGGAAAACGTGGAGAAAACAAATTCTTAAGACACTTAACGTACGAAGGAGCAAAAAAACGATACGGGGAAATAACACCAGAAATTGAGGAACGACTTGATTTTGAATTAGCAACGATTGAAAAAACAGGATATCCAGGATATTTCTTAATTGTAGAAGATTTTATTCGAGAAGCACGAAACATGGACGTTTCGGTTGGTCCAGGACGTGGATCTGCCGCAGGTTCGGTAGTTGCGTACTGTTTGTGGATTACGAATATTGATCCGATGCTATACGATTTACTTTTTGAGCGTTTCTTAAATCCTGATCGTGTATCCATGCCCGATATTGATATTGACTTTGATGATGAAGGACGAAGTCGTGTCATGGATTATGTAATTGATAAATATGGTTCCAATCAAGTAGCACAAATTATTACCTACGGAACAATGGCTGCAAAATCTTCCATTCGTGATACAGCGCGTGTATTAGATTTACCGTTGAGTGATGCGGACAGAATTGCTAAGTTGATTCCAAACACGAAACTGGCAAAGATTTTTGGAAAATCAGAAGCTGAACTCAAGCAAAAATTCCGTTCAGAAGAAGTGTTATTGATTAATGAATTAGTAAACATTTCGGAGGAAGATGATTTAGCAGCGGAAACTGTTAACATGGCGCGCGTTTTAGAAGGTTCTGTGCGTAATACCGGAATTCACGCGTGTGGAGTTATTATTACTCCAGACGATATTACAAAGTTCGTTCCTGTTGCGTTGGCGAAAGATTCAGAAATGTACTGTACACAATTTGATAACTCAGTTGTGGAAGATGCAGGTCTATTAAAAATGGATTTCTTAGGTCTGAAAACGCTAACTTTAATAAAAGATACCGTAAAGCTTGTAAAATATAAGCATGATGTTGATATCGATATTGAAAATATATCGCTAGAAGATGAAGAAACCTATGCATTATTCCAGCGTGGAGAAACCGTAGGAGTGTTCCAATATGAATCACCTGGAATGCAGAAGCACATGAAATCGCTCAAACCTACAACGTTTGCCGATCTTATTGCAATGAACGCATTGTATCGTCCGGGACCGATGGAATATATTCCAAGTTTCATTAGAAGAAAACACGGTGAAGAAGATATAGAATACGATTTAGATGCCTGTGAAGAATACTTAGAAGAAACGTACGGAATTACAGTATATCAGGAGCAAGTGATGTTGCTTTCGCAGAAATTGGCAGACTTTACAAAAGGTGAAGCCGATGTATTGCGTAAAGCAATGGGGAAAAAGCAGAAAGCTGTTCTTGATAAGATGAAGCCTAAGTTTATTAAGCAAGCATCTGAAAAAGGACATGCGGAAGATCGACTAGAGAAAATTTGGAAAGATTGGGAAGCATTTGCAGCCTATGCCTTTAACAAATCGCACTCTACATGTTATGCTTGGATTGCGTATCAAACGGCGTATTTAAAAGCACATTACCCTGCTGAATACATGGCGGCTGTACTTTCTAACAACATGAATGATATTAAAACGATTACCTTCTTTATGGAAGAATGTAAACGTATGAAATTGGATGTATTAGGTCCAGATGTAAACGAATCGTTCTATAAATTTACCGTAAATGATGAAGGCGCTGTTCGTTTTGGAATGGGCGCAATTAAAGGGGTTGGACATGGCGCAGTAAAGACAATTGTAAAAGAACGAACAGAAGGAAAATACAAGTCTGTATTCGATCTTGCAAAACGAATAGATCTTCGCGCAGCAAACAAAAAAGCTTTTGAAAATTTAGCCTTAGCTGGCGGATTTGACTCTTTTGGAGGAACACATCGTGCACAGTATTTTCACACCGAAAATGATACCATTACATTTTTAGAGAAAGCTGTAAAATATGGCTCAAAATTTCAAGAAAATCAAAACTCTTCGCAAGTTAGTTTATTTGGAGAATCAAGTGAAGTACAAATAGAAGAACCAAAAGTTCCGCCATGTGAAGAATGGGGAACTATGGAAAAATTAGCGCGTGAAAAAGAAGTTGTTGGAATCTATATTTCGGGGCATCCATTGGACGATTTCAAAGTAGAAATAAAATATTTCTGTAAAGGAGATTTGTCGTATTTCAATCAAATGGAAACGTATGTAAATCGTGAAATTCCTTTTGCAGGAGTTGTTACAGATGTACAGCACAGAGTTTCTAAAAACGGAAAAGGTTGGGCATTATTTACAGTTGAAGATTATTTAAATTCATATGAATTTCGAATTTTTGGAGAAGATTATTTAAAGTTCAGACACTTCTTTGTGCCAAATTCATTTGTGTACATCAAGGCATTCATTAAAGAAGGTTGGGTAAATAAAGATACCGGAAAACGTGGCGATCCTAGAATTCAGTTCAACTCGATGCAATTGTTGCAAGATGTTATGGAAACGACAGCTCGAAAGTTGACTATTCAATTAGATGTGAATAAATTAAAAGAACAAAATCTTGATTTTATTAGCGAAATTTTAGAAACGCATAAAGGAGAAAAATCATTGCATTTCACCTTATATGAAGCAAAGGAGAAAATAAAACTACAGGCGCCAAGTAAAAAACGAAAAGTAAATATTACACAAGAATTGTTAGATGCGTTGGAAGTTGAAAATGTAAGGTATCGGATTAATTAGGGAAAACTCTATTTTGAAAAGTGTTAAGGACGTCATTCTGAACTTGATTCAGAATCTCAGCATGTTGATTTTTAGGTATTATGTGAAACTGAATCAAGTTCAGTTTGACGAATTTCAGCAATTCAATAGCATAATTTTAAGTTATGAAAAAAGAAAACCTACTCGTTTTTGATATTGATGGAACCTTGCTTGATAGCGAAAATGTACATCAGACTGGGTTTGTAAACGCGTTACATGCAATTGGTGTAGAATTCGTGGATACCAATTGGGAAAGTTACACACATTTAACGGATAGTTATATCGCGAAAGTAAACTACGAAAGTGATGTGAATCGTGGATTTTCAAAAGAAATGTTGTTGCAGTTTGAAGCTGAATTTATGAAGTTGATTCATGATTGTAGCGTCGCGCAAATCGTGGGAGCAAATAGCTTTTTGCAGAAAATCATCACGGAAACTAATTACGCTGTTTGTTTTGCGACAGGTTCTATGTTGCAACCTGCAATTTTAAAATTGAATCGTGCTAAAATAGAATACAATCAGGAAGTGTTGGAAGCTTCAAACAATTATTTTACACGTGAAGAAATTGTAACTTCAGCAATCGCGAAAGCAAAAAACTACTTTAACGTCAACCAATTTAACCGAATCATTTCTCTTGGAGATGGAATTTGGGATGTAAAAACGGCACAAAATTTAGGCTTAGAATTTATAGGAATTGGGAAAGGAAATCGTGAAAAATTAGCTTCAAAAGGTGCAAAACATCACTTTGTTAATTATGATGAATTCGATATAAATTTATTGTAAATCAAAAAGATATCACGCTAAAAGTTGTAAATTGTATAAAAAATTGCATTCACTCAATCAAAGTGTACGTTTACTCAATGTAGTTTTTCTATGAAAATTTCTAATTATAGATTTGATAAAAATAAAATATTTAGCATTATGAAGACTCAATTCACAATTTCACAAAAATCATGGTATGTTGCCATGTTGTTGGTTGCTATTTTTGCGTTCAATCCAATGTATGGACAATCAAATACAGCAACTTCACAGAAAGGAAAAACCATTAAAGGTATTATTAGTAATGAAAGTGGACCTGTCCTTGGAGCAAATGTTACGCTAAAAGATTCCAATATGGGAGTTGTAACAGATGAAAAAGGAGAATTTACATTTCCTGTTGCGCTTAAAGTTGGTGACGTTTTACTAATTAGTTTTGTAGGTTATGAAAATAGAGAAGTGAAAATTAAAGAAAGTACTACGTTCATTAAACTAACAATTTATGAAGCAGTGTTTGAAATTACGGGAAGTTTAAATTCTAACAAGCGTTACAAATCTAAACGCAAGAATTAGTTGCTGATACCGTAATTACTTGATGAACATACTAAAATATATTTTTATATTCATTTTTGTATTTCAGGTCAATGCACAAATATCTGATTTTGAAAATATTAATTTTGAAAAAGCAGATGAAATTGTACTGAAATACAAAGGTGAAAACCTTTCCAATTTACCTAAATTAGCGTACAATCTTACTGCTGAGTTAACGACGGATGTAGAGCGTTTTAGAGCCATTTTTAAATGGGTTTGTGACAATGTCGGCAATGATTATAGTATGTATACCAGAAACATGCGAAAACGTCGACGTTACCAAAATGATTCTGTAAAACTTGCAGCTTGGAATGATAAATTTAGAAAAATTGCTTTCCGAAAACTCTTAAAAAAAAATAGAACCATTTGTACTGGTTATGCATATCTCATTAAAGAATTGGCAAACTTGGCTAATATTGAATGTGAAATGATATATGGACATGCGCGTACAAGCATGATAAATGTTGAACATTTAACTATTGATGCGCCAAATCATTCATGGAATGCTGTAAAATTAAACGGAAAATGGTATCTCTGTGATCCAACTTGGGCAAGTGGAATTCCAAATCCTATTACGTATCACTTTCAGTTTGAATTTAATGATGGATTCTTCTTATCTGATCCAAATATATTTTCAGTAAATCATTATCCCGTAGGTGAAAAATGGTTTTTGTTAGATGGTGAAAAACCAACATTTGATACATTTTTAGAAGCGCCTGTTATTTATGGAAAAGCCTATAAATATATTAGCAATCACATACAGCCCAGAAAATTAGACAATACTGTAAAAGAAGGTGAAGTTGTGACATTTCGTTATCAATTACTAGATGTTATTGATAAAAAAGATGTCTATTTTATTATTGAAAAAAATAAAGGCGAAAAGAAAATACATCCAAAACTGATTGCAATTCAGCAACAAAATTTAATAATAGATTACATGTTTGAATCCAAAGGATATTATGATGTTCATCTGTATATAAAAGATAATTTACTAGCTAGCTATTCATATAAGGTAGAAAAAATAGTTCGTTAACTATTTTTTGAATCTAAATAATTACCTAAATCTTGTAAAGAATCATCCCAGAATTGTTCATAAAACTTCAGCCACTTCGTTACTTCTTTTAGTGGATCTGTATGTACATTACAAAATCGTTCGCGACCTTTACTTTCAATCGAAACTAAACCAGCCTCTTCAAGCGTTTTAATGTGTTTTGTAATTCCTTGTCGTGTAATTTCAAATTGATTAGAAATCTGTGAAATTGATAACGCAGAACTTGCAATCACCAAGGCGTGAAAAATATCACGCCTTGTAGGATCTGCAATTGCTTTAAACAAGCGTGTAACTTTATCTTGCATGTATGTGTTCTTTTAAATGTGCTGCTAAATTAGTAATACAATTGTCCCATCCACCATTAAAACTTTCAAACATTGCAATGGCTGTTTCTCCTTTATAATTGGCAATACCTGAATGTTCTAAATGAAGTTTTGTTCCTTCTGCTATTGCTTCTAATTTCCAACTTACTGTGGTTTCAACATTTGTGTCAGCAACTTCCCAAGTGTAAATTAACGTGTAAGGAGTTGCACTTTTTATTTCGCCAGTAATAGCTTCACAACCTTTTTCTTCAGTAGGGAAGAAGGTGTAGTGAAATCCTTTTTCTGCTTTAAAATTAGTTTTAATAAACCAAGTAGATAATTCTTCTGCTTTTGTGATCGCATTCCAAACAACATCAATTGGATGTTGAAATACGGTTTCTTTCTGTAGTACGTCTTTCATGATAAGTGTAAATTTAATTAATATGCAACTAATGAGTTGCTAAAATACGAATTAAATTCAAACACGCAACTTTTTGGTTGCATATATTTTTTTATGATCCATGTATAATTTTTAAAAATTTATATAAAAGAGTTTAATTCAGTATCTTCGTCATCTATATGAGTTTAAAATAGATACATAAAAAAAACCAATTGTTGTATAGTCAAAACTAATACTTGTGGTGTAAGTTTTGGTAGAATATTTGACTAATATTGCATATTAACAAAAAAATAAATTAAAAAAGATAAATATTATGGCTTTAGAAATCACAGATGCTAACTTTGAGGAAATAGTAATGAATAGCGACAAACCAGTAATGGTTGACTTTTGGGCAGTTTGGTGTGGACCATGTAAAATGTTAGGTCCTGTAGTAAATCAAATCGCTGAAGAATATGAAGGGAAAGCTGTTGTTGGAAAGTTAGATGTTGATGCTAACCAAAAATATGCTGCTCAGTTTGGAGTTCGTAACATTCCAACGGTATTAGTTTTTCAAAACGGAGAATTGGTAGGACGTCAAGTTGGTGTTGCTCCAAAAAGCACATATACAGAAGTTATTGATAAGTTATTAGCTTAATAGTTAAAAAAATATACTTAGAATACAAAAGGTTTGGCAATGTGTCAAACCTTTTTTATTTTGTGTAAAATTCAAAAGTACTAACACGTAGTGCTTTACAACCTCATATGCTTTTGTGAAGAAAAGTGTATGTAACAAAAAGAAAAAACGCTTGTGAACTTACAACAAGAATTCAATAAGACTGCTGGGTTTAAAAATCTGGAATTACTTGCACAACAAGTAGTTGAAGGATTTATATCAGGAATGCATAAAAGTCCATTTCATGGATTTTCTGCAGAATTTGCTGAACATAAAATTTACAATTCAGGCGAAAGTACTAAACATATCGATTGGAAACTATTTGCGAAGACGGATAAATTATACACCAAAAAATATGAAGAAGAAACCAATTTACGATGTCACATCATTGTAGATAATTCATCTTCTATGCATTATCCAGAAGTAACTGAGCCAGCAATTGATAATCTAAATAAAATTGCATTTTCAGTATTGGGAACGGCTTCGTTGATGAATATTCTTAAAAAACAACGCGATGCTATTGGTTTAAGTATTTATTCTGATAATTACGATTTTTATGCACCTGAAAAAGGAAGTGAACGCCATCATCAATTGTTATTAAATGCATTGGATAAAACAATCACTACAAAGCAAATTAACAAGAAAACAGAAACATATACATATCTGCATCAAATTGCGGAAAAAATGCACCGTAGAAGCCTTATTTTCCTTTTTACGGATATGTTTCAAGATGGAGTAGAAGATGAAAAACTATTTGAAGCATTACAACATCTAAAATATAACAAGCATGAAGTTATTTTATTTCATGTATTTGATTCAGAAAAAGAATTAAACTTTGATTTTGACAACAAACCAAAACGATTTATTGATGTAGAATCTGGAGAGCATATCGATTTGTATGCAGATTCTGTTCAAGAAAATTATCAAAAGGCGGTTGAAGATTATTTTTCTCGATTAAAAATGAAATGCGCACAATATAAAATCAAGTATGTTGCTGCAGATATCACGAAAAATTTTGAAAAAATATTAGTCACGTATTTGGTTGAAAGACAAAAGTTTGCATAGTTTGATGAAAAAAAGTTTAATTTTTTATTAGAATATGTTTGCATAAATAGAATTGTGGTGTATATTTGCAACCGCAATAAAGCAACGGTTTGGTAGTTCAGCTGGTTAGAATACATGCCTGTCACGCATGGGGTCGCGGGTTCGAATCCCGTCCAGACCGCTAAAATTGCAAAAAAGCTTCTCTTTAGTTGAGAAGCTTTTTTTGGCAAAATGATTTAGTTGTGTTGTTTAAGGTAAGTCCTTGATTTACCTTTGGTTTAGTAGTTAAACCAATGAAAAGCTTTCCTTTTTTCTATATAGAAAATTGGGATGCTTTTTTATTTGAATGAAACTCACTTTTCAAAAATCCGAAGGATGCATAGAAAATTGTAAGTTGAATTCATCCCAACGTAGGTTGAGATCTTATCAAGTTTATCAAATAGATTTCAATTCTTCATAATTTCCTCAAAACTCACTTTTTCAAATCATAACTCTTCCACTTCTTGCAAATTCCAAATACTTGCCTGCGAATCCTCTTTTAGACTTTATAGTTACGGTATCTCAGCATATTTTTAGGTTTATTAATTTTTTAAATAGTAAACCATGAAAAACAAAAAAATGTCTCTAAAGAATTTAAAATTCAATAAAGAAAAAATCTCGAATCTAAATACCAAACAAATTATTGGTGGTACTGGATATACGTATAGTTGTAATACTTGTAATCCTATCTATTGCGATCATGGCGATATGTATCTTAGAACAAAACTTCTTAAAGATGAAGATGGTAATGTTAGTGGCTGTATTCCTAGGTCATACATTTTGGCAGAATGTGGAGAACCATCAAATACAAATCCTAGTGATACAGTATAAAATTTTGAATTGTATACGTATTAATCAATAACACCATAATAATACGGTATCAGTTGGAACAATAGTAGAAGAAACAAGTCCAGAAGCAGGTTGTTATCCTATATCATCTCCAGATGAAGCTTGTTAAGATGTGAAAATATTAGTTAGATATAAACGAAAGTCGATTTAAAAAATCGACTTTTTTTCGTTGTGATACTGCTACTTTCGATCCGTCTTTTAATATAATGTCGCCGCCTTTTCCTTTTACATATTCTTGCACATAACGTAAGTTGATGAGGTGACTTTGATGCACTCTGCAAAAATCTGATATACATAATTGTTTTTCAAAATCAGCTAATGGTTTGGTGACTACAAACTGTTTTTTATTCTCTAAAAAGATAATCGTGTAATTATTGCTAGCTTCACATCGGACAATTTCAGAAATAACTAATCGTTGATAACCACGTGAAGTAGGAATGTCAATAAAATCGTTAGAAGCTTTTTTAATTTGTACTTGATTTATTTTAGCTAATAAAACTTTCTGGACAGTATTTACAAATTCAAGCTCATTAATTGGCTTTAAAAGATAGTCTGTAGCGCTGTGTTTGATTGCTTCTATTCCATATTGATCATATGCAGTAATATATATTTTTGTGGCGTTAGAACGCTTTAAGAACTGTGATTGAAAAATAGTTTTGTTTTTTAATTGAATATCTAAAAACAAAATATCAACCGAATATTTTTTTAAAGCGACATCAACATCCAAAACTGATGCAGCTTCAAATACAATATCAATTTGTGGAAATTCATTTTTTAATAATAAGGCAATAAATTCGCGCCCATTGGCTTCGTCATCTACTATTCCAGCTTTAAATCGCATGTGTATTGTTTATTTTAAGTTGAACTTTGGTTCCCTTTTCATCATTTTCCATCAAATTGATAAGAGAAAGGGTAATAGAAATATTGAAAATTTGTTGATATAATTCTATTCGTCTACGAATTAAATCAATTCCTTTTGATTGTTTTTTTTGTATTGATTTTGAAAGATTTTCAATGCCAATACCATCATCTTGAATGGTAATTTCAATCGTTTCATCAGTGTATATTTGAAAATGAATACGTATCGTTCCTTTTTGAGAAGGCGTTTCTACAAAGGCATGTTTAATCGCATTCTCTACAAAAGGTTGCACTAAAAATGATGGGATTTTAAGATTTTCAATTGTAGAATCGTGCGTAATTATATAGTCGAATAGTTCTCCAAAACGTAATTTTTCTAGCTCTAAGTAATCATTGAGGTAGGTGATTTCGTCCTTAATTTTCACAAATGTATTATTGGAGTACATCATATTAAAACGCAACATTCTATTGAAGCGATCAATATAGAGTTGCGAATTGGCGTAATCTTTTTTGTAGTTTAAGAGTTTAATAGAGTTTAAACAATTGGATATAAAGTGCGGATTCATCTGCGATTTCATGACTTCCACTTCTAGCTCTGTTAGCTTTTTTTTAGTTTGAATTTTCTCTTGTTTTCGTTTCTTTCTATTGATATAAATACGTATTAGAATTGTATAAATCAATATGATTAACAACGCAAAAGCAATCATTTTGAACCACCAAGTTTGCCAAAGCATAGGAATAACTTCTATGGAAATAATTAAACAATCTTCACTAGGAATATGACTACTATTAAGCCCATAAATAGACAATGTATGTTTTCCAGGTTGTAAAGACGACAAAATGATCTCAGAAGCTTTAGTTACCGAATAGTGTTCTTGATTGTCAAGTTTGTATTTAAGTGATGTGTTTCCGTATGAATTGTAATCAGGATAACTCACATTTATAGTTATCGAATTTTTAGTATATGGAATTTTTATTTGTGTGTTTTTGAAAACAGAATCTTGATATTGAATATGATTTAAAACGAGTTTTGTATTTTTCTCTTGTTGCTTTTGTACTAATAAATCTGTTGTATTAAAAACTTCCAATCCTTTTGAAGTTGCTAGATACATAAAACCATTATATAAATAAAAATCGTTTAGCGTAGCTAGCGGAATTCCGTCAGCTTCTGTAAAAGAGTCAATTGTATATGTTTGATACTTATTTTCAAACATAATTCTATTGATTCCTCTATTTCCAATTGCCCAAAGAACAGTTGGCGATTCAAAAATTACTTTTGAAATAGAATTACTCAACAAACCATCTTTCTTCGTCAATTGTTGTTGTTTTTCATTATATACCATAAAAATTCCACCGGCGTTTGTGGCAAAAGCATAACAATTGTTCGAAGCTTTACTACCACTAAAAAATATATAATCTGGAATTATCTCTTTGTATTCTTTTGTGCGAACATTCACGTCAAATACACCTTTACCCGAACAAATAAAAGCATGGTTTTTATCTTTTGGAATTGCTGCATACGATCGTCCGTTAAAAATAGTTGTGAATTCAAGTGTTTTTTTATGAAGCAAAATGGCACTTCCAGAAATAGAGACAATAAGATGATTTGCGTCAAATTCGGATAGATTTTTTAACGCGCCAAGTATCATTATTTTATCAATTTTATTGAAGTGATTGTCGTAGACATGTATAGTGCTTATTGAAGCGAAAAATAATCGATCTTTTGAAGCAAGGATACTTATAATTCCGTTTAGCTCGTCTGTAGTATTAATTGTGAAATTGTATTGTGTTTTGTTATGTATTCTTCTAATTTTTGAAGCATTCATTCCAAAATAAAGACTGTCTTTCCTGCCATCAATACTCAAAATATTTTCTCCTTCAGTGGTTGTTTTACTTTTCTTTAGAAATCGCTGGTATTTTGCTTTTCTCCAAAAAAATAGCCCACGATCTCTAGTAGAAAACCATATGTTTTGATCTTTATCTTTAAAAAAGTCATTAATAATAAAATCGTTGAAAATTTCAGTTTTTTCTTTAGAGTTAATATTATAATGTATAATACCTCCAGTATGGTTTGTTAGCCAAATTTCGTTATCATTTTGAAAATAGATATTCTTAATAATTTTTTCATTTTGTATACGATCAAGAAATACCCAAGATGAATCGTTTTGGATTTTATAGACTTGCGCTTCATTTCTCGACGTGAAAATCACTTTCTTTTTTCCAAAAACAGCATTTTCAAAAAGCGAATTCGGGTTTTTGGTAGTTGCTATTTTTGTTTGAGTATTATGTTGTAAATCATACTTAAAAATATCACTTGTGTGATTTTGAAAATATATAATATCATCTCGATAGTTAATTATTTGTACAGAATCATTAAAAGTTGTTTTTTCGACTATACCTTTACTATATACATATACATCTTTTGTGTTTTGATGTTTAAAAATGGCTGCTTTTTTAGCAATTGTATCCTTTATAATCCGTGGAATACCTTTAAGTGTGATTTTTTTTAATTCAGGATTTTCTTTTTTTGTAATGAGCGTTCCATCTTTTAAATAGGCATAATTTTCATTCAAAGTAGTAACAAATATTTCATCGTCTATTGATATATTATTCAGTATTTCGGTATCTTTTAGTGCCAAACTTCCATCGTAAGGAGCAAAGGTTTTTCCATCAAAAGCATACAAACCGTAATCACTTCCAATCCAAATAATTCCATTTTGATCTTGTTCTAAATTATAAACGGCTTTACAAAACAAACCTTCATCACGATAGTAATTTTTTATATCCGATAGCTGTGAGAACGCAGTAAACGGAAGAAGAAATAAAAGGAGCTTACGAAGCATATTATGATTACTAATGAAATTCAATGTAAGAAGATACAACACTTTTGTTAATCTTAATTATAGATTGCAAATTCTTAGTATAGTAATGCGAATTCTCTTTTTAGCTTGTGTTTGTAATTACTGTGAATGAACTTCATGTCAGAAAACCAATAAAACAATCTGTAATCATGAAAAAAAAGAATCTTACATTAAAGAAGTTGAGCCTACGTAAAAAAAGCATTGCATATTTAGATGGAGTAAAAGGTGGAATTTGGGCAACACATACATGTGGAACAACATGCTTACCTGTTTTTGAAACCATCAATCCATTTGATGTAGAAGAAACAATTAGACAATTGAGTATGCCAGATGGATTTGATAATTGTAACTATTCTAGAGATTGTAGCGGTTCATGCGCATCCGTAGTTTTATATAATACCTGTGCTTATGGTGATGAGCCAAGTGGAGCATATCATGGACAAGGATAATAATACCCTTATTTAGTTAATGTAAAAGTCAATAACCTTTGTGTTGTTGGCTTTTTTTATTTTCTGTAAAGAATTAAAAAATAACACTTTTATACTCCCAAAAATCACTCATAAAAAAGCCGAAGTAAACAACTGCCACCATAAATTTTAGCAAGGTAGAGAATAAGAAGCCTAAAAATGATCCAAAGGCAGCTTTTAGCGCGGTATCTGTATCTTTATTAGCAAATACTAACTCTCCAATCAAAGCGCCAAAAAAAGGACCAATAATGATTCCCCAAGGTCCCATAAATATCAAACCAACAATTAAACCAATGGTTGTTCCGTAAATTCCATACTTGCTTCCGCCAAAACGTTTTGTGCCAATTGCGGGAATAATATAATCCATTATAAAGACAAAAATTGCAACTGCAAGTGTAATTCCTAAAAACGTCCAATTGTTCGGAACTGCATTTGTAAGATATAAGAATAGCAATCCAAACCAACTTGTTATTGGTCCAGGAATGACAGGGAAAAAGCTTCCAATAATACCAAGAAGCATTAAAAAGAAACCAAGTATCGTAAAGAAAATATCCATTGCGAGTGTTTTCTGTAAGACGCAAGCAATTAAAAAATGTTACACTTTTACAACTAAGAAATTAGTTTAAACTAAAATTTTAGTTATATTTGCTTTATAGAACTAAGAAATTAGTTGAAAAAATATATCCGAATATGAAACAATTAACGAAGGCAGAAGAGGAAATTATGCAAATCCTCTGGCAGCTTGAAAAGGCAAACGTAAAAACAATCATTGAAAATTTCAAAGGTTCAAAACCTGCGTACAATACCGTTTCTACAATTGTTCGGATTTTAGAAGGAAAAGGATTTGTTGGATATGAAAAAGTTGGAAAAGGGCATATTTATTTTCCATTATTAGCACAAACAGAATATAGCAATCAATCTATTTCGAAGTTGGTTAATGGTTATTTTCAAGGATCTTTTAAAAGTATGGTTTCGTTTTTCATGCAAAAAAATGATATCAGTACTTCAGAGTTAGAGGATATTCTCAAAGAAGTTGAAAAAAATAATAAGAAATCATGATACAATATCTCATTCAAGTTGTTGCGTTTCAATTATTATTTTTATTGGCGTATGATTTATTTCTAAAAAAAGAAACCTTCTTTAATTGGAACAGAGTGTACTTAATATGCTCGTCATTCATTTCGTTTGTAATACCTTTTATTAAAATTGAAAGCTTTCAAAATGCAGTTCCGCAAGAATATATAGAGATATTGCCAGAAATTGTACTAACTCCAGAAACAGCTGTAGAAGCCATAGCACCATCGTGGAATTGGTATCTTATTATAGGAATTACGATAAGTAGTTTATTATTTATCTATAAAATAGTACAATTACTTCGATTACGTTTCAAAGGACGTTTTGTAAAACGAGAAAATTATACGGCCATCATGGTTCCAAAAAGCACAATGGCTTTCTCTATCTTTAATTATGTGTTTATTGGTGATGATATTGATGCAATTAAATTAGAAGATATTCTTTCGCACGAATTGGTTCACATTCGAGAAAAACATTCTATAGACTTATTATATTTTGAACTTTTACGCATTTTATGTTGGTTCAATCCGTTAGTCTATATCTATCAAAAACGAATCTCAGAAGTACATGAATATATAGCAGATGCTTCTGTCGCAAACAAAAAAAATAAATCCGATTATTATGAAAAATTGCTGGCTGAGGTCTTTCAAACACAGCATTTTTCGTTTACCAATCAATTCTTTAAACATTCATTAATTAAAAAACGAATCATTATGTTAACAAAACAAAAATCCCGTCAAATTTTAAAGTTAAAGTATTTAGTATTAGTTCCAGTATTAATTGTTTCCTTATTCTATACTTCATGTAAAAATTCTACTATGCTTGATTCAGCAGAAAACATAGAAGCAGTTAATGAAATAGTAGAAAATAATGAATTTGATATATTCCAAACTGAGCCTATAGATTTTAAAATGGTTGATAGAGCACCTGTTTTTCCAAACTGTAAAGATGAAAAAACAGCAGAGAGTTTGAAAAAATGTTTTATTAGAAGTGTCCAAATACATGTTAATAAAACATTCAATACTAAATTAGCTAACGAACTAGGCTTAGAAGGAAAACGAATTAAACTTGAAGCAGAATTTGTTATTGATGAAAATGGAGAGGTTGCGGATATGAAAGTAGAAGCAGAAAACCCTGAATTTAAAACAGAAGTAAAGCGTGTGTTAAAGGCGTTGCCAAAATTAATGCCAGCAATGAAAGATGGAAATCCAGTTAGTGTAAAATACCTTTTACCTATTGTATTTAAAGTACATTAATTTTAGAATAACCAATGTTTAGTTGAATAATACAATTGAAGATGAAACAGTTAACGAAGGCAGAAGAAGAGATCATGCAGCTTCTATGGAAACTAGAAAAAGCAAATGTAAAAACCATCATAGAAAACTTTGAAGGTTCAAAACCTGCGTACAATACGGTTTCTACAATTGTGAGAATTTTAGAAAGCAAAGGATTTGTTGGATATGAAAAAGTCGGCAAAGGACATATTTATTTTCCATTAATGGAACAATCAGAATATAGTCATCAATCTATTTCTAAACTATTGAACGGTTATTTTGAAGGATCTTTTAAAAGTATGGTTTCGTTTTTTATGCAAAAAAATGATATCAGTACTTCAGAGTTAGAGAGTATTCTCAAAGAAGTTGAAAAAAATAAAAAGAAATCATGATACAATATCTCATACAAGTTGTTGCGTTTCAATTATTATTTTTATTGGCGTATGATTTATTTCTAAAAAAAGAAACCTTCTTTAATTGGAACAGAGTGTACTTAATATGCTCGTCATTCATTTCGTTTGTAATACCTTTTATTAAAATTGAAAGTTTTCAAAAAGCAGTTCCACAAGAATATATAATTCTGTTACCAGAAATTGTATTAACTCCGGAAATAGCTGTAGAAGCCATAGCGCCATCGTGGAATTGGTACCTTATTATAGGAATTACAGTTAGTAGTTTACTGTTTATATACAAAATAGTGCAATTGATTCGATTAAAGTTAAAAGGAATCATTACACATCGAGGAAGTTATAAAATCATTAAAATACCAAACAGTACGTTAGCATTTTCAATCTTTAACTATGTATTTATAGGAAATGATATCAACGAAGAAAAACTACAAGATGTTTTATCACATGAGTTGGTTCATATTCGTGAAAAGCATTCAATAGATCTACTGTATTTTGAGCTATTACGCATCTTGTGTTGGTTTAATCCGTTGGTTTATATCTATCAAAAACGAATTTCAGAATTACACGAATATATTGCCGATGCAGCAGTCGTCAAAAACAAAAATAAATCCGATTATTATGAAAAATTGTTAGCTGAAGTCTTTCAAACACAACATTTTTCGTTTACCAATCAATTCTTTAAACATTCATTAATTAAAAAGCGAATCATTATGTTAACAAAACAAAAATCTCGTCAAATTTTAAAGTTAAAGTACCTAGTCTTAGTTCCATTATTAATTGTTTCCTTATTATATACTTCTTGTGAAGATACAACTATTGTAGACACAGAAGATAATGTAGAAGCAGTAGATGAAGCAACTAAAAAAGCGCAACTTAAAGCTATAATGGAACAAGTTAGCGATATCTATAAGGAAGTAAAGCCAGGTGAAGTACTAACAAAAGAACAGTTTGCGAGGCAATCAGCATTGTATCAAAAAGCTTCAGGTTTAATAGGTAATGATGGTGAAGTTATAGTTCAAAACCAGTCTTATGAAGAGTATATAGCTGCTCGCAAAAAAAGTAAGGAAGAAGTGGCTGCTATGGACACCTTAGAAAAAGAAGCATATGATTTTAAATCTGTAGATAAAGTACCTGTTTTTCCAGGTTGTGACAGTTTTACAACACAAGAGAATATAAAAAATTGTCTTAATCAAGGTGTTCAAAGACATGTAAATCATAATTTTAATGTAGAAATGGCAACTAAACTTGGTTTAAAAGGTGTTAACAAAATCTATGCAAAGTTTATTATCAATAAAGAAGGTGTAGTTGATGAGGTTTTAGTAAGAGCACCACATCCAGATTTAGTAGTGGAAACAAAACGTGTATTGAAAACATTACCAAAATTGATTCCAGGAATGAAGAATAATGAACCTGTAAATATAAAATACATGTTACCAATCGTTTTTAAAATAAACTAATTTCACAGTATGAATAGAGTGCTAATTATATTCATCACGTTTATAATGATAAGCAAAGTCGGAGCGCAATCTTCGACTTTGTCTATTGCTGATAGTTTGTATCGTATAGGGAACTATTCAAAAGCAATAAAAGTGTATGAGAAAACAGATAACAAAGCCTACGCTACTAAGCAAATGGCAAAAGCATATAAAGCTTTAGGAAATAGTAAAAAAGCCACTGAATATTATGAACAATCATTACAAGCAGATTCATTAAATATGCTTGTGTTATATGATTATGGGAAATTATTGTTTATTACTGGAAAGCTAGAAAAGTCATTAACTATTTTTGAAAAATTAAAAGCCAAAGATACGCTCAATCCTAACTTTCATTACCAAGTTGGTTTGGCAAAAGAAGGCTTGAAATCAGAAGATTATGCTATATCATATAAAACAGCTTTTCAACTCGATTCACAGCACCAGAAAAGTATTCACAAACTAATTGTTTATCATTTACAATTAAAAGAGTTTGATGAAGTTAAAGAGATTATCAACGTTGGTTTAAAAAACAATCCAGAAGATTTAAAAGTTATTGGATTTAATGCCCAATTCTATTATGCTTTAAAGAAATATAGAAAAGCATTATATTGGTTTGAGAAGATAATCAAGCGTAAAAAAGCAACGCAATATGTATATGAGAAATCTGCTTTTGCAGCGTACAGGATTTCAAAAATTTTAAAAGCAATTGATTATTATCAAGAAGCTTTAAAACGTTCTCCAGAGAACTATTTTTATCATTCACAATTGGCAAAATTGTATTACCAAGATGGTATTATTGATAAAGCAGAATTTCATGCTTCGCAATCTATTGGAGCAAAAATGATTGATACTTCAGGCGATTATTATATTTTAGGTTTGGTGGCTTTTGATCGAAAAGATCATGCATCTGCTATGAAATTTTTTAAGATTGCATTAAAGGAAAATCCTGATTATGAAGCTGCACAATTTCAAATGGCGTTGTGTGCAGATAATTTATATGCAGACTTAAAGGAAAAGCTCAAAATGTATGAGCGTTTTTTGAAGAAGTTTCCCAATGCAAAATCCGATAAGACAAAAATTGTACGCACTCGAATTCGTGAGATTAAAGAGGAAATTCACTTAAAATCAGAATAATCGAACCAAAAATTGCTGCAAAATATCTAAAAGTCGTATTTTTCATGATATTTGCAGTAATGAAACACCTTTGGAAATATTGTCTATTGCTATTTGTATGTATTTCTTGTGAATACATCAATGGTTCTGTTGTAAAAGAAGAAACCATTGTAGCTGAAGAAAAGAAAAGTATCAATTTAGATACGGTTGATGAATTTCCATCTTTTGAAAGTTGTGATCATTTAGAAAAAGAAGCACAGAAAAACTGCTTTTTTCAAACACTTACAGATAAAATTTACGAGCGTTTATCCGTAAACGATTTAATGGTTTCCAAAACGATCCATGATACGATTCAAGTTTCTTTACAGATTGATACTTTAGGAATCATCAAGGTTGATGCGATTCAAAAAAGTGAACTTACAGTAAGTCAATTGCCAAAGTTAGACAGCTTGATTCACGCAAGTATTACGACATTGCCCAAAGCTTCTCCAGCGAATAAACGCGGAATTCCTGTAGCGACAAAATTTGTACTACCAATTATCTTAACGATTGAAGAGTGATTTTTGCTAGAAACGAATTGCTAATTTTCGTAATAATCTTAATACTTCTACATACAACCAAATAATAGTGACTAATAATCCCCAAGTGGCAAACCATTCATAAGATTTGTGAGCTTTTCCCATGTGTCGATCTATATAATCAAAATCGAGTAGTAAACTCAATGCAGCAAAAATTGCAGTAACGACATTAAAAGCAATGGCAAACCAAGAAGTACTTGATAAGAATGAAATATGAATGCCGAAAAAACTTAAAATAAACGCCACGATATAAATCATAAAAATTGTCGTTGTTACTGTAATTACGACACTTTTAAACTTCTGTGTAACTTTTATAATTTTTGTGATAAATAGGAGTAGCATTGTTATAAATGTTACTAAGGTAATTATGACAGCTTGTATTGGTAAATTTGGATAACTGGCGTGCATATAGGCGCTAAACCCGCCAACAAATAATCCTTTTGCTAATGCATATATAATGGTGAGCCAAATAACCCATTTACGACGCACAGAGATTAAAATACTACATACAATAGCAACAATAATTCCGCCAGTTGTATACCATGTAATATTGACACCGTCAAAATGTAGTTTCCAAGTAATAGCGGCAGTTGCACAGACAAGCAGTAAGCAAAATACAGATTTTAATACAATACCACCAAGTGTCATTTTCCTTTGTGCTCGTTTCGTTCCGGAAGCATTCCAGAAATAGCCTGTAAAAGCAGGATTTGAAGTTGATAACCCGAATAGACTCATGTGTTGATTTTTGTTAAAAATAATAAAAAAATGCAGTAATGGCTTTCAATCCGAAAAAATATTTGTAAATTTACGCATACTTATAGGTAAAAATACTAAATATGGAAGCATTAACCCTAACTAGTTATATAGATAACAGAAATGATTCTCCGCAAAATAAGCTAAAAATCATACATGCTACACGTACAGGAGTTACGCGTTCGCAATTAAAAAAATTTAGCATGCGAGTCGCATTACCCTTAACAAAGATATCAGAAATAGTTCCTGCATCCTATTCTACATTATCTAAAAAAAACAGTTACGACAAAGAAGTTAGCGAACGACTGTTTGAAATTGCAGAAGTATACTCAAAAGGGTTTGAAGTTTTTGGTGATGAAAAAAAATTCACACGATGGCTCAATAAAAAAAGTAAAGTTTTAGGAAGTCAAACTCCATTTTCACTACTTGATACAAGTTACGGTGTAAAATTAGTTATTGACGAAATTAGACGTATTGATTACGGAATTTTTGCTTAATGGTAGTATACAGAATAGACCGTGCAAAGCGTAAAAACGAGTTGCTTTCAGGAGTTGGTGCAGAAAAAATTGGTGGTCGATGGAATGAAATCGGAACGCGCGCTATATATACTTCACAACATATTTCCCTTTCTTATTTAGAAGTCGTAATGCATTTAGACATTACAGAAGACTTACCAAGTGATCGAATTTTAGTTCATATAGAAATCCCTGAAGATCTTACTATTTATGAGCTCAAAAAATTACCCAAAAATTGGAATACTTTTCCATACAACAGCAAAACACAAGAAATTTTCACCAAGTTTGTTGACGATAATAAATATGCTGTTTTAAAAGTTCCGTCTGCAATAGTTCGGGATGAATTTAACTATATACTCAATCCAAGACATATTGATTTCCATAAAATTAAAGTAGTGAAGGTTCAAAAATTCACCTTTGATTCACGTTTATATCATGATGTGTAATATTCCGTTACCGATTGTATGGATATTCATTAATCCAATGAAATCCTCTGTTCATTAATTTATATTTCTTTAAATCATATTGTTTTGCTAACAAATGGAATGATAGTTTTCCAAGTAATATCATCATAAAAGGTTGTAACGTCTGATAAAAAGTCAAAGGTGTCTAATGGAAAAGGTAAAATAAATAGTAAGCAATAGACAAAGAAAAATCTAAATCCAATTTTTTTAAGAAGTGTCCAGGTAGTGGTGGTTTCCATTTGGTAATTTTCATTGGTTATAGCTTAAAAGTAGCATGTTTTTTTGAAAGAAGTAATGCTAAATGCTAGTTTTTGAGTTTTTTAACGTCTTTGAAATTACATTTTAAACTTTCTATTTTTCCAAGTATAGGATTTGAATAATGATTTTAAGAATACAAATACAGTGAAAAACGGATATAAAATTGTGCTAATTATGAAATGTAGAAAGTGAAATTTTTGTTCAGTAAATTTGAAAGTTTGAAACAGTAAAATACCATCAACAATAAATTTTGAAAATAATGCAAATACAATCAAATGTCTAGAAACATTTGTGAAAAATAGTAAAAAAGGGAGTGTGCAAAATAGTATATTCATTAACATTACAACAACTCCAATAAATTTTCCTCGCACCAAACTATAATTTGCACTTTTGGAAGCCCAACGCACACGTTGTGCAATTAATTCTTGAAATGAGTTTACAGGAAAAGTAGTAATGATCGCATCTTTTGATTTTAAATATTGAACTCTATTTGGCCATTTTTTGATAAACTTTTCAAGTAAAAAAACATCGTCACCGCTTGCGATAGTATCATTTCCTGCAAATCCTTGTACTTCTAAAAAGGCTTCTTTTTGGTACGCCAAATTAGCGCCATTGCACATAAAAGGAATTTGCAAACCGTAACTTCCAATAGTCGCTCCTTGTAAACTTAAAAAATCGAGTAATTGAAAATATTCAAAAAATGATGATGTATTTGTATACGTTACTGGAGCAGCAATCATTCTTGGGCGTTTTAAGAAAATCTCCTGATTAAATAGTTGTAACCAATTTGATGGAAACATACAATCTGCATCTGTTGTAATAATCCAATTGCTTTTAATTTGCCTGATAGCTGTTCGAATTGCATCTTTTTTAGGCGAATTTGAAACGCGTTTATTATTTAAAATTGAAATCTGAATTTCTGGATGTTGCTCATTAAATTTTTGAATAACGTCACTTGAATCATCTTCTGAGTCATCATCAATAAACCAAAAAGTAACCTTTGTTGTCGGATAGTGTAATTGTGTAATTGAAGTTAGTAATGCTGGTAAGCGCTCACTTTCATTTCTAAAAGGAATAATCACAGAAAAATCCACTACCGGATTTATATGCTGTTGTGTAATTGTTGGTTGTTTCCAAAAACCAAACACAAAACCAATAATCATAACAATGTACACAGCAATAATGCAACACAAAAGAATATCTATCATATTGATATTGCATTATCTTCTGAAAATGAAGGATTAAAATTTAATACAAAGTAGCTTCCAATAGTACTTGGAATTACAAAATTCAAAACCCACATTGAGGCAACAACACTCAAAATCTGTAATTCTGTAATTTGTAAGTAACCAAACAGCCAAACAGCAACACTTCCTTTTACAATAACATCAAAAATAAAAAGCATTGGAATAATTGAAGTAATCAAATACATGGCTGTAATTGCACTCATTGCAGTTATATACGATGTTTCAGCACCAAAAAGATGTAATAAAAAGTAAAATTGATGTGAAAAAATTAAATATCTACCAATAGAAAAAACTAGATTTTTTAAGTGAATATTACGTGAAATACTTCGAATGAAATTTTTCAAGCTTCCCCACGAATATCCTTTTATTTGTAAATGTTTCTGTCTTGTGCCTAAGAAAAAAAATAAACCAAACATTCCGAAGAAAATACTCATTCGGGCAATCTTATACCAAGGCAGTTCAATATGAAATTGAGCTACAAAAAAAGAAAATCCAAATACACCAAAAAGTAATGTAGTACAAAGTTGTGCTGAGTTTCCAAGAAAATTTAAACCTACAACATGTTTCCGTTTCGATTTTTTAAAATATAAAGCTTTAGCGCCATATTCACCAACTCTATTAGGTGTGAACAAAGACGTGGTAAGGCTACCTAATGACTGTGCAGTACTTTCCCAAATAGAAATTCGTTTTATATGAGAAACGAGTGTTTTCCATTTTAAAATTTCTAAAAACCAATTGCAAAATGTTGCTAAAAAAAGTATCAATATAACAGATGGATTAATAAGGTTTGATGCTTTCAATTGCATGACAAATGTATCAAAATCTAATTGTTCGTTATGAATCAACTTGTTATATATAAAATAAGCTGCTCCAATAACTATGGCGAGTTTTATGACCAAAGCAAAGAATTGCTTAGATTTGTGAGATACCGTAGTGCGCATGCTGCAAAGAAAAGCATTTCGTTACATAAATTTACATAATCATTAACTTTTACTGAGCGAAACTGAATGCAGGGTAAAACTAGTAAATTTGTAGGAAAAATAATTAGTTTTTAAAAAAATATTCTAAAAAAAGTAATTGAAGGAAGAAAAAATCATATTAGGAATTGATCCAGGAACCACAATTATGGGGTTTGGATTGATAAAAGTAGTAGGGAAGAACATGCAGTTTTTACAACTCAATGAACTTCAATTACAAAAATACAGCGATCATTATTTAAAGTTAAAATTAATCTTTGAACGAACAATTGAGTTAATTGATACATATCATCCAGATGAAATTGCGATTGAGGCACCTTTCTTTGGAAAAAATGTACAATCAATGCTAAAACTAGGTCGTGCGCAAGGAGTTGCGATGGCTGCAGGTTTATCGCGAGAGGTTTCTATAACGGAATATGCTCCGAAAAAAATAAAAATGGCAATTACTGGAAATGGAAATGCAAGTAAAGAGCAAGTTGCCAAAATGCTACAAAGCTTATTAGGACTAAAAACACTTCCTAAAAACTTAGACTCTATGGACGGTTTGGCTGCGGCTGTTTGTCATTTCTACAATCAAGGAAGAGTAGAAGTTGGAAAAAGCTATTCAGGTTGGGCAAGTTTTGTAAAGCAAAATGAAAAAAGAGTGAAAAAGTAGATTGAAATTTTAACAATTATTAAATGATTTCGTTAGATTCGCTTTTAACATTAACCAAAATATATGAGTCACCAATTAGAATTCTGTAAAAAATGTGTAAATAAATCCTTTTCTTCTTCTCAAGGAATTGTATGTGGATTAACGAGTGAAAAACCAACATTTCTCTCTACATGTCCTGATTTTGTAAAAGATGTAAAAGAAGAACGAAAAATAGCGGAGCGACAAGCAGCAGTAGCAGAAAGTGACTATGTAGATGAAAGCGGAAAATCAGTTCCTGGTTGGCGTATCGCATTAAGTGTTATCATCTTTATAGTTGCCATAATCCGTATTGCGGTGCGTTGCTCAAATAACTAACGTATATGTAATGTTTAAAACGACTTCGCTTCATACCTGTAAAAATTGCGATGTTCCAATTGATGGAAATTATTGCACACTATGTGGACAGAAGTCAACGGTTTCAAAAATTACCATTAAAGAAACGTTTCAGGAAATTATAAATATGTTTTTTTCTGTAGATGCACCTTTAATACTCACATTAAAATATTTATGTATAAATCCAGGGAAACTATTTAGAGAATTTATTCAAGGAAAACGAAAAAAGTACTATAAACCAGTTCCGTTTTTTATACTCATGACAGTTTTGTATGTTGTAATGAGTACGCTATTAGATTCAGATGCTATAAAAAGTGAAATGCTAAAAAGTGTTTCGGAAAGCACCGAAAAGTTATCGTATAAAGCAGGTGAATTTATGTTCAGTAATATCACAAACTTTCTATTCTTATTTGTGTTTTCTCTTGGTCTTTCATTGAAGCTTTTTTTTAGGAAGCGCTACTCTTTAGCAGAATATTTTACAATTGCTTTTTACTTAATAGGAATGTATACCTTACTAGTAACCTGTTTTATGTACTTTATAAATAAATTGCCCCTAAACTTGCGTTCGATTCCATTACTAATCATGTTGATTTATTTCATCTATGCGATTCTTTCACTTTATCAGAAAGCATATATAAAGACTTTTTTTAAAGGTGTTTTTGCGTATATGTTTGCTGTATTTATGTTCATGCTTTGTAGTTTTGGATTATCAGTATTAATTGTATCTTTTTAATGTAAAATGGCAGGGATTTATATACACATACCATTTTGTAAGCAAGCATGTCATTACTGTGACTTTCACTTTTCAACGTCATTGGCAAAGAAAGACACAATGCTTGAAGCAATTCAGAAAGAATTACAACTTCGTAAAAATGAATTGAAAAATACTTCCTTAGAAACCATTTATTTTGGTGGTGGAACACCGAGTTTGTTGTCATTAGCTGAATTAAACAAAATTTTAGAGGTTGTTCAGAAAAACTATACTGTTGTTGAAACCCCTGAAATTACGCTAGAAGCAAACCCAGATGATTTATCTGAAGAAAAAATAAAAGAATTAGCAGCATCTCCAATCAATCGATTAAGTATCGGAATTCAATCGTTTTTCCAAAATGATTTACAGCTTATGAATCGTGCACATAAAGCGGATGAAGCCAAAAAATGCTTAGAAATTGCCACACAATATTTTGACAATATCACCATTGATCTTATTTACGGTGTGCCGAATATGAGTATGAAACAATGGAAAGAAAACCTTCAAATAGCATTTGACTTCGGAATTAAGCATATATCAAGTTATGCACTTACAGTAGAGCCAAAAACTGCATTAGAAAAATTTATCCGACAAGGAACGTATCCAAATATTTCTGAAGAAGAAGCATTAGCACATTTTACTGTTCTGGTAGCCGAAACAGCCAAACAAGGATTTGTACATTATGAAATTTCTAACTTCGGAAAGCCGAATCATTTCTCAAAACATAACACTTCGTATTGGAAAGGCGCAACATACATTGGAGTTGGTCCAAGCGCACATTCTTTTAACAAAACAACACGAAGTTGGAATGTAGCTAACAATGCAATCTACATCAAAAACATACAACAAGAAAAATTACCATTAACCAAAGAAACACTTTCGTTAGATGATCAATATAACGAATACATCATGACAGGTTTGCGAACGATTTGGGGAATTTCGATATCCTACATTCAAAAAGAATTTGGAGAAGCTTACAAATTGCATACGCTAAAATGTGCAACGGAACATGTGCAACAACAAACAATAACACAAGATTCAGACATCATAAAAACCACGCAAAAAGGAAAATTTTTATGTGATGGAATTGCTGCAGATTTTTTTAAGGTATAATCTAACTTTTTAACGTAATTTTGGAAGAGAAACCAAAGCCTGTAAAAATGATCTGTACCATACAACGTAAAACAACAAAGCATCAAGTTGATTTATCAAAACCCTTAGATATTTCAATTCCGCTACATGCTTCAAAAGACAATGTAAATGCTTGGTATGTGGACGAACCTAAAATTTTTCCTGTACGAACAGATGAATGGGTTGGAAGCGTAAAAGAAGGTGGCGATGTGAACTTTAACAACATTCATTTCAATCCACACGCGCATGGTACACATACAGAATGTGTTGGTCATATTACAGAAGAAATACATTCAATAAATAAACACTTAAAAACATTTTTCTTCTATGCTGAGGTAATTACTGTAGTTCCTGAGAAGCATGGTGAAGACTTTATTATTTCTAAAAAGCAATTGCAATTTGCCATTGGAAATAAAAAACGTGAAGCAATAATTATTAGAACACTTCCAAACTTTACGGACAAAAACAGTATGCAATATTCGAATACAAATCCACCGTATTTATTAGAAGATGCAGCAATATATCTACGAGAAAAAGGAATTGATCATTTATTGATTGACCTTCCAAGTATTGATAAAGAGAAAGATGGAGGAGAATTATTAGCACACAATGCTTTTTGGAATACAAATGGAAACATTCGATTCAATGCAACTATTACAGAATTTATTTATGTTGCAAATAGTATTGATGATGGAGCGTATTACTTAAACTTACAAATTGCACCTTTTGAAAATGATGCATCTCCAAGTAAACCAATCTTATACAAGATTGAAAAGTAATTACTTGCCTTTCAAGTTCTTTTGAATTTCTAGACTTATTTGTTCTAGTGTTGGAAAATTTTCAAGCTTATCACTAAACTCCTTAAACTGTTGTTCTACGATACGCTTTATTTTATTTTCGATAATTTCATCAATAGAATTACCATAATCAGGAAGTGGTTCGTCTGTTATTTTCTTTGGATCAATAACCATATCTCCTTCACCTGTAACTAACCAAAGTGGACTTAAATCAGGATATTTTTCAATAATTCTTTCCAAAACATCACTTCCTACAGAAGCTTTAGTTTTAGCTTGTTTACTAGTATAACCATTACCTACGCCAATTGAATTATCAAATGCGCGCATGCTCAGATTTTTATGTTTTATGAATTTTACAATTCGATCTATTATTTTCATAATGTAGAAATTAGGTCATAAAAAAATCTATTTTTATAGAAAATAAGATTTGATATATGCTATAAGTTATATTAACTGACAGTAAAACAGCACAAATATAACAATTTATAAATATACATAATTCGTTTAGATATATACTAAAGCTATAAGTTTTATACTGTAGTTGCAGTATTCTGTATGTTAACTAGAGAAGTTTTGAGAATGAAAATCAGCTTATTTCCCTTTTAAATTTTTCTGAATTTCTCTGCTAATTTGATCAAGTGTTGGGAAGTTTTCGAGTTTATCACTAAATTCTTTAAGTTGTTCGCGAACGATACGTTTAATTTTGTTTTCTAAAATTTCATCAATAGATGTTCCGTATTTTGGAAGTGGTTCTTCAGACGTATTAATATTAAGAATCATGTCTCCTTTTCCTGAAATTAACCAAAGTGGATTTAAGTCTGGATACACATCGATTATTCTCTCCAAAACATCGCTGCCTACAGAAGCGCCTGATTTTGATTGCTTACTTGTGTATCCATTTCCCACGCCTATAGAGATATCGAACGCACGCATGCTCAAGTTTTTATGTCGAATAAAGAGGATAATTCTGTCGATTATTTTCATTATAATTAGAAATTATGCTACAAAATGTTTTATTTTATAGAAAATAGTTTGTAATATTATACTGTCAGCTGCATATTTCGTCATTAAATCAACAGCAAAGCAACAATCAGTAAATATATGCATTAATTCATGAACTCGAAATGATCCATAAAGAACAAAGAAGAAAACTCAAAGAAATTTTGGGATATCACTATACAGAAGGTGTATTAAAAATCTTAAAAGAAAAGAAAATTACAAGCAGAAGTGGAAAACCCTATGGATCTTCTATGATTCGGAATGTGTTTAATGGACTCAATGAAAATGAAGACATTGAAAATGCAATTATAGTACTATTCATTCGCACACAAGAAGAAGAAAAAGAAACTGTAGAAGAACGAAATAGAATACTCGGTATTTAATTCATCAACTGGTATTTTAATACAAAATATAGCCCTTTCTTACGATTGCATAAAATTAGTGTAAATTTGTTTCTCAATAACTAAGGTATGGTTATTGTAAATGCTAGCATTGTATGGATATATTTTTAGCACTATTGCTTGGAGGCGTTGTCTCGTATTTTGTTTATAATTACTTAGGGAAAAAACAAACTGAAAAATTGACAACACGTCAATCGCACTTATTATTAGATAAAATAAAAAGTGTTTGTAAGCTTACAACTGTAGAAGGTGACTTTAGTGAAATTTATCACTATGAAGATAAGTCAGAACACTTTCTAAAATTGATTTCTAGTAAAAAACGAGCGCTTGTTGTCATCAAAGCACGAGCCAGTGTTGGTTATGATTTAAAGAAACTACGTTTGAAAGCAGACAAAGAAAAAAAACAAGTTCGAATTCTTCATTTTCCACAACCTGAAATTTTAACGGTAGAAACAGACTTTACTTATTACGACAAAAAAGATGGTTTATTGAATAAATTTGGAGCAGAAGATTTAACAACATTAAACAAAGAAGCAAAGCAACATATTGTTGATAAAGTTCCACAAAGTGGATTGCTTCAAACGGCCAAAAAAGAAGCATTAGATGCAATACTTATCATTGAAAAAATAGTAGAAACGATTGGATGGGAATTAGATTATTCTGAATTGGAACTTCCTGATGACGATCTCTCTTATTTAAAAACACACTAACTCAAAATTATACTGTTAAAATCACGTATATTTTATGTTGATTTAAAGTTGAGATAACTAATACTTAAAGAATCTCGTTGTATATTTGCTGAAAATTCTAAAGAATAGAAAAGATGACTATAGTTGATAAAGTAGTTTACTATCTAAATGATGTTCTTGTAAGTTTGGATATTGCGCCAATTCAAAAGGTTGAAGCAACATCAAAAAAAGAAAACACTCCTACAGAAACAGATTCAATATCTAAATAATTTCTTCATATTACCGTTTTCAAAGGTTTTTTATATCTTGTATACAAATCAATTGTATGAATATTGAATTACTTCGTGATTACTGTATTTCAAAACCTGCTGTTACAGAACACTTCCCATTTGATCAAGATACATTAGTATTTAAAGTCCTTGGAAAAATGTTTGCATTAACCTCATTAAAAAAATGGGAGCAAGGATTGGCTGCTGTAAATCTAAAATGTGATCCTGAAAAATCAATAGAACTTCGTGAAACATACGAAAGCATCATACCAGGATTTCATATGAGTAAAAAACATTGGAATACGATAGAATTATTCCAAAACGAACTTTCTAATGAATTTGTACAGCAATTAATTGATCATTCGTATGAGTTAGTAATCAAAGGCATGACAAAAAAGCAACAAGCCGAATTGAAAAATTATTAATTCATCAAAAGGAAAGATTTTAGAAATTAAACCAAATTGTGAACATTGTAACAAAGATTTACCTTTTGATGCTACTAACGTATTTATTTGTACATTTGAATGTACATATTGTGAAGAATGCGTGATGACAATTTTGAAGAACACATGTCCAAATTGTGGCGGAAATTTTACCAAACGTCCAATTCGACCAAAACGATTGTTAGCCAAATATTCGCCAAGTTTAAAACGTATTCATAATCCTACAGATTTAGTGAGACATTATGAGAACGTCACTAAAAACAAGACGTAATCGACGAAAAACACATAATTTCCAAAACCATTAGTCTAACTAAAAACGTCATTCAACCTATCTAGAATCTAGTTTAATCGAAAGTTGTTTTCATTCTAACATATAAACAAGAAATTTACGTTGTGATTGGAGATATAACATTAACGCCAATGGTAGAAAATCTTTCGTTTTTATTTATCGAGGATGATGAGATTGAAGTGATGAAGTTTAAAAGATCTTTAAAAAAGCTCGGTTTTAAACATCGTATACTTGAAGCTAAAAATGGAGAAGAAGCACTTGCTGTTTTGAAAAAAAAGGAAGAGCTTCCAAACGTCATTTTGCTCGATTTAAACATGCCAAAAATGAATGGACTTGAATTCTTAAAAGAACTCAAGCAGGACGAACATTTGCGTTATATTCCAGCAATTATTGTAACAACTTCTAACAATCATAAAGATATGTTGGAAAGTTACAAACTAGGAATTGCAGGTTACATCATTAAGCCATTACGATACGAAGATTACATTGTTAAAATTCAACGTGTTATCGATTATTGGATGGTGAATGAGGTAATTACTTTTTAAATCACACTTCTTTTCTAACAGATTATAACTACTACATGCTTTACAACAAAAGTGTGCAACTTGTCGGTTAATTAGGTCAAACGTCTGATAATTATACGGAATTTAGTATATTCAACGCGAAATACGAATCAATTATAGATTTGCGTTTAATGAAAGACCCAATCCAAACCCTAAAACTAGCACTTCAAAACGAAAAAAAAGCGCGCGAAAAGGCTGAAGCAATATTGCTAAACCGTACAGGCGAACTTTTAGAAGTTAAAGAAGCATTGAAGAAAAAAACGATCGAATTTGATGGTGTTTTTCAAAACATTCTCGACTCTTTTATCTTGATGGATATTATGGGAAATGTCATTAAAATGAATGAAGCAGCTGTGAAACTTTTTGGTTATGATATCAAAAAAGAAGAACTCAATGTTTTAAATATTATTTATAAGAAGGACTTTGAATATGCAATGAATTCTTTTGCAAAACTTATAGAAGATGGTTCTTTTGAAAATTACGAAGCCAGAATTTACACAAAACAGAAAGAAATAAAATGGGTTCAAATTAATTCGAGCCTTATATATAATGAAGAAGGCCGCATCATTGCAGCACAAGGAATTGTACGCGACATTACACAGGCAAAACTCAGCACGACCATATTTGATGAACAACAAGAGCAATTAGCTGCGATTGTTGACAATTCGTTAGCTGGAATTGTACTAGCTGAAGATCGAAAAATCATTAAAACGAACAAAGCATTTCAAAAATTCACACAATATACTGAAGAAGAATTGTTTGATGTTTCTGTGGAAGATTTATCATATCAGGAAGCACATGAAGAATCTAGAATGTATTACGATCAAATGATTACGGGTGAAATAGACCGTTATGATCTTACTGAAAAATACAAACGCAAAGACGGAACTTCTTTTTTGTCAAAAACAAATGTTACTGCAATCAGAGATGCTTCAGGAAGTATAAAATATCAATTAGCATTTGTGCAAGATATTACCGAAAAGCACAAAAGACGTTTAATGTTGAATACGCTCAATAACTTAACACGTTCATTTATTGGAAAACTAAACATACACGATATTGCATGGGAAATAGCAAATGTAATTGCACGTGATTTAGAGTTTGAAGATTGTGTTGTATATCTTGTAAATAAAGAAAATAAAGTACTAGAGCAAATTGCTGGTTATGGAGCTAAAGTTGATGAAAATAAAGAAATCATCAATAAAATATTTATACCATTTGGAAAAGGAATGGTTGGGTATGTTGCAGAAAGTGGAAAAGCAGAACTCATTCATGATACCAGTAAAGATGAACGATATGTTGTAGATGACAAAAGACGATATTCTGAAATTACAGTACCAATACTTGTAGATGGGGAAGTAATTGGAGTTATTGATTCTGAAAATTCTGCAAAAAAATTCTTCACCAAACAACACTTGCGTTTACTAAAAAATGTTGCCGATTTAGTGTCAATTCAACTTACAAATACGGCGAACTTAGAACGTACTATTGAAGCTGAAAGTCAAAATAAAGAATTACTTGAAACTCTAAAGAAAAGTAACAAAGAACTTCAAGATTTTGCTCATATTGTTTCACATGATTTAAAATCACCTTTGCGAAGTATAAATGCATTAATATCTTGGTTTCAAGAAGATTATGAAGAAGTACTGGATGATAATGCTAGCGAAACTTTTGATAAACTCAACAATAAATTAGAACAAATGGATTCACTTATTGATGGTATATTGCGGTATTCTACCATAAGTGATAAAAATGTTATTTCTACAAAAGATGTAGTTGTAAAAGAAGTTTTAGAAGAGATTGAAACTATCTTATATATTCCGGATCATATTAAATTTATATATCCAGATACATTACCTACGATACAAGCTGACAAAACAAGAATCAAACAATTATTTCAAAACTTAATCAGTAATGCAGTTAATTATGTTGATAAAGAAGAAGGTAGAATAGAGGTGAAATTTGAAGAGCAAAAAAAATATTGGAAGTTTTCGGTAGCTGATAATGGAGTAGGTATTGCTGAAAATTATCATGATAAAATATTCAAAATATTCCAAACACTTGATGAAAAAGGAAAATCAACAGGAATTGGTTTATCTATCGTAAAAAAAATTATAGAACTCTACAACGGAGAAATTTACTTAGAATCAGAAGAGCAAAAAGGAACCACATTCTTTTTTACAATAAAGAAATAATATGCAATTAGATATTCCAAACTTATCATATATACAGATGCTTTCCGATGGTGATGAAGAATTTGAAGCAAGCATGATTGCAATCTTAAAAAAAGAGCTTCCAACAGAAAAAGAGGCTTTTGTTCAAAGCATAGATCGTAAAAACTATCAAAATTCCGCTGAACTTGTGCATAAGATTAAACATAAAATTAGTATTTTGGGACTTGAAAAAAGCTATGGGTTTGCTGTTTCGTTTGAAGAAGCATTAAAAAAAGATGATTCAAGTGGGTATGATACCTTCATGAAAATTTTGCAAAACATGGAAGAATTTTTAACCAAAATTTAAGCCTACCTACTTATGAAGTGTATAATTGTTGATGATGAAGCAACAGCAAGAGCAATTACTAGACAGCTCTGTAAAAAGATAGAAGAACTTGTTATTGAAGAAGAATTTGATAATGCAATTGATGCTATTAAATACTTAAATTCTGAAACGGTTGACCTTATCTTTTTAGATATACATATGCCTACATTTTCTGGATTTGATTTTATTCAAACCTTAAAAGATCCACCACAAATTATATTAACAACATCTGATAAAAACTTTGCATTGGACGCTTTTGAGTACGATTGTGTAGTTGATTATTTAGTAAAGCCAATTACGCCAGAACGCTTTATAAAAGCGGTTGATCGTATGAAAGATAGAGCTGTTTCAAAACCTGAAGAGCCAATACTTTCAGCTTCTGATGATGCGGCAAGTGTTGGAAATGACTTATATGTAAACATTGATCGTCGTTTGGTAAAAATAAATATTCCAGATATCTGTGTTATAGAAGCCAAAGGTGATTACATCAAAATTAAAGCAGAAGACAAAAACTATATTGTACATTCTACACTTAAAAAAATAGAAGAAAAACTTCCAAATACTTTATTCCTAAAAGTACATCGCTCCTATATAATTAATACTACAAAAATTGTAGATATTGAAGATAATAGTGTATTGATAAAGCAAGATGTAATTCCTGTTAGTAGAGCAAATAAAAAAGAGCTTATGCAACGTTTGAACCTTTTGTAGTTTAGAACAACTTATCGGGCGATAATGTCTATCTAACTAACTTTCAGAACATTTAACGTCAGTAATTTCGATTATTTGCAATATTTTTCTTATTTTTTCCATTCCCAAAAATAGCCTATTGTAAAAATGAGATGGAAAGGAGATAAAAAATATAAAGAAGTCATCACTGAAGATGGCTATCATTTAAAAGCAGAATATATCCAAGACAGCAAATATTGGTGGATCGTTTACAAAAACGGTGAAATGCTTTTTCATGCAGTTTCTGAAAGCGAATTTGCCAAAAGTTTACAAATTGCGCAAGCAAAAGCTCAGCAGCGAATGATTCGACATTTAAAAAGTATGACTATATAATTGTTTTAAAATTGTTTCTTCTGTAAATTGAAAAAAGCATCTGCTTGTAATTTCATCAATTCACGTGCTTTATTTCGTTTGTGTGTGTACAACTCATCTTCCTCCGCAATATCAGTATATACTTTATTGTTTAAAGCCATATCGGTTTGTAGCAACGTCTTTCTTTGATGCACTTTCTGATCTACCCAAATTTTTACAGCATCTTCAGCATCTTGCAGTTTCAAATCATACTCGCCTTTTGAGGTAAATAGTTTTGCGAAAATCGGTGACGTTTCTACCGCTAGGAATAATAAGAAGATAAAAAAGGAAGGAAGCCAAGGCAGTTCTCCTAAAGCATTTACACGTGCCATTAATCCGTCAAAACCGTCAATAATAGGCTGCGTAGTGGCTTCTTGTTCTTTTTGTAATACAATCAAATCAGCAACAGCTAACTCTTTTGCCGCAAGCTTGTCATTTGTTTCTGTACGTAACGTTTGGAGTTCTTGTAAAGCAGCATCATGTTTTTCTCTTTTCTCTTTATAAACAGGACCTTTTCCGAGTAATTCAGTTCCTTTGCGTCCTTCTGCCTCTGCAATATAAGTGTCATACAAGTCGTTTACTTCTTTTTCTTTGGAAACAACATTGTTTTTTAACTGTGTAATCTCACCTTTAATTTCTTCAATTTCAGGTGTAAATTGTTGTGCTATTTGTGTTTTATTGGCAAGTGTGAGTTCATTCTTCTGCTCCAATAAAACTTGATTGATTTCTTTTTCAAATATTTTTAATTCCAATGGTTTGGAAATAACAATGGCAATAATCACTGCTAAAATAATTCGTGGTGTTGCTTGTAGAATTTCATCAAATTTATTTTCTCGTTTTCGAAGTGTAGATACAATAAAACGATCTAAATTAAAGATCAATAATCCCCAGACAAGTCCAAATCCAACAGCGGCAAACGGATTATCAAAAACAGTGTATAAAGCATAACTGCTTGCAATAAAAGCCATTAATGCAGTAAAAAATACGGTAGCGCCAATTCCGGCATATTTAGTTTGTTCGCCATCGCTACAGTCACGTACCAAGTTGAGGTCTACGCCCGAACAAACGAGGAAAAATTGTTTTAACATAAGAAAGTCTTTTGAATGATGATACTATAAGAACGCTAGATTTGTGTAAATGTTACAAAAAAAACGTCTTATTTTATTGAAAATCAATTTTGAGTAGCCTGTTTAGACATACTCAATATTGTAAGTTGAATTAATCCTGTTGGAAAGTTAGTAGAAAGATGAATTTTTTCATGATAAAGCTTGTCGTTCGATGCTTTAAAAATAGGTAAAAAGAAAAGTTCTTATGTTAGATTTATATTTAAAATCGTACATAAGAACTTTTTCTAAATGAATTGATCGGAATATATTATGATTCTGAAAGTTTTACAAAAGCACTCGTTTTTTCAGTTTCATATTGTGAGTATACATGCAAGCTTTTATTCTTTCGAACCATGCGCAATGCTTCTCTATAGGTAATTCGTTTTTCATTAAAATAAAATACAGCATTATGTCTATTCATTACTTTTACATGTGCTACGATGTTGCCTGCATTTATCGTTGGAAATGATCTTGTATTTTTACTATAATCTGGAACGTGCTTTACGCCAACTAAGCCAGAAGATTTAGTCTTTTTATCAGCTTTTCCAGTTTCTGTTTTCTTTTTTGGTGGCGGTGGTGGCAAAACCTTTCCGTTTTTATCTACAGGTTGCCCATAACGATTGTAAATTTGTTTATATCCATCCTTGATGTTATAATAGTACGTTTCGCCATTGATATCTAGATAACCTGCTTTTCTAGTTTCTTCAGCTACTTCAACGACTTCAACTGCTTCAGTTTTCTCAGCCACTTCTGGTGCATTCTTTACTTTTTTTGGTGGCATGGGCGGCGGTGGCGGTGGAGGCGGCAAAACTTTTCCGTTTTCATCAACCAATTGACTTTTCTCATTATAAATATACTTCACGCCATTTTTTATGATGTAGTAGTGTTTTTGACCATTAATAGTCATGTTCATTACTTTTTGCCCTTTAATGTTTTGATGCATTCTACCGATTGTTTCACCTTCTTCTTTTGTTGATGGTTTAGGTGCTTTTACTCCTATAACAACAGGTTTTTTTGGCGCAGGAGCTTTATGGCCTTTTACTACAATTCCTTTAACCGTTGGTTTCTTTGGGGCAGGAGCTTTATGACCTTTTACGTCCACTTCTATAACTGTTGGAACTTTAGGAGCTGGCGGTGGAGGCGGCGGAATATCACCCGAACTCATAAGGTTAACGTTGTAAATTTTAAATTTTCTTAATGCTTTCTTTGCATTAGCAATTGGAGTTTCTAACTGATCTTTTACATATCCATCATAAATAATTAATCCAGATCTTGCTCTTTTATGTAAAATTTTATCAAGTTCAATCTTTATAAATTTATCTAACTCGTTCAGATCACATACATGATCATAATTCACAAGGAACTTACCATTTTTATTAATCAGAATTATAATGTCTTTTTTACCTTGATTACTTTTTTCTTTTTCTGGTACAGGTAAATTAATCTCATTAGGACCATTATCTTCATTTACATAATTTACAGGTAATGCGTTCGCTTCCGCAAGTGCTTCTTTTGCTGTTAAAACTTTCGGTGTTATAGCACCTACTTTTTTTCCATGTTTTCCTTTTTTGAGATGTATTACAGCACCTTTAGGTAATGGACTTGCTATATCTTTCTTTAATTCTTCAAAACCAGCAGCTGTGTATAAATGCATTTGGTGCGATTGTGGAAAACGTTTACTTCTAGCATTTTTATAAACAAAACCTCCCATATAATGTACAATGTCGTAATTTGAAATTTTAGTATTATCAATTACTTTTCCATCAACCCAAACGGCAAATTCTTTTTTGTTCTTCCAATCGTTTAAAAGTGTTGAAGTTGGACGATTTGCCAACGGTGTTTTTGGAACTGGCAATAACCTTGCTTTTTCTTCGTCTGAAAGTTCAGCATACGTTTTAGTTACTTTAACGCCTTTTTCATTTTCCAGAACAAACGTAGTATTTTTATAATAAGTTGCTTTTCCGTTTGGCGGAATAGTACTTTGTGAATCTGTTGTTTCAACAAATTCAGCAGTCATTTCTTGGGCAACTACTTTTGTGCTAAACAAAAATAGTGCGCCGATAAATATAGGAATTGTAAGCGAGGCAAAAAGCCATGTACGAATTCGTGATGTATGTTTTGTCATCATTTGTAGTCTTTTTTTAGTTACAGAAAAATTTAAATTACTGGCTAAGTATAAGTTGTGATTCCAACTCGCATTATCAAGCAATAATTGTTGATAGGTTGGAACTTGTATGTTTGATTTTATTACAGCATCATCAGCTAAAAATTCATGATTGAGCTGAATCGCTTTTTTGTAATAGATAAGTAACGGATTGAACCAAAATACAATTTGAATCAATTCAATTAAAATAATATCTAGTGTATGTTTTTGATTTACATGCGCGAGTTCATGTGTATACAATTCTTCAGCAATAGTTGAAGTATCATACGCTTCTTTTTCAATAAATATGTAGTGTAAAAATGTATGTGGTAACGTATTTTCCTTTAGTAAAACCAACGATGCTCTTTTATAAAATGCTTTTGCGTTTCGTGTAATTTTATAGAAAATTTGATAAATATTATTCATAAAACGAAGAAAGAATACCAAATACCCAATCACATACAAGCCAATTGTTATGTATATCCAACTAGGAATACCTGTAGTTGTTTGCGTAGTTTCTTCTGCGAAAGGAATTGCTTCCGTAAGATTAGAATCTTCAAAATTGATCACAGGTGTATTTTCAACAACAGGTATTTCGGCAGGTATTTCCATCGTAATAAATGGAACTACTAGCGCAAAACACAATCCAAAAAGCAAATAATATCTATTGAATTTGTACATGCGTTCGCGTTCTAAAAGTACTTTGTATACAAATAGTATCAACGCTAAACATAATCCTGATTTTATGATATATATAATCATTTGTTGTTGTCTTTTAGTTGTTGATCGATAACTTTTCGTAATTCTTTTAATTCATCATCGGATAAATTCGTTTCTTTCGTAAAGAAAGAAGCAAACTGCGATGCTGAATCGTTAAAGAAATTTTTGATCAATCCATTTAAATGATTAGAGAAATAATCTGCTTTTTCAATTAATGGAAAGTATTCTCTCGATTTTCCAAACGTTGCATATGAAACATATCCTTTATCTGTCATACGTTTCAATAAAGTAGCAATCGTTGTTGTTGCAGGTTTAGGTTCATTATATTGTTCCAAAATATCCTTCATAAATGCTTTTTCAAGCTTCCATAAATGCTGCATCAACTGTTCTTCTGTTTTAGATAATTTCATCCGTTACGAGTCTTATTGTTATTTTTCTAGCATAATTTTTATCATTACTATAATTGGTCGACATCAACATAGTAAGAATACACATTACACAAGAATGTATTGTAATATTACTCTACAAATGTAGAATATAAAATTTAATTCTACAAATGTAGAGGTAAAATAATTCTTGAAATCGTATTGAAGCTGCTAAATCGTATAATTTTGAGTGTAGGTATAAGTGTAATAGCATTTATATGAAAAAAACGCCTAATTTTCATGAGTTGTATAGTTTTTGTATAGGTGGAAAAAACGTTTTTTTAGACGTTTACATGTAAATTTGAAGAAAATCAGCTTACATGAAAAACCATTACTATAAAATTTTTGTAATATTTTTATTTCTTTCAGAATTTGCTTTTTCACAGCAATTGCCAATTGACTTCTCATATGGTTCACACAATTTTAATGTTTGGGGCGGAAGCACATTTGCTAGAATACCTTCTCCAACGGATTCAGGGAATCAAGTAGGGCAGTTTTTTCGTTCTAACTCTTCAATGGAACAAGGACATTATATTGATTTAAACGAAACGATTGATTTAGATGTTGAAGATGAAATTACATTACAATTTTATGCATTCGATCCAAATTCACATACAATTACAATAAAGTTAGAAAATGGTACAAATCCAGATATTGAAGTAGGCGTAACTACAGCCTCACAAAATAATTGGACTGAATTAACTTTTGATTTTTCTACTGTGAGTGGAAGCGGTCAATATAATAGATTAACGGTTAGAATTGACGATGGTAGTAGTGTGCCAGGAACTTTTTTAATCGATGATATTAATGATGGTTCTATACCTGTAGATCCTAACGTATTAGATGTTATATATACAGATTTAGTTTGGTCTGATGATTTCAATGAAAGTGGTCCTGTAAATTCAACCAAATGGTATCATCAAACACAATTGCCTACTGGCGGAAATGGAAGTTGGTTTAATGGAGAACAACAACACTATACAAATCGCATAGAAAATTCGTTTGTGGGAAATGGGTTTTTAAATATTGTAGCGATTAAAGAATCGTTTACCGATCAAGGAGAAACAAAGCAATATACTTCTGCACGATTAAATTCAAAATTTGCATTCACGTACGGAAGAGTAGATGTAAGAGCTAAATTACCAAGTGGCGATGGAACTTGGCCAGCAATTTGGACGTTGGGTAAAAATATTAATGAAGATGGCGCGTATTGGGATAATGAAGGTTTTGGAACAGCTACTTGGCCTGCATGTGGAGAAATTGATATTATGGAACATGGACTTGGTGCTGTAAATCATGCATCAAGTGCTATACATACACCTTCTAGCTCTGGAAATACAGTAAACACAAGTTCACAAGTGCTTTCGGATGTAGCAAATAATTTTCATGTATATTCAGTAAACTGGTCGCCAAATCAAATTACATTTTTAGTTGATGGAGTAGGTTTCTATACATACAATCCGGCTGTTAAAGATGCGAGTACATGGCCGTTTGATTTAGAACAATATTTGATACTGAATATAGCTATGGGAGGCATTGCAGGAACTATAGATCCTAATTTTACGGAAAGCCCTATGATTATTGATTATGTTAGAGTATATCAAAATGTTTTAAGTACTGAAGAATTTGAAGATAATAGCTTTAAAATATATCCTAATCCTACTTCAGGAAATGTTTTTATTAATTCAAAAATTTCTATTGATACAATAGAAATATATGATACTATCGGTAAATTAGTAATGCGTACAACTACTACTGAAAATGTAATTGATGTTTCAAACTTAAAAGCAGGATTGTATGTATTGAAAGCTTATGCTGGAGAGAACTCAGTCGTTAAAAAGCTGATAATAGAATAATATAGTTAGATAGGCTTGAATACTTTTATGAAATAGATATAAAAAAACCGCTTTTAAAGCGGTTTTTTTAGTGATTATATTTTACTTAGAAAGTTCTGTGAAATATTTATAAAACAGCGGAATAGTTTCAATTCCTTTAAGGTAATTGAAAATTCCAAAATGTTCATTTGGTGAGTGAATTGCATCACTATTGAGCCCAAATCCCATTAAAATAGTTTTACTTTTCAATTCTTTTTCAAACAATGAAACAATCGGAATACTTCCACCAGAACGTTGTGGAATAGCAGGAACGCCAAACGTATCTTCATATGCTTTGCTAGCTGCTTTGTAGCCAATATTGTCAATAGGCGTTACATATCCTTGTCCACCATGATGTGGTGTTACTTTCACAGTTGTTCCTTTTGGAGCTAAACTCTCAAAATGTGTTTTGAATAATTCTGTGATTTCACGCCAATCTTGATTTGGAACCAAACGCATAGAAATTTTTGCGTATGCTTTGCTTGCAATCACCGTTTTTGCACCTTCACCAGTATATCCGCCCCAAATTCCGTTAACGTCTAATGTTGGACGAATAGAGTTGCGTTCGTTGGTTGTATAACCAGTTTCTCCATATACATCATCAATATCAAGTGCATCTTTATATTCTTGAAGTGAAAATGGTGCTTTTGCCATTTCTGCACGTTCTTCTTTTGATAATTCTTCTACGTTATCGTAAAAACCTGGAATGGTAATATGATTGTTTTCATCATGTAGAGAAGCAATCATTTTTGTTAATATATTAATTGGATTCGCAACAGCGCCACCATATAAACCAGAATGTAAATCACGGTTTGGACCAGTAACTTCAACTTCTACATAGCTTAGACCACGTAAACCAGTTGTAATAGAAGGTTGTGTGTTACTAATCATTCCTGTATCAGAAATTAAAATAACATCATTGGCTAATTTTTCTTGATTACGTTCTACAAACCAAGCTAAACTTTCTGAACCAACTTCTTCTTCACCTTCAATCATGAATTTTACATTGCATGGTAATTGATTGGTTTCGTTCATTAATTCCAATGCTTTCACATGCATGTACATTTGACCTTTATCATCACAAGAACCACGTGCAAAAATAGCACCATCTGGATGAATCTTTGTTTTCTTAATAACAGGTTCAAATGGTCCACTTTCCCATAAGTCTAATGGATCTGGCGGTTGTACATCATAATGTCCATATACTAAAACTGTTGGCAAGTCGTCTGAGATATGTTTGTGTCCATATACAATAGGATAACCAGGTGTTTCACAAATTTCAACATGATCACAGCCAGCTTTTTCTAAACTAGCCTTTATAGCAACTGAAGTATCAATTACATCTTGTGTATAAGCTGGATCAGCACTTATTGAGGGAATTTTTAAAAGTTCGATGAGTTCATCTATGAAACGGTTTTTATGCGCTTCAACATAAGATTTTATAGTATTCATGTAGTGTCTTGAATTTATCTAGATACTCAAAAGTACTAAAAAAAGAGATAAAAATAGTTGAGACTTCCTTTGAATATTCAAAATCTTCTTTATATTTGCACCCACATTTGCGGGTGTGGTGAAATTGGTAGACACGCTAGACTTAGGATCTAGTGCCTCACGGTGTGAAGGTTCGAGTCCTTTCACCCGCACAAGAAGCGAAAGCCGAAGTTTTAAAACTTCGGCTTTTTTTGTGTCAATACAGTTCTAAACTTTGTTATATTTAAAATTTAATAACCTTTTTAATTTTATATACTATGGAATTTGAATTCCCAAAAACCATTATAGAAATTGCTTCTGCTATTTTAATCTTAGTAGCTTTTGAATTAATGAATCGAAAAAGCATCAAAGGATTCTCAATAATGGCAATAGGACAAATATTAGCAACTATTGTTTGTATAATGGCATCTTTATGGTTTTTGTCTGTAATGCATTTTATCAATTTTTTATTAATGGTCAGAGGATACTTAAAATGGAAAAAAGCTCACAAAGTATAGTTTAAATAGAGTCGAAAAATCGTAGATGCGCCTTAACAAATGAAATAAGGAAAGAAATGTTCTTACAGCTTAACTTCTAATAGTGAAATAATCGTTACAAAAAAGATGCTCATAAAGTAATTTAATACTATAATTCAATAATTTAAAAACAACAATTAATGGTAAAGTTAGTTGTTGTTTTTTTATTTTAAAAATTCTTACCTCCTGTAAATTAGGGTTTTACCGTAACCGCTTCTCTTTTTTAATGATTAACTTTAGTACAACTTAAAATAATAAATAATGAAAAAAAGAGCAATTAAAAAAATCGCATTCAAAAAAAGCGTAGTATCTAATCTTACTACTGAAAACTTAAAAGGAGGATCATCAAGAACTTCAAACTTATGTTCCGCAATATGCACAGGGCAATGTCCACCAGTATCTGATGGTTGTTTTACACAAGGCAACGGAAGTGAGTGCGTATGTCTGTAAGAAAAGTGAAAATCAAAGACTAAAAATTCTATGATAAAAAGCGCCTTCAAACCTTGAAGGTGTTTTTTTATTTTTCATGTTTTACTTTCTAATAATACAAATAACTAATGAAACGTTAAATACGGTAAATCCGTAATATACCCTGAATTAAGTTTCCTAATTTCATCAAGAATTAAAATTAATACATCATGAAAAAAAAGAGCATTAAAAATCTATCACTAAACAAGAAATCAATTTCTAACTTACATGCAAATCAAGGAATTGGGGGAATAAAACAAAACTCTATTCAAGTTTGTATTCGTACAATAGTAGATCAGAATGGTAATAATTTATGTTTGAGAACTGTTTTCAATTGTGATCGAACATGGCAACCAGGTTGTGTAAATACAAATGAAATAGATCCAAATACACTTCCTATCTGTTAATAAAACAGTTGAAGATAACGTATAAAAAAAGCTTCTCCATTTGGAGAAGCTTTTTACTTTTCTATATAAAAAGAATAAATTCTTAGTGACCTGCAGCCTTTTCTTTTAAGTCTTTAGCCGCTTTCTTAGTATCTTCAACCGCTTTGTTTGCAGCATCTTTTACATCTCCTGCAGCTTTGTTAGCCCCATCTTTCAAGTCCTTTACAGCACCTTTTGCTCCATCAACAGCATCATTTGCAGCATCTTTTACACCATCAACTGCATCTTTAGCAGCGTCTTTTGTAGCATCAACAGCATCATTTGCAGCATCTTTTACACTATTTGCGGCGTCTTTTGTAGCATCAACAGCATCTTTTGTAGCGTCTTTTACTTCTTTAGTTGCTTCTTCAGTTTTTGTAGCTGCATCATCTGTCTTTTTCTTCACTTCTTCACAAGAAGTCACACCAAATACTAATGCAAGGGCAAGTGCTACTTTAAAAATTACTTTTTTCATCTCGTTATCTATTTATTGTTAATTGTATAACAATGTTAAGATTTCTTTTACGGATAAGCAAAGAATGTTTTAACATCTTTTTAACACTCCATGAAATTATCATTTTAACAGTTAAAAGGTAATTTTCTGAGGAATTCTTATAATTAGGAAAGATATTTCATAATAATCGCACTTGCATTTCCCTGCGAATGGACATAGACATGATTAATAGTGCCAACTTCATTTCTATAATCGATGTCTGTCAATAAGCGCGTTAGTAGAGTATCAAACTCAGCTTGAACCTTTATGGAAAGTACACCTTTAAGTGCTACCAAATCTTCAGCTTCTTTAAATCCTGAATACGTTTTTCCAATCACCACAGGAATTCCAAAAACAGCAGGTTCTAAGGTATTATGCAAACCTGTATTTCCCATGCCGCCACCAACATAGGCAATATCAGCATAACTATATATTTTGGTCAAAATTCCTATAGTGTCAACAATAAAAACATCAAACTGATTCAAATTTTCATGTTGATCCAACTCAGAAAACAAAACAGTCGATTTTGTAATGCTATTTTTAAGTTTTAGAATTTCTTGCGATTTAATATTATGTGGCGCAATGATATATTTACAATCTATCTTCGATGAATTAATAAAAGGGACAAAAATAGCTTCATCTTCTTGCCAGCTACTTCCAATAACAACACACGTTGAATCTCCTTTAAAATCATCAATAAATTGTAATGAATTGTCTCTATCTAAAATTTCTAAAACTCTATCAAAACGCGTGTCACCACTAATTGTTGCGTTTATATAATTAATAGAGTTCAATAACTCTTTTGAAGCTTCATCCTGTACAAAAATATGATCAAAAGCGTGTAATGACTTTCGCATCCAGCCGCCATACGATTTGAAAAATGCTTGTGAAGGTCTAAAAATAGTAGAAATAGAAATGGTATGAATAGAACGTTTCTTTAACTCAGCTAAATAATTTGGCCAAAATTCATACTTCACAAACACTACCAATTCTGGCTTGACCAACTCTAAAAAACGTTTTGCATTTGCTTTGGTGTCTAATGGTAAATATGTAATAATATCTGCAACGCCACTATCTTTTTTAACTTCATATCCAGAAGGAGAAAAGAAAGTTAAAACAAACGTATGTGTTGGATATTTCTTTTTCAATGCTTCTAAAACTGGCAAGCCTTGTTCGTATTCACCTAAAGATGCAGTGTGAAACCAAATAACGTTATCAGTAGCATTAATTTGACTTGATAAAGTTTCAAAAACGGTCTTTCTACCTGCAACAAAAAGTCCTAATTTCTTATTAAACAGCGCTACTATTTTAAGGAAGAAACCAGTAATGTAGATCAATATGTTGTAGATAAAATACAAAAGCCAAAAGTTTACTGCTAAAATACATTCTTTCACTTAAATTCATTGGGTATCGTTGTACAATTTTGTAATATTGTTAGAACAAAAGAAAGATACGAATGAAGAAAATCCAAATGGTCGACCTTAAAGGTCAATACGCAAAAATAAAAGACCAAGTTGATCAATCCGTATTAGATGTAATTGCATCTGCAGCATTCATAAACGGACCCGAAGTACACGCATTTCAAAAAGAACTAGAAGAATATTTAGACGTAAAGCATGTAATTCCTTGTGCAAATGGAACTGATGCATTACAAATTGCAATGATGGGACTTGGATTAAAACCAGGAGATGAAGTCATTACTGCCGATTTTACATTTGCAGCAACAGTTGAGGTAATCGCATTATTACAATTAACGCCAGTGTTAGTTGATGTAGAGAAAGATTCATTCAACATTGATCCAGAAGCCATTCGTAAAGCAATTACTCCAAAAACGAAAGCTATTGTTCCTGTACATTTATTTGGACAATGTGCTAACATGGATGCAATTCAAGAAATTGCAAAAGAGCATAATTTATTTGTAATTGAAGATAATGCACAAGCAATAGGAGCAGATTATACATTTGCCGATGGAAGCACAAAAAAGGCAGGAGGTATTGGACATGTAGCTTCAACTTCTTTCTTTCCTTCAAAAAACTTAGGTTGCTATGGTGATGGCGGTGCTATCTTTACAAACGACGACGATTTAGCACATACAATCAGAGGAATTGTAAATCACGGAATGTACAAACGTTATCATCACGATGTAGTTGGAGTAAATTCTCGCTTAGATTCTATTCAGGCAACAATTTTACGTGCAAAACTTACAAACTTAGATGCATATAATGCTGCACGTCAAATAGCTGCCCATAAATACACAGAAGCTTTAAAAGGAAGTGATAAAATTATTACACCACAAACAACAAAACTGTGTGGAAATCCAGGAGATGGAAATTGTAATTGTCATGTATATCATCAATATACATTACGCGTTATTGATGTAGATAGAGATGCGTTAGTTCAACACTTAAACGATAACGGAATTCCTTGTGGTGTATACTATCCAATTCCTTTACACTTACAAAAAGCATATAAAGATGATCGTTACAACGAAGCAGATTTTCCTGTAACGAATCAATTGGTAAAAGAAGTAATTTCATTGCCAATGCATACAGAATTAGAAGATGATCAAATCGAATTCATTACGAGCACGATATTGAATTTTGTTAATGGCTAATTGATGTTTATCACGAATTTTTAAAGTTTGAAAAAAATACTTGTTACTGGCGGATTAGGTTACATTGGCTCACACACAGTTGTTGAGTTGCAATTAGCAGGGTTTGAAGTTATTATTATTGATAATTTATCAAATTCATCAGCAGAAGTTCTTAACGGAATAGAAAGCATTACAGGAATGCAACCACAATTTGAAGAGCTAGATCTAAGAGACAAATTGGCAACAATCTCATTCTTCCAAAGGCATCAAAATATACAAGGAATCATTCACTTTGCAGCTAGTAAAGCTGTTGGTGAAAGTGTTGAAAATCCATTGTTGTATTATGAAAATAATATCTCAACATTAGTAACGGTTTTACAACAAATTCAGCACAAAGCCAGTATAGCATTTATCTTTAGTTCGTCGTGTACGGTTTACGGTCAAGCCGAAAAAATGCCGATTTCGGAACATGCACCAATTCAGCAAGCGTTTTCTCCATACGGAAACACCAAGCAAATTGGAGAAGAAATTCTAATTGATACAGCCAAAGTTGCCAAAGGTTTGCAAGTAATATCATTACGATATTTCAATCCAATTGGAGCGCATGCAAGTTGCGCAATTGGCGAATTGCCAGATGGAGTTCCACAAAATTTAGTGCCTTTTATAACACAAACAGCTGCAGGTTTACGAACTCAACTATCAGTTTTTGGAAATGATTATCCTACGGAAGATGGAACTTGTATTCGTGATTATATTCACGTGATTGATCTCGCGAAAGCGCATGTAGTTGCCTTAAAAAGACTACTAAACCAAAAGCATGAAACTTCTTTTGAAGTATTCAATATCGGAACAGGAACTGGAAGTTCTGTCTTAGAAGTCATTCAGAGTTTTGAACGTGTAAGCAAGCAATCTCTTAACTATAAAATAGTAGATAGGAGAGAAGGTGATGTAATTTCTGCCTATGCAGATACGACTAAGGCAAATACCGTTTTAGGTTGGAAAGCAACTTCTACATTAGATGAAGCAATGCTTTCAGCTTGGCAATGGGAACAGAAAATAAGAAAAATCAACTAACAAACCATAAACATAACCATATGAAAAAACTACTCATTTTATTCTTAGGGATATTGTGTTCTACAGTTGCAATTGCACAAGAAACATATATTCATTGTGGAAAAATCATTGATACAGAAAGTGGAAAAGTACTTACAGAAAAAACAATTGTAGTTTCTGGAAATAAAATAACAAGTATTTCTAATGGTTATTTACAACCCAAAAAAGCAAACATTACAATGATTGACTTAAAGTCAAAAACGGTAATGCCAGGATTGATAGATATGCACGTTCACATAGAAAGCGAAACAAATCCGAAAGCTTATTTAGAAAAATATACTTTAAATGACGCAGATGTAGCTTTTCGTTCTGTTGGTTTTGCAGATGAAACACTAAATGCAGGATTTACAACCGTACGTGATTTAGGTGGAAGTGGTGTAAATATTTCTTTAAGAAACGCTATTAATCAAGGAAGAGTTGATGGACCAAGAATTTTTACAGCAGGAAAATCATTAGCAACAACTGGTGGACATGCCGATCCGACAAACGGAAGTCGTAAAGAAATTATTGGCGATCCAGGACCAAAAGAAGGAGTTGTAAATAATGTGAGCGATGCTAAAAAAGCAGTGCGCCAGCGTTATAAAAATGGTGCTGATGTTATTAAGATTACTGCAACAGGTGGTGTTTTGAGTGTTGCCAAAAGTGGAAGTAACCCACAATTTACAGTTGAAGAAATTAAAGTAATTTGTGATACAGCAAAAGATTACGGAATGCACGTTGCGGCACACGCACATGGAGATGAAGGAATGCAACGCGCTATTATTGGTGGTGTAAAAACAATTGAACACGGAACGCTAATGAGTGAGGAAACAATGGAACTCATGAAAAAGCACGATGCGTATTTAGTACCAACAATTACGGCAGGAAAAGAAGTAGAGGCAAAGGCAAAAATTAAAGGATATTACCCAGATATTATTGTTCCTAAAGCATTAGCTGTTGGACCAAAAATTCAAGGAACATTTGCTAAAGCTTATAAAAAAGGTGTTGGAATTGCCTTTGGAACAGATGCTGGAGTTTATAAACATGGACTCAATGGAAAAGAATTCGGTTTCATGGTAGAAGCCGGAATGCCAGCAATAGAAACAATTCAGTCAGCAACAATTACGAATGCAAAAATTCTTGGAATGGAAGATCAATTAGGACAATTGAAAGTTGGATTTTTAGCTGATATTGTAGCAGTTGATCAAGATCCTACAAAAAACATCAATACGATGGAAAACGTGGTATTTGTAATGAAAGATGGAAAAATATACAAGCAATAAATAAGCAAAGCCATATACATAATGCATATGGCTTTGCTTTTATATTAATTTAATAAATATTATTATTTATCTTCTCCTTTTAATAATTCTGCATATATATGACTTAAGTCTGAAGGAGTTAAACCAGGGTTTGCATAATTAGAGTGACAACTAAAACAAGTTCCATATTGAGAATAACCTGCTCCGTTTTGTGCATAAGTTTCCATTGTGCTATTAGCTAATTGACTTGTTCCTATAGCTACACCTGAAGCTGTATTTGTTGCAGAATAACTTGTTCCATTTGGCGCTGCTCCATCGTCAGTCCAAGTAGCTCCAATAAAAATATAGTTTTTACGTAAATCACCTGAGGCTAACTGACCTAGTACACTATTATTTATAGAAATTACTTCGCTGTTAGATGCTGCTGCTGAGCTATTTTCAGCATTAGGTACACCGTCATTTGCAACTCCCCAAGGTTTTGTCATTTTAGTATTACTAGCACTAATTGTATTGTCTGTTGTTGCAAAAATAGTGTTAAGTTCATCACACTTCTTTTGCTTTAACTCACTTGAGTTACAAAACTTCATATGTGATTGATTGTATGTTGAATTTGAACTATCACTATTTAATAACCAATCATTTCCTGTATCTGCAGCTTGTGTTTTAGTATTACTTTCCGTATCTAGGTAAGTATACTCAAGATTAGGTGCATTATTCACGTGTTCAAAAGTTGCCCAAACCATTTCAGGGTGTCCATCAATGGTACCTACAATATGTATTCCTATCATTGCTAATTTTTTTGGTTCTGAACCGTTAGGAATCCATTTTTGATCATTACTTGTATCATAAGTAGGAACAATAGCATCCATCGTAATATAATCACCTATATTTGTTAATTCATCAGCGGCTACCCACGAAGTTTTAACTTCTATTGTTAAAGTGTTAGGGTCTTTAACAGTAATTCCTTGTGTTTCTGCAAAAGCAATAATAGTGTTTAATTGATCTTGTGTTGTAGGGAATTCGCTTCCACTAACACTTCCTCCGCTATTTGCAACTCCATTTAAATATTGTGCATATACATCATTCACCATGCTTATATAATAAATGAGTGAACCATTTTGAGCCATCAATACATCATCTGTTGCTTGTCCTTCTTCAGTATCAGCAGCAAAGAGTTTATCATTTTTTTGAGAATTAGCTACTGCACTTATCATTTTTCCTTTTTCATGAGGTATTAATGTACGTACACCATCAACAGATGTAGATACCGTATAAAAACTATCTGACTCCATAACAGTTCCACTACTATAATCTCCTGAGGTATTTGGTGAGGTAACCCACAAAAACATTTGTTCAGACCATTTGTAAAAATCACAATTATTGTTGTGTAAAGCAGTTACTGAATTGGCTGCATCTACAGCACCATTTTTAGAAACAGTTTCAGAAGCAAACCAAGAATCAAAATCTGAGCTGCTTACTATACACGATTGTAATACATCGGCAGGGAGTTTAGAGTTTATGGGAGCGTTCATGACAATTTCAGCTGTAGCAGTTCCATTAGTTGTCGTTTTATATTTATCCTTATCCTTTTTTTCTTGACAGGAAACCATAATAAACGCAAAAACTAAAACGATAGATAAGCCTTTAAAAAGTAAATTCTTCATAATGATTAATATTTGGTTAGTTGTCAAATTTATGGATAATATACTATATACACCTCGGTAAAAATACCTGTTTTTAAAGATCGATACCAGTTTGCGTACTATTATAGTGACAAATAAAGACGTTGTGTAAGGTGTTGATACAATGGAAGATGTAGTATTTGGGGTAAAGTAGAAATATATATGAGCTATAGCTTATATATCTATTTAGTATGAAAAAGGAGCAGTGAATTGCAATTCACTGCTCCTTTTTTGTTTTGTAGTTTTTCTTAAAAAGGAAAAGGACAATTCCTGAAATCAGTAGGGCATATCCAAGCTGACGGACAAGCATCAATAAATGAGGTACATGTATCTTTTGTAATAATTATTGTTGTACCTGTTTGTAAAGTTCCTCCTTTTAGTTGGCTATTTTCCAAGTTAGAAATAGAATTTTTGCGAAGTTTTAATAATTTTGTGCTTCTTTTTTTCATGATCTAAAATAATTTTGGTTAAACTAATAATATCAAATTATAAAAAAAGCTTAGAAATGATGTACGGGAATGCCGTAGTTAACATTTTTGAATAAAACATGATTAAAAGTTTATTAATAAATAATTATAGCAATTCAAACATGCTTTTCAGAAGTTATCATCTAAAATGAACGACGTTCTTTAATAGTTTAGTGATAAATAAATTATTAACCATAATTAATATTATCATGAAAAAAAAGCATTTAAAAAACCTATTATTAAACAAAAAGTCAATTTCTAATTTAGCCATTAAAGGTGGATTGCCAGGATATACTTGGTTTTGTCCAAGAGAAGAGCAGGAACCATTAACCTATGAGTTAGACTGTTTGAGTCATGAACCTTATACATCAAGAGATATGAATGGTGCGCTTCCAAGCGAATGCGAAAGTGTTCCGCTATAGTATGTAAAAGAAACAAAAATTGAAGTCAAAAGAAAAGCCTAGTGAAAACTAGGCTTTTTATATTATGATATGGAAACTTCTTTTCGTTTAATAAAGGAGAGAATAAGTAGTCCTGTTCCGAGCATGACGGAAACATCAGCCATATTGAAAATTCCAGTTCTAAAAACACCGCCTAAATCGATATGCATAAAGTCGGTTACAGAGCTGTATAGAATTCTATCATATAAATTACCAATTCCACCACCAATAATACAACACAATCCAAAAATCATGTATTTATCTAAGTCTGTATTCACAATAATCATTCGTAGAATAAAAAGTAATACTGCAATTGGAAGTAATATCAAAAGAATACTTTTCAAAATTGGATTTTCTAATGTTGAAAAAGAACCTAAAAATGCGCCTTTGTTTTCGGTTTTAGTTAAAATTACATAGTTACCAATAACAGAAATATTTTCACGTGTTTCTATGTGAGTTCTAGCAACTGATTTAGAAACTTGGTCGCAACCAACGTTTAGTAAAATCAGTCCAAAAATCAACAGTATTCTAATTGTTTTGGAAACCTTCATAGCAATTTTATAAATTTATTCTTCTCCAAAAGTAGCACCTTGTGCTGTTACAGAACGATCAATTTTACGTAGTAATCCTTGCAACACTTTTCCAGGTCCAACTTCTGTAAATGAAGTAGCCCCATCAGCAATCATTTGCTGTATAGACTGTGTCCATTTTACAGGCGCAGTTAGTTGTGAAATTAAGTTCTTTTTAATCTCGTCTGCATCAACAATAGCAGTAGTTGGTACATTTTGATATATAGGACAATTTGGTTTGTTAAATGTTGTGTTTTCAATAGCAGCTGCTAATTCTTCACGAGCAGGTTCCATTAATGGAGAATGAAAAGCACCACCAACAGGCAATACTAAAGCTCTTCTAGCGCCAGCTTCTTTCAAAGTTTCACAAGCGGCATTAATTGCGTCAATCTCCCCTGAAATTACAATTTGTCCAGGACAGTTATAATTTGCAGCAACCACAACTCCAGTTGTTTCGTTACATACTTTTTCAACGACTTCATTGTCTAAACCTAAAACGGCAGCCATTGTACTTTGTTGTGCTTCACAAGCTTTTTGCATCGCTAAGGCACGTTGTGAAACAAGTTTTAAACCATCTTCAAAGGTTAATGTTCCATTGGCAACTAAAGCAGAAAGTTCTCCTAAAGAATGTCCTGCAACCATTTCTGGCTGAAATTCATCTCCTAATACTTTACTTAAAATAACAGAATGCAAAAAGATAGCTGGTTGCGTAACTTTCGTTTGTTTTAAATCTTCGGCAGTTCCTTCGAACATAATATCTGTAATGTGAAATCCTAGAATATCATTGGCATCTTCAAAAAGGTGTTGTGCTACATCAGATTTTTCATAAAGATCTAATCCCATTCCTGTAAATTGAGCACCTTGCCCTGGAAATATATATGCTTTCATAAGTATATCTTATTTTTTCTTCATAAATGAAGAAAGCGATTGTTTTTAAATTAGTTGCTGCAAAAATAGATAATTTTAAGGTAATATCTGACTTTGCCTAATTTGTTGATTTTTAAAACTTAATCAATTTTCTTTTTTCCTTTTAGATCTATAGTTGGTGGAGGAGGAATTCTTTTTCTTAGAAATAGTATTTGTCCCAAATGACTGGATTGATGTTCCATAACATGAAACCAATAGTAGTGATTGTTTTCGGTAGATCCTGGGCGAATTTTTGTAAGCCAACTATCATCTAGTTTTTTGAATTCTTCGAGTGTTTTTGCTCGTACTTCTTTATAAATCTTCAAATAGTATTTAACATCGTGATCTTTGAAAGTTTTTCTACCGGCATCACCTAAGTTTAAAGCTGGTCCCCAAAATTTTTCTTCATCATCATTAAAACCTCTATTTTCAAAAGTATATAATTGGTATATTTTTTCGGCTGCGGCTAAATGCATAATTAACGCGCCAATGGAATTTGCTTTTTCATCGTGTAAATGGTCAAGTTCTCTTTTGTCTAAATTTTTAACAACACGTTCTACACGAGAACTCAAATTATTCAACATAGAAATTAACGTTCCAATTTGTGGAGAATATCCATCTCGCTCACCTATCAAGTCTGTACGATCTATTTTAATATTTCTTCCTTCAATATAAAGTGATAGGTTTTTAGTAGGATTATCTTTTACTAATCTGAAACCATATCCTTTTGTAATTGAGTCGCTAAGTATAGGATCTGGAATTTCCCAATCGGGAAGTTTTCCATCAGTTATTCTTTTTTCAAATTGAGCATTGCTTAACTTTACTTCTTCAAATTCTCCTGTATTTTTATTTTCAACGTAGAGTTTGAAGTCATCAAAATAAAACTTTCCACCAGAGAAACATACTCCACCAAAGTTTAAGTCGGTTGAATTGTCATCAATAAAACCATTAATTTCATATGTAGCCCAATCACTTGATATTATAGGACGATCTTGCATGTTGTCAAAAAAACCATCTTCATCATTTTTAGTATCAACGTTTGCCCAAATAGAAGCCCAACTTAAAACGTTTCCATCAACTAATTTTACAGAAGCCGTGAGTTTAAATTTCAATTTAGAATCAGAAGTCATTTTGATAGACTTGGTAAAAGCCGTCCATTCTTTATCCTGGCTAAAACTGTTGCTTACTATAAAAAGGCAGAGCACAAGAAAGTAGTATAAATTCTTTTTTGGGAATAAACTATTAATATTCATTAAAATTTTGAGTGTTTAATTATATTCTTTTGTAGGTAATAAAAGAAAATTCATAATCGTGTTTGTCATCTTTTTTGTTGAAAGTATTGGCAACTTCTTTCCATGTTGTTTCGTCAATTTCTGGGAAATATGTATCACCTTCAAATTCGTGATGCACACGAGTTAATTCAATTTTTGTGGCAAATGGAAGTGCTTGCTTGTATATTTCACCACCACCAATTACAAATGGTTCACCATCGCTAAGTGTAGCGACATTTATAGCATCTTGAATAGAATTTACGACAATAACTCCTTCAGGTGCTTTGTAATCTTCTTGACGAGTTATGACAATATGAGTTCTGTTAGGTAATGGTTTTGGGAAACTTTCAAACGTTTTGCGGCCCATAATAATATGATGACCAGAAGTTAGTTTTTTAAATCGTTTTAAATCGTTACTCAAATGCCAAATTAATTGATTGTCTTTACCAATCGTGTTATTTTCGGCTGCAGCCACAATTAATGACAACGATTTTCTTTTTGAAATTGGCTGCGGTTCATTGGTAATTTCTTCCATAGCTTGCGCTTTTGCAATTTCTGTTTCTTGTTTTAAGAATTTTTGTTTTAGTTTTTCAATACGATATTCTTGTTTGGCAACCAATTTTTCTAATTGTTTTGCTTCCCAATTTTTTCCCATGAATTTTTTCGTAATGAATACATCAAATGAATGAAATAGGAATACGAAAAACCAAGCCAATACTGCCCATACAAACCATTCCGTTTGAAATATTTTAAAATCTTTTCCAAACCCTAAAACAATATTTAAGAGTACTAAAAATGCAGAACCAATAATAAAAATGACTAAATGATAATATAGACGCTTTTTCTGTTTGATACGTTTTTGTGCAGTTTCAATTAGAGCAAGTTGTTCTTGATCTATTTGTGTGGTAGGTTTCTTTTTTTTGCCAAACATGTGTGTTTATTTTTTATTCAGCAGCATTTCTTAATAATAAATCAGCTTGAAGTGATAAAGAATATGAAACATTCATTGGATTTCCTTTGTGTGTTCCGCGTGAGAAATTAGGTAAAGAAGCTAGAATTTTTTTTACTTCTGCTTTCATAGCACTATTATTAGTGCGTACACCAATATTCTCAACATTTCCTTGTTTGCTTACAATAAAACGAATGTATACTTTATTGTTTTTAATGTTTCTTTTTGCTGATATTGATTTCGCTATATTTTTGTCAAAATTCTTTTGAATATATGCTTGTATTTTATCTGTAGTACATTTACTTTTTTGTTTTGACTGACCTGCATTTTCACATCCTTCAAATAATGGCGCATTGTCCATTACGGTATAATGAATAGTTCCATTTGGTGATGTTTTAGGAGTTGACATGTTTGTTGCTGTTTGTGCAAAGCCAACACTAATTGTTAAACAAAATAAAACGGGGATAATAAATTTTTTCATTACTGTATAATTTTTAATCACATAAAGATACTTTTCTTTTTTGAATACTACATTCTGTTGCAATGAAAAGATAACATTTCACTATGAAATGCAATTTATTTAGATGAACGTATTTTTTAATTTTTCTGAAATAGCTAAAAATTACGCAAGTAATATTGTTGAAAACCAGGTAGTAGCGTCTGAAGAAAGTGGTCTATAATTTTTTAAGGAGTTCTTTTTTAATGCCGCTAAACCATTCATATTTTAAGATACTTAGTACAATGCTATCGCGTCTGCCAGTTGGTGAAGCACAATTACTTCGCAATATGCCTTCTTCTTTACAGCCAATACTCTTCATAGCAGCAATACTGCGCTTGTTGTTGTTATCAGCTCTAAACTCTACACGTTGTAGCTTCATGTGTTCAAAAGCAAATTGGAGTAATAAAAGTTTGCAATTTTTGTTTAAACCTGTACCATGAAATTCTTTCCCATACCAAGTATAACCTAATGAAGCTGCATGATGTTGTTGATGGAAATCATAAAAACGTGTGCAACCTGCATATGTATTATAACGTTTGTCAAATACAATAAAAGGATATGCTTTTTTATCAATTCTAGCTTGAATTGCTTGTTGTATATATTTTCGTAAATTTTCTTCTCCGTCTGCTGGTGTTAAGGAATATTTCCACAATTCGGGTTCTTTTAAAGAGAAGCGAAGCAAATGTTCAAAATCATCCATTTGTAATGGACGCAATTGTACAAATCCGTTATCTAGAATATAGTTTTTGTTGAAATCTAATAATATCATATGTGTAAAATTCCTCGAATACCTAAGTTACAAATCATTATTGTAAATTCATTTGTTATTTGATATAGAATTTTTTAGAATTTGATTGTTTCGAAAAATGATTTATTAACCTCTTTTCCTTTTTGAAGACTTTCCTTCTACATTAAAAACAATTGGAAGCGTATACATTACATTTACAGGAATATTCTCAATAGTACCAGGAGTCATTTTTGGAAGTTTTTTAACAACTCTAATCGCTTCTTTTTCTAACTCAGGATGCGGACCTCTTGCACGTATTTCAACAGGTTTTCCTTGTAAATTAATTTTAAAAACGACATAAATTCTTTGAACACCATTCAAATCTAATTTCGTAGCTAACCTCGTGTTAAAGCGTTTTGCAATAACTTGTGAGATTTTAGTAGACATACATCGTTTTCTCTCTTTGTTTGTTTTTGCACTTTTACACCCAGGATAGATGACACCAACTTCAGGACCGCTAAATGGAATTCGTTCCGGGTTGTAATCATATAATGGAATGAATACGTTATTTTCCCGATCAATCTGTAAAAACAAGTGTTTTTTAATAAAACTATTTCGTTTTTTAGATACAGGAGCCAATTCAATTTGGAAATCTTCTATTGCTGTTGCTGCTTCAATTGTTAGAGGCTTCATTTCACTTTCGTAAAACTTTAAAGAAGATTGTTTTTTAAGAACTTTGCCCTCTTTATTGGTACCGAGGCGCATATTAACAAAAATAGTATCTTTCGTGGTAATATTTGCCACATTTGTAACATCTGATGGTTTTAAGAACTGAAAAATGGCACGTTGCAATTTTTCTTCAGAACATTGATACACATCTTCTTCAAACTGACAACCTTCTATGGTTGTTGCCTCAGGAACAACTAATTTTTTTCGCCCTTTATTTTGAGCAGTTACTACTGTAGCAAAGAAGCATGCTACTAATACAAAAAGGTTTTTATAAGTCATAGAAATATATGAAAGTGAAATATTTTTAAATTGCAACAGCTCCTTTTATGCGTGGATGATGCTGGTAATTTACCAATTCAAAGTCCTCAAAAGTAAAATCAAAAATACTCTTGATTTCTGAATTAATTTTCATCGTTGGTAATGGATAAGGTTCTCTTGTAAGTTGTAATTGTACTTGTTCAAAGTGATTACTATAAATATGTGCATCTCCAAATGTATGAATGAAATCTCCGTACTCATATCCACAAACTTTCGCCATCATCATTGTTAATAATGCATACGAAGCAATATTAAAAGGAACACCTAAAAATATATCAGCACTTCGTTGATACAATTGACAAGATAGTTTTCCATCAGCTACATAGAATTGAAAAAATGCATGACATGGTGGTAAAGCTGCTTTTCCGTTTGCTACGTTTTCACTAAAAGAAACTTTTGTGTTTGGTAATACACTTGGATTCCATGCAGAAACCATCATGCGTCTACTATTGGGATTGTTTTTTAATGTTTCAATTACTTCTGATAATTGATCAATACTTTCGCTATTCCAGTTACGCCATTGATGTCCATAAACGGGGCCTAAATCTCCATTTTCATCTGCCCATTCATTCCAAATACGAACTCCATTTTCTTGCAAATACTTTATGTTTGTATCACCTTTTATAAACCATAAAAGCTCATGAATAATAGATTTTAAGTGTAATTTTTTAGTTGTTACCATCGGGAAACCTTCACTTAAGTCGAAACGTAGTTGATGTCCAAATACACTTTTTGTTCCCGTTCCTGTACGATCTCCTTTTTCATTTCCGTTTTCAAGCACATGTTTTACGAGGTCTAAATATTGTCTCATGATGATTTCTGTTTAATAGTATTGCAATACAATTTGTAGGATGTAAAAATAAAAAAAACGCTTTGATTATAGACCAAAGCGTTTGTATTTTATCAATAGGTTATTAACCGTGTGTTATCCAATCAACATTCCTGCAATTGTAGCAGAAATTAAAGAAGCAATTGTTCCTCCAATTAAGGCTTTAATTCCAAATTCAGATAGTGTTTTACGTTGTCCTGGCGCTAAAGAGCCAATTCCACCAATTTGAATTCCGATAGAAGCAAAGTTGGCAAAACCACATAACATATACGTTGCCATTATAATTGACTTCTCATAGGTTAAATGTACAGTGTTCCCAACATTTTTTAATTCTGCTAACTGAATGTATCCAATAAATTCACTTGCAGCTAATTTGATTCCGAGTAATTGTCCCATCAGCATCATATCTTCTTTCGCAACACCAATTAACCACATTAATGGAGCAAATACAGTTCCTAAGATAGCTTCTAGTGAAAACTTAGGATAAGGAGTGTTTGCAGCCATCCAATCGTTTAATGTGGTAACATCACCAATCCAGCCAAAAATTCCGTTTATCATAGCTATAAAGGCTACGAAAACTAATAACATTGCACCAACATTTACAGCAAGTTTTAACCCTTCTGTAGTTCCATTTGCAATAGCATCTAAAATGTTTGAACCTATTTTTTCTTGCGAAACCTTTACATCATTATCTATTTTTTCTTGTTGTGGATATAATATTTTAGAGATAACAATTGCACCTGGTGCTGCCATTACAGAAGCAGCTAATAAGTGCTTTGCGTAAATTAATTTTAAAGCTGGATCATCGCCACCTAAAAATCCAATATAAGCTGCCAATACAGCTCCGGCAACGGTTGCCATTCCTCCAATCATGACAAGCAAGATTTCGGAACGTGTCATTTTTTCTAAATATGCTTTAACTAATAGCGGCGCTTCTGTTTGACCTAAAAAGATATTTCCGGCAACGGATAAACTTTCTGCTCCAGAAATCCCTAATAGTTTTGTCAATACTTTTGCCATTCCTTTGACAATGAATTGAATAATGCCTAAATAAAACAATACAGAGGTTAGTGCTGAGAAGAAAATAATTGTTGGTAATACTTGAAATGCAAAGATGAAACCGAACGATTCAACATTCATCATACCACCAAATAAGAATTCACTTCCCGCTTTGGTATATTCTAATATTTCAATAAATAATTTTCCAATAGCTTCAAATCCAGTTTTTACAAATCCAACTTTTAGTACACCAATAGCGATGATTAGCTGAAAAGCAAGTCCTAAACCAACTGTTCTCCAATTGATGGCTTTTCGATTACTACTAAATAAAAAAGCAATTATGAGTAACACAAACATTCCTAAAATACCTCTTAGTATACTAGTAGAACTCGGTCCTGTACTTGGGATAATTTTAGATACTTCAGTATCTGTATTTGTTGTGACAACGTCTTTTGTTTGTTTTTCTTTTTCAAAATGATATGAAACACCTTTTTCTATAAATACTAATGTAGAATCTGTAAGTGTTGTGATTTTGTATTTGCGAATGGTATCCGATGGTTGGTTATAATAAAATACCAACAATTTATTCTGGTGAATATAGTCCCCGCTAGCTTTTAAGTTGTCTTTTGCTGCAAGTTGATACTGAAATTCTCCTTTGTTAAGTGTGAGTTTATCGTTTTGGGTAGTTGAAATGATATTTTCGCCTAACGAATTTTGAATACTACTAAAGTTCCATGTACCATCAATTTCTTGTGCATTTATACTAAAAAGCACACAAAAAATAGTAAGAATACTTGCTACAAATTTTTGCATATGAATATGGGTTTTATTTTTTGTCTTCTCTATTGGAAATCTCGTCACGAAGTCTAGCTGCTTTTTCATAATCTTCATCAGCAACAGCTCCATCTAACATATTGTATAATTCTTGAAGTGAAAGTGTTTTAAGTCCGTTATCGGGATTGTTTTCAATAATTTCAGCTTCTTCTTCTGTAAATAACTCGTCTACAACAATACTTTCTTTTTCTGTATTTTCATCTTCTTCGCTTGAAGTTAGTTTTAAGAAAATCCCAGCTTTGTCTAATATTGTTTTGTAAGTGAAAATTGGCGCATCAAAACGCAGTGCTAAAGCTATTGCATCGGAAGTTCTAGCGTCTATAATTTCTTCAATCTTATCGCGTTCGCAAATAATACTTGAATAGAAAACCCCATCAACTAGTTTGTGTATGATGACTTGTTTTACAACAATATCAAATCGATCTGCAAAATTTTTGAAAAGGTCATGTGTCAATGGTCGCGGAGGTTTTATCTCTTTTTCCAGCGCAATAGCAATAGATTGGGCTTCAAAAGCACCAATGACAATAGGTAGTTTTCGATCTCCATCAACTTCATTCAAAATAAGCGCATAAGCTCCATTTTGTGTTTGACTGTATGAAATTCCTTTAATATTTAGTTTTACTAAACTCATCTGTTTGTGAATGCGTGAACATAAAAAAAGGCTGTCTAAAAGAAGGAATTACCTATTTTAGACAGCCCTTAGTTGGGCACAATTTAAAAAAAATTATGCGTTATTTGCTTTAAATTCTTTCAATTTTTCGATTAGTTGTGGTACAACTTCAAAAGCATCTCCAACAACACCGTAATCAGCCGCTTTAAAGAAAGGTGCTTCAGCATCTGTATTGATAACAACTTTTACTTTAGAAGCATTGATTCCAGCTAAATGCTGAATGGCTCCAGAGATTCCGATTGCAATGTATAAGTTTGATGCAACTGGCTTTCCAGTTTGTCCAACATGTTCTCCGTGTGGTCTCCATCCTAAATCAGAAACTGGCTTTGAACAAGCTGTTGCAGCGCCTAAAACATCTGCTAACTCTTCAACCATTCCCCAATTTTCTGGGCCTTTTAATCCTCTTCCAGCTGAAACTACAACATCTGCATCAGCAATTGTAACTTTTCCAGTTACTTTATCTACGTTTTCAACTTTTACTCCAAATAATGAGTCATCTAGGTTTGGAGAGAATGATTCCGCAGCAGCGGCACCAGAATTCTCAACCAATCCGAAAGCATTGTTAGAAACTCCAACAACTTTTACATCTGTATTGATTTCTGTAAAACTGAACGCTTTGTTTGTAAATGCCGTTCTTTTTACTGTAAATGGGCTTGTACTTGTTGGTGCAGCTACTACATTAGAAGCATAACCTGCATCTAAAGCAACAGCTAAACCTGGCGCTAATGTTTTACTATCTGCACTTGAACTTACAATGACAACTTTGGCATCTTCTTTTTGAGCTGCTTGTTGTACAATTGATGCGTATGCTTTGGCACTAAAGTCTTTTAAGTTATCTGCAGATACATTTAATATTTTGTCTACACCGTATGTTCCTAATGTAGAAGCATCGTCTGCATTGATGGCAACTGCTGTCACAGTTGTTCCTAATTGATTTGCAACTTCTTTTGCATATGAAGCAACTTCAAAAGCTGCTTTTTTAAGTTTTCCTTGATCTGATTCTGTATATACTAAAACTGACATTTTTTCTAATTTAAAGATTAAATAATTGAAACATTAAAAGATGATTAAATCACTTTTGCTTCGTTGTGAAGTAAGTTGATTAATTCATCAATGTTATCTGCATCAACTAGTTTTACAGCTCCTTTTGGCGCTGGCTTTTCAAATTTCACAACAGTAGTTTCTTTTCCAGTATCTGCAGCATCAACAACCGTTAAAGGTTTTTTACGTGCCATCATAATTCCTCTCATGTTTGGAATACGTAAGTCACTTTCTTCAACCAATCCTTTTTGCCCACCAATTACTAATGGTAATGATGTATTAGATGTTTCCTTTCCGCCATCAATTTCACGAATTGCTTTTGCAGCAGTTCCATCAATATCTAAGCTGATACAGTTATTTACAAAATTAGCATCAATTAATTCTGCTAACATTCCAGGAACCATTCCTCCATTGTAATCAATTGATTCTCTTCCTGCAATTACTAAATCATAACCACCATTTTTTGCTACAGCTGCTAATTGTTTCGCAACAAAAAATCCGTCTGTTGCTTCTGCATTTACACGGATAGCGCCATCAGCTCCAATAGCTAATGCTTTACGTAGTGTTGGTTCAGTTTCTGCGCCTCCTACATTAACAACATCTACAGATGCTCCTTGCTTTTCTTTGAACCACATTGCACGCGTCAATCCAAACTCATCATTTGGGTTAATTACAAATTGTACACCATTGGTATCAAATTTAGTATCTCCTTCTGTAAAATTGATCTTTGAAGTAGTGTCAGGAACATGACTAATACATACTAATATTTTCATTGGTATTATATATTTTGAGTGTTTTTGAAATTTTTTACGAAGATACAGATAATTTCTCTAAAAATATTATGCGCGCATAATAAATTTTAATTATTTTTTGTTTTTAGTTTAATTTGTTCAACTATCTGTAATTTTTGAGTGTTTTTTAGTGTAATTCATCATTATTTTATAATAATGAACTTGAATATATCTTTTTTATTTTGATTAAGAATTCTTTAAAATTTGTTTATTTTCCTAAAGATATCATAAAATCACATGACTTTGCAAAATGTTTGATTGTGTAATTCCCATTTTTGGAATTAATTGTTATTTTTGTTTTTCACTTTTTTAAAATAACAACAATTGTATGAAAACAATACAGTTTAGAGAAGCGGTAGCTGAAGCTATGAGCGAAGAGATGCGAACAGACGATAGCATTTATTTAATGGGAGAAGAAGTTGCCGAATATAATGGAGCATACAAGGCTTCCAAAGGAATGCTTGACGAGTTTGGTGCAGATCGTGTAATAGATACACCAATTGCAGAATTAGGTTTTGCAGGAATTGGAGTTGGATCAGCAATGGGCGGAAACAGACCTATTATTGAATTCATGACATTTAACTTTGCATTGGTAGGAATTGATCAAATCATAAATAATGCTGCAAAGATGCGTCAAATGTCTGGCGGACAATTAAATATTCCAATTGTATTTCGCGGTCCTACAGCTTCTGCAGGGCAACTGGCTGCAACGCATTCACAAGCATTTGAAAGTTGGTTTGCAAATTGCCCAGGTTTAAAGGTTGTTGTTCCTTCTAATGTATACGATGCAAAAGGTTTATTAAAAACTGCGATTAGAGATGATGATCCAGTAATTTTTATGGAATCTGAGCAGATGTATGGAGACAAGGGAGAAGTTCCTGAAGGTGAATACACAATTCCATTAGGAGTTGCCGATATTAAACGTGAAGGAAGTGATGTAACGATTGTTTCTTTTGGGAAAATAATTAAAGAAGCTTACAAAGCTGCTGATGAATTGGCTGCTGAAGGAATTTCTTGTGAAGTTATTGACTTAAGAACAATACGTCCAATGGATCATGATGCTATTTTGACTTCTGTAAAGAAAACAAATAGATTGGTTATTTTAGAAGAAGCTTGGCCTTTTGGAAATGTTTCTACTGAAATTGTATACCAAGTGCAAGCACAAGCATTTGACTACTTAGATGCACCGATACAAAAAATAAATACAGCGGATACGCCAGCACCATATTCTCCAGTTTTGTTGGAAGAATGGTTGCCAAATAAAAATGACGTAATTAAAGCTGTAAAAAAAGTTATGTACAAGTAAAACGTACATTTAACATAAAAAAAGCTTCATCGGCATATTTGTTGATGAAGTTTTTGTTTTTAAAAACACATGAATTTGAAGACTATACTATATTGTTTTTTAGCCCTTTTATTTTGTTACACAGGATATTCACAGACAAAAGTAAGTGGAGTAATCAAAGATGAGTCGGGCGAGCCTGTACCATTTGCGAATGTTGTATTTAAAAATTCAATTCAAGGAACCATTAGTAACGAAGATGGACGATTTTATCTAGAATCAGATAAAACGTATGATATAGTCGTCATTTCTTTTATAGGTTTTACGACAAAAGAAATTAAGTTAGAGAAACGCGTAAACTATAAAATGGAAATTGTTCTTGAAGAAGGGCAAAAACTAAAAGCTGTAGTTATTGTCTCTGGAAAACAATCTAAAAAGAACAATCCTGCAATTGATATTCTACGAAAAATTTGGAAACGAAAACGTTTCAATGGTGTCAATCAATTTAAACAATATGCGTATGATAAATACGAAAAGGTAGAGTTTGATTTGAATACGATAGATAGCGCCATGATGAAAAGTAGATTGTTTCGTGGGATGGAATTTATCTTTCAAGAGCTTGATACTTCAAGAATTACAGGGAAAACATACTTGCCAATATTTATCAATGAAGCTGTTTCCAAGGTCTATGGAGATAATGTGAAAAACAAAGTCAAAGAAGATCTTATTGGAAATAAAAATTCAGGTTTTAGTAGTAATGAAACTATTACTGCTTTCATCAAAGATTTGTATGCTGAATATGATATTTATGATAATTATTTAAAGTTTTTTGATAAGAGTTTTACAAGTCCATTATCACGAACAGGAATCAATACGTATAATTATGTATTGGCCGATACAGCATATATTGACAATAAATATTGCTACAATATTATATTTTATCCACGACGTAAAAATGAATTGACATTTAAAGGTGATTTTTGGGTGAATGATTCCACGTTTGCCATTAAGAAAATAAACCTTCAAGCAAGTAAAAGTGCTAATATTAACTGGGTAAAAGAAATTTACATTGAACAAGAGTTTGATGTAGTTAATGATTCAGTTTTCTTGTTGAAACGCGATTATATGCTGTCTGATTTTGCTTTAAACAAAAAAGAAAAATCTAAAGGTGTATACGGAAAACGTACAACGTTATATGAAAACTATGTGTTTGATCAAGAAAAATCTCCTGAATTTTATAATCAAGAGATTAATCCGTTTAATGAAGAAATTTACGAGCGTGATGAAGCTTTTTGGGATGCAAACCGTTTAGAGAAATTAAACAAGGACGAAAAAGGTGTGTACAAAATGTTAGACACTTTAAAGACGGTTCCGAAGTTTAAACGTTTGTATAGTTTGGCTTCTATATTAGCTTCTGGTTATGTAGAGTTTGATAAGTATAACCTTGATTACGGACCAATTTTTTCAACATTCGGATTTAATGATGTAGAAGGAGTTCGTTTGCGTGCAGGAGGAAGAACCTATTTTGGACCAAATGACAAATGGAGAATTGAAGGATATGGAGCTTATGGTTTTAAGGATAATAAATTCAAATATGGAATTTCTGGAAAATGGTTATTAAACCCAAAAAACAGATTGATGATTTCGGGAGGAAATCGTCGTGATGTAGAACAAACAGGAGTTAGCCTAACAACAAATGATGATGTTCTTGGTAGAAGTTTTGCTTCTTCAGCATTATTTGCGAATGGAAATAGTGACCGATTAACCGATGTAAATTTATCTACGTTTGCTGTACAAATGGAACCTTGGAAAAACATTACATTACGTATAGGAAGTTCTTATAAAACGACAAAATCGGCTTCTCCAGAAACTTTTAGCCTTTCGTATATAAATCCAAATTCACCAACAGGAATTGCAGATGAATTAACACAAGCAGAACTGAGTTTCTCTATAGATATGACACCTGGAAAAAAAACAATTCGTCATGGTGTAGAACGAAAAGTTGTGAATGATGATTTTCCTAGAATATTCTTAAACTATAGTAGAGGAATTGAAGGGTTATTTAATAGTGATTTCAATTATTCTAAGTTTCAATTATTTTACAGACAACCATTCCAGTTAGGAGGTTTTGGACGTACATATGCAACCTTAGAAGCAGGAAAAACATTTGGAGATGTTCCATTAAGTTTGTTAAGTGTTGTTCCAGGAAATCAAGCATATTTTTCTATCTATAATTCATTTTCACAATTAAATTATTATGAATTTGTAACAGATACGTATACATCATTACATATTGAACATAATTTTAATGGACGTATATTTTCAAGAATTCCGTTATTACGTAAATTGAACTTAAGAGAAATCATTGGAATTAGAGGTGTTTGGGGAAAAATTTCAAATGAAAATGTTGCCATGAATACACCAGCATTTCAAAGTTTACCATTTAGTAGTATTACTCCGCAAGGAATTGCGCCAAATGATCAAATCTATTGGGAATATTCACTCGGAATCGGGAATATTTTTAAAGTTTTTCGAATTGATTTTAACTTCCGTGGAAACTACAAAAATAACATTGATGCACGACAATTTGGAGTCACAGGCGCATTCGGATTTCATTTCTAGAAAACCATATTTTATCATATAAATAAACGGTCATAATTGTAAAATTATGACCGTTTTTATTTATTTACACTATTCATAAAGTGATCTGCTTTTATTGAAGTTTTATAGAATTAAGATGCTGATTATTAAGTGTTTGAATCTATTTTTATTAAATAAATAGAAATCGAATTTGCGCAAATCCGACGTTCTTTTGTTGGAAATATTCAAACTGACTAATACATTTGAATCATGAATAATTTAAAATTTTCATTATGAAAAAAAAGAGATCTATTAAAGGTTTAGAATTAAAGAAAAGCGTGATTAGTAATTTAAAAGCTACTAAACATTCTGGAGGATTAAGACCGTCAATGATTAGAGTTAACGGTAACATTGTATTAGTATATAGTTGCGGAGACTTTTGTCCTGCTCCAGAAGATCCATTATTACCTTAATATTTAATGTGAGTTTAATAAGTTGAAATCATTTATTAGACCGCGATATAAGTATTTTTTTTAAAACTATATAAAATCAATTTATAGTTTCACAATTTAATAAATCATCATAAATACTTTAGATAGGACACTTTTTAGATGGTTTATATATTCTAATTATTTTTTAATCTTACTAAATTTAATATCATGAAAAATAGAAAAGTAAATGCATTGGGCTTAAACAAAAAAATGGTTTCAAAACTCAATTCTAATGAAGTAACTGGAGGTTATAGAGCATCTGCACTTAGTCGTTGTAATGATGGATGTATTTCTAGGTTCTATCAAACAGCTTGTGGTGAATAAATCATTATTTCTCTGAATAGTGCTTTTATAAATCTAAGGAATATTAACTATTAAATGAAGTTTAGATGATTTTGGAAACTTTCACTATGCCTTTTTTTTGATAAAATGTTCTTCTATGATTTATCTACCCTAATTATTTTTTAATCTTACAAAATTCAAATATCATGAAAAAAAGAAAAGTAAATGTTTTAAGCTTAAACAAGAAAATGGTTTCTAATTTAAGTAGAAATGAAGTAACAGGTGGTTGGTTTTCATATTTCTGTCCAGGAACTAATGATACGAATTGTGATGCTGGTTCACAATCTTGCGATGTAGAATGTGGAGGTGCAAGTAACATTTGTCCAACAGATATATTAGGACAATGTGGAGAGTCTCAGAAAAACACTTGTGGAGAAACTTGTGTATTTTGTCTGTAGTAACTCAATGAAAAAATAAAAGAGACTGAATCTAAATGGTAATCATTTAAGTTCAGTCTCTTTGTTTTTACTGATTATCAGTCAATTTTATTAGCGAGTCGCCAGTACGTGTTTCTATAGTGCCAGCTTCCTCACAAGTATGAAACTCATGTGTTTGATTATAACACATAGTATCCGCACACGAATAAGCTCCAATAGTTATGTCATCTGGAATTTCGGTAGTGCCTACACCGCAAGCAGCATCATTTGTGATAACACCACCTTTTATGCTAAATGTATTTGCTAATTTTGCAATTTTAAATTTTCTAAGGTTTAACTTTTTATATTTCTTCATGTCATAATATGTTTACAGTTTATGCTTTAAAATGATTGCCAAATATTTATAGGGACAAAGGGTTATAAGTCGTTTTTGCGAAATCACGATTTGTGTTCGTTGTTTTCATTGGCGTTTTTTTCTTCATTTGATAAATTATTAATGAAAATTATCTAGGTATTTGGTGTTATTCAAATACGTATTGTCTTTAAATAGAACTCTACGTATCATCAGTAAATTTTATTAACGAGTTACCATTGCGTGTTTCTAAAGTACCTTGATGGTTACATGTGTTAAATTCATAAGTTTGATTATTACATCCAGTATCAAGGCAAGAATTCACGCCAACAGTCACTGATGTAACTTTTATTGTGTCAAGGTAATCGCAGTTGGCTTGAGTTGTTTAATTCCGCCAACAATATTTGATGTATTTGTAAGTTTAACTACACTTAGTTTCCTTAGATCTAATTTTCTATGTTTTTTCATATACTGTGTTTATACTTTCAAAACTAGTTCCAAATATTAGGTAATACAAAGACTTATAAGTCGTAATTGCGCAAAAACGACTTGTAAATTAAGTTGTTAGTCTTTTAATTTATTTAAGTTTTTGATATAAAAAGAAGGATAAATTCCAGTACGTTTTTTAAAGGCTTTCGCGAAAGATTCTGAAGTGTTAAAGCCTAATTCGCTAGCAATCGATTTAACATCATACGCTCTAAATTTGGTGTCGTTTTTTAATTGAGACAATCCATAATCAATTCGTAAGTCGGTAATGTATTGTACGAACTTTTTCTGCTTGTGCGATTGTAATGTTCTTGATAAATATGTTTTGTTGGTATGAATTTTCTTTGCGACAAAATTGATGGTACAGTTTTTCTGTAAAAACAATTTCTTCTCTTCAAACTTTTTCAAACCTTGTAAAATTTTCACAATATTTTCATCCGTTATCGTATACGATGGAGTAGTCTCTTCATTGGAAGCAGTACTTTCTGTTTTCTTGAGTTTTTCTAAAATTGCATTGAAACTTTTCTTGTGTTTTTTAATACGGTTTCTATACAGTAAAAAGCCAATTGCTAATAAAGAAAGCAGCCCTAAACTAATGTAGAATAATATTTTAGATCGTTTTATCTGTTCTGTTGACTGATTTTCAAGTTGATTAATTTTATCTTTTAAAGAAGGAATATAATATTGACGGGATATTTTTTCTGAGATTTTTAGAGCAGCCTGATCATTTTTGGCATCCTTTTCTTTATAACGTTTATAATATTTTAGTTCATTTTCTTGATCACTTTTTTTCTCATAACATTGTGCTAATAGAATATATGTTTCTTGAAAAAAAGGTGATGTTATTTTTTTTTCTTCAGCAAGCGTATCAACTTTTAGTAAATAGTCAATTGCAGTGTCATAATCTTTGCTTAGAAAATAATTCTTTCCAATATATAATTGCAATAATGCTAATTGATTGTTAAACGAAGATTTTTTAAGTTGCTTTTTGGCTTTTATAAAATATTCATGTGCTTCTTTTAAATTTCCATGTTTTTGAAAAATAATACCTTTTACTGTTAAGAAAGAAGTATTAATTTCTAAATCTTTCGCTTTTGTACTTTCTTTTAAGCCAATTTCATTATAAAATGTTGCAGAATCTAAGTATGCTTTTTTTAATTCAGGATAATCTTCTGAAAGATTAGTATATACATTACTAAGGTTATTAAGTGTATTGAGGTAATTAAACTTAAATGCTTCTTTTGCAGTAACATTTTGATCAAAAAAAGCGAGACTCTTTTTAAAATAAGCAAGTGCTTCTTTTCGTTGCCCAAATTGATTTTTAAGCAAGCCAAAACTATTTGAAATAATAGCTAGTTTGTGTTTTTTAGTCGTATTTTTAATAAGTTCATAGGCCTTTGTGTAATAAGTAGTAGCCTCATTAAAATCTCTTGAATTATAATAAATAACACCTTTCTTGTAAATTCCACTCGCATAATTTTCATCATCATTTGCTTTTTGGCTTCTTGAAATAAAAATATCTATAAAATAGTGAGCACTATCTTGTTTGCTCAATGCATCATAAGCCTTAGCATTTAAAAAAGCACCTTCTGATATTTTAGTTTCATTTTTCTCTAAAATTGCTTTTTCGTAATAAGCTGAAGTTATTTTCTTAGTCTTCTCTAAATCTAGAGAACGATATTGTTTATATAAACTTACTAAAGAATCGTACGATATGTCCTTTAAAGAATCATTTGTTTTCTGAGCATGCGTCGGAAAAGAAATAAAGAGAATACTAAAGATGTAGAATATGCTTTTTATGTTCATGTAAAAGTGAATAGTTTATAAAGATGGACTATTTAGTCACTAAATATAGAGTTATTCTAACAATCAATTAAGTTAAATACTACTAAAAGTATAAATGTCTATGTTCAATTTTACTTTATAAAAGTTTATTCTACATACTGTGGTGAATGCTGTTAGTTATAAGTTGATTGTGTTTTAAGTTACTTGTTATTAGGTGTATACAGATTTTAAAGAAGTGTTTTTACAGCCTGTAATTATCGAATCATGGTTCACTTTCATTGTACACCCTATTTTTTCGTCTTAGTTTTACACTGTAACCAATAAAAAATATATGTCATCAAAAACAATTTTGGGGGAATGCGTTGCGATGATAAAAAAAGCGCATAAAGAAATTTATGCGCTTTTAATTAAAATGTGTTTAATTTAAGGGAAAACTAGTTTGTCTAAAACTGCTGAGAACCGTCATTTCCTTTAGTAGTATTTGTACAAAGGTCTGTTTCAGCTCTGGTGTTACCAGAACATGTTTTAGCTGGACTAGAATCACATGCGTCTGTTACTTGGGGACAGTCGCAAGTATCTACAAATATATTCACAGACAAACAGTACGTTGTGGCTCCTCCTAGTATAGAGTTCTTATTATTTACTCCCGCAATTTTGATTTTACCTAGATTTAATTTTTTTTGTTTTTTCATAACAATATGTTTTAGTGAAATCGAAAATACTTGGGTAATACTTAAAAACAAAAAAATGTTCCCAATGATTATCGAATTGAAGGTAGTTATATGTCTTCTTGACTATTGATTTTATTGATGTTTTTAATATAATAAGAAGGATAGATGCCAGTTTTACTCTTAAAGGATCTTGAGAAGGAATCTGGCGATTTAAAGCCTAATTCAGTCGCAAGTGATTTAATATCATATGAACGAAAAAGGTTGTCTTCTTTTAGTTTTTCTAAAGCATAATCAATACGCAGATTGGTTATATATTGAATGAATTTTTGTTGTTTTTCAGAATGTATAACTTTTGATAAGTAGGCTTTGTTTGTTTTTACTTTTTTAGCGACAAAATCCAGACTGCAATTTACATTTAAGAATTGTTTTTTTTCTTCAAATTTGTCTAGTTCAAAAAGAATTTTTTGTACTTGTTCTTCATCAATAGTTAAGCTAGGTTTTGGCTTTTCTTTCTTAATTGGAACTTCTTGTTTTTTTGCTTCTAGCGCCCTCAAGAGTTTATCAAACTTTAGTTGATTTTGGAGTTGCTTATTTTTATTGTACACCAAATAAATAAGAAACAGAAAAATTAATATGACAATTACAGTTAGTGCAGCATTGAAGTTTGCTTCTTCTTCTTTTTTACTGTAAATCAGTTTTTTAATTTGTGCTTCTAAGTTTTTTATATCATAACTTCTATGAATTCCATCGATGACACTTTTCGTTACATGTTTATTGATTTGATCATTTTTTATATATAAACCTTGATACTTTGCAATATTGTTCTGATCGTCTCTATCAGTATATATTTTACCCAATAAATAATAGGTTTTTTGAAGGATAGGATAATTTGTTGCATTTTTTTGTGAAACAGAATCTACTTTTTTAAAAAGATCAATAGCTTCTTCTTCTTTTCCCAGTTTATAATAACTAATTCCTTTATAATAAAATATACTTGGTAACCAATCTTTTATATTTTGCTCAACTATTTCTTTGTACGCAATATTGATTTCTTCAACAGCTTTAGTATACTGACCTCTTTCAGAACTAATCATTCCTTTTTCAGCTAAAAAAAGAGAATATCCATAATTGTCGCCTATTCGTTTTGTTTCCTTAAATCCAATTTGGTTATAAGTTGTTGCAGAATCTAAGTATATTTCTTTCTTATTGATATCCTCCGTATTTATTGCTAAACGTAGATATGAATCACATAATGCTAATATTGTATTTGCATGAAAAACGGTACTAAAATTTTTAGCTTCTTCAGTTGTAGCTTGGTTATATTCTGTATAATTTTTCTTTAGTGTTTTTATGGCACCATTTTGATCTCCAAGTACATTTTTTATCAATGCTATATTATGTGACGTAACATACGCCATGAATTTATTAGTATCTGCATAATAATCGAAAGCTATTGTGTAATGTTCAAATGCCTTTTTATACTTTCCAAAATCATAAAAAATCTTTCCTTTTAGATATACAGAAGACATTTCCATTGCTCGATCTTTTAAGTCTTCGGTCGCGATCTGTTTTGATTTATCTATAAAATCTAATGCTTTTTCATAATTCCCAAATTTACCTTCTATAATGGCATTGCGTTTATATGCTTCATGAATTTTAGTAGTATCATTTGCATCTGTAGCATTTTTAAATAATCTGTCGGCATACACTTTAGCAGTATTTATATCAGCAAACAATGTAGTGCGATAAAGATTAACTAGCTCTTTATCAGAATAATTTTGCAATGAATCTTTCTCTTGTGAAAAGGAATTTTGCATCAAGAAGAGAAACAATAAAAGCACAATACACTTTATGTGTTTTGAGGGAATGGACAGAGACATAAAATTAAAAATGTAAAAATATGAGTATACGATTGATTGTGATGAACATCACTAACAATTGAAAAAGCTAAGGTCTATGACAAATCTAACAAAATATTGTTAAATGATAATTCCCTTTTTATGGTAAACAACATTTTACATGTTAAATTATAAGTTGCTAATAATTTCTAAATAAGGTTAAAATAAAAAAGCGCATCAACTTAGTTGATGCGCTTTTTACTTCAATTTTTGATAAATTATCTACATTCAGTTGGAATGTTACAAGCAACACCTGGATCAATTGAAGAACCATTAGCTCGTTTGGTTTTACAAAGATTAAATATTGAGATGTAAGTGGTTTGATCCTGTCCACCATTTAATGAAAGTTGCGTGCTGATATTAGCAATATTAGTCTTTTTCAAATTTAATTTTCTATTTTTTTTCATGCGAATACATTTTTAATTATTAAAAGTTCAAAACTATGTAGGGAACTACAAAAAACAAAAAGAATGAAGCCATAATTCGATAATTATGGTTTGTTATTTGTTTTCTGAAGTGTTGATTTTATTGATGTTTTTAATATAATAAGATGGGTAAATGCCCGTTTTGTTTTTGAAGGCTCTTGAGAACGAATCGGATGATTTAAACCCTAATTCAGAAGCTATAGATTTAATATCATAAGAGCGAAATAACCTATCTTCTTTTAGTTTTTCTAAAGCATAATCAATCCGTAAGGTAGTAATATACTGAATGAATTTTTGTTGTTTTTCAGAATGAATTACTTTGGATAAATAGGCTTTATTTGTTTTTACTTTTTTAGCAACAAATGCTAAATCACAATTGATATCTAAATACTGTTTTTTCTGTTCAAATTTTTCAAGCGCAATTAATATCGTCTGAATTTTTTCTTCATCAATAGTTATTTTTGATTTAACCTCTTTTTTAATAACCACTCTTTCTAAACTTTCTTTTTTCTTGACTTCCAATTGTTTTATTAGATCTTCAAAAACTAAACGGTTTTTACGTTGTTTCTTTCGACTATTTATTACAAATATTAAAAAAATAAAAATTAAGAAAACAATAATGATTAACGCTTTTGTATAATTCATTTTATTGTCTTTCTTTAATTCTTGAATTTCCTCTTCTAATAAATCAAGATCATATTTTTCATGTATTTTTTTTCGTATTTCAATTGTTTTTTTATCATTAATTTTATCAATTTCTGCATATAAATCATAATACCTTAACGCGTTGTCTGCATCTAATTTTTTCTTGTACAAGTTGGCTAAAGCTAAATATGTTTCTGGTAGATATATTGACTGTTCTGTATCTGCATTAGAAATGGAATCTAATTTTTTATAAAAAAGAATAGATTCATTCAAATTATCTAATTTTTGATTACATTTTGCTAAATAAAAATAAATAGTAGTCAGTGTGCTAGTTTGGTCAATTTTGTTTGCTTTCTGCAATGCTAAGTTAAAATCAATAATAGCTTTTGAATAAGACTCCTTTTCAAAAGCAATAATAGCTTTTCTAATTAAAAAGTAATTATATCCATCAGTGTCATTATATTTTTCACTTTTTTCAAAGCCTATGTTATTATAGTATGTTGCAGAATCAAGAAGCCTATTTTTAAGATTGATTTCTTTTGTTTCAATAGCCTCATCTAAGTATGTGTCACTTAATGCAATTAAAGTTCCTACGTATGAAAATGTACTAAAAGATTTAGAATTATTTTTTTCTAAAGATGTATATAAATTATAATTATTTTTAAATATTTGTTTAGCTTCTTCTTCATCTCCAACATTTGATTTTAAAATTGCAATATTGTGAGCAATGTCTATGTTTATTTGAGAGTCTCTATTTCCTTTTTGGAGCCCAGAAGCTTCAATATAGAGTTTTATAGCATTTTGATAATCTACAGCGTTATAATAAACGATTCCTTTATAGTTTAAAAAATCACTTATTAAATCATTATCCTTAATTTTTTCTTTACTCAAAAGGATAGCACTATCTATAAATTTATGAGCAAGATCAAAATGATCTTGTCTAGCTTCTGAAACAGCTAGTTTTTTATATGCTTTCCCTTGTTGAATATAATTATTTTCTTCGAGAGCCTTTTTTAAATAAATTTCAGCATACTTTTTCGACTGTAAAATATTTTTAGAGTAACTGTTGTCAAACAAGCTATCTAATTTTTCATAAGAATAAATCTGCAACGAATCTTTTTCTTGTGTATAGACTGTTAATGATGAAATGAAAATGAAAAAATATAAAATGTTTTTTAAAAATGCTGGAGGAAATGCATAAGACATAAAATAGAGATAGGTTTTAAAGACTAACAAGTAGACATGTTATTTACAACTATACGTATTAACTTTTTTTAAAATGTTACGTTAAAAATTATATAAGACAGAAATAGAACGATTAATTATGATGAAAATTACGAACAATTGAAAAAACTAAAGTCTTACACAAATCTAATAAAATATTATACAACTACATTTTTGAAACGATTTATTTGTTTTTTTTGAAAACACTTCAATATCACTGAAATTACTGATCAAATTTACTACCGATAATCGACGAATCATAGATTGCTTTAGTTGTGAGAGCTATATTTTACTGTTAGTTTTATTCTAAATTATTAACTTTCAAAATACATTAATTATGAAAAAAAAGAGCTTAACAAGTCTTTCGCTTAACAAGAAATCGATCTCTAACTTAAGAACACAAAATTCTTTAATTGGAGGGTTCAAAACAGAATCTTGTCATCCAGTAGGAATTTGTTGCCCAACACATGATGCAAACTGTCCAAACCCTTCTAATGATGGAACTTGTGGTGGTGGAACAACAGGACCAGCAACAGGTTTAGCTTGTGAACCTACAATTTCTTGTCCAGGAGCAGGGATTTGTTAAAAATAAAGTAACGATGAAAAAAGAGGAGGCTGTCTTAAAAGGCAGTCTTTTTTTGCAATTTTTTGAAGTAATTCATAACTTTAAGAAGGAGCAGAAAAGTCATTTTCAAAACCTACAATCAAGATCAGTTAAGTCTTTTACTACCTAGTATCGGTATACTTTTGTATGGGGAAAATCTATCAAGACTCATAAAGAAGGTATCAAAAAGCAACTTAAGCAATTATGGTCTTATGTAGAAAAAGTATATAAGCAGGAACAGTTAATTCCTAATACACCAGACTTTTAAGTCATTGATGCCGATACAGTAGCAGCAACTATCGATAAAATAAATGATACTTTAAAAGGCAAAGATATTGATAAGAAAGTTAAACAAAAACCAAATAAGACAAAAAAGAAAATCGCCTAAAAAATACTTTTTAGACGACCTCTTTTTCATTTTATGATGATACTATTAGTATGAATTATCCGCTAATAGGGTCAATACCACAAGTTATGATTGAGTCAGTTTGTTGAGCACGTGTTTTCTGAGTACCAGTTTGTTGATTATTACAGCCACCAGGTTCATCTGTATTGCAATTATAATCTGTAGGACAATGAGCGCAAGTTTCTGCTTCCGTATGTGGAATTGTATCACTGTCAGTTATCGTACCACCTTTTAATGCATAAAGATTATGGTTTATTTTCGCAATCTTAATTTTCTTTAAATCTAGTTTTTGGTCTTTTTTCATTACAATAAAATTTTAGTGTTAGGGATGAAAAGTAATTCTTGAATCGCTTATCACAAAAAAATAGAACCGATAATTCGTCGATTATCGATTGTTTCATGAAGGTTTTAATCTTCTAATTTATTTATATTCTTAACATAAAACGAAGGGTAAATTCCTGTGTTTTTCACAAAGGCTCTAGAGAAGGAATCTGAAGATTTAAACCCGGATTCTTTAGCTATAGATTTAATATCGTAAGCTCTAAATACTTTATCTTCTTTCAATTTCTTAAGCGCATAATTAATGCGGAGCGTTCTTATATAATCAATAAATTTTTGTTGTTTATGTACGTAAATAATTTTTGATAAATAGCCTTTGTTGATTTTTACTTTTTTGGCAACAAATGCTAAATCGCAATTTTGATCTAAGAACAATTTCTTTTCTTCAAACTTATCTAACTCTTTCAAAACTTGAGCTATTTTCTGATCATCAATCGGAAGGCTAGTCGATTTTTTTTCTTTTGGAATTGCTTTTTTACTAGTATCTTCCAGTTGTAGCATTAATTTCTTAAAAGCTAATTTATTTTTCTTTTGTTGCTTTTTGTAAAATAGAAAAAACACAAACAATAGTGCCAGTAAAACACCTATAATAATAATTGCTTTTGTGTATTGTATTTTTTGTTTTTTAGTAGTATTTGTGAGCGCTTCTATCTCTGAATTTAAAGGAGCAATATCATATTTTTGATGAATGTCCTGTCGTACAGTTTCTGTAAGGTGTGCATTGATACGAGCATTTTCAATATATAAGTTTTGATATTTCAATATACTAGCAGGGTCTTTTCGCTCTTTGTAAATCTCAGCTAAAGTATAATAAACGCCTTGTAGTGTAGGATAATTAATACTATTCTTTTTAGAAATCGAATCGGTTTTTTTTAAATACACAATAGTACTATCAATTTGATTCAATTCTCTATAATTAAGACCTTTGTAATAATATGCTGATGTTAGTAGACTTGGCTGATTTACTTTTTTGATTTGTTTGATAGATTCATTTAATTTTTCTATCGATTTTTCAAACATTCCTTTTTCGTAACTAATAATAGCCTCGCCACTTATAAAATAAATGTTTCCATGAACATCATTCTCTTTTATTGTTTCCTTGAACCCTATATCAGTATATATAGAAGCTGAGTCTAATAACATGTGTTTTTGTTCTAGGTTTTCTACTTTATTTGCTTTACGAACGTAAACGTTACCAAGTGTTATTAAAGTATTAGTGTAAAAAAATGATCCAAATTCTTTATTTCTAATTTCTCTAGAAACATTTTTTGAAGCATTATAATTCTGTAGTAAAATATCTAATGCTCCGTTTTGATCGCCTAACTCACTTTTAATCAGTGCTATATTCTGAGAAATGCTATTAATCATTAGTTTATGACCTGTTTTTTTATAATATGCTAACGCTTTAATATAGGCATTAAAGGCATTGTCATAATTTCCATTATCATAATCTATAATACCATTAACAAAGTGGCTTTGCGCTTCTAAATTTTCATTAAGAATCGATTTTGAAAGTTGTGTGGCACTTTCAATATATGTTATTGCCTTATCATAATTCCCAATATTATTTTCAAACTTGGCTAGCAATATAGATGTCTCAGAAATATTATAAATATTGTTAGCAGCTTTTGCGTTTGTAAGCATTTTATTTAAATAAACGTGTGAAGCAGAAGTATCTTCATACTTGATCTTATGATATAACGATCGTAGCTTTTTATGCGAGTAATTTGCTAAAGAGTCTTTTTCTTGAGAAAAACCACTATGAGAAATTAAAAAAAATGCAAACAGTATATATTTTATGAATTTAGGAGACATGTAAAAGGGATAATTTGCTAAAAGCAAGATACTATAAATTAAAGAATTTATGCTGTTAAAGAAATGAATTTTTAATGCCGCTAAATTTAAAATAAACCCTTCCTGTTGCTGAATAATATAGAGAAAATTATAATCTAGAATTGTTCAATAGTAGATTGCTTTAGTTGTGTAGCCAGTTTTTTGCACATAATTTTGATTCAATAATTAACATTTAAAACTCATTATTATGAAGAAAAAATTAACAAGTCTTTCGTTAAACAAAAAATCAATTTCAAACTTAGGTGGTTTGCAAAAAGTAAAAGGTGGTACAAAGCAATTAGAAACAATTTCTTGTGTGCCTTATGGAATTTGTTGTCCAACACACGATACGGATTGTCCAACAAACACTTGTGGAGGTACAGGAAATGAATTAACAGTAGATTGTAACACAAACCAAGCAGGTTGTACTGTAATGACTTTTTCGGAAGTAATTTGCTAAAAAGGCAATGTAACTAGGTTTTAGGGTAATAAAAAAAGCCTGCATTTTATAGATGCAGGCTTTTGATAATATAATTTTGTAAAGAAAAGACTAACAACCTACACTAGTTGCGTTTATACTATCACATGTATAATTAGTTTCTGCACGAGTATTCTGGGTTCCTCCTTTAATTTTTGCAGTTTGTAAATTAGAAATAATACTTTTTCGTAAATTAATTTTTTTCTCTTTTTTCATAATGGATGTTTTTAAGTTAATAACTAATACAATATCAAGAATCATGCTGATTATAGTATAAATGAAAAAAAAGCCCACATTTTCAAAATATGGGCTTTTAGTGTTTTCCAAAATGAATGATTTATCCGCTACAGGCTCCAGTTGGAATATTGTTACATTTTTTGCTAGCTAATGTTGTTTGTATTGTTATTGTGCAATCATAGCCAGTTATAGTATCTGAAGTACATTCGCATGCAGTAGGGTTATTAGAAATGCACGTATAATCAGTGTCACAAACGGTACTCATACAAGTTTCTGTTTCTCCTCCTCTTATAGAGTTTAAATGATTAACATTAGCGATTTTAATTTTTTTAAGATTTAATTTTTGTAATTTCTTCATTGCAATAAAGTTTTAAAATGTTGGTTCGAAAATATAAATTCAATTGGCTTAGGCAAAGAAAACATAACTACAATACGACAATTGTAGATCATTTAAATATCTTCTTAGCTACTAATTTTATTGATGTTTTTGATGTAATAGGAAGGGTAGATCCCCGTGTTTTTTACAAAGGCTCTAGAGAACATATCTGAAGACTTAAAACCCGATTCTTCTGCAATGGATTTAATATCATATGAACGAAAAACAGGGTCATCTTTAAGTCGTTCTAAGGCATAATCAATTCGTAAGTTTCGTATGTAATCTATAAATTTTAATTGTTTGTGTGTGTGAATTATTTTAGATAAGTAGGTTTTATTTGTTTTTGCTTTTTTGGCAACAAAAGCCAAATCGCAGTTTTTATTTCGAAACCACTCTTTTTCTTCAAACTTATCCAAAGCATTTAAAACTTGAACTACTTTTTCATCATCGATGATAACATTTTTTGATGATTTAGAAACAGTAACTTTAGATTTTGTGTTAGCATCTACTTGTTTTAATAAATTTTCAAAAGTTACTTTATTTCGTTGTTGTTGTTGTTTGTAGAAAATAAAAAATACCACTAAGCATATTACAAGTAAGCCAGTGATAATTAAAGTGTTAAGTCGTCTTTGCTTTAATTTTTCTATTTCTAGAATTAAACGGTCTAAATCATATTTCTTATGAATGTCTTCCCTAACGCTTCTTGCTAAGCGTTGATTGATACGATCATTTTCAATATACAAATTTTGATATTTGCTAATATTTTCAAAATCTCTTTTGTCTTTATAAATATCTATTAGTGAATAGTATACGCCCTGTAAAATTGGGTAATTGACACTATTTTTTTGTGAAACTGAATCTGTTTTTTTTAGAAAATCAATCGCATTGTCAAGTTGATTAAGTTTTTTATAGCAAAGACCTTTATGATAATATATTGAAGTAAATAAGCCGGGTTGTTTAAATTCTTTAAGCTTGTTCAAAGCATTGTCTAGTTCTTTTAAAGCTTTATTATAGTCTCCTTCCTCTTCATAAAGAACTCCTCTTGCTGTCATAAAAGAGATAAGTCTAGGTATATTGTTGGTTTTTATTGCCTCTTCAAGCCCAAGTGAATTATACTTAGAAGCTTCCGCTAATAGAGAATCTTTTTTAGCAGGGTTCCGTATTGCTTCTCTCAAATATGCGTCAGTTAGCCCAACAAGTGCAAGTATGTTATAGTCTTCTGAAAATAAGTTACTTCGGTTGCTTTCAGGAGTATTGTTATAATCATTATAACACTTTAATAATGATTCTATAGCTGTGGCATGATCTCCAAGATTATTTTTAATTACTGCAATATTTAAAGAAATTAAGTTTGTCATATAAGGAACATCCTTCTTTTTATAAAAATCATATACAACCGTTAAAGATTCAAATGCTTTTTTATATTCACCACGACTAAATAGAATTGTTCCTTTTGTGTAAAGAGAATATATTTCTAACCCTTTATTGGCAGGATTTTTACTCGAAATTGAAATAGCTTTTTCTACATGCGTAAGTGCTTTTTCAATATTACCTAATTGATCTTCTAAGTTTCCTAACTTATTGTAAGCAACAATAAGTTCTATGGAGTCTTTACCTTTATTAGCGATCTCTAAAATTTTTTTAATATAAAGTCTTGCTAAATTCCCATCTTGGGAAATTACATCATTAAACTTTAAATTAAGTTCTTGAAAAGAATACTGATCCAACGAATCTTTTTCTTGTGCGAAACTAAAAGATGAACATACTAAGAAAAAGCAAAAAAGGAATTTTGATAAAATTGTGGAGGATGAAAAAATGCGCATAAATTGACTATGAGATATATAAGTGTTTGTTACTAAATTAAGCGATTATAAATATATGTGGTAGGAAATAAATTATTGTTACAACAAAAATCATGCAAATCTAACAAAATATTAATGCTTGTTGATTGGTCAGTCTGAACGTTTTATGTAAATTTGCACCCGATTTTAGAAAAACGAATTAAGAAAAGAAGATATGACAGCAAAAGAGAAAAGAACGTTTGACGCGCTGATAGAGATTCCAAAAGGAAGTAGAAATAAATATGAATATGATTTCGATTTAAAGAAAATTCGATTCGATAGAATGTTATTTTCATCAATGATGTATCCTGGTGATTACGGATTTATCCCAGAAACCTTAGCATTAGACGGAGATCCGTTAGATGTATTAGTATTAGGAGCAGAGCCAACATTTCCAATGTGTGTCATGGAAGTAAAACCGATTGGAGTTTTCCATATGGCAGATGAAAAAGGACCTGATGAAAAAATAGTATGTGTTCCTGTAAGTGATCCAATCTGGAATAACTACAATGACCTTGAAGATTTAAATCCACATAGAATCAAAGAAATCACACATTTTTTCCAAGTATACAAAGACTTAGAAAAGAAAAAAGTTGATGTTGGTGGTTGGGGAAATGCTGATGAAGCCTACGAAATTGTAGACAAATGTATCGAACGTTACGAAACAAGTGAGCATAAAACAAACGGTGACTTCACAATATAAAGGAAATAAAGCCTTGCAAATGTTTATAAAAAACCTTCTAAATCGATTTAGAAGGTTTTTTATTCTACTTGATTTTGTTACATTTACGCCGCTAAAATAATAAACCAAATAAAAAAAATATGGAATCAATGATGATTTATATGCCAATAGTTGCAGCAGCACTAGGCTTAATCTATATGCTTATCAAAAAATCTTGGGTAATGAAACAAGATGCCGGAGACGGTAAAATGAAGGAGATCTCAGATCATATATATGAAGGAGCCTTGGCATTCTTAAACGCGGAATATCGCTTATTAGCAATATTCGTAGTAATTGTAAGTATTGCATTATTTGTAGTCTCTATTGTAGTTGACACAACGCACTGGCTAATTGTAATTGCATTTATATTTGGAGCTGTGTTTTCTGCATATGCAGGAAATGTCGGAATGAAAATAGCAACCAAAACAAATGTAAGAACAACACAAGCAGCACGTACTAGTTTACCAAATGCACTAAAAGTATCTTTTGGTGGAGGAACAGTAATGGGACTTGGAGTTGCAGGTTTAGCAGTATTAGGGTTAACAGCATTCTTTATCATATTCTACCAATACTTTATGGGTGGTGTTTGGACGTCTACAGGCGATATGACAATTGTATTAGAAACATTAGCAGGATTCTCTCTTGGAGCTGAATCAATCGCATTATTTGCACGTGTTGGTGGAGGAATCTATACAAAAGCAGCAGATGTAGGAGCAGATTTAGTAGGAAAAGTAGAAGCAGGAATTCCAGAAGATGATCCTCGTAATCCAGCTACAATTGCAGATAACGTAGGAGATAATGTTGGAGATGTTGCAGGAATGGGAGCTGATTTATTTGGTTCATACGTAGCAACTGTATTAGCAGCAATGGTATTAGGAAACTATATCATAAAAGATATGGGCGGAAGTATTACAGATGCTTTCGGCGGAATTGGGCCAGTATTATTACCAATGGCAATTGCAGGAGCAGGAATTATTATTTCTGTAATCGGAACAATGCTTGTAAAAATAAAAAGTAACGAAGCGAAAGAAAAGCAAGTTATGGGCGCATTAAACATAGGAAACTGGACATCAATTGCACTAGTAGCAGCTGCTTGTTTCGGATTATGTACATGGATGCTTCCAGAAACAATGACGATGGAATTCTTCGGAGAAGGAAAAGTAGAAATATCTGCAATGCGTGTATTTTATGCTACGTTAGTAGGTTTATTTGTTGGAGGAGTTATTTCTGCAGTAACAGAATATTATACAGGATTAGGTAAAAAACCAATCTTAGAAATTGTACAAAAATCAAGTACTGGAGCTGGAACAAACATTATTGCAGGTTTAGCAACAGGAATGATTTCTACATTCCCATCAGTATTATTATTTGCAGGTGCTATTTGGTCATCGTATGCATTAGCAGGATTCTACGGAGTAGCATTAGCCGCTTCTGCAATGATGGCAACTACAGCAATGCAGTTAGCAATTGATGCTTTCGGACCTATCGCAGATAACGCAGGAGGAATTGCAGAAATGAGTGAACAAGATCCAATTGTACGTGAACGTACAGATATCTTAGATTCAGTAGGAAATACAACAGCAGCAACAGGAAAAGGATTTGCTATTGCTTCTGCAGCATTAACATCATTAGCATTATTTGCAGCATACGTAACATTCACAGGAATTGAAGGTATCAACATTTTCAAAGCACCAGTATTAGCAATGTTATTTGTTGGAGGAATGATTCCAGTAGTATTCTCTGCATTAGCAATGAATGCAGTAGGAAAAGCAGCTATGGAAATGGTATACGAAGTTCGTCGTCAGTTTAAAGAAATTCCAGGAATTATGGAAGGAACTGGAAAACCAGAATATGACAAATGTGTAGCAATCTCTACAAAGGCATCGTTAAAAGAAATGATGTTACCAGGATTATTAACAATCGGATTTCCATTAGCTATTGCATTTATTCCAATGATTTTTGGAATGGATAACTTAGCAATCGCTGAAATGTTAGGTGGATATATGGCAGGAGTTACCGTAAGTGGTGTACTTTGGGCAATCTTCCAAAACAATGCTGGTGGAGCATGGGATAACGCTAAAAAATCATTTGAAGCTGGTGTTGAAATCAACGGAGAAATGACATACAAAGGTTCTGACGCACACAAAGCTGCCGTAACTGGTGATACAGTTGGAGATCCTTTTAAAGATACTTCTGGACCATCAATGAATATCTTAATTAAACTTACATGTTTAATTGGATTGGTAATTGCGCCAATTTTAGGTGGACATGGTGATGATACTGCAACTGCAGAAGAAGTAAACAAAAATGTAATTCAAGTAAATGTTGAAGACACTACAAAAACAAATGTAGCAATCAACGCAGTTACTTTAGAAGAAGAAAATATATAAGTAATCTTATTATATAAAGAAAGCCGCAATCAATACGATTGCGGCTTTTTTGTTTTATAAAATTACTTTTTTCTATATAAAAATAAAGTAAACGGAATTGAGTTTGTTGATCTTATTTTGATCACTTTTTCCGCTTCCCATGCAGGAATATTGAAATCATGCGTAACAATTCTAGCGCCGACAGGTAATTCATTTTCTAACTTTAAGGAGAGTTGACCGAGAGAAAATCGTGTCAAGTATAAAATTAAAGCATTGGCATTGGATAAATCAGCGTTTAAGAAATCTTCTTCTATAATCTCAATTTGATTCGACATGTTTTCTTTCTGAATATTTTCAGTAGCAGATTCAATGGCTTTTGAAAATAATTCATAACCAATACATTTAACACTAGCGTACTTTGCAGCAGCAATCAAACTTCGTGCGTCGCCACAACCTAAATCAATAAGTGTTTCGCCATCTTTTAAATCTAAAAGGCGTAATTTTTCTTGAAGAACTTTATCAGGTGTTAACTCATAAGGTTCTGCTAGTTCAATAAGGGAAGTTTTCAAATATATCCAGTTTTAGGGGTTTATAGGGGAATGTAATTGTTTTTTTAAATCTTCAAAAGTGTCCGATAAGTAGAATGCGCACATACTTTTTAAACGAATAATTAATTCTTGATGTACAAATTCTCCTTGTTCATCAGTTCTCGCTAGGAAAGCTTCTACGCCATATTGAGAAATGATATGATAATCTTGTTCAAAATCAGGCATACCAGCCAATAAACCTTTTACAGCGGCTTTTAAATCGTCACAAAATAATAAAGCAACTTTATCTGCGACAATTTCCATTAATCTGGAAGTAATCAACAAATTTTGAGAATCATTTTCTTGCGATTTGTCTTTGCTAAAAGGATTCAAATTAAATTTCTCGCTAACTTCTACAATTCCTTGTCCTTTTTCTGCAACATTCGCAACTTGTTCTACACGATTTATAATCTTAGCATATTTTTCCACACTTGCAATGTTTCCAAAGATTTTACCAATATTTCCAACAAATGGCAAAACCGTTAATAACATACTTACCAGCGTAAACCCTTTGTCAGTTGCGCCACGCCAAACATCTGTTGAGGTGATTTTTGAATGTTCAAAGTACATGTGTGCCAATTCAATAGCAATTAAAAAAGTTAATGCATTTACTTCTAAATAGCGTATGTTTTCAGGTTCTAAAAAGTCAACACCTATCATTAGGAATGATGGTTTTCCTTCCACACCAATCACAGAAGCTGCATACGTACCACGTCCAATATAACATTCAGGAACGTTCATTTGCAACGCATAACAAATTGCGGTAATACGTTCCGTAATTTCAGGATAATTGTGTGTATTTAATCGATCTGAAAAAGAAATTACAGATTCATAATCTGGAGGATTCAATGCTGCAATAAAATTATTTAAAGAGTCAAAAAAACCTGTTGCATTTTTAAAACAACTTGGCACAACTTCCTTTAAAACTGTTGCTTTTTCCAGACGTTCATATTGATTTGAATGTTCAATAGTTGCTGTTGTCAATACTTTTGCTTGTAAAACATCTTGTATCACTTTTGCTTTACGCTGATGTACTTCATGATGTGTTAAAGCTTCAATACGCGATTGTTTCAACGGTTGTAATTCGGCAAGTTTATGCACCGTTTCAGAACTATCTTCTTCAAGCTGTTTTTGAATCGATAAAATTGCTTCAAGAATGGTAATTTTTAACTGTTGTCCACCTTCGCCTTCCAATAAATTGGTGGTATTTTTAGGTAATAAATCAGTAATGCTATCATCAGGAAGTGTTTCGTAAATCGTTCTGTATAAGGAAATTGCTTCTAAAAATCGTTCTGAATTGTTTAAATGTTTGGCATAATTCAGATTAAACTCAAATATGACTTCTGCCTTTTTTTCTTTCGCACTAAATAATTGATGAAAATGATTATGAAATTTAATTGTGTGCGTAGCAGTCTCCTTTTTTTGAAATGGTTGTAATAACTTTAATAACTGCTTTTGCTCTTCATATGAAAGTTGCCAATCGTTTACAATAGCAATTAAATTTTCGCCAAAACTATCATGCGCTTGTATGTGTGTTGAAAAAACTGTTGCAATAGCTTCTTGTTCTTCTTCTGTAACTTTTAATCGTTTTAAATGAAGAATTAAATCACTTTTCAATTCATTTCCTAACAAATCAGAAGTCGTACTTTGCAATTGAAATAAACGTGAAGCCAATGCTAAATGTGTATCTTTTTTATGGTATTTTTTAATTAAAATATCTCCAAAAACTCCAATGCGATTTCCGTTATTTTCAACAACTGGTAACAATTCATGATATAATGTATCATTCATGAATTCTGTGTAAAACGTCAATGAATCAGTTGTTACCTTATCTTTTCCTGTTTTATCTTCAACGGTAAAGCTTTCGCTAGAAATGTCAATGACAAGCATTTCGTTATCAGGTGATTTTCCAACAATAAGCGTTCGCACGGAAGTGATGACAACATACCAAATTGAATCTTTTGGATAGGTAATATTTTTATCTTTTGGCGTCAATTCACTAATGCCTAAAACACTCAATACATATTCCGATGGTTGTAACTGATGAAATATAAAATTCTTTGTTGTTAAATCAAGTGCTGGAACAAACGAAATTGCTTCTGAATTGTAAAGTGCATACAAATCATCATTTTGTTGAGCTAAAAGAAATTCTTGTAGTTGTATAAAAAAGGCTTGAGTTTGCAATTCAAAATCAGCTGCTTCTTTACGTTCTTCATAGGTTGAAGGATTAATTTCTAAGGTTTCGGCAACTATATATACAATAGATTCGTTTTGTAATAACTGTAAGCGAGAAGCGGTAATTACGCCTTTCTTTTCATTGTTTTCTCTTGAATAATCAACTGTAAAACCATTATGAACTTGTTTGAATGCGGCATCTGTAATCGTTGAAGTTTCAAAAAAAGTTGTCAAAGGCGATTTTAAATCTTCTATTGAAAAATCATTACGAATATAGAGCTTGGCAATAGTTTTCTTGTTTTTATCTTTTGATCCTTTAAAAAAGTTGAGCATAGGTATGTAAAATGACTTTTAAGAATAGAAAATTAAACAATTTTCTGCAGAACGTATGTTTTTTCATGTAAACACATCTAACATATATTGTTAGGTGTTCATTATCAGCAATGTAAGATTGTGGGTTATACCTTCAATTCATAAAACAGCGCTACTACTTATTGTGTTTAGAAGCACAACTGTATATATTTAATATTTAACCATTAAAATTTTATATCATGAAAAAAAAGAAATTAATCACAAAATTGTCATTAGGGAAAACAGATGTTTCTAATCTATCAAATATTCGTGGAGGTTATTATCCACCTTTAGAAACAGACGATTCTAGTTGTGATGGAAATGGAAGCGGCGGAAGCGGCGGAGCAAATAACACTAACCAAAGTGGAATTACATGCGGAAATTGTAGAACGGCAGCACATGTACTTTCTGATCCTTTACACTGTAGAACGTGTCATACAGGTTGTTAAAATGTTGTATAGTACATATAAAAAAAGCCATTCTATCAAGAATGGCTTTTGTATTTTATATATAAATTGTTGTTTAAAACAATCCGTGTATTTCTGCATCAATTTTGTTGATAACGCTTCCTAAATCTTCTGGATTATCTACAAAATCTAAATTGTCAACATCAATAATTAATAGCTTTCCTTTAGTATATTTTGTAATCCAAGCTTCATAACGCTCGTTCAATCTACTTAAATATTCAATACTAATTGAATTCTCATAATCGCGTCCACGTTTATGGATTTGTGCAACTAGTGTAGAAATATCTGCACGTAGATAAATTAATAAATCTGGTGCGTCCACTAATTTTTGCATTAATTCAAAAAGCGATTGATAATTTTCATAATCGCGATTTGTCATTAATCCCATCGCATGAAGGTTTGGTGCAAAAATGTGTGCATCTTCATAAATAGTACGATCTTGAATGATCTTTTTTCCGCTTTCGCGAATTTGTAAAACTTGTCGAAAACGACTGTTTAAGAAATAAATTTGAAGATTAAAACTCCAACGCTCCATTTGCGTATAAAAATCATCCAAATATGGATTATCTACAACATCTTCAAAATGAGGTTCCCATTTGTAATGTTTTGCTAATAGTTTTGTCAAAGTAGTTTTACCAGCGCCAATATTTCCTGCAATTGCAACGTGCATGTGATTGTGTAATTAGGTGTTTGCTTTAAAATCAGACTGTTGGATTTTACAATCGATTTTAAAAAGATTCGTTCTATTTATTCTTTTGTTGGTTTTTTGAGTTGAAACTGATACAATACAATTTCGTCGTAAATATACAAGATATCATTGTGAAGCGAAAACTGTTTTATGTCAATTCTGTCAGAAGGCAAATTTATAAGATAAACGTCTTCTTCAAAGGTGTAATATAATTTTTTTTCTTTCAAGAAGATTACTTCTGTATTTGTCATAGAAAAGTCTGTAACGCCTGTCACTTCTTGTTGCGTCAATAAACTTCCGTAAATATTATATGTATACAAAGTAGTCTCTGTAAGAATTCTACAATAATTGTAGTTGCTTTTTTGTGTAATAAATTTTTCTGGAATTGGTAAATTTTGGATCGGCGTTTTCTCTTGGACATAATTAAACACTTCCAATTGTTGCGTGTTTGTATCAAAAACCCATAAATTTCTATCGGTTGCTGTTGTGGCTGCAGCCAGATTTTTGAATTCGCCAATGACATTAAAATCAATTCGTTTGATTTCATTTAAGGTATTATCTAAAATGATAACAGTATTGAAATCTGCATAAAACAATGTAATTTTCAACGGATTTAGAATATCCACAGATGTAATTTCGCCTAATTGCAGATTATTATATTGCCATTCTTTTGAATCTTTCTTCTTCATCAGAATATTATCCTGAATCACGTACGAAGCGCCAAAATTGTCCATTCCTTCAAAATGATCAACCGCCAAACTATCTTGCTGTTGTAACGTAGCAGAAATCGTTTTCTGTCCGAATATACACATCGAACAACACAAGAAAAGACAAAGAATCACATATTTCATGATTGGCAAATTACAAAAAATGCGCCAAAGAAATTTAATTGTTTATTATTTAATAAATTAGAGCAAGAAATGAAATCATTTTTTAACTGTAACGAAACAATATTATGGAAGATAATAAAGAATTGATTGGAATTATATTCGCAATTGCTGTTGGTGCTTTTACAATTTTAGCAAGTATTTTTAACTGGGATTTTTTCTTTACTAATAGAAAAGCAAAATTTATAGTTAGTGTCTTTGGTCGGAATGGTTCACGTATTTTTTATGCATTAATTGGGCTTTTGCTATTCTTTTTTGCCTACAAAATGTATACGACTTAATGGTTGTAATTTTCTATGAATAATTGCTCATGATTATGTGAAGTTGAATTGAGTTCAGCTTTACGAACTCAGAAAAATTATCTGAATTCTCAGCTCTCACGACTCAATATTATTCTCAACAAATTAACTTATACCCAAAACCGCGTACATTCACAATTTGAATGGAAGTATCATTTTTCAACTTTTTACGAAGTTTAGTGATAAAAACATCCATACTTCGGGCATTGAAAAAATCATCATCTCCCCAAAGTTTATTCAAAATAAAAGTTCTATCCAATACTTCATTTCTTTTTTCAGTCAAATGAAAAAGTAATTCAGACTCACGATGTGTTAACTGTGCAATAGATTCATTATGAGTCAATTGTTGCTTAGTGTGATTGAATGTGTAATCTCCAATAGGAATTTGTGAATGATCTTGTTTTATATGAATTCGATCTAACAATGCATGAATACGAACAATCAATTCTTCCATGCTAAATGGTTTTTTCAAATAATCATTTCCACCATGTTGAAAACCTTCTACGACATCTTTTACTTGCGATTTTGCCGTTAAGAAAATAATAGGAATAGTCGGATTTTCTTGACGAATTTCTTGTGCCAATGTAAAGCCATCTTTTTTTGGCATCATCACATCTAACACTAATATTTCGGGACTTTCTTTTTGATATGTTTCATATGCTGCTACACCATTTTCGCATAAAAACACTTCAAAATCACGCGATTCTAAACTTTCTTTTACAATTTGTCCCAAAGCAGGTTCATCTTCTGCCAATAATAATTTTATCTTATTTTTTTTCACACGTTTAAATTTTAGTGATTATATAGTAAATTATTTATAAAATTGAGAACGTGTGCAACTGCTGCGCTCTCACATTAAAAATTTTAAATATTCACTTTTGTGAATGTATTTTTAAATTTTATTAATGTTCGTTTCATACGTGCAGTGTTATTTTAAAAATTGTATGTTTTGCATCAGGAATCAATTGAATCGTTCCGTTATGTTTTTCTATAATTTTTTTGGTGTAATATAAGCCAATTCCAAACCCTTTCACGTCGTGTGTGTTTCCTTTTGGAATTCTGTAAAATTTATCAAAAATCTTTTCTCGTTGCGATTTGTCAATTGTGTTGCCATTATCAATAACTGTAATTTCAACAGTTTCTAGTACTTTAGCAATATTTACTTCAATAGCATTTCCACCATATTTTATAGCATTGTCAATTAAGTTTGTAATCGCATTTTCAAAATGAAAAGGATCTAATGCTAATAATAATTCTTCTGTGTTACTTCTAAAAACAATTTCTTTTTCGGAATCTAGAGTTTGTTGTTTATCAGCGATTTTTTTTACAAAATCAACCACATTTAAAGACTCTTTCTTTAACAACAGATTTTCACTATCTAACGTAGCAGTCTCTAATAATTTCTCAACCATGATATGCAACTTTTTCAATTGCTTGTCAGAAATTGACAAGTATTTCTGAGCTTTTTCAGGATCTTTCAATGCATCAAAATGTTGAATAGCTTCCAAAGCTGTAGAAATGGTTGTAATTGGTGTTTTAAACTCATGTGTAATATTACTAATCAAGTCGTTTTTAATCTCTGCTAATTGCTTCTGTTTATTAATTACATTCAATAAATACAATAAGGAACTAATAATAGCAAGTGTAAGTAATGTAGAGAGTAAAATTCCCATCGAACTTTCTTTTAGAACAGCTTTTGAAATATTAGCATATTGTAATTCTAGTTTCTCATTAGGTGGTAAATACGCAGATTTTGCATAGGTTTTTAAAAATGTTGTTGGAAGTGAATCTACTTTTAACTCGTCAATAAGTTCTTTATTATTAAAACGTTTTAATTGATACGGAAGCGTAATTTGCTTTCTGTCAAACTCTACATCTAAAAATGATTGTAATTTTTTAAAGCTAAGAGAATCTTCTGAAATAGAAATATACAAAGACGAAACTTCATTGAATAAGCGAACGCTATCTTTATATTTTTTTAAGTTATTACTAAATTTTGAAAATTTTGCGTGAATTGTTGATTCTGCGGCGAGGAGAATAGAGTCAATAGTTTCGTGTGGATATGGCATACCTTCTGGTACATGAGCTTCAACAATAATTGTATCACCATTATTATAATTTAGATGATTGGATCTATTCAGGATAGAATCTATATCCATGCTTCTAAACTTATCAAATGTTGGTAAATTACCCAAATTGGAAGCGTCCATAGATACAAACATCACTTTATCTTTCTTAACAATATCAGCATAATACGCTTCTACTGCATTATCCAAACTTATCTGAACCTGATTGATGAACTGTTGTTTATTTACCTGATAGTTTTTATAATTCCAATACACTTGCACCGCAACCGTAATTGCAATGGTTGTAATAATGAAATATAAAATCCAATTAGCGCGTTGTTGCTTCATTTGTATCTATTTACATTCCAAATGTAAGAAGTTCTTTAGGATAAAAAACAATCGCTTAACACTCGTTAACAAAAAATAACTTTTGTAAAATGACGATCTAATGACGGAAAAAATAAACATAATTGTAAGTAAATTATATTAAAAAATAATATATCTTAGTTTGTTTTTTAATTTTTAACCTTTAAAATGAGACAATTTATGAGAAAATTATTGTTGTGTGTATGTGTATTACAATTTATTTTGATAGGATGTACGCAAGAAGAAACTTGTTATAGTTGCGACGAAAGTGTAGATGCTTTTGTGAAAGAAAACCTAAAGGCGATTCAACAAATGGATCGCGCAGAAATTATCACCTATTCAGACGAACAACAACGAGCCATGTATAGGTTATTATCCCCTGACAGAAAAAAAGAAATATGGAAAGATAAATTCGGACAAATAAATTCCTTAGATTTGAGTGAAGACGAACGTGCTTTACTAAATAAATTTGAAGATTTTGTCAATAAAAGCGACTTTTCAACTTCCATAACACAAAAAGAAAAATACTATTTAAACAGCTTACGCGATGAAGGAATGCAAAAGTTCAATTGGTCGCAACGTTTTGTAGTAAGTGCATTTGGGTATTTAGAAAATATTGATAGAAACGGAATCATTATACAAAATACGAACGCCACAGAAGATGCATTTGACCCAGGAACACCAAAATGTGACTGCGATTGGGGATTTGGTTGTTTAGATGGTCCATGTGATAAAAGAAAAGATACTTGTGAGATAACACAAACTGATTGTGGTTGGTGGTGGAATGACAAGTGTATTGGTTTATGCAGTCCAGAGTTAGGATAATTATGAAAAAAGAAACGAGAAAAAAATACCTTAGATATTTTTTAAATTCCTTATTAGGAATATGTATTTATCTTTTTTTTGGTGTGATTTTCAATGGAAATAATACAAAAATGTTTCCAGCAATTTGTTTGACATTTTTTTTCGTAGCTTTTTGGATGGCAAGAAAAGAGCAATCTATAGCGCGCGATATTAGTTTATTCTTTCTAATGACCTTAAATATAGTATTAGTATTTATTTTTTCTGAAAGATTAGCAACTACAGCTGGGACAATTTTGTATATAATAATGATACCAGTAAGTGTACTTTTAGGAAGCTGGACCCAGAAGAAGAAATTAATGATTATCTACTTTATAGTATTTATTTTCTTTATAAGTTATGCTGCGAGACCAAATTTAATTCATTATTACAGAAACACAGATGCATTTCAAAATAAAAAACTTCCAAGCATAGCTTTTTATTCATTAAATCAAGAGCAAATAAACTTTGATACGGAAGTAACTGTTGTCGATCTGTGGTCAACAACATGTGGTGTTTGTTTTGAAGAGTTTCCAATATATGAAAAGCTAAAGCAAGAATTTGAAGGAAATTCCAAGATAAAATTTTATAGTGCAAATGTTCCGTTAAAACGCGATACTCGTGAAAAAACATTGGGCATTATTAAAGAACTCAATTATGATTACGAAACGGTATTTGCAGAAAAATTTGAAATGATTCGAGATAGTTTGGGAATCAATGGTTTTCCGCATTTACTCATTGTCAAAAATGACACGATTCGCTATTTGGGCGATATGGAAACGGATCGTAAAATTGTATTGACAAACACTCGAAATGTCATCAAAAATATACTTGAATAAAATATCAACATATAGTTGACTCTAAAAGGAGGCTGTTTAATTTTTTTAAATAGCCTCTTTTTTTCTTGCTTAACACTCGTTAACGTTCGTTAACCAAATAAAAATCTTTTCTCGCTCATATTTGTAACATCAAAAAACTAAAAAATAGCTAATACATATGAAAAATTACGCACAATCAATTATTGTATTTGTCTTCATCTTGGTCAGTACACTAGTAAATGCACAAGAGTTTCAAGGTGAAGCGACATACAAAACAAGTCGCAAAATGGATTTCAAAATGGACGATAAAGAACATCAAGGAATCGATGATGATATGAAAAAGAAGCTAAATGAAATGTTGCAAAAGCAGTTTCAAAAAGAATACAAACTTACCTTCAATTCTTCAGAGTCAATCTATAAAGAAGTAGGGAAATTAGCTGCGCCACAACCGAGTAGCGGTGGCATGCAAGTTATGGTTATGGGAAGTAGTGAATCGAACATATTATATAAAAATATAAAGGAAAAACGGTACACTAATCAAGAAGACATTTTCGGAAAAGTTTTTCTAATAAAAGATTCACTAAAAAATAAGGAATGGAAAATGGGTACGGAGACAAAATTTATCGGACAATATCAATGTTTTAAGGCAACGCGAACTATTGAAATGGAGAAAATGGAATCCATTTCATTTAATGATACTGATGAAGAGCCAAAAATAACCAAAGAGGAAGTAACGCTAACTGCTTGGTATACGATGGAAATTCCGGTAAATTCAGGTCCAAGAATGTATGGAGGATTACCAGGTTTAATATTAGAAGTAAATGACGGTTCGGAGACAATTATTTGTAGTAAAATTGTATTAAACCCTAAAAATAAAGTAACCATAAAAGAGCCAACAAAGGGTAAAAAGGTAAACCAAGAAAAATTTGAGGCAATCATGAAGAAAAAGTCAAAAGAAATGATGGAACGTTATAGAGGTAACGGAAGAGGTGAAGAGACTATGACAATTAAAATTGGCGGATAAAACATTAAACTATGAAATTATACTTAAGAAAATACAGCTTATATATGCTTCTTTGTGTATTTGTGAGTATTTCTACAATACAGGCACAAGTTGCAACAATTCCTTTTGAAAATGATAATTTGATGTTTATTAAAGTAACGGTAAATGATCATTCAGAACCATTAAACTTTGTGTTTGATACTGGCGCATCAACAATTGTGTTAGATGAAACTGTTGCTAAGCAATTAGGAGTAGAGGCTAATTATCAGCAAGAAGCAGGAGGCGCAGCAGGAACAGAAGTATATAATGTTGCTTTGTCGCAAACATTACACATTCAGGATATTACACTTGCTAATACACATATGGTTTTGGTAGATTTATCGCGATTGTCTAAAAGAGGAGATCAAAAAATTGATGGAATAGTTGGAGCAGATATTATGCAAAAATTTGTTACACGACTCAACTTTGATGAAAGTCAAATTGAACTTTACAAAAGTGTAGATGATATTGAAAATGTGAATGAATATAAAGCATTACCTGCATCATTAGATTTTGCAAATATACCTCAAGTTAAACTCGAATTTACACTTGAAAATAATCAAAAGTTTAATGGAGAATTTCTTTTTGATTCTGGTGCAAACATGACATTTCTACTAAATACACCTTTTGTAAAAGAGCAAAAAATTGAAAGTACTATTGGAAAAACGATTGAAAACAAAGCAGAAAGTTTAACAACTTCATCAACGTTTAAAATAGGGAAAATAGCCAGCTTAAAACTTGCTGATTTTGAATTTGGAGAAATGCCAATAGACTTATCAAACAGTAAATCAGGTGTGATGGCTTCTGAAGCATATGCTGGAATTTTAGGTGTGAAAATTATTAATCGATTCAATTCAATATTAGACTACAAAAACAAGAAGATTTATTTAAAACCCAATAAAACATATACAAATGAATTTGAATTTCCATTAAGTGGAATTTCCATAGAAAAAGAAGCTGAAAAAATTCAGATTTCAAATGTAGTTAAAGATTCTGAAGCCTTTACAAAAGGAATCCGTGAAGGCGATGAAGTAGTATCTATTGATGGTAAGAAACTATCAGATATAAAATTGTATCGAAAACTTTTAAAACAAAAAAACAAAAAAGTTGAGCTCATTTTAAAAGACAAAAACGGAAGTGCTAAAACGATTATCATCACACTAAAACGTCTCATCTAAATTGAATTTAGTTAAAAATTAAGACAATTTTAACAGAACTTAATTAAACTCAAACGGAAAAGTTAGGTCTAAATGATGTTAAAAGTGTAACTTTTCACTAAGTTACATACTAATTATCAAAAGAGTTAAAAAAATAAACACCTAACAAGAATGAAACGTATTTTAATTTGGAGCTTACTTATATGTACAACAGGTATGTTTGCTCAAGGTTTTCAAGGAAAAGCATACTATCAGTCAAAAACGACGATGGATACGAACTGGGGCGGAAGACAAATGTCTGAAGAACAGAAAAAACGAATCGCTGACCGAATGAAAGGTTTCTTAGAAAAAGTCTACATTTTAGACTTTAGTCAGTCAGCATCAACATACAAAGAAGAAGAAAAAATTGAAGCGCCAGGACAAGGTGGAGGAAGAGGTTTTGGACGTATGATGATGGGAAGTTTTTCTCCTGGAAAACAATACAAAAGCGTTAAAGATGGTGTCATGATGGAATCTAAAGAGTTCTTTGGAAAAGAATTCTTAATCAAAGATAGTTTGCCAAAGCTCGAATGGAAAATGGAAGGAGAAACTAAGCAAATTGGAAAGTATCTATGTTTCAAAGCAACTGCCTTAAAGAAAGTTGATGAGTTTGATTTTAGAAGCATGCGTAGAAGACGTAACAATGATAATAAAGACAAAACTGCTGAACAGAAAAAGCAAGATTCTATAAAAGCAACAAATGATCCAATGAGTCAAGTTGAAGTGCCTAAAGAAATATTAGTAACTGCTTGGTATACATTAGATATTCCCGTAAATCAAGGTCCTGGAGAATATTGGGGATTACCAGGCTTAATCTTAGAAATAAACGCATACAAAACAACAATTCTATGTTCTAAAATTGTAATGAATCCTGATGAAAAAGATCCGATTGAGGAACCAACAAAAGGAAAAGAAGTTACACGTACAGAATACAATGATATTGTGAAAAAGAAAATGCAAGAAATGCAAGACATGTATCGCGGACGCGGACGTGGCGGTAGAAGAGGAGGAAGAGGATAAAACCAAATCCAAACCAAATCTCTAACTAATCAGAGAAAACAAAATCAATGAAAAAAATAGTACTTATGTTGCTATGCTTAGGCATGGCACAGATAACTTATGCCCAAATTACATTTGAAGGTGTTGTAAAAGATACACTTGGAAAACCATTAGAATTGGCAAATGTAATTGCGCTAAATAAGAAAACAAATGCACTAGATTCGTACGGAATTACTAATCATGAAGGACGTTTTCGCCTCTCATTAAAGAAAAATACAAACTACGCTATCAAAGTAAGTTACATAGGATTTGCTACGATTAATGACTCTTTGACAACGACAGAAGTTGATCTCAAAAAAGACTTTGTAATGAAGACTGATAAGAGTTTGGATGCAGTTGAATTGACCTATGAAATGCCTGTAACAATCAAAGGAGATACAATTGTCTACAATGCAGATTCCTTTAAAAATGGCTCAGAAAAAAAATTGGGTGATGTTTTGAAAAAATTACCAGGTGTTGAGGTTAATGATGAAGGAGAAATAAAAGTTGAGGGAAAAACCGTTTCAAAAGTAATGGTGGAAGGAAAAGAGTTTTTTGATGGAGATAGTAAACTAGCCACGAAAAACATTCCAGCGGACGCTATTGATAAAGTAGAAGTACTGAAAAATCACAATGATGTTTCTCAAATGCGTGGACTTGGAAACGATCAGGATAATGTGGCAATTAATATCAAACTAAAAGAAGGAAAGAAAAATTTCTGGTTTGGAGAAGTAACTGCCGGAGTTGGTCCAGAAGAACGATATGTTGCGAATCCAAGGTTATTCTATTACAGTCCAAAATATAGCGTAAACATTATTACTGATTTTAATAATATAGGTTCAATTCCGTTTACACGAAGAGACTTCTTTAACTTTTCAGGTGGATTTAGAAATGTATCTCGTAACACGGGAACGAATTTTAATGTAGCTTCAAGTGATATCGGATTCTTAACATTACGAAACAATAGAGCACAAGCAATTGATTCCAAATTTGGCGCAGCAAACTTTAGTTATGAAGTAAAGAAAACATGGGATATTAGTGGTTTTGCAATCTATTCTGGTTCTCGAACGGAAATCAGCGAAAACAGTGTCAATGATTATTTAGATGAAAATATTCCTGACGAAAATACAGTCACAAACACACGTCAAAAAAGTGATTTAGGATTGTTTAAGTTGAGTACAAAGTATAAACCAAATTCAAACAATCAGTTAGATTACGATGCTTTTGGAAAAGTTTCCAATCAAGGTGAACGTACAGATTTCTTCTCATCTTTGTTAGGTGATATAGATGAAAATCAAACACAAAATCCGTACAGTATTAATCAAAACCTTAATTACTATTATACAGCAAACGAAAAAAATATATTCGCTTTTGAAGCGCAACATTTATTACAGGATGAAGATCCTTTTTATAATGCCAAATTAGCGCAAAGTGAACAATTTCGTTTTACAGATTTATTAGGTTTAAATACAACACAATCAGGCTTGAATATTGGACAAGATAGACGTGTGAAAACAAACAAGCTAGACGCACGCGTAGATTATTGGTATGTATTAAATAATAAAAGTAATATCAACATTACAGCGGGAACGACACTAAGTACACAAAATTTTGATTCTGAAATCTTTCAAATTTTGGACAATGGAAGTGTGTCTCCACTTACAAACTCATTAGAAGAGGTTACGAATGATGTAAAATATAACTTCAGCGATACATATGTAGGTTTACATTATAAAATTAAAGCTGGAAAATTCACATTCACGCCAGGAATTACAGCACATGCTTATGGTTTGAAGAATATTCAGTTTGGTTCAGAATTTAAAGATAACTTCACACGATTCTTGCCAGATTTAGACATTCGTTTACAATTAAAAAACTCTGAAAATATCAACTTTAGATATCAGATGCAAACCGATTTTACAGATGTAAATAATTTGGCAGAAGGATTAGTGTTTAACAATTACAATTCATTATTTAGAGGAAACAGAACTTTAGAAAATGCATTGTCACACAACTTGAATTTAAGTTACTTTAGTTTTAATATGTTCAATTACACAAACATATTTGCATTCCTAAACTATAACAAACGTGTGGATCCAATTAGAAATCGCTCTCAATTCTTAACGATTCCAGGAGCAAATCCAGGTGATCCAGATGTATTAAGTACAAACAGTGTTTCGTCTCCTTTTAACTCTAATTTTGCAGATGAAACGTTTACAGCGAATGGACGATTTGAACGCACATTTGGGAAACTAAAAGCTTCTGTTGGTGGAAACTTGTCATTGTCAAAATTTACACAAGAAATTAATGGAACTAGAAATGTGAATGAATCGTTTACACAAGGATATCAAACGCGTTTAAGCACCAACTTTAGAGATGCGCCAAATATTGAGATAGGGTATAATTTGACCATTAATAAATACGATCAAGGAAATATTACAAACACATTTACAACCAATAGTCCGTTTGTAAATGTAGATGCATATTTCTTAAAAAGTTTCGTCTTTACAGCAGACTATTCGTATTTCAATTACAAAAGTGAAGAACGTACCATAAACAATTACAGTTTCTTAAAAGCAGATTTAGCATATCAGAAAAAAGATAGTAGTTGGGAATATACGATTAGTGGAACCAACTTGTTGAATACAAAATCATTGAATCAAGACAATTCTAGTAATTTTTCAACTAGTACGAGTGAATATTTCATACAACCGCGATACCTAATTTTAAGTGTGAAGTATAATTTATAAAATTTATTGAGTAGCTATAAAGAAAGCCTTTCCACTATGGAAAGGCTTTTATTGTTGTAAATTTTTTAAAAGAAATTAGTTTTATCCTTTAGTAATAATTTGCTCCATATATACATAAGGTCCATCTGGTGCTGATTGTGCAATACGCGCGCAATACCAATCAGATCCATAATCGATGCCTGAATTCCAACCGCCAATTGGACTATTTGATTCTGCCCAAGTCCAAGCTTTTGCTTCCGAATCTGGGTTGTTTGGCCATTTCCCTTTGTATACCTCAATTTTATCTTTCTGTGCTCTAAAAGGCGCATCTGTTCTCCATTCTAACCATAATTTGCTTTGTTTTTCGAATGTTACTAATTGCCAAGAATAACTTTTTTCAGCCATTTGACGTCTTGAAGTTTTTTCTTCATTTCCCATAATGTAATAGTTTTAAAGATTTGCCTACTCTATAATAAGGTTTTCGGCTTCGCCTAGTTTTGATTGTTTGATGTTTCAAAATTCATCATAACACAGAAAAAATAATAGACTGTAAGTACTGAAAATACGCTTCCGTAGTTTCCCGTGATTTGCTGTGGTTTTTACGTATTTATAATATTATAGCTAGTAAACACAGGGTTTTTTAGCTAGTTTTATATCATAATTAAAGAAGAAAACACTACCAATTATATTAATCATATAAAATTTCACACATGAAAAAACAAAAAAACAAAATAACCGAAAAAGCATTTTTAAAGTATATAAGACGTTGGGAACGAGAAGATATGTTGCAATTATCGCATCATTTTCATAAAATAACAACTAATGGAAACCAGTATACAAGAACTAGTGATTTTCAAATGAGTGCTGATGAGGTGAAAGAGTTTGAAAAAATAAAGGATGGAATTGACACTCTTGAAATTTATTTAGGATTAAAAAAAGCAAACAAGAAAAAACAAACCTTTTTTCCAATCTTAAAAGTAACGGATGTACTTAAAAATAAACATTATTTTAGATTAGATCCTATTGAGACTATTGATGATTCAAAAGAAAATGCTGACCCGTATGAAGAAGTTCCAGGAGTATTTAAAGATATGGTTTGTAAAAATTGGAATGAGATTGATGTTCATTTAATCGATGATTTATTTACAGCACGTGCTAAGAAAAAAGTAGGAAAACGTATTGTAGAAGCTACAGAACGTGTTTTGAGTTATAAAGTGAATGACGCTATGATAAAAAACGTCATACAGAAACTGATAGGGATTAATGAAATTACCTTATATTCTGGAATCGATATGAATAAATTTTCAAGCAAAGAAGTCATCTCATTCACACCAGTACTTGGATTCAAATATGAAAAACGCAACAAAAAAGAAGAAACATTAGGACTTAAAGGAATAGTTGAATTTACAGGAGGAAAAGAAGTGTTTATTGAATATACAAGCCCATGTCCGCCAACGTGTTAAATGTAATAAAATGAGTAAAGAATTCTTTGGAAATCTGCGATTGATATCGTCACTTACGATAGTACTTCCGTTGCTTATAGCGATATGGAAGTACCATCGTTTATCGCAAATGCAGCGAAAATTATTCTATTTAATTATTCTATTTTCCATCACAGAACTCATTGCAAATATTTTATGGTATCAAAAAGAGAATAACTTACCTGTATATCATTTTTATACAATTATTGAATTCCTATGTATTATTTACATTTATAAAGATGCCTTGCATAAACTATTTCCCAAATATGTTTTTACCACAGCAGCCATAGTATTTACGGTATTTTGTATTGTGAATATGTCCTTTTTTCAAAGTATACGTACGTTTAATTCAAATGCAACAACAACATTAGGACTATTAGTCATCTTTTTAACCATAAGCTATTTTTATGCATTACTAAAAGAAGTAAAATATGCTTCGCTAGAACGGAATCCAATGTTTTGGCTTAATGCAGGGTTTTTAATATATTTTTCAAGTAACTTGCTCTTATTCTTTATTAGTAATAGTTTGTCTACAAAAGCTGCTGAGGTTAATTTCTTAGTTTGGGGATTGCATGCTATTGTTAATATTGTATTAGTCATTTTTTTCATAATAGCTATATGGGTGAATCCGAATCAACAATAACGTTACAAGTCATAATCATCGGAATGGTTATGATTTTTGTGCTTGCTTTAGCGGTAATTTTATTTTTTATTGTCTATCAAAAACGATTACTAGCACAACAAAAAAATCATCAAAAAATTGAAGCTGACTATCAACGAGAATTGTTAGCCGTTGCTATTGAAGGTGAAGAAAAAGAACGTACCCGAATTGGAAAAGAATTGCACGATGATGTTGGCGCTTTGTTAACGACAACCAAACTATATTTGAGTCAGGTTTCTTCGGAGCTTTCTCCAGAAGAATTAATGGCAACTACCGATAAAATGCGTTCACTTTTTGACAATATGATTCAAAGTGTTCGGAATATTTCACAAGACTTACGACCTGTAATTTTAGAAAAATTAGGATTAATAGAAGCTGTTGCTAGTTTAGCTCAAACAGTGAATGATACAGGTAAAATAAAAGTAACTTTTACAGATTTTACAACGAGTTCTATCGCGAAAGCAAACGAATTAAACACGTACAGAATCATTCAGGAATTAATCAATAATACCTTAAAACATGCATTAGCATCAAACATGTCAATCATGATGAGTACTGAAAGAAAAACGTTGAAAATTGTATATGAAGATGATGGAATTGGGATGCAACAAGAATATGTAAATCAAAAAGGAATTGGACTAAAAAACATAGAAAGTAGATTGTCTGTACTAGAAGGAACCATTAGTTTTAGTGCTCAAAAATCAGGAATGAAAGCAACGATTAATATACCAATAGCATGACTGAAAACAACATACAATTAGGCTTAGTAGACGATCATAATTTATTCCGAGAAGGTATAAAATCATTGCTCGATAAAATTTCAGGTGTTACATTGGTTTTGGAAGCTGTCAATGGAAAAGATATGTTTACAAAGCTGAAAAATGATGTGCCAGATGTCATATTGTTAGACTTAGAAATGGAAGAAATGAATGGTGTTGATGCGACGTTGAAATTGCAAGAAGAATATCCGGATGTGAAAATTTTAATCTTAACCATGCACAAAGAAGAACGCATGATTTCATATTTAATGGAAATTGGCGCAAATGGTTATTTATTAAAAGATACAACACGCGAAGAACTGGAAGAAGCCATAAAAACAGTTGTGAAAAATGGTTTTTATTTTAATGAATTTGTATCGCAAGCATTGTTGAAAGGATTAAAAAATAAATCTGGAAGACCTTTAAAAATAGGAAAAGATTATCACTTAACTGCGCGCGAATTAGAAGTGTTAGAACTCATAGCACAAGAATGCACAACTGTCGAAATTGCCGAAAAACTATTTCTCAGTACGCGGACGATTGAAGGACATCGTAAAAACTTAATCAGCAAACTTGGTGTAAAAAATATTGCAGGTTTAGTAATCAAAGCCATCAAAGAAAAGTTGATTGTTATTTAAGTCACTTCGTCATTCCGAACTTGATTCGGAATCACACATATAACTGTTATGAGAAGCTGAATCGAGTTCAGCTTGACGTTTAATTCGTTGCAATCTGTCTCATTAGATAACAGATTCTTCATTATTTCATAATGCTGTTTTAAGTTACGTTGCTTTCGATGTATCAATCAATTTCTGAATCGTTTGTGAAATAAAAATACTCATAATCACAAACCCCATAAAAAAGAAAAAACCGTTTTGAAGTTCGGAATTGTTTGTTGTCAATACATGTAAGCTTGACGAAATGTTTTCTAGCTGATCTAACTGGCTCGAAATGATTCCTGTAAAGCCAATATATGACATAAAAATTGCAACAACCATGACATCAGCCATTGACCATTTCCCACTTTTAAACACTAAAAAACGAATGATTTTATTATTCTGAAGAGACTGTTTAAACAATAATAAGATACTTGAAATTAATTTCGATACAGGAAAAATAACACTAAATAATAATACCAACAATCCAACCAACATCACTTTGATTTCGCCTTGTGATAACATCACTTTTGAAACTTCCATGATACTTTTGCTTTTATAATACAACACTTGATTTGTAAATGAAATTGGTTCGCCCATGAGTTGTAATTCCATCGAAGAAATTCGTGCATCAATAGCAATCATAGGAAGAAAAACACCTAAGATTAGTAAATGCAAAGCTGCTAAAATATAGAGTGTAATTTTTAATTTTGAATGGTTTTTTACGAAGAAAATCATCAATAAAATACTTAGAAACGAAAACAATAAAACTAAGTTTATAATGTTTTGTTTCCCGTTGATTTCTTCAAATTTTTCAGAAATCAGTTCTTTACAATCGCCTCCAGATTGCGCATTGTATTTGCTAATAATAGTATTGTACGTACTGTAATCTATCTTTTGAAAAGTTCCGTCTGTATACGAATTTATTTGTTCAAGAATGTACTTTTTAATGTTGTCTCGATTTTCATCATTCTCCAAGAAATCAAGAATATCTTCAGTAATGACAGGAACATGTTGTTTTAATTCACCAAAAATTTCAAAAAAGTCTGCGCCAAAATTTCGTAATACAGATCCGAAATCTGCTTTTCGGTCATTTTCAGCTTTGTAACTTGTTTCAAACTTATCAATAGCTTCATATAAAAAAGCTTGAACTTTAGCGCGTGCTTCTTTCCGATCGCTTCCTGTGAGTTTTAATTCTTTTAGTTTTTTCGTGATAATTTCAGCAAACTGTTCTTCCCATTTATCAATATTAAACATACCATACTTGATGTCCGAAAGTTCAATAAGATCAGCTTTTAACGTCCTTTTTTCGTTTTCTAAACGATACGATGTAAATGCTGTAAAACTTATCACAAGCAATAATAAAATCAGGATGCTATTTGAAATACGATTTTTATTCACGTTGGTTGTTTTGGAAATAGTATACTTAAAAGACGAACTATTTCGACTTTTGTTTCATTCTGTAAAATTAAGCGTCAAAATTATCAACTTCGTAGTGTAACCCAATTTGCGATTTTACACGATCTATAATTTGAATTAATTGTTCACTAATTGCTAGTGGTAATTTAGAACTTTCGGTTTCACCATTTCGAATACATTTGTTGACTTCTTCAATTTCATGAACATATCCGTTTCCTGTATATGGAAGTTCAAAAACAGTTTCTTCGTTGTTTTTAAACAGTGTAATTGTTGAAGGTTGATGGAATCTGCGGTGTAATTTTATAGTGCCTTTTGTCCCGTGAATATAAGCTTCCGTAGGAGTATCAGCTTCAATAGTAGAAGATAAAATTGCTTTTTCTCCATGTTTATAATCAAACAACATCGCGCAAAAACTATCAACATTTGTTGTAGTCATTCGCGCCATTGTTTTAATATCTGTTGGAATTCCTAAAGTTAATAAACTCAGGAAAATAGGATAGATGCCAATATCTAACAATGAACCGCCAGCTAACTTTTTGTTATACAAACGACTTTCCGGATCGAACTCACTTCTAAAACCAAAGTCTGCTTGAATATTAGTAATTTCTCCAATTATTTCTTCATCCAAAAGTTCCAACATTTTTTCAATAGAAGGCATAAAGCGTGTCCAAACGGCTTCCATTAAGAAGAGGTTTCTTGTTGTTGCTTCTGTAATCATTGTTTTCACTTGTGTGGAATTGATTCCTAATGGCTTCTCACATAAAACACCTTTGTTATGTTGCAAACACAATAGTGTATTTTCAAAATGAAATGTATGTGGTGTTGCAATATAAATGACATCAATTTTAGGATCATTTACAAGTTTTTCGTAGGAATCGTACGCATTGACTGCATTGTGTTTTAATGCAAATTCGGTTGCTTTTTCCATGCTTCTTGAAGCAACTCCTTGAAGAATTGCGTTATCAGAAAGTTGTAAATCTGCAGCGAATTTATTGGCAATTTTGCCCAAGCCAATAATTCCCCAATGTGTTTTTTTGTGCATATTGTGATGTTTCAAATACATCCAAATTTAGGGAATTATAAGCGGGTTTTTAAATAATTTTCATATCAGCCTTTCACACATTTAGTTATGCATTCATTGGTAAAATTACTTTTTTTACAATTTACTGATTTGCATTGTCTTTTCTCGCCTCTAAAAATTCTTCTGCAATCTCTCTTTGCTCTTCTAAAAGTTCTTCTGCAACTTCTTTTACATCTTCTTTTTTGTTTACCTTTTAAATTCCTTTTACAATTTCGGATGCAGGTTCTTTTATTTCTTCTTGCAGTATTGATACAATTCTTTTTATTTCGACGGGCTTCTTTTTTACAATCTCTTTTGTCTTTTCTACATGCTCTCGCTTTTTTTCGCGTGCATTTTCGTATGCATCTTGCGTTTTTAGAATTATGACAATTCAACTGATCTTCCAAATTTTTCACAATACATTTTTCTTTGCATTTTTTGATGGCATCTTCTTTCGATAATCCAGAGGAAGGATTGGGTAAGGATAATTCGCAATCCTTTTTACACTTTTCATATTTTGGTAAGGATTCACTTTTACAATATTCCATTAATTGCTTATTACAACTAGAAAATAATATGACAATTAAACATAAAAATAATTTTTTCATTACACTATAATTATAGTTTTGCTTACTCTATTCACTTTTCAGCTTCCGTGTTATGGTATGAAATTGCTGCAAATCTGTGTAGTTTTAAAGTGTAACTTTTTAAATTGTGAATATGAGTTGATTATGTGTCATACTCAATGGATAAAATGAAATTCGTTTTAGATGATATATCAAATAAGAAGAATTAGTAACTTAGTATAAGCTATTAAATCTACGTAAAACATCGTATGTTTTGAGACTGTTCTCTTTTGTAATTTTATAAATCTTAAATAAGGTAACAGTTATGAAAACCGATTTCTTTCGATATGTATTTGGACTTTTTATCATGAGTATATTATGTATGTCATGTAAATCTTCCGCATTAACACAACTTGAAGGTGAAAAAGATTTTATCATTCTCAACACTGGTGATACTATTTATGGTGAAAAAATCAGACTTTCCAGAGGGTTCAATAAAGTAGGTCGGGTAAAAGTTGTTAAAGCTAGCGGAAAAAAACTTGTGTATGAATACGATAAAGTATATCAAGTACATCAATATCGAAAAAGCAAAAATTTTTATGTGCAAGAATTCGTAATGTTAACACCAAATAATTCAGTTTCGTACACATTAATGGATATTAAAGTCAATACCGGGAACATAAAATTATTTGAGCACAATCCTACGCGAATGCCGAATATTCCGTTTGTTGTGAGTGATTTTTTTCATGGCTATGTTCGTAATCAAACCGAATTCAATAACTTATTAAATAAGTTAGATGCGTGTGAAGCATTTCTGGTAAAATTTACTAAAAAAGAGCAACGTAAAAGAAGTAATCTTAAGAAATTAATTGAATTTTATAATGCAAATTGTGGTAGTTATAAGTAAAATATCTCTTTTCTAATTAATTAATAAGGAGTCAATTCGTCCCAAAAAAAGCACTTCTTATTCCATTTTTTTATTTCAAATTCGCTTGCTTTTTTTCATACAACTCTTTGAAGTATTGCAGTTTCAGAAAGTTGTAAATCGGCAGTAAATTTATTGGCGATTTTGTCCAGACCAATAATTTCCCAATGTGTTTTCTAGCGTTTCAAAATTCCCAAATAGGCTTTCCAAGGACCAACTTCAGTAGTATATTGTTTTGCTAGGACTCTTGATATTTGAGCAATATGACCTAAATCGTGAACAGTCCAAGTGGCTAACAATTGCTTTAGATTAACGTCTCCTAGCTCAGGATGAATTCCTTTTTTTACGAAATCATTTTCTGAGAGTTGAAGTTTTTCTATTTCGTGTAAATTTTGCTTTCTTAATTCTGTAAATTCGGCTAATAATTCTTGAATAGTTTTCCCTTTGCTATCATTTTCTTGCGCAAATCTATCGAATGATTCAAACGTTTTATTGTCATTGTTGGATAAGATAATTTTAGCTCTAACAATCCAATCTGTTTTTTCTCCATGAATTAAATGACCTACAATATCATACGGACTCCATGTGTTTTCACCTTCATTATTGTGCAACCATTCATTTGATAAACCATTTAGTAATGTAGTTAGTGTTTCTGGAGTTTTGCTTAATATTTCAATTGATTTATGAATTGTGAAAGTCATTGATGTTATTTTACAATTAAAAACATGATGAAGTTACTCTTTTTATATGAATTACATTAATCGAGAAAATAATTAAGTTGCTATACCAGCTCCGGCTCCTGCACCACTATCATCATTGCCATCTTTTCTAAACTTTTTCCAAATTTCATCATCTCTAGCATCATCATCACTGAAATATTCTTCATCGGAAAACCCGCTATCAGGTAATTTTTTTGTGTTCTCAAATTTATGACTTTGATTGCAAACGGCACATAAAGGTCTCAATCTGCTTGGATCATCATGATCTTCTCTGATTTCAGCGTCACTTTTTCGTTGTTTTTTTAACTTTTTTAACCTTCCAGCCCACGGTGGATAATGGTCAAGTTGTCCAGATACTTGATTGTGTCGTTTCCCAGATTTGCTAGTATAATAGGTTTTTATTTCTCTCCCTTTTTTATCAGCCAAAGGTTTTCCACAACCTGGGCAAACATGCAAGCCACTTTTGTTTTTAGGTGCTTTTCTAATGACTCTTCTCCTCAGTCTTTGGCTAAAAGTTTGTCGATGTTTTCTTTTTTTGTGAGGTGGAACATATTCATCATCGCTATCACTTTTGCTACTAGGCTTCTTTCTTTTTTTTCCACCTAATTGCGCAACATCATTTGTTGATTTAGAAATTGTTTTTGATGGTTCGGTTTGTGTAGTATTACTGACTATTTTTTGTTGAATAATTGCTTTTGGTCTATTGTCAACAAATTGAAATGTATCATTTGTAGGCTGTTTTCGTTGAGAAACAGTATTTGCTACAGACTGTTGCTGTTTTTTTTGTTCTTTATGATCATGCGTGTTCATGAATACCAACTTAGGATGAAATTACTTTTTTAAGATAGTATATAATTGGGCAAAAGGAATAGTAAATAGAACTATAAATGTAACCTGTCTACGAATTGTATACGATACTGTATATTTTTCTTATGCTAAGTATTTATACACTCATTCCATAAATAAAGTGTCTCATTACATTTTTTTACGATCGCATTGATAATTTTTTCAATTTTGAACTATAATCAACACAAAAAATATTAGTTTATCAGGTTATATTTTAACGATGAAAGCCGCTTCTTTTTTTAAAGAAGCGGCTTTCTTAATATATAACTAAGCTACGAATTTCTTACAATCCGAAAGCAGTTTTTACAGTATCAACGTAATCTAATTTTTCCCAAGTGAATAACTCAACATCCATTGTTTTAGATTCTCCGTAAGGAGTTGTGAAAGTTTTAGAAACCGTTTCATTTTTACGTCCCATATGTCCGTAAGCAGCAGTTTCACTATACATTGGTGTACGTAAGTTTAAACGACTTTCAATTGCTGAAGGGCGCATGTCAAATACTTCAGTAACAACCTTTGCAATCTCTCCGTCTGTCATGTTTATTTTTGAAGTTCCATACGTATCAACAAAGATTCCCATTGGTTCAACAACTCCAATTGCATACGAAACTTGTACTAAAATCTCATCAGCAACACCAGCAGCTACTAAGTTTTTAGCAACGTGACGTGTTGCATATGCAGCACTTCTATCTACTTTACTTGGATCTTTTCCTGAGAATGCTCCACCACCGTGTGCACCTTTTCCACCATATGTATCAACGATAATTTTTCTTCCTGTTAATCCAGTATCTCCGTGAGGTCCACCAATAACAAACTTTCCTGTTGGGTTAATATGATACTTAATATCATCACCAAATAAAGCTTGAATTGCTGGATCTAATTTTGCTATTACACGTGGAATTAAAATCTCAACGATATCCTTACGGATTTTCGCTAACATTACTTCGTCACTTTCATCAAAATCATCGTGCTGTGTAGAAATTACAATTGCTTCAACTCTTGAAGGTACATTGTCGTCATTATATTCAATCGTTACCTGACTTTTTGCATCAGGACGTAAATACGTGATATCTTCATTTTCTCTACGTAGAGCAGCCAATTCAATCAACATTAAATGTGATAAATCTAAAGCTAAAGGCATTAAGTTTTCAGTCTCTTTCGTTGCATATCCAAACATCATTCCTTGGTCACCAGCACCTTGCTCTTCTTTAGTAGCTCTGTCCACACCTCTATTAATATCATCAGATTGCTCATGAATAGCTGATAAAACTCCACAAGAATTTCCATCAAACATGTATTCGCTTTTCGTATAGCCAATTTTGTTAACTACTTCTCTAGCAATCTTTTGAACGTCTAAATATGTGTTTGATTTTACTTCTCCAGCTAAGATAACTTGACCTGTAGTAACTAAGGTTTCACAAGCTACTTTCGATTCAGGATCGAATGCTAAAAAATTATCAATTAAAGCATCAGAAATTTGATCTGCTACCTTGTCTGGATGTCCTTCTGAAACCGATTCAGAGGTAAAAAAATATGACATAATAAATCTTCTTTTAAAAATTATATTAGATGGAAAACTAAAAAGTGATTGCTTTGTCGGCTAAAGAAGTAGAAAATTACTGCTTTAGCATTTTTTAATTTCTTGACGATATCAAGAATTGAGGTTGCAATCAGTTCAAATTTTTCCTCAAAAATCAGGTGCAAATGTATGAAAATCTACTTAGATATAAACAACAAAAAAATATAAATTAATATTTAACAATTATTAGTGTCTAATTAAAATTATTCAAAATGTTTCAAAGCTCAGTTATAATAGAGTTTTTTACGTTTTAAGCTCACAATGTATAGCTTCTAAAACTCTTAAGGAGATAGCAAACAGTTAATTATATAGTCAATGTAAAATCTTGACTCTTGATTCTAAAAGCGTAGCACTCTTTAATCTTTTATTGAGGAATATGGTTTAATTACAAAAATGTTAAAAAGTAAAATTTATTAAAAAATATTTGGATATTAAATAATTATGATATTACCTTTGTGCCAAACAAAGACGAAAAATGTTTAATAAAGTTTCAAATATGATGTGTTGTATGATGTGTAGCAGAAATGCCGCAGAGGACACTATTGTATTACGCTAACTTTAAAAAAGCATCTCACAATAATTTAAGCCTCTGCAATTGCAGAGGCTTTTTTCATGATTATATTTTAAGTTAATTTTTTTTCAAAAAACCAAATGGTAACAATTTTTCAAATAGCAAGATTCAAAACTACAATGACAATGTGTTGTTGTATGATGATGACTATGTGCATGCTATGCTGTAGTCAACTCCGCTATTATCGAAAAGTTCCTGATAAACTATAAAACGTTTATCGTATCTATATAAAAAGGTCCTTTAGGTAATACACTACCAAAAGGACTTTTTTTTGGTTTGAACTGAAATCATAATGACAAATTTTCAAAAAGGTATTAAAAATAAATAGCATATACACAAGAATAAAAAAGAAACAAATACATAAAAAAGAGAAAACATGAGCACACAAAAATTCGCAACAAAAGCATTACATTCAGGACACGACACTACACAAAATGGTGGAACAAGAGCTGTCCCAATTTATCAATCTACAGCGTATGTATTCAACAATTCGGATCATGCATCAAACTTATTTTCCTTAGCAGAACCTGGAAATATTTATACAAGAATAAACAATCCAACAAATGATGTTTTAGAACAACGCTTGGCATCATTAGAAGGTGGAATTGCAGCAGTAGTAACTGCTTCAGGAACTGCCGCAATTGCTACAACATTCCTTACATTACTTAGAGCAGGCGATCATATTGTAGCTTCCAATAGTTTATATGGCGGAACGTACAACTTACTCAACGTAACGTTGCCAAGACTAGGAATTACAACAACATTCGTTGATCCAGACCAAGAAAACAGTTTTAACGATGCTGTTCAGGAAAATACAAGAGCTATTTTTATTGAATCGTTAGGGAATCCAAAACTAGACGTATTAGACATTGAAGCTATTTCAGCACAAGCACAAGCAAATAAAATTCCATTAATCGTTGATAATACGATTGCAACTCCTTACTTATTGAATCCTATCAAGCATGGCGCAAATATTGTCATTCACTCACTTACAAAATACATTAACGGAAACGGAACGGCATTAGGTGGCGCTATTATTGACGCAGGAACTTTTGACTGGACAAACGGAAAATTCCCAGAATTTACAGAACCTTCAGCAGGTTATCACGGTTTAGTATATAGCGAAGCATTAAAAGAAGCTGCATTTATTGCCAAAGTTCGTATCGAAGGATTACGTGATTTTGGTTCGGCATTAAGTCCATTCAATGCGTTTCAAATTATTCAAGGATTAGAAACATTGCCAATTCGTATCAAACAACATAGTCAAAATGCATTAGAATTAGCAAAATGGCTACAAACACAAGAAGCAGTTGCTTGGGTAAATTACCCTGGATTGGAAACTAGCAATTATCAGGCTCTAGCCAAAAAATACTTATCAAAAGGGCAAAGTGGAATTGTAACCTTCGGAATTAAAGCCGGATATGAAGCCGCAAAACGAATTGCCGATGAAACGAAAGTATTCTCATTATTAGCAAATATCGGAGATACAAAATCATTAATCATTCATCCAGCAAGTACAACACACCAACAATTAAATGTTGAACAACAAGCGTCTACTGGTGTAACACAAGATTTAATTCGTTTGTCTGTCGGATTGGAAGATGTAGAAGATCTAAAAGCAGATTTACAAACGGTATTTGAAAACATAACAGCGGGAATTCCAGCATCATAAATACAGCTATTTTGGCAAAAAACACTTCAGATATTACAATTACGGATTTCTTTACCGAAAGTGGTGCGTACTATCCGAACCTAAAGTTGAGTTATCAAATTTTTGGTTCAGATAGTGCGGATGCGCCAATTGTTTTAGTAAATCATGCGCTGACAGGAAACTCGGAAGTTACAGGTGAAAATGGTTGGTGGAAAACATTAGTTGGTTCAAAAAAGTGCATTGATACCAATCATTTTCGCATACTGAGTTTTAACATTCCTGGGAATGGGTTTTCGAATGAAGAAAGACTTATTGAGCAGTACAAGGATTTTGTAGCAAGAGATATTGCAAAGATTTTCATTAGAGGATTAGAACATTTAAAAATCAATACTCTTTTTGCTGCTATTGGTGGATCGTTAGGTGGAGGAATAGCATGGGAAATTGCAGCATTAGAACCGAATTTGATAGAACATTTAATTCCGATAGCTTCTGATTGGAAGTCTTCCGATTGGTTAATTGCGAATTGTTTTTTGCAAGAACGAATTTTGGAAAATTCGAATCAACCGATTCAAGATGCGCGTATTCATGCAATGTTGTGTTATCGAACGCCAGGTTCTTTAAAAGAAAAATTTCAGCGAACGCTAAACAAAGAACAAGGTGCTTTTAATACGGAAAGTTGGTTGTTGCATCATGGTGAAAAACTACAAAGTCGCTTTCAATTAGCTGCTTATAAATTGATGAATCAACTATTAAAAACCATTGATATTACTAGATCACGTGAACCATTGGAAAAAGTAGTGGCAAACATTACATCAAAAATTCACATGATAAGTATCAATACAGATGTGTTTTTTACGGCAGCCGAAAACAGAGAAACTTATGAGCGCTTAAAGCATATCAAATCAGACATCTATTATGATGAAATTGATTCCATACATGGACACGATGCTTTCTTAATAGAATACGAACAATTAAGTCTATTACTGAGAAATATATTTAAAGTGCCATCAACCTCAATAGTGTAAAGAAAAAGAAAGAAAAAGATATGAAAATTTTAAAATTTGGCGGAAAATCTCTTGCAAATGGAAAAGGAATTAAAACCGCAATCCAGATTATTAAAGAGAAAGTAAAACAGCAAGAAGACATTGCAGTTGTGTTATCTGCGCGCGGTAATGCTACAGAAGAATTGCTAGAGATGTTGGAAAAAGCTTCACGTAAAGAATGGTATCATGAGCAATTGACAGCTTTTAAAGCATATCAAAGTCAAATAGAAAGATCATTAGATTTTTCGGAAGAGTTTACAACATTGGAAAACTTATTTCAAGGTGTTTCTTTATTGGGAGATTATAGCGAAAAAATAAAAGATAAAGTAGTATCTCAAGGTGAAATTATCTCAGCAAAGCTGGTGACAAATTTACTTAAAAAAGAAGGCGTAAATGCGCATTTTACAGATGCAAGAAAACTGATAAAAACGGATGATGTTTTTGGAAATGCGCGTCCTTTGGATGTAATTTCAAGAAAAAATATCATTAATCATTTTAAATCACACAATGGAAATACCGTTAACATAGTTACTGGATTTATTGCTTCAAACAAAAATAATGAAACGACAACTCTAGGACGAAATGGAAGTAACTATACTGCAGCTTTATTAGCGAATTTTTTAGATGCAGAGGAATTACAAAACTATACACATGTTGACGGTATTTTTACAGCAAATCCTGAACTGGTTACTGATGCCAAAAAAATAGAAGCATTGTCTTTTAATGAAGCCAATGAATTGGCAAACTTTGGCGCAAATATATTACATGCAAAAACGATTGTTCCTTTAATTGAAAAGAACATTCCATTGCGAATCTTAAACACGTTCAACAGTTCAGATAATGGAACTATTATTACACAAAAAACAACGACAAAGGGTATCAAATCAATTTCAGTATTAGACAATGTAGCATTGGTTAACTTGGAAGGAAGAGGTTTGCTTGGTAGAGTTGGAGTAGATGCTCGAATTTTTAAAACATTGGGTGAAAATGATATCAATGTGAGTATTATTTCACAAGGTTCTTCTGAACGTGGAATTGGAGTTGTTATTAATGTTGATGAAGCTTCAAAAGCAATTATTGCGTTAGAAAAAGAATTTGAAGACGATTTTTACACCAAAGATGTCAATAAAATATCTGTTATTGATGATGTCGCTGTAATTTCAATTGTTGGGCAAGATTTAAGTGAATTCCATAAGCCATATACAGCATTGATTAAAAATCAGGTTGTTCCGGTATTATTTAACAATACAGTTTCTGGTAAAAATGTGAGTTTGGTTGTGAAAAAATCACAACTACATAAAGCTGTCAACGTGATTCACAGTCAAATTTTTGGAATCTCTAAAAAGGTAAACATAGCTGTTTTTGGAAAAGGTTTGGTTGGAGGAACATTGGTAGATCAAATTATACAAAGTAAAAGCGACCTACTTGAAAAAAATAATATCAAGTTAAATGTGTTTGCTGTAGCAGATTCACAACATGTGTATTTAGATAAAAGTGGAATTGTAAACGATTGGAAAACTGAGTTTAAAAAAGAAAAAACTGCATACACCTTACAACAAATTATAGATTATGCGAAAGCAAACCATTTAGAAAATCTCATTGCGGTTGATACAACTGCAAGTAAAGACTTTATTCATGATTATATAAGTTTAGTTACAAATGGCTTTGATTTGGTTTCGGCAAATAAAATTGCAAATACAATTGAGTATTCGTTCTACTCAACATTGCGTGAGCAACTCAAAAAATATCAGAGGAATTATTTGTACGAAACCAATGTTGGAGCCGGATTGCCATTAATTGATACAATCAAATTATTACATAAGTCAGGTGAAAAAATCAAAAAAATACGTGGCGTATTTTCAGGATCATTGAGTTATCTGTTTAATACATTCTCAGTGGAAGAAATTCCATTCAGTACAGTATTAAAACAAGCAGAAGAAAAAGGATTTACAGAACCTGATGCACGTGAAGATTTATCTGGAAATGATGTAGCGAGGAAATTATTAATTCTCGCAAGAGAACTCGATTTAAAACATGAACTATCAGATATAACGATTCAAAGCTTATTGCCAAATGATTTACAACACATTTCGTTGGAAACATTCAAAAAGAAAGTAACTGAATTAGATAAAACATATAAACTTATCAAAGCGAATCAACAAGAAAATCATGTATTGCGTTATGTTGGTGACTTATCAACTGAAACAGGAATCTTGGAAGTAAAGTTAATTTCTGTACCAAGCAATAGTGCACTGGGACAAATAAAAGGCTCCGATTCTATTTTCGAAATCTATACAGAAGCATACAAAGAACAACCTTTAGTAATTCAAGGTGCTGGTGCTGGTGCGGCGGTAACAGCAAGAGGAGTTTTTGGAGATATTTTACGCTTGACGGAGAAATTATAACACTAAATATTAAATGCTAAATTAAAAACGTAAAATATTTTTTACGAGCAACAAACAACAAAAAAATGAATTCACAACATATAGAAACACAAGCGATTCGAACACAACTTGAACGCTCAACTTTCTTAGAACATTCCAGTCCATTATATCTTACTTCAAGTTTTGTATTTGAAGATGCAGAAGATATGCGTGCTTCCTTTGCGGAAGAAAAAGAACGAAATATTTACAGCCGATTTACCAATCCAAACACATCTGAATTTGTGTCCAAAATTTGTAAAATGGAAGGCGCGGAAGATGGTCATGCATTTGCTACAGGAATGTCTGCAGTATTTTCCACATTTGCGGCATTGTTAAATAGTGGCGATCATATTGTTTCATCACGATCAATATTTGGTTCAACACATAGTTTATTTACAAAGTTTTTACCAAAATGGAATATAGAAACGAGCTATTTCAAAGTAAACGAAATAGACACTATTGGATCATTAATTAAACCAAATACAAAAGTATTATATGCAGAATCGCCTACAAATCCAGCCGTTGATATTATAGATTTGGAGCTTTTAGGGAAGATTGCCAAGAAACACAATCTCATCTTAATTATTGACAATTGTTTTGCAACACCATATTTACAACAGCCTATACAATTTGGAGCAGATTTGGTGATTCATTCAGCTACGAAACTTATTGATGGGCAAGGTCGTGTACTTGGCGGCGTTACAGTTGGGCGAGCAGATTTAATTCGTGAAATTTATCTATTTGCAAGAAATACAGGTCCTGCATTATCACCATTCAATGCATGGATGTTATCCAAAAGTTTAGAAACCTTAGCAGTTCGTGTAGATCGTCATTGTGAAAATGCGTTGAAAGTTGCTGAATTCTTAGAAAATCATCCCGAAGTCAATTGGGTAAAATATCCTTTTTTAAAATCGCATCCACAATATGAAATTGCCAAAAAGCAAATGAAGCTTGGTGGAAATGTAGTTGCGTTTGAAGTAAAAGGTGGTGTTGATGCAGGAAGAAAATTTCTAAACAATATTCAAATGTGTTCATTATCAGCAAACTTGGGTGATACACGAAGTATTGTAACGCATCCTGCTTCTACGACGCATAGTAAACTATCGATAGAAGATCGTTTGGAAACCAGTATTACTGACGGACTCATTCGTATTTCTGTAGGATTAGAAAATGTAAACGATATTATTCATGATGTAGACCAAGCCTTAAAAATATTAACAATTTAAACAACAAGCTTTAAAAATATAACACTTTTTAACCTCAAACAATGTATGTTCTTAATAAAAAAAGAAATACATTTGACACTTAATCTAGTAAGTCTATAGAGTATTAGTATTTTAATTAAAAAAACATGATTTTAAATCAAATAGTCAGAAATAAAAGCGATTATAAAACAGACGTAAATTCTGAAAAACCGTTGCGCAGTTTTGTGAAATCAATCAGTTGGAGAATCATAGGAACATTAGATACTGTTTTAATTTCTTGGTTGATTACAGGTACATTGAGTGTGGCTTTTGCAATCGGATCTATAGAAATGGTCACAAAAATGGTATTGTACTTTTTTCATGAAAGATTATGGAATATTATAAAATGGGGAAAATAAGATGAGTGTAAATATTAAAGAAATAAACGAAATATTACAAACAAAAACGCCTGCTGAAATTATTTCATGGGCTTTAGAACAAGAAGGAAAAGCGGTTGTAACGACAAATTTTAGACCGTATGAAGGCGCAATTTTGCATGCGTGTACGCAAGTAAAATCAGATCTTGATGTGATTTGGTGTGATACAGGTTATAATACCCGAAATACATACAAACATGCGGAAATTTTAATAAAGCAGTTAGGATTAAATATCGATTTGTATGTACCAAAACAAACTTCGGCTCATAGAGATGTAGTATTAGGAATACCTGATATTGATGATGAAAAGCATAAACTATTTACGGAACAAGTAAAGTTAGAACCTTTCAGACGCGCAATGGAGTTTCACAAACCAAACATTTGGTTTACGAATCTTAGAAAAGGACAAACAGCATTTAGAAGTTCCATAGATATTGTTTCACAAGGAAAAGATGGCGTATTAAAAGTAAGCCCTTTTTATAATTGGTCAGATGAACAATTAGATATGTATTTAGAAGAGCATGGAATTCCAAACGAATTCAAATATTTCGATCCAACAAAAGTATTAGAAAATAGAGAATGCGGATTGCATTCATAAGACAAAAGATATGAGTACGAAAGTATTACAAACAAACGTATTAGAAAGCGAAGCAATACATATTTTTAGAGAAGTTGTTGCGCAATTTGAAAAACCAGTATTGTTATTCTCTGGTGGAAAGGACTCTATTACGTTGGTCAGATTAGCTCAAAAAGCATTCTTTCCAGCTAAGATTCCATTTCCTTTATTACATATAGATACAGGACATAATTTTCCGGAAACGATAAAGTTTCGTGATAGACTAGTGGAAAAATTAGGATTAAAACTAATTGTGCGAAATGTGCAAGACAATATTGATGCTGGTAAAGTAACAGAAGAAACTGGAAAATACGCAAGCAGAAATATGTTGCAAACAGAAACACTATTAGATGCAATAGAAGAATTTGGTTTTGATGCATGTATTGGTGGTGCCAGAAGAGATGAGGAAAAAGCAAGAGCAAAAGAACGTATCTTCTCTGTACGAGATGATTTTGGACAATGGGATGAAAAAAACCAGCGCCCAGAAGTATTTGATATGCTAAATGGTAAAATAAATTTAGGGCAAAATGTACGCGTATTTCCAATCTCAAATTGGACAGAACTAGATGTGTGGAGCTATATAGAAAAAGAAAACATAGAAATTCCATCAATCTATTTTGCACATACGCGCGCAACTTTCCTAAGAGATGGATTAATCTGGTCTGCAAATGATGAGGTTGTATACCGAGAAGAAGATGAAGAAACAGAAGAACGCGTAATTCGATTTCGAACAGTAGGTGACATGAGTTGTACGGCAGCAGTACTTTCAAAAGCATATGATATTGCTTCGGTAGTACAAGAAATTAGAAAATCAACGATATCGGAACGTGGTGCACGGATAGATGACAAACGTTCGGAAGCAGCGATGGAAAAAAGAAAAAAACAAGGATATTTTTAATAAAAAGAGCTAAAAAATGGATGTATTAAAAATAGCAACCGCAGGAAGTGTAGATGATGGAAAAAGTACCTTAATAGGTAGAATTCTATACGATACAAAATCATTGACAGATGATAAATTGGAAGCAATAGAACGAAAGAGCAAACAAAGAGGATTTGATTACCTAGATTTTTCGCTGGCAACTGACGGATTGGTTGCTGAGCGCGAACAAGGAATTACAATAGATGTAGCACATATTTACTTCTCTACGGCAAACAGAAGTTATATCATTGCTGATACTCCAGGACATGTGGAATATACAAGAAACATGGTAACTGGAGCATCTACATCACAAGTAGCAATTATTCTAATTGATGCTAGAAAAGGAGTGATAGAACAAACATCGCGTCACTTTTATATCAATAATTTATTGCGTGTGAAGGATATTATTATTGCAGTAAACAAAATGGATTTGGTTGATTTTTCCGAAGAAAAATACAATGCTGTACAGGAAGAAATACAAACGTTAATCTCAAAAACGACGTATAAAGAACAAAACATTACATGTATTCCAGTAAGTGCATTACAAGGTGACAATGTAGTTGAAAAATCTGAAAACATGTCTTGGTATACTGGTAAAACATTAGTAGAACATTTAGAACAAATTGAAGCGCAAGATGTATATGAAGAAGCGCAAACTCGTTTCCCTGTACAAACAGTAATCAGACCAAAAACGGAAGCATATCATGATTTTAGAGGATATGCTGGAAAACTTTACGGTGGCGAAATAACAGTAGGTGATGAAGTCACGGTATTGCCTTCTGGAACGCAATCAAAAGTAAAAGAAATCTATTTCTACAATGAAAAATTTGAACGTGCAGAAAGAGGAAGTTCTATCACGTTAACGCTAGAAGATGATGTCAATGTAAGTAGAGGTGATATGATTGTAAAAGCATCCGAAAAACCAACGATAGAAAAAGAATTACAAGCTACTATTTGTTGGATGGACAAAAAGCCATTAACGGCTGCCGCAAAATATAGTTTACAACATGGAGTACATAACGTATTAGCAAAAATTGTTGATGTACATACAATTGAAGAAACTAATTTTTCAGGAGAAAAAACAGCGGCATCTGAACTTCAGCTCAATGAAATAGGGAACATTCAACTCAAACTAAGTAAACCGTTGTTTTTTGATAGTTATCAAAAAAACAAACACAATGGCGGATTTATACTCATCGATTTACAAACGAACACAACTGCTGGAGTTGGGTTTATTAACTAATTTGAAAAATAATATGATAAATCATACTACAAAATATTCAACTCGATGCATGATTATGTGTTGCAAAAGCATCTTTCTAAAAACAAAAGGAACATGACGTAAAAATAGTATCTATATTTTTAATAAAAGTCCTTTTGAAACACAACTCAAAAGGACTTTTTTAATACTTGAAAATCAAACAAATGCAAAGCTTTAGAACAGAAATAGAAAACCCGATTGTCGAAAAAGACATCATCGAATTAGAACAAAAAATTCGCCAATTCAAAGAAGGAAAAGTAGACGAAGAAAAATTTAGAAGTCTTCGTTTAGCTAGAGGTGTATATGGTCAGCGTCAACATGGTGTACAAATGATTCGCATCAAACTTCCTTATGGAAAAGTGTCAAGCGCACAATTGCACAGAATTGCTGATGTTGCAGATGAATATTCAACAGGAAGATTACACATTACAACACGGCAAGACATTCAAATTCATCATGTAAGCTTAGATAGAACACCTGAACTTTGGGCACAACTAGAAAAAGATGATATCACATTGCGTGAAGCTTGTGGAAACACAGTACGAAATATCACAGCAAGTGAAACCGCAGGAATAGATATTGACGAACCTTTTGATGTTTCGCCTTATGCAGATGCAACATTCAAATTCTTCTTGCGAAATCCAATCTCACAAGAAATGGGAAGAAAATTTAAAATCTCTTTCTCGACAACAGATGCAGATACGGCATTATCATACATTCATGATTTAGGATTTATAGCGAAAATTGAAAATGGAATTCGTGGTTTTAAAGTGTTATTAGGTGGCGGATTGGGTTCACAACCGAGACATGCAGATGTGTTATATGAATTTTTAGCTGCGGATGAAATTATTCCATTAATAGAAGGAACGTTGCGTGTATTTGATCGATATGGAGAACGTGCTAAAAGAGGAAAAGCACGAATGAAATTCTTAGTCAAAGATATAGGTTTAGAAGCATTTGCAAAATTGATAGATGCAGAACGAAAAGCATTGTCACAAACTAAAGTTGTAATAGAAACGGCTGCATTTGAAGTTGCACCAACATTTCAAGAGTATTCAGTTGAAACAGTAACAATTGAAGATGAAGCAGCTTATCAAGCTTGGAAAACAACAAATGTCATTCCTCAAAAACAAAAAGGATTAGTTGCTATCGGAATTCGAGTTCCTTTAGGAGATTTTTATACAGACAAAGCACGATTGTTAGCAGACTTAATCAAGAAGTATGCAGCAGATGAATTACGATTTACATTACGTCAAAACATACTCATTCGTCATGTTCGAAAAGCATTTATTCCATTTTTTTATCAAGAATTAACAAAACTAGGGTTTACACAAACTGGTTACAATAAACTGGTAGACATTACAGCTTGTCCAGGAACAGATACGTGTAATCTTGGAATTGCAAGCAGTACAGGAATTGCAACAGAGTTGGAAAAAGTAATTGCGGCAGAACATCAAGAATTCATTACCACAAAAGACATTACCATAAAAATAAGTGGTTGTATGAATGCCTGTGGACAACACAACATGGCAGAAATAGGTTTTCAAGGAATGACCATAAAAGCAGGAAAACTTGTTGCGCCAGCATTGCAAATATTACTAGGTGGCGGTATTTTGGGAGATGGAAAAGGTCGTTTTGCAGACAAAGTATTAAAAATTCCTAGCAAACGCGGACCAATAGCATTGCGTCAAATCTTAAATGATTTTAAAGCGAATGAAACTGAGAATGAATCTTTCTCAGACTATTATGAAAGACAAGGAAAACCGTATTTCTATAATTTATTAAAACCATTATCTGATAGTACTGAACTTCAGCAAGATGATTTTATTGATTGGGGAAATGAAAAACCATATGTAAAAGCGGTTGGTATTGGTGAATGTGCCGGAGTTGTTATTGATCTGATAGAAACATTACTATTAGAAAGTCAAGAAAAAATAGAAAACGCTTCAGCTGCATTGCGCAATCAATTATACAGTGATAGTATCTATCATACCTATGCTGCCATTGTAAATTCAGCGAAAGCGTTATTACTTTCTGCACAACAAAAAACAAACTCGCATGCAACGATTATCAATCAATTTGATGCCGTATTTGTGGAAACTAAAAAAGTGCAATTGCCTGATACTTTTGCAACATTCATATATCAAATTAAACAAAATGAACCGACTGAAGTATTTGCGAAAAGCTATTTAAAAGATGCAGTTTGGTTTTTACAACAACTTAAAACCTACAGAAAGGAGGAACTAACACATGCATAAACCAAAACTAACAATATTAGGAGCTGGACCAGGTGATCCAGAACTAATTACGCTAAAAGGAGTAAAAGTATTAAAAGCTGCAAATGTAGTATTGTATGATGCATTAGTCAATAGAGAATTATTGGAGTACGCGCCAAATGCAATTCACATTTTTGTGGGAAAACGAAAAGGATTCCACAAGTACAGTCAAGATGAAATCAACGAACTTATTGTGAAAAACGCCAATGAATTTGGACATGTAGTTCGTTTAAAAGGCGGCGATCCATTCATATTTGGACGTGGCGCAGAAGAAATTGAATATGCAAAACAATACGGACTAGAAACAGCTATAGTTTCTGGAATAACATCTGCGATTGCGGTTCCTGCACACTTAGGAGTTCCACTAACAAAACGAGGTGTTTCTGAAAGTTTTTGGGTAATCACTGGAACAACTTCGGCGCGAAAACTATCATCAGATGTTGCCTTAGCGGCGAAATCTTCTGCAACTGTTGTCATTCTTATGGGAATGGGAAAACTATCGGAAATAGTAACACTATTTAAAACGGAAGGAAAACACAAAATTCCAGTTGGAATTATTCAAAATGGAACAACAAACAATGAAAAGTCAGTTTTTGGAACAGTCGATTCAATTGTGGAAAAAGTAAAAGACAAAAACATTTCAGCGCCAGCGATCATAGTCATTGGAGAAGTTGTAAATGAAGCTACAAGGCAAATTAAGAGTTATGAATCAATCAATAAAAACGCTTTTCCTCTGAGAAAAGTTATATAAAGTTATGGACAAAAATGAACTATATCCGATATTTTTAAAAGTAAATCAACTGAATGTACTTATTGTTGGTGGTGGCAATGTTGGTTTAGAAAAATTAAGTTTTTTACTGAAATCAAGCCCTAATGCAAAAGTATCATTAGTGGCACCTTTTATAAAAGAAGAAATCAGAACATTAGCAGAAACACATCAAACAGTAATACTTATAGAAGATGTGTATGCCAAAGAATATTTAGATGAAAAACACATTGTAATTGCGGCAACTGATGATCAAATGGTAAACTTGAATATATTCTTAGAGGCAAAACAAAGAAGTCTATTGGTAAACTTGGCAGATCAACCACAATACTGCGATTTTTATTTAGGCGGAATTGTAACCAAAGGAAATGTGAAAATTGCAATTTCCACCAATGGGAAATCACCAACGACAGCAAAACGTTTACGTCAGTTTTTTGAACAAATTATTCCAGAAAGCATCAACGAACTTGTGCAAAATTTACATGTGTATCGAAAGAGGCTTAAAGGCGATTTTGAATACAAAGTTGATACATTAAACGAACTCACAGAAACACTATTAGACAAAAAATAGTCTCAATACTCAATACTAAATTTCAATACTTAATATTAAAATGATACAAACAGATATACTAATAATAGGCGCTGGGCCAACTGGTCTTTTTACTGTCTTTGAGGCAGGATTATTAAAACTAAAAACACACTTAATAGATGCGTTGCCACAACCAGGTGGACAATGTTCTGAAATTTATCCTAAAAAACCAATCTATGACATTCCAGGATTTCCAGAGATTTTAGCAGGAGATTTGGTGAAAAACTTACTAAAACAAATAGAATCGTTTGAACCTGGATTTACCTTAGGAGAACGTGCAGAAACTTTAGAGCGCTTGGAAGATGATACGTTTGTTGTAACCACAAATAAAGGAACAAAACATCAGGCGCCAGTAGTTGTTATTGCTGGTGGATTGGGTTCTTTTGAACCAAGAAAACCACCAATTGCAGGAATTGAAAAATATGAAGACAAAGGAATTGCGTATATCATTCGAGATCCGGAAGTATATCGTGACAAAAAAGTAGTCATTGCTGGCGGCGGCGATTCAGCGTTAGACTGGTCTATTTTCTTAGCAAATGTAGCTTCAGAAGTAACACTTGTACATCGAAGAAGCGAATTTCGTGGTGCTTTAGATTCTGTAGAAAAAGTGCAAGAACTCAAAAATCTAGGAAAAATTAATCTAATTACGCCTGCGGAAATTACAGATTTGCATGGAGAAGGTGAACTTTCAGGAGTAACGATTACAAAAAAGGGAGAAGAGCCAGAACTTTTAGAAGTAGACCATTTCATTCCACTATTTGGACTCTCTCCAAAATTAGGTCCACTAGGAAATTGGGGATTAGACATTGAAAAAAATGCAATCAAAGTAGACAATTCATACGATTATCAAACGAATATTCCGGGCGTATATGCTATTGGTGATGTAAACACGTATAAAGGAAAATTGAAGCTTATTCTTTCAGGATTTCATGAAGCTGCTATTATGTGTCAAAGTGCATATCAACGTATCAATCCAGGTAAAAAATATGTAATGAAATACACTACGGTTTCTGGTGTAGAAGGTTTTGATGGTTCTAAAAAAGAAGCAAAAAAAGAAATAGTACAAGCGATATATTAATTAATGTGTTCTTGATAAGTATGGTTATGAATGATTTTAGTTATATAAAATGAGTGTTAAGTATGGGAAACCCGTAATTCATGTTGAAGAATAAATTTTAACTTATTGATTATTAATCTTAAAACATTAAAAATCATGAAAAAAAAGAATCTAAAAAGTTTAGCCTTAAACAGAAAAACAATCTCTAATCTTGATATATCAAAGAACACAGGAGGAATTGCTAGAACTGAAATATGTCCCTTAACAATAGTGCATATTAATGGCGGAAACATTTGTATTCAAAGTGTTGAATGTGTTCTAACTGAAAAGAATTGTGCAAGTATAATAATAACATGTATTACACAAACAGAGTTTCCTACATGTAGAAACTGCGAATAATTAGAACCGAAAATACTAGAATCATGAAGAAAAAACAATTAAAAAGCTTATCGCTCAATAGAAAAACAATCTCTAATCTTGATGCATCAAAAAATAAAGGAGGAAACACGACAAATTCTGTATTGGTATGTATCCGAACTTTTGTAGATGCAAATGGTGTCAATATCTGTCTTAGGACACTCGATTGCCAACGAACACAACAAAAAGAATGTGTAAGTGTATTTATAGATTGTATCACACAGACAGAATTTCCTACATGTAGAGACTGTGCATAATTAAAACCAAAATAACAAAACCATGAAAAAAAGAAATCTTAAAAGTTTACAACTTATCAAAAAAACAATTTCAACATTTACACAACAAAAAACACAAGGAGGCTTACCTCCAGATCGTACTTTTACACGTTGTTACTTGTGTAACTTACACTAATATTAAAAAGTGAGCTTCGGCTCGCTTTTTTTATTAAAAAGAAATTTTTTGTATGAAATTAGAAAATTTCCTTAAGATTAATTATTTTTTACGGAAAACCGTAAACGTCTTATATGTAGGAGGGTAGAAGGGGTTTTGATTTAAAAAAACGACGTTCATTTCGGTGAAGTGTTTGAAAATAAGGTTGAAATGCAGTTTTCTAAAGTTAAATGAAAAGATATATTTTTTAATTTTAAAAAAACAAAATAGCCCTATTACCCGAACCCTAAACCCTACCAATCTATGAAGTTCCCCTTTTGGATGACACTCTTAGTTGTGTGTCTTTTTTATGTTGATGCTACAGCACAATGTGCTGGAATAAATAGAGTACAATGTACAACAGCGGCTCCTACTGTTGTAGGAAATAGTATTAGTTGTACGCCACCTCAAAATAATGGAGGCCGCAGAAATTTCTTAATTACAAATATGATTGCTGGTGCTACATATCGTGCTTCAAATTGTGGCTCTGGATTTGATACGCAGATGACAATACGTGATTCTGGTGGAACTTCCGTAGCATTCAATGATGATAATGGTCCTGCATGTACTACTAGTACAGAAGCTTCCATTGATTTTACTCCAACGGTTACTGGCGATTACAGAATTCACTTAAATAGATATGATTGTGCAACAACAAACAACCTTAACGGAGATATTGTTGTAACATTGATTACAAGTGCTCCAAGTACTGGTCCTGCAAATGATGATTGTGCCAATGCAACTTCATTAAGTGTAAGTCCAACAAGTACATGTGTAACGCTTACTGCGGGTGATTCTACAAGTGCTACACAAAGTATTACTGCAATTAGTTGCGGTGGTTTTACAGGGAATGCAGATGATGATGTTTGGTACAGCTTTGTAGCAACAGCTACAAGTCACGATATAACAGTAAGTCCAGGAACCATAAATGATTTAGTAGTAGATTTACGATCTGGAGCATGTGACGGAACTAATATAGATTGTGCAGATGGAACAACAGGAGGTAATGACGAGGTAATAAATGCTACAACATTAACAATTGGAGCTACCTATTATGTTCGTGTATACAGTTATGGTAATGCTGGAAATGCAGGTACTTTTGATATCTGTGTGACTACACCAATAGTTGTACCTCCAAATGATGATTGTGCAAATGCTATTGCATTAGGCGTAAGTCCTACAGATACTTGCGTTACAAGTGCAACAGGAACAACAGAAAATGCTACACAAAGTATTGCAGGGATTACTTGCAATGGAACCGCAGGAAATGCAGATGACGATGTATGGTATAGTTTTGTAGCGACTGCTTTTGAACATGACATTACAGTAACCCCAGGAACATTAGGTAATGCAGTTATAGATTTAAGATCTGGTGCTTGCGATGGAACAAATATAGACTGTGCCGATAATACTGGAGGCTCAAACGCAGAAGTAATAAACGCAACTGGGTTAACCTTGGGAGCTACATACTATGTTCGTGTATACAGTGCAGGAGGTGCAGGGCAAGTAGGAACCTTTGATATTTGTGTTACAACACCACCACAACCGCCAATAAATGATGACTGTGGTAATGCAACAGCGTTAACTGTAAGTGGAACAACATGTACAACAAGTGTTTCAGGAACCACAGAAAATGCTACGCAGAGTTTGGCTGCCATAAACTGTGGAGGTTCTACAGGAAATGCCAATGATGATGTTTGGTATAGTTTTGTAGCTACGCAAGCAAATCATGATATTACTGTAACGGCAGGAACACTAACAAACGCAGTCATAGATTTACGCTCAGGAACATGTAACGGAACAAATGTAAGTTGTGCAGATGCTACCACAGGAAGCAGTTCGGAAGTGCTTAATGCAACAGGTTTATCTATTGGAACTACCTATTATGTTCGCGTGTATAGTTTTGGAGGTTCAGGAAACGAAGGAACATTTGATATTTGTGTCACAACACCAATAATTCGACCTTCAAATGATGATTGTGCCAACGCAACTTCATTAGCCGTAAGCCCTACAACAACTTGTGTTACAAGTGCCTCAGGTACTACAATAGATGCTACGCAAAGTATTACCGCAATTAGTTGTGGTGGATTTACTGGAAATGCAGACGATGATGTTTGGTATAGTTTTGTTGCAACAGCCACAGATCACGATATTACAGCAACAGCAGGAACCATAAATGATCTTGTATTAGATTTACGTTCAGGCGCTTGTGATGGAACTAATATTACTTGTGCAGATGGAACTACAGGAGCTGGTACAGAAGTCATCAATGCAACAGGATTAACAATAGGAACAACATACTATGTACGTGTGTACAGTTATGGCAATGCAGGGAATGCAGGTACATTTGATATCTGTATAACAACGCCGTCACTTGTAAATTGTACACCTACAACAGATTCTCCTGATGAAAGATATATTGATACAATAAGTTTTTTAGGTACACTAGAAGATGTTACCAATGCAGGAACTGGATTTAGTAATGGTTATCAAGATTTTACAGGATTGCCAACACTATCTCGACAAGTAGAAGGAGAAGGAGTAAACGTATATGTAGAAGCAAACTTAAGAGGTAGAATCAAAGCTTGGGTTGATTGGAACAAAGACGATATATTTGATTTTACAACAGAAGAAGTATATGATTCTGAAGACGTAGCAACGACAACAGTAACCTTTGGTTTTGTAATTCCATTAGGAACTGCAATAGGAGATTACAAAATTCGAATTAGAATTTATAACACTGTAAGTGATGATCATGTCTACGATTTTACACCTTGTGAAAATTTTGTAGATGGAGCGCCTTCTGACCAAATTGGAGAAGCTGAAGATTACCTATTTACAGTAGAACCGTTTTGTGATGCCTTAATTACAAGTGTAACAGGTGGAGAAACTTGTGGTACTGGAACAGTGGATTTATCCGTAACAGGAACTGGGACGCCATCGGTTACAGAATACAGATGGTATGATGCGGAAACTGGCGGAAACTTAGAAGGAACAACACTCACTGGAAACTGGACAACACCTTCAATAAGTACTACAACTACCTACTATGTAACAGCATTCAATGGAACTTGTGAATCATGGGTGCGTGAACCAATTACTGCACAATTCAATCCTGTGCCAGCACTAACAGTAACGCCCGATGTGCCCGAAAGAGTAGTCTGCGGAGAAAATGATATGCTACAAATATCTGCTGCAGGTGATATTGACGACGTATTCCTAATTGATGAAGATTTTGAATCAGGAACTTTAGGTGCGTTTACAAATGTGATTCTCAGTGACAATGGTACAACAATAAACAATCTTACGGCATGGCAAAACCAAACGAGCACATTCATTCCTGCCGAACAAGTATGGTTTCCTGCAATATCGTCAGGATTTGGAACTGATCAATTTGTCATCAGTAACTCAGATGTTGGAGAAGATGGATTTGGAACTCCCTATACAACGGACAATGCGTTGCAATCAACCACTTCATATGATACTACCGACTATGTAAACCTTACTCTAAGTTTAGATTGTTATTATTCACACTATTTAGCCGATGGTGTTGGTGCTACGGACGATTACTTAGCGATAGAAGCTTCTACGGATGGTACCAACTGGACAGCTGTTACACCAAATATTGTTGTGGATGTAGGAATTGGAACAAAATTTGAAACGCTTTCATACGATCTAACAGCATATATAAACGAACCAACACTAAGTGTAAGAGTACGATTTTATGGAGTTTGGGTAGATGGAGTTGCAGTCGATAACATTAAACTATTTGGAGACAAAGATGTAAGTGTTGTAGATTGGACCACGTCACCATCAGGTATAGTAGATTTATTTATAGACACTACAAATGACGGAATAGGAGATACTCCATATGTTTCAGGAAGTTATGCTACAGTATATGCAATGCCAACATTGGCACAATTAGAGCAACCATCATATTCATTTACTATCAACGCTAACTTATCTAACGGATGTGGAGCGGCAAGTTATGATTTCGATATTACAAACAATACACGAGTATTCGACAGTGGTGTTGATGCTTGGGGCGTAGCATCAAATTGGGCACAAAATTTAGTTCCAACATCAGACGATTGTGTCATCATAAAAGACAATGGTCTAACATTTGATACGACGATTTCAGGAGCAGCACTAGCAAAAAATATAACTATAAAAAATGGCGCACATTTAGAAATGTCGTCGTCGTCGTCACTAACAGTTACAGATTGGATTACAGTAGAATCAGGAGGAACATTAAACATAAACGATAGTGCAAGCCTAATTCAAGTCACAGACGTAACCTCTAACAACAATACTGGAAACATCAATATGAATAGAGCAGTTACAGGTCTCAATAGTACTGATTACATATATTGGTCAGCTGCAGTAGAAGGATTTGATATTGCAAATGTTTCACCTGGAACACAACCTTGGTACATTTACCGATGGATTCCTTCGGTAGTTGGTAATGGTGTAGGTGAATATGGAGAATGGCAAGGCGCTTCTGGAACTATGGGAGCAGGAAGTGGCTATATCATAAGAGGAGTATCAGGAACTTCTGTTGCAAATACAGCCGAATTTGTTGGACGCCCAAATAATGGTGTGATCAACACGGCAGTTACAAGAGGTTCATATACAGGAGTAGACTATCCTGGATACGGATCAACAATGGCAACGAACTTAGATGATAACTGGAACTTAGTAGGAAACCCATATCCATCAGCGATATCTGCGGACGCATTTATTACTACAAATTCTTCCATAATTACAGACGATACAAATCCAGGAACAATTACAGGAACAGTATATCTTTGGAGACATTTAAGCTCGCCAAGTGACGCATACAGCGATCAGTTTTACAGTAACTATGCGTATAACTATAATGAAGACGATTACATTCAATACAATAGTACAGGATCAAACCCTGTAGGTTTCAATGGCAACATTGCAGCGGGTCAAGCATTTTTTGTGCTCATGGATGATGCAGCACCAGCTTCGTCAACCATCGAATTCAATAACTCAATGCGTGGAGTTGCCTATACAAATGATCAGTTTTACAGGCCAAATACTGACACTTCAATAGGTCAAATAGAAAATACACCTATCGAAAAAAATAGAATTTGGCTAGACATTATTGCATCAAATAATACAGCAACATCAACACTAATTGGATACATTGAAGGAGCTTCTAATGACAGAGATGGACTTTTTGATGGAGACAATCTAAGTAGTGCTAGCTTGCAAATTTATTCAATGTTAAATGATGAAAAAATGTCTATTCAGGGAAGAGCAGTACCATTTCAAGATTCAGACATTATACCATTAGGAATTAAAACAGGAGAAACTGGTAACTATTCAATAGCTATCAATGCTGTTGATGGACTATTCGAAAATACAAGTCAAGATATCTATTTAGAAGACACATACACTGGAACAGTACACGATTTACGCACAACACCATACAGTTTTTCTACAAGTAAAGGAACATATGAAGATCGTTTCGTACTTCGATATATTGATAACAGTACACTAGATACAAGTGAGTTTGAATCCAACACAGGAATTGTAATCTATACGGCTAACAATCAAATTAAAATTAATTCAAACAACAATCAAATAGAAGACATTATTGTGTATGACATTTTAGGTAAACGATTAATACAAGTAAAAGATGTCAACCAAAACAATTACAACATCACACAATTAAAACCAACATACAGTCCATTAATTGTAAAAGTAATGCTTCGTAATGGAAAGCAAAAAATACAAAAAGTCATTTATTAAGCGGCAAGTAGGTTAAGGCGTTAAAATATGGAAATCGCAATTAAATGGCTTTTTTTTAAAATATTAATTATACAATAAAAAGGTGAAAAAAAAGCTTTTTGCAGCAATGCAAGAAGCTTTTTTAATTATAACCAAAACTCAAAAACCTAAAACAGAATCACATATAAATACGGGTTGTTAAATACAAAAGGTTCACTTACTTTTATGCAAAATAAAAACGAGCATGCAAGCCAATACCATCAAACAACTTTCAACAGTCATATTAGAAAACCAATCGAACCCTTCAAAAGCTAAAGAAGCTATCGATGAAGTACACAAACACTTTCTTGAAATAACAGATATAGCTAACATCGATAAAGGTTTTCAAAATGTGTCAGCTGTTCCAACAGCAAGCGGAATGGCAATATCATTAAACCATGCTGCTGCTTGTTTAATAGATTACCAAAGAACCTCAAAATTCCTAAAAGGAATGGTATCGCTCATTCATGAGAAACAACAACAGCATCCAAACGAAACCATTAATATATTCTATGCAGGTTGTGGACCATATGCACCATTTGTAACCTTAGTAGCACCATTATTTAATCCAAAAGAAGTGCAATTTTCAGTATTAGAAATCAATTCAGCTTCCATAAAACTAGCCGAAAAACTAATCAACGAACTTGGATTGTCTGCATACGTAAATACATATCATACGGCTGATGCAGTAACATTTCAAATTCCTGATGCAAAAAAATATCATATCCTATTCAGTGAAACTTTAGATGCATTGCTCTACCGAGAATCATATGTGCCAATCTTGTGGAATATGTTGCCGCAACTATCAAAAAACTGTGCAGTAGTTCCAAACAATGTTATAGTACAAGCAAGTTTAACATATCCAAAACAAGAAGGAGAAGATGTTAAAAAAGAAAAAGAAGCGGTTGTTATACTAGATGTTCGTGAAGCTGTAAAAATCAATGATGGAAGCAAATCACTACCAGAATCATTCCCATCTATAACAATAAACATAGGCGGTGAAGAAAAATACAGCACAATGATTGTGGATACCAAAGTACATGTACACAACGATATTTGGTTAGACAGAAATGAATCATCACTCAGCATTCCGTTCGAAATGGAAATTGCATATCCACTAGATGCGCCAAATGTGAACTTTTTCTATCAACTAAAACCATCTGTTGAACTCAAATTAAAGAATTAAACAAATAACTAAAACGTTATCGTTTAAAAATCATCACAAAATACTTGCATCTTCTTAAAGGAAGCCGTTAATTTGTGTAAAATAGTTCATACCTATACTGATAGTTATCAAGAAAGGCAGAGGGATTAGACCCGATGAAGCCTTAGCAACCCTTTACACATAAAGAAGGTGCTACATTCTACTGCGCAAGCGGATAGATAACCAAAGAGAAATTCTCGTTATTTCCTCACACTTTTTTGATACACATTATTTATTTGGGCGTTACCCTAACGGGTCAGGCTATTCGCTATATCTTTTTTTTAAAAAAAGGATGTCGCTACTATCCTTAACGCTGAAGTTTTCATGAAAATGAGAAACTCTAAGAACGAAGAAAAAGAAAACATTCATACTGTCATTCCTGCGCAGTCAGGAATCCATACGTAAAAGAAGAAAAGAGAAAATGAAAAATATCTGGAACGAAATAGAAAAAAGAATCCTAGTCCTCGATGGCGCTATGGGAACCATGTTACAAGCGTATAAATTTACGGAAGCCGATTTCCGTGGCGAACGTTTCAAAGACTATGCAACACCATTACAAGGAAACAACGATTTACTGTCCATCACGCAACCATATGCTATCAAAGAAGTACATGCGAAGTACTTTGCAGCCGGAGCAGACATTGTAGAAACAAATACATTCTCCGGAACTACCATTGCTATGGCTGACTATCAAATGGAAAACTTAGTCTACGAACTCAACTTTGAATCGGCAAAAATAGCGAAAGAAGTCGCAGACGAATTCACAAAAAAAGAACCACACAAACCACGTTTTGTGGCAGGTTCTATAGGTCCAACAAACCGAACGGCAAGTATGTCTCCAGATGTAAACGATCCAGGGTTCAGAGCCGTAACTTTTGACGAATTGCGCATTGCGTACAAACAACAAACGGAAGCACTATTAGATGGTGGCGTAGATCTATTACTAGTAGAAACTGTCTTCGATACGCTCAATGCAAAAGCAGCACTATTTGCCATTGAAGAAGTAAAAGCAGAAAGAAACATTGAAGTGCCAGTAATGTTAAGCGGAACAATTACAGATGCAAGTGGGCGTACACTATCTGGTCAAACTGCTGAAGCATTTCTAATCTCTGTATCACACATTCCATTACTATCGGTAGGATTCAATTGTGCATTAGGAGCAAACCTATTACAGCCGCATTTAGAAGCCATTGCTAACAAAACGGACTTTGCAATCTCAGCGCATCCAAACGCAGGATTGCCAAATGCTTTTGGAGAATATGACGAATCGCCAGCAGAAATGGCAGCACAAATAGAAGAATATCTAAAAAAGAATCTCATCAATATCATTGGTGGTTGTTGCGGAACAACGCCCGATCATATTACAGCAATTGCTAATGTTGCAGCAAAATATGAACCACGTAAAATGGTTGTTAGTTCATAATTTTATTTAGGAAAGTTAAAAGAAGACCTATAAAAACAAAGACCTTTCCATAATAATAAAAACGTTGTTTAAATGTAGTATCTGTAGAAATAAAAATAGGTTCAAACAAAGCAAATACTAAGCCTAATAAAGCACCAAAAATTGGAGAGATAAAAAACTCCCATTCGATATACATAAGTAGATGATTTTTGAAAAAACAAATTAGCAAAAATCTCTCTAAAAATGAAGAGAAAAGATAATTGAAGAAGTAATCATGAAAATAAAGCAAACAAAATTCATGCGACTTTCAGGTTTAGAACCATTAGTTCTAAACGAAAATAGCAACTTTATAAATGTAGGAGAACGTACTAATGTAGCAGGTTCGCGTAAATTTTTGCGACTCGTCAAAGAAGAGAAATTTGATGAAGCGTTGGCAATTGCTCGTCACCAAGTTGATGGTGGTGCGCAAATCATCGATATCAATATGGATGATGGTTTAATAGATGGAAAAGAAGCAATGGTAAAGTTTTTAAACTTGATTGCTGCCGAACCAGATATTTGTCGTGTACCAATCATGATCGACAGTTCAAAATGGGAAATCATCGAAGCAGGCTTGCAAGTTGTACAAGGAAAATCGGTTGTAAACTCAATATCTCTAAAAGAAGGTGAAGAAAAATTCATTTGGGAAGCAACGCAAATCAAACGCTATGGAGCTGCTGTTATTGTAATGGCTTTTGATGAGGTTGGACAAGCAGATAACTATGAAAGACGTTTGGAAATTGTTGAGCGTTCTCGAGATGTACTAGTTAATAAAGTAGGTTTCCCTGAAGAAGATATCATCTTTGACTTAAACATATTTCCTGTTGCAACAGGAATGGATGAGCATCGTAAAAATGCTATCGATTTTATAGAAGCAACACGTTGGACGCGCGAAACGTATCCAAATGTAAGTGTAAGTGGTGGTGTCAGTAATGTATCGTTCTCGTTCAGAGGAAACAATGTGGTTCGTGAAGCAATGCACTCTGTATTTCTATATCATGCCATTCAAGCTGGAATGAACATGGGAATCGTAAATCCTACAATGTTAGAAGTCTATGACGACATTCCAAAAGACTTGCTCGAACATGTTGAAGATGTAATTCTGGATCGTCGAGAAGATGCAACTGAACGTTTATTGGATCTAGCGGAAGCGTTCAAAGGAATCAAAAAAGAAGATACAGAAACGGTGCAAGAATGGCGTAGTTATGAACTGCAAGAACGTATTACACATTCACTTGTAAAAGGAATAGACAAATATATCCTTGAAGATATAGAAGAAGCGCGTCAAAAAGCCGAAAAGCCAATAGAAGTCATTGAAGGAAATCTAATGATTGGAATGAATGTCGTTGGAGATTTATTCGGTTCTGGAAAAATGTTCTTACCACAAGTAGTAAAATCGGCACGTGTAATGAAAAAAGCAGTTGCCTATCTAAATCCTTTTATTGAAGCAGAAAAAGGAGAAAAACAACAAGCTATCGGTAAAGTGTTAATGGCAACAGTAAAAGGCGATGTGCATGATATTGGTAAAAATATTGTAAGTGTAGTACTTGGTTGTAATAACTATGAAATTGTAGATCTTGGTGTGATGGTTCCGCCAGAAAAAATCATCGCAGCAGCAAAAGCTGAAAACGTAGATGTTATCGGATTATCTGGTTTAATTACGCCTTCGTTAGATGAAATGGTCTACTTAGCTAAAGAAATGGAACGTCAAAATTTCAACATTCCATTGCTTATTGGTGGCGCAACAACATCTAAAGCACATACGGCAGTTAAGATTGATCCAGAGTACAAAAATGCAGTTGTGCATGTCAATGATGCATCAAGAGCAGTAACGGTAGTTGGTGACTTATTAAACAAGAAAAAATCAAAAGAATACCGTGAGAAACTTAAACAAGACTACGATGAATTTCGTGAAAAATTTCTAAAACGTAGAAAAGCAAAATCATACATTTCTTTAGCTGATGCTAGAAAGAAAAAATATAAAATCGATTGGGAAACGAGCAACATTACAAAACCAAAAGAGCTCGGGATTCAAAAGTTAACACAGCTTAGTTTAAAGGAACTTGTTCCGTTCATTGATTGGAGTCCATTCTTTAGATCATGGGATTTACACGGTCATTATCCAAAAATATTAACAGATGATATCGTAGGAGAACAAGCGACACAATTATTTGTTGATGCGCAAGAAATGATTAAAGAAATCATCACAAAACAATCGTTAAAAGCAAAAGGAATCTTCGGACTTTTTGAAGCAAATACAATTAATGATGATGATATTTCTATTCAGAAAAAAGGAAAAGAAATTGGTGTTTTTAGAACGCTTCGTCAACAATTGGAAAAGCGTGCTGAAGTTCCAAACATTGCATTGGCAGATTTTATAGCGCCGAAAGAAAGTGGAAAAACGGATTACATGGGCGCGTTTTGTACTGCGATATTTGGAGCAGACGAATTGGCAAATAGTTACAAAGAAAAACAAGACGATTACAATGCAATTATGGCGCAAGCAATTGCAGATCGTTTTGCAGAAGCATTTGCAGAATACTTACACAAACAAGTCCGAACGAAACATTGGGGTTACGGAAGTAATGAAGAGTTGACGAACGAAGATTTAATTAAAGAAAATTACAAAGGAATTCGTCCAGCGCCAGGATATCCAGCTTGTCCCGATCATTTGGAAAAAGAAACTATTTGGGAATTGCTAGATGTCGAAAAAGTTATTGGTGTTACGTTAACCGAAAGTTTGGCAATGTGGCCAGCGGCAGCAGTTTCAGGGTATTACTTTGGAAATGAAGAAGCAAAGTATTTTGGATTGGGGAAAATTACGCACGATCAGGTAGTAGATTTTGCAAACCGAAAAGGAATCACAATAGAGAAAGCACAAAAATGGCTGCACCCAACATTAGCAGATTAAAAAGAAAAATATAAGAGCCGAGTAAGCAAGTCTCATACAAATTACTCAAAACTCAATACTAGAAAAGCATGAAAGTAACAGATCATATCGCACAAGCCAACGGAGAAACACTATTTTCTTTTGAAATATTACCACCATTAAAAGGGCAGGACATCAAATCAATTTTTGATAATATTGATCCGCTAATGGAATACAAACCACCATTTATTGACGTAACGTATCACCGTGAAGAATATACATTTAAGGAATTGGACAATGGATTGTTGAAAAAACAAGTGGTAAAAAAACGTCCAGGAACAGTTGGAATTTGCGCGGCAATTCAAAATAAATACCAAGTAGATGCCATTCCGCATATTTTGTGTGGTGGATTTACAAAAGAAGACACAGAAAACTTCTTAATTGATATGGATTTTCTAGGAATTGACAATGTCGTTGCCTTACGTGGAGATGCCGTAAAAAGCGAAACGTATTTTAGAGCAGAACCAGAAGGACATAGATATGCTTCAGAATTGGTTGGTCAAATACAAGATTTAAATAATGGAAAATATTTGGATGAAGAGTTACTCAATTCTTCAAAAACGGATTTTTGTATTGGTGTTGCTGGTTATCCTGAAAAGCATATGGAAGCACCAAGTTTAGATTCGGATATACATTTCTTAAAGAAAAAGATTAAAGCTGGCGCGGAATATATAGTGACACAAATGTTTTTTGACAATCAAAAATATTTTGAATTTGTTGAAAAATGTAGAAATGAAGGAATTACAGTTCCTATTATTCCAGGATTGAAACCAATAGCAACAAAAAAACAATTGAACTTAATTCCACATCGCTTCAAAGTAGATTTGCCAGATGATTTAATTATGTCCGTAGTACGTTGCAAAGACAATAAAGAAGTTCGTCAGGTAGGAATTGAATGGTGCATTCAACAAAGTAAAGAATTGGTTGCTGCAAATGTGCCAATACTGCACTATTATTCTATGGGGAAATCAAGTAATATTGAAGCAATAGCCAAAGCAGTATTTTAAATTTAAGCATAAAAAAAGAGGAAGAACGCCTTAAATTCTTCCTCTTTAACTAATTACTAAACGGGTAAATAGTTATTTAATATTATTTAAAGGTTTGTGTTTGGATCAAATAATCCACAGTTCCAGTTTCCATAACATCTTGTAACATCTCTAGTTACACAAAGATCTATAGATTCACAGATATATACTGAATCTCCAAATCCACCTCTAACTTTTTCAACATTCAAAGCAGAAACAGATGCTTTCTTTAATTTTAACTTAAGAATTGATTTTTTTTTCATGGTTGTAGTTTTTTAAATTAAGAATAGTTATCTAAAAATCTTGAGTAGTTGTAAATTGGTACAACTGACAATTATATTCACCTCTGCATCTTGTGTAATCGATAGTTTCACAAAAATCTTGAGATTCACATACAATTACAGAAAGAGCTGTTCCTCCTTTTACTGAATTTGCATTTAATGTGGATATTGATGCCTTATTTAAACTAAGTTTTTGAATTGACTTTTTTTTCATGGTGTTTTTTTAGGTTATTATGTCAATTTTATAGGAAAAACTGACAAAAAAGTGGAATGATAACATTCCACTTTTTATAATTTATATCTGATTATCGCTGTGGTTCAAAGTAAATTTGACAGAAAAACTCTCCATTACAAGCTGTATAATCTATAGTTTCACAGAAATTAACTGAAATACAAAATTGTGAATTGCCAAGTGTTCCTCCTGATAATGCATTAGCTGTTAAAGTTGAGACAGCATTTTTATTTAAATTTAATTTTTGAATTGATCTTTTTTTCATGATTTTGAGTATTTGTGGTTAAAAAAATAATAATTAATTATCGTTCGTTTCTATCATAAATTTGGCAATAAAGCTGTCCATCACATCTTGTGAAATCAATAGTTTCACAAATGTTTACTGATTGACAGAACAATGTTCCTCCAATAGTTCCTCCAGTTAATGCATTTGCGTTTAATGTAGAAATTGATGCTTTCTTCAATTTCAATTTTTTAATAGACTTTTTTTTCATGATCTAAGTTTTTGGTTAAGTCTAAATATATAAAAACGAAATAGTTAGCTGTAGCGGTTTTCCATTACAACTAGTACGTGTATGCAGTAGTTAACACTTTGATACAGTAAATGTTTTTTCATTTATCTAATAACTTTGCTTTTTATCAAGAAATGTGTTGGAAAAAAGCTTCTTTTTAAAATAAAAACTACATTTGTCTTCCCTATGAAGAATGTAGTTTTTATTTTACTTTTCTATTCTGTATTTGCATTTGCGCAAGAAGAAACGTCAAAAGCAGCTTCTATTGATGTAAATTATTTTACAGGAAACATTGTACGACACAATAATGATATTCTACACTTAATCATAGGACATCCAGAAGGTTTTATTGTAAGTTACAATCGTAAAACATTTGGTAATGACGATTGGTCAGAGTTCTATAACTATCCAGATTATGGAGTTTCACTGAGCTATCAAAACTTTAACAATGAATACTTAGGGAAAAATGTTGCCTTGTATGCGCATTATAATTTCTACTTTTTAAAGCGAAATATAATGTTACGTCTTGGGCAAGGATTGGCATACACAAACAATCCGTATGATAAAAAAGATAACTTCCGAAACATTGCATTTGGTTCTCGTTTGATGAGTAGTACGTATTTAATGCTCAATTATAAAAAAGAAAACCTATTCAAACGATTTGGTGTGCAAGCTGGTTTGTCATTCATTCACTACTCAAATGCAAATATTAAAGCACCAAATACAAGTATCAATACATTGGCTTTAAATGTTGGAGTCAATTACAGTTTAGATGATACTTCATTGATTGAATATCAAAAAAATGAAGTTGAACAAAACTTTTCCGAACCTATAAAATTCAACTTTGTACTACGTGCTGGAATCAATGAAAGTGATGCCATTGGAAGTGGACAATATGGTTTCTATATACTTTCTGCATATGCAGACAAACGTGTAGGACGCAAAAGTGCCATTCAATTAGGAACAGAAGTATTCGTTTCAAATTTCTTGGAAGAATGGATTCGATACAGATCAATTGCATTTCCTGAAGGAAACGTAAAAGGTGATGAAGACTACAAACGTGTTGGGGTTTTTGCAGGACATGAATTATTCATCAATAAACTTTCTGTAGTCACACAATTTGGATATTATGTCTATTATCCAGTTGATTTTGAAGGACGTACCTACATACGTATTGGAATGAAACGTTATTTTGGTAAAAAATGGTTTGCAGCTGTGACGCTAAAATCGCATGCAGCCAAAGCTGAAGCTGTAGAATTTGGTGTTGGAATTCGCTTGTAAAACTAATGTCAGTTTAATACAATAAACCTATTCTTCTCTTAGGTTCTGTATGATTAATATTTCTAATTTAATGAAATGCTAACTTAAGCCGTGTATAATTAATAGTTAATACTCGCTTACTTGGAAATTCCTATGAAATTTGCACTGGTTCGTTTCGATTACTAAATTAGTTGCTGAAACATTCAACGAAATCATACACAAAACCATTATGTGGTATTAAAAAACAGAAATATGAAAATAACAGCATTGACTTCTTGTTGTGTAGATTTTTTTCCAGAAAAAGATAAAATATATGTAGGAGGAAATTCATTAAATTTTGCAACTCAATGTAAATTATCCAATATTGAAAATGTATCGGTTATTGGAGCAGTAGGAAATGACAAATTTGGAAAATTAATAATGAAGCATCTTGATCAAAACAAAATAGATCATTCTCATTTGTATGAAATAGGTAAAGTAACAGCTTCAAATAAAATTTTTATAGATAACGAAGGAGATAGGTATTTTAAACCTGATAGTTGGAATGGTGGCGCTTTTGATATTTTTAGACTTTCTGAAAATGATTGGAATTACATTGTTGATAGTACAATTGTTGCAATGCCAGCAGGAGATCCAAATTTAAAAGAATTATTAAAAAGAAGAAATAACAATCAAACAGTTGTTATTGATTTTTTAGATTATTTTACAGTAAATCAAATTGAGAAATTTATTGATAAAATTGATATTACTTTTTTGAGCGCCAAAGAAAATATGTTAGATGATTTGAAAGAACTATCTACGAAATCTGGAAAAATGATAGTTGCAACTTTGGGTTCCAAGGGAAGTGTTGCTTTTTTTAAGAACAATTCATACTATCAAGAAGCTGTCAAAGTCGATAAGGTTATTGATACAACTGGATGCGGTGATTCTTTTCAAGCAGCATTTAGTATTGAATGGGTTAATACTAAAAACATAACAAAATCATTGAATGCTGGTTCAATTGCTGCAAGTAAAGTTTTAGGATTTATGGGAAGTGTGGAATGAAAAATTAAAAAATAGAAGTAACACTGTGTATGATTAATTGCTTGATACATGTGTATTTTGAAAACCCTACAGATTCCCCTTTGGTTCGTTTTCTTTTGCTAACTTAGTCCTAGTCAATGCTATTAATTATACAAGAACACATTGGTAACAAACTAAAAATTATGTACAAAACTAAACACACTATAATAACATTACTATTAGGGTTGTTATTCCTTTCATTTTTTTCTTGTAACGGGTCGCACGAGCAATCAATAGAAAAAGAAAAGGAGGAAATATTGAAACTTCATAATGCTCAAAGAGATTATCATTTTAAAAAAGATTCAATTGCTTTTGCAAATCAACTTTCTGAAAATTTCATATCTGTTAATAAAGGGAAAATTAGTACTCCAATGAAGAATGAAACAATAGCAAGGTATAATGGATACTTTTCTGCCGTAGAGTTTTTAAAATGGGATGATGTTTCTGAACCAATAGTGAAGTTTTCAGATGATGGTAGTATGGCTTACACAATAGTTGATAAAATAGTTACTGTAACTTACAAAAATGAAGATGGAGAAGCTGTAGAAGGTAAGACACATTTTGCTTGGACAGCCATTTACAAAAAGTATGGAGAAGATTGGAAAATTGATTGTGTAACTTCAACCGAAAAACCAAGCGCTGAACAGTAAAAGCTAGTTGCCGACAACATCTATAAAACATGGCTAATAAACCCAAAATATAAAAGCTTGTACTTATTTACAAAATTTACTTGTAAAATTACATTACTGTAACAATCAGACATTCACATGATCTTTATGATATCAATCAAAAAATAAAGACATGAAAAAACAAATGTATACAGTACTACTACTTTTACTAGTATTTCAATTTGGAATTGCACAAATGGCTCCAGAAGAAGATAAGACAATAAAAACGTCAACAAATAAAGAAAAATGGCAAAATTTTTTAGACTATCCTAAACTAGAAGGCCTTCTTTTTGGTGTTCATGGAGCAAGGCAAACCATGTTTGAAATTGGTTACTTCAATTATTTATGGGAAGAAGATTCAGTTAGCAAAATACCTATTATTGGTGGATTAGGATATTCAATTTCTACAGAACATTATATCAATCATAATTATATTATTGCGCCAAAAGCGGCTATTTGGGCAAATGTCTTATACTTCAATGTAGGAATGAGTTTTCCTTGGTATTTTGATATGGAAAAGAATAACAGTTTGCGTGTACGACCAGAAATAGGAATTGGTTCAGGAGATTTTAAATTGACGTATGCTGTAAATATGACAATTACGAACAAAGACATGAACTATATTAGTAAACATATGGTATCTGCAATTTATTTTTTAAATTTCAATAGAGAAGCAGGGAAGGAAAAACGAAAATGGTAACACATAATCAAACTATTCTAATGAAAAAAACATTTATTTATTGTGCGTTACTGCTATTAGTAACTAGTCAATTTGCATTGGCGCAAGTTGTTACAAAAAAAACTTCTACATCATTTAACGAAATTATAGAAGAGAAAATTAAAAAGGAAGGAATTCTTTTAGGAATACATGCTGCCAAAGAAACCATGTTTGAAATAGGTTATTTTAAATATGAACTTGGCGGTAATGGAAAAGAATATCAAGGAAAAGGATATAGTATCTCAACCGAACATTATATCAATCGGAACTATGTTATAGCACCAAAATTAGCAGTTTGGTCAAGTCTTTGGGGATTTCATATGGGAATTGCTTCTGTGTGGTATTTTGATATGAAAAAAAATAATAGCCTCAGAGCTCGACCAGAAATCGGAATTGCTATCAAAAGGTTTAAATTTACGTATGCACTAAATATGGCTATCACCAATAAAAATATGTCAAATATTAGTAAACATATGTTATCGATGACCTACTTTTTAAATCTCAATAAGAAGGCAAAATGGGAATAAATTTATTGAGGTAAGTTTAATGAAAATAAAAAAAATGTTGCGTCAGGATTAAATATTGCAGAATAACTATAAATTTGCAAATCCCAAACCTACAAAACTGTATCGCAAGCAAGCAACAATGAAAAAAATATACTTCGTATTCTTATTACTAACAATTATATCTTGTAACAAAGAAGATGCAAACGATTGTTTTCAAACTTCAGGAAGTATCATTACAGAAGAAATTAGTGTAAATGAATTTTTAAAAATTGAAGTGAATGAAGGCATCAATTTAGTTTTGAAAGAAGGCACAAGTCGAGAAGTTTTAGTGGAAACAGGATCAAACTTGATCAATGATGTAGAAGCAAAAGTTGTAGGTGAGACGCTGATTTTACACGATCATAATAATTGTAATTATGTTCGTGATTATGGAATTACAACGATTTACGTTACTGCGCCAAATATTACAGAGATTAATAGCAAAACGCAATTTGAAGTCCGCTCAGAAGGAATCCTTACGTTTCCAAAGCTTACATTGATTTCTGAAAACTTTACAAATGATAGCCCAGCTTCTGGGAATTTCAACCTGCAGGTTCAAAATCAAGAGGTAAGCATTGTCTTTAATAATTTATCAAACCTATTTATTTCGGGAAGTACAACTGATTTTACTATTAGTTTTCCAGGAGGAAACTCTAGAGTAGAAGCTGAAAATTTTATAGCAGATGTAGTAACGATTTCTACACGTGGAAGCAATGATATCATTGTAAATCCAAAACAGGAACTTTTAGGAAATATGTATGGAACCGGAGATGTTATTGCAGTAAATCATCCGCCAATTGTAACATTAATAGCTCACTACACAGGAAAACTGATTTTTAATTAATCAACTTTACAACAATACAATTTTTTCATACTTTTCAACCTTTTGATTGGTCGCTGCAGATTTTACAATAAGTTTATATACATACACACCTTTTCCAAGCTTATCACCAAAATCATCTTTTCCGTCCCAAGTAATATCTCGCGAAAGCGAACTAAAATCTTTACTACTCGATCCTGTATTTGCTTTTCCAATAAGTGTACGGACAACTTTTCCTGAGATTGTAAAAACTTGTACCGTAATATCTAATTCACTTGAACTGTTGTGATTGAACCAAAACTCAGTATGACTCACAAATGGATTTGGATAGTTTAAAACATTGGTAATTGTTAGCGAATTATTTTCATTGAATACGGTAAATTGTAACTCAGAAGTTGAAGAATTGTTATATACATCCCACGCTTTTAATGTCAGTGTATGTGTGCCTTCGGCAAGATCGTAGAATGGAAATTTGACAATTCCGTTGGTAAAATCGTTTAATTCTGTTTCATAATAATCATTCAAAATAATTGGATTGGCTTCGTCTCCATCCAAAATCCCAACAATATCATGTCCAATTCCGCTTGCGGTATTAATTCCATTTTCATCTGATAATTTTGCAAGTAAAAATGGTGACTCGTTCGTAATTCCACCAGATACAAAACTTTCATCATTCATGAATACATTTACAGTTGGTGGTTGATTGTCAAGTGGCGCATCTTCATTGAGTTCGCCAATTCTTAAATCTTCACTGGAACCTGTATGATCTTCTAATACGCCTTCTTGTTTTGCATAAAAACTAATACGACCATTTCCAACAGGAATTACAATATCACGCGGAACAATAAACTCAAATGAAAATGTTCCGTCTGTTACACTAGCTTTTCCTCTAAAAATAATTTCACCCAACGTATCAAAATCCATTGTCATTTGATACTCTGGATCATTCGCTAGTGTTTGACGTTGAATTCTTTTGTCATAAATGGTAGAAAAAACAGTTCCATTATAATTGGAAAGTAAGTTGCCAGCATCATTGGTGATATTTCCAGAAATTTTAACTCTACTCAATGCTTTTAAAATATCTGTTGTTTGTGAAATTGGTACATCGTTAATTGCTGTTAGATTGATTCTTTGTTTTGGAATTGCAATAGTAAGTAGCGGATCGCCAATGTAGAAAACAACGCGTTTGTTGGAATTGCTTTCTGCATTTTTAGCCAATCGTAAGGCTTCTGAAACTGGAATGTAATTATTGGATCCGTATGCAAACATTAATTCTGATAAATCTTGATTCAGGTGAAGTCCAACATCTTTAAAAATGAGTCGAGTTGTTGATACTAAAGAAATTGCGCCACCTTTTTCATTCCAATACATAAATTCGCCTGCAGTTTGACGCAATGGATTATCAAATCGAGTATATTCACAAGTAATTGTGATAAACAAAGGCAATCGGCATTCGTTTTTTAATTCTTGCGATTCCGTTTTTTCAAAAATTCGTTCTCCTGCCAATCCATCTTCTCCACCATGACCAAAATAGTTGACGACCAAAGAACCTAGAGCAATATTATTTTTAATGGTTGTATTTACTTCTGGATAACGAGATCCACCAGCAGACGATTCTTGAACAAATGAATCCGAATGTATTTTAATAACATTAATAAAAGGTTTATTCGCAGCAATGGTATCTCCTAAAGCATCCAAATCAGTTTGTAAAGTAGCATCTTGTGGAATATCTGCATCATCTGATATAATAGTCATGTTGTTTCGCCATCTTCCATAAGCGCCTTCGGCATAGTATGATAAGGTTTTATCAACTAAAGTTTTTGCCTGACTTGGTGAGTTTACCAACATTCTTCCTATTGCAATATCTAAATGTTGTAGCGTTGGTAAAATATCGAGATTACCTTCATCATCGTCCATCATTCCATAAAAGTCATCCGTCATAATACCGGCGGTAAGGCTGAAACTTTGATAGGTATGAAACACAGGAATTATGTTTGTATTTCTTTCAATTCGATCTTTATAATCAAATGAAGCATCACCAAACATACATATGTATTTTAGTTTGTTTTGGTTAGAAATTGCATTGTCATATACATATTTTATAAAATTACGAATAGCACCAATATCTGGATTTCCTGTGTTGAATTCGTTATAAATATGTTCCAACGCAACGACTTTTACATTTATACCTGATCTTGTTCTATGGAAATCCGCCAAACGTTCCGCTTGTGAAGCAAATGCTTGTGGCGTAATAATAATATAATCAACATCGCCTGTAGAAAATATCGTTCCTTTTAGGTTTTCATTTGTAATTAAGCTGTTTGGTTCTATGTTTGGAATTAGAATTTCTGAATTGTCCAATGCAATATATTCCCGAACTTCTCCCATAGACGTTTTGAACGAAAAATTAGTTGCAGCTGATTCATTAGTGATTTTGGATACATTCCAGATGTTTGAAATATCCCAAACTTGCGAAACGTTAGTAGCATTTGCAATAATATATTCGCCAATTCCAGTAGTTGACGCGGCATCTTTATGTCTAAAAAAGAATTGTTCGTTCATGCCTACTAAATTTCTTTTGGCTTCTATGGAAATGTAATCTAAGTATCCAATTGATCCAGCAACGCCATTATTATCATAGTTTAGTGTAATGCTTACGTCTTCTGAATTAACAGTTACTTCTTTTTCCAATAAACCAGCTCTTAGTTGAATACCTGAAGCATTTTGGGTAGCATAGAAATTGGAAGTTATAGGAGGGAAACGAAAGCTAAAAAGAGGTAGGCCGTTTATATCCTGAAAAGCTTCTCCATTAATTAATGTAGTCATAAAGGTCTCAACATTGGAAATAGCAGCAGGTTTAATTCCGATGAGTACAGGTTCAGAAGTTACAAGATTTGGAATATTGAAATCAAATGTTTGTTCGGATTCAATATTAAAAATATTTCCAAACCATCTTCGTCCCAAACGCACCAAATTTACATTGTCTTCTTCGTGAAATTGATAATCGTCAAATGTTGTAATAGTAGTATTTGGTGTTCCTGATGGTTGCACCATTTCAGGAATTCTTTTCCCATCTTCAATACCTTCTGTTGTAATATAATAATAGGTTTTGTCTGTAAATGCATTAATATGAGTTTGACTTTCATTGTTCCATCTGTCAGGACCTTCTGCATAAAATAGAATATAATCTTCTGCATTAAATACATTATCATCTTCTCCAATAACTGTAATAGCGTTTTCAGGAATGCCGTAGTGTTCGTTGTCCGAGTTTTTTAAAGGCAACATGCGTCCGCCATTTCCGTAAATTTTAAGCTTTTTTGGATTGATATTTCCAGTGTTGAATCCTATTTGATTTAGAAAACTTGCGTCAATCTTATAAATTCCAGATTCCGTTACCGAAAATTTATAAAAGCTTCCTGTAGCTAATATTGAATTTTCAATTGTTTCGGGATTGTTGAAATTATTAGCATTTTGTGAAGTTGTGTTATAACTAATGTCAAAACTCAGCACCTTTTTTATAACGCCATTTTCGTTTATCAATGGAGAAACGATCAATACATGTTCATGTCTATCTCTTGCTTTTGCGTTGTATATATTTGCTTTAATTTCTGTAGGTAACTTTGTTTTGTCAATTGCGCCCAAAGCAATCGTACTCATATTTCCGTATATAATATTTTCAATACGTAATGAAGCTTCGTTTGCTTTACGGTTATCGTCCCATTTAGATACGAAACGAATTGTTCGGTCCTCATTGTGAACAAAATATTCATCATTAAATGTTGGTAACTGAATTGCTGTTGTAGCATTTCCTATAGAAAAATCGGTGGTTGTTTCTTTCCATGTGAGTTCAAAATGTTTGCTTTGCGCATGAACATTTATAAAAAAAATACACAAGAATAGAAATGTAGTGGTTGTTTTCATCACTTTTTTAACGATAAAACATATGCGAATAGTATGAATAGATTATCTAAAAGTGATAAAAATTTTCTGAGAGCTGTTTTTTTGACTGCTAAAAAGTTGTTTTTATTGTTGATTTATTTAATGAAAATTGCACATTAAAGTGAAGTTGGATTGTTTTACAATTTATTTTCTAAATTAATTAATAAAACCAGTGAGATATGCTGCTGCTGACAAAAACCATAAAAGAATTAGTATCGCTACACAATTGTGAACAAGAAAAGAAAACCTTTTTTTCCATACTGTAAAATGATCAGCGCCTCTGTGATAAAAATATATACCTGAAAAACTAAGTGTGCTTAATACACAAAAAATGATTCCATAAAAAAGCGATACACCTCTACTTGCTTTTTCAGGTTTGAATATTGTTAAAAGAATAAAAATACAAACTAAGAGTAAATTAATGATAGCATATCGAAATGATCTCTTAGAATAACTTAATGTATAATTTTCCATAGCAAGCAATTTTCTATCTTAAAGATATTAAAAAAAGGAAATATTGTATGCAGTATTGTTCCGTGAAATAACGAATAAAACTTAATATTTGTAATGCGTAATTCTAAATTACTCAGCTGTCAATTCTCTAAACAAACTTTCTAGGTTTTTGTTTTTCTGATTTATTTGTAATGCCTTCAAACTATTGTCATGTGCAAAATCAAATACTGTTGAACGCATATCTTTTGAAGTATCAAATGTAATTTCATACACCAATCCATGTGTATTGTCAACTTGTATAACATGCGGAAGTTGTTTAAGTAGTACATCTTCAATACGATAATCAAACTCTACCTCAATCACTTGTTGTTGATCCTTTTTAAGTCTTGCTAATGTAGTGTCAGCAACAATCTCACCTTTATTAATGATGATCACACGATCACAAATGGCTTCCACTTCTTGCATAATATGTGTTGATAAGAAAATAGTTTTCTCTTTTCCAATGGAAGTAATCAAGTTGCGAATTTCAGTTAATTGATTTGGATCTAAACCTGTAGTAGGTTCATCCAAAATTAGTACTTCAGGATCGTGTAACAATGCATTTGCCAATCCAACGCGCTGGCGAAAACCTTTAGAAAGTTCACCAATTTTTTTACTGGCTTCTGATGTTAAGCCAGTCATTTCTATTACTTCTTCAATTCGTGATTTAGCTGTTTTATATACATTCGCATTAAATGCTAAATACTCACGAACGTGCATATCTAAATACAACGGATTATGCTCTGGTAAATATCCAACACTTTTTTGAACACTTCTAGCATTTGCGTTTGTATCAAACTCATTTACAGAAGCATTCCCAGTAGTTGCTTTTAAATATGTTGTCAATATCTTCATCATTGTAGATTTTCCAGCGCCGTTTGGACCTAAAAAACCAACAATCTCACCCTTTTTTACAGTAAATGAAACATTATGTAATGCTTTTTGTTCACCATAAACTTTTGTAATATTTTCTACAACTATAGACATATAAAGGAATTAGAAATTCAAAACTACATAAATTTTTATCAGTATTTCCTATGTTTAAATTAAATAAAAACAAAAAACACTACTCTTTATTGCTAAAAACGTTTTTCTTCAAAAAATATTGGAAAAGGATTTTGATTATAAAAATTAATCTATACTTTAGCTATAACAAAATGAAAAACAACATGTTTAGTGCAAACTATTTTTGGCAAGGTTATTTTTACTTCTTCTTTAGAAAGAAGCAGGAACTCCTTGTTGTATAGTTTATCTAAATAAACACAATATAAAAAAAGAAAGTTCCGAAATTCATCGGAACTTTTTTTTTGCGCAAAAACGAATGAAGAAAACAATCGCCATACAAGGAATTCAAGGTTCCAATCATCATAAAGTAGCACAAGCGTACTTCGGAAACGATGTACAGTTAGATGAATGCTTATCTTTTGATGCATTGGTAGACAGTTTATTACACGGGAAAAGCACATATGCAATTATGGCATTAGAAAATACAATTGCGGGTTCTATTATTCCAAATTACGCATTGATTGATGCCAACAATATTCATATTAATGGTGAATTTTACTTAAACATTCATCATCATTTAATGGCGTTGCCAAATCAAACAATTGAAGATATTACGGAAGTATGTTCGCATCCGATGGCATTATTACAGTGTAAAGAATTCTTCAAACAATATCCACATATCAAATTGGTAGAAGATGTAGATACGGCGGCTGTTGCACAAAAAATACAAGCAGAAACACAAAAAGGAGTTGCTGCAATTGCTACGAAAATGGCGGCTGATTTATTTGATTTGGAAATTCTTTCAGGAGAAATTCAAACCATTAAAACCAATGTAACACGTTTTGTAATTCTTCAAAAAGAAAAACCTGTAAATGGAATTGATCAAATTAACAAAGCATCTATACGTTTTGAACTCGATCACAAAAGAGGAAGTTTGGCAGCTGTGTTAAATGTTATGAGCGATTGCAAACTCAATCTTACAAAAATACAATCATTACCAATTATAGAAACACCTTGGAAATATGCTTTTTTCGTAGATGTAACTTTTGAAGATTATGAAAATTATGTAAAAGCAATTTCTATTTTAGAAATAATGACCACAAGTTTAAAAGTATTAGGAACCTATAAAAATAAACGCGACTAATGATTCCTGCAAAACGCATACATACTGTTGAAGAATATTACTTTTCCAAAAAACTACGTGAAGTACGCGGTTTGGTAGCCGCTGGGAAATCAATTATAAATCTTGGAATTGGAAGTCCAGATTTGCAGCCGCCAACTGTTGTAGTTGAAGCTTTAGAAGCGAGTTTACACGATGAAACTGCGCACAAATATCAAAGCTATCAAGGAATTCCAGCATTGCGAAATGCGATTGCTGATTTCTATCAGAATAATTATGGAGTTTCATTAAGTGCAGATACGGAAGTATTGCCATTAATGGGAAGTAAAGAAGGAATTATGCATATTTCTATGGCGTATTTGGATGAAGGTGATGAAGTTTTAATTGCAAATCCGAGTTATCCAACATATACATCTGTGACAAAATTGTTAGGCGCAATTCCAAAATATTACAATTTAGATGCTTCAAACAATTGGTTGCCAAATTTAGTGGAACTTGAAAAGCAAGATTTAACAAAAGTGAAACTCATGTGGGTAAATTATCCGCATATGCCAACAGGTACAAAAGCAACAAAGAGTTTCTTTGAAAAATTAATTGTCTTTGCAAAAAAGCATCAAATACTGATCATTAATGACAATCCATACAGTTTTATCTTGAATGATGAACCATTGAGTATTTTGTCAATTGATGGCGCAAAAGAAGTCGCTTTAGAACTCAATTCATTGAGTAAATCGTTTAACATGGCAGGTTGGCGTACAGGAATGGTGATGGGAAAAGCAGCACACATTCAACATGTATTAAAAGTAAAAAGCAACATGGATTCAGGAATGTTTTACGGAATTCAAAAAGGAGCAATCAAAGCACTGGAAAGTTCTAAAGAATGGTTTACGGAACTGAATAGTATTTATGAAAAACGACGTAAAGGTATTTGGGAATTAGCAACAAAATTAGGTTGTGCATTTGATACTGAAACTGCAGGAATGTTTGTTTGGGCAAAATTACCAGAAGATAATAAGCTAACGTCAGAACAATTTATAGATAAGTTGCTTTATGAAAAAGACGTATTTATAACACCAGGAAGCATTTTTGGAACACAAGGAGAAGGATACATTCGATTTTCATTATGTAATTCGGAAGAAAAAATAAAAGAAGTAATCAATAGAATCTGAGATGAAACAAAAAATTGAATCCATACAAGCATACATTAATGCATACAATGCGTTTGATATCTCAGGAATGTTGAAAGACTTACATGTGGATATTGTATTTGAAAATTATGCATCAGAAACATTGACGCATACAACACACGGTATTCAAGAATTTGAAATGCAAGCTAAAAAAGCTGTGGCATTATTTACATCTAGAACACAACAAATTACAGACATTATAAAAAATGAAAATGAAATCATTGTTAACATTAAATATCATGGCATACTGGCATTAGATGTATCTATAGATTTAAAAAAAGGAGAAGAAATAATACTAGAAGGCAAAAGTATCTTTCTTTTTCAAGATCAAAAAATAAGTAAAATAGTAGACATTAGTTAATCATGAACGTATACATCATAGGATTAGGACTCATCGGCGGAAGCATTGCGTTGGATATTCAAGAAAAATATCCAGAAGCTGTTTTATATGGAATTGACGCAAATGAAGTACACATTTCAGAAGCGCTGGAAAGAAAGTTAATTCATGAAAAAGCGACTATTGCTGATGTGAAAGATGCTGAAATTGTCATCATCGCAATTCCTGTGCATGTATCAATCAATGTAATTACAAACGTATTAGATCATGTAAATGATAAGGCATTGGTAATTGATGCAGGTTCAACGAAAGAAAAAATTTGCAAAAGTATTGCAGCACATCCAAAGCGAAGAAATTTTTTAGCGTCGCATCCAATTGCAGGAACTGAATTTTCAGGTCCAAAAGCAGCTATAAAAGGATTGTTCAATGGAAAAACGAATATCATTTGTGAAGTAGAAAAAACGGCATTCACATTACAGGAAAAAGCATTGGAGCTATTTAAAAACTTAGGAATGCGTATTCGATATATGGACCCAAAATCGCACGACAAACACATTGCATATGTGTCACATTTATCACATATCAGTTCGTTTATGTTGGGAAAAACGGTTATTGAAAAAGAAAAAAACGAACGTGATATCTTTGACTTAGCTGGTAGTGGATTTGCATCAACAGTACGTTTGGCAAAAAGTTCACCAAGTATGTGGGCGCCAATATTTGAGCAAAATAAAACAAATGTTATCGAAACATTGCAAGAGTATATTGCTAATTTAGAGGAGTTTAAAGAATTGATGATGCAAGATGACTTTGAAGGAATTTACAAAGAGATGGAAAACACAAACCATATAAAAAAGATATTAAACGGAATCATATAATAATAAATAATAATAATAAGGGAATAGTGTGTTCTCACCGAATACACAAAATAAAAACAGTAAAAAAACCATGGAAAACAAAAAAGAACTCAGAAACTGGTTGAATACTTTCGGATTAGAACATCCATTAGTAATCGCAGGACCATGTAGTGCAGAAACAGAAGATCAAGTACTCAAAATAGCACACGAACTCAAAAATACTGATGCAACGGTATTGCGTGCAGGAATATGGAAGCCACGAACGCGCCCAGGAAACTTTGAAGGTGTTGGCGCACTCGGATTGAAATGGTTGCAAAAAGCCAAAGAAGAAACAGGATTGCTTACAGCAACCGAAGTTGCAAATGCGACACACGTACGTTTAGCATTAGAACATGATATTGATATTTTGTGGATTGGCGCACGCTCAACTGTAAGTCCATTTATTGTACAAGAAATAGCAGATGCGTTAAATGGAACAGACAAAATTGTTTTAATAAAAAACCCTGTAAATCCAGATTTACCTTTATGGTTAGGCGCAGTTGAACGATTGTATTCAGCAAATATTAAAAAATTGGGAGTAATCCACAGAGGATTTTCAACCTATGAAAAAACGCGTTACAGAAACAATCCAGAATGGCAAATTCCGATTGAATTACAAAACCGTTTTCCAGATTTACCATTAATCCTTGATCCATCACATATTGCAGGGCGAAGAGATATTATTTTTGATATTTGTCAAACTGGGCTAGATTTAAATTTTGATGGTTTAATGGTAGAAACACATACTGATCCAGACAATGCTTGGAGTGATGCAAAACAGCAAATTACACCAGACAGACTTGTGGAGATTATGGAAGATCTAAAAATTAGAAAAGCCACAGATACAGAAGCAGAATACAGAAATTCCCTGAATACATTACGTACGCAAATTGATGTGGTCGATCATCAATTAATTGAAATGTTAGGAAAGCGTATGAAAGTTGCTGATAAAATTGGAGCATTAAAGAAAGAAAAAAATGTTGCTATTTTACAAACCAGACGTTGGAATGAAATCTTAGGAAAAATGATTCTAGAAGGTGAGCAAAATAAATTGAGCGAAGAATTTGTATTACGAATCTTCAAAGCAATTCACCAAGAATCCATTAATCACCAAGAAAAAATAATAAATAACTAAAATTATAAGCAAAGAAAAGCGAGCAGTTAGCTCGCTTTTTTTATACAACAATAACTGCCAAAAACTATGCGCAACCGCAATCTGTATTTGGAATTACGGATGCTGGAGAACATTTTAAAATGTCCATCGAGTTTGGATTTTGTTCGCTTCCGCCAGAATTATCTTCAGGATTTAATCCTCCTTTTATTGAAAGATTAGAAATTGATTTCTTGTGTAATGTTAAATTTTTCAACTTTTGTTTTTTCATAATTAATAGTATTTAAAAGTTATAGTTAAAATGGTTTATGAATACTTTCACAGTCAAACCCGCATGTCTCGTATATTATCGATTCCTGTCCACAAGTAGGAACTTCCGTAGGACAAGAATTTACACCATCTGACCAACAACCTATAAAATTTGAGTTGGGCACAGTAATACTCGGTCCAGTAAAAGTTGGATTTGTATCGATGCCTTCTCCGCCTCCAGTAAGGTTAGAAATTGATGCTTTGTTTAATGTTAAACTCTTTAAATTTCGTTTTTTCATAATATAAATTTTAATTATTTAATGTTAAAAAAAGTATATAGTAAGACTAACAATCTCCGTCTACTGAAGGACCATGCGGAACGCATCCCAAGGCAAGTGTATTAAGAGTTTCTTCAGAAGCACATTCAGTTCTTTTTTCACCCCAAGTTGGACATTGAATACAAGCACTTGGCCAAGAACCTCCTTTAAGTAATGTAGGATTGAAATTTGAAATCAATTTCTTGTTAAGATTTAAACTCCTTAAATTTCGTTTCTTCATAATATTCTAATTTTTAAATTAATAATGAATCAAAAGAAGGAAAAAGTTTCTGTCAAAAAGAGAAACACTATTGATGGTTTATAAACGCTCAATGAACACCATTGATAGTTTATGAAAACGCAATAAAAAAAGAGCGAATATTGTATATCGCTCTTTTTTTAATATGAAAAATGATGATGTCTATTCAGAATCAGGATCAATTTCTAAAGTTCCAGAAAACTGAAGTGAAAATGTTCGCCCATCGTCCGTAACACCAGAACCAATAATTGCATAAGTAGATTCCATTCTATTAATAACAACTGTTATATCTTGAGTTACTCTATAATAACCTTCTTGTGTGCTGAAATCATAAAAGAAATTACCAAGTGAAGGAGCAAAGTTATAGTCAATGAATAGGTCACAATAATAAATATCAAATAAATCACTTGCAGGGAAAGGCGCACTTGCATATTCACCATTACTTAGAAAATCATTTGTTTGATTAATGAATGAAAAACTAAAGATAGTTCCGTTTCCTCTAAAATATTCGGTAGTTCCAATATCTGTATTTTCTGTTAAGAATGTAATATCAAAAAAATAATCCTGCGTAGAAGGTCGAAGTTCTGTGTAGGAAACTGCTTTTGCGATTGGATATTCTACTCCATCAAAAATTAATTTGTTCGAAGTTTCGCTTGGAGTTATACTATCATTATCATCACTTTCGCAAGATGGAAAAATCAAGATGATTGCTAAAAAGTACATGATTAATCTTAAACTTTTTTTCATAAGTACCGTGTTTTAATGTTTAGCTTCAAAACTACTCAACTAAGAAGTTGTGTGTAAATAATCATATTGAGGATTTATAAAAACGCAACAAAAAGCTGGTTTTCCAGATGGAAATACTTTTACTATTAGTGTTACTGATATTGAAGAAGTTCAAAAAGATTAATGAGTAAGCAGACTTAGAGTTTACTGCCAAAAAGAACCAAATGATTACATTATATATGCATCCAGAAAATCAAAAGATAAACTAGTCAGAATTCAAATTCAAAACTAATTCAAAATCAAAAGGATAAAAAGATTTGCATGTATGTAGAAACCTTTTGTTTTTCTAAGAATAATCTTGATCTTTGCAGCAATGATAGGAATTGTTTATAAATCTACGGGAAGTTGGTATTTGGTGAAAACCGAAGAAGGAAAAGCGTATGAATGTAGGATAAAAGGGAAGTTCAGACTTAAAGGTATCAAAAGTACCAATCCTATTGCGGTTGGTGATAAAGTAAACTTTACATTAGAAACCAAAAACAACACTGAAACTGGAATCATTGATAAAATTTTTGAACGTAAAAACTACATCATTCGAAAATCTGTCAATCTTTCCAAGCAAACACATATTATTGCAGCTAATATTGATCAAGTATTCCTATTAATAACGGTTGACAATCCTCCAACGTTTCCAAGTTTCATAGATCGTTTCTTAGTCACTGCGGAAGCATATTCCATTCCGTGTGTATTAGTATTCAATAAAATTGATACTTATACAGAAATCGAACGTAGGGCAGAAGTGATGTATCTAAGAGATGTTTATGAAAATATTGGATACGAATGCATAGAGATTTCTGCTAAGGAAAATAAAAACATCGAAGCCATAAAAGATAGAATGAAAGGAACGGTAAGTATGTTTGCAGGACATTCAGGCGTTGGAAAATCTACGTTAGTAAATGCAATTGCTCCTGAATTGAATCTGAAAACCAAAGAAATTTCCGATCAACACAAACAAGGACAACATACTACGACGTTTGCCGAAATGTTCGATTTAGAATTTGGTGCAAAAATAATTGATACACCAGGAATCAAAGGTTTTGGAATTGTAGACATGGAGAAAGATGAAATAGACAATTACTTCCCTGAGTTTTTTGCTTTAAAAAGTGAATGTAAATTTAATAACTGTATCCACATTGAAGAACCAAAATGTGCTGTAAAAGATGCCGTTGATGAAGGCGAAATTGCTTGGTCGCGCTACAAAAGTTACTTGCAAATTATAGAAGGCGATGAAAATAATTATCGTGTAGACGAATTTAAAGAGCAATAATAATGAGAGCAGTAATTCAAAGAGTTTCTGAAGCAAGCGTTACAATTGATCAAAAAAAAGTAGCTGATATTGGTCATGGAGTACTCATTCTTCTAGGTATAGAATATGAAGATACACAAGAAGATATCAATTGGCTTTCTGCAAAAATTGCAAAACTCAGAATCTTTAATGATGAAAATGGAGTTATGAATACTTCGTTAATTGATACCAAAGGAGAAGCCATTGTAGTAAGTCAATTTACACTACACGCAAGTACAAAAAAAGGAAATCGTCCAGGATACATCAAAGCTGCAAAACCTGATATTTCAATTCCTTTATACGAAGCATTTGTAACACAATTGGAAAAAGACATACAAATAAAAGTACAAACGGGAGTCTTTGGAGCTGACATGAAAGTACGTTTATTAAACGACGGACCTGTCACAATTATCATTGATACGAAAAATAAAGAATAATAACGCTCATTAATTTTTTTTAACACTTGTTAATTTATTGTAGGTAAATTAATATCTTTTATTATATTCGTGTAGCCATTCCCCACTTTTACCGAAAAAACATAATACTGTATGCGCATAAAACTATTATACGTCTTCTTTTTAGTGTTCACGATTAACCTCGTACAATCACAAGAAAACCTCACAACTTATCTGACACTTTCGCCAGAACTTACAAAAAATGCTAATGCTGTTGTACGACATCATGAAATGAATATTGATGTAAAAGCAATTGACGATGTTGAAATGTCTAAAAAACGGATTGTAACCGTTTTAAACGAAAATGGCTTGAGTAAAATTAGAGCTGCCGTTTGGTATGATGACGACATTAAAGTCAAGAAAGCTGAAGTAAAAATATATGATAAGTTTGGGAAGCAAATCAAAAGAATTCGTGAAAAAGACTTCAAAGATGTAAGTGCTGTGCAAGGCGCAACGCTCTACTCAGATTCTCGCATAAAATATGCCGATTACACACCTATATCATATCCATTTACTGCGGTATTTACAAGTACAGTACAAACAAAAAACACAGCGCACTTTCCTAGTTTTGCTCCTGTAGAATATTATCTTGGAGTAGAAAAAAGTACGTACACTTTAAAGTATCCAGAATCATTTGCACTACACAAAAAAGAACTCAACTTAGAAGAATTTGGTGTTGTAACGAATGATGTTCCAGGGAAATTAACATATACAATTGAAAATATTCCAGGAATAAAATCTGAATCATTAAGTCCTTCTGAAACTGAAATAAAACCGAGAGCTTTTATAGTGCTCAATAAATTTAGTTATGACGGAATCAAAGCTGAAATTAACAATTGGAATGATTTCGGTGTTTGGATGTATAAAAACTTAATAGCAGGTCGAGCAAAAGTTGATGAAGGAACCAAAGCAAAAATTCAAAGCTTAATTGCTGACGTAACTTCTGATGTAGAAAAAGCAAAAATCATTTATGAATTCATGCAAAACAAAACGCGTTACATCAGTGTGCAAGTAGGAATTGGTGGTTTTCAGCCAATTACAGCAGCTGAAGTAGACAGAGTTAGTTATGGCGATTGTAAAGGATTATCAAACTATATGATGGCGTTGTTAAAAATTGCAGGCGTAGAATCATATTATACACATGTGCAAGCAGGAGATGAAATCGTAGGTTTTTATGATGATTTTGCTTCGTTAGCACAAGGAAATCATGTCATCTTAAACATTCCAAATGATGGAGATGATATTTGGTTAGAATGTACAAGTCAAAAAGCACCTTTTGGTTTTATTGGAGATTTTACAGACAACAGAAATGTATTGGTAATTACACCTGAAGGTGGAAAAATAAAACGTACCAAAAAATACGAAACTGAAGAAAATTTTCAAAAAACTATAGGTTCGTATACGCTAGATAATGACGGGAAAATCAATGTAGAAGTAACGGTTACAACTGAAGGAACTCAATATGCAAATCGATATCATGTAGCAGACCGATCAGAACTAGAAAAAGACAAATACTATAAAGGATATTGGCGAAATATCAATAACGTTTCCATTGATGAAATTAATCATGAAAATGATAAAGAGAACATTGTATTTACTGAAAAAGTAAAGTTCAATGCTGATGCATATGGTTTAAAAACTGGCGACAGAATCTTATTTGCGCCAAATGCTTTAAACAAATACCGTAATGTTCCTGATCGTTACAGAAAACGAAAATTTCCGCTTAAAATTGAAAGAGGTTTTTATGATGCAGATTCATATGAAATAAAACTACCAAGCGATTATAAAATAGAAGCAATTCCAGAAGATATTGTATTGGAAGACAAATTTGGAAGCTACTCTTATAGCATCACACAAAAAGATGATGAAACATTGGTATACGAAAGATCGATTAAAATAAAAGACGGACAATATCCAAAAGAAGAATATAAAAACTATCGAAAATTTATCAAAAAAATAGTAAAGTTTGATAATTCAAAAATAGTGCTTGTCAAAAAATAAAAAACGATTCATAATCCTAGTACAAAATCATATGAAATCATACATCTTAATTGCATTCACATTCCTTTCAATAGGTGTACATGCTCAAAATTTTAAATTCGGAAAAGTATCCAAAGAAGAAATTGCAGAAAAACAGCATCCATTGGAAGCAGATGCTAATGCTGCAATCTTATACAATAACAGAAAAACATTCTTTGATTTCAATAGAGATGATGGATGGCGTGTAATTACTGAAATAACACGACGCATAAAAATCTATAACAAAGATGGTGTCAATTGGGCAACACATAACGTTCATTTATATCAAGGAAATCGTGGAGATGATCAAATATCAGGAATTAAAGGATACACATACAATCTTATCGATGGAAAAATAGAGAAAACAAAACTAAAAGGTGACGGAATATTTGATACTGAAATCAATAAGTACTGGAATAAAAAAACGATGACATTTCCGAATATAAAAGATGGAAGTGTTATTGAATTTAAATATAGATTAGTAGATGCTGGTTGGACAATTCATGATGTAGAAATTCAATATGGAATTCCTGTAAATAAGACAGAAAACACTTTGAAAATTCCAAAATATTTCTACTACAAAAGAAATTCCAGAGGATATTTTCCTGCAAAATTTAATGAAAGTAAGAAAAATAAAAACATGAGTGTTCCATACAGGGCAAGAGCTGGTAATGGAATTGTTAGAACGCAGGCAAAAATGTTTACTGTAACATTCTATGAAAATGTATATGAAATCAATGCAGAAAATGTGCCTGCAGTAAAAGCAGAATCATACATCCATAACATAAAAAACTATGCAACAGCTATTGGTTTTGAATTGGCAAGTTTTGAAGCGTTTAACGGAGAAATAAAAAACTACAATACATCTTGGGGAAAAATAGTAGAACGTATCTACAAACTTCCAAGTTTTGGAAATGAACTTAGTAAAACACGTTATTTTAAAGATGATGTAGACGGATTACTTCAAAATGCGAAAAGCGAAGCAGAAAAAGTAGCCATCATATTTAATCACGTGAAAACGAAAGTAAAATGGAATGGTATATATGGTTTCACAACTGAAAAAGGTGTGAAAAAAGCATACAAAGAAGGAGCTGGAAATGTTGCAGATATCAATCTAATGCTGACAGCAATGTTACGATATGCAGGTGTAAATTCAAATCCTGTATTAGTAAGTACGCGTAGAAATGGAATTCCATTATTTCCAACATCAAAAGGATTCAATTATGTAATAAGCGCTGTAGAAATCAACAATGGACTTGTATTATTTGATGCAACAGAACCATATGCAGCACCAAATGTATTGCCTTCAAGAGCCATTAATTGGATTGGTAGAATTGTGCGTGAAGATGGATCTTCAGCAGAAGTAGATTTAGTACCTCAAAAACATTCAGTAAAACTAAGTATGTACAATTTCAAAATTGGAGCAGATGGAGTTGTAGAAGGAAAAGAACGATCTAGCTTTAGCAAAAACAAAGCATTAGCTTTCAGAAAGGAATATAGTAAAACAAATAAAGAGCAATATGTTGAAAAACTTGAGAACGACATAGAAGGTATTGAAATAGAAGAATACACGGTTAAAAACGAAAAAAATCTTGGGAAACCAGTTACGGAATCTTACAGTTTTACATTAGAAGATGGTGTGGAAATTATAGGAGACAAACTCTACTTTTCTCCATTACTATTCTTAGCAACTTCTGAAAACCCACTTAAAGCAGAAACACGTGAGTATCCTATAGATTTCAATCACTTATGGAATAATACGAATCGAATTACAATTGAAATTCCTGAAGGATACGAAATAGAATCAATTCCAGCACCTTTAGCAATGGGAATTGAAGATAACTTAGGAGAATTCAAATACATGATATCTCAAGATGGAAATCGAATCAATCTAAGTACTTCCATAAAAATGAACACACTAATTATTCCTTCTCCTTACTATGGAAACATTAAAGAATTCTATAAAATGGTAGTTGAAAAGGAAAAAGAAAAAATAGTATTGAAGAAAATATAAATTCCTTTACCACAAAAACAACCTCGATGAAACAAAGTATTTTATGCATATTGACATTAATATGTATCACATTCAGTCATGCTCAAGAATTTAAATTTGGTAAAATATCCAAAGCAGAATTAGAAGAAAAACAACATCCATTAGAAGCTGATGCGAACGCAGCAATGCTGTATAATAAAATGCATACAGAAATAAAATACATACAACGACAAGGATTCTTAGTTGAAACAACGGTTTACCGACGTATAAAAATCTATACTAAAGACGGATTTGATTGGGCAAATCATGAAGTGCGTATGTATAGACAAAACAGTACACGAGAAAAAATCAATGGACTCAAAGGGTATACATACAATCTTGTAGATGGAAAAATAAAAAAAACAAAACTTCGTAGTGACGGAATATTCAAAGAACATGTATCTGATAATATTGATGTAGAAAAAATAACGATGCCTAACATAAAAGAAGGATGCGTTATAGAATATGAATACAAATTCGTATCACCATTTTTAGGAAATATCAACGAATACAACTTTCAATATTCAATTCCACTAAACAAAATTGATGTTACTTTTGAAGCGCCGGTTTATCATACTTTCAAAAAACACTACAAAGGATATTATATGATAAAACCAGAAGAATCAGCGACTGGAAAACAAATAACATTGCGTTCTAAAACAAGAGCAGAAGGAGGTTTTAGTACTACAAAAACAGCTTTTTACGAAGATAAAATTGATGTTGAATACAATGTTACGAAATTCAAATTAAAAAATATTCCTGCATTAAAAGAAGAAAAATATGTGAGTAACATTAGCAATTATCGTAGTACGGTAAAATTTGAATTAACTCAGATAGCAATGCCAAATGAACCTGTAAAATACAATGCAAGATCGTGGGATGATATTGTAAGAACAATTTACAGAAGTGAAAACTTTGGAGAACAACTTGGTAAAAGTTCATACTTCAAAGATGATATTGATGCATTAATAGCTGATGAATCAAGCATGATGAAAAGAGCCGCTAAAATCTATAATTATGTTCAGAATAAAGTAAAATGGAATGGTAACTATGGTAAATATTCAGATGTAGGCGTTAAAAAGGCATACAAAGAAAAAACAGGAAATGTAGCAGATATGAATCTCATGTTAACAGCAATGTTACGCTATGCTGGCGTGGAAGCAAATCCTGTATTACTTAGTACAAGAAGACACGGAATTCATATGTTTCCAACACTAAATGGTTTCAACTATGTAATCACGGCAATCGAAATAGATAATGCAGTAATTCTTTTAGATGCAACCAATTACTACGGAGAACCAAACATATTACCAATGCGCGCGCTCAACTGGATTGGAAGGCTCATTCGTAAAGATGGAAGCTGGACAAGAATAAGTCTAATGCCGAAAAAAAGTGCTTTGGAAACGACTACAATGAACATAGCACTTGACGACACAGGAAACATAAAAGGAAAGCAACGAACGCAATTTACATCGCACAATGCACTTTCATTCAGAAATGGATATGCAAGGTCAGACGAAGATAATTACTTAGAGCGATTAGAAAACTCAATTAGTGATATTGAAATAGAAGAATACAACGTAAAAAATGTGCCCAACATTGGAAAGCCAATATTAGAGTCGTATGCGTTTTTAAAAGAAGCACAAGCAGAAATCATTGGAGACAAGCTTTACTTTTCACCATTATTCTATCTTGCAACAACAGAAAATCCGTTCAAAGCAGAAGAAAGAATTTATCCTGTTGATTTTGGATATCCGTGGAAACGAAAAATAATGATGAATATAAGTATACCAGAAGGGTATGAAATAGAATCATTACCAGAAGTAGCTACGGTTCGATTGCCAGATAATTTAGGTTCATACGCATTCAAAATTACCAAAACTCCAACCGGAATAAGTGTGGTAATGCTAAAAGAAATCAATTCAGCAGTAATTCCATCTGATAAATACGGGGCACTACGAGAACTCTACAGAATACTTGTTGAAAAAGAACAAGAAAAAGTAGTATTGAAGAAAATCTAAAAGCAGTAAAAAGTGAAAATGTTTCTGCGAAAAGGCATGAAATAATTCATTGAAAAACTATATTTTTACAAGTGACTTTATAAACATGTTTATAAAGTCACTTTTTTATTAAAACAAAACACAGTCTTATGGGCATCAAAGAAGCACAACTTCAGGTAGATACATGGATTAAAGAACATGGTGTTCGGTATTTTAACGAACTCACAAACATGGCGCAACTTACAGAAGAAGTTGGTGAAGTAGCACGAATCATTGCACGTCGTTATGGAGAACAAAGCGAAAAAGAAAGTGATAAAGACAAAGACTTAGGCGAAGAATTAGCAGATGTAGTTTTTGTAGTCTTATGTTTGGCAAATCAAACAGGAATCAACTTGCAAGAAGCATTTGATAAAAAAATGGACAAAAAAACGAAACGTGATCATGATCGTCATCACAACAACGAAAAATTAAAATAAATTACATTAAGAATAAAATAAGATGAACATAAAGCTTCAAAAATCATCACTTCATAAGCAATCCAACATTGCGATCACAGGTTCCAAAAGTGAATCAAATCGGTTATTACTACTACAAGCTTTATATCCTACGATTTCAATTGCAAACATTTCAAATTCAGATGATGCTACACTAATGCAAAAAGCATTAAAATCTTCTGACTCTATCAAAGATATATACCATGCAGGAACTGCAATGCGTTTCCTAACAGCATACTATGCAACACAAAATGGTCAGGAAATTACATTAACAGGTTCTTCGCGAATGCAAGAACGACCAATAAAAATATTGGTAGATGCTTTGCGACAACTAGGCGCAGACATTCAATACACAAACAACGAAGGATATCCACCTTTACAAATCAAAGGACAAAAACTACAAGGAAATCAAGTGACGTTGGCAGCCAATGTAAGTAGTCAGTATATCTCTGCATTATTACTAATTGCGCCAACATTAGAAAATGGTTTAACGCTTACGCTAGATGGGAAAATCACGTCGGTTCCGTATATCAAAATGACACTTTCTTTACTCGATGAATTAGGTGTGAAAACGAGTTTTGAAGAAAACACGATCAAAGTTGCACGATTTGAGGCAAATCAAGAAGTGAAAAATTTCACGGTAGAATCTGATTGGAGTTCGGCTTCGTATTTCTATAGTTTAATCGCGCTAAGCGAAATCGGAACAACAATTGAATTATCATCCTATAAACAAAACAGTTTGCAAGGAGATTCATGTTTGGCAGAAATCTATCAAGAATTTGGTGTAGAAACAATCTTTTCTGAAAACACAATTACACTTACTAAAAAGGAAGAAGCAACTCAGAAAACCATCAAGCTCGACTTGAAAAATGCACCAGACATTGCGCAAACAATTGCGGTTACAGCTTTTGGATTGCAACTGTCTTGTGAAATGATCGGATTGCACACATTAAAAATCAAAGAAACGGATCGATTAGTTGCACTTAAAACTGAATTGGAAAAACTTGGCGCTTCTGTAGATATTACAGACGAATCTTTACACTTACACAAAGCAACTTCAATCAACGAAGATATCTCTATAGAAACCTACAAAGATCATCGTATGGCAATGGCTTTTGCGCCGTTAGCTTTGCGTGTTCCGTTAGCAATAGAAAAAGCCAATGTAGTTTCAAAATCGTTTCCAGATTTTTGGAAAGATTTGGAAAAGATTGGGATTCTATTAAAAGAAAACTAAAAAAACTCCCTAAATACTTGACAACGCCTATCTTGAGATTGTATATTTGCGGTTCTTAAAAAAATAACTAAAAAGACTTATGGCAAAAAAGCTATCGCATTTCAGTTTTGATCTTCCCGAAGAATTATTATCTGAATACCCTTCTGAAAATAGAGATGAAGCACGTTTGATGGTGTTAGATCGTGAAAAACAAACAATTGAGCACAAACAATTCAAAGACTTGGTTGATTATTTTGACGAAGATGATGTAATGGTGTTGAACAATACGAAAGTATTTCCTGCAAGATTATTTGGAAACAAAGAAAAAACAGGAGCAAGAATCGAAGTCTTTTTATTAAGAGAATTAAACGAGGACCAACGTTTATGGGATGTTTTAGTTGATCCAGCACGTAAAATTAGAATTGGAAACAAATTATACTTTGGAGAAGATGAAAGTTTAGTAGCTGAAGTAATTGACAATACAACTTCAAGAGGTCGTACATTACGTTTCTTATATGACGGATCGTACGAAGAATTCAGAACGAAACTAAGCGAACTTGGACAAACGCCACTTCCAAAATACATCAAAAGAGATGTAGAGCCAGAAGATGAAGAGCGTTACCAAACAATATATGCAAAAGAAGAAGGAGCTGTTGCAGCACCAACTGCAGGTTTACACTTCTCAAAGCACTTATTAAAGCGTTTAGAGATTAAAGGAATTGAGTTCTCTGAAATTACACTTCACGTAGGTTTAGGAACATTCAACCCTGTAGAAGTAGAAGATTTATCAAAGCATAAAATGGATTCGGAAGAACTAAAAATCGAATCGCCAGCTGTAGTAACAGTAAACCATGCTAAGAAAACGAAGCGAAAAGTTTGTGCAGTTGGAACAACTGTAATGCGTGGATTAGAAAGTGCAGTTTCTTCTGACTTAACACTAAATGAATATGAAGGTTGGACAAATAAATTCATCTTTCCTCCATACGAATTCAGTATTGCAAACTGTATGATTACAAACTTCCATACGCCAAAATCTACATTATTAATGATGGTTTCAGCGTTTGCAGGTCATGACTTTATTTTAAGAGCTTATGAAGAAGCAATCAAAGATGGATACCAATTCTACTCATACGGAGATGCAATGTTAATTCTGTAAATAGAAAACACATATCAATACTATATAAAATCCTGTCTTTGGCAGGATTTTGTATTTTTGGTTTGTTCAGAATGATATAATAAAGCTTCCGCTAGATTTTACAATGGAGCTGCCAATTAGTAAACAGAAACCTGAAAACAAAACTTAATACATGCATACTTTTTCATTCAATCACATAGCACTTTCTGTTAAAGACGTAAACGTATCTGTTGAATTTTATCAAAAAGTACTTCAACTTGAAGAAATTGAGAATACTGCTTCAAATTCAAAAACAAGATGGTTGTCTCTCAATGAAGGAAAACAACTTCATTTAATTCCTCGCCCAAATTTTGAAATAAAAGTTAATAAAGCGGTTCATTTTGCTATGGCAACATCTGATATAGATTCATTTATAAAACATCTTAAGGAATTAAAAATTGATTATTCTGATTGGCTTGGTACAACAAACAAAGATTACATTCGAAAAGATGGAATAAAACAGGTGTATTTTCAAGATCCAAACGGATATTGGATTGAAATAAATGATGATATGTAATAAATTCATTTTGTTTTTTTGAATATTACTAGTATTCCATAAATGGTTATTTATACAGAATTCCTAACCAAAAATACATGTAAGCTTTTATTAGGTTTGTTTTTTGCTACATTTAATAACTTGAGTGTGCAACTCGTTATTAAACAAAGCGTTGTGCGTATTCTTGAAAAATCAAACATAATCATTACGTCATGAAAACAAGTATTCTACACGCATTCTTTTGTTTATTAATTACTAGCATTGCTTTCGCGCAAAGTGGAAATAAACAACTTCCAGTACTAAAAGTCAAAGCAAACAGTACAGTGTCGTATCAAGGCAATTTATCTGATGGAGAAAAAATTTCAGATTTATCATGGGCAGAAAATAGTAGTGTTGCATGTTTTCCTTCGATTCAGAACAAAAAATTCACAGGGAATCACATCTTGTATTCAACAACAATTCCGAAACGTTCTGAAATGTTTATCAAAATCATTCCAAAGAATAAAAAACAGAATCTTAGTCTGTATGCATATCAAGTTGGTTTAACGAATGAACAACTACCACCAAACCTAAATAGTTGTGTTACATGTGAAGCGGACTATAAATGGGATCGTAAATGGCGAGGAAAAACACAAGATCATACTAGAAAAGTTAGATTGAATGCTATTAATCGTCCATATAAAATAGTCATTGGTGTAGTAGGTGCAGAAGGTTTGACAGAAGCTGACTTTACTATAGAAATAAAACTAAATGGAGGAGAAGAAGTCATTCAGTCAACATCTAAAGTTGAAATCACTAAAATAGAGACAAAAGGTGCAGTCACAACAGTAAGTGGAAATCTTAAAACGGGTGGTTTTATCAATGATTTATCATGGGCTTCCAATAGTAGTGTTGCGTGTTTTCCTAGTATTCGAAATCAAAAGTTTTCTGGGAAACATGTTTTGTATTCAACAACGATACCGAAGCGTTCTGAAATGTTTATCAAAGTGATTCCAAAAAATAAAAAACAGAATTTTAGTTTGTATGCATACCAGGTTGGTTTAACCAATGAACAACTACCTCCAAACTTGAGTAGTTGTATTACTTGTGAAGCTGACCATAAATGGGATCGTAAATGGCGAGGAAAAACGCAAGATCATACACGGAAAGTTCGATTAAATGCTATTAGTCGTCCTTATAAAATAGTTATCGGTGTTGTGGGAGCAGAAGGTTTAACGGAAGGCGATTTTGAATTAGAAATTGAAATCAAAAAGTAAATAATGTATAGATGTGAGATCGTTTCTTGATAGAATGAATCTTAAATTTTAGATCTCAATGGATGAAAATAAAAATTGAGAATTACAATAAGGAATACATGATTCTTGCCTGAAGATAAAGGAACTAAAGTTTAAAACTACAAACTCACAAATTCTCACTATTTTTGCAGCATGCAAGCAGTGAAAAAAGACATACGCGCGTTAAGTAAAGAACAACTTCGAGATTTTTTCGTATCTGAAGGCGACAAAGCATTCAGAGGAAATCAAGTGTATGAATGGTTATGGCAAAAAGGCGCACATAAATTTGAAGACATGACTAATGTTTCCAAAGAAACACGTCAAATGTTAGAAGATAACTTTGTCATCAATCACATTCGTGTAGATAAAATGCAACGTAGTAATGATGGTACGATTAAAAATGCAGTACGCTTGCATGATGGATTGACTGTAGAATCGGTTTTAATTCCAACAAGTACGCGAACAACAGCTTGTGTGTCAAGTCAGGTCGGATGTAGTTTAGACTGTAAATTTTGCGCTACATCGCGATTAAAACGAATGCGAAATCTAAATCCTGACGAAATTTATGATCAAGTAATTGCTATTGATCAACAAAGTAGATTATATCAAAACAGGCCATTATCAAACATCGTATTCATGGGAATGGGCGAACCGTTAATGAACTATAATAATGTCATCAAAGCAATTGATAAAATTACATCAGATGAAGGTTTAGGAATGTCGCCAAAACGAATCACGGTTTCAACTTCTGGTGTTCCAAAAATGATCAAAAAAATGGCGGATGATGAAGTGAAATTCAAACTAGCTGTTTCCCTGCATTCTGCTATTGATGAAGTTCGAACAGAAATTATGCCGTTTAATGAGCACTTTCCATTGACGGATTTAAAAGAAGCGCTGGCATATTGGTATGACAAAACAAAAAATAAAATTACCTACGAATATGTAGTTTGGGACGGAATCAACGATCAGCAAAAAGATATCAATGCATTGGTGAAATTCTGTAAAGATGTACCAAGTAAAGTCAATTTGATAGAATACAATCCAATTGATGATGGACAATTTCAACAAGCTAGTGACAAAGCTATTGATCGTTATGTAGATTCTTTAGAGCAAAACGGAATTACGGTTACGGTAAGACGTTCTAGAGGAAAAGACATTGATGCTGCTTGTGGACAATTAGCTAATAAAGAATAATTTCCTCTGATGTCATTCTTGTATAGACAGAAATCTATTTAAATCTTTTCAATAAAAAAGCCTCTAAAGTAAAAACTTTAAAGGCTTTAATAAGCGATTTAATAAATCGTGTTTATTCTTTTATAATTTTGTAAGAACTAACGTTGTCACCAATAGTAACAATCATTATATAAGTTCCAGCTCTTAATGAAGAAATATCCATTTGCTTTGAAGCTAAAATATTTTCATTCATACGAATCACTTCTTGACCGAATAAGTTAGTGACTTTTAACGAGCTAATAGGCAACGTGCTTTCAAATTGTACCAATCCTTTTGTTGGATTTGGATAATATTTAAAATTAATTGAATTTACTTCTTCAACAGATAAAGGATCTGACTCGGTTGTAAAACTCCATATAGGAGAATTCATAGCGTCACCACCTACATTCTTAGCAACAATTTGCCAATAATATAATGTCGAATATTCCATTCCAGTAATATCTACTGTTGTATTTCCAAGTGTTCCAAGTAAAGCTAATGTAGCAGGTGAATCACCTAAATATACATCATACGCAGTAGCAGGATCTCCTGTAGTGGCAGCTTGCCAAGCAAAAGTGACAGAATTATCAGGAGTTCCATCTGTATTATCATCAGCAGGATCAACAAATACATTCATAGCCATGTCTGCAGGTGTTGGTGTATCTGCTGGGTTTGGAGCAGTTGCATTAGCAATCATATTTATATTATCTAAAATCCAACGGTCACCATCGTTTTGTTCTAAAACAAAAGCAACATAAATAGGTTGTCCAATATAGGCTGTTAAATCTACAGTATGTTGTGCTAATGGTCCACCAGACCAAACATCTAATTCTGTTTGTGTATCAATGATGGTAAAATCGGCATGTGTCGTTTGACTTGCGCCAGTAGAAACTCTTACTGTATACGTAGAACCATAATCTGTAGCGAAACTATCCGATTGATCGAATGAAAGGATAAAATTTGTAGCATCTACAGTAAATTGTGGAGTTACGAGCCAGTCTTCTGCATTTCCACCGACAACGGCTTCCCAAGTAACAAATGCTAAATTATTGGTAGTTCCATCATTTATTTGCCAGTTTTCAGTAGTTCCGAGGCCATTTGTTCCGACATAACTTGTCCATCCAGCAGGAATCATTGTGCTAGCTTCAAAGTCTTCTGATAATTGTGCATGTCCAAGTTGAAAAAACATGCAAATCAGAAAAAAAGTAATTTTTCTCATAAAAAAGGGTTTAAGTATTAGTATTCATAAAGTTATGAAAAAATATAGAACTCTAGCACATTGCCTTTATTTTTATTGTGAATATGGATATTTTTATAAATTATGTAAAGAAATATGGTGAAAATCTTTAATTCTCTATAAAGAAGTTAATAACAAAAACAATTGTATTCAATGCCAAAAACAGACGTAACTCCCAGAATTTATATTCAGAAAAGTGAAAATAAAACAAGGAGTTACATATAGAACTGCTTGAATCTTGTTAAAAACTATAAAATCATCAAATTAGTTAATATCTTTACAGTCGAATGAAAATAGTTGCGCAGATAAAACAGCCGATTGAAACAGAAATGGAACGCTTTGAAAAAAAGTTTTCCAATTCCATGACTTCCAAAGTTGCGTTATTCAACAGAATTACACACTACATTGTAAATAGAAAAGGAAAACAAATGCGTCCTATGTTTGTTTTTCTAGTATCTAAAATGGTTTCAGAAGGAATTGTAAACGAACGAACCTATCGTGGAGCTTCTGTTATAGAGCTTATTCATACAGCAACCTTAGTGCATGATGATGTTGTAGATGATTCCAATAGAAGAAGAGGTTTCTTCTCAATCAATGCATTGTGGAAAAATAAAATTGCAGTATTAGTTGGTGATTATTTATTGTCAAAAGGATTATTACTTTCCATTGATAACGAGGATTTTGACTTGTTGAAAATCATCTCAGTTGCAGTGCGTGAAATGAGTGAAGGCGAACTATTGCAAATAGAAAAAGCACGTCGACTCGATATTACAGAAGATATTTACTACAAAATCATTCGTCAAAAAACAGCAACTTTAATAGCTGCTTGTTGTGCTATGGGCGCACGTTCTGTAGATGCTTCTGATGAAGAAGTAGAACGCATGCGATTATTTGGTGAATACATTGGTATGGCATTTCAGATAAAAGATGATTTATTTGATTATGGCGATACGCAAATTGGAAAACCAACTGGAATTGATATTAAAGAGCAAAAAATGACACTTCCACTCATTTATGTTTTAAATCATTGTACGAAAGAAGAGAAAAAGTGGGTTATTAACTCTATAAAAAATCACAACAAAGACAAAAAAAGAGTTAAAGAAGTGATTGCTTTTGTGAAAAAAACTGGCGGATTAGAATATGCAACAAAGCAAATGAAATCATACCAGGAAAAAGCGATCAAGCTACTAGATACCTATCCTCAATCAATATATAAAGACTCATTAGAACTCATGGTTAATTATGTAATTGATAGAAAAAAATAATTTTTTTTCACTTGCAGACAACCATTTGTGTAAAAATTGCGTCTATGTCAATAGAAAGCAACCTGTATAGTGAAAGTTATTCAATTACATCTACAAGAAACAAAACTCATAAAGCGAGCCAAGCGGAATGATCGTAAAGCACAACAAGTGCTGTACACGCAATATGCTCCTAAAATGTTGAGTGTATGTAGATATTACATCGCAAATGTTCATGATGCAGAAGGAACTATGCTTTCTGGATTTTTCAAGGTATTTACAAACATCAAAACGTTTAAAAGTGAAGGAAGCTTTGAAGGCTGGATTCGAAGAATAATGATTCGAGAATCAATTTCTTTCCTTCGTAAAAAGAGTCCATTAATAGCTGTAGAAGAAATAGAAAGCTATACGGAAATTACGGAATGTGAAATGGACGTAAATGCTGGTGTTGCAGAAATTCAAAAAGCAATTGACGCATTACCACAAGGATATCGAATTGTATTCAATCTCTATGAAATAGAAGGATACAAGCATCAAGAAATTGCTGAAATGCTAAGTATTTCTGTAAGTACTTCAAAAACACAATTGTTTAAGGCGAAAAAAGCGCTGCAAACAAAATTACGATCAAAAAAAAACAGAACTAATGAAATCGCATAACATAAAAAATATATTAGAAGAACGTAGAATAGAAGTCTCAGAGAATTCTTGGGATCAACTAGCGAGTCAATTAGATGCAAACGATAAAAAAGCAAAACGTCGTAACATCTATCCGTATGCCGCATGTATTGCAGTATTAGTTGGTTTAATAACGTTTATGGTGAGTAAAAGTTTTGGTGAATCACAATCGCAAACAATTGTTGATACAGACGAAATAATTAAAACTCAAGACGAGATAAAAACACCAAAACCAGTGATCTTCAATGAAGAAATCAGTAATGATCAATTTAAGGATGCAATGGTTGTAAATGAAGAAATAACCTATCCAAAGCAGGTAATAACTGAAAAAGAAACATTTAAGAAGGAACAGTTAACACCAAATCAACAAAAAGAAAAGGTAACCGAGTTGCAAAAAGAAATTAAAAGTGCGGTTGTAATTCAGGAAACAAAAAAATTACCTAAAGAAATAGAAACAATCATAACAGAAAAAGAAATAGTTGTAAATAACGCCAATGAAGAATTAAAAGCATCAATTATGGCATTGTCAGCTATTGAGAAAGTTACGATTACAGATGCGGAAATTGATCAAATACTAAAAGAAGCACAACGATCACTTTCAGAATTAGATATAAAAAAAGAACAAGACCTAATGCGATTCGCGACTGCAGACGAATTGTTAAATGAAGTCGAGTACGAATTAGATAAATCATTCAAACAAAAAGTATTTGATCTCGTCAAGAAAAATGTGAAAAAAGGCAAAACCTTACTCGCTGATCGAAATTAATCACAAATAAGAACTTATTAATAAGTGAAGTAATTCACTAAAAAAAACGAACATGAAAACAATTACTATGTATTTATGCCTGACATTCCTATGCGTAAATTTTACGATGCAGGCACAACAAAAAGACTCTATTCAACTCAAAAAAGAACAGAATAAAAAGTATTTAGAAGGACGATTACAGTATATTGAAGCTGACGAAAAAAAACTCTTGAAATACGAAATTGAGCAAATCAATAAAAATTTAGAAAAAGGAAAGATTAGCCAAAAAGAAGCTGAAAAACAAAAAAAGAAAGCTGCACTATTAGCTGCTGCAAATATTGAATATCGCATGGCAAAAACCAAACGAGAAATGCTAACTGATTACTATATTCAAGAAAGCGGAAGTTTTATTCGTTTTGGAGAAGTCTTTGACACACGAAAAATTAGGAAAAGAGCGCCTAGATATGATAGACGAACTTATTTAGATATCGTAGCAGGATTTGGTTTTGGAAATGCAATACAAGATGGAAAAAGTTTGAGTGACTCTGATTATAAATTCAATCTTGTTGGTCATTCAGAAATTGGATTCACATTTCGATCTAGAGTTTTTAAAAATTCAAATATTTTACGTTTTAAATATGGACTTTCTTTTAATGTTCAAAGTTTACAACCTACAGGAAATAGATATTTTGTGCAAAATGGAAATCAAACCACATTAGAAGTGCACAATTTTAAACTCAAAAAATCTCAACTTCGAATTCCTAGCATTACAATCCCACTGTACTTCGAAATTGGACCATATAATAAAACGGTAAATGGAAAATATGTGAGATATAATACACGTAAAAAAGTGAAATTAGGACTTGGTGGATATGTTGGACTTAATTTGAAGCCGACACAAGTATTACGATACAAAGAATTTGGTTCAAATGTACATCAAAGTACACGTAGAAACTTTAATGTTAATACACTAACTTATGGTCTTGGAGCGTATGTAGGTTGGGATGATTTAGCACTATTTTGTAAATATGATCTATCCCCAATATTTAAAGGATCAAATTTAGAACAACGTAATGTGTCATTTGGTTTGCGATTAGACGTATTCTAAAATAAAACAAATAGTTGAAAATAAAAAAGGAGATACTGGTTAGGTATCTCCTTTTATTTTTAGGATTAAATTATCTAATATCAATAGGTATTGGACAATATCTAGATGGACAGAAATTTGATGGACAAAAATCTGATGGACAGCCATTAGATGGACATCCGTTAGATGGACAGAAATCTGACGGACAAAAATCTGATGGACAGAAATCTGAATCAGTCACAATAATAGGACCGTCAATTAAAATTCCTCCTCTAACCTGATTAGAACTTAAATTAGAAATTGCTTTTTTGTTCAAAGCTAGTTTGCGTAAACTCATTTTCTTTTTTTTCATGGTTTTGAATTTTAAAGTTAATGGATAGTGTTAATAAACGCTTTTTTAAATAGCTAAAAATAGCGTAATTGGTTAATAGTTAACTAAATATAAAAAAACATTAAGTAATTTTGGTAAGGTAAAACCGTATTTTTATATGTATTTAACTTATGAAAATGAAAGAAAAAGAATATTTAAAGTGAAGTTAAATAGTATTTAAGTGCATAATTCGTATAACTAAGCTGCAAAATAAACTGTTTGAAAAGACACTTTTCTTTTTTGCTCCAATATTGATGAAAACTTAGTATTTTTGGAGTTCATTCCTAAAAATCCCGAAACAATTGATTTCAAAATCAACCATAGATGCCGTTTTTGATGCTTCTCGTGTAGAAGAAGTTATTGGCGATTTTGTACAACTCAAAAAGTCGGGAAGTAACTTCAAAGGACTAAGCCCATTCTCAGACGAACGTACACCTTCGTTTATGGTGTCGCCTGTAAAACAAATCTGGAAAGATTTTAGTTCCGGTAAAGGTGGAAATGCAGTCGCTTTTTTAATGGAGCATGAGCATTTTACTTATCCTGAAGCAATAAAATATTTGGCTAACAAATATGGAATTGAAATTGAAGAAACTGAGCGTACAGATGAAGAAAAGGAACTAGCCAGCGAAAAAGAAAGTATGTATTTGGTTTCTGAATATGCCAAAAAATACCATCAAGACATTCTTTGGGAAGCGCCAAAAGGCAAAGCAATTGGACTTACTTACTTTAAAGAAAGAGGTTTCACGAAGGAAACTATCAAAAAATTTGGCTTAGGATATGCGTTAGATGAATGGGAAGCTTTTACAAAAAGTGCACTTAAAGAAGGATACAACCTAAACTATCTTGCAAAAACTGGGTTAACCATTGTAAAAGAAGAAAAACGTTTTGATCGTTTTAAAGGAAGAGTCATGTTTCCAATTCACAGTATGAGTGGACGCGTGCTTGGTTTTGGAGGACGAATCTTAACAAGCGATAAAAAAGCTGCCAAATATCTCAACTCACCTGAAAGTGATATCTACCATAAAAGTAAAGTTTTATACGGTTTATATTATGCGAAACAAGCAATCGCAAAAGAAGATAACTGTTACTTGGTTGAAGGATATACAGACGTAATTCAAATGCATCAAGCTGGAATTCATAATGTGGTTTCATCTTCTGGAACAGCTTTGACTTCTGAACAAATTCGATTAATAAGTCGTTTAACGAAAAATATAACGGTTCTATATGATGGAGATGCTGCCGGAATTCGTGCATCGCTTCGTGGAGTTGATTTAATCTTAGAACAAGGAATGAATGTGCGTGTGTGTACATTTCCTGATGGAGAAGATCCAGATAGTTTTGCCAAAAACAATGCATTAGAAGATGTGCTGGAATACTTTGAAAATAATGTAAAAGATTTTATTAGTTACAAGGCTTCCTTATTAATGGAAGTTGCCAAAAACGATCCGATTAAAAAGGCTGAAGTGATTAACGATATGATGTCGAGTATTTCAAAAGTATCAGATCGTATCAAGCAAGAATTATATCTGCGTGAAACGTCTCGTATCATGGATATTTCGGAAGAAGTATTATTTACAACGTTAGCGCAATTGCTAAACAAAGATATAAAAGAAGCGAACAAAAAAAACAAGCAAGAAAAAAAGGCATTTGAAGTTATCAAAACGGAGAAAAAAGCCGAAGCTGTAGATGTTCAATATGTGTTAGAACGAAAGCTAATCGAAATATTGTTGTTGTACGGAAATACTGAAACCACTTTTGAAGATCTAATTCTCAAAGAAAATGATGAAGGAGAATTAAAAATGGTACGCGAATTATATGAAGCTCGTGTTTTTGAAAAACTATATCTCGATTTACAACAAGATGAAATTGATCTTGCAAATGAAAAATTCAAAGCAATCTATTACAAAGCAATAGAAAAACTAAATGAAACTGGCGTATTAGAGATAGACACATTTATTAACGAAATTGAACCAGAAATTGCAAGTGAAGTTACAGACATTCTCATGCGAGAAGAGCGTTACGAATTGCACAAATGGGAAACGCAAAACATCTTTGTGAAATCAAAAGAAGAAACGATTGCACAATTGACGAGTGAAACCATATTGAGTTTGCGTTGCTTCTTAATCAATCTTAAAATTGAAGAGCTTAAACAAAGCCTACAAGAAGATACTGCAATAGAACAATTGCAAAATGTATTAGAGGAAATTAAAGACTACATTTTTCTCAAAAAATCACTTTCTGAACAACTCAAAAGAGTGTTATAATCCTTGGCTATTTATAAAAAAGTAATGTTTTTTTTGACTACTTGCTTTAACTGATTGTACTCAAAAAGTGTTCAGCAAAACGAAAAAAGTTATGGCAGAAAGAAAAACAATAGATGTCAATAAATTAACGGATCAGGACAAACAATTTCTGAATCAATTTCAAAAGAGAAGAACACTCTTCAATCAATACCTTATTGATAATAAAATTCAAAAACATACCTGTCCAGGATGTGGTTATCCAACATTGGAAGAGCGAGGTGAATATGAAATATGTGAAATTTGTAATTGGGAAGATGACGGACAAGATGATAAAGAGGCAAATCAAATATTGGGTGGGCCAAATTATGGATTAACATTAACGGAAAATAGAATTAACATTTGTAGAACACTAAATACTATTGCTGATAGCTTAAACGGGACAATTAATAATAATCCAGATGAAGTAATGAAAGTGTTTCCTGCTCATGATAAACGGATGAATTCACTTGATGAAGAAAAATTAATGAATGCTTTAAGGAGTGATCCAATTTGGGGAAAATGGAATGAATTAAGTAAAGTGATTTTAACTGATTTGATAAAAAAATGATGATAAATATACACTCTAAAAAGAACGTATAAATATCATCATAAAAATCTTTTCACTGTTATAAAGAAATAATTTCTTTATCTGCAATTACAGTAATTCTAATGCTTTTGCCTGTTGTAATAGATCAACTAGGTTGTCTACGTTCAACTTACGCATTAGGCGAGCTTTGTACGTGCTCACAGTTTTTTCGTTTAGGTTTAATTCTTCAGCAACATGTTTGTTACGTTTACCAGAAGCTAAAAGTTTTAACACTTCTACTTCTCTTGTAGACAAACGTCTAAAGAACCTACGGGGTTTGTTTGTGCTTTCGTCAAATGCTAGGCGTTGCGCTAATTCGTTGCTGATATAGATGCCTCCATTTGCAACTTTGATAATCGCGTCCTTAATAACATTTGTAGCGACAGATTTGGATAAGTAACCAGATGCTCCAGCTCTCAGTGTGCTTACTGCGTAAACATCTTCTGAATGTGAGCTAAACATAATTACTTTAACCTCGGCGAAGTCTTTTTTAAGTCTTCTTAAAGCAGTAATACCATTGACTTCAGGGATGTCCATCTCTAATAAAACAACATCTACATGTTCTTGACTAATGAAGTCAAAAAGCTCAGAAGTAGTAGAAGCTTTACCTACTACGTCAATCTCTGTAGAGTTCTTAAATAAAGATTTTACTCCTTTTCGAACAATGGGATGATTGTCTGCAATTAATACTTTAACCATAATTTAGTTTTTAAAGTTATTATTAAATCAGACCATCACATAAAGAAAGGTTCGTCATTTCATGCTAACACAAAATCGAATCAATTTTTATTTCAGGTTTAGGGGGTCTGTAGCAACAAATTTAAACAAATTTTTATAAAAACGACCAAAAAAGAAGATTTTTTATGTCAGATTTTGCGGTATTTCACAGACTGGAATTGGCGTCATTTTATGGCTGTTTGCAGAATTAAATCGCTTGTAAATACTGAAAACTTCTTGTTGCCTTCCTGAGAAATCTTTTACAGTTTTTCCAGCCGCTTGCATATGCATCGCCCATTCAAGTTCATCGTAGTTTGCTCCAATCTGATCTTCATCACTTCGTGTGTCACCAAACAAACCATCGGAAGGTGCGGCTTTCATAATAGATTCAGGGACTTCTAGTTCATTTCCAAGCATATAGACTTCGCTTTTCATTAAGTCAGCAATTGGGCTTAAATCAACACCGCCATCACCATATTTTGTGTAAAAACCTACGCCAAAATCTTCAACTTTGTTCCCAGTTCCTGCAACCAAACGTCCTAATAATCCTGCGTAATAATACAAAGTTGTCATTCGTAAACGTGCCCTTGTATTCGCTAACGCCATGTCAACCGTTGCTTGTTTTCCATCTAAAGAAACTTCTGTTTTAAACTCTTCAAAAACTGGTGTCAAATCTACACGGACATCACTTACATTTTCAAAACGGTTTTTCAGCTGTTTAATATGTTCTTGTGCACGATTTACATGACTCTGAGCTTGATGAATTGGCATCTCTATGCATAAGGTTGGTAAACCTGTTTTGGCACATAAAGTTGAAGTTACTGCAGAATCAATTCCTCCAGAAACTCCTACAACAAATCCTTTTACGTTTGCATTTGTAGCATAATCTTTCAACCAAGTAACAATATGTTCAATAACCTTATCAGTTTTCATGTGTTTCAATTTTTTTACAATATAAAAAAAGTAAATTTGCAAGCAAAAATAGCTGTAGAATAAAATTTATAAAAAACGATTACGTTAGCCTTATTATAATTCTTAATGATAACTATGAAAAAATTACTCGTATTGTGTTTGTTGATTATGGTTGGATGTGCCAAAGAGAATCCATTAGAAAAAGAAATTTTAGCAATTCCGATGGATTTGAATATCAGTCGATTTGATCAAGTGTTTTTAAATGCAACACCTTCCGATTTGCCAAAACTAAAAGAAGCGTATCCAATGTTTTTTCCAGCTTCAATTCCCGATTCTACCTGGGTTTTTACAATGCGCGATCCTTTACAGAAAGAATTAAAACAAGAAATTGATGCTGAATTCACTGATTTTGCACCAGTTCAGCTAGATGTTAAAGCTGTTTTACAACATATAGAATATTATTTTCCTGAATACAATACGCCAAAAGTTTTTACGGTAACGACAGAAGATTATCGTAAAAAAGTGATTCTGTATAAAGGGATGATTCTAATTGCGTTAAATACATATTTAGGAGCTGATCATAAATATTACGAAGGAATTCAACAGTTTATTGTTCAGAATTTTGAAAAAGAAATGATTCCTGTAGACATCGCAAATGAATTCGCGTACGCGCAAATTGCTTCAACACGCCGTGATCGTAGCTTTTTAGGTAAAATAATATTTCATGGAAAGGCACAATACATAAAATCATTATTAGTGCCAAATGCTTCAAAAGCAATGCAATTTGGGTACACAAATGAACAAGTAGAATGGGCAAAAGAAAATGAAGCGCAAATTTGGACCTACTTTATTGAAAAAGAATTATTGTTTAGTACAGATAATAAGTTAGACAGTAGATTCATAAATATGGCGCCTTTTTCTAAATTTTATTTAGAGTTAGATAATGATTCTCCAGGTGGAGTTGGTTGCTATATTGGCTATCAAATTGTAGCAGCATATATGAAAAATAATGATGTATCTTTGCAGGAATTAGTAGAGAAATCAGCAGAAGAAATTTACAATAACTCAAAGTACAAACCAAAAAAATAATGGCGAATAAAACCAAGTCAGAAATCAAAATTGCAGTAAGCGTTGATGAAAATAATGTACCAGAAGAAATCAACTGGACAGCGAAAGATGGCGGTGTTAATAATGAAGCTACAAAAGCAGTAATGTTATCCGTTTGGGATCATAAAGCGCAGGAAAGTTTGCGTATCGATTTATGGACAAAAGATATGCCTGTTGATGAAATGAAAGTATTTTATCATCAAACATTAGTGTCAATGGCGCGTACATTTGAACGTGCTACAAATGATGAAAAAATGAGTGCAACAATGCTAGATTTTTGCGATTATTTCGCAGAAAAATTAGAGATTGTTAAGAAGTAAGCTTTCGCTTAAAAATACTCAGAAACAATACAAATTGAGGTTTTAGTCTTTCTCTAAAATCTCAATTTTTGTTTTAATAGAACCGCGTTCTTCCAGTCGGATAATTTTCAATAAAAACCGAATCAGAAAACCTGGATTAATAATAATCTGCGCTTTTTTGGTGACTTTTTCATCTCTTTCGGCAATCAATTGTGGCCAATTAGTTTCGGGTGAATCTGCTAAGGAAGTTGCGTATTTCCATGCGCCATCTCTGGCAAGTTTCATGCTGAAATCGATTAAAATAGTATCGAATTTTTCCGTCACTTTGATGATCTTTGCTAAAGTTCTCCAAATCAAGGATAATTCTTTTTCTACATCATGCACCAATTCGCTCAAAATCACATTAATCTTATCAAAATCACCTTTTAAGTTCTGAATATTTTTTCCTTTCATCACTTCGGCAGCAGCAATTCCTAAATCTAAATTAATATGAGCATTCATACCCAATAACAAATGTTGCAGTACTATAAACCAATAATTATCAGCTTCATCAAACGCAGCTAACCATGATGCGCTTGGAGCAACATCATTTTTGAAATCTGTATATGCTTGTAAATATCTATTGGCAAAAATGACATCCAAACGTTCCATGCGTGGATTATCATCAAAAAAATCTTTCTCAATACCTTCTTTTACTTTGCAGGTTACTTTTTGGTACAAAGCAGCAAAATATCCCATAGTACTTGGAATTTCTTTATTCTCTTCAATAATCTGATCTAAAAAAGAAATAACTTCGTCAATGGTAGTTGCTTGCATGGTTTTGAGTTTTGGTTAGCTAAAAATATAAAACTTATGTTAAAGTTAAGAAGGAAACTGATATAATTACGACGTAATAGACGGGAAAATAAATCTCAATTTGTCATTCCGCATTTGTTGCGGAATCCAGTTTTAAGCAGAATAGATTCCAGCCTGAGCAGGAATGACAATAATAAGTAACATGATTTTATGTGTTTTTTCTTAACTATTAAGAAAACGAACATCATACATAAAAAAGTTATTCAAAATAAAACGTAATGAAAAAACTTATCTTCATATACAATGCAAAATCAGGCAAAATAAATAGTTTGCTCGATATTGCACATAAGCTAATCAGTCCAAAAACATATCAATGTAAACTATGTTCTATAACGCACAATACATTCTCTGAAAATGAAAAATGGAAACGATTTCGTGAAACAACAATGCTTCCACTAGAATTTTTGCACAGCGATGAATTTGAAGCAAACTACAATCCGATAGAGACAAAATATCCAGTAATTCTGCTAGAAAAAAATCAAAAAATAAGTGAATGGATTCCAAAAAGTGAAATCGAAAAAATAGAAACTACAGAAGAATTAATTGAGTTAATAAAAAAGAAAACTAAGAGTTTTTCAAATCTTGATTAATTTGTTGAATGTAATTTAAAACTTCATCACGTCCAATAGCTTTCGATGAAGACGTCACAAAATGTTGAGGCATTTCTTCCCAAACATCTTCCAGTAACTTTTCGCGATACGCATTTACATGTTTATCAATTTGTGAAGGACGTAATTTGTCTGCTTTGGTGAAAATAATGCAAAAAGGAATCTGGTTTTCACCTAACCACTGCATAAATTCTAAATCTACTTTTTGTGGTTCATGACGAATATCTACCAACACAAAACCACAAACTAATTGCGGTCGTTTGCCAAAATATTCCGTAATAAATTTTTGAAAAACACGTTTTGAACTTTTAGAAACACGTGCGTATCCATAGCCTGGTAAATCGACTAAAAACCATTCGTCATTAATCTTAAAATGATTAATTAGCTGTGTCTTTCCAGGTCTTCCAGATGTTTTAGCTAAACTCTTACGTTGTGTCAACATATTAATTAATGAAGACTTCCCAACATTAGATCGGCCAATAAAAGCATACTCAGGAATTTTATTTTTAGGGCATTTTGCTACGTCAGAATTACTCATGACGAATTCGGCAGACTTTATTTTCATAACGACTAAAAGTTTCGTTTAGCTAACCAATCTTGTAAATGTTCATTGAACTCTTCTGGATGTTCCATCATTGGTGCATGTCCACACTTATCAATCCAGTATAAATCTGAATCTGGAAGTAATTCATGAAACTCTTCCGCTACATTTGGTGGTGTAACAGTATCATCTTTTCCCCAAATAATTCCAGTTGGAATGTTCATTTTAGGTAAATCTTTCCCCATGTTATGGCGAATAGCACTTTTAGCAATAGCTAATGTTTTAATAAGTCTACTTCGGTCATTTACAGTTGCAAAAACTTCATCTACAATCTCTTTTGTAGCTACAGCTGGATCGTAAAAAACATCTTCACTTTTCTTCTTAATAAACTCATAATCACCACGTTTTGGATATCCATCGCCCATGGCGCTTTCATATAGTCCAGAACTTCCAGTAATCACCAAACCTTTAACCAATTCAGGATACAATTTTGTAGCTAGTAATCCAATATGACCACCAAGTGAATTTCCAAGTAAAATAACCTTATCAAGGTTTTTGTGAAGTACAAAATCTCTGACATATTTCGCGAAATTTTTCACGTTTGTCTTCAGAAGCGGCATTGTATAAATAGGCAATTCAGGAATTAAAATCTTATATCCTTTTGCTGAAAAGCTTTCAGTTACAGCTTCAAAATTGCTCAATCCGCCCATTAAGCCATGTAAAATAACGATAGGTGTTCCTTCTCCCAATTCGAGATAATTGAATTTACCTTCCTTTTTAAAGCTTTCTTTCATTAACGGCTATCAGTTTTTAACAAGAGACAAATATAGGCATTTCGTAATTACTAGAGTGCTTTTTTTTAAATGTCTCAAAACATGGCAAAAATAACAGAAAGTAGCGAGCTTTTTAAGTGTTTTTACCACAGATCAAGGAGTTGATTTTCAGTTCAGTTATCTCTTTTTTGAGTATAAAAACGAAAAATTTATTAACAATGTGGTAAAAAGTGGTAAAATGTGGTAAAATTTTCAATATATTTGAATCTTAAAGTGTATAAACCACATTCAGGAGTGATAAATCTAATCGGAACATACGAATGCAAAGTAGATGCCAAAGGGCGAATGCTTGTGCCAGCTGCTATAAAAAAGCAGTTGTCTCCTGTGTTACAACAAGGTTTTGTGGTAAAGCGAAGCTTGTTTGAATCGTGCTTAGAATTATATCCGATGGATGAATGGCACGCGGCAATGAAGGATGTAAATAAGTTAAATCGCTTCAAGAAAAAGAACAATGATTTTATTAGAAAATTCACGGCAGGTGTGAAAATCATTGAAATTGATGCAGCCGGACGTTTGTTAATTCCGAAAGATTTAATCGGAATCGCAGGAATCAAAAGGGAAATTGTAGTATCGTCGGCAATCAATATCATAGAGATTTGGGACAAAGAAAAATATGAAGAAGCGATCAATGATTCAGCAGATAATATCGCAGATTTAGCAGAAGAAGTAATGGGAAATGACGATGCAGATGGAATATCATAATCCAGTTTTACTAAAAGAAACGGTTGACGGACTCAACATCAAAGAAGATGGAGTTTATGTAGATGTAACTTTTGGAGGCGGCGGACACTCAAAAGAAATTTTGAGTCGATTAGGGGAAAATGGAAAATTATATGCTTTTGATCAAGATCAAGATGCGTTAGAAAATGTAATTGATGATCCACGTTTTCAATTGATCAGTCAAAATTTTAGACACCTGAAAAAGTTTTTGCGGTTTTACGGTGTGAAAAAAGTGGATGGAATCTTAGGAGATTTTGGAGTTTCATCACATCAATTTGATGTTGCAGAAAGAGGATTTTCATTACGGTTTGAAGCAGACTTGGATATGCGAATGGATCAAGAAAGTGATATTTCAGCATATCATATCATTAATGAATACGGAGAAAAACAATTGCTTTCAATTCTATCATTATATGGTGAAGTTAGAAACTCAAAAACAATTGCGGCTCGAATTGTAGAAGCGAGAGCGGAAGCACCGATAAAAACAACAGAAGAATTAAGAGTTGCTTTAAAGCGATTTTTACCAAATCATAGAGAGCATAAAATATTAGCGCAAATCTATCAGGCAATTCGCATAGAAGTCAATCAAGAAATAGAAGTCTTAAAAGAATTTCTATTGCAAACACAGGAAATGTTAGATGAAGGTGGGAGAATAAGTTTAATCAGTTATCACTCATTGGAAGATCGCTTAGTAAAACGATTCATACGAAATGGATTATTTGAAGGTGAACCTGAAAAAGATTTTTACGGAAGAGTAGAAGTTCCATTCAAAAAAGTTGGAAAACTCATCATTCCATCAAAAGAAGAAATAAAAATAAATAATAGAGCACGAAGCGCAAAACTAAGGATTGCAGAACGTCTATAGTATATGAAAAAAAATATCTATGACATACTAAAAGGTAGGTTTCTCATCAATGATGATGCGATAAAAAACTGGCGGTTCATTGTGTTTGCTTCGTTCTTAGCTTTAATCATGATTGCAAGTTCGCATTGGGCAGACAAAAAAGTTCATGAAATAGCAAGGCTAAATGATGAAGTAAAAGAATTGAAAAGTGAATTTGTAGATGCACGGACAACATTGCAACAATTAAAACTTGAATCCTACATCACTGAAAAAGTAGCCGTAAAAGGAATAGCGCCTTCTGAAAATCCGCCAAAGAAAATTAGAGTAAAGTCACAACAACAATAACAAATGCCAGTAACCGACAAAAACATATTAAATCGTTTATATTTTATCGCAGGAGGTATGTTTCTCTTTGCGATAGCGGTTGTTGTGCAATTGGTAAACATTCAATTTGTAGACGGTAGTAAATACAAAGAAATGGCGCAAGAGCAAACCATTAGAAATGCAAAGATAGCTCCTAGTCGTGGAAATGTATATGCTGACGATGGAAGTTTGTTGGCAACTTCTGTTCCTAAATATGATATCTTCTTTGATGCGGTTACAGTAAAAGAAAAAGTATTTGTTGAAAATGTAAAACCGTTGGCAGATTCGTTAGCTAAAATGTTTGACAAGTCGTCTTCTCATTATGAAAAAACATTGCGTAAAGCGCGAAAAAACAAAAGTAGATACTTCCGAATTGCTCGAAAACTAAGTTATGCAGAATACATTCGAATCAAGCAATTTCCAATATTTAGGCTTGGCGCGAATAAAGGCGGTTTTATTGATAAAGTAAAAACGGTTCGTGAACATCCAATTGGAAGAATCGCAGAGCGTACAGTTGGGTACGAACGAAAAGATGATAAAGGTCATTACACACGTGTTGGACTTGAAGGTGCTTTCGGTGAATACTTACGCGGAAAAGAGGGAAGACGTTTAGAGCAAAAAATAGGAAAAGGACAATGGAAACCAGTTTCAGGAGATAATGAATTAGAACCAAAAGATGGTTTTGATATCATTTCTACTGTAAATGTGAATATCCAAGATATTGCGCATCATGCTTTATTAGAGCAACTAGAAAAATACAAAGCTGATCATGGTTGTGTTGTTGTAATGGAAGTAGCAACAGGAGAAATAAAAGCAATTTCAAACTTAGGAAGAAACCAAGCGGGTAAATACTACGAACGTCTCAATTATGCAGTTGGAGAATCGCATGAGCCAGGTTCTACATTCAAATTAATGGCAATGGTTGCTGCATTGGAAGACAAGGTGATTGATAGTAACTATGTTGTTGATACAGGAAACGGGAAGTTGAAATTCTATGATAAAACGGTTCGTGATTCTAATAATAGAGGTTATGGGAAAATCTCAGCTTCTGAAGCGTTTGAAGTTTCATCAAACACTGGAGTAGTAAAAATAATAACTGATTTCTACGGGAAAAATCCAGAAAAATTTGTGGACAGACTCTATAATATGGGGTTAAACGATAAGCTCGATTTGCCAATTACAGGAGAAGGCGCACCAATCATTCCACATCCAAATGATAAAAATTGGAGTGGTATTTCATTGCCTTGGATGGCTTTTGGTTATGGAGTTTCATTAACGCCATTGCAAACACTAACATTTTATAACGCCATTGCAAATAATGGAGAAATGGTACGTCCACGATTTGTAAAAGCAGTTCGTGAAAACTGGTATGCAAGCGAAACAACATTTGAAAAAGAAATCATCAATCCTTCAATTTGTTCCAAAACAACGGTTGAAAAAGTGAAAAGGATGATGCAAAATGTAGTAGAGAAAAAACACGGAACAGGAAATGGGTTGTATTCTCCTGATTTTTCTATGGCAGGAAAAACAGGAACATGTCAGAAGAACTATATTATAAAAGATAACAAAGAATACATTTCTACATTCTCAGGGTTTTTTCCTGTAGAAAATCCTAAATACTCATGTATCGTAGTAATTCATGAGCCAGACAGGAAAATAGGATATTATGGCGCAGATGTTTCAGGTCCAGTTTTCAAAAAAATCGCACACAAAATTTACACAGATACACCAATATTTGATCAAGTTGAAAATATTGATGAAGTGCATGGTGTAGTAGAAAAAAACTTTGAAGATTATCTTGAGAAATCAAGAAAATACGAAACAATCATACCTAATGTAGTAGGAATGCCAGCAATGGATGCAATTCCATTACTAGAAAACTTAGGATTGCGTGTTCAAATTAACGGAAAAGGAAAAGTAACCAAGCAATCATTAGAAGCTGGGAAAAAAATAGGATCACAAAAACGAATTGTACTAGAGTTATCGTGAATATACTAAAAGACATATTATACAAAGTGCAGATCGAAGCCGTTACTGGCGATACGACAATATCTGTGCGTGAATTAGTTTTTGATTCTCGTAAAGTGCAAGCAAAAGATGTGTTTGTAGCGATAAGAGGATATGAAGTTGACGGACATAGTTATATCAATTCGGCTATAAAATCAGGTGCGATAGCAGTGATTTGTGAAGAAATTCCAGAAGATATTGTGGACGGAATTACCTATGTGCAAGTTGATAATGGAAATAGCGCATTAGCGATAATGGCATCAAATTATTACGGAAATCCTTCTGAAAATTTACAGTTGATTGGTGTTACGGGAACAAACGGAAAAACAACGATTGCAACCTTGTTATATCAACTATTCAAAAAAGCAGGTTACAAAGTTGGATTGTTGTCTACGGTGAAAATTTTAGTAGATGATAAAGAATACAAAGCAACACATACAACGCCCGATTCTTTAACGATCAATTCCTATTTGCAGGAAATGAATCATGAAGGAGTAGAATACTGTTTTATGGAAGTTTCGTCACACGGAATTCATCAAAAAAGAACTGCAGGACTTACGTTTCAAGGTGGAATATTTACAAACCTATCACACGATCATTTAGACTATCATGATACGTTTGCAGAATATAGAGATGTCAAAAAGAAATTCTTTGATGAATTGCCAAAAGAAGCATTTGCATTAGTCAATATTGATGATAAAAATGGTTTGGTGATGATGCAAAATACCAAAGCCAAGAAATATACATACGCGTTAAAAACGTATGCAGACTATCGTGCGCAAATCTTAGAAAACAGATTGGCAGGATTGCTTTTGAAAATTAATGATAATGAAGTTTGGGCAAAACTAATTGGAAGTTTTAATGCATACAATATATTGTCAATTTACGCTACAGCGGAATTATTAGGGTTAGAAGAAATAGAAATATTACGCTTAATAAGTGAACTTGAAAGTGTAAGTGGGCGATTTGAATACTTCATCACAAAAAATAAAATCACAGCAATAGTTGATTATGCGCATACGCCAGATGCTTTAAAAAATGTGTTAGAAACGATCAATAACATTCGCACAGGAAACGAACAACTAATTACGGTTGTTGGTTGTGGCGGTGATCGTGATGTGACAAAGCGTCCAAAAATGGGGAATATCGCGTCAACGCTAAGTACGAAAGCAATATTTACATCAGACAATCCACGAAGTGAAGATCCAATAGAAATCATTGAAGCGATTGAAAAAGGCGTAGAACCGCAAAACTATAAAAAAACACTTTCGATTACAGATCGTAAACAAGCGATAAAAACGGCATGTCAAATGTCTAACGAAAATGACATCATTCTCATTGCAGGAAAAGGACATGAAACGTATCAAGAAGTAAACGGAAAACGAGCTGATTTTGACGATTACAAAATAGCAAAAGAAATATTAGACAATCTAAACGAATAAAGAGCCACAATAAAAGAATATGTTATACTACTTATTTGAATATCTCGAAAAGCAATACCAGTTTCCTGGAGCATCCTTATTTGGGTACTTAAGTTTCAGGGCGGCGATGGCTGTAATTCTTTCGTTGTTAATCTCTACGATTTACGGAAAAAGAATTATAGCATATTTACGCACAAAACAAATTGGAGAAACTGTTCGAGACTTAGGTTTAGCAGGTCAAAAAGAAAAAGCAGGAACACCAACAATGGGTGGAGTGATCATCATTTTGGCAACATTACTTCCAGTGTTATTATTTGCGAAACTTGAAAACATATACATCATATTATTAATTGTAACGACAATTTGGATGGGAATCATCGGGTTTATAGATGATTACATCAAAAAGTTTAGAAATGATAAAGATGGACTCAAAGGGAAATTCAAAGTTTTAGGACAAGTTGGATTGGGAATCATTGTAGGAGCAACGTTATTTTTTAATAATGATGTAACCATTCGTGAAGAGTTACCCGTAAGTGAACAACAAGAAATAGTTGTAAATGGCAAAGTGCAGACGAAGAAATTTGGAGAAGAAAAACGTTCGACAAAAACGACAATTCCATTCGTAAAAGACAATGAGATTGATTACGCAAAATTAATCACTTGGATGAATCCAGATTATGCAAAATATGCGTGGCTGATTTTCATTCCAATCGTAATAATTATCATTACGGGAGTTTCCAATGGTGCAAATCTCACCGACGGAATTGACGGACTTGCCGCAGGAACTTCGGTCATCATTGTACTTACGCTAGGAATATTTGCGTGGATTTCAGGAAATCTGATTTTCTCCGAATATCTCAATGTGATGTACATTCCAAGAGCTGGAGAAATCACGATATACATTGCTGCATTTGTCGGAGCATTAATTGGATTTCTTTGGTATAATACATATCCAGCACAAGTATTTATGGGTGATACAGGAAGTTTAACGATTGGAGGAATCATTGCGGTTATTGCAATTGCAATTCGTAAAGAATGGTTAATCCCAATCCTTTGTGGAATTTTCGTAGCAGAAAATCTATCAGTGATCATGCAAGTAGGTTACTTTAAATATACACGAAAGAAATTTGGAGAAGGAAAAAGAATATTTCTAATGTCACCATTACATCATCACTATCAAAAACTAGGATATCACGAAAGTAAAATTGTAACCCGATTCTGGATTGTCGGAATCCTATTAGCAATTCTAACGATTGTAACACTAAAGTTGAGATAAAATTAGTTGTGGGTTTTGAGTGAGAAAAACAAATTCACAAAAAACAAGCAAACGAATAAACATAAATAAGTAGTGTCAAAACAACGATTAGTCATATTAGGAGGAGGAGAAAGTGGTGTAGGAACTGCAATCTTGGGAAAGCGAAAAGGCTATGAAGTATTTGTTTCTGATAAAGGAAGAATCAAAGCGCATTACAAAAACGTTCTGAATCAGATTGAAATTGAATGGGAAGAGCAACAGCATACGGAAGCTAAAATTCTAAATGCAGATGTTGTAATGAAAAGTCCTGGAATTCCAGATACGGTTCCATTGGTAAAAGAATTGGTTGCTAACGGAGTTGCTGTGATTTCTGAAATAGAATTTGCTGCTAAATACACGGAAGCAACTATTATCGGAATTACCGGAAGTAATGGAAAAACAACCACAACAATGTTGACGAATCATGTATTAAAGCAAGGTGAACTCAATGTCGGAATGGCTGGAAACATTGGAGACAGTTTTGCAAAACAAGTTGCAGAAAAAGATTTTGATTCTTATGTGTTAGAATTAAGCAGTTTTCAGCTCGATGGAATTGTGGAATTCAAACCACATATTGCCATCATTACAAACATTACACCTGATCATTTAGATCGATATGAATACAAGTTTGAAAACTATATCGCTTCCAAATTCAGAATTGCAATGAATCAAACATCGGATGATTATCTAATTTATGATGCAGACGATGAAGTCATTGTAAACTGGTTAAAAAAACATCCTGTTCAATCAATATTAATACCATTTTCATTAGAGAAAAAATTTGAAAATGGCGCATACATAGAAGATAAAAATATAATACTAACGATACAAAATAAGACAATAACTATGCCGACGGACTCGCTAGCACTAGAAGGTAAACACAACGTAAAAAATGCAATGGCTGCATCAGCAGTTGCGCAACTATTAAACATCAGAAAACAAACCATACGTGAAAGTATGTCAGGATTTCAAGGTGTTGAACATCGTTTGGAGAAAGTATTAAAAATTCAAAACGTTCAATACATCAATGATTCCAAAGCTACAAACATCAATGCAACATATTATGCATTGGAAAGCATGACAACACAAACGGTTTGGATTGTTGGAGGCGTGGATAAAGGAAACGATTATTCAGATTTGTTGCCGTTAGTACATGAAAAAGTAAAAGCAATTATCTGTTTAGGAGTTGACAACTCAAAAATTATTGAATCATTTGGAAGAGTTGCAGACTTAATGGTTGAAACAACTTCAATGAATGAAGCGGTAAAAATGGCGCATAAAATTGCTGATAAAGGAGATAATGTGTTGCTGTCTCCAGCGTGTGCAAGTTTTGATTTATTCGAAAACTATGAAGACAGAGGGAGACAATTTAAAGCAGCTATAAGAAGTTTGTAAAAAGGAATAATATATGTTGAATACCATCTTTAAAAATATAAAAGGAGATAAAGCGCTTTGGGCAGTAGTTGCCTTGCTGGCGCTATTCTCGTTTTTACCTGTATACAGCGCAAGTAGTAACTTGGCGTATCTATACGGAGATGGTAACACATTGAAGTTTCTCATCAAGCATGCGTCACATTTATTCTTAGGTTTTGCAATCATCTATGGTGTGCATAAAATGCCATATCATTATTTTAAAGGATTGTCGATTATAATGATTCCAATTGTGCTAATCTTTCTAGTATATACACTAGCACAAGGAAATACAATTGGAGGTGCAAATGCAAGTCGTTGGATGCGAATTCCTTTTGTTGGAATACGATTTCAAACATCAACATTAGCGAGTGTTGTATTGATGATTTATGTAGCCAGATATTTATCAAGAATCAAAGACAAGGTAGTTACATTTAAAGAAACAATTTTACCATTATGGGTACCCGTTTTTTTAGTAGTTGGTTTAATATTGCCAGCTAACTTTTCTACATCAGGAATCATCTTTTCAATGGTAGTGATGCTATGTTTTTTAGGAGGTTATCCTTGGAAATACTTACTAGGAATTATTGGAGTTGGTTTATTGAGCTTGACGATGTTTATTCTAGCAGCAAAAGCATTTCCAAACGCTTTTCCAAATAGGGTTGATACATGGGTAAAAAGAATTGAAAATTTTAGTAGTGGCGAAAAATCAGAAGCAAACTATCAAATAGAACGTGCAAAAATTGCAATTGCAAGTGGTGGCGTTGTTGGAGTTGGAGCAGGGAAAAGTGTTATGAAAAACTTACTGCCACAAAGTTCTTCAGATTTTATATATGCAATCATTGTGGAAGAATATGGTCTAATTGGAGCTTTATCGTTGCTCTTTTTATACATGTTATTACTTTTTCGGATTGTGATTGTGGCGCACAAGGCAGATACCATATTTGGTAAATTACTAGCCATTGGTGTCGGATTGCCAATTGTATTTCAAGCATTAATAAACATGGCAGTTGCGGTAGAACTATTTCCGGTAACGGGACAAACGTTGCCTTTAATAAGTAGTGGAGGAACATCAATTTGGATGACGTGTTTGGCAATAGGAGTTGTGTTAAGTGTAAGTGCGAAACGCGAAGAAATACTAGAGCAAAAAGAAAAAGAAGAAAACCCATTAGCAATTCTAAGTGAAGCGCTCTAGGTAGAAATAGTCATGAGTATTGAGGTATTAGTATTGAGAAGAAAGTTGATAAGTTTAAAAGTTTATGTTTCTATATAACTTTTAAATCAACAAATAATAAAAGAGTGATCAAAACAACAAACATTGAGTAAGCAAAAACAATCATATAAAATCATACTATCCGGAGGTGGAACAGGAGGACATATTTATCCTGCGATTGCAATTGCGAACGAATTAAAAAAGCGTTACCCAGCATCTGAATTTCTATTTGTAGGTGCAGAAGACCGAATGGAAATGGAAAAAGTACCACAAGCAGGTTACAAAATAGAAGGTTTGTGGATTTCAGGATTGCAACGAAAATTAACGCTTAAAAATATGATGTTTCCTTTCAAACTAATAAGTAGTTTGTGGAAATCACGAAAAATAGTAAAAAAATTCAAACCAGATGTCGTAATCGGAACTGGTGGATTTGCAAGTGGTCCATTGCTAAAAGTTGCTTCGTGTAAAAAAGTACCTGCGGTAATTCAGGAACAAAATTCCTATGCCGGAATCACAAACAAGTTACTTGGAAAGCAAGTGCAAAAAATATGTGTTGCATATGATCATATGGAGCGATTCTTCCCGAAAGGGAAACTCATCAAAACAGGAAATCCTGTGCGACAAGATTTATTAGAAATAAAAAGTAAAAGAACAGAAGGGAAAACATTCTTTCAATTACAAGAAGGTGTAAAAACAATCTTAATTATTGGTGGAAGTTTAGGTGCAAGAAGAATCAATCAACTCATAGAAAAAGAACTTGATTTTTTCGCAGCACAAAATGTACAATTGATATGGCAATGCGGAAAGTTCTATTACGATGAATATAAAAAACACAATGAGTTGGCGCATGTACAAGTGCATCAATTTGTAAACAAAATGGACATGGCATATGCTGCGGCAGATGTGATCATTTCACGTGCAGGCGCAAGTTCAGTTTCGGAATTATGTATTGTGGGGAAACCAGTAATATTCATTCCATCGCCAAATGTTGCAGAAGATCATCAAACTAAAAATGCGTTGGCAATAACTGAAAAAAATGCAGGAATCTTAATTCGAGAAAAAGACTTAGATACGCAATTTGAAACAACATTTGAAGCATTAATACAATCAGAAAAAAAGCAAACTGATTTAGGAGAGAAAATAAAAGAATTGGCATTGCCAGACGCGACTGAGAGAATCGTAGACGAAGTAGAAAAATTATTGAATAAATAAAAAGTGAATTTAAAAAATATACATAACGTTTATTTTGTAGGCATTGGCGGAATCGGCATGTCTGCCTTGGCACGCTATTTTAAATTCAATAATAAAAATGTAGCGGGTTACGACAAAACCAAAACTGAAATTACGAACGGTTTGGAAGCGCTTGGAATTAAAGTTTCTACAAAAGATGCTGTAGCTGAAATTCCAGAAACGTATCTCAATAAAGAAAATACGATTATCATTTATACGCCAGCTGTTCCAAATTTGCATACGGAATTAACTTATTTCCGTGAAAACGATTTCAGCATATACAAAAGAGCGGAAGTACTTGGTTTAATTACAAAAGATACTTTCTGTCTTGGTGTAGCGGGAACACATGGGAAAACCACAACTTCTAGCATATTAGGGCATTTATTAGCAGAGTCAGAAGTTGATGTGACGGCTTTTTTAGGCGGAATTGCAGAAAACTATAATTCTAACCTAATTCTAAAAGGAAACGAAATTACGGTGGTAGAAGCAGATGAGTTTGATCGTTCGTTTTTACAGCTTTCGCCAGATATTGCTTGTATTACATCAACTGATGCAGATCATTTGGATATCTATGGTGAAAAAGAAGCATTGCTCGATTCGTTTATTGAATTTACAAAACGAATAAAACCTAACGGAAAACTATTTGTACAAGAAGATATTCAATTAGCTGGAATCAAATACGGATTCAAAGAAACATCAGACTATCATATAAAAAACATACGGATTAAAGATGGTGCGTATGTTTTTGACATTGTAACGCCTACAACAATTGTAGAAGATATACAATTTCATTTGCCCGGACGACACAACTTGTTAAACGGTCTAGTAGCTTTCGCGATGGCGGATACAATAGGAACCCCAACCGACCGCCTCGCTAAAGCTTTGAAAAGTTTCAAAGGTGTACAACGAAGATTTTCATATCAAATCAAAACGGATAATTTTGCATTCATAGATGACTATGCGCATCATCCAACGGAAATAAATGCATTGCATCAGGCAGTTCGCGAAATGTATCCGGCTAAAAAAGTTACGGCAATATTTCAACCGCATCTATTTAGTAGAACGAAAGACTTTGCAGATGAATTTGCAGAAAGCTTAGCACAGTTTGATGAAATTATTCTCTTAGACATTTATCCTGCAAGGGAAAAGCCAATGGAAGGAATTACATCAAGTTGGTTACTGAGTAAAATAAATAACGATCAAAAACAATTAATCAAAAAAGAAAACTTGATTGATCATATTGCTAACATTAATACCGAAGTTTTACTAACGGTTGGTGCTGGTGATATAGGAGCAGAAGTAGAAAAAATAAAAAATATATTAACAGTTGAAACGAACATTAAGAAATTTAAAAATTAATTCATGATGAAAATATTTAAAATTCTTAATGAGAGAACGAAGTGGTTACACACGTTCTCAATTTTATAATTAATATTTAGTTTAAAATAATAAAATTTAAACGTGTGAAAATTAATTGGAACCTCATAAAAGGAATTGCAATCGTTGCAGTATTGATATTTTTGTATGCTTTTTCGGCGAACAGAAACGCAACGCGTGTGGTTGGAAATCCAGTCATAAAATTCTTGGATGGAGAGCAATATTTCATCACACGTTCGATGGTTAATAAATTGTTAATACAAAATAGCGATAGTGTTACGAACATAAGAAAAGATCAGTTAGATTTGGATGTTCTAGAAGAACGTTTACGAACGAACGAAATGATTCAAGATGCAGAAGTGTATCTATCTGTAAATGGGACTCTTGGTGCAAAAATAAAACAGCGAACACCAATTGCGCGTATCGCAAACAAAGACTCTTTTTATATAGATTCTGAAGGGAAGGCGATGCCTTTGTCTACAGTTTCTGCTGCTCGTGTTCCATTTGTGGAAGGAAAAGTGGATAAAAAAGCGTTAAAAAATGTATATACGTTAGCAAAATATATTGCTGAAGATGATTTTTTGAAAAAGAATATCATCACCATTGTGCAAAATGAAAATTTTACATTCAATCTAAAATTAAGAGCGAATGATTTCGTTGTGTTATTTGGGAAAATTGAAAACATAGAAAAGAAGGTGAGTAATTTGAAAGCGTTTTATAAAAAAGCTGTAAAGGATAAAACGTTGAATGATTATACGAAAGTTGATTTAAAATTTACCAATCAAGTAGTGTGCACCAAAAAATAAGTCATGGAAAACAATAACATCGCAGTAGGATTAGACATAGGAACCACGAAAATCGTGGCAATGATTGGGCGAAAAAATGAATACGGGAAGCTCGAAATTCTTGGATTAGGAAAATCTAAGAGTCTTGGGGTGCATCGTGGTGTCGTAAACAATATTACACAAACAATTCAATCCATACAGCAAGCAGTACAGGAAGCAGAAAGTGTGTCTGATTTGAAAATAACGGAAGTTGTTGTTGGAATTGCAGGACAGCATATTCGTAGCTTACAACATAGTGATTATATCACGCGTACCAATGCTGATGAAGTAATAGATGAAGAAGATATTGATTTACTAATCAATCAAGTATATAAGTTAGTAATGCTTCCTGGTGAAGAAATCATTCATGTGCTTCCGCAAGAATATAAAGTAGACGGTCAGGCCGAAATAAAAGAGCCAATCGGAATGTATGGTGGACGACTAGAAGCAAATTTTCATGTGGTTGTTGGACAAGTATCATCGATCAGAAATATAGGAAGATGTGTGAAAAGTTCAGGATTAGGCTTAGCCGGAATCACTTTAGAACCTTTAGCATCAGCGAATGCAGTACTAAGTCAAGAAGAAAAAGAAGCAGGAGTTGCTTTAATTGATATTGGAGGTGGAACAACAGATTTAGCCATTTTCAAAGATGGAATCATTCGCCATACGGCAGTAATTCCATTTGGAGGAAATGTCATCACAGAAGATATCAAAGAAGGTTGCTCTATCATAGAAAAGCAAGCAGAATTACTTAAAATGAAATTTGGATCTGCTTGGCCAGGAGAAAATAAAGACAATGAAATTGTGTCAATTCCTGGATTACGAGGAAGAGAACCAAAAGAGATTACATTAAAAAATCTCTCAAAAATCATTCATGCACGTGTTGTTGAAATCATAGAACAAGCGTACTTAGAAATTAAAAACTACGGACATGAAGAACAAAAGAAAAAACTAATTGCTGGAATAGTGCTTACAGGTGGTGGAAGTCAGTTGAATCACTTAAAACAATTAGTAGAATACATTACAGGAATGGATACCCGAATCGGTTATCCAAACGAACATTTGGCAGGAGATTCAGATGCAGAAATGGCAAGTCCATTATACGCAACAGCTGTCGGATTAGTAATGAATGCAGTAGAAAACCAATCAAAAGTCGTTGTTGAAGAGGAAGTTGTGGAACAACCTACAGAAACAATTTCAGGCGAAGAATCGTCTATCGAAAATAACGCAGAACATACCAATAACAGTGCTCCAATACAATCGGAACCAAAAAAAGAACGAAAATCGATCTTTGAAAAATGGGCCGATAAGTTGAAAGATTTTTTAGATAACGCAGAATAATAAAAAACAAGTTAAAGAATTATGAGTAGCAACACAGAATTCGGAAACATTTCATTTGATTTGCCAAAAAACCAATCAAATGTAATTAAAGTGATCGGTGTAGGCGGTGGCGGAAGTAATGCCATCAACCACATGTTCCAACAAGGAATAAAAGGAGTAGATTTTGTCATCTGTAATACAGATTCACAAGCTTTACAAAACAGTACAGTGCCTAATAAAATTCAATTAGGAGTTTCACTGACGGAAGGATTGGGCGCAGGCGCAAATCCAGAAGTTGGAGAAAAAGCGGCATTGGAAAGTATAGAAGACATTAGTACTATGCTAGATACCAATACAAAAATGGTATTCATCACGGCTGGAATGGGCGGAGGAACAGGAACTGGAGCAGCGCCAGTAATTGCAAAACTTGCCAAAGACAAAGACATATTAACAGTTGGTATTGTAACGATTCCTTTTAAGTTTGAAGGGAAAATGCGAAATACACAAGCGCGTATTGGAGTTGAAAAACTACGTTCGCATGTAGATTCGTTAATCGTGATCAATAATGACAAACTAAGAGAAGTATACGGAAACTTAGGTTTCAAAGCAGGATTCTCTAAAGCAGATGAAGTACTTTCTACTGCTTCTAGAGGAATTGCAGAAGTAATAACACATCACTATACTCAAAATATTGATTTACGTGATGCGAAAACAGTATTGTCTAACAGTGGAACAGCAATTATGGGATCTGCAAATGCTTCTGGTGCAAACCGAGCAAATGAAGCAATCATGAAAGCGCTAGATTCTCCATTGTTAAATGACAACAAAATTGAAGGAGCTAAAAACGTACTGTTGCTTATCGTTTCTGGTTCAGAAGAAATCACGATTGATGAAATCGGAGAAATCAACGATCATATTCAAACAGAAGCAGGCGGTGTAGCAAACATTATTATGGGTGTTGGAGAAGATGAAACCTTAGAAGATGCAATTTCGGTAACGATCATTGCAACAGGTTTTGATGTTGATCAACAAGATGAAATTGTAAATACGGAATCTAAAAAGGTGATTCACACGTTAGAAGATGACCAACCTGCGGTACAGAATTTAACAACAAAATCAACTTCTATAGTTACACCAAATATTCCTGCACAAAAGCCAGCTGAAGAAGTTGTACCTAAAAAAGTGGAAGTAGTTCGTCATACATTAGTAGATGATACAGCAATAGTAAACTTAATTCCTACTTCGGAAATTATTAAGAATATAAATGTTGTGTATGAAGAAGTAAAAGCGCCTCAAGCACAAATTGAACAAGAATTCATCATCACATCAATGACAGATGAAATCAGAGATATAGAAGTAAAAGATCCTGAGTTTGTAGTTGCAGAAACTATCGAAGAAGAGGAAGAAAATCAGATTGCTTTTACTTTTGATATGCCTTTGGCAAATCCGGTAGCGGAAACACCTGAAAAAGAAGAAAACATTGTTAAGTTTGAATTGACTTCTGAAGAGGTAAATGCTATTGAAGTGACAGATCACGTAGAAGTTATTCCTGTGACAGAAGTTCATGACAAAGGTGTCACTCGTTACAGTTTAGATGATTATATGGAGGAAGAAGCTGTTGCTGAAAAAAATATTCCTCAAGTTGCTGAAGATGGCATTGTTTTTGAGAAAAAAGTAGTAGCTTCGAATGAAGAAACATCAGAAGTAATTGATGAAGATCCATTCAATGCTACGATTGAAGAAAGCTTGAAAAATAGAGCTGACGAACGTAGAAAAAAATTAAAAGAATTTAACTATAAATTCAATAATAGTGTCTCACGTATTGAAGAAATTGAGAAACAACCAGCTTACAAAAGAGCAGGAGTTGAACTCAATGAAAACAAAGCTTCAGACACGGCTTCCCGAACCAGTTTAGGTACGGATAGTAATGATGATATGCAGCTAAGAAGTAATAATTCTTTTTTGCATGATAACGTTGACTAATTAGATTTAGTACTATTATATATGTTTTTTAGACCCGGGAATTGCTGTTCTATTTCCGGGTTTAATTTTTTATCTTCACAGCATTAAAACAAAGATATCATGGGATTACAACAAGATATAATGACGGCACTGAAAACGGCAATGAAAGCCAAAGATCAGACAGCTTTAACTGCATTACGCGCCGTAAAATCTGAAATATTATTAGCACAGACGCAAAGTGGTGCTAAAGAAGAATTATCGGAAGAAGAAGAAATTAAATTACTTCAAAAATTAGTAAAGCAACGTAAAGATAGCGCTGCAATATTTTTAGAACAAGATCGTAAAGATTTAGCTTTACCAGAAATAGACGAAGCAGAAGTGATTAGTCAGTTTTTACCAGAGCCATTATCTGAAGAAGAAATAGAAAAAGTTGTTGTCATGACAATTGATAATATTGGAGCTACAGGAATGAAAGACATGGGGAAAGTAATGGGAATCGTTTCTAAAGAATTAGCTGGACAAGCAGATGGAAAGACAATTTCTTCTATTGTAAAAGCAAAGCTTTTAAGCTAGTTATACATTCAAATAAAATCAAAATTTAAATAATACTGTTCCCACTTTCGTGGGAATTGAGGCTGCGTAGTTCAACTGGATAGAATATCAGATTTCGGCTCTGAGGGTTGGGGGTTCGAATCCCTTCGCGGTCACAAGAGCGGACGAATTAACATTATTGTTTTTTTGTCCGCTTTTTGTTTTCTTAAACTTTTGAAAATAGATGTATTAATTCAGATATTGAATTTGTTATAGTGGTTCGAACTACGTCTTTTTTTCGATCATACGTGATTCTGTCGGGGAACATGAGTTTTTGGAACTTTTGCTTTTCATTGTAACTTCCTAATCTCCATGTATTGTGTAAGTTATAAAGTAAATCAATCGAATTATCAATATAAGTTTCAAGGTTCGAACTATCTAAACTATTTTTTTGGATTTCTTTCTGAATTCCTTCTTTTTCTTCATTATACTTTTTCGCATATTTTTGATATAATTCACCATCATTTTTACCGATTACAAAGCGTTCTTCAATTTTATTGATATCTTCATCAATAGTTTTTAGATTGTACTTTAAACGTGCTGTATTATCCTCATTGGAGGTATTAAAGTATTCAAAAGTGTTCTTTAATTGTATCTTTAGTGGTGCAATGAGTTTTTTATCTATTTGATAAGTGCCTTTTTCTCTAATTCTTATTGTTCTTCGTGTGTCATGATTGTCTGAATAAGATTAATAATATTTTAAAATTCAGACAGAGTTTAATTTATAGTCTCTACACAACAAAAAAGCCATCTCAATTGAGATGACTTTTATAGTAATTAGTTGCCAAGGTTATCTAATCATCTACATATAAAGTAAACGAACTATTTATTCTTTGATTATTTTGATTGCCTTATGAGCTGTTTCAGTATATACTTTCACAAAGTAAACTCCACTTTGTAAATGACTCATTTTTATAGTTGTTAAATCATGATCTTTTGTTAAGATTAATTGTCCGTCTATATTAAAAACCTCTACTTTTATTAAGCCATTTATTTCATTAATATATAATTTATCTGTTGTAGGATTTGGGTAAACTGAAAAATCTACAAATTCTTCAGTTGGCGTACTTAACGTGGGAAATACATATGAAGTTGTTCCCGATAATCCTGAAGCATTAGCGTCTACTGTATTTGTGAATATCGCAGAGCCATCATCAATCATATCAGCTGACATAAAACTTTTTAAAGGAGTAACTGTCGTTGCTAAGGCAGAATCATTTGCTAAAATCATAATAGAATCTCCAGCATTCACATTACTGTCCTCGACAAGAATAGATACTATTGGAAAAGTAGTTCCGTTTGCAGGAGCAGGTAATGATACAGGACTTCCCAAGGTTTCGGTAATTAGATATCCATCAATGGATGATTGTCCAACGGCACTTCCGTCAAAAAAGGTTGCTCCAGCCCCGTTTCCTAAAGAAGATGTTATTGTAGCAGTGACTCCGTCGGGTAAAATGATAGTGAAGCCATAACTTTGTACAGAAGTAGCAAAGTTAGAAGTACTCGCATTTGGAACCGCGGCTATAGTATAATTGAAAAGACCATCGTCAATGAGTGTATATGTATATCCGTCTTGTGCTTTTAGGTGGCTAGAAAATAGACACAACATGACAATATATACTAGTTTTAAGTTTAAATGTTTCATGATACTTTTATTTTGTATTGTTTTTTATTTGATAACGATTTTTGCATTTATAAACTTCGATAGTGTTTCTTCCACTAATTGTTTGCAAGATATGATCGACATTGTTGTTTTAAAATAAGTGACAGCACGTAAATACTACGTACTGGCACGTATTAGTTGTTGGTGTTAGGTAATTGTTCTATAATTTGATACGTACTAAAGTTTAGGAAGTTTCCAGGATGCGTTAGTACGTTTTGTAAGATAAAAGGAGTATCTGGAGTTGGAACTCCAGTATACTGTATGCTTCCATCCATATTGATATCATGATTATCATAACCATTTACTATATGTGTAGAGAAGTCTAAGGTGTTTCCTGGGTCATTTAATACTTCTGATAGAATGTCTGATGAATCAGGGTTTGTACCTGAGTATTGTATAATGGCATCACCGTTTACATTTCCTGCCCACATTCCCAAAACTCCAGCTGGCATACCAAATGATGTTTGCGCATTTGTACCATAAGTAGGTACAGTGCCATTTGTGAAATCTATTTGAGTTACTGAAGTTTCGTTTATTGTAATGCTTGCAGCACTCATAATACTAAGATGATTACGATGTTTAACAACTATATGATACGGTCCTTTTTGAACTGTAGCTGTTAGTATAGTTAAGTCTGTAGATACAATAAAGCCATCTCTTTGTATCAAACAAGACTGACTGTGAATAATATTGGTAGCATCAGAGGGATCACGCAATTCAACAAGTACCCAATCAACAATAGCTTCTTCATCATCAGAAGAAAACACACTTGGATCACAGGTTGTAATTCCGTCATACGGACTTGTGATAGGAATTAAATTATTTGCTCTTAAATCATCACGCATTAAATGTAAAGTTCCTCCATTCGCATTTAAAGAAGCTCCTTGTAAGTATACTCTAGGTTGAAATTCCGGGCATGCTTTTCCGCCATCTGTAATACTCCATCCATAAGTATCAATTAACTCAAAACGTTCAAGTTCAGACTCACAATACTGATTACTACCCGCTCTAAAGGGAACACCATTAGGTATTTGGATCTCTCCTGCATTAGTGTCTAATGTTGCCCAGCCAATTAATGTATTGTCATAATTTTCTATAGATAAGAAATTACCACCAAACATATTAAATGCATTTGATAAACTAGAAACATCCCAGTTTCCTAAACTTTGATTAAATGCATATGCACGGGAAAACATTTCAGCCATATTTGAAACACTAGACACATCCCAATTTTCTAAATTTTGATTAAATGATGTCGCTTCATCAAACATTCGCCCCATTTCTATAACAGCAGATACATTCCAATTTCCAATATTTTGATTAAATGCTTTTGCTAAAGAAAACATACGTGTCATATCTGTAACACTAGATACTTCCCAATTACTAACATCTTGATTAAACAAAAATGCTGCATAAAAGGTTTCTTCCATATTAGTAACATTAGATACATCCCAGTTATTAAATGCTGGTGTACCTTGAAGCTCTAAACAGGCATAGAATATACCTTTCATTGAGGTTACATTAGATAAATTTGGTGTATCTATTGCTGTAACATCTAAATTTAGACAGCCATAAAAAGCATTTTCCATACTTGTCCAAGGGTTTGATCCCCATTGGGTCACTTCTTTAATTTTAAGGTGATTAGGGTCGTTAAAAACAGAGTCGAATTCTATTCTAGGGAAAGTACCCGAAATTTTAACCTCGTATTCACCTGCTGTTGTATAGGTATGTGTAGCATCTCCTGTAAAACCACTTTCTACGGTGCCATCACCCCAATCTACTGCATAATCGTATGTTTCTCCATTGTGCGTTGGAATTATAACACTTTCATTGTTTGTGGTTGTTTCCCATTTTGTTATAAAAGGGTTGCATATATTGAGTACATCATCTACAGTAATAGTAGCAACACAACTAGCTACTTCTCCAGAATAACTAACTGCATATAATGTTTCTAAAATTGATGAATCAATGGCGCAAGGGTCTGAAATATATTTTGAAAGGCTACCATTTATAGTGTTATTAATCTGTAATGTACCAGAAAAGAAATATCCAGGATGAAAGCCTAAAAGCGACATGTAATACACCTGTCCTGCATTTAATGTGTGAGTGTCAGTTCCGTGTGTTAGCGTACCATTTGCTAAATAAACGCCACCACCAACTCTACCTGGTCTTTCCCAAAGTCCTCCAGAGTTAGGAACAATTGGACGATCCCATACTACTATGTTTGAACCTGAGTCTCCAGATAAAGTAAATGTATATGATCCTGTGGAAGGTACCATAAATGCAAACTCTTGATAATGCCAAGGAGTATTTGTTGTTAATACATCTGTTGGATTATCGGCAGTAATATCTACGATAAATTCGTCACTTTCAATAAGTAATACATTAGCGGTACTTCCTCCATCTAGTTCACTAGGCGCTATTGTCATTTGTGTAGGTAAACTTAAATCAGTAATTTGTTTTGTAGGATTTAGGCAAACTGCTACTGGAGTTATATTTTCAAGTACATTTACAGTAAACGAGCATTCACCTACATTACCACTAGCATCTATACTTTGAAATGTATTTGTAGTTATACCTACCGGAAATACATTTCCAGAAGGCAATCCTGCGGTTTGTATTATAGCGTTTTGAGAAAGTTCAATCACAAAACGGCGTGCTCCACCAGTGTTTCTAACATCATTCCATTGTCCATCAGCGCCAATAACTGTGTAATCTTCATTGTTTGAATTATTAGGTTCGCCAGGCGCCCAATTTGTATAGGTAGATGATTCGCCACTGTGCCACAGAAAACTTCCTTCCTGACTAAGGTCATTATAGCCTATTAGGATTGGAAATGAAGTAGGTACAGCCGATCGAAGAAAATCGTTATGATTTTGATCTAACACCGTTGCCAAATGCCCGCCTAATGCTTCTGCAGCAGCAAATGCAAATTCTGGTATTTCTTGATAATTAGACAGAAAATACGTCTTTCCTTCCCAAGTTCCTATTAATGAAAATCCTGATGGTATTCCCATGGCACATTCTTCTGAAGCTACGGGATTGTCGTAATTTATAATAGCAGGAACACCTTCATCTGTATATACAGTAATATCTTCTGGGCAGGTTACTATGGGAGCTACGGTATCTTTTATCGTAACAATGGCTTCGCAAGTAGCTGTATTTCCAGCTTCATCTTCAACAGTTAAAATTACTGTATTTTCTCCTACATTAGAACAGTTAAATGAGTTCTGAGAAATTGTATAATTTGTAATTGTTGAATCCGCATCAAACGAACCATTATCAATGTCACTGGGTTGTATAGTTACCGTATTGTTTGTTCCTAAGTAACGGGTTATATTTTGACACAAAGTTACTGGAGGCGTTTCATCTAGATAATTAACGTCAAATTTTAGATCCCAATCGGCAATACTAACGCCTGATTGATCACTAGTTAAAAAATCGTTGTCTAAATTACCCCAAATGTAGCGTCCATCTGGGTATGGGTTATGCTCATTAACAGACCATATTAAATTTCTTTCATCTTCGGGTGGAAGCATGCCACGAACTTGAGTCATATACACGCCATATTCTACACCAGCTATTAGTTCTACTTGACCTGGCAAATCCATAGTATGCGTATTATTTTGACCTAAAACTGGAATTGTTTGACTCGCAGAAGCTAATAATGTTCTACCACCATGGTTATTTAAAGGATCTCTATATAATTTTACAGTTAGATATGCTGTACCTTCTATAGGAGCGTGAAGAAAATAAAAAGTTACACTTTCTACTTCACCTGTACATGTAGGAGTAAATGTACTTCCTACAGACGGATACACAGGTATTGTTGCATATCTTCTACCACCACCAGGCTGAGAAAAATCATCACATTGAGCGTTCAGGTTTATTGTACCAAAAAAGGAAACGAATACTACTATTAGAGTAACTAAAGGAGCTTTTGCTTTCATGACTATAAATGGAATTAGTTTTGAGGTAATTGCTCTTGTATTTGATATGTACTAAAGTTTAGGAAGTTTCCTGGGTGCGCCAATACATTTTGTAAGATGAAAGGCGTATCAGGATTGGTACCTGAGTATTGCGTAATTCCATCCATATTGATGTCATAATTTCTATATCCACCAACAGCAAATGGTAGTGTATATTCGAGATGTGTTAGCTTTTTGTAGTTGGGTTTTAAGGAGGTAGAAAATGAATATATGGTTAATATTGACTAGATCCATATTAACTAATGGAGAGTGATTGTAATTGTGTTGTGAAACTTATAAGAAAGAGCAATATGGTTACAACTAAACCTGAAAGCTGAAACTCTGTTGACTATTGATTATAGTTTTAGAGACTATTGAAGATGAAAATTTTGATTACAATTCTGTGAACATCAGAGTTAGTTAGATAATGCGTTTCAATTGATTTTTAATAAAGGAGTAGTTACTATTTTAATAAGAAGATATCTTGTATGTAACTTAGCTAATAACATTTTATATCTTTAAGTATATAAAATATAAAACCTCTTGAGTTATGACAATCAAGAGGTTTTGTGAAACAAAAAATAGAAGCTTATTATTCTACAATAAGCTTTTTAGTAGTTTTTATATCGTTTGAAATTATTGAGACTAAATATAATCCAGATGCAATATTACTTACATCAATTGTATTGTCTGGAGATAATTCCATATTTATTTTTTTTCCAGCATTATCAAACATTTCAATTTTAATATCTTCTAATCCTGCTGGAATTTCAAATTTTACAATGTCTTTAGCGGGATTTGGATATAATGATAAGCCAGCTAACTCATTTACATCTTCAACAGATAAAGTAGCTAAGTTGAATGTAGATGGTGCTGTTACAGCTGCAGCATTAGGATCTACTGTATTTACAAATTCGGCCATTCCGTTATCAATCATATCTGCTTGCATAAATGATTTTAAAGGTGTCACGCTAGTTGCTAATGCAGAATTGTTTTCTAATATATATATATTCCCAGTTGTTGGACTTCCATTTACCGTAAAGGTGTACATATTAGAGTTTGTTCCTGCTGAAGGTGCAGTCAATGTTGCAGGACTTCCTAAAGTTTCTGTAACTAAGTACCCATCAATTGTAGGTTGTGCAACATTATTTCCATCAAAGAATGTTGCACCCGCAGCACTTCCTATTGAAGTTGCTGATCCTGTATCAATAGTTACTCCATCTGGAACAATAATTGTAAATCCATAACTCTGTACTGAGGTTGCAAAGTTGTTGCTACTAGCATTTGGTACTGCTTGTATTGTAAAGCTATATCCGCTATTGTGTATCAATGAGTATGTATATCCATCTTGTGCTTTTAGTTGTGAAGCTAAAAGGAAGATGAAACTCATTATAAATATTCTTATTGTATTTTTCATAAAATTAATTTTCAGGTAATTGTTCTTGTATTTGATACGTACTAAAGTTTAGGAAATTCCCAGGATGCGCAAGTACATTTTGTAAAATGAATGGTGTGTCAGGAGTTGTTCCTGTGTATTGTGTATTTCCATCCATATTAATATCATGTAAATTATATCCAGGCACAACATATGTTGGGAAATTTAAAAAGTTTCCTGGATCATTCAATACTGTTGATAATATACTTGGTGAGTCAGGAGTTGTTCCTGAATACTGAACTATAGTATCACCATTTACATTTCCTGCCCATAATGCCATATCTCCATTTGATAATTGAACTCTCGCATTAGTTCCAAAAGTAGTAGTACCACTGTCTGTAAAATCAACATCTGTAGCAACTACAGATAATGATCTAGTAGTCTGTGTAATAACTCCTAAGTGATTTCGATGTTTTACAGCTACAAAATATGTACCTGTTAATCCTCGTAATATCACATTAGATGTTCCATCCAAACCAACAACTTCTCCATTACGTTGCACTAAAGCTGAAGTACCATCTACAACTAAAGTATTATCAGAACCACTTCTAATTTCAACCCATACCCAATCAACAATATTCTCTCTTGCTAATCCAGTACCAGAAATACCACCGTTATTAAATACGTTAGCGTTAGGTATTATATCTCCCGAATCATAAGGACTTACCGTTGGAAGTAAACTTCCAGAACGTAAATCATCATTCATAATTGCAGGACTTGCTTCATTAATACGTGGACCTTGCAAGAATACACTTGCGTTAATCCTTAAATCAACAACTTGATTAGGATCTAAGAATAAATTTTCTTGATCAACACTAAACCCGTCACCATTTCCGCCTTCGTATAATACGGTTAGTGAAATATTATCTAAAGTCGTCGCTTGTAAAGTTCTACTTGAGAATCCATCACCATTACTACCTTCATACAAAACGGTTAGCGAAATATTTTCAAGGGTCGTAGATTCTAAAGTTCTACTTGAAAACCCATCACCATTACTACCTTCATATAAAACAGCTAGTGAAATATTTTCAAGGGTAGTCGCTTGTAGTGTTCTACTTGCAAATCCATCCCCATTACTACCTTCATATAAAACGGTTAGTGAAATATTTTCTAGAGTAGTAGCTACTAAAGATCTGCTTGCAAATCCATCTCCATTACTACCTTCATATAACACGGCTAGTGAAATATTTTCTAAGGTAGTTGCTGTTAAGGCCCTTCTTGCAAATCCATCGCCATTACTGCCCTCGTATATGACGGATAATGAAAGATTTGTAAGTGTAGTACTTAGCTCAGTTTCTACATCATTACCATCACCATTGCCTCCTTCGTATTGTGCAAATACGTATGTGACTTGGAATAGTATAAAAGATAAGATTAAAAATCTTTTTTTCATCTTTATATATATTAAGGTGCAGTTCTAGCAGCTCTGAATCCAAGGCGATTGTTTCCACTAGCAATTATTGAAGCTCCATCAAATCTATCAGAGACTCTTATAAAGTCAGCTCCATTTAACCAACTTCCTCCACGGAAACTGTATCCATCACCAGTTGTATTGTTTGGCCAATTTGATACTGTACCATTTCCAGTAGTTGAGCTAATAATTCCATTTCCATGTAATCCTGTAAAGTTTCTTCCTTGTGAAGTTCCTACAGTAACACATCTTTCATATAAGTTACCAGAAAGTTCCATGATTCCGTAATAACTTCCTCCTGTTTCTTCTCTGTTATTATTTACGGCACTTGAAGCAAAGATTCCGTTTCTTAATGGTCCATCAATTGACCCATTTGTTAAAGAGTACATTGCATTTCCAGTATTTGTTTCTGGGTTGGTAACACGTTCACTTGAGAATCCTGAATTTACAATAGTATAGTCATTAGAAGCTATATTAGCACTTCCCCAAGCAAATTCACCAGGTTTTGGTAAAATTGGTCCTCTACATGCTTTTTCATATTCTAATTCAGATAAAGGTCGTAAACCTGTCCAATCCATGTATGAGTTCATATCTGCAATATCAAGATAAGCAATGGCTCTATCTGGGGCATTTGTAGTTGCGCTTGCTGTTCCTCCTGTCCATGAAACTGTATTTCTGCTTATGACTGCATCACTGTTTTTGTGAGTAGCATCTGTAACATCTCTATTTGTTTTTTGATTTTCTGTTAAGCTATTAAAGAAAGCTAACCATTGTCCTTCAGTAACTTCATATTTCATTGCGTAAAAGTCATTGAATCCTTTTGGATATGAAGCAGCTAATACACCAGTTTGATCTCCACCGTTAGAGTTTGTTGCTGTATAGTATAAGTTCCCTGAAGTATTTGCAACTGTTAATGCATTTTCAGAAGTAATTCTATAAGAAGAAGCAGTTGAAAAACCACCTGAATGGAATTTATTAGCTTCATCACCTGTAGTTCCACCTACGTAGAAAGATCCTTCTGGTACATATACCATTTCTATGGCAAATACCTGAATGTCTATAATATCATTTGTGTCAGTAGAACCAAAATTCCAACGAATTTGGTTGTTTTGGAAATTTACATTTCCACTTCCGTCTCCACTTCTATAAATAAATGCCCCGATTCCGTCAGAAGTAACATCTATTGTAGCACCTGGAGCAGCAGTTGAGTTTGCTTGACTGATGATTCCGTGTGTCCATGTACCATTGTTTACCCTGTACTTGATAAATACCCAAGCAGCATCATAGTTAGATGGCCCTGAGCTGATTCTCCATGAATTTTCCCAAAAAAGGTCGAACTCTATGTTTACCCAGTTTGAAACTTCATTTAAATTCTCTAGTGAAATGTTGTTCACTTGAATGTTGTTAGCCTTAGTCGAAAAGCTAAAACAAATTAGCATTAGAATTAGTGTAATTTTTTTCATTACTTTGAATTTGATTGTTTAGTTAATTTGATAAATTATATTACTAGTTAATTATGTATTAGCCACACATAAAGTGTTGATTGTTAATGATCAAAATTTGTGTGTAACTTTTTTGATATTCCAAATATACCCGAAGATGAAGTTGATTAGTGCAGTTTTTGTATAAATGGAATCAAATGTTGTATAGATTGTTTTTGGCTGAAAAGGGTGAAAATCCCCTTGTATGTTAACCATTTACAAAACCGAGCCGCATATACACATTTTTGAACCAACGATACTATGCATGTCAGAATTTGACTCGAAAGAATTACCTTTAGGGTTATAAAAGCCAAAATCTTATGTTAAGAGCCATATTAATTGATGACGAACCTAAAGCGCTAGAGAGCCTATCATGGGAACTTGAAAATTTCAGTGATGAAATAGAAGTTCTTGCAACATTTACCGATCCAGAGGAAGCATTATTATATGTGGAAAAAGCTAGTTTTGATTGCATTTTTCTAGATATTGAAATGCCAACAATGGATGGTTTTCAATTTTTAAATAGATTAAAGTCAAAAGATTTTGCAGTAGTAATTACGACAGCTTATAACGAATATGCTATCAAGGCTTTGAAAGAAGAAGCTATTGATTATTTGTTGAAGCCTATAGATATGGATGACTTAAAAATTTCCATTGCTAAAATTAAAAGGTATATTTCAAGAAATGACGTTTCTACAGAAAAGTTTGAACGAATTTTATCTGATTATAATAGTCGATTCAATAAAAAAAGAATTACTATCAATACCGATGGAAAACTTATATTCCTCGATTTAGACGATTTATTATTTGCTGAATCTGATGGAAATTATAGTACGTTGTATCTTACCAATTCAAAAAAAATAGTACTCACAAAGAAACTGAAAGAAGTAAATGCCATGCTGCCAGATGAGCGTTTTTTCAGAATTCATAATTCATTTATTGTCAATCTTGATAAAATAAAAGAATTTATAAAATCTGACGGATATGTAATTTTAGTTTCCAATCATAAAATCCCTATTTCTAGACAACGTAAAGCAGCTTTTCTAGAAAAATTATAAGAAAATTAAGTATATGTGCAATTTACCTAAGAATGCAACGCTGTTCATTCTTGCTTTATTTTTATCTACCATTAGCTTTTCACAAACTACAGATAGTATTTTTGTGGAAGAAGCCAATGCACTCTTAAAAACTAAAACGACTGAATTTTCTATTCTTGACGAAGCGTTAAAAAAATATAAAGGTGACTCTCTTAAGCTTGATTATATCACAACTTTATACAAGAAAAATAACTATGTACATGGTGAAACTTACATGCTAAATGCTATGGGCGTGTATTGTACAAATACATCTCAGTATGATAAAGCAGTTTTGTATCATAAGAAAGCATTAGCTAAAGCGAAAGAATTAAATCATAAAGAATTACACATAAACGCCTTAAACATGTTAGGTGTTGTCTATAGAAGAACAGAAGAAGTTCGGACAGCATTAGATTATCACCAGGAAGCATTAGCATTGGCAGAAACTATTGATGAACGAACAGTATCTGTAAAAAAGAGTATTGCAATTTCCCTAAATAGTATGGGGAATATATATTTGGCACTAGATCAATATGATTTGGCAGTACAACGCTTTAAAAAATCAATGGAAATTGAGAAAAGCGTAGGAAACAAACTCGGACTTGCCATTAATTATCATAACATCGGATATGCCAAAGAAGCAACGAACGACTTAGAAGGAGCTTTGGCTGACTACAGAGAATCGTTGCGATATAATGACGAAATTAACTCTGATTTAGGACGCGTTATTTGTAATTATACTATAGGTAGAGTTTATATTAAACAAGAAAGATTTCAAGAAGCAGTCGAAATTTTGTCCTCGACTTTGGAAATGGGAAAAGGATTGCGAGACAAATTTCATCTTTCAGGCGTATATCTCAATTTAGGTTGGGTACATCTAGAATTAAAAAACTATAAACTTGCCGATAAATACTTAAAAGAAGGATTGGTGCTTTCAAAACAATTCAGTCTTAGAAGTGCAGTAGTTGAAGCATATGGACATTTGTCAAAATTAGCAAAAAGTCAACGGCAATTTGAAAAAGCATTAGAATATCAAAAACAATCATATGAATTGAATGAAGAAATCAGAAATGATAAAAACTTCAAATATGTAAATGACTTGATTGCGAAATATGATGGTGAAAAATACAATCTGCAAATTGAAAATCTTGAAAAAGAAAACGAAAATGTAAAGCTTACGCTGAAAAGAAATAAAAGTATTTGGATAACGAGTAGTATTGTATTAGCCTTCTTGGCAATTATGATTTATATTTTGTACCGACAGCGTTTGTTGAATAATGAAAAAAAGATATTAACGCTAGAGCAAGACATGCTTAGAAGTCAAATGAATCCACACTTTGTGTTTAATTCGTTAAACTCTATCAAGCAATACATTATCAGTAATGAAAAGAAAAATGCGGTACATTATCTGAATAAATTTGCAAAGTTGATTCGTAAAATATTAGATGCTTCACGTGTGAAAGTTGTGCCTTTAGGAGACGAACTAGAAACAATGGATCTCTATATGAGCATTGAAAATATTCGCTTTTCAAACGAAATACACTTTGATATTTTAGTAGACAATGACATCAATCTCGATCAAATAAAAATACCTTCATTAGTATTGCAACCATTTTTAGAAAATGCATTATGGCATGGATTATCGTCTAAAAAAGGAACGAAAAACATCAAACTTTCAGTAGCAAGTGCCGAAGAAGATTTTATTACAATTACGATTTCAGATAATGGAATTGGAAGAGCCGCTGCTCAAAAAATTGCAAACGATAAAATTGTGAAACGAAAATCAATTGGTATTGCATTAACCAAGAATAGATTGAACAACTTTGTAAAAGACTTCAAAAATAACTTTTCGTTTTACTTTGTTGACTTAAAAGACGAAAACGAAAAACCAAGCGGAACAGAAGCTGTACTTCGTATTCCGCTTCGATAAGTCTATATATATTAATTAACTTTCCAAGTTGATGTAATAGAATCTTTTTGAACATTTAACGTGTCTTTTATAACTTCTTGTTCACGTTTTCTATTTGGATATAAATCGCTTTCTGATAACTTTTCAGAATCTTGCCATGTTTCACCCAATTGTTCCAAAATTTGAGTATTCCATTGTGATGGATGTTTTGCATCAATCCAAACAACATCTTTATAAGAAACATCAACCAATGCTAAATCGGGCGTTGAGCCACCATCAAACTGATCACTATTTTCACGTTTTGCAGCAATAGTTGACAACATAAACAAACGTCTTTTTCCAGCAATATCTCTAATAAAAGGTCTAAACTCTACAGGTTTATTAACTGTCCAATCGTATGATTTTTTAGACTCCATCACTTTTGCGGGCATTGCAGAAACACCTGCAAATCCTTCTTTTCGTTTAGCGTGATTATAATAATAAACTTTTTTAGTTCCGTCAGCGGGAATAAAAACACTGATAGATAAACTTGTGCGTTCTGGCCCAATAGGTTCTAAGCCAAACCAATGATACAAACCATCGTATGCGTTATTGACAACACCGTTAAATTTGAAATCGGTTACAAAAGGTTGCTGATTTTGATCTTCTATCAAATCTGGAATCTTAATGGCTGTCTTCTTATTCCAAGGTAATGGATCTGTAAAACCACCTAAAAACATCATTGATTTTGCTTGTAAACGTGATACTTTTTCAGACAATGTATTCTGACGAGTTAAGTATGGATAATTCTGTACTTCATCAGCAGAAATAAATGTTCCTTTTCCAATCAATAAACGTTCAAAGTAGTCACCCATATCATGTTCTCCAGTTTCTACAACCATGACACCACCAAATGTTGGATAAGGGAAAAAGAAACCTTTCCACTTTATTAAACTCACAACCTGAACCCATTTTCCTGCGTCATTTTTCATGTAGTATGCTTCATGCGGTTCATAATTCAATAATTGCCAAGGATTAAAACGCTGTACAACGGCATTATACGTGTTTCTACTAAACGCTAACGATTCGCCAATGGCAAATGTTGCAGAAATTCTATTCTCATTAGAAAAACGAGGAGAAGGCGATGTGCTCGAAACTGAAAATAACTCTTCAATATTATCGCTGGTACGTTGTACAAAATATTCCTGTGAAGGTTGTACAGCCATTGTCCATTGATTACGATCATCAACACGTACTAATTGTGGAGCTGATACTTCTTGCGTTTCCGAAATAGATTCGTATGCCATCGTTTTGATATTATTATATGGCTGAATACGTTCGTTTTGTGTTAACGGTAATTCTGACATCTCTTGAAGATTCATATCTTTAAACACATTGTATGTTTGCATATAATCATACATCTCTACATTCCAAAGTATAACATATATCAATGCAATAGAAGCAAGTGTGAGAATGGCTTTAAACACTTTTTTAAGTGCATTAGATGCTTTACGAAAAGATCGAATTCCGAGATATAAAATTCCAACGAATAACAGTAACACAAAGAAATACTTTCGAATAAAAAGTAACAATGGTTGATAATCGTCTCTCAAAATAAAAAGCGCACAAAAAATGATAAATCCTATAAGTATGAGGATGAATTTTTGTTTTCCGCCACGGTTCCAATATCTTTTTAGCATAACTTTCTATTTTAAATATCCTTTATCTTTTAATCGTTCTCTACCGCTCTTTTTAGGCGTTTCAGGTTCGTTTGACGTTTCTTTTGCTTCTGTTTTTTCTTCTTTAGAAAAACTTGATGCAGCTTCTTGTCCTTTGGTTTTAATATCGTCAATAATATCTTTTCCAGTATCAACTACTTTATCAATAATTTCTTCAGATTTATCTTTTATGTTGATAATCAAACTTGCAATATAAATTCCTGCCATTGTCCCAATTAATGCGGTTACATAAAACGGAATTGTCGGTGTTGCAATTGGAAACAAAAAGAAAAGAAATAAACAAGCTACAATAAAGATGATATTTACATAAACTAAACGCGGAATAAAAGGTTGTTCCACAAAGAAGCCTTTTCTACTAGTAGCCTTCATTTGTAATTCTTCAGAATGTGTAGCTCTATTAATTGTTTTATACAAACCGTTGCTTTTAGATTCTAGCCAATAGATAGAAATTCCAAAAACGAGACTTGATATAAGTATGATAATTTCAAATGTAATCATGTGTTCCAAGTATTTTGTTTAATTAATTTGATGACCCAATCCTGATACGATTTGTCCCAATTTGTATATTCTGAATAGAATGTTTCCTTATCATACCAATACAAAAATAATGGATCTTTGTATGGCGATGTTTTTACAATCAATTTCCAAACAAGTTCTTGTTCTTTCATTGGTAATTCGGGTGTTGGAATTTGTATACAAGCCAACACTTCTGGCGTTAAGCCACCTTCCACATCTAATGCATTTTCTTTTTTAGAATTTTCTTTCAAACGTTCTAAAATCATAAGTTGTTTGCGGACATCAGCCGTAAAACGATTTAAATAACGTTTGTATACATTGCTATTTTCTAAAATTTCATGAAGCGAATGCGCTGCATCTTCTATTTGTTTTGAAAAAATAATTTTTTGTACACGTTCGTAATATCCTGATAATACACTGTGTTCAGGATCGAGCACAATCATTTTTTCTGCAGCCAATGCACTATAAAAACGCCCATCTTTAATATGAAATGCTTGTGTTTTTGAGGATGTTTCTACTTTTTTAGCAACTTTCTTTGATTCAAAAATCAAGATATTTTTTCCACTTCCTTTTCTTCTGAAAACAAATACACCACCAAAAGCTCTTGTGTAAAAAGAATCTGTGGTAAACGACATGCTTTTCATTTCAAGCGTACGCGAACGTAAATCGCCATGTTTTCTGGCGGAAGCCAAAATTTTTAAATGCAGACTTTCGTCTAAAAAATTCTGATCTTCATGAAACGATTCAACTAATTTTAATTGTTTCTGTTGAATGCTGTATAAATCGTCAACAACAGTAAAATCTACAGATATCTGATTGTATTTTAATAAATCTTCTGGTTCGTAAAAAGCATCTATGTATTGATCTAAATCGACACAAATTGCAGCATCACGTGTAATGTCTTTAATTGCATCTTTATGTTCTTTAAACACTAAATTCATAATTTCTCTATCAAAACTATGAAAAGGAGAATATGCTGGTTTTTCGTTTTGCTTTGGCGAAAGAATAATAGCATTCGGATTGGCTTCACCAGAATTTAAATATAGAAAATCATCTTTTTCATCTGCAATTTCAGGACTCCAACCTATGGCGTCAATATGAAAACTGCGCAATTTTGTTGGCGCTGTTCCAATGAAAGAAAGGCATTTATTGTAGCGTTCTACCAAAGCTCCAGTAATGGGAACTAAGGCAGCGCCAAATAATTCAGATCGTTTTAATTTTTCCATTAGTTGAATTAGAAATTTAGTCTAAAAATAAGCTATTCAAATATAATATACTTTATAAGTAGCTAATTTTTGTTTCTTGTTACAGATAAAGGGAAAAGTGAAGATAAATACAGCTTTTTCGATAAAACTCATAAGTGTTTTTATAGTCTGAAATTCAATAATTAAGAGTCGAGATTGTTGAATGTAGAGTAGGTGTGCTTTTTTGAAGCGATTTAGGAAGATATCTTTGATTCATATTAATTTCTAAAATATTTAAAAATGAAAAAAAAGAATTTTAAATCTATTAAGTTGAATAAGTCAACTATAAGTTCTTTCTCTGTTTTTGGAGGAGAAGGAAAAACGGAAATATGTGGATTAGGATCTTTTGTTGTTCCTGTAAATTGTCCGCTTGGACCTCGTGATGATACTTTAGATGTGGGCTGCTCAGCGTGATTCTAGAAAATTATTAAGTTGCCAATTTAAAGATAAGATGTGATTGAATAAAAAAAGCCTTAAAGTTGGTTTAACTAAACTTTAAGGCTTTTAATTAATTTTTTGGCTAGTATAGAAATCTGGCTTCTTTTAATTCAAAGTTTTATAATCGAAATCCAATAATTTCGAGTGCTTCTTTCTAGTGTTTTACTTTCATTTAGTTTACTTTTTTAATACCATAATATGATACATTATAGAGCGTTTTGTAGTCTTGATTTCAATAATCAAAGGTCGTAATTATTGAATATCGAGTAGGTGCTTTTTTTTGGGTTGTATTGGAATATATCTTTGACTCATATTAATTTTAAAATCATTTAATTATGAAAAAAAGAAATCTTAAATCACTAAACCTTAACAAAACGTCTATTTCTACATTAATGTCTTCTGTTGGAGGTCGTTTTACTGTAACTATTGGAACTGGTTGTGTAACTCAACAGTCTGAATCATGCTCTCCAGGTGATTGTTTGAAAGAACCTACGCATACGCAGTTTCTTTGTTAATAGTTGTTTTAATGAACTTTGGTTCAGTTATGGTCGGAAGAAATTCCGACCTGTTTTTTAGTTTTATTTTTTAAAAAAAAGTATTTGAATTTCTTCCTAATTTAGTTACAAATAAAATATGTTATTCTAGATCAGACATTCTACACCTAATTTAGTTTTTACGCTTCCATTTGGTCTTGTAGTACCTGGGTTAGTTGTAACAATAGGTTCACAGTTTAACTGGCAAGTTGCTGATTTGGGCCCTATATCATTAGTACTATCAGTTCCTCCTTTTAAAAAATTTACATTTCTAATTATTGCAATTTTACTCTTCTTCAAATTTAATTTTTTCATATGCTTGAATATTTTATTTAGAAACGAATATATGAGTGAACTTCTTTTGATAAAAAGATTTATAGTCGAAATTGTTAGATTTCGAGTACTATTTTATTCTTTAAATGGCTGTTTCGTTTAGCTTTTTTATGTAGTACGAAGGATATAGTTTGGTACGTCTTTTAAAGTCTTTGGAGAATGATTCTGCGGAGTTATAGCCTAATTCAGCAGCGATTGATTTGATGTTGTATGCTCTAAATTTTTTATCAATTTGAAGTTTTTCCAAAGCATAGTCAATGCGCAAGTCCGTAATGTATTGAATGAACTTTTTTTGTTTGTGAGTTTGAATCACTTTTGATAAATAGGTGCTATTTGTATTCGTTTTGTTAGCTACAAAATTTAAAGAACAATTCTTTTTGAGAAATAATTCGTTCTTTTCAAAAGTATCTAATCCTTGTAAAATTTTTAAAACATTCTCTTTACTAATATTGATTTCTTTAGAAGAAGATTTTTTCTCTTTTTGGGTTTTCAATTCTTTTACAATTAATTGAAATTGTTTGCTGTTTTGAGATTGTTTTCTTTTGTAATAGCCAATAATAAGTATGATGATTAATACTAAGGAAAAAACTATAATACCATAGTTGTATTTTTTTTCTTTAAGATTATTCTGTAAAGAATCAATTCGATCTTTAAAAACTACAACATCATACTTTTCGTATAATTTTTCTGAACTCTCCTGATTTAAATTGTCATTTTCAGTGTCTTTTTGATGGAATAAATTATAATATTTGACGGTGTTCTCTAAATCCTTTTTTTGCTCATATGATTTCGCTAAAAGAATATACAATTCTTGTAAATCAGGAAAATTTGCCTGTGTTTCTTTGCGTAAAGAATCTGTTTTTTTAAAATATGAAATAGCTTTTTCATAATTGCCTTTTACATAATAGTTTTTTCCTCTATACAGATACAAAATTAAAAGTCGATTAGGAAGATTTAGATTATGTATTAAGTCTTCCGCTTTTATTAAATCGATGGCTGATTGCTCAATGTTTCCTTCTTCATGATAAATAATACCTTTGAGCCTTAACGATATGGCAAAAGCTTTATCATCGTTATAATATAAGCTCTTATTTAGCGCAATTGTATTGTAATGATGTGCAGAGTCTAAATATTTTTTTTCACCTTTTTTTTTGTCTATGAACAAATTAGTATAAATATCACTAATTGTCATGAGTGAGTTAACATATGCGCTACTATGTTTCTCTCCATCTTTCTGATTCACTAAATCTTCATAAAATGGAATGTTTTTTTTAATCAAGTTTAATGCATCTGCATTATCACCTATTTGTGTTTTTATCAAAGCAATATCGCTTGCAATGTTTGCTAGAGTAGAAAGGTCTTGTTCTTTTTTTGCAATATCATACACTTTTGTGTAGTATTCAACGGCTTTAGTATATACTCCAAATTCATAGTAAATAGTACCTTTGGTATATAGATAGTTGTAAAGAATTTTTTCATTATTCTCAACTTCTTTTATGGCAATATTTATACAATACAAAGCACTATCTTTTTTACGTAATGTACGATGTATTTCTGCTAATTCATAGTGAATTACGTGTGCAGGAATTTTGTTTGTACTATTTGAAGATGTCTCTAAAAGTGTTAGCAGATATTCTTTGGCAGTTTTAGGATTTGTTTTTTTATAGGTTAAAAAACCATTAAGCAAACTATCAATTGATAGTTCTTTCAGTGTACTTTGAGTTATTTCTTTTTTAACTTGAGCGTTCGCAAAGCTTATGAAAATAATAGATATAAGTGTGAAGAATAGCTTATTCATAATTTCTCTGTGTTGCATACGTTATTTGAAGCATCAGAATAGTGTTATCCAATGCACTCCAGTAATTGCGGAAGCATCTATGAGGCCAATATAACGGCTATCTCTAGAGTTACTTCTATTATCTCCAAGCACAAATATTTTTCCTTCCGGAATGATTAATGGCCCAAAATGATCTTTGTTCCAGTTTTGTTGATATTGTTTTTTAATAAAATCTTCTCCATAACCTTTGTCTTCCATGAATCGATACGTTTCTAATCCATTTGATTTTGCATCAGTATCTTTCATGAAGACTAAGAATTCATCTTTAGTTAGCCTCATTTTATCTAGCGATTCATCTTCTAGCTTTTTTATTTGTGCTTGACTCAAAAGATAGGAATGTTTTAATTCAAGTTGCGTGTCAAAATTTTCTCCATTTACATACAAAACTCCTTTTTTAATTTCAATAGTATCATTTTCAACACCACATAAACGAAAAATATAAATGAAATCTTGATAAGGAAGATCATCATATAAACGATCTCTAAATTTGAATGTAATTAAATCTCCACGTTTAGGTGTTGTTAGATTTGTTGAAAGAATATAACTTCCTGTTTTGAGAGCTGGCTCACTACTAGATGATGAAATTGTACTTAATACAAGAACTCCTGAAAATTTTAAAATATAATATAGTAATCCTATGCTAATAAGTATAAAGTATATTTTACTCGATTTCTTTTTCAAATTAATTATCCTTTTAAGGAATGTACTTCCGTAATTTTTCCTTCTGATATTTTATACATTATAATAAATTCCTTAACAGATTCTCCTTTTGTAAAGGTTACTTTTTTCATAACAATTATAAATCTTTTTCAAAACGATTGCGCGCTTCACTTCCAATTTTCATTTGCATGATTTGTTGTTCTACTTTACGTGAAAAATCTGTATCAGCAATGGTTGCAACATTGTCTAAGTAACGAATAACTTCTTGCTTGCGAATGTCTGCAAAGTTGAGTCCTTTCATGTTTGCTGTCATCAATTCTTTTAGCATTCCAAGTTTTGTATCGTACTCTTTTTGGAAATACAATTCAGGGTTTTCAAACCAATCTTCTGGTAAGTTAAAATCCGTTAAGCGTAATGAAATTGCACTTTGAATGTTTCTGATATCTCTTGATGAGAAAAACGGAAATTCTTTTTGAACCGAACCATATAAGTTTGAATAGAAGGTATGCGAATCTAACGAATCTTGCGCAAGCACTTTATCATAAATAATGGCAATCTTTTCTTCCGTTGGTTTTTCTAATTGACCTAAAATTTCTCCAGCATTTGCTGCTAATCCTTGATCACTTAAGTATTTATAATCAGGATGATCTTTCATAGAAACAAATCCTGGTAATGTCTTTTCAAGTTTCTTCCACCAAATATAATCTTGATCTAAGAAATCGTGTTCTGTACGTGCACCATCAATTTTAAATCGACCTTGAATTCTAGAAATAACTGCTTTGTCTAATTGTTCAGGTAAGTTGGTAAATAATCCAATAGAGCTATTTCCATGATTTACCGCATATGCACCTTCTGTATAGCGTAAAAATACACCGATCACTTCTTTTACACCAGCCGAAACACCTTGCGCTGTTCGTTCTTGTAAATTGTTTTCTGCATCATCAATTGGTGCAAAAATCAAGCGTGTAGGATCTTGCATAGGTTTCATCCATTGTACCATTTTTTCTGCTGATCCACCTTGAAAAGTAGAAACAACAGTATCTGGCATTGGATGAAATAGAAATGGAATGTCTAAATGGTCACAACGTTCTTTCAACATTGTTGCAATAGCTGCAATTAACATACTTTTTCCAGTTCCAGGGATTCCATACCCCATAAATACAGGCATAAAACCACCAAGTTCTTGAAAAGGATTTTTCTTTGTAGCAATGTCATAACTCATCATACGTTCTACCAAACGCTTCGCAAAGTGTTTTGCGTCTTTGTTTCCGACAATTTGTTCAAAACGAATTGGATTGAATTCTACACTTGCGGCACTTCCTGTAAAAGCAGTTTCCCATCCAGCAATAGAAAATTCAGAATCTTCTAATTGGTAAGTTCTATCTGTAATTACTTCTGTATGATCTAATGCGCCTTTACGTTGAATAATTTCATTCAAATATGCTTCAAAATATAACACCGTAAAATCAATCACATCTTGTTCAGAATTGATCAAGTTTGGATGATTCATGTATTTGTCATAATAGAACAACTGACATGAAACTCCTTTCATTGGCGATAATACTGAAACTTCAGGAATTCCTGCAAATTTGTTTTGCATTACTTTGTTGTCTTCCGAAGCTTTCTCTTTCATTTTAGACAGAATAAAATACGATACGCTAAACACCATAAAAGCGGTTGCTGTTTGTTGTTTTGATTCGTATTCTTTGCGTTGTTCTGCGGAAAGTCCAGCTCTTTTTTCATGCAAGATAGACAAGCCTGAAGCATCGTAATAACTATCTCTTATCCACAATCCAATAGCTAATGCTTCTTGCAAATTGAACAATGTTTCATTCAGCGCAAGCGGTAATGCTACCGAATCCGGAAGTAAGCGTTTTTTTAAACTTAAAATTGTTTTTGAGATGGAAATAGTGTTCGCACCAGCATTTCCTGTTGCTTTAGACAAGTATAATAAAATATCTTCTTGTTCTTTATTTCCGTCTCTGTTTCGTGCTTTGTAGCCTTGTTCCCATTGTACGCCTTTGATGAAAGAAGAAGCTTCTTCACGTAAAATGGTTAATTCAGTTTTTTTGATAGGAAACGTCGGTTGTTTCTCCATATATTTTTTTGTTCTTTATTAATTTGTTTTCAACTTCAACTTCATTTACTCTAAAGGCAATTCTTCAACTTCAAAAGGTTCATGATGTAAATGAATTACTGTATCTTGAATTGCACCATATAGTAATTGAATAACTCTGTGCGGTGCTAATATATAATTGTGTTTTACGACAGGACTCCAAACTTGAATAACTTGTTTTTTAAATGATAACAAATCATTACTCACTTTGGATGAGTTTATTGCGTTAATTGTTTCTACTGCTGTGCTCAATGCAAATGAATTAATTGTAACATCTTTTTGAGCAATTGCTTTTAAAAGTGCGTGTGTAGTTTCATGATCATCTTTTGAAAAAATACTGTGTAAAATACCTAAATCAACACGTTTTATTTTTTTCGGGTGTACATATTTCAAGCGTTTATCAATCATGTACGCCATGTTATCTAAGTCTTGAAAACGATCTGCACAATCTTTTATAGTATCATATATTTCTTGTTCCACTTTCGCGTCATGTTTGTAATCAAAATACATGAAACAGATAAAAGGTCTGTTTAGCGTTACATCATAAAAAGCCCAATCGAGCACATAGGTTGCAAATGAACTTTTTGTTTTTTTAATCTTACCAATAACAAACTTTTGGAAAATTTTATCTTCCTGAATCATATTATAATACAATGAAGAAGAAGCTTCAAACAAATCACGTTTATCTACATGTTGTTTGTCAATCATTAACCGATGAATAAATTTTTCCTTAAATACTTTTGCTTCAGGAAGTTTAGCTTTGAATTCGTCTTTTAAGTCTAAATCATTATGAACATATCGAAGCTCTAAGTAGTTCGGAAAACCAGATTCTGTCAAATCTATTTTCATGTGTTCTTCATCAAAACGATATTTTAATTGCATTGCTTTTAGCGAAAATGCCAATCGTTTACAATACTCTTCTAATGATTTTAATTCTTCTTTTGTGCAAATTCGGTAATGATTCCATTCCACTAAATTGATTTCAAATTCATCCAATACATGCTTTACCATTCTATAATAAAGCTCGTATTGTGCATCCGAATCTAAGGTTGCAGAATCTAATGGAGTTGTGATATCGTTTATGGACATTAAAACGGAATTGTTTTAGTAATTAATATTTTTTGGGCATGTCCACCAATGAAAAATTGGCGGTCAGGCTTTCGGCAGTCGCTTTTTTTATAGCTCAATTTTATCATTCCTGCCTTTTGACTGCGTTCAAGAAAACTAATGACAGGAATCTAAAAAAAGAGCTCCGACAAAGCCTCAATCCTTCATGCGGAGCTATTTTATAAATTTATTTTATCCTAACAAGTCATCTGAACCACCATCGTTTACTGGCGCGCCGTTTCCGCCTCCGGTAGAGTCATTTGCTCCGTCATTTCCAGTAGATGGATTGTCATTATTTTTGTAATATTCTTCGAATAATTCTTTCATGTCAATTCCATAACGGTCTGCGAAGTTCTTGCGAATTTCCACATCTTTTTCCCGAATTTCTTGTAACGATTCTGCATAACTTCCGTAAATACCTTTCATTACTTTTTCGTGAACTGGAATGTTTTCCATCATATCTTGACGTGCTCTTGCACTTGCTGTATGCATCGCTGCTAAGGTTTCACCAATTTTTTCATCGGTTTTTATACCTAAATGCTCTAAAATTGCTGCAAATTCCTGATCAGTTCTTGCTTTTAAAGCTACTACATAACCATCATAGTAACGAACACGTTCTTCTGTATCAGATTTCAATTTCGCTCTATGCGTTTGCAAGTTGCTACGTAATGATGTTAATACTTTAATCGTTAAGTTGTGCTTGTGAACGAAACTGTCTTTACTTGCTGCCAATGTAATGTATGCAGTTCGTAAACCTTCAAGTTCTTCTACAGATTGTTCTAGCTTTGTAACTTTAGACAATGCTTCAGAATATTCAGGTGATTGTTTGTCAACAACTTCTTCCAATCCTTGTCGAGCTTGACTCAATAACGATTTTTCAGTTTCGAGTTTTTCTTCAGTCTCTTTCTTTTTCTCTAAAGCTTTCGTATGATTTTTGCTTGCTTCAACAATCGCAACTTGTAGTTTCTCTTCAACTTCTTTGATTTCAACTTCACGATCTTTTAAACGTTTTACAGCTGCCTGACTTTTAAATGAAAGTTCTTTTAAAAGTGTTTCTGTATCTGAACTTTCAATACGCTTTTGAAACATTTCTTTTGCTTTTGAATCTGCAAACTTTCTTGTTTTCTCAGCTTGATCTAAATCAGATTTTGAGCTTTTTATCTTTGATTTTCTTCCCCAAAGATTATTCCACCAAGTATCTGGTTTTTCTAACGCTTCTCTATATTCAACCTTAGCCTTTTCTAAGTCTTGTTGTGCATTATCAATAACACGTTGTTCTTCGTCATTCAACGTAGAAAAACGTTCAAAAATGATTCCGACTTCGTCTTGGTAATCTGTTAAGTCTTTAATGGCATCTAATAAAGAAGTACGATCTTTTTCAGCCATGTCAACCACATTATCTAAGGTTGCATTTAATATTTTTTGACGTACTTCTGGACTGTCTTCTTGCGCTAATTTCGACTTCATTTGGTCGATCGCTTTTCCCCAATCTACTTTATCGTTCGATTTTTGTTCTTGTTGTGATCCTGAAGTTTCCAGTAAATCAAATTCGTCAGCCATATAGTATTTAGTTTATTGTTAATGAATGTTTTTTTAGTCGATTATAAGTTACTTGAATTTGTTCCATTAGTTGACAATGAAAAAAATGTATTTTCAAGTAATTTCTAAAGATAAAGAATTTAGATTATATGTATGAGATTTTCTAAAAATGTTACAGTATCACAACATTTTCATGAAAAAATAGTTGAAATCAAATGCACAACTTTTATTGTATTAATTGTGGTAGAAGGTCTTTTGGAGCTTTCCAACTCATGGTAGTTCCTATATGATATTGAATTGCTTTTATTTGCGCTTGCGTTGGGTTTTCAGGTGTTGATTTTTCTAAATACTTCCAAATTCCATACGCTTCATGAAAGCTAGGATATGTCTGTTCTACTTCTTTAAAAGCATGTGTAGCTTTGCTCAATTCGCCATTGACTAAAAACGTAAATGCTTCATATTCTTTTGCAATCGCTTTGTCATATTTAGATACCTTTTGTTGAATAACGGTTGATGTTGAAAAACTCTCTTTTAAATTCGTGTCATCCGAACCAAATGTGTTTACGGCATTGTTTATTTTTTTTGCTTCTTCAGGAGTTCCAGTAATGGCTTTATTCTTTAGATATTTATCAATAGACTTTTGAATTTTTTTAGCCAACGCGTCATTATCAAGAATTTCATCCAAAATATTACGATAAATAACTGTTCGTTCTACTATTGTATCATTGAATACTTGATTTACGATACTTTGAGAGACTTTTAATTGTTCCATTCGTTTTTCAGATTGTTTTACAACATGTTGAAAATAATATCCCATTCCAGCAAGAATTAAAGGAAATATAAAAAACTGTAACCATAGATTGGAATTACGTTTTTTTTCAAGTTTTGCAACTTTTTCTTTGAGTTCGTCAAATTCTGTGTCGTTCATGATGTGCTATTTAGAATGTAAAATGTATTAAATCATTTATCTTAAATATAAGATAAATAGTACTATTTGGCAACTTACTAGTTTTTTGTATCCTTTTCCTCATTAATACTAACGATCAAAAAATACGTATAATTAAGTATTGTGTTGGGTATGATTTTGATAGATATTTAACCAACCTAAAACACGACTTAATGAAACCATCTAAAACAACTATCGAAATCGGAAATGAATTTAAAGAAGTAGAGATTTACTATGATAAAGAGAAAGAATCACAATTGACGATTGCAATCAATAAAAATCAAGTAACAGTTTCTCAGGAGTAATTGTATGTCATATCCTTAATATTGAGGAAGTAAGAATAATCAATATTGACTATTGTTTCTGTGAGAATTTTAGTTGAAATTTGTAGTAAACTATTAAAAATCAAAATTTATGGAAAAACTAACTACCCAACCTGAAATTGTAAATGAGTTTGAAGAAGCTCAAATGTTTTGTGCTCCTGGTGAGTCTGAGGATACACCACGACCTGGTAACGGTGATGAGCCAGTTGAACCTATAGTACAAAAACCTAAAGATCCGGATGAGGATGAAGAGGTAATAAAACCTGGGACTTTTTAATTTTATACTAAAAAGTTTACATTAATGAAAGGCTTTACTTATCTTTAAAAGAAGAGTTGAGCCTTTTTATATTTTATGTCTCAAACACAAATATCTACATGAAGCCTATATTTTACTTTAGTTTCTTTTTTATTAGTTGTATTACTTTTGTTTCTCACGGTCAAAATGATTCAAAAATTGATAGTATGCAAAAGCTGTTGAAGACGCAAAATGATGCTTCTAAAATAGACACGTTGCATGAATTGGCTTGGAAACTTCAATACAAAAGTGATTCAATTGGAATAAACTATGCGCAGCAAGAACTTTTATTAAGTAGAAAATTAAAAAATTATGAATCTGAAGTTAATGCATTAAATGTATTAGGCAAGATTGCGAAGCATCAACACCATTTAAAAAAAGCAGAAGCGTATTTTTTAGAAGCTATTACAGTTGCAAAAAAACACAATTATAAACATGGAATTGCTAGAGGTTATAATGAACTCGGATTGTTTTACAGAGATCAAGGTAATGATGTCGCTGCAATTGATGCTTTTTTTAGTAGCATTGAATCTTTTGAAGCACAAAATAAACTAAAAGAGTTAGCGATTATAAATACTACTTTAGGAAATCTACATAGAAAATTAGAAGCCTATCCAGCAGCATTAGCGTATTATCTGGAAGGTTTGGAATTAAGAAAAAAACTCAAAGATTCTAAGGGTTTGGCAAGAATATATTTAAAGTTAGCAGCATTAAGTAAAGATAGAGAGAACTATCCAGAAATGTTAGCACATGCTTTAGAAGCAAAACAACTTTTTGAACAATTAGGGCGCCACAAAGATGTTTATAGAAGCAACATTCAAATGGCACTGGCGTACGATTATTTAAATGAAAACGAAAAATCTAAAACTACTTATTTAGAAACGCTAAAATTAGTTCCTACATATGGAATTGAAAATGCTTCCGATTTGTATCACAATTTGGCAATACTCTACAGGAAAACTAATAAGCAAGATTCTGCATTATATTATTATCAAAAAGCACAAAAAATATTTATAGAAAATAATGACAATACAAGACTTTCTATAAACTATAACAACTTGGGGAATTTGTATGCTGATATGGGAGATTTTGATCAATCACTCAATAATTTCAATCAAAGTTTAGCACTTCAGAAAAAAGTGAATGATTCTTCTTTATTACAAAAAACATATTGGTCGCTCGCTGATTATTACAAAAAAACAGGAGATTTTGAAAAAGCATATAAGTATAAAGATTCTAGTGAGAATGTTTGGGAAGATATATACCGAAAGTTAAGAGAAACGAATCGATTCGAATTAAAATATGTAAATCAGAAGCGTGAAATTGAATCTGATAAGAATAAAATAGAAATCGAAAAGCGCGAAACAGAATATTCTCTTTTAAGTACACGAACAAAAACAAAAATGATTACAATAGTTTTACTAGCGATTGTCGTATTATTTTTTGTAGTGATGCGATCGCGAAAGCTAAAACAAGAAAAAAAAATAGCTGAATTAGCATTTGAACAACAAAAAATTACGGCACAATTAGAAAAAGAACAACAAGAGAAAAAACTTAAACAAATGCTTCAAGATCAGGAGCAAAAGGCTATTACTACAATGATAAGTGGGCAAGAAGAAGAACGAGAGCGCATTGCGAAAGATCTACATGATCGTTTGGGAAGTATGCTGTCTGTAGTGAAAATACACTATAAATCTGTTGAAGATGATTTAGAAAAAATTAAAAATGAAACAAAATCACAATACGAAAAAGCAAATCAATTACTTGATGAGGCTTGTGAAACAGTTCGAAAAATAGCACATAATATGCTGTCTGGAACATTGACAAAATTTGGATTATTGCCAGCGTTAAAAGAATTAAAACAAAAGATAGAAGAAACCAAAATACTTCAAATTGAACTAGTTGTACATGGTTTGGATAATCGATTAGACAACACAACAGAGATACAATTATATCGTGTCATTCAAGAATTATTAAACAATATATTGAAACATGCTAGCGCAACCGAAGTAACCATTCAGTTGCTCAAACGAGAAGATGATTTAAATATCATGGTTACGGATAATGGTGTCGGATTTAATATAAATAATGATACGTATGAAGGAATGGGATTAAAGAGCATCAAAGCGCGTGTTTCAGAAATGAACGGACAAGTATTGATAGATTCTAGCAAAGGTAATGGGACAACGATAACAATAGAAATACCTACCATGAAATAAAAAAGTAATATGACACAAAAACAAGAACTAAACATCATTATTGCTGATGACCATCAAATTGTAATTGATGGATTAAAATCATTGTTGGTACAGCAACCGCATATTAAAGTTGTAGGTGAAGCATCCAATGGAAAAGAAGCATTAGGCTTAATCGAAAACGCTAAAGTGGACATTGCGGTATTGGATATTAGTATGCCCGAAATGAACGGAGTTGAAGTAACTAAAATTATTAAGAAAGAATACCCAGAAGTGAAAATTTTAATTTTAACAATGCATGACGGAAGTGAATTTATACATGAACTTGTTGAAATTGGAGCCAATGGTTATATACTAAAAAATAGAGGGACAGAAGAATTTGTTGAAGCATTGGAAACAATTGCTGGTGGAGAAGAATATATCAAAGGACAAGTGTTAAATACGTTATTGAAAGCAGTTAGGAAACCTAGGCAAAAAGTGCAATTCACTAAAAGAGAAAAAGATGTTTTACGATTAATTATAGACGAACATACAACTTCTGAAATATCGGCCAAACTAAACATAGCTAATAGTACAGTAGAAACACATCGTAGAAATTTAATTGAAAAAACAGGGGTGAAAAGTTCATTAGGATTAGTTCGTTATGCCATGGAAAATGGACATATGTAATTTTGGAATGAATGGTTTGAAAATATCCTCAAATTTAAGGAGTTTTTTTCTTCCTCAAAATTGAGGTTTTTTGACATAGTGAAATCCTTGATCTTTGTAAGTGTATGAAAACCAAAAACAACCAATATATGAGAAGAGCTTTACTCGTAGGAATTAATGATTACAAGAAAAACCCACTAAAAGGTTGCGTTCCCGACGCCAAACGTATGAAAGAAGTGATTTCCAAACATGAAAATGGAGATCCAAATTTTGACTGTCATATGTGGGTTTCAAGTCCAAATGTATACAATATTACCATTGCACATTTAAAAAGTAAACTTTACGATTTATTCAATCATGAAGCAGATGTTGCATTATTTTATTTTTCAGGACATGGATCGGCTACGACATTGGGAAGTTATTTGATGACACAAGATGCAGAAAAATTTAATGAAGGTGTGAGTTTGAGTGAAGTTATTGCGATGGCAAACAACTCAAAAGCTACGGAAGTCATTATAATCCTTGATTGTTGTCATAGTGGCGGAATTGGAAATTCAGTTGAGTTTAGTGATCGCAAAGCATTATTGCGCGAAGGAGTTTCCATATTAACAGCTAGTAGAGATACGCAATACGCGATGGAAAGCAAAGGTTTTGGTGTGTTTACTTCTATTATTTATGATGCACTACAAGGCGGCGCCGCAGATATTTTGGGAAAAGTAAATGTGGCAAGAATCTATAATTATACAGAGATCATGTTGAATTCTTGGAAACAGCGTCCAATTTTTAAATCGCATGTGTCTAAAATGATTCCACTTCGAAATTGCGAACCAAAAATTCCTTTTGAAATATTACGGAAGTTAAAAATCTACTTTGATGAAGGCAAAATTGGAATGCAGCTCTCAAGAGAATATATAGCAGGTTCAGGTAGTGAAAACGGTTTGGTTGAAATAATGTCTTATTTGCGAGCTTATCATGCTAATGGCTTATTACTACCTGAAGAAGGAATTGCATCGCTAGATGAATGTGCTGAAAAAGGGAAAGCTTGTGTGTTGACACCTTTAGGAATTTACTATAAAGATTTGGTTATAAAAGGTAGAATATGAAAATCAGGATAGATAACATATTAAATTATGCATCAGCGTTTTTATTTCCAAAAATTATATTCTTGTTTTTGAAATGGACAAGTAAAGAAGGTGGAGGAGCTATTATAACATCAAGATTAAAAGATGTTTCTTTTAATATAGGAATGGAAGAAGGTATTGGCGTTTTTGTAATCTCAGGAGTATTTTTTTATAAACTATCGGAATACTGTGTGGAAAAATACTATGAAAATAGAATTAAACGCGAGCAACTACAAGAACATTTTCTAACGCATCAAATACTAAATCAGATTGATACATATCTAATTTCGAAATCATTAAATAAAATATTAAAAGCTAATTATGTTTTACCAGAATATCAAAAAAAATAACTAACATATGAATCCAGTAACACAACATCGATTAATTCAAGATATATTCTTTTCTCTGCAAACAAGTCACAGCATGAAAGAAATGGTAAGTATCTTAAGTGGATACGGAATTACCAACGAGTCAGTTAATGATTATACACAAGTAGAAATCAAAAAATTATTAGCGACAGCTTCAGACAAAGTATTGTTGTTAATAGCAGATGACTTAAAAATAGACACGTCTAATTATGTCATTCAAGAACGTGTAAAAGGTAAAGGAACTGCAAAGCCAAAAGAGAAATTCTTGGAAAAGGTTTTTGTGAGTCATTCTAGTAAAGACAAAGAAGTAGTGACGAGTTTTGTACAGATATTAGAAGTGATCGGAATTCCTCCAGAAAATATTTTTTGTACTTCCTTGGAAGGTTACGGAACAGGATTAGGAAATAACTTTATAGAAGAAATTGAAGCACGTTTAGATGAAGATGTCTTAGTATTTTTTATGCTTTCCGATAACTTTTACAAATCACCAATGTGTTTAATTGAAATGGGAGCTGCATGGGCAAAAACTAAAAGTCAAATCTCAGTGGCAATTACACCATTTGAATTGGGTAAAATGGAAGGTGTTTTTAAGCATTTTCAAGGGATTCAAATTGACAACGAGTTTCATTATGACATGCTAAAAGAAACGCTAGAAGCAAAATTTAATTTAGAGCCAAAACGACCATTAGTTTGGAGTCCAAAACGAAATATATTTCTAAATATGATAAAACAACAGTTAATAACAAAATAATAGTTTTTAGAAAGAAATTTTCATGATAAAAGGAAACGAAGAATATCCATTATTAATCAGAGGACTTGGTGCATTGGTAGTAGTGTTTTTAGTAATGAATAAAAACTATTTTGTCTATTATAAGCCTAGGGCAACTTTTGGAGTAGTAGCCTTAACTACATTTTTTTTCTATCTAATGCGTAAAAGTGACTTTGTGGTAATTGCTACAGCTTTGTTTTTAATAGGGTTACTAGAAGTTTTAGATAATTCTCTGTGGAAATACCGCCCTTTTTTGTGGATGTTTACAGTTGAAGACTTTTCTGGGACTTACGATGGAAGGCAAATTAGCAAATATAATAAGAGTACAGGGAAAACATCCAATGGGAAAAGAGACACCTATGAAGAACATGAGGAATCTACGAGAATAGTGCTAGTAATAAAACAAAATGGAAGTTCTCTTGCTGTAAGTTCATTTTACTTCGATGCTCAAGGTAAAAAAAGATTAAAACTCGAAAGCACAAAAATAGTTGTGTCAAAAACTGGTGATGATCAGCATTACATACTTACATGTCATCATGGTGAATTAGGCGTTCTAAAAGATGAAGGAAACCATGGGACTACAGTTTTAAAAATGATAAAAAAAGAAAATATTTTTAGTGTTGAAGGCGGATACTATACTAATAGAGATTCCCAAACAAGAGGAGAGTTTGTTGATTTAAAAAGAGTTAGTAGGCTAATGCTACATCCATTCTAAAAATTAACTTGATTAATGAGAAAAAATGATTAAAAATTATTTTACATACTATAAAAATTTTGCAGTTATCTTAATTGTAGGGTTATCACTTCTTGGAATTTACGGACTTCAAGAATTTCAATATCATCCTAGTTACCCTGTATTTGGTCTAGGTGTAATAGGTGTTGCTTTAGAACTAATAGATCGTTATCTCTGGAAATATCCGCCATTCTCATGGATGTTTACTGTTGAAGATTTTTCAGGAACTTACACTGGAGAGCAAATTGGCTATCGTTTACTGCAAGTAGGAAAAAAAGGAAAATACAAAGAAATAGAATCAAAACTACATGTAATAATGATTATTGTGCAAACAGGAAGTAAAATTACGATTCATTCTTTTTATTACAATGCTGCAAAAGAAAAATCTTCAAAATCAAACAGTGAGATTGTCGGAGTCAGAGTCACCAAAGATGGACAGCATTACGAAGTCATCTATAACTATTTTAATGAAGGTAACGAACGCTGGAATGGCTACTATGGGACAACCGTATTGAAATTCATAAAAGGAAGAAAGGTATTCAATATTTCAGGGCATTACTATACAAATAGAAAACCGCAAACACATGGTAAATTTCTCAATCTAATCCAAACAAGTAAAGAAACAATACATCCATTTTAAAATACATAACATGGCAACATTGCATAAAGAGTATATTAAGTTTAAAAAAGAAATACTTCTTAAAGATAAAGACAAGAAAGGTTTAAAAAAAAGCCGTAAAAAATTAAGGCAAACAATTAGAGATTGGTTTTTAGAAAATAAATCAGGCAAATTGCAGCCAAAATTTCATAGTCAAGGTTCGTTTATGATGAATACCATTATAAAGCCAATTCCTATTCCTAGTGAAGAAGAAGATAAGAAGTTGTATAAATACGATTTAGATGATGGAGTTTATTTTATAGAAAAACCGAATGAAGATAATTGTGAAAATATTGCTACATGGCACAATTGGGTTTATGAAGCTGTAAATAATCATACTACGAAAGAAACAAAAAGAAAAAAAACTTGTGTTAGAGTCATATTTGCTGACGGACATCATATTGATTTGCCTATTTATTATCAACAGAAAGAAAATGGAACACCGCAATTAGCGCATCGTTCAAAAGATTGGATCGATAGCGATCCGAAAAAATTCACGGAATGGTTCAATACGAAAGTAAATGAAAAACCACAAATTACGCGTTTAGTGAAATATGCAAAAGCTTGGAAAGATTTTCGTCAAGTAAAGAACACAAATCTAAAATTACCCTCAGGGTTTGCATTGACAATTTTAATTGTAAATAATTACGTGGAAAATGATAATGATGATGATGCTTTTCGCGAAACAATGAGAATCATATATAATAAATTATGCCAAACCAATGGCTTCAAATGCCTGAGACCAACGACACCAAAAAACGAAAATATTTTTAAAGAGTATTCGCAAACTAGAAAATCTAATTTTTTGAACACATTAGAAAACTTACTTATAGATTGTGACCGTGCTAATGAAAAAGATAATTTTAAAACAGCATCTGAATACTTGCGGGATAATCAGTTCGGTGATCGTTTTCCAAAAGCTGAAGATATTAATGAGAATGATAAGAAAAAGGAAATGAGCAAAAGCCTTTATTTAGAAAAAGTGAAACCGAAACCATATGCAGATGAACGACGAAGTAGAAAAAGTATTGCAGAGATATCCAAGCTTAAAATACGATGAGGTTTCAAATACGTTAGAAGGAATATTGTCGCCTTTTTCAAATGATGAATATGAACTCAGGATAGAATTAAAAAATTGGAATCATGAATTTCCGGAAGTTTATGAAATAGCAGAACGTATTCCGAATGATTTAGATCGACATATCTATCCGCAAGGAAATTTTTGTTTTACAACTGAAGCGAAGGAACAAATTTTATTAGCTACATTAGTTCATAAATTAATTGATTTTATTGAATACATTTTGATCCCTTATCTGAAAAACAATTCTTATTATGAAATAGAAGGAAGCTATAAATTTGGAGAATATTCTCATTCAGAAGGAATTCTAGAAGGATATAAAGAAATTTTACAAATAGAAGACAATGACTTGATTTTAAAAATATTATATGCGAAAATTAAAGGAGTAAAACTATCATCAAAAAATCATTGCTATTGTGGGAGTAAAAAAGAATTAGGTAAATGTTCGAGTAGAAAACATCAACAAGCATATAGAAAACTGCAGAATGTTAAATCAGAAACTTTGGAAGTAGATATAAGGATATTGTTATTAAAAGAAATTAGTAAAAAAATGAAGCTCAATGAAATGGTTTTGAAGTAAGTTTTGCATTGATCAAAAAGAAACGATACAGTATATTCGGAATCTTTGGCACTTTTCTTGATACATTTTGGCAACATTAAAACCATTTTTTATGAAGCCAAAAATTACACTATTTCTTTTGTTGTGTGGTTTTGTCTGTGCACTTACCAATGCACAAGGAAAACTCAATAGAGCTAAAGAAGATCTTTCTAGTAAAAATTCCAATTCGAGTAGTTCTTCGAGTTCTAGTAGGAATTCAAATGATGATTATGATGACGAAGATAATTTAGATAATATATTCGTTGAATTAGCCTTCTACATTAGTTATGGTGTATTATTTGGCAACATGGAATCTCGTTACTTTTACAAATATCCATATGCAGAAGGTGCACATGGTGAATATGCGTTTCCAGAAGAAAATGTTCCGTTAAAAAGAAGTCAATTCATGATTTCTAATACGTTCTTCGCAAGTGGAAAGCAATTCTATGGAAATGATTTCAAACTAAATTATCGCTTCTTGCGTTTGCTTGGTGTAGAAGTCAATCATCTGCGGTTTATTGAGCAAGATCCAAAAGTAGAATTAGGCGTAAGCTCTTTTATGATAAATTATTATCGTGTTCGCGAAAAGTACGTTACAGGATATTGGGGAATAGGAATTTCTCATGTTGGAAATGGTGTGTATGAAACAGGATTAGCATATCAAGTAGGTGTTGATGTCTATTTGAAGAAACCATATAGTCTTGGAGTATCTTGGAAGCAAAGTCTTATTAATGATTCCTCTGTAGACGAATTCAAAATATTAGCACGTCGTCATCTAAAACGAGTAGCAATTCATGGAGGTTATCATCACTACAAACTTGGAATTGTAACAATTAATTCCGTCGGTGTAGGTTTGGACTACCGTTTTTAAAACTAAAACATAAAAAAAGCGCATTGAAATTTTCAATGCGCTTTTCTACTTTATATATTTTAAAGTTTATCCTTTAATAACTCCTCTTGAAATTACAATTTTCTGAATCTCAGAAGTTCCTTCGTAAATCTGTGTAATTTTTGCATCACGCATCAAACGCTCTACATGATATTCTTTTACAAAACCATTTCCACCGTGAATCTGAACAGCTTCAACTGTATGTTCCATCGCTACTTTAGAAGCAAATAACTTTGCCATAGCGCTTTCCATATCATAATTCTCTTTAGCATCTTTTTTACAAGCAGCTTGCATTACTAAATGACGAGCAGCTGTAATATCAGTATACATATCAGCTAATTTGAAAGCAATTGCTTGGTGATTGCAAATTTCTGTTCCAAAAGCTTTACGTTCTTTCGAATATTTTAAAGCTAATTCGTATGCTCCAGAAGCAATTCCTAATGCTTGAGCAGCAATTCCAATTCGTCCACCAGATAAAGTTTTCATTGCAAACTTAAACCCAAATCCATCTTCTCCAATACGATTCTCTTTTGGAACTTTTACATCATTAAACTGTAATGTATGTGTGTCGCTTCCGCGAATTCCTAACTTGTCTTCTTTTGGTCCAATATCAAAACCTGGCGTTCCTTTTTCAACAATAAAAGCGTTGATTCCTCTGTGTCCTTTATCTCTATCTGTTTGTGCAATCACTAAATACGTATCTGCACGTCCACCACTAGTAATCCAGTTTTTAGTACCGTTAATTACATAGTGATCACCTTTGTCAATAGCTGTAGTTGTTTGTGAAGTTGCATCACTTCCAGCTTCAGGTTCACTCAAACAAAATGCTCCAACATGTTCTCCTGTCGCTAATTTTGTTAAGTATTTTTGTTTTTGTGCTTCGTTTCCATAAGCCTCTAACCCGTAACATACTAAAGAATTATTTACAGATACAATTACAGAAGCAGAAGCGTCAATCTTAGACAATTCTTCCATGATTAACACATATGAAATAGTGTCCATTCCACTTCCTCCATATTTTGGATCAACCATAATTCCCAAAAAACCTAATTCACCCATTTTGCGAACCAATTCTTGTGGAAACTCTTGTTTATTATCACGTTCTATAACACCTGGAAGTAACTCAGTTTTTGCGAAGTCTCTTGCAGCATCGCGAATCATCATGTGTTCTTCAGTAAGATTAAAATCCATAACTATATATTGTATTAATAAATTTTCAAAAAAGTTGCACAAAGATAATTCTAAAATAGCAGATTTTCAATAATAAGCTTGTATTTCTGAGAATCTTTAATTGTAAATCTTCAAAAAGGCATTTCAATTGTGAATATTATGCTAAATTAAAGATTCAAATGATAAAAAATAGATAATTTTACAGAATGGTTTCATATAAAGTGATTGGTGTTATGTCAGGAACTTCTCTTGACGGAATTGATGTAGCATATATACATTTCGAAAAACGAGATAGTTGGACATTTTCCATCTTAGATGCAGCTACTATTCCATATTCGAAAGAACTAGAAAATGAACTTCGAGAAGCTATTCATTATGAAAATGAAAAACTAGCCAAGTTTGATACTGTGTATACAAAATACTTGGCTTCGGTAATTCTATCTTTTATCAAAAAACACCAAATTACTGAGATTGATGCGGTTTGTTCGCATGGACATACAATTTTACATCAACCCGATAATGGAATTACGTATCAAATTGGAAATCAAGAAATATTAGCTTCACTAATTCAACAAAAAGTAGTCTGTGATTTTAGAGTGCAAGATGTTAAACTCGGTGGGCAAGGCGCGCCATTGGTGCCAATTGGAGATGAATTATTATTTTCTGAATATGATTATTGTTTAAATTTAGGTGGATTTGCAAATGTATCTTTTCATCAAAATGGAAATAGAATTGCATACGACATTTGTCCTGTGAATATTGTCTTAAACAAATATGCAAAGCAATTAGGATTTGAGTATGATGATAAAGGAAATCTTGCAAAATCAGGTGAATATCTGATGAGTTTAGGAAGCGAATTAAATAACTTACCTTTTTACAAACAACAACCGCCAAAATCACTTGGATTGGAATGGGTTCAAGAAGAAATATTTCCTAGGTTGGAAGCTTTTAAACGAAAAGAACACGATATTTTACGCACATTTACGGAACATATTGCACAACAAATTGCAAAAAATTTCCGAATTCGAACCAAAATACTAGTTACAGGTGGTGGCGCATATAACGATTATTTACTATCCAGAATTAAATTTTATAAAGATGTACATCTTGTAAAACCTAGTGCTGAACTCATTGAATATAAGGAAGCCGTTATTTTTGGGTTTCTAGGAATACTGCGTTTACGTGATGAGGTAAATTGTTTAAAAACTGTAACCGGAGCTGCTAAAAATCATTGCTCAGGAAAAGTCTATGATTTTAAAGTAAATTAACCAAAAAGATGACAACAATTTTTATATTTGTCTGTATAGAAACAACATACCAATAAAATCTAATTTTAATTGAAAGAACTACTCAAAATATACGAAAATAAAGCACCTGAAATAGTATTTAACTGGAAAGATCCAGAAACAAATGCGGAAGGATGGACAGTAATTAATTCTCTTCGTGGTGGTGCTGCAGGAGGTGGAACAAGAATGCGAAAAGGATTGGATATGAATGAAGTGCTTTCATTGGCAAAAACAATGGAAGTAAAATTTACAGTATCAGGTCCTGCAATAGGTGGAGCAAAATCAGGTATTAACTTTGATCCACAAGACCCGCGAAAAAATGGAGTGCTAAAACGTTGGTATAAAGCAGTTGCGCCATTATTGAAAAATTATTATGGAACTGGAGGAGATTTAAATGTAGATGAAATCCATGAAGTAATTCCAATTACGGAGGATAGTGGAGTATGGCATCCGCAAGAAGGCGTCTTTAACGGGCACTTTAAACCAACAGAATCTGATAAAATTAATAGAATTGGACAATTACGTTTAGGAGTAATTAAAGTAATTGAAAGCTCAGAGTATTCTCCAGATGTTTCTCGAAAATATACAGTTGCTGATATGATTACAGGATTTGGAGTTGCAGAAGCTGCACGACATTTCTATGATATTTATGGAGGTTCAATTGAAGGAAAACGAGCAATAGTACAAGGTTTTGGAAATGTTGGAGCTGCGGCTGCGTATTATTTAGCACAAATGGGCGCAAAAGTAGTTGGAATCATTGATAGAGCTGGCGGTGTGATAAAAGAAGAAGGATTTTCGTATGAAGAAATCAAAGGATACTTTTTGCAAAAAGACGGAAACACATTGGTGGCAGATAATATGATTTCATTTGAAGAAATGAATGAACGTATTTGGGAATTGCCAACTGAAATATTTGCACCTTGTGCTGCGTCAAGATTAATTACACAAGATCAAATTGATAAAATGATTAATACTGGTTTGGAAGTAATTACGTGTGGAGCTAATGTACCATTTGCAGACAAGGAAATATTTTTTGGACCAATTATGGAACATACAGATCAAAAAGTGAGTTTAATTCCTGACTTTATTTCAAACTGTGGAATGGCAAGAGTATTTGCGTATTTCATGGAACGTAGAGTAGCAATGACTGATGAAGCTATTTTTGAAGATACATCTAAAATTATCAAAAAAGCATTGCAAAACACATTCAAACGAAACGCTTCAAAAGTAGATGTTAGTAAAACAGCTTTTGAAATTGCACTAAAAGAATTAATATAACCATCAACTTATAAAAATTACTAAATGGAATCAGCAATAATAGCCGTATTTGTTATAGGGTATTTAGCCATAACCTTAGAACATAACTTAAAAATTGACAAGCTAATTCCAGCATTAGCCATGATGGCAATATGTTGGGCATTTATCGCTTTCGGAATAGAAGACTTTCAAAGTTGGTTTGATTCAGGAGCACATGCGCTAGTTGATAATTTTGGCAGCATGGCAAAAGGTGATAAGATGCATATCATGGAAGAATCCTTGTTGCATCATCTTGGGAAAACCGCCGAAATACTAGTATTCCTGCTTGGAGCAATGACTATTGTAGAAATCATCGATTACTTCGACGGATTTGCTACCATAAAAAGCTTTATCAAAACAAAAAGTAGAAGTCGTGTACTGTGGATTTTTGCATTTTTAGCGTTTGTATTATCAGCTATTATTGATAATCTAACGGCAACAATTGTATTAATTTCTATTCTGCAAAAAATTATTGGAGATAGAAACATTCGTATCTGGTATGCAGGTTTAATAATCATTGCAGCAAATGCAGGTGGAGCTTGGTCGCCAATTGGAGATGTAACCACAACAATGTTATGGATTGGAGATAAAGTTTCTACTGGGAAATTATTAGCATACTTATTTATTCCATCACTATTATGTATGTTGGTGCCAACGTTTCTTGCGGCAACATTCTTAAAGCCATTCAAGGGAAATCTTCCTGAAGAAGAAAATGCTTCTGATGATAAAAAACCACACCGTTTTGGACCAACAATGTTATACTTAGGGTTGTCAGCAATCGTCTTTGTGCCAGTATTTAAAGTAGTAACGCATTTACCTCCATACGTGGGAATGATGTTATCATTATCTGTAGTAGCCATATTTGCTGAAATATATAGTAATACAAAATTCAGTATGTCTGCTGTTGGTGCAAATGAAGGACATGATTCTGATGCTTTATCAGCACATCACAGTCCTGTGCATCATTCATTATCAAAAATTGAATTACCAAGTATACTATTCTTCTTAGGAATATTAATGGCAGTTGCAGCCTTAGAGTCGTTAGGATTGTTATTTGGGTTTGCTGATTGGTTAAAAACAGCAACGCCACAACTAGGAACAGAAGCTGGAACTGGAGGCGTTTCGGATTTAGTAGTAATGTTACTTGGAGTTGGTTCAGCAGTCATAGATAATGTACCATTAGTAGCAGCAAGTTTAGGAATGTTTACAGAAGCATTAGATGATCCGTTATGGCACTTTATTGCTTTTGCAGCTGGAACAGGAGGAAGTATGTTAATCATTGGTTCGGCAGCAGGAGTTGTTGCAATGGGAATGGAGAAAATTGATTTCTTTTGGTATCTCAAAAAAATATCATGGTTGGCACTTGTAGGATTTGTTGTAGGTTCAGTGGCTTTTATCATTATGAGAAGCATTCTCTAAATATACTTTATTCATAAATCACACGTTATATATTTTAAATCAAAAAACGCATATGTTGCTATTACAAACAACCAAAAAAGCAAAGCAAGCTGCTGAAGCATTAGAAAACTTATTAGAAGATCAAGAAAAAACACTTTCTATCTATGAAATGGTCGTCGATGGAGGAATAGGAAGTATCATAATTATAAGTGTTCTATTCGTATTGTTAGCGGTTGCTTTATACATTTATTTTGAACGCTTATTTGCAATAAAGTCAGCTTCTAAGATTGATAAAAACTTTATGAATCAAATTAGAGATAATGTCTCTAGTGGAAAATTAGATGCAGCAAAAATGCTATGTGCACAAACAGATTCTCCTGTTGCACGTTTAACGGAAAAAGGAATTTCACGAATAGGAAAACCTTTGGAAGATATCAATAAAGCAATTGAAAACGCAGGTACATTAGAAGTATATAAATTGGAGAAAAACGTAAGTATCTTGGCAACAGTAGCTGGAGCTGCACCAATGATTGGTTTCTTAGGAACTGTAATTGGTATGATTTTGGCATTCCATGAAATGGCAACAAGTGGCGGTCAAGCCGAAATGGGCTCGCTTGCAGGCGGTATTTATACGGCAATGACAACAACGGTTGCTGGTTTAATTGTGGGAATTATTGCGTATATTGGATACAATCACTTAGTTGTGAAAACTGATAAAGTAGTGCATCAAATGGAAGCAAATGCAGTAGACTTCTTAGATTTATTAAACGAACCTGTATAATTCATATCAATGAAATTAAAAGGTAGAAATAAAGTAAGTCCAGAATTCAGTATGTCGTCAATGACGGATATTGTATTCTTACTATTGGTGTTTTTTATGTTAACAGCAAATTCACCTAACGCCCTCGATTTACTATTGCCAAAAGCAAAAGGAAAATCAACAAATACGCAAAATGTATCTGTAAGTATCAAGAAAAATTTAGAAGTATATATTGATTCAGATAAAGTAAGAGCTAGTCAGGTAGAAGCAAAGTTGAAAGCAAAATTGCGAGGACAAACGGAGCCAACAATTATACTAAGAGCAGAAGAAGGTGTGCCAATTGAAAAAGCGGTAAACATCATGGATATTGCAAATAGAAATAAATATAAAATTATTTTAGCAGTTCGGCCTCAGTAATGAGTTTGTTGGAAACAAGAAATAAAAAGTTCAACATGCCATTTGTATTCATTGCAGGTGTGTTATTTCTAATAGCATTAACATATTTTGCAAAATATGTAGAAGATTTGTCAGCAGAATCGAAAGTTTCTGAAACTGTAAAAGGTGAAAAATCTGTTTCGATACGATTTGCGAAAAATAAAGAAATATATCTCAATTCATCACTTGTAAAAGTGGAGGAATTAGAAGAAAAATTAAAAATACAATTTGACGGATATGCAAATCCAACAATTCTACTTCAAGTAGAAGACAGCGTTCCTGTAAATGAAACAGTGACGATTATGGAGATTGCAAGCGAAAATAAATATAAAATTATTTTAGGAGTACTACCAAAATAAAAAGTTATGTCAATACTAAATACAGAACACAAACGAAAATCAGCTACAATTACAACTGTGGTAATGATTTTATTGTTAATACTTATGTTTCTTTTTGGGATGCGATATTTAGATCCGCCAGAAGAAAGCGGTATTGCCGTAAACTTTGGTACGACTGCAACTGGAAGTGGAAATGTGCAACCTAAAGAAGCATTAAAACCTGATACTGCTCCAACGCAGCCTGAAGAAGAAGTTGAAGAGCCTCAGGAAACAGAAGCTGTGACGGAAGAACAGCCAGAAACAACTACCGAGGAAGTTGTTGCAGAAGAAGTGGTAACACAAGATTCAGAAGAAGCTATTGCAATCAAAAAAGCAGAAGAAGTAAAGCGTAAAGCAGACGAAGCTGAAAAAGCAGCAAAAGCAGAAGCAGACAGAGTTGCAAAAGAAAAACGCGAAGCAGAAGAAAAGCTTCAAAAAGAACGTGATGCAAAAAAAGCGGCGCTGGATGCAATGATGGATGGCGTGAAAAACTCTGATGGAAAAGCAGATGGAGGCGAAGGAGATGATAATGAAAAAGGTGACAAAGGAAATCCAGATGGAGATCCATATGCAACAAGTTATTACGGACAACCAGGTTCTGGAAACGGAGGAACTGGAGGCTTTGGATTAAATGGTAGAAGCAAAGTAAGCGGTGGAAATGTAGATGAGCAAGACTGTAACGAATCAGGAAGAGTAGTGGTGAAAATCACAGTTGATCGAAGTGGAAAAGTAATTGATGCTGTTGCTGGAGCTAAAGGAACTACAAATAACGCAACATGCTTGCTAAAACCTGCTGAAAAAGCTGCTTATGAATATCGTTGGAATAAAGATGCAAAAGCGCCAGCAACTCAAGTTGGTTTCATCGTTGTAAACTTCAAGCTAGGACAATAATTTCTTGAAAAATAGCATGAATTACGAAGAAGCCTTAGATTGGTTATTTCATCAATTGCCATTCTTTCAGCGTCAAGGCGCGAAAGCATTCAAAAAAGACCTAAGCAATAGTATAAAGCTTTCAAAGCATTTAGATTCACCTGAAAATAAATTCAAAAGTATTCATGTAGCCGGAACCAATGGAAAAGGCTCCACAAGTCATATGATTGCTTCTATCTTACAAGAAGCAGGATACAAAGTTGGTTTATACACATCTCCACATTTAAAAGATTTTAGAGAGCGAATTCGTGTCAACGGAAAAATGACGAGTAAGCAATTTGTCATTCAATTCGTAAAACAAAACAAAGCGTTTTTAGAAACAGAACGACTTTCATTTTTTGAAATGACAGTTGGTATGGCATTTGATTATTTCGCAAAGAAAAAAGTAGACATTGCGGTCATTGAAGTTGGTTTAGGAGGACGATTAGATTCTACAAATATTATTACACCAGAAGTGAGTGTGATTACTAATATTGGATTTGATCATGTTGGTTTTTTAGGAGATACATTGCCTAAAATTGCTTTTGAAAAAGCAGGAATCATCAAAAAAAATATTCCTGTTGTTGTTAGTGAATACAATGAAGAAACGTTTCCTGTATTTACAGAAAGAGCAAACGAAGAGCAATCAGTATTACATCTTGCGGAAAAAACAATTACAGAAAAGTATCAAACCGATTTATTAGGCAATTATCAGCAGAAAAACTACAAAGCAGCTGTGCAAGCTGTACAATTATTAAAAGGCTTTAAAATCGAAGAAAAACACATTAAAAACGGATTGTTAAATGTGGTTAAGAATACAAATCTTCAAGGTAGATGGCAAATTCTAAATAAATCACCAAAAACAATTTGTGATACTGCGCACAACAAAGAAGGTTTAGCGTTAACAATGCGTCAATTGCAAAGTGAAACCTATGACGCATTACATATTGTTTTAGGAGTTGTAAAAGATAAAGATTTGGATGAGGTGTTTCCTTTATTGCCAAAAAATGCCACTTATTATTTCTGTTGCCCAAAAATAATTAGAGGTTTAGATGCTTCAATATTACAAGAAAAAGCAAAGGAACACGACTTAATTGGGAATGTATACAATTCTGTTTCAGAAGCCTACGATAAATCTAAAGTTGTAGCTAGTTCTAGTGATGTAATTTATATCGGAGGTAGTACATTTGTAGTAGCAGAAATAGTTTAAATTTTTTAAGCTTAAATTTTGTCAGATATAAAATCTATTCTATATTTGCATCCGCAATAAGGGCGATTAGCTCAGTTGGTTCAGAGCATCTGCCTTACAAGCAGAGGGTCACTGGTTCGAATCCAGTATCGCCCACTATCTTATTGAAAATGAATTTCGGGTGATTAGCTCAGTTGGTTCAGAGCATCTGCCTTACAAGCAGAGGGTCACTGGTTCGAATCCAGTATTACCCACAAAAAAAGCTTCTCTTAATGAGAAGCTTTTTTTAGTTTATAATAATTCCAATATTCTTTCTAAGGCCATTCCGCGTGAGCCTTTTATCAATAAAGTGCTATTGCTGACTTCGGGAAAATTGTTCTTTAAGGATTCAAAATCTTTGTGAATAATTACATTATTATTCTTGCTTTGTGTTTTGTTAAAATTTCCTCCAACTAAATAAATTGTGTCAATATCTAAGGAAGCTGCATGTTCATTTATAAACTGATGTTCTTCAGCTGCGGTCTTACCTAATTCAAACATGTCACCTAAAAATGCAATTTTTGAAGAGTCTGTTAAGCTAGAGAAGTTGTCTAAGGCAGCTTTCATGCTAGTTGGATTTGCATTGTAGGCGTCTAAAATGATTTTGTTGGAATCTTTAGTAATGATTTGCGATCGGTTGTTAGAAGGAACGTATGACTCAATAGCTTCTTTGATTTGAGTTGTATTCACTTCAAAATAAGTTCCCATAGCAATGGCGGCTGCAATGTTTGAAAAGTTATATGCTCCAATTAACTGACTTTGTATTTCTATATCTTCAACACGTAAATGAACCATAGGATTTGCATCCATAAATTGAATAGCTATATCTGATTCGTCTGTATTTCCAAATGTATAATGATTTGAATCTTGCGTACGTTCAACTTGTTTTGGATCGTTTCCGTTTACAAAAATAAATTTGTCATTCGCTTTCAAGTAATCGTATAATTCACTTTTGCCAATAATAACACCTTCTGTGCTGCCAAAACCTTCTAAATGCGCTTTTCCAAAGTTGGTAATGTATCCGTAATCTGGATTAGCTATAGTGCTCAAAAAAGCAATTTCTTTTTTATGATTAGCGCCCATTTCTACAATTCCAATTTCAGTATCAGAAGTCATTGAAAGTAGCGTTAATGGTACACCAATATGATTGTTTAAATTTCCTTTAGTGGCTGTTGTTTTGAATTTTTTCGATAATATGGCATTGATCAGCTCTTTGGTTGTTGTTTTTCCATTACTTCCTGTTAGTGAAATAATCGGAATATTTAATTGATGTCTGTGGTAATTTGCAAGTTGTTGAAGTGTTTCGAGTACATTCTCAACGAGAATTGTTTTTTCTGAACTCTTGTGTGCTATTTCGTCAATAATAGCATAAGAAGCTCCTTTTTGAAGTGCTTCAGTAGCATATTTATTTCCGTTAAAATTATCTCCTTTTAAAGCAAAAAAGATACAATTTGGAGTAATATTTCTTGAGTCTGTACAAACGACAGAATATTTCTTAAAAATGGTATATAATTCAGCGATCATATGTAATGCATTTATGGTTGAAACGAAAAAAAGCCCTGAATGAAACATCAGGGCTTTTTTCAATTACTATATACTAAGTAATATTATTTTCTAGGTCTTTTGTTTCCTTGTGATTTTGAACCAACTCTAGACATTGCACATCTAAATCCAATGTATGAAGTTGCCATATATTCTGGGAAAGCTCTTCTTTGTGCTGGATCAATCCAGTATGCTCTATCTTTCCATGAACCACCTTTATATACACGAACATTGTCGTCAATTAAAGTTGTTCTATCTTCAGATTTGTCATATTGTCTAAGCATTCCTGTAGAATCAGATCCTACTTGGTGTACTGGAGCATTATACATTTTCTTCTTGCTATTTTCTCCACCGTCTTCATCTTCATTAAATAAATCGTAATATCTTGAAGAAGCAACATCACCATCTCTGTAGTTTCTGTTGTCAGACTTGTCAAAGTTAGTTCTTAAGTAAGTCTCGTTTTCATCAACAGCAACTTGTGTTAGTTGTCCAGGAAGATTTCTAGCCATAATTCTACCATTAGATAAGGTATCATATTTCATGTTGTCAGCTTGAACAATTTCAGCTTTTCCTTCTTCGTTGATTTTGTTTTTCATGTAAACATTACCACGATAGTAGTTAAAGTCACTTGCTTCATCATCAACCATTGGACGATATACATCGGCAACCCATTCTGCAACGTTTCCAGCCATGTCATATAATCCATGATCATTTGGAGGATATGTTTTTACTCTAGCAGTAATATCAGCTCCGTCATCAGACCAACCTGCAATTCCACCGTAATCCCCTTTAGAGTTCTTGAAGTTTGCTAATTGATCTCCACGTCTTTTTCTGTTTCCACTTCTAGTGAATTCACCTTTCCATGGGTATTTTTTTCTACCACGTACGTTGTTGTACTCTCTTAAACCATCTAAACCTTTAGCAGCATATTCCCATTCTGCTTCAGTTGGTAAGCGATATTCTGGTAAAATAACACCAGATGTACGTTTTGCATATACGTTTGTATCTTCGGCTGTAGAATCTTTAGATTTTCTGTTTGATTTTTCAGCAATTCTTCCTTTGTAGTCGTCAATCTTACCTCCGTAGGTCTCAGTAGGATTTGTTAAGTATGCTTCAGTACTGAATGTACTAGTAGCATCTGTACTATCAGTTTTAACACCTTTAGCGATATAACCTTCGCGTTCTAAAACAGCTTCGTTAACTCTGTCTGTTCTCCACTGACAGAACTGAACTGCTTGAATCCAGTTAACACCAACTACAGGATATTCTGCATATCCAGGATGTCTTAAATAGTTTGTAGTCATCGTTTCGTTAAATCCTAAACGATTTCTCCATACTAAAGTATCTGGTAAAACACCAGTATAAATATTTCTATAATTAGGGTCGTCAGGTGAAAATACACTTTTAGTCCAATATAAGTACTCTGTGTACATTAAATTAGTTACCTCAGTTTCATCCATGTAGAAGGACTGAACGTGTTGTTGATTTGGAGTATTATTCCAATCGTGCATTGGGTCATCCTGTGTTTTTCCCATAGTGAAGGTTCCACCTTCAACAAATACTAAACCTGGAGCAGTTTCTTGATCTTTATATTTAGTGTTGGCCGCAAATCCACCGTCTTTACCGTCAATTCGCCAACCTGTGGCTCTTGATGTGTTTTTAGATGATGATCTTTTACAGCTAAAAAATCCTAAAGAAACTACTGCGACAAGTAGCATAATTCTTAATGTTCGCTTTTTCATAGTCAAGACTTGAGTATTGAGAGAAATTTTGGTTTGCAATATAGCAATTAAAGGTAAAATATCAAGGTTTATTTCAAAAATTAATATGATACTTACCTTCAGTACAAATATCAATAGTTTTCATATAACGACTACAGTTGTAATTTATTATTCTTAATTTTGTTTTTTTAAAGAAATACCCAAATCATTTAATAATATTTGATTTATTTTACCGTTTAAGATGCAATGAAAAAAAAACTTACTTTCCTCTTAGGTATCCTTTTTATATCAGTCAATGCTCAAAATAAGCATTTTGATTTGACATGGAGTGACGCCACGACTGAGTTTTCTACAGAAAATATCAATTTACAATTACCGACATTCAACAAAGAATACTTTGTATATAATGGTGACGAAACCATTAGTTTTATAGCGCAATGGGATGATGACCGACTTGTAAATCAGAATTCTGTTCGTTTTGATAATATTACATATGGCGTATTGTCCAACTCGCAATTAGGGAATATTGATAAACGAAAATTACCATCAGCGGTAACGATAAAGCTTTTTAATTCAGGAGCACGTGGAAAAAATAATCACATTCTTGTGGTTTCACCTTTAATAAATGAAAATGGTGTTGTTAAGAAAGTAACAAGTTTTGATATAAGTTATAATTTCAACGCGAGTAGAACTTTTTCTTCTAAAACAGAAGATGTGTCTAGTTCTGTGTTAGCTACTGGGAATTTTTATAAATTCTCTGTGCAAGAGTCTGGAGTGTATAGAATAGATGCTAATTTCTTAAATCAAATAGGATTAAATACAGGGAATATAAATCCAAGGAAATTAAAAATATACGGTAATGGAGGAAGAATGCTTCCTTTATTAAATTCGTTAAATGAACACTATGATGTTGCTGAAAATGCAATTTCGGTAATTGGAGAGGAAGATGGAGCATTCAATGAAGGAGATTATATTTTATTTTATGCCGAAGGAGCAAAGAAATGGAATACTGATAGTCAGACACATATAAATGCATATGCAGACAAAACTTTTTACTACATAACAACAGAAGGAACAGAAGATGGAAAACGAATTACTGAAGCTGTGCAACCTTCTGGAGCGCCAGCTGTGACAATAACTCAATACGATGACTATCAATTTCATGAAGAAGATAATGTAAATATTGTAAAACTAGGAAGAAGATGGTTTGGTGATGTCTTTAATATTGAAACAGAAAAGACGTTCGACTTTAATCTTACAAATCTAGTAACATCCGAACCTGTTACTATTGGAATTAAACCTGCTGCGATTTCAAATAGTATTACATCAATGTCTACTTTAATAAATGGACAGCCAGCAGAAAACGTAAATAATCAATCTACGTTTAATTTCAGTTTTGCAGCAATAAATAACTCTTCATTTGCAACACAACATATTACGCCAGGAGCTTCACAATTACGTCAAGGACTCATAGAGGATAGTGTAAATCTAAGTTCAGAAGACTTAAGTATTACGCTTAACTATTCAAATAACGGTGTTGCTGGATCAGTAGCATATTTAGATTATATTTCAATAGCTTCTACACGAATGTTAATGGGTGTTGGAACACAATTTAACTTCAAATACAATGAAGCAAGAAATATTATAGGAACTGGAGAGTATGTAATTAGCAATGCATCCAGTATACCAGAAGTTTGGGATATTACAGATATTTGGAACGTTACAAAAATTACTAATGACACTGCGGCTGCCAATTTCACGTTCAGCGCAGCAATGGGAGAAATAAGAGAATATATCGCATTAGACAATGCGCAAATTTTATATCCTACGCTTGAACCAAATAGTTTGGTAGTGAATCAAAACTTAAAAGGAACTATATTTTCTAATGGAGATGTTGATTACATTATCGTTTCTCCGCAAAATCTTGTTTCACAAGCAGAGCGTTTAGCTGATTTTCATAGAACAAACTCAGGTTTGCAAGTTCAAGTCGTAACATTACAAACAATTTACAACGAATTCAATACAGGAAATCCAGATATTGGAGCAATTCGAAACTTCATCAAATATGTATATGATAACGCAAGTTCTGACGAAAATAGACTAAAATATGTATGTTTCTTTGGAGATGCTTCCTATGATTACAAAGATAGAATCGAAGAAAATACAAACATAGTTCCTGTATTTCAGGCATATGAAAGTTTCAATCTTACGAGAGGTTTCATGACAGATGATTTCTATGGTATGATGGATGATACAGAAGGAACATTGGCAGTTGCAGATCGTTTAGATATAGCATTAGGTAGAATGTTAATCATGGATCCAAATCAAGCGAAAGCTGTGGTGGACAAAGTATTGACATATTATAGTAAAGAAGCCTACGGACGATGGAGAAATACTGTAACAATTATTTCGGATGATGCGGAAGATAATTCTGATAAAGATTTAGAAGTTGATTTAGATGCGCTTGGAAATACAATTGTAGCCAACAAACCATTTATAAATATCTCTAAAATTCACTCAGATGCATTCGTACAACAAACATCTGCCGGTGGAGAACGCTATCCAGAAGTAAATGCAGCAATCAAAGATAACATTGCATTAGGTTCGTTAGTTGTAAACTACTTTGGACACGGAGGAGAAGATGGATTATCTGGAGAACGAATATTTGAAAAAAATGATTCGCAAGAATTAAGAAATGATTGTAGACTTCCTTTATTTATCACAATTACTTGTGAATATACTCGTTTTGACAATCCATTACGTCAAACAGCAGGAGAATTCATGTTTTGGAATGAAGAAGGTGGCGCAGTATCACTCTTAACAACAACAAGACAAATATTCCAAAATGTTGGTGTAAGTATAAATGAACTATTGGCACGCTATCTATTTTCGTATGGTTCTAACGAATATCAACCAATATCAGAAGCATTACGTCAAACAAAAACGTTAGTAACAACAAGTAACAAAAGAACTGTTTTCTACATCGGAGATCCAGCATTACAATTAGCAATTCCGAAGCCAAGAGTAAATCTAACGGCAATCAACGATGTGCCAATTACACAAGTTACGGATACGTTAAAAGCATTGAGTAAAATAAAAATGGCGGGAAACATTACAGATGAATTTGGAAACATCCTAAGTAATTACAATGGAACGGTATTTTCAACGATCTATGATAAAAAAATTCAACGTCAAACGTTAGCAAATGATTTTCCATTTGTATTAGACTTTGAAACTCTAGGAGAAATTATCTTCAGAGGAAAATCAGGAGTAACAGATGGAGCATTCGAATTTGAATTTGTAGTACCAAGAGATATTTCGATTCCTGTCGGAAATGGTAGAATCAGTTTCTATGCGGAAAAAGGAGATATATTAGAAGATCATACAGGAGTTAACGAAAACTTCAAAGTTGGTGAATTAAATGAAGATGCGCCAGCAGATAATGCTCCGCCAGTTGTAAATCTATTCATGAATGATGAAAGTTTTGTTTCTGGAGGAATTACCAACGAATCACCTTTCCTGTTAGCAAAACTAGAAGATGAAAACGGAATCAACACAGCAAGTGGAATTGGACATGATATTGTTGGAATACTTGATGGTGATGAAGTAAACCCATACATCTTAAATGATTATTACGAAACAGAATTAAATGATTACACACGCGGAATTGTAAAATTCCCATTCCGAGACTTAGCAGAAGGAACACACACACTTACGCTAAAAGCTTGGGATGTATATAACAACTCAACAACAACAGAAATACAATTCACAGTTTTCAACGAAAACAACTCATTAACTATTACCAATGTGTTAAATTATCCGAATCCTTTTGTGAGCTATACTGAATTTTGGTTCAATCACAATAGCTCAAGTGAACTAGATGTAATGGTGCAAGTATTTACCATTTCAGGTAAAGTAGTACGTACACTTGTAGGAAAGGCAAACGCAGGCGCTAGCAGTAAAGACTTCGGTTCGCTGTCGCGAGATATAGTATGGGACGGGAAAGATGATTTTGGAGATAAATTAGCAAAAGGTGTCTACGTATACAAGATTACCGTAAAATCTCCGTTAACTAATCAGAAAGTTGAAAAGTTTGAAAAACTTGTAATACTATAAATAAAAACTATATTTGTCTAAATTTTAACTTAATGAAGAAGATATTTTTATCCTTATTGTGTTTAATTCCTCTTGGAATGTATGCACAAACAACGGTTATCAATCCAAATGATACAAGAGTAATTACTACAGGAGTTCCTTTCTTACTCATCACGCCAGATGCTCGAGCGGCGGGAATGGGAGAACTAGGAGTTGCAACTTCGCCAGATACATACTCGCAACAATGGAATCCAGCAAAATATGCTTTTGCTAAAGAACAAATTGGAATAGGTATCAGTTACACACCATACTTAAGTGACTTAGTAAATGACATATTTCTAGGAAACTTAACGTTCTACAACAGAATAAGTGAAAGAAGTGCTTGGTCAGCAAGTATCAAATACTTTAGTTTAGGTGAAATAGAAATTATCACACAACAACAAGCAGATATTGGAAACTTTACGCCGTTAATTGAAAGTCCAAACGAACTAGCAATTGATGCATCGTATGCATTACGTTTAAGTGATCAATTTGCAATGTCGGTAACTGGTCGTTTCTTGCGTTCAGACTTAAAGTTGCAATCGCAACCAGATACTGAAGCAAACGCAGCAAGTACATTTGCAGTTGATATTGCAGGTTTCTATCAGTCAGAAGAAATTGCATATGATAGCTACAACGGACGTTGGAGAGCAGGATTTAATATCTCTAACTTAGGACCAAAATTAAAATATGACGACTTAGGTCAGGAAAACTTCTTACCAACACAATTAAGACTTGGTGGTGGATTTGACTTTATCTTTGATGAATACAATAAACTATCTGTTAGTGCGGAAGTAACAAAACTATTAGTTCCAACACCTCCAAAACTCGGTTTTGTTGATTTAAATGATGACGGAAACCAAGATTCTGATGATCCTACAACACCAAATATTAATGAAGATGAACCAACAATTATTGTCGGAGGACAAAGTGATGATGTAAGTTTTGTATCAGGTATTTTTCAATCATTTGGAGATGCGCCAGACGGATTCAGTGAAGAATTAAAAGAATTTACATATGCTTTAGGAGCAGAATACTGGTACCAAGATTCATTTGCATTACGTGTTGGATATTTCAACGAAAGTGAAATCAAAGGAGCTAGAAAGTTCTTAACGCTTGGAGCAGGATTCAAATACAGTGCAGTAAAAATTGATGTATCATATTTATTCTCTGCATCAAAAGTTAAAAACCCATTAGAAAATACATTACGTTTCTCATTAACATTTAACTTAGGTGAGGAGTACGACGAATTTTAAAATTCAATAAATGACATATATAAAAAACCTTTCAAGCTAACTTGAAAGGTTTTTTGCTTTTATAAACAAAATTAAGCATTGAGTTCTGAGTGAATTACTCAAAATAATGTTATAGAATAGTAGCAAACTAAAGTTTACTTGCATAACTTGGTATCAACAAAATTCTGTATAGCCACAATTAGTTGAAAGTCCACAGTAAGCTAAACTATAACCACTTGGGTCTGCATCATTGCACTCGTTAAAACGACAACTTCTTCCGCTTATTCCACCATCGATTTGATTCTTTTTAAAATTAGAAACAAATGCTTTTTTAAGTTTTAAACTTTTTAAATTCTTTTTTTTCATAATAAAAATATTGTACCTACTCTTTTTACTATTAGGTTTTTCGGTTTCCACCTTTGTTTGTTAAAATGTTTGGCTATTAACCGCACAAACGATTGAATGCCCAATGACTGCTGCTCGGTACACAAAGTCCTTGACAACAAAATCCGGAAAAACAGACTCCATTATTACATCTTCGAAGTCCTCCTAGTATGCTACTTTGTTCTGCCTTTGTTAAAGCTTTTGCTATCTTTTTTAAATCTTTCATGTTGAATGTGTTTTAAATGATTATTATAAATAATTATAGAGAAATGCGGCATTGTGATTCTGAACAATACAAGCTATATTCATGACATACACCAGTTCCACAAAGGCACTGTTTTAAACCTCCGTTTATACTTTCCTGTTCTTTTTTACTTAATACGTTTCCTAACTTTTTTATATTTTTCATGATTAAAGTGTTGTTACCTACTCTTTTTATTAGTTGGCTTTTCGGTTTCCGCCTTTTTAATTCTATTTTAATTAAAAAAAGAATGTTTTTCCTCTTGAAAACAAAGTATATCGTTTTATCACACTTGCATTTTATAATAGCATTGCTTGAAAATATTTCTTGAAAAGGTTAAGGGACTTTTCGTTCTCTATTCACGAATTAGATCATGAAATATTTTACTCTATTTTCTGATACTAAATAATGACAATATGGGAGAGCAATCAACAAGTGTAATGTTGAATTCCCTGAATTTAACTAAAACTTATTGAGATATAGAATACGATTTAGTATGCGTTTTCTGTTATATTTGTTACAAAACAGTATTCATAATGAGGAGTTTTAAATTTTTCTTTGTTTTTTTAGTAGTGTTTGGATATTCACAAGAAAATGATTCAATACATTCACTTGATTATATTGAATTAGACAAAATTATTTTAACAGATATTTCAGGAAAGCCAGAAAAAAATCGGAAGTATGCAGAAGCTTATTTGCATAAAGCTTTACGAGATCATGATTCGTTATTGATTGGAAAAGGGTATTATCTTTTAGCCCGAACAGAAAAACGATATACTGCAAACGCTCCTTTTAACCGTATTTCTTTTTATGATAGTACAATTCGATATACTAGAGCATTAAAAGATCCTCTATTTCCAGCTGTAGCTTACTTAGAAAAAGGGGCTGTTTTGCATGTGCAAAAAAAATATGCAGTTGCTTTAGATAATTATTTATTGGCAGAAGGTAGATTAGGGAATAAAAAAAGTAGTACTTATTATAATATTAAATTTAATATAGGCTTTATACATAGAATTATTGGAAATTATGAAGAAGCCTTAAAAGCTTTTGATGAATGCTTAAAATATCAAGAAAAAACAAAGCACTTTGATGATGAACGGCGTTATTATAATATGAAGAACCTTATTTCCAAGACCTATCATCATATTGGAAAATATAATGAAGCAACTCGTATTAATCAAGAAGGAATACACTATGCTTTGCAACGAAATTTAATTAATTATTATACTAAATTCCTCAGTAACCAAGGTGTGAATCTTATGTTTCAAGGAAAATATCAAGAAGCTATTGATAGTTTAGAGAAAGCCTTGCCGAATATTCAGGATCGTCATAAAGCCTTAAATCAATTCTATTTAGGGAAGAGTTATTTTGCGATCAATAAAAAAGAGAAAGCATTAAGTTATTTCAAAAAAGTAGATACCGCATTTGCTAACTCTTCAACATTGACGTTACAATCTAGAGAAGTTTATAAGTTCCTAATACAAGATAGTAAGCAAAGACAAGATAAGACCTTAGAGTTATATTATACCAATCAACTCTTAAAATTAGACAGTATACATCATATACAATTTAAAAATTTATACAAAACCATTACAAAAGAATATGATATTCCAAACCTTATAAAAGTCAAGGAACAATTAATTAATGATCTTGATAAAAGTCAAAAAAAAGCAACTAAAAAATTCAACATAACATTTGTCATAAGTGTTGTATTGTCATTATTTTTATTAGTAGGTCTTTTATATAATTACATGCTCAAGAGAGTATATAAAAAACGGTATGATACTATCATTTCCAAAAAAAAAGAAAGTAATGCTTCTATAGAAGTTGTAAAAGATACCAAAACTAAAAATATTGTACCACTCACTATAGGATTAGATGATGATGCTATTCAAACAATTTTGGAAAGGTTAGATGTCTTTGAAGATGAGGAACTTTATTTAACCAATCGAATTTCTTTACAAGATACTGCGAGAATTGTAAAAACGAACTCAAAATACCTGTCTAAGATTATCAATTCATATAAAGGAAAAACATTTATAAACTATATTAATGATTTACGAGTAGACTATTTAATTGATCGCATTCTAAATGATGAGATGTATAAAAAGTACACTATAAAAGCCATTTCTCAAGAAGGTGGTTTTATTAACTCAGGAACTTTTTTTAAAGCGTTCCAAAGAAGAACTGGGCTGAAGCCCTCGTATTTCATAAAGAAAGTAAGAGAAGCACAACAGAACTAATCTTAAATTCATGGAATTTAACTTTTTTCCGATCCAATTTTCATAGTACTCTTCTGTAAATGAATAGTTTTAAACTATAAAATTTAAAAAAATAGAATTTATGAAAAAACAAAAAACAGTATTGTATTTTAAAAAAAATAGCATTGCAGATTTAAGCAAGTTAGCCATACGAGGAGGAGATGATAACAATACACAAGTTCCCAATACTATATGTTATCCTGTAACTGGACCAGCTTCTTATTGTTATGATTGTCGACTTACTGAAATGGATTGTCTTGATGCAGGATTTATCCCTGCATTAGCTAAAAATACAGAAAAGTGTTAACAATCAATATTCATAATTTGATTAATACAATATAACTTCCTTAACATCATTAAGCATTCCCGAATACATTGAGATAAGTTGTATTCGGGAATCTTTGTGAAACTGTAAAAAATAACTTCAAGGTTAGTTGTGACCATATGACCGCAATATAAAAACGGTATTCAAATACTTAATTTATTATCAATGAAATAGTAAGTGTGTTGAAATCAGTGCTTTACCTCGATATTAAAAGCTAAGCTCAAAACCAGTAGTTTTTGAGTTCTTAGTGTAGAGTTCTTAGTTCTAAGAAAATGTAAATAACAAAAAACTAAGTATTGAGAACAAACGAATACACCAATAGAGCACAAGCAAGATTACCCAACACCCAAGAGCGCAACAGTTCAAAACCTAACAACAACTAAGCAAATTACGCTATTCCATAAATAATCACTATATTTCTAGGCTATTTTGATTTGACCAATGACTAATCAAAAAGAAAATAAAAATTTCAAATGCAGGAAATAAAAATTACAACAACACTTACGTGTTATGACCATATAGAGGAACTTCCTCAAAACATTCAAGAATTAATGCAAAGTGCAGTAGAAGCACGAAAAAAAGCATACGCTCCATATTCAAACTTTAGAGTTGGCGCGGCATTATTTTTAGAAAATGGAGAAATAATACAAGGAAACAATCAAGAAAATGCGGCGTATCCATCAGGATTGTGTGCAGAACGTGTAGCAATCTTTCATGCAGGCGCAGCATATCCAGGAGTAAAAGTAAAATACATTGCTATCACAGCAACTTCTGATAATCATATCAACAAAACACCAATTCCTCCATGTGGAGCATGTAGGCAGTCAATTGCTGAATATGAAATGCGTCAAGAAGCTCCAATTGAAATTTACTTTATGGGAGGCGAAGGAAAAATTTTGAAATCGAATTCACTCAAAGATTTATTACCATTAATTTTTGATAAATCGTATCTGTAAAAAAGGAAAAATCCTTAAAAAAAATCATGAAGTAAAAAATAAAATATACTCAAACATGAATTTTATCTTTTCGATAACGTTTTCGAGATAATAATTCATGTTAAAACCGCGATAAATTACCGCTACATTTTTTCACTTCTCATTAAAATAGTATTTTTGTTATCGTTTCAATAAGAAAACAAACAACTAGAAGCTATAAACCTTAAAATGGAATTGTTACTATCTTTAAAGAACAATGCCAACCAATTTGAAATAAATGAAAAAGATCACTAAAGAGATATACCGTAAATGGTATGAGGAGATGTTATTCTGGAGAAAATTTGAAGACAAACTAGCTGCTGTATACATTCAGCAAAAAGTACGTGGATTTCTTCACTTATACAATGGTCAAGAGGCTGTGTTGGCAGGATCATTACATGCAATGGATTTATCAAAAGATAAGATGATTACTGCATACAGAAATCATGTTCAGCCTATCGGAATGGGAGTTGATCCTAAAAAAGTGATGGCTGAATTATACGGAAAAGCAACAGGAACATCACAAGGACTTGGTGGATCAATGCACATATTTGCACCAAAAAATGGTTTTTATGGTGGACATGGAATTGTTGGAGGACAAATTCCATTAGGAGCCGGATTAGCATTTGCTGACAAATACTTCAAAAGAAATGCAGTGACACTATGTTATATGGGAGATGGAGCGGTACGTCAAGGATCGTTACATGAAACATTCAACATGGCAATGAATTGGAAACTTCCAGTAGTATTCATCTGTGAAAACAATGGATATGCAATGGGAACTTCTGTTGAGCGAACTGCAAATCATACAGATATCTGGAAACTTGGTTTAGGATACGAAATGCCTTGTGGACCAGTTGACGGAATGAACCCAGAAAAAGTTGCAGAAGCTGTACATGAAGCTGTTGAAAGAGCAAGACGCGGAGACGGACCAACATTCTTAGAAATGAAAACGTACCGTTACAGAGGTCATTCAATGTCTGATGCACAACACTATAGAACAAAAGATGAAGTAGCAGAATACAAAAAAATAGACCCTATATCACAAGTAAAGGAAACACTATTAGAGAAAAAATACGCTACAGAAGACGAAATTGCAGAAATGGACAAGCGTGTAAAGGACTTGGTGAAAGAATGTGAAAAATTTGCAGAAGAGTCTCCATATCCAGAAAAAAGTTTAATGTACGACGCAGTATACGAACAAGAAGACTATCCATTTTTACCTCATAAATTATAAAACATGGCGGAAATTATAAACATGCCGAGACTAAGTGACACCATGGAAGAAGGTGTTGTAGCAACATGGTTAAAGCAAATAGGTGACAAAATTGAAGAAGGAGATATTCTTGCTGAAATTGAAACTGACAAGGCAACAATGGAGTTTGAATCTTTCAATGAAGGAACGTTATTATATATTGGTGTTCAAGAAGGTGAAACTGCGCCAGTTGATACATTATTAGCAATCATTGGAGAAGAAGGAGAAGATATAGATGCTTTGGTAAAAGGAGCAGGAGCACCAGCTAAAGAAGAAGTGGTAGAAGAAAAAGTTACAGAAGCACCAAAAGCGGCAGCAGCTGAAAAAGTTGAAATGCCAGAAGGAGCTATTGTAGTAACAATGCCACGACTGAGTGATACGATGGAAGAAGGAACTGTGGCAGCTTGGCTAAAACAAGTTGGAGATACAGTTGAAGAAGGAGATATCTTAGCAGAAATTGAAACAGACAAAGCAACGATGGAGTTTGAATCCTTCAATGAAGGAACATTACTTTACATTGGAGTAAAAGAAGGTGAATCTGCACCAGTTGATAGCATTTTAGCAGTAATTGGTAACAAAGGAACTGATGTTGATACTGTATTGAAAGTATTTGGATCGGGAAACGCACCAGTATTAGAAGGAGAAAAAGCAGCAGTAGCAACAAAGGAAGAAACTCCAGTAGAAACACCAAAAGCTTCTGGAAACGCATCTTCAGGTGGTAGAATATTTGCTTCTCCATTAGCTAAAAAAATTGCAGCAGACAAAGGAATTAACTTAGCCGATGTAACTGGCTCTGGAGAAAATGGACGTATCGTTAAACGCGATGTTGAAAACTTCACACCAGCCGCAGCTGCAAAAGTAGTAGTGCCAGCAGCAACAGCTACACCAACTGCAACAAAAGAAACAGCAGTAGTAGCTCCTTTTGTGCCAGCAGGAGAAGAAAGCAGCGAAGAAGTGAAAAACTCGCAAATGCGTAAAACAATTGCACGTCGTTTAGGAGAATCTAAATTTGCAGCGCCACATTATTACCTTACGGTAGAATTAGATATGGACAATGCAATTGCTTCTAGAAAAACAATCAATGCAATTCCAGATATTAAAGTATCATTCAATGACATGATTGTAAAAGCTTGCGCGATGGCATTACGCAAACATCCACGCGTAAATACAACTTGGAGTGATGCAGCAACAATAGTTCATAAGCATATCCATGTTGGTGTCGCAGTTGCAGTAGATGACGGATTATTAGTTCCAGTTTTGAAATTTGCGGATCAAATGAGTTTAACAACCATTGGATCAAACGTACGTGATTTAGCAGGAAAAGCGAGAAGTAAAAAGATTTCACCAGCAGAAATGGACGGAAGTACTTTTACAATATCAAACTTAGGAATGTTTGGAATCTTAGAATTTACATCCATCATTAATCAGCCAAATTCAGCAATCTTATCAGTTGGAACTATTGTTCAAAAACCAGTAGTGAAAAATGGAGAAATTGTTGTCGGGAATACAATGAAAGTTACATTAGCGTGCGATCACAGAACTGTAGATGGCGCAACAGGAGCACAATTCTTACAAACTGTAAAACAGTATGTAGAAAATCCTGTGACAATGTTAGCATAAACATAATACACATATCAAATCCCACGAAAGTGGGATTTTTTGTTTACATCAATTAGCAATCAAAAACTATCAATCATGAAACATTTAAAAAACATACTAGGAATTTGTCTTATATCATTACTGACTTTTTCTTGTGGAACAAAAGAAGTCGTTATCAAAGCACAAGAAGTAGATGATATAGTAACATATTTAGCTTCTGACGAACTAAAAGGAAGAGATACTGGAAGCGAAGGAATTGACAAAGCGGCAACATATATTGAAAACTACTTCAAAGAAAATGGTGTCAAACCTTATTTTGATTCATATCGTGATAGTTTTACGGTAAAAGGAAAAAATGCATTTAATGTAATTGGATACCTAGAAGGAACTGATCCTGCTTTAAAAGATGAATTTGTAATCATTGGTGCACATTACGACCATATCGGAATTATAAAACCAGTTGGAAACGATAGTATTGCTAATGGAGCTAACGACAATGCTGCAGGTGTTGGAACAGTCTTAACAATGGCAAAATACTTCGCAAAAACAAAAAGTAATAAACGAAGTATCTTATTTACATTATTCTCAGCGGAAGAAAGAGGATTGTTAGGTTCAAAACACTTAGCCAAAACTTTAAAAGCTGACAACATAGATTTATATTTAATGTTGAACTATGAAATGGTTGGAGTTCCTTTAGTTGGTAAAGACTATACAGCATATGTAACAGGATTTGATAAAACTAATCTTGCTGAAAAAATGAACGAATACGCAGGAAAAAAAATCGCAGGATTCTTACCAAAAGCTGGAGAATACAGATTATTTATGCGTTCGGATAACTATGCATTCTTCAAAGAATTCAATGTGCCTTGTCAATCATTCTCAACGTTCGATTTTACAAATTTTAATCACTATCACAAAGTAGGAGATGAATCTGATGCAATGGATTTTAATCATATGGCAATGTTTGTAAACACGTTTATTCCTGCAGTAAAAAAAGCAGTAAACGCAAAAACAAAAGAAATTAAAATGAATCCTTCAAAGTAATTATCTAGTTTGAAAATTATTTGATTTGATAATTTAAAAAGGGACTAATAAACTTTAATTATCAGCTAATAAACGTCACTTCGAGTGAAATTCTATAAGAATTTAGTATCGAGAAGTGCTTAAAACTTCAATGCATTATTGTGTATTCTAATTAAAATTATTCAATTAGAACTAGCTTAAAAAAACAAAAATGAAAAACATCATCATTACAGGAACAAGTAGAGGAATAGGTTTTGAATTGGTGCATCTTTTTGCAAAAGAAGGATACAATATATTGGCGCTTTCGCGAAATGAAAAGCCAATTACTAATCTAAACTATGAAAATATCACATCGTTTGCATTTGATCTCAGCAAACCTGAAGATTATGGACGTGTTACAGATTTCGTAAAAGAAAACTGGGAACAAGTTGATGTAGTGATTCACAATGCAGGAGCTTTATTAAATAGACCTTTTGTAGAAACGACGATGGAAGATTTCAAGTGGATTTATGAAGTCAATGTATTTGGTGTAGCAGAATTGAGTCGTGTATTATTACCACATATGGTTTCGGGAAGTCATGTGGTAACGATTAGTTCTATGGGAGGAATTCAAGGTAGTATGAAATTCCCTGGATTAGCTGCATACAGTTCTTCTAAAGGCGCCGTGATTACATTAGTAGAATTATTAGCAGAAGAACACAAAGATGCAGGAATCGCTTTTAATGTACTTGCATTAGGCGCTGTGCAAACCGAAATGTTGGCAGAAGCTTTTCCAGGTTATGAAGCGCCGTTAAGTGCGTTAGAAATGGCAGAATACATTCGTGATTTCTCTTTGACAGGAAATAAATTCTATAACGGAAAAATATTGCAAGTTTCTAGTTCTACACCTTAATCCTTAGATTGCAAACACATTTTTTGACACTTTTTTTACATTTGATTGACATGTTTAATAGGCAACTCGTTCTATATTCGTGGAAATGTAAAAAATAGAATCATGAAGAAAATCAGAAATATTGCATTGCCATTAATAGTAGCAGCAATCATAATTGTGGCTAGTGGTTATACTAAAAATGAAACAAATTCAAAAAGCAATGACGTTGTTGATACAAATAAAATAGTTGATGTTGTAAAAGATAAACAACATCAGACCATGAATCTATTTGTGACACATGGACATTGCAGTACACCATTTGCAGGTGTTATAACTGATTTAAAACTTGATGCTCCTTCGCGTAGTGATCAAGGAAATCCTTTGGAGAATATGAGTCTTTCGTTTGACTTAGATCCTAATACATTTAAAGTATGTAGAGCGGAAGAATTAACCGCAACAGTTACCAAGCCAGGGTTATTTATAGGAGTACGTGATGAAAAAATCACCTTTAGATCTACGAATGTCTATACCATGGGATTAGATTGGTATCAAGTAAATGGTAAAATGTCCATAAAAGGAATAGAAAAGGATGTAAAGTTTTTTGTGACTGGTATCAGAGATCCAAAAGAAGCAATGGCAAGTTCATTAGTATTAAGCGGTCAAATAAATTTATTTGATTGGGGAATTGATTATGACAAAATCGTAAGCGGGAAATCGGATAGTGTTCCAACAAAATTACTATATATAAACATGAAATTTGATGTTCCAAGCTAATCCCATGGTATTTACAGTTTTAGAAAAAGGGCAATAAAATTTAACAAGGAAATATTGTAGGTTTCGAGTTCGATACTCTGTTTTTTGTTGATTGACTATTCTTTTTAATCAATCGTTACTATGATTCTCATCATGAAGAATCTGATCAATCACAATACAAGTCATTAAAATTGCGATCTCATTTTCTTCCTCTTGGATATCAATACTATAACTATCTGTCCAAGCCCAATGTTTTTTGCTAATAGTTGCTACTTGTCTATTATTTCGCATAAATACAAATTCATGACTCCAAAAATCACCTTGAATAGAATAGTCATTTGGTCCAGGCACATCTAGTGTAAATTGTTTCTTAAACCAACTCCATTCTTTAATCACTTCTGCATACAATTCATTATCAATAAAAATTTGATATTTAGGCATGAATGTAAAAAGCTTTTGTTTTATCACAGCGACTTCGTTTCTGTTTTCATCTTGAAATGATAAATTATCTCCCCAAGAAAAGGCTTTTCCTTTTACATAAAAGCATTCGTTGCCTTGTGCGTCAGTGATTGAAAAATTATCACCAAATCCCCAAAATTTCTCTTTAATTCTATATACCATATTGATGTGTTAGTTTTGTTTGAAAGTAGTAATTACAATGTATGAGTAATTAATTTTGTGTAAACGTTACATGAAATTTATAGACTCATGAAAATAATAAATTACTTGAAAACAAAAAACGGAAGCCAATAGACTTCCGTTTTTTTCAATAGTATATGTGATAAAGATTACATCTCATCAATAATTTTTTCAATCAACTCTGTGGTTGACTTATAACTAAGACCTTCTTCTTTTGCTATATCAATTGCCTTTTTAGCAGTTTTTAAAGCTTTGGAGTATTTCCCAGTTTTGTATAACAAAGCAGCGTGTGTATCTACATTGTAATATGTAGCTTCTAGTTCAATAGAACGTTCTACTGCTTTTATTGCTTTCAACAAAACCTTTATATCATTGTGGTTTTTGTATGCATTCCATGCTAAAGAATTTAACTTAGTGGAAGAATCCCAGATTTTATCAATATTCGTTTGACTAAAATCGTTTACATCAAAGTCATCAGAAGATGAATTGTCAGAAGAGTCAGTAGAAACGGTCGTTCCTGAATCTCCACCCATATGTTTCTTAATAAGATTTTCCATCTTAGTTTTACTCATCGCGCCTTCAATCTGTTCTAAGTTTGAACTATTGTAAATAAATAAATATGTAGGCATTGCAGAAATTCCCAAAGCATCGTCTACTTGACTTTTGTCTACATCAACTTTATAAAAATCAACACGATCTTTATACTTTGTAACCAATTGTTTTATAATTGGATCCATACGTTTGCATGGTCCGCACCATGTAGCATAAAAATCCAAAACGATCAATCGATCATTATTAACGAGTAACTTAGATTCTGCGTTATCGTCTGTTAACTCAGTTTGCGCAAAGGAGGGAAGTGCAATACAAAGCATTAGTAATAGCAATACTTTTTTCATAATAGTAGAATTTAATTCGATTTTAAAAATAAACAAAAAAAACCATGTCATAAAATAATCAGGAAGTATTTTGAAGTAAAATACCTATTCATAGGTAAATAGCTTTTAATAGACATAATCAAAAAGGATGCCTATTTTAGTTGCTATTCTTTTTTACCTCTAATTTAGATTGATCTTACATTTCTTTTACATATTAGTGCGAACCAAATATTTGTAGTAATTTATCCATTCATAAAACAAGTATTTTTACGTATGTAGAAACAAAAGAGAATACCTACTTTTAAAATCACCATTAAAATAAAACTAACTACATTATGAATGGACTACTCTTCCAGTTGCCAAAAAAGGTAACAAAGTCAAATCTCAAGCAAGCAATGCAACAAGCTATTGAAATTGAGATTGCCACAATTCCTGTGTATCTATACACATATTATTCAATTAATAGAACTCCATCGCAGTCTGATGTAGAAGCACATATTCTTTCAGATATGAAAGCGACTCAAAAAGGTAAGAAAAAGAAAAAATCAGATGCTGAATTACAAGCAGTAGCAGCACAATTGGCATTAGATATTATGGTTTTTGCTAATAAAGCCGGTGGGTTAATCATGAGTGTGGCCGTAGAGGAAATGTTACACATGTCATTATCTTCAAATATTAAAAATGCTTTAAAACCACCGTATGGAGGTGTTCCTAGCTTAGTTGGAAAAACACCAAAAGTTTGGCCAGCGTATTTACCAGGACATGTTCCTGCATTTGAAATTAATAGAGGAAAACTTTCGTTAGAACAGTTACATGCGTTCTTGCTAATTGAAAGTCCATTACCTTTCAATGTTAATGAAGCAGAAAAAGGCAACGCGATTGAGTATACTACAATTGGTGAATACTATGATCTAATTATTAACTGTATTAAAACAGAATTGAAAGATTCAGATTTTAATGGAGATGCGCCACAACTACTTCCTGAAAAAGGATACTATGCACAAAATAATATTGATACTATATATTATGATGAAAATCACAAACCACAATTTCCTAATGCAGATGATAGTGGCGGATTGGTGCATGTAAAAGGTAAAAACTCTGCAATTCATGCAATGCATGAAATTATAGAACAAGGAGAAGGAGCTTCCGAAACAGTTGATATATTAGGAGATAAAATAAAAATAGTAGGAGATCACTTAACATCAACAGGAGAAGTAGTTTGTCCATTGTTTCCACTAGAAAGTGGAATGACTAATCCATTAGATTACGATGATAAAGACAAGAAAGAATTGTCACACTTTGATAAATTTTTAGAAGTATACTGTACGATTCAAAGAAAAACCCACGAATTGAATACATTTTTAGGAACGAAGGATTTCGATTTTACTAAATACTTTGTAAGAGATCTTCCTAAAAACCCAAGTACTTCTGACTATCCAACAGCCATTCAAGATGTTTCCAATCTTACGAATGCAATTTATACCTATATCTTTATAATGGCCGAAGCATGTTATAAAACTGCAGGACACAAACAATACGAAATCTTTATGTTTGGAATTCACAAATCTATGATTTGGTTACTAGACAACTTATGTGGAACGATGTCTAAGCTAAGTTATACAGCTAGTAGTGGAGAAAAACAAAGCGTAGCTGCTACACTTGAAGATTATGATTTTGAAGCATCATCAAGTCCAAAATCTCAAATTATAAAGTTAGCAGGAATTGCAATGGCTTCAAGTTCTATTGTATCTCAAACAATATTAGGTAGAATTAAAGATTTGCCAGATGTGCCACTAGAAGCATATCTAGTAGAGAACAATAAAGGTATTTTATAATTTAAAGGATAAAGACATGAAAGATTTTAAATATAGCGCAATAAATAGTTGCGGAGCAAATAGTTGTGGAAGTAGTGGTGGAAGCAGTAGCGGATCAAATAGCTGCAGCAGTGGCAGTAGTAGCGGAGCAAACAGTTGCAGTAGCGGCGGCGGATCTAATGGTTGTGGAAGTGGAGGAAGTACACCATCAAAACAAAAAGACATTGCAGTACCTTTAGAGTTACACGCTTGTATGGGATTAAATGCTTGTAAAGGTCATGATCGTTTTGGAACAAACGATTGTGCAGGTGCTGGATACTGTGCAACGGAAGTACATAGTTGTCACACTTTAAATAATTGTCGTGGTCAAGGTGGATGTGGATTGTATGGAGATACAGAAGAACAATGTCGACCAGGAGCAAACGATTGTTCATGGCAGGGAAGTTGCGGAACACCAATTCCTGCTGAACGTTTCATTACACAAGGAGCAAATAAAGGAAGAAGTGTATGGCAATTAGCACGTAAGCTCTTTGAAGAACGTATGGATAAATCACGCAGAACTGTAAGTGATGCACCTTTTCAATACGGACCGCCAGTAAAATGGTTAAAAGCTAATGGAAGAGGAGAATCTTGTGGAAGTAGTGGAGATAAATACTGTTCTTTTGGACAGAATGATCCAGCTACTAGCGCTAACGAGTTTTGTTTAGAAAGTAGTAAAGAATTAAAAAATACGATCGAAAACTGCGATTGTACTGAAGCGAAAGATAAGAAGAAGAAAAAGTCTAAAAAGAAAGCTTCTAAGAAGTAAATAGAAATATAAAGCGTCAGTTCGAGTGCTAAATCTATGATTTAGCGTATCGAGAACTACTTCGAATCATTACAGTTTCAGAGTACTTCTCGATACAAAAATTTATACTAAAATTTCACTCGAAGTGACGTTTAGAAGTTGAATAGTTTAGTTCAAGTCAACAAAAAGCCAACATCAAAAAGCATACATGAAACAAAAAGTACAACAATTGCCCGATTTAGGATTGGGTTTAGGCTTGCGTGGAGAACATTTTAATCATATTCTAGAACATTCTCCAAAAGTAGATTGGTTTGAAATTATCTCAGAAAACTTTATGGATTCTGGTGGAAGACCACGGTATATCTTAGATCAAATTGCAGAAAAGTATCCAATAGTAATGCATGGTGTTTCCATGTCTATAGGAAGTACTGATGATTTGAATTTTGACTATCTCAAACGATTAAAAAATCTATCGAAAGCAATCAATCCCAAATGGATAAGCGATCATTTGTGTTGGACAGGTGTTTTAAGTTTGAATTCTCACGATTTATTACCTGTAGCATTAAATGAAGAAAGTCTGAAGTTGATTACTACGAAAATAAAACAAGTTCAAGATTATCTGGAAAGACCATTAATTCTCGAAAATCCAAGTACATATCTAACGTTTCAACAATCAACAATTCCTGAATGGCAATTTTTAAAATACATGGTGGAAGAAACGAATTGTGGATTATTACTCGATGTAAATAACGTATATGTGTCTTCTTTCAATAATGAATTTGATCCTGTGGAATACATAGAAGGTTTGCCGCACGAAAGTATTGTGCAAATGCATTTAGCGGGACATCAACACAATGGTGATCATATAATTGACACACATGATAGTCCTGTTGTTGATCCAGTTTGGGAACTATTTAGTTTGGCTTGGGAACGTACAGGTGGAACGTCTACATTATTAGAATGGGACGGAAATATTCCAGCATTTGATGTCTGTCACGCAGAATTGTTAAAAGCGAAAAATTACATGAATGGTTTCAAACAACAATTTGTTACGGCTGAAACTACTCAGCAAGATAAAGAGACTGTTTCCAATCCGATTGATTTTATGGTAGCGAATGTGGCAAAAGATTTTGTAGAATAATGGAAATCAAAAGAGATACATCGCGAGAAGCGACACAAAAAAGTTTTGCGCAAATTCAACAATGGATGCAAGCACAATTGATAAATCCACAATTTCGAAATGATTATGAAGACTTTGTAAAATCGACTTCAAAACTCTCGGCAAAACAACATGTGCAAATCTATCAACGAAGTTATATTGCACGTTTGCGAGATTGTATGATTGCACAATTTCCTGCATTAAGTCATGCGTTAGGAAATCAACTATTTCTGCAATTTGCAGATTTATATCTACATCAGTATCCCTCCAAAAGTTATACACTAGCTGATTTAGGACAACATTTTGGAACATTTTTAGAAGAAACACGACCAGATAAAGATGCTGAGGTCAAAGAATCGTGGCCAGATTTTATGATTGAACTTGCAAATTTTGAATACTTAGTCAATATTATATTTGATGAAAAAGCAGATGAAACTCACGAGAAAGCAACTTTAAATACAAAAGAAGAAGACTTAAAACTAGTGCCAGTATTTCATTTATACAAGCATCAATTTCCAGTTAGTTTATATTACAAAGAAGTTGTGAATGATAGAAATCCTGAGTTGCCATTTGAGCAAAAAAGTCATTGTGTATTGTTACGCCAAAATTACAGATTGGGATTGTTTGAGTTGTCTCCTGTACAATATCATTTCTTAGCGAAACTGAAAGAGACAAAATCAATTGCTGAAACAAAACAGTTTTTTGTATCGCATCATAATGTTGATAAGGAAGAGTTTGAAAACTATTGGCAACAATGGAAAGCAAAATGGCTGGAAGAAGGTTTTTTCATTTCAACTGCGCTCCATGTGACAAATTAATGCGTCATGCTGAATTTTTGATCTGTCATTCCGCACTTGATGCGGAATCCACTTAGAAGTACTATGGATTCCTGCCTACGCAGGAATGACAAAAAGTCTAATCAATCTTCTCAAACGTAAACGATGTATTCATCTTTATTTGATTATCAATCACAATCATTGTACGTTTCATTACAACTAAAACACTATCTTTTTGTGCGTGTTTTGAATTGATAAATGTTGTATATGAAACCTTTTGTGTAGAAGTGCTATCACTGCGTTCACGCATGTTTCCTGAAAATAGAATATCTTTAATTTCGATACTTTTAATAGAATCCGATAGTGTAAAATGGAATTTGTCTGAATTTGCCAATTGCTCTTTAATAGCGTCTCGAAACTCAGGATGTTTGGCAGCTAAAATCGTTGCTTCGTAATTGGCTTGTAACTTTTCTTCAATCTCTAAATTCATATTATCCAAAGAAAAATCAACCTTAATATCATCTTTAGTTTTTAGATCGGCATCTTCTAACTGATCACTTCGTTCAACTTTAAAATCTTCAGATTCCATTGTAGGGATTGAATTTTTAGACTCATTATTTGCGCACGAAACACACAACAAGAAACACAGTATGTATACAATATTTTTCATCATTGAATCATAAATTTAAGTTTCACAATCTTATCATTCACATATGTTTTATCTAGAATTTGCATCTTTTTTAAGCTACTTGTCGGAATCGTTAATAAGTTAATGAATTCCTTTTTTGTATAGATTTCAATGCCAATATTATCTTTAAAAACTCTATAAATCTGAGCGTTATTCGTAATTAATTCCTGCAATTGTTCACGGCGTTTTTTCCAATCTTTTTTATTTCCATTTGCATAATACAACAACATTAATGCATAATCGTCTGTTTGCAATTGAACCGTTTTATGATTGCTAGAATTGATATGTCGCACAATCGTATCCGTTTTATGATAGGGTGATTTTACCACAAATTTCAATTCACTTTCAGGTGTTGTATATGTAAAACAACCTAAACTATCGGTTTTAAAATATAAGGATGATTCATTGTTCCGTAGTATTTCAATATCTAATGGAACCTTCGTAATAGCTTCACGCTGATCAGCATCTGTAAAACAAAATGAAAACGTATTTTCTTTTGAAAGTAAACTATAAAAAATAAGCAGTATGATAGGTGAAAACACAAGCAACCAAACAAGTCTTTGAGATGATTTTTTAGTAATTTTTTCTACTTCTTTTGATTGTTTACTCTCTGTCTGATGCTGTACAAAATCGTTCCAATTGTCAAAACCAACATATACGCTAAGTAAATTGAGCATATCTACTCTTGGCAATTTTTCGGCATCATTCTTAATATATGTGTAAAACCATTTTTCGCTAATACTGTCGTTGGTTTTACTGCGTACATCTTCTTGAAAATCTGTAATCGTGTTTCCTTTCCACTCACGAATATCACTAGAAGCTGCATGCGAAACCAGGAATGTGGTTGCAATTTGTTCTTTTAGTAATGAAAAATAATATGTTTTTTCTGTATTCAATTAAAATGTAAAATTCAGATAATCAGTTATTTGTATTTTGTAAATTAATTTACAAAGCCGTTACAAGTCATTTACAAAGCTTCACGGTGAAACTCCAATAGGTTTGTATTCGTAATCCTTAAAAATATAAAATTATGAATGTAATCACACTAAAACGAATCGTAAAATCATATTTATTACTATTTCTATTTTTGATCTCCATTTCTTGTAATACAAGTGAAGACTATAAAAAAGAATCAATTGCGCTTGAAAATGTAGATCTCAGAAATGACTATGATGTTGTAAATACGGCTGATGCAGATGATAAAGAAGATTTTAAAGTTGAAGCAGATAAGAGCAAAGGTTTAACATCATATAAACCAACTTCAATTGCTGAATCGAACATTCCAAAACATTTAAAAATCATTAAAACGGCAAGTACAAAATACAAAGTAAAGAATATTGAAAAAGCGCTGAGTGAAATTAAAGAAGTCATGTATTTAAATGGTGGTTACATTTCTGAATTGCGATACGATAAAAATTATCATGAAAAGCAAAACAGATTCACCATAAAAATTCCAAAAGAAAACTTTGACATCATGTTGGATGGTATTCAGAAGTTTGCCGAAGAAACTGATTATGTAAACATCTCTACAACGGATGTGACTGAGAAATACTTAGACGCACAAAGTCGTTTAGAAACGAAGTTAGAAGTAAAAGAACGTTTAGAAACTGTATTGCGTAAAAATGCAAAAACGGTAAAAGATATTTTGGCAACAGAAAATGAATTACGTGTCATTCAAGAAGAAATAGAAGCAGCGCAAGGAAAAATAAAATACATGAGTAATAGAGTTGCATTTAGTACAATTCAGGTTGAAATTTATGAAACTATTACATATAAAGAAGAGCCAGTAGCATACAAAAAGGGGTTTTTAGCAAAAGCAAAAGAAGGATTGGTAACAGGTTGGAACTTTATTCAAAATATTGCAATTGGAATCTTATACATTTGGCCAATCATCATACTGTTTGTATTGGGAATGATCTTTTACAAAAGATGGAGAAAAGCTAAATAAAATAGTAGTGAAACTATTATATTAAGAAGTAATGAGGTGTAAGAAATATTTTGATTATAGGTAGGATTTTTATAGATTTAACAATAACTAAATCTATATAAAATAAATAATCATGAAAGAAAAAACGGAAGCTGTAAATTATGAAAAAAGCGCTTTATTAGTAATTGATATGCAGTATGACTTTATGTTAGACGGTTCACTTGAAGTAGTAGACGCAAATGATCTTATAAAACCTATAAACGACCTTATGCAGCTTAATTGGAGTTTGGTTGTTGCGTCAAAAGATTGGCATCCAGCAAATCATATTTCATTTGCTTCTAATCATGAAGGATATAAACCTTACGATGAGATAATTTTAGACGATGGAACTCCTCAAACTTTATGGCCAGATCATTGTATTCAAAATAGTTCAGGTGCTGAAATTCATGCAGAAATGGATAGTAAGTCTATTGATAAAGTTGTACTCAAAGGACAAAATCCAAATGTAGACAGTTATTCAGCGTTTTTTGATAATAATCATCTTGAGCAAACAGAAATGGATGCTATTCTTAAAGAAAAAAATATTGAAGCCATTTATGTTGTTGGACTTGCGAGAGATTATTGTGTAAAATGGACTGCTTTGGATGGAAAAAAATTAGGATATGATTCCTACTTTGTATTCGATGCTACAAAACCAGTTGTTACAACTGAAGAAAGTAATAATGCTGTTAAAGAAGAACTAATAAATGCTGGAGTGAAAGTTATTAATAGCAACGATATAATTAGTGAGTCTTATTAAAAAAGTAAAGTCAATTTCTTTTACAAAAGATGGAGAAAAGCGAAGAAATAAAAGCATACAATTTATAAAATAGAGGTAACTGATAGTTTAGATTCCGTGAATTGTCAGTTGCTCTATTTGGTATTATTATCTCTTTTCAAAACAAATTGTTACTTTTGAATTGTGAAAAATATTCTAGCCAAATATATTCCCGAACGAGCCGTCGGACCTACTTTTGAACTAATTAAGCAGCATCAAGTACACTTAAAAATTGTGAATCAGCGTGTTACACGACATGGAGATTATCGCAGAATGCCTGATGGAAGACACATAATTACAGTAAATGCAGGTGAAAATAAGTATCGATTTTTTGTGACACTTATTCACGAAATTGCGCATTTAGTTGCATATGAGAAACATGGAAGGCTTATAAAACCACATGGAATAGAGTGGAAACGAACATTTCAGCAATTAATGTTGCCATTTATCAATCCGCAAATATTTCCAGTAAAAATATTGCCTATTGTGGCAAATCATTTCAAAAATCCAAAAGCAAGTAGTGATACAGATGCAAAATTCGCCTTAGCACTCAAACAATACGATCCAGAGAACGATAAAAACTATGTATTTGAAATTCCACATGGAAGCACATTCCGATTGCACAATGGAAAAATATTCAAACGTGGAAACAAACGTATCAAACGTTACGAATGCCAGGAAGTTGCTACAGGACGTATCTATTTATTCAATCCAAATGCAGAAGTAGAGTTGTTGCGGAGTTAAGTATTTAATATTTAAAATGTATTAAAACAGACTTAATAGGCCGTTCAGCGTTACGAAGTCGTTAATAATCTACACTTTTATTAGTTATTTCAGCAATCTGTATTATATTGCTTACATAACGGTAAACCTACCAAGAATAATTAATGACAATGAATACGAATTATTATGCAATTCTGATGGCTGGCGGTGTAGGATCGCGTTTTTGGCCTGTTAGTACTTCTAGTTTTCCCAAGCAGTTTCACGATATGTTAGGAACAGGCGAAACACTTATCCAAAAAACATTTAGCAGACTCAGTAAGTTAATTCCAAAAGAAAATATATACATTCTTACCAATGAAAAATACAACGATTTGGTATTGGAACAATTGCCAGATGCAACGCAAAAGCAAGTCGTTTTAGAACCTGCAATGCGAAACACAGCACCGTGTATTTTATATGCTTCGTTAAAAATTCAGAAGGAAAACCCAAATGCCGTTATGGTGGTTGCACCAAGTGATCATTGGATTGAAGATGAAAATGCATTCATTGACAACTTGCAAGCATCATTTGACAAGTGTGGAAAGGAAAATGTATTAATGACATTAGGAATTCAACCAACATTTGCAAATACAGGATACGGTTATATCAATTTTGAGAAACATGAAAATGCAATCAAAAAAGTACATCAATTTACGGAAAAACCAGATTATGAAACTGCTAAAAAATTCTTAGCTAGTGGAAATTATTTGTGGAATGCAGGAATTTTTATTTGGAGCGTAGAGACGATTGTTGCAGCTTTTGAAAACTTTCAACCAACATTATACGAGCTATTTGAACAAGGTTTAGCGGTTTATAATACAGACTTTGAAGACGATTTTATTCGTGATAATTACGGTAAAGCCGAAAATATCTCTATCGATTATGCCATTATGGAACATGCAACGGATGTATATGTATTGCCTGCAACATTTGACTGGAATGATTTAGGAACTTGGGGGAGTTTATATGATAAACTTGATAAAGAAGAAAACGGAAATGCAGTTGTAAATGCACAAACCGTTTTGCAAGATGCAAGTGGAAATATGATTCGTACTGCGGATAAAAAAGTCGTGGTAATTGATGGATTAAATGATTATATTGTCGTAGATAAAGAAGATGTATTGCTTATTTACCCTAAAGCAAAAGAGCAAGATATTAAGAAAGTATTACAGAAAGTCAAAGATAAATTTGGCGAAAATTACGGATAAAGTATGAGTACAGAAGGAGAAGAAAATAAGTTCAATTTTTCAGAAGACGAACCAAAAACAGCAGAAGAAACAACGCCGCCAACAGATGCAAAAGGTTTGTGGCAAGGTTTGAAAGTGTTTTTATATGAACTATTAGACATTCGTCATGATGTAGATAAAGATCAAACGATAGAAGATGTCAAAAAGGATGTTCCGTTAAAAGGCGCAACGGCTTGGATTTTAGTATGTTCTATATTTATAGCTTCGGTTGGATTAAATGCAAACTCAACAGCTGTTGTAATTGGAGCCATGTTAATCTCTCCATTAATGGGGCCGATTTTAGGAATGGGAATGTCCATTGCAATTAATGATATTGATACATTACGTAAATCACTGATCAATTTTGGTGTCATGGTTGTGCTAAGTGTATTAACGGCTTTTCTATTCTTTAAATTTTTTCCATTACAAACAGATTCTTCAGAATTATTAGCACGAACAAAACCTGATATTCGTGATGTATTAATTGCCTTTTTTGGAGGTTTGGCGTTAATCATAGCCCGAACCAAAAAAGGAACTATTGCTTCTGTAATCTTTGGAGTGGCAATTGCAACCGCTTTAATGCCGCCATTATGCACCGTAGGTTTTGGATTGGCAAAAGGAGGCGTAAAAGGTTGGGAATACGCAGGCGGCGCAATGTATTTATTCATAATCAATACTATTTTCATTGGATTGGCAACTTTCTTAGTCTTGAAACTGTTGCGTTTCCCAATGTTAAAGTATGCAAACTCTGCGAAGCGTAAACGTATTTCGCAATTGGCTTCCGTAGTTGCATTAGCGGTAATGATTCCTGCAGTTTGGACATTTTGGAATGTGCTTCAAAGTAGTAATGCTGAAAGGGATTATAATTTATTTGTAGATAAAATAGAAAAAAATCCAGAAGTTTGGCTGCAAAAAAGAAAAGAAGATTTAGATGTTACGAATAAAAAAATATTCCTCCATTTCAATGGAGAAGTTTCATCTGTATTAGAAGCTCAGTATAGAAGTGACCTCCAGAACTATGAAACTATTAAAGATTTTGAGTTAAAAGTTTTTGGTAATAAAAATAGAAGTGTAGATAAGATTTCAGATGCTTTAGATAGAGCTTATAAAGATTTGGATCAAAAAGAGTTAGTCATTCGAGGACTTGAAAATCAAATTACAGAATTGAAACAAGAAGTATCAAACTTAAATAGTCAATTAGAATCTAAAGCTTCACTCGAAAACGAAAGCTATGTTGCGTTTAGTAAAGTTGCGAGAGATGCAAAAATTAAATATGCAGACTTACGTCAATTTGGATTTGCAAAAATGTTGAATTCCAAAGATTTTATAAAAGTTGATACCATTCCAGTAGCCGCTGTAAAGTGGAATCCAGCATTAACGGATAGTGTGCAAACACTTCGAGAGAAAGAATTGGAAACATGGCTGCGACAAGAATTAACTTTAGATACGTTGATTATTGAACGTATTAAATGATAACATTATATAAGATATAAAAATAGCGAACCGAAGTTCGCTATTATAAAATTGTATTAAAAATTGGTGATAATTTAGAATTTACTAAGTAGTAAACGATATTAGTTTAAATTTTGGAAATTCCAACTTGTTGGGTTTGGCCAACAATTATAAGAAGTATTATTTACGATTCGCATTCGCCAATAAAAAGCGGTTCGTCCATTTAAATATTGACTGTTCACAAAAATATATTGATTACTAGCTGTAACAGGAGTAGAAATGATTTGTCCGTAAGGAGAAGGAACGATATCAATATATACTGTAGCATTATTTCCTGGGTTATTCAAAAAGGAAGTGTCAGGTGATAATGTTACCGCAGAATTATATTTCACTGTTTGTACATTTAACGTATACGTAATGCAGCCATTAAACGTTACTGGAACATTAGTTACGATTGCTCCTGGAGGAATATAAAATGATTTTTCAATTGTTGCATCTGCCTCAACAGTTTCTAAGGTATCTTCTTCAAATAGTATTTCATTATCTGAAGAGCAAGAGATAAAAAGTGTAAAACTGAGTAATAAAATAAAAGGAATCTTTTTCATAATCATAACTTTAGAGATTAATAATCTTAAAGATAAGTTGAATACTAGTCTTTTAGTTATGGGAAAGCCGTAGGAATTATAAAGCAATGAAGTAAAAACCAGTTAAATAAAAAAGTAAGATTATATTTCTAGTAATTTAAAATTTGATAAAAAAATATGTTTAATTGGTTTAAGAAAAAAGACAAAGGCAATGAGCCGTCTTCTCAAAATAGTCCTGATTTTAGTGTTATTGATAGCAATGAAAAAGCTATCGATTTATACAATAAAGGTGAATTGGTTAAAGTACATTTAATGCCGTTAGAATTTGGTGGAGAAGACAGTCCAATGAATACGTTGTATGCTCCTGAATTTGCACAACAATTCAAGCAACGATTTGATAAAATGATAGAAGGTTTATTGCATGAAGGGAAAAGTCTAAATTATTCCACAGAACCAGAATACAAAGGGAAAAGCTTTATTCCTTCAAAACTACTTATAAAAGTAACTGGCGATGTCAATTTTACAGAAACTATAAATATTTGGTAAGCTAAAAAGTATCAATAAATTATACAAAGCAAACTTCGGTTCGCTTTTTTTATGCAGAAAGTAATTTTGAGTTTGTGTAGAAACTATCCTTCTAATTCTTTCAAATATACTTCTCTTACTTTTTTAAACAGATCAGAAGAATATACAAAATCAGTAACGGATTCGTTGTCTGTTTTAAAGATCTCTTTATTGGTGCCTTCCCAAGCTTTGTGACCATTTTTTAAGAAAACAATCTTTTCACCAATTTCCATTACAGAGTTCATATCATGCGTGTTAATCACGGTAGTAATATTGTATTCGTCTGTAATTTCTTGAATTAAATTATCAATAACAATAGCCGTTTTTGGATCAAGTCCAGAATTGGGTTCGTCACAAAACAAATACTTAGGATTCATCACAATAGCACGCGCAATTGCAACACGTTTTTGCATTCCTCCAGATGTTTCTGCCGGAAACTTATGATGTGCATCAGTTAAGTTAACACGTTTTAAAGCTATATCTACACGGTCTTTCATTTCACTCAAAGCCTGATTGGAAAACATACGAAGTGGAAACATTACATTTTCTTCAACAGTCATTGAATCAAACAAAGCACTTCCTTGAAAAACCATTCCAATTTCAGTACGTAAATCTCTTTTCTCACTCGTAGAAAGTTCAGTATAAATTTTTCCATCAAATGAAATTGTACCTTCTTCAGGAGTAAATAAACCCAGTAATGATTTAAGGAAAACAGTTTTACCCGAACCACTTTGACCAATAATCAAATTTGTGATGCCTTTATCGAATGTTGTCGAAATTCCTTTTAAAATCTCAACACCATCAAACGACTTCTTTATGTTATTAACTTCAATCATTTATGTAAGTAATAATTGTGTGACGATATAATTCAATAAAATAATAACAACACTCGTCCATACAAACGAAGTTGTACTTGCTTTTCCAACTTCCAATGCGCCACCTTTCATATAATAACCATAAAAAGATGGAATCGTAGCTAATACAAAAGCAAACAGTAATGTTTTGCAAAAAGCATACGTTACGTGAAACGGATCAAACTCTATCTGTAATCCTTGTATAAAATCGGCACTACTAGAAAATCCCCCATAAATAGAAGCAACCCAACCACCAACAATTCCTAAAAACATAGAAATTGCAATTACAAAAGGATACAATGTCATTGCAACAACCTTTGGGAATACTAAATAGTTCAGTGAATTAACACCCATAACTTCCAACGCATCAATTTGCTCAGTAACACGCATGGTTCCGATACTCGACGTAATAAATGAACCTACTTTTCCTGCCATAATGATGGAAATAAATGTAGGAGCAAACTCTAAAATTACAGATTGTCGTGTAGCAAAACCAACTAAGTATTTTGGAATTAGCGGATTGTTGATGTTTAAAGCTGTCTGAATGGCAACAACACCACCGACAAAAAAGGAAATGAAACATACAATTCCCATAGAACCAATGATTAAATCATCAATCTCTTTAAAAATAAGATTTCTTAACATTGACCATTTGGTCATCTTGCTAAATACGCTTTTCAACATCAAAAAATAGCGTCCTATATTTTCTAGGTAAATCATGGGTTAAAAATACATTATTCGGGCAACCTAATAAAATAATTCAGGTATTTAATGTTTAGATAAAACTAATTGAAAGAAAACGATTATTTTTGGAACACTAAAAGCAATCATTCAGACTAAATTCAAACTAACGAGAACGCCTCATCATGAAAAGAATTATATATATAGGTATTTTATCCTTTTTCTTTATTCAATGTGTATCTGTTAACCAGAAAGTAAAAAACACAACGCCAAGTACAACAACCGAAACAAGTGCTACAAAAGCTCCAAAATTAGTCGTAGGAATTATTGTAGATCAAATGCGCTATGATTATTTAACGCAGTTTGAAAATAAATATAGTGAAGGCGGATTTAAACGTTTGATAAATGAAGGTTATAACTGTAAAAATAATCATTACAACTATATTCCAACGTATACAGGTCCTGGGCACGCTTCTGTATACACAGGAACTACGCCACAAAATCATGGGATTATAGCCAACGATTGGTATAATAAATTTGTAAAAGCCTCTGTGTATTGTGCTTTTGATGAAAATTATACTTCTGTTGGTGTAAATGATAAATACGAAGGCAAAATGTCACCGCACAGAATGCGAACTACAACTGTTTCTGACCAATTGCGTTTGGCAACACAGCAACGTGGAAAAGTTATTGGAGTTGCTATTAAAGATAGAGGCGCTGTTTTACCAGCCGGACATGCCGCTAATGGTGCATATTGGTTTTATGGAAAAGACAAAGGAAACTGGATTACAAGTACATATTATAGAAATGAATTACCAACTTGGGTAAAAGAATTTAATACTAGTGATACTGCAGAAAAGTATCTAACTACTTGGAATACGTTGTATGATATTAATACATACGCTGAAAGCGGACCAGATATAAATGAATTTGAAGCAACATTTAAAGGAAAAGCTACTGCAAGTTTTCCTTACGATTTGGCAGCATTAAAAGATGAAAATGGTGGTTTTGATATTTTAAAAAGTACTGCGTATGGAAATAGTTTGACAACTGATTTTGCTATTGCAGCCATAAAAGGGGAACAATTAGGAAAAGATACTACGCCAGATATGTTAGCATTGAGTTATTCTAGTACGGATTATGTTGGACATAAATTTGGTGTAAACTCTAAAGAAATTCAAGATACGTATTTACGATTAGATAAAGATATAGAACGTTTATTGGCTACGCTTGATGCAGAAGTTGGTAAAGGAAACTATACAGTCTTTTTAACGGCTGATCATGCGGCTGTACATGTGCCAACATATTTGCAAAGCATGAACATTCCGGCTGGATATTTTGAAAGATCAGTATTAAAAACACATTTGATAGCTTTCTTAAAAGATAAGTTCGGAAGCGAAAATTTAATTGAAAACATTTCAAACGGACAAATCTTTTTAAATTATAAAGAAATTAAACGTTTAGATATTTCGGCAACAGCCATAGAAAACGCTTTAAAAAGTGAATTGTTAGCCTACGATCAAATTTCAAAAGTATATACGCGTACTACATTAGTATCATCAGAGTTTACAACAGGAATTGCTGCAGCGATACAAAAAGGGTTTAACCAAAAACGATCAGGAGATGTGTGTTATGTATTAGAACCATCTACAATTTCATACGGAAGAACAGGTTCTACACACGGTTCAGGATTCAATTATGACACGCATGTTCCGTTGTTATTCTATGGAAATGGAATTCAACAAGGAGCTACTTTGCAACGTACTAAAATTACGGATATTGCGCCAACGATTTCAGCTATCTTGGGGATTTCATTCCCAAATGGAGCAACAGGAGATCCAATTGAAGCAGTATTAAAGAACTAGTTATTAACTTCTTGATACAATTTATACATTGAAATTACTTTCTTCTTATTTCTTACGGAAGTTAAAATTTCGGCTTCATTGCTCATGTATACAATTCCGTCTTTTGAAATACTTGTTACATGTCGCAAGTTAATCAATGTTGATCGGTGTGCTCTGTAAAAAGCATCATCTTCGATAAGATCTTCTATACGTTTTAAGTTCTTAGATGCTAAGTATTTTTTACCATTAATTGTATGAACAAAAGTATAATTTCCAGAAGCTTCGCAATGAACAATGTCCTTTAATTTGATATGAATATATTCATCTTTAACCATGACACAGATTACCTGATTCTTCGTCTTAATTTGACTTCTAAAAGCCATATATTTTTGCACATCGAATGAAGTTCGTTTTACAAAATACATATCCAACACTTTTTTCAATTCATGTTCTTGAATTGGTTTGTTGAGGTAATAAAAAGCAAAATAATCCATGGCACGCTCTTTATAATCTAAAAAACCTGTGGTAAAAATTATTTCGAAAGCCATTTCTTGTTTAAGTTTATCAAGTACTTCAAAACCGCTCCCATCCTGCAATTGAATATCTAAAAATACAATGTCTGGTGTATTTTTTTTAATCATCGCCACTGCGGCGTCAACATTGGATGCTGATGCGAGAACTTGAATGCTGGAATGATTTTTTGTGAGAATAGACAAAAGATATTCCATTGAAGATTTTTCATCTTCTACAATAACTGCGGTAATCATATGAACATTTTTTTTACTTGATATAGGGAAATGAAGGATAATATTGACAGCAAAATACGGTTAATTTATGGAAGATCGTAATTTTTGTAAAAAATAAACAAAGACATTCGCTAATTTTCTTACTGTCTAAATAAGAATAACTTTTTCAGCTTAGCTAGCATTTGTGTTTTTCTGTATGAACGAATAAAATGTGCTTGTTTGGAAGTAACCATTTTAGGGATTGCTGCTTTTTTTGCGGCAAAAAAACCTTTCATATATCCTGAAAAGACTGCAAAACTTTTCTTTTTTAAAGCGATTTTAGTAGCCGAAATTAATGAAATCCAAAATCCGTAACCTAATTTATAGAATACTTCACCATGTTTGCGATGCACTTTTTGTTTGTAAGCGTTCCCAGTAGGCTTTAAATGTTTTACATGTAATGATTGATTAACATGTACTTTCCAATTATAAAAACGAGCTAATAATACATCGGCTGTGTCCCAACCTAATGATTTTTGCAATCCGCCAATTTCCTCAAAACACGCTTTTCTATAAGCTTTAAATGGTCCACGTACATGATTTTTATCTGCAATTGTTTCATAAATCCAGTTGCCATTTTTTTCAATAAATGCAAGTCCGCCAGCAATTCCAATCTTTGGATCATCTTTAAAATGATTTCCGATAGTTTCAAAATAGTTATTTGGTAAAATAATATCTGCATCAAGTTTTACAATAATATCAAAATCATTATCTAAGGTTTCAAAACCTTTGTAGAATGCATTAATTACTTTACTGCCAGGCAAATGTTCGTCGGTAGCATTTGTATTTACTTTTGTGATAAACGAATGCTTTTCAATAAACTGATTAATAATAATTTCGGTATCATCAGAAGAATTATCATTTACAACCACAACTTTTGCCGGAAGCTTTGTTTGTGATACAATGGAAGTCAACGTAGCTTTTATATGTGCTGCTTCATTGTGTGCCGGAATGACAATATACGTTTTCATACACTATGCTTTGCGTTCTGCATACACAGCGTAATAACGCGGGATTAAGTGACGTAAAATTGGACGTGGTGCAATTGGTGGACGTGAAGGATTTGTCCATTTCTTTGTTTTAATAATATCCCAACCAGCTTTTTCTAATAGCCAATCAAACTGCCAATCTTCAAATTCATGGTAATGTCTGTCCCAAGGATCAGTTTTACTTCTGTACGCAGTAGCAAACCACAATCGCAATGGAACTGTAACTACAATTTTCTTTGCTTTGATTTCTTTTAAAACATTAAAAGGCGCTACCAAATGTTCAAAAATTTCAAAAGCAGTAACCACTTCAGCATCACTTTCTTGTACGGAAGAAAAATCTACATCTAAATCTTCTCCTTCTGTATTTTCTACAATGTATCCTTCTTTCGCCATAATTTCAGAAAAAGGATTTGGAACGCCTAAGTCTAAAATCTTAGCACCTTCAGGAATGACTTCTTTTAAAAAATCAAGCGTATAGCGATAGCGTTTATGTGGATAAAATTTACTGTACATTTAATGTGTCTTGGTATATACAAATATATGCAAAAGAGTTGTTAGACTTGCGTAGATCGGTTAAATTTTAAATACTTTAACCAAAAGTTAAACATTTAATTCTTGAATCTTTTCATCATTTAAACCAACAATACAGACATTTATGTAAATTTGTGTTGATAAGAATCTCTACGATTGGAAAAACAACAAAAGGAAGTATCATCGCAAGCGCTCAAATTTAGCATTATCAATTACATTGGTGCTGCAATTGGAATTGTGTCTACACTTTTTATTTATCCAAATGACAAAGAATTTTTAGGAATCATTCGGTACATCTTTGATGGTGCACAAATTCTCATGGCGTTTTTTGTATTTGGAACTTCGCAATCGCTGGTCAATTATTTTCCACGTTTTAAAGATATAGCTGAAAAACGAAACATATTTTTCTCCAGTACATTGTTGATTGTCGTTATCAATAGTGTTCTGTTTTCAATTGTTTTCTTGCTCTTAGCAAATTCGTTTTCAAGTATATTGCCAGATTTTCATGCGTTTGATTATATAGAATATTCTATTGTAGTTGGTTTTGCTTTCGCGATTATGGATGTAAGTAAACGACAAGCATCAAATTATAAGAAAATAGCGATTCCTACAGTATTAGAACGCTTTTCTTTAAAAGTATTCTTCCCAACAATATTTTTACTCTTACTAGCAGGAATTATTACTGTTGAAACAGGAAAAATAATTTATGTACTTTGTTTTGTAGCACTCTTTATGATTGCATTATTGTATGTGAAAAAAGTCGCGAATATTCAATTCAATTTTTCTTATAAGAAAGTATTTGATAGTTCGTTTCGAAAGGAATATATAAAATATAGCATGTTTGCTTTTCTAAGTATTTTAGGCTCGTTACTGGCGTTTAAAATAGACGGAATTATGGTGCCAAATTTGATAGAATCAGATGCCATGACTGCAAACGGAACGTATAGTATTGGTGTGGTTTTGGCAGCTACATTGGCAATTCCGGCAATTGGTTTGTATACCATTTACAGTCCAATTATTAGAGAATATATCGCAAAAGATGATATTATTTCATTAGGAAAAAAGTACAAAGAAATTTCCATGTTGTTATTTGCGCTTGGCGGATTTTTGCTGAGTTGTATATTTCTAGGTGTGGATGATTTATTTTCAATTTTACCAACGCGTGAAAACTTACTTGATACAATTCCTGTGATTTTAATTTTGAGTTTTAATGTGGTAATTGATATGAGTACTTCGTTTAATTCGCACATATTATTGTATTCAAAATACTATCGTTTCAACATGGTTGCGATTGCGATTTTAGTCGTGCTAAATATTTCTCTGAATATTTACTTTATCAAATATCTGAACTTAGGAATTGAAGGCGCAGCGTATGCAACGTTGATTTCTATGACATTATACAATAGTGTGAAGCTGATTTTTATCTATTCAAAATATAAAATTCAACCATTCACAAAAAAACATGGTATACTATTAGTAGCGTTTTTAGGAAGTGTAACGGTATTGCACAACGTTCCTACAACCAACAATGTGATTGTAGATATTATTCTAAAAGTAGGAACATGCATGCTCGTGAATGGATTTGTAATTTATAAACTTCGTATGATTCCAATGTTAAACGATTGGATTTCTAGTAAAATAGGAGTGAAGTAATCGTTTAGTTTCTTGATGTAAACGACTCTTTAGACAATCATTTTTCTTAAATTGAATTGTAGACGTAACCTTTTTCGTCTGTAAAGTATCTTATCTATGTAACTTAAAAATATAATATGATGACAGAAATAGGAATACGAATGGATAACTTAGTTGTTATTTTAGCAATGGGGCTTATTATTATCATTTATTTGGCTTGGATGGTAAGATATAAAGCAAAAGCAAAAGAACGTTTGTTGATTATTGAAAAAAATTACGATGTAGATAAACTGATGGAGAAGAAAAAAAGCGGTTTTAACTTTCTGAAAACAGGTATTATTCTTTTGACTACTTCTATTGGTGCTGTTATTGGTTTTTCGATATTGGTGAATTTTTCTTTAGGTTTAAATAAAGGGCTCATCCTTTTTATATCCATATTCATGTTTGCGGGCATTGGAATGATCATAGCAAGCAAAGTAGACAAATCTAAAACAGAATAGTATATGGATGACATCTACATACAAAAAGTACTAGATGGTAACCAAGATGCGTTTCGTTTCTTAATTAAGAAATACAAAAATCTATCGTATTCGTATGCAATGTCCGTTGTGAAAGACGAATTTATCGCCCAAGAAGTTTTGCAGACTTCATTTATTAAAGCATATACAAAACTTTATACCTTTAAAAGAAATGCGAAATTTAGTACTTGGCTTTATAGGATTGTTGTCAATGAAGCTTTTAAAGTTTTAAACAAACGTAAAAAGGACTTTTTAGTGTATGAAGAAATGATAGTGCATGACCAAACTGAAGCTGATGAAATGCTTTCAAAAACGGATGTAGACTATCAGAAATACTACATTAATGAAGCACTAAAAAAGTTAGGAGCAAAGGAAAGTTTAGGACTACGTTTATTCTATTTAGAGGAACACAGTATTAAAGAAATTGAGGACATTACAGGTTGGAACAAAACCAATATTAAAGTATTACTACATCGTGGAAGAAATAATATGAAGAAAATATTAACGATGCATTATAAAGATAACGAACAAACATTTGACCAATGGATGAATTAGAAAAGAACGATGCTTTTGCGGATTTGATGACGAAAAGTAAGCTAGAAATGCCTTTTTCTGATTTTGAAGATTCAATAATGCACCTTATTGAAGAAAAGGCAGCTAAAAAAAGTAAGATCATGAAAGAGCTTAAGCTTTCAAGGGTTTTCTTTATTATCGGATCTATATTTGGTTTTGTAATAGCGATACTGTTATCGCAACTAAAAGAACCGCTTCTTGGAGTCGATCAAAACATAATTGCGCTGAGCTTTCAAATAGTATTTGCTACATTATTTTTTACGCAAGTGGAATCGTTTTTAAAACTCAAGCAGCGCAACGAATAACAGTATTCTAAAAAAATAGAGTCTATAATTTTGCAAGATGATTTACGCTTCAAATGCTATTATTTCTTTTAAGAATAGTTGAACTCTCTTTATTTTTTTATCGTAAAGGTTCTTGTTTATCCAGAACATTCCAATTAGTCCAAAGCCAATAATAAAAATAATTTCAAATATAAAAAAAGGTATATCTGCATATAAGTCTCGTTGTTGTATAGATTTGAATATTATAGGTAAAGCCGAAATGATGAAAATTGGAAATAGTATTAATTCACGTTTTCGAAATTTTAAAATTAGAAGAGATATAGCAGAAATCTCTTTTTGAATTTCAATAATAGTCAAATTTATAAAATCAACTTTAGAAATTTTAATAGTTTTTACAATAGATAAATAAAAGTAGAAAGCTGCTATTATTACGGCTATAAACCCTGGAATACTAAATTTGAGTTCATTGATGTAAATAATTGAACATATTAAAACAAGGAATGCTGTTATAGCGATGACGATTACGTTTGCTATTTCATGCATAAGAGGTTTAGATAATTCGCGTTTAGATTTGTTTAAATTTCTTTTTGTTAACTCATCTAAGTTTACTGTTATGCTAGACTTAAGTATGTTGTCATTGTTTGTCCAATTTGTTTTTAAATCATCTAATTCCATAACTCTGTAGATTAGTTAAACTGTTCTTTAAGTTTTATTTTTATTCGACTTATTTTGGTTGCGACATTTGTTTTTGAAAGCCCTATGATTTCAGAAATTTCATTATACGTATACTTGTCTAGATATAGCAGAATAATGGCTTTTTCGATATAATTTAATTTTTCTATAAATTCATATAAAAGTTTAATCTTTTCATCAAGTTCTATATCATATTCAGGAAAAGTTAAGACTGATTTTTCAACAATAGAAGCTCTTTTTTTCTCAACTAAGCTTTTCCTGTAATGCGAAATTGCGGTATTTAATGCGATTTTATATATCCAAGTAGAAATTTGAACACTTCCATTATATTTTTTAAACGAATTCCATAATTGAATCAGAATCTCCTGTTCTAAATCTTTACGATCGTTTAGATTACAATAAGAATTGCAAACTTTGAAAATTAAGCCTTTATGATTTTCAATTATAGATATAAACTTTTTTTCATCCATTAATAACTCAGTTCTTTATATCATTATTCGCAGAAATAAATAAAAATCACAGTTTTTTTGGATATTATTTTTTGCTAATGTGTTTGTTAAAGTTACTTTTTGCAAAAAATTAAAGCCTATATAGTAGATTCAAATTGACCAGCATTATAGTTACTAGTCGTAATCTTTCTTTATAAAGAAGTTCGATATCTCATCATTATTTTATGAGAATTACTACTTTTTTGATGATAATACATCTTGCTTTTATCTAAAGTCAACGTAGGCGCTTCAACCAAATTTGCAATACTTTCAGAAAATAGAACGCTTGGAGTTGAAAATTCTGCTGACGAATTACTTCTAACAGCAACGCATATTTCAAAAGTTGTACTTGGTGTAATTTGACCTTTTAAATAACGTGTGAAATACAATTCTAAATTATCACTACTTATACATGGCGCGTAATAAATATAATTTGCATCATTAATGTTTTGTAAGATGGCTGCTGAATTTGGAAGTGTATTAAATGTGGAAGCATTACTTTTTTGTGCAATTCCAAGTATTGTTTCGCAAGGACCTTGACAAGTTGCATTATCAAACCGTGCATTATTGAAGTACAAAAACTGTCCGTCCAAGCTTATTCCATGATCCATTACAAGCCAGCCAGGAGTATTCATATTAAAATTTCCTTGTACTCGTCCAATATTGCTAACGGTTCCTGCATTAAAAGTGCCATGAAAAAGATTATTCAATTCAGCAGGATAATTTCGAGTTGATGTCCAGTAAAAATTTCCGCTACTATCCATATCAGCAACTGCATCTAAATGTGGGCTTGTTGTTTGGTTTACACCTAATAACTCTCCTACATAATTAAACGTTGAATCATTCACCTTAGTTGCATAATAAAGTTTTGTATTAATGCCGTCATTCAAATTATTAAAGAACAGATAATTTCCATCAGGAGATATAAACGGTTCCATAGCATCAAACGATAAACCATTAATAGTTACTTCGATTTCAACACCAAATGAAGGATATGTCGTAACATTATGAATGTCATTGTCATTTGATGAACAAGATAGTAGTACGAATGATATGCATATAATTTTAAAAAGAGTTTTCATGGATCATTCTTTATGTTATAGCAATATATATGATTAACTGTGTTGACTTGAACTAAGTTAATAAAAGAAAATGAACTACAGGGAAATCTTATAGGTTTTTAGGACATATAGAATCTATACGAATTATTTGTTTTTTGAGGCATTCAACGATAATTTTAATAATTCATTGGCTACTGGATCAACACTAGATTGCGCTCTTGATGTATTCGCTAAAATGATGCTAACTGATTTTTTGCTAGGAACAATAAAAAGAAATGAAGTACTTCCTGTTTGCCCTCCTGGATGTCCAATAATAGCGCCTTCATTAGGTTTTTTTGCATACAAGAACCATCCAAAACCATACGCATTATTTTCTTTTTCCAAACTGTGATGTTGGCGCATAAGATTTAATGTGCTTTCTTTTACGAAAACATTATTCAATACTCCATTTCCGAACTTTAACATGTCTTCTGCAGTTGTATAAAATCCTCCAGCTGGAATTCTATTACTCAAATTATTTTCTTTGGCCTTTTTAGCTTTCCCTTTTCCATTATTACGAGAATACAACTCCGATTTGTTTTCCATTTTCACGCCAAATTTATCAACGCCAGTTTTCGTCATTCCAGCTTTATCCCAAATATTTTTTTGCATATATGCTTCAAAAGTAAGCCCTGAAACACGTTCAATAATAACTCCTAAAACTGTATAGCCATAGGTTGTATAACTGTATTGAGTGCCAGGTTCAAATAACAATGCTCTGTCTTTAAATAAAGATAACGCATCATAAAGTGTTGGATAGTTTTTTGTTGTATTAGATTCTCTTCCGTCTTTATAACCTGCAATTCCTGATGTGTGCGATAATAGATGTCTTGCGGTAATTTGAGTTTTTGAATGTTTAGGATAATCCGGAATATACGTTTGTATTGGCACATCTAAGTCTAATGAACCTTGCTCTACCAATTGCATAACGGCTAATGCAGTCATTGGTTTTGCAATAGAACCCATTCGTAGTTGGGTTTCTGTTGTAAATTGTTGTTTAGCTTTTTTATTTGCATATCCAGCCGCACTTATTGCTATCGTTTTACCGTCAACACTGTAAGCAGCTACAACGCCCATTACCTTTTTTTCTGAAACTATTTTGTCTAATAATACACTTACTTCTTTATGTTTGTCTTGTGAAATTCCTATAAAGGATACTAAAAAAGTAACTGTTAAGATTATATATTTTTTCATTGTTTATGTATTTATGAAGTTTTTGTTGGTTTCAAAAATAGAAATGAAAATTATTGTAAGCCCCTATTTTATTGCGATTGTGGCGAATCTGTCGTTTTAAGGGATGAATGATTCAAGGCTAATACGTCCTTTTTGTAATTTTTAGAAACAGGAACTTCTATTCCAGTCAATAAAATTCTAGCCGAATCTTTCCATTCTTTAAAATGAATTGGATTTATTAAATGCGAACGATGCACTCTCATTAATTCGGGTAGTTGTAGTTCAATATTTTTTAAAGTAGTTCTTAGTAGCTTTTTATTCAATACATCATTTATTAAATAACTTACTTCTACATAATTATCCGCGCTTGAAATACAAATTAATTCTGGACTTTCTATTTGAAGGATATCTAACTTATTATCACCTTTTAAAACTATCTTTTTTGAATCAAGATGAATATCCTTTTTGTTTAAAAACCATTTTGCAAAAATAATTATCGGCAATAGTATAAAGAAAATTGGATAGTAAACTTCGAGTGTAAATTTTGTAAAAGAATATTCACCATTAACGATGCTAGATTTATAATATATATAACTACCAACTAGCACTAGAATATTAAATAGAATTATATGAAGTACTTCAAATAAAAGGAACTGTTTGCGCATTTTTTTAGTAGCCCAAATTTGAAATGGAATTAATACAATGTATCCCAAAAATGAAATGATACCATACATTGGCATTATTTGTAATCGTATAGTAAAAGGAAGTTCTGCAATATCAAAAGGAGCAATTATAATTAGAAAAATAGAAATCCAAACAGCAATTATAAGTGCAGTTAAAAAGTGATATATATATGTTTTATTTAATTTTAATAAGGACATTGAAATCTATTAGTGCTACTCAAATGAATAGTAGTGTATTTTGTGCAACTAATTTAGCAAATACAAACCAAATAGAAAGTAGTCTATTTCTGAATTGTTTCAATAGATGTTATAATTCCTTTAATGAGGGAAGAACTAAACCCTTGATGCTCCATTTCGTTCAATCCGGCAATAGTACAACCTTTTGGTGTGGTTACTTTGTCGATTTCTTCTTCAGGATGATTGCCATTTTGAAGTAATAATTCGCTAGCTCCTTTTACGGTTTGTGAAGCAATTTTTGTGGCAGTTTTGGCATCAAATCCAATTTCAATTCCACCTTGAATCATAGCTCTGATAAAACGCAATGCATAGGCAATTCCACAAGCACCTAAAACAGTTGCAGCGTCCATTAAACCTTCATCAATTTCTATAGTTTCACCAAGTGCGTCAAAAATGAATTTGGTTTTAGATATGTTTTCTGCGGAAGCATTTTTAGAAGCTAAACAAGTCATTGATTGACTAATAGCAGCTGCTGTATTTGGCATAGCGCGAATAACCTGAATATTTGAAGCTAAACAATTAGAAAGTTGTGCTAGTGAAAAATCACTAATCACAGAAATTACTAAATGATCAGGTGTAATATGTGAAGCTAATTCTTTTAGAACGCTTTCAATACGATATGGTTTTAGGGCGAAAATTAAGATTTTTGATTGTTGTACAGCTTCTATATTGTCAGAAGTTGTACGTATGTTTTGCGCTTTTAAATCATCTAAAAGAGTAACTTTTGTACGTGTTACATAAATTTGCTGAGGATTATAATTGTTTTTCAATAATCCTTGTGCAATAGATCTTCCTAAATTTCCGCCACCAATAATGGCAATCGTATCTTGATTCATGTTTAATATTTATACACAATTGCATTGATGTTCATTCCGGCACCAACACTAGCAAACATAATAATATCGCCTTTATTTATTTCTTGATTCTCTACTTGTCCTTTCGTTACCATATCAAATAAAGTTGGAATTGTAGCAACCGAACTGTTTCCTAAATCATGGATTGTCATTGGCATAATACCTTCAGGAACTTCCTTGTCGTACAATCCGTAAAAACGTTCTACGATGGCTTCGTCCATTTTTTCATTTGCTTGATGAATAAAGATTTTCTTCAAACTTTCAATAGGAATATTACTTTTGTCCAAACATGCTTTCATAGCAGATGGAACATGTGTTAAAGCAAATTCATATATTTTTCGACCATACATTTTAATGTAACGTGTGTCTTCATCTAATGCAGTATTATATGATTTTCCAAAGAATAAATAATGCGCTTCGTCATACGTATACGATGCAGATTCATGTGAAATAATGCCGCTATCGTCATTAGAAACTTCAATAACAGTTGCGCCAGCACCATCAGAGTAGATCATAGAGTCACGATCATGTTTGTCAACAACTCTTGATAATGTTTCAGAACCAATGACTAAACATTTTTTAGCAATTCCTGCCTTTATAAATGCATACCCTTGTATCATGCCTTCAAGCCAACCTGGACAACCAAATACAACATCATAGGCTACACATTTTGGATTTTTAATTCGTAAACTATGTTTTACTCTACTTGCTAAACTTGGAACTGCATCACTTTGAATTGAGCCTTTTTTAACATCACCAAAGTTCTGTGCAAAAATGATGTAGTCTAATTCTTCAGGATCAATTTTAGCATTCGCAATAGCTTTTTCAGCAGCAAAGAAACCTAAGTCTGAAGAGCTATGTTGTTTTTCAGCATATCTGCGTTCATCAATTCCAGTAATGGACTTGAATTTTTTTATAATAATATTCGTATTCTGTTTAAAAGGGCTACCATCGTCATTTAGGAATTCATGCTGGAGGAAATCTTCATTTGTTTCAACTTCAGAGGGAATATAGCATCCTGTCCCAGTTATTTTGACATTCATACCAATATCAGTTTTTAAGATTTAAGACAACTAAATTAATCATTATAATGTGTGATTATTTGAGATAAGAAGCGGAAATTTTAATTTTTGCGGATAATTCACTCATATGTTAAGGTTTTGAATAATTATCAGAAAAACCCTCAAATAATGATAATAATGCAAAAAAAAGATAAGGGGAAATGAAAAAAGGAGCGTTCAATAAAACGCTCCTTAGTTATTCTTATGCTTCTGCGTACGCTTCAATTGGCGCACATGTACAGATTAAGTTTCTATCTCCATAGGCATCATCAACTCTACGAACTGATGGCCAGAATTTATTTTCCGCTACATATGGTAATGGAAATGCAGCTTTTTGACGTGAATATGGAAGGTTCCATTCTTCAGCTGTTAGCATACCTAAAGTGTGTGGTGCATTTTTCATCACGTTATTTGTATCATCAGCTTCTGCTTCTGAAATTTCACTGCGAATTGCTAACATAGCATCACAGAAAGTGTCTAATTCTGACAGACTTTCACTTTCCGTTGGTTCAATCATAATTGTTCCACCAACTGGAAACGATACTGTCGGTGCATGGAATCCATAATCCATTAAACGCTTTGCAATATCTGTTACTTCAATTCCATGTTGTTTATATGGTCTACAATCAATGATCATTTCGTGTGCACATCTTCCACGTTCGTTTGTGTATAGAATAGCATATTCGTCCTCTAAACGTGCTTTGATATAGTTTGCATTTAAGATAGCATATTCTGTGGCTTCTGTTAATCCTTTTGAACCTAACATTGCAATGTATCCATAAGAGATTAAACATACTAATGAACTTCCCCATGGTGCAGAAGAAATTGCTGTAATTGCTTTTTCTCCACCAGTTTTAATAATTGGATTGCTTGGTAAGAAAGGAACTAAGTGTGCAGCAGCACATATTGGTCCAACTCCTGGTCCACCACCACCATGTGGAATTGCAAATGTTTTGTGTAGGTTTAGGTGACAAACATCTGCGCCAATTGTTGCAGGATTTGTCAATCCAACTTGTGCATTCATGTTTGCACCATCCATATATACTTGTCCACCATTGTCGTGGATGATTTGTGTAATTTCTTTAATTGTAGATTCAAAAACTCCGTGTGTTGATGGATATGTAACCATTAACGCAGCTAAATTATCTTTATGCTTTAGTGCTTTTTCACGTAAATCTTCTACATCAATGTTTCCATCTTCTGTTGTTTTGGTTACAACAACTTTCATTCCTGCCATTACTGCACTTGCCGGATTTGTTCCGTGTGCTGAAGCTGGAATTAAACAGATATTTCTGTGTGTATCTCCATTTGATTCATGATACGCTCTAATAACCATTAATCCTGCAAATTCTCCTTGTGCTCCAGAGTTTGGTTGCAATGAAGTTCCTGCGAATCCTGTAATTACATTTAATTGATGCTCTAATTCTTTTAATAGAATTTGATATCCTTCTGCTTGTTCAACAGGGACAAATGGATGAATGTTATTCCATTGTGCCGAACTTAACGATAACATTTCCGCTGCAGCGTTTAATTTCATCGTACATGAACCTAACGCAATCATTGAATGATTTAAGGATAAATCTTTACGCTCTAGTTTTTTGATATAACGCATCATTTTTGTTTCAGAATGATAACTATTAAAAACAGGTTCTTCTAAGAAAGTAGTTTTTCTAGCAACTGATGTTTCTATTTTAGAGACATTTGTTTTTTCTATTGCTATTGTTTCTTTTGAAGCAACAGCAGCAAAAATAAATGCAATATCATTTAAGTCACGAGCAGTTGTAGCTTCATTGATAGAAATTCCAACTGTATTTTCATCAATATATAAGAAATTTACTTCGTTTTGTTCTGCGATTTCTCTAACTGTTGAAGCATTAGCTTTGATTACAATTGTATCAAAATACGCTGTATTTGTTTGTTGAAAACCTAGCTTTTCTAGCGTATTTGCTAAATCAACTGTATTTTCATGTACTTTATTTGCAATATATTTTAAACCATTTGGACCGTGATATACAGCGTACATTCCAGCCATGACAGCTAGTAATACTTGTGCCGTACAAATGTTAGAAGTTGCTTTGTCTCTTTTAATATGTTGTTCACGTGTTTGAAGCGCCATACGCAATGCACGATTACCATCTGTATCTTTGGTTACACCAATAATACGACCTGGAATGTGGCGTTTGTATTCTTCTTTTGTAGCAAAGAATGCTGCGTGTGGTCCACCATATCCTAATGGAATTCCGAAACGTTGCGTAGTTCCAACAACTACATCAACTCCGAAATTACCTGGAGATTCTAGTAATACTAAGCTTAAAATATCTGCAGCAACAGCAACTTTAATCTCGTTTTCGTTTGCTTTTTCAGTAAATGCTCTGTAATCAAAGATTTGTCCGTGCTTTCCAGGATATTGTAATAAAGCTCCAAAATACTCAGTAGAGAAATCGAATTCCTTATGATCTCCAAAAACTAATTCAATTCCAATTGGAATCGCTCTTGTTTTTAACAACGAAATTGTTTGTGGTAATACTTCGTTTGAGACAAAGAATTTTGAAACACCAGCTTTCTTTTGCGCTCTTGATCGAACTGCAAATAACATTCCCATTGCTTCAGCAGCAGCTGTACTTTCATCTAATAGAGAAGCATTTGCTATTTCCATTCCTGTTAAGTCAGTTACTACTGTTTGGAAATTTAATAAAGCTTCCAGTCTTCCTTGTGCAATTTCAGCTTGATATGGCGTATATGCTGTATACCAACCTGGGTTTTCAAAAATATTGCGTTGTATTACTGCTGGCGTTACAGGTTCGTGATATCCCAATCCAATATATGATTTGAATATTTTGTTGTGTCCTGCAAGGTTTTGCATATGTGACAAAAATTCGTTTTCGCTTAAACCAGCTGGAAGATCCAACGGTGCGTTTAATCGAATTCCGCTAGGAATAGTTTCGTCTATAAGTTGTTCTAGAGAATCAACTCCGATGGTTTTTAACATGTAAGGAACATCTTTTGCGCGTGTTCCATTGTGTCTTAATGAGAAAGAATCCGTATTCATCGACTTTGTATTTTCTTTTATATAGTTGTGTGTTTTTTTTGCTATGCAAAAGTACGATTAAATAATTATATCTTTTAGTTTTATTCTGTAGCGAATATGGAAAGTTTTTAACGAAAAATATAGGTTATGAACAGTTTCGTTATTTTTGTGTGATGAATGTTTTAAAGAAACTTTTCAATTTTTATTTAGATAGTAGTATTCATATAGGTTTAAGTGTGTATGCATTGACATATAGTACACTGATATTATTTCAATTACCTTATGATGAAGCTGTATTGTATTTCACATTTTATAGTACAATTGTTACATATAATTTTATAAAATATGGAAGTTCAGCCAAACGTTATTTTTTTGTAAAAACTAGTTATAAAAAAGGAATTCAAGTATTGAGTTTTATTTGCTTTGGGTTGACATTATTTTATGCGTATCATTTAAAATTTGACACATTGCTTTGGGCAATTGGATTGAGTGTTTTATCATCATTATATATTATTCCATTTTTACCCAAACAGAAAAATTTTAGGGACTTGCCTGGACTCAAAATTTTGATTGTTGGTTTGTGTTGGGCAGGTGTTACGGTAATATTACCTTTAGTAAATACTAGCGCTTATGACTCATATGAATTAATACATGTGATTCTTCTTAGGTTTGACGAATCGACAATTTTATTTTTGATACAGCGTGTATTGTTAATTTTGATTTTGATGATTCCTTTTGAGATTAGTGATTTAAAGTTTGATGCATCAGGTTTAGGAACGATGCCACAACGAATTGGAGTTGGAAAGACAAAATTGATTGCTTATGGCTGGATTTTACTTTTTATAGCTATTGAATTCTGGCAAACAGCAATATATTCAACAGTATTTTTTAGTACTATTGGACTGAGCATTTTATTAGCAATAGTAGTTTGGCAAGCAAGCATAAAAAAATCGAAATACTTTACATCTTTTTGGGTAGAAAGTATTCCGATTGTATGGTTTTTAGCACTACTTTTTTTGTAGCCTAATATTTGCTTATTTCTTCTTGCAGTTTGCGTTGCATTTCTGCTTTCTTGTCGTTTTCGATGGCTTCAATCTTAGATTTTTGCATCAATTTTGTTAACTTGTTGTTATTGCCTGAATAGGCTCTAGTGATACGACACCAAGATAATCTAACGTTTAGTTTTACTTTTTCCCAAAAACTAGCTTCTCCATATTGTGTCTTATCACAGATATGTTTTGCTTCTTCGCAGGATATAAAAAATTTATTCTTTGTACTCATTTAATTCGATTTAATACCAGTTCTGTTCGAGGCACCCAGAAAGCGCGGTACGTGCTCTGTGAATGATAACCCAAAGGTTAGACGCAGTTATATTTAGATCATTACAAATAGTTTCAGTATCGTATCCTAAAATGGTTTTCATTTTAAAGATAGTGGCTTGTTTTTCAGGAAGTTTATCTAAACAATCTTCGATGGCAAGTCCAAGTTCTTCATTCTGAATTTGATCTTCCGCGTTTTTGTCATAGTTGTCCGCAACGCGTTCTTCTAGCCAATCTCCTTCAGATTCGGAATCAGAATTGTAATTGATTCTTACTTCGGCTTGTCCTTTTTTAGAATTTATTTTACGATAATAATCAATGATTTTTCGTTTCAAAATAGAAATTAGCCACGTTCGTTCGGAAGCTTCTCCTTTAAAATTAGCCATTGATTTTAATCCCGCAAAAAATGTCTCTTGGACTAAGTCTTGGGCAGTTTCTCTATCTTTTACTCTTACAATAGTATAATTGTAAAGGTAATCAGCATAGAGCGTAATCCAGGTATTAGGATCAAGTTTGTGATTTGGCATTGATGGTCTAAATTATTTCTTCAAAAGTAAACGATAATTGTCGAAATAAAAAATTATTAGAAAGTAAGGGAAATACTCAATTTGTTAAATTTAACAATTCAGCGCGTTGTTTGAGATGTTGATTCCTTTCAAGTAGAAATTTTTTCATGTATGATTTTAGAAATAAGTAGTCAAAACATTTTCCGAAAACACCATACGGAACTTCATATTTTAGTACGTCAATCATGAGTGTTTGGTTGTCAACTTCTTTAAAAGTATGCGCATGATGAAAACTTTTAAATGTACCTTTTGTCATTTCATCTACAAAATACGTTGGAGATTCGAACGCAGAAATAAGACTCGTATGTGTTAGATAAAAACCAAAATGTTTAGCGTGCCACGTAACCGTTTCTCCCAATTTTATTTTTCCTGAAGTTCTTCCCGCAATTGCTTTTTCACGTGTGTGATTGGCGGAAGCTTCATGCTCTGATATATCTCTGGAAAGATCAAATACGAGTTGAATCGGTGCGTTAATTTGTGTTTCTATGTGGATTGTGGTCATTCTACTTGATTAAAAGTGCTACTATTTGAGTTAGATTATTTTTTTAGTAATGATAAATTTTTCTTTGGTTCAACAGTAATTGCAGAACCTTCCATTAAAAATACAGAATCTGGTTTTTGTGTGGTAAGATGTGCAAACTTTTTTCCGTAATTCAATTCAAAATCTACATTTACAGTATATTCATTAACCTTGTAATACAACCATTTTGGATGCGTTACTTCATATTCAAAGGTTTTGTTTTCGTTGTATTTGGTATAGCCAAAATAATGTTCTGAGATGAATTCAATTTCTGACTCTTCAGGAAACGATATAGGATTGTTGCTCGCTTTTACAGCAATAGATTGTGTTGTTTCTCTATTTTTCCAAGTGTATGAAATGTCAATTGTTTTTGGTGTAATATTCCATTTGTGAGACATTGGTCGTGTACTATAATGTTCATGATAAACCGTATTTGCTACAAAACTCAACAAGCGTTTCGGAACAATTTCTTGAATAAAAACAACACCTCTTTTCCAAATGTCTCCGTCTTTTCGTTTTACGTAAAATCGCAAATTAACTTCTTCAAATGTGTGTAAGCCTAGCATTTTACAACCTAATACTTTAGTATTCTTAAACATGAAACCAATTACACTCACAAAACATTTTCCGTTATAACTATCTAAAAGTGTTCCTTTTGGGACATATTTTTGTAATAATTCTGGGTCAACTGTGTAATTTATAAAAACTAGTTTTCGCCATTCGGCTGTTAAAAAACTCATATAATAGTTTATTTTAAAATCTGATTAAATAGAATACATTCTGCATGGTTGTTTTCAACTATTTAGTTACGTTCATTTTTGTCTTGACACAAAAACGAACCAAAAAAGTCAAGACGATCTATAGGAAATTGCTACGCAACATTCGCTCATGCGTTTCATGCTTAAAGCTACGCTTTGCAATTCCACTTTTCACTCACTATTTCTTAAGATCGTCATTTGAGAAGCATTCAATAATTCAGAGTTATTCTTTAATAATTAGTAATAGAAAATAATATTTAATACTGACTTTTATCGGGATATAATTTCTTTTATCGCAGTTTCTGCTGTTGGATAATTAAACTGAAAACCAGCTGTCACTAATTTTTCAGGAATTACATACCTACTTTTTAATAATAGTTCCGCTTCCGTTTTTATGATTCTAGCGCCAAAACGGAGTAACCATTTTGGTTGTGGTATTCCAAACGGAATTTTTAATACATGTCTTAGCGTTTGCATAAAACTTTTGTTTTCCAATGGATTTGGCGATGTAATATTAAAAATTCCTTCTTTGCTTTTCGTTAATAGAAAATCTACAGCGCGACAGAAATCGTGTTCATGAATCCAGCTTACTTTTTGGTTTCCATTTCCTTGCGTTCCTCCAAGTCCAACTTTCGTTAGATTTTTTAATGGAATAAAAGCGCCACCATTTTTTCCTAGAACAATAGACGTTCGCAAAGCAATTTTTTGTGTTCTTGGTATTTTGATGTTATAAAATGTTTCTTCCCATGATTTGGCAACATTCATAGAGAAATCGTCACCAATAACACCTGTTGCTTCTGTCATTTTTGTATCTAACGAATGCTCATAAATTGTTGCAGTAGAAGAGTTCATCCAAACTTTTGGCGGCACTACACATGCTTGAATCGCTTTTCCTAATACTTCCGTAGATTCAATACGTGAATTTAGAATTTCAGCTTTGTTTTTTTCGTTGTAACGACAATCAACTGATTTCCCCGTAAGATTGATCAATGCTTCAATTCCTTCCAATTCTGTCAACCAAATATCGAGCGTTTTTGCGTTCCATTTAACATACCGAAGCATGTCGTTTCCTGTTTCTTTGACAGTTCGCGAAAGCACAACTATTTCATAATTTTTAGGAAGATAGAAATCAATGAGTGCTTTTCCAAGAAATCCACTTCCGCCTGCGATGACTATTTTTTTCATACTTCTGATTTTTGAGTTGTTTCACATGTTACTTTTATGTGGTTTAATACACGATGATGAATTTTTTGAACGATGTATTTACTCCAAATTTTCCAATAGATTTCAGGTTGAATTTTATTGTAATACCAAGTTGTTCCTTCTACAAGTGTTTTTCCATCTGCCAATTTTGTAAGCTTGAATTGCCCTTTTTTAGACACAAAATATTCATGTAAATGTGCTGGGTTAATGTCATACATACTCATTTCTTTCATAGGAACTGGTTGTTCTTTTACAGAGAAAGCTAATAAATTTGGTTCATTCCAAGCGGTTATTGGTTCTACAAAACTTCCCGTAGAGAAGTTACAATACCGAATAGCGCCAACTCCTTTTCCTTCAATTTTTGCATTTATTGGATAGGCAATTCCTGTTTTGAAAAGAAATTCCGTTGGTGCTTCCATTTCAGGAAATTCAATTACTTGTTTCCATACTTCTTCAATTGGTGCATCAATTATAATGCTTGATTGAATAGGAAACACTGTTGGTTCTACATCTGTATGATTTTCAAAAGCTAGTAATGATGGAACTACGATAATGTATAATACAATCATTTTGATGCCTGAAGCTTTTTTGTGTTGAATTTTGTAGCCAACAAACGCACCTAAAATCACAAATGGAATTGCCATTGGCGCTGCCATAATGATACAAATGATACCTTCAATCGCGAATAGCAATAAAAATAAAGCACATACAAAGAATACGAGTAATGAGTTTTTAAAAGCGCTTGCAAAAGTAACGTGCCCATAATAACTTAGGATTAAAGTAGTTGTTACACCTGAAAAGAACGGAATTAGCGCAAAAACTGTCCAGCCATAATCATTAAATATATCAACGCCTATGTATACAAATAGTGTTGAAAGCATTGCTGTTACTAAGCATGCAAAAGCAAAAGTGAGGTATTTGTTTTTCTTTAAAACTGTTTTCATGCCGTTACTTTTTAATTGAACTTCGTAAATTCTTCTGTTGCAAGTTGTTTTGTAGATTGTCTAGCTTTTTTTCTTCCTCTCAAAAATAGAAATAGATTTAAGAATAACATTAAACCTAAGTATATGGAGAAGCTTCCTATTTTTAATCCCATAATCTCGATTAATCGTTGATTACTAATTGTGTATGTTGAATTGTAGAATGATATTTTCATGATGATTAATGCCCAACCAATATTCACCAAATAGAAACCAACTTCAAATAATTTATTCGTTGCTATTGCAATATTTTCTTGACCTTTAAAGATATCAATCATAAAGCTTTTTCCGCTTTCAAATAATTTTTTTGACACAAATATGGTCAATCCAATGACAATTGGAAGATAGATAAAGTACGCGATAATGATTTTTGATGTTTCCATAATAGTATTAGTTTATTGTTTGTTTTTTTCGATTTAAAAATTTGATCCAAAAGATGTTGTTATAATGCATAAGCGCGAGCAATAAAATTGTTTTTCCCAATACGTCAGAAAGTGTATTTACCATTTCATAACTAGTTTCTACAGTATCCCAAAACGCAATGGTAATTGTGGCTGCGCCCAAATTGATTAGGTAATAACCTATCAGTAATATTTTGTTTATATTTTCGGCAGTTTCAGTGTCATTACTTAAAATGCTATACAAGAATACTTCTCCGTTTTTGTAGAGTACCCAACCTACTTTTACCGTAATAAAAAAGATAATTGGAATGTATATTATATAACTAATAATGTTGAAATTCATGCTGTTATTTTTTAGCCGTGATGATGTAATATCCAAAGTTTGTTAAGCTTAAGCTTGATAACAAAGCGAAAAACGAACCTTTTAAGTTTTTTATACTTTCTGGTTTTAAGGGTTCTTTTTTGAATAGCTTTTTTAAAATAAAAGCACTAATCGTAAATGGTACGTGCAATACAGAAGGCGCAACTCTGTACCAAATGTTTTCTACTTTTACATCTTTAAAACCAATGCTTTCTAAATCAGATTTTACTTGGTTTACATTACCTAAACTTTCCAAACTCCATGAGTCACATAAACCTTTGTAGGTATATTTTGCTAACGGATTCATTTCGTCAACATTTTTTTTAGTAAAGGCATCTGCAATTACAAATGTTGAATCAGGTTTCATAATTCGGTAGGTTTCTTCTAAAGCATGTTTGCTACAACCTGAATGACATAGACTTTCAATTGCCATTGCACCATCAAAAGAATTTTCTTTAAAAAATGTATTGCGGTAATCTCTATTTAAGATCGTTCCGCGTTCTGTATGGAGCATTTCATTTCCTTTTTCAACCTGAAAAGGAGAAATTGTAAAACCTGTCACCGCAAGGTTTGGATAGTTTGAAATTCCATAGCGAATAGAAGCGCCCATTCCACAACCTAAATCTACAATGTGCTTTTTTTTGTCAACAATATTTAAACGTTTAAAAACTTCTTTATTCATTCTATTTAGCATCGTATCACGCTTGAATGGATTTGTTCTGAAAAGATCAAAATAACCGAAGTGCATATTTAAATCATGACTCCAAAAACGATAATCTTCAGTTGCTTCATTGTAAAAATCAATTACTTGTTCTTTATTAGAGGATGATGTTTGAAATTCCTTTTTTAAATAGGAGAGAAGACATAGATTTTTCATGATTGTGAGATTTTAATTGAAATAAATTCCAATGAGGTTATACGTAAATAGTAAAGTGTAAACTGTTGCAAATAGTACAAATAGTGTATTCATGCAATATGAACCGATTTTAAAAATTGGTTGCTGAGGAATTGTATACATAGGATAATATGCAATTTGAGTAGCAACTTTTCCAACCCAATACATTCCTATCAATCCAGTAATTGCTAATGCTAAATGTGTTTGATTTTTTAGATCGTTCGTTAATAGAATCGCAATCAAACCAAAAGAAAAATTTAATCCTTGAATATATCTTCCGTACGTTTTTGCAATTTCTTGATTTAGCGGTTTTAACTTTTTTACATCTGTATACCAATCAAATACTCGATGACGTATATATGGATAAATAAGTGCTGTAAATATTTGACCAATTCCGCCAAGGATTATTAGCCAATTAGGAATAAAATCAATCATAATACTTGTTTTTGAAGTTTATAAAGGATGTACGTAAAATAAGTAGCGATTGTCATAGGAATGAAAATACTAATGAGTATGCTGAGTTCTGTGATGTATTTTGAAGGTACATAATCATTATTTTTAATAAATAAAATGAACACAAAATAGACGATTAAGGTAGTTCCATAAATGTTTAAATGATCTTTTACTTTTCTAGAAAACTTATCATAATTAGATAGGAGGATTAAGAAAAATAGAATCTGAGAAAACCCAAGAAGAATTTGCATATACAATCCGTAAATAATGGTTAGATATCCTATAAGTGTTAATCCGTATATGATGCCGTTGATGTTTTGAATAAATTTCATAACTATTATATATTTTAAACTTTCAGTAATTTGTGAAACATATATTGAAATAAAAAAGGAAAATGAATTCCTTTCGTATCTTATTTTAAGAGCTTCATGAATGTTTTTGTCAGCCAATTCGACTCTTGATTTACGACTCGATTCATTATTGAATCGGCGGTTGATGCTAATTCGTGAAGCGCTTTTGTTTGCTTTATGAACTCTGCCGTTTTAGCTGAACCATCATTTTCAATAGTACTAACTTCTTTCAATACTTTTAATGTTGGTTGAATTTCTCTTCTACTACGTTCACGCGCAACTTGTTTTGCAAGCTCATTAATGTCTTTCTCTGATGTGAAGTACTCTTTTCGTTCACCAGCTTTTGAGGTTTTGTATACAATTCCCCAATCAATCAATTGACGTAAATTCATACTTGTATTACCTCTTGAAATGTGTAACTCTTCCATGACATCTTCCATTGATATTGGTTCAGGAGAAATTAAAAGTAACGCATGTATTTGCGCCATTGCTTTGTTAATTCCCCACAGGTTTCCTAATGATCCCCATGTTTGTATAAACTTATCTTTTGCTTCTTTGTATTTCATGAGACAAATATATAATAATTTTTAAACTTTCAATAATTTTTGAAAGTTTATTTTTATTTTGTTTGAAATTAGTACAAAGAAAAAGTTCGTTTCAATAGTAATTTCACTATTTGAAACGAACTTAAGTTATCTTTTGTATTTAGTATTGTTTGGTGTTTTAAAGTATTTCTCGATACAATTTTCTATCGAAAATCACTCGAAAAGACGATTTAGTATTTAATTTCCATCTAACATCTAACATCTAACATCTAACATCTAACATCTAACATCTAACATCTAACATCTAACATCTAACATCTAACATCTAACATCTAACATCTAACCAACCAATAAACCTGCACGTTTTAGTAAGGCATCTGGTTTTGGAGCTTCTCCACGGAAACGTTTGTATAAAGTCATTGGATGTTCTGTTCCTCCTTTTGATAATACATGAGTTGCAAACTTTGAAGCAATTTCTTTACTGAAAATTCCATTCTCTTTAAAGTACTCAAAAGCATCAGCATCTAAGACTTCGGCCCATTTATAACTATAATACCCAGAAGAATATCCGCCTTGAAATATGTGTGAAAAAGCAGTACTCATTGCTGTTTTAGAATTTTTTGGAAACAATCGAGTGTCTTCAAAAGCTGCGCTTTCATGTGTTTTTAAATCTGTAATTGTTGTCGGATTAATTCCATGCCAACTCATATCGAGCAATCCAAAACTCAATTGACGTAGTGTCGCCATTCCTTCTAAAAAGGTTGCAGAAGCTTTTATTTTTTCAATAAATTCCATTGGAATCACTTCGTCAGTTTCATAATGTCTGGCAAAAATTGCCAATGCATCTGCTTCATAACACCAGTTTTCTAATACTTGACTTGGCAATTCAACAAAATCCCAAAATACAGAAGTTCCACTTAAACTTGGATATGTTGTATCTGCTAACATTCCATGCAATGCATGACCAAATTCATGGAATAAGGTTGTAACTTCATTAAACGTCAATAAAGAAGGTTTTGAAGCTGTTGGTTTTGTAAAATTACACACAATAGAAACATGCGGACGTTCTACAGTTCCATCTTTTCGTTGTTGCGATTTATAAGACGTCATCCAGGCACCATTTCGTTTTCCTTTTCTCGGATGAAAATCTGCATAAAATACAGACACAAAATTGTTGTTTCCATCATAGACTTCGTATGTTTTAACATCTTCATGATATACATCAATATCAGAAACTTGCTCAAAACGTAAATCAAATAGTTTATTTGCAACGGTAAAAGCGCCATCAATTATATTTTCAAGCTTAAAATATGGTTTAAGCTTTTCATCATCCAAATTGAATAATTCTTGCTTCAATTTTTCAGAATAATAAGAACTATCCCAGCTTTGAAGTTCTTCAATTCCATCTAGCTTTTTAGCAAAGTCTGACAATTGTTTAAACTCGCGTTTTGCAGCTGGTTTAGCTTTTTTTAGTAATTCATTTAAGAAAGAAATTACTTTTTCTGGCGTTTCAGCCATGCGTTCTTCTAACACAAAATGTGCATGCGTTTGGTAACCTAATAAATTAGCACGTTCATGACGTAATTTTGCAATTTCCAGTACATTTTTCTGATTGTCTAACTCGTCATTCTTAAAACATTTAGAACCAAAAGCAGTTGCCATTTGTTGGCGCAATGCTCTATTATCTGCATACTTCATAAAAGGAATATAACTTGGATAATCGAGTGTAAAAATCCAACCTTCTTTGTTTTCGTTTTGAGCAATTGCTTTTGCAGCTTCTAAAGCACCATTAGGAATTCCAGAAACATCTTTTTCATCTGTTAAATGTAGTTGAAACTTATTGGTTTCTGCAAGTACATTTTCTCCAAAAGTCAAGCTTAATTTCGAAAGTTTTCTGTCAATTTCACGAAGTTGTTCTTTCTTATCTTCTGGTAAATTAGCTCCGTTTCTAGAGAAACTTTTAAACTTCTTATCAAGTAAGGTTTCCTGTTCTGTAGTTAACTCTAAATCTTCTTTCTGATCATACACATATTTTACTCTTTTAAACAGCGCTTCATTTAGTGTAATGTCATTTGAAAACTCAGTCAATTTCGGAGAGATTTCCTGTGCTAACTTTTGAATTGTTTCATTTGTTTCTGCCGAATTCAAATTAAAAAACACACTTGTAATTCTATCCAGTTGTTGTCCCGAATACTCTAACTTTTCAATCGTATTTTCAAAAGTAGGACTATTTTCATCACTTGTTATGTGATTAATTTCCTCTTTTGAACGTGCAATTTCTGCTTCAATGGCAGGTATATAGTCGTTTGTATTAATTTTAGAAAAAGGAGCAGTTGTGTATTTTGTAGTAAATTTTGTATTTAGTAAGTTCATTTAATCGGTATATTTGCGCTGTTTGTCGAAATTGAATTTTTATGTTTGTAAGAAAAGGTTATTTTCATGTAAGTATTATAAATTTATATCAACAAACTCTACATACCTACTTAATAAAAATCAAAGATAGAGAATTTGCGTATATAATATCAAAATTGCCCTGATTATGAAAAAATTACAAATACTATTCTTTTTATTACTGACTACATCTTTTATACAAGCTCAACCTCCGTCGGATGGTTACTATTTAGATGGTGTAGATGATTATATTAGATTAAGTGATTCTGACAATATTAACACAACAACTGTTAACGATAGAACAATTGAAGGCTATTTTAAAGTGGACGATGCTACAAGCAGACAAGTTATCTACAAAGAAGGTGGTGGTTCTCGTGGTATAGTTATGTATGTGGAAAACGATTATGTAGTAGTTGGTGGATATAATAGAGCAAATGATTACACTCCACGTTGGGAGGGAACTTATTTTCGAGAACCTATTAGTGATGATACGTGGTATCATATAGCATTAGTATTTGATAATGTTTCAACACCTGTTAATGACCCAATAGCTGCTTCAGATAATACAAATTTGAAATGGTATTTAGATGGAACGTTAATGGACTCTAGAGCTGGTTTTGAAATTAGAAATCATTCAGGAAATATAAACTTAGGACGATCTGATTCTAACGTACGTTATCCAAACTGTGGAACATGGACGTCGGGCGGTAGTTCTGAATATTGTTTCAATAATAATAATCAATCTAATTCTAATAATTACTTTGCTGGTAATATTTGGGGATTTAGAGTTTGGGATGATGTACGTACAGCAACCGAAATAGATGACAATAAAGATGTTTTAATTACAACAGTTGGTACAAATAATTTAGTTGCTGCTTTAGATGGAGATACGATAACTTATTTAGACGACGATGATGCTGTAGTAACAGATTCTGGAAGTAATAAAACGGTAATCACATGGTCAGCTACAGCTTCAACAACAAGTTGGACAACAGGAAGCAATTGGGTTGGAGGAACTGCACCAGACGGAGCGAAGTTAGAATCTGTAATAATTCAGAGTTCTACAAACTATCCTGTATTAACGGCACATACCGAAGTTGGTGAACTTACAGTAAATGCAACAGCTTCCATAACAATAAATGCAGGAGCTACATTAGATGTTTATTATGATTTAACTAATGATGGAACTGTTACTATAGAAGATGATGGAGCTTTGTTATCTCGCAAAAACATTGCTGTTAAGGGAAGCGGAAGCTATACTGTAAAGCGTGATTCACCAAATTATACAAATAGATACTTTTATTCATATTGGTCAACGCCTATTGACGAGAGTAATAGTACAATTGCTACTATTTTTCCAAGTGTAGGAGGATATAATTATTTCTGGAATGCTTCTGCAACAAGCGCAGCATGGAGTAATAGCCATACAGATATGGAAGTAGGAAGAGGATATGCATTTAGAGCAAACCATTATAATGTAGAAACTGCAACCTTTACAGGAACAGTAAATAATGGAGATATTGTTGAAAATGTATATTACACGGTTGATCCAGGTTCTGGAGAATCTGGGTATAATATTATCGGTAATCCATATCCATCAGCAATTGATTGGGAAACTTTTCAAAGTGATAACTCAGATGAAATTCAAGGAACTGTATATTATTGGAGACAAACTGAAGCTCCAATAGGAGATAATTTAGCATCAGACTATATAGAATATAATAGTACTGGTTCTAATCCTTTAGGAGCTGCCGATGGAAATATTGGAACAGCACAAGGATTTGCAGTACAAGCAAAAAGTGGTACTAGCGGATCAGTTACGTTTAAAAATTCACACAGAGTTATAGCAAATAACACACAATTTTTCAGACCTAACTCAACAGGTGCGTTTACTCCTGAAACTTCAAATACGAGCAATAGTCAAACAGATGGAAGATTGTCATTACGTATGTCTGGTAATGGAGTGTATGCAACACAACTAATTGGGTTTATTCCACAAGGAACAGTAAATTATGAAGAACAATATGATGGCCCGTTTATCAATGAAGGTTCTAGTTTGGAATTCTATTCTTATATAAATACGGATAAAATGTCAATTCAGGCATTACCTGAACTATCTAATACTAATTATGAAATTCCTTTAGGATATCAAGTGTTGTCAAGCGCAACGTATACAATAGAAATTGATGCAGAATACTTAAATCCTGCCTTTGATATTATTTTAGAAGACAGATATGAAGGGATTTTTACAGACTTAAGACAAACTACGTATTCTTTTACTACCGCACCAACAGAAGAGAATGATCGTTTCTTCTTAAATGTTCAAAGTAGAAATACCTTAAGTGTGGAGGATGTTGAAGCAGTTGAAACGCAAACAAATGTATTATTCAAAGGTGAAGAATTACAAATTATTACAAATCGTACTGATTTTAAAACAATCACTTTATATGATATCTCTGGAAAGCAAATCATTCAACGTGCGTATACGGATACGTTAGCAATTCCGCAATTGTCAAGAGGTATTTACATTGTAAAGTTAACTACTGAAAACGGTATAACCGTCGCAAAGAAAATTTTAAAGTCTTAAATAAGAAATAATTAGCATTGTAAGTAAATAATATTTTGTTATCATTGTATTGGTTTAGTTATCAGAAAAACTACCTAATCTCCCATAGCCATGAAAACAAAACTATTATTGGTGCTCTTATGTATGAGTATTTCAATTCTATCCTTTGGACAAGATTGCAATAACTTTTGGAAAAAAAGTAATTGGAAACATATTGATACTACAAACAATCAATTACCAAACTCAGAAGACGACCAAACTGACGGACGAATATCATTACGATTAGCAGGAAATGGTTCATTCATGACTATTCTTTTAGGATTCATTCCTGAAGGAACAAATGACTATGATGACGGATTTGATGGGAATTTCATAAATGATGGAGCAGTAATAGAATTCTACTCGTTTATGGGATCAACACGACTTTCAATTCAAGCATTACCAGAATTAACAAATACAGATGTAGAAGTTCCGTTAGGATATGAACTTACAGCAAATGAAACATATACACTATCAATAGATGCAGAATTTCTAGATCCTAGTTTTGATATCATTTTAGAAGATAGATACGAAGGATTATTTACCGATTTACGCCAAACAAGTTATTCATTTGCTGGAATTGTTGGCGAATTCAATGATCGTTTCTTTCTAAAATTAGATCGCCGTGGTTCATTAAGTATAGAAGACATTCAAAAAGAAGACACAAATATACATGCATACTTTGCAAGTAATATGCTTACCATTCACACAAAACTAACAAATATTGAAACGTTAGAACTTTTCAATATCTCAGGAAAACGTATGCTTACTACTGACTTTACAAACAAAGTTGAGGTAAACAGTTTAGTACGTGGAATTTACATTTTGCGATGTACAGATGCTTTAGGAGCAACAATTATCAAAAAAATTGTAAAATAAATATACTTCAGAATTCATTTTGCCTATTATTCGTGTATTTCATCGATTCTAGATAGAAACATATTTCACTATTGTTCAAACTACTAGATAATTAAGAGTTTTGCACTGTTGATTTAGTAGAGATAATTTTTTGATGATTATAAAATATATGTAACCTACTTGAAGCATGATACAATGTTGATAGCCCTATTAACTGTATGTAATTAAAATGGATTGGTTGATGTAAACCCTCTAAACGAATGTTTAGAGGGTTTTTTACTATTTAGTATGAAGTATAAATAAGCATTTTATTGATAGAAATACCTTTCAGCGAATAGTTGATGCATTTAAACGAGAAAACGAATTTAAAGTAGTTTCAAAAGTGCGAATAATGATGAATACAATACTTTTGATTCATCATTACAGACTTATTTATCCAAACATGTTTTGGGGTAAAAAAAATGATTAATAATATGGTAGGTTAGTTTTATTTTTAATGATCTGTATGATACAAAAAAGCCGCTTGTAAAAGCGGCTTTTTCTATTTTGAGATTTCCTTAGCGGAATTAATAACTTTCTGTTTTAATCCTTCTTTATATACCATAATCTTATCGAGTACACACTTATCAGAAGTTCCAATAATTTGTGCTGCTAATATTCCAGCGTTTTTTGCGCCATCTAACGCAACAGTTGCTACAGGAACGCCACCAGGCATTTGTAAAATTGACAATACAGAATCCCAGCCATCAATCGAATTCCTAGACTTTACAGGAACACCAATAATTGGTAATGGAGACAAAGATGCTACCATTCCTGGCAAATGTGCCGCGCCGCCAGCGCCAGCAATAATAACGCTAATGCCACGTGTATGTGCGTTTTTTCCATAATCAAATAACTTCTCAGGAGTTCTGTGTGCAGAAACAATATCTACTTCAATTTCAATATCAAAACCCTTCAAAATATCGATTGCTTCTTGCATTACAGGAAGATCACTTGTACTTCCCATAATAATTCCCACTTTTGCCATATTACTTACTAATTACGTTGATTGTTTGTTTTACTGCTGCAGCTACTTTTCTAGCTTCTGCGATATCTTCATTCACAATAGTTACATGTCCCATTTTACGAAAAGGACGTGTTTGTTTCTTCCCATAAATATGAGGTGTTACACCTTCCATCTGCATAATTTTTTCAATATTCTCATACACAACATCACCAGTATGATTCTCAGCGCCAACTAAATTTACCATAATTCCGGCAACTTTACTAGCTGTATTTCCTAAAGGTAAATCTAAAATTGCGCGAATATGTTGTTCAAATTGATCTGTATAACTTGCTTCAATACTATAATGTCCACTATTATGTGGTCTTGGTGCAACTTCATTTACAATAATATCATCATTTTGTGTCTGAAATAATTCCACGGCTAAAATTCCTGTATGTGCTAATGCTTCCGAAACTTGTAATGCTACTTTTTTCGCTTTCGCTAGAATATCTTCAGAAACTCTTGCTGGACAAATTACATATTCAACCTGATTGGCTTCTGGATGAAACTCCATTTCTACAACTGGATACGTTTTCACTTCACCTGAAACATTTCGGGCAACAATAACCGCGAGTTCATTCTTAAAATCAATCAACTCTTCACACATACACTCTACATTTGGCAAACTTTCCAAATCAGCTAATGTGCGAACTACTTTTACACCAGTTCCATCATAACCAAACTGTGTACTTTTCCAAACAAACGGAATTGAAATCACTTCATTTTCTACACCATGCATCAATTCTTCCAATGACATATAAATAGAAAAAGGAGCAGTCGGAATTTGATGTTTCTGATAAAAAAGCTTCTGAATTCCTTTATTCTGAATTATTTTAAGTGTTTTAGAAGATGGATATACATGTACGCCTTCTTCTTCCAATTTTTCTAACGCATCAACATTTACATGTTCAATTTCAAAGGTTAGTACATCTACATTCTTTCCAAAATTATAAACCGTATCAAAATCCATCAAATCACCTTGATGAAAATCATTACAAGCTATCTTACAAGGCGCTTCTGCACTTGGATCTAACACTTTCGTGAAAATATCAAACTTGCGAGTTGTATAAAGTAGCATTTTGCCTAACTGGCCACCACCGAGAATTCCTAGCTTAAAATTGGAGGAAAAATAATTCATGTATTTCAGATTTTAAACAAAAGTACAAATCTAAAACGGTAAAAGTAAACTCGTAAAACGTTATTCATAAATCAATTTGTATCTTTGCACCTTTCAAAATGATAAAGCATCATTATTTAGAAGACATTAACGGATAAAATTCTACTTTTTAGACATCATCAAAAAAAGTAATTTTATCAAAAAAGTGCTTAGAAAACGTGATTAAACTACACGATAAATATTTCAAGAAATTCATCACTGAAGCTCAAATTCAGGAAGCTGTCGCTAGAATGGCCGCAGAAATGGCAAATGACCTCAAAGGTGAGCAACCAATTTTCATCGGAATCTTGAACGGCGTATTTATGTTTTTCTCAGATTTCATGAAGGCATATCCATTTCCATGTGAAATGAGCTTCATCAAACTAGCTTCCTATCATGGAACTTCTTCTACAGGTGACATCAAAGAACTCATTGGCTTATCTCAAGACATTGAAGGAAGAACAGTTGTTGTATTAGAAGATATTATTGATACAGGAAACACCTTAGAAGAATTACACAAAATATTCAAAGCAAAAAAAGTAAAAGAGTTCAAAATTGGAACCTTATTCTTTAAGCCTGAAGCATACAAAAAACAACACAAAATAGATTATATCGGAATGGAAATTCCCAACGAATTCATTGTAGGCTACGGATTGGACTATGACGAATTGGGAAGAAACTTACCCGAAGTTTATCAACTACACACACACAACATGATTAATTTAATTTTATTCGGAAAACCCGGAGCTGGAAAAGGAACACAAGCAAACTTCTTAAAAGAAAAGTACAACTTAGTACACATTTCTACAGGAGATGTTTTTAGATACAACATTAAAAACGAAACAGAATTAGGAACTTTAGCCAAGTCGTATATGGACAAAGGAGATTTAGTTCCTGATGCAGTAACTATTAATCTGTTGCAAGCAGAAGTTGAGAAAAACCCTGAAGCAAAAGGTTTTATATTTGATGGTTTTCCAAGAACAACGGCGCAATCGGAAGCATTAGATGCTTTTTTAGCAACAAAAGAATGGACAATTTCTGCTACAATTGCATTAGAAGCTGATGATGAAATCTTAATTCAACGTTTATTAGAACGTGGAAAAGATAGCGGGCGAGTAGATGATCAGGATGAAGATAAAATTAGAAATCGTTTTGACGAATACAATCAAAAAACAGCTCCATTAATTAATTATTACAAAGCGCAAAACAAATTTTATAGCGTAAATGGTATTGGAACTATTGAAGAAATTACAGTACGTTTAAGTGCAGTTATTGATGATTTATAATAAAGAAATATACATACAAAAACTCACAGAAGAATTAGCGCCACTACAACAACAAATAGTGGCACATTCTTTATATAACAAAGTGGATTCTGTACATGCGTTGAACACATTTATGGAATATCATGTGTTTGCTGTATTTGATTTTATGTCATTATTAAAAGCATTACAAATACACTTAACACAAACAAATGTACCTTGGATTCCGAAAGGAAATCCTGTCACAAGACGATTTATCAACGAAATTGTTTTTGGCGAAGAAAGCGATATTGACAAAGATGGGAAACCATTAAGTCATTACGAAATGTATGTAGAAGCTATGGAAGCTTCTGATGCAAATACAAAAATGATTTCAGAATGTATTGCATATATTTCAAAAGGTAAAAGTATCGCTGAAAGTTTGATCGCGGTAAACGCACCAAAAGAAGTACAAGATTTTGTAAACTTTACATTTGCTGTAATTGCTACAAAAGAAGTACACAAAATTGCTGCGGTATTTACGTTTGGAAGAGAAGATTTAATTCCAAATATGTTTTTGGAAATGGTCAAAGGAATTGATCAACATACTATTGATGTAAATTTAGAAAAGTTCATCTATTATTTAGAAAGACATATTGAACTTGATGGAGATGAACATGGACCATTAGCTTTACAGATGATACAAGAATTGTGTGGTACTGACGCTCAGAAATGGGAAGATTGTATCATGGTAAGCAAACAAGCGTTACAACACAGAATTGCACTTTGGACAGCAATTGAAGACAAAATAGAAGTATTTTCGCAACATGAACTCGTGTAGCGAACTAAAATAATGATACAATGACAGATGGAAATTTTGTAGACTATGTAAAAATGCACATAACTTCTGGAAACGGAGGAAAAGGATCTATGCATTTATTACGTGAAAAATACAACGCTAAAGGTGGACCAGATGGCGGCGATGGTGGACGTGGTGGACATATTATTCTCCGAGGGAATCAAAATCTTTGGACTTTATACCACTTTAAACTAAAAAGGCATCACAAAGCTGAACATGGAAGTCATGGTAGTGGAAATAGGAGTACAGGTGCTGACGGACAAGATGTATATTTAGATGTTCCATTAGGAACTGTGATACGTGATACAGAAACAAATAACATACTTTTTGAAATCACAGAACACGGCGAAGAATGCATTATTGCTGAAGGTGGAAAAGGTGGACGTGGAAACTGGCATTTCAAATCGCCTACGAATCAAACACCACGATATGCACAACCTGGAATTCCTGGTGAAGAAAAAGATGTTTTATTAGAATTAAAAGTCTTAGCAGATGTTGGTTTGGTAGGATTCCCAAATGCTGGAAAATCTACGTTACTTTCAGTGATCACTTCGGCAAAACCGAAAATTGGAGATTACGAATTTACAACGTTAAAGCCTAATTTAGGAATTGTAGAATATAGAGATTACAAATCGTTTGTAATGGCAGACATTCCTGGAATCATTGAAGGTGCTTCCGAAGGAAAAGGTTTAGGACATTACTTCTTAAGACATATTGAGCGTAACTCAACGTTATTGTTCTTAATTCCTGCGGATAGTGCAGATATTTCTAAAGAATATGACATCCTACTCAACGAATTAAAGAAATACAACCCTGAAATGCTCGATAAAGAACGTTTCATTGCGATTTCAAAGTCAGACATGTTAGACGAGGAACTCATGGAAGAAATGAGCGCAGAACTCAAACGAGACTTACCTATTCCGTTTATGTTTATCTCTTCCGTTGCCCAACAAGGTATTATGGAACTCAAGGATAAACTCTGGGAAATGTTAAACAAATAATAAGAAGCGACTTTAGAGTCGCTTTTTTTGTATCTTTTTTTCAGAAATAACATTATATCATCAATCAAAATGAAAAAGATACTTTTTGTAGTTTTTATAATTTTTACACAACTTTCGTTTGCACAAGACAACGAACGAATTTCTACTGTTGATTTTGTTCAAATTGTAGATGGAAACAAAGCCGAAACCATGTATTACTATCAGTATAACTGGAAAGTGTTGCGTCAAATGGCGATTAAGAAAAACTATATTGCTTCTTTTGAAATCATGGAAACTCCATACTCAGAAGATGCGCCTTTTCACTTGATGTTGATTACTACGTATGCAAACAAAGCACAATACGAACAACGGGAACAACATTTTCAAGAACTCATCAAAACCAAAGGAAAGCTCGAATTACTAAACGATAAAAAGCCTGGTGAATTCCGAAAGAACTTATTTCATAAAGAAAATGTGATGCATCAGCCAAAAGAAATCTTTATAAAGAAGAGTTAAAAAAGTAATTATATAATAACTAACCCAAAACCATGAACCCAACACAAACACTATTCGTTTACGGCGGACAAGTCAATCGAGAATTTGTAAAATATACAGCGAAACTCACAGGAAAGAAGAAACCAAAAATTTGTTTTTTACCAACGGCAACAGGTGACGCACTTTGGTACATAAATTATTGGTATGAGTTATGTCACGATTTAGACGTAGAACCGCATGTATTAAAAGTTTGGATTAGTACCAGTTCACAAGATTGGGCTTTTGAAGACTATTTGATGGAAATGGACGCAATTATTGTTGGTGGCGGAAATACCTTAAATTTAATGACGCTATTAAAAGCGCATGAAATTGACTCAGCATTTAAAAAAGCCTACGACAAAGGAATTGTATTAGCTGGCGGAAGCGCAGGTTCAATATGCTGGTTTAATGGTGGATTTTCAGATTCTCGACCTAAAGAACTTACGTTTGTAGCAGGTTTCAACTTTTTACCATTTAGTAACTGTCCACATTACCATTCGGATCCATCGCGTCGTCCGTTATTTCATCATAATATTGCCAACGAAATTTTAACTGATGGTTATGCATGTGATGATTTATCAGGCATTGTATTTGAAAACGGGAAACCTGTCAAAGCCATGTCTATAGATGAAGAAAACCATTCGTATTATGTGTATAAAAAAGGTGATCAGGTTATAGAAGAACGCTTGGAATCGGAGCTTGTGTAACTGCTTTTTGTCATTCCGCACCTGATGCGGAATCCACTTTTATACTATAATGGATTCCTGCCTACGCAGGAATGACACGTGATAAAATCGTGTCAACTACGAATCGCTTTTTTCGTTTCTAACAATTTTCCATCAGCAATAGTGCGAATCAAATAGATTCCTTTTGGTTGTTTTGACATGTCAATCTGTGGGATTTTTGAAAGTTTAGAATAGCTTGAAGTTTGAATCAATTGACCATTCATGTTGAATACTTCAATAGTAATAGTTGTGTATGTTTTATCTAGCTGTAGCTGAAATAATCCATTTGCAGAAGGATTTGGGAACAATGAAGTTAAACTTTTATCTGTAGTAATTCTCTCGAATGCTGAACTTTTTTCTTGAGTAATTGTATAGCCTATACAACTCCCACAGTTACGACATATAGAATAATTGCGTCTAGTTTTACTCTTATATCCAACAATAACGGCAGCATCTAGTGCTTCTATTTGAGGTTCTAAAATAATAGCAGCATTCTTGTGTTTTCCAGCAAAAATTTCCTGTGTTTCAAAACCTAAATATGAAATTTCTAAAACAGCAGTTGCGTTAACATCAATTGAAAACTGTCCTTTTTTATTAGTCACAACTCCTTTTTTGGTGTTTTTTATAATCACATTCGCATTTGGAATTATATTTTTATATTCATCGTACACAGTTCCTGTAACTGTATGTTTCTGCGAAAAACAGCAAATTGAAAGGCTTAAAAATAGGATAAAGAGTAAAGTTGATTTCATTTGGTATTAGTTTATGTTAGAATTTAACTACGAATCGCTTTCTTCGTTTTCAATAACTTTCCATCAGCAATGGTACGAATCAAATAGATTCCTTTTGGTTGTTTTGACATATCAATCTGTGGAATTTTTGACAGTTTAGAATAACTTGAAGTTTGAATCAATTGACCATTCATGTTAAATACTTCAATTTGAATAGTTGTGTATGTTTTATCAAGCTGTAGCTGAAATAATCCGTTTGCAGAAGGATTTGGAAACAAAGCAGTACTTGTTGATTCTTTACTACTGTCATCTTTATGAGCTACTTCTTCTTCTGAAAGCCCACAAAGAATGCGTGTCCACAATTCACAAGTGATTGTTTTACAAATTGAATGCGATGAATACGCAACGACAGTAACTGTTTCTAATGTATCAAAATTTTCTTCTAGCGTAATTTGAATTTCTCTTTCTTTTCCAACGATAATCTCTTGTGTTTTAAAACCCAGATATGAAATCTCTAAAACAGTTGTTGGTTTTACGTCAAGCGTAAATTGTCCTTTTTGACCTGTAATTTTTCCTGTAGTCGTATTTTTTACAATCACGTTTGCGTCTGCAAGTACATTTTTTTCAGTATCGTATACAATTCCTGAAATGGTATTGGTTTGTGCTAAACACAAAAAAGAAAAACTAAAGAATAAAGAAAATAGTACTATTGATTTCATAGTTTATTAATTTGTCATTCCGGTGAAGACAGGAATCTATTTTTTGTTTGATTTGTATTCAAATCTATAGTATCTTGAAGAACGATAAAATGAGGAATGCGTAAACTGCCTTTTTCATTGAGTAAACTTCATTTTTATGCAACCAATCTTACAAGCGGAAACGACTACACTTGACATTATTTGGGATGAATCGTGTGGAATTATTGAGCAAATAAAAAGTAGTAAAGCACTTGAAGGAATTGCAACACATATTCAAGGTGAAGTGTTTTTTTATCAATATGAATTGAATATTACATTTAACGGAGAACAACGTGAAGTTTTTGATGTTGGAGATGTTGTCTATTGGAAATCGCAAACTGACGAAACTAAGTTTGGTATTTTATTTATGTATGGAAATACAACGTATGGCGATGGAACAAAACCAAGAACGTCAAGTCCCGGAATTAAAATTGGGCATATTACACAGTATGAGGCAATTCGTTTGATTGAAACAGGAGAGAAATTAAAACTTGGGTAACTTATGAAAAACTATAATGTAAAATCAATTAGAGCGTTTATCGGCGCTAAAGATTATGAAACTTCTCGAAACTTTTATCGTGATTTAGGTTTTGAAGAAATGGTAATACCTTCAAATATGTCTTATTTCCATATGGGAGATTTTGGTTTTTACTTGCAAGATGCATACGTGAAAGATTGGGTTGATAATACAATGATTTTCATGGAAGTTGAAAATTTAAATCAACAATTAGAAAAAATCAAATCTTTAGAACTTGATAAAAAATATGAAAATGTTCGTGTTTCTGACATGACATACAATCCTTGGGGAAATGTGTTTTTCGTCCACGATCCATCAGGAATTTTATGGCAGATTGGAGAATTTACTTCTTAGAACCTTCTTTTGTTGATAGGAAGGTGATTCAAATAAACAGTTTCGTATAGGATCAAATTAGATCTCGATACTAATTTGTTTCACAAATTCACTCGATCTGACGTAGTATTTTAGATTACCCAACAACCCAACTATTTCACTTTAATCCGAACACCTTTTGTATGACTTCTAAATTCAGGAGCATACATGCTTTCGATCGTTGTAATTCCGTTTGAAAAATCGCCCATATTGTTTACACGAACTTCATATTCTACAGTAAAAATACCTTTCGGAATTTTGTCAAAAAAGAAGTTTGTACTTGCGTCACGCGTACTTTGATAATAACCAACACCATTTTGCCATGTATATTCTGAGATTACTTTTACAGGTTCTAAACCAGCCGCACGCATGTCTTTTAAGTGAATAAATTCAATGTCTTTTTTGTTTTTAATGGTGAGTCGTACGGTAATTAAATCACCAATTTTTAACGAACTTTTCGCTACAGGAGTTAAAACTTTTCCAGTGTTATGTTTACTTATGTACAATTCCTTAGTTACTTGTAATGAAGCTTCATCGTTTTGGATTACATTTTCTAACTCCTCAAAATATTGCCAATACACGCCGCCATAACCTACACTTTTACTTTTGTTTTTGACTTTTATCGTTGCTTTATCAGGCGTAATTTCAGTTGTATTCCATGAAGTTTTAAAATAACCTGTACCAGCTTCTTTTTCGTTTTCAGCAAGCTTTTTTGTTTTTATTTTCTCCGATCCAATTGTGAAAACTGTATTGTCTTTGATAGAAACGAACTTTTTCGGATTCAATAGTAATGCATAAATCGCTTTTGTTGTTGCTTTCGTTGTTGCCCATTGCGATGTTTGTTTTTGTTGCAATAACCACAATTGTAACTCTTCCACAATAGTGTCATCATTCATGATTTCTGAAAAAGCTTCAATTAGTAACGCTTGTACTTCAACAGCATTTGTATTGTAAAAACGCTTCTTCGTAAGTTCCTTCCAATACATTCCATTTTCATCAGATTCAACCGCAGTTTCTGCTAATGAAGTCATAATCTTTTTAGCAACTTTTGTATTTCCAAAACGATGTAATATCATTGCTAACGTTGCTTTTTCTTCAATGGATAACGTGAGCCAATCATTTTCCAAACCTTTGCGATAGAAATCAATACCTTTTTGAACCTCTTTTGTAGGTTTGAATTGCTTCATAAATGCACTTCGTGTATATAAATACTGTACTTGACTTCTATAGTTTGTAATTGCTGGATTTTTAGAATGATTAACATACCTTTCTAAAAACTGTTTATCTATATATTTGACGGCATATTCAATTGTTATGTCTAAATCGTCATTGTCAGAAACAGCAATACCTAAATTTTGTAAATGCGCATACGAATTTAAAATGTGAAGCGTGATATACATGTTTTCGTTTCCACCTGCAAACCAAGGAAATCCTCCAGAGTCTCCTTGTAAATTATCTAGTTTTGTAATTAACTCTAGTAATTGACTTTCGAGCGTATTAGTGTCGAATAGTTGTAATAAACGTTGTTTTTTTTCTGTTTCCGAAGCTGCATCACGAACCCAAGGTGTTTCTTGAATTAATAATGTTTTTAATTCCGAATTCTTTTCTAAATCTGATAGTAAAGCGCCATTTTCTTTCCAAGAATCAAATACTTCTTTTATTTCGGGAGAATTTTTTAGAATATGTGTCACCAATATATTTGCATACAAACGCGCAAATGTTTGTTCGGCACATTCATACGGATATTCTAATAAGTATGGCAATGATTGAATCGCGTTCCATGTCGGATTTGATGTGTATTCTAGCGTTAATTTGTGTTGTTTCAAGCTTGTGCTTTTGTTGTTAGCAAGTTTGCTAAACGTAATTGTTTTTTCTTCACCAGCTTTTACCCAAATTGGTTTTGCTTCGGTAATTAGAATACTATTTTTTAATACTGGCAACGCACTTTCTTCTCCATCTGAAAATTTTCCCGCTTTAGCGATTACTTTATATTGAATTGCATCCAAACCTTCAGGAATGTATAATTTCCATGAAACTATTGCATTTCCTTTTGCATCTATCGTGAATGCTTTGTTTTTATCTTCTAAATGAATTTGATCGTCTACAGTTTCCATTGTTAACGCATTAAACAATCGGAGAGAAGCAATTCCTTTGCTTTTTTCGTTGTTTAAGTTGACTACTTTTGTTGAGATGACAATCGTATCTTTTTCACGTAAAAAGCGTGGCATATTTGGGACAACCATCAACTCTTTTTGTGTCACAGCTGTTTTTTCAATCATTCCATACGATCCATCTTTTTGATGCGCTAAGAGTTGAAGCTTCCAACGAGTTAATGCCTCTGGTGTGTCAAATTCAATGGCTACATTTCCTTCAGAATCGGTTCGTAAGTGTGGATAAAAGAATGCAGTTTCGTCTAGCTTTTTTCGAGTTTCTACCGTATTTATATCTTCTTCTGTAATTCCGACAATAACATCCAAGCCATCAATTTTTTCTTTACGTGTTCCGTATTTTGTCGTAATTATAATCACACCATTTGCAGCGCTATTTCCATATAATGCAGTACCTGAACCATCTTTGAGAATATTTATACTTGTAATATTATCTTGATTAAAATTTTTGAAGGCATTTTCATCTACAGGAACGCCATCAATAATGAATAATGGTTCTTTGTTCCCTTGAACAGAGTTTCTGCCTCTTAATAAAATAGTTCCACTAGTTCCTACTTGTCCTGAATTAGTTTGAATGTTTAAACCAGCTGCTTGTCCTTGTAATATTTGTTCTATGGATGCAGTTGGTACTTGGTTGATAGATTTTCCATTTACAGTTACAATAGAAGAGGTTATATTAGACTTGCGTTTAATTCCATAAGCTGTTATAACAACTGCTCCTAGCGAATTATCGCTTTGTAACATCACATTAATATTTCCTTTATTACCTACTAAAACTTCTTCCGTTGTAAAACCAACATAACTAACTTCTAGAATATCATTTGGACTAGCGTGTATGGTAAACAATCCGTCAAAATCAGTAGTAATTCCAATTTCGGTTCCTTTAATTTTTACAGTTGCACCAGGCAATGGAAGTCCAGTATCATCCGTAATAAAACCTCCAATGTTTCCAGTTTTTATTCCAACTCTTTTCTTTTTCTCAATTAACCGTTTTAGATATAATCCATTTTTGTATTTGTACATATTAAAATCGAGTCCAAACCAATCAAATTGTAATGCTGGTCCAAAATTGGGCATGGTACGTACAATATATTCGTTGTATAGAAAACGTGAATTTGATGTTTTAAAACTATTTGTATTAAAACGAGGCGTATTGTAATAGTTACGACTAATACGATTCATTCTTGGATTCCATTCATGCATGGCAAATTGGTCCAATGATTCGTCATACATGGAAGCTAATACTTCCGTAGGATTTATTTTTAGTGTAGGATCTAGGATATTAAATCGCCATGTTTCTTTTTGTCCAGGCAGTAATTTATTTCGAAAACTAAGCGTTTCGATATTTAGTAATTTGTTTGCTAAGTTGAGCGTAACATCAAAACTGTTTTCATCAAAACTATTGAACTTAGTATACTGCATTCTGATAGTAATTTCGTCTCTATACGTTGGTTGTATAGGAATACGAACAACCTTTGAACCTTTGTCAATATTGGTAATGATATTGTACACTAATTTTTCTTTATAAAAAGCTTGTACATATACAGGAAGCACATCGTTTTTGATTGCAGTAACAAGTTTTAATTCAACAAAACCATCTTGTGTAAAAGCACTGTTTAAAACTGTAGATCTAAAAATTTTATTGTCAGCCAAATATTGGTCTTCCGTATTTGTTAGTGTAATTGTCTTTTTAGAAAATATAGAATCTCTTTGTTCGTTGATTCCATAGCTTTCAATTACATATTTTCCAGATTTCCATGTGTCTACATCTACAGAAACTGATTTTTCATTCATTGTGTTGAACGTCAGATGTGCAACTTGCAATCCTTTTTTCCAATACCGTTCATGCGATTCACTCTTGTCATATTGTTCATGTGGAAATTGTGCAATAAATGCTGCTTTCGGAATAAGCTGCGTACTTGGTAAGCTCCAAGGGCGTTTACGCAACACGCGATTTGGACTTTTTAGTTTGTATATTTTTACTTCACCTGAAGCAAAGACAGGAACATCATTTAAATCGTTCGCAATGATATTGGTTTTTAGTGGCGTTTTTACATCGTGATTATTTGGAACAATGATGTCAAATAGAAAATTTTTAGGTCCAACTTTAATGGTTTTCTCCGTTGTTTGTATTTCACCATTGATATCAATAACTTCAATGTTTACAGTATATGAATACGATTTTAAATCTTCTCTTTCAACAGTAGTATTTTCTACTGTCTTAAATGGAATGGTAAATTTTCCTTTTTTGCCTGTCTTCGTTGTTGCTGCAAATATTTCATCAGTTTGATTGTAATACCCATACTTATTTCTTTGTTCGTACAAGATATTTGTATTGCGTTTTATGGTGTAATTTACCGTAGCGTCCGAAACATAACTTCCTAACAACGCTTTTGCAGTTCCTTTAATTTGGACAGAATCGTTGAATGTAACATGATCTTTAAATTCATCTAATGTAAGTTCAAAACGCGGACGTTTGTATTCTTCTACTTGAAACTCATGCTCTATTGACTCAAAATTATCTACAAAATCCCAAAAAGGATGTTCATCTTCTTCATAATCTTCATCTTCGTCAGTTACAATCAAATATTCTCCTGTTTCCGCATTTTTCGGCAAACGGAACGAATCGCTAAACGTACCAAATTCATTTGTTTTGAGTCGAAATGTTTTTAGCTCATTATCGGGAGATTCAATCGTAACCGTGCAATACACATTCGGAACTACCGAACTTTCACCATTTTTTTGCTGTAGCAAAATTCCTTTAAAATAAATGGTTTGTCCAGGTCTGTAAATACTTCTATCCATAAATACAAACGGACGTGCATTCCATCTGCTATCTGTCTTTTTTTTATGTGCGTTACCTAAATAATTATTTTTGGTGTACAAAGTGTCGTTTTCAAAACTCACATATTCTGTAATCCTACGTTTTCCATCACGTTTACGGATTGTTGCATTTCCCATATGATCTGTAAACAATCGTTGATTAATGATTTTTTTATCATCAAATACGGTAATTTTTGCATTGTGAATAGGAATTCCTGTTTCTCGATTTACAACTGTGTACATCGTTTCCGTATTCAAATTTGTTGTAAATACAGTAAGATTTGTTTTTTTAATGGTTGTGTATGTGAGTACTTTTGAATCTTTATCGTTGCTGTTTTTATCACTTAACGTGATAAGATAATCTCCTTTTGAAAGTTTTGGAACACTAATTTCAATAGTGTAATTGTAAAAATCTTGAGGAATTTTATGTGCGTAGTTTTTTTGTAAAATAGGATGTATATTCTTTATATAATTTGCAATAATAGAATCATGCTTATGAGAACGTACACCTTTTAAAAATGTTTTTGGAATGCGATATGCTTTTAGAAAAAGTGTGTCAATATTTTTGAAATGAACGTTTGCTAATGAAGGTTTATTAGGAACACTATACGATTCCATTTTTAGAGTAATTGTTTTCTTTTCAATATTTTTCTTTAAAATTTTGCACTTCAGCGCACCTTCAGAATTAGGATATTCTGCAATCGTTTGCTGTACAAGTGTATGCGCTCTTTTTCGATACTCCTTATAATTAGGATACGTATCTTTCATGAATTCAGTTGAAATTATGTTGCAGAAATTCGCAATTTCATATTGAATCAACGCTGTTTGTGGATTTCCTTCAAAACGATTTGCAAATTGTTCAAGTGCTTTTAAATAGATTGGTGGAGCAATATTTCCAGAGTGCCATTTTGCAAATTCTAAACGTGCTAGCACAACAGGTATATATGCTTTTATATTGTTTTGATGTAATTTCTCAAGCTTTTGAAAGAGTTGAAAACCACTTGTGACATAGTTGTTTTGAGAAGCTATTTTACTAAAATCATACTGTAAAAATGAACTATCAACCTCAAAAATTGGTGCTTCATTCGCTTTTATATACTTTCTTGAATACGAATACAATGCTTTATTATTATAAAACGATAGTGCACTTTGTGTTAAAACATCATACAATGTTGGTCGTTGTGCTCTTTTAGTCGTTATACCTTTTAAAAATAGAGCGTAATCTTCTGAAGAAAGTTTTTGTAACGCTTCTTCTTGTTTAATGGAACTCTGAAATCGTTGATGAATTTCTGAAATAAATGTTTTGGTGTCCCAAACGCGATAATCACTTGGAAGACTATCATTTATAGGAGCTGATCGCGATTGAATTTTATATCGATGTTTCTTATAATATTGAAATAAAAAATCGGCATATATGTTTTCAAGAATTGCATTTGTGGGAAACGATTGTTGTACTATTTCTGTTTCCAAACGTTCAAAAACTAATTGTTCAGCTTCTTCGTCTAATACCAATGAAAATTTAGAGCTATAGATAAAACTCTTTACAAGTTGTGCAGTGTTTTGCTCCTTATCCGCCTTTTTATATATTTTTAGAACAACCTTATTTGCAGATTTTACACGACCATCTAACTCATAATTTTCTACTTTTTTCCATTGTTTGTCATAGTTGTATTGTGCAATGCCAATTTGAAAGCAAAAAAATGTAAAAACGCCAATCAAGTAAAAAGTTCTCATAATATGTAATGCTAGTTTTATAAGACAAAGAACTTGAAGTATATAAAATGTTGCAACAAGGAATTAGGCAACGTGTATTTTCAATTAGGGAAATACGAATTGAAATAGTTCAACGTTTTAAAGATATTAGAAAACTATTTTCTTTTCTGTATCTTAGTTTTCAATATTATCTTATGAAAAAAACAATCTTTAGTTTGCTGTGTTTTTATTTCGCTTTCGCGAATGTACATGCACAAGAATTTCCAAAACCAACATTGCAATCACCTGAAAATAATTTTTACACATGTTTAGACAATGAAAAGATTTCTGATCCATCAAAATATAATGGAAAAGTAAAAAAAGTGATCCGAACATTTAGAGAGTACGAAAATGGCGTAGATGTACTGACGTTGGAAAAAACTATGATGTTTGTGAATACAAAGGGAGAATTTGAAAAAACGGTAAAACGGACATATTCATTTGGAATAGAAGATTCAAAACATGAAATAAATCATTTAAAATCGCCAAAAGCTACTATTGAAACAAAAGGGAATAAAACCATAAAAGTCATCAAAAATGAACTAAATAACGATTTAGGATATGAATATGAAGAAAAAGGTGATGATAAGTATGTATATGAAAATGATCTATTGGTAGCATTTTTCAATAATAATGACAGTATTTCGTATGTATACGATGTAAAAGATCGGTTGGTTGAAATAAAAATGTTTGAAAGTTTAGTTGCCGAAGAATACAACGAAGACGATGAATCAACAACAATTTGGCGAAGCGATTTTGAAGACAAAGCATTGCAAAAAATCACATATAAAAATGGACGCGTAAAAAGTAAAGTATTCTATGATAAATTTGGCGAAGTCATTGATATTTACACAACAAATTACACCTATTTGGAAGATGGTAGCATAGAGAAGTTTCAAACTGTTTACAAGCGTTATTTATACGATTATTATGATAATTCTATTCCGATAGATACACAAAAATATACTGATTTTCCTGAAGTAGAATCTATGAATAGCATACAAACAGGAACATTTCAATATTCAAAAACAAAGAAAATTAGTGCTTTTAATATAGTGAATGGAGATGAAAAAGAAACCTATACAATTGTGTTTGATAAAAATGATCAGTTACACCTAGTCACAGGATTTTTGCAGTTTTATGGTAAAGGTGAACTACAAAAACTAGAAGTTGGATACGAGTATGTATATGATGAAAAAGGAAATCCAAAAAGCATTACATCCTATTATTATAATGGTGGAGAAAAAATGATTCACAAGGAAACCATTTTTGAAATTGAATATTATTAGAAAAAACTGACAATACACAATTAACAGTAGTTAACGTTCATTAACACGGAATGTTTCAATTATAGATATCTTTGGGACTTTCTTAAAAATAAATAGCTATGAAAATTACAAGAATGATCATTATTGCATTATTATTTTTTAGTGTAAATACTCTTTTTGCACAGACAAAAACATCGCAAGAACATTTAAAAGGATTGACAAAAGGTTCGTCAGCGGAATTAGCAAAAAAGAAAATTTCATTTGATGGCGAAACAATTCCTGTATACAATCTTGAAGGAAAACGTATTCGCGGACAGGAAATGATGAAAGCTATGATGTCTGGAAAATATGTGCCAGATTTCTACTTAGATAAACAAAAAGAAATCAAAGTCATTTCACTTCGTTTGGCAACAGAAGAAGAGCAAAAGCAAATGAAAAATGCGCAACAAAGAAGGACAAAAAAGGGTAAGCTTGTTGGGAAGAAAGCGGCTGATTTTACAGTAACTGCAATTGATGGAACTGAGTATGCGTTATCAGAACTCAAAGGGAAAACTGTCGTACTAAATTTTTGGTTTGTAGAATGCAAACCGTGTGTAATGGAAATTCCTGAACTCAACGAACTTGTTGAAAAATATAGGGACAATAAAAATGTCGTTTTCTTAGGATTAGCAACGAATAAAAAAGCACAACTGGAAACGTTTTTAAATAAACAGGCATTTGAATATAATATTGTTCCAGAAACTATGAGTATTGCCAAATCTTACGGTGTAACAGGATATCCTACACATATTGTAATTGGTAAAAAAGGAAAAATAACTTTTGAAACTAGCGGATTGAGTCCAGTAACGGTTCACAATTTAGAAGAAGCTATAAAGAAATCCCTATAAATAACTCAGTACACTATAAAATGCTTAAAAAGTCTCTTTCTTGAAAGGGACTTTTTTTTGTTAAATATGGCATACATTCAGAAAGAAAAAATACATGTCCAATTTTCGGTTGCTGTCCAAATTAAATCTTGAGTTCTTTGTGTAAAACAAAGTAAAGATGGAATTTAAAGACTTACACAATCAAGAAATACCTTTAGTAATACATAATGTTTGGGATGTACCAAGTACAAAAGTTGCTGAAAAACTAAACGCAAAAGCCATTGGAACATCAAGTTGGGCAATTGCTTCACTTTTAGGATATAATGATGGTGAAGAAATCAGTTTTTCAGAATTAGAATATATAGTAACACGAATTGCTACAAACACAAAACTTCCAGTAACCGTAGACTTAGAAGCTGGCTATAGTAGAAATCCTTTAGAAATAGTAGCGCATATTAAAAAACTGAACAACGTAGGTGTTGTCGGAATCAATATAGAAGACAGTATTGTTGTAGCTGGAAAAAGAAAGTTGCTTGACGCGAATGTATTTTTAAAAACACTAGCTGAAATCACAAATCAACTTCAAAAAGAGAACATTGAAGTATTTATCAATGTCCGTACAGATACTTTTCTTCTAAATGTTTCCAATGTGTTGGAAGAAACAAAGACGCGAATGCAATTGTATGAAAAAGCAGGCGCTTCCGGAATATTTATTCCTTGTATAGAAAAAGAAGCAGACATCAAAGAAGTTGTAGAAGCGACACGATTACCAATTAATGTATTGTGTATGCCAAAACTCCCAAATTTTAATATATTGAAGCAACTTGGCGTGAAACGAATAAGTATGGGGAATTTTCTATTTGATAACATGTATAATCAGTATGAAGGAATGACCAAAGAAATCGTGAAAAACCAATCATTCAATTCAATCTTTTAGGATGTTAATTACCGAAACTAAAAAAATACAAGAATACTATCAAGCACTTATAGAACGAAAAGAAAACTTTGTTGGAATCTTTTTTGTAGGTGTAAAAACAACATCTATATTTTGTATTGCAACTTGTAGAGCCCGAAAACCCAAACTTAAAAATGTAGAGTTTTACACATCTTTCAAAGAAGCGTTGGACAATGGATATCGTCCGTGTAAAATATGTAAACCGACAGAAAACGCAAATGAAGCACCTGAAGAAATTGAAACGGCTATTCAACTCGTAAAAGAAAATCCGAAAGAAAAAATTACAGATGATCAATTGCGTCAATGCGATATCAGTCCTGAAAAGGTGAGAAGATGGTTTAAGAAAAACTATGGAATGACGTTTCAAGCTTATCAACGTATGTATCGTATTAACAATGCTTTTTTAGAATTAAAAAAAGGAAAAAACACAACACATGCAGCTTTTGATACTGGTTACGAATCGCTAAGTGGATTTGGCTATACATATAAAAAACTCATTGGAAAATCGCCACAAAATAGTATCAATAAAACCATTATTCTTATTCATCGATTTACAACGCCTTTAGGTCCTATGTTTGTCTGTGCAACAGACAAAGGCGTTTGTTTGTTAGAATTTGTAGACAAAGAACTATTGGAAACAGAATTCAAAGACTTGCAACGTTTACTCAACGCAAACATTATCATTGGAGAAAATGAACACATTCAACAAGCAAAAAAAGAACTTACGGAATACTTTGAAGGTAAACGAACAAACTTTAGCATACCACTAGAAATGCCAGGAACTGATTTTCAAAATCAAACTTGGAAAGCATTACAAACAATTGCATATGGACAAACAGTTTCATATCAACAACAAGCTCAAAAAATTAACAACCCAAAAGCTGTACGCGCTGTAGCCAAAGCCAATGGATGTAATAGAATTTCAATTATTATTCCTTGTCATAGAGTTATAGGAAAAAATGGCAAGCTTACAGGTTATAGCGGCGGAATAGAACGCAAACGTTGGTTATTGGAACATGAAGCTACATTTGTAGATAAACTGTAAAACAGTATATAGTTAACGAGTCTATTTGTGTCTTCTTTTACAGATTCGTCAAAAATAAAGCCATTCCTACATGTATAGAAACGGCTTTGTTTTCTCAAAAAAGGGTGTGTTTTTTATTGTACATTCCATTGAAGTTTAGCTTGTTTACTATTGACTCTATATTGTAATTGTAAATTGTTAATTTCTATAAGAACTGGTGTTTGTCCTGGTTGCAAAGGAATTGAAGGTCGTTGTCCGTTAACACCATAAAATGCTTGTGCGTCTCCTTCTGGTATAAAAGTGATGACAGCCTGAGAAGGATAGTTATTTGGTTTAACTTGTGCTTCTCCATTAGTACCTGGATCTAAAATTAAAGTTGAAATAGTCATAATAAATTGTTTTTAAAAATGATTAATAGATATGGTTTGTTTGATAAGGTAAAATTGTAACTTTATTAAGTCTTGTGTAAGCGTAATTTCTCTCAAAGTTGAATTCGGGTAATTCAGTATGGAAGTATAGGTACTTATACTTGAATTGTTTAGGAAAAGAACTTTTTATCTGTTAATTATTTAGTAGGTTAAAAATGTCTAAATTCAAGCGATACTTTTATTTAAAAATTAAAATAATGTTAAAATGCTTTTTATTTCTAACCGATTGTTTAGTTTTGTAATGAGATTATAGTAATGGCTAGACAAAAAAAATACAAAGAAGAAGAAGTTATTGAAAAAGCGATGTGGCTATTTTGGCGTAATGGTTATGAAAATACATCTATGCAAATGCTAGAAAAAGAAATGGAAATTAATAAGTTTTCTATTTATGCAAGCTTTGGAAGCAAGCATGGACTTTTTCTGGAAAGTCTGAAAAGTTATAAAAGTAAAGTCAATCGTGTTTTTGAAAAACTGAAAAACTCATCAAAAGGAATTGATGCCATCAAAGATTTTTTCTATGACTCTGTAAGTGTATGTTATGAAACTGGAAATCATAAAGGATGTTTAATTACCAATACATATAACGAATTTAATGATCATAAAGATACTGCAATTAATGAACAGATGACAGCTTTCATGGACGAGCTTAAAGGTATATTTATAGAAAAAATAAGCAGTAACGCAAACAAAGATGTTGAAACTATACAAAAACAAGCTAACTTTTTATTACTTGCCAAACATGGTTTGGCAGCAGCTTCACGTGTAAACAATCCTAAAGAGATAGAAGATTATATTGAAATGATATTCAAAGTCATCTAACTATTTTTTTGAAACAAAACTAACCGATCGGTTAGTTTTAAACTATATAAAAAATAAATACTAATTTAAATATATAAAATCATGAGTATATTAAAAATTCATACCCTTGAAACAGCTCCAGAAGCAAGTAAATCTTCATTAGAAGGTTCTATAAAAGAATATGGAATGTTACCAAACCTACATGGTGTGTTAGCTGAATCACCAAGTTTGTTAGAAGCGTATAAAACGTTGCACAACTTATTTCAAAACTCATCTTTTGATAATGAAGAATTAACTGTCGTTTGGCAAACAATCAACGTAGAGCATGAATGTCACTATTGTGTGCCAGCACATACTGCCATTGCGCATATGATGAAAGTTGATCCTGCAATTACGGAAGCGTTGAGAAATAATGAAGCATTTTCAAATGAAAAATTGCAAACATTACATGATACAACATTGATTATAACTAGAAATAGAGGAAGTATTACTGATGCTGAACTAGAAAAGTTTTATGCGGCTGGTTATAAACAACGTCATGTATTAGAAATCATATTAGGATTGTCACAAAAAGTGATTAGTAATTATACAAACCGTATTGCAAATACACCTATAGACCAACCTTTTGAAAAATTTGCTTGGGCTAAATAAATGTGTAAAAAAGAATAGCGACTTGTAAAATTTTACAAGTCGCTATTCTTTTTATTAATATAATATAAAGTAATCAATCTACCTTAATTCTTACACCTTCACTATGACTGCTAAATTCAGGTGCGTACATACTTTGAATAGTTGTAATTCCGTTTGAAAATTCTCCAGTATTATTTACACGTAAATCATATTCAAATACAAAAACACCTTTTGGTAAATAGTCAAAAAAGAAATTAGTACTTGCATCTTTGGTACTTTCATAATATCCCAAACCATCTTGCCATTTGTACTGAGACAATACGTTGATTGGCTCTAAACCAGCGGCGCGCATATCTTTCATATGTACAAATTCCATGACTCTATCATTTCGTAATTCTATGCGAACTCTAACTAAATCACCTAATTCAAGCTTGCTGTTTTCGTCAATTTCAGTTAAGATTTCTCCAGCATCTCCATAGGTGCGTTTGAATAATTTTTTCTTCAGTTTTAAGGACGTTTCAGCCGTTGTAATTTTATCCAAATCTTCAAAATATTGCCAGTACAATCCGCCCCAAGCGATTCCGTCACCTTTTTTGGTTAAGGTTACTTTTGCCATTTCTGGTGTTACTTCGTTTCCATTCCAAGAGGTCTTAAAATAACCTGTACCAGCTTCTACTTTTACACCTTCTAAAGTAGTTGGTGAAATTGCCTGATTTCCAATAGTTACATCCACCATATCCGTTACCGAAAGCCAATCACTTCCTTGTAATAATAGCGCATACACAGCGTCAGAAGTCGCTTTTGTAGTAGACCAACGATTGGTTTGTTTGTTCTTTAACAACCAAATTTTTAAATTATCAATGGTAGTAACATCTTTAGAAATTTCTGAAAAAGCTTCAATCATTAATGCTTGTGTTTCAATTGGTGCTTGATACCAATGCCAAGAAGCCGTGTTTGATTTCCAATACATTCCCAATTCTTCACTTGTAATACTGTTTTCTTGTAACGAACGTAAAATTGTATTGGCAGTTTTCGGATTGTTCATTCTGTGTGAAACTAATGCCATCAATCCTTTAGAATATAAACTACGTTTTAACCAATATTTGGTAATTTGTCCCTTATAATAATCCATGATTTTTGTTACTTCCTTAGAAGGCGAAATATCTGGAAAGAAACTACGCATATACAAATAATGCAATTGTGAATATGATAAATGATCTTTAGATAAATCTGCCTTTTTATCGTATTTACGAATATCATTATACTCATTAATAAATTCTTGATCCAAATACACAATTGCTTTTTCAATCATATCAAATGCTTTGTCAGACATAATACTTACACCAAGCTTGTCTAAATGACCAAATCCTGTAATAATATGTTGTGTAATAAATCGATTGTCACGTCCGCCTGTAAACCATGGAAAACCACCAGATGACGATTGCATTTGGAGCAACTTTTCTATCGTGCGCGATTCTTCATTTGTCATACGATTTAAATCGAATAACAATGCAATTCGTTTCTTCTGCTCACTTTCTGATTGTGCATCACGAACCCAAGGAGTTTCTTGAATCAATAATGATTTTAACTCCTGATTCTTCTCTAAATTGCTCAACAATGCGTCCGAAGATTTCCATTGATTAAACACAGCCTGAATTCTAGGATTACTATTCGCAATATGACTCGCCAACGCGTTTGCATAATAACGTGAAAACGTTTGTTCTGCACATTCATACGGATATTCCATTAAATATGGCAACGCTTGTACGGCATACCAAGCAGGATTAGAAGTTACTTCCAAACTCAGTTTGTGATGTTGTAATGTATTAGAGTTTGTCGTAGCAAGTTTATCGAGTGTAAATGTTTTTGTTTCGTTGGAACGAATCCACATTGGTAAAGTTTCTGTCACCAACATTCTATTCGATAATACAGGCAATGCGCCTTGTTCTCCGTCACTAAAATCACCAGCTTTTGCAGTAATCGTATACTGAACAGCCTGCACCGTTTTTGGAATATATAATGTCCAAGAAACTTGTGTATTTCCATTCGCATCAACCGTAAATGATTGCTTTGGATTTCCGGTGCGTGGAAATAATGCTGGCTTGATGTCATTTCCTGTAATTGGATCTACCAATTGTAAAGAAGCTTCACCAGTTAAACTCTTTTCAGAAAGATTCGATATTTTACTACTAATAACAATTTTATCGCCTTCACGTAAAAAGCGTGGTATATTTGGCAAAACCATCAATTCTTTTTGTGTCACAGTTGTTAAGGTTTTCGTTGCCGAATGTAACTCTTTCGTATGTGCTAACAATTGCAGTTTCCATTTTGTCAATGCTTCTGGCGTTGTAAAACTAAACGAAACATTTCCGTCTTTGTCTGTTTGTAATTGTGGAAAGAAAAAAGCAGTTTCTTGTAAATTTTTTCTAGGCACAATGGTTTCTGCGTTTTCTTCAAATAATTCATACATTTTAGCTGAAGCAGGATCTCCATCTCTGTAATTTTGATTACCATTTTTATCAAAATCTGATCTTCCAAGTCCGTCATTATCTGAGGCAAAAGCTACATCCTCAACAACTTCTTCGGCATCATTATATTCTAGACTCATCGCATTATTAAACCCTCTTGATTCTACTCTTTGACTGCTTCTTAATACATTTTTTCTGAGGTAACGATTTCTAGAATTCTGCATTCTAAAACCAAACCAATTGAGTTTATCATATGATTGCGTATCATAGTATTCCTTTTTTTGATCATGATATTTTTTAAACTGAGAAATTCCAAAACTTTGTCCACCATTAATAGCTATATTACTATAGTATTTTGGTTGTTGTAATGGTGAAAATTGCCATTGATGCGATTTAAATTCATCCAAGGAAGCATCATACATACTAGTGAGTAATTCTGAAGCTACTTTTTCGCCTTTTGGACCTTTGATACGGAAACTCCATGTTTCTTGCTGTCCTGGTTTTAGTTTGTCTCTGAATGTTGCGGTTTCAATTTGCAATTCTGATGGTGGATACGCTACAGATACAGGAACTTTCTGCTGTGCTAAACTGTTGTAAATTGTTGCTGAACAATGAATTGTAAAACCACCTTCATCAGTTTTTAAGACAGGAATTTCCAATTGTTGCTTTCCTTTTTCTAAAGAAATAATATACGTATTGATGATATTATGTTCTTTTTCCACATCAACAGTTACAGTCACGTTTTTAGAAGCAGAAGCCAATGTTAGGATAACCGTTTCATTTGGCAAATACGATTCTTTATTTATTGATACATTTAGCAATTCGTTATCTGCCGTAATTGTATCATCTTCATTCCAAACATCCGTATATGCAATATCTTTAATTGCCATGCCATTGCTATCGGTTGTGTGAAGTTCAACTACATATTTCCCAGATTCCCAACGCTTTATTTTACCAAGTTCAAGGATGGAATCAGTTTTAGTATCAAACGATTTGTTCAATACTTGTTTGCCTTTTTTCCATTTCTTATAATCTGTTTCTTCACGTGTGTATGCATCATGTGGAAACATCTCTTTGAATTCTTTTTCAGAAATCATTTTATAATCAGTAACAGGCCAAGGTCGCTTACGTAATACACGATCTGGTGCTTGTAATTTATAGATAGAAACTGTTCCTTTTGCAGAAACTTTTTCATCATTTAAATTTTTGGTGCTAATTTCTAGCGTGTGATCTCGTTTTGTAGCATCGAGTTTATTATCAATAGTTATATCAGCAATTAAGGAATGATAACCCACATGAATTGTGGTTTGAGTACTTCTAGTTTCTCCATTAATATCTGTAATATCTACCGAAACTTCATAATCAAAAACGGGTAATAATGTTTTATCTGCAGTAAGATCTGGAATTGCTTTAAACGAAATTTCAAAGTTTCCTGAAGCATCTGTTGTTGTTTCTCCTGTTGTAATTTGTTGTGATTTGGTTTTTATATATGGACGTCTCCAAAATGCCCAAACAGGATAGCGTGGCGTACGTTTTACGACATAGCTTACTTTAGCTTCCGAAATAACACTACCTGCAAATGCTTTTGCATTTCCTTTCGCAATTACAGTATCATTTACAGCATAGCTTCCTTTTACAGGAAGAAATGTTGCTTCAAATTTTGGACGTTTGTATTCTTCTACAGAGAAAAAAGTTCTGCCTACATTTCCAAACCCTTCTACATCAGCTTGCAACGAAAAGTTTCCAGTGAGCCCTGAATTTGGTATAATGAATTCACCTTTAATTGAACCATATTCATTGGTTACAAATGTTTGTTCGGAAACTTCCTGGTAATTTGCATCACGCAATGTTACCGTTACTTTTTTATTTTGAAATACAGTACTTTTTTCAGCTTCAGTTTTCACCAAAATACCTTTAAAAAACGTTGTTTGTGAAGGTCTGTATATACTTCTATCTGTAAAGAAGAACAAATTTACTTTAGGACCAGTACTCTTAACGCCTCTACTTTTATAGACATAGTAATCGCCAAAATAAGCTGCTTCTGTTTCGTTTTTCACATGTAAATGTACATTTCGCAAACTATATTCATTGTCAAAAACAATACTACCGGTTGCGTCCGTAGTCATTGTTTTTGTATGTTCTTTTCTAGTACGTTGTTCAGAATAACTAAATTTTATTTTTTGATTTACAATTGGTTTTCCTGTATTTCTATCCGTTAGTTGAAAGATGGAATTTTTTGGAGAATTTTTATGAATCAAAGCCATATTTGTCACTTGTACAACACCAAAAGCATAAAAACTTTCTTGTAAATTAGATGTTGGAGAAGCAACAAGGATATGATAACCGTTGGTAAGGTTTGGAACAATTACTTCTGTTTTATGTGATTGATAATCGTTTTCAGTAGGTAATTTTACATTCCATTGTTGTTGTGACGCAATATTTTTAATGAACTCGAATTGACTTTCTTTTTGATATAATTTTGAAAATTTAGTGTATTCTTCCAGTGAAATTGATTTTGAATGTAAGTACAAATTATCAGTGTTTTTGTACATAACCAATAATTTAGAGGCTTGCGCAATAGGAAGATAATTTTCGGTTTGCAAACTTAAACTTGGCTGTTCAATTCCTTGTTTAATGATTTTACATTTTTTTGCAGCAATACTTTTCGGAAATTTGGCAATAACTTCATCACATAATTGTATTGCTTTTTTATAACTCCATTGAAGTTCTGGTTTCTTTATAGGATCATAATGAAAACCTTGTCTTTGAAGTAAAACGACAGTTTCAGCATCATACATTCCTGAATATGGATGTGATGCATATGTAGTTTTTTCATTCTGAAATGCTTCAATTAATCGTTCTTCCAGATCTTCAAAAGTGGCTTTTTGTTTTACAAAGTATAAACGTTCAATATTTACATTTATTAATGCTTCAGGTGATTTATCTCTTAAATGAAACTTGATTAAATCTTGATAAATTTTCAGTGCTTTTGCTTCTAACGAAAGTGAATCCTGTGTCGTTACATCAAGCTTCGTAAAAAGAGTTGCATCGCACAAATATTCTGGATTATCAATTTTAAAAGAATAAGCAGGTTGGGTAATATTATTTTCACTTGATTTATAGAAATTTAACGCATTGTGAGCCAAGAAATCATATATAGTAGGACGGTAAATTTTTGAACCTTTTTCTTTGTTAAGAATTACATCAAACTTAGTTAAATCGAGTTGTTGTAATTGCTTCGAATTTTCAAGTGAAGCATCAAATTGTATATGTATTTCTCTGAAAATTGTTTTTAAATCCCAAGTTCTAAAATCACTTGCGTCTACTTTTTCAGAAGTTTCAGTTCTATTTTGAAATTGGTATCGATTGTTTGAATAGTATTGCCAATAAATATTTCCAAGAATACTTTGTAAAATATTTTTTGTCGGATATGATTGTGATGCAATTTCGGCATTGAGTTCATTTACAATGATCAATTGTGCATCTTCTTCTAGCGTAAATTGATAGCTCGATTTTTTTAGAAATGTTTTGATGATTTGCGGATTATTTCCATCGCGTTTTGCACGTTTTGAAATTTCGGAAACTTTCTCAAATGCAGATTTAGTCAAGCCTTTCTTTTCTAGAGCTTCCACTTCTTTCCACAAGCTGGAATATTCTTGTTGAGCATTTGAAAATTGACTAAATAATACAATCATAAATATGGTAAGGATATTTTTCATTCTGTTAAAATTAGATCACACTATAGAACGTGGTTTGCAATTGTATTGGTATACAACCATTCATGTATCTTTTACGTATGTAAAGTAAGAATTTTAAAAACAATACGTTCTAGCTAATGATTATTATTTTTGTAAATAACAAAGAGCATTCCAAAAATAACACTTGTACTACTTAATGTTATACAATATGGTGTTTGTGATCAAAGATTTCGTACATCAAACAAAAAAACAGTTTATATAAACAGATGAAATACTATCTTTGGTACAATAACTGCTAGTTGTAAAAGAAATAAAAAATACGAATGAAGCACTATTTTCTCCTCTTTTTGTGTATTCCGATGTCTTTATGGAGTCAAACTCCGTCGGAAACTGTTACTTCACTATTTTCTCAGAAACAGTATACAAAAGCGATTACTATTATACAATCAGAATTAGAAAAATCACCAAATGATAAACAGTTTATTGAATTTTTGGGTGATGCATACGGTTATCAAGAAAAATGGGATGAAGCTATTGAGAGTTATGAAAAACTTGTAGAAATGGACGATTCTAATGCCAATTATCATTATAAATATGGTGGAGCAATGGGCATGAAAGCATTAAATGTAAATAAATTTAGAGCGTTGAGTTTGATAGGAGATATTAAACGATCGTTTAAAAAAGCAGCCGAACTCGATCCAAATCATATTGATACACGTTGGGCATTGGTAGAATTGTACATGCAATTGCCTGGAATAATTGGAGGAAGCAAACGGACTTCAATGAAGTATGCAAATCAACTTGAAAATTTATCCAAAGTAGATGGTTATTTGGCCAAAGGATATATTTACGAATATGACGATGAACCTGAATTGGCTGAGAAATATTATAAAATGGCAATTGATATAGGAGGTTCATTAACTTGTTATAAAAAGCTGACGGATTTATACGAAAAGGAAAAACAACCCGCAAAAGCCATTGCAAATATTGAAAAAGCTCAGGAAAAGCACCAGCGAAATGCATTGCATTATCAAATAGGGAAAGTAGCTGCTGAGTACAATTTGGCGCTTGATAAAGGTGAAAAATGCTTATATACTTATATTGAAAATTATACGGCAAAAGATGGTGTTCCGAAATCGTGGGCATATTTTCGTTTGGCACAAATTTTTAAGCACAAACGGAATAAACAAGAAGCGTTAAAGTGGATTGATAAAGCGTTGGCTGAAAAAGAATTGAAACCTTTTAAAAAGGAAAAACAAGCAATCTTGAGCTTGTAATTTATTCTGTTTACAGAGTTCTTTAAGAACGTTGCATAATTTTAAGATTTAATAAAAGACAATAGATCTAATGTCAACAGTGTTTCTTTTTTTACACTTTTTGATGCTATAACTTCGTGTCATTATTAATTTTTAAAACCATAATTATTATGAACAATTTACAGCATTTAGAACTTAGTCAAGAACAAGCAGGAAGTATTACGGGTGGTATTTTTATTGCTGATCTTGCGATCTTATGATTTTTAAAGCGAACTTCGGTTCGCTTTTCTTTTTCTTATTTTTTGGAATATCATTCACAAGTGTTTTGGAGTTCCATAAACTTACTTGTGTTTCTACTCCAAATTTAGATAAAGTTAGTGTAGCACAATGACTTCATCAATAACTTTTTACAGCTTCATGAAACCATTTATGATTACAATGTCTGCATTGTCTAGCTTTAGGAGTTCTTGTAAGTTTATCGCATTTTGGACAAAAGTTTAATAATTCAGGATGTTCTTTTAACATTCGATTCGCAATTGCATTATGAAGATTATCTAATCCTAGTGCAACAAAATTATTTATAGCTTCGTTTTCAAATCCATATCGTGATTCCCATTTCTCTGTGTCCTTTGCCATTTTTCTCATTGTTTCTTCTCGATGTTTTGTCAGCGAGAATCTTCTTAAGGCAATTTTTTCATGTGCTAACATCCAATTGTAACAGTTCGAAAGGAAGTAGTTTTTTATTTCAGTATCCATACTACTAATGTCTTTTATTCTAGCATCGCCACAACTCTCGCTGGAGCGGCAGAAGCACCCACAATTTTTAATGGAAATACCGCAATTTTAAAACCTGAGTAGGGAAGTGCATCTAAATTGACCAATTGTTCCATATGGCAATATTCTTTGCGTTGACCGACTAAATGTGCTTCCCAAAACAATTCTGAATTTCCAGTTTCTTTGGCTTTTTTCAACATATGCGGTAATGGTAAATCCCAGCCCCAAGAATCAATTCCCATGACCTTGATTCCTTTATCAATCAACCATTCGGTGGCTTCGGCGCTCATGCCTGTGCCAATCTTATGAAAATCTTTTGTGCCATTAAATTTGTCTCTTCCGGTTTTAATCAAAACAATCATTTTGGGTTCAATCGTTAAGTTGTTTTCGGTTAGAAATGTTGTAATATCTTCCACAGTAATCGCATCGAAATCCGCTTTGTGTTTCATGTCAATCACAATTCCATCACCATAACACCAATCGAGTGGAACCTCATCAATTGTTTTTGCTTTTTCACCATTTACAGTAGGTGAGTAGTGCCAAGGCGCGTCAATGTGTGTGGTTGAGTGTACACCCATTTTCTGAATCGTATCATCTGCCCAACCTGTAAATCCTTTTGGAAATAGTTTAAACGGTAATCCTAATACACGAATTAACCATTTGGCTTTTCGATGTGGTTTGTGCTTGATTTTTACTTTCATAAACCAAGGATCGTTTTTGTTGTATTGAATTGGTTTTGATAAATCGATTATTTTCATGATTTGGCAGGTTTTTGGTTCGTTTTTATTTACTCAATTCTACTAGTTTCCATTCTCCATTTGGTCTTTTACTTAGATAAGCAGTAAGATTTATATTTTTTTCGTTTCCGAGCACTTTTATTTCTAACTGTGCTTGTCCATGTCCATTTGTAATGTGGATGTTTCCAGTTGGCATCATTCCAAAACCTTTTATTCCACCAGTGATAGCAATGACTTCTTGATTTTGTTCAATTTCAGCAGTCGCTACTTTATATGCATCTGAACTTTTTAGTATGGAACTGACTAACATAATAGTAGATAAGAAAAAGATGATTCCAACTCCTATTATAGTTGAAATTCGAGGTAGTTTGGTTGGTTTATTTGGGTTTTGAACAACAATAGTTTTTGCAATGGTATCTCCAAGTCTTTTTTTCTCATTACTAGAAGCGAGAATTATAAATTCAATTGGCCAAATTAAGATGAATAAGTTTCGAATCAATAATCTTCCAAATGAAGGTGTTTCAGTAGGATTGTTTTCATCAACGACCATAATTCCCATAACCCATTTGCCAATGCTAATTCCTTTGATAGCATCTTTAGCAAAGTATATAAGGAAACCAAAAAGCATTACATATAGCATATTACTTAGTGATTCCCCAAAGTTGTTTGAGTCTATGAAGTCAGTTCCTAGAAATGAAAACATTAGAAAAACCATTAAAAACGACATTGTAAAATGATCAATGATAAATGCTGCAATTCGTCTTTTTCTACTTGCTAAAGTATATTTTGTTCTTAAATCGATATTCATTATATGATTCGTTTTTTAGAAATAAGATGTATTAATCTGTTTTTACTTTTATTCCCGAAATCAAATAATCAGGATTATCGGTTCCGAAAGTTAAAAATAAATACAAATAATTGTCGTGAAATATTGGAGAAATAAAACCACCTAAATGATCAGCTGTCCATTCGTATTCGGGATATTTGTGATGAATGGTCATTGGATTTACAATTAATGGACTACGTTTATCGTGAATCCACTCCTTGTTTTCAAACTTTAATAAACCATATTCTCGATTAAAAGAAGTTAAGTATTCTGATGGTAATTCTTCGCTGCCCAACAAAATATACAATTCAGAATTGAACGTTACATAGCTTGCATCATCTGCTTTTCCGCGAAGATAACCTGTTTCATTTTTTGCCTTTTGAATAAGTGTTGAAGAAAGAATTCCTTTGTTTTTATTAAATGCTTTTAGAATGTTCTCTGTTGTAATTTCATGAATTTCAGATTCAATAAAACGCTTGCTTCTTCGGTGAAATAATACTCTAAAAATACCTTTGTGCTTTGTAATTGCCATCGGAAAACTATTCTGATCTTCACCATGCCATTCTGGTATTTGAATTTCTTTTGGAGCTTGAATTATTTCTAACTTTTTGTTCAGAATCATGTATGCAGATGTATACTTTCCGTTTGGTTGTTCAACGCCCAATAAAACTAGAAAAGTACCGTCTTTTAGTTCTAACGGATTTCCTGTGCTAAATACATTTCCTGTTTTTTTTGCGAATGGAATTTGAGAAGTATCCAATATTTTTTGATCATGGAATGCCCAATTTTCCATGTCGGAACTTGTTGCATGATAGATAGCTCTTGTTGAATGTGCACCAAATATGACAGGCGTTAATAATACATAGTCGTTTTTGCCTCTTTTGATGATTCCGCCAGCTTGTATATAGTTGATCTGCTCATCTTGTATATATGTCGGATAGTCTTCAAATAATGGTTTATTTTGAATGATTTCATAGTTGATAAATGGATTGAAAAACTCTAAGGTTTCACCTTCATCCATATTAAAAACGCCTGCGTAAGTTTCGCCAAGCGTAATCCAACCAGAATTTACATCTATACTTTTAATTTCCACAATTGTAGATGCTTCTTCACTTTGTGTAATAAACCACGATTGATTCCCTGTCGCTTTTATCAGTAAATTTTCAAGTTGTGTGTAATTGGTTTTAATACGATTGTTCGCTTCATCAATCGCAATCACACGAATTGGATTTGCACGCGCAATATTACTTTCTGTATCTGAGATTAGACAGTTTTCAAATATAGCATTCAAATCTTGCGCTTGAAGCGACACGTTGAAAATAATACATAAGAATACCAAAAGTTTCTTCATAGCGTATGCAAAAGTATGCTTTTGAGAAAGGTAGGGAAATTTTTAGATGAAGCAAAAACTAGTTCAAGTTTGTATACAGTTTTTACAATAAAAAATTAAAAGCAGTATCACACTTTTTTTACTTTCGATTTAGCTTTTTTGATTGCTATTTTTTTAGACATCCAATCAGGATAATCTGTATCGTGCTCTGCTTCAAAAACCCTTAAATATTGATCGTCTGATGGTTTTAGTAAATCATCTTGATGACAGCCTAATATAGCTGCAGCTGTTTGTACGCCTGAGTAACTAGCGCCAACAACACCATGTGACACGATACTTGCGCCACATAGATACAAGTTTTCTATTTCACTTTTAGGTTTGTAAGAAAAAGGACCAATGTGTCTTAAACTCTTTTCAGTACCATAAACATTACCGCGTGTAGAATTAATAAAGTGTTTGTTGGTTAATGGTGTGCCTAGTTCTTTTTGCACAATATGGTTTGAAATCCCAGGAATTACTTTTTCTAAAGTGATAAAAAACTTAGCGATTAATTGTTCTTTAAATTTTAAATAAGACGCCGAGCGTTCTATGTTTTCACCCTTAAAATCCTCAAAAGCGTCATAATTAATATAGGTAATGGCTTCTAGAGTATGATGTTTTCCATCATAACTACTAGGGTCTTTCAGTGTTGTACAACTAATAAACATACCTGGAAATTCTTTGTCTTCTAAAAGATTTTCCTTCTGCATATCAGTATACAAATCATCCATATCTTTATTCGGCATATGCCAAATATTTCCAGAATCAATACCCAATTTTGTAACATCCATGTCTACTGTTAGAAATAGCATGAGCGATGTGCAAGAATATTTAGTTTTACTGAGTTTTTTATTTAGCTTGTTGCTTAAATTTTCTTCGCCTATTAACTTTTGATATGTGATTCCAGGATCTGCATTAGATATTACACGATTCGCAAATACTTGTTCGCCATTTGCTAACTCAACACCAATTGCTTTTTTTCTTTTTCCTGTGTCATCTAACAGAATACGTTTTACCGAAGTACTAGTTTTTATGATACCATTCTTTGCTTTTATGGCATTTGTCATTGCTTTTACAATAGCGCCACCGCCACCCATTGGATAAAAACCTCCAGTATGATAATGGTGCATAATTGCTGCGTGAAATATAAAACTAGCTTTTGCAGGAGCTAAACCATGATCTCCAAATTGAATGCATAAAATACGTTGTAGTAATGGATCTTTAATATACCAACCCAACACACGCTTTAAACTAAATGGTGAATATTTCCCCATATGTTTTGTTTTAAAGGGAATTGTAAGTTGTTGCCATAAACCTCGAACTTTAGCGATTAAACCTATTTGTCTACCAACATTATTAACCAGTTCTAAATATTTAATAATATTCTTTTTTTCGTGAGGGAAGCGCTGTATTAATCGATTTTCAAATGTTTTAAAATCTGCGGGATAGTTAAAACGTTCTTCTCCTATCCAGCAATGTTCAAATGCGTCTGGGTTTTGACGATAAAATACAATGTCGTTGGCAATGCCTAAACCTTTGTAGAGTTCACTAGTAGATAAACCATCTCCAACCATGCCTACATAATGCACACCAGGCGTAAAACGATCGCCATTGAGATAAAAACTATGACACCAACCACCAGGAACGTCATGTTGCTCTAAAACTAATACCTTTTGTCCGGCTTTAGATAAGCATATTGCTGCGGCTAAACCTCCAACTCCAGAACCAATAATGACAGTGTCAAATGTTTTGTTATGTAAAGATTTGGGTTGTTTGTTTGTCGGCATTTAGCAACTATTTTGGTAATGCAATATAATTCTTATTATTGAACTTATTTTGACTTTTACTATTTCCTGGAAATTATTTTGTGCTTGTAATGATATATTGAAAACGATAAAGAAAAAGAGAAGTCTTTTCATCATCAGAAAGGTAGGGGGATTTTGGATGAAGGGAAAACGAAGGTTGATTCACAGTTTGTTTTACCTGTTAACTTCTTTATTGAATACGTTCAGCGATCAGCTTTAGTAAAAAAAGTTTCTCGTTCAATAGACATTCCTTTTTTGTTACTTGTAGCGATTGTCTTTTTATTATGTTTGATAGCTTCATGAATATTAATCCATATAGCTTTCATACCATTCTTTTTTTCATAAGACTCCAAATTTGAAGCGCCCAATTCGTTATCAACATCACATGTATAACAATAAGAAATCATATGTTGAATATCATAATCTGGTTTGTGCCAAGGTCTGTATTCTTCATAAGCGCCAAAGGGCTTAATGTTTCTAATAGCTTTGGCTCCAGTTTCTTCACTAAGTTCTCGGATCATTCCTTCAATTTTATCTTCGCCCAAGTCTAATCCTCCGCCAGGAAGACTGTAATCTTCATATCTTTCAGTATAAAGTAGTAAAATAGTATCATCTTGCATTGCGATACTTCTAGTGGAAAGTCTTGTGAAAATAGATTTATTCTCTAGAGTTTTTACTTCAGGATGATAATGGGTTTTTAAATTTTGCATTTAGAAAGTCTAATCGTTAAAATGATTCACAACATTTTTGTGCGAAATGAGCGTGCAAAAATACATTTACTTTTTGAATTAGCATAGTGTGGAATTTGGATGTGTACTATTACTTTTTGTATCTGAAATGATGAAGAGAAACAATTGCAATTTTTTCATGGGGTTACTTTAAACACTACTCAAAAACTACCTCATCAATATAAATGGTTTGTGAAATACCAAAGCTTGAAGAAAAGAGTACCAAGCCAGAACGAATGCAGCTTAAGTCCATACGTTTTACTTTCAAGGTATATTTTTTCCACTCATCTGTAAGTTTAATTTCTTTGTATTTTTTTGCAGTATCAGGAAATGGTTTGTCCGTATCAATTAATCCAAAACCAATTTTTGCAGTCACACCATCGATATCAGCTTTTGCCCAAAACGAAAATTTCTTTGCATTTAGAATTTCATAACCGCCTAAATTATCGCCCCAATCATTTTTTGGATCTACAAAAGCAACTCCATACCAACCGCTATTTTCTTTATAATCTATTTTAATAGCATGTGTCCCTGAATGTACTTCTTCTGTGTTTTTTGTATCAACAGATATGGCTTGGTAATTTCCCATATAACCAGTTGGTATATATGGCAATTCGTTTCCGTCTTTGTAGACATAAAATGGAAGCTTGGTTTTGGCAACTAAGTATTTTTTATTCTTGGCTTCTTTATCTGTAGTAGTAATTCCTGTGGAAGCAATTCCGACATTGTTAAAAGTATCTTGAGCATTTACATATACTTTGATTGCACCATGTTCTTTTGGTACTTGAATTTCAAAGCCATCTGCTAAGGAACCTCTAAAGTTTAGTTCATTGATTTGACTTTTACGTTTACGGCTTCCTGTACGTTGATTGTAATAAAAACGTATGTCTAGATCTTCATTTTCTTTATCAGACACTTCTAAAGTTACAGGAATCCATGTGTCGCTTTGTAGTATTGTTTCTGGCAATTGAAATGTGTTGATTTCAGGAATTGCATTTGTAGGCTCTTGTCCTGTATATGCTTTTCGAATTGCCCAATACGTTGGACGAAACAAACCTCTGTGATGTGAAAATAACCAAGGTGACATAAAGTCGTTTCCATTCGAATAATGAAATACATACACACCTAAACAATTTGGTTTACTTTTTATCCAATCGTGATAACCGTTTGTAATGGTATTGTATTTCTCTTTGTCAGAAGGTTCAACTTTGATTCCGTTTTGTATGTTTTTAATATCCCATTCACCTGTAACATTAAATTCAGTAATTACGTATGGTTTGTCAATATTTCGTTTTTTTAATTCGTCTGCAAGAAAATTTGCGCCAGCGCCATAACTATTCAAGCCATAAATATCTAGCGAAGGCACATATTTCTGCCACCAATCCAATCCAAAATTCCAAGCTTCTGTGGAGCTTATAGGATGATTTTGATCTATCTTTTTAATGTTACTACATATACGTTCTAGGAGTTTGGAATAGGCTTCTTTTTCGGCATCTGTTTCCATGTTGAGGTAGACTTCATTTCCAATTCCCCAAGTTAAAACCGCGGGATGATCTTTGTGCTTTGTTACAACTTCTAGTGCATTGTCGTACATCACTTTCATACCTTGTGTATCTTCTAGATAATTGAAAGTGTCATCATCTTCCATACCTGGTCGTCCGTGTCGCATCCAGATTCCAATCATGATTTTTATATCATGTTTTTGTGCTGCATCTAATAGTTTTGAAGTATTTTTTCCTGTTGCCCATGTTCTGATGGTATTCACGCCAAGTGATTGTAAATCTTTAAAATACGTATCATAATTTGCCACATCATCTTCATGTCCAAACGTAACACCTTTTACATCAAATGGTTTTCCGTTTACATGTAATTTCCAGATGGAATCGGTTTTAACTAAGGTAGTTTGTGCGTTTATATAATAACAAAGAAAACAGGTAAGAAGTGTAATGACTATCGTGAAGTTTTTCGTTTTCATATATAAGCTATTTTATAGTTCCCCAATTAATGTAAAATACATTTTTCCAAGTATCAAAAATAGGATTAGTAAGATAGGCCACATTCTTTTCTTGGTTTTATTATCTATATGTTTACTTTTTCGAATTATATAAAAGGTGTAGACTGTAAGTAAAATTAACATTGGACCTGTTATTCCCACAATTATTTTATTTGTTGATATATAGAAACAAGCTATTACACCAATTATTAAAATAGCAAGGAGAATATGTTTATAATTTAAAGTGAATGAAGTTTCGCTAGCATCAATAGCAGGTTGAATTTGTGCTAATATTTGTTCAAGCTTTTCTGGATTATTTATTTGTAAAGGAACATCTATAATATTCTCATCAGAGTTTCCAACAATCATAACTATTCTTTCAGAATTTTTAATAATAGATTTTATCTCATTACGAGAGATTGAAATAGTTGGTGTATTATGTCGTTCTCTAATAATTTCAGTTGAGGTTATGGTAAGTTTGTAACTTTTATGCAAGATTTTTTGTCTTTTTATACCTTTAAGTAATCCGAAGGTTATTGCTACGATAACGATCGGAACTAGTAATAACAATGTATTGATGTCTTCTGATTCTCTATTCTGATTATAGTGACTAATTAAGATTCCTACTATTACTATAACTAACAATGGAATACTTATGATAAGTGTCTTTTTTTTTATCTCATCAAATCCATTTTCCTTTATTTGAAATTCTTCGTGCATTTTTCTTTGTAATTATGTTATGAAGCTAAAACATCTGATTTCAATTTACTATACACTTCTAAATCATAATAGACATCATCTTTAATCCATTCGCCTTGTCGTTCAATGCCTTCAAACGTGAATCCGAGTCTTTTGGGAACGCCGCTACTTGGAGCATTGCCAACAGCACACTTGATTTCAATTCTATTGAAATTTAGTTTGTTAAAAATAAAATCACACAGTTTTACTACAGATTTTGTAATGATACCTTGTCCTTGATGTTCTTTAGAAAGCCAATAACCAATTTCTGTTTTCTTGTTGAGTTTGTCCGTATTTTTATTTCCAATGATACCAATAAGAATATCATTTTTCCGAATGGAGAATGTAAATTCTAATCGTTCTATTGGAGTATGTAGAACAGCATCCACAAATTGTTCACTGTCTGCAAGTTCTTTGGTAAGTGGAACAAATGGCAACCATTTGCCTAAGTACGCTCTTTGACTATCAATAATATTGAAGATAGCAGGAGCGTCTGTACGTTCCAGTTTTTTTAATGTAATGTTATCATCAATTTTGATAGTAATTATTTTTTAAAATTAGTGTTTTGTATAAATAGGTTGTACTAAGTTAGTGAAGATAATTTGAATATATTTTAGTTTCCTTCTTCTAATCGCTTTTTGTGGTTTTTTGCTTTTATAAGAAAATATATTCCAACGATAATTCCAAAAGCACCTAGAAAAGTAAAAAAAGAGAATATAGCTCCAAGACATATAGTAACAATTCCAAGTATAACATCAGTTTTTGCTCTTTTGAGTTTTTTTGTAATTCTTTCCTTCTTTTCTGAAATATATTCGGAAGTTATACTGTTCCAATAGCATTTTACACAGCGTCCATTTTCAAACTTGTGGAAACAACGTGGATAATCGTATAACTTATGTGCACAATCGGGACAAAGCGCTTTCATTTTTGAAGTAGTAGTAAAGTATTCACTTTTACATTCTATACAGTTATTGATTTCTTTGTCCATTTGTGTAGCGTTAGTCCTTTCCATTATAAGAAAGTCTTATTTTTTTAATAGGTTTACTAATTTTTCAATTCGTGCTGTAAACTTTTTGTTAAATTGTACAATTGCTGTTTTCGATTTCGCAAGTTCTTTTAGTGTATTTCCAATTGACACAAGTTTCTCCATATTGCTATCTTCATTAGGAGACCATACTTTACCTGATTTCATTCCATAATGACTAACTGAAAAATAGTAATCTGTACCATCGGTTCCTCCGATTATTTTTTTAGGAAACTTAGCTTGTAAGACAGCTGTTTGAAATAGTGATTTTATCAAATCGACAGAAGCTTTATCAATTTCCTTTATATAGGTTTCTACTTTTACATTTTTTCTGTCTTTACTGTACCAAATAGATTCTTTACAAATATGATATTTGAGGTAATATTTTTTCTTTTCATCATCATATTCTATAACTAGTACATTTTCAGGTGTAAATGACGGCATTACTTGGTAACGAATTTCAGGATAATTAGATAATCCTTTAAAAAGTACTTTTCGAACCGTTGAATAATATTCAAATTGAAAATCAAAGATATCATAAATGCTTTGTACAGGTTCTAAATTATTTTGAGCAGTCACATTAAAATTACTTAAAAGACAGAATAAGTATACTATAATGGAAAACGATATAGTTGGAAGTTTCATAAAGTATGTTTGTTTTATTGCTTACTAAATTAGTTTTTCTTTTAATAAAAACTCTTAAGAGATTTCTAAAAAACCAAAAAACCCTTTTATCTTTACACTTTAGAATTCTACAACTCATGCGAATACATTTTATAGCAATTGGTGGAAGCGCCATGCACAACTTAGCACTAGCATTACACGCGAAAGGATACCAAATTACAGGAAGTGATGATGTTATTTTTGAACCGTCAAAAGGACGTTTAGAAGCAAAAGGTTTACTGCCAGAAACATTTGGTTGGTTTCCTGAAAAAATCTCTACAGATTTAGATGCTATCATTTTAGGAATGCACGCAAAACCCGATAATCCTGAGTTGCTAAAAGCACAGGAATTAGGCGTAACAATTTATTCGTATCCAGAGTTTTTATACGAACAATCAAAATATAAAACACGTGTAGTTATTGGTGGAAGTCACGGAAAAACGACAATTACGTCTATGATTTTGCATGTATTAAACTATCATGATATTGCAGTTGATTATATGGTTGGTGCGCAATTGGAAGGTTTTGATACGATGGTACATCTCACAGAAGAAAATGATTTTATCATTCTTGAAGGAGACGAATATTTATCATCTCCGATTGATCGTCGTCCAAAGTTTCACTTATATCAACCAAATATTGCATTGTTAAGTGGAATTGCTTGGGATCATATCAATGTATTTCCAACGTATTCAACCTATGTAGAACAGTTTCAAATCTTTGTAGATTCAATCACTAGAGGCGGAAGTATTAATTACAATGAAGAAGATGCAGAGGTTGTACGTGTAGTAGAAGCTTCTGAGAATCCAATTCGTAAATTAAGCTACAAAACGCCAAATTATACTATTGAAAATGGTGAAACTTTATTAGAAACACCTGATGGTTTGATGCCAATTGAAATTTTTGGAAAACATAACTTAAACAATCTGGCTGGAGCCAAATGGATTTGCCAACATATTGGCGTTGATGAAGAAGATTTCTACGAAGCTATTTCAACTTTTAAAGGTGCAAGTAAGCGTTTGGAAAAGATTGCAGAGCACAATTCTACAGTAGTGTACAAAGATTTTGCACATTCGCCAAGTAAAGTAAAAGCAACAACACAAGCTGTAAAAGAACAATATGCAGACAGAATTGTGTTGGCATGTTTAGAATTGCATACCTATAGTAGTTTGAATGCAGAATTTTTAAAAGAATACAAAGGTGCGTTAGCTGCAGCTGACAAAGCTGTCGTTTTCTATTCGCCGCATGCAGTTCAAATAAAACAATTAGATGAGGTTTCAGAAGTGCAAATTGCAACAGCTTTTGAACGCGATGATTTAATTATTTACACAGACCCAGCAGCATTTAAAGAATATTTATTCAGTCAAAATTTAGAGAATACGGCTTTGTTATTAATGAGTTCAGGGAATTATGGCGGATTAGATTTTGCAGCATTCAAACAACACATACACTAAAACCATAAAAACATACGTTGTAACTATAACGAACAATTAAAACCGATCATACTATATCTCATCATTACTTTTTCAACAATCAATTTAAAAAATAGTTATGAGAAAATCCTTTTTATTAGTGTGTGTAGCCCTCTTTTGTATATCCTGTTATGTAGATAAAGACCGAACATCTTAGTTGTGTTTGGGGAACTGTGAGGTAAATTTTGAAGCATTTTTGTAACGGATACACTAAAACGTAAAAAGTTGCGTTTTGGAAACAGACCGAACCAATCAAAACCGACATTCTATAGATTCATAATTACTTTTTTACCAATCGAATAAATCAACTAATTATGAAAAAAACTATTTTACTAGCCTCACTAGTAGTATTCTTATTTTGTGTCTCTTGTTCAAGTGACGACAACACCATTCCACAACCAGAAGAAAATTTTTATGCTTTAACCGTTGGAAACTCTTGGGTTTATGAACATTATCGAAGGGAAAACATAATGTCAGAAGTATTTAATGATACAGGTGTTGTTGATTCTGTAACAATAGTTAACACAGAACAAATCAATGGGAATTCCTTTTTTAAGTTTAGAATCCGTACTTCTGGAAACGAATCAAATGCTGCTTTATGTGCTCCAAATGGAGAGCGCTTTGCGTATTTTAGGGATTCTATAGGTTTCCTCATTAATGAATTTGGGAAAGTTGAATTTTCAAGAGAAGATGATCAAGAATTTCTGGTACGAGAAGATTCTTTTTTCAAACTATATACAGCACGTGGAGAAGGCAATGAAATGATCTCAACAACTGCGGGCGATTTCGATTGTGGTTGGATGAAAATTTATGCAAGACAAGCTGTAAGTTTAGAGCAATTTCCAGCACTTGATAAAAATTATTATGCAGAAGGAATTGGGAAAATATTCAATACCTGTTCCTTCGCAACTGAAGATATTCATAGAATGGAAAGACGTTTAGTATCCTATAATGTGCAATAGTTTAGAGTTTGGTATAACTAGTATGCCGCTAGTTATTTAAGTGTTATCTATCTAAAATGCCATTAACGAAAGCCGTAATATCATTGCGGCTTTTTTGTATAAGTTCTTCTTTTGCCAAGTTGGTGTCTTTGCGTATTTTATCTTGCGAAAGCTTAAATTTCCCTTCCCAGCTTGTAATTTCCAACTTTACGCCTACAATATAATCGGCAAGTGCTTGCGCTCTCGGATTATTTACATCTAACACATATGGATTTTCAGAAGGTTCTAAAAAAGAAGTCATACGCGCTATAGAAGCAATAACATCATCATTTTTTGGAATTCGTGTGGCTTTCGCCAAAATATGTACTTTGACATAATTCCATGTCGGAAACTGTGTCGTACTGTATACGTTGGGAGAAATATAGCAATTGGGTCCGTGAAATATCGCTTGCGCGGGAATGTTATCTTGCAACAATTCAGTATGCGGATTAAACTTGTCAATATGTGCTATTAACGCGCCAAATTCGCCATCAGTAGCATCATACATTAAAGGCATGTGTGTTGTGAAAATTTCACTGTCTTTAGCCGAAATCAATGTAGCCAATGGATACTGTTTGATCGTTTCTACAATATTACTAAACTTTGTTTCTTGATGATGTTTTGGAGGATAGTTCATAGTTTTTATGCGCCAAATTGATTTAAATGATGATCTAAATGTTTGTATTGCATTTGTCCCCATTGTTCATGTGTAAACTTCCCAAACATTGGATGTGCTGGCCATTCTTTAGTCTCTTTATATTGATGGAATTCTGAAACCAAATCAACTAATTTTGACTTTTCTACATCAATATCCTTATCACTAGTTATGACAAAACCAGGTGCTGTAGGTAAGTTTTTATTCCAAGGTTTATCATTATACATAAAAGGCTTGTAAATTTTAAAAACCAATCGTTTCATAAATCCAGGTTTCTTTCCACTTAGTGTACGTTTTTCCATTGCAATTTCTAAAGGCATTTGGCAATGTGTACACATTTGACCTACGTCCATTTTTCCCCAAGAAGCTGTTGAAGTTGCTGTTAATGTTTCAATTCTAGCTTGAATTTCGGTGTGTGTAGCTTCGTCAAAAAGTGATTTCATAAACTATAAATTAAGAGTATTTAAAAGTACGGTAATCATTGCAAAAAAGCGAACATATTTTATCAAAATTAACGCTTATACAATTCTTCGCACGCTTACGAACTATTCTTAGTTTCCTTTATAGAAAAAAAGTAGTTTTAAGAAAATAGCAATAAAATGGAAGACAAACATTTGCAATCTATTAAATATTGGTCAGAAGATGATAGGCCTCGCGAAAAACTAGCGTTAAAAGGAAAAACTGCTATGAGTGACGCTGAATTACTCGCAATTTTAATTCGATTGGGAAGCAAAGACGAAAGTGCCGTTTCACTTTCCAAACGTATTTTAGCTTCCATTGGTGGAAATTTGAATGAACTTGCTAAACTATCAGAAGATCAACTTAAAAAGTTTAAAGGTGTTGGTTTAGTGAAAGCAATTACAATTATTGCTGCGCTAGAATTAGGCAAAAGAAGACAAATAGAAGCAAAGGTTTCACTTAAAAAAATTACATCGAGTAGAATGGTTTTTGAAATTATGCATCCGATTATTGGAGAATTGCCACATGAAGAATTCTGGATTATCTATTTGAATAATTCAAACAAAGTATTAAAAAAATTACGCTTAAGTAAAGGTGGTATTACAGGAACATTGGTTGACATTCGTTTGGTGTTAAAAACGGCATTAGAAGTTGGCGCTGTTGCTATTATTTTGGCGCACAATCATCCGTCAGGAACATTAAAACCTAGTGCGGCAGACAAAGCGATTACAAAAAAACTCAAATTAGGTGCAGAAAATATTGATATAAAAGTATTAGATCATTTAATTATCACAGAAAAAGAGTATTTTAGTTTCGCTGATGAAAACTTACTCTAAGAACTCGTTTAATCTATTAGAATTTAAGCGAAAATTAGAAAATTTCAGTTCTGATGAAGATTTTTTGAATTTCATAGCAGCGCTACGAAATGAAAAAAAGTAGAATATAGGAGTGGAAATAGCAATTTTTTTAGCAAATTAAAAAAGTTTAAATGAGTTCTACATGCTGCTAGTATATACACAAAAAATTACACCAAGATTACGGTATACATTCAAACATCTTATTACGCGCATTTTAGGAATTCCTGTTGATTTTACAACAAAGATTGAAACGTTTATTGCGCACAATGAAGTGAAAATGTCATACGCAAAGCAACCGCTTGGAGATGAATTTTTTGTGCGTAGTCATGATTTATTGTTTGAACAAGGCGTTGGAGAAGTGGAATTTAAAGTATTAGAATGGGAAGATGTTCCTTGTTTTTTTATGGCAGGCGAAAAAAGTACCATTCCATATGATATATTTGCTGCAAGTTTCTATTTGTTAAGTAGATATGAAGAATATTTGCCGTATGTAAAAGATGAACACGGACGTTACAGGGCAACAGAAAGTCTAGCGTTTAAAAACAATTTCTTAACGGTGCCTGTAGTTGATATTTGGTGTCAGAAATTCAAGAGAATTTTAGAAGAGAATTTTGAAACCTTTACTGCAACTGATTACGAACAACGTTCATTTTCATACATGCCTGTGATTAATATCCCAATTGCGTATGCGTATAAAAAACGTGGAATGATTAGAACGTTTGGTGGTTATTTTACAGATATATTTCGATTGCGTTTTTCTCGATTCTTAGAGCGATCTGCAGTTTTGATAGGAATGCGAGAAGATCCATATGATAACTTTGAAGAATTCATCAAACTGCATAAAGAGCATAAAACCTTTGCACACTATTTTTTCCAAATTGGCGATTATTCAACGTACGATCATAATATTTCAGTCTATAAAAATGTATTTATCAGATTGATCAAAAATGTGTCTGACTATAGTAAAGTTGGATTGCTAGCTTCATATGATTCTTTGACAGATATTGAAAAATTAAAGATTGAGAAAAAACGATTAAACAGTATTATCAATCGTCCTATGAAACGTGCACGACAGCATTATAACATGTTGAGTTTGCCAAAATTCTATAGGAATCTAATTGACTTAGAGTTTACAGAAGACTATTCCATGGGTTATCATGACACACTAGGGTTTAGAGCCGGAACATGCAGTCCGTTTTACTTCTATGACATTGGAATGGAAATACAAACACCATTAAAAGTACATCCGTTTTGTATGGCATATTTAGGAAAGTTAGATACCATATTGCCAAGCGATGAAATCATGGAAATGGCATCAGAAATACAGAAAGTTAACGGTACTTTTATAGCTATATTTCACAATGTAGTATTGTCTGAAAATAATCAGGCATGGAAAGAATTATACATCAATTTATTAAAAGCGTACAACAATGCATAATGTCACAGATATCTTCTTTGATTTAGATCACACACTTTGGGATTTTGAGAAAAATTCAGCTTTGACCTTCAAAAAAATACTAGCAGAGAGTGCTGTTCCTGTAGATTTTGATCGTTTTTTAGAAATCTATGTGCCAATTAATTTAGAATTTTGGAGATTATTTCGAGAAGAGAAAATTTCCAAATCAGAGTTGCGTTACCAGCGCTTGTCAAAAACGTTTACACAATTAGAAGTTGCCGTTTCTGACGAAATGATTGATCATTTATCTGAACAGTACATTAAATATTTATCAACGTACAATCATTTATTTGAATACACAGAAGAACTGCTGGAAAAGCTTCAGAAAAACTATAGACTTCACATTATTACAAATGGTTTTAGAGAAGTACAACATAAAAAAATAAAGGCTTCAGGTATTTATGATTATTTTGAACATATTATTGATTCTGAAAGTGTAGATGTGAAAAAGCCAAATCCGAAAATATTTAATCATGCATTAGAATTGGCAAATGTAGCGCCAGAAAATTCAGTAATGATAGGTGATAGCTTTGAAGCAGATATTCAAGGTGCAATGGCGTTAAATATGCAAGTTATTCATGTCGATTTTGACAAAAAACACAATCATACATTATGTCCAATTGTGCGTCATTTAAATGAAATTGAAGAGATACTGTAATAAAAGTATCAAAGCGTCGTTTTTTTAATAGGTTGGTTGTTATACATAAGGTAACACCTTTTTACTTATTATCTTTATACAGAAAAACGATATAACTTTATTAGGAATACTGGCTAATCATCTTAAAAATTGATTCTTAAATGTTAAAACAAATCTTTCCCATATTACTTTTATTATTAATCACTTCTTGTGTAAAAGATGTGGATTTTGAACAAGCGGAAGATTTGTCAATTACACCTGTTTTAGAGGCAAGTTTACTATTTTTCGATTTTGCAGCTCCAGAATTTCAGGAACCTACCGGAACGGCATTAGTTATAGAACAAGACGCATTGGAACTCGATATTTTTAATGATGAGTTTTTACGAGATAATTTAGTTAGAGCAGAATTCTTTTTTGAAGTAACGAACTCAATTGATCGTACTTTTCGTGCAGACATTATTATGTTTGATGCAGATGGAAATGTCACCAATTCATTTGATATTTCGATTGCTGCAGGTGGAATGACCGAACAAATGGAAACGCATACGGAAGTCTTTGAAGGAGCAACTTTAGATCAATTGAAAAATACGACAAGTATGCAGTTCATTTTAACTATGTTTCCAAGTCTTACAGGCGATCCATTAGATGCTACAAGTACAGGAAACATAAAAATGCGCTCAAAGGCAACACTCTTTTTTGAAATCGATACAGAATAATTAATAGTGATTCCCAATTTTCTCAGGAAATAAATATGAAAAAAATCAGTGTCATACTATTCCTTTTCTCTTGTTTTGCCTATGCGCAGAACAAGCAATTGCTATATAATTTTACGGACATTCCACAATCATTATTGTCAAATCCTGGTGCAGAAGTAAATTATAAATGGCATGTTGGAATTCCGCTATTATCACACTTTCATCTAAGTGCTGGTGCATCAGGAACTTCTGCATATGATCTTTTTGTAGATGATGGTGTTGATTTTAATGAAAAACTAAGACGTGTTGTATACAGCATGGATCGAAATGATTTTTTTACCATCAATCAACAACTAGAAATATTTAGTGGCGGATTTGCCATTGGACCATCGTATGAAAAGAATAAATACCTCTCATTTGGATTGTATCAAGAACTGGATATAAACATATACTTTCCTAAAGATTATGCTGTATTGGCGTATGAAGGAAATCGAGATAACATTGGACGCGTATTTGATTTAGGAGATTTAAATGCTAAAGGAGAACTGATTTCTGTATTGCATGTAGGTTTAACGACAAAATTGAATAAAAAATGGACCTATGGTTTTCGTGGAAAAATATATTCTAGTTTATTAAACTTTAAGTCAACCAACAACAATGGTTCATTTGTAACTAGAGAAGGAACGGACAACTTTTACGAACATACATTTGATTTAGATTTGGAGTATCAAACTTCTGGATTTGCTTCGTTAGTTGATTTGGATAATGACGGTCAAAACGATTGGAATAAAAAAGCTATCAAAGAACTTCGGAAACGTGTACTTTTTGGTGGAAACTTAGGACTGGGCTTTGATGTAGGTTTTACGTATCATCCAAAAGAACAATGGACAGTTACGGGAAGTATTCAAGATATTGGATTTATACATCATGCTAAAGATGTAGAAACGTATACACTAAAAGGTGCATATACATTTGAAGGTGTCAATCCATTATTTCCTAATAACGGATCAGGTCAGACTGCTGATGAATATTGGGAAGAGATTTCAGATACTTTTGAAGATTTATTTGAGTTGGATACCATTACTAAAAAATATACATCTTGGCGTTCGCCGAAATTAAACGGTTCTGTTTCGTATAAATACGGCAAAAAAGTATTGAAAGAATGTAATTGCACAGCTGACGATGGTGATTATTTAAATGAAGTTGGATTTCAGGTGTATGCAATTGGAAGATCAAGAAGACCACAAACGGCCTTAACAGCCTTTTATAAGCGTCGATTATTTAGTTTTTTGAATGGAAAAATTACGTATACGGCTGATAGTTTCTCGAAAACAAATATTGGTTTGGGAATATCTTCACATATCGGAAATGTGAACTTTTACATACTGGCAGATAATCTTCTGGAATATCAAAATCTAGCAAAAGCGAACTATGCTTCTGTGCAACTTGGATTTAATTATATTTTTCCTATGTCTAAAAAGTAACGGATTACAATAAAATCCTTATTTTGGACGCTTAAATACACAATACTATTATTATGAAACGTTTTCTGGCAAGTATTATATTTTTATTCATTGTAACTTCTGGTTTTTCACAAGAATTAGATGGTTACAAATATGTAATAGTTCCGTATGAGTTTGAATTCTTGAAAAAGCACGACCAATATCGTGTAAATTCATTAGTACGTTTCTTGTTTAAAAAAGAAGGATTTCAAGTATTATACAATTCTGAAACGTTTCCACAAGATTTGGCAGATGACAGATGTATGGCATTATATGCAGATATTAGTGATGATTCAGGGATGTTTGTGACGAAAACAAAAATTGTTTTAAAAGATTGTTCTAATAAAGTTATTTTGGAAACTCAGCAAGGAACTTCCAGGATTAAAGCATATGAAAAGGCATATAATGAAAGTCTTCGAAATTCTTTTGCTTCTGTAAAAGCACAAAATTATTCGTACAAACCTGCTAAGCGTAAAAAAGTTGTGATGCCGCCAAAGCCAGTTGTAGTAGAAACTGTTCCGGAAAAAGTAAAAGAAGTGAAAGAAGAAGTTGCTCCAGCAAAAGAAATGGTTACTATTAAAGAAGTAAAGCCTGTAGCTGTAGAACCTGTATTAAAAGTAAAAACTGGAGTATTGTATGCGCAACCTTTGGAAAACGGTTTTCAATTAGTTGATAGTACGCCAAAAGTGATTATGGTTCTTTTAAAAACGGGTGTTTCTAATGTATATCTTGTAAAAGGAAGAGACGCAATTGTGTACAAAGAAAGCGGTAAATGGATGTTGTCTAAAGTCACAATGTCAGGAAATCAAGTTTCTCCATTGAATGTGAAGTTCTAGCTTTGTTTTTGGAATTGCGTTTTTAGGATTATTTCTTGATACAATTTTCTGTTGAAAATCACTCGAAATGACATTAGATTTATTTTTACCTAATACCTAATACCTAATACCTAATACCTAATACCTAATACCTAATACCTAATACCTAATACCTAATACCTAATACCTAATACCTAATACCTAATATTCATATTTATCTTTCCAGCGATTTTTTAAGAAATCACGAAGGCTTTTTTCACGTGGATTGCTTCCAGGATTGTAGATTTTAGTGTTTGAAATTTCATCAGGTAAGTATTCTTGTGCTACGAAATTATTGTTGAAATCATGCGAATATTTATAGTCTTCACCATATCCTAAATCTTTCATTAGTTTGGTTGGCGCATTTCGTAAATGTAATGGAATTGGCAAATCGCCAGTTTCTCGTACAATAGCTTGTGCTTTTTTAATTGCCATATAAGAGGCGTTACTTTTTGCAGAAGTAGCCAAGTATACAGCACATTGACTCAAAATAATACGCGCTTCAGGATATCCGATAATAGAAACTGCTTGAAATGTGTTCGTAGCAATTACTAATGCTGTCGGATTGGCAATTCCGATATCTTCACTTGCCGAAATTAACATTCGTCGTGCAATGAATTTTACATCTTCGCCGCCTTCAATCATTCTGGCTAACCAATATACAGCACCATTTGGATCGCTTCCACGTATCGATTTAATAAAAGCAGAAATAATGTCGTAATGTTGTTCACCAGTTTTGTCATACAAAACCGTGTTTTTTTGTACACGACTTAAAACTAATTCATCCGTAATGACAACTTCGTCAGTTTCTTCAGAATTAATAATAAGTTCAAAAATATTCAATAATTTACGTCCGTCTCCGCCAGATAGTTTTAGCAAAGCTTCCGTTTCTTTGAGCGTAATTTTCTTCTCTGAAAGTTGTGCATCTTCAACAATGGCACGTTTTAGTAACCGTTCTAAATCTTCTTTTCCAAACGGATTTAAAATGTATACTTGACAACGCGACAGTAATGCAGGAATAACTTCAAAGCTTGGATTTTCAGTCGTTGCACCAATTAAAGTGACCCAACCTTTTTCGACAGCGCCAAGCAATGAGTCTTGTTGTGACTTGCTAAATCGATGAATTTCATCAATAAATAATATTGGATTTTTAGTTGTGAACAAACCACCATCTTGTTTTGCACGTTGAATGACTTCACGCACATCTTTTACTCCGGAACTAATCGCGCTAAGCGTATAAAAAGGGCGATCGGAAGTTGTAGCAATAATATTTGCCAACGTAGTTTTTCCCGTTCCTGGTGGTCCCCAAAGTAGGAGTGAAGGAATAATACCTTGTTTTATTTGGCGTGTTAGGATACCAGTTTCCCCCACAAGATGTTCTTGACTTATGTAGTCTTCCAGTGTTTTTGGGCGAATGCGTTCTGCTAATGGTTCATTCATGGGTTAAAAATAAGATATTCGTAAGTAAGTGACAATTTTTCATGCGAATTCATCTTGGCTAATTTTTTGACTACTTGATTTAAAATTCTATATGAAAACCAAACAACAACATCCTTTTGTATTTACGCCAGAAGTAGTTTTACTGCCTTTTCTGTTTGTACTCGTCATTTGGTTTGTGTTTTGGTCAGAAGTGCGTTTTGGATTTCGATTTAATAATTATGGAGTATATCCACGAACTTTTAAAGGTATACGTGGTATTTTATTGAGTCCTTTTATTCACGGAAGCATGCGACATTTATGGAATAATACAATTCCATTATTTTTACTGAGTGCTGCGGTTATTTACTTTTACAGGTCGCAGCGTTGGACAATTTTTATTATAGGAGTGCTAGGTTCCGGATTAATTACTTGGGTTATTGGAAGAGAAGCCAATCATATTGGTGCAAGTGGGTTTATATACGTTTTAATGAGCTTTATATTTTTTAAAGGAGTTATTACGAAGTATTATCGTTTTGTAGCGCTTTCGCTGATTATTATGTTTTTATATGGTGGAATGTTGTGGTATTTATTTCCGATAGAAAAACATATTTCTTGGGAAGGTCACGTTGGTGGATTTGTTACAGGATTTCTCTTAGCTGTATTTCTGCCTGTTGTGTATACTAAAAATACGTACGAGTGGGAAAAAGAAGAGTTTGTCCCAGAAGATGATCCTTTTATGAAACATTTTGACGAGAACGGAAACTTCATTGAAACTTTGCCCGATGAAGTAGAAGAGGAGTTGCCCAAAATAAAGGTGAATTACATTTATGTGGAGAACTCTAAAAAAGACGAAGAAGAATAAATCACTTTATTGACGTTGTCTCACAATTTCATACAAAAAGGCTCCACAAGCAACAGAAACATTTAAAGAAGCGATTTCACCTAGTATTGGCAATTTAGCTTGATGATCTACAATTTTTAAGATAGATGGAGAAACACCTTTACCTTCTGATCCCATAACAATGGCAACAGGAACAGTAAAATCAACATCATATAATGTGTTTTCAGTTTTTTCAGTTGCAGCTACAATTTGAACACCTGAACTTTGTAAATGATAGATAGCATCTTTAACATGATCTACTTTACAGATTGGCATTTTAAAAATGGCTCCAGCAGATGTTTTTACAGCATCAGCATTTACAGGTGCACCACCTTTTTTCTGAACAATAATTCCATCAACACCTGTACATTCGGCAGTTCTAATAATTGCTCCAAAATTACGTACGTCACTTAGTTGATCTAAAATTAAAAATTTTGGAACACGTCCAGATTCAATAACATTTAGTACTAATGTATCAAGGTCATGAAATTCTACAGGAGAAACTAGTGCAATTACACCTTGATGATTTTTTTTGGTAAGTCTATTTAGCTTTTCTGGTGGAACAAACGAAGTACTGATTGCGTTTGCTCGTAAAAGTTGGTCTAATTCACCAAATAGATCACCTCTAAGACCTTTTTGAATAAAAACTTTATCAATAGTGCTTCCAGAGTTTATAGCTTCTATAATGGCTCTAATACCAAATATTTGAGTGTTGTTATTTTGCATGGGACAAATATAAAATAAAAAACCACCCAATTGGGTGGTTTTTTGTATATGTATGATAATATAATATTATTTCTACAATGGTGTGTAAACTGAAACACCGTTTTCTCCGTATCCTTCACAGAACCAAGAGATAGTTACAACTCCAGTAGCGATATCAACTTCGTTAACACCTCCACTTAATGGAATACAAGCTCCCCATGGGTCACCTTGGTCAGACCATTGGATTTTGTTACAAGAATTTCCGAATGTTACGTCGAAACTTGTTGCTCCAGTTCCATAAGCAGTTGTGTAAGGACCTCCATTATAAAGACCTCCTGAGAAATCTTGGATAAAGAAAGTTCCGTCACCGTTATCAACGATTTCAGTAACTTCAGTATTTGGGTTGAAGCTAGGTAAGAAATCATGGAATCCGTAGTTAGTTGTTACACTATACATTCCACCTAAGTCTAATGTAAGGTCACATACTAAGTTTACAGTATGAGAAGTGATAGAAGAACCATCAGCTAATCCAATTCCAATACCTCTAGTAGCAGTTTGTAAAACGATATCAAAAGTGATATCAGAAGATACTAATGCAGTAGCAGCAGTTGGAGTTACATTTAAGTCAATTAAAGCTGTATTAGAGTCAGCAGCAATTCTTACACTACCACTAGCACTAACAGCATCACTTGCTGAACCTACAACATCTACAAGAGTGTAAGTTATATCTAAATTGCTCTTGTTAATAGGAGCAGTAAAGTTTACTGGTATAGTAATAAGAGTCAAATCGTTATCTACAGACTGAGTTGTAGATGCGCTTGGAAACTCTATCCACCCTGATTCAGTATCAACAGAAAATCTACCATCATCATCTTTTGCACAGCTATATGCAAGTACCAAAACTAATGGTAAGATGAAAGCTTTTAATATTTTTTTCATAACTATGGTTGTTTATATTTTAGTTAAAGTATAAGTAGTTGTAGCTACAGAACCACAGATTTCTTCTGTATCCTCTGCAAATATCAATGTTATTGATGTATCATCACCAACTGTATAAGTTCCATTAGATGGACCAGGACCAAAAGCAATAGATCCACCACAACCAACTCCTGATGCTTGACCAGCAACAAGACCGTTAGATACAGTTTCTCCACATACTAAGTTGAAAGAGAAATCAGTTGGAGGGTTAGAGAATCCAAAACTTGGGTAACATTTAGCATTAAATGTTCTTTCAGTAGATGAAGAACCAACTACTAATTCAACAGAAATTCCAGTTCCTAAGGCAGGAGCAAATCCTGCAGCTCCGATACCACCAGATACGAAATCTAATGTGTACATACCAGAAGCAAATGTACTAGGAATTGGGCAAATTTCAACAATAGAAACAGTGTGAGAAGTTGAACTTCCAACAATTCCAGCTGAATCATCGATATTTAATATTAACGTTTTAGCGTCTGTTGTTAATCCAACATCGATACCAGTTACTGTAAAAGTACCAAAGTATTCGTTTGCAGGAATAGTAACAGTAGAACTAAAAGAATACATAGCAGCATCTGCAGTTGAAGCAGGGTCTGCACTTAAAGTTACACTTCTATCTGAAGTTGATAGTGTACTAACACCAACTGTTAATTGAACAGTGTTAGAGTCATTAATTTCAACTTCTAACGCAGAAGATGTCCCGTCGAAGAACGCTAACGTCTGTCCATTGACACCGTCATAAATTACTTCTTCAAAATCACCACATGATACTAAGAAAGCACATGCGATAAACAATTTTATAAAATTTTTCATTTTTTCTTAAGTATTAATTATATCCTGGAGTTTGAGTCATATTAGCATTACCATCTAATTCAGCAGCTGGTACAGGAAGTGTAAATCTATGGTCGTTAGCAGCAAGGTCACAATTAGATGTTCCACTTGTTCCTCCACAGTCTTCTAAAGCTTGAGATCTTACGATTCCAGAACCTGTAATATCACGAGTTCTTTTCAAGTCAATAAAACGGTGTCCTTCAAAACATAATTCTAATCTTCTTTCGAATAAGATATCTGTAATTGCTTCGTTGATGTTAGCATAAGAAGGAAGTGGAGCAGTTGTTCCAGTTCTAGCACTTCTTAATGTTTGAATCATCGTTGCAGCTCCTGAGAAATCAGTACTTCTAGCTTTAGCTTCAGCATTGATTAATACCATTTCAGAAGCACGGAAAACTTTGATATCATTTAAATATCTGTTTCCTCCAGATCCTGGGTATTTGTTAACACGCTCTTGAGTATCAGCAGCAAAATTTGCGTCAAGGTTTGTCCAAGTAGTAGTGTTACGAACATCTCCAGCAGGAATGATACTTACTAATTCATTAGAAACTTCAATAAAAGAACCTCCTGAGTTTGTAAACATCCAGTTTCCACCAGCTAAAGGATCTCCAACAACTCTATCAGCTTTGAAAATAACTTCTGTGTTATCTTCATCATCAAACATAGATACATACTGTGCTTGATTTGCTAATGGGTATTGACCAATTAACTGTTGAGATAATGTCATTGCTGTTGAATTGTCTCCTTCATATAAAGCCATTCTAGCTCTTACAGAAGTAATGAAACCTCTTGTAACTCTAGTAACGTCTGTTAATGAAGCATCAATAAATCCTTCAGCAGTAGTTAAATCAGATTTGATTCCAGTTAAAACTTCTCCAACAGTATTTCTAGTTGGTTGTTCGAAGATAACTACATAATCAATGTAAGGTACTGATTCAGTTGCAGCATTATAATCTTGAGAATAGAAAGCAGCCAAATCTAAGTGAGCTAATGCTCTGAAGGCGTAACATTCTCCTAAGATATTATTATAAGTTGCTTGTTCAGCAGCATCTTGTGGAGTAATTCCACCTGCAGCAGCAATAATACGGTTTAAACTATTAATAAACGCGTAGTTTCCTGTCCAGATTTGAGTAGCTCTAAATGTGTTAGCTGTAAGAATGAAGTTGTGCTCATTAATACGCTGTCCACCATTATCTTGTCCAACTTTAGTATCATCTGTTAAAATAGATGAGAAATCAAGGTTAGCTTCTGGTGTATAGTTAGCCAATGCTCCATTCATACCGATTACTAAATCGTTGACAGAGGTAAAGGCATTTTCTTCAGGAATCGTGTTCTCTGGTAAAATATCTAATGCATCGTTACACGAATATGTGAATGCGAGCAATAGAATTAATATTGATAAATTTATTTTTTTCATTTTCTTTTTTTTTAAAAGTTAACATCTAATCCTACTGTCCATGTTTTAGGTGTTGGGAATTCAAAGAAAGTCGAGTTAATGTTTGATTCAGGATCAAATCCTCTCCACTTAGACCAAGTTAAAAGGTTTTGTGCTTGAACATACATTCTTATACTTGAAAATAAATTTGTTTTCCCTAAAATGTCCTTATCTAATGTATATGCAAGAGTAACATTTCTTAAACGTAAGAAAGACGCATCCTCGATATAACGATCAGTTAATAAAAGTCTAGTAGAACCAAAAGCAGAAGATGGGATATCTGTGATATCTCCTGGCTGTTGCCATTCTCTTAAGATTGAAGTAGACTGATTAGAGATAGTTACTAATGTAGGATCCTCAACTACTGCTAAACTACCGTTGTATCTATACTGATCGATAGCATATGTAAATAAAGCATTTAAAGTGAATCCTTTGTACTGGATATTAGTTCCGAAACCTCCAACAAATTTTGGATCTTGAGTTTTGTCAAGAATTACACGGTCATCAGCTGAATATGTATCAGTAATGTTTCCATCGGTATCATAGTATAATGGAGAACCGTTAGCTGGATTAACTCCTGCCCAACGAACTGCATAGAAAGAACCAAATGGGTCACCTTCAGATAAAGCTGTACGTGTAGTTTCAATTAATCCATCACCTACTAATTTAGTGATTTCGTTTTTGTTGTATGCAATGTTTCCATTTACAGACCAGTTAAGTCCTTTTCTATCATCACTTCTAATGATATCATAGCTTAATGATAATTCAACTCCAGTATTCGTCATCTGTCCAACGTTCGCACTAAGGTTGTTAAAACCAGAGATTGTAGAAATTGGTCTGTTTAAGAATAAATCATCTGTAGTTGTTTTGTATAAATCAATAGTACCACTTAATCTGTTTTTCAACATTGCGAAGTCAATACCAACATTTGCTTTAATACTAGTTTCCCATTTTAAATCAGGGTTTCCTAATTGAGTAATCCAATAACCATTAGTTCCTTGGTATCCTTGTCCAGATCCGTTATAGTTTCCACCAGTATTTGTTGTTCCAACTAAGTTGAAAGCTCCAAATCGTGTACCTACTCTATCGTTACCTGAAGTTCCGTAACTACCTCTTAACTTTAATTCATTGATGAATTCAACATCTTCCATGAATTTCTCTTTGTGAATGTTCCATCTACCAGCTACAGACCAGAATGTACCCCATCTGTTAGTTTTACTAAATCTAGAAGAAGCATCACGTCTAATAGAAGCTTGAAGACCATATTTATCATCATAGTCATACTTAGCAACTCCAAAGTAAGAGAATAAACCTCCATTTGTATTTGTAGAGAAAGCAGTTGGAATATAGTTGTAAAGGTCATTGTTTGCACCTTCTGTTGTATTTCCTGCTGTGAAACCAGCTCCAACACCAGGTAACTTAGGGTCTAAACCGAAAGCTTCAAATCCGTAAGTGTCAAAGTGTTGCTTAACATATTCAGTAAAAGCAGAAACTTCTATACTGTGTACATCGCTAAATGTATTCTTGTAAGTAACAAAAGAGTTTGTATTGAATGTTACGTTTCTTTCAAATCTTTCAGCGTGAGCACCTTTAATAAGTGCAGCTGTAGGATTGTTTGTATCATTGTTTAAACCTCTTAAACTTCCAGGTGCAGTAATTGCAAGTCTATTAAATTGCTCAAAATCCATACCAATAGAACTTCCTACAGTTACATTTTTAGCAACTTCTAGTGTAGCTCCAATTTTACCAACAATTTTTAATTCGTCTTCAACAAATGTATTTAAAGTTGCAGTGTTCAATGCAACAATTGGTGAGTTCGCAAATCCTGTAGTTCCATTTCCAGTTAAATCAAGTGATCCATCTGCATTGTAAGGATTTAATGCAGGACTACCAATGTATGCATTAATGAAAGGGTTGTTTAATGAACCTGAACCAGGGTTAGCTGGACTATCATTAACACTATAACCCATCGTTAAGTTAGTTGTTAAATTGAACTTATTATTTGAAGAAGATACATTCGTGTTATTTCTTAAAGTAAAACGCTTTAAGTTACTACGTAATGTAATACCTTCTTGCTCAAAATACGCTAAAGATGTATAACTAGTTGTATTTTCTCCACCAGTAGTTACATTAACTTCGTGAGATAATGTAGAACCAGTTCTTAATAATATATCTTCCCATTTTGTATTTGTCTGAGCAGATAATGCAGCAATTTGAGTATCAGAGAAGTTGTTTAAACCTCTTTGTCTCTGGTACGTTAAATACTGACTAGAGTTCATTAACTCAAAGTTAGGATCAATAGCACTTGATTGTCCGTAAAGAGTTCTGTACTGAATACGAGTACCAGAATTCTTTTTACCTATTTTAGTAGTAACGATGATTACACCATTTGCAGCTCTGTTTCCATAAAGTGCAGATGCAGATGCATCTTTCAATACAGATACACTCTGAATGTCATTCGCGTTAATACTTCTAAAGTTATCTTCATTTACAGGAACTCCATCAATAATGAATAACGGCTCTTGGTTTCCATTAATAGAGTTTCTACCTCTTAATAGAATGGTACCACTATCTCCAGGCTGACCTGAACTAGTTTGGATGTTTAAACCTGCTGCCTGTCCTTGTAAGATGTTATCTATAGAAGCAACCGGAACTTGCTCTATTGATTCAGATTTCACTACAGAAATTGCAGATGCTACGTTTGATCTTTTTTCAGACCCGTACGCAACGACTACTACCTCTCCTAATGTATTGTCTGATTCTAATTGTACGTCTAATGTACTTCCTGCTACTTTAATTTCTTTTGCTTTGTACCCTATATAACTGATGATAAGCGTTTGCCCGTTGTCAGCTTTAATAGAATATTTACCATCAAAATCAGTAGTTATACCTTTAGATGTACCTTTGATTGATACAGTTGCTCCTGGTAATGGTAAACCGGTGTCATCGGTTACTGTTCCAGAGACAGTCTGTTGTTGTGCAAACAGAATCTGCACAAATAACGCTAGGAATAGCGTTAGAATTCCACTAAACTTTGTTCTCATTTTTTTAATTTATTTGAATTAGCTATCGCCAAAAATCCTAATTTTATGTTAATAATCCAATTTTTTTCTCTTAAAAATCATTTTAAATAATAAGTTTTTTAGAAAAAGATGACTTATTAGAAGGAGGAAAACCCTGTTACAGTCTTAGAAATGAAGGGGCTGCGACCCTAAAATGCATGTTATTTTCATAATTGCATAGTTTTGTTAAATATCTTAACGAACTGATAAAATACTCTGTATTAAGGAGATATTTTAGGGTTTTTAGTGAGTATCTAATGCAAATTTCACTTTAAAACACTGTGAAAGTAGTCATGTGTTTTAAAGTGAAATTTTATGATACCATTGACGCCTGTTTTGAAGTCAATTATTATTGTTTTAAAATCTTTGTAGTCGATACTTTTTGATTTGTGTAAATTTTTAAGATATACATACCAGTTTTCTCACTAGACAGATCAATTGTATTTTTGTCAGAAGTTAGAATTAGTGCTCCTAGTAAATTATAAACTTCTACTTTGTCAATGTTAGCATTGTTTATAGTAAGTATATTCTTTACGGGATTTGGCGTTACTGAAAAAGATAGATTGTTAACTTCATCGATGTTTAAAAGTGTACATCCTGTTAAATCTGGATTTAGTTCTACAGGTGCGCCAGGTGTTAAATCTCTGTTGGTGAATGCAGAATAATCACTAGCGTAGCGCAAAACTCTAAATGTTAGGTTTGGAGATGCAGTTGAATCATCGCCTTGAGAGAGAATTCCTGTTGGAGTAACTGGATTTATATATTCCCAAACAACTTCTTCTGTTGATGTAATTTCAAAAAAGCGTCCATCATCTCCGTCACAAATTAGGGTATTTCCGTTAGGAAGTCTTTGTGCACTTGATAGAATTCGAGAGTAAAATTCAGTTTCTACAGGGTCTTTATAGGTGTAATCTGTGCTTGTGGGACCGTATGCAGTTCCGGGAACATAAGTATATACACCTTCTGAGTCTTCAGGAGGAGTTATGATATCAATTTGAGAAACACTAGGAATACGAGTAAAACCATTATTGAATAGAATAATTTTTCGAGCATCTTGCAGTCCATCAGCAATGAAATGTGGGTAATGTTGACCAAATAATTTTTGGTCAGCCGCAACTCCTCTTTTGTAAGCTTGTGGATTTCCCCAGCGATATAAAAAATCTCCGCCTTTGTTTCTAGTTCCTCCAGAGCTTGTAGCGGCTTGAGCTGTAGTTGTACTATGATCAATGATATAAATTTCACTTAAAAGCCTTGAGCTTATTACAATTTGATCTAACCTTTCATCATACTGTATAGAGTTGAAATGTAGCCAATTTGCATTTCCTGCGGAATTACCTAAAAAGTTTATATCAAGTAATTGAGGGTTGTCTTCAACAACACCAAAGTTATCTTTTGCTGCGTCAACATCTTGAATAAGGTGGTCTTTTACGTTCCATTCCCAAACAATATTTGCACTATTTGTTCCTACAGGTTGTAGCTCTAGTATTTGCTCATTGAATAGTTTTCCTTGTGTAAGATTACTAAGATCTCGTCCTGCTTGAACTGCTTCTGCTTGTGTCATAGTGTCTACGGCAAGCATTAATATATTTCCATTTGGCATGGGAAATACATCATGATGTTGTGAAACAGTAGTAGATGAATAGGTGTATTCCCAAAGTAAATTACTATCCCAATCGTATAATTCCACTTTCCCTCCAACGCCTCCGAAGTTCACATCTGCATTTGTAATTCTTCCTGCGCGAAGTAAATTTCCGTTTTCTAAAAGATATACTGCATTTCCTGGGGCAACTGTACTTGTCCATTGATTTACGACTTCTCCGCAGTTATTTATTAGGTATGTTTCAGTATGTCCTGCAGGTGCGTATAATGTATACCCATCAAAAGTTCCTTGATTATTAACAATGGTTCCCACTGATATTTGTGATTTTACACAGAAAGTAGTTAGTAAAGTGAGATATAATAAGATACAATTTTTCATAGCAATTTATAATTGTGAAATCTTAATTGATTTTCAGAGGCGAAAAGTAAAGAATATTGAACTAAAAAAAAACTGCCCATGAATAAAATTCATGAGCAGCTCTTATTTGTAATTGATTTTACAAGAAAATCAATCTATCTATTCATTACATAAGTTTAATGCAATTGGTCCTGCTGCAGTTCCTGCAGTTCCTGCAGCTACAAGGTTTCCACTTGGTGCATAGATTTCAAATGAAATTTCACCGTAGTTATCTCCTGGGAAAAACCAATCTGCAGATACAGTTCCTACTGGAATTGTAATCGAATCAGTTCCATCATTAGACTCATCAATACAAGCAAATGTATTTGGCTCATATGGAGTACATAAACCAACTTCAAATACAGTACCATCATCTAGTGTTATAGTGATAGGAGCAGAACTATTACCAATAGTTTGCCATCCATCTCCATAAGAATCGTGCATGTCAATTACCCATACACCTGGAGGTGGTGGAGCAAGACAAACAACTGTTGATGAGAATGTATGATCAGCTGATTGATTGTCAAAGTTTGAACTTACATCCGAAAATGTACCTTGAGCATTTGTAACGGCTAATCTGTAGTTAAAAGTGTCTCCTCCTTCTAAGCTAGATGCATTGATACCTAAAGCAGAAATAATATCAGCTCCAGAAAAAGCGATGTTTACTTCTGGGTATTGTGCATCTGAAGCAGATGTGAAGCTTGATGAATCTGAAGTGTATAATAATGCTTCTGCAGCATTAATACTTTCACCATCTAAGCTAACATAAACTTCAACTTTGGTAACATCAGTTCCTCCTGCTGGAGAAATTATCTGATAATCTTTGGAAAAACTTGAACTAGCAGGGTCTAATTTGTTAACATTTGTAGAACCATTTGTAGTTATTTCTGAGGCGAAAGGCACTCCAGTATTGATTAATTCTTTAAAATCAATAGGTAATGTCTCGTCATCAGAACAGCTACTAAACGCTATAGCCATAGCGCCAAGTACTAAGAACGATTTTAATAATTTATTTTTCATAATTTATTTTTTTATTGAATAAATCCTGCAGGATTATTATCCCAGAACACTTGCTCTGATAATCCAGGTTTTTGAGTGATATTAATGTTTCTATCAACTGTGTTGTTTGGATATAAGAATGATCTTGGGAATCCACCAGTTCCTAACAATGTAGGTTGTAAATTAGTAGGTGCTCCAGTTCTTCTGTATAAGTTATATCCTTCAACTCCATTTCCGTACATAGCTAACCAGTATTCTTTACCAATAATAGCCATTCTTTCAGTATCGTTAGTTGCAGCCATGTATGAAGCCATTAGGTCCACTACATAATTATCGATGTCTGTAGCATCAGATGTATTTGTAAAATCTCCTGGGTTTGGTAAAAATCCAATTACTGTATTCATTGAAGATCTAACACCTTGCTCAAGCATAGCAGCTGCATCATCAGCAGTTCCTAAGTATAAAGCAGCTTCAGCTCTCATAAAATATACGAAAGAATCCATCATGATTGGCCAAATTCCTGCACCAGCAAGTCCTTGTCCACTTCTAACTCTAGCAGCATCATTGTCATCAAAACGTCCTCCAGCAGGATATACTCCAAATGTTGTTCTTTTTGTGTTATCAGGTGGAATACCATCATTTTCAGCGTGATCTCTTCCCCAGTATCCATCTCCTCTTCCAAATAAAGAACAGAATGGTAATGGAACAGCTTGCATAGCATCAATTGCTGCATAAGTAGCTGGTCTTGGATCATTCCAACAGTCAATTTCATTGTCTAATGTAGCTGGATCCGTTGGGAACGCATTTGCTTGTCTGTACGTATAGTATCTTAAACGAGGATCATCTGAACCTTTTTCTAAAGTTAATGCCCACATTAAGTAGTTTGGAATATATTCACCAGTGTTTGCAGCTTCATATTCTTCTACATAGTAAGGGTGCTTACTTTGTGGATTTAATGAAGTTCCAGAAACCCATCTGAAATCATCAGCACTTGTCGTGATGAAGTCCCCAGAAGTTAATATAGCGTTAATTCCTGCAGTTGAACCAGCTGGATCAATAAGTCTTTTATTTAAAAAGTACTTAAGTTTAAGTGTATTTAAAAACTTTGTCCATTTTGCCATTGAGTTACTACTATCTTCTCCATAAAATAAATCATTAAAAGAAGGTGTGTTTCCGTCAATGTTAGCAAAATCAGCTAATGCTAAGTCTAATTCAGCGAAAGCTGCATCGTATACATCAGATCCTGGGTCTACAGTTGGGAAAACTACTCCAGAATCACCTTGTAAGGCTTCTGAATAAGGAACATCTCCAAAGTAATCAACAAGTGTCATTAATGTGTATGCTTTAATAATTCTAGCTACACCAATATGACGATGACTACCACTATTAGTAGCAATAGGAATTAATGCTTGAACTTCGTTTAAAACATCAGCATATCCAATACGCCAGATTCCTCCGATGTTAGCATTAGAGTTATTAAAGTTAACCTCGTATGTGTCAAACATGTACTCTAAACGTACAGTTTCTGCTCCTGCTTCTGTTGCTTCTGCAAAGAAAGCTGATAAATTGAATTGAATAAGGTTTAAACTTCCGTCTTCATTCAATGTTTCAGGTGAAGGAACATTTGGGTCTACTAGTATATCTAATTCTGTTGTTTCACAAGAGAATACAAGTATTAGTGCTAGCAACCAAAATAATTTGTTATTTTTTATTTTCATTGTCATTTTTTTTAGAATGTTACTTTTATACTCATACCGTATCTTCTAGAATTCCAAGAAGTTAAGTAGTCAAATCCTTGAGAGTTACCAACTCCTAAACTGTTAAGTTCTGGATCGTAATTTACGCTATCAGGTGTGTTAAATGCTTTTACCCATAAGTTTTGACCTGAAACTGTTAATGATACATTTCCGAAAGGAGTTCTATCTAACCATTCTTTTGGAAGTCTGTAGCTAATAGATGCTTCTCTTAATCTAATGTGTGTTGCATCATAAATTAATAGTTCATCAGTACCGAAACCAATATTGTTGAAATATGCTTCAGTTGATGTTACTTGAATATCATTAGGTTGTCCTGTAGATTGACGAACACCAGGTAATACAATACTTTGAGTTCTGTCGAAGTCAGTATCTTCTACTAATCCTCTACCTACTAATGCTCCTACTGTAGTAGCATAGATGTCACCACCTTTTTGGTATTCCCATTGCATGTTAAATGATAAGTTCTTCCAAGTTAATCCTGTGTTTACAGTTGTAAACCAGTCTGGGTTTGGATCTCCAATGATACCATTTGTAGGATCTTGAATCCAGTATCCGTTTTCATCAACTAAACGGTTACCAGCGTCATCTCTTAATACTCTACTACCAACAATAACACCTAATGGTTGATCGTTGATCGCTGCATTGGCAGGCGTTGCAAAGATACCTCCGTAAAGAATTTGTTCTCCATCATCTAAACCTCTTACAACACTTTCGTTTTGTGTGAAACTACCAGAAAGCATAAACTCGAAGTCTTCTGTTTTTACAGGAATAATGCTATAAGAAACTTCAAATCCTTCGTTAACTACATTACCAATGTTGGTAAATGTACTTGTGTATCCTGTTTCAGGAGCTAAAGGTCTTTGAATAATTTGATCTTCTGTATCTCTGTTATAGTAGTTGAATTCTAATGAAACTCTATTGTTTAAGAATTTAGCTTCAACACCAAATTCAATTTCTTTAGATAATTCAGGTTTTAAAGCAGGGTTTGGTAAGAAGTTTGGAATACCTGTTGTTACAGTTCCGTTTCCACCAGCTGTTTGGAAAATATTAGGTACTAACGAAATAACACTTCTTGTGTTATATGGTCCAGGGAATCCTGGAGAAGTTCCGTATGCAGCTCTAAATTTTAAGAAGTTTAATCCTCCTTCAGATCTAAGACTTGGAAATGCTGAAGTTGGAATGAAAGCTAAACTTACACCAGGAGAGAATTGTGATCTATTTTCCTGTTCAAGAGTAGAGTTCCATTCGTTTCTTATTGTTGCTGTTAAATATAAATAGTTTTTGAACGATAAAGTTCCAGAACCATATAGTGCAACGTTATTTTGATCACTAGCAGTTTGGTATGTAAGGTTGTTATCAGCAAATACAGTACCTTCAATAATAGTACTAGAGTTACTAAAGTTTAAGTGATTCCATAAACCAAATACAATCTGATCTCTACTTTCAGATCCATCACGTTCAAAAACTTGACGCTTAGATGTTCCACCAATAGTAGCTTGAATTCCAAAGTCTTCATTGATTTCTTTATCAATAGAAGCTAATAATGAATGATCCCAAATAGTGAATCTTTCAGAAGTAGTCTGTAAGTATCCATTAGGATGAAGACCATCATTAGAACCTTTATTAATTACACGTCTTGAACGTGTGTTTTGACTATCAAGACCTAATCTATAGCTAAGTGTTAACCAGTCTGTAGCTTCATATGAAGTAATGAAGTTAGCAAATACACGGTCAGTACTATTTTTATCTTGTGTGTTGTTTAGTACCCAAGCTGGGTTTGTACGGTCATTTCCACCTCTATACCAAACACTTTCTCCAGTTACAGGATGTTGAGATGGTAAGTTGATGTCTACACTTCGTGGTAAGTAAAGAATGTTCCAGATAGAAGCAATACCTCCAGTTCCAGCAGTAGATGATGTTACATCACTACCAGTAGATGCATCCGTAAAAGGACTTCTAATGTCAGTTTTTGCTAAACTTATTTTACCAGAAATTTTAAAGTTGTTAGACATGTTAAAGCTTCCTCCAATAGAGAAGTTATCTCTTCGTAAGCTGTTGTTTGGAATAAATGATTGATCATCCACATGTGCATAAGAAGCGTTAAAACTTCCTTTGTCTGAGAATGCTCCAGCAATGTTTACAGAAGTACTACTAATTGTACCTGTCTTAAAAAAGTCTTCTTGACTATTATAAGGTCTGTATGCAACAGTTGGAGTATCTAATTCAGGTCTATTAGGGAATAAAACAGATGGCTCAACACCAAAGTTATTCATAATAGATGTTCTGAATGCATTGTCAATAGTATCTTGACTATCAAAACGTGCTCCCCAGTTACTAAAGAATGCTCCATAAACGTTTTGGAAACCATTACCCCAAGTATCTTGGTAGTCTGGTAAAACAATACTATTAAAGAAAACAGATTGATTTACAGTAACTTCCATTTTTTTGTTTGCATTTTTTCCAGATTTAGTAGTAATTAAAATTACTCCATTTCGTCCTTCACCTCCATAAAGTACTGTAGCACTTAAACCTTTTAAGATACTTACACTCTCAATGTTGTTAGGATCGATATCGGCAAATCTACTACTTACGTTACCAGATTGGAAATCAGCTGAACTTGCAGATTGGTTTGCACCTCCCGATGATCCATCAAATGGAACACCATCTACAATAAATAAAGGTTGGTTTCCACCTGTAATAGAAGATTGTCCTCTAATAATGATGTTAGAACCACTACCAGAAACACCTCCAGAACCAGTAATTCTTACCCCAGAAGCCTTACCACGTAATATCTTACCGATATCCGTATCTGCTTTCTGTTCTAAGTCTTTACTGCCTACAGTAGTTACTGCGTATCCTAAGGCTTTTTTCTCTTTCTTAATACCTTGTGCAGTAATAATCACCTCTTCAAGCTGATTATCTGAAGGATCTAAAGAAATATCGATTTTGTTAGAAGCTCCGACAACAACTTCTTTTTTTGCATAACCAACGTAGCTATATACAAGAGTTTGTCCTTTACTAGCTTTGATATTGTAAATTCCATCAAAATTAGTAGAGACTCCTGTATTAGTTCCTTTGATTACTACACTAGCTCCCGGTAGCGGAAGGCCAGATTCGTCGGAAACAGTTCCAGAGACTGTTTGTTCTTGTGCAAGCGCTAGCTGCACCATTAACGCTAATAACAGCGTTAATATTCCATTAAACTTTGTTCTCATTGTGTTAATTATTTGAATTAGCTATTCCAAAAATCCTAATAATATGTTAATATTCCTATTTTTTTTAAGAAAAAAGTGACCATAAATCAAGAAAAAATATGTTTAAGTCTTTGTTAAAAGGAAGTAGACAGACTTATATGAACCTTAGATTCAGATAGTTTAATGCTAGAATTGTTAGTTTTTCCAACAGCATAATTAATTTTTAAAAGCCCTGATTTTGATCGAATTCCCAATCCGAAGCCGAAACCATATAGTTTTGCAGTTGTATTGGTTAAGTCGTCTTGAAAGTAGGTGAAGTCTATGATGGAATGAACATAGGAGTTTTGAGATAATATATACCTGTATTCAGTATTAATAGTGCTGTAAAGTGTAGCTTCTAAACTGTTTTCATTAAAACCTCTAATAGATTGAATTCCTCCAAAACGCAATTTTTCATTTGTAAGATATGTGTCGGAAAATAGTGCTTCTGAAGTGTTGTTAATATATATAAAGTTACGATTGTTAAGTTCCCATAAATAATTCCCTGTAAATGAAACTTTACTTTGTTCGTTTTTCTCTGAATCATTTTTTCTATTTCCTAACTGACCTTCTATGCTTACAATTGTTTTGTTGGGGAAAATGCTATAACTGTTATTTCGTTTATTATAGGTGTAGCCTAAAGTGGTAAAAAAGCTTTTGAAATCGTCAATTGCTGTATTTGAATTATCGTCTAAAAGATTGTTTGATTCAGTTTGTTGTATCCCTAAATGGACTTTATTGTTTTGGTTGATCTGATAAAAAGTCTTAAAAGTGGTATTTACTGTGGTAAATAAGGAATCGCGTTTAAAAATGTCTAACGCGGCATTTATACCAATTGGCGAATTAAAAATATATGGAATACTTAAATCGGCTAAAAACTTTGTTTGCTTATTCCCGTCATTCTTCCATAAAATATTAAACTCTTCTCCAGAGTTTAGGTTATTAATCAATTTTAAATCAAGATATCCGTTTAGTTTTAAATTTCCAGTGTCTTCATCTGAGTTAAATCCTATAAAACCATCAAAAAAATTACTCTTTACTTTTTCGATGTATATATATAAGGTAGTAGAATCTTTTGTAAACAATAATTCAGGGTCTTTCAATTGTCTTGCGAATCGCAGTTGATCAATCCTTTTTGTTTGTGTCGTGATTTCTTCTTTATTGAAAACTTTTGATGAAAGCCTTAGATAATTTTTTACATATGATTTCGGGAATTTTTCATACCCTTTAATAATGATCTTATCTAATCGTCTTTTATCAATGACTACAATATCCAAATCTGCAATGACAATATCTTTTTGTTTAATGATATTTTTAAGTTGAACTTCTGCAAAAGGATTCCCAGTATTTTGAAAATCTTCAACCAAAGCTTCTAAAAAAGGAGTTAAATTTTCGGGTGCGATGTTGAAGTGTGAATCTGTGAAATTTAAACTGAATGCACTTAATAAGTCTAAATTTATTTTTTCTTTATCGTAATTGACCTTAAGGGAAGTGTATTTTGAGTTTAGGTGAAAAGCGCTCTGATATGTGGAATCATTAATTTTTTCTAACTCAGAATAAGAAGCGTCAAAATATCCAATAGTAAAAAATACTTTTTGAAGCGAATTAAGTTCGTCTACAATAGATTTTATATTTTTGTGCGATTTTTTATAATTAGTTCCGTCTATAATAATCTGTTCGTCATCAGTACTTCCTTTTACGTTTAATGTTTGACTATTCATAAATGAAAAACAAAAAAGTAAAAGAAACAAATGGAAAATATGTAGTGATGTTTTTTTCAAATTAAAATTGAATGCGAATGTTGTCAAAGTAACGTAAAAAAACAGGAATTAATGTGTGTGAAAGCTTTAAAAAATTAATCTTATTGAAAATTAAGTCGTTAAGATTTGAATAATTGGAAATAATACTTACCTTTGCCGCCCTCTAAAGAGGGTTTTAACATCAAAATATATTTAATAATAGATGCCAACAATTTCACAATTAGTAAGAAAAGGAAGAGCCAAAATAACTAAGAAGAGTAAATCGGCTGCTTTAGATTCTTGTCCTCAGAGACGTGGAGTTTGTACACGTGTTTACACGACAACGCCAAAAAAACCGAATTCAGCAATGCGTAAAGTTGCAAGGGTTCGTTTGACAAATGGTAATGAAGTAAATGCATACATTCCAGGAGAAGGACACAATCTACAAGAGCACTCGATAGTATTAGTTAGAGGTGGAAGGGTAAAAGATTTGCCAGGAGTTAGATATCATATCGTTCGTGGAGCTTTAGACACCGCAGGTGTTGAAGGTAGAACGCAACGTAGATCTAAGTATGGTGCAAAACGCCCAAAGAAGTAATTTAAAACTTTTAATGTAAAGACACATGAGAAAAAGTAAGGCGAAAAAGAGACCTCTTTTACCAGATCCAAAATTTAATGACCAATTAGTTACACGTTTCGTGAATAACTTAATGTGGGATGGTAAAAAGTCAGTAGCATTCAAAATTTTCTACGATGCAATTGCTATTGTAGATGAAAAGAAAACAGACGAAGAAAAATCAGCTTTAGAAATTTGGAAAGAAGCATTATCTAATGTAATGCCGCATGTAGAAGTTCGCTCTCGTAGAGTAGGTGGAGCTACATTCCAAATTCCAATGCAGATTAGACCAGATAGAAAAGTATCTATTGCAATGAAGTGGTTAATTAGCTATTCTCGTAAAAGAAACGAGAAGTCAATGGCTTTGAAGTTAGCTTCAGAAGTATTAGCAGCTGCCAAAGAAGAAGGTGCAGCAGTTAAAAAGAGAGTAGATACACATAAAATGGCTGAGGCTAACAAAGCATTCTCACATTTTAGATTTTAATTCATTACATATATTAAGAAATGGCTAGAGATTTAAAATTCACAAGAAATATAGGTATTGCTGCGCATATTGATGCTGGTAAAACTACTACGACTGAGCGTGTATTATATTATACAGGTGTAAGTCATAAAATTGGAGAAGTACATGATGGTGCTGCGACAATGGACTGGATGGAGCAAGAGCAAGAACGTGGTATTACTATTACGTCTGCTGCAACAACATGTACATGGCAGTTTCCAACTGAAAATGGTGAGCCTACAGCAGATGCTAAAGGATACCATTTTAATATTATTGATACTCCTGGTCACGTTGATTTTACGGTTGAAGTAAACCGTTCATTACGTGTATTAGATGGTTTAGTATTCTTGTTTAGTGCAGTTGATGGTGTTGAGCCGCAATCTGAAACTAACTGGAGACTTGCTGATAACTACAAAGTGCCAAGAATTGGATTCGTAAATAAAATGGATCGTCAAGGTTCTGACTTTATGATGGTTTGTTCTCAGGTTAAAGAGATGTTAGGTTCAAATGCTGTGCCTATCGTTCTTAACATTGGAGACGAAGAAGATTTCAAAGGTATTGTTGATTTAGTAAAAAACAGAGCTATCGTATGGCATGATAAAACTCAAGGGGCAACTTTTGATGTTATTGATATTCCAGAAGATATGAAAGAGGAAGCTCGTAAATATCGTGCACTTTTAATTGAAGAAGTTGCAAGTTATGATGAGGATCTTTTAGAGAAATTCATGGAAGATGAGGATTCTATTACTGAAGAAGAAGTGCATAATGCATTGAGAGCTGCGGTAATGGATATGGCTATCATTCCAATGATTTGTGGTTCTGCTTTTAAAAATAAAGGTGTACAGTTCTTATTAGATGCTGTGTGTCGTTACTTGCCTTCTCCTTTAGATAAAGAAGGTATTGTTGGGATGAATCCTGATACAGAAAAAGAAGAATTACGTAAGCCAGATGTTAAGGAACCGTTTGCGGCATTAGCATTTAAAATTGCTACAGATCCTTTCGTAGGTCGTTTAGCATTCTTTAGAGCTTATTCTGGTCGTTTAGACGCAGGTTCTTATGTATTGAATAATCGTTCTGGTAAAAAAGAACGTATCTCTCGTATTTATCAAATGCATGCTAACAAGCAAAACTCAATCGATTATATCGAGGCAGGAGATATTGGAGCGGCTGTAGGTTTTAAGAGTATTAAGACTGGTGATACACTTTCTGATGAAAAGAATCCAATTATTTTGGAATCTATGGATTTTCCAGATCCAGTAATTGGTATCGCGGTTGAGCCTAAGACGAAAGCGGATGTTGATAAGTTAGGAATGGCTTTAGGTAAATTAGCTGAAGAAGATCCTACTTTTCAAGTTAAAACTGATGAGGCTTCTGGTCAAACAATTATATCTGGAATGGGTGAGCTTCACTTAGATATTATTGTAGATCGTTTAAGACGTGAGTTTAAAGTTGAAGTGAATCAAGGTGAACCACAAGTAGAATACAAAGAAGCATTAACAAAAACTGCTGATCACAGAGAAACTTATAAAAAGCAATCTGGTGGACGTGGTAAGTTTGGAGATATTGTTTTCGAAATGGGGCCTGCTGATGAAGATTTTGAAGGTACTGGATTACAGTTTGTCGATCAAATTAAAGGTGGTCGTATTCCTAAAGAATTTATACCGTCTGTTGAAAAAGGATTTAAGACAGCAATGTTAAATGGACCTTTGGCAGGATTTGAAATGGATTCTATGAAGATTGTTTTAAAGGATGGATCTTTCCACGCAGTGGATTCTGATGCACTTTCATTTGAATTGGCTGCTAAGTTAGGGTATAAAGCTGCTGCAAAAGCTGCTGGAGCTGTTATTCTTGAGCCTATAATGAAAATGGATGTGGTAACGCCAGAAGAAAACATGGGTGATATTGTAGGTGATTTAAACCGACGTCGTGGTCAAGTTAATGCGATGGATGATAGAGCTGGTGCAAAAGTTGTGAAAGCAGATGTTCCGTTATCTGAGATGTTTGGATATGTAACTACGTTAAGAACGTTGTCATCAGGAAGAGCGACATCAACAATGGAATTTTCACATTATGCACAAACTCCTTCTAATGTTTCAGAAGAAGTAATTGCAAAATCTAAAGGTGTAACTGCTTAAAACTAAGAAAATGAGTCAGAAAATCAGAATAAAATTAAAATCATACGATCATAACTTAGTTGATAAGTCAGCTGAGAAAATCGTAAAAACAGTAAAAACTACTGGAGCTGTTGTAACTGGACCTATTCCATTACCAACACACAAGAAAATATTTACTGTATTACGTTCTCCACACGTAAACAAGAAATCAAGAGAGCAATTTCAATTAAGTTCTTACAAGAGACTATTAGATATCTATAGTTCTTCTTCAAAGACAATTGATGCGCTTATGAAACTTGAATTACCTAGTGGTGTTGAAGTAGAGATCAAAGTGTGATCATAAAAAGCTAAAAGAGAACTTTTAGTTACATGTCCGGAGCGTTTCGCGAAGGAAAAATGGAAAAATACATCAAACAGGGTTGAAGTATTTAACCCTGTTTTTTTTAAAGCTTTAATGATAAAGCAAATAATAATTAATTTAAATTAATAAATATGTCTGGGTTAATCGGAAAAAAAATCGGCATGACTAGCATCTTTGACGCGAATGGAAAAAATATTCCATGTACTGTTATTGAAGCAGGTCCTTGTGTCGTTACCCAAGTCAGAACCAATGAGGTTGACGGGTATGAAGCTCTTCAACTTGGTTTCGATGACAAGGCAGAAAAACGTGCTTCAAAAGCGGCTAATGGTCACTTTAAAAAAGCAGGTACTTCGCCTAAATACAAAGTCGTTGAATTCCAAGGATTTGAAGAAGATTATAAACTAGGGGACAGTATTACAGTAGATCACTTTGAAGAAGGTGAATTTGTTGATATTGCTGGTACTTCTAAAGGTAAAGGATTCCAGGGTGTTGTAAAACGTCACGGATTTGCTGGAGTTGGTCAAGCGACTCACGGTCAGCATAACCGTCTTAGAGCGCCAGGATCAATTGGAGCTGCTTCTTACCCTGCACGTGTATTCAAAGGAATGCGTATGGCAGGAAGAATGGGTGGAGAAAAAGTGAAAGTTCAAAATTTAAGAGTTTTAAAAGTTGTTCCTGAGAAGAACTTAATAGTTGTCAAAGGATGTGTTCCTGGGCACAAAAACGCTTATGTAATCGTTCAGAAGTAATGGAAATAGCAGTTTTAGATTTAAACGGAAAAGAAACAGGTAGAAAGGCAAACCTTTCTGATGCTGTTTACGCTATAGAGCCAAATGATCATGCGGTTTACTTAGATGTGAAGCAATATCTTGCTAATCAGAGACAAGGAACGCACAAGGCTAAAGAAAGAGCTGAGATTGTAGGTAGTACTAGAAAGATTAAAAAACAAAAAGGTACTGGTACGGCGAGAGCAGGTAGTATAAAAAACCCTTTATTCAAAGGTGGAGGTAGAGTTTTTGGTCCAAGACCAAGAAGTTACGCTCAGAAGTTAAACAAAAATGTAAAGAGATTAGCTAGAAAATCAGCACTTACATTGAAGGCAAAAAGCGAGTCAATCATCGTAATTGAAGACTTTAATTTTGAAGCTCCTAAAACTAAAAATTTCATCAATGTGTTGAAAGCTCTAGGGTTAGATAGTAAAAAATCGTTATTTGTGTTGGGTGATTCAAATAATAATGTATATTTGTCGTCACGTAATTTGAAAACCTCTGAGGTTTTAACTAGCTCAGAATTAAGTACTTACAAGATTATGAACGCAAATAGCGTTGTTGTGTTTGAAGGTGCGTTAGAAGGAATTGAGTCAAATTTAAGTAAATAAGGAACCAAATGAGCATCTTAATTAAGCCAGTTGTAACTGAAAAAGCTACCGCTGATAGTGAGTTAAATAATCGTTATACTTTTTTAGTAAATGTAAATGCTAACAAAGTTGAGATTAAGAAAACTATAGAGGCTACTTATGGGGTTTCTGTAGAGAAAGTTCGTACTATGAATTACGGACCGGATAGAAAAGTACGCTTCACCAAAACTGGAATCCAGCATGGAAAGACTAACGCAACGAAAAAAGCGGTAGTTGATGTAGCGGAAGGAGATATTATTGATTTTTATAGCAATATATAAGTAAAGACAAAAAATGTCAGTAAGAAAATTAAAACCAATTACACCAGCTCAGCGTTTTAGAGTAGTCAATGGATTCGATGCCATCACTACTGATAAGCCGGAGAAGAGTTTACTTGTGCCGAAAAAGAGGTCTGGTGGTAGAAACAATCAAGGAAAAATGACCATGCGTTACATCGGAGGTGGTCATAAGAAAAGATATCGTATTATCGATTTTAAAAGAAACAGAAAAGAAGATTCTGCTGAAGTAAAATCAATTGAGTATGATCCAAATAGAACTGCTTTTATTGCATTAGTAGAATATGCTGATGGAGAAAAGCGTTATATCATTGCTCAAAATGGTTTGAAAGTAGGACAATCGGTTGTTTCGGGAGAGCAAGTTGCTCCAGAAATCGGAAATGCAATGCCTTTAAGTAATATTCCTTTAGGAACTATTATTTCTTGTGTTGAATTACGTCCAGGTCAAGGTGCTGTTATGGCACGTAGTGCAGGAGCTTTTGCTCAGTTAATGGCACGTGATGGGAAGTATGCTACAATTAAATTGCCTTCAGGTGAAACTAGAATGGTAATGGCTAACTGTTTAGCGACAATAGGAGCAATCTCTAACTCTGATCACCAGTTATTAGTGTCTGGTAAAGCAGGTAGAGGAAGATGGTTAGGTAGAAGACCTAGAACTAGACCAGTAGTGATGAACCCTGTTGATCACCCAATGGGTGGTGGAGAAGGTAAATCTTCTGGAGGACACCCAAGATCAAGAAATGGAATACCAGCTAAAGGATTCCGTACTAGGTCTAAGACGAAAGCAAGTAATAAGTATATCATTGAACGTAGAAAGAAATAAGACATGGCAAGATCATTAAAAAAAGGACCTTACGTTCACTATAGTTTAGATAAAAAAGTTCAGCAAAATATTGAGTCAGGAAAGAAAGCTGTGATCAAAACTTGGTCAAGAGCATCTATGATTACTCCAGATTTCGTTGGTCAAACTATTGCTGTGCATAACGGTCGTCAGTTCGTTCCTGTATATGTTACAGAAAACATGGTAGGACATAAGTTAGGAGAATTTTCACCAACAAGATCATTTAGAGGTCATGCAGGTGCGAAAAATAAAGGAAAAAAATAATAGGAAGCTATGGGAGTTCGTAAAAGAGAAAGAGCAGAGCAAATCAAAGAGGCTAAGAAAAGCATAGCCTTTGCAAAGTTGAATAACTGCCCTACTTCGCCAAGAAAGATGCGTTTAGTGGCGGATCTAGTAAGAGGTAAGAAAGTAGAAATAGCGCTTCATATATTAAAATTCAGTCAAAAAGAAGCATCACGTCGTTTAGAGAAATTGTTATTGTCTGCAATTGCAAACTGGCAAGCTAAAAACGAAGATGCAAGCGTTGAAGAAGCTGAATTATTTGTAAAAGAGATCAGAGTTGATGGTGGAAGTATGCTAAAAAGACTTCGTCCAGCACCTCAAGGTCGTGCACATAGAATTAGAAAACGTTCCAACCATGTTACATTGGTGTTAGGAGCTAATAATAACACACAAAGTTAAGATAGGAAGTATGGGACAAAAGACAAATCCAATCGGGAATCGCCTTGGTATTATCAGAGGATGGGAATCTAACTGGTACGGAGGTAATGACTATGGAGACAAACTTGCTGAGGACGATAAAATCAGAAAGTATATTCATGCTCGTTTATCTAAAGCTAGTGTTTCTAGAGTAATCATTGAGCGCACACTTAAACTTGTAACCGTTACTATCACGACGGCTCGCCCAGGTATCATTATTGGTAAGGGTGGTCAAGAGGTAGACAAGTTAAAAGAAGAGCTTAAGAAGATTACAGGTAAAGAAGTACAGATCAACATCTTTGAGATTAAAAGACCTGAGCTTGATGCGAATTTAGTTGCAGCTAGTGTTGCTCGTCAAATTGAAAATAGAATTTCATACAGACGTGCAATTAAAATGGCTATTGCAGCAGCAATGCGTATGAATGCAGAAGGAATTAAGATCCAAATTTCTGGCCGTTTAAACGGAGCGGAAATGGCAAGATCAGAATCTTACAAAGACGGTCGTATTCCTTTATCAACTTTCAGAGCAGATATTGATTATGCATTACATGAATCTCATACTACTTATGGTAGATTAGGAGTGAAAGTATGGATAATGAAAGGTGAGGTTTACGGAAAAAGAGAATTATCTCCATTAGTTGGAATGGCTAAAAAACAGTCAGGAAAAGGTGGAAACAATTCAGGTGGAAAAGGAAAATCTCGTCGTAGAAAGTAATTTTTTAAAGTAAAAGAAAAATGTTACAGCCAAAAAGAACAAAATATCGTAAAGTACAGAAAGGGCGTATGAAAGGGAACTCTGGTAGAGGTCACTTGCTTTCTAACGGTATGTTTGGTATTAAATCATTAGATGCAAATTTTTTGACATCTCGTCAAATTGAAGCAGCCCGTGTTGCGGCAACTCGTTTCATGAAGAGAGAAGGTCAATTATGGATCAAGATTTTTCCAGACAAGCCAATTACAAAGAAGCCATTAGAAGTACGTATGGGTAAAGGTAAAGGTGCTCCAGAATACTGGGCAGCTGTTGTAAAACCTGGAAGGATTATTTTTGAAGTAGGTGGCGTTCCTATGGAAGTTGCCAAAGAAGCATTGCGCTTAGCTGCTCAAAAATTGCCAGTTAAAACTAAGTTTATTGTAGCTCGAGATTTCGAAGCTTAATTTTTATAAGTTATGAAACAATCAGAAATTAAAGAATTATCTGTAGCTGAGTTACAAGACAAATTAAAAGAGTCTAAGAAAAGCTATGCAGATTTAAAATTTGCAAACGCTATTTCTCCTCTAGAAAATCCAATTCAATTGCGATTTGCGAGAAGAACAGTTGCTAGAATAGCTACTGAACTAACTAAAAGAGAATTGCAATAAATTGAATTCTACTGACAGATGGAAAAAAGAAATTTAAGAAAAGAGAGAATAGGTGTTGTTACTAGTAATAAAATGACGAAATCAATTGTGGTTTCTGAAGTAAAACGAGTAAAACATGCTATGTACGGTAAGTTCGTGTTAAAAACTAAGAAATATGTTGCACACGACGAAAAGAACGATTGTAATATTGGTGATACAGTAAAAATAATGGAGACTCGTCCATTGAGTAAAACCAAATGTTGGAGATTAGTTGAAATCATTGAAAGAGCTAAATAATTATGTTACAACAAGAATCAAGATTAAAAGTAGCAGATAACACGGGAGCTAAAGAAGTTTTAACTATCCGTGTTCTAGGTGGAACGAAAAGACGTTACGCTTCAGTTGGAGATAAAATTGTTGTAACTGTTAAAGATGCAACTCCTAACGGAAGTGTTAAGAAAGGACAAGTTTCTACAGCAGTTGTTGTACGTACTAAGAAAGAAGTAAGAAGACCAGATGGATCTTATATCAGATTTGATGATAATGCTTGTGTTCTTTTAAACCCAACAGGGGAAATGAGAGGTACACGTGTTTTCGGACCGGTTGCAAGAGAACTTCGTGATAAACAATTCATGAAAATAGTATCATTAGCACCAGAGGTACTTTAATACATTATTTAAGATGACAAAACTAAAGATAAAATCAGGAGATACAGTACGCGTAATTGCTGGAGACCATAAAGGTTCTGAAGGTAAAGTGTTAACTGTACTTCGTGAAAAAAACAAAGCGATTGTTGAGGGAGTAAATATGGTATCTAAGCATCAAAAGCCTAGTGCACAAAATCCTCAAGGTGGAATCGTTAAAAAAGAAGCGCCTATCCAAGTTTCTAACTTATCTTTGTTGACTTCAAAAGGAGAAACAACAAGAGTAGGTTATAGAGTGGAAGGAGACAAGAAAGTAAGGTTTTCTAAAAAATCTAATGAAGTAATATAGTTATGGCTTACATTCCAAGATTAAAACAAGAGTACAAGGATAGAGTTATCCAAACTCTTACAGAAGAGTTCAGTTACAATAACGTAATGCAAGTGCCAAAACTTGAAAAAATAGTTTTGAGTAGAGGTGTTGGTGGAGCTGTAGCTGATAAGAAATTAATTGATCATGCTACTGATGAGCTAGCTAAAATCACTGGACAAAAAGCAATAGCTACAATATCTAAAAAGGATGTTGCAACTTTCAAATTACGTAAGGGTATGCCAATTGGAGCAAAAGTTACGTTAAGAGGAGAAAAGATGTACGAATTCCTTGATAGATTAGTAACTTCAGCTTTACCACGTGTAAGAGATTTTGGTGGAATCAAAGCAAATGGATTCGACGGAAGAGGTAATTATAACTTAGGTATTACTGAGCAAATTATCTTTCCAGAAATAAATATCGATAAAGTGAACAGAATTGCAGGAATGGATATTACATTTGTAACTTCTGCTTCAACCGATAAAGAAGCTAAATCATTATTAACTCAATTAGGATTACCTTTTAAAAAGAATTAATTATGGCTAAAGAATCAATGAAAGCCCGTGAGGTGAAAAGAGCAAAAACGGTTGCTAAATATGCTGAGAAAAGGAAAGCTTTGAAAGAAGCTGGAGATTACGAAGGATTACAAAAGTTACCGAAAGATGCTTCTCCTGTTCGTATGCACAATCGTTGCAAACTTACTGGACGACCAAAAGGGTACATGCGCCAATTCGGTCTTTCTCGTGTAATGTTTAGAGAAATGGCCAACAAAGGATTAATTCCTGGAGTTAAAAAGGCAAGTTGGTAAAATTATAAATTGGTTTCAGGTTCAGTATTTATGCTGAAAACCAAAACCGCAAATTGATAAATATGTATACAGATCCAATAGCGGATTATTTAACTAGAGTTCGAAACGCTAGTAGAGCAGGACACAGAGTTGTGGAAATTCCAGCTTCAAAACTTAAGAAAGAAATCACAAAGATCTTGTTTGATCAAGGATTTATCTTAAGCTACAAGTTTGAAGATACTACAGTTCAAGGAAGCATCAAAATCGCTTTAAAATACGATAAGATGACTAAAGATCCTGTGATTAAGAAAATTCAGAGAATCAGTACGCCAGGTTTACGTCAGTATGCTGGTGCTAACGAACTTCCAAGAGTATTAAACGGATTGGGAATTGCAATCGTATCTACTTCTCACGGAGTAATGACAGGAAAGCAAGCTCAACGTGAAAATGTTGGTGGAGAAGTTTTATGTTACGTTTACTAATCTAAAAGACTTACGAAGATGTCAAGAATAGGTAAAAACCCAGTAAGTATCCCAGCGGGAGTTACTGTAGATATAAAAGAAGGTCAAGTAACCGTAAAAGGTAAATTAGGAGAATTGACACAGCATGTTGACAGTATCACTGTTAAACAAGAAGAAGGTCAATTAGTACTAGAACGTCCATCTGAAAGCAAAGATCATAGAGCAAAACACGGTCTATATAGAGCATTACTTAACAATATGGTTGAAGGTGTCTCTAAAGGGTTTACAAAAGAATTAGAACTAGTTGGAGTTGGATACAGAGCAAGTAACCAAGGACAAAGACTAGAATTAGCTCTAGGATTTTCTCACAATATTGTAATTAACGTAGCTTCTGAAGTGAAAGTTGAAACAGTATCTGAAAAAGGAAAAAACCCAATTATAAAATTAACTTCCCACGATAAACAACTGGTAGGACAAGTAGCGGCTAAAATCCGTGCGTTCCGTAGACCAGAACCTTACAAAGGAAAAGGAGTTAAATTTGTTGGAGAAGTATTAAGAAGAAAAGCAGGTAAATCAGCTTAATAATTAATTATGGGATTATCAAAGACTGAAAGAAGACAGAGAATTAAAAACAGAATTAGAAAAATCGTTGGTGGTACAGAAGCCAGACCAAGATTAGCTGTTTTTAGAAGTAATAAAGAAATTTATGCTCAAATTATCAACGATGTAGACGGTAAAACAATTGCTGCAGCTTCATCACGTGATAAAGACATCAAAGCAGAAGGTACAAAAACAGAAGTTGCTTCCTTAGTAGGAAAGTCAATTGCTGAAAAAGCACTAAAAGCTGGGATTGAAACAATCGCATTTGATAGAGGTGGATATTTATACCACGGAAGAGTAAAATCATTAGCAGAAGGTGCTAGAGAAGGAGGACTTAAATTCTAAGAAACTATGTATCAGAAATACAAAAACGCAGAATTAGTAAAGCCAGGTGGACTAGAATTAAAAGATCGTTTGGTAGGAGTACAACGTGTAACTAAAGTAACAAAAGGTGGTAGAGCCTTTGGTTTCTCAGCTATCGTAGTTGTTGGTGATGAAAATGGTGTTGTTGGACAAGGTTTAGGAAAGTCGAAAGACGTAGCTACAGCAATTGCAAAAGCAATTGAAGATGCTAAGAAAAACTTAGTTCGCATACCTTTGCAAAATGGAACATTACCACATGAGCAAAAAGGAAAATACGGTGGAGCAAGAGTATATATTCAACCAGCATCTTCCGGTACGGGAGTTATTGCAGGTGGTGCTGTACGTGCAGTATTAGAAGCTGTCGGAGTTCACAATGTATTATCTAAATCTCAAGGATCATCTAATCCGCATAACGTAGTAAAAGCAACTTTTGATGCTTTATTACAATTAAGAGATGCAGGAATTGTTGCAAAACAAAGAGGAATTTCTTTAGAAAAAGTATTTAAAGGATAAATCAAGGATAAAATGGCAAAAATTAAAGTAAAACAAGTAAGAAGCAAAATTAGTCGTCCTCAGAATCAAAAGAGAACACTAGAAGCGCTAGGTCTTAAAAAGATCGGTCAGGTTGTAGTACATGATGCTACACCAAACATCCTTGGAATGGTAAATAAAGTTAAACATTTAGTTTCTGTTGAAGAAGCTTAAAAATAACAACTAGTTATGGATTTAAGTAACTTAAAACCAGCTGAAGGTTCAGTTCAAAGTAATAACAAAAGAGTAGGTAGAGGACAAGGTTCTGGAAAAGGTGGTACTGCAACACGTGGTCACAAAGGAGCCAAATCTCGCTCAGGTTATTCAAAGAAAATTGGATTCGAAGGTGGTCAAATGCCTCTACAAAGACGTGTTCCTAAGTTTGGTTTCACAAACATCAATCGTAAAGAATATCAAGGTGTAAATCTTGATAGATTACAGGAATTAGTTGAAGAAGGTAAAATCACAGATACTGTTGATTTACAAATATTAGTAGCTAATAGAGTAGCTAGAAAAACTGATTTAGTAAAAATCCTTGGAAGAGGTGAACTTAAATCAAAATTAAAGGTTACAGCTCACAAATTTACAGCTTCAGCTAAAGCAGCTATCGAGGCAGCAGGTGGAGAAGCAGTAACTTTATAATTTCTACAAAGAAGCATGAAAAATTTTATTGACACAATAAAAAATATTTGGAATATAGACGAGCTAAAAAATAAAATTTTAGTGACACTAGGACTTTTACTCGTGTATCGATTCGGTGCGCAAGTAAGTCTTCCAGGTATGGACTATACAAAACTTGGCGCAGATTTCGCTGGAAACTTTCAAGGTGGTGGAATCGGTAATCTTCTAAACATGTTTACAGGTGGAGCTTTTGCAAAAGCATCTGTATTCGCTTTAGGAATTATGCCATACATCTCTGCTTCAATTGTGGTTCAGTTGATGGGAATTGCGATTCCTTATCTACAAAAACTCCAAAAAGAAGGAGAAAGTGGTCGTAAAAAAATTACGCAAATCACTAGATGGTTAACAATTGTAATATGTTTGGTACAAGCACCTTTCTATTTATGGGGATTAGGTCAATTGGGAGTTCCTGATGAAGCCTTCATGATTGGAAAAGGACTTGACTTTATCATTCCTTCAGTAATAATTCTTGTAACTGGTACTATCTTCGCGATGTGGCTAGGAGAAAAAATTACAGACAAAGGTATTGGTAACGGTATCTCACTATTAATCATGGTAGGAATTATAGCGTACATGCCGCAAGCATTTGTTCAAGAACTTGCTTCTAATGCAAGCAAGCCAATGCTTATTCTTATAGAAATTGTAATATGGTTAGCAATCATCATGGCAAGTATTATGCTGGTAATGGCGGTTCGTCAAATCCCTGTACAATACGCTAGAAGAACTGCAAGTGGTGGATACGAGAAAAACATCTTCGGAGCAAGACAATTTATTCCATTAAAATTAAATGCATCTGGTGTAATGCCAATCATTTTTGCGCAAGCATTAATGTTTGTCCCTACAGCAATCGGAAATGGTCTAGATGATACATCTGCAGGACAGTGGATGATCGCTAATTTCCAAAATGTATTTGGTTTATGGTATAATTTATTATTCGCTTTCTTAATTATAATATTTACATACTTCTATACTGCAATTACAGTTCCTACGAACAAAATGGCAGATGATTTAAAAAGAAGTGGTGGATTTATTCCTGGAATTCGTCCAGGTGGAGAAACAGGAGAATATTTAGATAAGATAATGTCACAAATTACGTTACCTGGATCAATCTTTTTAGCATTGATCGCTGTATTCCCAGCAGTTGTTGGAAATATATTAGGTATTCAACAAAGTTGGGCATTATTCTTTGGAGGAACATCGTTGCTAATTATGGTAGGAGTTGCCATTGATACTATGCAACAAATAAACTCATACTTGTTGAACAGACATTATGATGGTTTAATGAAAACTGGTAAAAACCGTAAAGTAGTTGCATAATTATGGCTAAACAAGCTGCAATAGAACAAGACGGAACAATCATAGAAGCATTGTCAAATGCAATGTTCCGTGTAGAATTAGAAAACGAGCATATCGTTACAGCGCACATTTCAGGAAAAATGCGTATGCATTATATCAAATTATTACCTGGTGATAAAGTGAAACTAGAAATGAGCCCGTACGATTTAACAAAAGCAAGAATTACTTATAGATACTAATAAATCATGAAAGTAAGAGCATCAGTAAAAAAAAGAAGTCCCGAGTGCAAAATTGTGCGTCGTAAGGGTAGATTATACGTAATCAATAAAAAGAATCCTAGATTTAAACAAAGACAAGGATAGTTATGGCAAGAATCGCAGGAGTAGACATTCCAAAGCATAAGAGAGGAGTTATCGCATTAACTTATATCTTTGGAGTCGGAAGAAGTAGAGCTAAAGAAGTTTTAGCTGCAGCAAAAGTAAGTGAAGATACTAAAGTTTCAGATTGGAATGACGACGAAATTGGTCGTATTCGTGAAGCTGTAGGAACATTCACAATTGAAGGTGAATTACGTTCTGAAGTTCAATTAAACATTAAACGTTTAATGGACATCGGTTGTTATAGAGGAATTCGTCACAGATCTGGACTTCCATTAAGAGGTCAGAGAACTAAGAACAACTCTAGAACAAGAAAAGGTAGAAGAAAAACTGTTGCTAACAAGAAAAAAGCAACTAAATAATATTTTGTAGTATGGCAAAGTCTAGCAAGAGTACAAAAAAACGTAAAGTAATAGTAGAATCTGTTGGAGCAGCACATGTAACTGCATCTTTCAATAATATTATTATATCACTTACGAACAAAAAAGGAGATGTAATTTCTTGGTCATCTGCCGGTAAAATGGGTTTTAGAGGTTCTAAAAAGAACACTCCGTATGCTGCACAAACAGCAGCTGAAGAAGCATCTAAAGTAGCTCATGAAGCAGGATTACGTAAAGTAAAAGTATACGTAAAAGGTCCAGGGAATGGTAGAGAATCTGCTATCAGAACAATCCACAATTCAGGAATTGAAGTAACTGAAATTATTGACGTTACTCCATTACCACATAATGGATGTAGACCTCCAAAAAGAAGAAGAGTATAATTAAATTAATTTTCATTGAGAGATTAACGATTATCGAAGGAGAAAGCCTTAATTCATAATCACTCTCATAATAACTATTAGAAATGGCAAGATATACTGGTCCTAAAACTAAAATTGCCCGTAAATTCGGAGAAGCAATTTTTGGAGAAGATAAATCTTTTGAAAAAAGAAATTATCCTCCAGGTCAACATGGAAACAACAGACGTAGAGGGAAAAAATCTGAATACGCAATCCAGTTGATGGAAAAACAAAAAGCAAAATACACGTACGGAATTCTTGAGCGTCAGTTCAGAAACCTGTTCGAAAAAGCAAACAGTAGTAAAGCAATTACTGGTGAGGTATTATTACAACTTTGTGAATCACGTTTAGATAACGTAGTATTCAGAATGGGAATCTCACCAACTAGAAGCGGAGCAAGACAATTAGTATCGCACCGTCACATCACAGTAAATGGAGAGAAAGTAAACATTCCTTCATACAATGTTAAACCTGGAGATGTTGTTGGAGTTAGAGAAAAATCTAAATCCTTAGAAGCAATTGGTAGATCACTAGCGAATGCTAGCCACGTATATGAGTGGATTACATGGAATGGAGAAAAAATGGAAGGTACGTTTGTTACTATTCCTGAAAGACTTCAGATCCCTGAAAATATCAAAGAGCAGTTAATAGTAGAATTATATTCTAAATAATAAATAATCAGAAAGTATTCTTAATATGGCATTATTAAACTTCCAAAAGCCCGATAAAGTTATCATGATTGACTCTTCTGAGTTCGATGGCAAATTTGAATTTCGTCCTTTAGAACCTGGATACGGGTTAACAATCGGGAACGCATTAAGAAGAGTACTTCTATCATCATTGGAAGGTTTTGCGATTACTTCTGTTCGTATGGACAAAGTAGATCACGAATTTTCAACGATTTCTGGTGTTGTAGAAGATGTAACAGAAATTATTTTGAATTTAAAGCAAGTTCGCTTTAAAAGACAAATAGACGATATTGATAACGAATCAGTATCAATCTCTGTTTCAGGAAAAGATCAACTTACCGCAGGTGATTTCCAAAAGTTTATCTCAGGTTTCCAAGTGTTAAATCCAGATTTAGTTATCTGTAACATGGATGCTTCAGTAAACCTAAACATGGAAGTTACTATTGAAAAAGGTAGAGGATATGTTCCAGCTGAAGAAAACAAAAAGTCAAATGCTCCGTTAGGAACTATTTTTACAGACTCAATTTACACACCTGTAAAGAATGTAAAATACAGCATAGAAAACTATCGTGTTGAACAAAAAACTGATTATGAAAAATTAGTTTTTGAAATCATTACTGATGGATCTATTCATCCTAAAGAAGCTTTAACTGAAGCTGCAAAAACATTAATTCACCACTTCATGTTATTCTCTGATGAGCGTATCACTTTAGAAGCGGATGAAATTGCACAAACAGAAACATATGATGAGGAATCATTACATATGCGTCAACTACTAAAAACAAAATTAGTAGACATGGACCTTTCTGTAAGAGCATTAAACTGTTTAAAAGCTGCAGAAGTAGATACATTAGGAGACTTAGTATCTTACAATAAAAATGATTTAATGAAATTCAGAAACTTCGGTAAAAAATCATTAACGGAACTAGAAGAACTAGTAAACGTTAAAGGATTAAGTTTCGGAATGGACTTATCAAAATATAAATTAGACAAAGATTAATTCAATTCCACTATAATTTGCTCCTCAAACGAGTTGAAGCAAGATAGCGGTAAAAAACAAATGTCATGAGACACGGAAAAAAAGGAAACAACCTAGGTAGAAAGACAGCGCACAGAAAAGCGATGTTAGCAAATATGGCTTGTTCATTAATTGAACACAAACGTATTAATACTACCATAGCAAAAGCAAAAGCATTAAAGCAATTTGTTGAGCCATTAGTAACTAAGTCGAAAGAAGATACTACACACAATCGTCGTTTAGTATTTGGTAAACTAAGAAACAAATATGCGGTAACTGAATTATTCAGAGACGTTGCTGTTAAAGTTGCTGATAGACCAGGTGGTTATACAAGAATTATCAAGTTAGGAAATCGTTTAGGAGATAATGCTCAAATGGCATTAATCGAATTAGTAGACTACAACGAAACGTACAATACTGAGAAGAAAGCGAAAACTACAAGACGTAGTAGAAGAGGTGGTGGAAAGAAAACTGCACCAGTAGTAGAAACTCCTCAAGCTTCAAACGAAGAAGAATAATGATTTTAATTTCATTACATATAAAAAGGATAAACTTTATGAGTTTATCCTTTTTTTTATATTTGAAAACGAGTATCATTCAAAAAAAGAATTACTAAGGAAATGATCAATCTAATAAAATCATTACTGCCAAAAGGTGTAAAGAAATTTGTGAAAAGGAATATCCTTGGCACATCTCAGGTGACGAAACCGAAATACAATGCTTCGTTGCTAAAAGATGAAACTACATTAGATTGTACAATTGCATACAACAAATACGGTGGATATTGTACGCCTTTCTCTGCGCAACAAGAATCAGTTGTGCAAGAAATACTAAAAGGAAATGTATACGAACCAAATACGATACAATACATCATTGATCATTGTGAAAATGGAGATGTAGTACAAGCTGGCGCCTACTTCGGCGATTTTCTTCCTGGAATAGCAAAAAACATTTCAAAAAATGCACAAGTCTGGACGTTTGAACCAAGCTCAGAATACTACAGATGTGCTGAAATGACAATACTAATCAATGGTTTAACAAATGTTAATCTATTTCAAGTTGGTTTGGGAGAAATTAAATCTGAACAAAAACTACAAATTGAAACGGAAGAAGGAAGACGATTAGGTGGTGCAAGTAGAATAATTGATTCAGAAAATGGTAAATTTGTACCCATTACAATCGAAACATTAGACAGTATAATTCCTGAAGGCAGAAATATTTCAATACTTCAACTCGATTTAGAAGGATTTGAAATTCCTGCACTCAAAGGAGCTATCAATACTATCAAAAGATGCAAGCCGATTCTAATACTAGAAATATTATCACACAATGATATCCTTTCAAATGATTGGTTTAAAGAACACATACTTTCTTTAGGCTATGAAATTACAGGAAAAGTACACAACAATACAATAGTAAGAATACAACACAATAATTAATTTATAAACAACAACACAACTAAATTGTATAGCTAGATATGAAATACCAAACTCGACAAAAAGCAATATTACTACTCGAAGATGGAACTATCTTTCACGGGAAAGCAATCGGAAATCCTGGCACTGCATACGGAGAAGTATGTTTCAATACTGGAATGACAGGATACCAAGAAATATTTACAGATCCTTCATACTATGGCCAATTAATGGTAACTGCCAATGTACATATTGGAAACTATGGTACGGCTACAGCCGAAATGGAATCTGACGATGTGAAAATTGCTGGATTAATATGTAAAAACTTTAGTTATGATTATTCACGTGACGCGGCAGACAGTTCTCTAAAAGAATTCTTAGATCAAAATGACTTGTTTGCAATATCAGATGTGGATACTAGAGCTTTAGTAGGATATATAAGAGATAACGGAGCTATGAATGCTGTTATTTCTACTGATGTAGATAAAATAGAAGAACTAAAAATAAAGCTTTCTAAAGTGCCAAGCATGGCAGGGTTGGAATTAGCTTCTAAAGTTTCTACAAAAGAACCATACATCTTTGGAGACGAAAATGCGACACATAAAATTGCTGCTTTAGACATTGGAATAAAAAAGAACATTCTAAGAAACCTTGCAAAACGTGATGCATGCATTAAAGTGTTTCCATACAATGCAACGTTTGAAGAAATGAGCGCGTGGAATCCTGATGGATACTTCTTATCAAACGGACCTGGAGATCCAGAACCACTAAATGATGCGGTTGCATTTGCAAAAGAAGTAATCAAACAAGATTTACCATTATTTGGAATCTGCTTAGGACACCAAGTAATTGCATTGGCAAACGGAATCTCTACATACAAAATGCACAATGGACATCGTGGAATCAATCATCCTGTAAAAAACATGATTACTGGAAAAGGTGAAATCACTTCACAAAATCATGGTTTTGCAATCAATAGAGAGGAAACGGAAGCAAATGCTAATGTGGAAATTACACATGTACACTTAAATGATAACACCGTTGCTGGAATTCGTATGAAAGACAAAAATTGTTTCTCTGTACAATACCATCCAGAAGCAAGTCCTGGACCACACGATGGAGAATATCTATTTGATCAATTTATTGAAAACATTCAAAAAGTAAAAACGGTTTAATTTAGATCAAACAGAGAAGATGAAGAAAATCATCATTATACTACTAGCTTTTATAAGTATTGTTTCATGTAAAAAAGATGCGAAAACTGAAAAGTCAGCACCTGAAACAGAAAAAGAAACAACTGCAAAAGCACCAGATGTAAAAGTATCAGTTGATAAAGAACAATTACTATCAACTACAATTGCATATTTCAAAAACTGCAAGGAAAATGAAGTTAATAGAAATGATTGTCGCAACAGTATCACTAAAATGATTTCTGAATTCTATGACATTTCTGACTTTAAAAATACGCAGGGTGATTATGTAGTATATGATAGTATTCAATCAATTATTAAAAAATCGAATACTTGGGTAAAACTTGGAAAAGCGAGTGATCAAAAAGTATTAGAAAAAGCACAAGAAGCAGCAAACAATGGAAACGCTACAATAGCTATTGATGTATCAGAATCATACGGTCAAGTTGCGATGATAATTCCAGGGAAACTGACAAATTCAGGATCATGGAAACTAAAAGTTCCAAATACTGCTGCTTTAGTAAACTATGATGCTACGAAGTCATTTATGAACAAATCACTATCGTACGCATTCAAGTCAACAGAAAATATTGTACTATTTAGTAAATTACATTAAGATAAGTTCGTGAAATATAGGCAAGGAATTCACAATAAAATAATAGGTACAAGCCTTGAGAAATTATAAATCTCGATTATCGAGTAAAAAATAGTTGCATTATTTTTCATAGAAAACGTTTTCGCGTTTTATAAAAAGAATCAAAAATAGCGCATTGTTGACATATCCGTAAAAGCAATGTTCAAACATAAAAAACTAGTGTTAGTTTCGTAAATTAGCCTAGAGAAATAAAAGAAAAAAAGAAAATGAGCAGAATTATAAATATTCACGCAAGACAAATTTTAGATTCAAGAGGAAATCCAACTGTTGAAGTAGATGTAGTAACTGAAAATGGAGTATTAGGAAGAGCAGCAGTGCCTTCAGGAGCATCAACAGGAGAACACGAAGCAGTAGAATTGAGAGATGGCGGAGACGCTTACATGGGAAAAGGAGTGAGTAAAGCTGTTCATAATGTAAATACTACAATTGCAGAAGAACTAATGGGAGTTTCTGTATTTGAGCAAAATCAAATCGATAAATTAATGATCGATTTAGATGGAACGCCAAACAAAGGAAACTTAGGAGCAAATGCAATCTTAGGAGTTTCGTTGGCTGCTGCAAAAGCTGCTGCAAACGAACTAGGAATGCCATTATACAGATATGTTGGTGGAGTTTCTGCAAACACACTTCCTGTTCCAATGATGAACATTATCAATGGTGGTTCGCATTCTGATGCACCAATTGCATTTCAAGAATTCATGGTAATGCCTGTAAAAGCAAAAAACTTTACACATGCAATGCAAATGGGAACTGAAATCTTTCATCACCTAAAGAAAGTATTACACGATAGAGGTTTAAGTACAGCTGTAGGAGATGAAGGTGGATTTGCACCAACATTAGACGGAACAGAAGATGCATTAGATACAATTTCTTTAGCAGTTGCAAATGCAGGTTACAAACTTGGAGATGAAATTATGATTGCATTAGATTGTGCTGCGGCAGAATTTTATGTAGATGGAAAATATAACTATGCTAAATTTGAAGGAGAAACAGGAAAAATAAGAACTTCAAAAGAACAAGCAGATTACTTAGCAGAATTAGCTGCAAACTATCCGATCATTTCTATTGAAGATGGAATGGACGAAAACGATTGGGAAGGTTGGAAATACCTAACTGAGATTGTTGGAGACAAAGTACAATTGGTTGGAGACGATTTATTCGTAACAAATGTTGAGCGTTTATCAAGAGGAATTGAAAACAATACAGCAAATTCTATCTTAATCAAAGTAAATCAAATCGGAACATTGACAGAAACAATTGCTGCGGTAAACATGGCGCATAATGCTGGGTATACTTCGGTAATGTCACACAGATCTGGTGAAACGGAAGACAATACAATTGCTGATTTAGCAGTTGCATTAAACACAGGTCAAATCAAAACTGGTTCGGCTTCACGTTCTGATAGAATGGCAAAATACAATCAATTATTACGTATTGAAGAAGAATTAGGAGCTGTAGCTTACTATCCACAAGACAAAGCATTCAAAATAAAATAATCACTATAACTACTAACAACACAGTTAAAGTGAAAAGGTTGAATTCTTAGAATTCAACCTTTTTTATTTTATACGCATGTATTGCAGGTTAAATCATCACAAAGGGTTCTGACACATGTACCAAATTCGGTAAGTTGTGGCGGACAATCATTACAGCTTACATGTGGACAATACGAAAATACACGTGTATACTTCGTAGTAATGTCGATAATGGTGTCAATAATTGTTCCTATATCAATAGAAGCATTACCTCCAAATGTTTTGTTCAAATTACTAACTGACTGTTTGCGTAATACTAAATTTTTTAAATTCTTTTTTTTCATAATATTGAATGTGTTGATTTATAGAAAGTTATGAAAAAAATAAACAGTTGAATTATGGTTTAACCGTAATTAATGTGCTGTAAATCAAAATATTATCCAACATTGCTGATTAAAGTAATAAACTCTTGCAAGCCACTTCCAATTACGGGAGCTAGCATTGTTAAAATGACTTTTAAATAACTAGAAAAGCTTTTATTTTCTGTTAGTGCTTCTTTATCGGTTGCCGAAATTTCCTCATCAAGATTAATAGTTTGTTGAATACGACTAAAGCTCATTTGGATTCCGGCATAAATTAAAATTAAAAAGAATGTCTGAACCAATCCATTCATAAAAGCAAACTCACTTGGAAAGACAGTCACATCGCTTCCAATAAAACTATTAATTGCACGTAATAATGTATCGGTACAAAAAATAGTAAATGCCAAAAATACACCAACAATAATAAAATATACTTCTACATCTTTTCGAATCGCGTTAAAATTCTTAAGCAATATTACCTTATCTGTTTTAAGCAAAAATGTCAATTTTGCATTGATGGTAAAAATCAAAATCATCCAAACTAAAACACTAACAAAAGAAGCTGTCGAGGCATATATCAATGTCCAAGGTTCGTAACCAAAACCAAAATAAGAAGTAATATAAGTTGGTTTAAACAACATAAAAGGACTCAAGCGATCAGGTAAAAACTGTGCGGAAATCAATGTGAAAATCATCAAGATAGCAAAGATGGTATTCCTAACGGTAACAGAAGCCTGAAGTCCTGCACTGTATTTTCGAATTCCAGCAATGAAAAACGGAATCAAAAAAAATGAAAAACCAGTCGCAATTGAAATTAAAATAATCCACAAACCAGCTTTTGGAAACTTATTAAAGAAATATGGTGGTGAAAAATTTTTGTTGCCTAATGTTTTTGCATATTTAAAATCGAGTGTTTTAATTGTAAAGTACAATTCTTTCTTTTCAGTAGACGCAAAAAGATGTGTATCTGAAAAATCTGACTTCATATAAAACATATCTTTTTCTGAAGTTGTCGTAGTAATCAATACTTTTTTAATATTCTCATGTTTTGAAACACTAAGTATATATGCATCTTTAACCAAATCAATAGAATCTTGCGAGAATGTATACGTAGGATTCGCCACTTTTGCTGCTGCAGGAGAGTTATAAAAAGAATAATCAGGTGTTGTATTAAAAAAAATAATAAAATAGGTGAATGAAAATCCTATAAGCCCCAATAAAATAGAAATTAATATATAATTATGGTACTTGTATTCTGATGGGAAAATTGGCATAAAAAGTAATAGTTAGTTATGTACAATATACTAAATAATAAAAACTAGATAAATAAAACAAAAATCAGCAATTCATCGTATTTTCAAGATTCAAAAAAGATAGTATCTTTATCACATGACAGAAGACAAAAAACCACATGGTTGCGTTGTTGCTATACAAAAACTCTTTTCGGGTAGTTTGGCACTTATTGCTACAGGTTTTTTAGCGATCATCATATTTTTTCTTGCGACTGAAGTCAAAATAGAAGGCATGTCATTGCTTGTAATTTCTGTGTGTGGTCTCTTTGTATTACGATATCTCTGGAAAAAAGTAATGCGAAAAAGTCTTTCCAATAAAGATGCTTTTAAAAATATCTTATTTAACATACTTAGAACCATTGCTGTAATCGTATTGTTCTCCATCATCATGGCAATTCTGATGAAAAATGCAGGATATAAAATTGAAGAAGAGAATACTGTTGTAAAAAAAGAAACCGATAAAACGGAAGTCATTACTACAACAGAAGGTGAAAAAAGAGTTCGATACATCGTAAACAAATTGAGTTGGAATGATTTTGATGGCGATCGCTATCGAATGAACTTCAAAATTGCAGAAAGTAATATTCAAAAATCTAAAAGGAATAAAGACGCGTATCAATATACGCGAAACTTTACTTGGGGAAATTTCTACAAGCACATGGCAAACCATGATGCACCATTATTAGAACACTTATACACATCGTTCAGTAAAATACAGAAAGAAAAAAAGATGAACCGACGAAAATTTGCCGAATTCATCATCACAAGTATTCAAAATATACGATACAATTACATAAAATCAACGCCGTGTACGGGAAATGAAGATTATCCATGTGTTGGAAATATTCGATTGGGAATTTTTGCACCAGTCGAATTTGGAGCAAACCTTACTGGAGATTGTGATTCGCGTACAGTATTGCTATTTGTATTACTATCACGATTCAAGTATGATGTAGCAATTCTTAACAGTGACGAATACAAACATTCGGTACTTGGGATAAGTTTGCCAGCGCGTGGAAAATATAAAACATACAACAGAAAAAAATATTATTTCGTAGAAACAACAGCAAAAGGTTGTCCCATAGGATATTTACCCAAAAATGTATCAAGCTTACGTTATTGGGACTTTGTTTTAGTCAACTAAAAAAGAAATCACCATGAATACAGAACTATTTTATCTTGCACTAAGTCAAATGGTATTATCCATTGTACTAGCCATTATCATATTCTTTATTTCGTATAAAGTACTTATCAAAATATTCAAGCTAAAAGAAGAAAATCTAAATGATTCCAACTTGGCGTTGAGTATTTTCTTTTCAGGAATTATCTTTAGTACAGGATATTTACTAAGTGGAATTATTCCATCGATCATAAGTGCGATAGAAATGTTGAAAATTCACGCGAAAGAAAGTCTATTTGTAGAAGTCTTAAAATACTCTTCGTTATCTTTATTTATAGGGTTTTTATTAGCTACATTAATTCATTTTAGTTCGTTTATGTTAGCAAAATCACTCACAAAACACGTGGATGAAGTAGGTGAGTTAAAAAAGAACAATTTAGCTGTCGCGATTTTACTAACAACAATCATAATCTCCATTACAATCATATCAAGAGACAGTCTAGTTTTTTTAATAGAACTCTTTTTGCCACAACCAACAGTAGTAGAATATACTGGATAGGAAGTTAACTATGACGTGGTTTATTAACCTTAAGGGATATAACATCCTATGATTTAGAATATATTATTTTTGGCCGATACTATAGTGATGATTATGGAGATGGTCACTATATCAATATACAAGCTTACGAGAGATAAACTATATATTGACGAAAGCGGAAAGTGGCATACAAAACATGATTCTCTAAAAACACGATTCACCTTACAATAGATGTTATGTTACTTTAACGTTGTTTTATAATCGCTATTTATAAATAACGAGTAATTTAACTTTTTCTACACCTGAAATTTAGTTGATTTCAGTATTTTCGCAAGTGCAAATCCCTCCCAAATACGCATTTGCATAATACGCCATTTATTTAATGAAACAATAATGAATTCATTATATGCTAAGACCTATTCAAATCTTAGCATGTATCAATTTTTCATGCATTGTAATAAACTAACTAAATCATTTCAAATGAGATTAAAACTACTATTTGGATTATTAATTTTCACAAACATTATTTGGGCAAACACAGAAGTTGCACCGCCAGTAAATGACAATTTTGCAAATGCAATTCCGTTAATTTGTGGAAACAATTATACAGGAAGCACACTAGAAGCAACAATTGATGAAGGTAATTCGCCAGATTCTGTTAATCCAGTAGTTGATTTAGACGCACCAAATATTTGGTATTCGTATACAGGTTCGGGGACTCCTGAAACCATAACACTCGATATGTGTGCTTCAGGATACGATACTTCATATTTAGTATATACAGGAACTTCTGGGAATTTGACATTAGTAGCAGCAAATGATGATAATGAAACGCAATGTGGACCAGGATATCGCTCATACGGAACCTTTGAATCTGATGGGACAACAACATACTATATAACAATAACAGGATATGGACCTTCAGATACTGGTGCGGTAGACTTAAACATTTCATGTGAAGAAAATGTACCTACGCCAAATACTATTGAATTGGCTATACCAATTGTACCTTCACCAGAAGGAACAGGTTGTACAAATTTTACATTTAATCTAGATTTTACTACGACAGGAACTACCGATAGTGGTTTAAGTGGATGTTTAGCTAATGGTTCGCAGGAAGGTTTGGATCAATTTTTTACTTGGACAGCAATGTCTAATGGTTTAAAATTTAATACGACTAATTTAAGTGGACGCGCAAATATTACAATTCGAAATGAAGCAGGTGAAATTATCGATTGTACGGAATATGCTGAAGACAATTCTGCAATTTTAACAGGATGGGAAGTTGGAGACAACTTGACGATTCAAATTTATAAAGGGGAAGGACAAACTGGAAGTGCGGATGCAATATTCTGTTTAGAAGAAAAAGGAATTTCTCCTCCAAATAATAGTTTTCTTGCAGGAGCAATTCCGATAACACCAAATCCTGCAGGAAGTGTGTGTACACCAACAAGTGCCAACAATCAAACAATTTTCTTCAATACAGATACGTATACAACAACCGATAGTGGTACAGATACCAATTGTTTGGGCGAAAATACAGGTGTAGATCAATTTTTTACATGGACGGCAACTTCAGGTGGCTTACTTTGGGGACAAAACCCTAATACACTTGGAATCTCAGTGCGTAGTACTTCAGGTGTGGAGTATGCATGTGTTTTAAGAAACCTTGCAGATCCTATAAAAATTAGTGGTTGGGAAATAGGGGAAGACTTAATCATTCAAATATTTAATTACGATAGACATCATTATGATCAAATGACATTTTGTTTACGCGAATACGATACGCCAGTAAATGATTTAATCACTGGAGCAATTCCAATCATTCCTGGTGGTGCAGACGATGATTGTAGCACAACAGTACTAGCTTTTAGTACAGATGGAACTACCGATAGCGGATTAGAAGGAACCTGTAATACTGTAAATACAGGGTACGATCAGTTTTTCTCTTGGACCGCATCTACAAATGGGTTGCTTTGGAATGGACTCACAGAAAACCCAGGAATCATCATAAGAGATGCAGCAGGAAACGAAATTACATGTGCAGATACAATTGCGCCAGATAATACTGTTTTATCAGGATGGGAAGTAGGAGATGAGTTAATTATTCAAATTTATGATTGGACATATTATAGCCCTACAGGTAACTTTCCAAGTAACGTAGAAGATTCGTATAGAGATGTTTCATTTTGTTTAAAAGAACATGTAATAACTAGGACTTTTGTGCCAGACGATAACTTTGAGCAAGCCTTAATAGATCTTGGTTATGATAACGTACTAGATGATTATGTCAATACTGCTACAATTAATATAATTACAAGTCTAGATGTTTCAGACAAAAACATTGCTGACCTAACTGGTATTGAGGATTTTGCAAGTTTAGAAGAACTTGACTGTCAAGCAAATGGTTTAACCTCGTTAAATGTATCTCAAAATTTAGCGCTAAAGGAATTAAGATGCGGAAATGGCCCAGCTGTGGTTCCCAATCCCAATCAGATCACAAGCTTGGATGTATCCCAAAATGTAAATCTTGAAATTTTGAAATGTGACAACAATCCTTTAAATACTTTAGATGTATCTCTACTTACAAATTTAGTTACTTTAGATTGTCTTAGAACAGGTTTAACAAACCTAGATGTGACTCAAAATATAAATTTAGAATCTTTAACATGTGGCTATAATAGCCTTACGAGTTTAGATATTAGCCAAAACATACTTTTAACGAGGCTATATCTTATCTATAATCAATTAACAACATTAGATATTTCTAATAATCCACTGCTTCAATCTCTGTATTTTGGAAGCAATCCAATAACTTCTATAGATGTTTCTATACATACAGATTTACTTTTATTATGGGTTGATAATACGCAACTTACGAGTTTAGATTTATCGAACAATCCTTTACTAAAGTATTTAAATTGTGCAGTTATGCCACAACTTACGAGTTTAAATGTGGCTAGTGGTTCAAATGAAAATATCTTAAGTTTTAGTGTTTTCAATAATCCAAATCTAACTTGTGTAGATGTTGATGATGTCGCCTACAGTACTACAAATTGGACAAATATTAATGGCGGATTTACATTTAGTCTAAACTGTAATCCAGCACCAATTCCATCTAATGATGAATGTGTAGACGCAATTAGCATTCCAATAAGTGATGTTGGTTGCAATACAACGACTTCAGCAACATTAGCAGGCGCAACAGATTCAAATTCACTACATTGTTTTGGCGATGATGCAAACTTTACGGATGTATGGTTTAGCTTTGTAGCAACAGAGGAAACACATCAAATTACATTACAAAACCTAACTGGTACACCAAATTTTTTATGGCACTCAGTTATTGATGCACAAACATATAACTGTAGTAATATCACAGATTCTATTTTATGTAATGATGGACTCTCAGGTGATGCAACTGGGTTAACAATAGGAAATACATATTATATACAAGTATACTCACATGAAGCAAATGCAAATACAACATTTGATATTTGTGTAGCTTCATTAGTAATTCCTGGACAAACCTATGTGCCAGATGATAACTTTGAACAAGCACTCATCGATCTCGGATATGATATTACCTTAGACAATTACGTAACAACAACAAACATTAATGCTCTTGAAATTTTAAGTATTAGTAATAAAAATATTGGAAATTTAACAGGGATTGAAGATTTTACAGCGTTGGAACAATTATATGTTGGTGATAATCCATTAGGAAGTTTAAACCTAACACAAAACACAGCGTTAGTGCTTTTAAACGCAAATAATACTTCGCTTTCAACGATAGATTTAACTCAAAATACAGCTTTGCAATACCTATCTGTTGAAAGCAACCAACTCACAACAATAGATATTACACAAAACACAGCACTTATCACAGCAAGCTTTCAATCAAATCAATTGGCAACAATAGACGTATCTCAAAACACAGTACTAGAAACTTTGAATCTTGTACTAAATGCGCAATTTTCGGGAGTAGATGTATCTTCAAATTCAAGCTTACGAACATTAAATATGAATTTTACGCAAGTCCTAAGCATAGATGTTTCTAACAATCCCAATCTTGAATCATTCTTATGTTTTGATTGTCCGCTAAGAGCAATAGATGTTTCAGGGAACCCAGCTTTAAAAATCCTAAGTGTTGGAGGAACACAAGTACCATTTATAGACGTATCTAACAATCCAGTTTTTGAGAACTTATTTGCGAATAATTGTGCTGAGTTAAACGGGATTAATATCCAAAATGGAAACAATACAAACGTTGCAAGCTTCTTTGCTTCAAACGTGCCAAACCTTACCTGTGTTCAGGTAGATGATGTTGCATACAGTACTACAAATTGGACCAATGTTGATGTGGGTACAAACTTTAGTATGGATTGTGGTTTTCTTGAAAATGATGAATGTGTAAACGCTATTGATATTCCAATAAGTAATGCTACATGTAATAATGTAGTATCTGCGACTATGGTTGGTGCAACTGACTCTAATTCGCTTCACTGTTTTGGAGATAATGCAAACTTTGCTGATATGTGGTTTAGCTTTACAGCCACCGAAACAACACATAAAATTGCATTACAAAACCTAACGGGTTCTCCAAACTTTCTGTGGCATGCCTTAATTGATGCACAAACATATACTTGTGGAAACATTACAGACGCCATTTACTGTACAGATGGATTAGAAAACACAGCAACAGGACTAACAATAGGAAATACATATTACATACAAGTATATTCGCATGTAGCAAATGCAAATACTACATTTGATATCTGTGTATCTACAAATACAATTCCAGGACAAACGTATGTGCCAGACAATAATTTTGAGCAAGCATTGATTGATTTAGGCTTAGATACTGTATTAGATGATTATGTAGTAACAAGCAATATAAATACGGTAAATGACTTAAACATTCGCGATCTTGGTATTTTTGATCTAACAGGAATTGAAGACTTTGCAGCGTTAGAAATCTTAAACTGCGGATTAAACTTCTTAGGAGAATTAGATTTAAGCAATAACACAAACCTAAACTATTTAATTGCGGATAATGCTGCTTTAGTTGGCCTAAATGTTCAAAATGGAAACAACACCAACGTTACAACGTTCATCACGCTTGGGAATGTAGATTTATTTTGTATTCAAGTAGATGATGCAACATACAGTACTGCCAATTGGACGCTAATTGAATCTTCTACAAGTTTCAGTGAATATTGTGGCAATCCAATTCTGGTAGACGCAAAAGTATACTTACAAGGCGCAATGCTTCAGCATACAGATGGTTTCATGCGAACGGATTTAAAAGATAACAATCATATTTCAACAGTAAGTCCATATATAGATGGTACTACTATTCTTGTAACTGATCCTGTATTCACTGCTACAGGACAAGATAAAGTTGTCGATTGGATTTGGATAGAACTCAGAGATGCTACAAACCCTGCCATCATTATTGATGGAAAATCTGCACTATTACAACGCGATGGAGACATTGTGGAGGTTCTTGTTGACGATGCTTCAACTCCTGTAAACTTTAGTCAAGCACCAGGCGATTATTATGTTGTAATAAAACATCGCAATCACTTAGGAATCATGTCAAACAGCACTTTTTCATTGTCTAATGTTGCCACTACTGTAGATTTTACCGATCGTAACAGCCAAATTACTTATGGTACAAATGCACAAACTAATTTTGGTATGCCTGCCGATGTTGTAGCAATGTGGTGCGGAAATGTAAATGGTGATACGGTTGTTCAATACTCAGGAACTACACCAGATGCACCAGCTATTCTATCAACAGTGCTAAATGATGCTGGAAACTTCCTAAACTTTCCAACGTATACTGTTTCTGGTTATGATTCTAAAGATGTTAATATGGATGGTAACACGCAATACACAGGCACAAATCCTGATACGCCATTTATATTACAAAACATATTAGCGCATCCGGGGAATTTTTTAAACTTTAGTACATATCAAATCGTGGAACAATTACCTCAAAACGAGTAGAAAATTAAACGTAACAATAAAGTTAGTACATGAGAGATTAACATTCGAAAAAATAAGATTCACCTCACAATACGTGTCATGCTACTTTCACGTTATTTTATCCTCGTTATTTATAAATAACGAGGAACTTAACTTTTTTTGACGCTTAAAAATAAGTTGATTTCTGTACTTTCGCAAGTGTAAATTCCTTCCAAATATACATTTGCATAATAGCCCATTTATATAATGAAACAATAATGAATTCATTATATGTTAAGATCACTTAAAATCTAAATATATTAATTTTTCATGTATTGTAATAAACAAACTAAATCATTTCAAATGAGATTAAAATTACTATTTGTATTCTTAATTATTACAAACATTATTTGGGCAAATACAGAAATTGCAGCGCCAGCAAATGACAATTTTGCGGATGCTATTCCCATAACTTGTGGAAACAATTATACCGCAAGTACACTAGAAGCAACAATAGATGAAGACAATGCACCCGATTCTACAAATCCAGTCGTTGATTTAGATGCGCCAAATATTTGGTATTCATATACAGGATCTGGAATTCCAGAAATAGTGACCTTAGATTTATGTGCTTCAGGATATGATACTGCATATTTAGTATACACAGGAACATCGGGAAACTTAAGTTTAGTTGCTGCAAATGATGATAATGAAACGCAATGTGGCCCAGGATATCGTTCTTATGGAACATTTCAATCGGACGGAACAACAACATATTATATCACAATTACAGGATTCGGACCATCGGATACTGGTGCTGTTGACTTAACGGTTTCATGTTTGCCAGCGGATGCAATACTAATTCCAGATGCTAATTTTGAACAAGCGCTAATTGATCTAAGTATAGATACAGGAATTGTAAATGGGTATATTTCTCCAGTAGGAATAGATCAAATAAATGATTTAAATATTAGCAATAAGAATATTTCAGACCTATCAGGTATTGAAAACTTTACAGGATTACAATCTTTGAATGTCAGCAATAACAACCTTACAGGTTTACCGCTTACCGCAAATACAAATATAACGTCGCTTAATTGTAGTTTTAACAATATCTCATTTATAAACTTGACAAATCAATCTAGTTTAACTTCTTTACAATGCAATAATAACGACGGGTTGAGTACATTATTTGTAAATAATGGAAACAATACCAATATCACACTTTTTGATGCTGGCAATAACGCAGATCTAACATGTATTCAGGTTGACAATGAAGCATACAGTTTAACTAATTGGACAAACATAGATGTCAATGTTCAGTTTTCAGAAATGTGCAACCAAACTACGTATGTACCAGATGATAACTTTGAGCAAGCATTAATTGATTTAGGGTATGATACTACACTCGATGATTATGTGGCAACAGCAAATATCAATACAGTTAGATCTTTAACTGTTTCAAGTAGAAACATTACTGACCTAACAGGAATTGAAGGATTTACGGCTTTAACATTTTTAAGTTGTAGTAATAACATGTTGACAACTATAGATGTTACTAATAATTCAATGTTAGAATATTTTTATTGTAAAAATAACCAACTTACAACTATAGATGTTAGTCAAAATCCTGTATTAGATACCTTTTGGTGTTACGAAAACTCATTAACTAGTGTAGATCTAACTCAAAACTCTAATTTAAGATCATTTCTGTGTTTTGATAATGAACTCACAAGTGTAGATGTGACTCAGAATTTAAGTTTAAGATCAATCGCTTTTGGTGAAAATCCAATAGAGCACGTAGATTTATCAAACAATTCTGATTTAATTTCAATAAACGCTACAGGTGCTGCTTTATTATCAAGTTTAGACTTAAGAAATGGAAATAATGTAAATATTAATTTCAACTTAGCAGGTTTCGATGTTACCAATACTCCAAACCTAAGCTGTGTAGATGTTGACGATGCTGCATACAGTACTGCAAATTGGACAAGTATAGATCCAGGACTTACGTTTAGTGAAAATTGTAATGCAGCGCCAATTCCACCTAATGATGAATGTGTGGACGCAATTGCTGTTCCAATAAGTGATGGTACGTGTAACAATACAGTTGCAGGAACACTAGCAGGTGCCACAGGTTCTAGTGTATTTCAATGTTCTGGAGAATCTCCAGCTTTTTCAGATGTTTGGTATAGCTTTCTTGCCACAGAAACAACACATAATATCAGCATATTAAATACCTCAGGTGCTAATTCAGGAGTATTTCATGCAGTCATTGATGCACAAACCTATAACTGCGGAAACATTACAGATGCTGTGTATTGTACAGACGCAACAGAAGGTGAAGCAACTGGTTTAACGATTGGAAACACCTATTTCATTCAAGTATACTCATATACATCAGGCATAACGGAAACGTTTGATATTTGTGTATCTACAAATACAATTGCAGGACTAACCTATGTGCCAGATGATAACTTTGAGCAAGCTCTCATTGATCTCGGATATGATATAACCTTAGATGATTATGTAACTACGACAAATATCAATACAGTTGAAATTTTAAGTATAGATAATAGAAGTATTGCAGACTTAACAGGAATTGAAGACTTTGCAGCGTTGGAACAATTATATGTTGGTGATAATCCATTAGGAAGTTTAAATCTAACACAAAATCCAGCGTTAGAACTCTTAAACGCAAATAACACTTCGCTTGCAACAATAGATTTAACTCAAAATACAGCGTTGCAATATCTATCTATTGAAAGCAACCAACTCGCAACAATAAATATTACACAAAATACAGCATTGATTAGTGCAAGCTTTCAATCAAATCAATTGGCAACAATAGATGTATCACAAAATCTAGTATTAGAAACATTAAACCTTGTGCAAAATCTGCAATTTGGGGTAATTGATGTGTCTACAAATACAAGTTTAAAAACATTAAATTTAAATTTTACACAAGTTCTTAGCATAGATATTACAAACAATCCAAATCTTGAATCATTCTTATGTTTTGATTGCCCGCTAAGAGCCATAGATGTTTCAGCAAACCCAGCTTTAAAAACCTTAAGTGTCGGAGGAACACAAGTACCATTTGTAGATATATCAAACAATCCGGCTATTGAAAATTTATTTGCCAGCAGTTGTGGTGCTTTGACAGGAATAAATGCTCAAAATGGTAACAATACAAATGTTCAATCTTTCCTTGCTAACAATATACCAAACTTAACTTGTATTCAAGTAGATGATGTAGCGTATAGTACTGCTAACTGGACAAATGTGGATGGAGGAACAAACTTCAGTGCGGATTGTGGCTTTCTTGAAAATGATGAATGTGTAAACGCCATTGACATTCCAATTAGTAATGCTACATGTAATAATGTAGTATCTGCGACAATGGTTGGTGCAACTGACTCTAATTCGCTTCACTGTTTTGGAGATAATGCAAACTTTGCTGATATGTGGTTTAGCTTTACAGCCACCGAAACAACACATAAAATTGCATTACAAAACCTAACGGGTTCTCCAAACTTTCTGTGGCATGCCTTAATTGATGCACAAACATATACTTGTGGAAACATTACAGACGCCATTTACTGTACAGATGGATTAGAAAACACAGCAACAGGACTAACAATAGGAAATACATATTACATACAAGTATATTCGCATGTAGCAAATGCAAATACTACATTTGATATCTGTGTATCTACAAACTCAATTCCTGGATTAACCTATGTGCCAGACAATAACTTTGAACAAGCATTAATCGATTTAGGATACGACACAACTTTAGACGACTATGTAACCACGACAAACATCAGTTCGATAAATGACTTAAACATTCGTAACCTAGGTATTTTTGATCTTACAGGAATTGAGGACTTTGCAGCGCTGGAAATCTTAAACTGTGGACTAAATTTCTTAGGAGAATTAGACCTAAGTCAAAACACGAACCTAAATTACCTGATTGCTGATAACGCAGCGTTAGTTGGGTTAAATATGCAAAACGGAAACAATACAAATGTAACAACGTTCATCACACTTGGTAATGTTGATTTATTCTGTATACAAGTAGATGATGCAGCATACAGTACAGCCAATTGGACGATTATTGAGCAAACCACAAGTTTCAATGAATATTGTGGCGATCCTATCCAAGTAGCAGCAAAAGTATATCTGCAAGGTGCAATGCTTCAAAATACGGATGGTTTCATGCGTACAAATTTAAAAGATAACAATCATATTTCTGATGCAAGTAGCCCATATGCAGATGGAATTGCAGCAAGTGACAACGTATTTTTTGCTTTAGGGCAAGATAAAATTGTCGATTGGATTTGGGTAGAACTCAGAGATGCTAACGATGCTACAATTATCATTGATGGAAAATCTGCAATCTTACAACGAGATGGCGATATTGTAAGCGCTGAAGGTGATGCTTCAACTCCTGTAAGCTTCAGTCGAGCACCAGGCGATTATTACATTGTAATAAAACATCGCAATCACTTAGGAATCATGTCAAGTAGTACTTTTTCATTGTCTAATGTTGCCACTACTGTAGATTTTACAAACAGTAACAATCAAATTACCTACGGTGCAAATGCACAAACAACCTTTGGAATGCCAACTAATACTGTAGGAATGTGGAGTGGAAATGTAAATGGAGATACAGTTATTCAATACACTGGTACTACACCAGATGCACCAATAATCCTATCAACAATACTAAACGATGCTGGGAACTTCTTAAATTTTCCAACGTATGTATTAAATGGATATAGTTCTAATGATATAAACATGGATGGAACCACGCAATACACTGGTACAAATCCTGATACGCCTTTTATATTGCAAAACATATTAGCGCATCCAGGAAACTTCTTAAATTTTAGCACATATCAAATCGTGGAACAATTACCTCAAAACGAGTAGAAAAATAAAATCACTACATATTCAATATTCAAAAAGCGATTATTTAAATCTTAATAATCGCTTTTATTATACTATAAATTTTAATGATATCTTAATTATTAAATCCTTTGTAAAGTATTTTCATAAATCGCGACATATTTTGTAATTTAGCAAACCAGATAAAAAATAAAAATTCCAGAAAAATATGTCAGATAATATAGCTACGTTAGAAGTTAATGGTGAGAAACACGAGTTCCCCGTAATTAAAGGGACAGAAAATGAAATCGCTATTGACATCAAAAAATTAAGAGGCTCCACAGGTGGAGTTATCACAATTGATCCAGGATATAAAAATACAGGTTCTTGCCAGAGTGCAATTACATTTTTAGATGGGGAAAAAGGTGTGCTTCGTTATAGAGGTTACTCAATTGAAGACTTAGCTGAAAAAGCAGACTTCTTAGAAGTTGCTTACTTATTAATTTTTGGAGAATTACCAAATTCAGAACAATTAGCAAAATTTCATAAAGACATCAAAGCGCAATCTATTGTAGATGATGACATCAAAAAAATAATAGACGCATTTCCAAAGTCAGCACATCCTATGGGAGTTTTGGCTTCGTTAACCAATGCATTAACAGCTTTCAATCCATCATCAGTAAATGTAGATTCGGAAGAAGAAATGTATGGAGCAATCGTAAAAATACTTGGAAAATTCCCTGTATTAGTTGCTTGGGCAATGCGTAAAAAACAAGGATTGCCTTTAGATTATGGTGATTCATCATTAGGATACGTGGAAAACGTATTAAAAATGATGTTCAAACAACCAAATGAAGATTACACATTAAATCCAATCGTAGTAAATGCATTAGATAAATTACTAATCTTACATGCAGATCACGAGCAAAACTGTTCTACATCAACAGTTCGTATCGTAGGTTCATCTCACGCTGGATTATTTGCTTCATTAGCCGCAGGAATCTCTGCACTTTGGGGACCATTACATGGAGGAGCAAACCAAGCTGTACTAGAAATGTTAGAAGGAATTCGTCAGGATGGTGGAGACACTAAAAAATACATGGCGAAAGCAAAAGATAAAAGTGATCCTTTCCGTTTAATGGGATTCGGACACAGAGTTTACAAAAACTTCGATCCAAGAGCAACCATTATCAAAGTTGCTGCTGATGAGGTATTAGGAGACTTAGGTGTAGAAGATCCAATCTTAGACATCGCAAAAGGATTAGAAAAAGAAGCATTAGAAGATCCATACTTCGTAGATAGAAAATTATATCCAAACGTAGATTTCTACTCTGGAATTATCTACAGAGCAATGGGAATTCCAACAGAAATGTTTACAGTAATGTTTGCTTTAGGACGTTTACCAGGATGGATTTCTCAATGGAGAGAAATGCGCTTAAATAAAGAGCCAATAGGTCGTCCACGTCAAGTATACACAGGTGAAAACCACAGAGAATTTAAAGAAATCTCTAATAGATAACATAAAAACAATATAAAAAAGCTTCATGAGTTTCAAACTTATGAAGCTTTTTTACTATACATCCCAAATTGCACATGTTAGAACTATACGTAAATGACGAAACTTCACAACTCAAAGCAGTTGTACTTGGAACGGCAGAAAGTTGCGGACCTACTCCGAAAGCTGAAGACTGCTATGATCCAAAATCAAAACAACACGTATTAGCAGGAACATATCCATTAGAAAAAGATATGGTTCCAGAAATGGAAGCCGTGGCAAAAGTCTTTGAAAAACATGGAGTTAAAGTGTTTCGGCCAAACATCATCAAAGATTATAATCAGATATTTTCAAGAGATATCGCGTTTGTTATAGAAGATAAATTTATCAAATCGAACATACTTCCCGATCGTGAACGTGAAATAGAAGCAATTCAACATGTAATTGATCAAGTCAATCCTGAGAATGTAATTACGTTACCAGAAGAAGTACACGTTGAAGGTGGAGATGTAATGCCTTGGGGCGATTATATTTTTATCGGAACCTATTCAGGTGAAGACTATCCAGATTACATTACTGCTAGAACCAATATTGATGCAGTAATTGCATTGCAAGAATTATTTCCAAACAAAACGGTAAAATCATTCGAGCTTCGTAAATCAAACACAGAACCAAAAGACAATGCATTGCATTTAGATTGTTGTTTTCAGCCTATAGGGAACGACAAAGCAATTTTACACAAAAATGGTTTCTTGGTAGAAGAAGAATACCAATGGTTAGTTGATTTCTTTGGGAAAGAAAACATCTTCGAAATCAGCAAAGACGAAATGTATAACATGAATAGCAATGTATTCTCCATTTCACCAGAAGTTGTCATTTCAGAACAAAACTTTACACGTCTCAACACTTGGTTGGAAGAAAAAGGATTCACGGTAGAAAAAGTTCCGTATGCAGAAATTGCCAAACAAGAAGGTTTATTGCGTTGTAGCACAATGCCATTAATTAGAGGGTAAATACTTTTCTTTATAAGAAACAAAATCAATCCAATTTAGTTACAATAACATTAATTAGATACTAAAATAGCAGTGAGGTTCTCTTTTCCGCAGTGTAGTATGACTTTCTCGTTAAGAATTTTTGAAGCTTTGGAAAAAATTTAGAGTAAGACTTACGATTTTAGCTTTTTCAGCTAAAAACACCTCTGGAAAAGTGCCTTTTCTTTTGTTTCGTTTTCTTTGGGCGAGCAAAGAAAATGAAAATAAAATATAGACTGATAGTAATTTATCTGAAAGCCTTTTAGTAAAACTCGATAGTTGAGTTACATTAATTCATATCAAGTAAGTTTTTCTCAACTTTATAGACTAAAACCAAAATCTTAGTTATGTGGAAACATCTCTTAAAAATCAGTTGTGTCATATTTATTTTTTGCAATTCTTATTGTGTAATAGCACAAGGAGTTATTAGTGGGTTTTACAACAAAAAAAATAAAACAACACTCGTTGTTGGCGCTGGATTTGAAGACTCTAAAAACTACTTTGTTGGAAGAGAAAAAAGAGATTTAAGTAGAAATCTTTATAGTATATCTGTGTTTGGAATCTATGGAATCAATGATAAACTCAACATACAAGCTTCTTTACCATATTTATCAAGTAATCAACAAAGTGGATTGCAAGATGCACAGTTTTTTCTAAAATATAGAGCAGTACAAAAAACTAGAAAAGCGGATAAACTTGAACTTTCGTTTGCTACTGGTTTTTCTTTTAATGTAAGCGATTACAATCTTGGTGGATTGAATGACTTAGGACAACAAGCCAAAATACTAGAAACACGCGCATTACTACACTATCAAAAACAATCTGGTTGGTTTGTAAATCTTCAAAGTGGATTTTCGTTCAAATTTGAAGAAGTGCCTAATAGTCTTCCTGTAACTTTCAAAATAGGAAAAGCAAGTATAAAAAGCTATTTCGATTTTTGGTATGACTTTCAACATAGTTTCGGTGGAATCGATTATCTAGGAACACCAAAACCACAAAATTTTAAACGCTTTGGCGCAAGCTATCACAAAATAGGAGGAACGTATCATTTCCCAATCTCAAAAAAATCTGGAATATACATAGCGCCATCATACGTAATTTCAGGAAGAAATGTGTTTCAAGGATTTGCATATCATGTTGGTTGGACCTATCAATTATAAGCTTTGTTTGATACGAAATATATGAGTAAACTATAAATCAATACTATATTTATAGAGTTCATAAAATTATTAAGTTTTTATTGAAAAAAGCTAAATTAAACTGGCATTATTTTAGTTTTTATGTAATTTTACAACTTCAAAAAAGTAACACTAAAAAGTAAGGTAACTATGCAACAAATTACCAACACAATCCTTATGGTACGCCCGGTTGCGTTTCGTATGAACGAACAAACTGCGGTAAACAATTACTATCAAAAAGTATTAGATGGCTTATTGCCAGAAACAGTTCAAGCGAAAGCACAACAAGAATTTGATACCTATGTTGAAAAACTAAGAGGAATTGGAGTTAATGTTGTTGTGATTCAAGATACCAAAGAACCAGATACTCCAGATTCAATCTTTCCAAACAATTGGATTTCTTTTCACGAAAATGGAAACGTAGGATTGTATCCTATGTATGCAGAAAATCGTCGTAACGAACGTAGAGAAGATGTGTTAATCGAACTTGAAAAAGTAGGATATCATATTGAAAATATTGTTGATTATACAGCTGCAGAAGAAGAAGGTGTTTTTTTAGAAGGAACAGGAAGCCTATTATTAGACAGAGTAAATCAAAAAGCATATTGTGCATTATCACCAAGAGCAGATGAAGAATTATTCATAGAATTCTGTGAAGATTTTGAATATACACCTGTGATCTTTACAGCAAATCAAACTGTAAACGGAAAGCGCGAAGCTATTTATCATACGAATGTAATGATGTGTTTGGCAGAAAACTTTGCAGTCATTTGCTTAGCATGTATTGATGATAAAAAAGAACGTGAAAACGTAAAAAAACATCTCAAAGAAGATGGAAAAGAAATCATTGATATAACAGAAGCACAAGTCAATAACTTTGCAGGAAACATGTTGCAAGTAAAAGGAACAAATGATGAGCGATTCTTAATAATGAGTAACGCAGCACACAAATCATTAACCGAAAATCAAATAAATGCTATTGAAAAGTATTGCAAAATTGTATCAAGTTCGTTAGATACTATTGAAGCTTGCGGCGGTGGAAGTGCACGTTGTATGATGGCTGAGGTTTTCTTGCCTAAGAAATAATACATACAATTGTCATTCTTGCATAGGCAGGAATCCAAAACATATAAAGCCTGAGAAAGATAATTTCTCAGGCTTTTTATTTTTTAATTCTTGAATTTTTCAATCATTGAATTAAAAATTACTTTCCACAATCATTATATTCTTGGATGATTTGTTTCAGGTTTTCTTCATTCTTCACATCAAATTCACCTGCTTTCAAATCAGTAGCAACTTGTTTGCACTTTGATAAATACTTTGCCATTGCTTTTGAAATCTTTTCATTCTTACGATCATCAATCATAAAACCAGCTTTCTGATCTTTTACTTTAATCACAAACGTTCCTTCTTCTCCAGGTTTTACTAATAACATGTTTCCGTTTTCTTCGTGAATCTTCTCGTAGAAATATGAATTGTTAAACCCAAAATTAGAAGCATTTGAAAACTTTTTCATGGCATTTCCTTTGGTTTTCATACCGTAAAAAGACTTTTCTACACCTTCATCAGTTGCCGTAAATGAAACTCCATCTTTAGCAGAAAACTTCTTAATACGTTTTCTTCCTTTATCATTTTTATATCGAATACTAATATGTTTTCCATAGTTGTCAATAGAATTCATATCGTGTAAACCAGCTACTTGTTGTCCTGGCTCAATGGCTAGTTTTTCAAAAATTACATACACAGTTCCTGTATACTTCTTTCCTTTTTTATCAGTAATACTTCCAGGAACACCATATAAATTGACGCTATTTTCTTTTGCAATTTTCACTTTTTCTTTGCGTAAATCACTTTGATATTTCTTCGCCTGACGACCAAAAACATAACCTCTACCAACCATTTCTTCTACAAATAACTGTCCAAAAGTTCTTGAAAAACGATTGGTAAACATGGTGCGTGAACCTTTATCATATTCAAAAGTTTCATCAGTATATGTTGTTACAACTGCAGCAGTAGAACCCATTTTGCGAGATTCTTTTGCTGTAGCAACTCTAATTCCATCTAAATCTGTAATCCCATATGATTTATCAGAAGCTGAATAAAATACTTTTCCAACAATTTTAGTTCCGTTTGATCCTCCAAACGTAATTGTTCCATTTGGCTTTACATATGGTTTGTAACGGCCAACTGTTTGCTTGCGTTTATCTTCGTCAAGTTTTGCAGAAGCAGCAGCTTTCGCAAACTTTTCACTAATAATCTCACGATCTTCAGCAAAAAAGGAAGCAACATTCTCTTTGTTAATTCCATCAGCATCAATTAAGTTGTATTTCTGACTCAACAAACGGATGATAATTTTCTTTGAGCTAAAAGACGTTTTTAAAATTTCATATGGAATCTCTGTTTTCTTTCCTTCGGCAGAAGTCATCTCTAAATATTGATGATCTTGAATTGAAGAAACTGAAATAGCTTTGTAAACAACATCAAATGCTTTTTCACCTGATGATAAGTACTTAAATGTATAATGATCACGTTGATCAGAATCCATAATAGCAACTTCTTTCTTGTCAAACAACACTTTGTTCTTCTTGATTTTAATCTTTTGACCAAATACTAAAACTGGTAGTAATAGTAAAATAAGTAGTAATTTTTTCATGTAATGTAATATTAGTTCATCATATAATCGGCGGCTAAAATACTAAATAAAACTGCACAGTATGAGAATGTTACATGCGAAACATTGCCCAATCTTATATAAAAAGCGTATTTTTATTGGAAATAGCGTAAAATGGTTAAATAAATAATGAAGTGTTGTTCTTTTTGTGACAACTCCATCATTATTGTAGATAATTAAAGAATACTTTTGTTTTTAACAAACAACCATTTATTTTTATGCGCTAGATTGGAATGCCTCGAAACGTTACCATCATCTGAAATTTATACATATGCTTTCTAAAAAAACAAAATACGGACTCAAAGCATTAACCTACATCGCGCGAAAAGGAGACGAAGCACCTGTGCTAATCTCAGAAATCGCTACAGAGGAAAATATCTCCAAAAAATTCTTGGAAGCAATTCTATTGCAATTAAAAAACAATGGTTTTTTGGGTTCTAAGAAAGGAAAAGGTGGCGGATATTATTTAATAAAAATGCCAAGCGAAATAAAAGTAGCTTCACTTATTCGAATTTTAGAAGGTCCGATTGCCATGTTACCATGTGTAAGTTTAAATTTCTATGAGAAATGTGATGATTGCGTTGATGAAACCAAATGTGGACTGCATCAACTAATGTTAGAAGTGCGCGACAATATGTTGGCAGTTTTAGACAATAAAACATTGGAAGACCTCACTAGTTTATAAATCTCAATTATCTTTTTCAACTTTCGTTATACGTAATCAATAATTGATATCTTTGCACCTTAATTTTTAGGAGTAATGAATATTCAAGAAGTAGTAACGGCAAAAGTCAAAGAAGCATTTCAAACCTTATATGGAGCTACATTAGATAATGTAGAATTTCAAGCAACTAGGAAAGATTTTGAAGGTGACATCACAATTGTGACCTTTCCAATGCTACGCGTTAAAAAGATGAATCCTGCACAATTGGGTGAAGACCTTGGACAGTATTTACAAGAACATGTTGCGGAAATAAGCCGTTTCAATGTTGTCAAAGGGTTTTTAAACCTTGTGATAGATGATTCTTTTTACTTAGATTTCTTCGCGAATATTACCAATAATGAAACATTTGGGCGTGAAACACCTACAAAGGGTGATACAGCTGTGATGGTTGAATATTCTTCACCAAACACAAACAAACCGTTACACTTAGGGCACGTTCGTAACAACTTGTTAGGATATAGTGTTGCGGAAATCATTAAAGCTTCTGGGAAAAAAGTATATAAAACACAGATTATCAACGATCGTGGAATTCACATTTGTAAATCTATGTTGGCTTGGCAACGTTTCGGAAACGGAGAAACGCCACAATCTACTGGGTTAAAAGGCGATAAGTTGGTTGGAAACTACTATGTAGAGTTTGAAAAAGTTTTTCAAATGGAATTTTCAGAGTGGTTAAAAACAACACCAGCAATTGATAAAATTGAAGTTTTTGCTAAGAAGCCAGAAACACAGAAGTTTTTGGAAGAAAAGTTTTCTGAGAAATATGAAAATGGAGATGATCTTTCAACAGAAATTGTAGCTGCATTTAAGAAATCATTCAAAAATGAATACTTCACAAGCATAAGTGCTATTGGAGCAGACGCAAAAGAAATGTTGCGTAAATGGGAAGCAGGAGACGAAGCAGTTGTAGCGCTTTGGAAACAAATGAACCAATGGGTTTATGACGGTTTTGCAATTACATATACAAACTTAGGCGTTGATTTTGATGCACTATATTATGAAAGTGATACGTATCTTTTAGGAAAAGACTTTGTAAAAGAAGGACTAGAAAGTGGTGTTTTCTATGCAAGAGAAGATGGTTCTGTTTGGTGCGATCTATCGGATGATGGTTTAGGTGAAAAAATAGTGTTACGATCTGACGGAACATCGGTTTATATGACGCAAGACATCGGAACAGCAATTCAGCGTGTAAAAGATTACCCAGATATTGGTGGAATGATTTATACGGTTGGAAACGAACAAGATCATCACTTTAAAGTACTATTCTTAATCTTACAAAAACTAGGGTTCGATTGGTCTAAATACTTACATCATTTATCCTACGGAATGGTAGATTTACCAAGTGGGAAAATGAAAAGCCGTGAAGGAACTGTCGTTGATGCAGATGAATTGATGTTAGAAATGGCGTCAACTGCCAAAGAGATTTCAGAAGAATTAGGAAAGCTTGAAGGTTATTCAGACGAAGAAAAAGAAGCATTGTATAAAATCATTGGAATGGGTGCATTAAAGTATTTCATTCTAAAAGTAGATCCTAAAAAACGAATCTTATTTGATCCAAAAGAATCTATTGATTTCGCAGGAAATACAGGACCTTTTATTCAATATACATATGCGCGTATTCAATCAATATTGCGTAAGGCAAACTTTGACTATTCAGCAGAAATCACAGGGATTGAGATTGATATTCGTGAGAAAGAAATCTTAAAGCAATTACAAGGATATCCAGCGGCAATTCAATTGGCGGCAAACAATCAAAGTCCGGCAGTAATTGCAAATTATACATATGACTTAGTGAAATTGTACAATTCATTCTTCCAAAATATTTACATTTTAGGAGAAGAAGATGAAGCGAAAAAAGTATTCAGAGTACAATTATCTAAAAAAGTTGGTGATACTATAAAATCTGCATTTGGATTGTTAGGAATTCAGGTTCCTGAAAGAATGTAATGCAGTCATGCTGAACTTGTTTTAGGATCTTATGAAAAATAATACTATTAAAATCGTTTACGTTCACATTTCAACTCGATTGAATGTCTACTTAAACGATTTTTTTATTCCATAAAGAGTCTTGAACAAGTTAAAGTTTAGTCTTGTTCGTATTTAGTTTATATCTTCGTTATTCATGGAGTTGATTTATGCTACTTATTAAGTATAATCAATACCTTTATTTTTCAAAGAACAATATGCCTTTTTGTTATGTATAAAAAAATACTTTTCCTTTTCTTTTTTGTGATTACGTCTGTTATGAATGGACAACAGCAAATTGATGACACTGCTCATTTTACTCTGAAACCAACGTTAACGCCTGATGCAAATGATGTTATTTTTAGTTTTGAAGGCGATTTATGGAAAGTTTCTTCAAATGGCGGAGATGCTCTTAGGTTGACTGCTATGGACGGATTAGAGACAAATCCAAGTGTTTCTCCAGACGGTAAATGGTTAGCATTCTCTAGCAATCAATTTGGAAATTATGATGTGTATGTAATGCCTTTAAAAGGAGGGAAAATTACACAACTTACATTCCATCAAAGTTTAGATATGGTTTCTTCTTGGAATTGGGATAGTAAAACGATCAATTTCGCATCTACCAGATATAATTCTATGACTAATTATACTGTGAATATTAATGGAGGAACTCCAAAAAGAACTTTCAAACACTATTTCAATACGATTCTTAATGTTGTAGAACATCCAAAAACAAAAGATGTTTATTTTAATGAATCTGATGAAGGCTTATACTTCGCCCATAGAAAAAGATACAAAGGAGATTACAATCCAGATATAAAGTCATACAATATAAAGTCAAAAAAATATACAAAACATACATCGTATAGAGGAAAAGATTTTGGAACAACTATTGACAAGTCTGGTACTGTTTACTTTATGTCAGATGAATATAAAGGAGAGTATAATCTGTATACATTTCAAAATGGAGAAAAGAAAAGGTTGACAAGTTTTTCTAAGTCAATTATGTGGCCAAAGGTTTCTGCAAATGGTGAAAAAATAGTTTTTAGAAAAGAATATCAATTATTTGTATATGACGTTGCTAAAAAATCTACGAAAAAGCTGAATATTAATATCAATAGAAATTCAACAATCAATAAAAATCAATCGTATGATATAAAAGGAAATATTACATTCTTCGATGTTTCTTCCGATGGTAAAAAAATGGCTTTTATATCTAGAGGGAAATTATTTGTTTCTGATGTAAAAGGGAAGTTTGTAAAGGAAATACAGACAAATCCTTTAGAAGCTGTTGAAGAAGTGACATGGTTAAAAGATAATAATTCATTATTATTTTCAAGATCTGATAAAGGATATTACAATTGGTTTGTGACCAAGGCAGATGGAAAATCAACTACAAAACAACTCACAAAAAATAGTAGTAATAACAGACAACTTACGCTAAATGCAGACAAAACTAAAGGTGTGTATTTAAGAGGTAGAAACGAAATTTATGTAATCGATTTAAAAACATATAAAAGTGAATTGATTGTGAAAGATGAATTGTGGGGAATCTATAATTCTGATCCTTATTTTTCTCCAGATGGAAATTATATTTTATATACTGCTCAGAGAGATTTTGAAGCAGATATTTTCGTGTATAATATAGCTTCAAAAAAATCAATCAATCTCACAAAAACTAAAGTTTCTGAACGTGAACCAACTTGGTCTGCTGATGGAAAATATATTTACTTTTCTTCAGAAAGAACATCACCAACTTTTCCTAGTGGTGGAAGCGGAAAATCTAAAGTATATCAAATGGCTTTAGATAAATATGAAAAGCCGTTTAAAATAGATAAAGTAAATGAGCTCTTTAAAGAAGAAGAGAAGAAAGAGAAAGAGAAAAAGGATAAGAAAGAAGAAAAGAAGAAAGAAAAAGTGATTGTTAGCATCAACGAAAAAGGATTGATGGATCGGTTAACAGCGATTAGTCCAAGATTTGGTAATCAACGAAATATCACCGTTATAAATGAAGGAAACAAAACTCATGTTTTATATATATCGAATCATGATGAAGGGAAAAGGAAGTTATGGAAAACTACTTTAGAACCTTTTGAAAATAATAAAACGGTTAAGTTAAGTGATACGCCTATGTCTGGTTATCGATTTATTACTTCTGGTAAAAAACATTATATCTTATCAAAAGGAGTTATAAATACGGTGAACTTAAGCACTAATAAGTTAAAGCCAATAGCAATTAGTCATCGTTTTAATAAATCATTATCCAATGAGTTCAATCAAATGTATTATGAAGCTTGGGCTGGAATGGAAGAGAATTTTTATGATGAGAATTTTCATGGAGAAAACTGGCAAAAACTAAGAGATGAATATGCTGCATATTTACCTTATGTTTCGAGCAGAAGAAATTTAAGATTAATTTTTAACGATATGCTTGGTGAGTTAAATGCTTCTCACTTTGGGTTTAGATCATATGGTAAAGAAGAGGCAATTTATTATGGAACTCAAACATTAGAAACGGGAATTGTTTTTAATAATAACAATCCGTTTGTAATAGAAAGAATCGTTTCTGAAGGACCAACAGATGTAAAAGGTAAAGACCTTAGAAAAGGTGATAAGTTGGTTGCTGTAAATGGAAATGTTGTTGATACAAAATTGAATAGAGAACAATACTTTACGAATCCTAAATTTATGTCAGAAATGAGTTTGACATTTAGTAGAAACGGAACAGCGTTTAGTGTGAATGTGCATCCAACAAATTTTTGGACTGTTAGGAGTTTAGTTTATGATGAATGGCAAGACCAAAATCAAACGTATGTTGATAAAAAGACAAACAATAAGGTAGCGTATGTTCATATGAAAAATATGACAGGCAGCGAATTAACCAAGTTTTATCATGACTTGGTTAGTGAAGAAGCCTATAAAGACGGTTTAATTTTAGATTTACGCTTTAATACTGGAGGAAATGTACATGATGAAGTATTGAATTTCTTGCGCCAAAAAAAATACTTAAACTGGAAATACAGAGAAGGGAAACTAACGAGTCAATCTAATTTTAATTATGGTAGCAAACCAATTGTTTTATTAGTGAATGAACAATCTTTATCTGATGCTGAGATGACAGCTGCTGGCTTTAAAGAATTAGGTATGGGAACTATTGTTGGAACAGAAACGTATCGATGGATTATTTTTACAACCAGTAGATCTTTAGTTGATGGTTCTTCATATCGATTACCAACTTGGGGATGTTACACTTTAGATGGTAAGGATTTAGAAATTCATGGAGTTACACCAGATGTATATATTGGTGAAAACTTTAAAGAGCGTTTAGAGAATAAAACACCACAATTAGATAAGGCGATTGAAATTATACTTGAAAAGTTAAAAAAGTAAAACGATACTAGTTTCAGTTTTTATGAAAAGTCTGCTGTAATAATATAAAACTATCAGTTCGAATAAAATCTTGAAGAGATTTTGTGTCGAGAATAGTTTAGAGGCGGAAATAATCTATTGGTTTTCAAAGCACTTCTCGATATAATTTTCTAAAGAAAAATCACTCGAAGTGACGTTTAGAGTCAAACAATCTAAGTAGTCTAAGCAAGTCCAACTAATCTAGTTCTAAAACTCTACTCGAAAACTCAAACTTGAAGTACTACTCAATTTTGATTTTTTGGAAGCGCTAATCTTTTTGAATATAGGTAATCTAATAATTGCATTTTAGTTTTCATTTGTAGTAAAGCAGAAAATTGGTATTCAAGACTTTTAATCATGAAATTAGTATTGCTTTCAGTTAATTCTAAATTACTCAACCTATCATATAAATTATCAGACAAATTTTCGTTATGAGTTTCCTTCATATGTGCCAGATAATTACTAAATGTCATATCTTTAAATAAAAATTTATCAGCCGCATTAGCCGTTAAAATATAATTTTCTATGTCTAGCTGAACTTCTTCTGATAGTTTTTGAGTTGCTTTAAATTGTACTTCTAAATGATCAATCCCTTCTTCTTCTTCTTTTGACTTTGAAAAGAGACTGTATTCGTAAGTAATAATAGCGATGATAAGTATAAGTCCTAAAATTCCAATAGTGATTTCCATGTATTTTAAAACTATAATAATATAATTAAAGATCAAAACTGCTTATATTTTTTTTAACAAAAATTAAGAAGATCATCTATTTGTTGTGTTAAGGCTAAGGATTAGATTAAAAGGATTCCTCGTTTAAAACTCAACGCGAAAACTCAAATTTGGCGTAATGCCAAGTGCTTGATTTTGAACTTGTGAAACGACTTCGTTGTCTAGGTTGTAGTATTCATTCAAAACATTTTGCTGATCGAATACATTCCAAATAGAAAGACCAATTTTTGACTTAATCTTTTTCTTTTTAGAAAGTATTAAACGGTAGGTTGCGGAAAAATCGGTTCTAAAATAATCGTCTAGATTCTCAGCATTTGGCGAATTGTAATTAATATCTCCATTGATAACTTCTGGTACGCCAACAGTTGTTGTTGGTCTTCCTGTGCGATAGTACGTTCCTAAGGAGAATTCAAAATCTTTCCAAGTATAGGTTCCGCCAAGTGTAAGATTGTGTGTAATATCTAAGTTATTAGGGAATTGTTTACCATTGTTTAGTGATGTAAACTCATAATCATTCTTGCTAAAAGAATAGCTTAACCACGTATTGAAATCGTGCCACTTTTTATTAAACAATAAGTCAATTCCTTGTGCTGTGTAACTTCCGAGAGCATTTACAAATTGAAACTGATTCTGAAAACCTTGACTTCGTGTGGTAATTCCATCAACTTCTTTTATATAGATTTCTGCGCTAATAAGTAAGTTGTTCTTAGTGTATTGTATGCCAGCAGAAGCTTGCTTACTTTTAATTAGGGGAACAGAAGTTCCATTCGCCAATGTCCAACGACGTTTTTCAATACCTAAAAAATCATTTTGTAAATCAATTACTTGAGAAATCGCTTGGCTTTTATATTCGCCCAAAACCAACACACTAAAATGATTAGAAAATTGCTGTCTGAAAGTCAAACGTGGTTCAAAACGAAATTCATTAATCTTTCCATAATGATTTCCACGAATTCCAACATTTACCATTGTTCGATAACTATCAGAAACATAATTCAATTCAGAATATACAGCATGATTTCGCATCACATCTTTACGGTTACTTCTAAATTGCGGATTGCTTACATCTTGAATATTTGTAATGCCAATCTCTGAAAACTGATAGCCGTTTTGAGTTGTAAAGTTATCATCAATACGATATTTTGTATGTAGTTTGATCGCGCTATCTGCTAAATCATTCTCTTGGAATAAACGTTGATTATTGGTAATGTCAAAGTTCGTTGCTTCTAAATTATAATTAGAAGTATACAATTGTACTTGTGTGGAAAACGCAGGCGACCATTCACGATTGTACGTTAAACCAGTTGCTAAATTCCGTTGTGTAATTCCGCTATTTACAGTTTGTACACGATTGTTAAATGTTCCTTCTTCGGTATAACTTAAATCATTAAAAATATTCAAAAAACTAAATTGTAAGTTATCTTTTTTAGAAATATCATAAATGAATTTTGTACTCATATCATAGAAATGAAAATCTCTATTTGTTGTCGTTGTACTATTACTTTGCTGATTGTTATTTGTAATGTCTGTATCTTGAAAAATACGATCAAAATAAACTGTGTACGTTGGTGTTTCAATCAAATCTGTAATGGAACGACGTGCAGAAACTTGTACTTCCATTTTTTTGTTCAATTGAATTTTGGCAAAACCATCAGCATGAATCAAGTTCAATCCAGCGCCAGCTTGCAAAGAATCATTCGGATGTGCATCTAATTGCATTTGAATCATTCCTGAAACGCCATCACCATATTTAGCACTTGTTCCGTTTTTAGTGACCGTAACTTTATTTAAAAAGTAAGGATTAAAAGCAGAAATTAATCCAAAAAAGTGTCCAGATTGATACATTTTAATATCATCCCACAATAAAATATTTTGGTCATTTGTTCCGCCGCGAATATTGATGTTTGAAACCGTTTCGTTACTGCTTGAGATTCCTGGTAATGCTTGAATTGTCAATAATACATCAGGTTCAGTAACGCCTGGAAGAATTCCAAAGCTTTTAGGTTTCACGGTAATTTGTCCAGTTCTATTGGTAGAAATTCCAGATGCAATATATTCTGTTAAGTAAATTTCGTCCAACTCTTGAATCTGATCTGCAAATACAGTAATGGCAATATAGCGTCCATTAATCAAAGTAAAACGCAAATTGGTTTCGGATTCAAAACCTTTTAATAGATCTTCAAGTGAAGTAACTTTTTTTTGTGGAGTTACGGATACATTCTTAATAAACTTATCTGCATACGAAAAAATAACGTCATATTCTTTTTCTATACTAGGCAGTAATTTGGACAGTAATATTTTATTCTCTTGATTTTCTTGTGCAGTAATGCATTGAAAACTAAGAAAGAATAAAAAAAAGGTGAGTAACTTTCGTACGCGTTTTTTAGTCACGTTTTAAAATAATCGAGTTTTGTTTCTTTTGATATGTAAGCTGTAACGGTAACGTAATCGATTTCAATGCCATATCTATGTTTTCATGTGTGAAACCACAGGTAACTACTTCTGAAGTATCTACATTTTTAGCATCAATCGTTACATTGTACTGTCGTTCAAATTCTTGAATAACTTCTCGTAAAGGTAAACTTTTAAAAGAACTTTCATTGTGAATCCAAGAAGGTTCTTTTAGCATTTCTTTTTCATTGCGAACTTGTTTCCCATCTAGGATCAAAAAGCGTTGTCCAGGTTTCAGAACAACGTTCTTATCATTGTGATTTACTTTCACAGAACCTTCATAGCAGAAAACTTCAAATAAGTGATCACGTTGTTTTACATTAAATTGTGTTCCTAGTACAGTTACAATTCCTGCATCAGTAACTACGCTAAAAGTTGCTCCTTTAGCTACTTTAAAATAGGCTTCTCCTTCTAAGTTTACTTCTCTGTTTTCTTCCCAAGAATCTTCATCAAATGATAAACTCGATACAGCATTTAATGTTACAGCAGAAGTGTCAGGTAACTCAATAAGCGTTTTGCTCGCAATTTGTGTTTCTACAAATGTTGGGCTCGAAAAAGTTGTATACATGTATGCGCCAAATCCAATTACTAAAATCGCAGCAATGCGTAGCAATGGTTTCAACCATGAAGTAGGTTTTGGTGTGTCTTTTTGTTTCGGTTTTTGTACAGCATTGTACGCCGCATCTACATCTAGGTCGGGCGCTTTAAAATACTGTAAGGCAGTGTTCATTTGTGTCAATTCCGCATAGTCTTCAAGCTGTTTAAAAGCTTCAAACTCTTGAGGTGTCAACGAATGATCTAGCCACTTTTGTATTAATTCTTCTCGTGTCATAATCGTTTCTTATCTATATAACAACCAACTATTTAAAATTCCTACTATACATTTAAATAAAATATAATTTATTTCTTTTTTTGACGTTCTATTAAGCTATACTATTTTTCTTTTTAAGTATTTCTCGATACAATTTTCTATCGAAAATCACTCGAAATGACGTTTACGTTTTTTAATTTCCATCTAACATCTAACATCTAACATCTAACATCTAACATCTAACATCTAACATCTAACATCTAACATCTAACATCTAACATCTAACATCTAACATCTAACACTCACAACTCTTTAATCTCTTCACGCAATTTGCTCAATGCGCGATAAATACGTTTTTCTACAGCTTTCGCCGAAATATTGAGTATTGCTGCTATTTCTTTATGTCTTTTACCTTCAACTCTATTCATTAAAAAAGCAGTGCGTTCGGATTCTGTCAAATTTCCAATAGCACGTTGTAATTTTTGTAAATATTCTTGTTCCTGCATTAAAAATTCAGGATCTTCATTGGTATGTGATTTTGGTTTGAGTTGACGGTGTTGTAGTACAACTTTTTGATGTTTTACTTCATTTAACATCATGTTGTTGCCAATCGTAAAAACATAACTTTTTGCTTTTTCAGGTTTCACTTTACCGCAATTTTGCCATAATTTAGTAAAAGCTTCTTGTGCTTTGTCTTCAGGATTCAAATAATCGCCAAATTTGTAATACAAATACGAGTATAAACTTTGGTAGTGTTTCTTGAAAATTTTAGAAAACAAAAGCTCGTTACATATATTTTCTTGTATTGATTTTGGCATGAATAATGGTTGATTTATCCGTTAAAAGTAAACATAAATTTTTTAATTTATAAAGGTGGGAATTTTATCGTTGAAGTTGTTTAAGAAGTAACACACTTGAAGATTGTCGAGTTCAATAGTACCCGAATACCATTTAATTATATGATCAAAATTTCTAAAATAACGTATCTGCAATTTGTTTTTTCGCTTCTCGCGATGTGTCTCTTTGTTACTTCTTGTCAGGAAGAACAAATAGAAACGACAACGCCTAATGATGAAGAAACACTTGTAGCAAATACTGTATTGCCACTATTAATGGAACGCATCACATTACTTGATGGTTCTACGGATAACTTTATTGACAATGCAAATTGTTTCTTAGTCGATTTGCCAGTTACGGTTTCAATCAATGGGACAACTGTTATTGTAAACAATCCGAATGATTATAATACAATTATTGAATTGCTAAATCAATCAAATGATGGCGCCGTTGCAATTACGTATCCAATCACAATTATATTAAGTGATTACTCAGAAATAGTTATTGAAAATCAAGAAGAATTAGAAGCACAAATTAGTAACTGTGCTGGACCAAATCAGCCAGATATTGACATTGAATGTATCGATTTTCAATATCCGTTTAGTATTGCCGTTTTTGATATTAATTTTGAAGTCATAGAAACACAAAATATCACAGACGATGAAACGCTATTCTATTTCTTAGAAACACTTTCAAATGGTGTAGTGGCGAGTATTAATTATCCAATCAATTTAGTACAAGCTGACGGAACGGTTATTTCTGTAACTAGTAATACAGAATTACAAGCAGCAATTGTAGCAGCCGAAAATACCTGTGATGAAGATGATGATAATAACTACAATGATGCAAATTGTACAGAAGTTTTAGTAACGGAAAACCTAACAGACTGTTTCTGGAGAATTTCTAATTTGGATGGAAACACACAATTAATATATGAGTTCTATTTTAATGCTGATGGTTCGTTTACATTTTCAACAGAACCAACAAGTGCTACTATTTATGATGGAAACTGGGAAGTAGCAACTTCGCAAGGAAATTTAGTATTAAACATAAGTAATGTAGTATCTAATATTACCTCTATTAATGGTTCTTGGATTCTAGATGAATGTACTTCAGACGAATTGCAATTACACAATGGAAATCAACAATTAACGCTACAAAAGAGTTGTGAAAATGCAACGCCTTTTGAGTGTTTTGAAAATATAGAAACCACTATTTGCGATGAAGAAAATCCGTTTGATGGTTATGTAGAAATGAACTTAGAAGAGTTATTTATTTCAACCATAACGTGTACGCAAGATTATGAGTTTTCATTTCACATAACGCAAGAAGATGCAGCGAATGATTTAAATGCTTTAATTCCAACTTCATATACAAATACAGCTTCGCAAGAAACACTCTATTTACGTATTGAAGATTTGGCAGGAATGTTTCAAGTCTATACAATTACAATTTCTATAGAAGAATGCTGTACAAATAATTCAACGCCATTAACAGACAATTTAATTTTATACATGCCGTTTGCTAATGAAACGAAAGACTTGGTAAGTAATTGGGAAGCATCAGGAAACTATACATACGTTTCTGATAGAGCAGGGAATGCAACATGTGCAGTTGGTTTTAATGGAAATGAAACCATAGAAATTCCTGTGACAACAGCAAATCAAATAGTGCAAGGAGATGCGTTTTCGGTAAGTCTTTGGTTTAAAATGCAGAATACAAATCCTTCTAATTATGAAATCTTATTTCAAAAAGGAAGCGCTGTCAGCGAAGGTTTTCAAATCAGTGTATTCGATTTAAATACACCAGTATTTAGTGATGCGGATTCTGGTTATGGTTTATGGGATGATCCTTGGAATATGGATGCTAGTTTACCAACCGATACAACCAACTGGCACCATTTAGTACTTACGGTAGATAGTAACAATACAGTTCGATTATATAGAGATGGTGTACAAAGAAATGAAGATGTAAATTCTACCATTGATATTGGAAGTTCACCATTGATGAATTATATGTTAGGAAGTGGCTTTGAAGGTCATTTAGACGATATACGAATGTACAACATTGCGTTAAACCCAAATGATGTTTCTACATTATACACGCTAGAAGCGGATTGTAATGTGTGTTTGTAACAATATAAAAATAAGTGTTTATTTAAGTTAGTTTAGTAACTTAGTTTAGTGTAAAAAGTTGCCTTTTGTTGAATTAGGGCAACTTTTTTTTAGTGAAACTCAATTTAGAGAAGTCTGAAAGACACACTCAAAATTGTAAGTTGAACTAATCCCGTTGAAAAACGGGATCTATTTTATGTCTAGAATGTGAGTTTAGAATCAGTTCAACAACCTACATTCCATCACCATTATTTCCTCCTGTAGTAGTAATAGTAGTAGGGCATATAATTGAGCAACGATTACGTTCTGTCTCACAGGTTCCTGTTCCTGGTGGACAAACAATTACATTTGTATTATCATTTGGTCCACAAAGATGTATTGAGCAATTTCTAGTTTCAAAAACAGTTCCAGTACCTCCTTTAACTGAATTACTCAAATTAGAGATAGATCTTTTAGAGAGCATTAAAGGTTTCATTTTCTTTTTTTTCATATTGTAAAATTTTAACGTTTAGTTATAAGTTATATTTATACGTATTAAGTTACATTTTTTTTAAAAAACCTACCCAGAAACTTTTTCCAGTAACTCTTTGGCTTCTTGTAATGCTATAATCTTTTCATCAATTTCATCCATAAGATTCTTTTGAGCTTTTGGGTCAACCTTTTTACGTTTAGATCCTGCTTTGCCCATCTCAGTTTTAAAAGCTTCAATATTAACAAGATCAATTTCTTGTTTCTGTAAAGTTTCTGCTACTCTAATATTAAATCGAGCAATTTCAGGCGTCATTTTTATATACGATGGAAGAAAGAATTTATCTTTTACGGCATCCCAATATACTTCTGCATCTTCCTCACGATCTGGAAACTCAATCTTCTCAGAACGTAAATTCTTTACACGTTTCTTTTCAGACCTATAGGCAAAACCAATAATTAAGAGGACGAAACCAATAAAAATTCCAAAAGTCACACCAATTCCCGTCCATTGGTATACTTGATACGTCATTATAAAAGGTAATGGAATGCTTAATAACCACATAGGAATAAAAAACAAACGTCCAACCATGCCAATTCCTTTGCTAACAAAGGAAGCTACTAAAACCATCCAACTAGCACAAATGACAAGCATGTCTTCTCCCATGCCTCCAAAGTAATAAATGCCAAAAAATGGTAATGAAAATAATGCGGCTAATAAAGTAACAAGAATAGCTTCAATGTTAAAAATGATCATGGTATACAGTTTTAAGATATTAAAAGTAATAGATAATCCTTTAGTATGCAATTGTTTTTAGAAATGTGAAAACTTCTCTATTCCTTTTTTTAGATTTTGATGATTAAATATGGAGTACGCATTACAATTATTCACTATACTGAATATCGTTTATTCGAATTTGTATCATAAAAACCAAAAAAACTAAAGCTATGAATACTCAAAATATTGTATCGAATCCTATTTCATTTGTAGAATCAACTATGTATACAGGACCGTATCAAACAAATACTAATAATGTAGTAACAACAATTGTATATGGATTGAGTAATACTGTATATAAAGCAATTGTACGGTTTTACGATATGCCATATGAAAAAATACCAAAGAATTCTAGATCTGGAAGAAATTATAATGTGGGATTTCCACTGAGTGCTTTAGGCGGGTTTTTAGCGATGGTAGAGAAAAAATCAGTTGTATTTAACTATGACAATTATAACAACCATGCAACATTTAAAATAGCATTATAAAAATAGAATGATTGGAATAATTCCTGCCCTTCATTAACTTCAGTTGTATGCTATTCATGTATACGATCTTGGTGTGCTTTCTCATGAAATATTAGAAATAAACTCTTTTAGATTGTTTTGTTTGCTATTTAGTTCAAATTACTTTAGCTAAAAAAATAACGATATAGTAGTCTAATCTTTGAGAAATCAGAGGAAACACCTTAATAACCTTGTTGAAAACGAGCGGTTTTATACTTTCAAAATTTAGAAGTTTCCCCTATCTTTGCAACTTCTAAAAAAGAATACACATCGTATGTTTAATAATTTAAGTGAAAAGCTAGATAAAGCGTTACATGTACTAAAGGGTCATGGAAGTATAACAGAAGTAAATGTTGCCGAAACATTAAAAGAAGTGCGTAGAGCATTACTTGATGCCGATGTGAACTTTAAAATCGCAAAAGAATTTACAAAAACTGTAAAGGAAAAAGCTTTAGGACAAAACGTATTAACAACCTTACAACCAGGACAATTAATGGTAAAGCTCGTAAAAGACGAGTTAACCGAATTAATGGGTGGAGATGCAGCAGGAATCAACTTGTCTGGAAAACCATCTGTCATATTAATGTCAGGTTTACAAGGTTCGGGTAAAACAACGTTCTCTGGGAAACTAGCCAATTACTTAAAAAATAAAAAAACGAAGAAACCTTTATTAGTTGCCTGTGATGTATATCGTCCAGCGGCGATTGATCAGCTACATGTAGTTGGAGAGCAAATAAAAGTTGATGTATTTTCAGATAGAGGAAACAACGATCCAGTAGCAATTGCACAAGCAGGAATTGCGCATGCAAATGAAAACGGACACAATGTAGTTATTATTGATACTGCAGGTCGTTTGGCAGTTGATGAAGCGATGATGACGGAAATTGCAAACATTCACAAAGCAATTGAACCACAAGAAACACTATTTGTAGTGGATGCTATGACAGGTCAAGATGCTGTGAATACAGCAAAAGCGTTCAATGATATCTTAAACTTTGATGGAGTTATCTTAACGAAATTAGATGGTGATACTCGTGGTGGAGCTGCAATCTCTATTAAATCTGTAGTAAACAAACCAATTAAATTTATTGGTACAGGTGAAAAAATGGAAGCAATTGATGTATTCTATCCTACACGTATGGCTGATCGTATTCTTGGAATGGGAGATGTTGTTTCGTTAGTAGAAAGAGCGCAAGAGCAGTTTGATGAAGAAGAAGCTAGAAAATTACAAAAGAAAATCGCAAAAAATCAATTTGGTTTTGACGATTTCTTAAAGCAAATACAGCAAGTGAAGAAAATGGGGAACATGAAAGACTTAGTCGGAATGATTCCTGGTGCTTCCAAAGCAATGAAAGGTATGGAAATTGAAGATGATGCTTTCAAACACATTGAAGCATTAATTCACTCTATGACACCTGACGAGCGTTCAAAACCTACAATGATCAATGCAAGTCGTAAAAAGCGTATTGCAAAAGGAGCTGGACGTTCTGTACAAGAAATGAATCAATTGTTAAAGCAATTTGATCAAATGAGCAAAATGATGAAGATGATGCAAGGCGGCGGCGGAAGAAAGCTGATGCAAATGATGAAAGGAATGGGCGGGTAAATTAGTTTTACAGTCTCAGTCTCAGTCTCAGTCTCAGTCTCAGTCTCAGTCTCAGTCTCAGTTTTTAGTTTAAAATATACTTAGAAGTATCATAAAATGGATTTTCAAAAATTACTAGTATATCAAAAATCATATGATTTGGCTATGCAGATTTTTGAACTCAGCAAACAATTTCCGAAAGAAGAAGTGTATTCTTTAACGGATCAAATTAGACGATCATCACGATCAGTGACCGTAAATATTGCTGAAGCTTACAGAAAACGAAAGTATATAAAACATTTTATAAGCAAACTGACAGATGCGGATGCTGAAAATTCAGAAACGAATGTTTGGCTAGATTTTGCTATATCTTGTAATTATATTACGATCTCAGAAGCGGAAAAACTGAAAATTTTAAGCAAAGAAGTTGGGAAGCTACTCAATTATATGATGAATCATCCAGATAAGTTTGGAGTTTCTACATAACAGCTGAAAACCGAAAACCGCGACTGAAAACTAAAAAAAGACACACACAACACAACTATATGATTTTATTAGACGGGAAAAAGGTATCGAATGATATCAAAGACGAAATTACTGCTGAGGTTCAGAAGATGAAAGATCGCGGAGAGAAAGTTCCGCATTTGGCTGCAGTTTTAGTCGGAGACGATGGTGCAAGTTTAACATACGTAGGAAGTAAAGTGCGCTCTTGTGAGCGTGTCGGATTCGAATCTACAATGGTGCGTATGTCAAATACAACTTCAGAACTTGAATTACTTAAAAAGATTCATGAATTGAATGATAATGATGATATTGATGGATTCATTATTCAATTGCCATTACCTCCACAAATTAATACGCAGAAAGTGTTAATGGCTGTTCATCCAGATAAAGATGTTGATGGATTTCATCCTGAAAACTTTGGGAAAATGGCATTAGACATGTCTACTTTTATTCCGGCAACACCTTTTGGAATTCTAGAATTATTAGAACGTTATGACGTTGAAACCAAAGGAAAACACACGGTTGTTATTGGAAGAAGCCATATTGTTGGAAGACCAATGAGTATATTAATGGGAAGAAGAGGTTTTCCAGGAAACTCAACAGTAACATTAACACACAGTCATACGAAGAACATTACGCAAATTACATGTCAGGCAGACATTATTATTACTGCTTTAGGACAACCAAATTTCCTAAAAGCAGAAATGGTAAAAGACGATGCTATTGTAATTGATGTTGGAATTACACGTGTACCAGACGAAACTAAAAAACGTGGATATCGTATTACTGGTGATGTAGATTTTGAAAATGTAAGTAAAAAAACAAGTTATATAACACCAGTTCCTGGTGGAGTAGGACCAATGACAATTGCAATGTTATTAAAGAATACATTATTGGCAAGAGAACGTCATATTATGGCAAATAGAAGATAATATACAGTATACTATATACTGAAAAGCGATCTTGAAAAAGGTCGCTTTTTTTGTTTTTTATACTAACTTCATTTGGTATTACGTCTATTCGAGTAATTTTTAAAAATGACGAAGTTAATTATTTAAAAATTGTATCGAGAATCAATTTGAGTTGTAAAGTGTTCTCGATACATCGAGTTTTCAACTCGCCACTCGAACTGACGATAGTTGTAAACATCAAAATACAGCTAAATAATAACTATCTTTATATAAAGCCAAAAACTATGAAAACTTCTGAACCGCCAATTGTTGTTACACAAAACTTTACACAAGCTACAGAAACTGTATGGAAAGCTATTACAGATGTTACACAAATGCGACAATGGTTTTTTGATAATATTCCCGATTTTAAGGCTGAGGTTGGTTTTCAAACGGAGTTTAATGTAAAAGCACCTTCGCGCGACTTTTTACATATATGGACTGTTACCGAAGTTATTCATGAACAAAAGATTGTTACCAATTGGAATTATGAAAATTGCAAAGGTAATTCGTATGTAACTTTTGAATTGAAGCCAGATAACGAAGGAACGCAGTTTACAGTAACTACGAAAGTGACAGAAGACTTCCCCGATGAAATCCCCGAATTTAAACGTGAAAGTTGTATTGGTGGTTGGAACTATTTTATAAAAGAACGATTGGCTGCTTACCTTAAAAATAATTAACGATTAGCTATAGTTTAAGAGTTTATTTTTATGAACAGATAAGTTATCACTTTGCACTTCCGCTTCTTCTCTCATTATTTTAAATTAGATATAAACAATAGTACTCTACAGGTTGTAGACTCTTTTCTGAAGTATAAAAAAACTTTTGCGTTAAGAATTTTTGAAGCCTTGGAAGAAATTTAGTAAAAGCTTTTTGGTTTTAGTTTTCCAGAGAAAACTAAAAATACCTGCCAGGAAAAGTGCCATTTCTTTTGGTTCATTTTCTTTGGGCAATCAAAGAAAAGAACACACAAAATTAAATATTCAATTTAAACTCTAATGGTAGTTCGATTATAAAAAGGTTTAGTAAAACTAAAGTTTAGCCTGTAAGTTTATTCTTTGTTCATTTTTTCTTGATAAAAAAC